>NZ_BBMK01000001.1 GCF_000755285.1 Nonlabens ulvanivorans | reverse complement strand
ATCAAAAATATCATCCAATCCATCGTTATCAACATCATTACCGCTTGGCACTGTGTCTGCTACTCCGTCATTGTCTACATCAAAACCTTCTATAGCGTCTATTACGCCATCATTATCACTATCATCATCTAAGTAATCTGGCTCGTCTGTTCCATCTGTGTTCTCTGGTGTGATTCCTTCACCACTTCCTGGAGTCGTCTCATAGACATCATCCAATCCATTCAGGTCACTATCTACACCACTCGGAACTACATACCCAGTCGTTGACTGTCCCTCAACATTGTCAGGAATACCATCATCATCACTATCTAAGTCTAAGCTATCCGGAACACCATCGTTGTCCGAATCCGTACAAGTATTTTTAGTTATACTAACAAAATCAATATTAGCTCCGTCAGCTGTTCTTCCAGAAGGAGGAGTTGCTTCAAATTGTAAAGTTGTTTGACTTGTTGTAGCTGTAAATGTCTGACTGAAATAAAACCAAGCTTTTGAACCAATAACACCATCAACTTCACCTTGAGCAATAGCTGATAAATTTTGACTTAAAATAGAATTACTTGAAGAATCTAAAAGATCAACATCTAAAGTTACAATTTGACCAGCTGAATGACCGACATCTTCACCCCCCCAGAAAAATGACAAGGTGTAAGTAGTTCCAGGAATTGTACTGATCGTTTGAGATAACACATTGTTAACTCCACCAGAAAGATTATTATTTCCTAAAACATCTACATATTGAGTTCCATTATAAGCACTCGCAAAATTATTTGAAGACCAAACAGGAGATTCATTACCTATCCAACCATCTAAATTTTGAGTATAAGTCCAACCACGTAATGTATTCGTATTAAGATTCGCACCAATAAAAGTACCTGAAGCATCTGTATTTGTCGTGTTAGGAAACTCTGCAAGACTAGAGAAGTCTTGATCTTCAAAATTACCATTTATCAATAAATTTCCACATCCTTCCTCTGTATCAATGATACCGTCATTGTCATCATCAATATCTACACTATCAGGTACACCGTCGCCATCAGTATCTTGAAAATCTAGGTAATTAGGTGTGCCATCTAAGTCATCATCATCATTAGTAGGGTCACCATCGTTATTAGCATCCTCACCAGTACCTACTGTTGGAAGACCATCATTATCATCATCTTGATCTCTATAATCTGGTTCATCTGTACCATCCGTATTATTAAGTTCTGATCCTGGATCAGATACAGTAGGCATACCATTAGGATCACCATAACCTGTCAAGTCACTATCAAAAGCATCATCTAGACCGTCATTATCTACATCATTTCCACTAGGAAGAGTATCAGGAACACCATCATTGTTGATATCAAAACCTTCAGTAGAATCGGGTACATTATCATTATCTGAATCATCATCAAGATAATCTGGAGAATCTAACGCATCTGTATTAACCGGAGTCACTCCATCACCACTACCAGGCGTTGACTCATATACGTCATCTAATCCATTGAAGTCACTATCTACACCACTAGGAGCTATATAACCTGAAGTTGTTTGCCCTTCAACATTGTCTGGAATCCCATCGTTGTCAGCATCTTGATCGTATTGATTAATGATACCATCATTATCAGTATCAAAACTATCAACAACACCATCTCCATTTGCATCATTAGCCGGAGTTACATCTTGATAATTTAAAATTCCATCATTATCAGTATCACCAAATGGATCTACGCCACCATTCTCTACCGTATCTAAGATACCATCATTATCATCATCGATATCAATAGAATCAACTATTCCATCATTATCATTATCATCACAGGCCATTGCATATCCTATTTCAAGGAAATCATATATACCATTATTATCAATATCGTTAGGCTCAGTATAACCATCAGAACCTTCTCCCGAGGTAACTAAACCATTACCATCTACAGTCTCTGGTGCTGAATTACCTAAAATGCCATCTCTATCTGCATTCGCGAAAGCATCAATATAACCAGCCTCTAAAGTATCATTACAACCATCACCATCTGAGTCAGAATCTAGATAATCAGGTATTAGGTCTCCATCAGTATCTGGAGCGTCTACGAAAGAATGTGACGGATCATTATATAAATTTATACGACATTCATCAAATCGAACGCTGTAAAAACGTTGAGACGCTGCCGTTGTATTTTTAGTTACCCCCAATGGTAAAATTAAATTGAGATACTTCTCTTTTTTGGAAGAAAACTCTATACCTATTATCTATATCAATAGGCTCAATAGGCGCACTACCAGAACCATCAGCTCTTAATTGAATAACGTCTGCTGCTAATTCTTGAGCAACGACCCTTGTAGGATTACCTATACTGTATCCTACTAGATTTTGTAAGCGATAGAATTCACGTACCGTACCGTTACCGTTACTATCAACATCTTGAATGAATCCACCAATCTATTCACAACAGCCGCTGTAGTAGTTCCTGCATTTACAAATCTTACTTGGAAAGACATTGTTAAATCTCCAGTAGAACCATTTGCATAATTTAATACAGGTTGCCAAGCAAGGTTATCTGTAGCATTAGTATCAATATTATTAAGTGTTACACCGGTACTGCGTTGAGTTATTTCAATTATAGCATCAATACCAACGGTAGCAGTGTTAAATCTATACTGAGCACCAACAGAACCTGCTGTACCAGAAATTAAAGTTCCTCCAGTAAAGTCATAGGATTGTCCCGTACAATTAGTACCACCATTTTCAAAATCCGGAAAGAAGCCATACCCTTCAGTTACATCATCTATACCGTCATTATCATCATCACGGTCTTCCTTATCTTTTATACCATCTCCATCTGCATCATCTGGAGCCGTTCTATCTCTAAAGTCTACGTTACCACCTTCAGTTAAATCATTATCTGTATCTGGCAATTGTGAGGTTAAATTAATTGTCCCGTTAGGATCACCGTAACCTGTAGTTGTATCTATATTATCATCAAGTCCATCACCGTCTGCGTCATTATTTGCAAGAGCAAGAGCAGCCTCAGTAGTGTCATCAGCTCCTTGATTATCTGAATTAAGATCTAAATAGTCAGGATTATCTACATTATCCGTATTTACAGGCAAAATACCTTGCTCTTCCCCGTAATCGTATGTGACCGGAAGACCATTGACTGTGACATCAGGAACACCATCACCATTTGAATCCAAAGGTGCCGTATAATCCCCCCCTGTAGATTGCGCTTCATTATTATCTGGAATACCATCGCCGTCTGAGTCTAAATCTAAATGATTAGGTATACCATCATTATCTGAGTCCAGAACTGCACAGACACCATCAGCATTAAGGCTACAGAAATCAGAATCTTGATAGTTGAGTATACCATCACCATCAGAGTCTACCGAAGGATCACCAAGACCTTGCGATTCAACAGTATCTAAGATACCATCGTTATCATCATCAATATCTAAATTATCAAAAACACCATCACCATCTGTATCAATTGGAGGCATACAGGCATCAGCAATTCCATCATTATTAACATCAGGACCATCTTCTCTATAATCTAAGGTACTGTTACCATCCGTATCTACTGGAGTAGTAGCAGCATACGAAGCAGCAACCACCAAACCATTTGCAGGATTTACGGTGGCAGGATCTGCACCGTATTGACCAGCATCTCCACCATCGGCATTTTGATCATTATAAGCTTCATTTGAATCAGAACAACCATCTTCGTCAGAATCTGTATCTATATAGTCAGGTCCTTGTAGACCATCAGAATCTGCTAAAGTATAATTTACTATACCACTATCTTCTTGACCTGCATTTTGTACACTATCAGGAACACCATCAGAACCAACCGGTCCAGTTAGCTGACCATCAACTATAGGTTGATCATGTCCTGCTTCTACCGCATCATAAATACCATCATTATCAGAATCTAAATCTAAACTGTCAATTACTCCATCACCATCACTGTCTTTACAAGTGAATACCTCTGTAACAATAAACACTTTACCATCACCACCATCACCATTAACAGACGGAGAAACAGTTATAGATTTAATCACTGAACCAGCAGTTGCAAATTGTGAAAGCGGATACAATGCAATTCCAATTTCTTGACCTATTGAGGTATTTATACCCGTTCCAATATAATCACTAGCTAGAACATCTAAGCTACCAATCAGTACACCATTTGCATCAAATGCTTCTAAATTAAATCCATTATTTAAATTTCTTTCAGAGACCAAAACAAAAGACTCACCAGAAACTGGTATAGTCACATCATAAGTAAGTGTATAAAAATCAGAGTTCAATACAGAACCTGTCAGTTCTTGAAAGTGATTAAAATTATTACTACGGAAGGCATTTAATATTATATTGTTCCAATTAGGATTAGAAATATTATTACCAGAAGCCCCCCCAGTACCAGAACCACTAATTCCATTAAAATTTTCAAAAACTACTTGATCACTATTAGAAGCAAAACTTTCTGCATAAGCATCAGGAACAAGAAATTGCGAGTATTGAACTCCGTTAATTGTAACAAAATTAAGGTCTGCATTATTCAAAACTCCGTTACCTGTAAAATCAAAAGAAGCATTCCCAGAGTTAATCGGACCAACAGTTACTGGAGTCTCAAAACACTCTACAGAATCTAAAATACCATCATTATCATCATCAAGATCTGCCTCATCAAAAATACCATCTCCATCAGAATCAGTAGAAGATTCAGTATCCCTGAAATCAACATCTCCACCTCCATTAACATCACCGTCAGCATCTGGTAGACCGGCGGTATTATTTATCGTCCCATCCGGATCTAAATAATCATCAGAAGTACTATCAACAGCATCATCAAGACCGTCATTATCTAAATCGGCATTAGACAAAGTAAGCCCTGCTTCAGTTGTATCAACAATACCGTCATTATCACTATCTGTATCTTTATAATCAGGTATCCCATCTGAATCAGTATCAACAGGAACCAATCCTGTCGTACCATTATCGTATGTATTCACCAACCCATCATTATCTATATCAGCCAAACTTCCTTGAGCAGTAAATGCTTGAGTCCCTTGAGCCTCATTATTATCTGGAATACCATCACCATCTGAATCTAAATCGAACTGATCAATTACACCGTCGCCATCGACATCATATTGATCACTAACCCCCCCATCATCATTAGCGTCTACAAAATTAGGGTTAGCTGGCCCATCATCGCCAGGTCCAGTGGTAGGGTCGAAGTAGTTAAATAGACCATCACCATCATCATCTCCTAAAGGATCTCCACCAGATACGCCAAAAAGTTCGTCAACATCTGCAATACCATCATTATCATCATCGATATCTACACTATCATCAATTCCATCACCATCCTTATCACAAGAAGGCAATCTTAAAGAAACAGGATTAGATTCTTGAACGTACCCATAAAACCAAGTATTTATTACACGATCATTACCATAATCATCACAAAGCAAAACCGTATCAGTCCCTAAAGTACCAGGAGCAGCAGGAACATTTTGATCAGGATTAGAACCGTTCCAACCATGAGTAGGACCCAATAAAGGATCTAACAAATCCACTCTCTGATAAGAACCTACAGTAATATTATTCCCACTATTATCACTTTCATCAATACATGATCCAAAAGCTGCAAGACCTGAATCATCCCAATATAAACTTTGAGTTGAAAAAGCAGGCGCGATAGCCTCAATTGACAATCCATCAACATTAAACTCTGCATCATACATTGGTAAATTAGTACGACCTCTAAAAGTAGTTACAGTCACACTAACACTCGTATTCTCAGAAACAACAGCTCCATTCCCATCTACACCATCCCAGAACAAAACTTTATCACCAGGTTGCTCTTCAAACGACTCAACAACTACATCTGCAGTATTTGGTTGATATCCAGCAACACCATTTAAATCTAAAAGTATTGCAATATCACCAGCAGCATCTAACTTATAAGGTATATAGTATGCTCCTGGACATCCTAATATACTACCTGTAACCACTGGAGCAGCGACAGGAGTAGGAACAAAAACATTTTGATCAGGCGAAGTAATAAATACCTTGTAACCATTATTTAATCCAGGAGAGGTACTTGAAGGTCTATTAGTAGACATTCTAGAGGTAAGAAAGTCGTTAGCTGGATCAGTATCATCTTCAACAACACCGAATCTATTCATTGACAACTCATAAGCTAATGGCCTAAAATCAGTAGCGAAATCAACCTTTACAATTACCCCCCCATCATCAGTAAAGGCAAAAAATTCACCTTCTACCGAGGCATCCAAGCTTGGTGTTGGAACATCAGCAGTACCAGCGTTCTCATCAGCATCATCAAACAAATAAGCGATAAAACTCCATTTATCAGACCAAACCCTACCTAATACGGGACCAGCAATTGTTCCAACCGTGAAGTCAAAATAAGGCATGAAAAAATTCAACTCATTTCCACTTGGAAAAACAAAAGGTGTAACACCACCATCGGTACTTACATAAATCTCGATATAAAAATCACCATTAGTCGCCGGATCAAATACAAAGGGATTATAACCATTGGTAACACCTCCAACGCCATTAGGACCATTAAATGCCTCTAAATAAGTTGAAATATAGCCTTGATCACCAGCGGTTGGGTCTGTATCAGTTGCAGAACCGTCATTAAACCTACCTTGCTGCAATAACGTATTAGAATTATCAAAAATCCTATAGTATGTAAATCGACCTATTGCAGGATTATTTAACGCCTCTAATCGTTGCAGTGCATTTAAACCAAAATAAAAGTTTTCATTTGCATTATCAACAATTGTAAACCTTATCCTATTAGAATTGGGCGCATTGAAATACGAACCTCTAATATTATTAGTGATATAAAGAGCCGTACCATTAGTAGGCTCAACACCTGTAGCTGATGGAGTTACTTGCTTGGTACCATCTGCATACAATAAGTTACTAGAAAATAGAAAAAGTGAAAATGTAAAAAACAAAAATTTGAAAAACAAATTTTTGGAATTTTTTGGGGGGGAGGTAAAAATGTCCATATATTGAAATACCTTGTTAAATTGATAAAGCACAGCGATAATTGTTAATAATTCTCTGCTTGTACAGTCTGCAAAAATAATTCTATTGCCGCAGCTTAAATAAAATTAAATACGAATTAAAAGAAGTATTCGTTTATAAACAGCGTTTCGTCGTTCAATAACACTCACTTTAAAAAGATTATACAAATGAAAAATATTTATCAATGGTTAAATACTAATGGAAAATGAGAACTACAAGTAAAATCTATGAAAACGCATTTTAATCGCGTTTAACGG
Organism: Nonlabens ulvanivorans; assembly: GCF_000755285.1. Taxonomy (GTDB): domain Bacteria; phylum Bacteroidota; class Bacteroidia; order Flavobacteriales; family Flavobacteriaceae; genus Nonlabens; species Nonlabens ulvanivorans_A. Next base: position 1,090,048 of record NZ_BBMK01000001.1, on the reverse strand, counting down.
TTTTTGAACACGTAGCTTCACTGTTTTAAACAGATTAAAAAAAACGATTTTATGAGGTTCTGAGCGCTTGATAATTAATTGCATAATAAGAAATAACTATTATTTACTTAATTTAAATAAAAAAGCCTGATGATAACATCAGGCTTTTTTTATGCTTGTCCAGTAGGACCAAAATTTAATGGAATTGGAGGCTGTTCATAATCCTTAATATCTCCATTTGCTTTTTCAAATTTTCGAACATTATCAGCAAGCGCTTTAGCTAAACGTTTAGCATGTTGCGGTGTTAAAACGATTCTTGATTTGACTTTACTTTTGGGATTACCAGGCATTATATTAACAAAATCTACAACAAACTCGGACATAGAGTGATTTATGATAGCAAGGTTGCTATACTGACCTTCTGCTACTTCAGCATCGATTTCTATATTTAATTTATTTTGATCTTGTTTCTCCATTTTAATTATAATTAGGTGTTGGTTCCTCTTTAGAGGCCATTAGTTTTTCAAATTCCTCTTTAGATCCAACAATGATATCATCATAATTACGCATTCCTGTACCAGCTGGAATTCTATGACCAACAATTACATTCTCTTTCAATCCTTCTAGTGAATCAACTTTACCAGCTACTGCCGCTTCATTTAAAACTTTAGTCGTTTCTTGGAAAGAAGCTGCACTGATGAATGATTTCGTTTGAAGAGACGCTCGAGTAATACCCTGTAAAACCGGCTCTGCTGTAGCAGGAACAACATCCCTTCCTACCACTAGTGCATTATCTTCACGTCGTAACAATGAATTCTCATCTCTTAATTCTCTTGAAGAAATTAATTGACCTAGTTTCAATGTTTCAGAATCACCAGCATCCTCAACTACTTTCATACCATAAAGCTTATCATTTTCTACGATAAAATCTGCAGTGTGAATTAACTGATTCTCTAAGAATACTCCATCACCTGGATCAACGATTCTTACCTTACGCATCATTTGTCGAACAACAACCTCAAAGTGCTTATCATTAATCTTTACACCTTGCAAACGGTATACTTCTTGAACCTCATTTACTAAATACTGTTGTACAGCACTAGGACCTTTAATAGCAAGAATATCTTTAGGGGGTAATTGAACCATCAGATAAAGGCATACCAGCTCTTACATAATCATTCTCTTGAACGAGAATTTGATTAGAAAGTTTCACTAAATACTTCTTTACTTCATCAGTTTTTGAAGTAACGATAATTTCACGATTACCACGCTTGATTTTACCAAAGGCTACTACACCATCAATCTCGCTTACTACAGCTGGATTTGAAGGGTTACGTGCTTCAAACAACTCTGTTACACGAGGTAAACCTCCAGTAATATCACCTGCTTTAGCAGATTTACGAGGAATCTTAACAAGTACCTTACCTACTTTAATCTTCTCAGTATCATTTACCATTAGGTGTGAACCTACCGGTAAGTTATAAGATATAACATTATCACCTTTACTATCTATAATATGCAGTGTAGGTATTAACTTCTTATCTCTTGAATCAGATATTACTTTTTCTTCATAACCAGTTTGCTCATCAGTCTCAACTTGGAAAGTTGTTCCTTGAATGATATTCTCAAACTTGATTTTTCCAGCAAATTCAGAAATAATAACTCCGTTAAAAGGATCCCATTTAGCAAGTACATCACCTTTTTTCACTTTAGAACCAGCCGTAGCATATAGTTCAGAACCGTAAGGAATGTTGTTAGAGTTTAATAACATTTTAGTAGTGGGATGAAGCACTTTAGCTTCAGCTGTTCTAGAGATAACAACATTTACTGGGTTCCCAGCATTGTCCTCACTCTTAACAACTTTAAGATCTTCTATTTCTAAAATACCATCATGTTTAGCTACTACAGTATTCTCTTGAGATACGTTACCTGCAACTCCACCAACGTGGAATGTACGTAATGTTAACTGTGTTCCTGGCTCACCAATAGACTGTGCAGCTATTACACCTACAGCTTCTCCACGCATTACTAATTTATTTGTAGCAAGGTTACGACCGTAACACTTCACACAAATACCTTTTTTAGCCTCACATGTTAACGGAGAACGTACTTCTACTGATTCTAAATCTGAAGCTTGAATAACATCAGCAATAGCCTCTGTGATTAATTCACCTGCCTCAACAATTACATCTTGAGTAGCTGGATCAATAACATCATGCAACGCGATTCTACCTAGCACTCTCGCACTAAGTTTCTCCATTACTTCTTCATTCTTCTTAAGGGCCGAAACATCGATTCCTCTTAAAGTCTCACAATCTTCAATATTTACAATTACATCTTGTGCAACATCATGTAAACGACGTGTTAAGTAACCTGCATCGGCTGTTTTAAGAGCGGTATCTGCAAGTCCTTTACGAGCACCGTGAGTAGAGATAAAGTATTCAAGAATCGATAATCCTTCTTTAAAGTTAGAAAGAATAGGATTCTCAATAATTTCTCCACCACCAGAGTTCGATTTTTTAGGCTTAGCCATTAATCCACGCATACCTGTAAGCTGACGAATCTGTTCTTTAGATCCACGAGCTCCAGAGTCTAGCATCATAAACACTGAGTTGAAACCTTGGTTATCTTCTCTAATGTTTTTCATAGCTAATTCAGTAAGTTCCGCATTTGTTGCTGTCCATACATCAATAACCTGATTATATCTTTCGTTTTGAGTTATAAGACCCATACCATAGTTTCCACGTATCGCATCCACTTTAGTATTTGCAGCATCAATCATTGCTTGCTTCTCATCTGGAATCATAATGTCTCCTAGAGAGAATGATAATCCACCACGGAAGGCAAAACCATAACCCATGTCTTTAATCTCATCAAGTAAAGCTGCCGTTCTAGGAACATCAGTTACTTTAAGAATGTCTCCAATAATATCACGAAGTGCTTTTTTAGTAAGTACTTCATTGATATATCCTGCTTCATCCGGTACGGCTTGATTAAATATCACACGTCCAGCTGTAGTTTCTATAACCTCAGCCTTATAAGAACCATCTGGTTGTAATAAGTTAATTCTACATTTAACAGGAGCGTTAATATCTACACGTTTCTCATTAAATGCAATTACCAACTCTTCAGGACCATAGAAAGTTAGTCCTTCACCTATAACTTTATGCTCAGGCGTTGAACGACGTAGCTTAGTCATGTAGTAAAGCCCCCCCAAGACCATATCCTGTGATGGTACAGCAATAGGACTACCGTTTGCTGGATTCAATATGTTATGTGACGCAAGCATCAATAACTGACATTCTAATATTGCTTCAGGACCTAATGGTAAGTGAACCGCCATTTGATCTCCATCAAAATCTGCATTAAATGCAGTACACACTAATGGGTGTAATTGTATTGCCTTACCTTCAATCAACTTAGGTTGGAATGCTTGGATTCCAAGTCTGTGAAGTGTAGGAGCACGGTTTAACATAACTGGATGTCCTTTAAGAACATTCTCCAAGATATCCCAAACTACTGGCTCTTTTTTGTCTATAATTTTCTTTGCAGATTTTACTGTCTTAACGATTCCACGCTCTATAAGCTTGCGTATAACGAAAGGTTTATAAAGCTCTGCAGCCATATCTTTAGGAATACCACACTCATATAATTTAAGTTCTGGTCCAACTACGATTACAGAACGAGCAGAATAATCCACACGTTTACCTAATAAGTTCTGACGGAAACGTCCTTGCTTACCTTTTAATGAATCTGATAAAGATTTAAGAGGTCTGTTTGAATCTGTTTTTACAGCACTAGACTTTCTGGTATTATCAAGAAGTGAATCTACCGCTTCCTGTAACATACGTTTCTCATTACGTAAGATTACTTCTGGAGCTTTTATCTCCATCAATCTTTTCAGACGATTGTTACGTATGATTACACGACGGTATAAATCATTTAAATCTGATGTCGCAAAACGACCACCATCAAGTGGTACAAGAGGTCTTAATTCTGGCGGTATAACCGGAATCACTTTCATGATCATCCATTCCGCTTTATTCTCTCTTAGTACATTTGATTCTTTAAGAGCCTCCACTACTTGTAGACGCTTTAAAGCCTCAGTCTTACGTTGCTTAGATGTTTCGTTATTTGCCTTATGACGTAAATCATAAGATAACCCTTCTAAATCGATACGCTGCAATAGATCTATAAGACACTCTGCACCCATCTTTGCAATAAATTTATTAGGGTCAGAATCTTCAAGATATAAATTCTCTTGAGGAAGACTATCTAAAATATTAAGATACTCTTCTTCTGTAAGAAATTCTAATTTTTGAACTGGTTCGCCTTCTTCATTCTTTGCAATACCTGGTTGAATCACTACGTAGCGTTCGTAGTAGATAATCATATCAAGCTTCTTTGAAGGAAGCCCTAAAAGATAACCAATTTTGTTAGGAAGACTACGGAAATACCAGATGTGTGCCACAGGCACAACAAGGTTTATATGTCCAATACGGTCACGACGTACTTTCTTTTCAGTCACCTCTACACCACATCGATCACATACAATTCCTTTATAGCGTATGCGCTTATACTTTCCACAGGCACACTCATAATCCTTTACAGGACCGAAAATGCGCTCACAAAAAAGTCCGTCACGCTCTGGTTTGTGCGTACGGTAGTTAATCGTCTCAGGTTTCAAAACCTCACCTTTAGACTCTGCGAGAATAGATTCTGGTGATGCGAGACCGATTGAAATTTTTGAAAATTTCTTCTGGGTTGGGGGGGCGTCTTTATATCTAGCCATAATTATGGTACTATTTTTAGTTAAAGCTGGTGAGAGTTATGATTACGCTTTCGCGAAAGCGTAATCATAAAAACCACCGTTAAAAAATTAATCCTCAAGTCTTAAATCTAATCCTAGACCTTTTAACTCGTGCATTAATACATTAAATGATTCTGGAAGACCAGGTTCTGGCATAGGCTCACCTTTTACAATTGCCTCATAAGTCTTAGCACGTCCTATAACGTCATCAGACTTAACTGTCAAGATTTCACGTAGAGTACTAGATGCTCCATAAGCCTCGAGTGCCCATACTTCCATCTCACCGAAACGTTGACCTCCAAACTGTGCTTTACCACCAAGTGGTTGCTGAGTAATCAATGAATAAGGTCCGATAGAACGCGCGTGCATCTTATCATCTACCATGTGTCCAAGTTTCAACATATAAATCACACCTACGGTTGCAGGTTGATCAAATCTATCTCCAGTACCACCATCATATAAGTATGTATGACCGAAACGTGGTATACCTGCTTCATCAGTATAAGCATTAATCTGATCTAAGGTTGCTCCATCAAAAATAGGAGTAGCAAAAGTTTTACCTAACTTCTGTCCAGCCCATCCTAAAACGGTTTCATAAATCTGACCAATATTCATACGAGAAGGTACCCCAAGTGGATTCAATACGATATCCACAGGTGTTCCATCTTCAAGGAAAGGCATATCCTCTTGACGTACTATACGTGCAACAATACCTTTGTTACCGTGACGACCTGCCATTTTATCTCCTACTTTTAGTTTACGCTTTTTAGCGATATACACTTTAGCAAGTTTAATAATTCCAGCAGGAAGTTCATCTCCTACAGAGATGGTAAACTTCTCACGACGTAATGATCCTTGAAGATCATTTTCTTTAATTTTATAATTGTGTAATAAATCAGCAATCATCTCATTAGTCTCTTTACTTGTTGTCCAAGTTCCAGAAACTAAGTGTGTATAATCATCTACTGAATGTAACATCTTAAGTGTATACTTTTTACCCTTAGGAAGAACTTCTTCTCCTAAGTCATTAAATACACCTTGCGAAGTTTTACCACTTACAATTTCGAATAATTTTTCAATTAAACGTTCTTGAAGATTATCAAATTTAGATTGGTACGCCTGCTCTAATTTTGCTATATCTTCTTTATCCTGAGCTCTTTTTCTCTTATCCTTTACAGCTCTAGAGAATAACTTCTTATCTATAACAACACCACGTAATGAAGGTGAAGCTTTAAGAGATGCATCTTTTACATCACCTGCTTTATCTCCAAAAATAGCGCGTAATAGTTTCTCCTCTGGTGTAGGATCCGATTCTCCTTTTGGAGTAATTTTACCTATCAATATATCACCAGGTTTAACCTCTGCACCGATACGAATCATACCTTGCTCATCAAGATCTGCCGTTGCTTCTTCAGAAACATTAGGAATATCTGGCGTTAGCTCTTCATTACCCAACTTAGTATCTCTAACATCTAAAGAATACTCGTCAACGTGAATGGATGTAAAGATGTCTTCACGAACTACTTTTTCAGAAATTACAATCGCATCCTCAAAGTTATAACCTTTCCAAGGCATAAACGCAACTTTCATATTACGTCCTAAAGCTAATTCTCCAGCTTCAGTAGCATATCCTTGACATAGCACCTGACCTCTATTCACTCTATCACCTTTCTTAACGATTGGCTTTAGTGTTATGCTGGTACCTTGATTCGTTTTACGGAATTTAATTAGGTTATAAGTTGTTTCTTCAGGCTCAAAGCTAATCGCTTTTTCACGGTCTGTTCTATCATACTTAATACTGATGTGTTGAGCATCAACGTAAGTAACTTCACCATCTCCTTCAGCATTAATAAGAACACGAGAATCTGTTGCAACCTGTCTTTCCAAACCAGTACCAACTATAGGCGCATCAACTCTTAAAAGAGGTACAGCTGACGCATCATGTTCGATCCCATCAAAGCACGGTTTGCATCATCATGTTCCAAGAAAGGAATTAAAGATGCAGATATAGATGCAATTTGATTAGGAGCAACATCAGCATAAACAACCTCTGAAGGATCCACTACTGGGAAATCACCTTCCATACGAGCAATTACTTTCTCTTGGTCAATTTTACCTTTAGCATCTAATGGTAAATTGGCCTGAGCAATATGCATTCCTTCTTCTTCCTCTGCACTTAAATAAGTTGGTTCTTCCTCAAGATTAACAACTCCATCTTTAACAGAACGATAAGGTGTCTCAATGAATCCCATACTATTAACTTTAGCAAATACCGCTAAAGATGAAATCAGTCCAATATTTGGACCTTCAGGAGTTTCAATTGGACATAACCTTCCGTAGTGAGTATAATGAACATCACGTACCTCAAAACCTGCTCTCTCTCTAGATAGACCACCTGGACCTAGTGCAGATAATCTACGCTTATGCGTAATTTCTGCAAGAGGATTGGTTTGATCCATGAATTGAGACAACTGATTTGTTCCAAAGAAAGAATTAATTACAGAAGACAACGTCTTTGCATTAATCAAATCAATAGGAGTAAAAACTTCATTATCCCTTACGTTCATTCTCTCACGAATAGTTCTCGCCATACGAGCGAGACCAACACCAAATTGTTGTGATAGCTGTTCTCCTACAGTTCTAACACGACGATTTGATAAGTGATCGATATCATCAATCTCTGCTTTTGAGTTTATTAACTCAATAAGATATTTAATAATAGTAATGATATCTTCTTTAGTAAGCACTTGCTTATCCATTGCAATATCAAGACCTAACTTCTTATTCATTCTATAACGACCAACTTCACCTAAGTTATATCGTTGATCAGAAAAGAATAATTTATCTATAATACCACGTGCTGTTTCCTCATCAGGCGGCTCAGCGTTACGTAGTTGTCTATATATATGTTCTACGGCCTCTTTTTCAGAGTTTGTAGGATCTTTTTGTAAAGTATTGTGTATAATGGCATAATCTGCAGACAGATTATCTTCTTTGTGAAGTAAAATCGTTTTAGCCTGAGATTCCATGATTTCATCGATATGATCTTTATCTAAAACCGTATCACGGTCAAGAACAATCTCATTACGTTCGATGGAAACAACCTCACCAGTATCTTCATCAACAAAATCCTCATGCCATGTCCTTAAAACACGTGCAGCTAATTTGCGACCAAGGTATTTTTTAAGACCAGTTTTTGAAGCCTTGACTTCTTCTGCAAGATCGAAAATACCTAAGATATCTTTATCTCTTTCAAAACCAATGGCACGGAAAAGAGTCGTAACTGGTAATTTCTTTTTACGATCAATATAAGCGTACATAACACTATTAATATCTGTCGCAAACTCAATCCAAGATCCTTTAAAAGGAATAACACGAGCTGAGTAAAGTTTAGTTCCATTTGCATGGAAAGACTGACCAAAGAAAACTCCTGGAGAACGGTGTAATTGAGAAACAACTACTCGTTCGGCTCCATTAATAACAAAAGTACCAGAAGGCGTCATATAAGGAATAGTCCCTAAATAAACATCCTGAACTATTGTTTCAAAGTCCTCATGCTCTGGGTCAGTACAGTATAATTTAAGACGTGACTTTAGAGGCACGCTGTAAGTTAAACCTCTTTCGATACACTCTTGAATTGAGTATCTAGGAGGATCTACGAAGTAATCAAGAAACTCCAAAACAAATTGATTGCGAGTGTCTGTGATTGGAAAGTTTTCCATGAAGGTGTTATAAAGACCTTCTACTTCTCTTTTATCAGATTTCGTTTCTAATTGAAAGAAATCTTGAAAAGATTTAATTTGGATATCTAGCAGATCAGGATAATCTGCTTTAGTTGTTACCGTCGAAAAATTAATTCTCTCTGTGTTTGTTGCCAGCATCAATGCACGGTATTAAAGGTTAAAAAAAGCGTTATCGATGACGTCTCATCTTTATACGCAAAATGGTCTAAACCCGTGAGCCTTGCCCACAGGTTTAAACCGATAATGTTTAGTTAAGAAGAATTACTTCAACTCAACCTCAGCACCAGCTTCTTCAAGCTGCGCCTTAAGTGCTTCTGCCTCGTCTTTAGAAACACCTTCCTTGATTGGAGATGGTGCATTATCAACTAGGTCTTTTGCATCTTTAAGTCCAGCACCTGTAAGTTCTTTTACAAGTTTAACAACTGCTAACTTAGCACCACCTGGAGCCTTAAGGATAACATCAAATTCAGTTTGCTCATCAGCAGCAGCGTCTCCACCACTAGCTGGTCCAGCCATAGCTACAGCAGCAGCTGCAGGCTCTATACCATACTCATCTTTAAGGATGGTTGCTAGTTCGTTTACTTCTTTAACAGTTAAGTTAACTAACTGTTCAGCGAAATCTTTTAAATCTGCCATTTTTCTATCGTTTAATAAAATTTATAAATAATTGTTTGCGTACTTTTTAATACTATCTTTCTGATAGTGTCTTGATTAGACCTGCTATTGTACTACCACCTGATTTAAGTGCAGATACAACATTCTTAGCAGGAGATTGAAGAAGGCTAATAACCTCACCAATCATTTCTTCCTTAGATTTGATATTACTTAACTCTTCAAATCTATCACCTACATAAATAGCTTCCTCAATGTAAGCACCTTTAAGAATAGGTTTCTCAGACTTCTTTCTAAATGTTTGAATAACCTTTGCCGGAGCATTAGCCACATCAGAAATCATAATTGAGGTGTTTCCTTTTAACAATTCTGGTAACTCACCAAAATCTTTGTCTGAAGCCTCCATTGCTTTTGCAAGCAATGTATTTTTAACTACAGAAAGAGAAACATTAGCTTTGAAACAAGCTCTTCTCAAATTAGATGTATCTGAAGCATTTAAACCAGAAATATCTGCCAAATAGATTGTTGAACTAGTACCTAACGTAGCAGTCAAATCTACAATAACATTTGCTTTTTCTTCTCTTGTCATGATCTAGATTTTTTAGTCGTCTGCAAAACGTTTAGCGTCAATAGCAATTCCAGGACTCATAGTACTAGACATGAATATACTTTTAATATAAACACCTTTTGACGTTGTTGGTTTCAGTTTAACTAACGTATTAATTAATTCTTTTGCATTACCAGCAATTTTGTCAGCATCAAACGAAGCTTTTCCAATTGCAGCATGTATAATACCTGTTTTATCAACTTTAAAGTCAATTTTACCAGCTTTAACATCTGAAACAGCTTTTGCTACATCCATAGTAACCGTTCCAGTTTTAGGGTTAGGCATAAGACCTCTTGGCCCTAACGCGACCCAAAGGACCTAATTTACCCATTACGCTTGGCATAGTGATAATTACATCAACATCTGTCCAACCTCCTTTAATTTTATCAAGATATTCATCAAGACCTACAAAGTCAGCCCCCCCAGCAGCAGTAGCTTCCGCTTCTTTGTCTGGAGTAACCAATGCTAATACTTTAACATCTTTTCCTGTACCGTGAGGTAACGTTACCACTCCTCTAACCATTTGATTAGCTTTTCGTGGATCAACATTAAGTCTCACAGCAAGATCTACAGAAGCATCAAACTTTACAGTCGAAACTTCCTTTACCAATTTAGAAGCATCAGCCAATGAGTACATCTCTGCACTATCAATTTTTGAGTGAGCTTCTTTTTGCTTTTTAGTTAATTTTGCCATTGTTACCTTTTTTTAAGCTGGAGAATCTCCACCTTTAACGTTAACACCCATTGATCTAGCAGTACCTGCAACCATTTTCATAGCGCTATCTACTGTAAATGCATTAAGGTCAGGCATTTTATCTTCTGCAATCAATCTTACCTGATCCCAACTGATAGTTGCTACCTTTTTACGATTTGGTTCTCCACTACCACCTTTAAGTTTTGCTGCTTCTAGGATTTGAACTGCTGCTGGAGGTGTTTTAATTACAAAGTCAAAAGACTTATCCTTATAAACTGTGATTGCCACTGGTAACACTTTACCAGGCTTATCTTGAGTTCTAGCATTAAACTGCTTACAGAACTCCATGATATTCACACCAGCCGCACCTAATGCAGGTCCTACAGGAGGAGATGGATTTGCCGCACCACCTCTAACTTGTAACTTTACAACCTTAGATACTTCTTTAGCCATTTTTAAAAAATTTCAATTTATACAATTATCAAAAAGTGGAAGCCTTTTGATAATTTAAAACGCAACATTTATATTTTCTCTACTTGCATATAGCTTAGTTCTAATGGGGGGGTCTTTCTACCGAAGATCTTAACCATCACCTCTAGCTTACGCTTTTCTTCATTCACCTTTTCGATAGTTCCATTAAAACCATTAAACGGACCGTCCACAACTTTAACAGTCTCTCCCATTTTAAAAGGAATAGATATATTATCTACCTGCTCAGCAAGCTCATCTACTTTACCTAACATCCTATTAACTTCACTCTTTCGTAAAGGAACTGGATCACCACCTTTAGTCTCACCAAGAAAACCAATCACACCATTAACCGACTTAATAATGTGAGGAACCTCACCTTCAAGCCTAGCCTGAATCATAATATAACCTGGAAAATAAACCTTTTCTTTATTTATTTTTTTCCCATTTCGGATCTGAACCACTTTCTCAGTAGGAACTAAAATTTGCTTCAAATAATCCTGTAAACTATGGTGAGCAATTTCGGACTCTATATAATCTTTTATCTTATTCTCTTGACCGCTTACCGACCTAACCACATACCAATGCATCACTTCATTATTATCAACTGCCATAATGTGGTTTTAACTATTCTTAATCCAAGAAAAATAATTAGTAATCACTTTACTAAATACCGAATCTATACCCCCCCAAATAATTAGAGCAAATATTATTGAAAAAACAGCAACTGTTACAGTTAACTTCTGAGCCTCTGACCAAGTCGGCCATGAAACATGATTCGTTAATTCGCTGTACGATTCTTTTACGTAACTTACTAATCCCATAAAATAGAATTCTATTATAAAATCTCTAAGAGATTTCTGTTATTAATTTCGAGTAAACTCGATAATGCACGGGTTGAGAGGCTCGAACTCCCGACACCTGGTTTTGGAGACCAGTGCTCTACCAACTGAGCTAAACCCGTATTTATTAAGAAATATTTCTTAATAAAGTGAAAGTATCCTATCTTAAAAAGACAGGATACTTACATATTCAAACTAGAAAATTAATCTAGAATTTCAGTCACTTGACCTGCACCTACAGTTCTACCACCTTCACGAATTGCAAAACGCAAACCTAAGTTTAAGGCAATAGGCTGAATAAGATCTACTACAATAGTTAAGTTATCACCAGGCATAACCATTTCTACACCTGAAGGCAAAGCTATATTACCAGTAACATCTGTAGTTCTAACATAGAACTGTGGACGATAATTATTATGGAATGGAGTATGACGCCCACCTTCTTCTTTTTTAAGAATATAAACCTCAGCTTTAAATTTAGCATGTGGGGGGGTTACAGAACCAGGCTTAACAATTACCATTCCTCTAGAAATTTGAGATTTCTCAATACCTCTTAAAAGAATACCAGCATTATCACCAGCCTCACCTCTATCCAAAATTTGACGGAACATTTCAATCCCGGTGATAGTTGAAGTTAACTTCTCAGCACCCATACCAATGATCTCAACAGGATCTCCAGTATTACCTACTCCATCTCAATACGACCAGTTGCAACAGTACCACGACCAGTAATCGAGAATACATCTTCAATAGGCATTAAGAATGGCTTGTCCATATCACGAACAGGCTCTTCAATCCAAGAATCAACAGCCTCCATTAATTCAAGAACCGTATTCACCCATTTTTCCTCACCATTAAGCGCTCCAAGTGCAGAACCAGATACAACAGGTCCATTATCACCATCATATTCGTAAAAAGATAATAAATCACGAACTTCCATATCTACTAATTCAAGTAGCTCTTCGTCATCAACATATCCACTTTGTTAAGGAATACAACGATACGAGGAATACCAACCTGACGACCTAATAGGATATGCTCACGAGTTTGTGGCATAGGACCATCAGTTGCAGCCACTACTAAAATAGCACCATCCATTTGAGCAGCACCAGTAACCATGTTTTTTACATAATCGGCGTGACCAGGACAATCTACGTGCGCGTAGTGTCTGTTAGCCGTTTGGTACTCAACGTGAGAAGAGTTAATAGTAATACCACGCTCTTTTTCTTCAGGAGCGTTGTCAATTTGGTCAAAATTTACCGACTTAGAGAAACCAGCATCAGCAAGAACTTTAGTAATTGCAGCAGTAAGTGTAGTTTTACCGTGGTCAACGTGACCAATTGTTCCTACATTTAGGTGGGGTTTCGAACGATCGTACGTTTCTTTAGCCATAATTTATAATCTTAATTTATATTAGTGTTCAATTCAAATACTAACAAGGCAAAACCAAATCAGCATATACTAGTAATGGCCTCAACTAGAGACCTTTTTTCTTCAGAGCCAATGACGAGATTTGAACTCGTGACCTCTTCCTTACCAAGGAAACGCTCTACCCCCCTGAGCTACACCGGCGATTAAACCATTATAGATTTAAGGAACAGAGTTGACCTTAAAAAATGTACCTAACACGCACATTTAAAATTTTTTAGAGCGAGAGACCGGGTTCGAACCGGCGACATTCAGCTTGGAAGGCTGACGCTCTACCAACTGAGCTACTCTCGCATTTATCAACAATAAAATTGTCAAAAGGTATTCAATATTTCAACAAGACTCAAACCCTTTGAGTCAATATGTGGGGGGGAGAGCAGGATTCGAACCTGCGAAGGTTTCCCAACGGAGTTACAGTCCGTCCTCGTTGGCCGCTTGAGTATCTCCCCAAAAGATCTATCAAGATCTAGTATTTTAAAGAGCCGATGGAGGGACTCGAACCCACGACCTGCTGATTACAAATCAGCTGCTCTAGCCAGCTGAGCTACATCGGCTTTTAACCCTTTTTACTTGCGTAAAAAGTCCGCTATTTCTAACGGACTGCAAATGTAAGAGTATTTTTTAATTCTCAAAATATTTTTTGAAAAAAATTAATGAGAATTTTGTTTTTCTTTTCTTTTTTTAAGTTGACGCTCTAATGCATCCCCCCCACATTCATCAATACATTGTTCAAAGGACTTACATGTTTTTGAGGCAATTAAGTCATCTCCTGGGACAAATAACCTAACTTCAATTATTTTATTTTCAGGAGCAGAAGTTTTTTGAACTTTCATGTAAACATCAGCATTTATTATCTTACTGTAAAAATGTTCAAGTTTATCTAATCGTTCTTGGATAAATTCAATCAGTTTAACGTCTGCATTAAAATTCACAGACTGCACATTTACCTTCATAAGCTATTTATTTAATTAATCTTTCTTTGAGCGCGGATGCGCATTTTTATAAACTCCTTTAAGCATAGCCATGCTTGAATGAGTGTAGACCTGAGTAGAAGCGAGACTTGCATGCCCTAACAACTCCTTTACAGCATTTAAGTCTGCACCTTCATCCAGAAGATGAGTAGCAAAGGAATGTCTTAGAATATGCGGGCTCGTTTTTACTTTTTCAGACACCTTACTAAAATACAATTTAATAATCCTATAAACAAGAACTGGATAAAGTTTATCTCCTTTTTTAGTCATGAATAGTTCGTTAAGATAATTAACATTAACTAAGTTGCGCAATATCAAATAAGCCTCTAGCTTATCCCAAATAGAGTCTAATAATGGAATTACTCGTTCTTTATTACGTTTTCCCAAAACCTTAATACTTCTAGCAGAGAAATTAACGTCCTGCAACTTTAAGTTCATTAGTTCCTCTCTTCTCATTCCAGTTATATAAAACAGCTCAATAAGCAACAAATCCCTGACGGTTTCGAAATTTTTAGGATCATAGGAGCTGTCTAAAATTTGTTGCACCTCCTTTTTTGAAAACGGAATTTGAACATTGTTAGAGACCTTGAGACTCTTGTGTTGAGATAAAGGATGAAAATCAATCTGCCCTGTAAACAATAAAAATTTGTAATAGCTTTTTAAAGATGCAACTTTACGATTGACAGTCCTAGCACTCAAATTATCGTCGAGCAAGTTACTTAACCAAGTTCTTATTAATGGGTAGGAAGCATTTTCTATTTGTAAATCATATTCATCCTGTAAAAAGTATGCAAGTTGCTCTAAATCCTTTTTATAGCCACGACGGTATTCCGAGAATATTTTTTTCTCTAAGGATAGATAATCAAAAAAAGAATTTAAGTGCATAAAAAAACCGCTAGACGTAAATGTATAAATTTACAACTAGCGGTATGATATTCTAGGAAAAAAAATCTCTAGATATTCTCTGCATCACGAAGTCCTTGAATATAAGAAGCTTTAATCATTTGTGCACGCTTTACAACAGATGGTTTATTAAACTGTTGTCTTCTACGTAGCTCACGCATCTTCCTGTACGATCAAATTTTCTTTTGAAACGCTTTAGCTCTGTCGATATTCTCTCCGTCTTTAACTGGTATTATTAACATAGTATCATAACCTCCTCTCTTATGGCTGCAAAAATACATCTTTATTTAATATAACAAGAATTATTTTACACACGCTTTCGCGAAAGCGGAACTAACAGCATTAACCTACTTAGCCGCAGCTTATAGTCTTTACCATCCATTACCATTTTTGCTATAATCTCTCTCATAATTTCACTAGTACCACCACCAATAGGGCCTAGACGACTATCACGCCACATTCTAGCAAGTGGATATTCCTCTATGTATCCGTATCCACCTAGGTACTGCAAGCATTTATAAATCACCTCATCAGCAATCTTAGTAGATATCAGTTTAGACATACTAGCTTCTTTGACTGGGTAAAGTCCTAGATCCAGCTGTTCTGCAATGGAATAATTAAAATTCTTTGCCATTTCTACTTCGCTATAACCATCTGCCATACCATGACGTAAAGCTTGGAATTTATCTATAGTAGTTCCGAAAGCCGTACGTTCTTTCATATACTGAGCTGTGTACTCAAGTGCATACTCTGCCCTAGCGTGAGCATTTATACCCATAATTAAACGCTCCAGTGCAAAGTGCTGCATGATATAAGGAAAACCCTTACCTTCTTCACCCATTAAGTTCTCGGCTGGGATACGCACATTATCAAATCCTATTTCTCCAGTATCGCTGGCTCTCCATCCTAATTTATTAAGTTTTGTTGCGCTTATACCTGGAGTATCTCTATCCATAACAAAAATGGATATCCCACGACCTTTTGCATCTGGATCTGTCTTTGCAGCAATAACTAAATAATCACTATACACACCATTTGTAATGAAGGTTTTCGAGCCATTAATTATATAATGATCGCCATCTTTAACTGCAGTTGTTCTCATTCCTGCAACATCACTACCACCAAAAGGCTCTGTAATACCTAGACACCCAATTTTTTCACCTGTTAAAGTAGGCACCAAATATTCTTGCTTAATACGCTCATCTCCTTCTTTTAATAGATGTTGAGCTCCTAAGAATGCTTGAACCCACATAGCAGCAGCAAAACCACCAGAATTAATGCGTTGCATTTCT
The DNA here is from genome assembly GCF_000755285.1 of Nonlabens ulvanivorans. Classification (GTDB taxonomy): domain Bacteria; phylum Bacteroidota; class Bacteroidia; order Flavobacteriales; family Flavobacteriaceae; genus Nonlabens; species Nonlabens ulvanivorans_A. The sequence goes on along the minus strand of NZ_BBMK01000001.1, from coordinate 1,073,699 downwards.
TCTAAGAAGATTACCGTATAGAAAAAATCTAAGTCTAGTCCACCGTATTCTTCAGGATAGTAGAGAGCAAAATATCCCATCTCGCCCATCTTCTCAAAAATCTCACGATCTATTTTACCGGTTTCTTCCCATCTCTCAATATGTGGAACCGCTTCTTTTTGAAGGAAATCTCTAAAACTCTGTCTGAAGACATTATGCTCTTCGGTAAAATATTTTGAATACATATAATGTTAGTTAAACTGTTGATTAGTTAAGTGTCAAATATAGCTGAATTAGACCTAGTTTCTCTTCAGGAACCTTGAGGTTAACACAACTTTATCCCAACTCTCAAAGCCATCACGCAATGTGCGTTGCTTTATTAATTCATTTACAAGATAGTCGTTAAAGTATGGAATACTTAACAACTCGTCTCTTGTTGCAGTATTCAACGCTTTTTTAGTAAAAGCAGTTGATTTAGTTACGTAAAAATGTTTTTGAACTTGTAGCATTGTAGAGTCCGTCAATCCATAAACACCTCTTACTTGAGATATATCTATAAAACCCTTTAAAAACTCTCGCTCTTTAATAATTCTACCCGATAATGCAGGACCAATACCATAAACGGCTTTAAGCTCATCTTGAGTTGCAAAATTGATGTCTTTAGCAATAATCTTACGCTCCTTAAAAGACTTGAACGCATTATTCCTTTTAGGATTAGTAACCCATTCTGGAAATTTAAAATAAGGACTAATACTATCGAGCCATTGATCTGATACTCCTGTGACTCGTTGAAATTCCTGCTTTGAGTTTACCCATTTATTGCTTTCGCGAAAGCGGTGTAACTTATCTAACTCCACTTCACTAAGGCCTAACACATAGCCTCTATAGTCAGTTATATAATTAGGATTAAAAGGATAAATCTTGTTTCTTTTTTGGGCTGCTACATTTTTCAAAGAATCGATTTCAACTTGATAATCGCTTGTATCCTCTACTATAAGTTGTTGCGGTGTTCTAAAATTTACAAAAATATAAATCGCAATAACGATACACAGTAAAATTATTAATACAAAAATCCCTCTTTGTTGTTTTCTATTAAACAAAAAGAGGGATTTAAATTTATTCATAATCTATGTAATTAATCTAGTGCTTTAGACTTTAATTTAATAGCACTCATATATCTATTAAGCTCTCTCTTAACCTTAGGTGCAAGAAGAACAATACCTATCATATTAGGTACCATCATTGAGAATATCATCGCGTCTGAAAAACCAATTACATTACCTAAACTAGCTGCCGAACCTATTACTACAAATACACAAAATAAAATCTTATAAGTATACTCAGTTCTTGTGGTTCTACCAAATAGATAGGCCCAAGCTTGATAACCATAATAAGACCAAGATATCATAGTTGAAAATGCAAATAATACTACCGCTAGGGTTAGTACATATGGGAACCAGCTTATTACAGACTCAAATGCTCCTGAGGTTAGTAGAATAGCATCTGCATCGTTTAATCCAGCGTTTTCTGCACTTACATTACCCGTTATAATTAAGACCAAAGCAGTCATTGTACAAACTACCACGGTATCAATAAACGGCTCTAATAATGCCACTAAGCCTTCACTTGCCGCATATTTAGTTTTTACTGCAGAGTGTGCAATAGATGCACTACCTACACCAGCTTCATTTGAAAATGCTGCTCTACGGAAACCTTGTATTAAAACTCCTATGGCTCCACCAGCAACTCCTTCTGGGCTAAATGCTCCATCAATAATTTGAGTAAATGCCTCACCAATCATATCAAAACGAGCAAAAATCACCCATAAAGATGCTCCTACATATATCACCACCATAAAAGGAACGATTTTATCAGTCACCTTGGCAATTGATTTAATTCCTCCAATGATTACAATACCTACAAATACTGCCATAAATAAACCAAAGGCCCATTTATAACCATATAAGAAGGATTCTGTTCCACCAGTGATATTCTCTACCATTTGAGCAGCTTGATTTGCTTGGAACATATTTCCACCACCAAAAGAACCACCAATACACATTATAGCAAATAAAACAGCTAAAACCTTACCTAGTCCGGCTAGCCCCCATTGATTTTAATCCCTTAGTAAGGTAATACATAGGTCCACCATAGATAGTTCCATCAGGACCTACATCACGATACTTTACACCTAGCGTACATTCTACAAATTTAGACGCCATTCCTAAGAAACCAGCGACTATCATCCAGAAGGTTGCTCCAGCTCCACCTACCGATACTGCAACAGCAACACCAGCTATGTTCCCTAAACCTACAGTGGCAGACAACGCTGCAGTTAATGCTTGAAAGTGAGAAACCTCTCCATCGGAGCTTTCATCTCTAATGGTATCTTTTATATCTCCGCCGTTTGATATCTCTTCACTGAATTCATCTATGTGGTCTTCTATGTCATCTACGGTATTTATATCTACACCATTTGCTATTCCATCCTCTCCATAAAGCTCCTCAGCACCAAACTTTTCTATATCTTCATATTTACCTCGCACTACTTGTATAGCTCTCCATACTCCGGTGAAGTTTATAAACTTAAAATAAAATGTGAAAAATAGTGCTCCTAGAATAAGTGGGAAAAGCACCCAGTAGATTTTTATTTCATCTGTAAAAGGAATTTGATAGAAGACTCCTTGAACATAATCTCCAGTTGCCCAACCAAAGGCATCATCAATCTTTTCATCTAATCCTTTCTCTGCAGCTTCCTGCGCAAAAACTAATGCAGGCATAATAAAAGCCAGCATTGATAAACATACTTTATAAATACGTTTCATTATTTTTTGATTTAAATTTTGGTTAAGTCAGCAAGATGCACAAAAATCTTGCTTTTTAAAAATTTTAAAGGCACTTATGTTACCTCGTTGTTAATTCGATAGACCTTTTGGAGATTTAATATTTGCTGTGTATTTCCTACAACTATGATTTTTGAACCAGCAGTAAGCATCATTTTAGGATCTGGATTGACGGTATAATTCCCATCTGCCGATTTATATCCTATGATTGTACATCCCGTTTTCTGTCTTAAATTAAGGTCAATTATTGAACAATCTCCATTATCATCAAACATTTGCTCAAACGACACTTGTTCTAAATTTACTCCTTCATCACCACCATAACTCAAGTTATCCCAGAACTCAATCAAGTCTGGACTTACAATAAGTGAGGCCATATGCTCTCCACCTATTTTATCTGGTAAAATAACATTATCAGCACCTGCTAGTTTTAGTTTTTTATAACTTGTTTCTTCACTCGCACGAGAAATTATTTTTAACGACTTATTAAGTTGTCGAGCACTAAGTACCGTAAAAAGATTATCTGCATCATCAGGCAAAGCTGTTATAAGGGTGGAAGCTCTCTCAATTCCAGCTTTAATTAGAACCTCATCCTCATTTGCATTTCCTCTTAAAAACATATTGCTATCTAGTCCACAATCATCAATGACCTCTTGATTTTTCTCAATAATTATAAACTCTCTATGATAATCTCTTAGCTTCTCAACAGCTTGTCTACCATTGCGGCCATAACCACAAACTATAATATGATTCTCCATAGCATCTATATGTTTTTGTTTTCTTTTTTCTCTCATGTCTTTCAATGAACTACGTGATATTAAATACTCTGTGATAACAGATACCGCATAACCTACAATTACAACGCTAAACAATAAAAGTAGAACAATAAAAATCTTAGTCTGATCATTAGGTAGCTCTACCTCGCGATAACCTACAGTTGAGATGGTTATTACTGTCATGTAGATGGCATCTACCAAGATAGACCTTGAATAAACTTAAATCCCAGCACACCTATGAGTAAGATGGCAATGAGCAACATAATCGCAACAGCTATTTTTGAACGCACGTGGTTAAATTATTTTAGAGATCAAATACTGAGCTTCTTTTAACGTAAAGCATATCCTTGATCTTAAGCCAAAAAGCGATTATAAGATACACACCAAATCCGGCTCCTAACGTAGCAAATGTGAAATAAATGAAGGTTATACGCACGTTACGGGCACGCATTCCCATACGATCTGCAATACGTGATGACACATAGAAGCCATATTTCTCCATATAGTGCCTTAATCCTGTAACTATTCCCATGTTGTAAATTTAATGATAAGCAATTAAAATCAATACATCAACTAGATTTATCTCTTAAAAGTGACACACCTACATCACAACTTAAACATTTATTAATATCGCAGTATCGAGGCTTTAATTGTAGTAAAGCTTGAGACTCTAGTGCATTATTAATTTTAGTTAGCTTTTTAAAGCTACTAACTACGGTATTGGATTCAGGTTTTAAATTATACATTAGTTGGAGCAACTCTTCTGTTTTATCCTTGCCGGTAAACTGTGCATGAGCAAATTTTACTGGCACAATACAATTAATTATCACCAGATCTACAAACGATGCTGTAAGTGATTTTTCTCTAAATACAGTTTCTTTATCAAAGACATGATGGGAATCCCAGTAAGAGGCCGCTTTTACCATAAATAATTTATGAATATCTTCTCTGGTTTTTGCAAGTAAAATTTCACCGAATAGATGTGGAGATCTATGATAAAGCATGGCTAGTTGAGATATGCGTATGGTAGGATAATTTGCAGGTCTTAATCTGAAAAATTTCATAGGTGTTAAAGCAGGCTGTAATTGAAATTTCGCTTTTGCGAAAGCGTATTCATCAACCAGTTGTTCATAATAACGATCCTTCTTAGGCTCATCTAGTAATCCTGCCTGACCTAATAGCGTTGCCTCAAGTTGAAAAGCATCTTTTGCTAGTTTACGTACCGTATTAGCATCTATACTTTGTGCTAATTGTTCAAAAGCATCTCCATTAAGCTTAGTACCAAAACTTCTACTAAGCAATTGAAAAAATAGAGCTTCCCAATCGTTTTGAGTTTGCTTTAATACTCTATTTATATGAATACTACGATGTTCTAATCTTTCAAAAAACAACTTTTCAAACCATTGGGCTTTTTTAAAATCATCCACCGTAGCAAAGTCATTTTCACAATTAATGAATTGATCATTTTTTATCGCAAAAAGTTTTTGATAGCTTTTCACTAATGCTTTGGGTACATATTTACTGACTTCTAGCACAGGAATATTTACCTCATCTCGGCGAGAAATCTCTGCATCATGTATCCATACCACATGTAATATGACGTTATCGTAAGCAGGATCATCATCATGACCATGCAAGTACCAGTCACTTGCTTTTACATGCATTTCAATATTACCAGCCCATTCTTGCCCATCGATTTCTAATCTACCGTTAAAGAAATCGGGACCTGAATGAAAATTGTGAATCCCTAGAGATTTAATAACAATACTTTTTCCTTCTGTAGTCTTAAGCTCTTGACCGCTTAGCTTTTTAAATTTCCATAGGTAATGAATAAAATCTTCTTGCATCAATTAAGTATTAAATAGTAAGCCGAAACAATACTTTTGAAAATATACATAAAAACACCTAAAAGTCAAATATTTACCTATTTTTATAGGAAATAACCTCAAAGCTAAACTATGAAAACACTCTTTACTTATCTATTTTTCTTGTCATCATTATTGGGGGGGATTTCTCAAAATTCCGGAATCGAGAGCACTTTACCTATGGCGGTAAATAACATCATTGAAATTTGCCCAGGAGACACTATAGATTTCACGGCCATCGATGGCTCAAACTATATGTTTGAATGGGATTTTGGAAATTTAGGTAATCAAAATACTAGAGTTGCAAATCAACAATTTAACAATTCAGGTGCATTCTTTGTACAATTACGCACTACTGATCAAAATTCTAATCCAGTAGGCACGACAGATTATATAACCGTTGTGGTTTCTCCAGAGCCAGTTTTAGACTATACTACAACAGATACGCCTGTTCTATGTTTAGGAGATTCAATGGATGTAACTACAACTTCACAAATAGATACAGTACTAACCTGTGATGATGCAGCTTTTGTAGCTGGCACAACTTTTTTACCTGATGGCAGTGGAGTTAGCTACCAAACTGTAATAATAATAGATTGTTTTCCTGACGGTGCGACTTTAGTTAATCCAGCAAATTTCTTAGGTGTATGTATGAATATCGAACATTCTTATTTAGGCGATTTGAGAATAGAGTTAGTTGCGCCTAACGGGACTGCGATAGATCTTATTCCCTACCTAGCTCAGCTGGCGGAACTTTTCTAGGTGAGCCAGTAGACGATATGACAACGACTCCTGGCATAGGATATGATTACTGTTTCACAACTCAAGCTACAACAACTATGACAACTGCAGCGATTACAAATACAACGATTCCTGCTGGTGATTACGCATCTGACACGCCTTTTAATAACCTTACTGCAGTACCACTAAATGGAGTATGGAGATTAAGAATAACCGATAATTTGTCAATAGACAATGGATACATATTCAGCTGGTTTATGAAATTTGGAGTAGGCTTAGAATCAAATATCAATTATACTAACCCAACAATAATAAGTGAATCATGGTCTTCAAGTCCAGATATAACTTCTACAGGAACAAATCAAATTTCAATTACGCCTACACAGACAGGTTTGAATTGTTACGATTATACTACCACAGATAATAACGGCTGTACTTATACTGAACAATATCGTATAGATGTTCTTGATCCTCAAACAGATTTTGAAGCGGTTGATTTATACAGATATGATAGTGACGGAAATGGAACTGAAGATTTTAATCTTGATTTCAATACTTCAAGAATTATTGGTGGTTTAAACCCTATAACAACATCAGTTTTATACTACACAACTCTTGCAGATGCCCAATCACAGACCAATCCTATTGGAAGTACTAGTGCTTTTGCAAATACGACCAATCCACAAACTATTTATGCGAGAGTGGATAATGCAAATATGTTATGTTCAAATATTATTGTAAATTTTGACTTACTACTTACTACTCAACCGCTCACAGATACAGATAATGATGGAATACCTGATTTGAGTGAAGATTTAAATGGAAACGGAAATCTTAATGATGATGATACTGATGGAGACGGAATACCAAACTATCAAGATGATGACGATGATGGTGATGGTGTGCCTACCGCTATAGAGATAAGCGCTACTGGATATAGAATAGAAAACATTCCTTTTCTAGATACAGATGGAGATGGAATTGAGAACTATCTAGATGACGATGATGACGGAGATGGAGTTTTAACTATTAACGAAGACTACAATAACAATGGTGACCCAACAGATGATGATACAGATGGATCTGGAATCCCAGATTTTCTCGAAGCAAATGTTACTTTAAGTATTACAAATATTGAAAAAGATGGATTCAGCATCTATCCGAACCCATTAAACGGAAATATTTTTTCCATTAACGTCTTAAATCAATACGGCCCTAAATATATTGAAGTATTAAATTTAAATGGCCGTTTAGTTTTAAGCAAAGAACTTGATCCTTCCTCCAATTCAATTAACATAGAATTACCTCAACTATCAGCAGGAATGTATTTGGTTAGACTGAATAGAAACAGCTCATTGACCTATAAATTGATTAAGAGATAATACTTAATCTCATTAAAAAAAAAGCCCCCCCAAAATCTAATATAGATTTTGGGGCTTTTTTGACTTAATTGAATTCTTATTTATCATCTTCTGGATAAGAACCATCTTGATTGATGTATCCTTTTTCCATCATCCACTCGTCATTAAAAAACTTCCCTACATAACGACTTCCGTGATCATGAAATAAGATTACTACCACATCATCTTTGGTAAAGCCATGCTCCTTATGAATTTGTTTTAAACCTTTTATAGCTGCACCTGCACTATTCCCTAAGAACATACCTTCTTCTTTTGCAAGTCTACGTGTATAAACTGCTGCATCTTTATCAGTGACTTTAGTAAAACCGTCTATCACTTCAAAACGTACGTTGAGTGGTAAAATATCTTCACCTATTCCTTCAGTAACATAAGAGTGAATCTCATTCTCATCAAAAATTCCCGTCTCATGATATTTTTTGAACACTGAACCATAAGTATCTATTCCCCCCCAAATCTTAACATTGGGATTTTGCAACTTTAAATAAGTTCCTACTCCAGATATCGTTCCTCCAGTTCCTACACCTACCACAAAGTGTGTCACCTTACCTTCGGTTTGTTTCCATATCTCTGGACCTGTACTTTGATAATGAGCCTTACAATTAGACGGGTTATCATATTGATTCACATACCAAGAATTAGGAATCTCCTCACTCAATCTTTTACTAGTAGAATAATAAGAACGTGGATCATCGGGCTCTACATTAGTTGGGCACACGTGAACTTCAGCTCCTACAGCACGTAGGATATCCATTTTTTCCTTAGACTGCTTATCTGCAAGAACGCATATGAGCTTGTAACCCTTCATTATAGCGGCTAGGGCAAGTCCCATTCCTGTATTACCACTAGTTCCTTCTATAATAGTACACCTGGTTGTAATCTTCCATCAGCCTCAGCATCTTCAATCATTGTTAAAGCCATGCGATCTTTTACAGAGTTCCCTGGATTAAAAGTTTCATACTTTGCTAGGACCAGACATGGTAAGTCCTCTACTAGTTTATTCATCTTAACTAGAGGAGTATTACCTATCGTACCTAATATATTTTCTGCGTATTCCATATTCTTAATTGAAATGCAAAAATAATGTTTTGTATAAGTTCTTATACCTCAATAGCCTTATTGATTTGTTAATTGATTTTAATGACGCTTCCGCGGAAGCGAAATAAAAAGAAAACTAACCTCTTGAATAGCATTACTACTCAAATCTCATCGCCTTAACAGGTGATATTTTACTAATAATAAAAGAAGGTATTATGAGAACTAATAAACACAATATAAATGTCCCTAAATTAAGAGCTATCACGTGCCAAAGCGATAGATAAACTGGAGCCTCAGTAACATAGTAAGTAGATGGATCTAAAGTAAATGGACTAAAGTAGTATTGAATACCTATCAAGCCTAGCCCGATTACATTTCCTATAACGAGTCCTTGTATAATCAGACTCATCGCATTGTATAAAAAGATCTTACGAACTAGCCAGTTGCCAGCGCCCAGTGCTTTTAATACACCTATCATGCGTGTACGATCTAAAATAAGGACCAGCAATGCGGTGATCATATTTATAATTCCTACGATAAGAATAATAGCTATAATACCGTAGATATTAGAATCCAACAATGCAAGCCAAGAGAAAATAGTAGGATATTGTTGTTTAATAGTTTGACTATTCAATAACGAGTCTGTGTTTTGAAAAATCTTAATACCTAATTGATCTAGATTATCAAAATCATTAATAAAGACTTCAAACTTACCGATTTGATCATCATCCCATTTATTAATTTTCTGAATATGCCTTATGTCACCTACAATGAATTTGGTATCATATTCCTCCAGACCGCTATCATAAATACCTGAAATTGTAAATCCTCGAGAAATAGTCGGGTTACCATTTGATGATGCATTAGGCTTTACAAAATAGGTAGGCGCTTTATCACCTACTTTAAGTTGTAACCTACGAGCAATATCATCTGATATTAAAATTTCTCTGGTAGCGTTTTCTAAAGTCATATCTGGCAATGCACCATCTACTAGAAAATCTTGAAAATAAGACCAGTCATAATCTGTTCCTACACCTTTAAGAATAATACCTTCAAAATCTTTTTCGGTTCTAATCATTCCACCTAAAGTGGCTACTACTTGCACATGAGTCACCTCGGGAACAGTTTCAAAATCTGGATAAAAATCTTGATTAATGGATATAGGTTTTACGGTGGTAATAGAGTTATTGCGGTCGTAAAGGGAAATACTTACGTGTCCATTAAAGGCACTAACCTTTTCTTTGATCTTTTTTTGCAGCCCAACACCAGTGGCAATAGCGATTAGCATCACAATCACACCTATTGCGATTGCTGCAATTGCAATTTTTATAATCGGTGCACTTACGCTATTTTTATAGGCAGCACTACTTTGCACTCTTTTTGCTATGAAATACTCTAAATTCACTTATTCATTTATGATTTTCAAATATACCATATTAGCTATCGCTTTAACCATGATTTCTTGCGATGCAAAAATCAATCATAAAAATAAAACGACTGCTAAGACTGAAAAAGTTTCTGACTCATTAGTTGCTAGTCGTAAAGTGATACAATCTCAAAGTACTATAGAAAACCAACCTACACCAGCAGCAGACAATATACAACAGTGGATTGCCTTATTTAAAGGCCGTAATGTTGCCGTTGTGGGCAATCAAACCAGTGTAGTAAGGTCAAGTGCAAAAAGTAATAAAACCAATTGGGATGAGCCAGAAGTTGTTACCTACACACATTTAGTAGATACTTTATTGAGTCGTGGTGTTCTAGTAAAAAAAGTATTTGCCCCCCCAGAACATGGTTTCCGTGGAACAGCAGATGCTGGCGCGACTATAAAAGATGGTATAGATTCTAAAACTGGTCTACCTATCATATCTCTTTATGGTTCTAATAAAAAACCTACTGCAGAACAACTTGCAGATGTTGACATCGTCATTTTTGATATACAGGATGTAGGAGCAAGATTCTACACATATATCTCTACGCTGCATTATGTAATGGAAGCCTGCTCCAGACTAGATAAAAAAGTTGTTATTTTAGATAGACCAAATCCTAATGGACATTATATCGACGGACCTATTTTAGAACCTGCACACAAAAGCTTTGTAGGTATGCATCCGGTACCTGTGGTACATGGCATGACAATAGGTGAATATGCGCAAATGATAAATGGCGAACGCTGGCTAGAATATGGATTAAAATGTGATTTAATGGTTGTCAAAATGAATAAGTACAATCATGCAGATCAGTATTCAATCCCTATAAAACCTTCACCAAACTTACCTAACGATCAATCTATAAACCTATATCCTAGTTTGTGCTTTTTTGAAGGCACAGACATTAGTGTAGGTCGTGGTACTGATATGCAATTTCAGGTCTATGGTTCACCTGTGTTAGCAACATACCAGGACTTTTTCTTTTACTCCTTCACCTAATGAAGGAGCAAAAAGACCATTATACAATGGTAAAAAATGTTTTGGTGTAGATTTGAGAAGTCACCCAAAACTAGATCAAATAAATTTAGATTTTTTAATAGATGCTTTCGCGAAAGCGCCTTCCAAAAAGAACTTTTTCAATTCATTCTTTACCAATCTAGCCGGTACAGATAACTTGCAAAAACAAATTGAAGCAGGAATGACCGCAAGCGAGATCAGAGCTAGCTGGCAAGAAGGCCTTGAAGCTTATGACGTCATGAGACAACCTTACTTATTGTACTAACCTATAATTATTACTTATGAAATCTTTTTTTGAAGCTAAAGCCTATCAAGAATTACAGGAACGTATTGAGAATATAACCACAGATAGCACAGCGCAATGGGGAAAGATGAATGGAGCACAAATGTTGAACCATTGTCAGGCTCCTATAAAAATCGCGATAGATAAATCAGATGTCACCATAAAATCTAACTGGCTGATTAAAGTCCTATTTAAAAAAATGATGTACAGTCCAAAGCCATTTAAGAAAAACGCACCTACACCACCACAGTTTAGAAGTTAGGGGACTATGATTTCAATAAGGAGAAAGCAAACTTACAGAATTGGATGAATGAATTGTGGGAAGATCGCAATAATGAGAATCGTGAGCCGCATCCTGTTTTTGGCAGTTTTACTAAGGATCAATGGGGCATCATGCAATGGAAACACTTAAATCATCACTTTGAACAGTTTGGTGTTTAAAAAGTGTAAGTTTTATACTTATTCTCTGACAAGGTATATGTAGGTATCCTCTTTTAAATGCTGTAAGATCATGTATTCCTCAGACACTTGAACTATAGCATACATTCTATTCTCCTCAGCATCCGGCTTTATGAATACTAGTTCTTGAGTATCCATGTCGATTTGATATTCTTCTACAGTTTGTATGCCTGAAATTCCTAAAGCAACCTCTTCTTCTGTTATAAAATTAAAAGTGATCATCATACCTATCATTTCATACATACCACCACCTTCAACACCTTCAGGCGCTTTTACTTCTTGTACTTTCCACTTACCCAATAAGGATTCTGTTTTAAATGGCTGTAATGCATATTTATCTTCAGTTAGGTAACTATAAGTTTTTTGAGTTGTGAAGCCTCCTTTAGCAAATAGTAATCTGGCATTTCCCGATTCCATTCTAGCCGTTGCATCGTCCAACAATATAAATTTATCACCTTTATCTAAATATAATGTATCACCAGATTTAGTATAACTAGACTCTTGTACTTCACCCATAAACTGCATCTGATAAATTTCAGTATCTAGTATTTCAATTTTCATGTCTTGAAACATATTAGTTACTAACCTGATTTTTTCTTCATCAATACTTTCCATAGCGCTACGGTCTAATTCTTTAAAAGACCATAAACCTATATAATCCAAGGACTCTTGGGCTACAGAAACAAAAGAAACCGTAAATAGCAAAAAACAGATAATTAACTTCATTATATAAGGTATATATTAATAAATATTCAAATAAAGATAGTACAAATAAAACAGCCCTTTGAAATCATTTCAAAGGCTGTTTTATTTACTCATTAAGCATTTGCCACAAGCGATCTTTCAATTCTTGCATATGAAATTGTGATAACGAAGAAATGAACATATAAGGCGCGCCATCAAAAGCACCTTCCTCATCAAGACCTTCTTTCATTTGCTCCATTAATTCTTCATCCAGCATATCGGCTTTTGAAATACAGACAAATCTATTTTTATCAAGCAATTCTGGATTGTATTTTTTCAATTCCCGTAACAGGATATCATACTCTGCACTGATATCATCTGAATCTGCAGGAATAAGAAATAATAAAGTAGAATTACGTTCTATGTGTCTTAAAAAACGATGCCCAAGACCTTTTCCGTCTGCTGCACCTTCAATAATTCCAGGTATATCTGCAATTACAAATGATTTAAAATCACGGTATTCTACAATTCCAAGATTAGGTTTTAAAGTAGTAAACTCATAGTTAGCAATCTTAGGTTTTGCACTAGTAATTACAGAAAGTAATGTTGATTTTCCAGCATTAGGAAATCCTACCAGACCAACATCTGCCAGTACTTTCATTTCAAATACAGCATCTAGAGATGTACCTTCCATACCTTGCTGTGCATAACGAGGCGTTTGTCTAGTAGAGCTTTTAAAATGCCAGTTACCACGACCGCCTTTACCACCTTCACAGATTACAAATTCTGCTCCATCTTCAAGCATTTCATAAATCACGTTACCGGTTTCAGAATCTTTAACAACTGTTCCTAGTGGTAAATCGATATATACATCATCTCCATCTTCACCAGTACGTCGTTGCTTTGCTCCATTTCCACCTTGAGCAGATTTAAAGTGACGTTTATACTTAAAATGATATAATGTCCATAAGTTCTTGCTACCACGCAAGATTATATGACCACCACGACCACCATCACCACCATCTGGACCACCTTTATCGATGTACTTTTCTCTGTGCAAGTGCGTGCTTCCTTTACCGCCGCGACCTGACTCAAGATGTACTTTAGTATAGTCTACAAAATTTCCTTCGGTCATTGTTTTTTATCTAATGTCTGATAACGGTTCATCGTCATCAGTTAATTGTTTGTATGTTACTCTTGCAAAACTCGTTGTTACCTACTATAAGAGTAGAAACATCAAGGTTATAATTTAAAACACCTAACCTTCCGTTTATTTAACTTCGGTTTTTTTATAGTCTTAAAGCTTATCAAACTCCACACTTAATCGAGCTGTTATTTCATCTAGTGCTCCTACACCATCTACTCCATGATACTTATCTTGTGCTGTATAGTAATCTTTAAGTGGCGCTGTTTGCTTGTAATAGACAGCGATACGATCTCTTATCACACCTTCATTTGCATCATCTGCTCTACCGCTTGCTTTTCCTCTTTCTAATAATCTTTCTACTAGAACTTCATCATCTACTTCTAGCGCAACCATACCGGCAATCTCAGATCCTTTTGAAGCTAATAATTCATCTAATGCCTTTGCTTGCGCATCAGTTCTAGGAAAACCATCAAAAATAAATCCTGCTGCATCTGGTGTTTTTTCCACCTCAGCGTTAAGCATTTTAATGGTTACTTCATCTGGTACTAGGTTCCCTTTATCCATGAAGGATTTTGCAAGTGTTCCTAATTCTGTTCCATTTTTGATGTTATAACGAAACACGTCTCCTGTAGAGATATGAACTAGTCCGTATTTTTCTTTTAAACGTTCTGCTTGGGTTCCTTTTCCGGCTCCTGGAGGACCGAATAAAACAATGTTTTTCATGCGTTGTGTTTGTACGTAAAGTTCAGGCAAATTGCGCCCTAAATTATCATAATCCATGCCGTATCCCACGACAAATTTGTTCTCAATATTTAAACCCACAAAATCGATTTTCAATTCTCGATTATAAACTTCTGGCTTTAAAAATAGCGTCGCTACATGTAAAGCAGTAGGATTGTGTTTTAGCAGCTTTCGCGAAAGCATGTCTACAGTTAATCCTGTATCTACAATATCTTCTACGATGACAACTGTTCTATCGGTAAGGTCTATATCAACATTTAAAGTCTCTACTAACTCACCAGTGGAAGATGTCCCTTCATAACTAGAAGCTCTTAAAAAAGCAATCTCACAATCATGATTAAACTTGCGTGTCAAGTCTGCCATGACCATGTAACTACCATTGAGTATTCCTAAAAAGACGGGCTTTTTATCTGCAAGATCTCTATTGAGCTGGTATGCGAGGTTGTTAACGGCATCGCTTATTTGAGTTGCCGTTAGAAAAGGTTTGAAATAGAGGTCGTGAATCTTAATCACTTCTTAAATATTTTATGCAAAGATAGTATTTAGTAGGCAGTTGACAGCCGCTGTTGATAGTGCTTCTTCATGTCATTTGATATTGTTGTTCAAATTCATCTTCAAGTTCAAGTTCAAGTTCAATTTATCCTCTTATTTTTGCCTAATGAGCACACCACTTTTTTCTTCACCGTTTACGCTTGGGATTCTGGGCGGCGGACAACTAGGTAAAATGATGTTATACACCACGCGTAAATGGGATATCGCCACTTATGTGATGGATAAAAATGATACAGCACCTGCTTTTGAAGGTTGTACTGTCTTTTTTGAGGGAGATATTATGAACTATCAGGCCGTGATGGAGTTTGGCGAACAAGTCGATGTGCTAACTATTGAAATAGAAAACGTCAACGTGCAAGCACTTCAGGATTTAGAAGATAAAGGTATCGCGGTTTCTCCTAGTGCTCGTGTATTGAACTTAATTAGAAATAAAGCGGTTCAAAAACAATTTTATCTAGATAACAATATTCCTACGGCTCCATTTCAAATTCATGAACAACCAGTTTTAAATCATGGAAAGAACTATCCATTCATATGGAAAAGTGCTGAAGGTGGCTACGATGGTAAAGGTGTTAAAGTAATCCGTCAAGAAAGCGACCTTACCGACTTGCCTAAGGTGGAATGTATCTATGAAGATATGATCGATTTTGAGCTGGAACTGGCTGTAATAGTTGCTCGTAATTCTAGTGGAGGTATGAAAACTTATCCTGTGGTAGAGATGGAGTTTCACCCAGAAGCTAATCAGGTAGAATATGTGATTTGCCCAGCACGTATAGATGATGCCGTTTCTGAAAAAGCTCGTGCTATTGCTCTAGAAGTAAGTGCTGCTTATGACCATGTAGGCCTACTAGCTGTAGAAATGTTCTTAACTAAAAATGGAGACATTCTAGTAAATGAAGTGGCACCTAGACCACATAATTCTGGTCATTATTCTATAGAAGGTTCTGTCACAGATCAGTTTGAACAACACGTGCGTTGTGTACTTGACTTACCTTTAGGAAATACAGATAGTACTGTTGCTGCTGTAATGGTCAATCTCGTAGGAGAGGAAGGTCATACTGGTAATGTGATTTATGATGGTATCGAAGATATTCTAGCCATGCCAGGAGTTACTCCACATATCTACGGTAAAAAACAAACCCGACCTTTCAGAAAAATGGGTCATGTGACTGTGGTAGATAAAGATGTGGCTGTGGCAAGAGAAATCGCTGCACAGGTTAAAGATCGAATTAAGGTTGTGGCTGAGGATTGATAAATACAAATAAAAAAACCTCTATCGAGATTATTATCGATAGAGGTGTTTTTATTAGTTAAAATCTAATTTTCGAATACATTTACTTGATGATTAATCGGTCTGTGTATGAATTACCATCTTGTAAAGTGATTTTTACTATATAAAGTCCTTCTCCCAAATCAGATACATCGTAGTTTAACAAGGAATTAAAATTGAATTCCTTTAACGGGATACCATCAATGCTATAGATTTCAAGTATTCCTTTTTGATTTTCAATGTTTTTAAGCACAATCTTAAACTCATTAGGTGTGGGATTTGGAACAATCACAAATTTAGAATCAATATATCTTAAAGACGCTAATTCACATGTAACTTCTTCTTCAAGGCGGAGATTATAACACAAGGTTCCATCACTTAACCTAATCATTATCTCAGGTTGAAAAACATTTTGATTAGAAGAGTATTCATGAATTAAGGTTTGATTTTCTCCTATTAATTCAACTACTCCATCACCCCCCCAAAATACATATGCTTGATAACAATCATTCATTTTTACACCTGTAACTTCTGCATAACAGTTACCTCGTATAAAATTATTTGATAATTGTTGAGCTAAATTATAGCTATATCTATTATTACATGATAACTCTTTGCAACTGCCTAATTCTTCACATTCAGGAATAATTTCTATGTTATTAGTTACTTTCTTATCGAGCAGTCTTGACCATCAATCATAATATTATCTATCACACCGCTTATTACAAAAGAAATCAGACGATATAAACTGATGTTCAAATACACCATTCTGATTTGCCTGAACATTATTTCCATTTACGAACAATGTAAAATCTGTGCTTTCAATACAGTCGCCATCTTCTACCGATATCTGAAATGTGTATGTACAAGTTTCTGAATCTATATCAATAATATCGATAACGGGTTCAATAGTTTCACAATCGCAATTACTTAAAATCCCATCAAACGCTATTGCGGTTTGTGGAAGGCCGTAGCCTACAAAGGAGCCATTCGGGTAATCAATAAATTCAAATAAATTCCCGGGTATTGAATTTAGTGTGTTCAACCTCACTAATCGACTATCTAACGCATATACAAAGTAAATCTCATTATTAATACCTCTTTGTATTTGCCCAACGTCATGATTAATTTGATAGCTAACAGTTGACGATATAAGAGCACCTAATTTGAACCGGTCAAATTGAAAATTGACAATTGACTAATATAAGAATTATTAAGAGATGTAAATTCTGAAGAAACTGTGTACAGTTTGGAACCATCACCACTAAATTCTGAGTAAATAGAACCAGTATTAAAAAAAGATCCTGTTTCGCCAAGATAAGTTAAGTCATTAGCAACTGAACCTGTTACATTATTAAATCCAGTAACATAACTTTGAAATCCTAATTCATGAGTTCCAGAGATACGATTCCCTTGCGCAGACACTTTCAATGATGCTTTAGGCTGGCCATTGGGGGGGTTAAACGATGGATCTATAAAGCCGTTATACTGAACTAAGGAAACAACTGGATTAAGAACATCGATAAACCCATTAGAATACATGGGTATAGCGGTAAATTCAATTGAATAACCCGGAGAACCAATGTTGAATGTTACTCTATTAGTAATAATCCATGCCCCATCAATTTGACCTGTATTAGAATACTTTAAAGTGGTTGTAAGAGAAGTAGATTTAACGTTAAGTAAATCTACTTGATGCTCATTACTTGAAACAGAGTAAGTATTATTAGTAGAATCAAACCTTAGTAATGTGAAAGTCATATCTGCATTAGGTCCAGAACCATTAGATAAACAACCATTAACTATTACATAAAAACTATCTTCTAGAATAGGGTGTTCTATAAACACAGCTGGCTGAGAAATAATTCTATCGCAGCTAGAGTCAGGAATTAAAACACCTGGGTGGTTTTGGCTATTAGGTGGTAAAATAACTTCTACAGTCTGTAGAGGATTAGGGCCTGAAGTACCTTTATTATAAAACATCACTTTTTTACCTGTTGTAAATAAAATATCTCCTCTTGAATTAGTAACTGAAGCAACACCTAATCCATATTGGCCGCTATTTAATCCAGCAGGAACTGGCCCATTAGTGGCTAAGAAATTACCTGGTAAGGTCGAATCAATAGGTCCAAGTGGTGCAACATCAAATTCAACTCCAGGCCCATTAATCGTCGGATTGGAAGTACCAAAATACCAATGCGAATTTGCTAATGGATCCTGAGAATAGCTGGATAAAAAAAGAATAAACTTAATGAGAATAGTAGCGCGCTTCTCAAATTGGAATAGTAAGATTTCATAATATTTAAAGATTAAAAGATTATTAATACTTTAAAAGTATGAGATACCGCTATCGCAAATTCAAAAGATTCATGAACTGTAGCACTATATTCATGAACATGATTATATCTAAAGCATTTAAACCGGAGAATAAAAAAGCGCATCATTAGACGCGCTTTTAAATACTGATTAAATGAATTTTAATGGCTTAGAAAAGAACCGACGATAAAATTAGTTGTCTCTGGAGCACAGCTCAGAGAATTTGACACTTCGGGTCTGGAAAGTATTATATCTCTTCCTGATAAAACGGTTGATATCGAAACATTGATTGAATTAACATTTGCATTTAAAAAATCAAAATCAACACCTTCATTCATTGTTGCATTTGACATAGGGTGACCAACGGCTACAATGGAGTTCAATCCTGTTTGAAGTGCACCATTAGGCAAGTATATTTCAGTGCATCTATCCGTAATTAATTTTTGAATAAAAACATTCCTTCTTTCTAATGTAGTCATCGTATCATCACCAATGTAATTTTGCAGCTCAAGAGAATATTCTAGCGGAATATAGGTATGTGAAGTTTTCACAAAACCTAACCCATTGTCTGGATTAGGTATTGTATCATTGCCTACCGGCCTTGGCATTGGTGTTATTATCGGCGTATCTGGATTTTCATCATTTCTAAACGACAATAATATATCTAGCACTTCATAGTAATCACTTTTAAGCTCAAAATTACTTGTCGCAAAAAACTGTGACATACTTATAGTATTATCCACAGGATTTATCATCATATTGAACTGATTAATATGCTGATCTTGAAGCATAAGGTTTGCCACTATAAAACTATTGTATTTCAAAATCACCTGCCTTTCATTTGTTGAAATCATAGTCTTAATTCCTCCAAATTGCGGTTCTATCTCATCAGCAGAATCTTCAGGAGAGCATGAATGGATAGCTAAAAAAAGTATTACAGTTAATTTAAAAAATGTTTTCATGATTATTATTTTAAATAAGATTAGATTAGTAAATTAATGATTAATATTAAACCTTATTCACTAAATGCATTAACGATAAGTGAAAATGCATAAACTCTATTTACAAATTCATGTATCGTACCTTACCCAAACAATTGTCCTAAAACAAATTCACGATTGGTACCAGATACAGGAATAAGACCTCCGTTTTTCAGCATCAATTCACCTGACTTTAAATAAGTTTCTATCATATCCTTATTAACGATATATGACTTGTGACACTTGATAAATAAACGCTTGGGCAGTAAACTGTAACTATATTTCATAGGTTTAGAAATCATGATTTGTTTATTATCCAACATATGAAATGTAGTATAATTACCCTCAGATTTACAGAAACAAATATCAGAAATTGACACCAAATGAATAGCTTCAGCAGTTCTTAAAATCACTTTTTTATTTTCATTATCCAAGTAATAGGATCGAGCTACATCGACCATCACAGATTGATTTAAAAAACTATTCTTTTGAATCATATCAATTGCCTTATTAATAGCTGGCACCAATTCTATCGAATCCACTGGCTTTAATAAATAATCAAGAGCACCCAATTTAATAGCTTCAATAGCCCTTGTGTCAAATCCAGTAATAAAAATTAATTCTATACCGTCATGATCGACTTGATTAAAAATTTCAAAACTCACGCCATCCTTAAGCTCTACGTCTAGCAATAATATATGTGGCCGTAAAGTTTTAATTTGAATTACTGCATCTTTAATGCTTTCACAAACCCCCCCTACAACTTCAATCAATTGATCAAAATTTTTATTAATAATATCCTTTATATGCGCAGACACATGGGATTCATCTTCTATAATGAGAACTTTTTTCATTATTTAAATTATTGTTTTACAGGAATAGTAAAACTAACGATTGTTTCATATTTATTTGAATTTATTTGAATCTCGTTACCTGTAGATTTTTTAATGAAATCATTTATTAATTGGAATGAAGTAGATTGTTTATGATTATGATTTTCATCTTGAAAACCTAAACCATTATCCACAATTTCACAATTGATATATTGTATTTTATGTTCTCTCTTTTCATGATTTAAGGATAGTGTAATTCCAATAAACCCTTGATAAGAAAGATCTTTAAAACCATGTTCTAAACTATTTTCGACAAATGGTTGTATTAGCATGGGAGGTATATAAATCAGGTCTTCTAAATCTATACCAACAAATTTAATATTATAATTAAACTTATCCGGAAATCTCAATTGCTGTAAGTGTAGGTACTCCTCGAGTGCTATAATTTCATTTTCTAATTGCACATAATCTTGTAGTGAATTTTCTAAAACGCCTCTTAAAAGGCGTGTAAATTTTTGTAAATATTTAGAAGCTTTTGAATGATCCGAAATGATTAAATTCTGTATCGAATATAAAGTATTGAAAGTAAAATGTGGATTCAATTGAGACCTAAGTAATCGCTGTTGCATAAGCAAAGCGTTTATCCTTAATTTATTATCTTTTTTAATATAAAGAACATAAAGTAAAACGGCTACTAACAAGAACAAAGCAACCGTAACTACCCAGCCTGTCTGAGTTTTTAACTGTTCAATTTCAAATTGCTTATTCTGCTGAGTTAGAAGAATAGTTTTCTCCGTAGAACTTTTTAAAGCTTCTAATTCTAATTCACTTTTAGATTTATAATCGTCTATGTGAAACGCAATAAGGGAATCTAAAGCTTGTTCTAAATCAATAAGTGATTTTTCAGTCCTATAGGTATATCTTAATTGATATTTTAAAACCGATGCCTTTATATTATTATTGAGCTTAGTTTGATTTAAACTATAAAACTCTACAAAATACTTTTTTGCCTCATTATAGTTCCCTAATTTAATTTGAACTTCCGCAATATTTGCAATACAAGTAGCGAGAACCTCCTCTTGTAACGGGTTAAGAGAATCTGAACGAGCAAAATGTAACGCATCTATATATAATTCCAAACTCTTATTATAATTACCATTATGAAATTCAAAAACACCATAATTAGAATATAAGTCACTGACCATTTTCGTAGTAAACTTTTCTCTATGTATCAGTAAACTATCTAAAAGTTTATACGATTCAGTTTTGTCATTTAAATAATAGTAATAATACTGAACTCTATTGATCAACGCATCATTAATGTGTTCTTGTGCATCCAGTCGGGTCAATAATCGTACACGTTCTTTATTTGTAGATAATGAAGCTTCAAAATTTCTATCCATAAGCTCCTGAGACTCTCTTACATTTAGCACAAATGCCTTGTAAGATAAAGTTGTATCCTCTTTCTTATCAAGTTGATAAACTAGAGCTTTCAAATCACCACTTCTTCTGTATTGCCTATAAAAATTAAATATTTCTAAGACTAGCCTATCTTCTTTTATTGTAGAATTTGAAACAGCTATTTCTAAAGTTTTCTGATAATATAAACTTGTATTATCAAAATCTTTCCTTTTATTACTCCATCTAGCAGCTGCTAGATAATGCTTAATAAGTAGAGAATCTGGAATTGAAATTTTAGAATTACTTATTAAAGAGTCATTAGATTTAAAAGCTTTATTACTTTCATAAATTGTGTCCTTCGTAATAGAGTCTGAAAATTGAGATAGTCTGAATTTGTCATTTCTTTTACAAGAAACTAAATTAAACAGCACTACAATTAGTAATAATCCAAAAGTATTACTCATATAAATTTAAATGGGTCAATAATTGAATTCAAAACTATTGCATAATAATATAAAAAAGTATTCTTTAAGGCGTACTCGCACTCACCTGCATTACTTTACCATTATAGAACTTATTACCAGTAATGGCAAAATTCATGATATAGCTTGCCATTTCTGAGGCTGTGAGTGGTGCTTTATATCCGGGAAATGCTTCTTCCAGCATTTCAGTCTGTACAGCACCTAACGCTAGTGTATTGAATGATGGTCCGTTTTCTTTATATTCTTCGGCAAGAAGTTCAAAAAGGGTTATTACAGCCGCTTTTGCACTAGAGTAAGCTGCAAGTCCAGGGAATTTTGCGCTTCCTTGTATACCACCCATGGAGCTAATAGCAACAACATGAGAATCCTTAGTCATTACTGGCAATAACTTTTGCGTTAACGATGCAACACCAAAAACATTTACCGCATAACAGTTCTGAAAATCTAATGGAGTTAATTCTTCAAAGGGCTTATTGACGAGCATACCTGCGTTATGAATCAAGATATCTATGTGATCCCATTTTGCTAGAATGGCTTTTGCAGATTCAGTAATACTTTCTTCACTTGTTAAATCACAAGATAAAGACATGATACTATTGCGCTCTAAGGCCTCTATGGAACTTGTTTTTCGCGAAAGCGTTATAACATGATGCCCAGCACCAGCTAACAATTGTGCTAGTTCAAATCCTATACCGCGACTGGTACCTGTAATGACGATATTCTTACTCATTTGCCATCATTTTAAGACGTTCATTATTTAGCACAGCCATGATACCAGGCATTACTGCGTCAACTACTGCCGCCATATGTGGAGCGTTTACTTCTGATACTTCATCACCAGGCTGGTGATAGTATTTAAAATTAGTGAAGTCAAACGTACTGAAAGTTTGTGCTGGCACTTGGAATTCATTAAAAAATGGGTAATTATCTGATCGCATGAATAGATTATACTCTACTGCTTTATCTAACTTACCAGTTACTAATCTGCTCGTATTTGCTTTATTAAAGACGCTAGCCATATTAGACTTATCATGTCCTGTGATGTAAGCTATATATTCACGACCTACCATAGGTGTACCTATCATCTCAAAATTGAGCATGGCTACTACATTTTCTTTTTCGGATTTCATACGTTTTGCAAGATGCTTAGAGCCTAAGAGTCCTTTTTCTTCTGCAGAGAATAATGCAAAAACGACAGTTCTTCTATTGAAATCAATTTGTTTTAATGCTTGCGCAATTGCTAGAACACTTGCAGTTCCTGTAGCATTATCATTTGCACCATTTGCAAGACTGTCACCAGCTACCGCTTTCATAAAACCAATATGGTCATAATGTGCGCCTATTACTACTATTTCATCTTTTAAAACTCCATCTGTACCAGGCAACATACCTACCACATTAAAGGCTTTAGCACCTTTTGCATCAAAATCATCAAAGAAGTCACCTTTATACGGTTGTAGTCCTATCTCATGTAATCGGTTTTGTAGATACTTAGCAGCTGCAAGAATACCGTCTGAACCTGTATCACGACCTTCTAAATCATCACTTGCAAGAAAAGCTACATCTGCTGCAATTTGAGATGCATTTGCTTTGGGTATTTTAACCTTAGGTAAAACCTCAGACATAGTACCTGTTGCTTTTTCTAACTTATTCACCTCGTTTTGACTACCACAACTAGCAATTAGCACTGCTGCAGATAGTATAAGCATGATTCTTTTCATAGTATAATTTTAAAGTTTAAAGATAGGTATTTTGTGATGTATGGATAGTTAGGTTAATGGGTATTTTAATGAAAAATGAATAACAAAAAAAAGTGACAATCATCTCAATCCTTGAAACAAAAAAGCCGAATCTTGGGATTCGGCTTTTTAATATAATGTTAGTTAATGTTATACATACATCACTATTGGGTTTTCAATATACGATTTGAATGTTTGCAAGAATGCTGCACCAGTTGCACCATCTACTGTTCTATGATCACATGCAAGTGTAATTTTCATCACATTACCTACTACAATCTGCCCATTCTTCACTACAGGCTTTTGAACAATTGCTCCTACAGACATGATAGCACTATTAGGTTGATTGATAATTGAAGTAAACTCTGTAATACCAAACATTCCTAAGTTAGAGATTGTAAATGTACTGCCTTGCATTTCATCTGGCTGTAATTTTTTATTACGTGCTTTACCAGCAAGTTCTCTTACCTTACTACCTATTTGTTGCATGCTCATCTGATCTGCAAATGGTAATACAGGAACAAGAAGCCCATCATCTACTGCAACCGCAACTCCTACGTGGATATGCTTTGCAATAACTGTGTTCTTATCTGTCCACTGTGTGTTTACCTTAGGATGTAATCTCAACGCCATTGCTGCCGCTTTAATTACCATATCATTAAAACTGATTTTAGTGTCTGGTAATTCATTGATTGCTTTTCTACTAGCGATTGCATTATCCATATCTAAATCTAGACCTAAATAATAATGTGGTGCTGTAAACTTAGACTCACCTAAACGCTTTGCAATAGTTTTGCGCATTTGTGAATTAGGAACTTCTTCAAAAGTTTCTGTTCCTACCGCAATAAACGAACTCGCTGCTGCACTTCCACCTGCACTAGGCTTATAGTTCTCTATATCACTTTTCACAATACGTCCATTCTCTCCAGAACCAGAAACCTGATTAAGATCTATTCCCTTATCCTCTGCCATTTTCTTAGCTAGTGGAGAAGCAAAAATTCTTCCTGATGAATTTGAACTTGAATTTGAATTTGAATTTGAGTTGGTACTTGAAGTAGATGCTGCAGGCGTTGATGCCTTTGGAGCTTCTTTTTTCTCTTCTTTCTTAATCTCTTTTTTCTCTTCTTTTTTAGAAGCTGGCGCATTTGCACTTGCTCCATATCTATTCCAGAAATATCTGTCCCTGCAGGACCGATGATTGCTAACAATGCATCAACCTTTGCAGTTTCACCTTCCTGAATCCCAATTTTCAATAAAGTACCTGCATTGAAGGATTCAAATTCCATGGTAGCTTTGTCGGTCTCAATCTCGGCAAGAATATCGCCTTCTTCAACAGCATCACCTTCGGCTTTTAACCATGATGCTACCGTACCTTCTTCCATCGTATCACTAAGGCGAGGCATGTTAATAATAATTACGCCTTCAGGAAGTTCGTTACCAGAAGTTGACTCTACGCTAGAAGAATCTTTTGATTCTTTAGATTCTTCGTTTGTAGGTGCCTCGTCCTTAGAAGCATCACTTGTATCTCCATTTAGTAATCCAGAGATGTCTTCTCCTTCTTCACCTATAATACATAATAACTGATCCACAGGAGCGGTTTCTCCTTCTTGAACACCTATATGTAATAAGACACCACTTTGGAATGATTCAAATTCCATCGTTGCCTTATCCGTTTCAATTTCGGCAAGGATATCACCTTCTTCGATCTTATCTCCTACGTTCTTCAACCACGCTGCAACAACACCTTCTTCCATGGTATCGCTCAATCGTGGCATGTTTACAATCTCTGCCATGAATTATAATTTTGCTGGTAAAAATGGATAATCTTCTTGCTCATAAACAGCGTCATACATAACGCTTTTATCTGGGTAAGGAGAATCCTCTGCAAATTTCTCACATTCTGCAACGCGAGATTTTACTCTTTTCCCCATTTCTTTTATCTCTTCCTCAGTAACACCGTGATCTTTCATCAATCGGTCTTTTATTTGAGTAATAGGATCTATTTTTTGATATTCAGCTACTTCGTCTTTCGTACGGTAGTGTTGCGCATCACTCATGGAGTGACCTCTATATCGATATGTTTTTAATTCTAAGAAAGTTGGTCCTCCGCCAGAACGAGCTCTTTCTATTGCTTCAGACATTGCTTCTGCAACTTTTTCTGGATCCATTGCATCCACAGGACCACATGGCATTTCATAACCCAATCCTAGTTTCCAAATATCTGTATGGTTTGCTGTTCTTTCTACACTAGTCCCCATGGCATAACCATTGTTTTCTACACAGAAAACGACAGGCAAATTCCATAACATTGCTAGGTTAAAAGCCTCATGTAAAGAACCTTGACGTGCTGCTCCATCACCAAAAAAGGTTAATGTTACTGCATCTACATTATGATATTTATCTCCAAAAGCAATTCCAGCACCTAGAGGAATTTGTCCTCCTACAATACCATGACCACCATAGAAACGGTGTTCTTTTGAAAAAATATGCATAGATCCACCTAAACCTTGAGATGTACCTGTTGCTTTTCCATAAAGCTCGGCCATAACTCTTTTAGGATCTACTCCCATACCTATAGGTTGTACGTGATTACGATAAGCAGTAATCATTTTATCCTTAGTTAGGTCCATTGCATGCAGGGAACCGGCAAGAATTGCTTCTTGTCCATTATAAAGGTGAAGGAATCCACGAACTTTCTGTTGTATGTAAACCTGTGCTAGTTTATCTTCAAACTTTCTCCAGAAAAGCATCTCCTCATACCAATTGAGAAGTACGTCTTTAGTGACTTTTTTCATTTAAGTGGTTGTTTTAAGTGCGCTTTCGCGAAAGCGAATTAATACAACAATAGTACTACTTAACTTTCACAGCTCAAAGCAAAAATAGACCAAAAAAGGGTAATGAAAAACCTATTAAAGGGTTAAAAATGTCCGAAAACGTTATAGATAGCTCTTATCAAAGATAAGAGGCAATAAATCTTTAAGCGAATCTGACTTAACAACTGTACCTGAAGCTCCCATAAAATAGATAGGAATAGAATCTTCTTGTCTGTTCTCATACTCTGCAATAGCCTGTCTACAAGCGCCGCATGGCGGTACAGGTATAGTAAGAGAGTCGTCAATTGGACTTGCTGTAAGCGCCATCATTTCAATAGCTACACCAGGATATTGAGCGCCAGCTGCGTAAATAGCAACACGCTCTGCACAAAGTCCTGATGGGTAAGCAGCATTTTCTTGATTATTTCCTGTAACAACTTCGCCATTCTCCAATAGAATAGCGCAACCTACCGTAAAATTTGAATATGGTGCATATGCATTATGACGTGCCGTGATGGACTGCTGCATTAACGATTGCACGTTACTATCAAGCTCAGACATATCGTCATAAGCTTCTAGCGTGGTATGGATTTCTATTTTTTTCAAGTGATCTAGTATTCTGTATACTCGTCTCCAAAATTGAAGGTCAAGCCAAATCTAAGTGTACCTTCTAACGGACTTCTTACACGACTAGTAGAGAACAAGTAAGATAAATCGATACCGATTGAAGAAAACTCAAATCCTGCTCCCATAGCTAGGAACTTACGAGCTCCTTTGTCATTTGCTTCATTAAAATATCCTGCTCTTAACGCAAAGCTATCGTCATAAGTATACTCTGCGCTCAATGCCCATGTAAACTCTCTAAGCTCTTCACTAAAACCACCTGGTGCATCTCCAAAAGATTGAAAAATACCATTGATAAAAGTTACATCATCATCCTGTCCTGAAATTATCTCACGAGAGATACCATTATTATTATCATCACCATCTTCTCTAATAGGTGGTGTAGGAACTAGAAGTTTATTAACCTCTGCAGTTACTCCTATTTTGCTAAAACCATCATTAAGTATAAAATCAAATCCACCACCTAGGGCTAGGTTAGTAGGTATAAAGTTTTCTTGACCACCTTCATCATAGGATACTTTAGGACCAATGTTAGAGATATTAAATCCACCTCTCCAGCGACCATTAAAATCTGCAAGAGCTAGTTCTTCTGATTGATAATAACCTGAGATATCTACCCCCCCAAAACTATTTGCTGCGCTAGCATCACTATCAACACCTTGTATTCTTAAATCACTTCTTAAAAAACGACCTGTTACTGCAAGCGCAAACTGCTCAGAAAGTTTTAAAGAATAAGTACCATCCAGCACAAACTCATTTGGGCTTTCTTCACGACCAGGATCATTTTGATCTTGTCTTAAAGTAATACTACCTAAACTGAAGTACCTTAAACTACCAGCAAATGCACTATTATCATTAATACGATTTGCATAAACTAGTTGTGCAATAGCTATATCATTTACCAGATTACCTAAATATGGTGTATATGCGACACCAAATTTATGCTCACGTAATCCAAAAGCATATTTTGATGGATTCCATTGTTGGGACCATGCATCTGGACTGGTTGCGACACCCATATCACCTAAACCGGCAGAACGGGCATCACCAGCTATTCTTAAAAATGGTAGTGCTGTTGTTATTACTCTTGTATCGTTATCCTGAGCGTTACTTATGCTAGGTACCGCTAAAATTAAAGCGATAAATACTAAAAAAACTTTTTTCATCAATGCTTATTAATCTGAAACAAATATATGTTAATCCTTACTAGTTACAATATCACCAGCTTTTCTACCTCACTGGTTTGCTGGTTAGATAACGTAGACTTAACCGTTATCTTATAAATGTAGACGCCTTTTCCTAATCGCTGACCAAAATCGTCTGTCCCATCCCATGTTATTTCCCTAGAAGTAAAACCAGTCGTTGTTACAGACTGATTCTTACTCCAAATGACTTTCCCAGAAATAGTCATCACCTGAACTTGAACGTCTAACGGCTCAAATGGCCTATTATGATTGAACCAAAACTCTGTATAGGTGGTAAACGGATTTGGATAATTGAGAACTCGCTCTATTTTAATATTATCATTTTCTGCAACGACAAATTGTATTTCTTGTTCTGCAGAATTATTATAAGTATCCCAAGCTTTTAATTTTAAAGTATGCAATCCAGGTTCTAAGTCTCTAAGAGGAAAGTAAACCTGACCACGAGCAAAGTTATCTACGTCAGCCTCATAATAATCATTAAGAATAAATGGATCAACATCATTACCATCTAATGTGGCAGTAATATCATGACCTATCCCACTGGATGTATTAATCCCATTGTCATCACTTAAAAAAGCAAGTATAAATGGATTTTCATCTGTAATACCACCATTCACAAAATTAGTGTCATTCATATACAAGTCGATCTCGGGACCTATATCATCGATAGGAGCAGCCGTATTAACACCTCCGATACGCACATCTAAGTTATAACCATTTTTATCTTCTTGAACTCCATTACGTTTAGCATAAAAAGAAATCCTACCATTACCTATAGGCACTTGGGTATCTAATGGCATCACAAAATTAACATCAAAAATTCCATTTGTAACTGTGGCCTGACCTCTAAAAAGAACCTCACCTTGTTGTTCAAAATCTAATAAAATCAATTGTCCACTAGAGTCTCTTGCATTATCATTACCTAGCGTAGTCCGATCAATTTTTTTATCAAAAACTGTTACAGAGACCTCACCATTATAGTCAGAAATTAAATTACCCTGTAAATCCTGAACTTCTCCACTTAACGTGACCGGATCCAGTGCTCTTAACACATCCGTATTAGTCGCTATTGGATTTCCATTTACTGATGTAAGAACAACTCTAGGATCTGGAATAGCTAGCTTTAAAGCAGGATCACCAATAAAAGCAACAACTCTTCTAGTAGCATCGTTAACAAGTGCCGGATCTGTTTTAGCAAGTCTCAATGACTCAGCCATTGAAATTGCTTGAGCATTGTTATATGAGAAAAGGTATTGGTCTAGAGTACGATTTAAGGTGACACCGGTAGAAATAAAAATCAATCTATTGGTTGCCACAAGACCTATTGCACCACCATCTGGATTTAAAAACACACGTTCACCACCACTGGGCCTTAAAGGATTATCAAATCGAGTAAACTCACAAGTCACTGTTATAAAAAGTGGTAAATTATTAGGATTGCGTAAATTCTCTACAGATGATTGTGTAATAATAAATTCTTGAGCAAGCCCATCTTCATTACCATGGCCAAAATAATTAATAACCAATGAACCTCGCTCAAATGCATTTTTCACATCATCGACAACGTCAGGATACCTAAATCCTCCTGCCGTACTTAATTGCTGGTAACTATCTAATATTATTTTACGCACGTTATAATCTGGTCTGTTTAACTCTATTTGATCTGCCAAATCATTAACGTTTACTTGAAGATTACTATCTGTTTGTGGGTCATCAATATCATCACCTATCAAAACCACGTCGTTGCGCCATCTCTCAAAAGCAGGTTGTGCAGTATAACTAATTACTTTATCGACCATTTCCCTGGCTTCAGAAACATCAGTAACAATCATCCTTCCTACCGCAAGATCCATCAAGTTATTGGTAGCTACATTACCTTCATTAGGATTCATGTAAGTAAAAAAGTCATCTGTCACATAAGATTGCGTGAGAGAAGTAGCTTCAGCAGTTAGAAATGAAGGGACAATATTTTCCCTAATTGAGATGCGGTCTTTATAATCAAAACTCGCATCTCCAAACATATTTAAATACTTAATTCTATTTGCCGGGCTGGAAGCATTATCATAGACATACTTTACAAAATTTCTAATAGCGGCAATATCTTGCTCTCCTTCAGAAAATTCATTATAAATATCATTTAATGTAATCACCTTAGTATTTAAATTACCCGTAGCAATATGATAATTTGCTAAGCGTTGCGCTTCATTTTCAAGAAAAGAAGGCGTGATTATTAAATAATCAATATCTCTAAAATTCCCATCACTATCGATAAAAATGGTTCCTTTTAAATTTTGATTTACCACTTGTCTATTAGAAACAGATATTGGATTAAAAAAATTACCATCGTCGACTGCAAGATATTCTCTAACCTCACCAGCGTTATCTATAAATGAGAAATTTGCATCACTAACATTATTGAGAACGGTAGTAACATTATAAGGATCAGTAATGTTCCACACCTCAGAAATATTGCTCGCATTAGAAAACTGAAATTGCACAACACCTGGTTGCAAGGCCGCATCAGTATTTCTAAATCTAAATTGAGCACCTATACCTGTCAACAACTGGGGAATTTCCAATTCAATATAATCTAGATAACCTTCTGCTCCAGGATTTCCAGCATTATTGTAGGTTATTTTAACTTCAACATTATTACTCGTTATTGAGAGATTAGACGCATTCAACTGTCCTCTTCTTGAAACTACAGTATTAGCACCTGCTAGGCCAGCATGACTAATAGCTCCTACATTTGTGCCATTAACCTCACAAATAAAAGAACTGCTTATATCAGATATAGCACCAGTCACCACCTTTATACTTGCTGGCCTAGCACTTATCACATTTTCAAAATTAAAATCAAAGGTTTGCTCTGGTTCAAAATCAAACCGCTCTCCATACCATATTCGACCTATCTGACCTATATTTCTTTCATCAATTTCATAATGTTGCCTCGCATTATAATAATCGTAAGTGACTGTTGGAGTTCCTGTAGGCTGCACAAAAGGAAGAATACGTTTACCATTACCTGAGCTAACTGTTAT
The DNA here is from genome assembly GCF_000755285.1 of Nonlabens ulvanivorans. Classification (GTDB taxonomy): domain Bacteria; phylum Bacteroidota; class Bacteroidia; order Flavobacteriales; family Flavobacteriaceae; genus Nonlabens; species Nonlabens ulvanivorans_A. The sequence goes on along the minus strand of NZ_BBMK01000001.1, from coordinate 1,042,022 downwards.
ATAATAATATGATTCATCAGTGTATGGATTAATATGACTATCATTTTCTTGCACATACTCTGTATTTGCAGCGGTTGCATAAAATAATATTTCATCACCATTATCAAAACTGCCATCACTTTCACCTCGCACACTAATAGCTACTTCTGCTGGGTCATAAGCCACCGTTTGAGAGTTTAATAACGGCAAAGAAGGACCACCGTTTCCATAAATTTTAATAGTACGTGGATCAATATTACCTACATTAATACCTAGATTATTTAAAAAAGATCTAGTAATTCTATGCACTCCTGTATGTTCTACTCTAAACCGATACCAATTACCAGACGTCAATAAAGAGTTACCATAATTTGTGGTCTTTGTAGTGAACGACGGAAGACCATTTGTGAAAACTGGCGTAAAAGATAAAACTCTTAGATACTGACCACCTTCTTTATATATGGGTGAGACTCGTATTTGCGCATAATTACGCTTCGCGAAAGCGCATTTCTCAAACTATACTTTAATCCTTCAACAATATATTCTTTATCTAGACTTGCTAGTTCACTATTTGTAATGACCTCTGTCTGTAAATTTTCTAAAACTAAACTTGACTCATCGACCGAAGATGTTATCTCTATAGATTTAGAATACCAAATCTGATTACCATTGAACTGATATCCATTTTTAAAATACGGCACCAAAACCGTGTAATCACCAATTGATTGTTTCAAAGCAGGCTGCCAGTTCAACTCTTCTTTTTGGCCTTGAGCCATTATTAAAAAAGGTAAACTTACAATAAGTAAAAAAATATATCTCATTAAACCGATAACGTCTATTTATAAAATCTAGTATAAAAAATAAGAACTTAAAAAAATGTGAACACTCATGAAATAAACGGCATTCAAGCTCGTTTAAAAACATGGAACGACAAATGTAATGGGAATATTAACAATTTATGCTTTTGGTTTTCGCCGAAGTTGTTATATTGCGAGACATTTTTCAAAATAATATCTTAAAATGAAGAAGTACTTTGCATTAAAAGCAGTATTTACACTAATCGCTGGTGTGGCACTAGTGAGCTGTGGTGGTGGTGGAAACGATTATTCTAGCACATCTCGAGGAACTGGATGGGACGTTACCGGTAAAAACGGTGGTTTTGAATTAAATACTAAATACAAGGAGCAGGAAACTGGACCTGGATTAGTATTTGTTGAAGGTGGTACATTCACAATGGGACGTGTAAAAGATGATCCTATGCATGATTGGAACAACACTCCTAACCAGCAACACGTTCAGTCATTCTACATCGATGAAACCGAAGTTACTAACGGTATGTATCTTGAGATGCTAGACTGGATAAAAGGTGTATTCCCACCAGAAGATGAAGAATATCGTAACATCTATAATGGTGCGGTACCTGATACTCTAGTATGGAGAAATCGTCTCGGATTCAACGAGGAAATGACCAAGAACTACTTACGTCATCCTGCATATCAAAACTACCCAGTAGTAGGTGTGACTTGGATTCAAGCTGTTGAATTTTCTGAATGGAGAACTGATCGTGTGAACGAATTAATTCTTAATCAAGAAGGCTTTACATCTAAAGACGCACTTGCTAATCAAGAGGCTGGATCAACATTCAGCACTGAGACTTATTTAAATGCACCAACTCTAGCTTATGGAGGAGATGATGAAAAGACTCGTGGAGGAAAAAGAAGCGAATCTTTAGAAAAAAGAAAAACACAAAAAGCTGCAAAACAAGGCGAAGGCGGCGGCGAGGCATCTGGACTATACGTTACTCGTAAAGATGGTATCATTTTACCAGGATATAGACTACCAACAGAAGCTGAATGGGAATATGCAGCTCTTGCTGAAGTTTCTCAAAGAGAATATAACGCTTATCGTGGCAGAAAGAAATACCCATGGGATGGTCAATACACTCGTAGTGGAAAGAGACAAACTCGTGGAGATCACATGGCAAACTTTAAGCAAGGTGATGGAGATTATGGTGGAATCGCAGGATGGAGTGATGACGGCGCAGATATTACTGCAGAAGTTATGACTTATGAGCCTAACGAATTTGGTGTGTACGACATGGCTGGTAATGTATCTGAATGGGTAGCTGACGTTTATCGTCCTATCGTTGATGATGAATTTAACGACTTCAATTATTATCGTGGTAATCAATACACTAAAAACAAAATAGGCGCAGATGGCATGATCGCTATCGTACAAGCTGATTCTATAGTTTATGACACTTTAAGTAATGGTAAAACTATCGCACGTGCATTACCTGGTGAAATTCAACAAGTAGAGGTTGATGAAAATGAAACATATTTGAGAACTAACTTTGACAGAAGTGATAACCGTGACTTCCGTGATGGTGACCGTCGTTCTTCAAAGTATTTTGACAATACAGATCAACTAGAAGACAGCAAAAGAATGTATGACTCTCCTTTACATACAGTGGACTCTGATTCTTTAGGTACACTAGACAGACAATACGATCAAGATAACACTCGTACTACACTTATCGATAATGAAGTGCGTGTTATAAAAGGTGGTTCTTGGAGAGACAGAGCTTACTGGCTAGATCCTGCATCTCGTAGATTCTATCCACAAGATATGGCAAAAGACGACCTTGGATTCCGATGCGCAATGTCGCGTGTAGGTTCTAAGTCTAAGAAAAACAAAAGACCTCGTAATTAATTCTGCGAATCTTTATAAATAAAAAAGAAGCCCTTATTTTTAAGGGCTTTTTTATGCATTATTTTTATGGAAGAATTATATCAAATATTTATAACTAGCACTGGTATACAAACTGATACGCGTAAAATAATTGACGGTCAATTATTCTATGCTCTATCGGGTGATAACTTTGATGGTAACACTTATATCGAACAAGCATTAAGTAAAGGAGCTATTCATGCAGTTTCTAGTGATCAAAAATGGGCTAATGACCCTAGAGTTACTGTTGTACAAGACACTTTAAAAAACCTACAAGAATTAGCCACTTATCATAGAAACAAATTAAATATACCTATCCTTTCCTTAACAGGTAGCAATGGCAAAACAACGACTAAAGGAATTAATAATATCTGTGTTAAGCCAACAGTTTAATGTGAAAGGAACAGTAGGCAACCTAAATAATCATATAGGTGTACCACTAACCATTTTAAGCTTTAACGACACCACAGAAATAGGCATAGTAGAAATGGGAGCTAATCATTTAAAAGAAATAGCAACACTTTCTAATATTGCCCTACCCGATTATGGCCTCATAACAAATTATGGAAAAGCACACTTAGAAGGCTTCGGTAGTGAAGAAAACATAAGAATAGGCAAAAGCGAGTTGTTTGAACATTTAAGAAAGCATAATAAAACAGCGATTGTAGGTCATTGGGACCATGAACAATTAAAAAGATCTAACGGTATAGAACGTTTTGTAACAAGTACAGACAGCAAACTCATAAAAGCAGAACCCTATATAAGTATAGAATTTGAAGGTCTAATATCGGAGACAAAACTGATAGGTGAATACAACTATCATAATATGCTATTAGCTGCCGCAGTAGGACAGGTTTTCAATATGAGCACCACCAACATCATACAAGGGCTAGCTCAATACACACCTAATAATAACAGATCTCAAATTATACAAAAAGGACATCTTAAAATTATATTGGACGCATATAATGCTAATCCTAGTAGCATGACTGTAGCATTAGAAAACTTAAGCAAACAAGACGAAGATTATAAAATAGCCATCCTCGGAGACATGTTTGAATTAGGGAAATATTCTGAAACAGAACATCAGAAAATTGCAGATTTAACTCAAGAACTTCGATTAAGCAAAACCTATCTTATAGGCGAAGCGTTTTCACAAGTAAATACCGCACAAGCTGCTTTATTTAAAGACTTTGATAACTTCAAGGAACAAATTGAGATTAACACAAATAATAAATCAGTATTACTCATTAAAGGTTCCAGAGGCATGGCACTAGAGCGAATTCTAGAGATAATTAAATAAATTTGAATTATTTTTAAAAATAATCACTAAAAAGCTTTTGACAAAAATAAAATTATGTAAATTTGCCACCGCTTTAGAGCAAAAGGTACCTTAGCTCAGTTGGTAGAGCAATGGACTGAAAATCCATGTGTCCCTGGTTCGATTCCTGGAGGTACCACAAAAGGCTGTCTATTTTAGGCAGCCTTTTTTGTTTTCTATAACTATATTATTACAAAGTCAGTTTATATTTATCACCTTAAAATGTGGGATTAGCTCAGTTGGTTTAGAGCGTTACGTTGACATCGTAAAGGTCACTGGTTCGAATCCAGTATTTCACACCACTTAATTTATATGATATTAGTTATAGACATAGGTAACACGTCAATTAAAATCGCGGCTGTAGAAGATTACAATATCATACTACATCAAAGAACAACACAAAAGGAGTTTATTAAAGATTGTACCGCTCTATTATCTAAATTTCCTCAAATCACCAATGCTGCTTTGTGCCAGGTTGGTTCCTTAGAACCTAAACTAATTCATCAACTAGAAAAATTAGTTGCCATTTTCAAGGTTGACACTCATATTCGACTTCCTTTTAAGAACCTATACCAATCCACTTCATTAGGAAACGATAGAATAGCATTAGTCGCAGGAGCAATTTCTAGAATTAAAAAAGATGAAAACTGCTTAATAATAGACGCAGGAACCTGCGTTACTTATGACTATGTAGATGAAGATTTAAACTATCATGGCGGTGCAATTTCACCAGGTTTAAGATTACGTTATGAATCACTTCATAATTTTACAGCAAACCTTCCGTTATTAACTGCGCAAACTATAGAAAGCTTCATAGGTAATTCAACCGCAGCAAGTATCCATAGTGGCGTCATTAATGGTTTAACACAAGAAATTAAAGGTTGTATCAAACAGTACCGAAAAAAAAATAAAGACATTAAGATTTTTATGACCGGTGGAGACGCACAACTGTTGTCAACTCAACTAAAAAGCCGTTTCTTTGCCACGCCTTTTTTGATGCTCGACGGCATCTATTATTTATATCAATTTAATAAAGACTTATGATCAGAAGTATTTTAATCGTTTTAGTGGCATGTACTTGCTTTACAGGAATGGCACAACAGCGTACTTCGTCTCCCTATTCCTTCTTTGGTTTAGGCCAACAAACATTTAAAGGCACAATTGAAAATCGCAGTATGGGAGGAATCCGAACATACAGTGATAGCATACACGTCAATCTACGCAATCCAGCATCTTACGGTAACTTAAGACTAACTACATATACCGTAGGAGCAGTACACACAGAAACTTGGGCAAAGACCGATACAGCTAAAGAAACATACGACAATACGACTATAGAGTATGTAAGTATTGGAGTTCCAGTTAGTCAAAAAGCTGCTTTCGGTTTTGGAATAGTACCATTTCAATCTGTAGGCTATGAATTAGGAACTTTAACTGAAGATGTTTACACTAATTTTAAAGGTGAAGGAAGTTTAAATAGAGCATATTTTGGTTTTGGTTACCAACCGTTAAAAGGCTTTAACATCGGTGGAGAATTAAGATATAATTTTGGACAAGAAACAAACTCTTCAAGTGTAGTACTTGCAGACGTTCAATATGGTACCAATGAGCTTAATGAGACAGACTTCAGTGGTGTCTCTTACAACTTTGGACTTCATTACAATGGTACTCTTAACGAGAAATATGAGTTTCAAGCTAGTGCGACATACTCACCAGAAAGTGATATTACAGGCGATAACAATAGAGTACTTTCTACCATATCATTATCAGGAACGTCGTCAGAGATCATAGTTGATTCAGAAGAGTTTGACATACCAAGAGAAAAATTTAAATTACCTTCAGAAATATCATTAGGAATAGGTATTGGAGAACGATTAAAATGGTTTGCAGCAGCAGAGTATACGTTGCAAGGCACCAGCAGTACAACAAACAGATCTTTTGCACCTGCTACGGCAACTTTTACAGACGCTGCCTCTTATAAATTAGGTGGATATTTTATACCAGACTACAACAGCATCTCTAGCTACTGGAAAAGAGCAACTTATCGTGCCGGTTTAAGGTTTGAAGAAACAGGACTTCAACTTAACGGCGAGGACATTACTGAGTTTGGCATATCTTTTGGAATGGGTATACCAGTAGGGCAAACAAGAGCCTTTTCAAATGCAAATATTGGATTTGAATATGGTCAACGAGGAACTACTTCAAATGGTTTAGTTAAAGAAAACTTCTTTAATATTTCCCTAGGTCTATCTTTAAACGACAGATGGTTCCAGAAAAGAAAATATAATTAAGAACGATAAATTAAGTATTATGAACCTTAAAACTACATTTTTAACTTTTATTGCTGTTGTCAGTATCGCTTTCGCGAAAGCGCAAGAAGCAGGAGATTGTAATGTCATGTTAAGCATATTTGCAGAAAATGCAAAGGCAAAAAATTATGACGAAGCCTATAAGCAACTCGGAGATTTAGTAACAAAGTGCCCAGATGCTAGCGCAGCCATTTATCAATATGGTGAAATCATATATGAACACCGTTTAAGAAAAAAGATAGGTGATGAAGGCGCAAATGCTCAAGGTTTAATTGATATGTTAAGTGCGCAAATCACAAAGTTTGATGATAAAGTAAATACTAGCAAGAAAAAAATTGAAATGGCTAGTAAGATGTATAAGTACGGCATAGGCGATCAGTCTAATCAGTACTTAATGTTAGAGGATGTTTTCACAAAAGATCCCGACAATTTCACAGATCCTAATGGAATGATTACTTATTTCAAGTTAGCAGAGAAAGAATACAAATCAAGTAAAATAGATCTTCAAAAGTTATTTGACACTTATGATGCATTAACTGAAAGAATTGCACAAGTACAAGATGAGCGTTCTACGGTGATTCAAGAATTACTAGACAAAAAAGAAGCTGAAGGTTCATTAACCGAACAAGAAGAAAAAACAATTGTAAATCAAGAAAAAAACTTGAAGAACTATAATATCGTTAACAAAAGTGTCAACGGTACATTAGGACAACTTGCAGATTGTGATAAACTAATTCCATTATATGAGCAAGATTTTGACTCAAAGCAAAGTGATGAAAAATGGCTGGGGGGGAATGTATTGAGAAGACTACAAAGTAAAGATTGTACAGACGCACCTTTATATGTAAGATCAGTAAAAGCATTACATGTTTTAAAGCCTAGTTGGAAAACAGCTTATGGTCTTGGAAACATAGCAACGACTCAATCAGAGAAATTTCAATATTGGGATCAAGCGATTGAATTAGGTGCAGATAATGATACTAAATCTAGAATTCACTACAAAAAAGCTGAAATCTTTAAAGGTAAAGGTCAATATGGTAGTGCAAAGAAAGAATACCTTGCCTCTAATGCTGCAAAACCTTCTTTTGGATTACCTTTCCTTAAAATTGCAAACCTAGTAGCTAGCAGCGCAAATAGCTGTGGATCTACACCATTTGAAAAAAGAGCTGTGAATTGGTTAGCGGCACGTTATGCTGATAAAGCAGGAAGCGTAGATGCTAGTTTAAAATCTACCGCAGCGCAAACTGCGGCGAGTTATAGAGGAAGAGCTCCACAGAAATCTGAGATTTTCATGGAGAAAGCATATAACTCTGGCGACACAATAAGATTTAATTGTTGGGTTGGAGACTCTGTAAGAATACCTTAATAATGAAACTATTTATTCACATATTAAAAATTACAATCACGGCTATGGCCGTGATTTGTGTTTTATCCTGTGATGATAATCTTAAGGCTATTCAAAAAATGCAAATCGCATCTAACGAGCCTATGGGAGAAGTAAAGGAAATGCTTCTTAAGCATACAGACAGTGGCTTAATCAAAGTTAAAATGGCTGGTGAAACTATGCTAGACTTTTCTAATGATATTTATCCCTATACAGAATTTCCTGACGGAATACATCTCGTCGTTTATGAACACAAAAACGACAGTATTCTAGAGACGAATATCACTGCAGACTATGCTATTATGTATAGTGAATCAGATTTAGTAGATTTGAAAGGAAATGTTACGATAGTCAATTATGACGGAAACACTTTTCATGGAGAACAACTTTACTGGGATCAAACAGCAAAGTGGATTTTTACAGATCAGTCTTTTTCTACCCAACTTAAAAACGCATCGACATCAGGCACAATGCTAGATGCAGATGAAGAGTATAATAAAATAACTGTAAGAGACAATAACGACCAATTCTACAGAACACCTTTGAAAAAATGACAAAATTCTTTAAATATTTTCAATACGCTTATCTAATTTTTGCTGGATTCTTTTTAGTTCGTGGTTTTTACGAATTTGATGAAAATCCTAACATGGCTTATGTACTATGGGCAATGGCAGCATTAGTTTTATTCATGTTTTTCTTTAGAAGAAGATATATCAGTAAATTTGATAATCGCAATAATAACGGCGATTCAAAATAATGCTTACAGCGGTACTGATTATATTCACCATGCTAGTTCTTAGTGCCTTTTTCTCAGGTATGGAAATAGCATATGTATCTTCTAATAAGATACACATTGAGTTAGAAAAACGTCAAGAAGACTTTATAGGTCGTGTATTGCGCAATCTTACAGCTCACCCATCTAAGTTTATCATTTCAATGCTGATAGGTAACAGTATTGCACTTGTTGTCTATGGATTATACATGGGTGATCTAGTTACCCAGGAACTTATTATTCCACATTTAGAACTTACAGAAAGCTTGCAACTGGTCGTTCAAACGATCATCTCTACATTAGTAATTTTACTAACTGCTGAGTTTCTTCCCAAAGTATTTTTTCAAATCTATTCTAATGAATTATTAAAATTCTTTGCCTTACCAGCTTATATTTTCTATCTATTATTCACTCCTATATCGTGGATTTGCATAAAAATATCGGACTTTTTCTTGCGCATATTTTTTAAATCTAATGGTGATAACATACAGCTGTCATTTTCAAAAATCGAATTAGGAAACTACATTACTGAGCAAATGGAAAGCGCTCAAGAACAAGATGAAGTTGATACCGAGATTCAAATATTTCAAAACGCTTTAGATTTCTCTGCAGTAAAAGCTCGCGAGGTAATGGTACCACGTACAGAAATGATTTCTGTACAACAAGATATAGACATTAAAGAGCTCAATAAAAAATTTGTAAACACTGGGTTATCAAAGATTTTAATACATCAAGAGACAATTGATGACATTACTGGATATGTACACAGTTTTGATCTATTTAAATCTCCAGAAGATTTAAACAGTATCGTGCGCAGTGTTATAAACGTACCAGAAACTATGCTAGCAAAAGACGTTCTTAATTTATTAATGAAAAGACGCAAAAGCATTGCTATAGTATTAGATGAGTATGGTGGCACATCTGGATTGATAACCGTTGAAGACATTGTTGAAGAGCTCTTTGGCGAGATTGAAGATGAACACGATTCTGACACCTTAATCGACACACAAATTAGTGATAAAGAATTTAAATTTAGCGCTAGATTAGAGGTGGATACAATTAATGAGAATTATAAACTAGATCTACCAGAAAACGAGCAGTACGAGACTCTAGGTGGACTCATTGTTTTTGAGACCGAAGGCATCCCTACAGAAGGTGATATTGTCACTATTGAACAATACAAATTCACTATTCTTGAGACCTCAAATAACAAGATAGACCTTGTAGAATTAGAGATTCTAGACAAAGAATAACTCAAAGAGTTGTCAAGAGGTTAAGAATACGCTTTCGCGAAAGCAAAATTATCACCCAACTTACTGCTATAAAGGACGGTTTAAGCTTTAATTATTAGAGGGAAAACACTATTTTCGCCGACACTTTAAAATTAAACCCATTTAAGATGGCCATATTAGGTAAAATTAGATCACAAGGATTAATCCTTATTCTAGTAATCGCACTTGCATTATTTGCATTTATTATTCAAGGTTTACTGACCTCTAACGGTGCTGCAAAGGCATCTTCACTAGGATCTGTAGGAAGTACTGAGCTAGACAGAGAAGCTTTCGGTCGTAGAGTTGAATCGACAATGCAACAACGTGGTGCTGGAACATCTACTGTTCAAGCTGTAAATAGCGTTTGGGATGCAGAGGTTAGAGATGCAGTTTTAAACATGCAAATCGAAGAAGCTGGAATTGAGGTATCAGACGAGGCTGTAAAGAATCAAGTAAAAAGCATGTATGCAAATGCTCCTATTTTCTTAGATGAAAATGGACAGTTCTCAGAAATCAAGATGAACACGTTTGTTGCAGACTTAAAAAATAATCAACCAGAACGTTACCAATTATGGTTACAAGATGTTGAAAACGCAGCAGATCAAGCAAAACAAACGCAATTCTTTAATCTTTTAAAATCTGGTATCATTGGTACACAGGCTGCAGGAGAAATGGAATACCGTTTAGCAAATGATAATCGTAGCTTTACTTTTGTAAACATACCTTACACTAGCATTGCAGATGCAGAAGTGGAAATTTCTAAGTCTGAAATATCCTCTTACATCGCTAAAAACGAATCTAAGTATAAGTCTGATGCACAACGCGACATTCAATATGTAGTATTTGAAGACAAAGCTTCTGAGGCAGATAAAACAGCAATGAAGTCTGATATGACTAAATTATTAAGCTCGTATGAAGAGTTTAGTGAAAATACGAACAGAACTGAAACTTACCAAGGCCTTAATAGTGTAAAGGATGTGGAAACATTTGTAAACTCTCAGTCAGATGTACCATACGATGGCTCCTACCTATTATCCTCTAAATTACCAGCAGCTGCAAAAGCTATTGCTGCACTAGAAGAAGGATCAACTTATGGCCCTTACGAAGATGGAGCATACATGAAGATATCTCGTCTTGAAGACAAGAAAACAATCATGGATAGTGTACAAACTAAGCACATACTTGTAGCATATGCTGGCGCGACGAGATCAACTTCTACACGCAGTAAAGAGGATGCTAAGAAGGTAGCTGATAGTATTTTTGCAACAATAGGTCAAAGCAATAGTAAATTTAATGCTAAATGGGATTACTTCAACGAGAACACTGAGATAGCAAAAGGTGAAGACATAGGTTGGGTGATCTACTCTGGTAATGCTAGAAACTTTGCACCTGGATTTACAAAGTTCCTTTTTGAGAATGATAAAGGTTCTGTAGGTATATCAGAAAGCTCTTTTGGTTATCACATCATTCATATACAAGACACTAAAGCACCAACTGAGGCTGTGAAAATAGCAACTATTGCAAAGAAAGTAGACGCTTCTAAAGCAACTGGAAAGCAATTATTTACTGATGCTCAAAAATTCCAACAAGGTGCTGCAGATAAAGATTTTACTGAAGTTGCTAAAGAATTTACACTAGATGTTAAGCCTGTAAAGAATTTAAAAGCAATGGATGAGAATTTACCAGGCTTACAAAGAAATCGTTCTATAGTACAATGGGCTTTTAAAGAAGGAACAGACATAGGCGACACAGAACGTTTTGAGACTCCAGAAGGATATGTAATCGTGCAATTGACTAGAAAAGCTGAAGCAGGACTTATGTCTGCCGAAGAAGCTAGCGCAACTGTTACACCTATCTTACGTAATAAGAAGAAGGCAAAAATGATCATGGATAAAATAACAGCAACTGATGTTAATGATATCGCATCTGCACAAGGCCTAAACGCTAGAGCGGCAACGGCTGTTAATCGTAAGACGCCTACAATTCCAGGTGTAGGAGAAGAGCCTAAAGTAGTAGGTACCGCATTTGGTCTTGCTGAAGGTGAAACCTCAAAACCTATCGTTGGTGAAAAAGGTGTATTTGTTGTAAAGGTCACAGCTATTGAAAACGCACCAGATCTAGGAAGCTATAAAGCAGATGCTAATGAAGTAGCTAATCGTACTGCAAATCAAGCGACATCAAAGCTTGTAGAAGCTCTTAAGAAGTCTATAGAGATCACAGATAATAGATCTACTTTTTACTAAAAAGAAGATTACAGAATATTAAAAAAGCCACTCATTGAGTGGCTTTTTATTGACAAATAATTCTATAATATTTTAATAATAATATATATCTAACTCGTATCCTAACCCTAATTGTTGCATAGGTCCACCTACGGTTCTGGGATATTGTCTATCAGTTACTTCTCTCCATTTAGTATTTTCATTATATCTAGATTGAAAATAATCAATAGCCTCATTCTTCTTTTTTGAATGTAGTGCAATTAAAGGCACATCATATATATTATTGATGGTTTTAATAGTATCTCCATTACGTTCTAAATATTTAAACCTAGGAATAGCAAGCATATCACCATTATCGTCACAAGGACCCATATTCAATATACTCACAAGAATACCATTGTCTGGAAATAATATTTCTTCATTTGAGTAGTCCAACTCATACTTGAACTTCTTACCTGATACTACAAAATCTTTAGTAGGATAGTTCAATTTTACAAAAGAAGAATCAGAAAGCATTTCATAAAATTGAACGCGAAACAAAAAATTAGTTTCTAGTCTTTTATTTTTAATAGGATATGATTTCTTGCCAGGTTTTTTCTTCATCAATTCATTTGATTGTTCCCAATCAGCATTTTTCTTAATAATTGGCACTGTTAATTGTGTTAACCTTACATCAGTTCTATCATTCTCCTTCACAAGGAACAATCCATACTCTTGCCCGTGATAATGAGGGACACCATCTAACCAATGTTTCTTTCTAGAAGGTGTCTGCTTAAATTTTTTAATCTTTCTAGGCTCACCTTTAAGTACTACAGCATCTAGAAATTGATCTGTTTTTATTAAAGTAATCTTATAATCAACGATATCAGAAACTTGTATTTTTAAGACCTCATAACCTAGACCGTCTAGATATAATTCTTCAGCTTTTAAATCTTCAGGTAAAAAAAATGAGCCATCAACATTTGAGTAAATACTATTATCGCCATAATAAACTAGAACATTTGAAATGGGCTCTTTAGATTGATTGTCAATTATGTGATACTCAATTTGAGCATGTAGTAAAACTGAATAACTTAATAGAAGTAAAAACAGCAGTTTCTTTATGGCTATCATAGATAAGTATTTTCAACCTTAAAAATACATCACCTATCAAAACGAGAGGTGAGGAATTATAAAATCATTTCAATGCTCTAGGCCTCAAACTTAAGTTTAAATTGAATTTCATTTTCCTAAAACAACATCATTCCATTCCAGCACAACTTCATAGCCACCAGATTTAAAATAATCGCGTTCTACTAATCCACCTGTACACATTATAAAATCGCCGCCCCAACCACCTAAACTTTTAATGGCTCCAGTATAGTCCAGAAAAAGTTTTTGTTGCACTGGCTCTAATCCTATTAAACTAGATATGATATTTTCATGCCTTAGAATCACTTCGTTAAAATCAGAGAGATTATTAGAAGCATTTATAAATCGATGTGGCATATCGCTCAGTTCTTTTCTCAAATCATCTGTTAAGAGAGACTTTTCAAATCGTGCAATAGAATCTCTAGAATCTTGCTTGCGATTGAGATATACAAAGAAGATAGATTCTTTAACCGCAGGACTCCAATCTATTAATTGAACTTGTGGATTTGAATCCTTATAATTATAAACAAGAGCACTGTTTGCAGTTGCACATGCAATGTCATATCCACTACCACCAAAACAAGTAAACTGTAACGCATAAGCATCGCATTCTAACCATTGAGCAACTAGGGAAATTAAGGTTGAACTAGTTCCCATACCAAATTTACGATTGAAATCAAGAGTCATTATAGCGTCAAAACCATTACCAATAATTTGAATAGCCTTTGGATTGAGCAACATGGCTGTCCTTAATACCTCTATCAACTTAACCGTAATATGATTTTCAGATTCAAACGCGGCATCGCTTTTTAGTGTTTCTAAATTGATGATAGTATCAAACCAAAGATTATTATCATAGTCATAACTTTTCCAAGAGATCTTATCATCATTCCTTGCGCTAATCTCTAAATACTGATTCAACTTTAAAGGAATGGCTAGCGCTGGTACATTATCGAGCACCGCATATTCTCCTGTAATAAGGAATTTACCGTGAGCGCTATATTTCTTTTTAGAGATTTCTTTATTCAATGGTTTTATTTCAATTCGATAAATTAATTAGAAGTAGACTAAGTCTGAAGTAAATAAAACGATTATGCTTTTCGCATTTTATCGAGTTCTTCGCGCAGTCCAGAAAAACTAGGCGTTTTATTTTGAAAAGCTTCTCTAAGCAATAACTTTTCAGCATCATTTGCCCCTATTTGTTCTAACATATTCACTAAATGCATTTTCATGTGCCCAGCCTGTATTCCAGTAGTCACAAGAGAATGTAACGCCGCAAAATTTTGAGCAAGTCCACAAACGGCAGTTACCTTCATTAAATCCTGCGCACTAGGATTTTCTAAAATCTGCATTGCAAGTTTAGAAAGTGGATGCAGTGAGGTTAATCCACCTACGGTTCCCAGCGCTAGCGGAAAATCAGCTTCAAAAGTAAATACCTCATTCTCTACTCTTGCTCTAGTCAAACTTCTATATTGACCATCACGAGCTGCATAGGCATGCACACCAGCTTCTACTGCTCTAAAATCATTTCCGGTCGCTATCACAACAGCATCTATCCCATTCATGATTCCTTTATTATGTGTCACGGCACGATAAGGCTCTACCGTTGCAATGTCTACTGCACGAGTAAATTTGCGAGCAAAATCTTCACCACTCACTCCATTAATAGTTCCTATCTCCTCTATTTTACATGAAACCGACACATTTACAATACACTGTGGAACATAGTTACTCAATATGCTCATAATGACTTCAGGCATACCTAACGAGAAGCCCTGAAATACTGTGGCTTTTTCCCTAAACGTATTTGCTAATTGCTCTAATGTGGTATTGATAAAATTTGCACCCATCGCATCTTTAGTCTCAAAGGTGGCGTGTAACTGATAATATCCTTCCAATACATCGGTCTTATTGACCAATTGTAGGTCTAACAATCCACCACCACGTTTTTTCATGCTGGCATTAATAGACTGGATAGATTGTAGTAAGTCCGCTTTCGCGAAAGCGTAAAACGCATCCATCTCACCATGTAAACCATTATACATAATGTGTACCTGACCCGATTTGATCGTTGACTTTATAGTGGTTTAAACCACCACGTTCTAGCCAAAATTTAGCCGCTTTACTCGCCGCCGCAACGACCGAGCTTTCCTCAATCGCCATGGGAATAGTGACCAATTGACCATCAATTAGAAAATTAGGCGCTAGTCCAAAGGGAAAATAGTAGTTAGTAATCGTATTCTCACTAAAACCATCATGCAATTCCTGTAGTTTTTCATCTTGATTCCAGTAACGGGTTATGGTATCACTAGCTACTGTATTACCATCAAAATAGGTGTCAACTAGCCAGTTAACTTTTTCTTTTTTAGAGAGTTTTGAAAAACCGATTACGGGTGCATCCATTGAAAAAAATTTAAGAGACAAAGATACAATTACGGGCGTTAATCCTTGTTTAACGATAATGCAATAATCGACGGGATTTTTGCGATTTTTTCTGTATACTTGATACTTTAACCCATTTTGCAATTACATGATAAAGAAAACACTTTTTGCTGCATTATTTTTACTGACCAGTTCAGTGATGATTGCACAGCAAAACATTACTGTAGAAGATATTTACACAGGCCAGTTTCGTACTGCTGGTTTACAATCTCTAGAATCGTTAAACAACGGTAAAGAGTACATCGTTCTCAATTATAATCGCGACCGCACGCAAACTATAGATAAATATAGCTATGCGACTGGTGAAAAAACAGGTACACTAGTAAGCAGTGCAGATCTTAAATTACCGATACGTTCCTACACACTTAGCGATGACGAATTACAAATGCTTATCGTTTCTGAAAGTCAATCTATATTTAGATACAGCTCGCATGATAAAGTACATGTGTATGACATGAATTCTAAAAAACTAACCTTAGTAAGTGATAAGCTAGTGCGTAGTGCAGCACTATCACCAGATGGTAAAAAGGTAGGATATGTGTTTGAAAATAATATTTACTTTAAAGATTTAGTAACTGGAGAAACGATTCAAGTTACATCAGATGGTGTTAACAATAAATTGATCAACGGTGTATCTGATTGGGTTTATGAAGAAGAATTTGCCATAGTACGTGCTTACCAATGGAGTCCAGACAGTAAGCAAATCGCTTTTATCTCGTTTGACGAGAGTGAAGTTCCAGAGTTTTCAATGGATGTTTATGGTAGCGCTTTGTATCAAAAGCAAGATGTTTTTAAATACCCTAAAGCTGGTGAAAAGAATGCCGTAGTAGGATTACATGTGTATGACCTGCTCAAGCAAAAGCGCAATGAAATTAATTTGAATCGTAATGAAGAGTTTTATATCGCAAGAATTAATTACTCACCTAACGGTAAACTTGCGGCGCAAGTTCTAAACAGGCATCAAGATGTACTAGACTTTTATTATGTAGACCAATCGGGTAATGCTAGTATTGCCTTTACAGAAAAAGATAAAGCATATGTAGATGTAACTGATGATTTAACATTCCTAGAAGATGGTAGTTTTTTATGGACTAGTGAAAAAGACAACTGGAGACATATCTACCATTATGATGCTAATGGGAAAGAGAAAAAACAAATTACTAATGGTAACTGGGATGTGACTTCTTACTATGGATATGATTCAGATAATAAACGTATTTTTTATCAAAGTACTGAAGATGGAAGTATTAATCGCGGTATTTATTCCATTTCATTAAAAGGTAAAAAGAAGATGAAATTATCGAACCAAATAGGTTCTAACAGTGCTTCTTTTAGTAGTGACTTTAGTTACTTCATTAATACGTATTCTAGTGCTACTACTCCACCTATGTATACTTTACATACCTCTAAAAAAGGTGAGCGAGTGCGTGAAATTAAAAACAATAATGCCTTATTAGACAAACTTGATAATTATTATTTTGCACAAAAAGAGTTTTCTACCATCAACATTAATGGGAATGACTTGAACATGTGGACCATGAAACCTGCAGATTTTGACCCTAGCAAAAAATACCCTTTATTGATGTTTCAATATAGTGTCCTGGATCACAACAAGTAACAAATAGCTGGTACGGTGCAAATGATTACTGGCATAGTATGTTAGCAAATGATGGTTATATCATTGTTTGTGTAGATGGTCGTGGTACTGGTTATAAAGGAGCCGACTTTAAGAAGGTAACTCAAAAGGAATTGGGTAAATATGAAGTAGAAGATCAAATCGCAGTGGCCAAAAAAATGGGCGCTATGGATTATATCGATAGTTCTAGAATAGGAATTTGGGGCTGGTCTTATGGTGGATTCATGAGTTCTAATTGTTTATTACAAGGTAACGATACCTTTAGCACTGCTATTGCGGTTGCTCCAGTAACGTCGTGGAGATTTTATGACAGCATTTACACAGAGCGTTATATGACAACTCCACAAGAAAACGCTAGTGGTTATGATGAAAACAGTCCTATGAGCCATGTAGATAAATTGAAAGGTAAGTATTTACTTATTCACGGTAGTGCAGACGATAACGTACATGTACAAAACACGATGCGCATGGTAGAAGCTCTAGTTCAGGCAAACAAGCAGTTTGAATGGGCTATCTATCCAGATAAAAATCATGGGATATATGGAGGCAATACACGTATCCATTTATTCAATAAGATGACAAACTTTATTCATAATAACCTTTAATAACACTAATCTTAATTAATAATCAAATGGAATATAAATTTGGTGGTTCATTAACGAACCAAAAAACAGTTCTAGGACATCCATCAGGATTGTTTGTACTTTTCTTTACAGAAATGTGGGAACGCTTTTCTTATTATGGAATGCGAGCATTACTTGTTCTTTTCTTAGTTGCATCTGTCTTTGACGAAGGTTGGGGCTGGGATAGAGCTGATGCCTTGACTTTGTATGCTTTTTACACAGGTCTTGTTTACGTAACTCCTATTTTTGGTGGGTTAATAGCTGATAAGATTACTGGTTATAGAAAAGCTGTTGTTATAGGAGCGCTGCTGATGACTTTAGGGCATGCCTCTATGGCACTTGAAGGACTTACAGGAACATTTTTCTATTTAGGTCTTGTTCTATTAATTATAGGTAATGGAATGTTCAAGCCAAACATCTCATCTATGGTTGGTAAATTGTACAAGACAGAAGACAAGGAGAAAGATGCCGGATACACAATATTTTACATGGGTATTAATGCAGGTGCTTTCTTAGGTATTTTACTTTGTGGTTACATAGGTGAATCTGTAGGATGGCATTATGGATTTGGGCTTGCAGGAATATTTATGTTTGTAGGGATGTTACAATTCTATTTTGCTCAAGATATTTTTGGTAAAATAGGTTTATCACCTAAAGGTGCTGAGGATTTTGATGATGCGATGGAAGATGCTTTAGAAGAAACTGAAGACGCAATTGAGGATACTATAGAGGAAGCTAAAAGTTCTAAAGTTGTATCTGATCGATTAATTGTAATTGGTGTACTAGCATTCTTTACCATCTTTTTCTGGTGGGCTTTTGAACAAGCTGGTGGTTCCATGACTATTTTTGCAGCAGATTATACTGATCGTGTACTAGAAGGTGATGGTGCTTTGATGTTTAAAATCTTTAATACGTTATTGACCGTGATCCCTATGATTATAATAACATGGTTCTAGGAATGCTATTCAAGCAAACGTATTCTAAATACGCACTTAGTAATATATTATTAGGTTTGAGTTTCGTTGTTATTTGGGCGATCGTAATCTGGATGTTATACAGACAATTCACCGATCCTGCTCCAGAAGTTCCTGCTTCATGGTTTGGAATCTTAAATTCGTTCTTCATTATTGCTTTTGCACCAATTTTCTCTAAGATTTGGGAAAGTAAAATGAATCCTTCGGGACCAGTGAAATTTGCAATTGGTCTTATTCTATTAGGAATTGGTTTTGGAATCCTTGCATTTGGATCTATGGGAATTCCTTTAGGTGCAAAAACAGCATCTGTTAGTATGATATTCTTAATCCTCGCTTATTTATTCCACACTTTAGGAGAGTTATGTGTATCTCCTGTAGGTTTATCATATGTAAGCAAGTTATCGCCAGGGAAACTTGTTGGGTTAATGTTCGGTATATGGTTTGTTGCAAACTTTATCGCAAACACTGCAGCTGGTCTTACCGGTAGATATATTGATCCTATTGTAGAAGACTATGGAATGGCAACTTTCTTTATGATATTTACAATCATTCCAATTGTTGCTGGATTTATCATGTTGGCAATAAGTAAACTATTAGTGAAAATGATGCACGGAATTAGATAGACTATATTCCATAATATTTTATAAAAAACGCACCACTTCGGTGCGTTTTTTGTTACCTTGAATTCTTAAAAGAAGGATACTTATGAAATGGATGGTTGTAATGATGTTATTTATTGGTTCATTTGCTACTGCACAAGTGAACTGGATGACTATGGATGAAGCGCTTGCTGCTCAAAAAAAAGAGCCAAGAAAGATTTTATTAAAAGCATATACAGAATGGTGTACCAACTGTAAGTGGATGGATAAATATGCCTTTGAGAAACCTGAAATTGCAGCTTTCATTAATGAAAATTACTATCCTGTAAAATTTAATGCTGAAGGCACCGAGGTTATTAACTATAAAGGTGCTACTTATAGTAATCCTATGAAGCAACGTAATGAAAGATCTCAACATGAATTTGCAGGTTTCATGCGCATTTTTGAATATCCTACTTTAGTTTTCTTTGATGAAACTGGACGTATCATTAATCCTGTACCTGGAAAAATGGGTCCGAAAAAACTAGAAATATACATCACCATGCTGGCAGATGAAACTTATAAATCAATCAACACTGGCCAAAAATGGTCTGATTATCAAGCTAATTTTGTTTATGAGCTTCAAGGCGATACAAATTGATAGCACCTTCTTTATAAGTGCTTAGAAAACGAATACCTCTTTTTTTACAAGTAGCTTCCCATCGCTGGACATAAGTTTTATAATTAGAACCATCTGCAATTACAGTATGAGGCTCTAGCTTATTAATTACTTTATCTAAGTGTAATTGTGGCGAGTGAGATAGTAAAATAACAGGAGCTTTTTCACTTTCTGGAATGACTCCAGATTCATCTATAATCATAACTTCTACATTTTTGAACTTTACTTTATTTTGTAAAGTATCAACTTCTATTATTCTATCTCTATGTAAAGAAGAGGACTTGATACGATCCAATGAGGAATTATACCTAACTGAGTCCATCGCATGAAAATCAACTAGCAATTGAACTTCATCATGATTACTTATGCTTATCACACTGCCTGCAGCTTGATGCATTAAAACAAATCTTGATTCTTCTGGATTTAATTTTTTAAAAGACTGAAATCCTATAAAGCAAATGAGAGCAATTAGCGCAATATGCAAATTATAGCCTGGTTGCTTAATGAGAACTCTTTCTCTTCTACTCCTTCTGACTGAACGATGAAAAAATAAAGTGATGCCTAGTAAAAAACAATAAATTAAAACTAGTTCTATAAGATCAAGGTATATAGATTTAATAATGAAATGATTCCACGAGCTAATCTTTTCAATGATTGCTACAATCCAATCTAAACTAGTATTAAGCAACTCTACCAACCAACTAGAAGGTAGACTCAACAACAATGAAATTAATAAAAGAATCGAAAGTCCAATTATAACAGGTAAAACAGGAAGCAATAACATATTACCTAAAAGAAACAATCCTGGAAACTGATGAAAATAAAAAAGACTTAACGGAGCGACACCTATTTGAGCTGCAATTGTAACTGTCCCGATTTGCCATAAATAATCCACAGCTCTCCATCGTGGCTTTATGAAGTTATATAATATAGGTTGAATAAGAACAATTGCTATAACGGCAGTATAGCTTAATTGAAAACCTACATGAAAAAGAAGCTTAGGGTTAATTAACAGCAATATAAATGCAGATAGAGCTAGACTGTGAATGATAGATGTCTTTCTATTAACATTCATCCCTACCGCAATAAAAGAAAACATCGTTACCGCTCTCAATATGGAAGGTGACATACCAGTTAGAAGTGCAAATATCCATAGCAACACTATAATAACGGCACTTTGAAACCAACGACCATGTTTCAGCACTTTTAACCAATTAGTCAACCTGCGCAGAATGAGTAAAATAATTCCAACATGCAAACCGCTCAATGCAAGAATATGTATGACACCGGCATCTCTAAAACTTTGCGTTATACTTTGATCTACATTATTGCGCTGCCCTAATATCAATGCTTGTATAATTCCCAGTGGTTTTTCTTTTAAACCAGATGTTGCCAGAGAGACCATCAATCGATTTCTTAATACAACAATCCAAGATGGATCAATGTTCATTGAAACATCTAGAACGCGGCTATCATCGATATAAATCTGAGCATAAACATCAATTAATTCAAGGTATTCTTTATAATTAAAATCACCTGGATTACGCTCAGCACTTGCCTCACTGAAATCATCATAAACCGTGATAATATTACCTATTTGATAGTTGATATTATCTGACTTTTTAAATAATACTAGCGCTTTACCTTTTACACTCTTGCCATCTACACTACTCATTCGAGCATAGTACCTGTCACTATAGGCATTAGGCACTAATTGATCTGTTAATTCAAAATTGATAAGTTGTTCTTCACCATAATTGACAAGATTAGAAAAATGAGATGGTTGAAATACCGGTTGTCTACTTATTAAGTTAAGAGAACCCAAAGCAATAAAAAATACCAATACGGATAAACTATATAGAGCTTTAAAGAATGAATTTCTCCTACTAAAGACTATTGATAAAAATAAGGTTAGGAGTGTGATAAATAAAATGACCAACGTAACGTGAATAGGTATATGTAGATACATTGCCCCAACTAGCCCGACCATATATGCTACTAATAACCTGTAAATAGGATATCCTAACCACTTCATTAGATGAAGTTAACAAAATAAATTTAAAATATAAAGAAATATCCTACTCTAATCTACCAGCACTTAAATATGCATTGAGCCAGTAACCTTCATTCATAGTAGAAACAATCACGCCACGAGAAGTGGTAGAATGCACAAAACTGATTTCGGCAGGTGTTGTATTAACCACTAGGCTACATGATTTACTCGTGTTTTATTTTTCCCAGTAGCAAAGAATAATAAATCACCTTTTTCTACATTCTTAAAATCAATTGAGCTAGCTGCATTAAATAAACTTGAACTGGTACGTGGCACAGATTTACCAGCCTCTCTAAAACTTATGTGAATAAGGCCGCTGCAATCCATGCCGCTGCTTGAGCTACCTCCATATTTATATCTTGTGCCTTGATAACTTAGCGCTGTTTCAATGACGTCATTTAGTCTTGGCGCTGTCACTTCTTCATCTACTGGCGATGGTGTTGTGGTAGAAACGGTTTTTACTGTAGGTTCTGTTTCTGTTTTTCTTGCTGGCGTGTACTCTCTATTTGGATAACGCTTTGCGGCTTCCTTTTTGGTAGTTACAATCCTAGGCTTGGTGCTTTTACAAGATGAGATTCCTAGAAGTATTACACTGGTTAATACTATAAAAAGAGTCCTTTTAAAATTAGTTTTGGAAATACGCTTTCGCGAAAGCGAGAACATCATCATCATATTACTTCTGTGAGTTTTTAATAATTAAAGAAGCTACTTTATCACTAGCACCTATGCCACCTAGACGTTTTTCAAGTTCATAATAGTCGGCAAAAATACGATTGCGTTGTGTAGGTTTAAGTATCATATCAAGCTCCATTTTAAGGTTTGTAGCGTTAAAATCCTTCTGAATCAACTCTGTAACAACCATCTTATCCATAATTAAATTCACCAGGGATATATAATCTAACTTTATAATCAACTTTGCGATACGATAAGATATTGAGCTGCCTTTATAACATACAACTTGTGGCACCTTAAATAATGCCGTTTCTAATGTTGCCGTACCAGATGTAACTAGTGCAGCATGACAAAGGCTTAAAATATCGTATGTGCGATTCATTACTAGGGTTACATTCTTACTTAAAAAAGGTTTATAGAAATCAGCATCTTGACCTGGTGATCCTGCAATTAAAAATTGATAGTCAGGATACTGATCTACCATTTGCAACATTACACCTAGCATTTTACTAATTTCTTGCTTGCGACTACCTGGTAAAAGTGCAATTAGTGGCCTATCGTCTAATTGAAATTCTTTTAAAAATTCAACATGATTAACCTGTCTATGTTGATCTATTGCGTCTATGATAGGATGTCCTACAAAATCAACGGGATAGTTATGCTTCTGCTCATAAAAATCTTTTACAAATGGCAGTATCACATACATGTAATTGATATTTTCCTTGATCGTTTTTACACGGCTTTCTCTAGATGCCCATACCTGCGGACTTATATAGTAATGTGTATTAAACCCTTGCGGTTTTGCCCATTTTGCAATGCGTAGATTGAATCCAGAGTAATCCATAAATATGAGTGCATCTGGCTGGTATCGAGCAATGTCTTCTTTACAATATTTAATGTTTTTGAGAGCTGTGCCTAGTTTCCTAATCACCTCAGTGAAGCCCATAATTGCACGTTCTTTATAGTGCATCACTTGCTCGCCACCTACTGCTTCCATAAGGTCACCACCCCCCCAAAATCTAAACTGTGCCTGTGCATCTTGTTGACGCAAGGATTTCATGAGATTAGACCCGTGTAAATCACCACTAGCCTCACCTACAATGATATAATATTTCATATTCTAGAATTCAAAGTACATTACTGCTAGTGCTGCCAGTATGGTGGCCATTAAAACACCACGTGCTTCATAAGGCTGCGCTACTTTTTTAAATTTATAAATTTTTGTAGTCAGGAAAAAGAAAAACAGCAACAGATTTAATACTGCCCCCCCTAGACCAATAAGTCCACCCATAAATCCCTTTTCTACAGCACTTTCCATCATTGTTTCAAAACTGTAAGGTGCAAAGAAATAAATATATAAGTATGTCCCTATAAAATTTGCAATAAGGCCTAAAAGAAAACCTTTAATAATTTTAATTACCAAAATCCCAAGTATTAAGTTCACTTATATAATGATGCGCAGTCAGATCATATTGTGTAGGCACAATAGATATATAGTTATGAGCTAGTGCCCATTCATCAGTATCTTCTCCCTTATCATCATTTACAAATTTACCTGTTAACCAGTAATAATCCTTACCATATGGATTAGTACGTTTATCAAACTCTTCAACCCAATAGGCATTTGCCTGACGACATATTTTTATCCCTTCAATTTCTCCCCTTTTTGCTTTGGGAATATTTACATTAAATACAACACCTCTTGCCATTCCATTATGAATAACATTTTCAATAATTGTTTTTATAAATGGTCTTGCGGCATCAAAATCTGCATCGTGGTCATAATCACATAATGAAAATCCTATAGCTGGTATACCTTCAATACCGGCCTCAACAGCTGCGCTCATTGTACCACTGTAAATAACATTAATTGCACTATTACTACCATGGTTGATACCACTAAGGCACAAATCTGGTTTTCGATCTAGAATCTCGTGGCTAGCCATTTTAACACAATCCACAGGTGTACCGCTAGTTGTGTATTCTTTATGATCATGATTATGCTCTTTAAATTCTTTTACATGTAAAGTATTATTAATGGTTATTGCATGACCCATTGCACTTTGCGGACTGTCTGGCGCTACTACAACGACCTCGCCTAATTCTCTTGCAATTTCTATTAGCATTCTTATTCCGGGAGCCGTGATACCGTCATCATTAGTAACTAGAATAAGAGGTTTTTTAATGTTTTCCATAAAATTTTTATCGAGGTTAAAATTAAGTAAATTAGCGATAGCATATCAATCTCTTGTTATACATTGTGCAATGTAAAGTGGCACGATTTTTACATGACTAGAATAGACAAATGAAAGGACTTATGAATTTTATAAAAAATAACGTGGCGATTGCATATTAGTTTTACTCGCAGCTACTGCTAGCTGTAGTTTTACTAAAGATATTGATCCAGGAGATAAGGATAAAGAAGAGCTTTTAGTAAATCTTATATCACATGTGTTGCAACGCAACCATTACTCACCTGCTGATCTAACAGATGAATTCTCACAAAAGGTCTTTAAAAATTACATTAATGACTTAGACCCTGCAAAGAGATACTTCCTAGAGTCTGATTATCAAGAATTTGCTAATTATGAATTTTTGCTTGATGATGAGATAAGAGATAGCAGAGTTCAATTATTCACTCTTACTTATGAAAGATTAGAGCAACGACGTAAAGAAGCTGAAAAACTATTTGCTGATGTTATCAAAGAGCCTTTTGACTTTAATAAAGATGAAGTCATGAATACGGATTATGAAAAAATCCCATACGCAAAAGACTCAAAAGAGCTTAAAAACCACTGGCGTAAACTATTAAAATTAAGTGCTCTAGGCAGTTATTATGATAAAATGGAAGAGCAGGAAGAAAAGTCTGAAAATGAGAGAAAAACTGCCAGCGCCATTGAAAAAGAAGTGCGTGATGAAGTGAAACGTTCTATGGAAGAGAACTTTGACTTTAGTAAAGACATTGAAAGACTAGATTATTTTTCATTGTATCTTAATAGTGTAATGGCTTATTTTGATCCTCACACCAGTTACTTTGCACCACAAAATAAAGACAGATTTGACACTGCTATGAGTGGTAAATTAGAAGGAATAGGCGCTCGTCTACAGAAGAAAATGGACTATATAAAGGTGTTAGAAATAATATCAGGTGGACCAGCATGGAGAAGTCAAGATGTAGAAGTAGGTGATGTTATTTTAAAAGTTGCACAAGAAAGTGATACTGTAGCAACAAGTATTGTCGGAATGCGCATAAGCAACGCTGTAGATCTTATTAAAGGTCCTAAAGGAACTAAAGTAATATTAACACTAAAGCGTGTTGACGGTACTATAGAAGATGTCACACTTACCCGTGATATAGTAGAAATAGAAGAAACTTTTGCAAAATCAGTAATTGTAAAAGATCCAGAAGGCAGTATTAACTATGGATTAATAAATCTACCTAAGTTTTATTTTGACATGGAAAATAGAAACGGTCGTGCGTCTGGAGATGATATTAAAAAAGAAATTGAGCGTTTAAAAATGCAAGGTATGGATGGCCTTGTATTAGACCTACGTAATAATGGTGGTGGATCGTTAAGAGAAGTAATAGAAATGGCAGGACTATTTATAGAAAAAGGACCTGTTGTACAAGTTGCTCTTAAGAATGAACGCACCCAAACTTACAGTGATGACGATCCTAGCATTATATGGGATGGTCCATTAGTAATTATGGTTAATGAATTATCTGCAAGTGCTTCAGAGATTCTTGCAGCAGCATTACAAGATTATGAACGTGCTGTAATCATTGGGTCTAAACAAACATTTGGAAAAGGAACTGTTCAAAATTTTGAGGATCTAAATAGATGGGTGCGCAATAGCGATTTAGGCGATTTGGGAGCAATTAAATTAACGACTCAAAAATTTTATAGAATCAATGGAAAAAGCACACAATTAGAAGGTGTAAAAAGTGATATCATTACTCCAGACCGTTATAGTTATATAGAAATAGGTGAACGTGATGAAGAATTCCCACTGCCATATGATGAAATTCCGGCAGCAACATATACTAAATTTAATAAGTATATAGATTTTAATAGTACAATAGCAAAATCTCAAGCAAGAATTAATGCAAACGAGACATTTAATCTTATCGATGAAAATGCAAAATGGATGAGTGAGCAACGAGAAGAAAGTATAGTGCCATTAAACTATGCAGCTTACAAAGAAAGACTTCATCGTCTAGAAAAAGAAACAGAAAGGTTTGAAAAACTAGAAGACTATAAAAACGATTTGTCTTTTGAATATGTTAATTATGAAAAAGAATTAATTGCAAAAGATAGCTTACTTGCAGAAAAGCGAGAACGCTGGCACAAGAGTCTTTCTCAAGATGTGTATCTTGCAGAAGCAATTAATGTACTCAAAGATTTGAAAGTATCTAATATTCAAAATGCAGGAGTATCTACTATTAAAAATTAATGTCACATAAATCGGCATCATTAACCAGTCTAGCGCTCCAAAAATTCAAGCGGAATTTTGGGGCGTTTTGAGTTTAAGCGTGATTGCCTTTTATATAGTAATTGCCTTATTTGCTTATGTTATCGCACCGGACAACACAGCATATGCAAATCAAATGCATCTCTCTATTCACTCACAACCACCAGGTTTTGAAGTTGACATATTAGTACTTCCCGTAACTAGCCTGCCCAGAGGTACTTGGGATTGGTGGAATGGTCATAAATCAAATCAAGAAGAATTACCTTATTCAGAATTAAAAATTGAAAACGGCAGGAGCTATTATAGGCCCTATAATGTTGATGGTACACCACTGGCATTTGTTGATGCAAACTTTGCCGTGGCAGATGGGATAGATTTATCACGCTTTCGCGAAAGGTATACCTCTCATAAAACATATCTACTTGGTACTGACAAATACGGCCGTGATTTATTAAGCCGCATGATTATTGGTGCTAGAATTAGTATCTCTATAGGTTTTATCGCCGTCTTTATATCCTTAGCAATAGGGATAACTTTAGGAGCTATTGCAGGATATTTTGGTGGAATGGTAGACAGCATAATTATGTGGTTGATTAATGTTACCTGGTCCATCCCTACTCTATTAATGGTTATTGCTATAAGCATTGCTTTAGAAAAAGGCTTCTTTACAGTTTTTATAGCGGTAGGACTCACCATGTGGGTAGAAGTTGCCAGAGTTGTGCGTGGACAAATGATTGTTGCAAAAGAATACCAGTATGTAACCGCAGCACGGGCATTAGGATTCAACAGTTATCGCATTATATCAAGACATATATTGCCCAATATCATGGCACCCATAATTGTTATTAGTGCAGCAAACTTTGCAGCAGCGATTCTTATAGAAAGTGGTTTAAGTT
The DNA here is from genome assembly GCF_000755285.1 of Nonlabens ulvanivorans. Classification (GTDB taxonomy): domain Bacteria; phylum Bacteroidota; class Bacteroidia; order Flavobacteriales; family Flavobacteriaceae; genus Nonlabens; species Nonlabens ulvanivorans_A. The sequence goes on along the minus strand of NZ_BBMK01000001.1, from coordinate 1,013,877 downwards.
TTCTGGGAATAGGAGCGCAACCGCCTATGCCCAGTTGGGGGGGTAGTATGATAAAAGATCATTACCAATACATCATTTTAGATAAAGCCTACCTTGCACTTGTACCTGGAATAGCCATCATGACATTAGTAATGGCATTCATGCTTTTAGGAAATGCATTAAGAGATGCACTAGATGTAAAAACTACTTAATATGAAAAAATCAGTATATGCTATAATACTAGTTGTTATAGCGATTTGTTTTTATTTTTATGAAACACAACGCAATGAAGATGCCTCACAACATATACTTGAACAAGAAGATCTACAAACATCACGAGAACAAGACGCAGATGGATTTAAACCATTATCACGCAAAGACTTTTTACCTAGTTCCACAAATCAAGTAATACACCATAGCACCTATAGCCTATCTTATAGTGAAAAGCATGAGCAAGCCGAGTGGACTGCTCACATCTTAAGAGAAAGCGATATTACTAATAACAATTATAAAAGACCCTATTTTGAAATTGACAATATGGTAAAAACCGGTGCTGCACACTGGCGCAATTACAAAAAAAGCGGATATGATCGAGGACATTTAGTGCCAGCCGGTGATAGAACTGGAAGTAAAAAAGTATATGAAGAAACCTTTCTAACATCCAACATAAGTCCGCAAGAACACGAATTTAACGCTGGTATATGGAATCGTCTAGAACAAAAAACACGTTACTATGCAAAACGATATGATGAACTTTATGTAGTAACAGGACCTGTTTTTAAAGGTAACATGGATGAAATAGGTACAGAAAACGTGACGGTACCATCTGCTTTTTATAAAATAATTTATAGACAAGATAATAACGATGACGGGAAAATACTTGCCTTTCTAATGCCTCATCAAGCCAGCAGTAAATCTATTTACGAATATGTTACATCAGTAGATGAAATTGAAAGACTAACGGGAATTGACTTCTTTGCTCAAATGCCTGATAATGTAGAGAATCAACTAGAGGCTTCCAATAGTAGTAAAGGATGGTAACTATGTTTTAAGGAACTAATTGAAAATGAATATGATCATCGTGCCTTACCGCATGACAGCCATGGAACCTCAATTTAGCATTTATATTTCTAATATTTAAGCGTTTGATTAAATGAGGTTCGATAAATACCTTTTGCACCTTAGGATGCGACTGTATTTGCTCTATTAGTTGTTTGGTAAGCTGTTCATTTAACGACACATCTTTATCAACATTAAATCCTAACGCTTTAGCATAACCATACTGCCAGTAGCCAGCATCTTCACAAGCTTGTGTTTGATTGAATTCATTTTCTCGAGGCTCTTCATAAACTCCGTATCCAATTAACGAAGGATTCAAATTGTAATGAGAAGCTCTAGTTCCATCCTTATATACAAAAGCCACATCCACTTTGCGCCCATCATTATGACTTAGATGTGGTAATAATGGACAACCATTTATGAAAGGAAAGCCTGCATCTAGGTACACCAATTGCAATCCATTATATTGTGATTCTTTATAGATAGCAGAAACATCTTCTAGAACTGTGTACAAATCATAGCGCACATAATTGCGACATAACAGAACGTACCCCCCCATATTATGTGGCCGTATGGTTTCATGAAACAGTGGCAACATTTTACGATTATCGATACTAGCCGTTATAGGTACTATAGTAAAGATAGAAAAGATGTAAACGACACAGAAAACACTAAGCCTTTTCCATAAAATCCAATTTGATTTACAATACTTAAAATAGCCAAAAACTAAAATCCATATCAATCCACCTACTTGAGTAATTAGTGTCAATACAATGACTATAAATACGTGCGATAAGACTTTTAAAATCTTCATGACAACTTATTAATGCTCATAGCTCATTCTATGACCATCTAATTTCACAAAAATGAATAATAATATAGTAAAACCCCATAAACCACTACCGCCATAACTCATAAACGGTAACGGTATTCCTACGGTTGGTAATAGACCTAACACCATTCCTATATTAACAAAAAAGTGTATGAAGAAAATCCCTGCTACACTATAACCATAAATACGAGCAAACTGATTCTTCTGTCTTTCGGCCATAATGATCAGTCGATAGCATAAAGACATAAATAATATAATGACTAATGACGCACCTATAAATCCCCATTCTTCACCTATGGCGCTAAAGATAAAATCAGTCTCTTGCTCTGGAACGAATCCACCTTGTGTCTGTGTACCTTCTAAAAGTCCTTTCCCAACAAAACCACCACTTCCCACAGCTATAACACTTTGATTAATATTATAACCTACACCTTGATTATCTTCTACTCTACCCAACACAATATCTATACGGTTTCTATGTCGATCTTCTAACAGATTATTAAATATATAATTTGTAGAAAGAGAATACAATACACATACACCAGATATGATTAAGAAAAGAAGGATTCTAGGTTTAGGCAATCTTGCTTTGTGTCTACGCTTTCGCGAAAGCAAGTAAATAATAGTCATCGCTAGTAAAATAATCAATGCAATCCACCATGTTCCTAAAACTAAAGTTCCTAAAAACAAACCTATCGCTACTAATACCAGACTGAGGTACCACAAGGATAAACCTTCTCTATGCAACGCAAAGAAAAATGCCCCCATAAACTAATGCACTTCCTGGATCTGGCTGTGGTATAATGAATAAGGCTGGCAACGCGATAATAAGACCTACTAGTAGTAGGTCTTTAGTATTTTTAAGTGAAATATTAATACCACTTAATTTTGAAACGGCTAGAGCTGTGGCCGCTTTTGCAAATTCACTGGGTTGCAGTGTCATGCTTCCTAAAGAATACCAAGATTTTGCTCCATTCAGCTCCTTTCCAAAAACAAATAAACCTAGTAGTGATAAAAGCGAAATGATATAGATAATACTTCCAAAACGTTCAAAAAACTTTACATCCATTGCTAGTATGAAGCTGATAATTAGAAACGCTAACCCAATCCATAAGATTTGCTTGCCGTACAACTGATCCATATCCAGAATACCATTGTATAGTGGTACTTGTGCTGCAGAATAGATTGTTAACCAACCTATCATAATTAATGCTAGATAGATTAATATGATATAGATATCAAACTTAGGCTTATCTCCTATTCCCATTTTATGGATTTAGAGTATTAGGCTGTGGTGTTAGAAGACCTTTGTCCACTTTAGGGTTTATTTCAAAGGGCTCTCCACTATATTGCTTTTGATACTCATACTCTAGACTATGAGTCAATAAGTAATCTTCTAAATCCTTACGAGTAATTTCACCTTTGATATGTTTTTCAATGAGTAAACTGGCAATCTTTGCAGCATATCGAGAACCCCCCCAATAACCATTCTCTACAAACACAGCTATAGCAATTTGAGGATTATCCTTTGGTGCAAAAGCTATAAAAACAGAGTGGTCTGTAAGCTGTGTACGATTACCGTCAATCTTTACAAAATTTTCTACTGTTCCTGTTTTACCACAAATTTCAATTCCAGGAATTTGTGCATACTTTGCTGTTCCAGTTTTATAGACGGCTGTCATTCCTTCAACTACTGGTTCAAAATGACGGGAATCTACAGTAGTATAATTTTTTACAGTATAATCTGGATTATCTATAGGTTCTCCATCAATAGCTTTAATAATATGTGGCCTGTAGAAGTAACCTCTATTTGCTATAGCGGCAGTCATATTAGCAAGCTGTATCGGTGTTACTATAACCTCACCTTGACCTATAGCATTAGAAATAGTAGTAGGTGCATACCATTTATATTTATATCTACTAGAGTAGTATTCACCATCTGGTATCAATCCCGCACGTCCCACTGGTAAATCATAACCTAGGTAATCTCCTAAACCAAAACTAGTGACATGCTTGTTCCAGTTGTCCATTCCTTCTTCTGGCGTATTGCCTTTTTCGATAATACGTCGGTAAACTTGTGCAAAATAAGAATTACAAGATTCGGCAATACCGGCATTTAAAGCAAGAGGCGATTGATGACTATGACATCCCAATGGTTTTCTACCTCCATAATCATATCCATGATTACACCTTAATTTCTCGGTTGTTGTTATAACACCTTCTTGGAGACCTACTAAAGCATTGATAACTTTGAATGGAGAGCCTGGTGCATACTCTGCTTGTAGCGCTCTATTTACACCTGGCTTTTTGATGGTATCATTAAAGATTAGTACAGAGTTTTTAGACCGGTCACGTCCCATCAACAGTGCAGGATCGTAATATGGTGCAGTGACTAATGTTAGTATCTCTCCTGTCTGCGGCTCGATAGCAACTATTCCACCACGCTTATTTTTCATCAATAATTCTGCATATGCCTGCAAGTCATTATCTAATGTTACTGTTAGGTCTAATCCAGAATTAGGTATGGTATCATATCTACCATTTTCATAAGATTCTTTAGGTCGCCCATAGTGATCTCTTATAAAGTGTTTCACTCCTTTTTTACCGCGTAATTCTTTCTCATATTGGAGTTCAATTCCTGCTTTACCTGATAAATCTCCAGATTGATATCGAGGATCTCTTTTAATTTTTTCAGGACTTACCTCACGTATATAACCCAATACACTAGCGCTGTGATCAACCATATATTTACGCAAGGATCTTTTCTGAGCATAAAACCCAGGAAACTTGCGTAATTTCTCTTGCAAGGGCGCAAACTCTTCTTGTGTTAGTTGGGGAACGATTACGCTTCCTTTTTGCCATGACCAATCTTTTGCATCCTGAATTTTAGACTTTAATCTAGTCTTATCCATTTGCAATAGCGTGCATAATTGTAGGGTATCAAATTTTTTAAGCTCCTTAGGAATCATCATGATATCGTAAGCGACTTGGTTTGCCACCATTAAATCTCCATCACGATCGTAAATAAAGCCTCGTTCTGGGATGTCATAAATACTTTTAACAGCATTCAATTCTGATTTAAGTTTATATGAATCGCCTTTAATAATTTGCAAGTAGAAAACTCTACCTATAAGAGTAAGTCCCACTATGGTAACTAAGAAAAAGAATAATAATCTTTTCATGATTTATTGCGCCAACCAAATAATACAAACAAAACGACTCCCGTAAAAACGGAAGACAAGCCTACAAACAACGTCATTTGTAACACTTGAAGTACCTGACTAATGTTAAAATATATCAGCAAATACAATATCAAATGGTGTATTAAAACACCTATAACAAGTAATAAAAAAAACGATCTAACGGTGATTTCAAAATCTTCAGATTTTTGGTAAGATATCCTTCTCCATAAACCAGTTTAAGCAATACCGGTCTCACAAATGCAAGGGTTAATGAAGCTGCGGCATGAGCACCACCGGTGTCCTGAAATGTATCTATAATTAAACCTAATAAAAATGAAAGAATTAAAAAAGACCATCTATTATTATCTACAGGATACAACATAATAAACAACAAATAAACTAGAGGACTGATATAACCCATAAACTCTACTTGATCCATTACAAAAACTTGTAATAGCAGTAAAGCTATAAAGCGTACGATATTACTTAATAGCGCGCTATTCATTGACTGTGGTCGTTAGTGTGTCAATAGCGTGTAATGGTTTTACATCGCGACTTTTAATCACATATGCAGTACCTACATCCGTCATATCGTTAAATAAAGCAACATCAATCTTATAGCGACTTCCATTTTCTACTAGTTTTGCATCTCTAATAGTTCCTATTAAAATATCTGGCGGGAATGTAGTGCTTTGTCTTCCTGTAACAATAGTATCTCCTTTAGTTACTTTAGCAAGTCTAGGTACATCAACTAGAGACATCATATACGGATCATTCCCATCCCAAGTCAATGAACCTATCACATTACTACCTTTAATTTGCGCATTGAGAGAAATCTCAGAATTTAAAATTGAGATAACCCTTGAAAAACGATTACTTGAAATATCTATTATTCCCAAAATACCATCTGTAGTAATCACACCCATATCAGGTTCAATACCTTGTTCTTCACCTATATCTAACGTGATGAAATTATCTCTTTTTGAATAATCATTTTTTATCACACGAGAAGGAAATACACGGTAAGGCATATCATCAGAAAATAAAAATGTGATTTCATCACCTATTAGCGTATCTGCTGTAACTAAAGATTTCATGCGCAACAATGCATTTTCTTTACGCAATTTATCATTCTCTTCCTTCAAATTTAGGTAATCATAAATTCCATTACGAGAACTTAAAAAAGAACCGGTTATATTTCCAGTAGAATGTACAAATGAATTGCGATGATAGCTATGAGACTGAACGGTGAAAATAAGCGCAATCAACAATAAGCTCAAATAGAGCAGCAAGTTTCTGTACTTGATCAGAAAATTGATAATTTGCTGCATCTAGTAACTTTTATTTAGCTAATACACTTTTATAACGCTCAAGATTTTTAAGAGTTAATCCAGTACCGCGCACTACCGCTCTTAAAGGATCCTCTGCAATGTAAACTGGCAAATCTGTTTTTTGAGAAAGACGTTTATCCAGTCCACGTAACATAGACCCACCACCTGCAAGGTAAATACCTGTATTATAGATATCTGCTGCTAATTCTGGAGGAGTCTGCGATAAAGTTTCCATTACAGCATCTTCTACTCGTAAAATTGATTTATCAAGAGCTTTGGCAATCTCTCTATATCCTATTTTCACCTCTTTAGGCTTACCAGTAAGTAAATCACGTCCTTGAACACTCATTTCATCTGGCGGCACCTCTAGATCTTCAGTAGCAGCACCTATTTGTATTTTAATTTTCTCAGCGGTGCGTTCACCTACATAAAGGTTATGCTGGGTACGCATGTAATAAACGATATCGTTAGTAAATACATCACCTGCAATCTTTACAGATTTATCACATACGATTCCTCCTAGTGCGATTACTGCAATCTCAGTAGTTCCTCCACCTATATCTACAATCATGTTTCCTTTAGGCTGCATGATATCTACACCTATACCTATAGCCGCAGCCATTGGCTCATGTATTAGATAAACTTCTTTTCCATTAACACGCTCTGCACTATCCTTTACCGCTCGCATTTCCACCTCTGTTATACCCGATGGGATACAGATTACCATACGCAAAGAAGGAGCAAACCACTTTTTCTTTAACGCTGGAATCTCCTTAATAAACATGGAAATCATCTTTTCACTCGCATCAAAATCTGCAATAACGCCATCCTTCAATGGTCGTATGGTTTTGATGTTCTCATGCGTTTTCCCCCCCTGCATCATTGCCGCTTCTTTACCTACTGCAATAATTTTTCCAGTAGTGCGATCACGTGCAACAATAGATGGACTGTCTACAACGACTTTACCGTTGTGGACTATAAGAGTATTTGCTGTACCTAAGTCAATAGCAATATCTTCTGTTAGAAAATCGAAAAATCCCATAAGTGTTAAGGAGGAAAAAGGGTTTAATTACTTGAGCTTTACAAAGCTAACACAATTCTTAGTGTTTAAAGTGTCTTGTACCGGTGAAAACCATCGCAATATGATTATTATTGCAATAATCTATCGATAATTCATCTTTTATAGATCCACCTGGTTGTATCACAGCTTTAACACCTGCATTATCTGCAATTTCTACACAATCTGGAAAAGGGAAAAATGCATCACTTGCCATCACAGCACCTTGTAAATCAAATTTAAAAGACTGCGCTTTATGAATTGCCTGATTTAAAGCATCAACACGTGAGGTCTGACCAGTTCCACTAGCACACAATTGTTTATTCTTTGCCAGTACGATGGTATTAGACTTAGTATGCTTACAAAGCTTTGAAGCAAATAATAAATCTTCTATTTGTGCTTCCGTAGGAGCTAACTCAGTTGCCGTTTTTAAATCTTCCTTAGTATCAGTTTTCAGATTAGCATCTTGGACTAGATAACCATTTAAGCTAGCTCTTACTTCTAGAGCGTTAGTATTACGCTTTCGCGAAAGCGCATCTCCAACAAGCTCCAGCATGATTCTATTCTTCTTACCTTTTAAAATCTCAAGTGCTGCAGGATCGAATGAAGGTGCGATTACCACCTCGCAAAAAAGTTTATGAATTTCTGTCGCTGTAGGCACATCAATCTCTACATTAGATATTAAAATCCCTCCAAATGCAGATACTGGATCACCAGCAAGAGCGTCTACATATGCCTGATGAATAGAATCTCTTTGAGCCACTCCACACGCATTATTATGTTTAAACACTGCAAATGTTGGAGCATCATCTACAAACTCACTCATTAAATTAACAGCAGCATCTACATCTAGCAAGTTATTGTAAGACAATTCTTTACCATGTAACTTTGTAAACATACTTTCAAAATCACCATAGAACCAGCCACGTTGATGAGGATTCTCACCATAACGCAAAGGCATGACATCTTGTTGACTCATTTTAAGAGACTTACTAGCTGAGTCACCTGCAAAGTAGTTATAGATCGCACTGTCATAATGTGAGGAGACATCAAACGCAGTAGCAGCAAATTCTTTACGCTGCTCCACAGTTGTAGTTCCATTTCCTTCTTCTAGCACATTCAACAATTTCCCATAATCATCCATGGTAGAAACGCACAAAGTGTCTTTAAAATTCTTTGCCGCAGCACGTATTAAAGAAATACCACCTATGTCAATTTTTTCAATAATATCTTGTTCTGGCGCTCCACTAGCTACCGTTTTTTCAAACGGATATAAATCTACAATCACGATATCAATTTGCGGAATATCAAATTCTGCTAATTGAGCTACATCGCCTTCATGATCGCGACGGTTCAAAATCCCTCCAAATACCTTAGGATGTAAGGTCTTAACACGACCACCTAAAATAGATGGATATGACGTTACATTCTCTACTGGTATAACAGGTATTCCTAAGTCGTTAATAAATTTTTCAGTACCACCTGTTGAGTAAATAGCGATCCCTAATTCGCTCATTTTCTTAACAATAGGTTCTAATCCGTCTTTATGAAAAACAGAAATTAATGCAGATTTTGCGGTGATGTTGCTCATGTTGTGAAATGCTTAAAAAAGTAAGTTGCAAAAGTAATGGATTGTTATGGTTTCACTTTACGTAATTTGCTAGAAAGCGTATTTCTTTTGCACCATTACTTAACAAGTTTCACATTTAGAAGTATAAATATGTAACATTTCCACAACATCATAGTCCAATGAGATAACGTAGATTTAACCATCCTAAAATCCGGCTGCAGTAATGCTCATTTATTTAAGTCTTTTAAAAGAAAGTTTCTCATTTGCATGGAGTGCATTGCGTACTAACTTGTTGCGCACCTTTCTATCCTTACTAGGTGTAACCATTGGGATTTTCTCTATCATCGGTGTACTTGCAGCTGTAGATTCTTTAGAAAAAGAAATCAACGATGGATTAAGTTCTCTAGACATTTCTACCATTTATGTTTTAAAAGTTTCTTTTGGACCTACTGAACTCGAGCGCTATCAATACGAAAACTTCCCCCCCAACGTTTCTTATGACGAGTTTCAAATGCTGAAACGCAGTATGGAAGACATAGACGCCATGACTTTTACCATGTTCTCTGCACCAGAAAGCATTAAGTATGAAGATAAAATAGCTACTGGAGTTAGCATCGTACCAGGAACTAATGAATTTTATGATCTAGAAAATCTAAAACTTGATCAAGGTAGATTTTTCAGCGAGAGCGAGAGTGTAAGTGGTGCGCCAGTAGCTGTAATAGGCTATGAAGTAGCACAAAATTTATTTAAAAACACTAATCCATTAGGCAAAAGAGTACGCCTATACGGTAATAAGTTTACAATCATAGGCGTGATCAGTAAACAAGGATCTGGTCTAGATCTAGGCGCACCTAAAGACGAAAGTGCATTTATACCTGTAAATTTTGTTAGAAAAATATATGGCGACAATAATAAGTCCAAGACCACAGCACTGATATTAAAACCTAAAAAAGGTGTTGATCAAGATGAGTTTATTGCCACATTAGAGCAAAAACTACGTAATTATCGTGGTTTAAAAAATGATGAGATCAGCACATTTTTTATCAATCCACTAAAAGGTTTTGCAGACTTTCTTGATCAGGTTACAGGAACACTGACTATTATAGGTCTTATCATTTCTGGGTTCTCCATGTTAGTTGGTGGATTTGGGATTGCAAACATCATGTTTGTAAGTGTAAAAGAACGTACTAACTTGATTGGTATTCAAAAATCACTGGGCGCAAAAAACAGTTTTATACTGTTTCAATTCTTATTTGAAGCTGTGATTTTAGCATTATTTGGTGGTTTATTCGGTCTTCTTTTTGTGTGGCTAGGTACTGTCGTCGCAAACTCAATGGTTGAAGACTTCAACTTTATCCTATCTACTAAAAACATCATTCTAGGTACTAGTGTTAGTGCCATTATAGGTCTTATTGCAGGTATTATCCCTGCGATAACAGCGTCTCGATTAGACCCAGTAGAGGCGATACGTACAGGAATGTAAATCATATTATTTCTAAGACAATTAAGCACCTCGTTTTTGAGTCCAATATGCCCAAATCATTATCTTAGCGGCATGGAGATTAATTTACACAATAAAACGGCATTAGTTTGCGGTAGCAGCGCCGGAATAGGAAAAGCAACAGCACAACAATTTGCAAGTGCTGGTGCACGAGTAATACTTTTAGCTCGTAATGAAGATAAACTTAAGGATGTTTTAAAAACACTGGACCAATCACATGGTCAGGACCACGATTACCTAGTCGCAGATTCTCAAAACCAGAGGAACTGAGTGATGTAATCAACGCTTTCGCGAAAGCGAATCCAATACATATCCTCATCAACAACACTGGCGGACCTGCCGCTGGATGGCTTATCGATGCAGAGGTTAGTGCGCTAGAATCTGGATTCACACAACATGTAAAATGCAACCAAATTCTAGCTCAGGCCTGTTTTCCAGGGATGAAAGAAGCTGGATACGGTCGTATTATTAATATTATTTCTACTAGTGTAAAAGCACCTATAGACTTTCTAGGAGTTTCAAATGTAATCCGTGGAGCAGTAGCCAGCTGGGCAAAGACCTTATCTAATGAGTTAGGACCACACGGCATTACAGTAAACAATGTGTTACCAGGTTTTACAGCGACGGAACGTCTAGATGCCATTATAAAAGGTAAAGCGCAACGCGCAAATCATAGTGAAGATGAAGCTGCTGCAATAATGAAAAGTTATGTACCCGTAAGACGATTTGCTCAGGCCGATGAAGTCGCAAATGCCATCACATTTCTAGCAAGCGAAAAAGCTTCTTACATCAACGGTATCAATTTACCTGTAGATGGTGGAAGAACTAAGAGTCTTTAATAAAGAAATTACACATTTATTAAGTACTATTTTTTAAGGTCCTATAATGTAAAAACATAAAATAGATAGCAGATATTAAACGATGATTTACTTTATCCTAGTTGCAGTTCTTCTTCTTCTATTTAGTTACAGAAGAAATAGGGAATTTAAAAGACGTAAGAAACTCATTAATGGATACGTTGAAGAACGTCAACATATGAATTTCGATTGGGATGAATTTGACAATCACTATCTAGTCCAAGGATTTAATCAGGAGCAAATAGATGCCGTTAAAGCAAGTATTCAAGACTATTCTGCCGTAGCAAAAGAAGCCTTGTTTCCCGAAGACCATATTTATAAAGACCTACTGATCAGCAACCACGGAGCAGAGCAAACAGAGATTCTAATAGAAATAGAAAAAAGGTTAAACCTTGACACTATTGATGACGAACTCTTTTCTTCTCATGAACCTATTGTAGATTCATATTTCAAGGTATTAAGAATAGTATTAAATTAGCAACATGTCAAAAAAACTACGCATTAACGGTCACTCGCATTTACTTCCATATCCAGAGCAGATTCCGGATTTCATGCGTGAAAAAGGAATTTTTTGGGTAGATCCTGAACGAAAGAATATGTTGCAAAAGGATTGGTCACGTCCTGTTACAGATTCCAGCTTTTTTCTAGATGAAAAACTAGAATGGATGGATAAGTACAAAATAGACCATGCTGTTATCTTGAATCTAAGCCAGCTATATGGAAACGGTTTGCGTCTAGAAGAAATGAAACAAGCATTGCGTTTTCAAAATGATTTTAATGCTAAAGTGCAGCACGATCATCCATCAAAATTCACGAGTGGTTTTGTGGTTCACCCAGGTTTTGTAAGAGGTGCTTTATGGGAAATAGAACGTTGTGTAAAAGTGCTAGGCATGAAACTGCTCTGTTTACCAACACACTACATGGATACAATAGGTACCTGGCGATGTATTTTTGATGAGGAAAACGAACCCATTTTTGAATTGGCTAGTGAACTAAATCTAGCTGTAGAAATTCATCCTTATGATGGTGAGAAGTTCATAAAATTACAAAATACCTCATGGCGTTTTCACTTGATATGGATGCTAGCACAATGTGCAGACGCTTACCACTTCTTAACTTTAAATGGATATGCTCAAAAATATCCTGGAATGCGCATTTGTTTTGCGCACGGTGGCCAACTAGCTCAAATGAATCTAGGTCGTAGAATTCAAGGATTTGACGGAAGACCAGACCTTTTTGAAGGAAAAACACATCCACGTAAGTCTGTAGGACATCCTAATATCTTTTTTGACACCTTAGTACATGATACTGGTTCACTAGAATTACTGGTTAAAAACCAAGGGGGCAAAGCAAGTCCTGATGGGACTTGATGATCCTTATCCGTTAGGAGAAATGGATAGTGAGAAACAATCTAGTTATCCTGGTAAAATACTGGATCTTGCTATGGACCGCGACATTATAACTCAAGATGATTATGATGGTATGTGGGATGAACATGTAGTGCGATGGCTGTTCGGAGATAATGACGCTGCAAAAAAAGAGTTTTATGATAGAGTTACTGGCAAATAATCAGTCTATTAAAGCAATCTGATATTGACCTATAAATCCTCTAATATTCAGAAAATAATTACCAAATTCATTTAAGTAATATTCAACTATTATTTTCAGTTTCAATTAGCACCTATTAACAACTTGTAACAGAAATGTTTTTTTACCACAAAACCTTGACGATTATATTGTCGCACATTCTCAAGATGAACCTCAAATACTAAAAGACCTAACTCGCGAAACGCATCAGAAGGTTTTACAAGCCATTATGCTATCTGGAGCTTATCAAGGTCGTGTATTGAGCATGATATCTCATTTAAAATCACCTATGCGCGTGCTAGAACTAGGTACTTTTACCGGTTACTCTGCTCTTTGCATTGCAGAAGGTATGCCCGTGGGAAGCGAACTTATTACTATTGATATCAATGAAGAACTTGAAGGTCTAGCAGGAAGGTATTTTACACGCTTCTGCGAAAGCGTAAATAATAAAATCACCATAACACAAAAGGTAGGCCCAGCGTTAGACATTATCCCATCGTTAGAAGGGAAGTTTGATATGATTTTTATAGATGCTGATAAGCCTAACTACATCAATTATTTTCATGCCATAATGGAAAAAGTGAATCCTGGTACTTTAATATTATCTGATAATGTATTATGGCATGGAAAGGTGGTCGAAACTGTTAACCCTAAGGATAACTCTACTCCTATTTTACTAGAGTTTAACAAACTACTTAAAGAAGATCCACGATTGCAAACTGTACTATTTTCTATTAGAGATGGATTAACTTTAAGTCGTGTGTTGTAATCGATCAAATAAATTCATCAACAACTTATAAAAGGTAGCTCCCAAAAACAATCCTACAAGAGCGCCTACAAGCACATCTAATGGGTAGTGCACACCTACAAAAATGCGCGATGTGGCAAACAGTAAAGGCCATATAAAAAACAGCAGCCACCATTTCGATTTGGTATAATTATTTAATATCAAAAACATTAGTAAACTAACCGTCATACTTACAGCGGTATGACCAGACCAGAAACTAAAATTCTCTGGTCGTTGTAAGACATTTATACTATCCAGCAAAATAGGCTCGTTATTAGGTCTTAACCTTGCGACAGCGTTTTTAACTAAGTCTGTTAAGCCTATCGCAGTAAGGGTAGCTATAATAACAGTTAGTGAAGCGATGTAGTTTAACCGTTTAGGTAGTTTTACAATAAGTAAAATGAAAAAGGTAATATATAGCGGCAACCAAGTCTCTAATCTTGTCACAAATAGCCAGAAGACATCAAATCGATTAAAATAAGAACCATTAATGTATGTGAAAATTTGCTGATCTAATTCAACAAGCCATTCCCACATTAAAACCTTCTTTTAATAGAACCAGTTTCTTCAATCTGGTCTTTTACTTCTTCTATTTTAGAGGTGATTTGTTTCACGTCTTCTGTAAAGCCGTGTTCATCGGCCGTTTTAGAAATTTCATTCTTGATATCATCTGTAGCATTACGCACCGTATTCATGGCGCGTGCGATACCACGAGCAATCTCTGGCAGCTTATCTGATCCAAAGACTAAAATAACCACTAGGCCTACTATCATAAGCTCTGGTGTACTGATAAAAAGTGGTAGACTTATCATATTGCAAATATACTATTTGCGCTAGTCATAGCGATTTAAGAATTTGATAAATTATGGCCTATAATTAAAGAATTCAAAGTATGATGAAGTCATCATTCCTTCAGTAACTTGAAGCTCTCTAGAAACTGGGTAACCATTATTATCTAATGTATATTGATAGTCAATACTTCGTTCTAGCATTGCTATTCCTGTCGAAAGATCATAGTCTAAACGAGTTGCAGGTAGATAACGACTATATGGAATAAACTCATCAAACATAAAAAGTCTAATGATATCATTCATATCTGTAAAAGGATTGTTGTTAAAATTATATGTGAAGTCAGAATATCCTATGACTGTAAAACCGTCATTAGCAATTTCTTCGATACGTAAAACATTGAAGTTTTGCGAGTATTGAAGCCTTAATTCTTCAACCTGTGTTGTAACGCCTCCTAGACTTGTCTCTGTTGTCACTACTCTATTAAATCTGTTTTGCGCATCAACATAGAGCGTTTTATTGTAAAAAATTCCAGCTATATCTGTATAGCTGATTTCTACAATGGCTACTGCTTGAATACTATCATCATTATCATAAGCGACACTAATATTTAAAGCAGGAAACACATTATCATTAATATCCAATTGCTCTAATTTATTACCATTACTGTAACTAGCCAGCGTTGTTTGATCAACACTACCAGACTCTATAATTGTAGACAATAAATCTAGATTATTATAGATAAAATTAATATCACGAGTAACATTAGTAGCACTGTTAAACGCAACTTGAATAGAGCTTAATTGTCTTAAATCATTTACAGGTTCTAGTACCTCATCTATATCAGAATTAGGGTCCTCTAATGATGGATCATCACAACTAAATATGAAAAAAATGAATATAAAAAGAATGCCGTACTTCATAAGACGAATATAATACTTAACCTTATAACACAAAAAACCAGATTCATTGTGAATCTGGTTTTTTAAAATATTAGTTGGAAGCTTCTTATTGCTTCATTTCTTCAAACTTATCCACTTTAGGCTCTTGTGGCCATGAGTTATTTGAAGTATCAATATCTGCAGTCTCTAACTTAGGGTCGATAACGATTCCTACAATCTCTTTTTGAGTCGCCTTAGATAGACTTACTTCTTTATCATTCAATCTCCAGATTTCTGCTGGATGAGTAACTGTTTCAGAAGTACCATCAGCATAAGTATACTCAATGATAATAGGCATTACTAATCCACCTGGCTTTTCAACCGTGATTTGATAGAAATACTTAGGCTCTTTCATTGCAGCGCGTTGGTCTGCAGTAAAGTTATCCATCATATAATCTTTTAAATCGCTCACAACTTCACTAGGAGCTTTTCCTTTCATTTCTTCTTTATAGTCTTCACTACCTTCTTTAACCATGTAAACAAGTTGTGGAACTCGATCTTTAGGAATGTTTCTTTCTTCAAGGTAGTCTTTCATCTCTTGATTCATATCAGCAGATACATAAAATTTATCTACAGATTTAATTCCCATGTCATTAAACTGAGTTGTATAGAACCATCCTCTCCAAAACCAGTCTAAATCCATAGCACTTGCATCTTCCATAGTGCGGAAGAAATCCTCAGGTGTTGGGTGCTTAAACATCCATCTTTGAGAATATGTACGGAAAGAGTAGTCAAATAATTCACGACCCATTACTGTTTCACGCAAAATATTTAAAGCGGTACCTGGTTTACCGTATGCGTTAGAACCAAATTGGTAAGTATTTAAACCTTTACTCATAATTGGCGCTATGTAGCGTTGATCTCCAGCCATGTAAGGCACAATAGCCGCAGCCGGTCCTCTACGTGATGGATATGCATCTAGTCCTTCAATAGATGCTGGATAATTCTCTCCCATATCCTGCTCTGCAACATATTGTACAAAAGTATTTAATCCTTCATCCATCCATGTCCACTGGCGTTCATCACTATTCACAATCATCGGGAAGTAGTTATGACCTACTTCATGTATAATAACTGATATCATACCAAACTTAACACGATCACTGTAGTTTCCTTCTGCATCTGGACGTCCATAGTTCCAACAGATCATAGGATATTCCATCCCTTGATTTTTTGCGTGTACAGAGATAGCCTTGTGGTAAGGATAGTCAAATGTCATTCTAGAGTAAGACTTTAAAGTCTGTGCAACTGCTTTAGTAGACCATTGCTCCCATAAAGGATTTCCTTCTGGCGGATATATAGAAACTGCCATGATATCTTTTCCTCCTACTTTTACCGCCATAGCATCTGCAACATAGCGACGTGAAGATGTCCATCCAAAGTCACGAACATAATCTGCCTTTAACTTCCAAGTTTCATCTTAGTAGCACCTGGCATCATCGCTAATTTCTCAGCTTCTTGTTGAGTACGTATTACTACTGGCTCATCAAACGTGCGTTGTGCCATTTCATATCTTCTCAACTCTTCACTACTGTAAACATCTTTACGATTAGTCAATTTACCTGTTCCATCTAACCAGTGATCTTCTGGTACCGTAATATTAACTTCAAAAGAACCGAATGGTAATGCAAATTCATCACGTCCCCCCCAGAACTGGCTATTTTGCCATCCTTCAACATCATTATAAACACACATACGTGGATAGAATTGTGCAATCACATAAGCTCTGTGACCATCAGGAAATTCTTCATAACCACTACGTCCACGTCCTTCAACATGATTATTAACGTTATAGTCCCATTCAATGTCAAATTCAAATTTCTTACCTGGAGCAAGTGCTTTAGGCATTTCAACTCTCATCATAGTTTGATTAATCATGTACTTTAAAGGATTTCCTTTAGAGTCCAATACCTTTTTGATATTAAAACCACCATCAAAAGGCTCTGAAAGATACTCACCAGCAAAACCTGCAGGCTGCGCAAATGGAGCAACTCCACCACCTTCAATTAAAGGAGTTTTTGAATCTTTTGCACGCATGTTTTGATCTAACTGCACCCATAAATAATCTAATACGTCTGGAGAATTGTTAGTATAAGTAATGGTTTCATAACCATAGATATGGTGATTTGCATCATCCAATCTTATGTCCATTTCATAATCAGCACGTTGCTGGTAATATTTAGGACCAGGAGCACCACTAGCACTACGATATTGGTTAGGAGTAGAAAACTCCTGATATAGCTGGCGGAATTTGTTAATGTTGTAGTGTTCTTCTGCTTTTGGCTCTTCTGCCTGTTCTGCTTCTTGAGCAAAACCTGAAAAAGAAACCATCAACATACTGACAAACAATAGTTTAATAGCTTTCATTTTTTTGATTTAGTTTATAGAGTTGCTAAAATAAGAATAATAGATTACTCAAAAGAAATTTAACTAAAACTTCACAGAGTCTATTTTCTTTTTTGCAATCATAAGTAATGTCTTACGCTCACCTTTTATTTTAAGATGCACCATATTTTTCTGATCTTCAAAAAGCTCCATAAGCGCTGTAAATCGCATCTCAATTTCTGAAGGCTCTTGATTCACTTGTATTTCAATATAAAGTACTAATTGATCATTCTCGACCTCTGCACCTAGATATTCGATTAGAATTAATTCTCCGTCCACCTTCACACGCAATCGTGACTTAAAATAATCACCAATTAAAGATTTATGAATTTCTAAGCTACCTTTTTCAGTAAGCACAACACTCTTATCTGCCCTTGCAGAAAGTACGTCCTCAAGGTCGTCAATGAAAAAACGAGAAGTCATTTGTAGAGCACCTACCTTTGAATTGTATTTTACATTAGACACAGAAAGGTAATACTTATGTGCTGTGTTGGTTGCGCTTTCGCGAAAGCGTAATTCTTCAACATCATGGTCTCCAAAAGATGCCTGTGATAAAAACGGTATCAATAAGAATAAGAATATGTATTTCATATAGAAGTAAGAATTTAATCCTTTTAAGTATTAATCTATTGTAAAAGAGCTACATTACCTAAATAGATGCCATGTAATTCATCACCATTAATATCTATGCCGTCTACTGTAATTGCATATCCAGTTTGATAAGTTTCTACTCTTATAAAGCCACTTTCTAAGGCTATTGATGTATTGAACATGCCAGCAGTATCATAATCAAGAATATAGCTTAAAGATGCGTCTGCAGGTTCTTCAGTAGTTGCAATTTGATAAAGTCCTGTTTGAAAATCATCTAAAGAATTACCGTAAAAACTAATTTGCATTAAAACACCAGCTCCTTCTAACTCTTCCATATCATTAAGCTGCAGTCCATCTCCATAAACTGTTACTTCAGTAAGCACTCCAGTTCCACCACCAACTTGTGGCTCTTCTCTAAAGGCTCCTATCGTTTCAAAATTAGTGGTTTGATCTCCATAGCAAAAAGTATTTACTTGAATGGGTTGAGATACTGGTAAATCATCATCGCTGTCACACGATGTTGTTAAGGTTATGGCGACTGCCATAAATAATAGTGCGGTTATTTTTTCATCATTATATAATTAAATTATTGCTTTCTTTCTTTGTAAGCTACTGCAGTATCAGAAAGAAACTGAAGTAGCACGAGTTCATTTTCTTGTTGCATCAGTTGATTATTCAATCCTCGATCTGTCGCAAAATAAATGAAATCATATAGATTCTCTTTTTTAATATCTAAAAATTCAACTAGGTAGTCAGCATCAAATTGGTTTTTTAAAATAGCTACATCAAATCGTTCTTCTACCGTGTTTGCCGAGCCAAAATCAAAGTTAATTGCATTTAATGCTGTATTCAAAACAACTGCTGCAAGTAATCCCACGAGATTAAACATATTGTAACGTGGTTGTGATTGCATCATAGCCTCGTGACGTAAGTCATAATCTTCTGGTTGACGTACCATATCGGATAGTGTATTCTCAGTTCTATCAATTGCCGGTGTCCACATGTTTTGTCCTGAAATTTTTTCGAGTCTAGTGTCTGCGGTTTCTAGTCTTTTAAGATTAAGATATATGTTCTGATCACCTTCTAGTAAAACCTCATCTAATACATTGACACCGTTGCCTAATGTGATCGCGACTACTTTTTCTTGAATAGTACGATCTGTGACTATAAGTGTGACAGGCTCGTGATCAACAGATTTAAAAACAATCTTATCACCTGCCATTACATCTATTCTATAAGTACCCGTTGCGGTTGTCACTGTTACCTCATAACTATTCTCATTAAAGATGGTTATCCCTTCAACTGGCTCATCAAGTTCATTTTGAATATAACCTGAGATTTGAACGCGCTCTTGCTGGCCTATAGCCATGAAAGAAATAAAAAATATAAATAAGAATTTATTCATCTGTTTTCTTTTTACGCTTCTTAAACATTACAGCTTGTTGAGATAAAAACTCTAATAGATCTAATTCATTATCTGCTTGTACAAGTTCCTTTGTGAGACCATTATCTTGAACAAAATACCCATATTCTATAAAATCCTTTTCTTCTAAATCGAGGTAGTTTAAAAGATATTCTTTACTGTATTTATTTTTAAGTAAAACCAGAGCATTAGTCTCAACAGGCACACTATCATCTTTAGAGATGTTTTTAACATCTAGACTTCTAGCAATATTTGCAGTATTGATAGTAGTTGAAAGACCTATCATATTGAATCGCGGTTGACTTTGTTGAAAAGCTTCTGCACGTACGGCATATTCATTAGGTTGCCTTACACGATCAGAGAAAGTATTATCAATACGATCTACTGCTGCTGTTCTAATATTCTCTAGGGAAACTTTTTCTAATCCAGAATCAACTGTTTCTACACGTTTTACTGGTATCATAAAACTAGTAGAACTCAAATTAACGGTTTCCAATTCATTTACATCTGCATTAAGACCTAACTGTATTTTTTTCTCTTTGATTACCACATCAGAAACATTTAAAGAAAACGACTCAAATTGTATTGCTTTAAAAGAAAGTTGATCACCTTTTTTAACATCTATGTAAAAAACACCATTATTATTAGTGATGGTGCCTTCTAAAGAGTTGTTATTAAATATAGTAATACCGCTTAAGTCAGAATTCAAATCAGAACTAATGGTCCCTTTTATCTGTACACGTTCTACCTGTGCACTAGATAACATCCCTAGAAATAGGAATAGATATATGAAATTTTTCATAGTTTAAATTATGTTAAGCAATTTAATTCAAATTGCCTTTTAGATAACGATAACATTATCCAATTAATTGTTAAATACCTTTGCCTAAAAGTTTTCTTATGAGAAACATGATCGTCGCAAGTACATCTACTATACATGGCAGTGGTTACCTTCAATATTTGCTAGAAGATTTACTAGCTGTTTTTAAAGAAGAAAACATCACAGATTTATTGTTCATTCCATTTGCAAGACCAGGTGGTGTATCCCATGATGATTATACTCAAAAAGTACACCATGTTTTACAACCTCATGGAATTAACGTTACTGGTATACATACGGTAGAAAATAAGCAAGACGCACTATTACAGGCATCAGCAATTTTCACAGGTGGTGGTAATACATTTCAACTAGTAAAAACACTTCATGATCTGGATTTAATGACACCTCTAAGAAAAGCAATTTTTAAAGGTACCTTTTATATGGGCACTAGTGCTGGCAGCAACATTTGTGGTCTTAACATGCGCACTACTAACGATATGCCTGTAGTGCAACCAGTAAGCTTTAAAACCACTGGTGCTCTAGGATACAATATAAACCCACATTATCTGGATCCTATTGAAGGCTCTACACATATGGGAGAAACACGTGAACAACGTATAAAAGAATTTCATTTTTACAATACGATTCCTGTAATAGGTCTTAGAGAAGGTAGTTATATAAGAGTGCAAAATGACCAAGAAATTTTACATGGATCGCATACCGCTCGCATATTCCTTAAAGATCAAGAACCATTGAAGTGAAAAATGGGTATAATTTTGCTCAAATAGTTTAATAAAGTAATTTTAAAATAAAACCATGGACTTTCCTATTCAACATAAACAGAACGATAAAAGAGGAATCTTTTATATGAAGAAGGACGGCAATACTGTTGCTGAACTAACTTATACCTTAGAAAATCAAATCATGACCATTGATCATACTGAAGTGAACCCAAGTATGGAAGGCAATGGTTTAGGTAGCAAGTTGATAGAGGCTAGTTACACTTTCGCGAAAGCGGAAAATCTAAAAATCAATCCATTATGCCCATTTGCCGAAGTTGTTTTTGACAGACATAGCGACTGGAGTGATACCCGTGTATGATACTAAGATTTGAGACAGATCGATTAATTTTAAGACCATTTGAAGAGTCTGACGCACCATTTTTATTTGAACTTAATGATGATGAAGAAGTCATGCGTTACACAGGCGATATACCTTTTAAGAATATAGAAGACGCACGCAAATTTGTTCTAGATTATATTAATAATCCTCAAGGTCAGATTAAAAAATACAGTATGGGAAGGCTAGCTGTGATACGTAAGGAAGATGATGCATTTATAGGCTGGACTGGACTCAAATATCATCAAGAAGGAGACTTTGTCGATACTGGCTATCGTTTTATAAAAAGGTTTTGGGGGGGAAAAGGATATGCAACAGAATCTACTAGACGTGTATTACAGCATGCTTTTGAAGATCATAAATTAGAGGTTGTTGAAGCACATGTACATGAACATAATTACGGATCGCAACGAGTAGCTCAAAGACTTCGCATGAGATTGGACCATCGCTTTTTATGGTCTGGAACAAAACCGGCACGATGCTATAAAATCACAAAAGATGACTTTAATAATTCGTAATATATCAGCCATTGAAACTTATCCAGTACGTCATCCCGTATTAAGAGCTGGTAGACCTATAACTGATTGTTATTTTGAAGGCGATGATTTAACGACCACTTTCCATCTAGGTGCTTATGTTGACCAACAACTGAAAGGAGTTGCTACATTTTTAATGTATCAAGATGATAGTATTGAAGAATTAAAGACTTATAATTTTAAACAATGCTATCAATTAAGAGGTATGGCTGTACTTCATGAGATGCAAGGTCAACAATTAGGTAAAAAACTAATTAACCATGCCGAAGAGACGCTGAAAAATAAAAATGTGTTGGCCTTATGGTTCAACGCTCGAGAAAGTGCCGTATCTTTTTATGAGAAAATGGGCTATCAAATAGTAAGCAAACCATTTGAAATCAACATAGTAGGCACTCATTATAAAATGTATAAAGCGTTATGAAAATCACCACCATACTCCTTTTATTGCTATTTGCAAGCACCAATGCCCAAATAAGCACTCAACAACTTACCGGACAAACTACTAATAGTAATAATTCACTAGAATCAGATGCACAAAGCGCGTTCAATAAAATGCGAGCCGCTGCCCTTAAAGATGGTATCGATTTAAAAATTGTTTCTGGCTATCGCAGTTTTAATAGACAGCGCCAGATCTGGAACAGGAAATATAAAAAATATGCCGCTCAAGGCCTTGCTCCAGATGCTATATTTGATAAAATCGTAGAGTATTCAACCGTTCCAGGAACGAGTAGACATCACTGGGGAACAGACATGGATATCATAGACCAAGGCGCTTCATACAGCGGTGATGTACTGGTTCCAGATAAGTTTCATGGCAACGGTCCTTTCTGCAAAATGAAAGACTGGATGGAAGAAAATGCAGCCACTTACGGTTTTGAATTGGTCTACACTCTTAATAAAAATCGTACAGGATTTAAATACGAGCCATGGCATTAC
The DNA here is from genome assembly GCF_000755285.1 of Nonlabens ulvanivorans. Taxonomy (GTDB): domain Bacteria; phylum Bacteroidota; class Bacteroidia; order Flavobacteriales; family Flavobacteriaceae; genus Nonlabens; species Nonlabens ulvanivorans_A. The sequence goes on along the minus strand of NZ_BBMK01000001.1, from coordinate 990,595 downwards.
AGCTATGCACCGCTTTCACGTAAGTTGCTTCAAGAATACCTTTCAGAAACGAACTTCTTGACTTTTTTAAGAAGTCAGGAAGTTTTAGGCATGGAAAAAATAAGCGATGAACGTTTATTAAGGTATTATAACGAACACATTAATGGAGTCAATCCATCTCTACAATAAAAAAATCATTCCATATTTTTTTTCTAATTTAGGCATATTATAAAACTAACCATCATGAGAGGCGGATCAGGAAAAATCAGATTATTTATAGGACTAGCGATTGTAGCTTTTGCAGTTCTTAAATATTGCTCAAGTGCAGAAACGAACAACTACACTGGTGAAACTCAATATGTAGACTTGAGTACAGACCAAGAAATAGCAATGGGATTAAGCGCTGCTCCTAGTATGATTGCTGAATACGGCGGCTTGCATCCAGATCAAAATGCACAAGCACAACTCGATCGTGTAGGTATAAAACTAGTAAACAGCAGCATAGGTAGAAATACAGATTATCAATACGACTTTCATCTTCTTGCAGATGATAGAACAATAAACGCATTTGCATTACCCGGCGGACAGTGCTTTATTACCGCAGCATTATACCAACAATTGGAAAATGAAGATCAACTAGCAGGTGTTATGGGACATGAAATAGGTCACGTCATCGCAAGACATAGTGCAGAGCGCATGAGTCAACAAGGACTAGCTCAAGGCGTTATCACCGGTGTAAGTGTTGGAACAGATGGCGGTGGCGAGGCGGCGGCATCTATTGCTCAAATGTTGACCATGAAATATGGACGTGATGACGAATTACAGAGTGATGATCTTGGTGTTAAAATGATGATAGATGCTGGTTATGACCCTTATGAAATGATAGGTGTCATGGAAATTTTAAAAAATGCTGCTGGACCCAATCGTGCTCCAGAATTTCAAAGCACTCATCCAGATCCAGAGAATCGTGTAGAACGTATCAAGGAAGCCATCCGTAAATACGGAAAATAATACAAACTATTTATGAGTATCATGTTAGAAAGTAATATTAAAATATTATGGCACGATGGAAAGCAGTGGCACACCTCTCCATATCACTATTATCCAAATCGTCAAACAGATGCTAACGCTACATTATTTTACAATAATTGCATGATGACTTTAGACTTTCTGTACGAAACTAAAGCACTAGAATTAGAATTTAATGATGGCAAAACAGTCAACATTTTAGAAGAGTTTATCCAGCGATACGGAAAAAGCATCACCATACGTGATGGAGAAAAAAACACTTATAGCCCATCAACAGATACGATTACATTTTTTGATACTGACGGAGCAATGTTTCGTAAAAACTTAAGAAAACCGTGGTCTAAACAAAATACGGGAAGAGTTTCCAGCGCTTCTCTTCTAGGTCATGAGTTTATACATGCCTACCATGAGCAATTCACTCCTCAGGAATACATTAAACGTAAATCTAAAAAAATACTAGGCTGGAAAGTGAAGTTCCCACATTTCCCTAATCAAGAAGAAATACTAGTTACTAAAAACTTAGGGAACCAAGTCATCAAAAAACTGGGCGAAGATGAACGCGAACACTATAAACGCAACTACTATCCTACGATAAGCCCTATTACTACAGAGCCTATGAGACTAGATGAAGAGGTCGCTTAGATTAGGTGATTAGGTGATTAGGTGATTAGGTGAAAAATTCATTTTATAATTTTAAAAGCACCGTTAGTCAATCTAAAAATTATTTTTCAAACTGCTCTTCCACTTACTCAGCGTGACACTTTAAGTTCAATTAAGTGAGCATTAAGGCACTCGAAATGTGACGTCGAAGTTCATGTTACTTTTATTTTTTAGATGTTTTAAAATTATTTCTCAATTTTCACTCTCATTCCTTCACTATGACTAGAGAATTCTGGAGCATACATACATTCTATTTGTGTAATTCCATTAGAGAAATGTCCTGCGTTGTTTGCTCGCACGTCGTATTCAAAAACATAAGTTCCTTTATTCATCTGATCAAAAAAGAAATGCGTTGCTATATCTTTAGTGCTTTGATAATAGCCTAATCCATCTTGCCATTTATATTTTGAAATCACATCTACTGGCTCAAAACCACTCGCACGCATATCTTTTAAATGGACAAAATCCATATCAGCATTTGTTTTTATGATGAGTCTGACTGTTATTAAATCTCCTATTTTTAAAGGATCCTGTGCGGTGATTTCATCTAGCTTCTCTCCACTATCGGTCATTACTTTTTTGAAGAGTTTTTTCTTTACAGATAAAGGCAAATCATCATCTACTTTAATCTTATCTAGATCTTCAAAATACTGCCAGTACAGCGCACCATAACCTGTTACATCACTCTTGTTTTTTACCGTTACCGTTGCCAGTTCCTTATAAACCTCAGGCGCATTCATAGTGATTTTAAAGTAACCAGTTCCAGCTTCTTTTTCTACCGCTTTCATTTTTTCCACCGGTAACGGTTTATTTCCCCCATGTGATTTTATTATTTTCTTGAACGTCCAGCCATTTGCCGCCTTGTAACAATAATGCATAAGTCGCATCGGCAGTTGCTTTTGTGGATTTCCACTGGTTTGTTCTTTTGTTTTTAAGCAACCATATTTTGAGTTCTTCGACACTATTTAAATCGGCAGTAACTTCTTGAAATGCTTCTATGGCAAGTGCTTGCGTCTCGATATCGCTACTGTACCAGTACCAGCTATTTTTATTTTCTTTCCAGTACATGCCATTTTCATCGCTTTTAACGGCAGTTTGTTTTAAACCTTCTAGGATAGAGCTGGCTAACTCAGTTTTGCCGTTGCGGTGCAGAGTGATGGCCATAAGCAACTTAGTATATAGTGGCTGTGAGGAATATTCTTTTTCTGCTTTCGCGAAAGCGTACCCTACAGCTTCCTGCAACAATTTATCATCCTTTTCAATACTAGCAACATTAAAACTTCTCGCATATTGATAATGCCAAAACGCATTTCCATAACTATAATCTTTGAGTGTTTGATGGTTTTCTAGATAGCGATTGAATCTTTTTTTCCATTCCGTATCCAGTGCATCAATCGCATTTTGATACATGCGATCGGTTTGTGGCGTATCATCATTTTTAATACCTAATTTTTTCATGTGACCTAATCCAGCGGCAATGTGACGCGTGATATACTCATTAGTATATCCACCATTAAACCATGGGAAACCACCAGAATCACCTTGTAGCTTCTCTAATTTTGCAAGTGTTTTCTTTTTCTGTTTGGCAGTTTCGGCCAGGTCAAATAATGTGGCGAGTCGCTGTTGTTTTTGCGCTTCACTTTGTGCATCACGCAGCCATGGCGTGTGCGATAACATCACTGTTTTTAACTCCTCATTTTTCTCAAGTGCACTAACATTGGTGCCGTTTTGTGCCCAACTATCAAACACCGTTTTCACCTTAGGATTACTCGTTAAAATGTGATGTGCCATAGCGTTTGCATAGTAGCGAGAAAAAGTTTGCTCTGCACATTCATGCTCATATTCCATCAAATAAGGCAATGATTTAATCGCATACCACGACGGATTAGAAGTGTATTCAAACACCATTTGATGATGCGCCATCGTACCAGAATCGCTCTCTAACAAGTTGTCCATAACGGCTGTTTTAGTCTCGCCAGCACGCACCCATAAAGCTCTCGATTCACTTACGAGCATGCGGTTAGAAAGAACTGGCAAGGTATTCTCCTCACCATCAGAAAAGTTTCCTGCAGCAGCTACCACGCGATAAGTAACCGCTTGCGTCCCTAGCGGAATTCTAAAAGTCCAGTTTACAGAGGTGTTGCCACCTTTTTCTATGGTAAAATCTCTAGTGTTATTGACATTACCTAACTCTGCATCAATCGCTTTCATAGTCATGGCGTCAAAGAGTTGTAATCTTGCCGTTCCATCCATAGCAGCGTCAGACAGGTTGGCGATTTTAGTAGAAAACCGAATCGTGTCTGTTTCTCTTAAAAAACGTGGCGCATTAGGAATAACGTTGAGTTCCTTTTGTGTCACCACCAGTTGTTCTAATTGTGCTGTTTTCCCTTTTTTATCGTGCGCTAGCAGTCGCAATTTCCATTGGGTTAATGCCTCTGGAGAAGTGAATGAAAATTTAAGATTTCCATCTTGATCAGTTCTTAATTCAGGTAAAAAGAAAGCGGTTTCTTGGAGGTTTTTACGAGCTTGAACATTATTGAGATTCATTTCTCGTAGTACTAAATCATTTGTAGTTACGCCTTCTTTAGTAGAGATGATGATGACTCCATTTGCACCACGATTACCATAAATAGAAGATGCTGCAGCATCTTTTAATATGGCAGTTTCAAAAATATCATTAGGATTCAATCCACTAAAAAAATCTTCATCTACTGGTACTCCATCAACTATAATTAATGGTTTGTTATTTCCGTTTGATAAAGCTGCTCCTCTAATTTGGACCAAGGCATTTGCGCCAGCCGAAGTTGCCATTTCTTGAACTTCAAGACCTGGAACTTGACCTTGGAGAGTTTGGGTTAGGCTTGCGTAAGGTCTATCATTTGGATATTTTTTTCTTCCTCGATAAGAACTATATACTCTTGAACTCTCATTGTTAATATCACTATCTCTAAATTCTCTTTTATCGGCTCCAGTGAAGTTAGTCCTTAAATAATCTTCGTTTTCGGCAAATATGATGTCACCAGGCAATGCTCTAGCTATAAGTTTTCCGTTTGACAAAGTATCATAAGCAATGGCATTAGAATCAATGATAGCAATCATACCGTCAGCACCTATCTTAGTTTTAGTGTAAGCATTTCCTCTGTAATAATTGAAGTCGTTGAAATAACCATAACCGCGACTGCTTCTATTTATAGTGAAGAAAACATCATTATTGATATAATCACTCGAGCTGTTTAAATCAGCAGCTAAAACGGCATTAATAATTCCTGCTTTTTTAATTTTAATTTCTACAGGTTTGTGAAACTCATGGTTAAAAACTAGTACATCATTAATGTTGGCTTTTATTTTGTAAAGTCCATTTGCTCCAACTAGCGCGCCAATTTTTGTGCCTTTAACAACAACTAAAGTTCCATATAATGGATTGCCATTTATATCAGTAATTTTACCTGTTACAAAACCTTTTTCTTCTCCAGCTTCTATTATCTTATTGAGCAAGGAGTTTTTATAGCTCGCGTTATAGTTCCTATTATTAAATGATAAATCAAAATAATAAATCTGATCATAGGCAAGAGAAGTATTAAAACTAGCTCTAGGAAACTGAACATAGAGCGATTGAGATCTATTATAAGAAGTGTTTTGATAAAGACTAGGAGAAAAAGAATACTGATTATTTCTAATAAATGGCGCATTCCAATTTGCCGTTGCAAACTCATCCAGACTCTTATCATACATACTCGCTAGCACCTCAGCCTGCATAGGAATTTGATTATCATCTTTTATGGTAAATGACCAAGTTTCTTCGCCACCAGGTTGTAATTTATTTCTAAAGCTTTGTGTTTTGATTTGATATTGAGCTACTGGATCTACTGGTTTTTCTATTGTAGACGTATTAGTTTGTTCAAATCCATTTTCTTTTTGAACTTGTAATTGAATACTTATTTGCTTTCCGTTAATTTGAGACCATGGATATTTTAATTCTGTTTTTCCTTTTTTCAGGAAAATGAGTTTTTCTTCAACCATTTCTTGATCTGTCCAAACAGATAGTGTTGCATAAACTCCATCCATAGAAGTATACATGTTGAATACTGCGGCCTCTTTAGTGAACTCGCCATAACTAGAAATAAGTTCTGGCTGTAATGGTAGATCCAGATTTGCCCAAAGACTTTTTTCTACTCTAGAATCTACTACATCATCTTCATTATCAAACTCTGTTCCAATTCTACAGCTCTTATGTAAACATAATAAGATCCATTATCCCAATTTTTATTAATGGGAATCTCTATTGTAGTCAATGAATCGGTAGTGATCTCTTTTCTAAATATGATAGGTGCTTTTTCCCAGTCGGTTTCAATTTCGTCTTTTCTTAATTCGGCATATGGGAATGTGTTGCGGTAGGTCTTATCATCTACTTCTTGAAACTCGGCTTGCGGTAATCCTGATGCAATTATAACATGAGATGCTTGCGGATGCTTGCGCATTTCTACGATGAGTTTCCCATTAACAAACTGACCGTTCAAGTTTTTAACGCCTACTTTTAAAGTGTTTGATTCTGTTGTAAATTGATAGGGTAATTGAGATTCAATTTGAATAGCGTTAGTTCCTACTCTCATTTTGGTAGTAGCCGTTCTCGTTTCTCCATTTACATCAGTAACTTCAGCTTCTATTTTATAACTGTAAATAGGTTTGAATTTAGAATCTGCCTCTTTATCGTTTTCTGCTAGAAACTTGATTTTAAAAACGCCATCTGCATCTGTGGTGGTTTCTCCTTGTAAAATCACTTTTTCATTATTCCCGTAATAACCACTACGCCATCTTGCATAATTATAGCTTCTTATTACTTTATAGGTTACTGTTGCGTTAGTTACATTACTACCCAAAAAGGCTTTCCCAAATCCGGAAACCGTAACACTATCACCCAACTTGTAAGTTTCTGTGATTTCATCAAAATCTACTTCAAAAGTGGGACGTTTGTATTCCTCTACTTTAAAGTTGATTTCACCATCTTCCCAATCATCTACTGTATTATAAAACGCTGTTTCTTCATCTGGCTCGTCAATATATAGAGTAAATTCTCCGGTAAGCACATCTAGAGGAATCTCAAAAGATCCATGGATACTTCCATATTCATTGGTCTTTAACTTAGTCCTATAAATCTCTGTTCCATTGACGTCCTCAGCATAGACCTCTAGCAGCTCATCATGCACAACACTCGATTGCTTTTCACTTTCTTTTTTCTTTAATAGAATCGCTTTAAAATAAACCTTTTGTCCAGGTCTGTAAATGGCTCGATCTAGGTAAGTAAATGTCTTTACATTAAACAGATCTTTATCTACAACACTGTTATTTTTATCTCTATAGTAAGCATAATAGTTGGTAGACAGACTATCTCCATTTTTACTGATGATGACATTTTGATTTCCTCTTATACTTCTAACATTATAAACTACATTACCATTAAAATCTGTCCTGAAACTACTAGTCGATTCATTAAAAGTAACTTTTACAGTTGCTCCTTCTACTGCTCTACCACTAGTTCTATTCTTAACTAATAGTTCCGTTCCCTCATCGCTATCTTTTTTAAACAACGTCAGATTAGTCACTGTTATAAAAGTATGTGCGAATTTAAATTCATCATTTGCATTACACTTTGCCATCACCACATAACGACCTTTTTCAATGGCTGGTGCAACATATTCATAGGTATGACTAAAAGTATCATCGCCTTTGGGTAGTTGAATAGATTCTTTATGAACTATATTTTGAGAATTAATAGCTTTATTAATAAACTCTTGATTCAAACTGTCTGCAAATCTTAAATCTCTCAAATATTCATCCATAGAGACTTTAATGTAGTATAAATCAATCTGTTCTACATTGCTATAACTCACTACTCCACGATGTGGCCTATTGGGAATAATTAAATCTTCTACCTGAACATTGATGCTCGATTGATACATCTGACTTTTCAACTGCTCGCACAACGCAGCTCCATAGGATTTAGGATATAAATCAATAGCCTTATTAACTAATTGAATAGCTTTCTGTCTATGACTATACTGCTGTTCTTCACCTACCTGATTACTTAGATTTTGATGATATAAAGCTAGATAATAATAAGCCTCGGTAACTGCTGGATTAGTATCATAAGATGTTATTATACTTTGAAGTTCTTTTTCATAGTCCTCATAAATCTGATAAGCTCCTAGCTGATTTTGTGCATACCATAATCGATCAGTAATGACATGAATAAAAGCAGCCTCATTGTTTGATTTTAAATGCATTGCTTCTAGATGTGCATACTGCTGCATCACATCATATTTTGAAAAAACGGTGTCTCCAGCTGGTCGTTTTAACTTCAATAAATTTGTTGTGTTGAGAAAAGCATTTTCTTTAGTAATAGCAAACTCCTCTTTGGGTTTTGTAAGGTTGAAATAGCCGCTTTTATAAAAGTTTAGAGCCTGATGCGATAGTATATCCAAAAAGCTAGGTCTCAAAAAACGAGCTGGCGCCATGGGACCTATGATAGCACTGTAATCACTAAGCGGAATCTTAACTAATTTCTCTGGCTGTTCCAAAGAGGCCTGGTAACTTTTATGCACTTCACTATAAAATTTTGTAACATCCCAGGTTTTAAAATCTACATCATCAGTATCTACTGCAGTTCTATTTCTTATCTGCCATTGATTACTGCGCGCATAGTCATCTAGTAGTTTTGCTCTTATGCCATTATAAATATTGCGATTAGGAAAACTTGCTTCTTGAATCATTTTATCCAACTCGCCTATAATCTTATACTGTGCCTCTTCTTCGTTTATTAATTGATACTTAGACTTAAAAAGAAAAACTTTTATGTATTGGTCTTTATCTTTTTTGCGACGTGCATATTTATAAATTTCATCTACCACTTGAGTAGCATCTTCAATTCTATCCTGTAATTCAAATTGCTCTACCTCGCGCCATTTATCGATATAAAAATTTTGTGCAATACCTTGTTGCATCGCAAACAATATTAAAATAGCGGTGATGTAGTAGTTAGGTTTCATAATTCTTTAAATCTTGTATAAATCTACACATAGTTCATACCATTTTACAATCTATAATGAGGGAAATAGCCATTTGAATTAGGAAAATCTATTTTAACAACTCTATTCATTGCATTGGCTCACTTTTTGATAAATTTAGAGCATGAAAAAAATGTTTTTTATCATATTACTGTTGTGCAGTGCAATGGGTTGGAGTCAAGACGCTTTCGCGAAAGCGGAATTATTATTTAACTCTGAGCAATATGAAGCAGCAAAGCCCATATATAAATCTTTATTGCAAGACAACTCAAAGGATGCAGTAATATTACGTCGCCTGGGTGATATTGAATCTTATGCAAAAAGATATGAAAAGGCTTATCCTTACTATAAAAAATTACTAGATTTAGATAGTACTAATGCAGATTACCACTTTCTATATGGTGGCACTTTAGGCCTACACGCTAAAGAAAGCTCAAACTTGAGGCGTTGGGTTACCTGGACGATATTAAATTTCATCTTAAAAAAGCAGCTAATTTAGATGCTAATCATGTAGAGGCTAGATGGGCACTGGTGCAATTATATTGTGAGTTACCAGGAATTGTAGGTGGATCATTAAGAACCAGTCGTAAATATGCAGATGAGCTTTTAAAAATATCACCAGTAGATGGTCATCTAGCCCAAGGTTATATTGAAGAGTATGATAAAGAATATCGCGCTGCAGAGAAATGTTATAAAAAAGCCATAGAAATAGGCGGTTCTCTTACCACTTATAAAAAACTGGCTTCACTTTATGAGAAAAAGACTAAAGAGTATCTCAAAGCTTTGATCACATTACAGGATGCTTATGCAGCTCATAAAGAATCCAGTTTGTTAGAAGAAATCTCTAGACTTAAGAAAGATCATGATCTAGTAGGTGATTAAGCTCATAAAGCACTCCATTCCTTAGTCATTCCAGCCTTTTATTAGTAGCTTTACGTCTTATAAAGTTACTTATTATGCGCTTACATTTTATCGCAATAGGCGGCAGTGCCATGCACAATCTCGCTCTTGCGTTACATCATAAAGGTTACCAGGTTACTGGTAGTGACGATACCATTTTTGAACCTAGTAAATCCAGATTGGACAAATACGGCTTGCTACCGGAACAAATGGGATGGAATTCAGAAAACATTAATACTGACCTAGATGCGGTCATTTTAGGCATGCATGCAAAAGCTGATAATCCTGAGTTATTGAAGGCTCAAGAACTAGGTTTAAAAATATATAGCTATCCAGAGTATTTATATGAGCAGTCTAAAAATAAAACACGTGTTGTTATAGGTGGTTCTCATGGAAAAACAACGATTACTTCTATGATACTGCACGTGATGCATTATCACGATCGTGAGGTAGATTATATGGTAGGTGCACAATTAGAAGGTTTTGAAACCATGGTGCATCTTACAGATGATAATGAATTTATGATTCTAGAAGGTGATGAGTATTTATCAAGCCCTATAGATCGTAGACCTAAATTTCATTTATACCAACCTAATATTGCTCTGATCTCTGGAATTGCTTGGGACCACATTAATGTATTTCCAACTTGGGAAAATTACTTAAGTCAGTTTTCAGAATTTGTAGAATGTATGCGAGATGGAAGTATCCTTGTTTACAACGAGGACGATGAAGCCGTAAAAACGATTGCGGAGGCAGCGACCAAACCTACTCGTAAACACGCCTACTCTATTCCTGCTCATTCCATCATTAATGGAACGACTTACCTAGAAACTCCTGAAGCGATATGCCTATTGAGATTTTTGGGAAACATAATCTTTCTAATCTTGCTGGTGCAAAATGGATATGTCAGCATATGGGTATCGATGAAGATGATTTCTATGAAGCAATTGCTTCTTTTAAAGGTGCTTCTAAACGTCTAGAAAAAGTGGCTCAAAATGAGAACTGTGTGATTTATAAAGACTTTGCACATTCACCTAGCAAGGTGGAAGCAACGACTAGAGCTGTTCATAATCAATATTCAGAACGCAAGCTTATCGCTTGTCTAGAACTACATACTTACTCTAGTTTGAATCCAGAGTTTCTTGTTCAGTATAAAAACACACTCGATGCAGCCGATGTTGCTGTGGTGTTTTATAGTCCGCATGCGGTGGAGATTAAGAAACTAGAACCTATTAGTGAGCTACAAATTTTTGAGTCTTTTGATAGAGATGATCTCATTGTAAAAACAGATCCTGCCGACTTTAAAAAATGGTTATTCAGTCAGGATTTTAATAACACGGCGATTTTAATGATGAGCAGTGGAAATTACGGCGGATTAGATTTTGAGGAATTAAAAAATATATTATAACGCTTAGGCTTTTAGTCTACAGTCAGTTGTGCTATTTATCGAACTCCACATGATCATTTAAATTGACCATGAGATTTGGTAGCATTGTCGTAAAAATCACAAAAAAGTAATAATGATTAAGAGTCTAATACTTTATACATTACTTTCTATGTTGATTTTCTTCAGCATCTCATTTTTTACATTGTTTAATAATATTCACTCTCCATTAAGTGATATAAACTTGAGTAAAGAGTTTACTATTGGCTTTCCTTTTACCTACTATTATGAGTTCCGGTTAGATGACCATTCTATTCCTAACGCTGGTTGGAATTTAAAGAATCTATTGCTAGATTGTTGTTCAACTTGGTTAACGGTTGTATTCATGGCATTTTTATTAAAAAAGTATTTTAAAAAATGAACGACGTTTTAAAAAACCTCATCGCTGCCGAAGCTAAAGCAGCACAACTGTTTCAAGAAATAGAAAACAGAAATATCATTGCAGCCGGTAAAACCGAAAAAGAAATAAACACTGAAGTATTTCAACTAGCAAATGAGCTATTTGGGATTAAAAAATACTGGCACAAACGCATCGTCAGAGCTGGAGCAAACACCTTGCATCCCTATGACGAGAACCCAGCAGATTTACGAATCCAGGAAGATGACATTGTTTTTTTAGACTTCGGTCCGATACTGGAAGAATGGGAAGCAGACTATGGACGTACTTATGTTATAGGAACCGATCCACTGAAAATAAAATTAAAAAAAGACATAGAAACCGCCTGGCAAGAATGTAGAGATTACTACTTCTCACAAACTGATCTAACTGGTGCGGCATTATATGATTATTGCGTTCAAAAAGCGACAGAATATGGCTGGGAATTTGGTGTCCTATCGCCGGTCATTTAATCGGTCATTTCCCGCACGAGAATCTAGAGAGCGAAAACAAACTGAACTACATCCATCCCGAGAATAATAAAAATCTTTTTGCACCCGATGGAAACGGTAATAAAAGAGAATGGATTCTAGAAATTCACTTTGTAGATAGAGCTAGAGAAATTGGTGGATTTTTTGAGCAGTTGTTGGCTTAATTTCTTTCTTGGTCTACAACTAGCTCAACTTACTTTGTAATTCTATGGAAAGGAGTTTTTTATTCTGTCATTTTAAAACTCTTAAATATTTACCTTTGTAGCTTAATTCAAGACTATTGGAAACTCAGTTTAAGTTAGAATGCGATTTTACTTTAAAAGATAATTTATCTACAAAATGGCAAGCGCCATCTAATATTGCGCTTGTAAAATATTGGGGTAAATATGGCATGCAGTTACCTGCAAATCCGTCGATAAGTTTTACTTTAAATGCTTGTAGAACCATTACAACAGTAACTGCTAGTAAAGGAACTCACGGTTTCAGCATTTCTTATGACGGCACTCCTAAACCTGAATTTGCTCCTAAAATTGAAGCTTATTTTAAACGCATTGCTGACTATTGCCCATGGATTGCAAACTATCATTTTGATATAGACACACATAATACGTTTCCGCATAGTTCGGGAATAGCTAGTAGTGCTAGTAGTATGGCGGCCATGTCAGTTTGTATAATGAATTTTGAGAGTACACTTACTGGTCAGGAAATGAATTTTCACAAGGCTTCTTTTCTAGCTCGATTGGGATCTGGAAGTGCTTGTCGTAGCTTGAAAGGTAGCGCTGTAGTTTGGGGAACGCATAAAGAAGTTGATGGCAGCTCGCAATACTACGGTATTGATAAAAGCGATTATTTACATCCTGTTTTTCAGGATTTTCAGGACACGATTTTACTGGTAGATAAAGGTGAAAAAGTGGTGAGTTCTACGGTAGGACACGAGTTGATGAATGGACACGCTTTCGCGAAAGCGAGATTTGAACAAGCCCACGAGAACCTTTCCACTCTTAAAAAAGCGTTGCAGAAAGGTGATCTTGAGACTTTTATAAAAATTACTGAAAGTGAAGCACTCACATTACATGCTATGATGATGACCTCACATCCTTATTTTATATTAATGAAGCCCAAAACACTGTCGATTATCGAGGAAATATGGGCGTTCAGAAAAGAGACTGGCATACCTGTGTGTTTTACACTAGATGCTGGTGCTAACGTGCACATGCTTTATCCACATGAAAATAATGAGGCTGTGCAAGGATTGATTAACAGCAAATTAGCGCAATATTGTCAAAATGGTCACTATATTTGTGATCAAGTAGGCACAGGTGCAAAAAAGTGCTAACTTTAACGCTATGAAAGGACCACTTTTTTATTCAAAGATTTTACTTTTCGGTGAGTATGGGATTATTAAAGATTCAAAAGGTCTTTCTATACCCTATAATTTCTATAAAGGCGCACTTCAGATAAGTGACCATCCTACCGAAGAACAAATTAAATCAAACGGCAATTTATCTCGTCTTACTGGTCATATTGAGCAGTTGATGAAAGAAAATAGTGATTTCCCAAGATTTGATGTTGAGACTTTAAAGGCAGATGTTGCTGCTGGAATGTATTTTGACTCTAGTATACCACAAGGTTATGGTGTAGGAAGTAGCGGTGCTCTTGTGGCATCTATCTATGATAAATATGCGATTGAAAAAATCACGGTTCTTGAGAATTTAACTCGAGAAAAACTGCTGATTTTAAAAGATATATTCGGAAAAATCGAAAGCTTTTTTCACGGTAAAAGTTCGGGTCTAGACCATTAAACTCTTACTTGAGTTTACCTATTTTAATTAATAGTAGTAATGATATAGAACCGGCTGGTATTCCATCTCAATCTATAACTGGTAAAGGCGCTGTGTTTTTACTAGACTCTGGTATTGTAGGAGAAACGGCACCTATGGTAAATATCTTTATGGAAAACATGAAGCAAGAAGGTTTCCGTAGTATGTTGAAAAATAAGTTTGTGAAATACACAGATATGTGTGTGGAAGATTTCTTGAGTGGCGATGTGAAAGGACTTTTTGGTAACGTAAAGAAATTGTCTCACGTCGTTCTCGATAATTTTAAACCTATGATTCCAGCACAATTCCACGGCTTATGGAAAAAAGGACTGGATACCGGTGATTACTACTTGAAGCTTTGTGGATCTGGTGGTGGTGGCTACATTTTAGGATTTACAGAAGACCTAGAAAAAGCAGAGGCTTCTTTAAAAGACTATAAACTAGAAGTGGTTTATAATTTTTAGAAACTCATTAAGACATATTGAAAAAGTCCCATCATTTTTGTGATGGGACTTTTTTGTTTTAGTCTATTTTCTTTTTGATACTAACACATTATTTACTTTTCACATACCATTATCATTTAAAAAACAGAAACTGCTTAACTTAGTCGGGTGAATCAAGAGCAAACATATACCATGAGCACAAAGGCTAGTATAAAAATGCTAGTCATTAAAGCGTTGAGTCTTTTTTCAACAGTAAGACTTTATAATATCTCTATAATAGCGATAGCGCAATTACTAGCGGCTGTTTTTATTATCGCCCCCCCAGAATTATCTGTTAAGGAGATTGTGCTGGATTATAAGTTGTGGTTGATTATTCTGGCTAGTGCCGCAGCTATAGCAGGTGGTTACATCATTAATAATTTTTACGACCGTGAAAAAGACCTTATTAATAGACCGCAAAAAACCATGCTAGAAAATCAAGTAAGTCGCTCTACCTTATGGACGGTTTATTTTACAGTTAACGCGATTGCTTTTATACTTGGATTGATAGTTTCGTGGCGTGCTGGATTGTTTTTTGCGGCTTATATTTTTGCCATGTGGTTCTACTCGCATAAATTAAAAAGAGTCCTTTTTGTTGGTAATCTTACTGCAGCCCTACTGGCTATTACTCCATTTTTTGTGCTATTCATGTATTACCGTAATTTATATCTAGTTGTATTTGTACATGGTAGTTTCTTATTTCTCATACTTGCGATGCGCGAGCTCATTAAAGATCTCGAAAACTTAAGAGGTGATCTCGCTCAAAATTACCATACCATACCAGTAGTACTAGGAGAAAAAGCAAGCAAGCGTTTTTACACCTTACTAACATTACTTACTATTATACCTATTACAGCATTGATACTCTATTTTAATATAGGATATATGCGTTATTACTTTGCCTTAATAGGCGGTGCCTTACTAGTATGCTTACCGTTATTATGGAGCTCGCGACGTAAAAGAGAATATCTGTTAATACATTTTATACTTAAAATAGTCATTGTAGGTGGCGTGCTTTCTATATTATTAATTGATTTGCCTGCCATCATCGAACGACTTCAAAATTTCTTGTAATGAAAAAAATACTGTTATTTATTTTTCTTTTGTCGGTCGTTCAGGTTTATGGTCAGGAGAATCTAAATCTAGGTGAAAAAGCTCCTGGTATTAATATTACTGAATGGATTGCAAACGTTCCTGAGAATAAAGATTTAGGTAACAAATTTAAAGTGCTGGAGTTTTGGACAACTTGGTGTGGACCTTGCTTGGGTGCTGTTCCTCATATGAACGAACTTGCCAAAGAATTTGGAGATGAGATTCTATTTCTTTCTATCACTAATGAATCTCCAGAGAAAGTTAATCGCACTTTAAAAAGAATGGAATTCTTAAGTACAGTGGTTACTGATCAAACCTCATATACGCAACAAGAATACGGTGATGGAAAAAGTGAATACACTGCACTACCTATGACTGTTCTTATTGATGATGAAAACATCATTAAATGGATAGGACAACCACAAATGCTTGATAGAGATATTTTAGAATCCTTATTAGACGGAAGTATTGAAGAAAAAAACGCTTTTAAATATAGAGAGAAAGAAGACGATGATGATTTTATGGCTTATGTAGCTAAAATAAAGAAATTGAAAAATTCAGATATCAATTATTATTTAGAGCTTAAAAAAGTTGAAGACAGTATGGATGGCATGACAATAGAGTCTAGTTCATTTTACGTCTATTCTAATGCTACTATCAAAACTCTTTTGAGCGAGCTAATCGGCACGTATAGCAGCCTAATAAATCTGCCTGAAGAATATGAAAATCAGCAATTTGAAATCATCTACAAGAACAAAAACCCAAGTATAGATTTCAAAACTGATTTCTTGAATGATGTTATTAATAGACTTAACTTGAAATGGAACAAGGAAAAAACTATTACCGAAGGATATCAACTATCGCTTACTGATAAATCAAAACTAGAAAAAACTCTAGATGAAAATGAGAGCGGTAGATCAGATATTTATAATTCCAATTTACGTAAGAATACAGGAGTAAATTACACGAACTACACGATTGAAGATTTTTCATTTGATTTATCAAAAACTACAGGCTATTTATTTAATTTTATAAATGACGACGCAGATAAATATGATTTCACAATTGAAACCAATAGTATAGCTGATATTAAGAGAAGTTTGAAATATTACGGGATAGAAATTGAATTAGGTAATATTGAATCTGACAAACACGTGTTTACCAAACTATAAAACATAAAATGCAACACCTCATCAACGTAGCACTTGCTCAAATCTCTCCAATATGGCTGGATAAGAAAGCGACATTAGACAAAATACTTTCCACGCTAGAAGAGGCAAAGAAGCAAGATGCTGAATTAGTTGTTTTTGGAGAAGGATTATTGCCAGGTTATCCTTTCTGGCTTGCGCTAACTGATGGCGCTGCTTGGAATAAAAAAGAGGTGAAAGAACTGCACAGACATTATGTACTAAATAGTATTTCTATTCAAGATGGTGAATTGGATGCGGTATGCGCTTTCGCGAAAGCGAACTCCATAGCCATCTATCTAGGTATCATAGAGCGTCCACAAGATCGTGGTGGTCATAGTGTTTATGCGAGCATGGTTTACATCAATCAAAAAGGCAGCATAGAAAGTGTACACCGTAAATTACAACCTACTTATGATGAGCGACTCACCTGGTCGCCTGGCGATGGAAACGGTTTAGTGACACACAAACTCAAAGATTTTACCGTAAGCGGTTTGAACTGCTGGGAAAACTGGATGCCATTACCACGTGCGGCCATGTATGCGCAAGGAACGAATCTTCATGTAGCCTGCTGGCCAGGAAGTGACCATAATACAAAAGACATTACTCGTTTTATAGCACGTGAAGGACGCACTTATGTACTGTCTGTTTCAAGCATGATGTTTAAAGAAGATTTTCCTGCAAACACACCTCATCTAGAAGCGATTCTAGATAAATGCCCAGATGTACTTGCTAATGGTGGCAGCTGCATCGCTGGTCCTGATGGTGAGTGGATCATAGAACCACAGATAGGAAAAGAAGAAATCGTAACTGCTACTTTAGATTTTAATAGAGTACTCGAGGAACGCCAAAACTTTGACGCGGTAGGTCATTATTCTAGACCTGATGTGACGCAATTACATGTCAATCGAGAGCGACAATCTACAGTGAGATTTAAAGATTAATGAATTCATAAATCTTAAAAAACGACACTTTAAAATGATGGAGTAACTCCTCTAAATTATTCTAGTTGAGGAACTAAATACTTTAGAATTCTTTTTGCACTATCACATTTTTAAAAACTTATCTTTGCAAAAAATTAATACCATGGGAAGAGGTAATGAAGGAGCAAGTGGAAAAGGCAGCGGTCGTCAAGGCGGCAGAGATTCTGGTGGCTCAAAAGGCGGCAACCGACGTAATGCTGGAAGTACAGACCATAGAGGAAAATCATCTTCTAGAGGAAATGCACCTACCGGAAAACCAACAACTCGAGGTGGTAAAAATCAAGTAGTAGGAACTTCACGTAGCGGTAATCCAGTTACTAAGAAGGAATATATCATGCGTAAAAAATCTGAAGGCTCTAAGTCAAAGCCAGATGATGGAACGATACGATTAAATAAATTTATTTCAAACTCTGGAATATGTAGTCGTCGTGATGCAGATATTTATATCCAAGCTGGTAGTGTAACTGTTAATGGTAAACCTGTATCTGAAATGGGTTATCGTGTTAAATTAACTGATGAAGTGAAATTTGACGGGCAGAATATACAGCCTTATAAAAAGCAATATTTATTACTTAACAAACCTAAAGGTTTTATCGCACCTCGTAAAGGAGAACGTGCTAGTAAAACTGTTTTAGACCTTATGCAAAGTGCTGGTGTTGCAAACTTGCATTATGTGGGACGTCTAGGAAGACAATCTGTAGGTTTGATGCTATTTACTAATGACCTAGAGATGGCAAATAAGCTTAATAACCCTAATCTAGAAATGCGCAAGATCTATCAAGTTGCTCTAGATCGCAGCTTCAAACACGAGGATTTAATGCAATTGCGTAATGGCATGGCTATTAATGGAGAAATCATTGATGTTAAAGAAATCAACTATGTAGAAGATGGCCGCAATAATGAGGTAGGAATCGAAATACATAGTGGAAAAGACAATATCGTTCAAGCATTGTTTGAAGCGGTAAAGTATGAGATTAAAGTTTTAGATCGTGTTGTGCTAGGTGGATTGACTAAAAAAGACCTTCCACGTGGTCACTATCGCACTTTAACAGAGCAAGAAATCATCAATTTGAAGATGATATAAGCTCGTACCACTTATAAATACTAGCGTTGTCTAATTTTTTAGGCAACGCTATTTTTTTGCAATTATTTCAAAAAAAGGGATATTATTGTCCCTTCTTATCGCCATTCAATTTTAATATTTAGGTAACACACTTCATTCTATTATTAACGTTTTTTTGTTTAGCTTGTAGTTCACTTAAAACTACAATTAACCTATAGCCATTGAATACTAAATACATTGATCTCATCGATCAAACGTACTTCTTCCCAACAGAGGAGTTCAAACTAGAAGACAAGACCTTACATTTTCACGACATCGATCTGATGGAACTGGTAGAACAATATGGATCACCATTAAAGTTCACCTATTTACCTAAGATCTCTGATAATATTCAGCGTGCACAGAAATGGTTTAATGACGCTTTCGCGAAAGCGGATTATAAAGCAAAATATCATTATTGCTATTGTACAAAAAGTTCACACTTTAAACATGTACTAGATACAGCATTGAGTAATGATATACATCTAGAAACCAGTAGTGCCTTTGATATAGACATTATCAAAAGCCTAAAAGCTGAAGGTAAAATTAAAGAAGATACCTATATCATTAGTAACGGTTTTAAACGTGAAAAGTATATAGATAATATCGCAGACCTGATCAACTCTGGTCATAAAAACTGTATTCCTATCATAGACAATTATGAAGAGCTTGATCTATTGACTAACGCGACAGATAAAGACTTTAAAGTAGGGATACGTATTGCGAGTGAAGAAGAGCCTAAGTTTGAATTTTACACCAGCCGTCTAGGTATAGGATATAAAAACATTCTTTCTTTCTATAAAAATCAGATACAAGAGAACAAACAAGTTTCTCTTAAAATGTTACACTTTTTCATTAATACGGGAATACGTGATAATGCATATTATTGGAATGAGTTGCATAAGTGCCTTAAGGTATATATAAGCCTTAAGAAAATATGCCATCCTTAGACAGTCTTAATATAGGTGGTGGTTTCCCGATTAAAAACTCGCTTGCATTTGAATTTGACTATGAATATATGATCAATGAAATTGTAACTCAAATCAAACAAGTTTGTGATGAGGCAGATGTTGATGTACCTCATATATTCACAGAATTTGGTTCTTTTACAGTAGGTGAAAGTGGTGGAGCTATTTATAAGGTATTGTATCAAAAGCAACAAAACGACCGTGAAAAGTGGAACATGATCAATAGTTCATTTATCACAACCTTGCCAGATTCTTGGGCTATAAGTAAGCGCTTTATAATGCTTGCCATAAATCGCTGGAATGAAGAATATGAGCGCGTCTTACTAGGTGGTTTAACCTGCGACAGTGATGATTATTATAATAGTGAACAAAATGTAAATGCCATTTATTTACCAAAATATAATAAAGACAAGCCTCTATATATAGGTTTTTTCAATACAGGAGCATATCAAGAAAGTATAGGTGGATATGGTGGTATACAACACTGCTTAATCCCTGCGCCTAAACATATTTTAATAGATCGTGATGAAAATGGAGCTATACAAACTAGAGTTTTTAAAGAGCAACAAAGTTCAGAACAAATGCTAGATATTTTAGGATATTAATATTTTATATAAACCGATTAACTTTAAACAAATCTTTAATTTCAAGACATGAGCAATTCAAACTATGCAGGAATTCCAGATGAATATGCTGGATTAGATAATGCATCAATTGTTTTAATTCCAGTTCCTTATGATGGAACAAGCACCTGGCAAAAAGGCGCAGATAAAGGTCCAGAAGCCTTTCTAGACGCCAGTGCAAATATGGAATTATACGATATTGAAACGGATACAGAAGTGTATCATCATGGAGTCTTTCTTGCAGATGCTGTTACAGAAAACAGCTCGCCAGAAGCAATGGTAGATGCCGTTCATGCCTCTACTAAAAAGTATATTAAGAAGAATAAATTTGTAACCCTTTTCGGTGGAGAACACTCCATTTCTATAGGAAGCATACGTGCCTTTAACGAAATGTATGAAAACTTGAGTGTATTACAAATTGATGCTCATGCAGATTTAAGAAAAGAATACGATGGTAGTACTTGTAATCATGCCTGCGCTGTTTATGAAGCTAGTCAAAAAGCTAATCTAGTTCAAGTAGGAATACGTTCTATGGATAGCATAGAAGTAGGTATCAATGATGATGACAAAATATTTTTGCACATGAAATGGTACAAGATGACTACTGGCAAGAAAAAGCTACAGAAGCACTAACAGAAAATGTATTTATTACCATCGATTTAGATGCTTTTGATCCATCGATATGTCCATCTACAGGCACACCAGAACCTGGTGGCTTGTTCTGGTATGAAACATTAGATTTCTTGAAAATGGTATTTGCAGAGAAAAATGTGGTAGGATTTGACATCGTTGAACTGTGTCCTAATCCATCAGAGAAATCATCAGATTTTCTTGCTGCAAAACTGTATTATAAAATGCTGAGCTATAAATTTAAAGACATCGCTCTAGAAGGAGAAGATGGCTATGAAGCAAATAATGCTTTTACCAAAGCTGGATTAAAAAAAATGAAAAACATAGAAGATTAATCTTCAAAAAGATATCATGGGAAAACCAATTACAGATTTCATAGAAAACTACTTCTTACACTTTAACAGTGCTGCACTTGTAGACGCTGCAAAAGGTTATGAAGCTCAATTAAACCAAGGTTCTAAAATGCTTGTTTCTCTAGCTGGAGCAATGAGTACTGCAGAGATTGGCAAGATATTTGGCGAGATGATACGTCAGGATAAAGTACACATCATTTCTTGTACAGGTGCAAACCTAGAAGAAGATTTGATGAATCTAGTTGCGCACAGTCACTATAAAAGAGTCCCTAACTATCGCGATTTAACACCGCAGGACGAGTGGGATTTATTAGAAAAAGGACTAAATAGAGTTACAGACACTTGTATTCCAGAAGAAGAAGCTTTTAGAAGACTACAAGAACACATCGTGAAAATATGGAAAGATGCAGAGGCAAAAGGCGAGCGTTATTTCCCTCATGAATACATGTACAAACTACTTTTAAGTGGTGTGCTAGAACAGTATTATGAGATTCCTATTGAGAATTCATGGATGTACGCAGCTGCCAAAGCTAATTTACCAATCGTCGTTCCTGGATGGGAAGATAGTACAATGGGTAATATTTTTGCTAGTTATGTATTAAAAGGTGAGTTAAAAGCGAGCACTGTAAAAAGCGGTATCGAGTACATGACTTTCCTTGCAGATTGGTACACTGATAATTCACAAAAAGGAATCGGTTTCTTTCAGATAGGTGGTGGAATTGCAGGAGATTTCCCTATTTGTGTAGTGCCTATGTTGTATCAAGATATGGAACGTACAGACACACCATTCTGGAGTTATTTCTGTCAGATATCTGATTCAACGACCAGTTATGGTAGCTACTCTGGAGCAGTTCCTAATGAAAAAATCACCTGGGGGGGAAAACTAGATCAAGACACCCCTAAATTTATAGTAGAAAGTGATGCGACTATCGTGGCGCCGCTCATTTTTGCTTATTTATTAGAGATGTAATTATCATTCCGCTTTCGCGAAAGCGGAACAAAAATCAAAACCTGTAAGTTGCTCAACACATAGCGGTTTACAGG
The DNA here is from genome assembly GCF_000755285.1 of Nonlabens ulvanivorans. Lineage (GTDB taxonomy): Bacteria > Bacteroidota > Bacteroidia > Flavobacteriales > Flavobacteriaceae > Nonlabens > Nonlabens ulvanivorans_A. Next base: position 968,371 of record NZ_BBMK01000001.1, on the reverse strand, counting down.
TTTTTTATGCTTGAAAAATTAACGTTTCAATTGTGAAATATTAATGAATTGCGATTACATTTAAATACAAGTAACACACTATGAGTGATATTAATATGAGTAAAATAGACAACTTAAATCTTGAGTTTTTACAGCTTAAAGATTATGAAGAGTTGAAACATGCAATGATAGATTCTTATAGCAATCTACCAGATTCTTATTGGAAAGAAGAACAAATTAAAACGCTAGTTGAAAAGTTTCCTGAAGGTCAAGTTGTTCTTAAAGTGAATGAAGAGATAGTAGCCTGTGCGCTTTCTATAGTTGTAAAGTATGAAGATTTCAGCGGTCAGTACACTTATGAGCAAGTAACTGGTAACTATAAATTCACTACTCATGATAATGACGGTGATGTACTATATGGAATAGAAGTATTTATAAAGCCACAATATCGTGGTATGCGATTAGGTCGTCGTTTATATGATTACCGTAAAGAGCTTTGTGAGAATTTAAATTTAAGAGGAATAGCCTTCGGTGGTCGTATTCCTAACTATCATAATCACGCAAGTGACATGAGTCCTAAGGAATACATAGAAAAGGTGCGTAATAAAGAGATTACAGACTCTGTGTTGAACTTTCAGCTTTCTAATGACTTCCATGTTTCTAGAGTACTTAAAAACTATCTAGACGGCGATGCTGCCTCTATGGAATTTGCTGTATTACTAGAATGGGATAATATTTATTATACAAAACCTATCACAGAGACGAGCGCATTGAAAAGCACGGTGCGTCTAGGTCTTATTCAATGGCAAATGCGTCCTTACTCTGGTTTTGACGAATTGATGCAACAGGTAGAATACTTTGTAGATGCAGTTGCAGCTTATAGATCTGATTTTGCTTTATTCCCAGAGTATTTTAACGCGCCTTTAATGGCTGCTTACAATAAGTTAAGTGTTAGTGACTCTATTAGAGAACTAGCAAAATATACGGAGATGATAAGAAATAAGTTTTCTGAATTATCCATTAAGTATAACATCAATATTATTACAGGTTCTATGCCTGAAATCATTGATGGGCAATTATACAACGTAGGGAATTTGTGCCGTCGTGATGGTACAATAGAACGATATGAAAAAATACATGTAACACCAGACGAGCAAAAAGTTTGGGGGGGATTACAAGGTGGAAGCAAGATCCAGACTTTTGACACCGATTGTGGTAAAATAGGAATCTTGATTTGCTACGACAGTGAGTTCCCAGAATTAAGTCGCATTATGGCACAAGAAGGTATGCAAATTCTTTTTGTCCCATTCTTAACTGATACTCAAAATGCTTATGCAAGAGTACGTTTGTGCTCACAAGCTCGAGCGGTAGAGAATGAATGTTATGTAGCTATCGCTGGTAGCGTGGGGAATTTACCTGCAGTAGAAAATATGGATATTTCTTATGCACAAAGCGCAGTATTCACACCATGTGATTTCGCTTTCCCTTCTAATGGTGTAAAAGCAGAAGCAACAGCAAACACAGAAATGATTCTGGTTGCTGATGTGGATCTCGATTTATTAAAAGAACTCCACAATTACGGAGCGGTTAAAAACTTAAAAGATCGCAGGACCGATTTGTATGAGGTAAGCAAGAAATAGAATTACTTCTTGACGACAGACACTTGAATAATGAGTTAAAAATATTACTTAATCATTGGAAAGATGCTGGGATAAGTGATTTGTTTGCCACGACGATTTGCTATTGCAAAAATTATAGCAACTATACCATTCAATACACCCAAAACTAACGCTATCTCTAATCCATGAGATAATAACCATATTTCTTTGTGTAATATTTTCAATATTACGGCAGACATGAATACCCCAAAACTGATGGCTTGGAAAGTGATTTGAAAATTCAATAGCCTTGCTCCTATCTTTTGTAATCCTTGAATTTTGTCTTTTTTAGTGAGCCATAAAACTAGTGGTAAAATGATATTACCTATAGGTATAAAAATTCCAGATAAAACAGACAAATGAAAAAACATCAAGAACTGTCTATCTTCAAGTTTTCCATAATCCAATAGTTCCTCAATGTTTATATCCAGCGTTTCACAAAGGAGTTGCATTGTTTTACCACGAGGTTCATTTTCATTTTTCTCTATGCGTTGTATGGTTCTTAAACTTACTTGAGATTTTGTAGCGAGCTCTTCTTGAGACATGCCTTTTTTGAGACGTATTTCTTTGATTTTAGTACCTACTGGGTTCATCTGTTTCATGATTTAAAATTAGTGAAACAAACCTAAGAATGAAGTCATTTGAAGGACAAATTACAACGCTGACTTGTTTACGTCATTCTTATGACATAGGTGTCAAAATACTGATAAACAATGTTTTAACAAACTACTTCAATAATGCCTCAAAAGATAACACATCTATTCCATCTGGGAAAAGATTATTTTTTGATTCAAAATTGGCCAGAGCTTCCATAGTAGCTTTTGCAAAAACACCATCTAGAGACATATCATAACCTTGTGCTATGAGTTTTTTTGAATTTCAAAAATAAGTGCGTTTTTTGCACCTATACGTTGGCTATTTTCCCAATGATTATTATAGAGTTGCTTCATTAAGCTTTTTTGTTCAAAAGCTTTGATTTCTTCAGGATTGCTATGATTAATTTCAAAATCGATAATCTGTTGATTGTTCCAGCCATTAGCTTTATAACTTGCAGACTGCGCTAGTTTTTGCTCTAAATAAGTAACACGAGCAAGCTTTTGAGAGTAATGTTTAACTGCAAGAGTAGTTTTTAAATCTTCATCTTCTGGTAATCTTACATCAATATCATTTGCTGTCCATTGTAGCTTAATAAAGCTATTTAAATCAGTGATAGCATCGTGGTACATCATGACTACATCTTGATTATGGTATTCTTGATCGATTATCGCTTCTGTAGAATAATGATATTCTGGTGCATGAAATCGATCCCAGTCTTTGTAAAAATCATAGACGATAAATCCTAATATAATTATCAGGATTAAAATAATTAATTGCTTCATGGCAGGTGGTTTAATGGTTAGTTATTTCCCCTTTACTTTCTGGTAGTATTGTTTTGGTTAAAAACAGTTCAAAAATAAATATAAATAGCACTAAAATGTATTCAATAGCGATAAACCAACTATTCTCTGTAAAACTTTCACTCGAGTAAGCTGAGTAACTAAGAAAGATGGTAAAACTCCATAGCAACATAAAGCGATACTTGGTGAATACTGAAAATAATAACGGAATAGTTAGATACCAAGGATGCACAGTAGTCGAAAGTATTAAATAAGAGAAAAAAGAGAATACGACACTAGATAGAAATATTTCAGGAAATTCATTTTTTCTTGAAAGTGAAATGATTGTAATCACGGTTAAAGTTATTAAAGGCAAAACTTTACCAACTGTTTGTATAATATTATAACCCGTCACCTGATAACCAATAGCTCTAATGATGTAATATATACTAGCATTAAATTCAAAATTACCAAACCACAAGCCTACCGATGCCGAATATTTATCAATCAAATCTTGAGAGAAAAATGGAAGAAAGCCTAAAACAACAACGATTAAAACAGCTAAATAGTAGATGAATGCTTTTTTGAATTTCAGTTTTCTAAATAGTAAGGGCAAGACTATAACTGGTAATAATTTGAGCAATATACCATAGCCCATAAACAGGACGCTTTGCCATTGTTTATAAACGAGTAAGTAATAAATTGACGCTAATAAAAAGAATGCCATCATTCCTTCCCAGTGAAGATTACCTGTAAGTTCAATGATTGTAAAAGGATTCAAATAATATAGCGCTATCAACCACATAGGCTTACCTAGTAATCTTAGTAATTTAATTCCATAGATGAAAATGGCAACATCTGCTAGGATAATTAATATGCGCATCCATATTATACTAGCTAGAATACTATCGGCTCCTAACCATGCAGCAATTGCAAAAAACAGTTGATTTAAGGGCGGATAATTTGTGTAGTGTCCACTTGATAATTCTCCCATAGACGCATGCAAGAATGAAGCATTAGGGATATGGCTGGCTCCAGATTTAATGACATCATCTGGCAAATACAAATAGGGATTATTACCATTTAATAATTGATGTCCATCCCATATAAATCTAAAAAAATCTTGAGACAGATGTGGTGTATTGTCTATTAATAATAACCTTAAAATAAGTCCAATAAAAAATATACCGCCAATGAGTGATGATCCATAAAACCTCTTACCAAGAAAGTCAGGAAACAGCTTTAAATTTTCTTGAGATCCTTTTTTTGATATATAATTATAACCCAGAAAAGCAGCGAAAAGCAGTATATAAACAATAAGTAGGTTTGAAAAATCTTTTCGCGCAAGCGAGAAAAACCACCCATATAAAATAGCGCTAGTAATGGTTAAGATACCTAAGGCATTTGTTAACCTACGTTCCATTATTGCTTATCTGTGATACTACGGAAAAACACAAAACCAAATCCTATAAACAGCATTAAGTGAAAAGGAAAGAGTCCAAAATCACCACCTTGATCTCCAACTATAAATGCAGAGTACATTCCAAATCCAAAGTAGAGCATAAGGATACCTTCTAATATCACGTTGCGACTTATTTTTTTCTTGAGGTATTTATTTGTTTTCCAATTGCCTCCTACCGCTGCAAGATTAAACTTAGGTGTGCGCACAAACTCGCTGCGTTTCCCTAAGTGACCTTCTATCACAGCTATTGAATTGTGTAGTGAAAAACCCATTGCAATTGAGAAAAAGGTGAAAAACATCCCTATGTAACTAATGAAGTTTTTAAAACCACCACCGTAAGTATTCTTATACATATACCAATAGCAAATAAAAAATATAATGGTACTAATCACAAAAAAGCTCATCACAATAAAGTAAACTCTTAGGTGAGCATATTCATTCTTGATATAAAGCATCGGTATACTAAGTAATCCAACTATCAATACATTTAGAAACATAGTACTGTTTAATAAATGTAATACACCATGCAGTTTTGTTTTAAAATCAATGTTTGAACTGCTTACCACGCGTTTGAACATTTTTCTAAAGTTTTCTGCTCCACCTTTATTCCATCTGAACTGTTGTGAACGCGCTGCGCTAATTATAATAGGTAATTCTGCAGGTGTGGTAACGTCTTCTAGATATTTAAACTTCCAATTTTTGAGCTGCGCTCTATAGCTCAAATCTAGATCTTCTGTAAGTGTATCTCCTTCCCAATTACCTGCATCAATGATAGTTTCTTTGCGCCATATACCGGCAGTTCCATTAAAGTTAATAAAATGTCCTTTTGAATTGCGTCCAACTTGTTCTAATGTAAAGTGAGCATCCAGTGCAAAGGCTTGTATCTGTGTAAGAATAGAATAATCTCTATTTAAATGTCCCCCCCAACGGTTTGCACTACACCTATCTGCGGATCTTTAAAATGAATAACTGTTTTCTTCAACCAGTCTGTTTGCGGTAAAAAATCTGCATCAAAAATGGCGATAAATTCACCTTTAGCGTCTATTAAACCTTCTTTAAGTGCACCGGCTTTATAACCTACTCTATTTTTTCTTGTGATGTGTACGATATCAATTCCTGTAGCAGCTAGTTTTTCTACATGAGCTTTAGTAGTCGCAACGGTTTCATCGGTAGAATCGTCTAACACCTGTATTTCCAACTTGTCATGCGGATAATCCAGTAACACGATGTTATCTAAAAGTCGTTCCATTACATAAGCCTCGTTAAAAACAGGCAATTGTATAGTAACATAAGGTACCTCGCTGGGTTATCTAGATCAAAAGTAGGTCCAGTAACCGTGTTTTTGCGCGCCGCTAGGTAGTTAAATAGTAAATTGAGTTGAGCAAATGCATAGAACAAAATCATCACAAGTGATGTTGAGTAAATTATGATGCAAATCCATTCTAATATCATTTTTTAAAGCCGTATTTAAATATCCAGGTTAATATTTTAACGCCTGCAAATATAGCACCTTTAACAGTACCCGATACCTTAGAAACACCTATTCTATTGCGGTATTTCATAGGTTTTTCAACATAAGAATATTTTTTACGCAATGCTTTTAATTGCATCTCTACCGTCCAACCATAGGTTTTATCTTGCATGTCTAATGCGAGTAATTTATCATATTTAATGGCACGGAAAGGACCCAAATCTGTAAATCGAGATTTAAAGAGAATAGACATGAGCGTTGTTGCTAGCCAGTTACCAAATATTTGTGGAACCGTCATAGAGCCTTTTTCTCGCAATGATTTTACTCGAGCACCTATTACAAAATCAATATCATCATCAACAATAGGTTGTATTAACTCTGTCAATTGTTCTGGATAATCACTAAAGTCACCATCTAAGAAAACTATAATATCTGTAGAATCCTTTAATTGAGAAACATATTCCATACCTTTTAAACAGGCATAACCATAACCTCGTTGAAGTTCTTCTAGAACCGTGGCTCCTGCATTTTGTGCATTGATTATAGTATCATCGCTAGAATTGTTACTTACAACAATAACTTCAGTAACAACTGATGGAATATCGTTTATTACCAGCGGTATAGAATCTGCTTCATTATAAGCTGGTATAATTACTCTTATGATAGGTTTTGTGGATTGCAATGGGAAGTTTTAAAGGTGGAAAGTTAAGAAATATCAGACTTACAAACGCGGCTATGGTTAACGTAAATCATTCATTGAAAACCCAGGATGATCTTTTTTGAATTTAAAATAACTGGTCCACGCTCCTACCTTCTTACTACTGGCATATTCTTCAACCATTGATAGAGATGATTTTTTATAATAAAGAGCATATCCATGCTGGAGACCATTTTTAAACTGCTTTTTTATAGTACGATATCCTTTTTTATTATGACAGGTCCACCAGTCCGTTTTCAGGTCATTTGTATAATGCCCTTCAGAACTAATCATTCCTGATTGATACTCGTGCCAGTAACCTGCCTTCTGATCATTAATGAAGTGGCCAGACATTGATAGATGTTGTTGTTGATCATAAAATTTCCAATATCCGTCTTTGGCGCCATCGCGCATCCAGCCTTCACTGACCAGATTTCCGTTATCGTCAACTTGCTTTACATATTCTTTTTGAATCGGCACAAAAGGTAACAACGTACTGACGCATAACATGATTGATATTAAAAACTTCATCGATTAATCACTTTGGTTCAAGCAAATTAATCTGTTCTACATCACAAATTGTTCACAGAATCTTAAAAGGTTCTTCACACAGGAATGATATTACATGGAAAAGGAAAAATATACCAGTTGAAAAAATAATTTTTATGAAACACGCTTTCGCGAAAGCGTCATAAAACATACCTCTCTATTCTCTATTTGGATCCTTACCACCAAATTTTGAGAACTTATAAGTAAAACTAAGCATGAAATACTGACGTAATACTAAGCTACTGGAGTCTGATATAAAATCTTGTGATATGGTGCGGCGTGTGTCTATCACCTGATTTAATATATCGTAAGCTTTGAGTTTTAAGACAGCTTTATCTTTTGCAAACTTATATCCAAGACTACCTATAAGTACAAAGGAATCGTTATCAAACTCATCTGTCACGTTACCAAAAACATTGTATTCTCCTCTTAAACCCATTATTAAATTCTTAGGCCAGAAAGTTGTTAAATCAATTGCTGCGGTATGATTTGTAAAACTTTGATCATCGATATTGTCTAGTGAAAATTTACTAGAATTAAAACTTACATTATACTCTGTTTCTAGCTCAAAAATATCATCGATACTGTACTCAAAACCTACATTAGGCGATAGGTTTATATTATTAGTTTCAAAAGAAACACCGTTAGTAAAACCTTTATTTAAAGATAGGTTTGCGTCTAATCCTAATGACACATCGATGGAACGCTGGTCTTTTTTAAATTGCATGCTATAACCAGAGTACAGGTAACCATTATAGGTGCCATCAACATTTGTATAAGTGGTATTTCTAATTAAATCAGCATCTGTTGTGGTGATACCTACTACTTGATTATCTGTGTATGTAAATCCTGCACCAGAGTAAATACCTTTTCCTTCTTCCCAATTATAATTATTAAAGTTCAAGTAGATATTATGAGTGTTAGTCGCCTCTAGATTAGGATTACCAGTGACAATATTTTGAGGATTAGTTCTGTCTATAACTGGCTGCAACTGATTAGTACTAGGAACATTAATATTATTACTGTAGTTGAAATAAATCCTACCGAATTTACCAAACTGCTTACTTAGGTATGCTCTGATATATGGATTTGAAAATGAACGATCAAAAGAGCTATCCAATACTAAATTATCTGTATTCAAAGTCTGGTAGAGTAAACCTGCGGTAATCTCCCATCTGGTTTTATCTTTAGAATACACTAATCCTACACTAGGCCTATGTTGTGTATTATCTGTTTCAAAATCATTACTTAAAGCACTATTAAATAAACTAGCATCACCAGTTCCAGGATCTCTATCAAAAACGTTACGGCTTTGCTCTCTATTACTAGTCGATAATCTATATGCTACATTAAGACCATAACTGTCTGTTAATGATTTGCGCCATCGTGGTGCTATTGAGAAACTAGTCCCTTTAGAATCTTGATTAATCACCTGATTTTGAATTTCGGTAGAGTTAATGGTTCCATTATTAGAGATGACACGCTCTGAGAAAAAATCATTCACAGATTCTGATTCATTAACATCTATATTAGTGAATATGGATATAGAGTTACCTTTCTTTTTAAACCTGCGACTAAAATAAAGGTTAGTTCCTGCGGTATAATTATTAGAGTTTGATTTGTTAGAAGTCTCTAAATCTATATTCTGACCAGTATCATCACTCGTGTTAGATACTCTATCACTAACACTGGTAGTATTGCTTTGATTATAAGCAGGCTCTGTACTTAACGTTGTTAGTGAGTCTAATTTAATTTCAACTCTAGTATTGATTCTATGTGAATCTCCCATACTTCTACCACGACTAGAAGATGTGGTTGTAAAGGTCCTATCTGGTAAAAATGTGGTCGTTCTATTATCTGTTTGTGTCTCAGTATCGCTATTGCCATAAAAATAACTACCGGTGAGCTCTACTTTTTCATCCCAATCGTTTGCAAGACTTAATCCTGCAGATCTACTAGAGGTGATTCCTCCAGAACCACCAAAACTTATTCCGTTGATACCAAAACTTCCATTTGAATTACGTGAAATAGAGTATGCGCTATTTCCCATAGCATCATATATTTCATCAAAGGAGAATCCTGGACTATTAATATTATTACTACTACCTAAAACACTAACTCTAAAAGAGTCCTTAAAGTAATTCACAATACCACTCATAGAGTATCGATCATCAGTTCCTGCACCTGCCGTTAATCTTGAGAACCATCCTCTATTTTTATCCTCATCAATGGTGATATTTATTTCACTGGCGTTAGCATCTCCAGCCTCGCCGTTTGCCTTTTGCTCCTCAGTTTTTGATTCTGTAACCTGTATTTTATCTATGATTTCTTTTGGCAAGTTTTTTAATGCTACTTGAGGATCGTTACCAAAAAACTCTTTACCGTTTACTAAAATTTTGGAGACCTCTTTACCATTAACGGTAATTTTACCGTCCTTATCAATTTCTACACCTGGTAATTCTTTAATGACATCTTCTAGATTTGCATCTGCTTTTGTATTAAATGATTTTGCGTTAAATTCTAAGGTATCTTGTTTTACGGTGACTGGCGCTTTACGAGCATTTACTACAATTCCTTCTAGAAACTCGACATCACTAGATAAATTGATAGTTCCTAGATCAATAATAGTCCCGTTTTCAAACGTGATTATCTTACTATACTCCTTATAACCTGTAAAAGATGTGAAAAAGTTGAATTCTTTAACCGCTGTATTCCCTACCAGTTTAAAAAATCCATTTTCATCAGTAATGGAATAAGATATTAAAGTTGAGTCTGTCTTACTCTCTAGAAATACTGTTGCACTTTGCAATAATTCTAGATTAGTAGAATCTTGTACGACTCCTTTTATTTCAAACTTTTGGGCGTGTGCAACAACCATAGCAAAAATTGCTATTGCGGTTAAAATCAGTCTTTTCATAGTTTAGTTAGCTAGTGGGATGAAATTACTTACATCCCAAAAACCAAACGTTAATGTTATATCAAAATTGTAGACAAGCAGCTAGTTAAGAATCTTTAAAAATAAAAAGAGCCAGCAATGCCGGCTCTTTTTATAACAATATCTATAATATTCTTATTTCTTTCTCATGTATACACTTACAGGTACACCGTTAAAGTCAAAATTCTTTCTCAACTGGTTCTCAAGGTACCTTTTATAAGGATCTCTTACATACTGAGGTAAATTACAGAAAAATGCAAATTGAGGTTGTGGTGTCGGTAATTGAGTAACAAATTTAATTTTTACAAATTTACCCTTTAACGATGGTGGTGGATAATGATCAATGATAGGTAACATCACCTCATTAAGTTCACTAGTCTTAATACGTTTAGTTCTATTTTTAAAGACATCAACAGCTGTTTCAATTGCTTTAAAATACGTTGCTTATTTAAAACAGATATAAAGACAATAGGCACATCAGTAAAAGGCTCCATTTCTCTTCTTATTTGCGCTTCAAACTCCTTAGCAGTATTCGTCTCTTTATCAACAAGATCCCACTTATTAACTAGTACAACGATTCCTTTGCGGTTACGTTCTGCTAACCAGAAAATGTTTTGTACCTGTCCATCAAATCCACGAGTAGCATCTAGTATAAGTATACAAACATCAGCATGTTCAATAGCACGCACACTGCGCATTACACTATAAAACTCTAGATCTTCTTTTACTTTTTTCTTTCGTCTAATCCCAGCAGTATCCACTAGATTAAACTCAAAACCAAAACGATTATACTTTGTATCAATTGAATCTCTGGTAGTACCAGCAATGTCAGTAACAATATATCTATCCTCACCGATTAAGGCATTTATAAAAGATGATTTACCGGCATTAGGTCTACCTACAACGGCAAATCTAGGTAAATCACTATCTTCTCTAACTGGTGTGTCTGGTAATAGCTCTACAATTTTATCCAGTAAATCTCCCGTACCACTACCGCTGGTACTAGAAAGAGTAAAGAAATCTCCAAGACCTAGGTTATAAAATTCGACAGCATTTGCCTCACGTTCTGGGTTATCAACTTTGTTAACCGCTAGAACTACTGGCTTTTTAACCTTGCGCAATAAGTTTGCGACATCCTCATCCATCCCTGTAATTCCATCCTCTGCGTCCACCATAAATAGAATAACATCAGCTTCATCAATAGCTAGTTCAACCTGGTGGTCAATCTCTGCCTCAAAAACGTCATCACTACCTAAAACGTATCCACCTGTATCTATTACAGAAAACTCCTTACCATTCCAGTCACTTTTCCCATAATGACGATCTCTAGTCACACCACTTACCGCATCGGTAATGGCCTCGCGACGTTGTATCAATCTATTAAAAAGTGTAGACTTCCCTACGTTAGGTCGTCCTACTATTGCTACTATGCTCATGCTGTTTTATTTGCGGTTGCAAAGGTACGTTTTTGTTATGAGGTAGTGAATAGTAAAAGTGCAGGTTTTTATAACGCTTTCGCGAAAGCGTATTTACCAATATCAATTGGAATTCTAGTTATTTTTTACGGTCGATAACGTACTCTACCATAAGCTCTAAGGATTGTTTATACTCAGAATCAGGATAGGTATTTAAAATAACCATTGCCTTATCACGGTAGTCATACATGGCTTTTACTGCATATTCCAAACCGCCATTGTCCTTAACAAAATCAATAACTTCTTTAACGCGCTTTTTATCTCTATTATGCTTTTTTACAGAATTGATCAACCACTTGCGATCTTTTTTACTTGCCACTTGCAAGGTATGGATAAGCGGTAATGTCATTTTTTGTTCTTTGATATCAATTCCCGTAGGCTTACCGATGCGTTCATTACCGTAATCAAAAAGATCATCTTTAATTTGAAAAGCGATTCCTATCATCTCACCAAATTCTCTCATCTTTTCAACATCAGGAGATCCTGGGGGGGAAACGGCACATGCTCCTAGACTACAACAAGCTGCAATAAGTGTCGCGGTTTTTTTGCGTATAATGTCATAGTATACATCTTCAGTGATATCTAATCTACGAGCTTTTTCTATTTGAAGTAATTCACCTTCACTCATCTCTCGTACAGCAACACTAATAATCTGTAGCAAGTCAAAGTCTCCATTATCGATACTTAACAACAAACCTTTAGATAATAAATAATCACCTACTAGGACTGCTATTTTATTTTTCCATAGTGCGTTAACTGAAAAGAATCCACGTCTTTTGAGACTATCATCTACAACATCATCATGTACTAATGTCGCGGTATGAATTAACTCAATGACGGATGCACCTCTGTAGGTACGATCATTAACCTGTCCATCTCCTATCATTTTAGCAACTAGAAAAACAAACATTGGTCGCATTTGTTTCCCTTTGCGATTCACTATAAAATGAGTGATTCTATTGAGCAAGGCGATGCGAGATGCCATAGCTAACTGGAACTTTTTCTCAAAGAGTTCCATCTCGTGTGCAACAGGTGCTTTTATTTGCTCAACTATTTTCATGACTACAAATATACTTACACTAGGACGAACCTTTTAAAGACTTTGACCTTTATGAAGGATGAAATTGTAATTTATCAAATATTTAACGTGGTCATTTTCACGTTTTAACCGATTAAAGTGTCGTACATCTAAATTTTGAAGGAAATCTAGAAAAAGACCATAATTGTTAAACAAATGACAAGTCCATTTTTTGAGATATGGCTATATTTAGCGCAAATAATTAAATTACTAGACATGAAAAAAATTACTTTAATCTTAATGGCATTAGTGTCATTTAATTTTGGATCTGCCCAATACCTGCAGGATTTTAATGGTGCAGGAGCAGCGTTCCCACCAGCTGGATGGGTCGTATTTAACGGTTCAAATGGATTGGGAACTGTTGAGCTTTGGGAACAAGGAGGAACAGACCCAGAATTCTATGCAATATCAAGTTATGAAACACTAGTAGCTCCACAGATTTCTGAGGATTGGCTGGTAAGTTCATTAATTCCTATCAACTCTACTCAAAACGCATTAGTTTTTGATGCAACTGACTTTAATGCACCTGACTATGGTTCAACAGTATCTGTAAGGGTTTCTACAACATCTCAAACTGATGAAACTACTTTTACTGAAATAGCTAGTTTTAATGAAACTGACTTAGGTGGAAACGCAATTTTCACTAGCTTAAACGCTAGTCTTGCAGCATATTTAAATCAGAGTGTTTACATAGCATTTGTTCACGTTCAGACAGATGGTGACTTTATTGCACTTGATAATGTTGAGGTAGTACAAGGTGCTGCAAATCCTCCAGGACCAGCAACGACTCCAACACCTGCTGATATGGCTACTGGTGTAATTGTAGATACGAGTGATGCTGATGCTGACGGATCACCTGATAATTCAATTCTTTTTGCTTGGGCACCTGATAATGGTCTTGGCTCAGTTGCGCCAGATGAGTACGAAATTTTATTAGGAGATTCTCCTACAACGTTAGCTTCTTTAGGAACTGCTCCAGCAACGGTAACTCTGCCTATTTCAATTAGTGGATTCTTATATAACACAACATACTACTGGCAAGTAATCCCTAAGAACACTGCAGGATCTGCGACTAACAACCCAGTATGGAGCTTTACAACTGAAGTAGGAAGTGTGAGCGCACCAGATGCAGTTACTACACCTACACCAGCTGACATGGCAACTAACGTTGCAATCGATACTGCTAATAGTGACGCTGTTGCTTTTGCATGGGCAGACGCTACTACAGGTGACGCACCAGAATCTTATGTTTTCTTGTTAGGTGATAGCCCAACGACGTTAAACGCTCTAGGTTCTCTTGCAAACACTTCTGTGAACATTACAGGAATGCTTACAGGAACTACATACTTCTGGCAAATACAACCTAGAAATGTAGGTGGAACGAATACTGCTGGACCAGTATGGCAATTCACTACTGAAGGAACTGCATCTGTAGATGATCAAATTGCAAACCTATTTACTTTGAGCCCTAACCCAGCAACAGATGTTTTAAACATCCAGATTGATGAGGTTATTACTAACGCTACAATTTATAATGGTCTAGGTCAAGTTATTACTGAAAACGTTAAATCTAACAACAATCAAATTAACATCAACACATTAAGTGCTGGTCTTTATTTATTGAAATTAGATACTGATAGCGGTTCTCAAACTGTACAATTCATCAAGAAGTAATTGATAGACTTCTTTTATAAACTTAAAACGGCCTTCAATTTGAAGGCCGTTTTTTTATATAATAAGTTTAAAAAATCTTATTCTTTGTTTGCCAGTTGTCCACAAGCTGCATCAATATCCTTTCCTCTACTGCGCCTTACATTTACAGTAAAACCATAACGATTGAGTTCTCGCTCATAAGCATCTACTGCTTGTTTTGACGCTTGTTCAAAACGGGCGTCATCTATGGAGTTATATTCTATGATGTTAACCTTACAAGGTATTACTTTACAAAACTCGATCAACGCATCAATGTCTTCTTTAGTGTCATTGATCCCTTTCCACACTACATATTCATAGGTTACACGAGTTCCTGTTTTATCATACCAGTAACGTAGAGCATCTTTAATATCCTCAAGGGGAAATTGCTCATTAAAAGGCATGATTTTAACACGCTTTTCATCTATCGCGCTATGCAATGAAAGTGCTAGATTAAACCTAGGCCTATCGTCTGCCAACTTTTTCATCATTTTAGGCACACCACTAGTGGATAAAGTGATGCGTTTAGGAGACATCCCTAGACCATCATCACCTGTTATTTTATCGATAGACTTAATGACATTATTATAATTCATTAACGGCTCACCCATTCCCATAAAGACGATGTTTGAAAGTGGTCTGTTATGATAACTTCTACTTTGTTGATCTATGGCAACGACTTGATCATATATCTCATCAGGATTCAGATTACGCATGCGTTTTAAACGCGCCGTAGCACAAAATTCACAATTCAAACTACATCCTACTTGAGAAGAAACACAAGCTGTTGTTCTGGTAGGTGTAGGTATCATTACAGATTCTACTGTAAGACCATCGTGTAATTTAACAGCATTCTTTATAGTACCATCCTTACTGCGCTGCATGTGATCTACTCTTATGTGATTGATCACAAAATGCTCTTGAAGAAATGCTCTTGATTCTTTTGAAAGATTAGTCATATCCTCGAAGTGATGCGCTCCTTTTTTCCATAACCATTCATACACCTGATTACCTCTAAAAGCCTGTTGACCTTGATCTACAAAATAATCTCTCAATTCATCTTGAGTATATGATCTAATATCTTTCTTAGTTTCTTTCAATGGAACTTTTTATAAATAAAATGCGCTGCAAAATTAGACAATCTTGCAGCGCGTTTTAAAGTTGTTGAGTTAAAAATTACTCTTTGATTAATTTTGCTGTTGCCTTTCCATTAATAGTTTGCACATTGATAAAATAGATACCATTTGATACAGCGCTAAGATCAACACTGTTATTATTATCTGTGAATTCTCCTGTAGCAATTACTTTTCCAGATAGGTCATATACTTGATAAGAAGCTTCTTGATCTAAATCAAAATTAAAAATATCTTTAGAAGGATTAGGGAATACACTAAAATTAAGCACTTGATTCTCTGTTGTACTTAAGGTAGAGTAATAATCACCGTCATAAGATGCTGCTCCAGTATTATCTGGATCTAACCAATCTCTTAACTGTGTCGCTGCAGTTCCTCCTGTATTCCAACTTACATTAAATCTACCATAAAAGTCTGGTGCGCCATTGTCATTTGTACCAGAACAAGCTGCACTTCCTCCCAGTAATTGTCCAATAATTTGACCTTGTGGATTTAATAGACAACTACCTGAAGAACCACCTTCAGTAACACCATAATCCCAATCTGCTATATTCCAACAAGAAATTCCAGACACGGTAACAAAAGTTGCGCTTTGATCATTTCTTGCTAATTTCATAATATCACCACTAGGATGGTGAATACTCAATTGAGAAGTCACGCCAGATGTTGCTCTAGACCACCCTGCATAATACAAATCCCATGACGCAGGTGGAGTCGTATTTAATTCAAAAAGCGCCACGTCACTAGCACCTCTATTTGCTCTCAACGTTGCTCCAGATACAACTCTAGATGGGTTTTGAGTACCTACTGTATTTGAATTTGTTGCACAATCTGGTGTATTAGTATACCAATCAAAGCCGAAACTCCAACCAGTTGCAGAATATGATGTTCCTGCACCATCACCAGTATTACCTAAACAATGATCTGCTGTCAAAAAATAAGGTGTACCATCTTCTCTAACATTATTAACTAAGGTACCAGTACAAAGTCCTGCACCGTTGATAATGATTCTAGCTACTGCATGTCTGTAATTATCTCTTATTGTCGACCAATCCTGACCATTTGTAGAACCTTGATTAGGATCACACATCACATCAACATTACATGCTGCAGATTCATTCAGTTTTAAGAAGCTCTCTTCGGCCTCTCCAAAACCTCTATAGCCATGTACTACTTCATTAATAGAAATACGCCCTAAACCTCTTACAGAAGCTGGCTCATAATATTCAATCCATACATTATCTCCATAAACAACCCATGTACCTAATATTCCATCTTCTTGATTTTCATTAATTGTATAAGGTCCTATCTTGTCTGTATGATCATTATTATAAATATACATTTCTGCACCTTCAGGAAGATTATATCTATCCATCATAAAATTCATAGTGCGAGCACCTGTAGACACCACATTCAATCTCCATAGACGATCTCCATTTTCTAATTCTGTCCATTGACCAGAATTAAATAAATCCATAGCTACAGAGAATTTTTTACCAAAACGATAAGGCTTCTTTATAACTTGAGTTGCCTCAATTTCATCTTCGGCAATCATGGATTGCAAGTCAAAAGATGGCATGATTTCAGCTGTAGGTTGAGTTTTTAAATTGAATGCCCAACTAGGTGGTGTTGTTTGATTAGATACTTGAGCATTTATATTAAAGGCTACAGTACAAATTAATAACGTTAGTAATATTTTTTTCATCACTGATTTTTAGGGAGTTTAATAAGTTGCAATATACGAGATTAGCACAAAAAACCGCTTAGAAAAGCTCTAAGCGGTTCGTTGTAAGATTAATTGTATATAATTTAGTCAACTATCAACATTGCATCTCCATAAGTAGAGAATTTATACTCTTCTTTAATTGCTACGTCGTAAGCTTTTTTCAATAAATCATA
Organism: Nonlabens ulvanivorans; assembly: GCF_000755285.1. Taxonomy (GTDB): domain Bacteria; phylum Bacteroidota; class Bacteroidia; order Flavobacteriales; family Flavobacteriaceae; genus Nonlabens; species Nonlabens ulvanivorans_A. The sequence continues at coordinate 950,967 of NZ_BBMK01000001.1, read as the reverse complement.
ACCTGCAAAAGCTGCTGCTTGCATCATCAAAGTTGACTTAGGGTGATGAAAGTTTGTAATCATAGCATTTGCTATACTAAAATCGTAAGGTGGGAAAATAAATTTATTAGTCCAACCTTCAAATGTATTAAGATGCCCATCACTACTCACTGCACTTTCTAAAGTACGCATAGTCGTTGTTCCCACCGCACAAACATTCTTTCTATTGTCAATAGCTTTATTTACAATAGCACGTGTTTCTTCAGTAATCTCTGCCTGCTCGCTATCCATTTTATGTTTAGATAAATCTTCAACCTCAACAGGAGCAAAAGTTCCAAGACCTATGTGCATAGTTACCGCAGTTCTATGAATACCTTTAATTTCTAAGCGCTTTAATAAATGTTTTGAAAAGTGTAAACCTGCTACAGGCGCAGCAACAGCACCTTCATTAGTAGCATATATAGTCTGGTAACGCTCTTCATCTTCTTCTTCAACCTCGCGACCTAACTCTCTAGGAAGTGGAGTTTCCCCCCCTAAGTCTTTCAATTTCTGACGGAACTCTTCATAGCTACCATCAAATAAAAATCTTAAAGTTCTTCCTCTAGAAGTGGTGTTATCAATCACCTCAGCTACTAGACTTTCATCTTCACCAAAGTAAAGCTTATTTCCTATTCTTATTTTTCTCGCTGGATCAACTAGAACGTCCCACAGTTTTGTAGTAGGGTTTAATTCTCTTAAAAGAAAAACCTCGATACGTGCGCCTGTTTTTTCTTTATTACCATAAAGTCTGGCAGGAAACACACGTGTATTATTAGTTACAAAAACATCGTCTTCTTCAAAATAATCGAGTACATCTTTGAACATTTTGTGTTCAATTTCACCCGTTTTTTTATGGAGTACCATAAGTCGCGACTCATCTCTATTTTCTGCAGGATGTTGCGCAATCAAATTTTCTGGTAGTTTGTAACCGAATTGAGATAGCTTCATGTATTCATTTTATATTGAGATAACAAATATACGATTGTGGAATAGGCGTTGTCAAGTAAATCGACACTTAAATTTCTGTGATATTGACATTTACCCGTTTTAAATCGTCCCAAAACTGCGGATAGCTTTTTGTGACCACGCCTGCATCTTTAATTAACAATGAAGTCCGACATGCAACTGGTGCAAATGCCATGGCCATTCTATGGTCGTCAAAAGTATCGATCACAACAGGCTCGTCATGCTGTACTAGAGGCTCACAGGTAAGTGTTATAGTATCTTGGGTGGTTTCTATTACGCTTTCGCGAAAGCGAGATCCCACATCCTTTAAGGCTGCAATACGATCTGTCTCTTTTATACGTAGGGTATGTAGTCCAGTAAGATGAGCGTCAACGCCTAATGCTAGACAGGTGGCAAATATAGTTTGCGCTTGATCTGGCTCATTCACGAGGTTAATCACAACGCGCTGTGCTACCTTATCAGACTTCTTAGTCAATATGAGTTGATTATTATCAAAACTAGTTTGAACTCCAAATGCCTCATAATATTGACTTAACTTACTATCACCTTGGACTGAATCTTTAAAATAGTACTGTAAAATCAACTTATAACCTATGTCCTGTAAAGCTACCCAACTGTACCAATAGCCAGCACTACTCCAGTCGCTCTCTACTGTTAGTGATTTATTAATTATCGTTTCTAGAGGTTTAATTTGGATAACTTCTGATGAAGCCTGAATATCCTTTTGAGAAACAACATCCTGTTTTGACCAGTTTACAGTCACGCCTATAGATTGTAAGTGACGTACCGTCATTTGTATGTATGGCCTTGAGGTTAACTTACCTATTAACTCAATTTTTAATCCGTTTTCTAGCGATGGCGCTATGAGCATTAAAGCAGTTATATACTGACTAGATACACTGGCATCTAACTTAACGGTTGCACCATTAATATGTCCACCATCAATTTTTAGTGGTGGATAACCTTCTTGATTTAGGTATTGGATTTTTGCACCTATAGATCTTAAAGCATCTACTAATACGGCTATAGGTCGTTGCTGCATGCGCTGGCTTCCAGTTATGGTGATCAGACCTTTTTTACTTGAATAGTATGCCGTGAGAAAACGCATTGCTGTACCAGCATGGCCTATATCGACATGATTTTTTTGAGACATTAATGCCTCTTGCATATGCACGGTATCATCACTATTAGAAAGATTGACAATTTCTAATTCTGGATAAAGTGCTTTAAGAATAAGTAGACGATTGCTTTCGCTTTTTGAACCTGTGATGGTAAAGGTTAAATCTTTATCTAACGACTCTAAGGGTTTTTCTAGTAGTAAATCCATGACTAGCCTTTAAGCTTATCATTATTATGATGTCTATCATGATCACGTTCTGTCTTAATTTGCAGTTTTTTTGCAAATGCTTTCTCTAGATCAGTTCCTGTTTGATTTGCAAGACATAATACTACAAACATAACGTCTGCCAGTTCCTCTCCTAAATCTTTATTTTTATCACTTTCTTTTTCACTTTGTTCCCCCATAGCGTCGTGCTATAATACGAGCTACCTCACCTACTTCTTCTGTAAGCTGAGCCATATTAGTCAATTCATTAAAATAACGCACGCCATGGTTTTTAATCCACTGGTCTACTTGTTCTTGCGATTGTTTAAGGCTCATAGTGATATTTTAAGCTACAAAGTTACTATCTAGAAACTGTAATAAGCACTTTTAAATTTTCTTTAGAACTATTTTTTCTGCATCTTTTTCTACCACTGATGCATAGAAATCCCTGAATGCTTTATAGTCAATAGATAGCACAACTGAAGTATCCATGTTAAAGGTTGCAACAGTGGTTATTGTATGGTTTGAAACCTTTGTGATATATTTATAGTATCCTTTATTTAAGTATAGATAATTAACACTTTGTGGCATAGTTTCAACCTCATAACCTTCTGGAATCTCTATATTCACAATGGTTTTTATTTCCATAGGAAAAGCTAAATCTAATGGAAGATTACGTCTAGGTAGGGTGAAAGGGTTTTCTTCATTTGCTTCAAATAACAAAGGTGTTATGTACAATTTGTCTCCTATATCGTCCACAGCGTCTTTATAAACAACATCATAACTATAATTTAAATACTCTTCTGTAGAATTCATATGATCGACCTTAACGTCATTAACTTCTAACCCTACATTATCATTAACTAAATATTCTTCTAAATCTTCTTGATTTGCATTTTCATTTTCATTTCTGGATCTCAGCGCCATGTAATGTGAAAGTCTCTTCTTTGCATCTCCAGTAATCAACCCATCTTCATTTAGTGAAAGATTGAGTAACACTATTTCTTGTGATTTCTGATTTTCTGTGAGCTTAACCCAATCAGACATTCCATTTTCTTGAACTACCCTACCTTTCCAATTTGCAGCACGTAAAGGAATTAAATTAGGTCGTGCAAATTTTTCAGTGGCGTCTAATAAGATTTTTTCTCCATTAATAATAACTTGTACGATTACATAATCAAAACCTTCACGAGTAGGAAAGATAGGCACGCCATTATTCTCAGAACTTACCAAAACAGGATTTGCATTTACTCCAGCTTTTTTCAACATAGAGACTAGTAGTAGATTTACATCTGCCACAGAACCTGAGCCTTCCTTATAGGCACTTTTAAGTCCGTCGCGAGTAAAAACTCCATAACGTCCATTCCATTTCACTTTAGATTTCAAAAACTCATAAATGACTTTTGTCATTTTAAGGTCATCCATCGACTCATCAATAACACTTTCTAAGTCTTTTTTATAAAAACTGCTTTTCTTAATAGCGCTACCAAATCTGTCACTGTCATAAATAGTTTTTGCAACATCTTTCCAAGTCGACGCATACTCTTTTGAAACCTGGCCATTTGTAAACCTTGTAGCAGCGATGTTCATGATTAATTTTGCACGGTATCTTTGTGCTCCACCAGACATGGGTTCAGCAGCTAATGCAGGAATATTTTTTGTAGCAATTCCTATACTTTCACCACTTATCCTTAACTGTTCTGTTTCTATATCTGACCCAAATTCCTCGTCTTCTTCTGCTGTAATTTTAGAACCTGTGATGCCATTTCCAAAATCTGACGCATTAAAAGCTAACCGATAAACTGCTCTAGGATTAAAAACTACATTATAAACAAATTGTTTAGGAAACAATATCCCAGCGTCTAGATTTAATACAGGAATCTCATATTGTAAGTATAGATCGTCAATAAACGCTGTGTCAGAACCGACAGAATAAGTAAACTCTAATATAGAGCCTACCCTAACATCTGGCATGGTAAACGATTTAGATTTATAAAATTCATTAATATCTTTTTCAAAAATGGCATCCTTACTTAATTTAGAACTCACTATTTCACCATCTATCAAGTTGTAAGTTGCACCTTTTAAATCAACTATATATTCTTTAGAACTTCCTTTTTGGTATAAATTAATTTGTTTAGTTGCATACTTAAGTCCATCTTCATTTTCAATTCTTATCCTTTTATGTACTAAACGTATCTGACCAAACTTTGCTCCAGGATAGAACTTAACCATCTCTCTATTGATATATAAAGGGCATCAAAGTCGTTACTTTGATCTACAGTTTCTACTTTAAAATCTAATAACGTAACTCCTTCATAATCGAGGTTTAACTCTTGATCAACTTCTTGAGCCGTTGCATTAAAAATTAAACAACATATCAATGACAGTGCTATTACTATTTTTTTCATTAGTCTAATTTTAAAACTGCTTTAGATTTATCATGCTTCACTAGGGTTGCTCTGAATTCTCGATAGGCGTTATAATCCTCCTTATCAAAATAACCTTTATTAATTCTTAAGTATCGATTTACTTTTAGTTTTCCGTTACCAGCATCAATAATGCTTAACTTATAAGTGCCAAATTTAGAATTGATCTCAACAGGCTTTGGAAGAGCATCGATAGTTAATCCTTCCTCAAGATCAATTTCATATTCATCGATGTCAATATAACCACGATCTATTTCAAAATCGTTTTTTCTATTCTTATATCTAGTTGGTTCATTTTCATTACGATTAAAAAATACAGGCTGTATAAGTAATAAATTTCCTGTTTTAGACCCATATCTACTCACTACCACACTAGCTTTCTCAATTACTTGAATCTGATCTTTATCGCTCAATGCGCTTGCACTTATTATTGATAAACCATTTAAATGACTCCAATAACTTTTATACTTTTTAATCAGATCCCTTTTAGAATATTTTTCTAGACGGTCTCTAAAAGAGTATTGATAACCTTTGGTCACCATTTCTATATCAGCAGACGCACTACCGTCTTTTAACACTTGGATTACAGCTTTAGATTCTTGTGTATTGTCTTCTGTTTTATAAACGGTAGTATGTAAAATTTCCCCCCACCTTTTTCAGTAACGACTAGTGCATCTCTATCATCTGTAAAACCAGCTATATAACCAAAAGGACTTATTTTACTAGTGCATTCTAACCAAATATTCTTCTCATCATCAAGTTGTGGAATATATAGAATCATATGATTTCCTTGTGTTGAAGAAAACTCGCTGTCTATACTACGTATATTATTACCACCATAAATGACTGCGTGATAAGATGGTATACCTACCTCATTGAGAAGAGCTTTTGTATAATTGGACAATCCTTTACAATCTCCATAAGCCATGTTATGCACCTCGGTTGCATCAATAGGTTTCCATCCACCTATACCAACTTGAACACTTATATAACGAGACCGATCTTGCATGAACTCATAAACTATTTTGGCCTTTTCTTTGTCCGTTTTCACATTTTTAGTGAGCTCTTTAATTTCTTTTTTAACCTCTTCAGGTAGCACACCTACATCTGACAATAGCTGATCATTCATCCATTTACCAAAACCTAACCATTCATTATTAATACCGTCTACTCCTTGCATTTTAAATTTCTTAAGTGCGATTTTAACTAAAGGTCCATAGGTCGTAAAATCAGGACTATAAGACTGATAGTCAACAGCAGGTAAATTAGTAGCCGTATAATCTAATAAGCCATTTTTAGAAATTTGGTAGTCTTCTAAATGAGACTCTTTAAATTTAATTTCGACATCAGATTCATTGATGACTTTAAAGGAAGAATGCTCTGTGCTTGTATGATAATATTCTAGCGGCAACCATGATGGTAGAAACGCTGTAGATTTCAGTAAAACAGTAGATTCAAAATGAACTGTATAAGGATAATCACGTGGTGTGTATTCTAGATATTTTACTCTATTATCACTATATAAGGTTCCACTACCTACAGAACTAACATCTTTAAAGTCACTATTTTTAAATCTAGTCACTTTAATCCCATCAGCGTCGTAAATGGTAGCTTCCATTTTTTAATCTTGGTGCTGCTATTATAGGATTCAACGGCATTAATATCATTTTCACCGTCTTTATTAAAAACAGTTACTAATCGATCTGTCATCACCTCTACCTCATCATATTCTTTAATAGTAATTACAATATTATTTTGCCTTACAACGGCGTTTGCATTTACTTTAAGATTATCTGATATAGTATGACTATCAAAATCAAGTTCTTGCTGGGCATAACAACTAGCCCATCCAACAACAAGAAACAAACTAATTAATAGTAACTTATTTTTCATAAGCCACAATTACCGAAAAAAAAACGAGTGATGAAATAAAACTGTAAGAAACAGCTGTTAAAAAAAACTTAACGCAATATGTTATTCTCTATTCTTACTATCAATTAAAATTGTTACAGGACCGTCATTTGTAAGAGCAACCTTCATGTCTGCTCCAAATTTACCTGTTGGTATTTCTTTTTCCAGCTTTCGCGAAAGCGTACTTACAAAACTCTCATATAATGGAATAGCTAGTTCTGGTCTTGCGGCATTAATAAAACTAGGCCTATTTCCTTTTTTAGTACTCGCAAAAAGGGTGAACTGAGAAACTACTAAAATATTTCCTTTTACATCACTAATATTAAGATTCATCTTATCATCATGATCTGAGAAGATGCGCATGCCAGCAATTTTATTAACTAACCAATCGATGTCTTCTTGCCCATCAGTTGAAGTGACTCCTAATAGAACTAGTAAACCATGCTCTATTTCACCGTGAATCACATTATCTATGGTAACACTTGCCTCGCTAACACGTTGTAGAACTATTCTCAAGGGGGGGTGGTATATTTATCTGCACGATAGTTATCCTCATCTCCATTTACAATTTGCACATAGCTTTCATAACGACTTAAGTGGATTTCTCCAGATTCAACGGCATCTTTAACGGCACATTTAGGCTCTTCAAGGTGTAAACAATTATGGAATTTACAGTCCTGTTTACGTTCAAAAATCTCTGGGAAATAACCACCTATTTCTTCTTTCTCTAAATCTACAACACCAAAACCTTTAATACCTGGTGTATCGATAATACGAGCATCAAATTCTAAATCAAACATCTCTGCAAACGTAGTCGTATGTTGCCCTTGTTTATGCTGCAAACTTATAGCCTTGGTCTTTAACTCCAGTCCAGGTTGAATAGCGTTTGCGGTAGTACTTTTACCAGCACCACTATGACCAGCAAACATGCTGGTTTTACCCAGCATCTTCTCTTTTACTAATTCAATGTTTTTACCAGTTGCTGCACTTATAGCAATGCAATCATAATTTATTGATTTATATAGTTGCATTAAAATGCGCACTTGATCAAGCTCTGTCATCGCAAGCATTTCTTCACCAGTTTCTGGATTTACTACTACTTCATCTTGATCATCGTTATAGGTATCTACTTTATTAAAAAGTAAGATTACTGGAATTTGATATGCTGCTGCACTTACTAAAAAACGATCTATGAATGAGGTAAATGTTGGAGGATTATTTAAAGTGACAATTAAGAAAACCTGATCGACATTTGCAGCAATAATATGAGTTTGCTTAGAAAGGTTTACAGATTTACGCACGATGTAATTATCACGCTCCTCAATCTCATTAATAATACCTATTTCTTCATCTCCTTTTTTCTCAATTTCAAATTCTACACGATCACCGACGGCTACAGGATTAGTGCTCTTAATTCCTTGAAGTCTAAATTTACCTTTAATACGACATGAATACATCGCACCATCGACACCTTTAACTTCATACCAGCTTCCTGTTGATCTATAGACGGTTCCTTGCATCTAGTAAAATTCGAATTTAAAATTGAAAATTAAAATCATTCTTCAAACATTTTTTGTTGATGGTGAATACTTTCTTGATGAATCGCTTTATAAAAAGCATCTATAAATGAATCACTCAAACCGCCATTTGCACCTTGATCTTTCATTTGTGCAAGTGTACGCTTCCATATCTCACTTTGCAAGATAGAAACATTATCTTTCTTTTTCAAAGTTCCTATATCTTCTGCTAGTTTCATGCGTTGACTGAGTAATCCTATGATTTTTGTATCAAGGTTATTAATATCAGTACGTATGTGCTCTAGATTTTCTGTCACACTGGCGTCAGAGAAATCTTTTTTTCTAATACGCAGATCTTCCATGATTTGAATCATTGTAGCAGGTGTGATTTGCTGCGCTGCATCACTCCACGCTTGGTCAGGTGTAGGGTGTGTTTCAACCATTAACCCATCAAATCTTAAATCTAGTGCGGTCTGACACACGTCAAAAATCATCTCTCTATTACCCGTAATATGTGAAGGGTCACAAATTAATGGTAGATCTGGATGCATAGATTTTAAATCTATAGGTATTTGCCATTGAGGATTATTTCTGTAGTCTGTTTTTCTATAGGTAGAAAAACCTCTATGAATAACTCCTAGGTTCTTAATACCTTGAGCTTGTAGACGCTCTACAGCTCCTAACCATAAAGACAAATCTGGATTTACTGGATTTTTAACAAGTACGACTTTATCAGTACCGTTAAGCGCCTCTGCAATTTCTTGAACTAAAAATGGATTAACGGTTGTACGAGCACCTAACCATAGAACATCGATATCGTATTGTAATGCAATTTTAACGTGCATTGCACTACCTACTTCAATGGCGATTTGAAGTCCGGTTTCTTTTTTTGCTCTCATTAACCAAGGTAACGCAATAGCACCTACACCTTCAAAACTACCTGGTCTAGTACGAGGCTTCCATACACCAGCGCGCAACATGGTGACATCACTATCTTTGAGCGCATGAGCTGTTTCCAGCACTTGCTCTTCAGTCTCTGCACTGCATGGACCTGCTATAACTAGTGGATGAGACAATTGTAAATCGTCTAACCATTTTCTATTTTCTCTCGTAATCTCCATAACTTCTACAAATTTAGCATAAAGCCTTATGAACAAAGCCATCAAGACACTTTAACGCATAAAAAAAGTCCTGACGCAATAATCAGGACTCTATATATTTAATTTAAAACATAGGCTACCTGATCGTTTTTTTCAAAACGTGCCATTTGTGCCATAATTTTAATTGATTCTTCATTATGGGTCAAAGGTAGTGCAGTAATTTAAAAATGAAGCAAGCGTTTTAAAATTTTTAAGAATTAAGCTCGTTTGAATTACTAAGGTTGGAATTTTTACTCTTTCGTCTTGTTCTACAAAGGGATAAACTTCATTTTAATTTCGCTTTCGCGAAAGCGAAAAAAAATGAAAGCGTAACAAACACAATCCTTATCTTTACCTTATGTCTATAGAAGTTCAAAACATATCAAAAAATTACGGTAGCCAAAAGGCGCTGGACGAAGTAAGTTTTTCTATTAAAAGCGGAGAAATTGTAGGTTTTCTTGGCCCTAATGGTGCTGGAAAATCCACCATGATGCGTATTTTAACAACTTACTTAAACCCTAACGAAGGCAGTGCTACCGTTAATGGTCACGATATCTTAACGGCACAAAAAGAAGTTCAAAAATCTATAGGTTATTTGCCTGAGAGCAATCCTTTATATCCAGAAATGTATGTGCGTGAATATTTAGAGTTCAGCGCTGGAGTCTACCAGATTAAAGATGCTAAAAACCGTATTACACAAGTTATAGAAGAAACTGGACTGACTTCTCACATAGGTAAAAAAATAAGCCAACTATCCAAAGGATACAAACAACGTGTCGGTCTTGCAAATGCGCTATTACATCAACCTAAAGTACTTATCCTAGATGAACCTACTACTGGATTAGACCCAAATCAGCTGGTAGAAATAAGACAGCTCATTAAAAAAGTAGGTGAGCATACGACCATATTATTATCCACACACATCATGCAAGAAGTAGAAGCAATGTGCGATCGTGTGATTATTATCAATAAAGGTAAAATTGTTGCCGACGACTATTTGAAGAATCTTAAAAGTGATGCCGCTCAAGTCATCGAGGTTGAATTTGACTATAAAGTAGAACCTGAGTTATTGAATCGCATTACTAAAGTAAGAGAAGTAACTGATCTTGTCAAAGAACCTGGTTTCACATATTCTTTAAGATTTGAAACACAAGAAGATATGCGTAGTGCTGTTTTTGATTTTGCACACGATAATGAGTTAAAAATCTTATCGCTTAATAAAAGAAATAAAAATCTTGAGACGATGTTTCAGGAATTGACTGGTGAGTAGAAATTCTCATCTTTGCACATGCAAAAACCGCAACGTCTTTATTACCTCATTAAGTTACAGTATCTAGGATTCCGTTTTCATGGATGGCAAAAACAGCCTGATGTTCCTACCGTGGAAAAAATGGTGAAACGCACCTTGCGTTTTGTACTAGACCATCCTAATTTTAAAGTCCTTGCTGCTGGTAGAACTGATGCTCGTGTGTCTGTAAATGAAACCATTATTGAATTATTTCTGGATGATGAAGCATTAAATCTAGATACCTTTCTAGCAGAATTTAATTTGAACTTACCTAGCGATATAAGAGCACTTGCCATAGAAGAAACTAATGCTCAATTTAATGTCATCCAACATCCTAAAGAGAAGGAATATATCTATTTGTTTTCCCATGGTGAAAAATTCCATCCCTTTTGTGCATCCTTAATGGTGTACATGAAAACAGAACTGGATATTGAATTAATGCAAACCGCTGCAAGACTTTTTGAAGGAATACATAACTTCTGGTCTTACACATATAAACCATCTGATACAACCGATACAGTAAGTACTGTGAATAGTTGTCTTATCGAAGAAAACACCTTATTTACAGCTAATTTTTTCCAGAAAAAAGTTATGCTTTTAGAGTAACCGGAATGGGTTTTAAAAGACATCAAGTACGTTTAATGATGGGAGCTTTATTTGATCTGGGAATGCATAAAATTACACTTGACGATTTTAAAGAAACTCTGGATGGTAGTAAAAAGATACATTTATCTCATATAGCACCTGCGAGCGGATTAATGTTGTACCGTATGGAGTTAAGCAAAAGTGAATCGTGATATTTTAGTGAAGGTTTACATTTATCTTTATCTCATAAAATAAATACTATGAAAAAGACACTTTTACTTCTAGCGATTGCCCTAATAAGCAGTAATCTCTATGCGCAAGATTTTGTAGATCCCGATAAAAGCCCAATGGATGCGGCTTTCTTCCCTTCTCAAGCTGCAAAAAGACAATTTGCAAAAACTGAAGAGCAAAAAATGGCTCTTGAACCACAGATACGTGTTTTATATAGTAGACCTTCATTAAATGGCCGCAGCATCTTTCGCACAACAGATAATCGTAAAGATGGAATCACAAAACTAGGCGAGTCATGGCGTGTAGGTGCAAACGAGAGTACTGAATTACTACTTTTGAAAGACGCCATGATAGGTGGAAAATTAATTAAAGCTGGTCGCTACTCTATCGTTATTACTCCTAGTGAGAATGAATGGACCGTTCACATCAACTCAGAAAATGATGGTTGGGGGGGAAACTACAGCCATAAACCAGAACTTGATCTTGTTACAGTAACAATTCCTGTAACTAAAGATTCAAAGAGCTTAGAACAATTAAGTATTGCGTTGTACTCGCCTAAGAATGACAATACAGTACATTTAAAGATAGGATGGGGGGGAACTTACAGAGCTGAATTGCCTATTGTACTACAATAATTAATTTTTAATAATCAACCTGCCTTCCCAGGTTTCTTGAACATTAATAGATGCTGGAGCAGACTCTAATATTACATCGCCGTAGCCCACAATGCTACCGGCGATGTTTTGTTTTACATCAATTTGCCAATTATGTGTGCCGCGATGATAAATTTGCGCATTTTGGATTTCTAGATCACTAGCAAACAGCTGTCCATCACCAGAATACCATTCTAACAAAGCATTGTTTACTTGACCAGTAAGATAAAAGTTACTTAAATTATTAGTTACAATTCTAAAACTATCGACATCTAAATCTAGATAAAAATTACCGGTAGTGTGATATAGATCTTCTTCTTGGGCGTCTTCAGAATACAAAGTTAAGCTTGGATAATTTAAAGTTCCTATACTACGGGTATCTTCTCCGGTACTGGATCTAATCTCAGTCAAGTCAGGAGCGATAACCGTAACAGTAGTGATTCCGTAATCTCTAACTAGATTACAGCCGTTATTATTGACAATGATAAGTTGATTATCCTGTACCTTTATATCTATATCATTCAATAAATTCTCTCCAGTTTCAACAATCACCTTGTATTCTGGACCTTGCTGCACAAGTAATTTTGTTCTTTCATAAACAAGTACTCTTTCAAAAGATGCTACAGTTAATTCTTGACGTACTAAATCGCCAGCTGCTTGCGTACAATTCAAACCGTTTTCAGAATCACAACTGGATATACAAACCAGTAGAAATACTATACTTATTTTAATAAATGTTTTCATTTTTATAATCTATATCCTATTCCTAGACTAACACCTTCGGCAGCAGCGCCATGGGATTTTAATGTCAAACTAGCAAAAAGGTTCTCATTTAACCTGCGTTTTAACCCTATTCTATTATAATTTGCGGTTTCAAATTCAATAGGTCTATACACGTAATAGCCAAACTGCGTTACCACACTTGTTTTACCTAAATGTAACTCATGACCTATAAAACTCCTACACGTTGGAAATTTTCATCACCTGTTATGCCATTTTCAGGATAACTATTTGCCTGATAATCTCGGTATTCTTTTAAAAACTCTGAAATCATTACTTCTGTTCCAGCATGTAGACTACTTTTAAAACCTATGCGCTTGTCTGCATAAAAAGAAAAAGTATAAAAAGGATACTGACCACTACCGCGTACATCACTTTCATTGACACCTATTCTTGCTACCGCATTAAAACTTATTTTCTCTGAGTATGGAGTCTTTTCCCATTTCTTGTATGCTGGTGATTTATCATAGCCTAGATTATAATTTAATCCCACATTAAAAAGCCAACTGTTTGTAGAATTATTAGGTGCTTTTACATTTGCATTTGAGTAGTGAACAATGGTAAATCCTGCTTGAAAACCTATTCCTCTATAAATATTTTCTCTCTTGTAATCAACAAGTAAATAAGTAGAACTGGTGATTCTAGAACCATAGGCGTTATTGCGTGCATTAGTTACTGGATCAAAAGGTCTATTGATATAAGCTAGACCAGTTCCTAAACTAAGCTCTAAATTTCTGTTGAAAAAGTAAAAATTATAATGCCCATATGCAGAATAAACTTCTCCTAGATATAAGTTTTTAAGGTCTTGATAGACTGCTGTAATTCCCCAATCTGGGTAGTTATAACGTGATTCCCATTCCTTTTCGCCATAAGTCTTGCGATTATAACGCAACATTACACCACTAGGATGATACGTTATTAAATGTGCTATATCTGGATTGTGCTCTAGAATCGTTCCATACAAATAGGATGCTTCAAAATTACGAACTACTGGTAATTTAATATTTACAGATTCTTGCGCTAGAGACGCTTTCGCAAAAGCGAGACACAGAAAAACAATAATCCATTTATTCATTGCGCTAAAGTATGAAATAGAATCCTGCCCGTTATCCTTTCAAAAATAAGTTTCTTATACTATTCTTACAGTCTATACCCTAATCCTAAACTTAAGGCCTCGGCACTTGCGCCATGCGATTTAAGGGTTAAGCTAGTTAACCAATGATTATTAATCCTACGTTGCAAGCCTATTCTATTATAAATTGCTGATCCATAATTAATCTCATCATACACGTAAACACCTAAATAGGTAAGCACACTGGTTTTTCCTATATGTAGTTCGTGGCCTGCAAATAACCCTATTCTAGCCGTTGACTCATTACCTGTAATACCACTATTAGGGAAACTATTTGCCTGATAATCTCTATGCTCTTTTAAAAAATCGGTGAGCATTAACTCGGTACCGGCATGAATTGAACTCTTTTTATTTAATCGTTTATCTATGTAAAAACTGAAGGTATAAAATGGGAATTGTCCACTACCACGCAAGTTGCTCTCATTCCATCCATATCTAAGAATAGCATTAACATGAATAGGTTCTTTATATTTTTCAATACTCCATCTTTTATAAATTGGGTTGTCTGGCTCTAAAGACCAATTGAGACCTACATTAAAAAGAAGCGAATTAGTAGAAGTATTAGGCTCCTTAATATTTCCGTTTGAATAATGAATTAAGGTGATTCCTGTTTGAAAACCTATGGAACCTATTTAGATTTTCTTTACGGTAGTTTACTTGCAGATAGGTTGCACTTGTAAAGCGCGTGCCGTAGTACATTCCTGAAGTTAGTTACTGGGTCATAAGGATTTGTCATATAAGCTATTCCCGTACCAATACTATACTGCAACTGCCTATGGAATGCATAAAAATTATAGTGGCCATAAGCTCCAAAAGCTTCACCAAGCGACTTATTCTTTAAATCTTGATAAGAAAAAGTAAACCCAAAATCTGGAAATCCATACAAAGATTGCCATTCCTTCTCACCATAAGTACGTTTATTATAGCGTAAGATTACACCTTCTGGATGACCCGTGATTAAGTGAGAAATGTCTGGATTGTGTTGTAGAATAGCGCCATAATAATAGCTAGCATCTATATAGAATGAGCTTGAAATAGTTGGCTCATGAGTTTGTGCTGGTAACGCTTTCGCGAAAGCAAAAAAATAAGCACAATGATCCAATTATTCATTGTGCTAAAATATGAAATAGATTACTGCTCTGGAGCTAATTGAACAACGAGGCCTTCTAAATCGGTAGAAATCGGAATTTGACAACCTAGACGACTATTATCTTGCACATGTAAGGCTTCCCATAGCATGGCTTCTTCATCAGGATTGCGCTCTACTAAATCGTGATCGCTCTTTACATATACTTGACAGGTAGCACACATTGCCATTCCACCACAAACTGCTTCTACTGGTAATTCATAAGCTTTACAAACTTCCATTAAATTCATATTCATGTCTGTAGGTGCTTGAACGATATGCTCTACGCCTTCTCTATCTATAATAGTAATATTTACGTCTGGATCCATTATGAACCTATTTTTTTAATCACGGCTTTTTCTGCCTCTTTGCGAGAACCATCAAAACCATCGATACCACCTACGGTTGTATATTTAAGCACATATTTTTTATTAGGATTCATGCGTTGATAAACACTCTGACACATTAAAGTTGCCTCGTGAAATCCACATAAAATTAACTTTAACTTTCCTGGATATGTGTTCACATCTCCTATCGCATAAATCCCTGGAATGTTAGTTTGGTAGTCTAAGGTATTATCTACTTTAATAGCGTTTTTCTCTATTTCAAGTCCCCCCCAATTTGCAATAGGTCCTAACTTAGGAGACAAGCCAAACAATGGTATAAACGCATCACATTCTATTTCCTGAAAACGCTTTGCTTCATCGTGTATAGTAATTGTAACAGACTCTACCTTACCATTACCTCTTACATCTGTCACCTCTGCAGGCGTTATAAGATTAATTTTATTCTGGGTCACTAACTCTTGAACTTTTTCAACGCTATCTAACGCTCCACGGAACTCTTCTCTTCTATGCACAAGCGTTACTTCTTGAGCAACATTTGCTAAAAAGATAGACCAGTCTAATGCACTATCACCACCACCAGCGATAACAACTTTTTTATCTCTGAAAGTTTCTGGATCTTTAATCATGTAAGCCACACCGTGATCTTCATAATTCTCTATTCCTTCAATCTGCGGTTTACGTGGTTCAAAAGAACCTAATCCACCAGCGATGGCTACAGCATTTGCATGATGTTTAGTTCCTTTATTAGTAGTCACTATAAAAGTACCATCTTCTAATTTCTCAATATCTTCTGCTCGCTCGCCTAAAGTAAATCCTGGTTGAAAAGGCTTTATTTGTTCCATAAGATTGTCTACTAAATCACCGGCTAGAACTTCTGGAAAACCAGGTATATCGTATATAGGTTTTTTAGGATATAACTCACTACACTGCCCACCAGGTTGCGGTAGTGCATCTATTAAATGGCATTTTAACTTTAATAAACCTGCTTCAAAAACGGTAAAAAGACCTGTAGGACCTGCTCCTATTATAAGAATATCTGTTTCTATCATAACTTTATACTACCAACATTAAGGCCAAACGATTGACCTATGCAAAGGTCGGCATCAATTGGATTGTAACCAAGTCAACGGGAAGTATTTGAGTAATGAAAATGATTGAAAACACACTTTTAGTTAAGTAGTGTCAAAAAAAATTGAGGAACAATGACATTTATCAGTTTAGCAAAGTAGTGATAAGGTCTAAACACGAGTTATTATAATTATTTGAAAACAGCCCAATCAAATAATCCCAACTCGTGTTTTAGTACGACCTATCCAAAACTAACGTCATTATTAAATAACAGGACGAATATATAATAAAATACATATCCTATAAGCTTAATAGGGTAATAAAATAAAAAAATTATTTGATCAAATCCTTAAGTGTTTGATTTTCAAGAATTGCAAGTGTATTATCACGTACTTGAATCATTAACCTGTTAACAGCACATGTTTCTTCGTCAATACAATCGTCACATTTCTCATAAAAATTGAGACTTACACATGGTAGCATGGCAATAGGACCTTCTAGAATACGATGAACGGCAGACATGCGCACTGTTTCTGGAGACTGCATTAAATAATAACCACCACCTTTACCTTTTCTGGATCCTAGAATACTGTTTTTACGTAATTCTAATAAAATTGCTTCAAGGAATTTATGCGGTATATTTTCAGCATCTGCAATGGTACTTATGGATACAGGCTCGTTATTATCTAGTCTTGCTAGATAAGTTAATGCTTTAATTCCATATTTAGTCTTACGTGATAGCATGGTCAAATGTAGTATTTTCTAGAGATTAATTTGCTTCATTGACCTCTAGAAAAATACTACAGAGAATATTTAAATGAGATTATTTATAAATCACAACCGGACAAGATTTAGCTATTTTTATGATGTCAGATAAAAGTCCACGTGCTGTAACAGCTTTGCCTGCTCCAGCACCTTTTATAACTAAAGGATGTGCGGCATAAGACTCTGAATAAATCTCAAAAAAACCATCACTACCTTGCAATTGCCCAGCAGGACTATCTTTTTTCACCACTTGTAAAGAAACTTCTAGACGCTTATTAACAACATCAAGTTTACCTAAGTGTCTTAATACCTCATCAGGTTGCAATAGAGATTTGCGATGCTGTAGAGGTTTATCTAATTCTGTAATCCTATCAATGAATTGATTTGCTGAAGCAGTCTGTAATTCAGGAATGACTAAATTTTCTATTGTGATATCTGAAAACTCAATTTTTAATCCTGCTTCTCTTGCAAGAACTAACAATTTTCTTGCGACATCATTACCAGATAAATCTTCTCGAGGATCAGGCTCTGTATATCCGTTTTTAAGAGCTTCTAAAACGATACCCGAAAATGGCAATTCCTCCTCAGAAAATCGATTAAAAATATATCCTAATGACCCAGAGAAAACTCCATTAACAGCAAATATCTCTTCACCACTTTTATGCAAATTACGTATCGTGTCTACAATAGGTAAACCTGCACCGACATTGGTCTCATATTCAAATGATAAATCTCTTTCTTTGAGCAATATGCGTAAATTATCATAAAATTCTTGAGATAAAGTATTAGCAATCTTATTAGCTGTTACTACATGAAAACCATGCTGCACCAGTTCTGGATAGAAGTGAGAGAGCTCTTTACTCGCAGTTGCATCTACTGCTATACGTATTTCATTACTACTTGAAGCAAATTCATAAAAAGCATGAGGTTGCCTATTTATAGATTGTTGAGCAAATACCTGTTCCCAATCCTCTCCAATTCCATCGGCGATAGTCAGTACTTTGCGACTGTTTGCCAATCCAACTATTTTCAATTGAACTTCTTGATGGATTTTAAAAAATTGCTGACTCTCTAATATTTGTTTAATTAACGTACTTCCTACGTTGCCTAAACCAAATAAATATATGTGTACGATATTCATAATTAATTTTTAAACGCACTCTTTAACAAGTGCGATGGGTTCAATTTCTTTTAGGTGTTTTTTTAATATGAGCGCTAACTGTACGTGCTCTATTAAAAAGGCATCATGACCGTGAATACTATATATTTCCTGATAATCTATATCTCTATATTGACTCAATAACTCAAAAGTTTCTCGATTCTCTTGAGCAGTAAAAAAACCATCACTATTTATAGCTATTAATCTAATTTTTACATCACTGTTTGCAATTGCTTTTAAAATATTATTTCCATAATTTAATGCCGCATTTGCATTAATCAACAAGTGATTAACTAACTTATAAGCAGGCAATGTAAATCGCTCTTTGAGAGCTCTACCGTGATGATTTAACCATGATTTCACTTTAAAATCCGTCTCTATCTCTCTATTGAATTTATTTCTTAAACTTTGAGGAGTTCTATAAAAAGTCATAGCATGTTGTCGCGCATCTTCTATCGGATGACTTGAATGTGAGAGCAATCGTTCTTGAATATGACAGTTTGCAATAATCCAGTCTGTTGCTTTCCAATCTGCCGCAATGGGAATGATAGTACCAAATAATTCTGGATAAATCACCGTCATTTCCCAAAGCAAACAACCACCTATACTTCCACCTATCCCTGCATGTATATAACATACTCGTAGTTCTTGTAAAACTTGTTGAAAAGCACGAGCGACATCACTCAATTTCCAATCCTGATAATTGTATATCAAATGCTCTACTTCTCTATCATATCCATTCCCTGGAATATCAATAGAAATAACAGTATACCGACTGGTATCTACTGCCTTTTTTGGACCAACAATCTCTGACCACCATTCATTAACTGAGGAATTACCAGTTAACGCATGATTTATCAAAATAATGGGTGCTGTATGCAACTGACACCCAAAAATTTGATAGCTGACATGAATAGTCTTTTGCTTACCATTACTTAATCTAAAGTCTGGTAATTCTATATGGTTTAAAGAACCACTCATTATATCAGTACCGATTTATCGATAGTCGAAAAAGCCTCTGTAAGGTCAATTTTAAGGTCAGCAATATCTTCCAGACCTACAGATAGACGTATTAAATCTTTAGTAACACCAGTACTTAGTTGAGACTCATCGTCAAGCTGTTGATGTGTCGTACTTGCAGGATGAATAATTAATGATTTAGTATCTCCTATATTTGCTAATAATGAAAATACTCTAGTACTGTCAACTACTTTTTTAGCACTTTCATATCCGCCTTTCACTCCAAAAGTTACAATACCACTCTGCCCTTTAGGTAAGTATTCTTTTGAAAGCTCATAATATGCACTATCATCTAGACCTGGATAATTCACCCATTCTACTTCATCTCTATCTCTTAACCATTTTGCTAATTCTAGTGCATTTTGACTATGTTTTTCGACTCTTAAATTTAATGTTTCTAGCCCTTGAATAATTTGCCATGCATTAAATGGTGAAATCGCTCCACCTAAATCGCGTAATCCTTCTATACGTACTTTGGCAATAAAACTTGCTTCTTTTAACACTTCTGTATATACTAGACCGTGATAACCGGCACTAGGTTCTGTAAATTCTGGAAATTTCCCATTAGTCCAGTCAAATTTTCCCGCATCGATAATCACGCCACCTAGAGCCGTTCCGTTTCCGTTAATATATTTGGTCAACGAGTGAATGACTATATCTGCTCCATAAGCAATCGGGTTTAAGAGATAAGGAGTTGCTACGGTATTATCAACGATAAATGGCACACGAGCTTTAGTTGCTTGCGCACTAATCTTCTTTAAATCCAGCACGTCGAGCTTAGGATTTCCTAATGACTCTACAAAGATGGCTCTGGTGTTTTCTTGTAATGCATTTGTAAAAGCGTCATCCTCGTTAGGATCTACAAAAGTGGTGGTAATACCGAATCGAGGTAAGGTAACCGAAAGTAAATTGTAAGTACCACCATAAAGAGAGCTACTAGCTATAATATGATCTCCTGCCCTTAACAAGGTTAATAAGGTTGTTGAAATGGCACTGGTTCCTGATGCTGTTGCTACCGCAGCAATACCACCTTCTAAAGCGGCAAGTCGTTGCTCTAGTACGTCTACCGTAGGATTATTAATTCTGGTATAGATATAACCTGGCTCTGATAATGAGAACAGGTTTGCTGCATGGTCACTGTCTTTAAACACAAAAGCCGTACTTTGATACAATGGTACTGCTCTAGTTCCACCATTGTTTTTAAAGTCATGACCTGCATGAAGTGCGTTTGTTGAAAATTTTTGATTTGACATTTTGTTTCTTTTTAAATTAAAAATTGATTTAAGAACAAAACCAAATTGAAAAAACACTTCCTTTCCAGACCTAAAGCCTAGATAGAAAATCAAAAAAGAAACTTGTTAGTATAACCTACTTACATGTGTATCATCTCGTCTCAAATTAATGAGCAGAATGTAGCACCTTCTTAACGAGTGTTAAGGGTTGCTAAGGAGTCGATGGGTCTGTTCCCTCGTCCTTTCTTGATAATTTCAATATGGTTATGAACGTGAATGTAAAGATTCATAAAACTTTTTGAGACTACCAAACTTTTTGCAAAATAAATTCCTACTAATACAGTAGGGATTTGAATTAATATTTTGAAAAACAAGTCATTACTTCCATAATAAAAATTTAAAGCAATCATTAAACTCTATGAGAATAGTTAATAAAGCTATAATAACGATGCTCACATAGCTCTCATTTTATTACATTTGCACTTCAATTAGGGGAAAGATTTGGCTGCTTGCGACTCGTTTTCATGTTCGAAAACATAAACGCTAAAACAGTGTACCGCACTCGAGCATACAGCCCTTTTTATCTTCTATAATTATTAATGTCGAGAGCGATTTTAATTTCGCTTTCGCGAAAGCGCAATATTTAAAATGCCATATTTATTTACAAGTGAGTCCGTAAGTGAAGGACATCCAGATAAAGTTGCTGATCAAATCAGTGATGCCTTATTAGATAATTTTTTAGCCTTTGATCCAGAATCAAAAGTAGCCTGTGAGACTATGGTTACGACTGGTCAAGTTATACTTGCTGGCGAGGTAAAATCAAATACATATATAGACGCACAACACATTGCGCGTGAGGTGGTTAACAAGATAGGTTATACCAAAGGTGCTTACCAATTTAGCGGCGATTCTTGTGGTGTAATTTCTTTAATCCATGAACAATCACAAGATATTAATCAAGGTGTTGATCGTGAGAACAAAGAAGAACAAGGTGCTGGAGATCAGGGAATGATGTTTGGCTATGCAACGGCAGAGACGGATAATTATATGCCACTAGCCTTAGATATTTCTCATAAGATTCTTATCGAGCTGGCAAAATTACGTCGTGAAATGAACCAGATTACTTACTTGCGTCCAGATGCAAAATCACAAGTAACAATTGAGTATAATGATGATAACATACCGCAACGTATAGATGCTATCGTTATCTCTACACAGCATGATCCTTTTAATGAAGATGATGACGCGATGCTTGCTCAAATTAAAAAAGATCTTGTTGAAATTTTAATCCCTAGAGTTATAGAGCAATTACCATCATATGCTCAAAAACTTTTTAATGACAAAATCACTTACCACATTAACCCAACAGGAAAATTTGTAATAGGTGGACCGCATGGAGATACTGGACTTACAGGTCGTAAAATTATAGTAGATACTTATGGTGGTAAAGGTGCTCACGGTGGTGGCGCATTCTCTGGAAAAGACCCTTCTAAGGTAGATCGTAGTGCCGCTTATGCTTCACGTCACGTAGCAAAAAACCTAGTTGCGGCTGGTCTTGCTACTGAGGTTCTAGTACAAGTATCCTATGCTATAGGTGTGGTAGAACCTACTTCTATACACGTAGATACTTATGGAACATCAACTGTTGATTTAACGGATGGTGACATTTCTAGAAAGGTGGCTCAAATATTTGATATGCGTCCTGCAGCTATAGAACGTAGATTGAAATTAAGAAATCCTATCTATTCTGAAACGGCTGCTTATGGTCATATGGGTCGTGAGCCTCGTACAGAAACACTAGTTTTTGAATCACCGTATAATGGTCGTGTAGAAAAGACTGTAGAGTTATTTACATGGGAAAAATTAGATTATGTGGACGAAGTAAGGAAAGCTTTTTCTTTATAGAATCCTAAAAACTAAAACGTAGTTTAAATCTGTAACGCCTCGTGAAATTCACGAGGCGTTATTTTTTAATCCTACTTTTCAATTAATGCTTTCACTCGATTTAATCGGTTTTTTAGATCTACTGAATCAACCTTATATTTTGACACTTCAATATATGAGGTATCTATTTATCAGATTCAAAACCGCTTATAATCTGATAGTATTGAGTAATAAAATCAATTTTATTATTACTAGGGTTATTTGAAGCAAATTTCACTTGATAAAAGTTCCCTATTTTAATATCATCAGATATGTAAGCACTAGAACTTCCTACATATTTTTTCCCTTCTACAAAAAATTCATAATGATAAGAGCGCTTACTATATTTCTTGTAAACAGGTGAAGAATGAATCACCTGAGCATAAGTATATTTATATAATTTATTAAGCTCTCTTTCTTCTTGTAAAGATTCGACATAAAAGAACACAAATATGGGAATAACAAGCAACCAATAATAGTTTTTAATAGCCTTCCATATATAATCTATTGACATGTTCATCCATCAATAAACCTTCTCTCCGGTCTTTAAATACTTCTCCCATGCTTTAGAAAACACATGAACTTGATCTGTATCATGACCTTCTGGATCTACTAAATTATATCCGGCATCCTTCCATGAGAAGATACTACCGTAAAGATTATATACGTTTTCAAAACCTGCTTTGAGAAGTTCCTCTCCATAATCTTCACTACGTATACCTACTGAACAGTAAACCACAATAGGCTTTTCTGTAGAAATGTCATCAATCAACTCTAGATCTAACTTTTCACCTACCCAAATGGCACCAGGCAAATGGCTAACCTCATACTCAGGTTTTTTACGAGTGTCCAAAATTGTGTATTGATCATACTCCATCTTCAACGTTTGTACCGTAATATAGGGCACAGACATCCTATTATATTGATGTAATAATTCATTAATCTCTTGAGCATGAATGCTGGTAGAAATAAATAAAATCGATAGAATAAATATTAATTTTTTCATAGATTAAAACGCTTGTGGTTTTCCTTGCAATAGTCGTTCCTCATCTGGTAGGATTTCCACATTATCCCATATTCCAGTTTCTAGTGTTAGTGCATATTCTTGTGGCAAGTTGTGCTTGTTCATTTGAGCGATCGCTGTTTGATGATCATAAACCACTGGAATGTGCCGTGCTTCAAAACCATCTTCATCATTTAATATCATAGCCCATGTGTGCGTTGCTCCATCATTTGCTGGCATACCTATCACACCTGGATTGAGCCATAATAAATTTTCATATTGATCTTCAAATGGCAATCCACAGTGACCGGCGATGATAGTGTCTACTACTAGATCTTGGTAACTTTCTATTTTCTCTGCCCAATCGCTGGACTTGAATATGAATTGTGATACATGATCTGCGCTACCATGAACGACTCCTATAGTCCTGCCGCCATATTCAAAGGTGATGTGATCTGGCAAGGTGTTGAAATATTCTTTTGAGTTGGTGTGTAAGTTCGCTTTCGCGAAAGCGTACCAAACATCACTAAACCCATCACAACGAGAACCTACTGTAAAGTCACAACCGCAATCTTCTTGATCATCACGCAATTGGATTTCTACATTACCTAAAATGCTGTATGGATTCCACTCTTGAAAAGTATCTAGAGTTTCTTGCGGTTGCCCACAGTAACCTATAATGTCACCGGTACAAATACAGTTTTCTGGCTCTATATCGTGCAAACGAGCCAATTCCATCACTGCTTCCAATGCTTGAAAATTACTGTAAACACCACCAAAAAGGAGCATTTTACCTCGTTTATGACCTAAATCTTTTACTTTTTGAACCATATGGGAATTAAAAAGAGGATTAAACTAGTGATTATACCATAGAAATTAATCCACAATAATAAAGAATATTTACCGCTGGTATGAATGAGTACCTCTGGGAAAATCTCAAAGATTAATAAAACACCAAAAACCAATCCTGCAATTACAGACAAGAAATAACTGATTTTAGGAGCGTCCATTTTCCATAATAAAAACACTGGCGTGAGTCCTATAACCATTGTACCACTAATTGTTGTGGCACTTAAAATTTCTGCATTTAGAAAAACAGGAATAGTCCCTAAAACAGCCACAATAACCATCATTATTCTACCAAAACTGACCGTTTTACCCAAATTTAGATCAATAGTGAGCATTTTTGAAAAACTAGAGAATGTACTGTCTAGCGTACTTGCCGCACTGGTGATCATTATAAAATTGATAATCAGTAACAGTACAACTCCTAGTTTTTTGCAACCTCAACGGCTGCTTGTCCTTCTAATCCAGCTTGCTGTGCATACACACCTACCATACTGAAAAGGACTATACAAATCGCTCCTAAAACCGCAGCCCATAAAAAGCTTTTTCTAGTAATTCTAGGATTACTTATAAAACCACGATCTGTTAATACTGGATCGTGAAATGGGTAACTGAAGCTTTGTAGAATGGCCGCAAAAAACAAATTCAATCCTAGCTCCATAGACCAAGTTCCGCTGGTAAACATTTTCCCTACCTGAACATCTGGTTCTGTAAAAATAACGCCTAAAATAATTACCAGTAAAATAGAGAACAATACCATTTGGATTGCATCAGTAAATATAGAACTACTTAATCCACCTTTTAAAGTGTAAGCTAGTGTAAGCAATGTAAATGCAACTATGGCGGCATAATAAGCGGTAGTCCCCATGTCACCGAAATAGGTTCCTATCACCATTGTGTTAGACCAGACTTCATTAAACAGTCTAAAACTAATTAATATCGAGAATACATTTACAGCACTTTTACCAAATTTCGAACTCAAAAAATGATGAATACTATCAAATCCACCTTGAACTCTCAATTGATAAATAACAATTCCTGCTACTGCAAAAGACAGGTAATAACCAGCGTAAGCCACGCCACCTACTAGTCCAAACGCCAGTCCTAGATTTGCAGCATTAGTAATGCTTTTTGCAAAAATCCATGAGATGATCAAACTACCTGTAAGCATTACCATACTAGGTTTCTTACCACGATGCTGTGCTTTAAAAAACGTCTCTACATCTTTAGCATATGGCGCCAGTATGAAAAATATCACACTACTCGCTATGATGAGGAGCCATTGTAAGGTTGATGTTTCTTTTAGAAAATCCACTTTTGGGGGGGTTATTGGGTTATTGGGTTATTGGGTTATTGGAAATAAATCTTTTCAAATTAGTTTTCGATTTCAAGTTCAAGTTCAAGTTCAAGTTCATTACTCATCCCACCATACAGGTACATTAATATCGTTATTATTAGTCGCACTAGCTGCAACATTATAATTATCTGCATTAAGCGCTGCTTCTTCTGCAGGATAAGGCATTCTTACCGGAATTAAATTATTATTTAAACTAGCCGATATATTTTTTAAAACTGGGAAACCAGTTCTTCTATATTCAATCCAGCCTTCGTACCCATTAATAACACTCGCAATCCATTTTTGAGTAATGATTTGCTCGATAGGATCATTTCCATTTGCAGCGTATGCTGCCGTGGTAGTTAAATAATCCACGGGCAATGTTGTATTCCAGTATTCAAAAGCTTGAGCTACCGCAGTTTCATATAAGGTTTGAGCTGGTGCTGTGATTAATCCTTTTGCAGCAGCTTCGGCAAGTAAAAAGTTGGTTTCCCAAGCGGTCATAAAATTTGCATCTAGCATTCCTGTGTTCTCTCTGAAAATTGTTCCTGCAAGTGAATAATCTGCAAGGCTTACAGAGGTTGATGAAGCGTCAATACCGTTTAACAATCCTTCATAATCATCGCCGTTCCCATTATTTCCTCTAGGTCTAAAAAGAATGTCGATACGCGCATCATTTAATCCTTCAAGGATTTCCTCCATCGTCTCGCTCATCACAAAATTATTGAAATCTCCAGCTCTCAATCGTGCCATACGGAAGTTGTTAGGTTCACTATCTGTAAAGTTAAAAATGGCATTTTGAGTGTTGTCTGCTATGTAATTTCCATCATCATATAATTCTTGTAAACGAGTGCTTATATTTTCTTTATCAGAGATTCTTACTAGCGCCTTTATCTTAAGACTATTTGCTAATCTTACCCAAGCTTGTAAATCGCCATTGTACAATACGTCACCATCTAAAGCAATAGATCCTGTATAATTTTCAATGGCTGCAATCCCTTTGTCAAAATTATCCAAAATCCCATTCTCTTGAAGATAAATATCTTCTTGTAAATCATATTTAGGTTGCACAATCCCATCTAAACCACGGAACGCTTCATTATAAGGAACATCACCATAAATATCTGTAAGTGCAGCGGTCATATAGGCTTTAAAAATCAGTGCTGGACCTTCATAAACCTTAAAAGCCTCGCTAGATCTGGACTGATTAAGGATCAATTCATTATCTCTTAAATTACGATAAAAAATAGGCCATGGATCACCACCTAATTGCGGACTTTTTAAAGCATGTCTATCAAAAAGATTAAAATCTAGTGCTGTCATATGCTGACCTAACAATCCACCAGCAACAAAGCCTTCATAAGACATCTCTTCTCCATAGTTATAAATGACCTGTCTCAACAACAAACTAGGTTGTACAGTTACTGGTGCATTAGAATTAGTATTTATCTCTTCAAAATCTGCTGTACAAGAAGTAATCCCTATACTTATGAAAGTGATCAGAAAATAGTATTTATATATATTTTTCATAATGTGTGTTTTACAATTGAAACTTAAGTTCAAACTTAAATTTAGAATTGGATTCCTGCTTTAATACCTATACTTCTAGTAGATGCATATGACATATCCTCTACTCCACTTACAAATCCCTGACCTTGTACGGCAAGTTGCTCAGGATCAAAATGAGGAATTTCTGAGAAGGCAAAAAGGTTTCTACCTATTAGAGAAACTCTCATTTCTGCTCCATCATTAAATAGACCTAAAGCACCTTTATTTAAATCAAAAGAATACCCAATAGAGAACTGACGCAGCTTTAAATAACTCGCATCATATACATTATTCTCCTCGTGATTACGGTCATAAAACTGACGATAATAACTCTCAGCACTTACAGCGGTTGTGTTTTGAACATACACTGGATTATCTGCAGTGCCTGTGTTTACAACACCATTTGCTACGATTCCAGCATCTGGTCTATTAGCTGTTTCCTCTAGCTGTCCACCTACTGCAGCTAGAGCGAGAGTTCTAGAAACTAAAATTCCTCCTTGTCTCCAGTCCAGTAAAAAAGATGCGTCCCAGTTTTTATAAGTAAAACTGTTATTGAATCCCATTGTAAAATCTGCATTATAATTCCCTAGTTTTTTCAACTCAGGATCTGCGATAAAACGACCATCTGCCGTAAGAACAAAATCTCCATTTTCATTACGTAAATAACCAGTTCCATAAAGGTCACCTATACGGCCACCTTCTTCAACTTGATGCCAGACTGTTTGATCTTGACTATCATATACTCTTGAATAGGCTAGTGTTAAACGTCCTTCATCCTGTGGTAAATCCTCAACAATTGCTCGATTAGTCGCAAAGTTACTGTTGAGCTCCACTGAAAGTCATCAGTACGTACAGGAATGGCATTTAAAACAACCTCAACACCTGTATTTCTAACAGATCCTGCATTTACTACTTGCTGACTAAAACCTGAAGAGATACCGATCGGTAGCGACAATATTTGATCTGATGTTACTGCGTTATAATAGGTAAAATCTACATTCAATCGTTGTTTTAAGAATCGCATATCAAATCCTAATTCTATACTAGAAGTCGTTTCGGGTCTTAGATTCTGATTAGGGATAAAATCTTGATTTGTAAAAGTAGGTTGCGCATTTACAGGTGTTTGTGATATAAAAGTTCCTTGGGTTTGATAAGGATCTGTATCATTTCCTACTTGTGCATAACTGGCTCTAATTTTTGCAAAGTCGATAATTTTAGGTAAATCCACTACGTTACTCAATATAAAACTAGTCGATACTGATGGGTAGAAGAATGAAGTGTTATCTGCTGTAAAAGGTGTAGCTAGAGCGCTGGACCAATCGTTACGAGCAGTTACGTCTAGATACAGGAAGTTTTTGTAGCCTGCTTTCGCGAAAGCGTATAAACTATTAATTCTCTTCTCTGAACGGAAACCGAAACTCTCAATAGGACTAGCGGCATTATTCAAAGAAAAAATACCTGGTTGTGCTAGACTAGTCGTTTGAACCTGTGTAGTTGAGGCCGTTTGACTTAATCTATTACCACCAATACTTGCGTCAAATGTGATATCATCAAACTGGTTTTTATAATTCAGTAAGAAGTCGGTGTTGATTTCTCGGTAAGTAACATCATGCTCTGCATAAGCACCGTTTCTAAATCTGTTTGTAGAATATGACCTTAAGAAACGGCGTTTTTCATTACTATAGTCCATTCCAGTTCTTACAGTAGCTGTCAACTCTGATGTCAACTCTTGAGTTAAAGAAACATTCCCATATAAACGATCACGTCCAAAACTGTTGCGATTCTCATTCAATATAAAATACGGGTTATCAAAGAAAGTATAATTGAAAGAATACTGTTGTACACCTTCAAGACCAGGCTGCCAGTAGTTTCTTAAATTATTAATATTTAAAGATCGTGGTCCCCCCCATGCGACTAGTGAATAATTTACATTTTCACTTCCATAACCATTTGATGGCCTATTATCAGATGCACTATTCACATAATTAATACTGGTGCGGATGGTTGTTTTATCGCTAGGTGTAAAATTCAGCTTTGCAGCTACACTTTGTCTATCTAGATTTACTCCAGGAATAATGCTTTCGCTACGTAAATCGGTAAAACTAAAACGGTAATCTCCTTTATCAAAGCCATTGGAAACTGCAATGTTATTGATGAACGTGTGCCCAGTTTCATAAAAATTCTTCAAATTATCTGGATTACTACTGAACGCTGTAGGTGTTATTGATAAACCGTTATATAGAGATGTATCACCACCACGCACAACGGTACCATCTGGCAAAGTGACTAGACTATCAAATTGGGAGATGTTGATACCAGCGTCTAATCGTGGTCCCCATGAATAGGTGATGTTATCGTTGGTTCCGCCACCTAGTCCATCTACATATTCAAATTGACCGCTATTTCCTTGCCCATACTCGTTTTGGAATTGTGGTAATTGAAAAGCTGTGTCTACAAAGAAACTCGTGTTATAAGATATTCCTAATCCTTTCTTTTTCCCTCCATTTTTAGTTTCTATAATAATGGCACCATTTGCAGCTCGAGTACCATATAAAGCTGCAGCTGCCGGTCCTTTCAAAACAGATACACTAGCGATATCATCTTGGTTTAATTCTCCTGCTCCATTCCCGAAGTCAACTTCCTGAAATCCAGCAGCAGCCTCATTTGTAAAATTAAAGATCGTATTATTATTTACAGGAGTACCATCTACAATAAATAATGGATTATTGTTTGAAAAACTAGCCTCGCCACGTATAGTGATTTTTGAAGAAGACCCGACTCCTGTTGCACCTTGTGTTACTGAAATACCAGCTACTTTACCTGCCAGATTATCCAGCAAATTGACCGCTTTTACTTCTTCTATTTGGTCAGCATCCAGTGTTTGCACAGCATATCCCAGCTCGCGTTCTTGTCTTTTAACGCCTAATGCTGTTACGATGATTTGATCTAAAGAATCGCCTTCTTCTAGAATCACGTCCAGTGTTTGTGCGTTAGTGACTGATAGTTTTTGCGATTGATATCCTATAAATGAGAACACAATAGTAGCGCCTTCTTTTACTGTAATACTATAAGTACCGGTAGATGATGTGGTCGTCCCGTTACGAGTTCCTTGCTCTGCAATATTTGCAAATGCGACCGGTTCACCAGTATTGTCCTTTACGGTTCCTGTAATTGTAATTTGTGCTGTTCCTATTAAGCTACATAGAAACAACATGAATAGAGTAATTCTTTTCATGAAAATAAATAAAGTTGAAAAACACCCAATTAGGGCAATAGAAATCTTAAGCCGCTATAAGATCTGGCGAGCCTTTATTTGCAGGTTGAAAAAGAAATACCTGTTTATTGTAAAAAGTAGATTGTTTGTGGTTATTACGCTTACGCGAAAGCGTATTTAATAACAAAGCTATGATTAAACTACGAGTGTCTTTACCGGATAGAAAGTGATACAAATCTGCAGTTGAATCAACATCTTGAAGTGTTTTGAGAATTGTAACCTCTCCTTTGTACTCTTTTAAATACTGTTGAAAGCAGTTAGACAATTGATCTGATTGCCACGGTAGGTTTTCAAAATTTTTAGCTTCAAATTGTGAATGGTTTAACCCTATAAGATATAAACCACCATCTTGTGATTTACCCAAAACAGAATTTCCTTTGAATAGAGAGTTTGCTGCTTTATGAATTAAATCAACAGATAATAATGGCGTATCATTTCCGATACAAATTACCGATGTATAACCTAGCTTAAAAACATCTTCTATAGAGTTTTTAAACCTTGAACCAAAGCTTTCGCCACGTTGTTCTTTTTCTGTAAAATGATAATAATCAAGCCCAGAATTGCGTACTGTTTTAAGAACATGATTATTTAAAACATTCATCACCGCAACGTCTACCAGTGCTTTACTGATAGCATCTACTCTTGCTGATTGAGCAAAAAGTAAAATGGCAGTTTGTGAATGATTATCAATCATATTATGCGACAACACCTTGACAACTACTACCTGCACCAGCGGTACATCCGTAACAGTGTTGAGAAATTTGAATCTTTCTATTATTGATTAAATCCTCGTTGTAATCATCAATATGCTGGATCTTATTGTCGATTTTTAGATCGAGCATTTGATTAAAATCACAATCATATAACCAGCCATCCCACGAGATTGAGATCGTATTTGTACACATTACATTCTCTACAGCTGCAGGATTGTAAGCATCAACTAGGGCATACATATAATCTTCATAGTTCTCACTAGCCACTAGATAGTCTAAGAATCGAGCTATAGGTAAATTAGTAATTGCAAAAAGATTATGGAATTGAATATTGAAATCTTCTGATAGAGCAGCTTTCATATCTTTTTCCATACTCGCTTGATCACCTGGTAAATATGCACCACTAGGATTATATACTAGATCTAATCTTAAATCACTACCTGGCATTCCATAACCACGTTCATTGAGTTCTTGTAACGCTTTTATAGACTTATCAAAAACACCATCACCACGTTGTGTATCGGTCTTTCCTCTAGTCCAGTGAGGCATAGAACTTACGACGTGAATATTATGCTTCTTAAAAAAATCTGGTAAATCGTGATACTTAGGATTTGCTCTTATAATTGTTAAATTAGAACGCACTATGAAATCTTTAATACCAGCGGCACTTGCTTGTTCAACAAAATATCTGAAATCTGGATTCATTTCTGGCGCTCCACCAGTTAAATCTAGCGTGTGTGCTCCTGTGGTTTTAATCACGTTAACGATTTTATCCATCGTCTCGCGCGTCATAATCTCTTTACGATCTGGTCCTGCGTCCACATGACAATGTGCACAAACTTGATTACACATATAACCTACATTCACTTGAATAATCTCAAGCTTTTTAGGTCGTAAAGGAAATTGATTTGTTGTCTCTTTTATTTTTATTGCAAATGATGGTAACTCTCCATTAGAAAATGGCTCTCCATTTAGGATAGCCATTTGCTTATTAATATTTGCAAGATCTGCATCTCTCTTTTTTAAAGAGGTCTTTGTATTTACAGCCATAAATTATGGTCACTTTTTATTTAATTACGTAGTTATTTCTACTACGGTTTTGCATAAGTAGTCAGAATATCTCACAAAACTGTCACTATTGCACTATATGCCTTAGCCTAAAGGTAAAATGTACGAGCTTGTGGGAAATATTTACAATCTGCCCTTGATCTCATAAACAATTTAAGAATATAGTAGTATTCTTAATATAGTATTCAAAAAAACAGTTTTCACGTCTATTGAAATACCTACTAGAATAGTTACATCTCTAATTTATTGACTTTATTCATCATTTGAACACCATGTACTAGTGTTGCTCCAGCTTGAATTGCCCCAGCAACATGAACTGCCTCCATCATTTCACCTTTAGTGATCCCTCTTTTAAGCGCATCTCCTGTATAAGCATCTATGCAATAAGGGCAATGCACAGCATGTGATACAGCAAGTGCTATTAGTGATTTCTCGCGGGCGGTTAATTCTCCTTCTTCAAAAACTTGTCCATAGTAATCAAAAAACTTTGTTCCTAACTCCTCACTCCATTCTGTGATTTTTCCAAATTTTCTAAGATCCTTAGGATCGTAATAGGTCTTATCCATAATAATATTTTGTTACTAAAATAGGTTTATTCATTAAGGCATAAAAAAACCGCTCAACAACAGCTAAGCGGTTTTCATACAAATATATCTTATTTTATTTACGTACTTCCCAAACTCTATATCCGTATGGCGGGAACGTGAAATTATAATCTGCAGGAATATTAGATTCTGATCCTCTTACCGCATCAGTCATTTTACCTACTATCGTTGGTGCTTTAAATTCAACCAATTGATCGGAAAAGTTTGCAACATAAATAACTTTATGGTCATCTTTTTCTCTCTCTATCGCATATATTTTTGAATCTTCAGTAGTATTAATACGTCTATAAGATGCCGCATCTTTACCGCCATTTAATGCAGGACTAGTAGCTTTTAATGTCCCTAATTTCTCCATCATATTCCATACTTTCCCTTTTTCATGTGGAATCTGATCTTTTTCAAAGAATTTTAAACGTTCTGTCATACCATATTCCTGTCCAGAATAAATTAGTGGCATACCTGGTATCACATACTGTAGTGCTAACAGTGCTTCACTTGCCTCACCCATTCTTTCAGTAACACTACCGTTCCATGAATTCTCGTCATGGTTGGTGATAAAATTCATTAAAATATCGTCTGACTGATAATTTTTTTCAACTCTTAACATGTATTCATCCCATGAGTTCACATCAGTTTTTCCTTGTGCTAATTCATTCATGATATGATGACCTTCCCAATTGTAACCCATATCAAAAGCATCAACGAAAAGATCCTTCTTTTCACTTTCTGCAAGCATAAACACCGGTTTTACTTCTCTAATAGACTTTGCAGCATAGTTCCAAAACTCTGTAGGAACCTCATGAGCAACATCACAGCGGAAACCATCGACATTAAAAGTGTCTACCCAATAAATCATAGATGAAGACATGGCATCCCATAACTCTTTATTCTCATAATTTAGATCTGCTGTATCAGTCCAGTCCGTTCCTTTAGGATGAATAATATTTCCTTTCTCGTCTTTAGTATAAAAATCTGGATGTTTTTCAATCCATAAATTATCCCATCCTGTATGATTTGCTACCCAATCCAAGATCACAAACATCCCGTTTTCATGCGCTGTTTCTATCAACAAATTTAAATCTGCCTCTGTACCTAGGTCTGGATTAATTCTCTCATAATCTGCAACTGCATAGTAGCTGCCTAGATATTTTGCACGTTCCACAGGATCTTTTATATCCTCAACCATTAAATCTCCTTTAGCTTTTCTATTCTTTTCAGAAATAGGAAAAACAGGCATTAACCAAATCACTTTTACACCTAGTTTTTTAAGCTCTGGAATATCTTTAGTAAACTCATTGAAAGTTCCTTTTTCAGAATATTGTCTAATGTTAGCCTCATAAATGACAGCATTCTCTAGATCTTCATTTGTAATCGGTGAGTATGCACTAGAGGTGTCGTCCTTTACCTCTTCATCATGATCTTTCAAAGCTTCTTTACAAGAGAATAAGGTCATGGCTGCAAATAGTAAAACAAGCCATTGTGATGTTGATTTTTTCATAAATAATTATTCTTGTGTTGATTCTTTTAATTTGGTTTGTATAATAGCAAAGTTACGTGGTTTTACTTGGATTTTTTTATCGGTCTCGAGCGCATTAAGGACTTTAATATCCATTAAATCAGCATTGCTAGATTTAGTAAAGACGTTAAGCAATATGGCATTTTCATTGAAATATACTGTAGTTTTTTCCCCCCCAAAGTAAGTGCGCTCTAAAACAAACATCCCATTGGTATCACTCAATATTTGAGTTGTCCCATAAAGTAATGACATAGAGTTACGTCTTAATTCTACTAATTCTTGAACCAGTTCCTTTAAATTCAATTCACGTTGAGATAAGTCTTTAAACTTCATCATCTTACGATTATCGGGATCATTTGCACCTATGCTTCCATACTCGTCTCCGTAATAAATTACAGGCACTCCAGGAACAGTCATATTAAATGCTTGTAACATACCCAACCTATCAAAGGCCGTTGTATCACTCATGCCTATCTCGCGAGTCCACCCAGCTTTTTTAGCATCTTCTTCAAAAGAAACATCGCCACTGGCATAGCTTATAAAACGTGCTCTATCTTGATTACCCGATATATTTCCCATCAGGTGATGGTGACCATAGTATTCTAAACCTTTATAGAGTGTTTCTGCCAGATTAGAGAAGTCGCCATCCGCTTTCGCGAAAGCGGAAACAGCAGCATCATACTGGTTAAAATCAAATTGCGCATCTAACATTCCTGTGCTTACATAACTGCGTATTAAATCATAAGAACCATAAGTTTCACCTATCTGATAAATAGGGCGATCGGTATTGCTACGCACCTTTTTGGTTAACGTTCTCCAGTATACCTCTGGTACATGTTTAGTAGCATCGTGACGGAAACCGTCCAATTCATAATTAGTCACCCAATAAAGTGCAGAATCTGTCATTTTCTCAACAACCTCAGGTTTAGAAAAATCGAGTGTAGGCATAAAGGTATCAAACCAGGTTGTTAATCGCTGGTCGTCCCATCGTTCTGTGTTTAAACTACCATCTTCTAGATAAAGGTTTGTCGCCCATTCTGGATGTTCTTTGTATAATGGATGGTCTTCATGAACATGATTTGCTACATAATCTAGAATGACATTCATATCTCGATTGTGAGCTTCTTCAATGATTTCCTTAAATAATTGTTCATCACCAAAACGATAATCAATTTTTGTATTTGAAATAGGCCAGTAGCCATGGTAACCACTAAATTTTGTTCGTGGCTCAGGCCACAGTCCATAAGCACCTTCTGGGTTTTGCGTTATAGGCGATAACCAAATGGTGTTAATTCCTAATTCTTCAAAATAACCGTCCTTAATTTTGGCCAATACACCTGCGAGATCTCCACCCATGTAATTTGCTTTAGGTAAAATTTCTGGATCAGGTACCGGTTTTGTATTTGAAGGATCTCCATCTAGAAAACGGTCCACCATCATAAAATATAAGACCTGATTATGAAAGTCTGATCTCGCAAGTTGAGATGGATCTTGAACTACATTCCCATCTTGTACAGGAACTAACAAATCATTTGTGCGGCCATTTGCATCACTGGCATAGACTCTTACTAATTGTGTTTGAGAATTACGATTTGTAAAATCTTTTTCTGGTAATTCTACCGTGTATGAATTCCCATTTTGTGAGGCACTTATCATTTGGTTTTCATAAAGCACTACTATATTTCTAACGAAGAAGTAGTAGTAAATGTGAAACCGTTTTCAAGAATTTCACCATATGCTAACTGTGCAGGAGCGGCAATTCTAGAGTTATCTATAACTCTATTAAAACCTCCCATACCGTTACTGATTACTTGAGGCTCACTACCGGTCAACTTTTCTTCTTTTCCATTTTCAACAAAAATGTATTGAAACTTCCCTTGTGGTATCGTTGCATTATAAACCGATTGACCATTTTCTTCTATTAAATCAACGGTTGACCAGTTTGTAAACTCGCCTTTAAGTTTGACATTTTTTGAGTTACCTGTGTAAACAATAGTCATCTCTCTAGAACTACTTTTAAAAACAGGAATGTCATTGCGCACACCATCAGTCCATAAGGTTACATGAGAAACATATGGCGCCACAGAGTCCATTTCTATTTTTAATGGCTCATTGTAATTGCGAGTATCTTCATTAAACTGAATACCTTTACCATAAGTGATACTATCTAATTGATTTACATCTAGTAAATAATCTGAAGTGTATACTTCTGTTCCCGATGTAGATGAATAAATAGGCGTGGTCATTGCCTCGATAATACTAGGTCTATTATCACCTGTATTCTTTTCTTCTTTTTCACCACAGCTTATTAGAAAGATTGCGATAAGAATAGTTAGTAGTTTTTTCATGTTTTAATTTTCCAGTTAGCTAAATCTCACAGATATACCGAAATATAAAGGCTTACTTCATAATTTTTAAAAAAATCTTTCTTTTCTTTTTTGATTATCAAGATCTATAACCATACTAGTTTTACCTGATACCTTAAGAGAGTCCGAAAGATTTACTTTTTCACCGGTTAGAATATCAAAACCTTTTTTGCGCTTATCAATTCCTTCTTGGAACCTATCAAGATCTAAAGTTACTGCTTCTGGATTATTATTAATAACAACCATTACACGACTATCGCCATTATATCTAAAGTATACATAACAATTATTTTCTGGCACATACTGTAATAATTTACCAGTATGCAAAACAGGCTTATCTTTACGGTAATTCAGTAGTTTTTTAGTAAAATCTTGAAAGCCTTTTTGATAATCTGTTGGGTTTTTAAAAGTATTATTGTCATCGCCATTCCAGCCACCAGGAAAATCTCTACGTATGTCGCCATCGCCATCAGTATCTCTATTTCCAGCCATGCCTATCTCATCACCATAATATAACTGAGGTATTCCTCGAGTAGTTAACACCAGAGTCATCGCGAGTTTATACTTCTTTAAATCACCATTATACAAACCATCACCATTGATACGATTTGTATCATGATTACCTGCAAACACTAGAATATTATCAATGTCTGGATATAAAAAATCATTGACAAAATTATCGTAGACCTTAATCATTCCTTGATCCCAATTCTGCTGATCTTCATCAAACGCCTGCATAATAGCATCGTGAAGTGTAAAATCCATGACACTAGGTAAATAAGTATTATAATCTTGAATAGCTGCTATTTTAGAGTCTTTTTGCCAATAAGCAATTTGCGCCTGATCATGTAACCAGGTTTCTCCTACTATATTAAAATTTGGATACTCGTCCATTATAGCTTTAGTCCATGCTGCGATGCCTTCTTTTTCATTATAAGAATAAGTATCTACTCTTAACCCATCTAAGCCTGCATACTCAATCCACCAGATTGTATTTTGAATTAGATAATTTAACAATAATGGTTCACCTTGATTAAGATCTGGCATGCTGCTTACAAACCAACCTTTCTCGGCATAAGTCTCATCAATCTGAGAAGCATTAGGATCCATTTGAGTGGTTTGTCGATAAGAGGAGTTTGCATATCCGGCAACTGGAAAATCTTTACCTCTATTATCATCAAATTGGTGAATCCAAGATTGTGTGGGCAAATCCTGCATCATCCAGTGTGTCGCGCCCCCCCAATGGTTGGTTACATAATCCATGATTAATTTCATACCACGTTTGTGTAACTCATCTCCTAAACGTTTATAGTCTTCATTAGTTCCATAACGTGGATCTATTTTATAGACATCACTTTGTGCATAAGTGTGATACGAATATTTCTTATCATTATCTTCTAATAATGGCGTGCTCCACAAAGCTGTCGCGCCTAAATCATCGATGTAATCTAAGTGATCTATTATGCCTTGAATATCACCACCATGGCGTCCACCTTTAAATTCACGATTTGCTTTTTCTACAGTATCATCTGTACTATCGTTAGAGGAATCACCATTTGCAAAACGATCTGGCATTACTAAATAAATAGCATCGCTAGAATTAAAACCTTTACGTTGTGCAGATTCCTTTTCTCTTGGTAGTAATTCATATTCCATAACTTCTACCACACCATCGACAGATTCAAGATTAAAAACATAGGTTCCAGCTTCAAATCCTTTAGTATCTACTGTTATAAAAAGGTAATTTTCATTCTCGGTTTTTTTAATTTCAATCAAATTAAGATCTGTTGATATCGCTTCATAATTATAAAGATCTTCTCCATACATCATGATTTGAATCTCACTCTTCTCCATTCCAGCCCACCAAAAAGGCGGTTCTATACGTTGTATATCTTGTGCTAGAGACGCTTTCGCGAAAGCGATAATAAAAAGAACACTAAGAATTTGAACTACCTTATTCATATTTTAAGCATTAACCATTTGTGGTTGTAGGGTGAGTTCTTTACCATTTATAATCACGTCTACCGGTTCTGTTCCATGCGATGTTACTTGTGTGCCAGATTTATCTACCTGAACATGTAAAATCTGATTACGGAAGTTTATTTTAAAGCTAAATCCATTCCACTGCTCTGGTAACTTAGTTTCAAAACTAGGCTTATCATCGACTATTTTAAGCCCGCCAAATCCTTCTACAATACTCATCCATGTTCCTGCCATACTAGTGATATGACAACCTTCTTCTACCTCTTTATTGTAATCATCTAGATCGAGACGTGAGGTTCTTAAATAGAATTCATAAGCTTGATCCATGCGATCTAATTTTGCTGCTTGAATACTATGAACACATGGTGATAGCGAACTCTCATGAACTGTCAATGGTTCATAAAAATCAAAATGCTTTTCTAATTGTTGTTTTGTAAAATGATCTTCAAAAAAGTAAAATCCTTGCAACACATCTGCCTGTTTAATGTAACAACTTCTCAAGATGCGATCCCATGACCACTTCTGATTGATAGGTCTGTGTTTGTTATCTAATTCTTTAACTGGAATAATTTCTTTATCCAAGAAACCATCTTGTTGTAAATAAATGCCTAATTCCTCATCAATAGGTTCATACATTTGATCTGCAACTTCTCTCCATGATGCTGTTTCTGATCCTGAAAGGTGTGTAAGACCTATGATGCGCTTATAGTCGTCATCATATCCGTCTTTTACCTTATCTAGATTTTCTAAGGCTTGATTGATACACCATTTGGCTAAATAGTTAGTATACCAATTGTTATTCACATTATTCTCGTACTCATTAGGTCCTGTCACACCTAGGATCATATATTTATTTGCTTTTTGGGAAAAAGTAGCTCTTTGATGCCAGAACCTAGCAATGGCGATCATGACCTCTAGTCCCATTTCTGGCACATAAGAAAAATCACCTGTATAGCGTACATAATTGTAAATGGCAAAAACCATGGCACCGTTGCGATGTATTTCTTCAAAGGTGATTTCCCATTCGTTATGAGATTCTTCACCATTCATGGTAACCATAGGATAAAGAGCAGCTCCATTAGAAAACCCTAATTTCTCAGCGTTTTCAATGGCCTTGTCTAGCTGCTCATATCTGTATTTCAATAAATTTCTTGCTACTTGTTGATCTTTAGTAGCCATGTAGAAAGGTATACAATATGCCTCTGTATCCCAGTAAGTAGAACCACCGTATTTCTCACCGGTGAATCCTTTGGGCCCTATATTTAAACGAGCGTCCTTACCTAAGTAAGTCTGGTTTAATTGAAATATATTAAAACGAATCCCTTGTTGTGCTTTAAGATCGCCGTCTATAGTAATATCTGCCATTGCCCAAATCTGAGCCCATTGCTCAATTTGACCTTGCAATAATACATCATATCCAGATAATGTGGAATGTGTTAAGACCTTTCTTGCAGCATCAAACAATTCATATTGTTGATGATTTAAGCTAGAACAGTATCCTGCATATTTTATTAAAGTTACCGTCTCACTTTCTTGCAGTTCTATAGTGGCCGTATGACGTATCGATTTATTATTTTGCTCTAAATGATTTGCATATTGTAAATGCTCACCATTTTGAACTAACTCTGATTGCATAAAAGTGCATACATGAAAGTTAGTTTTATTAGTACGGCTGCGTATAAATCCCTGATGATCTTCAGAAATCAGTTCTTCTATTTCCCAAAATGCATCATCCCAATTTGAGTCTTCGTTAGTGATTCCAGCATCTAGATATGGTTGGAATTCTATTTTTACATCACCTTTAATCGCGCTGACTTGATAATCAATCACTCCTAATTCATCTACCTCTAAACTCAAGAATCTACGGGCAATTACCTTGATTGCTTTATCATCGGAAAAGTGAGCTACAAAAGTGCGTTCATACCAGCCTTCTTTCATATTTAACTCGCGACGATAATCAGTTACTTTATCTACTTTATGTAAATCAAGCGGTTCTCCATCAACAAATACGTCAATACCTATAAAATTAGGTGCGTTAAGAACTTTGGCAAAATATTCTGGATAGCCGTTTTTCCACCATCCTACTCTTGTTTTATCTGGATAGTAAACTCCTGCGACATAACTTCCTTGAAAAGTTTCACCACTATACTGTTCTTCAAAATTAGCACGTTGACCCATAGCTCCATTCCCTATAGAGAATAAACTTTCACTTGACTTTACTAAGCCAGGACTCCATCCTTCTTCTATGATGGACCATGCGTTTGGTTTTATATATTCCTGATTCATTACTTATTCTTATTCAATAGTGTGTTTATATAATCTTCTGGCATGTCTGTGAAGTGATTGAAAACTTCATCTGCCTCGTGTAATATGTCTTTTTCTCCTAATCCAATGGACATCATGCCTGCAGTATTTGCAGCCTGTACACCAGCAACGCTATCTTCAAATACGATACTATCATGTGCATGGTATCCCAGCTGACTACAAGCACTGAGAAAAACCTCTGGATCTGGTTTTGCTTTAGTAACATTAGTGCCATCTACAATAACATCAAACAAGCTTTTGATTCCTAGTTTTTCTAAAATGGGCCTCGCGTTTTTACTAGCACTTCCTAATGCGATAGGCTGATTTTTATCCTTTAACTCTAGAAGAAAGTCGTGGACTCCAGGCATGATATCTGATGTATCTAATGTTTTGATTAGATCTAGATATTCTTCATTCTTTTGGTCCATTTTCTCCTGAAAAACTTCAGCAGTAATTGTCTTATTTCCCCCATTCAAGTATTTTCTTCAATGAGTTTACTCGAGAGACTCCTTTAAGTTGCTCGTTCTCTTCATGAGTAAAGTTAATTCCTAAGGATGCAGCTAACCGTTGCCATGCAATAAAGTGAAATTTTGCAGTATCAACAATAACGCCGTCAAGGTCAAATATGAACGCTTTTTTATTCATTTGTTTCTTTCATTTGATAAGTGATTGCATTCTTATCTGTGATTAAAAAATTACTTAATCCTGCTAGTACTAGCGCTATTCCTGCAACAGTCATTGCATGAATCGCTCCTTCACCTAATAAACTAGAAGTCCAATTTATTCCTCCTAATGCGGCAATAATCTGCGGAATTACAATGAACATATTGAAGATTCCCATCATAAGTCCCATTTGTTTGGGATTCACACTGCTCGAAAGCATGGCATATGGCATGGATAAAATACTTCCCCCCCATGAAATCCCTATCAATGAAAATGACACGATAAGCATTGTTGGGTTAGTTATATAATTCATCATTAAAAATCCTAGCCCACCAGCAATAAGGCAAGCCATGTGCAAATATTTTCTATTAATCCTTTTTCTAGATGTATAAACGGTTAATAACAGAGCGAAAATCATGGAAGAAATACCATAAAGTCCCATGTACACACCTACGCTATTTGCGGCTTTTTGGTAAGCCGTATTTTGAACATCAAAATCTGCAAGTTGTGTAGGGTTAGTCATATCAAATAATGAAGCTACTGGAGCTGGAGCTTGAAAAACTGACTCCGTAAGTGCTGGAGTAGCAAGACTCCACATCGTAAAAAAGGCAAACCAAGAGAAAAACTGAACTACTCCTAGTTTGAGCATGGTAGGAGGAATTAAAGAATACGTTTTAGAAATACTTGAAATCATTCCTTCTGTATCATCCTCAGTCTCGCCATTAAATTGCGCCATCTCATCAGGAGAATACTCCTTTGTTTTGAAAACAGTCCATAAAATGGTTAATAAAAAAACCAGAGCTCCTAGTGCGAATGCAACTTTTACAGACTGCGGAATCACTCCTGCTGCTGCCTGATCAGACACACCAAGCATGGAAACAAATGCTGGCAATGAACTAGCTATAAAAGTCCCTATTCCTATAATAAAAGCTTGCATCACAAAACCATAGGAACGTTGAGAATCTGGTAACTTATCAGCAACCAGTGCTCTAAAAGGTTCCATTGAAATATTAATAGATGCATCAAGAATCCATAAGAATCCAGCTGCCATCCATAATGCTGACGAGTAAGGGACAAAAAACAAAGCTATAGAACTTAAAACAGCTCCAACTAAAAAATACGGACGTCTTCTTCCAAATCTGGAAG
This sequence comes from Nonlabens ulvanivorans, assembly GCF_000755285.1. Taxonomy (GTDB): domain Bacteria; phylum Bacteroidota; class Bacteroidia; order Flavobacteriales; family Flavobacteriaceae; genus Nonlabens; species Nonlabens ulvanivorans_A. Next base: position 907,983 of record NZ_BBMK01000001.1, on the reverse strand, counting down.
ACCAAGTTCTATCACTTAAGAAACCTATTATGGGTTGAACCAACAATCCTGTTAAGGGTGCAGCAATCCATAATAGCGGAATTTCATCCTTTACAGCTCCTAATGTTTGAAAAATACGAGACATGAATCCACCTTGTAAGGCAAATCCAAATTGTATACCGAGAAATCCGAAACTCATGTTCCAAATATCCCAGAAACCTAACTTAGGTTTTTGCATATCGTTATAATTTATAATGACGATAAGCCTTATGACTTATCAAAACTTAATGTGTGTGAAGAAGATAAGTTTTGACAGTTTGTCTAATCATTTACATTTTTAGACGGTCGCAAGTTAAAAAATTAAGGTGTAGATTCTCTCTCAATTAATGAAGTTTTTACGATAACGGTTTCGTAAGTTTCATCTTCTTGATGATCAGATTCTAATTTTTGAATAAGCTTTGCAGCAGCTAATCCGCCCATTTCTTCCCCTTTTTGTCCTATAGTTGTCAGTGTTGGACTGGCATATTTTGACAGCATTCCATCCGTAAAAGCAATAATCGCAACATCATCAGGTACTTTTTTACCCATTCCTTGTAATGCTTTACTAGCAGTTACCGCAAACAGCTCATTTACAGCAAGCAATCCATCATAGTTCCCTGCCGCGAGAAAATCCTTGATCTTATCTCCACAATTTTCAATGTCTTCAACTTTTAAAATAGCACTTTCATCTATTTCATAACCTCTTTTCATCAACGCCTCTTTAAAACCTTGAGTACGCAACCTACCGACATTAACATAATCCGGTGTTGAGATCAGACCTAGGTTACGACGGTTTTTACGCAATAAAAAATCGGTTGCTTTATTTGCGGCCTCAACATCATCAATTATAATTTTATCACAGGCGATATCATCTGCAACTCGATCAAACATGACAATAGGCATACCTTGATTAGTCACCTCTCTTAAGTGGTGGAAGTCCTGTCGCTCCATGGTCTCTTTAGAAAGACTCATCACAAAGCCATCAATACTTCCATTTGCTAGCATGTCCATGTTGACCACTTCTTTATCAAAACTTTCACCAGACAGGCAGATAATTACCTGATATCCTTTTTCATTTGCCACACGTTCTACACCAGAAATGACGGTCGCAAAAAAGTGATGGACAATCTCTGGAATAATTACACCTATCTTTTTAGTCTTTTGATTTTTTAAGCTTAAGGCGATATTGTTAGGCTTAAAATTATACCGCTTTGCATACTCTTGAATCTTGGTACGTGTTTCGACGCTAATCTCGTGAGAATCCCTCAGAGCCTTGGAAACCGTTGATATGGAGACCTTTAATTCTTGTGCAATTTTCTTAAGAGTTAACTTTTGAGCCATCTGTTCTAAATTATTTAAATATAAAGAGTTACGCTTTCGCGAAAGCGTAATATAATATATAAAATATTACTACAAAACACCGAAAACGTCGTAGAATTACATTACGAAAACGGTTTCTTAACATAAGGTTTACATATTTTTGGAGCGTGTGAGAAGAAGATATTAACTATTAATTTAAACTAATTTCAGTAATGAATCAAAAATTTAAAACTGCTTTACTGTTTCTAATACTACCTTTGCTAGCTGTTGCTCAGAGTGTTATTACAGGAACAATTAAAGATGCAAGTACTGGATTACCTGTCCCTAGCGCCAGTGTACTTGTTAAAGGAACCTCAAATGGAACCGCAACAGATTTCGATGGGAATTACACTCTTAATAATGTACCAGATGGTGCAGTCATCATTTTTTCTTACATAGGTTACACTACTCAAGAAGTAGTATATACTGGACAAAGTACACTTGATGTTGCACTAGCAGAAAATCCGTCTGAGTTAGACGCGATTGTATTAATAGGTTACGGTAGCATTAAACAAGAAAATGTTACTAGTGCACAAGAGACTATCAAATCTGAAGAGTTTAATAAAGGTGCCATTACTTCACCTGGCCAATTAATCGCTGGTAAAGCTGCTGGTGTGCAAGTTACTGCTGCTAGCGGACGTCCTGGAGACGGACCTGTTATACGTGTACGTCCTGGCTCTACTTTATCTGGTAGTCAAGATGCTCTTTATGTAGTAGATGGTGTGCCACTAGATCAAAGTAATGCGAGTTTAAACTCTATCAACCCTAATGATATTGAAAGTATCACCATTTTAAAAGATGCATCTGCAACTGCTATTTATGGTAACCGTGCTTCAAATGGTGTTGTTTTAATAACTACAAAAAAGGCAAACTTTAGTAGTGATCTTAAAGTAAGATATGATGTTCAATTTGCAGTTGAAAAAGTAGATAATTATATTGATGTATTAACAGGCGACGAATTTCGTCAAATGGTAGCTGACCAAGGTCGTGACACTTCTATATTGGGAGACGCAAATACTGACTGGCAGGATGCTATTTATCAAAATGGTACTCGTGCCATCCATAACCTTACTATTGAAAAAGGATATGACAACACTTCAATAAGGGCTTCTCTAGGTTATAATAATGAGCATGGTACTTTACAGCGCTCGGGTTATGAACGAGCAAGTTTAAGTTTAAATGTGATCCAGAAGTTATTGGATAATAAATTAAAACTGACATTCACTTCTCAACTAGCTCAAGAAGAAATTAGAAATGCAGATACTGGTGCTGTAGGTGCGCAGTGGTTTTTGACCCGACACAGCCCATATTTAGTGGTAATGACCTTTATGGTGGATATTTTGAATATACAAACTCTACAGGTATTGAGCCTAATGCTCCTAGAAATCCTCTAGGGCTTTTAAACAGTTTAGACTCGCAATTAGATAACTATCAGGCGAGACTTAACATGAATGCAGAATATAAGTTACCTGTTAAAGGACTTAAATTTACAGGTAATGCTGGTATTGATTATAATGAATTCGACTCTTATTCTTTGCGAGATGCAAATTCTGGTGCAGGTGATCGTGTCGCTTCAAAAAACTTTAGTCGTGGTATAAGAAGAAATAATCTTCTTGATGGTCGTTTTGATTATTCCAGAGATTTAGAAAAATTAAATACACAAATGGACCTTACTTTAGGTAGTAGTGTTCAAACATTTTTCAGACAATCTTTTGATCGTGGATTAGAGAATGGATCTCTTGTTGACTTTCTTTCATCTCCAGATGAAAATTCAATTGTAACATTTTTCGGTAGAGCCTCTTTTGACATTAATGACCTACTAGTTCTTTCAGGTAGTTATTCACGTAACGGAAGTTCAAGATTCTCTGAGGACAATAGATGGGCAAACTTCTACGGAGTCAGTGGAGCTATCAAATTAACAAATACAGACTTTGTAAAAAACAGCAGTTTCCTTTCTCAACTTAAAATACGTGGTGGTTTTGGTCAGACAGGACAGCAAGAAATCAGTGCTCCATTTGCATATTTATCTACATTTACACCAGGTCAACAAACCGCTGCAGTTCAATTCGGTAATCAGTTTGTTACAACAATACGTCCTGAAGGATCTATAGATTTAGTTTGGGAGACAACAGACCAGTGGAATGCTGGTATTGATCTAGGCTTCTTTAATAACCGTTTAACTGGTAGCGTTGATGGATTTTATAGAGAAACATCTGATTTATTATTATTCGGTCCACTTCCGGCTGGTGGATTAGAAAATGGTAGCATTCAAAATGCAGGTTCTACGTTGAGCCGTGGTATTGAAACGAGTATCAATGTAAAAGTTCTTGAGACAGAAAATATGACTTGGAACATTGGTGGAAACATTACATTCCAAGAAATTGAAATTACTGATCTTGCTGGTGCAAATGATGATCCTGTGCAAGTAGGTGGTATCTCTGGTGGAGTAGGTAATAATATTCAAGAATGGGCCGTAGGATCTGATCCTACTACATTCCACGTGTTCCGTCAGGTTTACGATCAGGATGGCGCACCACTTGACGGTGTCTTTGTAGACACTAATGGTGACAATGTGATTAACGATGCAGATAGAGTGCGTTATAAAAAAGCAAATCACGACGCTTACTTTGGTTTAACGACTAACTTCTCGTATAAGAGATTTGATTTAAGTGCTACTTTAAGAGGTGCAGCAGGTGGTTATAACTATAACAACGTTACATCAAATGCAGCAAACTTAGCAACTATCTTCCCTACTAATACTCAAATCCCACTTTACCTAAATACACCTTCAGATTTTTTGAATACAGGTTTTAGTGATCAAGAAGTGTTCTCTGACTATTATGTTCAAAAGGCAGATTTTATCAAATTAGATAACGTATCGTTAGGATATAACTTCCCTGGCGACAAAGTGGACATAAGAGCCTCTATAACAGGAACTAACTTACTTACAATCACAGATTATGACGGTGTAGATCCCGAAGTTTTTAATGGAATAGACAACAATTTATTCCCTAGAAACAGAGGTATCATCTTAGGTCTAGGATTTAATTTTTAAAATTTAAAAAGCAATAATATGAAAATGTATAAATCAATTATTTTGGTTTTCTTAGGTATGCTTCTTTTCACAGCTTGTATGATGTACTTACCGTAGAACCAGATGGAGATTCTCTAACAGAAGCTGATTTATTGAAAGACCCGACAGCATATCGAGGCCTTATTGCAAAAGCTTATGCAGGTTTAATGCTAGGCGGACAATCAGGTGGTGATGGAAATGCAGATATTTCAGGAATCGATGGTGGTTTTTCTAATTACCTAAGACTGTACTGGAACATGCAAGAGCTTACGACAGATGAAGCAATTATCGCATGGAATGACGGTACTATCAAAGATCTTCATGGTCACGTATGGACAGATGGAAATGAGTTCATCAACGCTATGTTCTCTAGAATTAATTATCAAATATCCGTTTGTAACGAGTTCATAAGACTATCGTCAGATGCAAAACTTAACGAGTTTGATGTGCCTAGTGATATTAGAGCAGAAGTAGCAGAATACAGAAATGAAGCTCGCTTTTTAAGAGCTTACTCATACTATCATGGTATGGACCTTTTTGGGACGATGCCTTTTAGTACTGAAAACACTGATGTGGCAAATGGTCTAGAAGCAATTAATAGAACTGACTTATTCAACTGGATTGAAACAGAATTATTAGCTATTGAAGACCAAATTGTTCCAGCAGGAATGAATGAGTATGGTAGAGCAGATCAAGCTGCCCTACAAATGTTATTAGCAAAGATGTATTTAAATGCTGAAGTATATACAGGAACTGAAAGAAATGATGATGCCTTAATCTATACCAATAAGGTTATCAACGGTGGATATACTATTCCAACAGTACCATACGCTTATAGTTTTTATGCAGATAATGACAGCAACGGTGCTCAAAGTGAATTTATCTGGACTTTAAATTTTGATGGTTTAAATACTCAAACATTTGGTGGTACTACTTACTTAACTCATGCGCCAGTAGGTGGAGATATGAACCCATCAGAATTCGGTATCAATGGTGGTTGGGGGGTGGAATACGTACTACTAAAGAATTTGTAGAACTGTTCCCAGGTATGGAAAATAGTGCAGATCAACGTGAAACTTTCTTTACGCAGGATCAAAACCTAGAAATTGCTGATGTTGGACGATTCAAAGATGGATTTGCTATTCAGAAATTTAAAAACATTGATGTTAATGGTAACGCTGGTAGCGATACCGTAGGTGACTTTGTTGATATCGATTTCCCAGTATTTCGTCTATCTGATGCTTATCTAATGTATGCTGAAGCTACCATAAGAGGTGCAGCAGCAGGAGATCTTAATGTTGCCGAAGGTTACATTAATCAATTACGTGAAAGAGCATATGGAAATACAAGTGGTAATATTACCGCAAGCGACCTAAATTTAGACTTTATCCTAGATGAAAGAGCTAGAGAATTACACTGGGAAACACATAGACGTCAAGATCTTATCCGTTTTGGAAAATTCACAACGAGTAAAGTTTGGGCATGGAAAGGAAATGTTCAATCTGGAACGACTACTGCTCCATTCCGTAATCTATTACCTATTCCAGCACAAGAAGTAAATTTAAATCCTAACTTAATCCAGAATCCTGGATATTAATTATAAATAAGCAATACGATGAAAAAGTTTTCAATATTAATACTATCGTTTTTAGCAATTGCTGCTATCACATCTTGTGATGACAATGATTCTGAAGAATTCAATTTAAACACTAACGCAGCAGGAGAGATCACTTTATCTCCAGGATCTGGAGCTTTTGAAGTCACCGAATTTAATGGAGATGATCTGGCAGAACGTTTTACATGGAATGCAATAAGCCTTGAAGTTCCTGTACAAATAGATTACACCCTACAGATGGACACCGATATGGGAGATTACAGCGCTTCTCAGATATTAGGTGCAAGTACTAACACTAATGTTGCTGTTACGTATGAAACTTTAAACGCCGCTGCAATTGCATTAGGTGGAGAGGCAACTGTTGCAGGCAACTATAAATTAAGAGTTGTAGCAACTACCGCAGATCCTGCAGTGAGCTCTATTCTTTCTAATGAAGTAAATATTATTATCACACCATTTGCTGCATATCCTTTCTCAGACCTGTACCTAGTAGGTGCTGCTACTGAAGCAGGATGGAGTAATGATAACAATAACCCAGCTTTGTTCCGTGATCCAGCAAATGAAAACGTATACTACTATACAGGTTATTTCAACGGTGATGAATTTAAATTACTTTCTACTCCAGGATTCTGGCAGCCACAATACGGTGAGCGCAATGGTGCCGTAGGTGTCAATGATGGTGGTGGTAGTGATCCTAACTCATTTGCTGCACCAGCGGCAGGTTATTATGACTTTGTAGTAGACGTGGATGGAGTAACAAACTCTTCTGAAGGCGCATCTAGCTTCTCTATAACAGCTAACAGTACTGCAGCAACTGCAGCAACTTACACAACGGTAGGTATTATAGGTGATAGTACTCCTGCAGGATGGGGCGCTAGTACAGCGATGAATCAATCTAGTTTTGATCCTCACAAATGGAGCTTAAGAAACGTTACTCTTATATCTGGTGAATTAAAGTTTAGAGCAAACGATGATTGGGCAACTAACTGGGGAAGCGATACTGAATTCTCAGGTCAGGGAACTCAAGATGGTCCTAATGTGCCTATAGCACCAGGAGCTTATGACATCTTCTTTAATGATTTAGATGGTCGTTACATATTAATTCCTGTTCAATAATTAATGGACTGATAATAATTAAAAAGGGCTGGCAACAGCCCTTTTTTTAGATTAAAGACTTTACTATGAAAAACAATTTACTTATACTTTTAGCGTTTATAGGATTCGCTTTCGCGAAAGCGCAAGTAACCACAAACCCATCCACACCTACCCAAACAGATCAAGTAACATTAATATTTGACTCTACTGGTACGGCGTTAGAAAATACCACAGGTACTCTTTATGCCTACACCGGTGTAACGATTAACGGAAATAGATGGCAAAACATTATTGTGCCCACATTTAATGATAATAATGGCGCACCTCAATTTGTAAATACAGGAGGAAATATCTACCAGTTAACACTTGGGTCTGATATAGAGTCCTTTTATAATGTCGCAGCTGGTGATGTCGTGAGTGAAATATGCCTAGTTGTAAGAAACGCAGCAGCAAGTGCCCAGACAAGTCCAGATATTTTTCTGCCTATTTTTCAACCAGGCCTAAATGCATTAATAACGTCACCTGCAAACGGAGACATTTTTACCTTAAATCAAACCATCAATATATCAGGTGATGCTTCACAAAATTCTAATTTAGAATTAAAGGTAAATAATGCATCAATAGGCACTGCTGCAAGCTCAATGAGTATCACATCTCCTTATACATTAAATACCGCAGGTGGACATACTATCGAATTAACAGCAGACAATGGCGCACAACAGGTTACAGATGCAGTAAATGTATTTGTTCCTGCAGCTACACAATCACAACCACGACCTGCAGGACTTAAAAATGGCGTCAATGAAAATGCAGATGGTAGTGTAACCTTTTTACTCGCTGCTCCAGGAAAAACGGATGCTGCTGTAATAGGTGATTTTACGAACTGGAATCTAGACACAAATTTTCAAATGTTTAAGGATGGTGACTATTTTTGGGTAACTGTTCCTAGCTCAAATTTTACAGTAGGTCAAACATTTCAATATCAATATATTGTTGATTATACTCATAAGGTCGCAGATCCATTCTCTGGATTAATATTAGATCCAGGTAGTGATCAATTCATTAAACCAGGAAATTTCCCAAATTTACCGACATACCCAACTGGATTAACTGAAGGTGATGTATCGCTATACACATATCAAGCTACACCGTATAATTGGACGGTTAATAATTTTCAGAAGCCAAATAAAGAGAATCTAGTTATTTACGAACTTCTGGTACGAGACTTTTCAGAAGACGATAGTTTTCAAGAAGTCATTAATCGTATTGACTATTTAGAAACATTAGGAATCAATACGCTACAATTAATGCCTGTCAATGAATTTGAAGGAACGGATAGTTGGGGGGGTTATAATCCTAAGTTTCATGGAGCATTAGATAAAGCATACGGTACCCCAGAAAAATTTAAAGAGTTAGTAGATTTATGTCATTCTAGAGGAATTGCTGTGGTAATAGATGTAGTATATAATCATGCCTTTTCGCAAAGCCCATTGTGTCAACTTTGGTGGGATGAAAATAACTTTAGACCAGCTGCAAACAATCCATATTTGAACTCCTCTCCTACACATGACTTTAATGTTGGTTATGATTTCAATCATGAGAGTCAATGGACAAGAGACTATGTTAAACAGACATTGCAATACTGGATCGATGAATATCGTATAGATGGTTTCAGATTTGATCTTTCTAAAGGATTTACACAAAACTTCACACTAGGTAACATTAGCGCATGGAGTGCATATGATCAATCTAGAGTGGACATTCTTAACGATTATAAGAACACCATTTGGAATGCAAACAGTAATGACATCTACATGATACTTGAGCATTTAGGTGATAACTCTGAGGAAACAGCTCTGGCAAATGCAGGTTTTATGCTATGGGGTAAAATGACCGATGAGTTTAATCAAAATTCTATGGGATACTCTAGTAACAATGACGTTTTTAGATCTTACTATCTAGCAAGAGGATGGAATGACCAGCATCTGGTTGCTTATGCAGAAAGTCATGATGAGCAACGTTTAATGTATAAAATTTAAATTTTGGAAATGCTGCAAATTCTTCACATAACGTACGTAGTTTGCCAATAGCATTAGATAGGCAAGAGGCTATAGCAGCAATTTTATATAGTATTCCTGGTCCTAAAATGCTTTGGCAATTTGGTGAGCTAGGCTATGAAATTGATATTGACCAAAACGGTCGTACCGGTCGCAAACCGATACCATGGACACTTAATTATGATACAGATCAAGACCGTATGGATTTATATGATGTCACAGCAACCATGATAGGTTTTAAAACTAAATATCCAGACACTTGGAACACAACAAACAACAACCTAGATGTATCTGGCGTTACAAAACGTATTAACTTAAATGGACCTGTATTTGACGCAGTGGTAGTAGCTAATTATGGCATTACAGCTCAAAATGTTAATCCTAATTTTAGTCAAACAGGAACTTGGTATGAATACTTCAGCAATACAACGGTAAATATTACTAATACTACTGCAATGATTAATTTACAACCTGGTGAGTATCGAGTTTATTCTACACAACAATTACAAGATCCATTAAGTAATGAAGACTTCTCTAACTTAACAACAGATGTAAAATTATATCCTAATCCTGCTCAAAACTCCTTTAGACTATCTCAAGAAATAGAGCATATCAGCATATACAACATGAATGGACAACAAGTATTGGAGTTTAAAGAGAACTTATCGTCATATTCAATTGAAAGCTTAACCACTGGAATCTATATTATTGATGTAGCAACTTCAGAAGGAAACCAACAAATTAAGCTAATAAAGCAGTAGTTTATCAGTTAAATTGATGTTTCATCGATTAACTATTTGCAGATGTTTGATTTTTAAGTAATAAATGAATATAGCTAGATATTTGTTGTGCTCAAATAAAGGACTTAGATTTTCCCTAAAAATTTAAGTATCCAATTTAAGTGTAACCTAATACTCTTTTCATAATTCATTCGGTTACGAAAGCCTATCTCACGATAGGCTTTCTTTGTTTAACGACAGTTCAAATTATTTTTATTACCGTTTAACGATATTAGATAATATGTAAGATTATTTTTATCTTTATGCATGCATAATAAACAAATTTGCAGAAGGAATAATAATTTATTCTAGTAACTCTTACTCTTTTCAAATCAGAGTTATGTGGCCCGTTTAAAGACGGGCTTTTTTTATACTTCTATTTTATTTAAAGAGTTGCCTTTCTAGAAGAAATGTAGTGAGCACAACATCAAAATTGCGCTGTATATCAACAGGCATGTATTTAATTCTATTTTGACCACAACGCACTCTTAGTTTCTCAAAATAAGCGCTTACGGCTTCTTTATATACATCTTTTACATTGTCTGCATATAAATCTATATACTCACCTGTTTCTACATCAGTATAACGAGATGGCTTATTAGAAAAATCAAAATCCATTTCAGTAGCACTATCATAGGTATGAAAGAGAACGACATCATGCTTATTATATTTTAAATGTCTTAAAGCTTCAAAAAGTTCTTTTTCTTGAACATCACTCTGAAACATATCGGTAAAAAGAAAAATAAGCGATCGTCGCTTCATTTTTTCGGCTATCTCGTGTAAGTACTTATAAGTATTTGTAGTAGTTCCTTTAGGCTTATTTACGGCCATATTAGCTAACTGATCTAACAACATATTATGATGTCTATCGCTACCTTTTTCAGGCGCATAATACTCATAAGTATCACTATAAATCGACAGACCAACTGCATCACGTTGTTTCTTAAGCACATTCATAACGCTAGCCGCCGCTAATGCACTGTAACCAATTTTATTTAAGCTTTCCAGTTGTTGGCTTTTTACTTCAGGATAATGCATCGACGGACTATTATCTATAATCAGATGACAACGCAAATTCGTCTCTTCATCATATCGCTTTGTATAGAGCTTATCTGTTTTGGCAAACAGTTTCCAATCGATATGACGCGTGCTTTCACCTGGATTGTAGATCTTATGTTCTGCAAACTCAGCACTAAAACCATGAAAAGGAGATTTGTGCATACCAGAAATAAAACCTTCAACTACCTGACTGGCTAGTAGTGCAAGATTTTTAAAGCCTGTGGTTTTATTTAACTCCTTTTGAATATCCATTTTGTGAAGATAAGAGTATCAATAATATTTGCAAATAATCTTTCTATAAAAGTAATTAGGATATGAAAGGTTCCGCTTTCGCGAAAGCGGAATCCTAGTCTATAAAAGTGCATTAAATGTCTAATAGATTTTAACAACCATCTTACCTTTATTTTTACCATCAAATAAATCAATAAAGGCCTGTGGAATGGAGTCAAATCCTTCTACAATAGTTTCTTCATGCTTCAATTCTCCATCCTTTAACCAGGCTGAAAGTTGCTGAACGCCTTCTGGAAAGTTTTCTTCAAAATCGCGAACTATAAAGCCTTGCATCTTTACACTTTTTTTTGACTAGCGTTGTCTCTAATCGAGGACCAGTAGGTTGCTTTGTTTCATTATAAAGTGATATCGCACCACAATTAATAACACGTCCAAAACGATTTATATTTTCCATAGCTGCGTCTAATGTATAGCTACCTACATTATCAAAATAGATATCAATCCCGTCAGGCGCGTGTCTTTTAATAGCCGCTGCCATATCATCTGTAGTGTTGTAATTGATAGCAGAATCAAAACCTAATTGTTCTTTAAGAAAAGTGACTTTCTCATCAGATCCTGCTATTCCTATTACTCGCAATCCTTTAATTTTACCTATTTGACCGACAATAGAACCTACAGCTCCTGCTGCTCCAGAGACTAATAGCGTCTCGCCTTCTTTAGGCTCACCTATTCTATTTAATCCAAAATATGCTGTCAGTCCAGTTAAGCCAAGCACTCCTAAATAAGCACTTAATGTAATGTTGTTTCCATCAATCTTACGCAAATTATCACCTGAATGCACTTGATATTCTTTCCAATCTAACATTCCGGTTAAAAAATCCACTTTGCTAAACTTATTATTTTTACTTTCAATACCTCAGCAATTACGGTAGAAGCGATTGGATTATTAATTTTAAATGGTTCGATATAGGATTCTTCATCGCGCATGCGTCCTCTTAAATATGGATCTACTGAAACATATTTTGCCTTTAAAAGTATTTCTCCAGATTTAATGGGTGGTTGTTCTTCACTTATAATTTTAAAATCGCCTGTTTGGGGTGCTCCGTCTGGTCTTTGCTTTAATATTATAGTCCTGCTCATGATTAGTATTTTATTTCAAGATACTGTAATGGTGAGCAACGATGTACTAGCGTTGTATTAAAGTTTAAAACGACTAGGTTAAATATTTGAAAACGTAATGCTTCTTAAACTTGAAAAACGATGAGTTACGAGCATAAAAAAGCCTGTTTCAATTACAAAACAGGCTTCTTTATAAAGTAAAAACTATAATCTAGTTCAATAATGCGTCTATTGCATCTGTATATGCATTCTTAGGCGCAACACCTACTTGACGTCCTACTACTTCTCCATTTTGAAAAACAAGAACTGTAGGGATGTTACGAACACCATATTTTGCAGCAAACTCTTGATTTGCATCTACATCCATTTTACCTACAACGGCTTTACCATCATAATCTGTAGCTACTTCATCAATGATAGGACCTACCATGCGACACGGTCCACACCATGCTGCCCAAAAGTCTACCAATACTGGCTTATCACTGTTTAATACTGTTTCTTCAAAATTTGCATCTGTTATTTCTAGTGCCATCTTACTTGCTGTTTAAAATTCTATATACAAAAGTAATCAAATCCTATTCCATATCACAGGCTGTCACCATTAGACTTACTTATAGCGATATGTTGCTTAGTGATTTGACCTTAATTAACTCCATAATTAATGCCTTGTTCGTCTAATAGATCTAATAATTCATTAGTTACATTCACTTTTTTCAAGCGACTAGGCATATTCAAAGAGATTTTTTCTTCGTGATCTACAAGATTAAAAAACAATTGATGATCACCTTTATGGGTCTCTATAACATCTTTTAACCACTCGACTCTATTTTCAACGACCTCACTAATGTGAAATTGAATAGTCAATTTTTTTGCACTACTAGCCATTAAATCCTGTAGTTGCTGCATGGCCATAAAATTAATACGAGGATCTGTCGGCTTACCTGTTTTCTTATCAATCCAGCCTTCTTTGATTTTTATCTTACAATGGATGAAAGAATTAGGGACTAAAAAGTGCCTGAATTTTAAGTAATCTTCATTAAAAAGTCTGAACTCAAAACTATCTTCATAATCTTCAACCGTAAACATTCCCCAACCTTTATTGGTTTTTGTTATACGATGCTGAACATCACTTATCACTCCACAAAAGGTCAAATCTCTATTTACTAAACCATGTAAATCTTTTAAGCTAGACAGTCCTGTATTACAGAAAAATTCCATCTCTTTTTTATAATCATCAAGTGGATGACCAGAGATATAAATACCTACAACTTCTTTTTCACGTTTCAATTTCTCCATCGTTCCCCCCCAATCTTCACAGATAGGTAATTCTGGTTCTGGAATCTGTACATCACTAGCTTCTCCAAAAAGACTTACCTGAGCACTGTTTTCATTTTCCTGATATTTTTGAGCATATTTAACAACCTGCTCTAAAAAATCTGCCCATTATCAGATTGATGGAAATACTGTGCTCTATTCTCTCCACCTAGCCCATCAAATCCACCGCTTAAGGCTAGTGCTTCAAAAGACTTCTTATTAGCAGCACGCAAATCAATACGCTTAGCCATATCAAAAATGCTTTTATAAGCACCGTCTTTTCTATTTTCTATAATAGTCATTACAGCTCCATGACCGAGACCTTTAACAGCTCCCATCCCAAAACGAACCGCACCTTGTTTATTTACCGTAAACTTATAGTTAGACTCATTAACATCTGGACCTAGCACAGGTAATCCCATATGTTTACACTCATCCATAAATTTAGTTACGTCCTTAATTTGGTTCATATTGTTGGACAAGGTTGCCGCCATGAACTCTGCTGGATAGTTTGCTTTTAAATAAGCAGTTTGATAACCTATCCACGCATAGCATGTGGAGTGAGATTTATTAAATGCATAAGATGCAAATGCTTCCCAATCTTTCCATACTTTTTCAAGTATTTCACGATCATGGCCATTGGATTCTCCGTTATCTAAGAATTTAGGCTTCATTTTTTGTAGGGTAGCCATTTGCTTTTTACCCATCGCCTTACGCAGGACATCTGCCTCACCTTTTGAAAAGTTTGCAAGCTTTTGAGAAAGTAGCATTACTTGCTCTTGATATACGGTTATACCATAGGTTTCTGAAAGGTATTCTTCCATACCATCAAGGTCATAGCTTATTTCTTTAACACCATGTTTTCTATCAATAAAATCTGGTATATATTCAAGCGGACCAGGACGATACAAGGCATTCATTGCAATTAAATCTGCAAATTGCGTCGGTTTTAAATCACGCATATACTTTTGCATACCAGCACTTTCATATTGAAATATCCCTATGGTATTACCTTCTTGAAAAAGCTCATAAGTTTTAGCATCATCTAATGGTATAGACTCGATATCAAGATCAATATGGTGTCGTTCTTTAATTATGGCAACCGTATCTTTAATCTGGCTTAAGGTCTTAAGTCCTAAAAAGTCCATCTTCAATAACCCAGCACTTTCTACAACCTCATTATCAAATTGGGTTACATAAAGGTCTGAATTCTTTGCGGTAGCGACTGGCACAAAATTAGTAAGTGGTGCTGGTGTAATGATTACACCACACGCATGGACTCCAGTATTCCTTACAGAACCTTCTAAAATACGAGCTTGTCTTAAAGTTTCGGCAGCGAGGTCAGATCCTGCAGCGATACTTCTTAGCTCCTCAACCATATCTGCATCTTCTCCACGGAATTTGCTCCGCACTTCATTATCTTCAAGTGCAAATATCTTCTTGAGTTTAGCAAAATCTGGAATTAATTTTGCAATATGATCGGCCTCATTAAGTGGTAAATCCAATGCTCTTGCGGTATCTCGTATGGAGGATTTTGCCGCCATGGTACCATAGGTGATAATCTGAGCTACCTGACTGGCTCCATATTTCTCAATGACATAATCCATTACTTTATATCGATTTTCATCATCAAAATCGATATCAATATCCGGCATACTAACACGATCTGGATTTAAGAAACGCTCAAAAAGCAAGTCGTAATGAATAGGATCCACATTTGTAATCCACAGACAATAGGCGACCACACTACCTGCGGCACTACCACGACCAGGACCTACCGCTACATCCATATCTCGAGCAGCTTTTATAAAATCCCATGTAATCAAGAAATACCCAGGATATCCTGTTTTACGTATTGTTTCTAATTCAAAATCTAGACGTTCTTCGATTTCTGGTGTAATCTCACCATATCGCTTTTTTGCGCCTTCATAAGTCAGGTGTCTTAGATAAGCATTCTCACCACGCTTTTCATTATCATTTTCATCTTGTACGTCTAGAAATTGCTCTGGTATATCAAACTTAGGTAATAGTACATCTCGTGCTAATTCAAAGGGTTCAATCTTATCTAGAACTTCGCTAATATTAAGAATCGCCTCAGGCAAATCCTTAAATAAAAGTTTCATCTCTGCAGCAGATTTGTAATAGTACTCTTGATTAGGTAATCCATAACGATATCCACGTCCACGACCTATAGGTGTCGCTTGTTTTTCACCATCCTTTACACATAATAGAATATCGTGTGCGTTTGCATCTTCCTTATGTACATAATAAGTATTATTAGTAGCGATCATTTTGATATCATGCTTTCGCGAAAGCGATATCAAAACCTCATTTGCTCTATCCTCATCTTCCTGTCCATGACGCATGATTTCTACATATAAATCATCGCCGAATTCTTTTTTCCACCAAAGAAGTGCCTCTTCGGCCTGATTCTCTCCTATGTTAAGAATCTTTGATGGCACCTCACCGTACATATTACCGGTAAGTACAATGATGTCTTCTTTAAACTCTTGAATCAATTTTTTATCAATTCTAGGAACGTAGTAAAAGCCATCGATATAGGCCTTACTAGACATTTTTGCAATGTTAAGGTATCCATTTTTATTTTTTGCGAGAAGTACGATTTGATACCCATTATCTTTATGGGATTTATCATTCATGTCCTCGCAAACAAAAAACTCACATCCTAAAACGGGCTTTAATGGTTGTTTTTGCAATTCATTATCTTCCTCGTTTGCTAAGCTTGCGTTATGTGCTTTTACCGCTTTCACAAAATGAAAAGCTCCCATCATATTTGCATGATCTGTCATTGCTACAGCAGACATGTCGTTTGCCGCAGCAGCTTTCACTAAGTCTTGAACACTAGCGGTAGACTGTAATATAGAGAATTGAGAATGAGAATGTAAATGGGAAAATTGAGCCTCATTAAGCTCTTCTAGATTCTCTTTTATTTCTTCTTTAGAAAGTTCAGGAGTAACGGTTTCCTTAAGTTGATCAGATGCTTTCTTAAGGTTAATATGCGTTATTCCTACTGGTCTTATAAGTGCAGGATTCTCTTGTTGAAAACGAACAAAATAATCATCTGCGACATCCAGTTGTTGTTTTGAATATTGCTGTTTACGTATTAATTCTAAAAAACATCTAGTGGTTGCTTCAACATCTGCAGTTGCGTTGTGAGCATCTCCAAAGGGCTGATTAAATAGAAACTGGTGCAGCTCTGTAAGTGTAGGTAATTTAAATTTCCCGTAACGACCACCAGGAATCTGGCATAATTGCGCCGTGTGCTCAGTACAGGTGTCCAATACTGGAATCTCTTGTAAATCGTTTGCTATTTGAGTTCTCTCAAATTCTGCTCCTGTAACGTTTAAGTCAAATTTGAGATTTTGCCCTACTACAAATTTTGCTTTACTGAGTGCAATGTTAAATTCAGACAGCATTTCTTCTAGCGGCACACCTTGTTGCTCTGCTAGTGCTGTAGAGATTCCATGAATACGCTCTGCATCATAGGGAATATCAAAACCGTCTGGTTTTACTAAGAAATCTTTATGCTCAATAAGGTTACCCATTTCATCATGCAACTGCCATGCAATTTGAATCACACGTGGCCAGTTATCTACATCTGTATAAGGTGCATCCCAGCGTTTAGGTAATCCTGTGGTTTCTGTGTCAAAAATGAGATACATAGTAGAATGAGTGTTGAGTTATCGAGTCGTCAAATTTCTGGTATCAGGACTAAAAACTAGCTTCAAACAACTAGTCAATCACCTTATAACCAAATGCTTAAAAATTAATCAAAATTTAAAAACAGAATTTTAAATATACGTGATTGAAACCCTTTTTAAAAATGTAGTTATGAACAAAATCCACTGTTCCATGTAAAATTTTTATATATAAAAAGACCCTTTTGATGTCTCAAAAGGGTCTTCAATCAATAATCTACGGAAATTATGCTATGCTTTCCATCGCACTTACTTTATTTAATGCTGTTTGCACATTATCTCGATGTTTAGTCAACAAGGCATTTGTAGATGGTGGCAATGTCATGTCTGCAATGATGGAATTATACTCTTCTACAGCTGCTTTCTCTCCTCTAATCGCCTCTTCTAACATACTTTCTTCATTATCTGAGGTAAAGGCGGATTTAATATTCATCCATGCACGGTGCGCATCACCTTTTACACTTGTTCCTTTATCTGGAGTTGCACCATAACTGCGTATCTCACTTTTGAGCTCGTGCCCAAAGTCATATCTTTCTTGAGCTTGTTTTTCAAAAAATCCTTTTAATCTTCTGCTATCACATTGTCTTTGGCTAGCTTATATCCAGCCTCAGCATCATAATTTTTCTCTAGTAATTCATTTAACTTGTTTGCTACTTCTTCTGTGTACTTCATAATATTAGTTTGTATGGTTATTTAATTAATTTACTACAATATACAGACAGACTGCAGTTGAAATGAGCGATTAACATGGGTTTACATCAACCTTAATATAGATTTAAGTTTATGACGTTGATATAACCCATTCTTGTTAAAAGACTTAACTTTTGAATTAAGCATTGGGCTAGGTATACACGCTTTCGCGAAAGCGTAAAAAAAAAGCGACCTCACAATAATTGCAAGGTCGCTTTACATTAAGTAAATAAGTAGGGTTTATGAACCGCACATCTCGCAGTCATCTCCATTACTTGCAGCTTCTTTTGCACGCAATAAGATTTCTTTATATTCTGCAGCCGTCATTTCTTCGTTTTCTGTAACTACCGTTGTGTTAATGATATCTGCAGCAGCCTCCATAACTTTTGCAGCGGCAGGAGAATGATCTTCAATAAGAACCGGCGCAACAACTGGTTGAGCTACTGGCGCTTTTTTAGCTTCTTTAGTTACCGTAAACTTGATAGCGTCAACAGCTGCTTTAGTTCTTAAGTAATACATTCCCGTTTTCAAACCACTTTTCCATGCATAGAAATGCATTGAAGTAAGCTTAGACGTCGTCACGTTTTCCATAAACAGGTTTAAGGATTGAGACTGATCAATAAAGTAACCACGTTGACGAGACATGTCGATGATATCTTTCATCTTTAATTCCCAAACAGTTTTATACAACTCTTTGATATCTTCTGGAATACCTTCTATCGCTTGAATAGAACCATTGTTTCTCATGATCGCGTTCTTCAAACTATCATCCCATAGCCCTAGATCCACTAAGTCTTTTAATAAGTGCTTATTAACTACAATAAACTCACCAGATAATGTTCTACGTGTATAGATGTTTGAAGTATATGGTTCAAACGCCTCGTTGTTTCCTAAGATTTGTGAAGTACTTGCTGTTGGCATAGGTGCTACAAGAAGTGAATTTCTTACTCCATGCTCCATTACCTTAGTTCTTAAATCTGACCAGTTCCAACGACCGCTTAAATCTGTATCATTGATATTCCACATGTTGTACTGGAATTCTCCTTTTGACATAGGTGATCCGGCAAATGTAGAATAAGGACCTTCTTCTTGCGCCATTTCCATAGAAGCCTCACATGCTGCAAAGTATAAGGTCTCAAAAATCTCTGAGTTCAATTTCTTAGCCTCGTCACTTGTAAATGGAAGACGTAATAATATAAAAGCATCTGCAAGACCTTGAATCCCTAATCCTACTGGTCTGTGACGCATGTTAGAATTTCTCGCCTCTATTACTGGGTAATAGTTGCGGTCTATTACTTTATTTAAGTTGCGCGTTACTCTTTTAGTTACTTTATATAATGCTTTGTGGTCAAACGCACCATCTTTAATAAACATAGGTAATGCAATAGAGGCTAAGTTACAAACTGCAACCTCATCTGGAGAAGTATACTCCATAATCTCAGTACACAAGTTTGATGACCTGATGGTACCTAAGTTTTTCTGGTTAGACTTATTATTTGCGGCATCCTTATATAACATGTATGGTGTACCGGTCTCGATTTGAGATTCTAATATTTTATCCCATAACTCACGCGCTTGGATAGTCTTACGACCTTTTCCTTCTTGCTCATACTTAGTATACAAAGCCTCAAACTCATCTCCATAAACGTTATAAAGATTAGGACATTCATGAGGACACATTAAGGTCCATGTATCGTTAGTCTCTACTCTTTTCATGAAAGATCTGACATCCACATCGCATAGAATAAATCGCGCGCACGCATTTCTTCTTTACCGTGGTTTTTCTTAAGGTCTAAGAAATCAAAGATATCTGCATGCCATGGCTCCATATAAATAGCAAAAGAACCTTTACGTTTTCCTCCACCTTGATCTACATAACGCGCCGTGTCATTATATACTTTAAGCATAGGTACGATACCATTTGAAGTACCATTAGTACCACCTATGTAAGAACCTCTAGCACGTATGTTGTGAATAGACAATCCTATTCCACCAGCACTTTGTGAGATCTTTGCCGTTTGCTTTAATGTATCATAAATACCTTCTATACTATCATCTTGCATCGTTAATAAGAAACAAGAAGACATTTGAGGTTTAGGTGTACCTGCATTAAATAATGTAGGTGTTGCATGTGTAAAGAACTTTTTAGACATCAACTCATAAGTCTCTATCGCAGCATCTAAATCGTCGATATGAATCCCTACAGACACACGCATTAACATGTGTTGTGGACGCTCTGCAATCTGACCGTTAATTTTTAATAGATAACTACGTTCTAATGTTTTAAACCCAAAGTAATCGTACCCAAAATCACGATTATATATAATGGCCGAGTTCAAGCGGTCTGCATTATCTTGTATTACTTTATACACCTCATCTGAGATCATAGGTGCTTTTTTCTCTGTACGCGGATTTACATATTCATAAAGATCTGTTACCACATCAGTAAAAGTCTTTTTTAGTGTTCTTGTGTAGGTTAGACACCGATATACGTGCAGCAAGACGCGCATAATCTGGGTGAGCTGTAGTCATAGTTGCAGCAGTTTCTGCAGCTAGATTATCTAATTCACTTGTAGTAACACCATCATAAAGTCCGTCAATAACACGCATAGCCACTTTAACTGGATCTACATGGTTACTTAAACCATAACATAACTTACGTACTCTTGCCGTGATCTTATCGAACATTACTGGCTCCTTGTGGCCGTCTCTTTTTACTACAAACATATTGAACTAGTTTTTTTGGGTTAAGAGATAAGGATTCTAATCCCATTCTCTAATCATTGGGTTAACATTTGTGAAAACAAAATAAATTATTTTCTATACTCTATAATGAAACAGCGGTTAGTGCTGCAGGGTTTTGGTAGTTACCAACTAGAAGTCAGCATCTAAGGAGAAAGAATCCATTGAACTCTTATCTTCTTTGGTACTATTCATGACACCAGCTTTTTGGTATTCACCTACTCTTTTCTCAAAGAAGTTAGTTTTACCTTCCATACCTATTAAATCCATAAAATCAAACGGATTAGTCACGTTATAAACTGGATCACATTCTAGTTCAACTAGTAACGATCTGTTACAAACTCTAGGTATTGAGTCATTAATTTTGCGTTCATACCTATTAAACTTGCAGGCAATGACTCTGTAATGAACTCGCGTTCTATATTTAAAGCGTCCACAATAATTTCTGTGATACGTTCTTTAGGCACTTTATTAATTAAATGGTGATTATGCAGGTGTACGGCAAAATCACAGTGCATTCCTTCATCACGAGAAATCAATTCATTAGAAAAAGTAAGTCCTGGCATTAAGCCACGCTTCTTCAACCAATAGATTGAACAAAAAGCACCAGAGAAGAAAATACCTTCTACAGCTGCAAATGCAATAAGGCGCTCTGCAAATGATGGACTATCGATCCATTTCATTGCCCAATCTGCCTTTAATTTGATTGCAGGAAAGTTCTCTATCGCTCTAAAAAGCTGATCTTTCTCTTTATCATCTTTTACATAAGTATCAATAAGTAAAGAATAAGTCTCTGAATGAATGTTTTCCATCATGATCTGGAAACCGTAGAAAAACTTAGCCTCAGAATATTGTACCTCATTCACAAAATTCTCTGCAAGATTCTCATTCACAATACCATCACTAGCCGCAAAAAATGCAAGGATATGCTTAATAAAATAACGCTCGTCAGAATTCAATGAATTTTGCCAATCTGTAATATCAACTTGCAGATCGATTTCTTCAGCAGTCCAAATACAGGCTTGTTGTTTCTTATACCATTCCCATAAATCATCATGTTGAATAGGAAAAATAA
Organism: Nonlabens ulvanivorans; assembly: GCF_000755285.1. Taxonomy (GTDB): domain Bacteria; phylum Bacteroidota; class Bacteroidia; order Flavobacteriales; family Flavobacteriaceae; genus Nonlabens; species Nonlabens ulvanivorans_A. Next base: position 886,038 of record NZ_BBMK01000001.1, on the reverse strand, counting down.
CAAATCTGTCTGGATTCTCTTGTAAAATTGGCTCTTGAGTCGTCTGCATGTGTCCTTTTAATTTTCTCGGTTATTTCTTCTGGCTTGAAGAGTAACAAATATCAAAAATCATTGAGAGGAAATTAGGGTCTTGTCAATTTGCTTTTAAACAAGTTTTCAACATGATTACAACCAAGCTTAAATGTTAAAAAAAAACAAATTATATATTTTAAAATACTGAATATCAACGTTTTAAAATTTCGTCTAACTTTCGATGCATTTAATAGAAACAAGGTATTACAAGCCTACGTTTTATCACTGATAAGCCGCAATATTTAGTCTAATTCCTACATTGTTTACTTGTTAAGATGAGAAGAAGTTATCCACGCTTTCGCGAAAGCGAATTGTAAAAAAGTAAGTTCTTAAAACGCAGATTTAAAATTTTGAAGAGAAATTCTGAGCTATTTCCTCTAACTCTTCATACCAAGCAATTCCAAATTTACGAACAAGAGCTTCCTTTAAAAACTTATAAACCGGCACACCTAATTCTTCACCTAATGTACACGCGTCATCACAAATTTGCCATTTATGATAATTTACCGCTTTAAAATCGGTGTACTCCTGAATACGTACAGGATACAGGTGGCAGGAAATAGGCTTATAAAAAGAAGTAGCACCATCTCGATAAGCAGCTTCAATACCGCATAATGCCGTACCATCTTCTTTAAAAGTTGTGTAAGCACACTCTGCACCATTGACTAATGGCGTTTCTAATTCTCCGTTCTCTCGTTCTATCCACGTACCTTGAGCTTCTATAGCCTCAATCCCTTCAGCTCTTAAATAAGGCTTCACTTTTGATATTCTTTATCTAGAATATCTAACTCCTTTTGCTCCAATGGTGCACCAGCTTCTCCTGCAACACAGCAAACACCTTTACAAGCTGTAAGATTGCAAACAAAGTCTTTTTCTAATAAATCATCTGACACGATGGTTTTTCCTAACTGAAACATAAGGGCAAATTTGAAGCTGCAAAGATACTAGAACTAGATATTAATGCAGACAGAATCCAACTTTGTTCAAAAGCTTAATTCTCTTTAAGAAAGCAACTTAAAAGTCACGATTCGTTAATGAATATTTAACCTTTACCTATTAACACTAAACTATTAAATAGCAGTACTTTTGCGCGCTCAAAACAAGACGATGGAAAGCAATGCTTTTGTAGATTTTTTTGCAGCCTTTAACCTAAAGGAGTTTTTTACGGCAACCATGATTTTATTTGCAGTAATTGATATTATAGGAAGTGTTCCTATTATTATTGATTTACGTCGCAAGGTTGGTCACGTTCAAAGTGAAAAAGCATCTGTAGTTGCTGGTGTTTTAATGATTGTATTCTTGTTTGTAGGTGAAAGAATGTTGAATTTAATAGGTATTGATGTCAACTCGTTTGCCGTGGCTGGTGCCTTTATTATCTTCTTTATCGCTTTAGAAATGATCCTAGGTGTACAGCTTTATAAAGATGAGGCGCCAGAAACTGCTGCTATCATTCCTATAGCTTTCCCTCTTATTGCTGGTGCAGGTACGTTAACATCAGTACTATCTTTAAGGTCAGAATACTCTGTTATTAATATCATTGCTGCCATTATCGTGAACATTATCTTTGTATACATTGTTCTTAAGAACTCTGGATACATTGAAAAACTGATCGGAAAACAAGGGATTAACGTGGTACGTAAAATTTTTGGAGTTATCTTGCTAGCCATAGCCGTAAAGCTATTTACTACTAATATTAAAGAACTTTTCTAAATGAAAATAGTCATATACATATTGATGGCACTTGCAGCTGCCAGCGTCATATTTAACGCTACTAAACTAGATTTCTCTAATCTTTTTAAAGGTGATAGTCAAATCGCTGTTATAAGCATACTTGCTTCTTTATGTGTGTTTATATTATTAGCGATACTACAAGTATCTCTTAAGATAAAAGATAAGCACGAGAGAAGATAAATTGAGGATAATAAGCTTACTTGTTAAGCTCTAACACTTTTTGAATCATCCGATCTTGTTGATTCAATATTTTGATTTTTGCCTCAGTATCAAAAATCTGCTCTGCAAGCGCAGATTTAATAATTGTAGAGATCTCATCCCTATAACCTGGCAACGAAATACTAGTATTGTATAACTGTGCGTATTGAATAAAATCTTCCATGATCAATTCTGGAACACTGTAGGTTTCCATGAAATCTTTTTCAGTCATGTTGCGCAGGTTAATACCATCGCCTTGTAAATATCGATTAGCAAACTGATCTGCAAATCCTGTACGAGCAAAATATTCTAAGGTTTGTAAAACATACCCATCTGCAGATGGCACAAAGACATCTGGAATGATTCCGCCGCCGCCATAAACTACTTTACCTTCAGGTGTTGTTCTTTTTAAAGAATCATTCACCTCAATATTAGCAGCATCTTCTAACTCACCATTATTATAACGATCGATATACTCTTTAAAGTAGTCCTCATTACCATTATCATAAGGACGTTGAATACTTCTACCAGTAGGCGTATAATATCTAGACACAGTTAACCTGACTGCACTACCGTCACCTAGTTTAATTTCTTGTTGCACCAGACCTTTTCCAAAACTACGTCGACCTATAATCGTTCCCACGTCGTTATCCTGCAAAGCTCCAGCAACTACTTCACTTGCACTGGCACTATTTTCATTTATTAAAATGTAAACTGCTTTATCTTCAAAATCACCATCGCTAGTTGCATAAGAATCTTTACGTTCATTATTTCTATCTTTTTGAAAAAGAATTAACTTCTTGCGCGGCAAAAATTCATCTGCCATCGCAATTGCAGCACTTAAAACACCACCAGGATTATCTCTTAAATCAACAGTAAGGCGTTGCGCACCTTTTTCAATTAACTCATCTATTGCATTGTTAAATTCTTCTTCGGTAGACTCTGCAAATCGATTTACTTTTATGTAGCCTAGATTTTCACTAAGCATATAAGCAGCCTCGACACTATTAATAGGTACATTACCTCTCACAACAGACACTTGTTGAACATTATTATCACCTGGTCTCAATACACCTAGTGTAACCTTTGATCCATCTTCACCTTTTAAAACATCTGTACTTACGGCATCTAAACCAAAAAGAGGCTTACCGTCTGCATACAGAATTTTATCACCACCTTTAATACCAGCTTTTTTACTAGGTCCACCATCTAACACGTTAAGAACTGATATCGTGTCCTGATTTACAAAGAATCTAATACCTATACCCACAAAATCACCACGCATTTGGTCTGCGACGTCTTCCATTTCATCATTAGAAATATAAATAGAATGAGGATCCAAATTAGAAAGAATACCATTAACAGTAATATCAACAATGCTATCTGTATTCACATCATCCACATATCGCTGGTCGATGATATCTATTAGCTTATTAAGTTTACGCTTATTAGCATTACTTGCCATAAGCAATCCGTCACTAGACTCACCACTATGCATCATATAGCCCAGCCCTATGCCTAGAGCTACTGCTATTCCTAAAAACAACGGAAAGTATGTCTGTGACTTTTTCACTATTTATAGTTGATTAATTTGTTCTACATCAACGCCAGCTTTTTGCAGAAATTGCAAACCACTATCATCTTTATAACCTTCTACATACACTACACGTTTAATGCCACTTTGATGAATGAGTTTACTACAGTCCTTACATGGCGACATGGTTATATAAAGTGTGGCACCAGCACATGATTGTGTTGATCCAGCTACTTTAAGAATTGCATTAGCCTCTGCATGCAACACATACCATTTTGTATAACCTTCATCATCCTCACAAAAATTCTCAAAACCGCTAGGTGTACCGTTATAACCATCACTTATAATCATACGATCTCTAACGATTAAAGCACCTACCTGCCTGCGTTTACAATGGGAAAGTTTAGCCCATTCTGTAGCCATTTTAAGATAAGCAACGTCGTATTTATGTTGTTTTAGATCCTTCAAATTTTTTATTTTTAAATTTTGCAAAACGTCTCGTAGTGCAACACCATTTTATTTTAATTATGCTTTCGCGAAAGCGTAATTAAGAAACACTTTTGTAAAACCTACTACCACAACCATCGCTCTATTAGCATAGGGATCACCATTCCCAACACAATACCAGAAATGACTTGTACCCAATCTTTTTTACTAAAGCGGAAGATCCCAGTGAAGATAAAGTTTAAAATAAGAACTAACAGCACGATAACTAACTGAGCACCTTCTATACCTATCGCATACTCAAGTAATAATAAGAATTCATTATCACTACCGCTAGCTAGCATTTTATAAGCACTAGAGAATGCCAGTCCATGAATTAACCCAAAGAACAATGATATAGATATTGCAAGCCACGCTGCATTATCACGATGTCTATTACCTGCGGTAAAGATGTTATATAACGCGGTAATAGCAATGGTTACAGGAATGAGAAACTCTATGTAAGCACTTGAAAAACTAACCTTTGCAAAGGCAACAAGCATTAATGAAATGGTATGACCTATTGTAAATGCGGTTACCAGCCACAGTAGCTTTTTCCAATTTTTAAAGAGATAAGGTACCGCAAGCAACATGATAAAAAGAATGTGGTCATATGCTCTCCAATCTAGCACATGTTCAAATCCAAAAATCACGTTTCTTAAAAAATCATCCATTTATGTATTGCTTTAAAGGGTAATAATTCAAAAATAGGATTTTTAGTGATGTGGTATAAAAAAACCAGAACATTTCTGTTCTGGTTTTTAGAAGTACCTCAGGCCGGAATCGAACCGGCACGCCGTGAAGCATTGGATTTTGAATCCAACGTGTCTACCAATTCCACCACTGAGGCCTAAAAATTGGATTGCAAAAGTACATATTATTTTAAATCTCACACCTTATTTAGAGCTATTTTTAAGGACAAAGAATAAAAATATCTGTACATTTGCAGCCTTAAAATCAGGAGTCTAATTCATTTTAAGATGCCCAATACCATGACAGAAGCAAAATTATTCGGTTGTAGACAAAGTATGGACCTTGCTAAAGCAGTAGCTGAGAAGTATGGTGCCTCACTAGGCCAGGTTAACTTCTCTACTTTTAGTGATGGTGAATTTCAACCATCTTTTGAAGAGTCAATACGTGGTCGTCGCATCTTTATTATAGGTTCTACACATCCTAGCAGTGATAACTTAATGGAGTTATTATTAATGTTAGATGCTGCAAAGCGTGCTAGTGCTAGACATATTACAGCTGTAATTCCTTATTTTGGTTGGGCACGTCAGGATCGTAAAGACAAGCCTCGTGTACCAATAGGTGCTAAAATGATTGCAAAAATCTTAGAAAGTGCTGGTGCAACACGCATTATTACTATGGATTTACACGCAGACCAAATTCAAGGATTTTTTGAAAAGCCTGTAGATCATCTATTCGGTAGTGCTTTATTCATACCTTATTTAAAAAATCTTAATTTATCTGACCTAACCATCGCTTCACCAGATATGGGTGGTTCTAAGAGAGCATATGCCTATGCAAAAACTCTTGAAAGCGACGTAGTGGTTTGTTATAAACAACGCCAGAAAGCAAATGTGATATCTCACATGGAATTGATAGGTGACGTGACTGGTAAAAATGTAGTGCTAGTAGATGACATGGTCGATACTGCAGGTACATTAACAAAAGCCGCAGACGTAATGATGGAGCGTGGAGCAAAAAGCGTAAGAGCTATTTGTACTCATGCTATTTTATCTGGTCAGGCATATGAGAGAATTGAAAACTCTCAACTAGAAGAATTGATAGTAACTGACTCTATTCCTTTAAGGAAAGAAAGTAAGAAGATTAAAGTACTTACTTGTGCAGGCTTATTTGCAGAAGTAATGACTAGTGTTCAAAACAACGAGTCCATCAGTTCTAATTTTATCATGTAATTTCAATAATTAATAAATAAACAACAAATGAAATCAATCACGATCAACGGATCTAAAAGAGAAAGCGTGGGCAAAAAGGCAACTAAAGCTCTACGTAATGCTGGATTGGTTCCTTGCGTAATTTACGGAGGAGACGAGCCAGTGCATTTTCAAGCAGAAGAAAAAGCATTCAAAAATTTGGTTTACACCTCTGACGCTATGACAGTTGTTATAGACCTAGGTAAAGACGGTGAGTTTGCTGCAATTGCACAAGATATGCAATGGCACCCAGTAAAAGAACAATTATTACACGCTGATTTTTATCAAATTTTTGATGATAAGCCAGTTACAATGGAAGTACCTGTAGTTACTGTAGGAACTTCTCGTGGTGTACTTAATGGTGGTGTTTTACGTAGAAACAACCGTCGTTTAAAAGTAAAAGCACTTCCTGCTAACTTACCTGACCTAATTGAAGTAGACATCGCGCCTATGAAAATTGGTAATAAAAAATATGTACGCGACTTACGTGTGGCTGAGTATGAAATCATGCACCCGGACAGCGTTGTTGTTGTAATGATCAAACTTCTCGTACGGCTGTTACAGATGATGATGATGATGATGAAGTAGAAGCTGGAGATGTTCCATCTACTCAAACAGATGATGTAGCTGCAGTTAAAGAAGGTTAATTCTTTTCTCAAATACTTATAAGCCGCAAGATTAATTTCTTGCGGCTTTTTTTATAGTTTTGAATTATGATAATTAAATTGAAAAAATGGTGGATGAAAATTTTCAGACCATCTATTATCAAAAAAGAAATTGATATGAAAAAATTTCTAATCATAGGGTTAGGTAATATAGGAGATAAATACACTGAAACACGTCATAATATAGGATTCAAAGTTCTAGATGAGATTTCAAAAATAAAGGACGTTTCTTTTGAAACCCTTACTTTAGGAGATGTCGCAACTATTACTCATAAAGGAAAAAAAATCACTTTATTAAAGCCCAGCACCTATATGAACCTGAGCGGTAAGGCGATTAAATACTACATGAATCAAGAATCTATTCCTAAGGAACAAATATTAGTAGTTACTGATGATTTGAACCTACCATTTGGCACATTGCGTATGAAGGCAAAAGGGACTGATGGTGGTCATAACGGATTAAAGGACACACAGATTAAATTAAACACACCTAACTACCCAAGATTACGCTTTGGGATTTCTGATGAATTCTCTAAAGGCCGTCAGGTTGACTATGTTTTAGGAGAATGGAACAAAGAAGAACTGAAAGCTCTACCAGAACGCATCAATAAAGCAGCAGAGGCTTGTCTATCCTTCACTCATGCTGGATTAGCTAACACCATGAATCAATTTAACGGTAAATAACTATTCTTTAATAATCTGCTTTACTATTGTTTGATGATCTATAGTCACTTTAATTAAATACATTCCGCTAGACCAATGGCTCAAATCGATTTGAGTACGAGTTGAATTTATTTCTTGAGAAGTTATAAATCTTCCTGCCATATCGTAGATGTCAAATTCAGCTTCCGCGAAAGCATATTACCTAATTGTAGATAAACCGATTCTTTTGAGGGATTCGGATATAAACTGATATCATCAATTATATTGTCAATTGTTGACAGAGTCTGCGTTCCACATATATCTATAGACCACCCGTTTAAATCACCACCATCTTGATCTGTATCATCTGCAACAGTTAATACCCAATCACCTAGTGCATTTTCTCCATTAAAAGAAGAGAACGCATCTACTGCTAGGATGGTTCCACTTACTGTAGGCGCTGCAAAAGTACATTGAAGTGCTGCCCCATCATCTGTAAATGTAGCTAGTAAGTCATTTCTATTATTACATCGATCTTCTATTATAGTAATTTGAGTACCCGTTGGCTGGTTAAATAAATATCGACATCACTCATCCAGGTATGTGACAAATCTATATTTAATACAATATCGTTAATCACTACATTGTCAGTAACCGTAATGATTGTATCAAATGAAGATGGTGGACCCGAACTTATCGTTACAGGTACAACGTTAGAAGTCTCATTAAAACAAATAATGTTTGCCGTTCTAAAGCTTCGTCCAGGACTAAAAGATCCATTACCACATACATTTTTGTTTCTAACACGCCAATAATAAATGGTATCCTCATCTAGACCAGTTGTTAAAGTATATGTACTGGCTGCAGTTGTTGTAGTCTCAATAATCATATTAAAACTAGAATCTGATGACACTTCTACATCATATTCTTGAGCTCCAGTGGTAGCGTTCCATTCTAAGGTCGGAAATAACGCAACATCAACAGCCATGTCTACTGGCTCAATTAGCGTCGTATTTTGGAGACCACTCTCTAACACATTTAGAGTTAACCCGACAGATCGCATAGTAGCCCCAGCAGTTCCATCAAAGGAAAGATTATAATTACCTATCATTGAACTATTAAGACCACTAATTGTAATATTTACAGGTGTATTGTTATTAGTTACAATATTAGGCGTGATTACAACAGTTGAACCAACAGGCTCACCCGTTAATGAAAGCGTTGTAGGTGTATTAAAACCATTAAATGTTCGATATGTAAAATCATAACTGGCATTTGCTGGCAAGCAAACGTTTTGTTCAAGTTCAGTGGTACTCAAAGAAAACTCATCGCTGGTAACTGTGAAGTTTGCAGAATTTACAGCATAATAAACGTTGCTATTTGCCTTTACCATTATACGCGCTTGACTAGTAGGAGAAACTACTGGCATGATCACCGTTTGGGTTCCATCATTAGGTGTGGCAGCTTCAATAATATCATTAAAAGTTAAACCTCCATCTGTAGACATTAAAATATCAACACTCATGGTATTAATAGGAAATTGATCTGTACCTGCTACATCCCAATTAACTACAAAGGCTTCTCCCGTATTGTAACTTACATTAGAATCCTGACTAGTAATAGTAAACGGACCTGCTATACCATCAACAGTAATATTCATTAAATCTGAATCATTTTGCCCTACGTTCATATCATACTTACGGGCAGTGAAAGCAAACTCCATATTTCTGGCTACGGATGGAGTCACCTCATAAGATGGTGCTAGATTTCCCTGTACAACATCTGATAAAGCAGGAAAATAACGTTCTGGAACCGTTACTGAAGGTAATGACCTATACATCGGACCTTGAACTCGTGTCGGATCTGGCCCATTATTACTTCCTGGATTTTCCGGGTCATTTTGTTCCCAATTATAAGTCACCGTTTCAGTTCCTAAATTAGTTGCTGTCCCTGTCAAAACAAACGCTGTGCTATAAGGTATCGTATAATCTAAACCTGCATCAACTACTGGAGCTGTAAAAGGAATATTTGTAACCACTGCACATGAACTCGAAGGACCAGTTTTAATATTTGTTGTTATATCTCTGATGTTTACATAATGAAAATAATCATCTGAATTGTTTTGAATATTTGGATTACAAATACCGGCATAAGCCATTATTGTACTACCACTTCCAGGCTCAACTTCTGTCTGACCGCTTCCACTTCTACAGCTACTAGATGCCATTGAATGATAACCGCCAAACTGGTGTCCCATTTCATGAGCTACATAATCAATATCAAATGGATCACCTGTAGGGTTTGCACGACCGGTCATACCGCTACCTTTTTGACCTGTAACACATACACAACCGATGCAACCAGCATTTCCTCCACCAGAAGTATTAAAATTGTGACCTATATCATAATTGGCATTACCTATACCAGGAAAACCTTGACCAGCAAGATTACCGTCTATCAAATCTTGTGTTCTATTATTAAAATCATTAGTGTAAGGATCTAACGATGTATCCCCCCCAAAATATAGTAGCAAATCATTATTGGCCACAAAAACCATATTAATAGCAAGATCACGTTCATAAACACCATTCACACGATTCATCGTTATTACTTGTCTTGCTTGAATACTTGCTCTCTTCTGCGCATCTGTACCTGTTCCTGCAAATAGGTTACCATACTCTGCATTACAGGATATGGCAACGCGATAGGAACGCAATGCACTGTCATCTGCAGATTTAAGAATTAAATTTGTTATTTTATGATCAATACCAATTACAGAAACCTCATCCGTTAAACATTCAAAATCTTCCTTTACTTCAGGAATTGCAGATCTATTATAAACGATGTACATATCATGATCTTTAGTAAATGGATCAATATATACTGTAGGTGCACCTGGGATAAACTCTATATTATGAAAACCATGAGAAGTGATTGAAAACCGTATTACATCTGCAGTATCGTTAATATTTAAGCCGATATATGTTTTAATATCTGGGTATTTTGCAGACAACGATGTATCCATCATTTGTGTTTCAAAGATTTCAAAATTGTTAAAATCGCCATCAGCATTAGGCATAGATATAACTATTGTTGAATGATTTGAAGTGAATCGCATTGGTGCAGCAGCAATAGATTGCTTTAAACCGTCTAGATTCAAGTCAAATAACAAATAGTTTTCAGGTGTAAAATTGCGAGTTTCTAAATTCTCAGTAGGTATTTGTGAGACGGATTGCCAGAAGTTTTGCGCTTCCGCGAAAGCGAAATTAAACAGCACTACAATCGTTAAAAGATATTTCATAGGGAATAATAAGTCTACAAAATACTTCATGTTTGTGGTCTGTACAAACATTTTCATAAACATGCTGTTTTTTAGCGCAATTCACCGAGAATATTTTAATTTGCATCTACCTGAAAAAAGAGCTGTAATACATTGAAAATATTTGACAACATTGCCTCATATGTGGCAGAAAAAGGCGCTGTAGTAACCATAGGAACTTTTGACGGTGTACATCACGGTCATCAAAAAATCCTAAATCGAGTTACTGAAATCGCACAGCAACAATCCCTTACAAGTGTGTTGCTCACCTTTTTTCCTCATCCTAGAATGATATTACAGCCTGATAGTGACCTGAAATTGATCAATACTATTGAAGAGCGACAGCAATTAATCGCTTTAAACGGTATTGAAAATATAGTAACACATCCGTTTTCTCTAAATTTTGCCAGAACTAGCGCACATGACTATGTGAAAAACATTCTTGTCGATCAATTAAAAGCCGCTGTGGTTGTGATAGGCTATGATCACAGATTTGGCAGAAATCGTGCTGCGAGTATTAATGAATTAGAAGAGTATGGTAAGGAGTTTAATTTCAAAGTTGTCCAAATCTCTAAAAAAGAAGTAGAAGAGGTTACCGTAAGTAGTACTAAAATACGTAACGCTATAGAAAATGGTGATATGGAAGTAACTGAAAATTACTTAAACAGACCGTACAGTATAAACGGTAAAATCGTTCAGGGAAAAGCAATAGGCAGAACTATTAATTATCCTACGGCAAATTTAAAAGTAAGTGAGAGCTATAAATTACTACCTAAAAATGGAGTCTACATTACCAGCAGTATCATAGATGGCACAAAGATTTATGGAATGACTAATATAGGCTTTAATCCTACTGTTTCTGACGGATCACAAAAAACCATTGAAACATTTTACTTAGACTTTAATGCAGATTTATACAACAATGAAATAGAGTTATTCTTTCATAAAAGATTGAGAGACGAACTCAAATTTAACTCAATTGAAGAATTAAAAACAGCGATGAAAGAAGATGAATTAAAGACCAGAACCTATGCACAGCAAATGGGATAAATGGTTATTCCAGCAAGTAGACAACTCTGCTCTGGTTTTATTCCGAATGTTTTTTGGTTTCTTATTGGCTTGTGAGGCTTTTGGACATATAGCGTTAGGAGCGGTTGATAAACATTTTTTACAACCAAAATTTACATTTACATTTATAGGGTTTGAGTTTCTAGAACCTTTAACAGCACCATTAATGTATGCTTTATTTGTAATGATGGGCATTGCAGGATTGTTAGTTATGGTAGGCTTAAAATATCGAACGGCAATAATTTTTTATGCTGTAGCCTGGACTTATGTTTACTTATTGCAAAAAACGTCTTACAATAACCACTATTATTTATTGATGTTACTTAACTACATCATGATTTTTTTACCGGCGCATCGCTCTGTTTCTCTAGATGCAAAATGGAACCCAGCATTACGTAAAGAACATATGAGTAGATGGGTTTACCTATTTATTATAGCATTTCTATTTATCGTTTACTCCTATGCTAGTGTTGCAAAGTTTTATCCTGACTGGATAGATACATCATTCCCTAAGCATTTAATGAAAATAAGAGCTGGTGATTGGAATATCTTACAGCAGGAATGGGCTCACTGGGCGATTATGATTTACGGATTGAGCTTTGATATTTTAATCGTGCCCTTATTACTTTGGAAAAAAACGCGTATGATTGCCGTTATAGCCTCTTTCTTCTTCCATATTTTCAATTCTATTATTTTTAAAATAGGCATATTCCCATATCTAGCTTTAGCTTTTTTAGTTTTCTTTTTCAACCCAAAGACGATACAAAAACGATTCTTAAAAAAGAAGCAATTCTATGACGGTGACGAAATAATTGTACCATCGTACAAAAAGCCAACAATTGCTGTAACCATGGGCTTTTTAATCATAATGATTTTATTACCATTAAGACATTGGGTAATAAATGACGACGTGTTATGGACAGAAGAAGGTCATCGTTTAAGCTGGCGCATGATGCTGCGCAACAGACGTGGTTTCACTACATATTATGTGGAAAATAAAAAACCGGCAGTCGCAAAGCGATTAATTATAACGACTATCTAACTACTAAACAATCTTACAATGTACAGACAAAGCCTGATTTTATGTGGCAATTTGCTCAAAAATTAAAAGAGTTTCACGCGATGGAAGGTGAAGATGTTGCTGTGTATATTGATGCCAAAGTTAGTATCAATGGTCGTCCCTTGCAGCAGTTTACAGATAAAGAAATAGATATTGCCGCTCAAGAATGGAGTCACTGGTCACATCATGAATGGATTTTACCATCTTCTCTCTATGAGAACAAGGAATAAATGGTAATTTTACAAGCTTAGAATTAAAAACGAATACCATGTTACAAATCGCAGCTATACGCGAGAATAAAGATGCTTTTGCACAAGCGCTTAAAAAAAGAAACGTTGACGCAATGCCAATGTTAGAAAACGCTATTTCAGTCGATGAAAAAAGACGTTCTCTACAAGCACAACTTGATGAAACACTTGCTATAAGCAATAAGCTTTCTAAGCAGATAGGCGATTTATTTAAGTCTGGAAAAGCTGCAGAAGCAAATGAACTTAAATCTCAAACGGTTGAACTTAAAGAAAAGTCTAAACAACTTAATGAAGAACTAACCATTGCTGTTACAGAACTACAAACAATTCTATACACGATCCCTAATATCCCGCAAGACAGTGTACCTAGCGGAAATAGTGATGAAGATAATGAAGTTCTCTCTCAACATGGAGTGATCCCTACTTTACACGCAGGTGCAAAACCACACTGGGAACTTGTAAAGGATTATGATATTATCGATTTTGAGCTAGGAACAAAAATTACCGGCGCAGGATTTCCTGTTTATAAAAGAAAAGGAGCTCGTTTACAACGTGCCCTTATCAACTATTTTCTAGATAAAAACACCGCCGCTGGTTATGAAGAAATGCAGGTGCCGCACCTTGTGAATGAAGCAAGTGGTTATGGAACTGGACAATTGCCAGATAAAGAAGGACAGATGTACCATGTAGGTGTTGATGATTTATACCTTATTCCAACGGCAGAAGTCCCTATAACTAATCTTTACCGTGGTGATTTATTGGAATCAAAAGATCTGCCAATAGCGATGACTGGTTATACACCATGTTTCCGTCGTGAAGCAGGAAGCTATGGGAGCGATGTGCGTGGTTTAAACCGTTTACATCAATTTGATAAAGTAGAAATTTTACGCATAGAGCATCCAGATCATAGCGATAGCGCACTAGACGCGATGGTTGTTCACGTAAAAAATATTTTAGAAGAACTAGAATTACCTTATCGTATTTTAAGACTATGCGGTGGTGACCTTGGATTTACCTCTACACTTACTTATGACTTTGAGATTTATAGTACCGCACAAGATAAGTGGCTAGAAGTAAGTAGTGTCTCTAACTTTAAAACATTTCAGAGTAACCGCTTGAAATTACGTTTCCGCAATAGCGAAGGTAAAACAGAACTGGCACACACTTTGAACGGTAGCTCACTAGCATTACCACGTATACTAGCTGGTATCCTAGAAAATTACCAGACAGAAAGTGGAATAAAAATCCCAGAGGTATTGATACCTTACTGTGGATTTGACATCATTGATTAATACCCTATATTTAGACCTATGCGTCATTTATTAATTCTCTTCATACTGTTATACAGCAGCTTTGGTTTTGCACAAAACCCTAGATTGGCAGAGAATTATATGGACCAAGGTGAATATGGTAAAGCGCTCAAGATTTACAACAAAATCTATGAACAAAATAAGCGCAATATCAACAACTTATACAAGGTAATTGACATCCACCAGCAATTAGAGCAATACCAGCAGGTAGACTCTTTAATTATTGATGCTGAGAAGTTGATGCGCAATAATAAAAGTCTAACCATTGAACGCGGTTATAATTTAACATTGCAAGGTAAGGATTCACTAGCCGTTCCTTACTATAACGAGGCTATTGCAATCATTGACTCCTTACCCAACCTCACCTATCAAATTGCTAATCGTTTTGAACGACGCAATTTACTAGATGAGGCGATTATAGCATACGAGAAAGGTATGACGGCAAATCCTAATGCTAATTTTAAAATTCAGTTAGCAAATCTTTATGGACAGCAAGGGAACCTTGAGAAAATGTTTGTTCAATATATTGATTTGATTGAAAGTAATGTCTCATATCGTGGTCGTGCTCAAGCTATATTTTTCAGATACATCACAGATGATCCCGACAATGAAGGAAATAAACTTTTAAGGAAATCGTTGTTATTACGCTTACGCGAAAAGCAAAACCCAATCTATAATCAGCTCTTAAGCTGGCTATTTATTCAGCAAAAAGATTTTAAGAAAGCATTCCTTCAAGAAAAGGCTATTTATGTGCGTACTAAAGAAAGTACGGTAGAACTTCAAGAGCTAGCCGTTACCGCGATTGAGGAAAAAGATTTAGATGCCGCCAAAGAGATTCTCGAATATTTAGTACAAGAATCGCAAGTTAGTTCTACTCGTTATATCGCTGAAAGTTTATTGGCAAAAATTAAGGCAGACAATGCTATAGCAAGTGATTATGTGACCGTAAAATCTAATTATGAGCAACTACTAACTAAATATGGTCGCGATGGTCAGACCTTTATGTTACAATTAGATTATGCAGATTTTCTAACCTTTAAAGCTAGCGAACCTGAAACAGCTGTAACCATATTAACAGAACTTGAAAACAAAAGACTAAGCAAGTTTCAAAAGGCTGAAGTAAAAATGTTGCTTGCAGATATTCTAGTACTACAAGAGCAATTTAATCGTGCATTAATTTTATACAGTCAGGTACAAACAGATTTACCTAACGATGAGCTTGCCCAAGAAGCACAGTTTAGGGTAGCACGCACCAGTTATTATCAAGGTGACTTTCCATGGAGTCTGACGCAATTAAAAGTACTGCGCAGTGCTACATCAAAGCTTATAGCAAACGATGCAATGGAATTAAGTCTTACCATAAGTGATCATAGTTTAGAGGACACCACTTTTGTGGCACTTAAGGCTTTTGCAAAAGCTGATTTAAAACAATATCAAAATAAACGACCAGAAGCGATCTCGCTCTATGATCAATTATTAAAAAATCATAAAGGAGACCCTATAGAAGATGAAGCTTTACTCAAGCAAGCAAACTTATATGAAATTGAAGGCAACCTTGAAGCCGCAAAAAACAACTATCAAACTATCATCGATAACTTTGCAGATGGTATTCTAGCAGATGATGCTTTTTATAAACTAGCATTGCTTTATGAAGAGAAATTTGACAATCCTAATAAAGCGCAAGCGTTATATGAACGTATCATTTATGACTATGCAGACAGCATACACTTTGTAGATGCACGTAGGAGATATAGACGTTTGAGAGGCGATGAAAACCTCAGTGCTTTTTAAAAATTTAATTATGGTTATATATAATGTGACTTGCAATATGGCAAGTCATTTAGAAGAGGAATGGTTAGAATGGATACGTGAACATATTGCGCATGTATTAGGGACTGGTCTTTTCAAAGATGCAAAATTAACACGCGTCCTTGTAGAAGAGCAAGATGGATCTAGCACTTTTTCTATACAGTATAAAGCTATAAGTAGAGAAACTTTAGAAACCTACTATGCAAACCATGCAGAAACATTACGTAAAACAGGATTAGATAAATGGGGGGGCAATAATGTCCTTTCATTCCGTACAGAATTAGATGTACTCGATGAATATACCGTGCACACTAATTTAAATTAGGTTTAATTTTACATCTAATACTGAAAATAAACACTAGCAATTGGCCAAATACAACAAACATAAATCATCTCATAAAGGAAGCGATAAAGGCGTTACCGCAAAAAAACATCTAGGACAACACTTTCTTAAAGATGAAGATGTAGCCCTACGCATTGCCGAGGTGTTAAGCTATGAAGGTTATGACCAAATTCTAGAAATAGGTCCTGGAACTGGTGTGCTTACTAAACATGTGATACGCAAAAACATGAAGGTAACGGCACTAGAGTTAGATAGTGAATCGGTGATTTATCTTAAGCACAGCTTCCCTCTTGAACATGTAAAGATTGTCAATGATCAAACATTTCAAGTTATAGAAGCAGATTTCTTAAAGAAAGATTTGAAAGAAATTTATGGAAATCAGTCTTTTGCGATAATTGGAAATTTCCCATATAATATCAGTACGCAGATTGTATTTAAAACCATAGAAAACAGAGAACAAATCCCTGAATTTGGTGGTATGTTTCAAAAAGAAGTTGCCCAGCGCATTTGTGCACCTCATGGCTCAAAAACCTATGGAATATTATCTGTTCTAGCACAAGCTTATTATGAAGCAGAGTATTCTTTTACAGTAGGACCAGAAGTATTTGATCCACCACCAAGAGTAGACAGCGGTGTTTTATTCTTAAAACGTAGAGATAATTATGACAATCTCACATGCTCCTACTCTATTTTAAGGCAAGTCGTAAAACTTGCATTCCAGCAACGTCGTAAAACATTGAGAAACTCATTAAAAACAATGAACTTACCTGATGAGATGAGAGAAAAAGAAATCTTTAACTTACGTCCAGAACAAATAAGTGTAGATGCCTTTGTTGAGTTAGCTACACAAATTGAGAAGTTGTAAGATTTCTAATTGAGTTTATATCTAAGACATCATTAATCTGTTTATGGAAACATAAACCGGCTAATAAAGATAGAACTATAGAAGTTGAATTTGTTAGAAACAATGTTCAGTGTCAGATCTACTTCAAGTTCGCTTTCAAAACCTATAACCTTTATATTTGCAGCAAGTTCATACATCATGCAGTTCAATATCACCAAAGATTTTCTAGAAGAAATACGCACGCTTATTGAAAGCGATAATAGCGCTCAACTAGAACACATTCTTGAAGAATTACACTTTGCTGATATTGCAGAGATTATAGACGAGCTCAATCTTGAGCAAGCCGTTTATATCGTCAAGTTACTCGACTCTGAGAAAACCAGTGAAGCTCTTATGGAGCTAGATGAGGACCAGCGAGATCGAATTCTTAACGCTCTTTCTCCTAAAGAAATCGCAGATGAGCTTGAGGAAATGGACACTGATGATGCGGCAGATATCCTTAATGAGCTTCCTGACAATATTGCAAAAGAGGTCATCTCTGAACTGATAGACGAACAACATGCAGAAGATATCGTAGATCTCTTGCGCTATGAGGAAAACAGTGCTGGTGGATTAATGGCAAAAGAACTCGTTAAGGTAAACGAGAACTGGACCGTTACAGGTTGTGTAAGCGAGATGCGCGCACAAGCTGAGAATGTAACACGTGTACACTCTATCTATGTAGTGGATAATAATGATAAATTAAAAGGACGACTATCACTTAAAGATCTACTAACCAGTCCCGAAAGCACACCTATAAAAGATGTGTGTAAGCCCAAGGTAGATTATGTTACCGTTAAAACATCTGGAGAAGAAGTATCTCGTATCATGCGTAAGTATGACCTAGAAGCAATACCTGTTGTAGATGAATTAGACCGATTAGTAGGTCGTGTGACCATAGATGATATAGTAGATTTTATAACAGAAGAAGCTGAAAAGGATTATCAACTCGCCAGTGGTATTTCGCAGGACGTTGAGGCAAATGATAGCATCTGGGATTTGACCAAAGCGCGATTACCATGGTTAGTTCTAGGACTAGTAGGTGGAATAGGTGCTGCAGCTATTATGGGTGGCTTTGAGCACCTGATTAAAGAATATGCCGTACTATTCTTATTCACACCTCTTATAGCCGCTATGGCCGGCAATGTAGGTGTACAGTCCAGCGCGATAATCGTTCAAGGTATTGCAAATGATGACTTAAAAGGTAGTATAGGAAATCGATTATTAAAAGAAATATTACTAGCCATGCTCAATGGTGTTATTCTAGCGATTTTATTATTTGCTTATACTTATTTTGCTGAGCGTGAATTCTTAACCTCACTAGCAATATCAACCTCTCTATTTGCAGTGATAATCGTGGCAGGTTTAGTTGGTACTTTTGTTCCTCTAGCATTACATAAAAGAGGTATTGATCCAGCACTTGCAACTGGCCCATTTATTACAACTAGTAATGATATATTTGGTATATTGATATACTTTTTGATTGCAAAGGCTATCATAGGTATTTAGAATTACGCTTTCGCGAAAGCGTATATAACATCAAACAACTACATGAAAACGGCCAGCGTTAAAGAACTCAAAGACGAACTTAAATACAAGGACGAAAAAGAGCTCATGGAAATCGTCCTGCGCTTATCACGTTTCAAAAAAGAGAATAAAGAACTACTCACTTATTTACTCTTTGAAGCGCATCATGAAGATGATTATGTAGATAGTGTAAAGGCAAATCTAGATGAACAATTCCTATCTGTTAATACACGTAATATTTACTATGCAAAAAAAGGAATACGTAAGGTTTTAAAAGATGCAAAAAAGTTTATAAGGTACTCTGGTAATAAAGAGACAGAAGTGGCTGTACTCATCCATTTTTGTAAATTACTTCAAGACTTTCAACCCTATTACTCACAAAGTAAAGTATTGAGAGACATTTGTACACGACAGATTGTTCTCATCAAAGTGCGCATAAGTACCTTGCATGAGGATTTACAATACGATTTTGAACAAGAATTGAATATGATAGATTATTAATAAATTTATTTTTAAACGATGAAAGTACTGCACCTAGACTCTAATCATGATATTCTTGCCACCATGCTAGAAGATGCTGGTTATACTAATCACCACGATTACACATCTTCAAAAGAAAATATCTTAAAAGTTATAAGTGATTATGATGGTCTTATTGTGCGCAGTAGATTCCCTATTGACAAGGACTTTTTAAAAGCTGCTATAAAATTAAAATTTCTTGGTCGTGTAGGTGCTGGATTAGAAAACATAGATCTAGATGTCGCCCGAGAGCTTAATATCGCATGCTACAATGCTCCTGAAGGTAATCGCAATGCGGTAGGTGAACATGCATTAGGCATGTTATTATCCCTATTCAATCATATGAATAGAGCAGATCAACAAGTGCGTAATGGTAAATGGTTAAGAGAAGAGAATCGCGGTATAGAACTAGAAGGGAAAACTGTTGGATTGATAGGTTATGGTAATATGGGAAAATCATTTGCTAGAAAGCTATCTGGTTTTGATTGTAAAGTCATTTTTTATGATCTTATAAAAGGAATAGAAGATGAGAACGCCACGCAAGTACCTTTAAAAGAATTACAATCTCAGGCAGACGTATTGAGTTTGCATACACCTCAAACAGACTTAACGACCGGAATGGTTAATAAAGAGTTTATAGCTGGATTTAAAAAACCATTTTACCTTATCAATACAGCTAGAGGTAAATCCGTTATTATAGCAGACCTAGTTAATGCACTTGAATTGGGTAAAATAAAAGGTGCTGGATTAGATGTTTTAGAATATGAAAAAAGTTCTTTTACATCCTTATTTGATAGTGAGATGCCTTTACCTTTTAAAAAGCTGTTAAAGATGGATAATGTTTTATTGAGTCCACACGTCGCTGGCTGGACCGTCGAGTCCAAATATAAACTTGCACATGTTATCGCAAGTAAAATCATTAAGAACCACTAATTATGAAAGCAAAAGTAACAGGTATAGGAGGCGTTTTTTTCAAATGTGCAGATGTTGCTGCCACTAAAGCATGGTATCAAGAACACCTAGGCTTACCAGTAGATGATTATGGCTGTACCTTCTGGACTGGCCCTACTAAAGAAAAAGCCTCTCAACAATGGAGTCCTTTTAAGAAAGACAGCACATACTTTAATCCAGGTGATCAAGAATTTATGATTAATTATCGTGTTGATGATCTAGTTAGCCTAATGGAACAATTAAAAAAATCAGGTGTTCAAATCGCTGGAGCAATAGAAGAGTTTGATTACGGAAAATTTGGTTGGATTATAGATATAGATGGTCGTAAAGTTGAACTTTGGGAACCTGCTAATGAAGAGTTATTTGAAAAATAGAACATTAATACCTTTAAATTAAAAAAGTATGAGCGATCATGGATACGATAGTACAAAAGATAGTTTTAACAGTGCAAAAGAGGCTGCCAAAGAGAGTTTTGAAGAGGCAAAAGAAGCTGCTTCAAATGCTGCAGATGATTTCAAGAGAGAATATGATAATTTTACTAAAGACACTAACAATAAAAGAATACTTGCTGGAGTATTAGGCATATTCTTCGGTTATTTAGGAATACATAAATTTGTTCTAGGTTATAATAAAGAAGGCATCATACTTCTTATAGCTGGAATCTTAACTTGTGGTGGTGCTGGTATAATAGGTATCATTGAAGGTGTTATATATCTTACAAAATCTGAAGAAGAATTCTATCAAACCTATCAGGCTAATAAAAAACCATGGTTTTAACAACTAACTAACAAACAACGTCTTAACAACTTTAATGTTAAGGTTTAAAGTATTTATTGTGTAACATAAATAGTCGTCTTAACTTTGACTTAACATTAACCTAGTACTTATTACTAATCTAGTGAATCCTCAATGCTTCATATACTAGTTCTTTCTATATCTAACGCCACGGCTGGTCAAATGGCACATGGGTTTATGGATTATTTTACCAATGAACGTGCTCAAATTTATAGTGCTGGTTTAGAGCCAGAAGAGATACATACTACAGTTATAGACAGTATGGATGTAGTTGGCATAGACATATCTGATTATTCTTCTAATCATATCAACGACTATAAAAAAATATCATTTGACTATATCATCACTATAGGAGAAGATATAGCTAGTCACATACCGGACTCGATTTCTGATAAAGCTAGTATTATAGAATTCCCTATTTCAAATATTGAAGATCTTAATAATGGTGATGAAGGTGCATTCGCAAAAGCGAGAAAGAAAATTCAAGCTTACTGTGAAGAGTTTATAGAATCTGAATTAAAAAAGATTGAAAAAACTAAAGCCATTAAAAAAAGTTAAGAAAAAACTTAAGAAAAAAAAGAAACAAGATTAATTTTCTTGCGGTATAAAATCCAGAGGTAACATGCCTCCTACTCGCAATTCTGCCATAAAACCATTGAATTTTATAGCTTTACCTGACAGGTTATTTCCGTGCTGATCAACTACAATTTGTTCACCGGTTAAATATATATCTGTTCTGTTATTTTTAGAATCTATAATTGGGTATTTATCATGCCTAAATCCAACTACTGAGTAAGTTTCAAATTGTTTTACCCGAATGTGATTTTTGATAGGTACAGCAAATTTATCATAATACAGCACATATCCTTTATCCTGTAATTCATCAGCTGCTAGAGATCTAAAAAACCTTAATTCACTAACTTTATACAAATCATTTCTCCTCTTTAAATACTTTCTAATCCGTGATGGTTTATCACTGAGCTCTTGAAAAAAAGATGACCCTAAATAATAAGCTTCTTTTAAATGAAAACTCTCCAAGGTTAGCGCATTATTAGGTAATACAATACCTGGCCCAGCTTTTAACACCTTTTTTTCAAACTGCAATTCAAAATCAATTAAGTCATAACTAATTAAATAGCCTAGATGCTTATTTCTAACCATAATGGGCTTATTACAGCGAGCTGCCATTAAACCTGTTACTGGATTAAAACGCATCTTCACGTCATCTAAATTAAGTATCTTACAGTCAGCAGCGATAGTTGAGGTGCCTAAAAAGTACTTTTTAAAATATCCTTCCTTCTTTTCACGTGACCACGGATCTGGATTGATTATTACTGCGTCTAGCTCATCTGCTTTTTGCACTAATAATATAGAAGACAAATCTGCTTCTAGAGGATTATTAAAACGTATGGTTTTATAACCTAACATTCTTACAACTAAGGCTGATTTTACATTTTCAGGATAGTTAAATGTAAAGTAACCATCTAAGTTTGTAATTACGCCTCGTGATGTTCCATCGATATAGACTGATGCACCACTTATAGCCTCCTGAGTTAAGGAATCGATGACTCTACCTTTAATTTCTTGAGCGTTACCTATTAGGTGAAAAAGAAATATTGGTAAAACAAGGTAGAATACTCTCATATTTATTCCTCGCTATCCTCATTATCTCTAAAGTATCGGGCTTCCATCTCTGCCTGAAACTCTTCCATAACCGGTTTCACGGTACTTTCTGGTAGTCTGCGATACGTATATACATGAGACCATCAATGGCATTATTGAATAATGGATCAACGTTAAACGCTATTACTTTTGCGTTTTGTTTGACATATTTTTTGATCAGAACTGGTAAACGCAATTCGTTAGGTTCTAATTCATCGATAAGTCTATCAAACTTATTTAAATCAGCCTCAGATTCGTCAAAAATAAAATCCTTATCAGCGTCTTCCAGTTTGACTTTAAACTCCTGTTTAGGTGTAATATATTGAGCGATATATGGATCATAGTAATTGCTTTTCATAAACTCAATCATTAACGATTTTGAGAAATTTGAAATTTATTACTAATACTTACTCCACCTATAAGATATTTATGCTCTGGGAAACGTAAGGTACAATGAACGATACCTTTCCATAAAAGAAATAAAGGCATAGGTTTAAGTTGATACTCTGGTATGATAAATGCCCGTCCCATTTCTATGGACTGATTCATCATTTTATATAGCTCTGGTTCAAATTTGAATAATTCGTTGAGATAAAATCCTTCTATCCCATGAGCCTCATAAATTTCACTTCCCATTCCCATGCGATATGCACCTGCTACTGCCTGTGCCTCACTATCCCATAAGAACATTTGATGGTAATAATTATCGTAATGATCTAAATCAATTGCTTTATTTGTCCCTTCACCTATCTTCCTAAACGTAATTTCACGCAGTCGACCTATTTCTGTCATTACATGTGGCATTTTATCGCTTTTTGCGAGAAAGACCTCATAGTTTTTAGATTGTAAAAGACGTTTATCATCTCTTCTTAATTGGTCAACTTCTTTGATCATTTTTGCCGGATCTACCTGCTTTACAATCTTTTTAGGACTTTTAGGAAGTTTTATAGTTTTAGGTATATCCTTAAGCTTTGTAGACTCTTTATCATATGCTTTAGAAAGCATATATGTTTTACGCCTTAAAAACTCAGTAAAACCAGTCAGACTCTCATGCTCTTTTTGATCCTTTACAGAAATAGCATTACCTATACGGACCTTAATGATACGTCGTTTTTGGGTTAAGGTTTCTGAAGGTAGCTTTGCCGTTCTAAAAGTGTCTGATATTTTTGCTAACCTATAAAACAATCGGCTATTCTTTGCATGAAAATATATTGGTATCACAGGCACTTCAGCACGCTGTATTAATTTCATTGCTGCCTCTTCCCATGCTTATCGACAACTAGTTTTCCATCTTTATAAGTAGAGACTTCGCCAGCTGGAAAAATCCCTAAAGGCATATCATTTCTAAGATGTCTAATCGCCTGCATAAAACCAGCAGTTGATGACTTTACATCTTTACGATCCTCAAATGGATTAACTGGCATTATAAAGGGCTTTAAAGGCTCTATACGATGTAATAAGAAATTTGCTATAATCTTATAGTCAGGCCTTTTATCAAGCAACAACCTCATTAATAGTATGCCATCAATTCCTCCTAGTGGATGATTTGATATGGTTATGAAGGCACCAGTTTTAGGAATACGTCTTAAATCTTCCTCTGGTATTTCAAACTCTATTTGTAAATCTTCAAGTAGAGCTGTAAGAAACTTTACATCTTTTAAATGCTTATGCCTGTTATAAAGTTTGTTGAGCGTGGATATACGCAACAACTTCATAAGTGCCCAGCCACCAAAAGTACCCAGAAAACCATATTTATCTATATGAATCGCTTTTGCGACCTCTTTTGCTGTTACCAGACCCATTCTTTAATTTAGATAGTAGAACTACAAATATAGCATAATTGATAACTGCTCAACTCTATCCTTTTACGACTAGCTGCAAAGTTTCTTGAGTGCGCTGTCTTAAAAGCACCTCTTTTCCATTTTCTATAGATTCAATTGCATTATCACTATGGTGTCTTATAGTATAAAGTGACACATCACTTACTGCGTTTACAATGTAACGAGCTTCTAGGTCATCTAACAATTCAGATAGTTTATCATATTTATCCTCTACACAAATGGTTAAGCTAATAGCTGAGTTTTGTAATAATCCTACTTGCATTTTACTCTCACTTAACTGATGAAAGATATCACTGATATTATGCTCTCCAATAAAACTAAAATCACGTGCAGAAATCTCTAAAAAGACAAGGTTCTTGCGTACGATATAACATGGCGTCATAGGCTTTACTGCATCACCTTCTTTAATAACGGTACCTTGCGACTGTGGATCTAGAAAAGAATTTACTCTCAACTCAATTTGCTTACCTTGAAGCGGCTGTAAGGTTTTAGGATGTATAACACTAGCTCCATAAAAAGCTAATTCTATAGCCTCGCGATATGATATTTGTTCTAAAAGTACCGTGTTATCAAACACACGAGGATCACCATTTAATACTCCAGGCACATCTTTCCAAATGGTTACATGGCTAGCGTCTAGAGCATAGGTAGAATAGCCGCAGTATAATCACTTCCTTCTCTACCTAATGTTGTAGTCAAACCATTATCGTCAGACCCTATAAAACCTTGTGTTAAAAATAGTTTCCCAGCACAGTTATTTTTAATCAAGTTCTCTGTCTCTTTCCAGTTCACAGCTGCATCTCTATACTTTTGATCAGTCTTTATCAATTGACGTGCATCCATCCATTCTACTAGAATTTTATGAGCCTTAAAATAGGTTGCTACAATTTGAGTAGAAAGTAATTCTCCATGACTCACTACTTGATCATAGATAAAAGCGTGATTTTTACTTTGGTTGCGCAACATGGTACCTTTTAAGGATTCTATAGTTGCCTTAAGATCTTTTTTAAGTTCGCTTTCGCGAAAGCGTATCAAAACATCCTCACTAGCACCATTAGTTTCTAGATCAGATACAATTTCTAGATGTTTAGCAAATAACTCATCAATAAGAGTCAGGTATGCTTGATTATTATTCTGATAGCATTTAACAATATCCTCTAATGCATTAGTTGTTTTGCCCATTGCAGAAACTACTACCCCTAAGCCATCATAGCCCATAGTTTGAACTACTTGTACGACGTTGCGCACACCAGCGGCGTCCTTTACTGACGCACCACCAAACTTAAATATCTTCATTTCTTAAAACATAATTACGGAGCGATTCCTCGTCCATTTGTGCGAGATGCCAATCCTCTAAAATTGTTGCTCCCGTATTTTTATAAAACTCTATTGCTCCTTCATTCCAATCCAGCACGACCCATTCTACCCGACGTACTTTTTCATCAAATGCATATTTCATCACCTGATTATACAATGCTTTTCCAAGACCTTTTCCTCTTAAGCTTTGTGTAACAATAAGGTCTTCAAGGTGAATTGTCTTTCCTTTCCAAGTTGAAAATCTCGGATAGCAAAGTGCAATTCCTTCAATCTTATCATTATAAAAACCTACAAAACATTTAAAAAGCGGATGATTACCACTACCATTTTTTATTAAATCGTTAACGGTTATCTCTACCGCATCTGGCTCTTTTTCAAAAGTAGCTAACTCTTGAATAAGCTCTAACACTCTAGGATAATCATTTATACTAGCTTCTTTTATCTGTATCATATTCTTAAAGTTGGGTAAATATATATAGAGTTATGTACAAATTCTTAAAACTATCTTACTACATCGTTATATGTATGGAGAATATTTTAGGATATTTGCAACACACCTCAAACCGACATGGCACGTAAAAATCAAACTTTAGGAGAATTTATAATTGAAAATCAATCTGAATTTCAATATTCTAGTGGCGAACTCTCTAGACTCATCAACTCTATAAGACTAGCTGCAAAAATGGTTAATCATGAGGTTAACAAAGCTGGACTTGTAGATATTACCGGTAGCGCTGGTGAGATTAATACTCAAGGTGAAGATCAACAAAAATTAGATGTCCTTGCAAATGACACATTTATAAGAACACTTACTAATCGCGAGATCGTATGCGGTATAGCTAGTGAAGAAAATGATGACTTTATTACTATCGAAGGTCATAAAGAGAATCATAGTAACAAGTATGTAGTTTTAATGGACCCTTTAGACGGTAGTTCAAATATAGATGTTAACGTATCTGTTGGGACTATTTTCTCTATATATAGACGTGTAACACCAGTCGGTACTCCAGTACAGTTAGAAGATTTTTTACAGCCTGGTAATTTACAAGTCGCTGCGGGATATATTGTTTACGGTACCTCTACAATGCTAGTTTACACAACTGGCCATGGTGTGAATGGATTTACATTAAATCCAGCATTAGGGACTTATTATCTATCACATCCTAACATGAAATTTTCTGAAGACGGAAATATTTATAGCGTTAACGAAGGTAATTATAATCATTTTCCACAAGGTGTCAAGGATTATATTAAATACTGTCAACAAGATGAAGATGACAGACCTTACACTAGTCGTTATATAGGCAGTTTAGTATCTGATATTCATAGAAATATGATAAAAGGCGGGATTTACATGTATCCACAAAGTGCTAAATCGCCAAATGGTAAATTGCGTCTTTTATATGAATGCAACCCAATGGCTTTTATTGCCGAACAAGCTGGTGGTACAGCCAGTGATGGTCATACACGTATCATGATTTAAAACCGACAGAGCTTCACCAAAGAGTACCTTTCTTCTGTGGAAGTAAAAACATGGTTGCCAAACTAGAGGAATTCATTCAAAAGCACGATAAGTAATATTTTTCTAGTATTTTTACTTCTCAAATGAGAAATGAAAATGAGTAAAATATCTAAAACCCAAAATGCTGCAACTGAAGGTGTAGATAGCAACTCAAAAATAGAGGCTATAAAAAACCTCATTTTTGGAGAAAACATCCAACAGTACAACACGGAGTTTGATGAACTAAAAGCTGACTTGCTAAAGAAAAAGCAAGAATTACAAAGCTTTATAGACGACACACGTGATGAGCTAAGCAAAAGTATTGACAGTCTTTCTACTGATTTAAATATTCGTATTACTGATTTAGAGAATAAGTTAGAAGATAGATTAGACACGATAGAAGATGAGAAGACTAGTAGAGATATGCTAGGTGAAGCTCTTATAGAGTTAGGTACAAAAATCAAAGCTTAATAACATAATACCGCCATGACAGAAGATGAAAAGCTGGCGTTATTGAAGACCATCTTACTCACAGATGATAGAGAATACGCAGAAAGTATTACTCACAAAATCAATGTTCTAGAAGAAATTTTAAGAGAACGCCATAGGCTGTCTGAAAAAGTATCTCCGATTATAAAAGAACAATTAGATGAATTCACAAAAAACATCCCTCAAAACTTAGGTCCTGCGATCACAGAATCATTGAAAATTCAAATTGAAAATTCAAAAGATGAAGTTGTTGAGGCGCTCTATCCTATTTTAGGTAAGATGATAAAAAAGTACATCTCGCAAGAGATAAAAGTACTTTCTGAGCAAGTGAATAAAACGGCCAAAGACACATTTTCAATGCAAGGCATTAAACGCAAAATGAAATCAATTTTTACAGGAGTAAGTGAAAACGAAATCATAATTAGCGATTTAGGAAATGCTAAAGTAGAGCAAGTGTTTATTATCGAGAAAGGCTCTGGTATACTAATAGGA
The DNA here is from genome assembly GCF_000755285.1 of Nonlabens ulvanivorans. GTDB lineage: Bacteria > Bacteroidota > Bacteroidia > Flavobacteriales > Flavobacteriaceae > Nonlabens > Nonlabens ulvanivorans_A. The sequence continues at coordinate 857,639 of NZ_BBMK01000001.1, read as the reverse complement.
AGTTTTCATTTAAAGGAAACTGTTGATGAAGACATGATAAGCGGCATGTTGACAGCGATTAAGGGCTTTGTAGAAGATGCTTTCAAGCAGTCTAATCATGATTTACAGTCTATCGAGTACGATTTATATGAAATACATCTACATAATTTTCATAAGTATTATATTGCAACAGCCGTAAGTGGTACATTTACAGAGACTCTAGAAAATGAACTTGAAAATTTCAATCTAGAAGTCTCACAAGAAATCAATAAAAAGAATCTATTAGATTCAAGAGAAGCACTAGAAGAATTACTATTAACCAGGTATAGTGCCCTTAAATTCAGTAACCAATAATATGATATCAAAAAAAATCGTCATCGTAGGACATTTTGGAGTTGGGAAAACTTCCCTTATAAGGCGTTTTGTAGAAGATGTATTCTCTGCAGACTATAAGGTAACTATAGGCGTTCATATTCTTAAGAAAACAGTACATGTTAATGATAAAGAAGTTAACTTAATTCTATGGGATACAGAAGGTACCGATGACATTGAAGAAATTAGAAAAGCGTATTTACTAGGAACACATGGATTCATATTTGTGTGCGATGTGACACGACCTGTAACATATCAAAATATTGAATCCCAAACTCAATATCTTAAGGATAATTTCAATAAAGTTCCTATCATAAGCATAGGTAATAAATCTGATCTTTTGCCTAAGGGAAGTATATCTGAAAAAAAGGAAGAGCTTGAATTTCTAGACATGCTAGTTAGTGCTAAAGAAGGTAACAACGTTCAACGTTTATTTGAAAAAATTGCTAAACTTTTATCCTAATGGCGATGCATGAATTACAACGTGATTATAGTACAAAAGACTTACAGTTTATCTCTATTGACAAACAAGGTACTATCCTCACAACCGATCAGCAACTTTTTGAACTCAAAGAAAACTCATCGATAAAGAATTATCATCCATTTTTTGAAGGAATAGACACCTATTTCTTAGAAAAAAGTGATCATATAAAACTAGAGTGTGTTCACTTAAATGATCGCATTTTTGATATCGATTTTATAAAAAATGATGATGACACCGCTGTTATCATTTTTAGAGAAGGAACAGATTTTTATAATAGAGTACAACTAATTGCACAGAAACGCAATGAGTCAATTATTTTTCAAGAAACACTTGAGCTTAAAAATCAAATTTTAAAAGAACAAGAAGAATTCAAAAATAGGTTCATTGGTAACTTTTCCCATGAATTGCGCAATCCGCTAACATTAGTAAGCTCATTTTCATCAATGTTACTCAAGACAGAGCTTAACTTAGATCAAGAGATGCTGGTTGAAGCAATTAAGGATCAGAGTGATAAGTTAAGAGATATTTTAAATGATATAATAGATTTATCAATATTGAAAAACAGCTCTTTATCTCTAGAGAGCGAACCTTTTTCCTTAAGAAAACTTCTTAAAAATGTTCATTTAAATTACTCTACAACCTCTACTACAAAGGACCTTAGCATCAAATTGAAAATAGATGAAACTGTCCCTATGACTATTATTGGTGACAGGAGACGTTTTGAACAAATCATTACTAATTTCTTAGACAACGCTTTAAGGCATAACAAAGGAGATAGCATTGAAATCAATATTAAAGAAAATCAAAGAAGAGCAAATAAAGTTAGTTTAAGAATCGAGGTCATAAATAACAGTGGTATAGTACCAGATTCTTTAGGTGATCAAGACATCGAGACATATACCAATCTTGATAATGGTGACATTGAAAAAACTACTGGTCTAAGTTTCTCAATCGCAAGAGAGTTAGCACAATTGATGGATGGTGAGATTCTTATAAAACCACTAGAAACAGGTGGCACTTTACAAGTTGCAAACCTCAAATTAGTATTCCCTATTCACGATAAAGAAATTGTAGAAGAAACTGAAGAAACAGCTAAAAACAGTAAAATACACCTTACAGATAAAGTAAGAACTATAATTGCCGAAGATAATAGCGTCACACAAATGACAGCTTTAAAGATATTGGTAGGCACAGGAAACTTTGATAACCGTGTTTTCACAGATCCTAAGGATTTACTAGAAGCTGTTGATAAAGATGATTATGACCTTATATTGATGTCATCATCTATATCACAAGTAGATGCTCTAGAACTCATTAGTCTGATAAAAGAGTTTGCAAATGATCACAATAAGAAAATACCGATCATTGCTGTAACTACAAAAACATCAGCTACAGATTTAGTAGAATACCGTAAAGCTGGATTTAAAGACGTAGTAAAAAAGCCTTATACAGATGATGAGTTATTAAACACCATCTATAAAAGGCTTAATCTTAAAAAGTTTAAGTAAAGAAATATTACTTACGATCCTTATTTAATAAGTATCTATAATCATCTAGATTTAAATGACCAGAGAAAATCTCTACTGATCTATCTACTAGGTATTTAGCATCTTCATCGTTATAACCGATAGCAGTAGCATATCTTCTCAATAACTTATGCTCGTTTTCATCCATTGCATGATCAGCAAAAACTATTTTAAATAAATCGTGCAACCACTGGATGCGCTCCTCACTATCTGTTGGAGGCGTTACTGGATATGCAGATGGGTTTTTAAGTATAGCTACATAATCTGAATCAGATATATCCAGTTTAGACTTTAAACGCTCTAAAACCACAGTTTCCTGAGCGCTCACATTTTCATGCGATTGCGCAATACTTACTATTGTAGCAAAATGACTTTTATTTCTGGCACTTTCACCAGATTCAAATAAACTTGAGAATGACATATCTATTAATTTAATACCGCAAATATAATAAACACAGTAAGTGTATAAAGGACTTATTGAAGGTTATCTAGCATTTCTTTAACCATTTTCTCTAGGTCATAATCATGGCTCCATGACCAGTCCTTGCGAGCGACGCTATCATCAATCGATCCTGGCCAGCTGTCTGCAATAGCCTGTCTAAAATCTGGTTGATAAGTCACTGTAAAGTCTGGTAGGTGTTTAGTTATTTCGGCAGCAATTTCAGCAGGAGTAAAGGACATCCCTGCAAGATTATAAGAACTACGTTGCTTTATATTTTCTGGATTCGTTTGCATAATGGACACGGTTGCCTTAATAGCATCTTCCATAAACATCATAGGTAAGCTAGTATCTTCTTTTAAGAAACAATCATAGTGGTTATTCTTAAGGGCTTCATGAAATATCTCAACAGCATAATCTGTTGTCCCACCGCCAGGCAGTGTTTTCCAAGAGATTAATCCTGGATATCTTATTGAACGCACATCAACACCATATTTATTAAAATAATATTCACACCAGCGCTCACCCGTTTGTTTTGAAATTCCATATACTGTACTAGGCTCCATAACGGTTTGCTGTTGTGTATTCTCTTTAGGCGTCGTAGGTCCAAAAACGGCAATACTAGAAGGCCAGAAAATTTTATCAATCTTACCTTCCTTGGCAATATTAAGAACATGAAAAAGGGAATCCATATTCAGGTTCCATGCTTTTTTAGGATATTTCTCTGCAGTAGCGCTCAACATCGCAGCCATCAAATACACTTCATTTATCTCATAATGCAAACATATGTCCTCAATAGCAGTCCTATTCATGGCGTCAACTATTTCAAAAGGACCAGAATCCATTAACTCTTTACTTCCTTCTCTTATATCACCGGCAACTACATTATCATTACCATAAATTTCACGTAATCGAATCGTAAGCTCTGTTCCTATCTGCCCGCAAGCACCTATAATCAGTATTTTAGTCGCCATAATTTATTTTAAGAATGGTAAAGATACCAACTCTCTATTCTCAAAATCTTAAAATTTACTTGTAATAATTAACATTTTCACATCTCGCTTTCGCGAAAGCTGACAACAAATAAAATAGTTAACATAATTAAGAATTCTCAATTATTATTAACTATTATTTAGTTATTAATAGTTTTTATACTAATTAATTGAACTTACATTTGTATCAATATTAAAAACCATACTATGAAAAAGACACTAATTATCGCAGTTTTTGCGACCGCATCGTTGATAGCTTGTAAAGACAAGGAAAATAAAGAACTTGAAGAAATGGTAGAGGACACTACTGAGCAAGTAGAGGACACTGCCGATGACGTTGAAGAAGCAGCTCAACAAACGATGACTTATACTAAAGAAAATGTTTCAGAATTAGCAAACGACTTTGAAAGTAATGTAGAAGTTAAAGACGATAAAATTGTCGCTATTAAAGGATACGATTCTTATAATGTATTAAGAACCAACATCACAGAACTATCGATGACTACAGAAGACAACATCAATAGTAGATCAGAAAGTTTAAGAACTAGCTTCAATACGTTTAAATCTACCATTCCTGCATACTTGCGCATCGATGATGTACAAGACGCTATTGAGGATGTAGAAAAAGAAATTGCTGAGTTTGAGAAAGAGCGCATGGGCGAAAAAGCTTCTACAAAAAACAACAAAGAAAACATGGAAGAAATCCAGGAAGCCTTTGACGATTTAGAGAAAGAAATTATTCAAGCTCGTAAAAAATATGTAGACAATAAAGAGGACGCCATGGAAGAATATATGGAAGAAATCAATAGTAATAGAAAACAAAGTACTACAGAAAAGTATCTAGATGCTACTGAAGAGTATAATGAAGAGATGAAGGATAAATAATCAACACCTCTTTTATTTAAATTAAAAAAGTATCTTGATTCTATCAGGATACTTTTTTTATGTCCACAATATAATCATCTTTGTAATTATACGTTTTAAAATTATGCGTTACCTACTGATATTATTACTGTTTATTTCTTGTGGAGAAATAGCTGAAACTGCTCCTGAAGTAAAGCAAAATAAAGAGACAACTTTCAACCCAGCAACCTCTCGCATGGTCTTGAAAGGAGAAGCCCTGCAACTATCAACTGGTTGGGAAGCTTATCAAACCTTTATCACAGAGTTAGAAAACTTTGATCACACCACGGCAGCTGCAAAACGTCTTACCACTGCTATAAATGACATGACCGTCAGTATACCAGAAGACATTTCTAGTCAACCCGTTAAATCTCGATTAAAAGTGCTGGAGACTAGAATTAAATCATACCACGCACTACTTACACATAATGCTTATAGCAGCACAGAACAACAAAAACGTTATGACCAGCTGATAATAGGATTAGATGAATTTAAAATTCAAATGATGGAAGTCTATGCCCAACAAAAGTCCAAAGAAAATCTTTTAAAAAATCTAGAGGAAATGGAATTAGAGCTTGAAGAAAATGACACAATCAACCTATAATAAAATTGTCTTAATCCTATATAATATTTCAATACCAGTGCTTAACTTTAAGCAATGGGCAGACCTCTACTACAATTTACTGATAAAGGTATTTACTGTGCTGCGGCAAAAGTCTACCTCGATCCATGGCAACCAGTAAACAAGGCATTAATTACTCATGGCCATGCAGATCATTCTAGATCAGGACATAAAAATTATATCACTCAACACGATAACGTTCCTATTATAAAACATCGTTTAGGAGATATCAATGTGTCTAGTATGCTCACGGCGAAAACTTACTCATCAATAACGTGAAATTCTCATTTCATCCTGCTGGACACATACCAGGTTCTAGCCAGATACGTGTAGAACACAAGGATGAAGTATGGGTTTTTACAGGAGATTACAAAACCGAAGATGACGGAATCTCAACTCCATACCAGCCTGTTAAATGCGACACCTTTATAACAGAATGCACTTTTGGACTGCCTGCTTTTAAATGGCAACTGCAAACACAAGTAATGGACGATGTAAACAACTGGTGTGCTCAAAATCACGCAGATGGTAAGACATCCGTACTTTTTGCATACTCACTTGGTAAAGCACAGCGACTTATTAAACATCTAGATACTGCGCAAATGAAAATTTATTGTCATGGAGCTGTCTATAAAATGACTGAAGTTTTAAGACAACTTATAAATTTTCCACCTACTTACTTAATTACTAGAGAAACTACAAAAGAAGAACTTGCAGGCAACATAGTAGTAGCTCCACCTAGCGCGCATGGCAGTCCGTGGATGCGTAAAATGGTTCCTTATGTAACTGCTAGTGCTAGCGGCTGGATGGCTTTTAGAGGCGCTCGACGCAGACGCGCAATTGATAAAGGTTTTGTATTATCTGATCACTGCGATTGGGATGGACTATTGGATAGTATAGATGCCACAGGTTGTGAAAACGTAATCACAACGCACGGTTATCAAGATATCTTTGCCCGTTATTTAAGAGAAGAAAAAGGACTAAACGCAATTAGTGAACGCACACAATACGAAACTGAAAATATAACCGAGTCAGAATCTGACAAAGACGACAAACTTTCTTTACAAACTAGTTCAGATATAGTAGCTAGTTCAAACACAAACTTTTCATCTTCAAAAAAAATGTAATGAAACAGTTTGCAGAGCTCATAAGAGTCATTGATGGAACAAATAAAACCACACTTAAAGTTGCGGCGCTAACAGAGTACTTTAAAACAGCACCAGATGAAGATAAATTGTGGACCATAGCCATTCTTTCGCATAGACGACCTAAACGACCCGTGAATACCACATTGATGCGAGAATGGGCGACAGAGATTAGCGGTATCCCTTTATGGTTATTTGAAGAATCCTATCATATTGTAGGTGATCTGGCAGAAACTATTGCTTTAATACTACCTACCACAAACGAATCCTCAGAAAAAACACTTTCTCAAATTATTCAAGAACTCATTGAGTTGCGTAAAAAGGAAGATTCAGAAAAGAAAGCATATCTACAAGAAAACTGGTTGAAACTCAATTATTATGAGCGATTTGTTTTTAACAAAATAATGACTGGCGGCTTTAGAATAGGAGTTTCTCAAAAATTAATGACTCGTGCGTTATCACAGGCCACAGATATTGATCAAGACGTTCTAGCACATAAACTTATGGGAAGCTGGACCGGAGAAAACACTACTTTTAAAGAACTAGTTTATGAAGATAACGAAGTCGCCATGCGTGGCAAACCGTATCCATTTTACCTAGCCTATGCAGTAGAAAATGAAGTGTCAGATTTAGGCGATGTAACACAATGGAGTGCAGAGCATAAATGGGATGGAATCCGTTCACAAACCATCATACGATCTGGTGAGATCTTCGTATGGTCACGTGGTGAAGAATTAGTCACTGATAAATATCCGGAATTTCAAAAATTTCTAGATGTTATTCCAGATGGAACTGTCATTGATGGTGAGATATTACCGTATAAAGATAGACAAATACTCAGCTTTAACGACCTACAAACTAGAATAGGCCGCAAAACTGTTGGTAAGAAATTACTTGAAGATGTGCCAGTAGTAATTGTTGCTTATGACTTACTAGAGTGGCAAGGGAACGACATTAGAGAATTACCTTTTCAAGAACGTAGAGCTTTATTAGATAAATTAGTTCTAGACAGTAATGAGAAAGCAAATTTGATTGAAAGTGATTCAATGTTTCCGCTACTTATTTCAGAAACGATGAGCTTCACAAATTGGGAAGATGTTGCCAAGGAAAGAGAACGCAGTGCAGATCGTAGATCTGAGGGATTAATGCTTAAACGCAAAGACAGTCCATATCTAGTAGGTCGCAAAAAAGGCGACTGGTGGAAATGGAAAGTAGACCCATTTACCATCGATGCGGTACTCACTTACGCCATGCGTGGTCATGGAAGAAGAGCAAATCTTTATACCGATTACACCTTTGGACTATGGCAAGATGGCGAGCTCGTAACATTTGCAAAAGCCTATTCAGGTCTTACAGATGCAGAGTTTAGAAAAGTAGATGCTTGGATTAAAAAAACACGTTGCAACGTTTTGGTCCTGTAAGATCTGTAACGCCACATCACGTTTTTGAAATTGCTTTTGAAGGAATCGCACCTAGTAAACGTCACAAATCTGGAGTTGCGACACGTTTCCCTAGAATCATAAGATGGCGTACAGATAAACCTATAGAAGAAGCAAATACGCTGGATGATTTGAAGGCACTCATTCCTACTGATGGAACATTTTTAAAAGAGGAATGAACTTAATAAAACAGCACTAAAAAGATGTCACTATTAAAATATCTTCTGCGTTTTCTTTTTGTAAATTACAGCATGATGCAAAAGTTTATTCCCGTTTATTCAAAGCTTTCTGTAGGATTAATCTTTTTATGTAGTTCTGTTCTTGCGGTTGCTCAAAATTTTATTCCTGGAAATACCTATATAGATGCTACTGGTTATGTGGAATACAGAGCAGGTAATTTACCCATAGTCATATCAGCACCACATGGTGGTTATTTAGAGCCTTCGACCATTCCTGATCGCTCTTGTACCGGATGTGTTACAGGCAGAGATTCTTTTACTCAAGAGGTTTCAGATGGCGTCTATAATTCCATATTTACAGAAACTGGCTGCTATCCTCATTTAATTATCAATCTATTACATCGTAAAAAATTTGACGCAAATCGAGATGTTCAGGACGCAGCAGATGGTGATCCCACGGTAATTCAAACCTGGACTAACTATCACAACTTTATAGACGTTGCAAAAGCTCAGGTTGTTCAGGATTATGGAACTGGTACTTTTTATGACATGCATGGTCACGGTCATTCCATACAGCGCATTGAATTAGGATATCTTCTTACTAGAACAGAATTGCAGCAAACCGATAATTATATTAACACAAATACAGGCACTCAAGACACTAGTATAAGAACCTTAGTAAATTCTAACCTGCAAAATTTAACACAAGCACAACTCATTAGAGGCAGCAGTAGTTTTGGAGATATTCTAGAAAATCGTGGTTATAATGCGGTTCCCAGTAGCTTAGATCCTGCACCTCAAGGAACAGAATCCTATTTTGCTGGCGGCTACAATACAAGAAGACATGGCTCTAGTGATAATATCAGCCTATTAGCGCTATACAAATTGAGATGAATTCAAACATACGTTTTAACAGCGCAAATCGGGCAACATTAATTGATTCATTAGCTGTTTCCATATTAGATTATCACGGTATAAATTATAACAGTCAATTTGCAAATCAATATTGTGGAGTCTTGAATAATGATGAAACTCTACCCCCATAAAAAAACAAGCATCTTCCCTAATCCTAGCAGTAATAGAATCACTTTTATATCTACTGAGCACATTAAATCCTATGTCATTTATGATGCTATGGGAAAAGTAGTTGTGAAAAATTCAAATTCTAATAATCAAGTGGATATCTCAAAGCTAAAATCTGGTATGTACTTCTTAATCTTACAATCAGAAAATGGCAGTAAGGAGACTTTAAAATTTGTGAAAGCAAATGGTTAAATAATCCGTGCTTAAATCCTATGAACCGAGAACAACTTAATACCATCGCCCAAGAATACTTCGACCAGCAAGGCTGGAGTGCTTTCCCATTTCAAAAAAAGACTTGGGATGCATTTTTATCTGGTAAGCATGGATTATTGAACGCACCTACTGGTAGTGGAAAAACCTATGCGCTTTGGGTTGCCGTTGTTCTAGATTACATAAAAAAGAATCCCGACTATAAAAAGAAACCTAAAAAAGGGCTCAAGGCGATTTGGATTACTCCATTGAGATCGTTAAGTCAGGAAATCGCACAGGCATCACAGCGATTTGTAGATGGTATAGATTTGCCTTTTACTGTTGGGATACGCAGTGGTGATACGACTACTAAAGAACGCGCCGCACAACGTAAATCAATGCCGGATTTACTTATCACAACTCCAGAGAGCTTACATTTATTATTAGGCTCAAAGGATCACGCCAAAATCTTTAAAGATTGTCAAGCCATCATTATTGATGAGTGGCACGAGTTGCTAGGAACTAAACGTGGTGTTCAAATGGAACTCGGTATTTCTAGACTTCTTGGCTTGAGTAAAGACCTCAGAGTTTGGGGGGGAATTAGTGCTACGATTGGTAATCTTGAACAAGCTCGTGAAGTGTTACTAGGTGTTGATGAAAACCGCTTTCGCGAAAGCGTATTAATTAAAGCCAACATCAAAAAAGACATCAAAGTGCAATCCATTATTCCGGCGAGTATGGATAAATTTCCATGGCGTGGTCACCTAGGATTGCATTTACTTGAAGATGTAGTGAAAATCATTAATTCTAGTCGTTCTACCTTGATTTTCACAAATACTCGAGCGCAATGTGAACTTTGGTTCCAGTCGTTAATGTCTAAACATCCAGAGTTTGCTGGTGAGGTGGCGATGCATCACGGATCGATTAATAAAGAAACGCGCATTTGGGTGGAAAATGCGATTAGAAACGAAAGCTTAAGGGCTTGTGTTTGCACCTCATCACTAGATTTAGGTGTTGATTTTGCACCTGTAGAAACGATTATTCAAGTAGGCGGACCTAAAGGTGTGGCTCGTTTTTTACAGCGCGCTGGACGTTCTGGTCACAGACCTGGAGAAACCAGTGTGATTCATTTTTTACCTACGCATGCACTGGAATTAATAGAAGCTAGCGCACTGCAAAAGGCAGTCGCTACACAAGCCGTAGAAGATCGATTGCCCTATATTTTATGCTATGATGTATTGATTCAGTATTTGTGCACACTAGCGGTTTCTGGTGGTTTTTATCCTAATGAGATATATCCAGAGGTTAAAAACACATTTTGCTTTGCTGCAATTACTGATGAGGAATGGAAATGGTGTCTGGATTTTATAGTCTACGGTAGTTCTTCCCTACAATCTTATGATGAATATAAAAAGGTAAAAATAGATGATACCGGTCGGTATTTTATAGATGATAGACGTATCGCAATGCGCCATCGCTTACAAATGGGAACTATAGTAGGTTCTACTACAGTAACGGTAAAATATCAATCTGGTGGCTACATAGGTAGTGTAGAAGAATACTTTATAAGCAAAATGGATCGTGGCGACGTATTTATTTTTGCTGGTCGCACGCTAGAATTTATCCGCTTAAAAGGAATGATTGCTCACGTAAAAAACACCACTAAAAAAACAAATACGGTTTCTAGCTGGCAAGGTAGCCGCCTGCCGTTGAGCGCTCAACTAGGCGAACTCCTGCGTGATGAAATGGAGAACTTTCAAACCGGTAAAAAGCGAACTCCAGAAGTAAAAGCGCTCAAAGAAATTATCAAGCGACAGCAGTTAGAAAGCATCGTTCCACAGAAAAATGAGTTCTTAATTGAAACTTTTAAAACTCGTGAAGGTTATCACGCTGTTTTCTATCCTTTTGAAGGCCGATTTGTCCATGAGGCTATGGCAGGAATTATTGCTTATCGAGTGAGCTTATTAAAACCTATCACGTTCTCACTGGCTTTTAATGATTATGGTTTTGAGATTTTAAGCGATCAAGCTTTTGATATGCAAGAGATCCTGGATAATGATTTGCTTACACCAGATATGTTATCGCAAGACCTACAGGCCAGTATGAATGCAACAGAAATGGCTCGTAGGCAGTTTAGAGATATCGCAGTGATATCTGGATTAGTATTTACTGGTTATCCTAATAAAGCGGTAAAAACAAAACACCTGCAAAATAGCAGTCAGCTACTATTTGAAGTGTTCCGAGATAATGAACCCGATAATTTATTGTTCCGTCAAGCTTATACAGAAACTTTTGAAAACGCAATTGAAGAATATCGCTTGCGCGAAGCTTTAGAGCGTATCCAAAAACAAGAAATAGTATGGAAAGCTTGTAAAAAACCTACTCCATTCTCTTTTCCAATCATCACAGACCGCTTGCGCGAAAAGTTAAGTAGCGAGAAACTTGCTGATCGTATTAAAAGGATGCAGTTGAAGTGGGAATAGTTGTGGTATTCAATCTGCGTTTTTAAAATAGGATTTTTAACAATTCGCTTTCGCGAAAGCGTGGATAACTTCTTCTCATGTGGATATGATAATTATGTAGGAATTAGACTAAATATTGTAGCTTGTCAGTTATAAAACCAAGACTCCCAACACCTTGTTTCTACAACTGCGTTGAAAGCTAGACGAAATTCTAATCTTCTGTATATCAATGCTTAATATTAGCATATTGTTATTTTTTTAACAGTTTAATTCGCTAGTAATCATGTTGAAAACTTGTCTAAAAGCAAATTGTTAAACTCCAATCTCATACAATGTAAGTGCTTAAATTTACAACGACGTAAGGTCAAACGAAAAAAGCCAGAGCTCGAACTCTGACTTTTTATAATAATCCAAATAAATTAATAAATGGAGAACCTAAATATCTTTATGTTATTATTACTTTTAATAATAACAGAGATGAAAAAGAACTAATTGTCAATGTCATCACGACAAAGATAATTTAAAAACACAAAAAGCTCTATATCATTCAGAATTAACTAGAGCAATTATTAACAACTATAGCTTAAAAGGAACAATCTTCAAAGCTTTGAAAACAGATAGGCTATCAATCTTTAAATATTTGATAGCCTATTTTTATTAACAGAATTTGAATTTACTTCAATTAATTATTAAACTAACAGAATACATAATTAGATTTATTTCCAGGAAACGGTGGAATCCTCTTAAATCCGCTATTACAAATTACCCATAATAATTCCTAAACCGGTCTATAACCTTTCCTAGTCTTCACTCCTATCAATCGCATTTCTTCTTTAAGAACAGACACCCGATCATCCATACTCTTTCTATTTTCTTGCGGTTGATTTCCTATACGGCCATATCGGGTTACGATATCAAATCCATCTATAGCTATTTCCCAGTATTTACTACTAGAACCTTCTACAAATTCATAACGCTTAAAAGTAAGATTACCTTGAGGTTTTTGTTCCTTTTCAGGTTCAAGTTCCGTTTCGTGTACTGTAGGTTTTGAAGTATTTAAGCTTTCATTATTAGGCTTTATTTCTTCTACAGAATCCACTTCATTTTCTTTAAGTTCGAGTTCAGATTCAAGTTCTCCTAGTTCTTCTAGTTCTTCTTCTTTTCCTTCTAGTTTTTGCTTGATTTTTTCTAGCACACGTTCTGGTTGTTCTAACCAGTCTTTACTATAAACGTGTTGTAGTTTCCACCCAAAAGCTCTCAAAACTGATGGTTTCTGGCTGTATTGCTCTAGAATATCGTCCGTAGCATAATGTGTGGAACGATCTATTAAAATAGCAAGTTCATAAGATTCACTATCGTCTTTACGTATGGCGAGATCACATTTAAAATGGGATTGCCTATGGCGTTATCTACTATATAACCATCTTTTTCAAGAACTGCTTTAAGCTGGTTGATAATTGGCAATCGTTTGGTTCTTTCTTCTTCGTCATCATCGAGATGCAAGCTGTCTAGAATACCATTTGCTGCTTCTAATTCTCCGTCGCTAATAAATTTTGCGTAAGCGAGAAAACGTTTAAAGTAGTTTGCTCCTTCATTATAATCGTTCTTAATATTTGCCGCTAGAATAGAAGAAACAACTATCATATTTTGCTTAGCACGAGAGAAAATAACATTCAATCGTTTCTCTCCGCCACGCCTATTAATAGGTCCAAAATTCATAAACATCTTGCCTTGATTATTAAAACCATAGCAAATGCTCATTATGATAATATCACGTTCATCTCCTTGAACGTTCTCAAGATTCTTCACAAACAATCCTACAAACTGGTCTTCTTCTGTACGTTGATATTCTTCTTCTAACAACTTGCCAAAATGTAAATCCTCCAACGCTAGTCTGTCCAGCGCTTCTTCTATCTCGCTTTGTTGTGCCATAGAAAACGCAACGATTCCTATACTTTTCTTTACGTTTTCCATCAAGAAAGTGCGCACCATATTTGCGATGTAACTCGCCTCATCTTTATTGAGTCTTTTGTGATACACCGCATTTTCCATATAATGAAAACTGATGCTGCGCTTGAGCACATCTTGCGCATCTATTTCCTGATCTGGTGTGATAATAGGTTCCAGCGGCTCGATACCAGCATTAGGAATACGACTGTCTGGAATAGTAAGTAGATTTCTTTTATAAAAAGCAGCATTACTAAAACTGATCAAACTCTCACGACGGCTGCGATAATGCCATCCTAACATTACGGAACTCAGTTTTCTAGCACCTTGATTCAACAAACTATCTGCATCGAGCATAATGCCTGTTTTCTCTTCGGTTTCTTCTTCGTCTTCTTCTTGATCTGTAGTGTTTGAACTAAAGAAGTTTGTAGGCGGCATTTGCATTTCATCACCTACTATAATGGTTTGATGTGTTCTAAATAATGACGGAACGCCTTCTTCTACGGTGATTTGAGAAGCCTCATCATAGATCACCACGTCAAAAATCGAAGTATCAATAGGCATAGAATCACTTACACTAAGCGGACTCATTAACCACACGGGTTTTAAAGTAGTCATTACCTCTTGCGCTTCTCCAGTAGCGAGCTCTCGTATGGATTTATAACGCATACTTTTTCCAAATTCGTTTTCTAGAATTCTTCTTGAAGCATTATATTCCTTTTTGAGGACTTTCTCTTCTTCTGTTAATTGTGCTGCGACAGATTCTGTAATGCGCACCTTATTCAAAAATTTATCTCTAATCTTAGAACGTATAAAAGCCACATTAGATTCATAATAACTATCCAGTAAGGCATCTATCCTGCGCACAGAACCAGCGAGAACATCTTCACTAGTTTGAGAGAATACTGGTTCTTTATCATACACCTCTTTTACAGATTTATAAGCGGTATGAAAAGCAATATCATCAGTTTGCCACGGCTTACTACGCAAGTTATCTTGCATCTCTTTACTCGTAGTATGAAGTTGCTTTATATAAGGTGTAAACAACCCAATGGTATGAATACTAGCTCTACCACGTTGTAATTTATCTTCTACCTTAGGTAGTAAATCATTATCATAATAAGCAAAGAGTTGCTTTAAATTCTCATCAAGGTGATCAAAATTTGTCTTGAAACTCAACAGGCTATTTACATAAGCAGTATGATCTGTTTCCATCCAGCTCTTAATGATATCATCTGGATTGTGCTGTTGTTGCTTGATCCATTCATAATCACGCACAAAATCTTCTAGACCAAATTTGCTCGCCGCTTCTTCTCGTTGTTCTTTTAAAGATTCTAGCGCTTCATATTCCTCATTCAAGGTCTTTAAAACGGACTCCATAGTAGGCGCAATATTATGAGCCTAAAATTATAAGCCGTCTTAAGTTGACCTTTTATTTTATACCAGTTAGGATTCAAAAACTTAAAGAAACTACCGTCTAATCGTTGCCATTGTTCTTGAGCAATTTTAGCGTCGGTCGCATTTAATTTTTGGGTCCAGTTTTCATTTTCTTCTATAAGCCTTAAGTGCAACTTGCGTTGTTTCTCAATTCTTCTATTAAGATTATCTAAGTTAGAAGCCGCAATAGTACTGGTGTCAAAGATTCCTAAAGCATTTTGCGCCACTATTTTTGAAACCTTTGCCGCAAAGTTAAATTCCAGTCGCCACGCGGCAACAGATTGTGTTTTTACAGGAACTTCTTGCTCATCGAGCAGCTCATTCAAGCGGTCAAGTAGGCTTAGCGTTTCTTCTATTTTTTCTAGAACTACTCCTTTAGAATTAGACGCATCGAGTAATACAGGAGAAAGACCATTAAAGGCATAATCTGCAATATTCTTTCCGTGATCGTTCAATTTTATTTGAGCAATCATTTCTGTAATCCAGGTCTCATTTTCTTGCCATTCTTTGTAAAACGGCACATAAATCAGCTCGTTATCACTGAGCTTTTCTTTGGTCTGATAATAGGTAATCAACTCTTGAAACAGCTCATAAAGTGGTGGCATTCCATCACGCATCGTATCGTGAAAATGCTCCAACTTCCCTAAATGTGTTTCTATTTGATTGATGATTTTTTCACGCTTCGCGAAAGCGTAGAAGTATTCATATCCTTCTTCATAAAGGCCTCATAGGTATCCTTGAGGTTCATTATAAAGGCTTTTTTATCGGTTTGGGAATCGTGAATCAAGCAACACAACTCATCTAATTTTTTATTTTTCAAACGATGAAACACAACATCTAAAGCGGCACGTTTTTCACAAACAAAAAGCACCTTTTTATCGCGCGCCACATAGTCTGCAATGAGGTTAGTTATAGTTTGTGATTTTCCTGTTCCTGGTGGTCCTTGAATGATATAATTCTCACCAGATCGTGCTTTTAAAACAGCCTGAGATTGTGTAGGATCTGACTGGATTATAGGATACAGATCTGCTAGGCTGGTTTTTTTATAGCCTTCGAGATTGATTTTTCTAGGTTGTTCACTGAAGAGTTCATCAAAGACGTCATCTTTAATATCGGCTTTTAAAATCTCAGAATAATCTCGTACCAGACTCATCTTACGGTACTTAAAATTACCTATGGTCATATTACAAGTATCCACTTCCCACACCAGCGGATTTACGTCTCCGTCATTATCTGTATGGTAAAAACTGCGACGTCGCTCTGCAACCGCAAGGTCGCTGTACGGATTGATGTCCTCATTAATGATGTACTCGAGCTCGTTGTGTTTTTTGGCAATAAGATTATTGAAAATGGCGAGTCCTAGCGGTTTTACATTTTGAGCGTCATAAGAATAGTCATAACTGCGTGTGCTTAAACCAGAATTGCGATTAGAAAGTTTGCGCTTTTTAAGTTTGAAATTGCGTTTTGCCAGTTTGTGAATCAACTGGATTTTAGGTTGATCTCTCCATTTTAATTCGATTCCTGTGCCACCTAGTGATATTTGATTTTTAATACTTTGTACGAGTTCTTCAATAGAACTGGCTTCTAAGTCTATAAAATCTGGTAATTCAATACCGTATAAATCTTTGAGATAATAACTCAATACTGGATTGATCTCAGCCTCAGAATCATTTACGTTTAATTCAAAACGATCTTTTACACCTTTCTTTTTTACCAGAGAAACTGGTAACAACAATAACGGTGAACTGATGCGCTCGTCTTCACTTTCTTTAAAATTATACCAGTGTAAAAAGGCGATAACTACACGCAACTGGTCAAAACCATATTCGTTTTTACTCTTGCGCGCCTCGAGTCTTATTTTATTAAGTGCTGGGCTTAAAAATCTGTTTTTATCGAGTTCTAGATATCTATTAAGATTGACCGTTTTCTTTGAAATAAACTGTGATTGAATATGTGCATTCCAAAAAATCAAATCCCTTTCAGTGATGTTCTTATAGTCTAGCAACATAGGCACTGAGGCTTCTGTCAAGTTTAAGAAACCACCACGATCATTAAAATAAAGCAACTTATTCCTGCGCGAAATATCAAAAAGCCTGCGTTTTAATTTATCTAGAATATAGCTACCACGATCAGACAGATTCAAATTACGGAAACCTTCAGTATCTGTTAAGTCAACGTAGTTCTCTGGATTGAAATCGCGGTAATTTTTGAGTTTTGCAATAATTTCTTCGAGACTAGGCGCACGATCTTCTCTGTACAAAGGTGTCATTTCCCTAATCACGTGATGTACGGTAGGATGTAAATCTTTATTATAGAAGTACAATCGCTCGCGGTTTTCTACAAAACGCTTGAGCTCTTCAGTATCTCTAAAATCTATACCATATGCAACTGATGCCAGTATAAAACCCAGTGTAAAAATCTCAGTAATAGGATCATAATGTCCTGTTTCTAAATCCCAACTTTTATATCGTGCAAGGTAAACAGGCTTAGTAATAGATTTTTCAAAATTTTCTTGAATCGCCTCATCATCATAGATGTGCTGGTCATAATCATCACCTTCAATCTTACTTATTTCACTATAATTACCACTTACCTCAACGGCATAGCGCTGCTTAGGCTTTTTAAATATCCTATTTTTTCCTGTTCTAAACTCTTTACCTTCAGAATCTATAGCGATGATTCTTCCATTAAAGTAAATATCTTCAATAGAATAAATCCCAAGCACCAGATTGCGAGATCTCAAAAAATGAGCCTTTTCTATAAGTGGCAATACACGTGCAATAAAATCTGCTGTGGTGCTACCGCCGTGATCTTTCACCTCATCCAGCAGACTGAAAAAACTTGCTTTATAATCACTCATTATCGTAGATGCTGTTATCTTGGTTTTCATTAACGTTACTCAAATCCTTCATCGCCTCTTGCTTTAAATCTTTAAAACTGCGAACGGTAAGTTTGAGTTCTTTTCTCAGCACTCGTTCGTATTCTTCTACTAGACCTAACAATTCTGCTATTTCTAAGGTGTGTGCAATAGGCAATTTTTCTAGTGTGCTGTCTATTCTAGCAAAATCTAATAAGACATAAGATAAATAGCTTTTTGTACTAGGTGTGGTGTGTTTTAAACGTTCCAGCAGTTTAGTGGTGTCCACTTCTTTTTCTCTTGTGAAATCTGTAAAAAATTGTTGAGCGAGATTGAGTACCGCACTAGAATTCATCCATTGTGGTCTAAGGACAAGCTGTATAAAGTCATTTGAAAGCGCTCGTGTTTTTTCTTGCTCAAAAATATCTAGACTGTTGATATCCCATTTTCCTTCTATGAGTTTGTGCAGTTCCTCGTGATATTCTTGTGAGCCGCGTGCTTTTAGATCTAGAGCGATACTACGTATATAAGATTCTGGATGAGTTGGTTGATTTGTGGCTTCATCATCTTGACTAATGATTTCTTTTGCTTGATCGAGATAGCTTTGTGCGTTCACTTCAGCAAGTCCAGTATTGAGTTTGATTAAAGCCTGAATAACGGTATAGTGCTCACGGCAAGATTTAAATGCGCCTGCATCACAAAAAAGCTCTAGGTATAATTGAAAGATACGTGCAGTTTCTACGATGCTATCTTCGCTACGAGAATCGTTTGCTAGGGCAAGAATGATACGCTGTGTAATCTCGTACTCTCCACCTTCTAATTTATAAAACAAGTAATGCGATAGCTCGTGTGCAAGCAATGCTTTGAGTTGTTTCTCATCGAGCAATTGTAATATATTTCCAGACAGCACAATGTGCGCTTCTCGTTCTATTACAGATATACTTGCGTTTAACTGTAGGCTATTATTCTCTTGATACAAAGTAACCTGTGCATCTATATTTAAATCTACACAAATATCTTGCGCCATCTGGTAGAGATTGTGATGACTGTCTGTATCGAGTCTATAGGTGTTTTTAAGAAGCTCTTTTTTAAAAGATTCTATTTGTTGCGTTTTAATTTTTTCATCTTTAAACCATTGCCAGGTCTTCTTCCGACTTTTTAAATGATCTCTCAACATTTTATGATAAGGAAAAGGCTCTAGCGTTGCCTTGGGTTCGATGACGTCTTGTGACATGAATATCTTTTACTGCGTGAATTGTAGGTTTTAAATTTAAGGATTTAGTTTTTCTTGATGTAAGATTCTATTAGGAAAATAAATGACATTAAAAGCTTTACATGTGGCAGACTTAAGTTAGATATTTAGCGCTTTATAAGTGTCCAAATTTCCGTACTTTTGCCAGCCTTAAAACACCTGTGTGATGAGTAAAAAATTCAATGAATACAAAGGATTGAACCTTCCTGAAGTAGATGAACGCATCAAAAACTTCTGGAAAGAAAACGACATTTTCAACAAGTCCATGACGACTCGTGAAGGAAATGAACCTTTTATTTTCTTTGAAGGACCACCATCTGCAAACGGATTACCTGGTATTCACCACGTTATGGGGCGTACGATTAAGGATTTATTCTGTCGTTTTAAAACCCAACAAGGTTATCAAGTGAACCGTAAAGCTGGTTGGGACACGCATGGTCTACCTGTAGAACTAGGTGTTGAAAAAGCACTAGGAATTACTAAAGAGGACATCGGTAAAAAAATATCTGTAGAAGAATATAATCAGGCCTGTAAAGATGCGGTATTAAAATACACAGACATCTGGAGCAAGCTTACTGATGACATGGGTTATTGGGTAGATATGGAAGATCCATATATTACTTATAAATCTAAATATATGGAATCTGTATGGTGGCTATTAAAAGAAATCTATTCCAAAGATTTACTTTATAAAGGTTACACCATCCAGCCTTATTCTCCAGCTGCAGGAACTGGATTGAGCTCGCACGAGTTGAACCAGCCTGGAACCTATCAAGATGTTACGGACACAACAGTTACTGCACAGTTTAAAGTTGAGGATCCCTCAAAATTACCATTTGAAAACAATGGAAATGTATTTTTCCTAGCCTGGACTACTACTCCATGGACACTGCCATCTAACACTGCGCTTACCGTTGGTCCTAAAATCGATTATGTACTAGCTGAGACTTTTAACCAATATACTGGAGAGCCTATGCAGGTGATTCTTGCTGAGAAATTAGTGAGCTACCAGTTTGGTAAGAAGTATGAGCTTTTAGAAGGTGACGCTTTCGCGAAAGCGAAACAAGAATACAAATTAGGAGATAAAAAAATCCCTTATCAGTTATTAGGTTCTTGTAAAGGAACTGATCTGGTAAATTTAAGATACGAGCAGTTGTTGCCTTATGCACAACCGTATGAAAACGCACAAGATGCTTACAGAGTAATCGCAGGAGACTTTGTAACTACTGAGGATGGTACAGGAATCGTACACACAGCACCTACATTTGGTGCAGACGATGCACTGGTTTCTAAACAGGCAAATCCACCTATACCACCGATGCTGGTTCTAGATGAAAATCAAAATCCAGTACCACTTGTAACGCTTCAAGGAAAATTTAGAGATGAGTTGCCTGAAGTAGGTGGTAAGTATGTAAAGAACGAATATTTTGCAGAAGGAGAAGCTCCAGAACGCTCTGTAGATGTTGATATCGCAATTGCTTTAAAAGAACAGAACCGTGCTTTTAAAGTTGAGAAATATGTGCACAGTTACCCACACTGCTGGAGAACTGATAAGCCTATTTTATATTACCCACTAGACAGTTGGTTCATAAAAGTGACGGAATTTAAAGACCGCATGCATGAATTGAATAAATCTATCAACTGGAAACCTAAATCTACCGGAGAAGGAAGATTTGGTAACTGGCTGGCAAACGCAAACGACTGGAATTTATCTCGTTCTCGTTTCTGGGGAATCCCATTACCTATATGGAGAAATGAAACTGGAACTGAAGAAATGATCATAGGTTCTATAGAAGAACTTACAGCAGAGATAGAGAAATCTATCGCAGCCGGATTCATGACATCTAATCCTTTTGCCGGTTTTAAAACTGGCGATATGAGTGAAGAGAATTACAATCTTGTAGATCTTCATAAAAACGTGGTAGACGACATTTATCTAGTAGGTAAAAACGGAGAGAAACTAACGCGTGAGTCAGACCTTATTGATGTTTGGTTCGACTCTGGTTCTATGCCTTATTCTCAATGGCATTACCCTTTTGAAAATAAAGAACAAGTAGAAAATCAACTGAGAAAAGCAGACTTCATTGCCGAAGGTGTGGATCAAACTCGTGGATGGTTCTACACACTACACGCTATCGCTACCATGATAAGTGATGACGTGGCTTATAAAAATGTAGTTTCTAACGGACTCGTACTAGATAAAAATGGACAGAAAATGTCTAAACGTCTAGGTAACGCAGCAGATCCTTTTGAAACTTTAGGTAAATATGGAGCAGATGCTACTAGATGGTACATGGTGAGTAACGCAAATCCATGGGACAACCTTAAATTTGACTTAGACGGTATCACAGAAGTGCAACGTAAGTTTTTCGGCACACTTTATAATACGTATTCTTTCTTCAGTCTGTATGCAAATGTGGATGGGTTTACTTATAGTGAAGCTAACATTCCATTAGAAGAACGTCCAGAAATAGACCGTTGGGTCTTATCTGAGTTAAATACTTTGATAAAAGACACTACGGCTTTCTATGAAGATTATGAACCTACTAAAGCTGCTAGAGCAATCACGACTTTTGTAACTGAGAACTTGAGTAACTGGTACGTGCGTTTATGTAGAAGACGTTTCTGGAAAGGAACTTATGAGCAAGATAAAATTGCTGCATACCAGACATTATATACATGTCTTAAAACAGTAGCACAATTAGGCGCGCCTATTGCTCCATTCTATATGGATCAATTATATCGCGACCTAACTGGAGTTTGTGAAAGTGACGCTAGCGAAAGTGTACATCTTGAATTATTCCCTAAAGCAGATGAGTCTTTAATAGACGCAGCGCTGGAAGAAAAAATGCACAAAGCACAAGTAATTTCTAGTCTTACTTTATCGTTACGTAAAAAGGAAAGTATCAAAGTACGTCAACCTTTGCAACGTATCATGATACCAGTATTAGATGCAAAAGATAGGGCACAAATAGAAGCAATTGCAGATCTTGTAAAGAGTGAAGTAAACGTAAAAGAGATCGAATTAATAGATGATGCCAGTGGGATTCTAGTAAAAGAAATCAAGCCTAATTTTAAAGCGCTGGGACCTAGATTCGGTAAAGCCATGGGACAAATCGCCGGGAAAATTAAAAGTTTTCAACAGGAAGACATCGTTTTGTTAGAAAAAACTGGACAAAAAGAGGTTGAAGTAAATGGAAATGCAATTATCTTGACCCTTGAAGATGTGGAGATTACATCTTCGGACATAGAAGGATGGCTAGTAGCAAATCAATCTGGAATAACCGTTGCGCTCGATGTAACGATATCGCCTGAGCTTAAGAAGGAAGGGATCTCACGAGAACTTGTGAATCGTATTCAAAACATAAGAAAAGACTCAGGACTCGAGGTAACTGATCGTATCAATATTATGATACAATCGCAAAGTGAGATTGATGATGCAGTTAAGTCTAATGAGCAATATATCATGGATGAAACACTAGCAGATAATTTAACACTAATACAAACTGTAGATAATGGTACGATTGTTGAATTTGACGACATTGTGACCTCAATACAGATTAAAAAAATATAGAACATGAGCAATACAGCAGAAAAAGAAAGATATGGAGATGCAGACCTAGCTTACTTTAGAATCATAGTGCAAGAAAAGATGGATGAAGCCATAAAACAACATGAGCTTATCAAAAGTGCATATATGAATGACGCCAGCAATGGTACTGAAGACACTGCACCACAATTTAAGGCCTTTGATGAAGGTAGTCAGGTAATGAATAAAGAGACTAGTTCTCAACTAGCCATTAGGCAAGAAAAATTCATCAGAGACTTAAAGAATGCGATGATCCGTATAGAGAATAAAACATATGGAATCTGTCGTGTAACTGGTAAGAAGATTAAAAAGCGCGCTTAGAATTAGTACCTCACGCAACATTGAGTATTGAAGCAAAAAACATGCAGTCTTAACAGACCTTGCATTCTATAATTAACTCCTTTTAACTATGGCTCTATTGCATAAATATCCTATAGTTAAAAGGAGTTTTTATTTAAGTATTGTTTTAGTATTCGCTTTCGCGAAAGCGCAATCACAACGTAATTCTAGTCATATTATTTATGCTAATTCTGGAATCACTACGATTGACATCTTTCTAGAATCTACCATAGAGCTAGAAATAATTGCTACTAAAGAGGACCAAGTTAAAATAATTGAAAGTCAAGGTGGCGAATACAGAAGCGCTGTTTTGTTAAACACAGAAATATCTAACGATACTTTAAAAATTACCGATCCATTTAATCCCAGCTTCTCTTTTCCACAAGATAAATTGAGTGCACATAAGGTTATTGATGGAAAAGCAACGATTTACGTTCCTGAAAATTTAATTCTAGATATTAACTCACGTAATTGCTATTTAACCATCAATGGTAACTTTAAATTTTCTTTCATTAATCTAGAATCTGGCAGCTGTTTATTAAAAAATGTAAGAGGTGATTTTCACATCGTATCAGTAAATGCGATGGTTGTAGTTACTAACCCGTCATCTTATATAGAAATGTCCTCAAAATATGGTGTCATAACTCAAATAGTTAATGAACCTATTATTTATTATAATCAGAAAATAGAAACCATAAATAGCAACATTACTATTAAGGATTAAATAGTATTTTTGCCCTTATCCAAACGCAACTGATGAAGTTATCCAAGGCTATTCTTATTATAGTATTAGTGTTATTAATAGATCAGATCAGTAAGATCTATATCAAACTTAATTATACACTTACTACAGATTCTAACAACCCTATTTATGATCTAAATAAGTTCAAACTGATGTTTTATGAAAATGCTGGTGCAGCCTGGGGGGGCGCTGAAATTCCAGGAGAATACGGTAAATTAATTTTGGTCATCTTCAGAGTTTTTGCTGTTTTCGGAATTGGTTATTGGTTATGGAATAGCGTTAAAAACAACGGCCATAAAATACTGATTATCTCTATTGCACTTATTTTCTCTGGTGCTTTAGGTAATATAATAGACTCTATCTTTTATGGTGTGATTTTTTCTGGTAGTAATCATGGAGCTGTGGCTACACTATTTCCAGAAAACGGATACGCACCGTTAGGATATGGTAAAGTAGTGGATATGCTTTATTTCCCTCTTTTTGATGGGACATGGCCAGCATGGATACCATGGATAGGTGGCGAGACTTTTTCTTTCTTTAATGCTATATTTAATGTAGCCGACTCTGCTATAACAATAGGTGTTATTCTATTAATTCTTTTTAGTAAAAAAGCTTTTCCAGAAAAATCTTAAATTCTAAAAGCACTTATCATTGCCTCTTTTGAGATAGGTTTTGTAATGAAATCATTTACAATAGCGTGATTGCGAGCTTTATTCATTTCTTCAGGATTTATTGTAGAACTTACAACGTTAAGCTTGAGGCAGCTTTCCTTAAGCTCATTTGCATAGGGCTCGAGTGCTTCTAGAAATTCCCATCCATCCATAATGGGCATATTAAGATCTAAGAGAACTACTTCTGGTAAGGCTGTCACGTTATCACCAGCAAGAGCTTTTTCAAAATACTCAAAGGCTTGCTTACCATTTTCAAATACTAATAGCTCTTGAGCAAGTTCATTTTTATTGATGAGCATCTTGATCAGACTTACATACAGTTTGTCATCATCAATTATACAGGCTCTATTTATTGTTTTTATAGACATTTATTCAAATCTTATTGAAAAAGTACTTCCTTTTCCTAATTCACTTTTAACAGATATATCACCACCTAAAGCCTCAACCTTGCTTTTTACTAAAAACAAGCCTACACCACGGGCATCATCATTAGTGTGAAAGGTACGATACATATGAAATAGTTTACCAGCGTGGCGCTTTAAATCGATACCTATACCATTATCTCTTATTATTAACAACTTGCGTTTATTTTTAGATTTAGTCTTCACTACAATCTTTAGCGGTCGTTCTACATCTCTATACTTTATGGCATTACTTATTAAATTTCTAAAAACACTTTCTAGAAATGATGGTACATATTCAATAGAAAGTAACTCAGCAAAATCATAAGTTACCGTTGCGTTAACAGCTTTAATCTCGTTCTCAAATTCAGATAATATATTGTTAAATACAGCCTCTATATCTATGTTTTCTTTAATCTTTAATTCAGTATTTATAGTCACCACTTCATTGAGATGATGTAATGTCTGGTTAAGGCTAAAGGATATATCATTTAAGTAACTATTAAACACTTCAACTTCACTCGGTTCCTTAACATCGTCAAAGGTTTGTAAAGTGAGTTGTAAATTACTGGCGTGAGATCTCAAATTATGAGATAGTATATGAGCAAAATGAACTAGTCGTTCATTCTGAGCCTTGATTACTAAAGCCGCGTTCTCTACTTCTTGTGTGTTTTTTATATAACGATCAACACTAGTAAACACTCCTCGTAAACCAACTACTGTATGATCCTGCATAAATGGATGACAATTGAATCGCACCCAAAGATGTTCTCCATCAAACTTATTCATTTCTAAGTCTAGAATCGTAGATGTTCCTTTTAAAGAATCACCTATCAGCTTTTTGAAAACCTTCTTATTAACGAAAAATCGAGAAACATTATCGATATTTATCTCATAGTCATGAGGTATCCCTAATAAATCTCTACTTCCAAAATTGAGAATAATCGCACCAGTAATTAGGTTACAACCATATCCACCTGTTTGAGTCATCGTAGCGATCTCATTTAAGAAATATGACTTGTCTTCTAAGGCATTTTGAAGACTTATTTCATTATTTTTCTGCATCGTTTTTTAGGGGGGGAAAACGTTTATTTCTAACCAGTAATTCAACCGGCCTTTCTAGTAACAACCGAAAAATAAGGTAAAAGTCGCAAACCACCTAGTTCATTACTGCACTATCAATGGCCTTTTAGTAAATTATTGTCTGAAATCATAAATTTTATCAGGACAGACCAACACATCTAATGGGATATCATTAGGATTTGTTTCAATTTGATAATCTAAAGGTTTAACAAAAGATAAACCTACCTTTAATACCGTTGGTCGGCATTTTTCTAAAAATCTATCGTAAAAACCTTTTCCATATCCTACTCTATTCCCTGCAACATCGCAGACCAATAATGGCAAGAAGACAACATCTAATTGTTTTTCATCAATCATAATTCCATTTCCATCAGGCTCTGGAATTCCCCCATTTATTAATTACAATACGAGTATCATCAGTCAACAAGAAATGACTCATGCTATAATCTGTAAAATTACTTTTTGAAATAACAACATTCTTATTTTTTCCTTGAAGAACATGAAGTAAAAAATCGGTCTGGACTTCTTTATGCTTTTCTATACTTAAGAAAAGATGATACATTTTGTAATCCCAAATATCTAGTTCTAGCAATCTGTTTGCAATCTGTAAACTATTATCTTCAATCTCTTGAAGAGTTAAATCCAATCGCAGTTGTTTATACTTATTTCTGAGTGCTTGCTTCTCCATGATGTGCAGTAATATGGAAGATAGCATCACCTTGATAAACCATTGGACTTTGATTTACATTAATGATATATCCTGTCTGATTAGACTTTACTTTATGTCTAAAAGAACCATAAGGATCAGTGATAGTCGCTATGTATTCACCCTTTTCAACTAATTTACCATAAGGCACTTTAGGATGAAACAGTCCTGAATAAGAAGCTCTTAACCACTTGGTACTTTTGACCACGATACTCGGAGGAGACTCTGGAGGCAATTCAAAAGCTTCATCTAGCATATCTAAATGATGTAGTACTCTCTTTGCTCCTTGAACACCTACCTTAACAATGTATTTATCACTTTCAAATGACTTACCACCTTCAAACAATAAATATGCTTTGCCTAATTCCATACAGGTATGTCTAAGAGTGCCTTTTAGTTTACCGCTATGAATAAGAAACGGCGCTCTAAAAATTTGAGCTAACTCAAGAGATTTTTCATAGTTTGAATCTACTCGCATTTGAGGAGCATTAAAACGCTGTGCTCCACCTGTATGAAAATCCATAACGATATCTACATGAGGTAATATCTCATTAACAAACTGATGAGCAAATCTACCTGCAAGAGAACCAGATTTATAACCAGGAAAACTTCTATTTAAATCACGACCATCTGGAAATTCTCTTTTCATGTTGAGAAAACCAAAAATATTAAGAACTGGCATACAAATAATAGTACCAGATTGTGGTTTATTGTAACCTTTTGCAATAATTTGACGTACAACCTCAATACCGTTAATCTCATCACCATGAAGACCACCAGTTAATAACACAACTGGACCAGCCTTGCGTGCTCTTCTAATTATTACAGGTACTTCAATCGCCGTTGAAGTATAAAGTTTTGCTTTATTAAAATTAAGCTTGTAACTGTGTCCAGGCTTAATTTCTGTGTCTAGTATATTTATGTTTCTTAGAGACATTATACACTTTGCTCTATAAACTTAATAATCTCACGAGCAATATTATGATTAGTAGCTCCTTCTATACCTTCTAATCCTGGAGAAGAATTCACCTCTAGCACCAAAGGACCACGAGCACTTTGCAATAGATCTACACCACAAACACCTAGTCCCAAAGATTTTGCAGCACCGATTGCCGTTAATTCTTCTTCTCTAGATAATTTTATCTGTTTTGCAGTACCACCACGATGTAAATTAGATCTGAACTCGCCTTCCATAGCCTGACGCTTCATAGCGCCCACAACACGGTTCCCTACCACAAATGCTCTCAAATCTGCACCGCCAGCTTCTTTAATAAACTCTTGAACAATGACTCTAGATTGCATTGTATTATAAGCCTCAAGAATAGTCTGTGCACTATCAAAATCTTCTGCGAGATTCACTCCTATACCTTGCGTTCCTTCCAGTACCTTAATAACGACTGGTGGTCCATCTACCATTTTTAAAATCGCATCAGTATGTTTACCAAAGTTTGTGAAAACGGTTTTAGGCATACCTACACCAGCACTTGATAAACGTTGCAAGCTTTGTAACTTATCTCTACTACGTACTAAAGCTTGCGAACTGACTGTAGTGAAACAATTCATTGCTTCAAACTGTCGTACGATAGCCGTACCATAAAAGGTTATAGAAGCACCTATACGTGGTATAATAGCATCTGGTTTATCTAACTTTTCACCTTTATAGTAAACGCTAGGTTTCTGTCTTTCTAATTTTATATCACACTTTAATGGATCAATGACTTTGACTATATGGCCAGCGGCTTCCGCCTCTTCCACCATTCGTTGTGTGCTATATAGCGTTTTACCGCGTGAGAGTATATTAATTTTCATGTAGGCCTTGAAGATAAGAAACATCCTGTAATTCAGAATCAACGATAAATTTAGAAGATAAAAACTTGCGTCCTATAAGCACGGGATATCTCATCTGCTCTCTATTACTGAGCGTCAATGAAATCTTCCATAACTTACCAAAGAGTCTGATGTTAGCCTGAACTTCATACCTCAATTCAGAAGTACCGTTACTACTGCGCACGCTAGTGATTTCATATTCTTCAAACCTCATTTGTTTACCGTGATATTGCTCATGTGCTTCATCTAGTAATGTAGCGAGCAGTATACCGTTTTCCTCAACAATATCAGTGCAATGAATACTAGAGGTATAAGCACCTGTATCAATTTTAATATCGAGATTCTCGATTTCAAGTTTAGGAAAGTCTGCACGATCGGTACGACCTATTATAAGTTTCTTTTTAGACACTATTTATCATCAATTAAGTAGGCAAAGATGCATGTAATTTATGAGAATATATCTTTAAGTAATCGTTAATTGTATCGTTTGAAAAACGCTTTCGCGAAAGCGTATAATCTATATCATATGGCACATAATTAACCTTAGGTTTATACAGACTATGTAAATTTTTTAGGACCTTTAAAAATTAAAAAACCATCATGAAAAGGATACTACTACTCTTACTTTTAATATCGAGCTTCTCCATTGCACAAGAATCCTTACTACAGTCTGGACCTATGGTGGGCTACTCTGATTTTAGAGAAGCTCTTATATGGGTACAAACTAAAGCACCTGCAAAAGTGAAAATCGGATACTTTACTGGTGATGAAGACATGCGATTTACAGAAACCGTATCAACTCACGCTGATGGAGATTTTATCGCAAAATTATATCCGCGAGAAGTTATTTATGGTGCTACTTACACTTACAAACTCTATATTAATAACGTTTATGTCCCTAGAGATTATAGGTTAGAATTCCAGACACAAACTCTATGGCAATACAGAACCGATCCTCCAGATTTTAAAATCGCGATAGGTTCTTGCACCTTTATCAACGATCAAAAAGATGACAGACCATCGCCATATGGTGGTCATTATGAAATTTTCAATAGTATTTTATCTAAAGATCCTGACTTGATGTTATGGTCTGGAGATAATATATATTTAAGAACACCTGATTTTTTAACAGAGACAGGTATCAGATACCGTCACAGAAACACACGTGCCTTACCAGAATTGCAGGCACTACTAGGTAGCGTGCACCACTATGCTACATGGGACGATCATGATTATGGACCTAACGATTCTGACCGCAGTTATGTGCATAAAAAAATTACCGAAAAAGCCTTTAATGACTACTGGGGAAATTTAAATACTAACGCAGCTGGCAATGGTGGTGTTACACAGCACTTTCCATTTAATGATGTTGAATTTTTCTTCTTAGATGACCGCTATCATCGAGCACCTAATAAAGGTGTGGATAGCAACAAAGACTATTTTGGCAAAGAACAAGTAGACTGGTTGATTGACGCGTTAACAGCTAGTAATGCCTCTTTTAAGGTAATCGTTGCTGGTGGACAGATTATAAGCGATGCAGCCGTTTATGAAAATTATGCTACCTATTCAGGCGAACGAGAACTACTTATCAAACGCTTACATGAAGAGCGTATTGAACGCGTTTTATTTATAAGTGGAGACAGACATCATACAGAAATATCTAGATTAGAACGCGAGGATGCGTATCCATTAATAGACATTACTTGTTCACCTCTAACGGCTGGAACTCATAAAGCTCGAGAAGAAGGTAATACTCTACAAGTAAAAGGAGCTACTTTCTATGAGCATAATTTTGGGATTATAGATGTGACAGGACCTTATGGAAGTAGAGCTTTAAAACTTACGATATACGATGCTCAAGGCACAAAAGTTTTTGATTACTCTATCGATCAAAAAGAATTGCAATACAATAAAGATTAATAAAATAAAAAACCGTTTCTTCTTTAAGGAAACGGCTTTGCTTATTAAATTTTTAGACTTGTAAAGTGCAATCGTATTGCACTATAAGAAACAATTACTTCTTAGGAGCTTGTTTCTTTGCCTTAGGCGCTGCCGAAGGCTTAGAAGAAGGTTTACCGAAATTTTTCGGGCCTTTTGCTGGTTTATTTGCCATGGTATATGACTTTAAAATTATGAAGTAAATGTATTCTAGTTTCAGAATATGTAATTCTTTTTTTAGTTAAAATTTTAGGCTGTTTTAGTTAAAAAAATAGACCAATTAAAATCCATAAAAATTTCATATCTTACTGATGTTCAAAAACATCAATTATGGGTATTAAAAGTTTTGTAGGAAAAAGAACAAGTCAGGTTAGTAGCTCAAACCAGGCTTTTCAAGTTAAGGATTTTATGACACGTAAACTGATCACTTTTAATCCTGATCAAGGTATTACTACTGTAATGGAAACCTTGCTTAAACAACGCATTACAGGCGGACCTGTTGTCAACGAGAAAAAAGAATTAGTAGGTATTATAAGTGATACAGACCTTATGCACGTTATAGGCGACAGTCGCTATCACAATATGCCGGTAGGAGATCGCAAGGTGAGTGATTACATGTCTAAACAAGTTGATACCATAGAAGCAGAGGCAGATATCTTTGAAGCAGCTACCCGTTTCTTAAAAACAGGTCACAGAAGATTTCCTGTAACAGATAACGGCAAATTAATAGGTCAAATATCTAGAATGGATGTTATCATTGCCGCTACTCAACTTAAAGGTGAAGGCTGGCAAAAATAATAGGATACCATCAAGAAGTTGTATATTTATTAAGCACATCAAGTGTAGTAAATTTTAATGCTGTAACGTCTGTTGCATACAAATTTACTAATGGAGCAACACCAGCTTTATGTGCCTCGAGCCATCTTAAAATACATAAGCACCATTGATCACCAGGTTTCAATCCTGGGAAATTAAAAGCAGCTATAGGTGTTGAAAGATCATTGCCTCTAGATTTTGTATAATCTAAAAACTCTTGCGTCATTACTGCACAAACCACGTGTGTTCCTTGATCTTCAGTAGCAGTGCGACATAGTCCATCACGCCAGTAACCTGTCATAGGATCAGTACAACAAGATTCTAATACCGTACCTAAAACGTTTATATGTTTCAAACCTTTATCTACGTCCATAAGCCTCAATTCATCTACTGTATAGATGTTTAAAATTAAATCAGTCTATCAATTAACTGAAAAATTACGACCTTAAAAGGTTATGCATTTGCAATTTGTTCTTTTAAAACATGCAACGGCTGTACACCACTAGCTTTCCAGATAAGATTACCATTTTTATAAATCATAAAAGCAGGAACTCCTCGCACATTCATTTGAGTAGCAAGCGCTTGGTTTTTATCTACGTCTATTTTTAAGATTCTAACTCCATCACCTAGATCGTCCTTCAACTTTTCTAATACTGGCATCATGGTCTGGCATGGGCCGCACCACGTGGCAAAAAAAGTCAATTAAAACTGGTGTATCTGTTGAAATGATTTCCTTAAAACTTGCCATCTTTTTATTTTCAAAATTAAAGCATTTATAAACTTTGTACCGTTATAGAAATGATAAGAAATTAGGTTGATTTTAATACGCTTTCGCGGAAGCGTGCCCTAGAAAATTCCTAACTTTACATCGCTATGGAATTATCACCGCTCGAGGTTCAAATAAGAATACTACCTTCTACACCAGGTGTTTATCAATATTATGATAAAGATCACAAATTGCTTTATGTAGGAAAGGCAAAGAACCTTAAAAAGCGTGTATCATCATATTTTACAAAAAATCACGACAGCTATCGCATAAAATCGATGGTAAAAAAGATTGTGACCATTGAACATATCGTGGTTGAAACAGAGATGGATGCACTATTGCTGGAAAACTCGTTGATCAAAAATAGAAATCCGCGATACAACATTATGTTGCGAGATGACAAAACCTATCCATGGCTATGTATTAAAAAAGAACGTTTTCCACGTGTGTTTTTAACGCGTAGAATGATTAAAGATGGTAGTGAATATTACGGTCCTTTTTCAAGTGTTAAAACTGTACGGACATTGTTAGACCTTATAAAAGGATTATATCCATTACGCACTTGTAAATATGACTTGAGCGCAGATAAAATCAATGCAGGAAAATATAAGGTCTGTCTAGAGTACCACATAGGTAATTGCGCTGGGCCTTGCGACAATTTAATGAGTGAAACGGCATATGCCGCAAACATCGACAACGTGCGTAATATTGTAAAAGGTGATTATAAAAATGCTGCAAAACATTTTGAGTCACAGATGATGGAGTATGCTGCAAGCATGCAGTTTGAAGATGCGCAACGTATCAAAGAAAAGCTTGAAATCTTACAAAAGTATCAGTCTAAATCTACTGTGGTTAATTCTAAAATCACCGATGTAGATGTCTTCAGCCTCATATCTGATGAAACGCATGCATATGTAAACTATTTACAACTGTCACATGGTGCGATTGTACGTTCTCACACCTTAGAAATTAAAAAGAAGCTCGAAGAAACAGATCAAGAGCTACTTGAGATTGCAATCATTGAATTACGCCAGCGCTTCAACTCGCAGTGCAAAGAAATCTATGTGCCATTTGAGGTAAAGCTAGGTGATCAAATAAAAGTGACTATTCCACAGCTAGGTGATAAAAAGAAGATTGTAGACTTATCATTGCGCAACGCTAAATTCTATAGACAAGAACAGTTTAAAACCATTAAAATAGTTGATCCAGATAGACATGTAAAGCGTCTTATGGCACAAATGAAAGCAGATTTAAGACTTGATGAAGAACCGGTTCACATAGAATGTTTTGATAATTCAAATATCCAAGGGACTAATCCAGTTGCTGCCTGTGTCGTTTTTAAAAATGGAAAACCCAGTAAGAAAGATTATCGTAATTTCAATATCAAAACTGTTGATGGCCCAGATGATTTTGCCAG
The DNA here is from genome assembly GCF_000755285.1 of Nonlabens ulvanivorans. Classification (GTDB taxonomy): domain Bacteria; phylum Bacteroidota; class Bacteroidia; order Flavobacteriales; family Flavobacteriaceae; genus Nonlabens; species Nonlabens ulvanivorans_A. Next base: position 824,037 of record NZ_BBMK01000001.1, on the reverse strand, counting down.
TATGGAAGAGGTCGTACACAGACGTTATCGCAGGTTGTTAGAAGAAGGTGAACCATTACCTCAACTTGTAGTAGTTGATGGTGGTAAAGGACAATTATCTAGTGGTTTAAAAGCTCTAGATAGATTAGGTTTAAGAGGGAAAATCACCATTATAGGAATTGCAAAAAGACTAGAAGAATTATTTTATCCTAATGATCCAGTACCATTATACTTAGATAAACGTTCTGAAACTCTAAAAGTAATTCAACAAATGAGAAATGAGGCACACCGTTTTGGGATTACACATCACCGCAATAAGCGCAGTAAACAGGCTATCGAAACAGAACTAGATACTATACCAGGTATAGGTGAAAAAACTGCCGTTGAGCTATTAAGACACTTTAGATCTGTAAAAAGAATTAAAACAGCTTCTAAAAAAGAACTTGAAGATGTTATAGGTGCCTCCAGAGCGCAAAAAATTATCGATTTTTACAAGAATGAAAATGAATAAATATATCTGGATTATCTTAGTATTCGTTTTCGCGCAAGCGTCGTTTTTAAATGCGCAACAAAATCAAAAACCTGAGAAACAAAAAATAGGCCTAGTATTATCTGGTGGTGGCGCAAAAGGACTCGCTCACATCGGAACCTTGAAAGTTATAGACTCACTAGGTATTAAGATAGATTATATTGCGGGAACTAGCATGGGAGCTATTGTAGGTTCCTTATACGCATCTGGCTATACAGGTAAGCAATTAGATTCTGTTTTTCAGACTATTGATTTTGACGATATTATATCTGACGATATACCTCGCGAATCAAAAACATATTTTGAACGTAAGGATAATGAACGATATGGTGTGACTTTACCCTTTAAAGACTTTAAAGTACAGGTTCCTAATTCATTAAGCAAGGGACAAAACATATACAATCTACTATCAAGGTTACTTTCCCATGTTAAAGATGTAGATGAATTTAGTGAACTACCTATTCCATTTTTTTGTGTCGCTACAGATGTTGAAACTGGTGAAGACATCATATTAAATAATGGTTATTTACCTCGAGCAGTAAATGCAAGTGGCGCCTTGCCTTCCCTATTTGCGCCCGTAGAAATTGAAAATAGACTTTTTATCGATGGTGGTGTAACTGATAACTATCCTGTAGAAAAACTAAGGTCTCTAGGCATGGATATCATCATAGGTGTAGATGTACAAGATGGACTAAAAAATAGAGATCAACTTAACGGCGCTTTTGATATACTTACTCAGATAAATAATTATCGCACTATTAATGCGATGAAAGAAAAGGTGGTTTTCACAGATATCTACATCGATCCTGACATTGAAGACTACACAGTGATATCTTTTGATCAAGGTAAGGCCATTATTAAAGAAGGTGAAATTGCAGCTTTTAAAAAGCTAGACCAATTGCAAAAGCTAATTTATGAAGATGGCTACCGTAGAGAAAAATTACCAGCAGTAACGACTGACAGCATTTATCTAGCTCAAGTTTATATTAATGGTAATGAAAATTACTCTAGAGCTTATATTAACGGTAGGTTTAAAATAGAAACACCTGGTAATGTTTCTTATACAGATATTAGAGACGGAATCAATAATTTACAAGCCACTAATAATTTCTCAAAAATTAATTATGAAATCATCAATACACCAGATGGTGCTATTCTTGAAATTGGAGTTATTGAAACCACCGTGCGCAACTACCTGAGACTAGGCGTGCACTATGATGAATTATTGAGAAGTGCGGCACTGGTTAATCTTACTAGAAAAAATGTCTTGTTTGATAGTGATGTAGTATCTGCCGACATTATACTAGGTGATAACGTGCGTTATAACCTAGACTACTATATTGACAAAGGTAAATATTGGTCTATAGGTTTCCACAGTGAATTTGTTCAATATGAGAAACAAATCTCTGCAAACTTTTTAGAGCAGGTGGCAGATATTGATGTAAACGTTAATTCAATTGATCTAGACTATAATGATTGGACACAGCAGCTTTTTCTACAAACTAAAATAGGAAATGGGTTCAATCTTACTGTAGGAGCAGAATATAAATCCCTGAGATTATTTACAGAAACACTGGGGGGGACTAATACTAATACAGATCAGCGTACTATTTTTGAAAACAGCAATTATAGTAGTGTGTACACAAGTGTACTCTATGACACCTATGACAACTTGTTTTTCCCATCTAGTGGTTGGAAAATAGATGGTGATTTACACATCTATTTATATAATAAAAGTAAAGTAGATAATAACTTTCAAGAATTTTCAATGGCTCAAGTTTCTGTAGGCCATGCAAGAAGTTTTGGTAAATGGAGTCTACGAGGTGATATTCTATTCGGGTTGCCCATAGGTAATCCTGGCAATAGTTCTTTTGATTTCTTTTTAGGTGGTTATGGCGCAAGGCGCATTAATAACATATTACCATTTTATGGATATGATTTTGTAAGCTTGAGTGGTAATACAGTAATGGGTGGACTTATTGAACTAGACTATGAGATCTTTAAAAATAACCATATCATTTTAAGTACTAATTCAGTAAAGATTGATGATTATCTTTTTGAAAAATCAAACTGGTTCAGTACAGATGGTTTTACAGGGTATGCAATTGGGTATGGACTGGAGACATTCTTAGGACCATTAGAATTAAAATATAGTTTTAGTCCAGAGCAAAGTAAAGGTGAGTTCTATGTAAATCTAGGGTTTCAGTTTTAGTGCGCTTTCGCGAAAGCGTATTCTCAAAAGTCCTCTTATAAATAATTGACTTAAAGCATGGAATCATCTCAGGAATTTCCGAAATTGCTAGTCATAAAAATAAAAGCTCATGCCTTTTTATCACAAGCTAGGAAAAATACCGCCTAAAAGACACACTGTTTTCAGAAAGCCAAATGGTGAATTGTATTCTGAGCAACTTTTTGGAACCATAGGTTTTGACGGTATGTCTACAAACTCATACCACGTACATAGACCTACGATGGTTAAAGAAATCAAAGGTCAATATTCTGTAAAACCAGAGATTGCTTTAGAAAATCATATTAAATCATATCGATTTAGAGGATTTCAAGTAAAACCTAAAGCTGATTATTTAGAGAGTCGCACTATAGTTCTTACTAACAGTGATGTCAACATTATACTGGCAGCACCACAAGAATCTATGACAGATTATTTCTATAAAAACTCAGATGCAGACGAGTTGATCTTTATTCACAAAGGATCAGGAACGTTGCGCACACATTTGGGCAATATAGATTTTAAATATGGTGATTATCTATTAATCCCGCGTGGCATTATATACCAGTTACGTTTTGATGATAAAGACAATAGACTTTTTATTACAGAATCTAGGAGACCTATTTACACACCTAAACGATACAGAAACTGGTTCGGTCAGTTGCTGGAACATTCACCGTTTTGTGAACGAGATTTAAGAAGACCAGAGACATTAGAAACTCACGACGAGCTCGGTGATTTTCACATGAAGGTAAAAAAGCAAGATGAGATTTTTGACATGGTTTATGCTTCACATCCATTTGATGTCGTAGGATATGACGGTTATAATTTTCCATATGCACTTTCTATACATGATTTTGAACCTATCACAGGTCGCATTCACCAGCCGCCACCAGTGCATCAAACTTTTGAAACAGACGCATTTGTAGTATGTAGTTTTGTGCCTAGATTGTATGATTATCATCCAGATAGTATTCCGGCACCATACAATCATAGCAACATCGATAGTGATGAGGTACTCTATTACGTAGATGGAGATTTTATGAGCCGTAATGATGTAGACGCTGGACACATAAGTTTGCATCCAGCAGGAATTCCTCATGGTCCACATCCTGGAGCTGCAGAGCGCAGCATAGGAAAGACTAAAACTGAAGAACTAGCTGTTATGGTAGACACTTTTAAACCTTTAAAGGTTACAAAGGCAGCACTAGAAATAGCTGATGAAGATTATCATAAAAGTTGGCTAGATGATAACCACTAATTTTATAAAAACTAAACTTTACACCATTGGAAAACAACACTAACCAAAACTCTTCTAATCAAAACAGGTCCTGGGAAGATAATAACTATTCTAACTCTGGATACGACAGTTCAAGAAGCCATGAACAGAATCAAAATCAAGGTGGACAAAACTGGAGCTCTCAACCTTATCGCTCAAAATTACCAGCAGATAATAGTGCTATGGTTCTTGCAATTGTTGCGACAGTTTTATTTGTCATCTGTTGTTGTGTAGGTGGTCAATATTTAGCTCTTGTATTAAGTATTATAGGTTTTGCTCTTGCTCATTCTAGCATGAACAAGTACCAGCAAAACCCAGAACAATATGACCCTAGCAGTTATAAAAGAGTCAGTAACGCAAAGACTTTTAATCTAGTGGTAGGTATTGTAAGTTTAATTTTAATCGTTTTAGGTTTCATAGGTCTTTTCAGCAACACATTTGATGAATACAACTACTTCGACATGATGGATGAAGATGAAGAATGGTATAACGAAGATTATGAATATGAAGAATCTGAGGTTGAGGACGACTGGTATGAGTACGAAGAAGAAGTGGATAGTTTAAATGAAACCACAGACTCTCTAATGAACGAAGCTGTAGAATTAGAAGCAATTATTGAAGAGATTCCACAAGATTAAAATGTGATGCCATGAAAGAATTGAGTTTTGGAACGAGTTTTGTATTTCATACTTTGAAACGCATGAAAATGCTGTTAAATCAAAGCATCATGAAAAAATTTATAATTCCAATACTCGCAATATTTATAGCTACAACAGCCTTTATGCCTACAACTGCACCACCAGAAATGGCGTTTAAAAAAGGTGAATGGTTCCGTTTTAGAATACACTATGGTGTTTTTAATGCTAGTTATGCGACAATGCAGGTTAGTGAAACTAAACTAGAAGGAAAAGAAGTTTACCATATTAAAGGAAAAGGTAAATCTACAGGTTTATTACACCTATTCTTTAAAGTAGATGATCGCTATGAAACTTACATAGATCGCACTACCGTTAAACCCTATCGATTCATACGCGATATTGATGAAGGTGGACACACTAAAGACATTCAAATAGATTTTGATCACGACACTGGCACAGCTATTATTAATGATAAGAAGCATAATAAAGTAGAATCTATGAACATAGAACCATCTACTCAAGATATGATGAGTGCCTTTTATCATTTACGCACTATAGTAGATATTAAAACTCTAGAAAAAGGAGACGAGTTTAAGTTACCTATGTTCTTTGATAAAGAAAACTTTGACTTTAAATTAAAATTCTTAGGTCGTGATACGATTAGAACTAAATTTGGTAAAGTTCCGGCTTTAGAATTTAGACCTTATGTACAATCAGGTCGCGTTTTTAAAGAAGAAGAAAGTCTAACTGTATGGATATCTGATGATGAAAATAAAATGCCTTTAAAAATAAAGGCAAAACTTGCAGTCGGATCACTTACTGCAGATCTAGACGCCTTTAAAGGTTTAAAATATCAATTTAAAACCTTGCCTAAGTAGTTTTATCGCTACTGTTAACAACATCCTTCTTAAATCAATAGATACGTTTTAAGGTTTCACAGGTATTATTACATTTGTAGAACCTTAAAATGTTTTCATGTCACAGGAAATCAGTCCAGAAATCGCGCAACGCATTCAGTTGCTAGAAGAGAAATTTAAGAATTCAGGTCAGGACATGCTCTCCTATCTCGATGGACTGTTATACGACCAATACATTACCTATTGGGATTACATAAGATTAGACACATTACTAAGTTTACAAGTGCCTTCTACTCATTTTCCAGATGAGATGATTTTTATAGGTTACCATCAGATTACTGAGCTTTATTTTAAACTTATCATACATGAGCAGTTACAAATCATTGAAAGTAAAGACCTAACAGGTTCTTTCTTTGCAGAAAAATTGCGCCGTATCAATCGTTATTTCGGCATATTAATTAGCTCTTTTGAGGTAATGATTAAAGGAATGGAACGCGAGCAGTTTTTGAAATTCCGCATGTCATTATTGCCAGCTAGTGGATTTCAAAGTGCACAGTTCCGTATGATTGAATTTTACAGCAGTGATTTGATCAATGTAGTACATCCAGATGTTAGAGAACGCTTCCGCGAAAGCGAGAACGACAACCTAGAAGAACTCTACAATCACTGTTACTGGAAGCAAGGTGGTATCGATATGCATACCCAAGAAAAAACACTTACACTAAAACAGTTTGAAGAACGTTACACACCTAGATTCTTGCGTATCGCACATGAGGTAAAAGATTCTAACATTTACCAGCGTTATCTGCAATTACCTGAAGAAGAAAAAACAAAAGAACTGATGGACGCCATGCGCGCACATGACCAAAACGCTAACATCAACTGGAAACTAATGCACATGGGAAGTGCCCATCGCTATTTAAGAAAAGAAGGCGATCCTATTCAAGCAACCGGTGGAACGAACTGGAAGAAATTCTTGCCTCCTAGTTTTCAAAAAATTATTTTCTATCCAGAACTTTGGACTCAAGATGAGATCGATAACTGGGGAAAACAATGGGTTGAACACGCATTAAACACAAAATAATAGATGAAGAAATTTCTAGTCATCGCCCTAGTACTGGGAATAAGCTTAACTGCTTGTAAAGAAAAAGAGGTTTATGTAGAGCCAGAAGTTGCAGAGGTTGTAGTACCTATTATGCAATATGGTTTTGATCTTAATAATTATGATGTAGTTACCGACACTGTAAAAAGTGGTGATACTTTTGGTAACATAATAGATCCACACCTAGTCGATGGTCAAAGCGTTTTCAAAGCTGCCGAAGAGCTAGACGCTGTATATAGTGTACGCCGTATACAAGTTGGTAAACCTTATAAGATTTTAAAAAGAAAAGACAGTCTTGGCACTCCAGAAGCGTTCATTTATGAACCTACTAAAATGGATTATGTAGTACTTAATTTTGCAGATAGTCTTAAAGCTTACAAAGACAAACATCCGTTAAAATTTGTTAGAAAAACCGCATCTGGCGTCATCAATCTACATTGTCTGAGGCAATGGAGGAAGAAGGACTAGGTATGGCCGCTATTTATGAATTGTCAGATATTTATCGATGGTCTATTGATTTTTTTAGATTACAAAAAGGCGATCGTTTTAAAATAATATATACAGAGCGTTATATCAATGACAGTATCTATGCAGGTATTGAAAGTATTGAAGCTGCCGTTTTTGAAACAGATAAGACACCATTTTATGCCTTTGATTTCAAGACAGACTCTATAAATAACATCAGTGATTATTATGATGAGAATGGTAAAACCTTACGCAGCTTTTTCTTAAAAGCACCGGTAAATTACTCTAGAATATCGAGTCGTTTCACAAAACGTAGATTTCATCCTGTTCAAAAACGATGGAAAGCACATAAAGGAACAGACTATGCAGCAGCATATGGTACACCTATCGTTTCTACTGCAAATGGTGTAGTCATCAAATCTGGATACACACGCGGTAATGGAAATTATGTGAAAGTGCAACATAACGGCACTTACTCTACCCAATATTTACACATGACTAAACGCAGTGTAAAAGTAGGTCAACGAGTAAAGCAAGGACAAGTCATAGGTACCGTAGGATCCACTGGACTTGCAACAGGACCACACGTATGTTATAGATTCTGGGTAAACGGAAAACAAGTAGACCCATACAAGCAAAACTTACCTAGCGCAGATCCATTGCCTAATGAAAAAATGGAAGACTATCTTAATTTCATTCAACCACTTAAGGATGAAATAGACTTACTTTCTTTTAAAAACGACGACCAAGTACTATGAAAAATATAAATCCTACGGAAACAAACGCATGGCTTAAACTAGAAAAACACTTTGAAGGTTTTGACCATTTCAGCCTTAGAGAAGAGTTTAAAAAAGACACCTCTAGAGCAGAAAAGCTCACGTTAATAGACAAGGATTTTTATGTCGATTTTTCTAAAAATTTAATTACAGAAAATACCAGAACCCTTCTTACAGCGCTTGCTACAGAGTGTGGTTTAAAAGATGCTATTAATTCTTACTATAATGGAGCGATTATTAACGCGACAGAAAAACGTGCCGTTTTACATACTGCATTAAGAACACCACAGTCCAATGCAGACAGCAGTGTTGCTAGCAACGTAAATGAAGCCATCGAGAGTAAACAAAAGATGTTTAACTATGTTGACGGTGTACTGAATAGTAAAACATTAACAGCCAGTGGTAAAAAGTTTGATACTATCGTTAATATAGGTATAGGCGGTAGTGATCTAGGACCCGTAATGATTTATGAAGCTTTACAAGCATATAAAAACGACATGACTCTTTATTTTGTTTCAAATGTTGAAGGTGATCATGTAGAAGAAGTACTTAAAAAAATAAATCCAGAAACGACACTATTTGTTATCGTTTCAAAGTCTTTTGGTACACAAGAAACATTGACTAACGCAACAACCATTAGAAACTGGTTTACAGAAAAAATAGGAGCAGATGCGGTTTCAAAGCATTTTATCGCAGTAAGCAGCAATGTAGAAAAAGCAGTCAACTTTGGTATACATCATGCAAACATATTCCCGATGTTTGATTGGGTAGGTGGTAGATTTTCATTGTGGAGCACCGTAGGTATGTCTGTAGCTCTAGGAATAGGGACTAAAAATTTCCAATCATTATTAGACGGCGCACATGACATGGACAACCATTTCAAAAACACTGATTTTGAAAAAAACATTCCTGTTCAATTAGCATTAATGACCATATGGTATAATAACTTTTATCGCGCGCAAAGCGAGGCTATTATCCCATATACACAATACCTACATAGATTACCTGCTTATTTACAGCAGGCCATTATGGAAAGCAATGGTAAATGTGTTGACCGCGATGGCAACTCAGTTACCTATGACACAGGTAACATCATATGGGGGGGAGAACCTGGGACCAACTCGCAGCATGCATTTTTTCAATTAATTCATCAAGGAACTAAATTAATACCTGCTCATTTTATCGCTTTCGCGAAAGCGAAATACAACCATCATGATCACCATAATAAACTTATGGCAAATTTCATTGCGCAAACTGAAGCGTTAATGAATGGTAAAACAAGAGGTGAGGCCAAAAAAGATCTAGAAAAATCTGGTAAAAGCAAAGAAGAGATTGAAATGCTATTGCCTTTTAAAGTATTTGAAGGAGATCAACCTACTACAACCATATTAATTGATGAACTTACACCACAAAGCATCGGTAAGTTAGTCGCTATGTATGAACACAAAATTTTTACGGAAGGTGTTATCTGGAATATTTATAGTTACGATCAATGGGGGCGTTGAATTAGGAAAAGTTCTTGCAGACAAAGTCCTAGACAACATAGAAAATAAAGAATATGCCGCCCACGATAGTTCAACAACCGGAATTTTGAAGAGATTTGGCAGCTTAAATAATTAATTTTCTGTTTTTCAAAGCGTTACGGTTAATAAGTTTTTAATATTCTTAATGTTAACTTAATATTGCAGGCTTTTTTCGTCAGTATTTTTGCAGCTCAAACTATAACTGATTGAAAATGAAAAAATCTTTACAATTTTTACTAGCAATTGGGCTTTTGTTAAGCTCCATGGCTGTAACTGCTCAGGTAACCACCTCGAGTATTAACGGTCGTATCCTCGAGGCAGAGGATGAACCATTACTAGGAGCTACTGTAGTTGCAGTTCATGGCCCTACTAATTCAAAGTATGGATCAACAACTGATATAGATGGATACTATCGTGTATCTAACATGCGTACTGGTGGTCCATATACTATTACCATTTCTTATGTAGGTAAGAATGAAATAGTTTTAAGTGACATTTATTTACAATTAGGTGAATCTGAAAGGATTGATGTAACTCTTACAGACTCTACTAATGCACTAGACGCTATCGTTATTGATGCAGTAAGAGATGGTATTTTTGATTCTGGTAAAACAGGAACAGAAACTAACATTTCTCAACGTGAGATCAATACAATGCCTTCTGTAACACGTGGTATTGGAGATTTCTTAAGAAAAACTCCACAAGCTACTGTGTCTGAAGGTGGCGCTATTTCTATAGCTGGTCAAAACAACCGTTATAACTCTATCTTTATTGATGGTGCTGTAAACAATGACGTTTTTGGACTTGCTGGATCAGGAACTAATGGTGGACAGATTGGTGTTAATCCAATTTCAATTGATGCTATCGAATCTTTTCAAGTAAATGTTGCTCCATTTGATGTACGTCAATCAGGTTTTACTGGTGGTGCTATTAACGCAATTACTAGATCTGGTACTAATGAGGTTGAAGGAAGTGCTTACTTCTACTTACGTAATGAAAGTCTTGCTGGAAAAACACCAGTTGGAATTAGCGAAGACAACCGTGAAAAGTTAGATGACTTTTCTGCAAATCTTTATGGTGTACGTGTAGGTGGACCTATTATTAAGGATAAACTTTTCTTCTTTGTAAATGCTGAAATTCAAAGAGAAGAAGAGCCTAGACCTTTTGACTCTGCATTATATAATGGAGACAGTAGTATTGCAGATATAAACGCTTTAAGAGATAACCTTATCAACGTTTTTGGATACAATCCTGGTGGTTATGAAAACACTATCACTGAATTAAACAGTGAGAAGTTTACTATTAAGTTAGACTATAACATCAATGATAAAAACACACTTACTGCAAAGCACAACTATGTAAATGGTGAGTCTATTTCTCCTAGTCAAAGTAGCAACAGAGCAATCAACTTTGCCAATGCTGGTGTATTTTTCCCATCTGAGACTCACTTCTCGACTTTAGAATGGAATACAACAAACGGTAAAAACCTTTCTAACAACTTAATCGTTAGTTATACATCTGTAAATGACAACCGTGATCCAATCGGAAATCCTTTCCCTAGAGTAAGCATTGAAGATGGTGATGGTGACATTACTTTTGGTTCTGAAGCGTTTTCAACGGCTAACATTCTTGAGCAAAAAATCTTCACGATTACAAACAACTTTGAAGTTTCTAAAGGAGCTCACAACATGACTTTCGGTGGTAACTTTGAAAACTATGATATGAGAAACGTTTTTGTAAGACAAAACTATGGACAGTATCAGTTCAACTCATTAGCAGAATTCAATACTTATTTTGACAATGACCCATCTAACGATGTTGCTGCAGACTCATACTTTCACTCTTACTCTTTATTAGATCCAGCAGGAACTAGTGGAGATGATATCCAAGCTGCTGCTGCCGCATTTAACTATTCTCAACTAGGTTTATATGCTCAAGATCAATGGAAATTAACTGACAACTTTAAACTTACTTATGGTGTACGTTTTGATGTTCCTTTCTATGATGCTGGTCAGGCAAACGATGACTTCAATGATAGAACTGTTGCTTTATTAGAAGCTGAAGGTAAAGATCTTCAAGGTGCTAGAGTTGGTAAGAAAATTAAAAGTCAAATTCATGTTTCTCCACGTGCAGGTTTTAACTGGGATGTAAATGGTGACAGAAAAACACAGGTACGTGGTGGATTAGGAATCTTTACTTCTAGAGTTCCTTTAGTATGGCCTGGTGGTGCTTATAACAACAATGGTATTGCTGTAGGTGGAACTGCTGCTTTTGGTAGTCAGAACTTTGTTGCTGACCCATTCAACCAGCCATTAAACGGTGCTCCAGCTCCAGGTAGTGGTGCAAATGGTGGACAGATTGACATCTTCTCGCCAGACTTCAAGTTACCACAGGTAATGAAGTACAACATTGGCGTTGATCAAAAGACTAACGTTTGGGGGGGACTTATTGTAAGTGCAGATTTCTTATATAATGAGACGATCAATAACGTATTCTATCAGAACTTAAATCTAAAAGACCCAACATTATCACTTAATAATGCAGACGGACGTCCTTTCTATGATCGTGGTGATGAAATTGATGACACTTACACAAGAATCATATTAGGTACTAATACTAATGAAGGTTGGTCTTATAACGGAACGTTAAGCATCACAAAGCCATATGATAATGGTTTCTCTGGACAGGTTTCTTATTCTTATGGACAAGGTAAGTCTATATTTGAAGGTACTTCTTCTCAAAACAGTTCTCAATGGAGAAACATAGTAACTGTAAATGGTAAGAACACTGCACAAATCGGTAACTCTGCTTTTGCAGTAGGTCACAGAATTTCTGCAAACGCTTCTTATGAGTATAAGTGGAATGATAATTTAAAAACTACCCTAGGTGTTTTCTATAATGGACAACAAGGTGGTGCTTTAAGCTACATCTACCAAGGTAGAGATTTATTAAACGATGACTCAAGTGATAACGCTTTATTCTATATTCCTAGAAACGCAAGCGAAATCAATTTAGTTGACAACAATGGCGTATCTGCTGCAGACCAATGGACAGCTCTAGATGCTTTCATTGAAGGAAATGACTATTTAGATGGACGTCGTGGTCAGTATGCTGAGCGTAACGGTGACCGTGGACCGTGGAATCACATGGTAGACTTAAAGCTTTTACAAGATTTCAGTTTAAACTTCAATGAGAAAAAACACACTTTCCAAGTTTCTCTAGACATCTTTAACTTCTTAAACTTAGTAAACAAAAACTGGGGTGAGCAATCATTTGTAAACAGTAGTTTTGGTAACGTAAGCATCGTTGAAGTTGAGAGTAACGGTGTTGATCCAGAATTCTCATTCAATCCTGACTTTGCAGAAGGTTTTGAACAAATCGACGATGCAGGAACACAATCTTCAAGATGGCAAATGCAAGTAGGTTTAAGATATATCTTTAACTAAGAACGATCTTAATACATACATTTTATAAAGAAACCCTACTCAATTGAGTAGGGTTTCTTGTTTATAGTTATTTTTGAAATCAAATTACAACACTATGGAAATTATAAAACACGCACACTCAGGTTGGGCATATATCGTCGTTATTGTATTGGGACTAGCCACTATCAATTCGCTTATAGGATACTTTACTAAAAAAGAATTCGGTAACAGAGACTTTAGTCTAGCACTAGGTGGTCTTATAGTAACACATATTCAACTATTAATAGGCCTGGTATTATACTTTACTTCTCCATGGTTTGACGCTTGGTCTGGTGGAATGAAAGAAGTGATGGGTAATCCTGAGGCGCGCCTTATGTTAGTTGAGCATCCCTTGACTATGATCATTGCTATTACTCTTCTAACAATGGGCTACTCAAAGCATAAAAAGAAAATTGTGAGCAACGGGAAACTTAAAGTACTAGCTATATTTTACTCACTTGCCTTTATTCTGGTATTGACTAGATTACCATGGAGCCAGTGGCTGTAGGATTATTGAAACTACGCTTTCGCGAAAGCGTCAAATTTATATCATTAAAAAGCCCTGTTCTAAACATAAGAACAAGGCTTTTTTATTAATGAATATAGATATAGAAAACTAAACCTTCTCTACAACCGGTAAAATAGTATTTAAAATTTCATAAGCACGATCTACTGTTTTTACTTTATCCACGGTAAGTAGTAACCTTAGTCCACCTCTAGTTTGTTTTTCTTTCATGCGCAAGACTCTAGGTTGTTGCTGTACAGCCTGTAATATTATTGAGAAAGTTTCTGTTTGATAAAAATTACTTTGTTGATCAGCTATAAAATAGCCTATTAACTTATCCTGCTTCATAATGACCTTTTCAAGTCCCATTCTAGCAGCAATCCACTTCAATTTAATACTGGTCAAAAGATCGTCTGCCTGATCAGGTAGTTCACCAAAACGATCTTCAAGCTCTTTTTTAAAGACTTCAAGTTCAGCCTCGTTATTAAGCTCGTTAAGTTTTGAATATAGTGCAAGTCGCTCTGTTATAGAATTGATGTAGTCATCAGGGAAAAGTAATTCAAATTCTGTGTCTATGGTGACATCGCTAACATGAATTTTTTCCACTTTTTCTTCACTATATAAGTCTTTAAACTCGTTCTCTTTAAGCTCTTCTATAGCTTCATTCAAAATCTTTTGGTAAGTATCAAAACCTATTTCGTTCATGAAACCACTTTGCTCACCACCTAAAATATCTCCGGCGCCACGTATTTCAAGATCCTTCATAGCGATATTGAAACCACTACCTAGTTCTGAGAAAGTCTCTACTGCTTGGATACGTTTGCGAGCATCATCTGTCATCATATCATATGGTGGTGTGATGAAATAACAAAAGGCTTTTTTATTACTACGACCTACACGACCACGCATTTGATGCAGGTCTGATAGACCAAAGTTGTTTGCGTTATTTATAAAAATAGTATTTGCATTAGGAACGTCCAATCCACTTTCTATAATCGTGGTCGCAACAAGAACATCAAAGTCGCCATTCATAAACGACAACATCAATTCTTCAAGTTTTTTACCATCCATCTGACCATGCCCGATACCTACTCTAGCGTCTGGCACCGAGCGCTGTATCATACCAGCCACTTCTTTAATATTCTCAATACGGTTATGCACAAAAAACACCTGTCCGCCACGAGATATCTCATAACTAACAGCATCTCTAATGGTTTCTTCTGAAAAACGAATCACTCTAGATTCTATAGGATGCCTATTGGGTGGTGCTGTTTTAATAACACTTAAGTCACGAGCAGCCATTAAAGAAAACTGTAACGTACGTGGAATAGGTGTTGCAGTTAGTGTGAGCGTATCTATATTTTCTTTAAGCGTTTTGAGTTTATCCTTTACTCCTACACCAAATTTTTGTTCCTCATCAATGATAAGCAGTCCTAGATCATTAAATTGAATAGACTTACTAACCAATTGATGCGTTCCTATCACGATGTCAACCTGACCATTTGCGAGTCCTTCTAACACGCCTTTACGCTCTTTAGTCGTTCTAAACCTATTGAGGTAGTCAACTGTCACTGGTAGATCACCTAATCGCTCTTTAAAAGTTTTTGCATGTTGAAATGCGAGAATTGTTGTAGGCACTAATACAGCAACCTGTTTTCCACTAACAGCAGCTTTAAACGCTGCTCTTATAGCTACTTCTGTTTTTCCAAAACCAACATCACCACAGACCAGTCGATCCATAGGCCTATCACTTTCCATGTCTGCTTTTACGTCTGCTGTAGCTGAACTTTGATCTGGTGTATCTTCATAAATAAAGCTAGCCTCTAGTTCATTTTGAAGGTATCCATCAGGCTCAAATTGAAAGCCTTTTCTTGCGCGCCTTTTTGCGTATAATTGGATTAAATCAAAGGCGATTTGCTTCACCTTTGTTTTTGTTTTTGCTTTTAGCTTTTTCCAGGCAGGACTACCTAATTTATATACTTTGGGTGTTTTTCCATCTTTGCTAGAATAGCGAGTTATCTTGTGTAAGGAATGAATAGATACATATAGAATATCACGCTCGCCATAAACTAATTTAATAGCTTCTTGTTGAGTACCATTGACATCTATTTTCTGTAACCCACCAAATTTTCCTATTCCATGATCAATATGTGTGACATAATCACCTATTTCTAAAGTATTAAGTTCTTTTAAAGTTATGGCTTGCTTTTTAGCATATCCATTCTTCAATTTAAACTTGTGATAACGATCAAATATTTGATGATCTGTATAACAAGCTATTTTTAAATCATGATCAATAAAACCTTTAAAAAGAGTCATTACTACAGTCTCGTACTGCACTTGCGCTCCCATATCATCAAAGATGTCCTTAAATCTTTTTGCCTGTTGCGCTGTACCGCAAAAAAGGTATGAGGTATAGCCATTCTCCTCATTTTCCTTAAGATTCTCGACTAATAAATCAAATTGTTTATTGAAAGCTGGTTGTGGAATTGTGTGGTATGCAATATTACCAGATTGAGTAGTTAACTCTATTAGGTTATAATTTACTAACTGCTTTTTAATAATGCTAGAGTCACAAAAAATCTCTACAGGCACTAGTTGTCTAACCTCACCTTGAAGTTCACTATAGGCTTGTTCTGCTTGGCAAAAAGAGAGTCTAAACTACTATAGAGCAGCTCTACATTCTCGGCAAAAATGACCGTATTATTAGATAAATATTTTAAAAAACTTTCTCTATTCTCTTCAAGTCTCTTATGCTCTACATTTGGAATAATAGAGATTTTTTTATCTGCTCTTTGGATAATTGTGTTTCTACATCGAACACTCGAATGGTATCAATCTCGTTACCAAAAAACTCTATGCGATAAGGTTCATCGTGTGAAAACGAAAACACATCCAGTATTCCACCTCTTACAGAAAACTCACCTGGCTCAGTAACAAAATCGACTCTTTTAAATTCATATTCAAAAAGAACCTCATTTGCAAAATCAATAGAAATCTGATCACCTACCGTGATTTTAAGAGTGTTCTTTTCTAACTCTTTACGAGTAACAACTTTTTCAAATAATGCGTTGGGATAAGTTACAATAACCGCAGGCTTTTTACGTGAATTGATACGGTTGAGCACTTCGGCACGTAAAAGCACATTAGCATTATCGGTCTTTTCTATTTGATAAGGACGTCTATAACTTCCTGGATAAAAAAGAACCCGATCATCTCCCAACATTTTTTCAAAGTCATTGAGAATATAAGCGGCTTGCTCTTTGTCATTTGCAATGACCATAAAAGGCTTTTCCACATCATCAAAAATAGAACTCGCTGCTATGGTGAATGCACTACCTTGTAGGCCGCTTAAATGGGAATAACCTTTAGATAAAGACGCAACTTCTCGCAAACTTTGCGTTTGTGAGGCTTGTGCATATTGCTTTAGAATCTTGTTAAAACTCATAATAGAATGACAAATATAAGCCTAGAACCTACCATGCTCAAGAATATTGAGAATACTTTAATATAGATACTGTTTTATAGACGATACCTTTATAGCATGGATAAATTTGACGTGTTTATATTCGGGACTGGTACTGCCGGTCAACTAGTAGCTAAAGAATGTGCTGCAGCTGGTAAAAAGGTAGCTATTATAGATATTAGGGAATACGGTGGTGTATGTTCACAACGTGGTTGTGACCCTAAAAAATTACTACTTGCCTCGAGTGAAGCCTTTGAATCATCAAAGAACATGTATGGAGATGGTGTGACAGGAGAAATCGAAATAAACTGGCAAGATGCATTTAATTATGCGAGACGCTATACCAGCAATATTCCCCAAAACACAGAAAAAAACCTGAAAGAAAAAGGCATTATTTGCTATCACGGTAAAGCAAGTTTTAAAGATGCTCATACAATTACACTAGATGGTCAAGAAATCAAATCCGATCATTTTGTTATTGCTACAGGAATGCAACCATTAAGTTTAGGCATTCCAGGTGAGAAGTATGCTATGACCTCAGGAGATTTTTTTAATCTTAAGGATATTCCTGAAAAAGTAGTATTTATCGGTGGTGGCTATATAGGTATGGAGTTTGGACATTTACTTTGTAGAGCTGGATCTAAAGTGACAATTATTGATAAGGGAAATCAAATTTTAAGTCCTTTTGATGAATTCACTTCTAATTTACTTGAAGAAGAATCTATTAAAATGGGTATTCAAATCATTAAGAATTCTCAAGTTTCTAGTATTGAAAAAGTAAATGATCGATACCTAGTACACTATTCATTAGATAATAGCATCCATCAGATAACGACAGATTGTGTCTTTAATACAGCAGGTCGAGTACCATCTATAGAAGAACTAAATCTAGAGCAAGCTAATGTGGTTACTAATCACGATGGAATATTAGTGAATAGTAAATTACAAAGCACCTCGCAATCCCATATCTATGCATGTGGCGATAGCTCTAGTAGAAGTCTACCTCTTACACCATTGAGTAGCATAGAAGCTAAGGTAGTTGCTGATAATCTGAATGGTAAAAACAGAAAACTAAAGATACCAGCTATCCCTAGTTCCGTTTTTACTATTCCACAATGCTCTGGTATAGGACTAACAGAAAGTCAGGCAATTGAAGCAAATAAGACCTACCATACAGTTGAAAGCAATGCCAGTGATTGGTTTAACAACCAGCGCATTAACTCGCCACTTTATGGCTATAAAATTATTTTAGAAAACGATAGTAACAAAATATTAGGAGCACACATCGTAGGACCTGAAGCTGCAGAACAGATTAATATGTTTGCCGTAGCCATGAAAGCAAACATGACCTTTGAAGAATTAAAGGACGTGATATTTAATTATCCTACATGGGGTAATGACATTAAAAGCTTTTAATTACTTATTAGAATCACGCCATTCCATACACTTCTTATATGGATTCGTCTTTTTATTTCTCGAACCATGTATTGCTATTGCGATAGCTAACACACATGCCAGCCCTAATGCTAAATAGGCAATCTGATTAGTTGCCAGTTTACTCAGACCATCCATAGGCTCGTTAAATCTCATGAAAATTGCAACCAGTGCCCATACACCTACTAGGGCAAACTCTCGCATATTGCGATAAACTACCATCGCCATATTAACAACAAATGCGACAAAAATCATGGCCATAGTTGCATATACTTGAGTAGTTATTGCAAAGTCAAAGTTACCATTCAACCATGCCGCTATATTTGCTATAGTCGCAACGCTTATCCATCCCACATAGAGACACAATGGCCACCACACAAAGGCGATGATAGGAAAAGGCGCATCCCATATCTCCATGTCTAATTTTTTTACACAAATCAATAAACTAACTAAAATACCCAGCATACATATTACAGAAATACCTACCATTTCATCTAACCAAAATGCAACCCAAGCACTACAAAATATATTTGCGAGTAAAAACCATGGAGCAGTCGTTTTTAAAAAATCTTCTCTATAATCTGTGGGCTGTGATTGTTTCGCTTTCGCGAAAGCGGTATAAACACCATATATACCAAACACTAATAGCATTAAGAAAATTAAACCCCATATAGAAAATGCATAACTAGCTGGTGTGAATAGGTTGTTATATTCGGCACTTAACTCACCTACCGTTTTACCATTGTAATTACCTGTATTTGCATAGCCATTCCATGCAATAAGAAAGGTAATACTGATGAGATTAAGTACTGCGATTAGTTTTTTCATATCCTAAAGATACTGGACTATTGATAACAATACCATTAAGAGTTTTATAAAATTAGTGTAGTTCAATAACTTCTTGCTCTACAATCGCAAATACACGATTACCTTTTTTAGGCTTTAAAGTATAAGTTCCCGTAAAATCACCAAAGGCTGCTAGAATTAGACCAAATTCATTGTTAAAAAAACACGATAATTTAACTTTTTGTCGTCCGACACCATTCATTTTTATCGATGGATGGACATGACCAGCGATATTAAATTTGCCATCAACCTCTTGCGATGATGCGTTAAAATCACATCACCCATATGGAGTTGCTCATAAGTTTTTACACCAATCTTTTCAAAGGCCTCTCTACCTATGACGTCGTGATTACCCATAATTAAAGCTAACTCTATGGTTTGAGAACGCACCCATTGTTCAAAGAAGTGCCACTCTGCATTTATATAAGAATGAAATAAATCACCTAGAAACCATAATCGCGATGGATTAAATAACTCGATAACCTCATTGAGTTTATCGTACTCCATATCATCTGCACTAGCAGGAATAGCCATTCCATTTTTACGGAAATGGGCACTTTTACCTAGGTGTACATCGGCAAGTAATATTGTGTCTTGTTCTACCCAATAAGCTGCTCCACTAGCGTGAAGTTGAAAAGTTTGTTGAGCAAGAGAAATAGTTAGATACACTTTATCAATATGTTTTCTAAAATTGGTACCTAGCACCTAGAATTAAATTTCTACCAGCAGCACTTACTCCAGATGAGTATGTTCTGTATCGCTGATCTGTCATATTTTCTAAAGATACATTTAAAGAAAGTGCATCATTGAGACTATATCTAGATCTTATATTAAGAGTATACCATGACGGTGCATATGGATTACCATTTGAATCTAACGCATATAGGTAAGGACGACTTTGTTGACTAGGATCTAAATCTTCAAAATCAAACTGACCATTAAATTGAGCAAATAAACCTAATCTTAACGACTCCTTTTGATAATTTAAATGTAAATCGCCAAAAGCTGGCGCTACATGTCTAACTGGGATCTTATTACCATCTACTTCTGTTTGTTCTCCCTTAGTAACATTATAATGGCCTATTATAGAGAACTGGTCATTGAATTTATAATTGAGACCTAGCTCTAGACCATATATGTTTGCTTTTTCACCATTTTGTATGGATTGCACTTGACTTTGCTCTCCTTGATACTCAATAATGGATTGCCCGTTGAGTTCATCATTTTGAGCGACTAGTGCGTCCTTTAAATAAGTATAATAGACACTTGCATCTAGTGTGAGCTTATCATTCCAGGTTTTCTTTATTCCTATTTCACTATTATATGAATACTCTGATTCCAGGTCTGGATTAGGCACTATAACAGTGCCAGGACTAGGATCAAACAATTTACCTAAATCATCGATATTAGGCGCACGAAAGGCCGTACTGAAGTTGCTTCTCAATTCCCATTTACTATTAGTAACATAAGTTGCTCCTATTCCACCGGTAAGCGCTCCTGTGTTTACGGTAGCTTCTTCAAACGGGAAATTAAAAAAGGCATTGTTAGCCGTGAAATCTGCATCAATCCATATATGATTATACCTTAAACCAGTATTTACAATCATTTGAGAAGACACTTTCCATTGATAACTGGCATAAGCAGCAAGCGATCGCCATGAGGAACCATCTGGATATCTAGTCGCATTTGCTGAAAATACATCTGTATCTATATCTTGAATATAACCATTAGAACGCACTCGATTATGAATAAATTCACCACCATAAAATAATGCATTAGATTCTCTATCACGTCTTTCAAAGTCTATCGTGGTAGATATCGCATCAACCTGTTCTTCATTTACAAAACGTTCTGGAGCTTGAAAATCTCTTGTAATACGACTTTCTTCAAAACGCTGATATGCCTGTGTTAAAACTGCTTTATCATACCATTTACCGTTACCACGATGAGTGATATTAAAGTTAGTCATTAGCCAGGTTTGTGGACCATAGAACCACTCAGCATTTCTAGGTTCTCCGCTTTCGCGAAAGCGATCTAAAGAGTCATACCTAGGAAAATCCCCCCCAGTACTAGAATATATAACACCTAGTCCGAATTCAAAATCTTGAGTAGTTGGTATCTAAATTTCTGTAAAATATTGAGTTGGTCATATCCTGTAGGACGCTGGATTAAAGAATTATCATTTACGATTGAAATATCTTGATCATCACGACGCACGACATAGCTTTCTCTTAAATAATCATCGGGACCATGAGAACCCATGCGCAAATCATTAAAAAAATTGACAGTTATACTTGTCGCAGAAGCCCATTTCTCACCACCGATATTAAAATCTAAATGACCAGTATTTTCATTATTTGCACTTGCATACCTTAAAAGACCGCTACCCGTAATTTGAATAGAATCTTTTTGATACTGAGGCTTAAGCGTGTAAAAATTCATGACTCCACCTATTGCATCGCTTCCATAAACAACGCTTCCTGGTCCTAAAATAACCTCACTACGATCTACACTTAATGGATCGATAGAAATTACGTTTTGTAAGTTACCACTGCGGAAAATAGCCGTATTCATGCGCACACCATCAACGGTAATTAACAATCTATTTGTAGAGAAACCTCTAATCATAGGACTACCACCACCTTGTTGAGATTTTTGCACAAACACCTGACCAGACTGCTGTAATAAATCTGCACTAGTCTGTGGATTATTGAAAGTAATTTCTTCTCTATTTACAGCAAATATTTTTTGAGGAATATCTTGTGCTCTTTGCTCAAATTTTGAAGCTGATAAAATAATTGGGTTAAAGTAATCGGATTGTTGTTGCAACCTGATAAATTTATCTTTGGAAATATTTGCCTTAGCTATTTTTATCGTCGCATATGAAATGCTCTGAAAATAGATAAATTCTTGATCTGTAAAAATCTTTAAATCTACCTGACCTTCAATATCTGACACCGCAGATTTTGACTTTGATTTATTATAAACAGCAACATTGACTAATGGCTCATTAGTATCTGAATCCACAACCGTAACTACCTGTGCGACAGAAGACAAAGCAGTACAGAATATGAATATTAATAGTAGCTTTTTCACGAATCGAATAGCTGTTTTAAAATCGTTAATGATGTAGGTTTTTTAAAGACGTGCAAATGTATTTGAAAATAATCAATGACCAAATTTAATAGGCTATTGCGCTCTTCTCTATTCATTTTTATCTCATTTATTGCCGCAAAATTCGTGCCTAGAAACTGCTTTATTAAGATACTTTCTTCTATAGTTGCGTGATGAGGTAAAACACCGTTGTTATCAAATGACCCATCTAATAAATTAAAGTACGGTAAATCGATAGTCTCCATATCAGGTTGAAAACCCATATGAGAAGTAAGGTCTAATAATGTCTTAATAGAAAAATTAGCTACTGCATCTGTTTGATCTAAAAATTGAAAAATACTAGATAAATAATCATACAGATCTGCGTCTGGCTGTTGCTCTGTCAACAACTGCGTTAAGATCTCAGAAAAAAACATGACTATACTACTTTTTATAATATCTGTATATATTGTATCATAGGCTGCTGCAACGTGAGCTTCTTTAATATACTCTAGTGATCCTTTTCCTTTGTGCTGGGTGACAATGTCTAATTGGATTAATGGTTGAAAATAAGAGACTCGCAATTTCCCTTTACGCGATTTACGTACTCCTTTAAGCATGTATGATTGTGCACCTAATTCTCTAGTATACAATCGAGCTATTAAATCTGCCTCGCTATATTTAATAGTAGACAATACGATTGCTGGTGTGCGAGTAAGCATTTACCTAACAATCATTAACTTAGAAACTGTAGTCTCTATGTTATCATCAGTAGAAATAAACAACATATAAACACCGCTAGCTACTTTATTACCAGAAAAACTACGTGTATCCCATTGAATACTTCCACCTTGAGAAACTTTTTCAAATACTAGATTACCTTCTATATCTGTAATTTTTATACGTGCTCTATTAGTCAATCCATCGATAGTCACATTACCATCAAAGCCTGGACGCACCGGATTAGGAAAAGCGTATACATTCTCGAGATCTTCTTGTGGCTTACTTGCTCGATCTCCTTTAAAAGCGACTAAACCATTTTTAGTAGCAAAATAAATAAGTCCTGTTGTTTCATCTATAGCAATGTCTCTGACTTCATTATCTGGTAAAGGAGAATTGTTTTTTGTAAACTGAAATATGGTTTCGCTACCGCTAGGATTAAATAGAAAAACACCCGAACTACCTGTTGCTACCCATTTATTGTTATTCCCGTCTACCTCAATATCCAGTACGGCTTCATCTCTTAATAGTTCTCGAGGTATATTATTAATGTCTTCAATAATGATAGCTCTAGCATCCTGTATATCATCAGAGAATAAACTATTCACACTAGAAAGCACTCTTAATCCTAGATTAGATCCTATCCATAATTGATTGCGCTGATCTATTCTAATTGTACTGATGTAATTATTAACTAAGTCACCTTCTTGAAGACCTTCAGTAAGTCTGGAATATTGGTCCAATGCTGGATCATAACCTATAAGCCCACCATCTGTAGAGCCAAAGATAATTTTATCATCGCTAGTTACTAGAATTTTAGTTGTACTAGAACCGCTAGAAACCTCTTCATATATGGAACCTACGTCAAAAGATGTCCACTGTCCTGATGGGCTTCTTCTGTGTAGCGCGTTATCTACCTGAGATTGTATTACCCATAAATTACCTTGCGAATCATAAGCACCATCTGGTATTCTAACAAAGAATTCTGATGGTGGTAATATGCTTTCTAAGGTACTGTTGTTGATACCATATTGCGTTCCAGCTATACCATCTATAAAATCTATCAGTCCATTATTCATAGAGTGAATGACTAAATCGTTGGGGGTTATCTGGATTGATTGTCACCTTAGGTATACTGCGCAGACCACTCACTTCAGTACTAGAAAAATTAATCCATCCTTCTTCAACAAGATGACTTATTCCCCTAACGGCGTTATCTGGAGTATAGAAAACATCATGCGAGCCATAAGTAACCCATAATTCATTAGGCAAGGTTTGAACAGAGAAAATAGAGTTAAAGGCTGGTCCATCTGCTATAATAAATTCGTTATCTATAGGGTTTAAAATATTAACTCGCAACATTCCAGCAGTCTCTGTTCCTATAAATAAATCATCATTAAATAAAATAGCACTAGTATAGTTAAAGCTCTCACCGTTGATATCATCAACTCTAAAAACCTCATTAAAATTTGTGTCATAAATCAAGATAAAATCTGAAGTGGCATAGGTAATCAAATCTTGATTTACATGCGCATCTTTAGATCTTGCAGGTAATTGCAAACCTATACCGCCGAACGAACCAGATCCATTTGCATTCCCTACAAATCTACCTTGTGTAACTGCATATATGCTGCTGTTAAAAGTTGTGACTTCGTCCCAGCTGTCATTATTTATTTGCGTCCAATTCATGAAGTCCAATAAAAAAGGATTGGAGATACTGGCTCTTCTCATACCACCATTACTGGTGGCAGCATAAATAAAACCTCCAGAAACATCAATTGAATTGACAGAAAGTTGATCTCCATTATCACCTATAAAATAGGTGTCATCGAACTCTAACAATTCAAGGTTATAGATAGCAATACCAAAATCTGTTGCCAGATATAATAGATCACCACGTTCTAGAAATTCATTAACTCCTTTATCTGTAGGTGATATTGTTTGTTTATCTCTTATTGCAACTACATTAATAACATCACCTGTTTCTGGTACTACCTGAATTAATCCATTATTAAATGCGATAATCAATAAATCCTTTGACTCGCTATAGTGAATTTGAGATATCGATTCACCACTCAACCCATTAACCGTTGTTATTGTTTCAAAAGAGTTTAATACAGTATCGTATACAAATATTGAATTCTCACTAGCTGCATAGATTAAATCTCCATTTTGCTCTAAATCAATAATATTTGAATATGAGAAAAATGCTTCCCATTCATTGGAAAAATCTTGAGCCGCTGACCATTGGGTCAACAGGATTAATAATAGTATCAATAATCGCTTCATATAAAGCAAACGTCTTTTAAGAATGAATAATATACGGTAAGGTCAAAAATAACCTTTAATAATGAGCCATAAAAAAACCTCTGAATCGTAGTTCAGAGGTTTTAATAATTATGATTACGCTTCGCGAAAGCGATACTATACAATTCCTTGTGCTAGCATAGCGTCTGCTACTTTTACAAATCCAGCAATGTTTGCGCCTTTTACATAGTCTACAAATCCATCACTATCCTTACCATACTCAACACATGCTTCATGAATATCATTCATAATACCGTGTAGTTTATTGTCAACCTCTTCAGCAGTCCAGCTGTAACGCATAGAGTTTTGTGACATCTCAAGACCAGATGTTGCTACTCCACCTGCATTAGATGCCTTTCCTGGCGCAAATAAAATCTTGTTATCTATGAAATGCTCGATAGCATCAGGAGTACTAGGCATGTTTGCTCCTTCGCTAACACACATACAACCATTAGATACCAAAGCTTTTGCTTCATCACCGTTTAACTCATTTTGAGTAGCACATGGCAACGCGATGTCACACTTTACAGACCATGGACGTTCACCTTCATGATATGTTGCACTAGAATATTGCTCTACATATTCAGATATACGACCACGTTTATTATTCTTAAGATCCATAACAAAGGCAAGCTTATCTGCATCAATACCATCTGCATCGTGAATATATCCACCAGAATCTGACATTGTTACTACTTTACCACCTAGTTGTAAAATCTTTTCTGCGGCAAATTGAGCTACATTTCCAGATCCCGAAATAACTGTCGATTTACCTTTAATAGATTCACCACGAGTCTTTAACATATTTTCAGCAAAGTATACGTTACCGTAACCTGTTGCCTCTGGCCTTATTAAAGAACCACCGTAAGAACGTCCTTTACCAGTAAGTATACCTGTAAATTCATTTCTTAATTTTTTATAGTACCCAAATAAGTAGCCTATCTCACGACCACCTACTCCTATATCTCCAGCAGGCACATCAGTATCTGCTCCAATAACACGTTGCAATTCAACCATAAATGATTGACAAAAACGCATTACCTCACGATCTGATTTACCTTTAGGATTGAAGTCAGCACCACCTTTACCACCACCCATAGGTAATGTTGTCAAGCTATTTTTAAAAACTTGTTCAAAGGCAAGAAACTTAAGAATACTTAAATTAACAGATGGGTGAAATCTCAAACCACCTTTATAAGGACCTATAGCGCTGTTCATTTGTATACGATAACCGCGATTCACTTGAACTTCTCCACTATCGTCTGTCCAAGGCACACGGAACATAGTTACACGTTCTGGCTCGGCCATACGTTCTAGCAATTTATCACTAGCGTATTGAGGATTTTTCTCGATAAAAGGTATTACAGCTTCTGCCACTTCACTAACTGCCTGAATGAATTCTGGCTCGTTAGGATTCTTACTTTTTATCAAATCGATAAAACTTTCAATGTTTTTTCCATTATTATAATAATAATTACGTTTAAAGAAACGTTTCGTTGATACTGCAAATATATATTAATGTAGTATAGTGAAATAAATTTTGTCATTTATTTAAGTAGTTAAAGAATAGTGACGATGTTATTTCGTTCTACATAAAACGATCTTAATATAAACTTCATGTTTTAAAGAGGTTATACTATCATAACTATCCTTAACATTTTATTATATTTGTCGCTTTATCAATGCCATAATCATGATTAAGACCCTACGCTTTATTGGATTTTTTATTGCAGTAATTTGTACTGTACAAACAGTAGATGCACAGCTAGGTATCTCTCATGAGATAGGTATCATAGCAGGACCAGTGGCTTTTCAGTCAGATTATGGAGAACGCTATGACTGGCCTACTAATAAAGGTAATGTAGGAACTGGTATAGGCTTAGTTCACTACATCAATTTTGCATATCGAGCAGATTGTAATTGTTATACACAAGACACCTACTGGAACGATCACTTTAAAATTAGAAATCAATTAGCTTATCACGTAACTACATTAGATCACTTAAGTGAACTTGCTGACAGACCTAGTCTAGCTGGCTTACAATTAAGATCTATGACTGGTAAAGCAAAAGTTTTTGAAATAGGAACTCACCTAGAATGGTTCCCGATGAGTATTAGAGATTTTCAAGAAGGTCAACCTAAATTTGCTCCATATTTTGGTATAGGTGCTCATTATGTAAACTTCAGACCCGAAGCTACATCAACTTTAGGACCGCTCAATAATCCGGTAACTACTTACCCAACCTTTATAGATCGTATCGACACATCGCAAGGTAGCACCTTTGCTTTAGTAGGAGATATAGGATTTAGATATAAGGTAAGTGAATTAAGCGACCTTTTAGTTTCTAGCGCATGGCATTATTATGACAGTAATTATGTAGATGGACTAAGTCCACGTAACGTTAATAATCGCTCATTTGATTTTATATGGTGGTTTAATGTTGGATACATTTATTACCTTTAAATACTAATAATTCATACATATATAAAAAAGGCAGCCTTACGGCTGCCTTTTTTGTTAATGCACGTCTCATATTAAACAAGCGCTTGTTTTAAATCTTCTATAAGGTCATCAATATCTTCAATTCCAACACTTAATCGTATTAATGAATCTACAACACCTGTTTTCTCTCGATCTTCTTTGGGTATACTAGCATGTGTCATGCTTGCAGGATGGCCTGCGAGAGACTCTACTCCACCTAATGATTCTCCTAAAGTAAACACCTTTAAATTCTCCACAACCTTAACTGCACTTTCCAATGTACCAGCTTTTGTGCTGAAGGAGACCATACCGCCATAATCCTTCATTTGCTTTTTTGCAATTTCATGATTAGGATGGTTTTCAAATCCTGGCCAGTAGACTTGATCTACATTAGGATTTGATTTTAAAGCATGCGCCACAGCCTTACCATTTTCACAATGTCGTTGCATACGCACATGAAGTGTTTTTATACCTCTCAACACTAAAAAACAATCTTGCGGTCCAGGAACAGCACCACTTGCATTTTGTATAAAGTATAATCTCTTTGCCAGCGCTTCATCATTTACGACTAGAGAACCCATAATAACATCGCTATGACCACCTAAATATTTAGTAGCGCTATGCATAACAATGTCTGCACCTAAATCTAAGGGCTGTTGTAAATATGGAGTTGCAAATGTGTTATCTACTGCTAGAAGTAATTGATGTTTTTTAGATATTCTTGAAACGGCTTCTATATCTATAATATTCATCATAGGATTAGTAGGAGTTTCTACCCAAAGCAGTTTTGTATTCTCATTAATGTACTTCTCAATATTACTTGCGTTCTCCATTCCTATAAAATGAAATTTGATACCGAAGTCTCGAAAAATCTGCGTAAATAATCGATAAGAACCACCATATAAATCACTAGTAGAAATTACCTCATCACCCGACTTTAATAATTTAAGTACCGCATCAATGGCAGCAAGACCAGAACCGAAAGCAATTCCATAAGAACCGTTCTCCAGACTAGCCATAGATTTCTCTAAGGCATCGCGAGTCGGGTTGCCACTGCGTGAATATTCAAAACCTTTATGCCCATGTGGCATACTTTGTTTAAAAGTAGTGGTTTGATATATTGGTGGCATTACAGAATTATAGGCTGGATCTATATTCTCCTGACCGCCGTGAATGGTTTTGGTATTGAATTTCATATTCTTCTTTTCTACATCATAAAGGTAAAAGCTAGTTTTAATAACGGCTTACCTTTTAAAAATTATTTAATAACTCTTAATCGCTTTTCTAATAGCAAGAGCATAACCTAGGTGTATGCCTTCATGAATATTATTCATGCTCAATGCCTCTTCTACATTGCGCATTGTGTAACCAGTACTAGTTGTATATTCTTTAAACTCTTTAAAGACTCCATTTTCATAGTCTGTTTTAGTATTTTCTACCAGGTCCAATAGCATGATTTTATACTCTTCTATCTGTTCTTTACTTACCTCGCCGTCCGGTGTGGTACCATTACCGTATTTATCTGCTAATTCTTTGGTTACAGATTTTTCTAGACCTGACAGTCCATAAACCAGACCTTGTTGTGCTGTGATGCTGTGCACAATATTCCATATGATATTATTTTTAAAACCTTCTGGAATCAGATTTAATTCATCTACGGTAAGCTGGTCTATAAGGCTTAGAAATATCTTTCTAGTAGTTAGATTATGTTCAAATAAGTAATTCATATAAAAATGTATTATAATTATGGTTGATTCTAATACGCTTTCGTGAAAGCGAAACCAGCATATTAATTAATATTAAGGTTAAAGATATTCCTTATCAAAAAAGCTATCGTAATTTTGCGATATGAAAAATCTATTCATTTATCTAGATAGCTGCAATACCTGTCAACGCATTAAAGGTGAGTTAGAACTTACCGAAGACATCTCTTTACAAAATACAAAGGAAGAACCTGTAACCATAGATCAAATAGAGTTCTTAAAAGGTCAAGCTGGCTCTTACGAGGCACTTTTTAATAGACGAGCACAATTATACAGAGGCCGTGGTTTGCATGAGAAAGAACTCACAGAAGCTGATTACAAAGACTTATTACTCGATCATTATACATTTATTAAAAGACCGATTCTTATTTATAATGACCAGGCATATATTGGTAATTCTAAAAAAGTAATTGCTGCAGCTAAAGAAGCTATGTCATAATGAGTAAAAGAACGGTCGCCATTATATGTGGCTTTTTAGTAGCGTTGTTTTATGCATATAATTTTACTGCTGCAAAAGAAGTTACGCCAGAATTTGTTGGGCCTTATGGTCTAGTTTGGTATAGAGTTGTGGTTACCTGTGTCATTTTTTGGGTGATAGCAACCCTAGTAGGACCAAAGGAAAAGGTACCTCTTAAAGAATTGCCATTACTAGCTCTTGCCGCCTTTTGTGGAGTTGGGTTTAACATGATAACCTTTATGAAAGGCCTATCGCTTACCTCACCTATAAGTGCATCTGTACTTATGGTAACAACTCCAATAATCGTGTTAGTTTTAAGTGCTGTCTTCTTAAAAGAACGATTATATGCAAGTCGCATATTAGGAATTCTAATAGGTTTTAGCGGTGCTGCATTACTCATTTTATTATCTGACAGCAGTGGAAGTGAGAATGCCACAGATCCAACATTAGGCAATTTTTTAGTGTTTATCAATGCGATTTCTTATTCATTTTATATCATCCTGGCTAAAAAACTGACCACACGATATCATGTTTTTACGTTAATGAAATGGCTATATCTATTTGGTGTCATATTCATAACACCTTTTGGCATCATGGAAGGTTTAGCTTTTGATTTTAGCACAGCGAATACGGATACATTATGGTATATAGGATATGTAGTGCTTTTTGCAACTTTTGGGACCTATATGCTTAATATTATAGCGATAAGAACGCTTAAACCTAGTGTTGTTGCTGTATTTGTATATCTACAACCATTACTCGCAACTTTAATCGCTATTGGATTAGATAAAGATGAGATCACTGGATATAAATTAGTCGCTGGTGGACTTATTTTTACAGGAGTATTTATAACAAGTATTCCTAAAAAAGCTGGTTAACTTTTTACTGAATTCTTTAATGCCGCTGCCCATTGTAAAGCATCCATTAGACTAGTAAAAGACTTGAATTTAGATTTTACAAATAAGGATTCTAATTTAGAATTAATTAAACCTGGATCTGTATAATTTACTACTCCATACCCCATTAACTTGAAAGAGTAATTTGCAAAATGAAACCAATCAACAGGCTTCACAGAGTACTTGTTAATTCTATTTGAAATATACACTAATTTACTACCGTCAGTATTATAAAATGATGTAGCAGCATTCACTATAGCTTAGCCTCTTCCCATCCAAAAACTACATTTTTAAAAACTTCAGAAACAATGAAACCGTCAAAGAAATAAAAATTGCCATAATGCATATTTATTTCTTTTAATACCTCTGGATAGAAAACAGATTCCCTAATTGAATTCATATCTAAAAATAGTGAATATTTATTCATAACCAACTATTTGTATGAAAATCCATACCATCACTAAAGGCTAATTAGGGAGATAGTCGTTTATCTATCTATTGGGAATTGCCCATGCGACCTAGTATCTAACTTACTGAGTACTTTAAAATCATCTGACATCGGAAAGTGCTTTATCTTCTCATGTAATTCTGGATGTAGCGATGTGATCTTGCGCTCTCTCAAATTCATCCATGCACCGGTCATTAAACCACGCGCTACGTTATGCCCTTTATGATCATAAAGTTATGTCTAAAACTAAAAAGGCTACCATCTTCACTCATACCAGTCACCTCGCAACTCACTGTGATAGGTCTTCCTTGATGAATTTCTTTAAAATAGAATATATTTTCGTTGAAAATTACAGGTCCAGTTTCATATTGCGCCATCTCGCGCTGTCCAAAATCATTATCGATTAGAAACGCCATACGCGTATGACTCATGAAGTTTTGGTAAGCACTATTTGCCATATGTCTGTTTGCGTCTAGATCACTCCAGCGCACGTCAAATTCTTTAGTATACATAGCTATCTTTATTTAAAGTAAAGATATTATATGCACGCATAGCAAAAAACAAGTTTAAAGAAATTTTAATCGTTTCGCTTCCGCGAAAGCGAATCTAAAAATATCTTATAATTTAATCTTAAGATCATTTCCTACCCTATAAATATCACCTACCTCTAGGGATGCATTTGCAGCAGCATCTGCATCTGTAGCAAAATCAGGAATGCCTGTGAAATTGATATTAGTAGCTTTAATGGTACCATTTACTTCTAACTTTTCTGTAAGCCCAGTAAGATTACCTATCCCAACATTTCCATTATCATCTATAATCATTCTATCACTCAATGTTCTCGTGCCGTCGGTAGTCGTAGCAAAAACTATTCTACCTGGCATGTCATTCACACCTGTATCAGCTGTTGATTTAACTCCTAACTTTATAGCACTTGCAGTGATATAATTAGTACCGTCATAACCTTGCGCCTCCATATTAAAAATGTTGGCATTTGTTTTTAAGCCTATACTTCTAGGAGTTGTTCTTGTACCGCTAGAACTTCTGATATGAAAAGATGTGATATTATCGCCTTGACTATAAACATCTACATCACCATCCCATCCATTTCCATTATTCCCATGGATCTCTAAAGCTTCAGTAGGTGCAGTCGTATTAATACCTACCTTACCATCATAAGTAATTCTCATTTTCTCACCTAATATTCCAGGTGAAGTCGTATTAAACCTGAAATCTCCAGGTATAACAGAGCTAGTACCATCCCAAGAAGGATCTACTCCTTGTAGGAAAAACGAAGAAAGTACATAATCCGTTCCATTGTGTGGTAAAGCATATAACGCAGCCACATTATCTCCTGGTAATACAGCAGTAGGAGTTGTGATGTCTCCTCGTGATTTATGCCCTAAAAACCCAAATGTTCCTGTATTAGGAATATTAGAATAATATGCTATATCACCATTATACACTTGTATTTTACGAGAACCACCATTATCGTTATTTGTCGTTACCTGATCAATAATCAATTGACTTTCATCTGTGATGTATACGTTATTATTAGGTCTATCCGTAACTCCATCACTTAATTTATCTATTTCAACACGTCCATTTACTGGATTTGCTTTCCAGATATCCTCATTATCTTCTGTTGTTAATAATCTCAACCATTTGTCGACACCATTCCAATAATAAAAAGCTGGTAATACATCATTTCTAGTGATCGTATTATAAACTAAAGTAGATTTAACTAGAGAACTACCATCTGGATTTGTTACTGTTGTAATATCTGTTGTGTCTATTAACTCAACTCTAGGCACTAGTAGACCAGCATCTGAAGAAACAATATCTAAGGCTGCCTGTGGATCATCGGTTTGAATTCCTACTTGAGCAAAGCAAAAAGTGGAAAACGTCATTAAACAAAATAAAATTCTAAACATTGGGAAGTTAGTTTGCGCAAAAAAAGTAAGAAAAATTGACAATACACAGTTTTTAACATCAATTAATATATTTATTGTTATTTCATCGACGAATAGCGTAAATAACTAATAACGTGCAACTTTATGAGCTCTTCAGCCTTTTCATAGCTATCCAAAGGTACCAAGCTGTTATGATTGTAGATAGAACATCTGCTATTGGAAAACTTATCCAAACACCTAATTCACCATATATACTAGGTAAAATTAGAATCAACGGAATTAAAATAAAGCCCATGCGCAGTAGGGTAAGTAATAAAGCTGGTATCACCTTTCCTATAGCTTGATAATATGCTGCTCCTATAAGTTGAATAGAAATTATAGGTACCGCTATAAACACTAATTTCAATGCAAATGAAGTTTCCTCTATGACCACGGTATTGTCTGTGAAAATGCTAGCTATTTCACGAGTAAAGAAAAAGAGACCTAAAAATATGAGTACTCCTAAACCACAGGCAAATTTAATAGATGTAAAAATCACTTCTCGCACACGTTCCCATTTTTGTGCTCCATAATTATAACCTGCAATAGGTAAGAAACCTTGTGTTATACCCATTACAGGAAACAACGCAAACATCATCATACGACCGATGATCCCAAACACAGAAACACTCTCTTCACCACCTAATTCAAATAACACATTATTTAAAATTAAATAAAGAACACTACTCATGGCTTGTCTAGATAGAGTCACAAAACCTAATCCACCTATTTCTTTTAAAATCAACCAGTCAGGTATTAAGTCTTTTAATGTCCCTACTAACTCACTTTTCCCTGAGACAAAGAACCAAGCGACATAAACAAAACACAATCCATAACTTAATGTTGTTGCCCATGCTGCGCCTTCCATTCCCATATCTAATTTATTAATAAGAATGTAGTCCAACAATAAATTCCCTACTGATGGGATTAACATGGCAATCATCGCATGTGTAGGAGCGCCTTCTGCACGTATAACGGTATTTCCCATCATACATAATGCAAGAATGGGAACTCCATATAGTACAATGCGATAATAAGTTTTTGCAGGTTCAAATATCGCTCCTTTACCACCAAAAGAAAACACTAATGAGTCCATAAACCATAGCCCAAATACAACAGATAGAATAGTAATAACTAAGGTTATCGCTATCTGATTACCAAATACTTTGCGAGCTTTCTCATAATTATCTGCTCCTAGAGCCCTAGATATAATGCTTGATCCACCTATACCTATGGCCATCCCTAGAGCGGCTATAAAAAACGAAACAGGTAACACAACATTTATCGCAGCTATGGCAATAGAACCTATCCAATTACCAACAAAAATTGTGTCTACTAAGATATTTAAAGACATTACTAAAATACCTATAGAGGCAGGTAATGCTTGCTGTATCAATAATGCAGATATAGAATCTGTACCTAGTAATTGGGATTTTGTAGGTTGTTTAGAATTCATATATGGTAAAAGTATAGCAAATAAAAAGACCTTTATTTTGAAAGGTCTTTTTTATTTATTTCTTATTATCAAGATGAAAACGCTTTCGCGAAAGCATAATTAATCATCTAAGCAGTTACTTCACTCATTGCCCATTCATCAATCCATCGCGATAATACTTTAACCCAATCTGCTCTAGTGTTCAAACACGGAATCACATGAAACTGTTCTCCATCTACCTCATGAAAAATCTCTTCTCCTTCCATAGCGATTTCTTCTAATGTTTCCAAACAATCACTAACAAAAGCTGGTGTTACAATCGCCATATTCTTTGTACCACCTAATCCCATCTTTTCAATAGTTCGATCCGTATATGGTGTTAACCATGGATCAAACCCTAATCGTGACTGAAAACTTGTAGAATAAGTTCCATCTTCCATGCCCAGATACTCACCTACTAATCGGGTGACTTCTTTACATTGATGACTATAACAAAATTCATGCGCTGGCGATGGTGTAGAGCAACATTTACCATCCATTTTACAATGACTTTTTGTGATATCGCTTTTTCTAATATGTCTTTTAGGAACCCCCCCATGATATGAGAATAATAAATGCTCATAATCTTTTCCTTCTAGAGATTCTTTTATAGACTCAGAAAGCACTCTTATATAATCTGGATGATTGTAGAAAGGTGGCATTGTAGTAAATGACATATGAGGAAAATGTTCCTGACGTAATTCTTCTGCTAGAACTAGAATGGTCTCTGTAGTTGCCATCGCAAATTGAGGATATAGAGGAATAATCAATACCTCATCCACGCCTTTATCATTTAATTCTTTTAAACCACTTTCTATAGACATAGAACCATAACGCATTGCCAAAGAAATAGGCACACTAGTAAATTCATCTATTTTCTCTTGTAACCTTTCTGATAGTACGATTAAAGGACTTCCTTCATCCCACCAGATCTTTCCATAAGCTTCAGCACTTTTTTTAGGCCTTGTATTTAAAACAATTCCCTTTACCAGAATTGCTCTTAAAATATATGGTAGATCTATAACGCGCTCATCCATTAAGAACTCATCAAGATATTTTTTAACGTCTTTAGGGCTAGGGCTATCTGGTGATCCCAGATTTACCAGTAAAACTCCTTTTTTCATAGTACTGCTTTGTGCAAAAATAGAAGTTTTATAGTCGGTATACCTTTTAGATAATTACCTAATTGTGATAATAAAATAAAGGTTGTCGATAGTAACTCAAATATAGCAGTGTATAAAAGTGAATTAAAATATCCATTTGTAAACATTTAGTACCTTTAACAAAATCATTTTTATGACATCCCAGAGAAAATGTCCTGAATGCAATGAAGAAATAAGAGGTCGTGCAGACAAGCGATTTTGCAGCGATTATTGTCGCAACGTAGCAAATAATAAACTCAACCGAGACAGTAATGCACTGATGCGCAATATTAACAACCGACTGCGTAAAAACTGGCGGATTCTTAGTGAACTTAACCCTAAAGACAAGACTAAAACTACACGCAACAAGTTACTAGCAAACGGTTTTGATTTCACCTTGTTTACCAGCATTTACACCACAAAGAAAGGTACAGTATATTACTTTATTTATGATCAAGGTTACTTACCGATGGACGATGATACCTTTTTAATAGTGAAAAGAGAGACTTGATTTTTTATACCATCGTCATTACGTAAGTATCAGCTATTATTCAATTGAAAACCATATAAGTATCTTTATCCATTATCTTTTTAAAGTGTGAGATACAACAAACCACCAAATTCAAAAAAATGAGATCCTTTAAACCTAAATCCCATTTATCATCAGCATTATCTTTTCTAACAATTATTGCAATTATATGGTATGTATTTTATAGTCAGACGCCATCTGCAACAGTTGAAGAAAATTTACCAGCAAATCAATGGTCTACCGCACGAGCATTACAACATGTAAAGGCTATGTCATTAAATCCGCACCATGTAGGTAGCGCAGCACATGATGATGTAAGAGATTATGTGATTTCTCAACTTGAAGAAATAGGATTGCAAGTCACTACCCAAAAAGGCTACACCATGGATCCATGGGGAAACCTAGCAAATCCCGAAAATATTCTGGCACGTATTAAAGGTTCTCAAGAAAATAGTAAAGCTCTTTTATTATTAAGTCATTATGACAGTGATCCACATTCTAGTAAAGGCGCTAGTGATGCCGCTAGTGGTGTTGCTACCATTTTAGAAGGCGTGCGCACGTTTCTTGCTCAAAATAAACAACCTCTTAATGACATCATTATCTGCATCACTGATGCCGAAGAACTAGGCCTTAACGGTGCAGAACTTTTTGTGAATGAACATCCATGGGCGCAAGATATTGCGATGGTTCTAAATTTTGAAGCTCGTGGTAGCGGTGGACCTAGTTACATGCTTGTAGAAACTAATGGTGGTAACCGCAAGATTATTGAAGAATTTTCAAATGCTGGAGTAGAATATCCAGTGGCTAACTCACTTGCCTATAGCATCTATAAAATGATTCCTAATGATACTGATCTCACCGTTTTCAGAAAAGACGGCGATATCAACGGACTTAATTTTGCCTTCATAGGTGATCATTACGACTACCATACAGAATTAGATAACTATGAACGCTTAGATCGCAATACGCTAGCTCATCAAGGTGCCTATTTAATGCCATTGATGAATCATTTGTCAAACATAGACCTTGATGATGAGCTCAAAGTTCCTGTAGGTGATGACTACGTTTATTTTCCTATGCCCATTATTAAAATGGTAAGTTTCCCATTTAAATGGCTACCATTTTTAATCGTCGGTAGCGGTCTATTATTAGTAGTACTCATTGTTTACGGTATTAAAAAAAGACGCATCTCTTTTGGTCAGATTCTGGCAGGATTTGTTCCGTTTTAGGTAGTTTAATCATAGGGTATTTATTAAGTAACTGTGGTTGGATAGGAATTAAAAACAGTGCCTTTTATATAGATCAACAACATGGTTTTCCATATAACGGTTACTGGCTTATCGCAGCAGCAGCAATGACAGCAGCAACCTTGTGTTTCTTCTTGTATCATAAATATTATAAGAAAGATAATGTAGCTAGTTTAAGTATCGCGCCATTATTCATTCTGTGGCTTATTTGTTTATTAATTACGTTCCCTATAGGCGATGGCGGTATGATACCAGGTGTATTTTTACCTGGTGCAGGATTCTTTCTAGTACCGCTCATAGCAGGATTGCTTATGGTATGGCTCAATATTAACCAGCGCAGGCCTAGTTACATTTTACTCGTTATTCTCGCGGTACCAGCCTTATTTATTTTCACACCATTTGTCAAAGCATTTCCAGTGGCATTAGGTATGGGGGGGATTTTGTTTGTAGCCGCTATTCTTACCACATTATTGATTGGTTTATTGATTCCTATTATAGGACACTATCGCAGGAAAGACCTATTATCTTTCATAGGATTGATAGCAACATTAGCTTGTGTGGGATACGCTTTCGCGAAAGCGGAATTCACACCATCACAACCACAATCAACTAGTCTAGTCTACATACAAAACCAAGACGACCAGACCGCACAATGGGCCACATATGACGAAGTCCTGACAGACTGGACCAAAGCAAAACTGGAACATCGCCGGCAGCAGCCAGCGAGCTGAATAAAAACACCATTGATTCAAAATACGGTACCGGTTTCAGCTATGCAGCAACGGCACCTTATAAAGAGCTAGCTCCTGTAATAGTAGAAACATTAAAAGATAGTACATATGCAGATTTAAGAACAGTAAAAATGAAAATTTACAGTGAATCTGTCATCCAGCGTCTCGAAGTGTTTTGTGATACAACTTACGTTTTTGAAGACGGAAAAGTAAACGGCAGAGATGTTTATAAGGCCAAAGTCTCTAAAAAGGCCTTACCCAATCGATGGGGAAACCGCATGTTGAGCTACTATGTGACTAACAATGAACCACTAGAATTAGAACTTACTTTTAAAGCTGATGTAGAGCCAGAATTCCAGTTCTATGCAGCGTCATTTGACTTACTTAAAACCAAAGCGCTAGATGTAAAACCTAGACCATTAGAACAAATGAGTATGCCGTTTGTTCTTAACGATGCTATTTTAAGAAAACGCTATGTAACACTTAATAAACCTACCGTAGTAACCGATTCAATCCTATCAAATGAATAAGAAAACAATCGGTATCTTAGGTTGTGGATGGCTCGGTCTAGAGTTAGGAAAACAACTTATTTTAGAAGGATCTCCGGTAAAAGGAACCGTACGTCATAAAGATAAACTAGAAAACTTAAAAGAAGTTGGAATAGATGGTTATATCCTTGATTTAAAAGAAGATAAACTCTACGGTGATGTGGCCGATTTTCTAAGAAATATAGATGTACTATTCATCAACATTCCGCCAGGACTGCGTAAAAGTCCAGAAAGTGATTTTGCCCAGCGCATGAAATTGCTCATGACATTTGTAAATACGGCAACTGTTGAACATGTCATTTTTGTGTCGAGTACATCCGTATTTGAAGATGCTGTAAATATTCCAGTTTATAATGAAAAGAGTATTCCTAATAGCACGAGTAGTAATGGCAAAAAAATCTATGCCGCAGAGTTGCTAGTTCAAGATTTCTTTGAAAATACTACCATTTTAAGACCATGCGGTTTAATAGGCGCCGATAGACATCCTATAAAGATGCTTGCAGGTCGTAAAAGCGTTTCAAATCCAGATGCACCCATAAATCTTGTTCAAAGACAATATGTAATTGATATAGTAAAGAAGCTCATAACTGAAGAATTAAAAACTTCTATAGTTCACGCAATTAGTGAACCACATGAATCTAGAAAAAATTACTATTCTCAAAAAGCCAAAGAATTTGGTTTAGAACCACCACAGTTTGATGAAAACGGTAAATCGGTTGGGAAAAAGATAGAGTCTTTATACCATTAGATGTAATTAAGTTTAAAAAGTAATGAAGCGTAGATCTATTTGGTTACGTTTTGGAGCAATGCAAAAAAGTAACAAAGCTGTTCAAAAAATAAAATCATTATAAAACTATTCTTAGCTTTCAACAGTGAAAAAATTTCTCTTTAAGCATAAAATCAAATTAAGCATAGTTATTATACTACTCGTGTGGTATACGTTGTGCTTGCCAAAGCAATTATTTGATGTTCCGTACTCGACGGTAATAGAAAGTAGCGATGGTCGCTTGCTCGACGCTCATATCGCCAGTGATGATCAGTGGCGATTTCCCGCGGTAGATAGTGTCCCCTATAAATATAAAAAGTGCGTATTGCAATATGAAGACGCACATTTTTACTCGCATCCAGGATTCAATCCAGTTTCTATTGTTAAGGCTTTTAAAGAAAATATAAACGCTGGCAAAGTAGTGCGTGGTGGTAGTACGATTACACAGCAAGTGATTCGACTTGCGCGAAAAAAGGATAGAAAATACTACGAGAAATTCATAGAGCTGATCTGGGCAACAAGGCTGGAGTTGAGACTTTCCAAAGAAGAGATATTAGAACTCTACGCTTCTCATGCTCCTTATGGTGGGAATGTGATCGGACTGGATATGGCGTCGTGGCGGTATTTTGGAAGAAAACCACACGAACTCAGCTGGGCAGAAAGTGCCACGCTGGCCGTTTTGCCTAATGCGCCAGGTTTAATTTATCCAGGAAAGAGAGAAAGTCAGCTTAGAGAAAAACGAGATGCGTTGCTCCTCAAATTAAAAGAGGAAAACATTATTGATGATATGGATTATGAGCTCGCCATTTCAGAATCTGTTCCTACTCGAGATTTTAGAGTACCGCAACTGGCTCCACATTTATTGAATAGAGCAAATAAACAATACGGCACAAAAAAAATCAGAACCACGATTGATTATCAAATGCAAGAAACGGTCAACCGCATCGTGCAAAATCATCATCATATCCTGAAGCAAAACGGTATTAATAATCTAGCCATGCTGGTTCTAGACATTGAAAACCAATCGGTATCTGCATATGTAGGAAATGCCCCTACTACCAGAGAACACCAGAAAGATGTAGATATCATCACTGCTCCACGTAGTACGGGTAGTGTTTTGAAACCTTTTTTATATGCAACCATGCTGGATAATGGCGAACTGTTACCTCATAGCCTCGTAAAAGATATACCTACGGTTATTAATGGTTATAACACGCAAAATTTTGATAAGACTTACAG
Organism: Nonlabens ulvanivorans; assembly: GCF_000755285.1. Classification (GTDB taxonomy): domain Bacteria; phylum Bacteroidota; class Bacteroidia; order Flavobacteriales; family Flavobacteriaceae; genus Nonlabens; species Nonlabens ulvanivorans_A. Next base: position 783,153 of record NZ_BBMK01000001.1, on the reverse strand, counting down.
TGGTGCCGTTCCGGCTTCACAAGCCTTATCGCGATCACTCAATGTTCCTGCGGTGCGCATGCTACGCGATCATGGTGTTACTCGATTCTATGACAAATTACAAGATTTAGGTCAATCACACATCAATCGTGGTGCGGGAACTTATGGATTGAGCTTGATCATAGGCGGTGGCGAGAGCAGTTTATGGGGACATGAGCCATGCATATCTATCTATGGCAACCATTTTAAAAGACTACACTCAAACCAGCAGTGAATACAATCACAACGTCATGGATGGATTACATTATGTGATTAATGATGGAGACGCTTTCGCAAAAGCGGACTTAAAATCAACACCTAATATTTACGGTGCAGGAAGTATTTACCACACCTTTGAAGCCATGAAAGATGTCAACCGACCAGAAGGCGAAGAGATCTGGCACTTTTTTAATCCTAATCACAACATGGCGTGGAAAACAGGAACCAGCTATGGAAATAGAGATGCCTGGTCGATAGGCGTTACGCACGATACGTCATAGGAGTATGGACAGGAAATGCCGATGGTGAAGGACGTGCAGAGATGACCGGAATTAAAAGCGCCGCTCCAGTACTTTTTGATTTATTCAATAGATTACCGCAACAAGAATGGTTTGCGCCACCGTATGATGATATGATTGAGATCGATATTTGTAAAAAGTCAGGCTATCTCGCTACTCCAGACTGTGAGGTAGAAAAGCAATGGATTCCTGCTGTAGGAGAACGTTATGATTCCTGCCCGTATCATAAAGTAGTACAACTAGACGCTACGCAATCCTATCAAGTAAATGCAGATTGTGAACCTGTTTCACAAATGGTCACTAGATCCTACTTCACACTACCACCAGTAATGGCCTGGTATTATCGTAGATCACATCCCGATTATGAACCATTACCACCTTATCGTGCCGATTGTGAAACACCGCTAGAAAAAGAGATGACTTTTATAAGGCCTAATGCGGGAACGACCATTACACTCACTAAAAATATAGAAGGAAAAACAAACGAGACCGTTTTTGAACTAGCACATAAAATCCCTAATACGACCGTGTACTGGTATCTTGACGAAGATTATATCACGAGCACCAAAGATTTTCATGAAATTGCATTAAGCGCCGCTCCAGGAAAACATATAATTACTGCTGTAGATGATAATGGGAACGACGTGAAAATGAGTTTGAAATTTAAGTAACTACCATTCACTAAAAGGCTTTAAACTTAAATAAGAATTATAATAGCGATTATCGCCGGTAACTTCTTGAGCAATCCAATCGGGAATTGAGAATGTTTCATCTTCGGTTTCAAGTTCGATTTCAGCTATTATTAATCCGTTATTTGTTCCGTGAAAAACATCTACTTCAAGTGTGCTTTTCTATGGCAATTTCATATCTGGTTTTATCGATCACGCCTGGTAATGAAAGTTCCAGCAGTTCCTCTGCTTCTACTATAGAGATTTCTTTTTCCCATTCATATCGAGTAAGTCCGCTTTCTGTAGATTGTCCTTTTATGGTTATAAATCCTTGCGTTCCCTTGATACGCACACGTACAGTTCTAGCAGGATCTGTAGAAAGGTAACCTTGTGTGATGCGTTTCCCCTTTAGTTCTTTTAAAAAGTCGGTGTTGGTAACGAGATATTTACGTTCTATTTCGAGCATTGAGGAATTACTTTTTATGACATTTAGGTTATACGATCAGTTTCCGCATTACTTCGACAAGCTCAGCACAAGCAAGTGCGGAAAATCAGTTTCAAAACTAATCTATTTCTAATACGTTATTGGGATGAGTAAAATTAGAATTAAAAACTGCGACTGTCACTAAAGCGACGCAATCACCTTCAACTCATCACTTTCTATTCGTGATTTGTCATATCCATTTACGGCCACATAAATCATGGATTGAGCAATCGTTTCTGGTTCTATGGTGCGATATTTTTTAAAAAACCTATGAGTAAAGGATCAATAAGCTTTTGAAATTTTTTCCACGCACTTTCAAATTTGCGTTGCTCTTCTCGCTCGCCACCTATTAAGGCTGGTTGTACAAAATATGCTTCTTTAAAACCTAGTTTCTCAATATCACGTTCCATTTCTCCTTTGCCTCGGTTGTACATAAACTTACTGTCAGCATTTGCTCCTAGTGCAGATATGGCAATGACTTTTTGCACGCCGTTATGCAAAGCGACCTTTGCAACTTGTACTGGTAAATCATGTTCGATTCGATAGTATTCCTCCTTATCTGGCGTTTTGGCTTGGGTCGTTCCGGTACAAATAAATAAGTGATCAGCTTTTAAGAAATCAGTATAAGTAGCCGGATCAAATAAGTCCACGATATGTGATTCGTGTTTGCGGTGGTTGAGTTTAGTACGCTTTCGCGAAGCGTAATCACACGCTCATATTGTTCATTATCAAATAATAAATCCACTAACCTACTTCCCGTAAGTCCTGTGGCACCGATAACAACAGCTGTATATTTCATTAACATATTTCTAGAGTTAAAGGTAGTAATTTTGCACCATGCACGAATTGGATGATCGCAAAATTATACACGTAGACATGGACGCATTTTATGCGAGCGTAGAGCAACGTGATTTTCCAGAGTTAAAAGGAAAACCTATTGCCGTAGGTGGTGGAAATAATCGCGGTGTAGTAGCAGCTGCAAGTTATGAAGCGCGTAAATATGGTGTGCGTAGTGCTATGCCCAGTGTCACGGCCAAAAAACTATGTCCAGATCTGATTTTTGTGAAACACAGATTTGATAAATACCGAGAGGTATCTTCTCAAATTAGAGATATATTCTTAGATTATACTGACCTCGTAGAGCCCTTATCACTCGATGAGGCTTACCTAGATGTCACAGAAAATAAATTGAACTATCCTAGTGCTACAGTAATTGCATATGATATAAGAAGACGCATCTATGAAACTACTGGATTAACTGCCAGCGCAGGGATTTCTATCAATAAGTTTGTTGCAAAAATTGCAAGTGATTATAATAAACCAAATGGCCAAAAAACCATCTTGCCAAATGAGGTTCTAGATTTTCTAGAACAGTTAGAGATAAGAAAATTTCACGGTATAGGAAAAGTCACTGCAGAGAAGATGTACTTGCAAGGAATATTTACAGGAGCTCATTTAAAAGAACGTAGTCTAGAGTTTCTAAAGGAGCATTTTGGTAAAAGTGGTGCTCATTATTATAATATTGTGCGCGGTATACACCATAGTCCAGTTCAACCAGATCGCATTAGAAAATCCCTAGGTGCAGAGCGTACTTTTGCTGAGAACATATCGAGCGAGATATTTATGAAAGAGCGTCTTACTCAAATCGCTGAGGAAATTGAAAAACGACTCGCAAAGAATAATGTTGCTGGTAAAACGGTTACCTTAAAAATAAAATATAGTGATTTTAAAACGCAAACACGTAGCAAAACCCTATCTCATTTTATTAGAACTAAAGATTTAATACTGGCCACTGCGATTGAATTAATGGAGCAAGAAGGTTTCCGTGAAAGTGTGCGCTTGCTAGGTATCACGCTATCTAATCTCAATACTGATGTTGAAGAAAACGATTTTGTTGAAGTTCAATTGAAATTTCTATTCTAAAAAATTAACTAGTAAGTGTAAGAATAAAGTGCTTCTTTCTTATAATTTTGCTGGTATATGACTTTAGAAAACTCACAATACACTGTTATTAATAGTCACGTTAAATCGCTACCCATGTTATCATGGGAGTTGATTAAAAAGCTTTTATGGGATCTTGATGAAGAAATGTTAGAGCACCTGGATGATCTAGCATATGAACATGACTGGCACTTCAATTACTTCCTTGATAGTTATTCACATTACAAAGGATACTCTATAGTTATTACTGATGAAAACTCTGAAATTCAATATTGTAGTAATAATATTTCTAAAATGACTGGATATGAGAGTAATGAACTAATAGGTCATTCATCAACGATTCTACAAGGTACAAAAACGGATAAAAATTCTATAAGACTCATAAAAAAGGCAACTCACGATGAATTGCCTTTTAATGCTCGTCTAGTTCATTACCATAAAAATGGACAACCTTATGGCTGTGAAACTATAGCTTTTCCTATTTTCAATGGCAAATCTGAAGTTTCACACTTCATTGCGTTTGAAAGAAAATACTTTGTGTAATTATTCTATTTCAGTAACTCTTAAGGTATTTACCATTCCTTTATCTGTTACTGGCATTGCTGCAAGATTAATTAAGAAATCACCTTTTTTGACAAATTTTTTGTCCTTTGCAAACTGATTAACATCCTCAATAGTTTCATCTGTACTTACAAAACGGTCGTATAAAAAGCTTTAACGCCCCATAGTAGACTTAATTGAGTAAGAATACGTGTGTTACTAGTAAATGTTAGGATATGTGCATCTGGTCTCCATGCGCTAATCTGAAACGCTGTATAACCACTATTGGTCATTGTGGTAATTGCTTTAGCATCAATCTCGTCAGCCATTTTTGCAGCATGATAACAAATCGATTTAGTGATATATCTCTTTGTTTTAATATGCGGCGCACTGTGTGGTACATTTATCAAATCACTATTTTCAACAGATAAACAAATACTGGTCATTTTTTCTATTACTTGAATAGGATATTGACCTACAGAAGTTTCACCAGATAACATTACCGCATCTGCACCATCCATAACTGAGTTTGCAACATCATTAACCTCGGCACGTGTCGGTGTAAGGCTAGTAATCATCGTTTCCATCATTTGCGTTGCAATGATTACTGGAATACGGGCTTGTTTTGCTTTAAGAACTAGTTGTTTCTGGATTAATGGTACTTCATGAGCAGGAACTTCAACACCTAGATCTCCACGTGCTACCATTAAACCATCACAATAAGCAACAATCTTATCAATATTTGTTACCGCTTCTGGCTTTTCAATTTTTGCGATGATAGGAATTTTATGCTCTGAATGTTCTTTAATCAATTCTTGCAATTCCATTAAGTCTCGACTGTGTCTTACAAAAGAAAGCGCCATCCAGTCTACTTGTAACTCACAAGCAAATATGGCATCTATTACATCTTTTTCTGTAAGCGCTGGTAATGAAATATCAGTTTGAGGTAGGTTCACTCCTTTTTTAGAGCGTAGTGGACCACCTTGAATTACTTTTGTCACTACATCTTTAACACCATCAGTAGAGACTACTTCAAACATTAATTTACCGTCATCCAACAGAATACGTTCTCCTTGTTTTACGTCTCTAGGGAAGTGTTCATAATTCATATAAACACGTTCTGCAGTACCTTTAAATGGCTCTCCAGTAGAAATAGTTATAATATCACCAGGATGAACAACTACTTCTTCTTTCATGACACCTACACGTAATTTAGGGCCTTGAAGATCCCCCCCTAAAATTCCTGTAGCAAATCCGTGCTCTTCATTAAGATCACGTATCATTTGAACGCGTTCTCTTACGTCTTCATGATCTGCATGTGAGAAGTTAATTCTAAATACATTTACGCCAGCCTTCATCATACCTAACAATACTTCTTTTGAAGAAGTTGCTGGTCCTAATGTAGCTACGATTTTAGTCTTTTTTGTCTTTGGCATTATTCAAAAATTAAATAATCTTTTTGTTTGATTACATGTTCATCTAATTGGTATGCAGATATAACATGTGGTATTTTGGTTAGGTCGTTAATTAGTTTTTTTAAAGGAAAAAATTCTGGATCCTTCTCTATCTTGATGATAAAATCTACTCTCGTATATTCTTTAATTAAGACTGTCTTTACTTCTGTTTGTTGTTGACTTTCAAAAAGACCGCCACTACTGGTAACGGTATTAAGAGTAGCCCAAAATTTATTAGGAGTTAAGTAATAAGTATTATAATTAATTACATCATCATACTTATAGACTGGATATCTTACAGTAAAATTAGGCATGGTTACATCTTGATCCACATCTGTTCTCTTAAAAGACAACCCTAAATACTTATTTACCATATAAGCCATTCTATAAGGCTCAATAGTTGAATGTATTCCTACTAGAGTATAAGGCTCTTCATCACAATCCCAACCATCTAATTTGTAAGTAGCCATATCTTCAACTTTCCTAACAAATTTAAGCAGACAAACTACAAATTAGTCTTTAAAAATCTTTAATAAATTGATATTTTCTACGAAATGGTTGTCGTTACTGAATTCTAGTACGATTAAGAATTATGCAACGTGCGAAATGAAGAATTATTGGGTACTTATTTTATCTTGTAAGGCAAAAAAAGCTCTTTTACTTGCTTTTTCCTCAGCCTTTTTCTTTGATGTAGCACGTGCTTTTGCAAGAATTCTATCATCTATAGATAACTTCACAGAAAAGTGTCTGATTTCATTAACACCAGTATCTTCATAAGTATGATAATTAAAAGTTTTCTTGTTTTTCTGACACCACTCGATTAAAATACTCTTGTAGCTAATAACCTTACCTTCTAACTTCTCTATGTCAACATAGGGTTCAATAACACGACGACTTATAAAGTTTTGCGTGCGTTTATAGCCCTTATCTAAATAAATAGCACCTACTAGTGCCTCGAATAGATTTCCATGAACATTTGCTCCAAAATTACGTTCTGGAACTTGAGTTTTTGCAAAATCGATGAGACCAAAGTCCATTCCTAATTCATTGAGATGTTCCCGACTTACGATTTTTGATCGCATCTTGGTCAAGTAACCTTCATCACCATGTGGCACTTCATTATAAATATACTCTGCAATGACACTTCCTAAAATAGCATCACCTAGAAACTCTAGTCGTTCATAACTGATAGGATTACCATCTGCATCCTTTAAACTCATAGATTTATGAGTAAACGCTTTACGATAAACATCAATATCCTTAGGAGTAATCCCAGTAATTTTTTTTATTCCACGTGATAGCGTCTCGTCATCTGTAGAGATTCGAGAGGAGAATATTTTTTTAAATCGATTCATTAAAAAGGTATTGCTTAGATTTTTCTAAATGCAATACAGCAATTGTGACCACCAAAACCGAATGTGTTACTTAAGGCAACATTTACCACACGTTTTTCTGGTTTATTTAATACAAGCCTTAATGATGGATCGATATTCTCATCTATTGTAGTATGATTAATTGTTGGAGGAATTATCCCTTCATTAATTGCCATCACACTTGCAATTGACTCAATCGCTCCAGCGGCACCGAGTAGGTGACCTGTCATAGACTTTGTAGAGTTAATACTAATATTAGGTGCATGATCACCAAAAACAGCTTAATAGCCTTTAATTCAGCTACGTCACCTAATGGTGTTGATGTACCATGAGTATTAATATGATCTACATCTTCAGGATTAATACCTGCATTTTGTAGCGTATTTTTCATTACTGCTATAACACCACGTCCTTCAGGATCAGGTGCAGTAATGTGATATGCATCACTAGAGAAACCACCACCTATGACCTCTGCATAGATTTTTGCTCCACGAGCTTTTGCATACTCATAATCTTCTAGAACCAGCGCACCAGCGCCTTCTCCTAGAACAAAACCGTCACGTGTCGCATCAAATGGGCGACTTGCGGTTTCTGGACTTTCATTACGTGTTGATAAGGCATGCATGGCATTAAAGCCACCCATTCCAGCTTGAGCAACCGCAGCTTCAGAGCCACCAGTTACAATCACGTCACAATGTCCAAGTCTAATATAATTTACTGCATCCAGCATTGCATTTGCACTAGATGCACATGCAGATACTGTTGTATAGTTAGGTCCCATAAATCCATATTTAATAGATATATGAGCCGGAGCTATATCAGCAATCATTTTAGGTATAAAGAAAGGATTAAAACGCGGCACACCATTACCGGCAGCAAATGCTTTAACCTCTTCCTGAAAAGTTTCTAGACCACCTATTCCTGCACCCCAGATTACACCGACTCTATATTTATCTATAGAGTCGATATCTAATCCTGAGTCTGCTATAGCCTCGTCGCCTGCTACCAGTGCATACTGGGCAAAACGATCCATGCGTCTAGCTTCTTTGCGGTCTATGAAATCAGTAACATTAAAGTTCTTGATCTCACAAGCGAACTTAGTCTTGAAATGTTCTGTATCAAAATATGTGATAGGAGCGCAACCGCTCTTACCTGCTTTCAACGCATCCCAATATTCCGTTAGATTATTACCTATCGGTGTAAGGCTCCCATTCCTGTTATGACTACTCGCTTTAATTCCATGTGAAGTAAATTAAGCTTTTGCTTCTTCTATGTATGAAACAGCTTGACCTACAGTCGCAATGTTTTCTGCTTGATCATCTGGTATCTGGATATCAAATTCTTTTTCGAATTCCATGATCAACTCAACTGTATCTAGTGAGTCCGCGCCTAAGTCGTTTGTGAAGCTTGCTTCTGTTACAACTTCATTTTCGTCAACACCTAATTTGTCAACGATTATCGCTTTTACTCTTGATGCAATGTCTGACATAATTTTCTAATTTTAATTTTAAATGAATGGCAAAAATAACAAACTTTGTGATAAAACCACTTTTTAGTTATTTGAGTTAACTTGCCATCGCATTTGATAATGTTATTTTATTCAACTCTATCAGGTGGTTTACAACAAGCTTGCCATAAAAAAATATGAAAAAAATAGTAATTCTAGCATCAGGTAATGGTACTAATGCTCAGTCGATTATAAATCATTTTAGCAAAAATGAATCTGTAGAAATCTCTTTGGTTTTATCTAATAAGTCACAGGCCTATGTGCTAGAAAGAGCGCAAAAAAATAATATTCCAGCGATGAGTTTTAATAAATTTGCTTTCGCGAAAGCGGGAAAAGTAGAATCTTTATTAAAAGCAGAAAACCCAGATTTAATAGTGCTGGCGGGCTTTTTATGGAAAATCCCAGAAAGTCTCGTAAAATTATTTCCAAAAAAAATTATTAACATTCATCCAGCTTTATTACCAAATTATGGCGGAAAAGGCATGTATGGTATGAATGTACATCGAGCTATCATTGAAAATAAAGAAGAAAAAAGTGGTATTACCATCCATTATGTAAATGAACATTATGATGAAGGTGCAATTATTGAACAGTTCACGTGTCCTATTTATCAAAACGATACCGCAGATGATCTAGCCGCACGTATAAATGAGTTAGAACACTTGCATTTTCCTATGGTCATTGAAGAATTACTTGCTTAATGGAACAAGTACACATATATACAGATGGCTCATCACGTGGTAATCCAGGACCTGGTGGTTATGGCATTGTGATGATATGGGTAGGCAAAAAATATAAAAAAGAATTTTCTCAAGGCTACAGACGCACCACTAATAACCGGATGGAATTGCTCGCGGTTATAGAAGCATTAGAAAAGATTAAAATGGATCAAGTGCAAATTACCGTTTTTACGGACAGTAAGTATGTAAGTGATGCGGTTAATAAAAACTGGATTGCTGGCTGGATCAAGCGCAAGTGGAAAAATGTAAAGAACCCAGATTTATGGAAGCGTTTTATTAAAGCTTTTAATCGTACACAACCTAAAATGCAATGGGTAAAAGGCCATAATGATCACCCTATCAATGAACGATGTGATGCACTGGCTGTAGGTGCAGCTTTAAATAAAAGTAATCATCTCGTGGATGAAGGGTTTGAAGCTAGTGAGAAAGGCCTATTTTAATTTGCTCGCCATTTCACCCAAATTGTGACAGTTGGATTACTTATAGTATCTGTACCTGTATTTTGGGTTCTTACGTGAATATGGTTTCCAGCGCTAAAGTCAATATTTGCAGTATTATCATTATAAGTACCTCCTAAAAGATTAAAATTGATATTACCTCCTACTATTGTAGTGTTACCTTGCCTAACCCTAACGTTAAAAGGTGCTGCAAGATTATTAGTAGCTATCCCACTCACTATGTTAGAATTTGACGTAATAGCAATAATAGTCCCATCAAAAGGCAACAAAACACCAGAGTTAGCGGTAGTTAAATTACCAGCCATTCTTAAACTTTGATTACCTATATCACCTCCACGTGAAAAAACAAGTGGCGTTGCGGCAATGGTTAACCATTTTCCTCGAGACGCATCATACATGTATAATTTATCACCTATTACCGCCATCTGTCCTGTGGCGGCACCTGTAGGTACTGTTTGCGGCTCTAGCTCTAGTGCCGGTAAATTGGTTGTGCTCGCTGCGATATCTAGTTCAGCAGTTGGTGTAACGGTATTAATCCCAACCTGACCTTGTATCCATTGCGTAGTTGCTAATAGCATTAACGCTAAAAATAAATTTTTCATGAAATCCCTAATTATCATAAATGTTAAGTTTTGCAAATTAGAACCTACAACCTGCCTCACCTAGTTTTCAATCATTTAAACGATAAAAGACTATCTAATGACTACATACTACATAACAGAATCTCAACAACAGGACATCAATTAACTCATGATGATTGTTCTTTAAGGACTGACTAATTCATTACTTTTGCAAAAAAATATCAAGAATGAGCAAACTCGTAGTTGTAGGTACAGTAGCTTTTGATGCTATCGAAACACCTTTTGGAAAAACAGATAAAATATTAGGTGGTGCAGCCACTTTTATAGGCCTAAGCGCTTCTCACTTCAACACAGAAGTTGGATTAGTAAGTGTAGTAGGTGGAGATTTTCCACAAGAATATCTAGACATGCTTTCTAATAGAGGTATGAATATAGAAGGTGTTGAGGTTGTTAAAGATGGTAAAACATTTTTCTGGTCTGGTAAGTACCATAATGATATGAATACCCGTGACACACTTGCTACAGAGTTAAATGTACTAGCAGACTTTAATCCAGTTGTACCAGAATCTTTTAAAGATGCAGAGGTAGTAATGCTAGGAAACCTACATCCTGCAGTACAATTAGGCGTTATAGAACAAACGCCAGCAGCAAAGCTAATCATCTTAGACACGATGAACTTTTGGATGGATAGCGCATTGGATATGTTACATGAGGTCATTGCCAAGGTAGATGTCATTACTATTAACGATGAAGAGGCTAGACAATTGTCTGGTGAATACTCACTAGTTGCTGCTGCACGCAAGATTCATACTATGGGTCCTAAGTATGTGGTCATTAAAAAAGGAGAACATGGCGCTTTATTATTCCATGAAGAACAAATTTTCTTTGCACCTGCCTTACCACTAGAAGAAGTTTTTGACCCTACAGGAGCCGGAGATACATTTGCAGGTGGATTTGCAGGTTTTCTAGCTTCAAGTGAAGATTACAGTTTTGACAATATGAAGCGAGCTATTATTTACGGCTCTAACTTTGCTTCTTTCTGTGTAGAGAAATTTGGAACAGAACGTATGCAAACTATCACGCCTGAAGAGATCAACACACGTTTAGAGCAGTTTAAAGCACTGACTAAATTTGAAATAAACGCATAATAAAAATTGATAGAGCCCTCAAATATTTTGAGGGCTTTTTATTTACTTTTGACTTTTAGAATTCATCATGAGCGATCCATTAAAACACGAGTGTGGTATAGCACTTATTAGACTTCTTAAACCTCTTGAATATTATAAAGAGAAATATGGTACGGCATTTTATGGTATCAATAAAATGTACCTAATGATGGAAAAACAGCATAATCGCGGTCAGGATGGTGCTGGATTTGCAAGTATAAAACTAGATGTTAAACCTGGTCAACGATACATCTCTCGTGTGCGCAGTAATGAGGCACAGCCTATACAGGATATATTTGCTCAAATTAATGAGCGCATTAATTCAGAGTTAGAGGAAAATCCAGAAATAAAAGATGATGTCGCTGCTCAAAAAGCACAAATCCCTTACATCGGTGAATTGATGATGGGACATGTACGATATGGTACCTTCGGTAAAAATAGTATTGAGTCCGTACATCCGTTTTTACGCCAGAACAACTGGATGCATCGCAACCTAATCATGGCTGGTAATTTTAACATGACTAACGTGTTTGAGTTATTTGACAAACTAGTAGAACTAGGGCAGCATCCTAAGGACATGGCAGACACCGTAACTGTTATGGAAAAGGTAGGTCATTTTCAAGATCGTGAGGTTTCAAAATTATATAAAAAATTCAAGGCTGAAGGACTTTCTAAAATGGAATCCTCACCTAAAATAGCTGAACAACTTAACGTTGCTAAAGTTTTAAAGAAAAGTGCAAAAGACTGGGATGGTGGTTATGCCATGGGTGGACTTATGGGACATGGTGACGCTTTCCTATTAAGAGATCCATCTGGTATTAGACCAGCATACTACTATCAAGATGATGAGGTAGTTGTCGTAGCTAGTGAACGTCCAGTAATTCAAACTGCGTTTAACGCACCGTTTGAAGAAGTAAAAGAACTGGATCCAGGTAAAGCTATTATCATTAAAAAGAATGGTAAAGTAAGTATTGAACAAATACTGAAACCACTAGAACGTAAGGCCTGTTCTTTTGAACGTATTTATTTCTCTCGTGGTAGCGATGCCGAGATTTATCAAGAGCGTAAAAAACTGGGGGGGCATTTATTATTCCCTAAAATCATGGAATTCATTGATCATGATATAGATAACACCGTTTTTTCATACATTCCAAATACGGCCGAAACTTCATTCTATGGTATGGTAGAAGCGGCACATGCCGTTTTAAATGAGCAAAAACGAGATGCTATTATTGCTGGAGAAGGTAAACTGACCGCACAGCAAGTTGAGGATACGCTTTCGCGAAAGCTGCGAACTGAAAAGATTGCGATTAAAGATGCAAAGTTAAGAACCTTTATCACAGAGGATTCTTCTCGTGATGATCTTGTAGCCCATGTATATGATGTGACGTATGGTGTGGTAAAGGAAAACGACAATCTAGTAATCATCGATGATTCTATTGTACGTGGAACGACGCTTAAAAAATCCATTCTTAAAATGATGGACCGCTTGAAACCGAAGAAAATAGTTGTTGTTTCTAGTGCACCACAAATCAGGTATCCAGATTGTTATGGGATAGATATGGCACGACTTGAAGGACTAGTTGCTTTTAGAGCAGCACTTGCTTTACATGAAGATCGTGGAACCTATGACACTGTAGAGGACATTTATAAAAAATGTAAATCACAGATAAACTTTAAGGATAAGGATGTTGTCAATTATGTGAAGGAACTCTATGCACCGTTTACAGATCAAGAAGTGTCTGATAAGATAGGTGAGCTACTCTCAGACGATGATTTAAATGCAGAAGTGAGAATCGTTTATCAAACCGTAGACAACTTACACAAAGCCTGTCCTAAAAACTTAGGTGATTGGTATTTTACTGGTGATTATCCAACTAATGGTGGTAATCGTGTGGTGAATCGTGCTTACATCAACTTCTTTGAGAAAAATGATGAGCGAGCTTATTAAATAATAAGTACAAAAACCTTTGATTACATAACAAATTTGTTATTCAAACCAAAAACTAGGCTAAGAAATAATATTTAATAAAAAGCCTTAAGTTTCAATAAAAACTTAAGGGCTTTTGAATTTTGCAGTCAACAATAGCAGTTGACTATTTGCAACTTATTACATAGCAGCGTTGTATTTCTCTGATACAGCATCCCAGTTAATTACATTAAAAAATGCAGTTACATAATCAGGTCTGCGGTTTTGATAGTTTAGGTAATATGCGTGCTCCCATACATCTAGTCCTAGGATAGGAGTTCCTCCACATCCTACACCAGGCATTAATGGATTGTCTTGATTAGGAGTTCCACAAACCTCTAGAGCACCATCTTTAACACATAAAAATGCCCAACCAGAACCAAACTGAGTTTTAGCCGCAGTAGCAAATTTATCTTGAAATGCATCATAAGAACCGAAAGCTTTATCAATTGCATTCGCCAAATCTCCAGTAGGTTTTCCACCACCATTAGGTGACATCACTTCCCAGAATAATCTGTGATTATAAAATCCACCACCATTATTTCTAACCGCTTTGTTGTCCATATCTAGATTTGTAAGAATGTCTTCAATTGACTTTCCTTCTAAATCTGTACCTTCAATAGCATTGTTTAAGTTATTAGTATAACCGTTGTGGTGCTTTGAATGGTGAATCTCCATTGTTCTAGCATCAATATGTGGTTCTAGCGCATCATACGCATAGTTTAATTTAGGTAGTTCAAAAGCCATAATATATTGGTTTTAATAGTTTTATTTATAAAGTATAAATTTAAACACAAACTGCGATATGTTAAAATTATTGATGTTATAATATACTTAATCTTATATAAGTGCTATAATTCAACTATTCTTATAAGCGCTTTGAGGTTCTCAAAATGCGATTTAAAGCTTTTTAGAATTCCGTTTTTAGAGTCATGTTAAATCACAAATTCAAGTTCAAGTTCAATTGCTTTTCAGTTTTTCATCATACCTTTGAGTATGACCTCATCTCCAACTACATTTTATAGCGCCAGTGCTGGTTCTGGTAAAACCTATACGCTAGCGAGAGATTACCTCACGCTACTGTTTCAATCGCAATTTAATAATCATTACCGCAAGATTCTAGCAGTAACCTTTACAAACAAGGCTGTTGCAGAGATGAAAGAGCGCGTACTAGAGCATCTATACAATTTTGGGAAACAACCTGTTCCCGAGAGCAGTCTAGGCATCTTCGACCATATAAAAAAGATTACAGGATTAAGTGATGAACAGCTCACTAATAGGGCTATTATAATTCATCAACGTCTATTGCATGACTATTCTGCCTTTGACATTGTTACCATAGACGCATTCAATCACCGCATCTTGCGCACTTTTGCAAAAGACATTGATTTGCCCGCTGGATTTGAAGTAGAATTAGACACTGATTCTTTAATTAATAAGGCGATTCAAAATTTACTCGCTCGTGCAGGTAGGGATAAGGAACTTACTAAAAAACTAGTAAGCTTCTCACTTTCCAAAATTGATAATAATAAAAGTTGGGATATCGCTTATGATCTGATGCAAATATCTGCATTAATAAAAAATGAAAACCATTTTAAATATCTAAAATCTCTTGAAGGCAAGACCAGCGAAGATTTTGATAGACTTGCTCAAAATCTGAAACTCAAAAACAAAGGCCTTAAGTCACAGTTAATAGAATTAGCATTAGCACTTATTGAAAAATCAACGCAACTAGGATTAGAACCTAAAGATTTTAAAGGTGGTTCTCGTAGTATTTTCAATACCGTAATTAAAACATCGCAAGATGACCTGTCTGTAAAACCCAACACAGCTTCAATAAGAGATCTAGCCGCCGGAGACCTATATGCAAAAAGTCAAAAACAACCTATTAAAGATAGCATCGATATCTTGAGATCCGATATTGCAGATTTTGGAAATGCTTATAAAGCAACTTATGGACACATTAAATTTCATGAAAACATCATTAAAAGTATTGTCCCATTATCACTTCTTAACGAGTTGATGCATGAGATCAATGTTATTAAAAAAGAAGATCAAATCGTTCCTATATATGAGTTTAATGGTCTTCTTAGAAATCAAATTAAAGATCAGCCTGCACCATTTATATACGAACGACTAGGAGAAAAATACCGCCATTATTTTATTGATGAATTTCAAGACACTTCTCGCATGCAATGGGAAAACATGATGCCTTTAATTAGTAATGCAGTACAAAGCATCGACGATTATGGAGATAGCGGGACCTTAATGCTTGTAGGTGATGCAAAACAATCGATATATAGGTGGCGTGGTAGTGACGCCAACCAGTTTTTAGATTTATTAAAAGAAGATCAATTATTTGAACTTGAAAAAAGTAATGAGACCTTGCAATACAACTGGCGCAGCTATGATAATATTATAGGGTTCAACAATGATTTTTTTAAGTTTTATGGTGATTACTTAAATAACGATACTTATAAAAATCTTTATCAAAATTATCTGCATCAAAATGCAACACATAAAAAAGGTGGCTATGTTCAGGTTGACTTTTTAAACAAAGAAGATTTTTCATTTGACGATGATGAAGACATAATCACACCGTATCCACCACACGTGCACGGATTAATTAAGAAAATTGTTGCACAAGGATTTGAACTAGGTGATATATGTATCCTAGTGCGCAAGCATACACAAGGTCATGAACTTGCTCAATATTTAGTAAAACAAGACATTACTGTAGTATCTGGTGACAGTCTTCTTGTTGAAGCGTCGCCACGTGTACGTTTATTAGTCGAATTCATGAAAATGTCACATCAACCTGAACAGCAAGCTCTTAAACTAGCATTTCTTTTAGAATATGTGCAATATTATCAACTTGAAGACAAAAACACATTTATCGTTAATCATATTAATTTATCATTCAATGAAATCTTAGAGGTTGTATTTAATGACGAAATATCGTTTATGGAGTCCGCTTTCGCGAAAGCACCTTTATTCAAAGCAACAGAGCAAACAGCACAAGCACTAGGCCTTTTTAAAGAGCAAGATTTAAGACTGCAATCTTTTCTAGAATTAGTATTTGAATTCTCAAATAGTCAAGATGTTTCCCTGTCGAGATTTTTAGAACACTGGGAAAAGAAAAAAGAAAAATTGAGTGTTCCAGCAACGCCAGATCCGCAAGCTGTACAAATCATGACCATCCACAAGTCTAAAGGCTTAGAATTTCCAGTTGTAATTGTGCCCTATTCTGATACACAAGCAGATTTTTCTATTAAGCCTACAGATTGGGTATCTGTAAATTCTGCAGCTTATGAAGGTTTTGAACATCTTTATATGTCGCTAGCAAGTGAAGCAAATTTTTATCCTACTCATGCACAAGATGTTTATACAACACATCTTCACAAAACGCAAATGGATCATATTAACGGGCTTTATGTTGCTTTTACTCGTGCGGTGGAGCAACTTTATGTCTGTAGTATTGATAAAACAGAATCCAAAACTCAAAAGGAATCTTCACTAAGACATGGACAGCTATTGAAAAGATTCCTGGAGCGTGATACGGCGTGGAATAAAGAAGAAATGGATCTAGTGACTTCTTTTCAAAAAGGTACACCTATTCAATTAGCCACTAGTAAATCTAGCACACCAACTCTACCATTAGGCAATTATCAAGTTTACTCTACAGGATCTCGCACAGACTTTTCTACCAGACGAGGAATGTTATGGGCTAGTGGTGTTCAAGAAGCTATCAATAAAGGTAATTTGCTACACGATTATATGTCCCAGATTGAATCTGTTGAGGACTTACCTGCGGTTGTTTTAAAAATTGAGAGAGATGATTACATCTCATCTCAAGTGAAATCAGAGTTAATTGAAACTCTCAATTTATTAATTAGCCCACAATATTTTGAAAAGTATTTTACATCTAATTTAGTTATCTTGAATGAACGTGGAATTTTAACACCCGAAGGTAAGAAGTTCATCCCAGATCGACTTATTATAGATAATGATCAAGTAACGATAATTGATTACAAAACTGGAGCACAACTAGAGAAGCATAGAGATCAGCTAGACTATTATGCGGCTCTATTACAGCAAATGGATTATAAAATAAAAGAAAAGGTGTTGATATACACGGATGAGCTTAAAGAACTCATCTGGAATTAAAATAAGTATAGTTTCTTACCTTTGAAACACAAAAAAACGCAACTATGTACGGTAGTATGAAAGAGTATCTTCAAAAAGAAATTGAAGAAATTAAAGATCAAGGATTATATAAGAAAGAACGCATCATAACTTCTCCACAAGATGCCGTGATAACATTAGACGATGGCAGTGAGGTAATAAATTTTTGTGCTAATAATTACCTAGGACTATCATCACATCCTGAAGTTATTCAAGCAGCAAAAGATACTTTGGACTCTCACGGTTTTGGGATGAGTTCTGTAAGATTTATTTGCGGTACACAAGATATACACAAAGAGCTTGAACAAAAGCTTGCAGATTTTTATGGATGTGAGGACACTATACTATATGCAGCATGTTTTGATGCAAATGGAGGAGTATTTGAACCATTATTAGGTAAAGAAGACGCTATTATTTCTGACTCATTAAATCATGCTTCTATAATTGATGGTGTGCGTTTATGTAAAGCAGCTAGATACAGATATGCAAGTGCAGATATGGCTGATCTTGAAAAGCAATTGATTCAAGCAAACGAAAATGGCGCTAGGTTTAAAGTAATCGTTACTGATGGCGTCTTCTCTATGGATGGTATTCTAGCACCATTAGATAAAATTTGCGATCTGGCAGATAAGTATGACGCTCTAGTCATGGTAGATGAATGTCATGCAGCAGGATTTTTAGGCGATACTGGTCGTGGATCGTTAGAAGCTAAAGGTGTTTTAGGCAGGATAGATATTATCACAGGAACTCTAGGTAAAGCTTTAGGTGGTGCAATGGGTGGTTATACAGTTGCAAAAAAAGAAATTATTGAGATCTTAAGACAACGCTCTAGACCATATTTATTTAGTAACTCCTTAGCTCCTTCAATAGTAGGCGCTTCTATAAAAGCGTTAGAACTTATCGATTCTAGCACAGACCTAATCGATAAAGTGCAAGCAAATACAGCTTACTTTAAAAAAGGAATGAAGGAACTAGGTTTTGATTTTGTAGATGGAGAAAGTGCTATAGTCCCTGTAATGCTATATGATGCAAAACTATCTCAAAAAATGGCTGATGCGCTTTTAAAAGAAGGAATTTATGTCATCGGATTCTTCTACCCAGTAGTTCCCAAGGAAAAAGCAAGAATAAGAGTACAATTAAGCGCTGCTCATGATAAACAACATTTAGATAAAGCCATCAACGCCTTTAAAAAAGTAGGACTTGAGCTAGGAGTTATCAGTTAAATTAAGAGAAATTAACAATTAATCGACATTTTCACGAAAATTTATAGGTTAAAGTCTTGTGAATGCGCAATAACAGAGTAATTTTGTTCTGTTGATTAATAAAAAACCCCAACATGAAAAACATATTTAAAATTTTAGTAGCATGTGCTGTTCTTTTAGGAGCATCATCTGCTAATGCACAAGACGAAGGTAATAGATGGGCTATTTCTGTAGGTGTAAATGCTATTGACCTATATCCAGTAGGAGAAGCAGACCAAGGTTTAGGAGATTATTTTGAAGATTTCTTTGACACTGACCATTACAACATACTAGCAGCACCTAGCCGTTTTCAATTAGGTTACTATGTAGGTGATGGTATTGTTGCAACTGGAGCATTTTCAGTAAATAGCATTAGTAAAGTAGGTGAAACTACAATTGATGATTTATCTTATTACTCTTTAGATGCTGGATTAGAATATAATTTCCGCAATCTTATCAAAGAAGATGGAGTTATTGCTCCTTTTGTTGGTGTAGGTGGTGGTTATGTATGGTTAGATGAAAATGGCTTTGGTACTTTCAATGGTACTGCAGGTATTGATTTTTATATTTCTGACAACATTGCTTTCAATTTACAAACAACATACAAGCATGCTTTTGAAGATGCTAATCCAAAGCACTTCCAGCACACAGCTGGTTTGAAGTTTACTTGGGGGGGTGGAACTGATACTGACGGTGACGGAATCTATGATGATAAAGACGCTTGTCCATCTGTTGCTGGTTTAGAGCAATTTATGGGTTGTCCTGATTCTGATGGTGATGGTATTGAGGACAGTAAAGATAACTGTCCTAACGCTGCAGGTCCTGCTGAATCTATGGGTTGTCCTGACACTGATGGTGATGGTACTTTAGATAAAGATGACAACTGTGTTAATGAAGCTGGTCCAGCTTATAATAATGGATGTCCTGATCCTGATACTGATGGTGATGGTGTTGTAGATAGTAAAGACAACTGTAAAACAGTTAAAGGTCCTGCTTCTAACAATGGTTGTCCTACAGATAGAGATAATGATGGTGTATTAGATGCTGATGATAAGTGTCCAGATACTCCAGGAATCGCATCTCTTGCAGGTTGTCCTAAACCAGCTGCTCCTACTGTAAAAGAACAAGAGCAATTAAATCAGTATGCAAAAACAATCTTATTTGATACAGGTAAAGCAACTATCAAAGCTCAGTCTGCAAAAGTACTTGCTGACATCACTGTGATTCTTAAGAAATACCCAAATGCAAAGTTCTCAATCGATGGTCATACTGACAGTGTAGGTCCTGCAACTTCTAACCAAAGATTATCTGATTCTCGTGCAAACGAAGTGAAAAATTACTTAGTTGCTAACGGAATAAATGAATTCAGACTTTCTTCAGTAGGTTATGGAGAAGCTCGTCCAGTTGCTGATAACAAAACTAAAGCAGGTCGTGCTCAAAACAGACGTGTTGAAATCAACTTAGTAAACTAATTGATTTTTAAACAATAGTAAAAGCGCCACTTCTTAGTGGCGCTTTTTTTATGTCTAATTTTTTAAGACGTCATAGTTTATCAATATCTTGTACTTATGAATACATTCCTACAAGACGTTATCAGTTCTCTTCAAATACAAGGCTACAACCTCAGTAAACTTACATATGTAGTTCCTAGTAGAAGAGTTGCAACATTTCTTAATAAAACGATTGCTGCTTTTTTAAAGCAACCTATTTTTGAACCTATCGTTTACAGCGTTGAAGACTTCATCAGTCATACAGCGCAAGTTGAGATAGCAAGTGATGTAGACTTATTATTTGACTTCTATAATAGCTATCTTAAAGTAGAAGATAACAATACGGCAGACTCGTTAGATGATTTTATTACTTGGGCACCAACTATTCTTAAAGATTTTAATGAGATAGATCGTTTTTTGGTACCTCCATCAGATTTCTTTAATTACCTGGGTAACCTTAAAGAGCTAGAACAAGGACATTGGTCCATACTAGAGCCCAAGACAGAGATGATTGAAAAGTATCTTCATTTCTGGAAACGATTAGAGCTGTACTATAGTCAGTTCACAAAAGACTGTACCACGAATGGGATTGTTTATCAAGGTCTAGCTTACAGGCTCGCTTTCGCGAAAGCGGAAAATCAATCCACACAGTACTCAAAAAAAGAACCTATTATTTTTCTAGGACTCAATGCTCTTAATAAGGCAGAAGAGGAAATTATTAAAATATTTCTAGAGAGCGATAATGCTAAAATATTTTATGACAGCGACCTCTATTTTCAAGAAAATGAATACCATGAGGCTGGTCGTTTTATAAGACGATATAAAAATAACTGGGACTATTTTAAACAACACAAATTAAGTATAAGTAGCAATAATTTTAATTCATCGAAGAATATAAATATAATAGGAACGTCCGGCCCGATAGGTATGTGTCAGGTAGCTGGAAAACTTATTAAAAAATTAGATATAGCCTCTTTAAATCTAGATAAGACTGCGATTGTTCTAGCAGATGAAGCCCTTCTATTACCTCTATTAAGTGCTATTCCAGAAAGTGTTAAACATCTCAATATTACTATGGGACTAACACTAGATAAAACACCGCTTGCGAGTTTCTTTAATCACCTCATTAAACTCAAGGTGGAAGCTACAGATCAAGGTTTCTATTATAAAAATATGATAGCGGTTTTAGAATCTCATTTTAGCACTCTATTAGATAATACTGGTGTAAAAGAACTTATCAATAATATTAATAAAGAAAATCTAGTTCATTTACCCTATGTATCGCATGATCAGGATTCAGAAAATGTTTACATCAATCTATTAAGGTCGCAAACTACCACGACAACAAATTTGATTAACTATCTAAGTAACATATCTGATGCCTTACAAGCAAAACTAATTGAAAATGAAAATAAGAGATTAGAGCTTGAACAATTATTAGGTATCCACAGTGTGATTGAACAAATAAGGTCAATCATAGTTGTTCAATCAGGAATTACTGATTTAAGAACTATACAATATTTATTTAAGCAATTCTTACCTCAAAAAAAATTAGACTTTATAGGTGAGCCTGTTAAGGGTCTTCAGGTGATGGGACTGCTTGAAACTAGAGCACTAGATTATGATAACGTCATCATGTTATCTGTTAATGAAGGCGTTTTACCAGCAGGAAAATCTACTGCATCGTACATACCTCATGACATGAAAATAAAATTTAGTTTGCCGACTTATACAGACAAAGACAGCGTTTATGCATATCACTTCTATAGGTTATTGCAACGATGTGAGAATGCTAATTTCATATATAACTCAGAAACGAATAGTTTAGGAGGTGGAGAGAAAAGTAGATTTTTAATGCAATTAGAAACTAGCGGTCTTACTAATCATACTATAAGTCATAGTCTGTATGCTAATAAAATTACTACTGAAAAAACAGATACTCTTTCCGTTAACAAAGACAAGTATTATTTTGATAGACTTGATCAAATAGCATCATCTGGTTTTTCACCATCTAGCATCACTAGCTACATTTACAATCCAATAGATTTTTACAGGTCTAAAATATTAAGGATTAACGACATAGAAGAGGTGGAAGAAGATATGGCGGCTAACACGATGGGACAATGGTTCATAAAACCCTTGAGTCCTTATACTTACCATATGTAGATCAAGTATTAGATAAAATTCATTTTAAAGATATAAGGGCTAGATTAGATAATGTTATTCATACAGCCTATCTAGATAGTTATCTCACGACACAAGATCCTCAAGGGAAAAATATTATTATGTATGAAGTTGCTAAGCATTATGTAAGCAAAATGATTGCACATGATGAAGAATTAGTAAAAACTGGCAACACATTAATTATAAGGGAATTAGAAGCCCGTTACTCTACAACTATTGAAATTGACTCCATAGGCAGCATAAAACTTCATGGAGAGGTTGACCGTATTGATGAACTCAATGGTCAAATTAGAATAATAGATTACAAGTCAGGAATGGTTAACAAACCAAATGTTGGAATTGAACCAGACAATTATGAAGCATTGATTACAGATTACAACAAATCAAAAGCTTTTCAAGTCTTGATGTATGCTTATCTATATTCAAAAAACAACGAGCTTACAGAATGTACTGCAGGTATCATAAGTTTCAAGAATTTTAAAGATGGCTTTATACCTTATTCAGTTAAAAATGGCAAGTCCTTTCAAACTCAACCTATAGATGCAGTTGAATTAGAGAAATTTGAAGAACAATTACATCAAATAATTTTAGAGCTTTTTAATAAAGATATAGCACTAACCGCAAAGGATCATTAAAATGAAAATTGTCTTAAACAATGTTATTGAAAGAGATTATAGCAAACCTATACTACTAGATCACTATCATGTACCATCTCAAACTAAATTGCCTGTGATTATTTTTGCTCATGGCTACAAAGGATTTAAGGATTGGGGCGCTTGGGAATTAATGGGTAAAGCATTTGCAAACGCTGGATTTTGCTTTGTTAAATTTAATTTCTCACATAATGGTGGAACTATAGATGACCCTATAGATTTTCCAGACTTAGATGCTTTTGGTAAAAATAATTACAGTAAAGAAGTTCAAGATCTGAATGATGTCATCAATTGGTCCATATCACAGTTATCAGATATTATTGATATAAATAACATAAATATATTAGGGCATTCAAGAGCAGGCGGTATTACTACTATTGTTGCTTCACAAAACAGTAAAGTGAAAAAACTAGCTACACTTGCTGCTGTAAGTGATTATAAAGCAAGGTTTCCATCTGGTGAAGCTTTACTTAAATGGCAACAGGATAAGGTATACTATGTAAAGAATGGGCGCACTCATCAAGAGATGCCTCACTATTATCAATTCTATGAAGATTTTATAAATAATGAAGAAAATTTATCCATCGAGATTGCTGCAAAAAAAATAGCTATACCTCATCTCATCATTCATGGAAATAATGATAGCGCAGTAAACATAGAAGAAGGCTATCAACTGCATCAATGGAGTAAAAAATCAGAATTAGTTATGATACGAGATGCAAATCATACCTTAGGAGCAACGCATCCGTGGAAATCAATTCATTTACCTAAACACTTAAGACAAGCTGTACAATGCTGTATCAACTTCTATAAGAACTAAAAGTGGAGAATACCGGATTCGAACCGGTCACCTCTTGCCTGCCAGGCAAGCGCTCTAGCCAAATGAGCTAATCCCCCAAAATTCCGTTTCAAATATAAAGCTTCAAGCATTCTATTATTAAATAATCAAAGCTCTATTTTTGAAAAATGTCATCTGCAAACTCCATAACACCTCAAAATATTTTGAGCCTTGCCATACCAGCAATCATAGCAGGTATTGCAGAACCTCTTATAAGTCTAACTGACGTTGCTATAATAGGCAATATGCAGAACAATGCAGTTGAAGGCTTACTTGCAGTAGGTCTAGTTGGATCGTTTTTAAGTGCTATTATTTGGACACTTGCACAAACTAAAACATCAATATCAAGTATAGTATCTAATGCACTAGGAAGTGATCAATTAAATAAAATCGATTCTCTCATACCTCAAGTAATTTGGATTAATATCGCATTAGGTATTTTAATATATCTGGCAACAGCGCCACTAGCATCATGGATATTCACATTATATAATGCAAAAGGTATAACACTAAATTTATCTATTTCATATTACCAGATTAGGGCAATAGGTTTCCCGCTAACTCTTAGTGCATTTGCAATTTTTGGCATTTTTAGAGGTATTCAAAACACATCTTGGGCAATGATTGCTAGCATCTCCGGTGCTTTAATAAACGTCATATTAGACTACACCTTAGTTTATGGCATCGATGGCTTAATACCTGCATACGGCATTATGGGAGCGGCTTATGCTAGTCTCGTAGCTCAATTAGTGATGTTATTGATAGCTTTATACTTTTTATATCAAAAAACACCTTTTCAATTACATCAATTGATCTGGCAACCACATCCTAAACTTAAAATTCACATCGCATTAACTGCAAATTTTTTTCTACGCACCGTTGCAATTAATGTTGCTATATTTTTATCGTACCGCTATGCCTCTGGATATGGAGATGAATACGGTGCCACACACGCCATATTGATGAATATATGGCTCTTTTTCTCTTTTTTCATTGATGGCTTTGCTAGCGCAGGTAATGCTATAGGCGGTAAATTATTAGGATCTAAAGATGCTCAAGGACTTAAATACTTAGGTAAAACTACAACGACTTATGGTGTTATAGTAGCATTAATATTAATGACTATTTGCGGGCTTTTCTACAAATCAATAGGACACCAATTTACAGATGACGATAACGTGTTTGAACTATTCCTTAGCACATTCTGGATTGTACTGATCATGCAACCTATTAATGCTGTAGCTTTTGTTTTTGATGGGATTTTCAAAGGTTGGGGGGGCGAGGCTTCTTATTTACGTAACTTACTATTTGGACTTACAACATTTGTTTTTATTCCTGCACTTCTTATTTTAGATTATTTTCAATTTCAATTAAGCGCAATTTGGATAGCATTTGGGTTATGGATGTTAGGCAGAGCAGCCATTCTCGCTTTTAAATTTCACTTAAAGATTAAAACAATGGAGAACTAGATATATTATATCTCACTTTCGCGAAAGCATAATCATAGAAAGCATAATATTTCTAATATCTTTGCCCTTAATAATTATAAAAGTTTCAATTAATTATGGAAGATAATTGGTTTATCAGAATCTCTCAGTTCATGGGTGGATCTGGGATTTTCTTAGTGATAGCAATTATTCTACTTATCGTTGTAGGATATAATAAATGGAAATCTAGAAGATGAAAAAAGTAAGGATAACTAAAGAATTTACTTTTGAAACTGGTCATGCACTTTATGGTTATGACGGTAAATGTCGCAATGTACATGGACACAGCTATAAATTAGCCGTGACTGTAATTGGAACTCCTATAAATGATGCTAGCAATGTAAAGCATGGTATGGTGATAGACTTTACAGACCTAAAAAAGATTGTAAAAGAAGAGATAGTAGACCCATTTGATCACGCAACGGTCTTTAATAAAAACACACCTCACGTTGAGCTGGCTCAAGAACTTAGAGAACGTGGACATGAGGTAATCCTTGCAGACTATCAACCTACTAGCGAAATGATGATTCTTGATTTTGCAAATAAAATTAAAAACAGATTGCCAGAGAATATTGAATTATTCTCTTTAAGACTGCGCGAGACTGAAACTAGTTATGCAGAGTGGCATGCGAGTGATCAATTATAAAAACGTATTAGTGCATATTAATATATGTCATTAAAATAAAAGCCTCACAGATCTTAATGATATGTGAGGCTTTTATTTATAATATATCCTAATTTTTTATGATTATACCCAATCTTTAGGATTCTTCAAGACTTCAATCAACTGAGCCTCTGGCGTATTAGATTCTGGATGGTGATCATAACGCCACTGAACGTGTGGTGGCAAACTCATTAAAATACTCTCTATACGGCCATTAGTTTTGAGACCAAATAAAGTTCCTTTATCATGAACTAGATTAAACTCTACATAGCGTCCACGGCGTATTTCTTGCCAGTCGCGTTGCTCTTTTGTATACTCTATATTCGTTCTTTTTTCTGCAATAGGTGCATAAGCATCTATAAAATGAGAAGCCATATCCTTTTGAAAAGCGAGCCAGTCTTCCATAGAATGTTCTTCACTAGCTTTACAATAATCATAAAATAAACCTCCTATTCCACGACCTTCACCACGATGAGAATTATGGAAATAAGCATCACATTTTTCTTTAAATGATGCATAATCTGCTACTTCATGACGATCGCATACCGTTTTACAAATTTGATGAAAGTGAGTAGCATCATCGTCATAAAGATAATAAGGCGTTAAATCTAATCCACCACCAAACCAAGAATCTACAACGACTCCTTGCTTATCATACATTTCAAAATATCTGAAATTTGCATGTACGGTAGGCACATGTGGATTTACGGGATGAATAACTAGACTTAGACCTGTTGCATAAAAATCTACATCACCTACTTTAAAATAAGACTGCATTGCAGCTGGTAATGGACCATGAACCTCGCTAATGTTAACACCACCTTTTTCAAATACTAACCCATTTTCAATAACTCTTGTAAAACCGCCGCCACCTTCTTCTCGATGCCATTGATCTTCTTGAAAACGAGCCTTACCATCAATCTTCTCTAGACGACTTGTAATTGTTTCTTGAAGTTCTTTTATAAAATTATAAAATTGTGTCTTAATCATTAAGCGTTGATTTGAGGCTTATGAGCATCTGGTAGTTCCAGATTTTCTTCTGCAATCATTTGTTCTAAGGTAACTCGAGATGCTGCTGTAACAGAAAACGGCAATACCAGTATAACACCTATTATAGGTATAAAAAGCATTCCCATAAATACAATTCCTATTCCTATAGCTATTCCTCTATGCCTTTTTACAAAATTAATACTATCGCGATAGGTGAAATGTCTTTCAAGAGTATAATCAATATTTCCAAAACCTGCATAATAAGCCTGAACTATAAAAGCTAATATCGTGAAAACGATACCTACAACAGGTATAAAGCTTAATAATAGTAACGGTATAGTTATAGCAAATTCGTAAGCAATGTTACGCAAGTTAATACGCAAGCCGCGCCATAATTGCTCCATATTACTAGTGTCTCTATGTTCAACATGATTACGAGCATGAGGATAAAAGTGTTTTTCTATACGTTCAGATACTGGCGACATGAATGGCGCGCTCAATGCCATAACTAGGTGTTTATAAAGTATAAATCCTAACAATAAGATGCTTAATCCACTGATCCACTCTGCAACTGTGTAAAACCCTTCTTTTCCCCCATTCCCAGATCCATAATCTAGAGATGAGGTTAGCCAAGTTATCTGACAGACCATATGCAGCTAGCCCTACTATACCAGCTATTACAAAACTGATGGCCATAGGTACTAAAAAGAATTGCCATAGCTTTAACTTACCGATGAGCGAGAACCCGTCAGCATATGCTTTTAATCCTTTTATGATGTTTTTAAACACTTCTAGTATTCTTTTACGGCATCTACAAACGCTTGTGCATTAGGCACAGGAATATTAGGTAAAATACCATGACCTAGATTAGCCACAAATTTATCTTTACCAAATTCGTCTATCATTTGCTTCACCATCTTTTTAATAGTCGCTGGAGGAGAAAATAATCGTGATGGATCAAAGTTACCTTGCAAGGTTATATTTCCACCAGACAGGTAACGAGCATTACGCGCACTACAAGTCCAGTCCACACCTAGTGCCGCAGCACCACTTTTTGCCATATCACCCAATGCAAACCAGCATCCTTTACCAAAAACGATCACCTCAGTATGTGGCTTTAATGCATCCACGATTTGCTGAATATATTTCCATGAAAATTCTTGATAATCTACAGGTGATAACATTCCACCCCCATGAGTCAAATACTTGTACCGCATTAACTCCATGCTTTACCTTTAGTTTCAAGTAAGCGATGGTAGTATCTGTAATACGCTGTAACAATTCATGAGCAGCTTCTGGTTGCGTAAAACAAAACTCTTTTGCCTTATCAAAGTTTTTACTTCCTTGACCTTGTACACAATAACATAATATGGTCCATGGTGATCCCGCAAAACCTATTAATGGCACCTCATCATTAAGCTCTTGTTTAGTTAGGTCTATCGCCTCCATCACATAGCTCAAAGAGTCTGCTACGTCAGGAACTACAACTCTATTTAGATCCTCGGCTGTTCTTATAGGATTAGGCAACCATGGTCCTATACCATTCTTCATTTCTACCTCAATATTCATTGCTTGTGGAATCACAAGTATGTCTGAAAAAAGAATTGCAGCATCTGTTCCTATTTGCTTGATAGGCATTACAGTTATTTCTGTAGCTAGCTCTGGAGTCTGGCAACGTGTAAAGAAGTCATACTTCTCTTTTAGCTTCATAAAATCTGGTAGATATCTTCCTGCCTGACGCATCATCCATACTGGTGGCCTATCTACAGTTTCTCCCTTAAGTGCTCTTAAAAATAAATCGTTTTTAATCATTTTGTAATGCTTTTACAGCGGTGACTATCGTGTTTTCTACAGTGGTTTTATGTGCCACTTTCACATTTTGAGTATATATTCTTGCTACTGCTGCTGTCGTTTCACCTATACATACAGCCAGATGGATATTTTTAGGATTCGCTTTCGCGAAAGCGTGCACACCACGCGGACTGAAGAACATAATGGCGTCAAAAATACAATCAAATGACTTTTCTACCGCGACAGAATCGTACACTTTTACCTCTATAAAACTTATTTGTGTCGATAAAAGTGCCTGTGGTAGCTCATCACGACGATGCACACCACAGAAATAAGCAAATTTTAAATGCTGATAGTTATCAATAATCACTTGCGCAAGCTGTGCGGCATTATCTGCCTGTTCTACAATCACAAACCCTTTGTTCTTTAAATAAGAGGCCGTTTTTTCACCTACAACAAATAGACCTTTAACTGTATCCCTTATTGTCACAACGGCGTCTATAGCATTTGAACTAGTAATAATAACGTGTTCATAATCTAGTCCAGGTAAATCATAGTTAACCTTAAGGATTTTCAACACATCATAACTAACGATAGACAACCCAGTAGAGAGAAGTAGCTCAGACTGTGAAGTTGAAAGCTTTTTTGTAGAAAGTATACGTTTGTTAATATTCAATTTCTTTTATATCACTAGAGTTAAATGCTGTTGTAAGGTATAAAGATAAGTAGTTCTAAGACTTAATTCTATTATTTTAAAAAGGTGTATTTAGAATAGAAGAAACTACGGACAATTTAAATACCTCATGAGTTATTTCAGGAATATTTACAGTTCATCGGATACTTAATATTTAAAATAACATAAAAAATAACACAGCTTAACTAACTGATAATATAAACGTTAAACCATTTACACAATATTAAAGTTTACACAATCAGTAGGTGTTCTAATTTATTTGCAGCATCTTTATCCATGAAAAGAGTAAAATTGAGTTATTATGGAATTACCATCGTTCCTTCACGAACTTACAGAGGATGAAAACACGCCTAGCCTAGAATATGCGCAGGAAGTTTTCAATCTTTTGGAGGTCAGAAAAGTACGGAAAAAAGAGACCATTCTTTATTTAGGAGACA
Organism: Nonlabens ulvanivorans; assembly: GCF_000755285.1. Taxonomy (GTDB): domain Bacteria; phylum Bacteroidota; class Bacteroidia; order Flavobacteriales; family Flavobacteriaceae; genus Nonlabens; species Nonlabens ulvanivorans_A. Next base: position 753,082 of record NZ_BBMK01000001.1, on the reverse strand, counting down.
CAGCCACTAAAATATACTTTGTGAAAAAAGGAATTTTAAAGTGTAGCATCATGGATGACAGTGGCAACTTACATACAACTAGATTTGTTGCAGAAAATGATGCTGTCACATCTATGGTAAGCTATATCGAGCAACAACCATCTAACATACAGATTGATTGTGTAGAAGATGCAGAAGTATTGTGCTTTAAGTATGATGATTTTCAATACATGAGCAAACTTTATCCTGGTCTAGCCACCGCCTTTCATAAAATTATGCTGCGCAGGTATCATGGCCTTTTGGACGAAAAAGCTAGAATGATTAGTAGAGATGCAACTAGTCGTTACCTTAAATTCATGGAACTATATCCAGCTATTGTAGACCGGTTACCACTTAAGGAGATTGCCTCCTTTCTAGGTATCAGACAACAGTCTTTAAGTAGGTTGCGTAGTAAAATTGATGAGTAACTTTTAAGCTTGATTTGAGATTAACTTATCTTTGCTATTCTAAATTATAGAATAGTATGATACTATCCATGACTGGATACGGTAAAAGCGTTACCCAACTTGCCCAGAAAAAGATTACTGTAGAAATAAGAACACTTAATAGTAAGAACCTAGATCTTAATATGCGTTTATCAAACGCCTACAAAGAAAAAGAACTACCATTACGTCAACTTGCTGCAAGTGAACTGTCTCGTGGTAAAATAGATTTTGCTATTCACGTAGAAAAAACTGGAGTAGATAACACAGCTCAATTAAACACGCAAGTGCTACAGTCTTATGTAGAACAGTTGAAAACCGTACAAGGGATTCATCTTAACAATGAAGGTGATGATAGTCGCTTGTTACAAATTGCGTCTAAATTCCCAGATGTATTTGCTACTCAAATAGAAGAAGTGTCTCAAGAAGAATTTGACGCCATTCAAAAAACATCTATTGAAGCTCTTCAGGCTGTTAATGAATATAGACAAGATGAAGGTAAAGGTCTTAAAGAAGAATTTATTTTAAGAATCACCAATATCAATCAACTTCTAGATCAAATAAAAGAAGTTGATGAAACTCGTCTAGCAGATATACGTATTAGATTAGAGAAAGCAGTGAGTGATCTCAAAGAAAAAGTAGATGGAAATCGATTTGAACAAGAACTGATTTTTTATCTAGAGAAATATGATATTACTGAAGAAAAAGTACGACTTAAAAATCACTTAGATTATTTTAAAGAAACACTAGATAATGATATTTCTCAAGGTAAAAAACTGGGCTTTATAAGTCAAGAAATAGGTCGAGAGATCAACACCATAGGTAGTAAAGCAAATCATGCAGTAATGCAACAATTAGTTGTACAAATGAAAGATGAGCTAGAGAAAGTAAAAGAACAAATGTTGAACGTATTGTAATGACTGTGCAACCCAAACTTATTGTTTTCAGCGCACCATCTGGCGCTGGAAAAACCACATTAGTAAGACATCTTTTAAAAATTGAAGATTTAAACTTAGCCTTCTCCATCTCTGCAGCTTCAAGAGAAGCGCGTGAAGGCGAAATTGATGGTGTTCATTATTATTTTTTAGGGATTCCAGAATTTAAAAATAGAATCAGGGCAAATGATTTTATAGAGTTTGAAGAAGTTTATAAAGATCAGTTTTACGGCACATTAAAAAGTGAAGTAGAAAGACTATGGGCACAAGGTAAAAATGTCATTTTTGATATTGATGTGGTAGGTGGCTTGCGATTAAAAAGTAAATTCCCAGAACGCTGTATTTCTATCTTTGTAAAACCACCTTCTATCAATGAACTTCAAAAAAGGCTAAAAAATCGTAAGACTGAGTCTGAAGAAAAAATAGCTATGAGAGTCGCAAAAGCCAGTACTGAAATGGCTACGGCACCACAATTTGATGTTATCATTAAAAATGAAGACCTTGAAATAGCAAAGCAACAAGCTGAGGATATAGTAAGAAGCTTTATTCATAAAAAAGTTGGCCCAGATGAAGAAGAGTAACATCGGACTTTATTTTGGCACATTTAATCCTGTTCACATAGGTCATCTAGCAATCGCAAATTACCTTATTGAAAACAGCGATCTAGATGAAATATGGATGGTAGTAACACCACACAATCCTCATAAAAAAAAATCAACTCTTCTAGACGACTACCAGCGTTTACACATGGTATATATCGCTACTGAAGACTACATAAAAATCAAAGCAAGTAATGCCGAATTCAGTCTGCCACAGCCTAATTATACGGTAAACACACTAGCTCATTTATCCGAAAAATATCCCGACAATAATTTCACATTGATTATGGGAGAAGATAATTTAAAGGGTCTTCACAAGTGGAAAAACTATCAAGTCATACTAGACGACTATAACATTATAGTATACCCTAGAATCTCACAAGGTGATATCCCAAAAGATTTACTTCAACATAAAAGCGTTACAAAAATTGATGCTCCGATAATGGAAATCTCATCTACCATGATCCGCAACGGAATTAAAGAAGGGAAAGATTTACGCTATTTCATGCACCACAAAGTACAAGAGTATATTGAAGAAATGAACTTTTATAAATAAGGTCTTAATTATTATTTATAACAACAAAAACCGCCTGTAATCTCGGGAGATCCACAGACGGTTTTCAACCAACCAATTTTTTACTTTTCCTTTTCAATTACTCTACTAGCATCTATTAATCTAGATTTTACAGTCGTATTTTTTAATTGAATGTATCCTCGACCTTTAAATTCATAAGTCGTTCCTGATGCAGAATGATACAATTCAATGGTGTTGTCATTGATAACGTAAAGATCGAAATAATCATTGCCTATAAAATCATAATCCATAGTTAAATGCTTGTTAATTGATCCAGCGTCTCATCTTCTATCCAATATTCTCCTGTATAATCCCAGAATAAGCTACTGTAATTAAGACCATTACCATCTGTAGAGCTCTTGAACTCATCTCCATTAAAACCTGGAGTAAATTGTAAATAGTTCTCTTGATCAAAATCATTAATCGCTCCTACGTTACTAGTATACACTTTTTCCCATGCTCTATATTCCTGTAAGAAATACTGAATATTATCATAGAATAATTGGTCATAATCAAAATTGTTACGATTATAGCCATCGAGATAATAAACCGTTCCACGATGCATATCAATCATTTTAATTCTGTTGTAGTTTAAAACCACAACTGTAAAATCATGCAATCCATCAATATCATGTAAGATAGAAACTTGATTATTTAATACCTGATAACTACCTACATCTAGTCCTAGACCAGCTCCAGCACTACCTACACCTACCAAGTTATTATTTGCATACAACGTTCCAAAATCAAAACTTACTGTAAAAGCTTTGGTCATAAATGGAATATCCGGATTTCCTTGCGTATTATTCAAATCGACATACCATAATTCTTGATTACTCAAGATCTCATTAAGTATAGGGCGATTATCAAAACCATCTCCTATCACTACTTCTGTTTCACAACTTGCGATAGTCACCGCAATCAACAGGCTTCCTAAAATTTTGTAAAATGTTCTCATAATCGTAATATTTAATAGTTACTACAACGTTTGCGAAAAGCGTGCCAACTTATTAACACACTCATTTACAGATAGCTGAATAATATCAATTACGCTTTCGCGAAGCGTAATCATCAACTATAACTCTAACCCCCCCAATCATAGCCGATTAGTGAACAACTGCTGCGCCGCTGTTGAGTCATCCACTTAAAAATGGTATTTTTACAATCCAAGATTAACTTATGGAGAATAACAAAAAATTTGCGGTAATAGGCGGCGGAAGCTGGGCTACAGCCATCGTAAAAATGCTTTGTGAAAATCTAGATCAAGTAGGCTGGTATATGCGCAGTGTATATGCCATTGAACACATTAAGCGTAACGATCATAACCCTAGCTATTTAAGCTCAGTAGAGTTTGATGTAAAACAATTGAAGCTATCAAATGACATCAATGAGATCGTAGCAGATGCAGATGTTTGCATTTTTGCAATTCCAAGTGCATTTTTATATACTGAGTTAGAGAACTTAACGGTAGATTTAAAAGGTAAAATCATCTTTAGTGCTATCAAAGGAATTGTCCCAGAGACTGGATTAATTGTTGGAGAGCATTTTCACGAGCATTATAACATACCACTAGAAGATATAGGTGTTCTAACAGGACCATGTCATGCAGAGGAAGTTGCCCTAGAACGACTTTCTTACTTAACAATCGCCTGTGCAGATGAGGAGAAAGCACAGCTTATCGCTTCAAAATTGAGCAGTGATTATATTAACTGTAAAACTAGTGATGATATTATAGGTACTGAATATGCAGCAGTACTTAAAAACATCTATGCAATAGCTGCAGGTATTGCTCATGGATTGGGTTATGGAGATAATTTTCAAAGTGTGTTGATGAGTAATTCTATTAGAGAAATGAAGCGTTTCATCAAGAAAGTACACAAAATGAAGCGTAACATCAATGACAGTGCTTACTTAGGTGATTTACTAGTAACAGGATATTCTGTTTTTTCTAGAAATAGACTATTTGGTAATATGCTGGGTAAAGGATATACTGTAAGAAGTGCTCAATTAGAAATGAGCATGATTGCCGAAGGTTATTATGCTACTAATAGCGCCTATAAAATTAACAGTGAAAAAGGAGCTCGCACTCCTATTTTAGATGCCGTTTACAGCATCTTATACGATAACAAAAACCCTAAAAAGGTATTTAAAAAACTGGCTGATAAGCTGGACTAAACTAATAATAGATATGTCAAATATTGCAAGTAGCTTCGGTATGGATGAAGCTTTAAAACAACTAGGAATTAAAGATATCAATCATGGTACTTCTACAGGTAATAACCATTTTGGTAACGGAGAAGAAATAGCTTCTTATTCACCAGTTGATGGAAAACTGATAGGTAAAGTCACGACTACTACTCAAGCAGACTATGATAAGGTCATGGAAAAAGCTCAAGCGGCTTTTATCTCTTTTAGAGCTATGCCTGCACCACAACGTGGAGAAATAGTAAGACAATTTGGTAACAAACTAAGAGACCTTAAAGAACCTCTAGGAAAGTTAGTTTCTTATGAGATGGGCAAATCTTTACAAGAAGGTTATGGAGAAGTTCAGGAGATGATTGACATCTGTGATTTTGCAGTAGGCTTATCAAGACAACTTAATGGTCAAGTAATACCTTCTGAAAGACCTGGACACGTGATGAGAGAACAATGGCATCCTATAGGTGTGGTTGGAATCATATCTGCATTTAATTTCCCGGTAGCTGTTTGGGCTTGGAATACAGCACTTGCTTGGATTTGTGGAGATGTATGTGTATGGAAAGGTTCTGAAAAAGCACCTTTATGTACCGTTGCTTGTCAAAATATTATAGCTGCAATTTTAAAAGAAAACAATTTACCAGAAGGTATTTCAAGTATCATTAATGGAGACTACAAAGTAGGTGAAATGATGACAACTGATTCTAGAATTCCTTTAATATCTGCTACGGGATCTACTAGAATGGGAAGGATAGTAGGCGCAACAGTTGCCCAGCGCTTTGGAAAATCTTTATTAGAATTAGGTGGTAATAATGCTATCATCATTACTCCTACTGCAGACTTAAAAGTAGTCGTGCCAGGTGCAGTATTTGGCGCTGTAGGTACTGCTGGACAACGTTGTACATCAACAAGAAGATTAATCATTCACGACTCTGTTTATGATAAAGTACGTGATGCAATCGTTGGTGCTTATGGTCAGTTGACTATAGGTAATCCGTTAGATGAAAAAAATCATATAGGTCCGTTAATTGATAAGGATTCAGTAAAAACTTATTTAGCAGCTATTGAAAAAGCAAAAGCCGAAGGTGGAAACGTATTAGTTGATGGTGGTGTTCTAGAAGGTGAAGGCTATGAAAGCGGTTGCTATGTAAAACCTGCAATTATAGAGGCAGAGAATCATTTTGAAATTGTTCAACACGAAACATTTGCTCCTATTTTATACTTAATGAAATATTCTGGTGAAGTAGAGAATGCTATCGAGAAACAAAATGGTGTGGCACAAGGATTGTCGAGTGCTATTATGACAAATGAAATGAAAGAAGCTGAAAAGTTCTTATCATTTGCAGGGTCCGATTGTGGAATTGCAAACGTAAACATAGGAACTAGTGGTGCTGAGATAGGTGGCGCCTTTGGAGGTGAAAAAGAAACCGGTGGTGGACGCGAGTCTGGAAGTGATGCTTGGAAAGTATACATGAGAAGACAAACCAATACGGTGAACTACTCTGATGAGTTACCACTAGCACAAGGAATTAAATTTGATTTATAGAAATCAAATTAATTCAATATAAAATCTGCTTCAGAAGTGATTCTTAAGCAGATTTTTTGCTTTAGAAAAGACCAAAGAAAATATATACAAGAAGTGCTTATATTGCAAACTTGATAAAAACCAACCAATGAAAAAACTATTATTTACCCTGCTAATCACCGTGATTAGTTTTCAAGCTCAGGCTCAAATGCAAGTAGGTAATGTAACTCTAGATTTCGGTCCAAAGATAACAGCCAAAAAAGGTGATGTCACATACATCGCAGGAGAAAAAAATAACGTTGTTTATACACTAGCTAGACAAAAGAAGATGTTCTATGTACAAACATTTGAATCTGGCTCAAACAAGTTTTTAAAAAGTAAACAAATCAAGTTTGATAAAATAAATGGAGGTAAAGTAACCATAGAAGACCTGGCTATTATTGATGGCGAGGTCTTTCTTTTTGGATCTTATTATGATAAGAAAGCAAAGAAAAGTGTTTTTGCTGCATACTCTATTGATGAGAAGCTAGTTTTAGGAAAACCTAAAACCGTTCTAGCTGTAAACGTTCCTAAAAGATCACAAAAAGGGGCTTTCTTTTTTGAACCTTCATATGATGGTGTTAATTACCTAGTGATGCACGTAGGAATTTTTGAAAGAGATGAAAAACTAAGGTATGAAATCGCATTATTAGATAAGACGCTTGCTGCGGTACATAATGAAGCCGTAGACTTACAATTTAAAGATCGTAAAGATTTAGAGTTTAGTCTCGACGATTTTGAAGTAAATGACAAAGGTGACATATTTGTTGTGATAAGCGATAGTTACCGTAACAAAGCAAAAAAAACAACTGAAACCAACTTAACTGTACATGCATACTATGCTTCTAAAGGATATGCTAAAGAGGATATCGACATTGATTTAAAAGGTAAAAAAGTACTGAACTGTAATGTAATTAATACTGCAGATGGTAGATTGCAGTTAATAGGATTCTATTCTAATCTTAGAAAAAGTGGTCGAGCAGACTGGAGACTAGAAGGAATATTTGATGTTGCCGTAGAAACCAGTGATAACAGAGTGGTAAAAGAGACGTTCAACGAATTCAGTGTTGAAACTAAAACTAAATTAATAGGTGAAAGACGTGCAAAGAAAGGTAAGGATTTAAAACCATTTTATCGCATTACACACCTTATTGAAAGAGAAAATGGTGGTGTTATTGTATTATCAGAATGGTACACTACTTATGTAGGAAATACATCTGGTATAGGACCACTAGCTTTTACTCCTATTACATACAGTACAAATGAGATCATTGTTACCGCTTTAAATCAAGATGGTACTATGGACTGGAGTAATGTAGTCCCTAAAGAGCAACAGGTAACGGTAACTCAATTTTCAATAGGTCTCGCTGGAGGAATGGCAAATGGTTCTGTAAGCGTAGGTGTTGGAGTATTGTTCCCACTAGCTATACTAGGTGAAGGACCTGAATATTTAAGTAGTGTAGCATTATATGAAAATGGAAAACTAAGCCTATTAGTGAATGATGACCCTAAAAACATAGGAACTACAGATATCGACGATGTTAAAAAAGTACGTAATATTAAAAAAATGATACCGGTAATTTTCACATTTGATGATTCTACTGGTGATATGGAGCGTATCGACCCTACAGACTATGAGAAAAACCAGTTGGTAGTTAGACCTTCTGTAACCTATCAAAAGGGCGCTGGGAAATATTTAATTTATGGATCTAATAAAGAAGGTTCACATCTAGGAACCCTAACGATTACTAAATAGTATAAAGTCTATTTTATAAAAAGGCCTAGAAATCACTTACTAGGCCTTTTTATGCGCTTTCGCGAAAGCAAACTAACCACCATATTGCGCTACGACAGTAATGAGAACAATTATAAGAATCGCCGCTAATACAGCCAGAAAAATCTTCCAAAATGAGTAAGGTCGTTTTCCATAAATAGCGCCAGTCTGTCCATTTACAAAGAAGTTAAATTTAGTACCATTGAAATTATACGAACTGATATAAACTGGAAGTAAAATATGCTTAAAAGTCTCTTCTGACAGTTGCATATCCATAGCGCTTATACGCTGTGTATCTCCACCTATATCACTACGAATCCAATTTTGAGCAATCTTTTCAGCTTCTTTATTTGCGACTAAATGACCATCTTTGAGTGGTATAGTATACTTCTCAGTAACATAACCTGCTAGGTATTTAGTATCAAAATTTTTCAAATCATCTAGACTCCAGTTGCTTACTTCTCGAGGAATTTGACTACCACGTTGTTTTGTAGCTTTTACAAGTGTGTCATCAACAAAACCATTAATAGTTCCCGCAGCAGGTGACCAGCTAGTTCTACGCTCTTGAACTGTACGTTTATTTTTACCAGAACCTACGGTTTTGGTAACATAATAATAATCTCCTCGTTGACCTTCATAGTCCGCAACTAATTGAGCATCAAAGGTCCAATAAGGCACATAAAGTCCTTTAGTAAATTCTGGATTGATAGTAGCGCGTTGTAAATTATTAGGTGCCCACCATAACCCATCAACCCATTTCTTAAAAATCTGATGTGCTTTTTTTTGATCTAGTTTAAACGGTAAAACCGCTCCAGGCACAATCCAATCTTCTTGATAACTATCCTCAATAATAAGTGGCATAGTGCAGTAAACGCAATGCAATGACTTATAGCTTTCTTCAATGTGCTGGTTTGCCCCCCCACAATTTTTACAGTGCAACATTGATATTTCCATAGAATGCGATTGCGCACCCATTTCTTGCAAATACTTATGTAACTGGAGCTCTTGAAAAAGCTGTTCACTTTGTTCAATAGTTTCTTGATGTCCACAATAATCACAGGTAATCAAATCTGTACCAGGCTCATAAGTAAGCGCTGCACCACAATTGACGCATGATTTTTTACGCTCTGAAGTTTGCGAAGATGTATTTGTTGAGTTCAAATTAAATTTTAACTAGTAAACACTAAAAAATAGTGATAGAACTGTCAGTTCTTACCATAAATGTAGAATGATAGTTCTGTTAATAATAATATTTTAAAGCAAACTAAGGCGGACTATGGTAGTGGTGGTGGTGTATTGCTACCTAAAAAGCCTTTTAATTCTTCTACTTGATTTAATGCCTTCCATCCATCCATACCAGCTTTCCAGATTAGAGTTTCTTTATTAATAGTACGACTAGCAAATAAAGATTGGAGTTGAGCATATCCTACGGGACCAGCTTGTGCACCGTTATGAGCATAATAATATTGTGTTGCCTGTGGCATAGGTGGCGGCACTATAGCGGCTTGTTGTTGCTGTTGTGGTATCGATTGTTGTCCTCCCATTTGTGGTGACATCATACCACCCATTTGCTGTGCAAGGACAAATCCCATTCCCATTCCCATACCAGCACCAGCAGTTCCTCCTTCATTAAGAGCTGCCGCTTCAATAGCTTTGGCGGTTTTAAATTTAGTAAGCTTGTCTAGATCTAGTTTATCAATACGACTGTACTCAAAAATCTCTTTCTTGAGTTCTTCAGGCATGGATACGTTTTCAATATAAAAACGTTCCAGTGAGATACCTACGCCCATAAACTCGGGCTGCATTACAGCTTGACAAGTTTCAGAAAGTTCAGTGGTATTTGCGGCATATAATTCAATAGGCAGGTTTGCCTCTCCTACCGTATCTGTAAATCGAGTTGCTATTAAACTTTTAAGATGCTCATTGATTTCAAAATTTGTAAAATTGTTATCTGTTCCAACGATATCGACAATGAATTTTCCAGCATCAGCAATTTTAAATGCGTAGGTACCAAATGCTCTAATCTCTACTAGACCAAATCGATCGTCATTTAATGTAATCGGATTTTTAGTACCCCATTTTTCATCTGTAAATAAGTGAGTATTTACAAAATAAACCTCTGCCTTAAAAGGTGAGTTAAATCCATATTTCCACCCTTTTAATGTAGAAAGAATCGGCAAGTTTTGAGTAGTTAAATCATAAGTCCCAGGTTTAAAAACGTCTGCTAGTTGACCTTCGTTTATAAAAACCGCTGTTTGTCCTTCTCTAACGATAAGTTTTGCACCATTTTTAATTTCGTTCTGATAACGTTCAAAACGGTGCGCAATGGTATCGTCAGTATAGTCCAGCCACTCGACAATGTCTATAAATTCGTGACTTAATTTCTCTTTAATTTTATCAAATATGCTCATGATAATTACTGTGTTAAAATTGGTTTTTCAAGTTAGTAATTTTTTTGATGATTTTGCTTGCGCTAAAAAGTAATTTTTTAAGAGCTATTAGGTTTTAAAAATCGATACTTTTTGAATAGACATCTCAAGAATATATGGGGATTCCAATATCAGGCTGCTCTATAAACATTAAAACTTACTAAATTTAATACTCAAAGGCTATCAATTAATTGCGTCCATTCTCTCCAGGATAAAATGTGTGTACCGGATCGCTTTGCCATACTTCCTTATTTTGAACACAAATGGCAGTAAGTGGACCTTTATAAGCCGCCGCGGTATCGATATTCCAGACGTTTACAGCATTTATAGGTTCCAGTTTACCTAATCGAGATGTAGGTGTATGTCCTATAAATATTTCTTTATAAAGCTTCAATCTATTAGGATACCGATCGTTATCTGGTGTTAAATTAGGGTCTAGACATAGAGCTAGCTCCCAAAGTGTACGATCCCAATAGGGCATGTTATCATAGTAATCATATTTAGGCCCTTTTAGGTTATGAAATCCTGCATGAAAAAAGCCATTATTAGATTTATCGATGTAGTAATTTTTCAATCCTTTTTCAAAAAACTCTACGTGTCTTTCAAAATCTTTAGTGGATCTATTCTTGTAACTATCAATAGTACTTTGGCCACCATGATGCAGCCACATACTGTTTTGAGCTTTCGTCTTTAAGTAATTCAAGAATAATTCATCGTGATTACCTCTTAAATATATTGGTGCAGTTTGATTATTTTGTATACGTTTTCGCTTGAGCGAAATTAAAAATTCAATGACCTCAAAGCTTTGTGACCAGCCATCTATATAATCACCTAAAAAAATCAGTAAATCTCTATCTTGTAAATCAATCTTATCTAATAATTGTTCTAACGCTTTATAACCGCCGTGTATATCTCCTATTGCTATAGTTCTCATGAATTGTATGTTACTTTTCTTAATACTCTTAAAGCCTCTTTATAAGCTGCATAAGTATCTGGGTATTTTTTTAGTTTTGACTTATGATTATTCATTTTATCAATAGGTTCACCTATACTATTGAAATGACAGATTAACATGGTCTCTGGTAATGCTCTAAGGTCCATCAACTCTTGTTCTGAAAGTGGTAAGTCGTTAGAAACCTTAAACAATAACGCAAGGTTTATATTATAAATATGATGTAAAGTACGCCTATCATAATAGGGCGGATTGAATAAGATTTTAGTTTCTAATGTATAGGTGCCATTAGGTGAAAATCTAAAAACCTGACGTTCTAAGGGGGGGTGATATTTTTGTCGATTACCTATTCCTAATTCTACAAATTCTAGAATGCTGAAGCTATCATTATCATAACTGATTTGCACTTCATCCAGCGCACTGTAAAACAATCTAACCTGTTCATTAACTAACTCAATGTCTACTCTAGAATAATACAGTTGATCGTTTTTATGTTTCAATTTACCAGACCAGCATAAAACAAATTGCTCTTTAAAAACTTTATAGTGCGCTTCTAGACCACGATTTTTGTGAGCCATAAACTCCATGACTCTATCTAAGGTTAATTCAATATTGTTACTGGCTTGTTTTTCTATTTGAGAAACTAAAACCGAATTCACATCTTTTACCTTAATATCAAAGTCCTTAGGCATAGAAATACTACCATCTCTAAAGAAAACAGCACCACCGTAATATTTCCAGATGTTTTTACGCAATGATGTTATACTATTTTGAGGTCTAATGGTCACTAGACCTACTACTTTACCAACTGGCAGATGCGGAAAAGGAATATTCTCATATTGTATAATCGGTGGGTTATGCAAATAAGCATTTACAAGATTTTGCAATTTTGAATCATCATAAAAATCAACTCCTATAATCTCATTAGTTGCATCATCTATTCCTATTACTATATAGCTATTGTTTGCTGGATTTGAGTTAGATAAGGCGCAAATATGCTTGAGAAATTTTGCCTTTCCTTCTTTATTGCTGAAATCTAATCGCAACTTCTTATCATAAAAACTGTTCTCGTCGTTATGAGCGAGCAAATTTTTAATAAGAAGTCGTTTATTAATCATGTGGACTAAGATAGTTTCAAAAGAAAATGATATGTTGAAAATACGATTAAACTTAAGTTAAGTGATCTAGCAATTAAATATGTGACATTAATAATAAAGGATAGTGGTTTTGTATTTAAAACTATAATCATATGAAGAATACTATCTTTGCCCACATGCAATTACCACCAGGCAAAAAAATTTATTTCTCTAGCGATAATCATCTAGGCGCACCAACTCAAGAGTTGAGTAAACCTCGGGAACGTAAGTTTCTAAATTGGTTAGATATGGTTCAAGAAGATGCAGCAGCAATATTTTTATTAGGAGACTTGTTTGACTTCTGGTTTGAATATAAACATGTCGTTCCTAAAAACCAAGTGCGAGTGTTAGGGAAACTTGCTGAGATTGCTGATAGTGGTATCCCAATCTATTTTTTTGTAGGGAATCACGACCTATGGATGTTTGGTTACTTTGAAGATGAGCTAGGTATAGAGGTTTATCACGAGCCTAAAACATTTGAATTTAACGACAAGAGGTTCTTTATAGGTCATGGAGATGGAAAAGGTCCAGGAGACAAAGGCTATAAAAGAATGAAAAAAATATTTACCAGTCCTTTTTTTCAATGGTGTTTTAAATGGCTGCATCCAGACCTAGGAGTTGGGATTGCAAGATATTTGTCAGTTAAGAATAAACTAATCTCTGGTGATGAAGACGCAAAATTCTTAGGCGAGGAAAATGAATGGTTAGCACAATATGCTAAACGTAAACTGGAGATTGAACATTACGACTACTTTATTTTCGGACATAGACATATGCCTATGGAAATTACTGTAGGGGGGGAAAAATCAACTTACTACAACATAGGTGATTGGATAAGTCATTACACATATGGTGTTTATGACGGTAATACTTTTCAACTCAAGAAAGGATAACGCGCTTTTAAACCGTTTTACATGCTTTTTATCGGTGTTTTTATATCAATTAAGCAATTCATCTTAATTAAAAGCATTTGAACATGATTCTGAACTAAATTTGAATCATGGCTCAAGAATACAATACAAACATCACAGATCAAATTAACATTTTGATACAAGCTCCTATTGCAGTTGCTTTTTTAGACAACAATTTGCGTTATGTTGCGCACTCTGCTAAATGGTGCGAAGATTATAAACTTCAATACACAGATATTAAAGGAATGCATCATTATGATTTATTTCCAGAAGTTTCTGAAGAATGGAAAGTAAAGCTTCAAAATGTTTTAAAAGGTGCTGAAGAATACTGTGATGAAGAATTGTTTTCAAGAAAGGATGGCACAGAGCAATGGCTTAAATGGAATGTCAAACCGTGGTACGACTATGATAACGAAATTGCTGGAATGATTATCGTAAGTGAAGATATTACCTCTCAAGTAATCTTAAGAAAACGAGACCAGTTAGATTATAGAATATTATTAAGTGCCTGTACTAAAGCAAGCATTGGCACCTGGCATTATAACAATATTAATGGAGAGCTATACTGGTCTAGCGCCACAAAGGCACTACATGAATTACCGGAGGATTATCAACCTGATGCCTCAAATGCAATTTTATTCTATAAAGAAGGTGACTCTAGAAATAAGATTACACAAGCCTTCATTAATTCTCTTACTAAGAATGAGTCCTATGATTTAGAATTAGAATTAATAACTGCCAAAGGAAATTCTATATGGGTAAGAGCGATAGGTCAAAGTGATTTTGTAGATGGTGTATGTCATAGACAATATGGAACTTTTGAAGACATAAGTGATCGTAAAAAGAGAGAACACCAGTCTAAATTAAATTCTGAGAAGTTTCAGAAATTATTTAGAAACTCCAAAGTTGGTGTTGCCATCATGGACGCAACTACCTTACAATTACTAGATGTAAATAATGCACTAGTTTCTATATCTAAAATAAAGAATGTAAATCTATTAAACTCATCTTTTGAAGAATTGATTGATAAAAAAGATTTTTGTATCTGGTTTGATAGACTTCAAAAACTTTTAAATCGCAAAAGAGATCATATAAAACAACCTATCAAATTTAAAGCGCCTGATGGTTCTATTATATATACTCAAACCATATGTAACGTTCTAGAGGACGAATATGGAGAGCCCGAAAATTTAGTCATTCAAATAATAGATGTCACAAAAGAAAAAGAGGCTAATCAAGAACGTAAAGCTTTTGTGGACGAGATCATGAGTAAAAATGATCGCCTATTAAACTTTGCTTACATCGTATCTCATAATTTAAGATCGCACTCTAGTAATTTTAAGGGGTTAATAAATTTCTATTTAGAAAATGAAGACGCAGACATTAGATCACAAATTATATCGATGCTTAGCGACTCTAGTGATAATTTAAATAAGACTATTGAAGATCTTAATCAAGTAGTGTCTATACAGACTACACAAATTAACTTTGATACAATATCTCTTTATAGATTTGTCCAAAAAATATTAAGTAGCATATCGCTAGAACTTTTAAATAGTGATTACTCCATAACATTAAATATAGATAACGATTTAAAAATTGATGCCTTTCCTGCATATTTAGAAAGTGCTTTATCAAATCTTATTACTAATAGTATTAAATATAGAGATCTAAATAAGCCTTTATCCATCGGTATTTCTGCGACACAAGATCATGGTATTTGTACCATAAGTGTGTCTGATAATGGCTTAGGTATAGACTTGACCAGACATCAAGAGAAAATATTTGGAATGTATAAGACATTTCACAATCACGAAAATGCAAATGGTTTGGGATTATTTATGACTAAAAACCAAATTGAAGCTATGGGTGGTACCATTTCTGTTAAAAGTGAAGTAGGTGTTGGTAGCACTTTTACCATTAAAATTTAATTCCGTTATAGAACTTAAACAAACTATTTCCTACAGTTTAACTTAAAATAAAACCCTTTAACGATTACTATTCTTACACTAACTTATTTAATAGTCATATTGATTAATAAAACGGAACTTTAGATATCTGAAAATATAATTGTTATGAAGACTTCTAAAATCTGGATTATAGACGATAACCCTATCGACTCTTATGTAATTAAAACCATGCTTGAGTTAAATGAATTGTCAAAAGATATTCATGTGTTTTCTAATAATAAGGAAGCCCTAGAAAGCATAAATGAGCTAGATGAAGATGAATCGACTGGCTCCATTCATATTATAACAGAAAATAAAACTAATTCTGTGAATGGGTGGAAATTAATTAAAAAAGTATCCAATAAAATAAAAGAACAAAAAGGAAAATTAAATTTGAAATTTCACATGACCAGTGAAGAATACTCAGAAAAAGATCTTAAGAAGTTTGCAAAAACAGAACCGCTTTACTCATTAAATAAAAAACCTTTAAGATTAGACCATTTAATTAATATGCTTAATTATTAAGCCTTTATATCTTTAAGCATTAATTGTAAAGTGACATTACCGTTCCATTCATTTTCATTGATGCTATAAGCAATATCAAATGTATCTTCATTTTTAACAAGGTCACTTTTACTTCCTAGATTAAAACCTATCGCATCGATAGCATTGCGATCATTTTGCTTTTTAACCACTTTTATTTTTAAGTGATCCTCTGATTTACCTACACATTTACCATATCCGGTATCCATTACTTTCTCTGTCATAAAAACAGGACGCATATTACCTGGCCCATAAGGTGCCATTTGCTGTAGAATACGGTAGAATTTTGCGGTAATACTATCCAGTGGTAATATCGCATCTATTTTTATTTCAGGCGTTAAGTATTGCTTCTCAATAGTGGCGCAAACTACTTCTTCAAAACGAGCTTTAAAAGACCGATAATTTTCAGGTTTTAATGTTAATCCTGCAGCATACTTATGACCGCCAAATTGCTCAATAAAGTCTGAACATTGCTCTAATGCATTATATACATCAAAGCCACTTACACTACGTGCACTAGCTGCTAGATAATCTCCACTTCTTGTAAAAACTAAAGTAGGCCTGTAATAAGTTTCAATTAACCTAGACGCTACAATACCTATAACTCCTTTATGCCAGTCTTCTTGAAAAACAACTGTTGTAAAACGCTCTTCTTCATTGTTATTAATAATTTGTTGCTTTGCCTCTTCAGTTATGGATTGGTCTGCCTCACGTCTATCTGCATTATATTCCTCAATCTCGGCTGCAATGCGTTGTGCATCAAGTAAATCCTCAGTAACCATTAATTCTACAGCATGTAAAGCATGTTTCATTCTACCAGCAGCGTTAATGCGTGGAGCAATAATAAAAACAACATCTGTTATAGTCAGGACATCCTTTTTTAAATGTTGAATTATTGCTTTAAAACCTGCCCTAGGACTAGTGTTGATAATATTTAAACCATGATATGCTAGTATTCTATTCTCTCCTACTATTGGGACTATGTCTGCACCTATTGCGGTAGCAACTAAATCTAAATAAGGAATTAAAATCTCAAAATCCCAATCATTTGCCTCTACAATTGCCTGACATAATTTAAAACCTACACCACAGCCACATAGCTCATCAAATGGATAAGAACAATCATCTCTTTTTGGGTCTAGTACAGCGACAGCCGCAGGTAAATTTTTTCCAGGTCTGTGATGATCACAAATAATAAAGTCGATACCTTTATCTCTAGCATATGCAACCTTATCAACAGCCTTTACACCACAATCCAATGCTATAATTAGAGAAAAATCATTGTCTGCGGCAAAGTCTATCCCTTGATAACTCACGCCATAACCTTCTCCATATCGATCTGGAATGTATGTAGCTACTCGATCATAAAAGCTTAATAAAAAAGTAGACATTAAAGCAACACTAGTTGTTCCATCAACATCATAGTCCCCATAAACTAAAATATTCTCGTTATTACCTATCGCTTTCTGGATACGCTTTACAGCCACATCCATATCTTTCATTAAAAAAGGATCGTGCAATTCATTTAAATCTGGTCTGAAAAAGGATTTCGCTTTCGCGAAAGCGTCCACACCACGTTGAACCAGCAAACCAGCAAGAAAAGAGTCAATACCTAGTTCTTGAGCCAGTTTATCTTGTTGTGCTTTATCGGGTTGAGGTTTTAAAGTCCAGCGCATAATTTCAAATGTATGACCAAAATATGATTTGGTTCTTAGTATGACAATTTCTGTGATAGATAATTATTAACTTGCCCTAGAACTTACAATTTTTAATATGCCATTAGTAACTCCATTAGACGCAAGTCATGACCCAGAAACGCGTGAACTAGCTGCCTTTTTTAATGAAACCTTAGGTTTTTGTCCTAATTCTGTTCTAACCATGCAGCGCAGACCAGCGATCTCAAAAGCATTTATCAACCTTAATAAAGCTGTTATGGCAAACGAAGGTCGTGTGACCAGCGCTTTAAAACGTATGATTGCGTGGGTCTCTAGTAATGCAACAGGATGTAGATATTGTCAAGCACACGCCATAAGAGCTGCAGAACGCTATGGAGCAGAGCAAGAACAATTAGATAACATATGGGAATACCGCACACATGAAGCTTTTAATGATGCCGAGCGTGCTGCACTAGACTTCTCACTAGCCGCTAGTCAAGTGCCTAACGCTGTAAATCAAGATATTCAAGATCGATTACACCAACATTGGAATGAAGGAGAGATTGTAGAAATGCTAGGTGTGATTTCCCTATTTGGATATTTAAATAGATGGAATGATTCTATGGGAACTATCATGGAGCAAGATGCCATCGATAGTGGAAATCAATATTTAGGCAAACATGGTTTTGAAGTAGGAAAGCACGTTTAAAACTTACTCTACCCTTTTAAATACTAAAAACTGAGTGCCATTTTTATCATATTCGATAACAATATTACCGTCCTTTTCATAACCTATTCCTGTGAAATCTGATGTTATAGATAGATAGCAACCTGATTGACTCTTTTTAAGAGTACCAATCAGGTTTTTATTTTTAAAAATATTAAAACCAGATTCAGTACTTTGAAGTTTATATTTCTTTGAGTCTGTAGTATAGATTTGAGCACCTACTAATTCTACAAATTCAGGTTTAGGAATATCGCTCGTTTCTTCCTCAACAACCTCAACTAACGATGGTTTAAGGTTTACTCCTACAGCAACAGAGCTAGGTTGCATTGTTTGAATAGGCAACTCTTTACCGGTAGGCTGACTATCTAATGGCTTCACATATGAATAATTTACCTTGTCAAGCGTGGTCATGGCATCACGCAAAGCTTCCCGATATGCCTTTTCAAAATTCTTTGTGCGACCTATACCATCTTTTGTGATTAACACAATTTGTCCATTACAATCTACAAATTCAAAGGTCATTTTTACTCTTAAGCCTGTACTAACATTTACTCTTAAAGAAAGTGCATTACAGGTTCCTCTATTCAAATCTTGTGGCAGGACTTCAAGGTTTCTAAAAGCACTAATTCCACGTTTTTTTATTTCAAAAACCATCATCTCATTGAGTCTATACTCATTAGGTTCTTTTTGGAAATCATATTGATTATCGACAATGACATATTTAAAGTCATTGAGATCTTGTGCCTGGCATATACCCGTTAAAAAAATCGATATAAAAACTAGTAATCCTTTCATCTTGAAAATTTGTCTAATTGTATCATTTGCTAAAATAGAATAAATTTGTCGTCTAAGATTTTACAAGCCATACAAACTAATTAAAATGAATAAACACGATTTACTTAAAAAGCATTTCGGCTACGACAGTTTCCGTCCTTTACAAGAGCAAATTATAAATGATGTTCTTGCTCATAAAGACCTTATGGTAGTTATGCCTACCGGTGGTGGTAAGTCGATGTGTTTTCAGCTACCATCATTGATGCTAGAAGGCGTTACCCTAGTTATTTCTCCGCTAATTGCATTAATGAAAGATCAAGTTGATTCTTTAAGAGCAAATGGTATTACTGCAGGCTATTTTAATAGCTCTCAAGTTGGTACAGAGCAACAAGAAATGCTACAACTATTAAAAGAGCATCAACTTAAATTACTCTATGTTGCACCAGAGAGCATCCAGCTTTTACTACATCATTTAAAGCCTACAGATGTTTCTTTAATAGCCATAGATGAGGCTCATTGTATATCTACATGGGGACATGATTTTAGACCGGCATACACACAACTAGCCTATCTTAAAAAGTCGTTTCCACAGGCTGGTTTAATTGCCTTAACAGCAACTGCAGATCGCGCCACACGTGCTGATATTAAAATGCAACTTGCCATTTCTCATGCTCAGGAGTATGTAGCATCCTTTGACAGGCCCAATTTAACTTTAGAAGTAAGACCTGGTAACGACCGGTTAGCTCAAGTTCGCCGTTTTCTGAAAAAGTATAAAGACGAATCTGGTATTATTTACTGTTTAAGTAGAAAATCCTGTGAAAAACTAGCAGAAAAGCTCTCTAGTCTTGGCTTCTCTGTTGCTGCTTACCATGCAGGATTAGAGCACCGCTTCCGCGAAAGCGTACAAGAACAATTCATTAAAGATGAAATTAAGATAGTATGTGCGACCATCGCATTCGGCATGGGCATAGACAAATCTAATGTGCGATTTGTGATTCATTATAATATGCCTAAAAACATTGAAGGATATTATCAAGAAATAGGTCGTGCAGGACGCGATGGAATAGATGCACATGCTTTACTATTTCATAGCTATGCAGATATGATACAACTGCGCAATTTTGCGGGAGATAGCGGTAATAGTGATGTGCAAATTGCAAAGCTAGAACGAATGAAACAATTTGCAGAGGCACTTACCTGTCGCCGTCGCATGTTACTATCTTACTTTAATGAGTATCTAGAAAAAGATTGTGGTAATTGTGATGTGTGTCTTAATAAACCAGATTTCTTTAATGCTACTTTAATTGCTCAAAAAGCATTAAGTGCGGTCTATAGAATGAAAGAAAATGCATCCCTTAACTTATTGATAGACGTGTTGAGAGGTGCACAAAATGCAACCGTATTAGAAAGTGGTTTTCAATCTATTAAAACATATGGTGCCGGACGTGAAATATCGTGGAATAACTGGCAGCAATATATCATACAAATGATTAATCAAGGATTGCTAGAAATTGCTTTTCACGAGTACAATCATCTCAAGTTAACACCACAAGCGCAAGCAGTACTATTTGAAAACCAATCTGTAGAACTGGCGGTTATCCCAAAACCAGAAGAACTTGCTGCTCGCCAGAAAAAGGCAGCAGATGAGTCCTTACCTAGTACAATAAATAAAGATTTGTATGCTGGTTTACGTAAGTTAAGAATGCAAATTGCCACACAAGAGAATCTTGCGCCTTATATGGTTTTTAGTGATGCAACCTTAAAAGATATTGCTTCAAGAATTCCACTAACAATTGATGAGTTTGAGGATATTACCGGTGTTGGTAAACATAAATTAGACTCTTATGGTGAGACCTTTTTAAATCTTACCGCTGGATATAACATGATGCGAGATGGAGATTTTACTTATCGCATAGTTGTAGCTAAACCTAAGAAGAAAAAGAAATCTAACGGCCCTAAAAAGGATACCGTTATGGAAAGTGTTGAACTATATTGGGAAGGAAAAACAATTGAGGAAATATCTGAAATGAGAACTCTTAAAACAGACACAATATTAACACATTTAGGCAAACGCTATGTAAGCCATAAAGATGTTAATCTGGATGCGCACATTTCATCTGATGACTTAAAAGAAATTGAGCCTCTTTACAAATCCTATCAACAAGAAAATGCTCTTAAACCTATCTTTGAACATTTTAATGGAAAATATAGTTATGGTAAATTGCGGCTAGCGATGTATTTAATTGAAGCAACAACGACAGAATAATCTTTAATGAAAATAGATCAATTAGAGCCAGGTTATTTTGGTATAGGAATACAGCATGGTAAAACTCCTGAAAATCTAGGAGTTTTATGGCGTACAGCTCAAAATCTGGGTGCAAGTTTTGTGTTTACAGTAGGAAAGAGATATGCAAAACAAGCTTGTGATACACATGATATTGTAAAAGCGATGCCCTATTTTCATTATGACACGTTTGAAGATTTCTATAATCATTTACCTAAAGGAGCTATGATTATAGGTGTAGAACTAGATAATAGAGCAATAGACTTACAGGAATTTAAACATCCACGCAATTGTGTTTACCTTCTGGGTGCTGAAGACCATGGACTCACCAATGAGGCTATAGAAAAGTCTCATCATTTAATAAAATTCAATACTCCTAAAAGTCTGAACGTTGCCGTGGCAGGCAGTATTATCATGTATGACAGATCCATTAAAGGCAGTCATATTTATTTAAAAGGCACGCCTAAATAGCTTTTAAAATACCATAAATGCTCAAAAAAATAAAATAATTCGGGTATTAACAATTTAGAAATAATAATCCCTATACCTTTGTATTATATTAATTATTACATTTTATTACAATGAAAGAAGGTACTGTAAAGTTTTTCAACGAGTCTAAAGGATTTGGATTTATCGTTGAAGAAGGATCACAAAACGAATGCTTCGTGCATGTAACTGGACTTATCGATGAGATTAGAGAAGGTGACCGTGTTGAGTATGAAGAAAAAGAAGGAAAAAAAGGAATGAATGCTGTAAACGTAAGAGTTATACAGTAATAAAGTCATATTTTTTTGTATTCAAAAGCCCTTTCAAATTGAAAGGGCTTTTTTTATTCTATAAGTTTTATAATTTAGTGACATCCACAATTGCCGTCACCGCATCCGGTCGCTTTTTTAGATGGAAACAATGACTTTCTAAACAACCAACCTAGCGCAACTAAAACAACAACTGCAACTAATAAATATTGTAATATTTCCACTATTTAAGAATTTGATAAGCCGCTAGCGCAGCAAAATATGCTATTACTGTCATAGCAGTAAATTGAATCGCTGGCCATTTCCAACTATTAGTCTCTCGCTTTACTATTGCAAGTGTACTCATACACTGCATGGCAAATGCATAGAACAACAATAATGATATACCACTAGCAAAGTTAAATAATGGTCCGCCTAGAATAGGATTAACCTCAGCTTTCATACGATTTTTAATCGTCTCCTCTTCATCACTTCCTACACTATATATGGTTGCAAGTGTACCTACAAAAACCTCTCTTGCTGCAAATGAGCTTACAATGGCTATCCCTATTTTCCAATCATAACCCAGCGGTCTTACAGCTGGCTCTATCCCTTTACCTATATACCCAATAAAACTATGCTCTAATTGTTGTGATGCGATCTTATTAGTCAATTCTTCTTCTGATAAATTCTGACCTGCATATTGTTCTTTGACAATCTCTTCTGCATTAGTGAACTGCTCACCAATTCCATGACTCGCTAGCAACCATAAGATCACTGATATCGCCATAATTATCTTTCCCGCACCTAATACAAAGCTTTTCGTCTTTTCAAGAACTGTTATACCCACATTTTTAAGCATAGGCAACTTATAAGCTGGCATCTCCATTACAAAAAATGCCTTACGTTTAATAGGCAATATTTTATTAAGTACCCAGGCAGAAAATATTGCAGCACCAAATCCTAACATATATAACAACATCAGCGTTAGACCTTGCATATTAAAAATCCACCATACTTCTTGCTCTGGAATTACTAGAGCTATAATTATTAAATAAACAGGTAATCTAGCAGAACAAGTGGTGAAAGGCACTACTAGAATAGTTATTAATCGTTCTTTCCAATCTTCAATATTACGAGTGGCCATTACCGCTGGTATAGCACAAGCTGTACCAGATACTAGAGGCACAACACTCTTACCACTCAAGCCAAACTTTTTCATGATGTGGTCCATAAGGAACACTACTCTACTCATATAACCGCTTTCTTCAAGTATCGCTATAAATAAAAACAGAAAGGCAATTTGAGGTATAAATATGACGATACCGCCCAGTCCTGGGATAATTCCTTCTGATATAAGATCAGTAAAAGGACCTTCTGGAAGTGATGTTTGAGCCCATGAACTTGCTTTTGCAAAAAAGGTGTCTATCCAATCCATAGGATATGTGGACCAATCATAGATCGCTTGAAATATCAGTAGTAATATCACAAAGAAAATAAGATAACCCCCCCATACTTTATGAAGTAAAACTCTATCTAATCTAGTCCTTAAATCTTTTGCTTGCGATTTATCTACATTCAATACCTTAGTCAATAGACCATTGATAAATTGGTATCGCACAACTGTTTCTTTGTGTTGCATTTTTTTTAAGTCACTTTCAGACTTAACAGCAAATGAACTAGATTTTAAATCTTCTAAATCCCTATTCCTATCTATTTTACCAAAATTAACATCTTGAGTAATTACTAACCAAAGCTTATATATAGACTGTTTAGGATAGGCTTTTTTTAATGTTGCAAAATATTCTGGATCAATGATCGAGGCATTTACACAAGGGACAGATTTTAAATTTTTATATTCTGAAATAGCTCTTTTAAGATCATCAACACCAATATTTTTTCTAGCACTAACTAATACTACTCGAGTATTAAGTTCTTGCTCCATTAATTCAATATCTAAAGAAATTGCCTTGCGCTGCATGCGATCAGCCATATTAATGACTAATATGGTTGGGATTTCAAGATCTTTAATCTGTGTAAATAGAAGTAAATTACGTTTAAGATTCTCAATATCAGAAACCACCACAGCAACATCTGGATAGTCCTTTGAATTTTTATTGAGTAGCGTTTCTACAACAACACTTTCATCTAGACTAGAAGTATTGAGACTATAGGTACCAGGTAAATCTAGAATATGCGCCTTTAGACTGCGGTCTAGCTTACAAATCCCTTCTTTTTTCTCTACAGTAATACCTGGATAGTTCCCTACTTTCTGATTTAAACCAGTAAGCCTATTAAATAAAGATGTTTTTCCTGTATTAGGATTACCTATAAGTGAAACATTAATCGATTTACCCATGACGCTTCACTATTATCTGTTGAGCTGTTTCACGCCTTATCGCTAGATAAGTTCCATTTATATTGAGATAAATTGGATCTTGAAAAGGTGCGCTTTCCATCATCATCACAACATTACCTGGTAAACATCCCATTTCAAGGAGTTTAAGAGGTACTTGTTCCTCATTAAAAGAAACGA
The DNA here is from genome assembly GCF_000755285.1 of Nonlabens ulvanivorans. Taxonomy (GTDB): domain Bacteria; phylum Bacteroidota; class Bacteroidia; order Flavobacteriales; family Flavobacteriaceae; genus Nonlabens; species Nonlabens ulvanivorans_A. The sequence continues at coordinate 728,349 of NZ_BBMK01000001.1, read as the reverse complement.
TTGTGCTTGTTCGCCGCGTTTAAGATGTGCTATAGTATCGCTCAAAGCTTATTTAGAATAAATTTGAATAAGCAAAAGTAAGTTAAGAAGTAGGAATGAAAAAATTTAGAATACTAAACTTTTGTTGTCGTCAAAAGAACATTTGTATTTAGGTAGATTATTTTAATCTATTAATCATAATTTCAAAAGTGGTTCCTTTATCTTTTTTACTCTCTGAAACCCTAATTGTGCCTTTATGATAATCTCTTATAATGCGATGTGCTAGAGATAATCCTAAGCCCCAACCTCTCTTTTTAGTCGTAAAACCTGGAGTAAAAACTTGATTCCACTGATTTTTGGGAATACCTTTTCCTGTATCAGAAACCGTAATAAAAACCTTATGAGCATCTGCACGCAGATAAACTTTAATAGCTCCTTTACCTTTCATGGCATCAATACCATTTTTTATTAAATTCTCAATAACCCAAGCATATAGTTGTTCATTAAGCTTTACCATGATAGGCTGACTAGGTAAATCAACATCAAACGCTACTAATTTTGAGCTGCGTGAGGAAATATAATGAACTGCCTTGTCTGTTTGATCTACTATGTCCATTTCAGACAATGTAGGAATAGAACCTATTTTAGAAAACCGCTCTGTAATGGTTTGTAATCTAACGATGTCCTTTTCCATTTCGACGATATAACTAGGATCCACATCTGTGTCTTTAAGTAAAGTAGTCCAGCCTACTAAAGATGAAAGCGGCGTCCCTATTTGATGAGCACTTTCTTTAGCCATACCAGCCCATAGTTTATTTTGCTCACTCGCTTTTGTTGAGCGGTAAAAAAACCAGATAACCGCACCAAACAATACTAATATCAAAAGCAAAGCCATTGGGAAATACTTCATTTTAGTAATAATTGGGCTCTCACCATAGTAAATAGTCTGAAAAGGCTCACCATCATAATTAATACGAATAGGTTCATTTTCAGAGGCATATTCCTCAATTAACGTTCTTAATTTTATCGTATCATTCATGATATGCTCTGGTAAATTACGAGCTTTCATATCGCCCTTATAATTAACCTCTATCATTGGAATAGTTGTCGTGTTTTCAGTAACCGTGGATCCAAGATTCCCCCATTTCAGCCTCTAAAGATTGATTAACTAAATCGTCAATGGCGATCTCATATTCTTTCATGTTTTTTTGCTCACTTTCCTTGAGCTGTTGAAAAAACTCAAAAGTATTCCAAAGAATAAGAGCTGTGATGATCATTGCAAAGGCTATGATTACCCATCTTAAAACATTGCGGTTTGCTGTAAAATTCATGAAATCTGTTAAGAAATTTAAATATAGTATATTAAGTGAAACGCACTTACCATGCTTTTATGATATCTAGTACATAGTCTCGTTTAAATCTCATTTCTATTTTATAAAAACGCTGTAAATTCCATACCTTTGCTGTCCTTAAAAAAGCAACTTGAAACTAGACCCTAAAGACACAAAAACAGCTCATTTACACAGCATTATGCTAGGCGCGGTACAACCACGACCTATAGCATTTGCCAGTACAGTTGATGAAGATGGAAATGTAAATTTATCACCTTATTCTTTTTTTAATGTTTTTAGTGCAAATCCACCTATAATGATTTTTTCACCTGCACGTCGGGTGAGAGATAATTCTATAAAGCATACTTTAATAAATGCAAGAGCTACTGGTGAGGTCGTTATCAATGTAGTAACTATAACATTGTTCAACAAATGTCGTTGAGCAGTACAGAGTATGACGCTGGTGTAGATGAGTTTGTAAAAGCTGGACTAACTGCTGCGCCGTCAGACATCATTGCGCCACCACGTGTGGCCGAGAGTCCTGTGCAGTTTGAATGTAAAGTAAAGGAAATTGTAGAGCTAGGTCAAGAAGGTGGCGCTGGAAATTTGATTATATGTGAAGTAGTAATGGTTCATGTAAATGATGACGTACTGGATGATACCGGAAAGATTGATCAGGTTAAAATTGATACTGTAGCCCGTATGGGTGGCAACTGGTACTGCCGTTCTAAAGATGCAATGTTTGAAGTTCCTAAACCACTCGCAACACTAGGTGTAGGTGTGGACGCACTACCAGAGCACGCTAGAAACAGTGAGATTCTTACCGGCAATGATCTGGGCAAACTAGGAAATATTGAGGCTATTCCAGATAGGGAATCTGTTATCGCTTTCGCGAAAGCGGAAAAATTACCAATTTTAGATATTAAAGAAAAACATATACGTGCTCAAGAATTGATCTTGCAAGGAAACATTATGGACGCGTGGAAAATTATATTATTATAACATGGATGTACAAGGAAAAATTAAAGTAATAGGTGATACTAAATCTTTTGGCGCTAGTGGATTTCAAAAACGCGAATTAGTAATTACTACCGAAGAACAATATCCACAGCATTTAATGCTAGAATTTGTTCAAGATAAAACTAGTTTATTAGACAGTTTTCAAGTAGGTGAGCCTGTAAAAGTAGGTATCAACTTAAGAGGTCGTGAATGGCAAAGTCCTCAAGGAGAAATCAAATATTTTAACTCTATTGTAGGATGGAGAATTGAGCGTGTAGGAGCTACACCAGCAGCACCGTCACAAGATATTCCACCATTTGATGAATTTGATCCTATATCAAATTCAAAAGATGAAGATCACGACGATTTACCATTCTAAGAATTTTTTATTGCAATGAGGTTAGAAAGAACTAATTCTCATAATACTGCTTTTAGATCTATGGTGATAGAACTAGATGCATTTCTAGCAATTACCGATGGTGATGAGCACTCCTTTTATGATCAATTTAATAAATTAGATCAGATCAATGAAGTTGTGGTTGTTTACAAAAACGAAATACCTGTAGGTTGCGGTGCCTTAAAAAAGTATGATGTATATTCTATAGAGATTAAAAGAATGTATACCAAAGAAGCACATCGCGGCAATGGTATTGCCTCTCAAGTTCTTATGGAACTAGAACAATGGGCAAGAGAATTGTCTTTTAAAAAATGTATTCTAGAAACAGGAATTAATCAACCTGCGGCGATTGCGCTTTATAAAAAAAGAGGCTACTCACTTATTGATAATTATGGACAATACGCAGGTAAAGAAAACAGCTATTGTTTTGAGAAAAAACTAAGTTGATACTAACTTAAATTTATAAAATAAAAAATCCCAACCTTTACAGTTGGGATTTTCTTTCTTAATAGGTTAGCCTTCAAACAAACTCAAAAAAAGCAATGATGAAATAAATTAGATAAGAAGGCTTCTCAAAGATTAACATTTTTATCTCAAATTGCAAACTTAATCGTCTAAAATCGTGCAAACTCTAGATCATAATCTCATTTTTCCACATCCCAGTAGTGCTCCAGACCATGGTTTACTTGCAATAGGTGGTGATTTAAGTGTAGAAAGATTACTACTCGCCTATCAATCGGGTATTTTTCCATGGTATAGTGATGGCGATCCTATATGCTGGTGGAGTCCTGATCCTAGAATGGTTTTTGATCTACAAAGTGATCAACCTATGAGAATCACAAAATCTCTTAAGCAAAGCTTGCGCAACAGAGGTTATATCATTAAAGAAAATACTTGCTTTACTGAAGTAATGCAACATTGTGCTCACGTAAAACGTCAGGATGAAGATGGAACCTGGATTAATAACGACTTTATAGCGTCATATTCAAATTTACATGAATTAGGTCACGCAAAAAGTATTGAAGTTTTTAAAGATGATAAATTAGTAGGTGGCTTGTATGGAATTGACTTACCTGAAAAAAAGATTTTTTGTGGAGAATCTATGTTTACTCTAGCAACAGACGCTAGTAAAATAGCCCTACTACATCTAGTTAATACTCTTAAGTCTAAAGGTTATTTTCTTATCGATGCACAACTATACAATGATCACCTACACAGTTTAGGTGCGGTAGAAATAGATCGAGAGGCGTTTTTAAGCTATCTATAAAGAATAGAAAACACCTAGATTAATGAATAAAGAGCGTTTTAAATCATTAGTATAATCTTCCCAGCGATACTCCGTCACCAATTGCAATTTCATATTTTTATTGAGCGCTCTACCTAGACCTATAGCTACTCGTTGATCATAACCTGATTTTTTATTTGCCTGCGCAATAAAAATAGTCTCTAAACGAGATGTTATATAAAATTCTGTAGCGTCCACAGTTCCTCCATTAAGTGGTATAGATCCTGAAAGGCGATAGCGCCATCGATGAGTTAGATTTTCACCTCTTATACGTTGATCCCACCTCAACCGGTGCGCTATTTTAAGATTATTATACTTGCGTGCATATACGAACTGTTCTGTAAATCTTAGCTCTTCTGGCCGTTGATCATCAAAAAGTTCACGATACATCACACCTAATCCTATCTGTGAATGAAACCCTATCTCATAACTAGCAAATTGTACCGCTTGAACATGTAAGGCATTCCATTCATTATTTACAACACTGCGGTGTTCTAAAGCACTATTGAACATCCATCTTCCATTATTATCCCATCGCAGGTTTATTGATGGTTGTACGATATAATTATTTACAACTTGAGCAGTTGAGATTAATGGCATGAACAAAAAGGCAAAAACCCTAAAATAGTATGAAGTCATATTTTAGTTTTTTTACTGCGCGTTGTTTTAGCAATATTCCTTCTCTACTAAAAAGTAATTCTTTACGGTAAATTTTATGTTCTTCTTTAAAGGCGACAATCATTTCATAATTATCAAATTCATCATTTTCTAATCGATTAGATATAATCGAGGCGTCTTGATCATCTATAACGTATTGTTTTTGAATTTTTTCAATGTTAAAACGTTTGCTTATTACTGCAAGTTCGCTTGATATTTTATTAAAGATAATAGACTCTATGTGTCTTTTTTTAATGCGTACCTCTATATCAATCAGCACGCCATTTTCATCGCATTCTACACTATATCTGTGCCCACTTAATTTATATTTAGCTTCATAAGAGACAAAAGAACCGTCCGTCTCTCGATAGTATTTTATCTTCCTTCGTGCTTTACTAATCGTGTAAATAAGACTTCTCGCTTGTACAGGAAAATCTTCAATTTCAATTCGCTCTTCTTGCTCGACCTTAGAATTAGTATTTTGTTGAGCTGTTGTAAAGTCCGCTTTCGCGAAAGCGAATATCAAAAACAGTAAAATCTTAAACTTCATCATATCTATGACAATTTACCTCGTGATCATTAACCATTCCAGTCGCCTGCATAAAGGCATACATTATTGTAGAACCAACAAATTTGAAACCTCTCTTTTTTAAATCTTTCGAAATCTGATCCGAAAGAGGTGTATTTGCAGGTGCTTTCTTGTAATCTACAACCTTATTTTTGATAGGCTTACCATCTACATAACTCCATATGAATTGGGAAAAACTACCATATTCTTTTTGGATATCTATAAATAACTGTGCATTAGAGATGATTGATTTAATTTTTAATTTATTGCGTATGATTCCAGAATTCATCAACAACTCATCTTGTTTATCTTGAGTGTAATTTGAGATTTTATGAATATCAAATTGATCTAAAGCATCAAAATAATTAGCACGCTTTTTTAAGATTGTAATCCAGCTAAGTCCGGCCTGCATCGTTTCTAGGATAAGAAATTCAAAAAGAGTCTGATCATCATAGACTGGCTTTCCCCATTCCGTATCGTGATATGATTCATACAATTTATCGCCTAAGCACCAACCACATTTATGTTTTTCCATACATCGAATTTAAGTACACTGTGAGCGTCGACCAAACCTGACCACACTAGAATTTACTTTATTTTTTCTGTTTTATCTTTAACAACTATGAAAAGAACACTTCTACTTTTAACCGCTATCATAATTTCTTCTTGCGGTTCTCAAAAAACTATAGCTACTGACCAATTAGATCGTACAATAGATAACTGGCATCTTGCGGCAGCGACTGCTAGCTATGATGACTATTTTAATTTAATGACCAGTGATGCTGTTTTTATAGGAACTGACGCAACTGAAAACTGGCAATTGCAAGAATTTAAAGCTTTCTCAAAACCATACTTTGATAAAGGTAAAGCCTGGTCTTTTACTTCTCTCGAACGTCATATTTATCAATACAATCGTGTAATTTATTTTGACGAACTATTAGACACACAAATGGCATATGTCGTGGTAGTGGTATCTTGAAAAAAGAAGATGGAGTTTATAAAATTGCTCATTATGTACTGTCCATAGCTGTACCTAATGAAAATGTTGCGTCACTCACGGAGCTCAAAAAGCTATGGGATGATAATTATAAAAAGGAATTAGCACTTAAAAAGGTCCCTTAAATAAATGACAAGTTGGCTATTATACATTATGATAATTGCGGTAATAGCCTTGTTATAGTCTTTTACGACGGTAAGAACTACTTATTGAGATCTTACCTTACTCTTTTTGTCGATTAAACTTTAAAAAAACTGTTAGTTTCCAAGGTATTTAGGACATATTTAACAAGATGTTATCAAATCGTGACTTCTGTCCATTATATTGCGCCACCATTAAAACCATTTTATGAAGTTATTATCTTTTTTAATCCTTATTGGATTTGCTTTTTCAACAGCTCAACCAGGACTCGACAATCCATGGATGGAGCAATTAAGAGAACTAAAATCTGAAAATGAAATTACCTACCAGGATATTAAAAATGCAGGAGAAACCTATTGGGAAATCCATGATAAAAATGCTAAAGGAAGTGGTTACAAACCATTCATGCGATGGTTAGATGCTGCAAAGGCCTATGTGAAAGAAGATGGAACAATACAAGGTGTACAAGAACTAGAATCCATTATAAATGAAAGAGATTTTAGAAAAAGTGGGCTTTCTGATACTTCAAACTGGAGTGCTATCGGTCCTTTCTCTATTCAAGGAACTGGTTCATGGTCCACAGGAACTGGTAGAGCAAATACTGTAACGGTAGACCCAAACAACCCAAATATTTATTATCTAGGTTCACCTAGTGGAGGAGTTTGGAAATCTACAGATGCTGGTGTTACATGGACACCTATATCCGATTTTTTATCTCAAATAGGTGTAAGTGCCATAGCCGTAGATCCAACAGATTCTGACGTTATTTATATAGGTACCGGAGATGATGATGCTAGAGACTCAAGTAGTATAGGATTAATGAAATCTGTTGATGGAGGACTTACATGGAATAGTACTGGATTAACTTTTATAGGTGCAACTGCCAATATAAGTGAGGTTTACCTAGACCCGAGAGATAGTGATAAAATATTTGTTTCTTCAAATTTTGGCTTCTACAGATCTATTGATGGTGGTGTGAGCTTTTCAAGAACTTTCCCAGCAAATGTAAAAGATATCAAGTTAAAGCCAGGTTCACCAGACACCATATACTTGAGTACTAACAATTCCTTTTTTATCTCAACAGACAATGGAGTCTCGTTCTCACAACCTTCAACTGGTCTTCCTAATAATATGAGAAGAAGTGTTATAGGAGTTTCCCCTGCAAATCCTAATTATGTTTACTTATTAATCATCGATGGTAACGCAAATTTAATGGGACTATATCGATCGACTAATAGCGGTCAAAGTTTTTCACGAAGAGATAATGGAACAGATATTTTAGAAAGTGGTCAGGGAAATTATGACCTTGCTCTAGAAGTGTCTGCGACTAATGCAGAGATTGTTTATACCGGTTGTTTAAACATCTGGAAATCCTTTAGTGGTGGTAGTTCATTTACAAAAATAAACTCATGGAGCAACCCTACTGGTAGTACTTATACCCATGCAGACATTCATCAAATTAGACAATTTGGTTCTGAATTATTTGTAATGTCTGATGGTGGTATCTATAGAAGTAATAATGACGGTGGTTCTTTTACAGACCTTACTGCTGGAGCTCAAATAGGACAATTTTATAGAATTGCCGTAAGCACACAATCTAGTGCACAAGTAATAGGCGGTTTACAAGATAATGGAGGACAAGCTAGAAGCGGTAATCAATGGAAAAACTTCTACGGAGCAGATGGAATGGATGGTGGTATAGATCCATTAGATTCAAACATACGATACGGGTTTACACAAAATGGTGGCGGCCTGTACTTCACAAATAATGGTGGAAATTCTATTCTTAACTCCATCAATCGTCCTAATGGTGAAAGTGGTAACTGGATCACTCCATTGAAAGTAGATGGTCAAGGTACCATCTATGTAGGTTATACTGCTTTGTATAAAGTGCAAAACAACAGTTTTGTCGTTGTTTCCTCTCCATTTGGTTCTAATATCGATTTAATTGAAATAGACCCAAATAATGATAACATTATTTACATAGCCATCAATAATCTACTTTATAGAAGTCTAAATGCTGGTACAAATTTTTCACTAGTTTCTAATTTCCCTCAAGACATTGCTGCGATTGAAGTGAGTAATACAGATAATAATATCGTTTATCTTTCGACAGACGAATCATTTGGTAGCGTTTATAAAAGTTTGAACCAAGGAAGTAGTTTTACCGATATCACTGCTAATCTTCCAAGCCTAGGTAAAAATACCATTGCAAGTTTACCTATGAGTGTAGATGGAGAAATATTTTTGGGAACAACCATCGGAGTCTATAAATATGATGACGTGACTGCTCAATGGTCAACTTTCAATAATAATTTACCAAATGTAAACATCAGAGATCTAGAAATCAATGGAGTGGATAATGTGCTTACTGCTGGTACTTATGGTAGAGGAATCTGGCAAACTTCTGTAACAGCAGGTCCACCACCAACAGATATTGAATTGGTAAGCATAAGCTCTTCCAATACAAGTTTTTCTTGTGGAGATACAGACATTGATATTGTAATCGAAAATGGAGGAACTACAGCTATAAATAGTTTTGACCTTGACTATTCTATCAATGGTGGCTCTTCTGTAAACAGTACTTATACCACTACAATTCCTGCACAAAGCCAAACCACGATTACTTTAACTGGTATATCCCTTAATCTAGGTGCAAATGATTTATCTGTAACAGTCAACACCTTAAATGATGCCTTTGCGAGTAACAATAACGAAATAACGGCAATTCTAAAAAATAATAGCGGTGTTATAAATGATATTCAACAGTTTGAAAACAGAGATTTATTAACCTTTAATGAAACTGGCGGCACAGACCAATGGAACGTGGAGTACCAGCAGGCCCTATTCTTAATCAAGCAGTAAGTGGTTCACAGGTTTACGGAACTAACCTCACTGGTGAACATTCTAATGATACAGTAGCATATCTATACACTGGTTGTTATGACCTTAATGGAGTTACTAATCCGACGCTGCAATTTGAAATGGCATTTGAATTAGAACAAGATTGGGATCTTATGTATATGGAATACACCACAGATAATGGAAATATCTGGAATGTTTTAGGTAGTGCAACTGATCCAGCCTGGTATAACTCTAGCAGAAACCCTAATGGTGTAAATTGCTTTAATTGTGTCGGTGCCCAGTGGACAGGTACAGATGCTGTAATGAAAACTTATTCTTATGATTTAAGTCCTTTTAATGCAGAGAACAACATCACCTTTAGATACGTGTTCATTTCTGACCAATCTGTTACTGAAGAAGGTGTTGTGATCGATAATGTAGTTGTAACAGGTACACTAAGTAATAATAGCAATACTCTTTCTGATTCTTATAAAGTCTTCCCTAATCCATCAAAAGGCGACTTTACATTATCTTGGAATAGCAATGACACTTTTAATTACAGCGTCTATGATGTCACAGGAAAACTGATAAGCACTAAACTAAACAACTCTGGAGAAAAACATTTTATTGATTTAAATAATGTAGCTCAAGGAATGTATTTCTTAAACATCACTACAGCAACAGGAGCGATTACAGAAAAACTTATCGTTAACTAATAAGGATCATCTATCATCTTAAAATTAAAAGAGCCTACAACTATTGTAGGCTTTTTTAATTGAATGCTAGTTAATTATAAATTAAATACTAGAGATGAATCATAACAATTATTATCTTGTGTAACATTTCTTTAATAGAATTTACTAACCTATCAAACTATATGAACATGAACTTAAAACAAACCTTACTTGCTTCTTGCGCTGTGGCTATTGCGGTCACTTCTTGTAAAGAACCAGCAAAAGACTATCCAGGTCTAGACATGACCGCAATGGATACCAGTGTTTCCCCCTAAAGATGACTTTTATCGTTATGTAAATGGGAAATGGATTGACTCTACTGAGATACCTGCAGATCAAACTGTTTGGGGTGGTTTCAATAAGCTTAGAAAAGATACTGACGCAGACATGCTAGCTATCCTAGATAAAGCAATGAATGATAAAAACCTTGATCAATCTTCAGATCAGGCAAAAGCTGTTTTTGTATACCGAAGTATAATGGATACAGATGCTAGGGATAAAGCTGGTTATGAACCTTTAATACCATATCTAGAGCAAATTGATGCTATTAAATCTGTCGATGAAATACCTGCACTACTAGCTGACCTTTCATCTAAAGGCCTACGTGGCTTCTATGGATTTGGAGTAGGACCAGATGCACAAAACACAGATATAAACGTGGCTCAAATCGGTCCTGGCGCTTTAGGAATGCAACGTGAATATTATGTAGATCTAGATGATGCTGATAATGTTGAAAAACTAGCTGCATATGAAAAACATGTGGCGCGCATGTTAACCTTAACAGGTACTGATGCCACACAAGCAGCAGATGATGCTAAAACGATTATCGCCATAGAAACACAAATGGCACAACCACGTCTAGATAAAGTAGCGCGTAGGAATCCTCAATTAAGCTACAATCCTATGAGTAAAGCTGAGTTTAAAACTCTAGTACCATCTATAGACTGGGATCAATATTTTGAAAAATTAGATGTAAAAGAATTTGACAACATCATTGTTTCTCAACCAGCCTACATGACTGCTTTAAATAATATGTGGGATAATAGTAATATAGATGCTATGAAAACCTATATGCGTTGGACTATGATCGATGCAGCAGCGACCATGTTATCTACAGAGCTAGAAGACGCAAACTGGGACTTCTACAGTAAAACGATGCGTGGCGCAAAAGAACAACGTCCTAGAGATGAGCGTGCACTAGGTACTGTTAACGGAACATTAGGAGAAGCTTTAGGTCAATTATACGTAAGTGAAAAATTTCCTGCAGAGGCAAAAGCCAAAGCTAAAGAGATGATTGAATATGTAAAGAAAGCATATGAAGTACGCATCAATGGATTAGCCTGGATGAGTCCTGAGACCAAGGTTAAAGCGATAGAAAAACTTAATGGTATGACTATTAAAATAGGTTATCCAGATCAATGGAAAGATTATTCAGAAATGGAAATCAAAAGCCCTTCAAACGGAGGTACTTTATTTGACAACATGCTAGCTGTACAATCCTGGAACTACCGTGATAACCTTAATAAATTAGGTGAAAAAGTAGACAAGACAGAATGGTTCATGTCTCCACAAACCGTGAACGCATACTACAATCCATACTATAATGAAATTGTTTTCCCTGCAGCTATTTTACAACCACCATTTTATAACTATGAAGCAGACGCTGCCTTCAACTTTGGTGGTATGGGAGCTGTTATAGGACATGAAATTTCTCATGGATTTGATGATAGCGGAGCAAAATTTGACGCAAACGGTAATATGACAGACTGGTGGACCGCAAACGACAAGACACAATTTGAAAGTCTAGGTAAAGATCTTGCAAATCAATACAGCGCCATTGAAGTATTACCTGGCGTTAATATCAATGGTGAATTCACACTAGGTGAAAACATTGGTGATCTAGGTGGTGTTAATGCTGCATATGATGCTCACCAATTGTGGATGAACGATAAAGGTCGCCCAGAAGCGATCGATGGGTTTACACCAGAACAACGTTTCTTCTTAAGTTGGGGGAACGGTATGGCGTACTAAAATGCGTGAAGAGGCTTTAAAGCAACGTATTAAAGGAGACACACACTCACCAGGTATGTATCGTGGCTATGTACCACTTCAAAATATCGATGCATTTTATGATGCATTTGAAATTACAGAAACAGATGGAATGTATCTCACACCAGAGAATCGTATTAAAATCTGGTAACAGTAATTTTGTAAAAAATCAAAAGGCTTTCTTAATAGAGAGCCTTTTTTTATGTCGTTGAATTATATTTAAGCCAGCATTAAAGCTTTTTTTATGAAACAATTTTTACTAGTCGCATTAGTGGTGTTAGGTTCCGCTTTCGCGAAAGCGCAATCTTCAACAAAACAAGAGTATATAAAAGAAAATTATACCAAAACCATCCACCAGATTGAGATGCGAGATGGAATTAAATTATACACGCAAGTTTATAGCCCAAAGGATACTTCTAAAGAATATCCAATAATGATGCAACGCACATGCTATAGTGTACGACCTTATGGAGAAGACACGTATCCTAGTAGATTAGGTCCCAACGAGATCCTTATGAAAGAAGGTTACATATTTGTATATCAAGATGTACGTGGTAGATGGATGAGTGAAGGAGATTTTGACAACATGCGTCCTAACATTCCTGGAAATGACGTGAACAACAAGCAAGATATCGATGAAAGCTCAGACACTTATGACACCGTAGATTGGTTAATAAACAACCTACCTAACAATAATAGAAAAGTAGGTCAATGGGGAATTTCTTATCCAGGATTTTACACTGCAGCAGCTTTACCAGATGCACATCCAGCACTTGTAGCTAGCTCGCCACAAGCACCTATAGGAGACTTTTTCTTTGACGACTTTCATCATATGGGAGCTACTTTACAGAGCTATATTTTTGCTTATCCAGTTTTTGGTCATCAAACTGAACCTACCACCGAAAGCTGGTATAATGATAAATGGGATCAATTGAGAGCAGCTGGTAGTATGGATGATTCTTATGCATTTAATATGGGCATAGGTCCATTGAAGAATGTAACAGAAAATATATATCCTGATAATTTTTTCTGGAAAGACGTTGCCTCGCATCCTAACTATGATGAATTCTGGCAAAAACGTTCTATTATACCACATTTAAAAAATGTAGATCATGCAGTTATGACCGTAGGTGGCTGGTTTGATGCTGAGGATCTTTATGGACCATTAAACATCTATAAAAATGTAGAACGCAACAATCCTAATAATAAGAACAACACCATTGTCATGGGACCATGGAGTCATGGTAACTGGGCAAGAGAATCTGGTCATCAAATGGTAAACCATATCCATTTTGGCGATAGTTTATCAACTTTTTATCATAGAGAAATAGAAACTCCTTTCTTTGAACATCACTTAAAAGGAGAAAAAAATCCTGTTCTACCAGAGGCATACATGTTTGACACTGGATTAAAGCAATGGGAGAAATTTATGCAATGGCCGCCACAGCAAGATGAAATCGTGTTTAGTTTTGGTAAAAATGGAGAGTTGTTGATTAATAAAAAGGCTGATAAAAAAGATACGTTCTCATACATGAGTGATCCATCAAAACCAGTGCCTTTTAGAAGTGAAATAACACCAGTTACATTCACACCACGTGCTTACATGACAGACGATCAGCGTCACGCTTCTAGAAGACCAGACGTACTTACTTTTCAAACAGATATTCTTACTGATGACATGACACTTGCTGGAGAAATACAGGCAAATCTAGAAGTAATTCTTAAGGGAATCACTGATGCCGACTTTATCGTTAAGGTTATAGACGTATATCCAGACGACATGAAAAATGAAAAACATACACCAGAGCATGTAACTCTTGCAGGCTATCAACAATTAGTGCGTGCAGAAACTTTTAGAGGTCGTTTTAGAAATGATTTCTCAAAGCCAGAGCCTTTTAAAGAAGGTAAAAAGACTAGCGTAAACTTTCCTTTACAAGACGTATTACACACTTTCAAAAAAGGTCATAGAGTAATGATTCAAATACACAGCACTTGGTTTCCTTATATAGACCGCAATCCTCAAAAATATGTAGATAACATATTTGAGGCGACAGAAAGCGACTTCACAACTGGGCAAGTAACTATTACTGGAGCAAGCTCAGTAAGTGTAGGTGATAACAATGGTATTGAAAAACAACTACCTAAATTGAAGCAGTAAAACAATCTTTAGAAATTTGCAATACAATCCTCAGTTTGATATGATTCGAATCATATCAAACTGAGGATTTTGCGTTGTTATAATCATTAATTGAAGCCAGAACCAATAATGCATTTCATCGAATAATACATGCCGATAATCTTAATAATTCATGGAAATTTACCATATTAGTCATCCCTAAAACAAACATCATTATGAATACGACCTATACTCAAGAGAAACGGACTAATACCCTAGTAACTACCTTTCTTTTTATCAAAGGTCTATTTAAGCTGATTGTGAAAACGTTCTTTACTTTTTAAAGAACAACTTATCTAAACTAACTAATAATGAAAAATCCTCTTCCCTAGTGAGGATTTTTTATACCTATAATTCTTAATTAATTCCTGATTAAAATTATTAAAAAGCCCCCCCTAAGATATTAGATATTAAAAATTACGGGAATTAATAATGATCAATTTATCAAACATCTTTAGGATTCAATACTAGCCCTTAGGGATAGCACTGATCAATTTTTTAGTATAATCAGTTTGTGGATTACTATAAAGCTCATCAGCTTCATTTTGTTCTTCAACACGACCTTTATTCATCACAATCACTTGATCACAGAAATACTTGACCACGGCTAAATCGTGTGAAATGAATAGATAAGAGAATCCAAAGTCATCTTTAAATTCATTCAATAAATTTAATACTTGTGCTTGTACAGAAATATCTAGAGCACTTACAGACTCATCACAAACAATTAATTCTGGTTCTAAAGCAACAGTCCTCGCAATACCTATACGCTGTCGCTGTCCACCACTAAACTCGTGTGGATAACGATTAAATTGCTCTTGAGTTAAACCTACTCGATCTAGTAATTGCATTACTCGTTTCTTACGGTCTGCATCACTATTACCTATTCCATGCCATTTCATGGGCTCCATAATTGCCTGCCCGACTGTTAATCTGGGATTTAGTGAAGCAAAAGGATCTTGAAATATGATCTGTAATTCCTTTCTTAAAGATCGTATTTTACTGCCTTTGAGATTTGTGATATCTTCTCCTTTATAAATCAATTGACCACTAGTGATATTTTGTAGTCCTAGTATCATGTTACCTAGTGTACTTTTACCACAACCACTTTCACCTACTAATCCTAATGATTCACCAGCATACAACTTAAGGTTCACACCGTTAACAGCGGTGAAAAATTGTTGTTCCTTAAAAAGCTCTTTTTTAAGCGGATAATTCTTGACGACATTAACTAATTCCAATAGTGGTTTTTGAGCATATAACTTTTTATGATTTTCATTCCTTTCCTGATCAGATACTATTGTAGATGGAACAGTACCGTGCATAAAATCACTAATAGTAGGCAATCTCTTAAGTCTCGACTCGGTATCTGGTCTTGCAGCAATCAAGGCTTTAGTATAAGTTTCCTGAGCATTTTCAAAAAGCTGATCAGGTGTTCCCATTTCAACAACACGACCTTTGTACATTACGGCAATACGATCAGCTATTTCGTGGACTAGACCCAAATCATGAGAAATAAATAAAACACTCATTCCATACTCTGCCTGTAATTCTTTAAGCAATAAAATGATCTCTTTTTGAACGGTCACATCTAGTGCTGTTGTAGCTCGTCTGCTATTAGGATTTTAGGCTTACAAGCTATAGCCATCGCAATCATTACACGCTGCATTTGTCCACCACTTATCTCATGCGGATATTTATTAAAAGTTTGCTCAGGAATAGGCAGTTTTACCTTTTCAAAAAGTCGCAGTACTTCTGTTTTAATATCTTTATTAGATAGCTTGGTATGAATTTCTAGTATTTCAGCAACTTGATGACCGCAGGTGATGGTAGGATTAAGAGAACTCATAGGTTCTTGAAAGATCATGCTTATAACGCTTCCGCGGAAGCGAGACCAATCCTGGCCCTTTAAGAATTGCAAATCATTACCCATTACTGATAACTCCTTTGCCGTGATTATTGCGTTTTTAACCGGCAACAATCCCATTAAAGCCTTAGAAGTAACTGACTTACCACTACCCGATTCTCCGACAACAGCTAGGATTTCATTTTCAAAAAGCTCTAAACTAACATCAAATAACACCTGATTTTCTAGTTTCCCATTTCTGAAAGAAACATTGAGGTTATTGATAATCGCTAACGGCTTATTTTGTAATGATCTGGTCATCCGTAAGTATGGGTTCTAGTCGCAGTTTAAGAAGTATTTGAGCTACTGCGATCACGTCTTTTTCACAATATCTAGCAATACGCTCAACATCATTTTGCTCATAATACACATTACGTACTTGAGAACCATCTATGTCATCCTTAGGAGATGGTATCCCTAGAACACGAGTCATCAGTTTTAATGATGTGAAGTGTTTATAATCGCCAAATTTCCACAATTCCATGGTATCTAGGTGTGGTACTTCCCATGGTTTCTTACCAAAGAGATTAAGCTTTGCAGGTATAGCAATTCCATTAATAATCATGCGACGTGCGATATATGGAAAATCAAATTCCTTACCATTGTGTGCACAAAGTAAATGATGTCGTCCAGAAAAATGATCTTTAAGTAATGTACTGAACTCCTCAAGAAGTGCTACCTCAGTTCCCGTAAAACTGCGTACTCTAAACTGTCTATATGTACGATCTACAAAATAACCTACAGAGATACATACTATTTTACCAAACTCTGCCCAGATACCAGCACGATCATAAAACTCATCAGGCATAAACTCTTCTTTACGTTGATATTTCGTTTTATCTGCATAAAGCTGCTGATCTATACCATCTAAGTCTTCAAAAGATGGATTTAAGGGAACTGTCTCTATGTCTAGAAACAGAACATTCTCGAGTTTAAGGGCATCTAGCATATCGGTTACTATTTACATTCCTAATTCATCGCCAGCGTCATCTTCATCTTCTAATCCGTCATCACCATTTTTATATTCGTCACAGTCCACTATGATGGATAAGTTTTCTGGTTCATTGAAATTTGCTTTTGATATGTCAAGATTCTCATCTGCATAAACAGACTTCATGTAAGAACCCCCCCATATAGGTAGCGCCATAGTAGCTCCTTGACCATATCTAGTAGATGGGAAATGGACAGAACGATCTTCTCCACCTACCCAAACACCAGATACTAAGTTAGGAACGATTCCCATAAACCATCCATCTGAGTTATTTTGAGTTGTCCCAGTCTTACCAGCTATTTCATTTTTAAAATCATAAGGATAACCTGTCACAACACTCTTATAGAATTTATTATTTTTTGCCCAACTACCTCTCAGGCGACTACCACTACCCGATTGAGTAACACCTTGCATTAACTTAAGTGTCGTATAAGCAGTTTCTGGATTCATTACATCCCGTGTTTCTGGAACATACTGAAAAAGTACCGTACCATTTTTATCTTGTATGCTAGTAACAAGTACAGGAGTATTATAAATACCTTCATTTGCAAAAACGCCGTATGCTCCAACCATTTCAAAAAGACTCACATCTGCAGTACCCAATGCTAGTGACGGCACTGGCGCCATATTTTTAGTATTAAGCCTAAACGTCCAGCAAGATCTATAACTGGCTGTGGTCCTACATCATCCATTAATCGTGCAGATATTGTATTTACAGAATGAGCTAAAGCGTCTTTTAAAGTTCTGATTTTACCATACTTCCCATCGGAGTTACTAGGTGTCCAGTCCTTTGTGTTTCCATGTTTACCTGCTGGTATCGTATATTCTCCATCTGGTAATTCTTTACAAGGAGAATACTTCAATAAATCTATCGCAGTCGCATATAAGAAAGGCTTAAAGGTTGAACCAGCCTGACGCACTCCTTTTTTAACATGATCAAATTTAAAATGTTTATGATTAATACCACCGACCCAAGCTTTCACATAACCAGTTTGTGGCTCCATAGACATCATACCAACTTGTAAGAATTTTTTGTAATAATAGATGGAATCGCGAGGCGTCATTACGGTATCGCGTTCTCTTCCTGGAGCTTGCCAGTCAAAAACAGTCATCTCTGTTTCTTTATCAAAACTTGCAAGAATCTCATTTTCTGACTTGCCTTCTTTTTTCATTAACTTCCATCGTTCAGAAACTTTAATCGCGCGATTAATAGAAGATTCTACTTGCTTTGCTGTGATGTCTCTAAAAGGAGCCGTTTTTAATTTCTCGTTTTGGGAATCAAACTCTTTTTGAAGATTTGCCATATGCGCGACCATGGCGTCTTCAGCATATTTTTGCATGCGACTATCGATGGTTACATTGATCTTCAGACCATCATTATAGAGGTTGTAATTTTCTCCAGTTTCTGGGTTAGTATTACTTGCTGCCCAATCCTTTAGCCAGTCTCTTAAGTACTCACGAAAATAAGTCCCCCCCATACCGTCATTATGACCTTCTGGAGAAAAGTTTAATTTAATAGGTTGTTGTCTTAAACTATCTTTTACAGATTCTAACATTTTCCCATTGCGAACCATTTGAACGAATACTTGGTTACGTCTTTGGAATGATTTTTCTTTAGAAACTTCTCTATATGGATTGAATTGTCTAGGGTTTTTGAGCATCGCTACAAAAACAGCACTTTCTTCTACACTAAGGTCTATAGGCTCTTTATCAAAATAAATATTTGCAGCAGATCGTATTCCTATAGCTTGTTTTAAAAAATCAAATTGATTTAAATACTGAGTAATGATTTCTTCTTTAGTGTATTGCTTTTCTAAACGCGTCGCTATAATCCATTCACGGAATTTTTGAATAACACGTTCTATTTTATTACTGCTGCGTTGTTCTGTAAAATAAAGTTTGGCTAGTTGTTGTGTAATGGTACTGGCTCCACCTTTAGAACCTAAAAAAACAGCTGCTCGAGTTGTTCCATATCCATCTATACCACTGTGATCCCAGAAGCGTTCATCTTCAGTAGATACTAATGCGTCGATAAGATTTTGAGGTAAATCTTCATATTTGATGGGTTTACGGTTATCAGTAAAAAAAGTTCCAAGTGTTTTCCCGTCTGCGGTAACAATTTCTGTGGCTAGTTCTGACTGCGGATTTTCCAATATGGTGTGATCTGGTAAAGAACCGAAGATTCCCCCCCAGGCTGTTAATAGAAAAAGTAAAATCACCATTCCTATCCCTACAAATACTAGTTTCCAGAATAATTTAATATTTTTCTTAGTCTCTTGCTCTTTCTGAGCTTTTTGTGCTTTAGTTGCTGCCATGTTGCACTTGTTTTTCTATACTATAACCTATATCGAGCACTCCTTCTAACTGAGCAATACCTTCTACAGAACCATTTTTTCTCATTGCATGACGTAAGGTGAGTAGATAAGTTCCACTTTCGCGAAAGCGTACTCCTTCCTTATACCATAATTTATTTTCATAAACATCACTATAGCCTGCACCCAGGAACTGTCCTTGAGGTGTTGCCATGTTGTACTCTAATGTATCTGTAACGATTTTTCCTTGAGGAAATTTCATCTCGGCTATTAAATACAAATTGCTATATGCGTAATTGTGATTATTTCTCATATTAAGAAACATATCATATGTATTAACCGTATCTATAGGCTCAATTTTAAAAACAGGCGCTTCTAAAAGATCCATTGAGCATCACTAAAAGCTACCGATTGCGTTTGTACAATATTTTGATCGCAAGATATTAAGGTTAAACAGCTTAAAATTAAAAGTAAAGTGATTCTCATTACTCGCTTTTCTTTGGTGGTCTATTGCGATTATTAGGTCTTTTTTTACGCGGTTTATTAGCAGTACCATCACCAGTTTGATTGGACTTTGGTTTTGCTTGCGTATTATTAGCACCATCTTTGGGCTTATTTTGATTTGCCGGTTTTCTTCTAGGTTTTGGTTTTGGTTTTTGACCATTTGTTTCTGGTTTTGCCCCCCCTTTAGACTGCGGCGCTTTAGATTGTGTCGCTTTACCTTGAGAAGTTTTTTTATTAGAGCCTTGATTGACCTTTTGCTCCGTAACAGCTGGTTTAGGACCACGAGTATTACGACGTTTTTTACGTTTTTTATTTTTAGTAGCAGGTTGATCAAAACGTGTTAAACTGTCTTGTCCTACCACATTTTCAAAATTAACTTCTTCAACAACCAGATGTTCTGCAGCATATTCTTCAATGCTTGCTACACTTTCTTTTGCTTTGTTTTTTGAAACGATTTCATGAACCTGGGTTGTTTTTAAAGTATGCCAGTTCATCCATTCGCCCTCATAACAATACCACATTAAACCTTTAAAAATATCTATTTTTTGACAAACTGCCGTTCCTTTTTCAGTGTATAACTTCTGATTTTGTTTAGGAAAGTCTTTAAGCGCATCCATGTATGAATCTAATTCATAGTTTAAACAACACTTTAGTTTACCACATTGTCCAGCAAGTTTTTGAGGATTTAACGATAAGTTTTGATATCTAGCAGCACTAGTGGTTACCGAGCGGAAGTCTGTCAACCAAGTGGAACAACATAACTCGCGCCCACAAGACCCTATACCACCCAATCTAGCTGCTTCCTGACGCAATCCAATCTGGCGCATTTCAATACGAGTTTTAAACTCTGTAGCGTATTCTCTAATTAATTGACGGAAATCAACGCGGTCCTCTGCGGTATAGTAGAATGTAGCTTTTGATCCATCTCCTTGAAATTCTATATCAGAAATCTTCATTTGAAGATTTAAGCGTATCGCGATCTCACGAGCACGTACTTTCATAGGCTCTTCTTTCTCTCGAGCTGCCTTCCATTTATCTACGTCTGTCTGTGAAGCGATACGATATACCTTAGGGATGTCATCAGTTTCATAACGTATTTTCTTTTTCTTCAACTGTACACGTACTAACTCACCAGTAAGTGTAACTATACCTATGTCGTGACCTGTCTCAGTTTGTGTGGCAACGATGTCACCTATTTTTAATTGTAGATTTTCAGAGTTAACAAAATATTCTTTACGACTATTTTTAAACCTTATTTCTACATAATTAAAAGGTGCCTGACCGTCTGGCAATTCCATGTTTGCTAACCAATCGAAAACCGTTAACTTATTACATCCACTGGTACCACAAGTACCATGATTTTTACAACCGCCTGGAGTTCCTCCACCGGTTCCACAACTATTACAGCTCATTAATCCTACGTATATATATTGAAATCCAAGTGTTTAACTCACTGGATTGAATCATTGTTATTAAACGTAAATATAGGGAAATAAGTATAGGAATATAAGCTACTCTTAAAGAAGCAATAGATTAACAAAATAAGCATGCACACCTTAAATGCTCCCTAACTTTATTACATAAAAAATCCCAACCATTGCTGATTGGGATTTTGCTCCTCTTCTTGGGCTCGAACCAAGGACCCTCTGATTAACAGTCAGATGCTCTAACCAACTGAGCTAAAGAGGAATGTGATATACACAATACTAAAGCTATTTGCTTTAGCGAGCGCAAATATAAAACGTTTTTTTATTTGCCGCCAAGTTTTTTAGCTAATAATTAAAAATACTTTAAAAGAAATTTTCTGAAATCGCCTTATATAGGTCATTTCCATTTGCATAGAGCATTAAGGCAAGTAAAATAAATATACCTGTCAGCTGTGCACGTTCTAAAAATTTATCTCCAGGCTTGCGTCCGGTTACCATTTCATACAGTAAAAACATCACATGTCCACCATCTAAGGCAGGAATAGGTAAAATATTCATAATAGCCAGCACAAAAGATATCCATGCCGTACGCTCCCAGAATTTACGCCAGTCCCACGTGTCTGGATACAACTTTGCGATAGTTCCAAAACCACCTAACTGACTTGCTCCTTTTTTAGTGAACACATATTTAAATTGTTTTACATAATCCTGCATGGTCCAGTATCCATGAGAAATCCCTTTATTGATACTTTCCCCAAAACTATAATCCAGTTGGGTTGCACTCGCATAGTCTACTGTAGGCTTTTTTCTAAAACCTATAATACGTCGCTTATTATTTTTAAAATCAATAGTTTTAGTCTGAACCATTCCATTTTCATTCTGAATTTTTAGTTCAAATGGAGTACTGTCATTTACGACATGGTTTATCGCATAGGTATAGTCCGTATTATAGGAGATAGGGTAACCTGCCATCTCTACGATAGTCATTCCTGCTTTAAGACCTATAGAGTCTGCAATAGTACCTGGTTCAACATCTCCTACCTCAAATGGGAATCTAGCCTCTAATGGTCCCATGATGTCTGCATAAAAAACACGTTTACCAATGTCTTCTGGTATACCGATATTTACTGGACTTCCATCTCTGATGACGGTAACTGTTTCTACATCTCTGAAAACAAGTCTATTAACTAGATTATCTGCAATTTGCAGTGTATCACCATCAACTAGTAATACTTGATCTCCATTTTTAAAACCGATTTCTTGTAAAACAGGAGGCATCCCAAAACCAAACTTATAATCTGTTCCTGTAGCCTGTTGCCCACCATAAGTGAAAAAAATCATGATGTAAATAAAGAAGCCCACTATCACGTTTACAACAACGCCACCTAGCATGATGATTAAACGTTGCCATGCTGGCTTAGAACGGAATTCCCACGGCTTAGGCTCTTCGGCCATTTGCTCTTTATCCATACTCTCATCAATCATTCCAGCTATTTTCACATAACCACCTAATGGCAACCATCCTATACCATACTCTGTCTCGCCAATTTTTTTCTTAAAAAGAGAGTATTTAATATCAAAAAATAAAAAGAATTTCTCAACTCTCGTTTTAAATAGACGTGCCGGAATAAAATGTCCCAACTCGTGTAAAACGATAAGTAATGAAAGACTCAGTAAAAAATTTATGGCTATTACCAGATATGGATGCATTGCTGTTCTAATTTAACGAGCGCAAAAATAGGCCTTTGCACCCATTTTACACAATCTATATGGTTAATTGGTAAAGCAATTGCAGCGTTCAACATATAACTTATACGGTTGTTGTGAATAACTACTGAATGAAAAAAGTCGTGATTTTTTAAGAATACGCTTTCGCGAAAGCGAGAACTAAAACACAATAACTATGAAAATACTTATATAAATAAAGTAATAACTTTTAAGCCTTTATTAAAGTATCCGACAAAGACTAGAACAGCTGATAATTAGGTCGTAATTTTGTAAAAAAGTATCACTAATGCTTGAATTTCTGAATAAAAATAAATGGAGAGCATTATTCATGCTCGTATTGAGTACGGTCATTTTTCTTGCTATCCAGCATGCTTTAACCCCTAAAAAGACACTTGCTATTTTACAGCCTGATCAATTTGATCCAACACTTGTAGATGACAGTATGCTGTTTGTAAAAAAATATCATAAGGTCGCTCCATTTAAGTTGATCAACCAAAATGGTGACACAATTACGGAAGAGGATTATAAGAACAAAATCTATGTAGCAGATTTCTTTTTTACCACTTGTCCTACCATTTGTCCTACTATGACTAAAAATATGACCGTATTGCAAGAAGAGTTTAAAGATGATGATGAAGTGGTTTTTCTATCGCATAGTGTTACACCTGAATATGATACTCCTGCAATTTTAAAAGCCTATGCAATTGAAAAAGGCGTACTGGATTATAAATGGAATCTTGTAACTGGTGAAAAAGAACAAATCTATAATCTAGCACGTAAATCTTATCTAGCCGTTAAAGACGCTCCTTATGGTGGTAAATACGACATGGTACATACTGAGAACTTCTTATTAGTGGATAAAGAAGGTAGATTGCGCAGTCGTTCTTATGATGGTACTAAGATGGAAGAAATTGAAGCTCTTATTGAGGACATATATATCCTTAAAGCTATTTATGAAGAGTAATTATGCTGCCATACGTCCTTCCCAACTTACATCTCCAGAATAAACCTCAAACCCGTCGTTAACTGCTAATTGAAATTGTGGCGCTGTAGCTGCAAATTGAGCAGTTAAATTATAAGAATACCAGATACTCATTAACATTACTGGGATTTGAATCGCGTCTTTAAACCCTAATTTTGAATCATCCATATGCACCCATCTTTCTAATGGTTGCTCATACATTTTATTCATGATTGCTTTTCTACCAAAATGCTTTTTCATTCTCAAGAAAATCTCTACATCAAATAACCATCTCGTTAAAAACTGCTTATCATATGCAAGTGGAATAATGTCTCTTTTAAAGACTTTTGCACCACATTGTGTATCTTCAATAGGTAATCCTAAAATCATAAAGATGAATAGTTTTACGATTTGAGAAAATAGTTTTCTCAATACATTACGTTCTATCTGACCTTCACCTTTACCTCTAGATCCATATACCATTGTTAACTCATCATTATTGTGAAGAGTATCTACCAACTTTTTAAAGTCTTTAAAGTCGGTAGATAAATCTGCATCGATAAAACCTATATAATCGATATCTTCACGATTAAATAAATATCTAGCACCTGATCTTACAGCTGCTGCTTTACCTGCATTTTTTTTCACATCTACAATACTTACTCTGTTAGGAGTTTCTCTTTGTATCTTATTTAATACATCTAGAGTATTATCTTTACTTCCATCATTTACAAAACATAAATGATAGTCTTCATGAGATTGAATAAAGGCATTAAATGCAGCTGTGTCTATTCTTTTTTCTTCGTTGTAGCAAGGGATGATAATTCCAGTTTTCATAATAATTGATGTTTAATTATGACCCAAAATTACAAGTAGAAGAGGCCTTGAAACGGCGGTTTTCGTTGGGCACGAAAGAAGTGTAGACGAATAGTAATTTACTATAGTTCAATGCCAGTGAACGGATGCTGCGGTTGTTATATATTTATCAAATCATTAATTGAGTGACTTTGAAGTTGAAAAAAACCACTAATAAGCTTTTAATCGCAGCCCTATTTATAGGGATTGCTTTTCATGGCAGTTCTATATTCTTCACTTTAGAGACAACTTATGATGCCTTAATTCACTTGTTTTTTGCAGAACATTATGCAGGTAGCTGGTTTGAACCATGGAATTACAAATGGTATACAGGCTTTACGGTGATGAGTTATCCACCATTAGTGCATCAGTGTATTGCTCTATTAAGTTATGTAGGTGGATTAAAATTTGGCATGTTTACCGTCGCTATTATTGCTATCATACTTTTTATTACAGGAGTTTATCGATTCTCTTTACTCATAACTTCTAGTAGAACTGCTGCTGGATATGCTGCTCTACTGGCTGTGTTCTCATCTTCATTTTTAGAAACCCTTCATATTTTTGGGCAACTGCCCAGTATCATAGGAATATCTATCTTAATGCATTCTTTACCCGAGATATACTTATGGCTCAAAACAGGTAGTTACAGATATTACTTCACCTCACTTTCTCTAATTGCAGTAACGGTAACCTCGCATCATGTCACACCTATATTCGGAATGGTATTCTTTATTTTCCCATTAATCGGGATGGTGATTATGGATCACGCAAGAGAACAGGTTGATTCAATAAAGGAAATTACATTTGGTGTGTTTTTAAAAAGCTTCTTTAAGTTATTTAAACGTATCGTTGGATTTGGGATGTCTTCACTAGTCATTATTATAGGATGTATTTTACCATACTGGATCAACACAAAAAACAATCCGATAACTCAAGTTCCTATACCGCATGGTTCTAGAGACAGTTTTCTAGAAGTCACTTCTTCTGGATTAGTGTTTTTCTTAATTCCTTGGGGGGGCATCTTATTGATTATCCTACCTTATATATTTTATAGGTATTATAGCAAACGATATCTATTTTTTGGTCTTTCTATCACCATATTAACCATCTTGGGAACAGGTGGAACCACACCTATTCCTAAGATGTTTTTGGGAGAAAATGCATTCAATATCCTGACGTTAGATCGTTTTACTTTATGGGCATCTATAATGTCTTTACCTATGTTAGGTGAATTTGCATACCGTTTTATACAAGGAGATATTAAGGTGCTAATACAAGAAAAAATAGGAGCGGTATATCATAGACTCGCTGGCGCTATTCTTGCTGGACTATTTATTTTCATGACTATTTTTACCATGACATTAGGTTATTTCAGGCCATCGCAACCAGCCAAAATAAAAATGCTCCCAATTGTTAATTTTCTAAGTCAGGACCAGCATGACCACTGGCGATACTTAACATTAGGTTTTGGAGATCAAATGGCATGGTTAGCAGCACAGACTAATGCATTAAGTGTGGATGGTAATTACCACTCGGCCAGAAGGTTGCCAGAATTAACTACTAGACCTATTGAAAGGCTAGAAAATTCAAAATTTAAAGGAGTAGAAGGAATAGGTTCTTTACAGCAGTTTTTAACCGTTCCAGAAAAGTATAACCTCAAGTACATTTTTTCAAATGATAAGTTTTATGATCCGATGCTTTATTTCTGCGGCTGGCAGCGATTAGAACAGTTAGAAAATGGTATAATGGTATGGGAGAAAATGAATGTACCACCATTATCCAACATCCTACCACTAGTAGATGTACCACAATGGCAAAAAGTATTATGGGGGGGAATAATGCCCATACTTACCATACTGGTAGCATTTATTTTAAATATACAGTTGTTAATTACCAGAATGCTCAAGCATAGGGAAACCGCTACTGCGGCATATCTTCAAATTCCCGATGAGTATACACCATTTAAAAGTAAACTGCTTCATACCATACATGCCTGGTCGTTAATCCTATTTATAATCACCTGTTATGGTATGTATACTTTCTATTTAAAAAACAATACACAGCACAGTCCAGATAATGTGGTACTCGCCTATTATGACGCGATAGATTTTAAAGAATTTGAAAAAGCACATAGTTTTATTAATCCCAAAAGTGATTTACCATTAGACCAGTATATGTTACAAATATCTGTTACTGATGGTTTATTAAGTTCATATGCTAAGCTGGATAACATTGAAACGATCACATTAAAGTCAACAGAAAGTACCGTAAGTTTAAAAGTAATAACAGAATGGATTACACCGCTTGAGAAAGTGAAAAAAACAGATTATGTAACGGCCGTAAAACACAACGGTAAATGGTATGTAGAACCCGAAGCGATTGAAACAGATTTACCGCCTAATCAACTTTTCACAGAAAATAAAACCGTCTTTTTTAATCAAGGTAGAAGACGCATCAGCACAGAGCAAACTTATCATGAAGATATTCTGAAACAACCATCTTTAGAAATCCTAAACGCAAGACTAGTAGAGTTTGATCATCATTATTATATTATAGGAGAAGTTCAAAATATCGATACCGTTCCGGCAGACGTAGTTTTAAATGGCTCTCTTTATGATAATCAAAACAACCTATTAGCTAGCCATAATGCAAAATTTGTAGTAAAACACAAGTTGATGCCTAAAGAAATAAGTAGTTTTAAAATCAATTTTGAAGGAATAGCATGGACCAGTATTAACGATTCCATACCTAAATCTTTTGATCCAGACCAATATACACCTGTCGATTTTAAAAACAAACCTGCTATTTTCAATATTCAAGCAGCTGGAAATGTTGCAAATACAGACCTTTATAAAGGACTAGCTATAAGTGATCTTAATATACATAACGGAAAAATTAAAGGACAGCTATTTAACTCTGGCACACAAGAATTGACTGTGCCACAGCTTATTATTTCTTACTTTGACCAAAGTAAAAATTTAGTTTGGGTAGATTATAATTTTGTAAAAGATGCCGTAAGACCACAACGCAAACAAAATTTTGAATTCAACCTGCTTACCGATGCAGAGATTAATGTGCTCAATAATGACATGAGCAACTGCTATGTAAATGGATTACCTAATCAAGACGTTGCAAAAAAAGTAGTACCAACTAGAAACCCAACATTTAGCGCCTTTCAAAAAACAGACAACGCTCTTTATCCATACATTAAATTAGAAACTAACGCTTATATAGGGAACCCCCCCAAATAATGAGAATAAAAGCTACATCTCTATTAATAATCATACTGTTGATCTTATCAAACAGCATGATACAGGATGACGCCGCTCTAGGATCAGGTTTATCACCTTTTAATCATAAGGTTACCTATACTGCAGGTCATAAAATCAACTTGAAATTTAAGGGGGGGAATAACACTGTAGCACATGACCTGTTATTATCTTACAATCTAGGTAGCACAATAGTAATTCCACAGATTAAAGACAGCTTTGTTCATTATAAAATCCCGCAGTTTATAAGCAATATGTCTGGTATGGTTAAGTGGCAGTTAGTGAACACCACACAACGTGGCAGTTTTACCATCACACCTGTATCCCAAACTGTAAAAATGGAAACCTACATAGGTCCACCTAGCATCATAGCTGGTAATACTGATTATAGTATGGCAGTTTCTATACCGTTAGATTCACTGGATAATGTCCAAAAAGATGGTACCGCAGTTTTATTTAATTATAATAAAGAAGCTACTCGTACACAAAACCTGTCCACAGTTGATAACCTAATCGCATTCGATTATATATACAGCACAGAAAAGACAGGTAACATTTTACTCGCCGCTAACTCCGGTAATCAATTCAGTAAAGAATTTACCGTGGATATAAAAGCCGGATTGCCTGTAGATTTTACGCTTTCGAGAAAGCGTAATCACCCATATGCAGACGGAAACCAATTAGTTACTTTTTACACATCAATCTTAAGGATAGGTTTAACAATATCGCAAGTGATGGCACTTTAGTCTCATTTTACATCACTAATAGTTCTGGTGCTGTGTTACAAACAACTGGAACAACCATTAAAGGCATAGCAATGGCTAGCATGATCCATCCTGAGAAGGCTGAACAATGGTCTGTAACCGCTGCAGTTGCTGGTATGGCAAGTAGCAATACAATAACCATGGAATTTGAACAAGTGTTTGATAATTATGATATTCAACTTAATGATGGCAATAGAACCATTACCGTAGGACCCTTAAGAAGTTTTATGGGACAGATCATCCCAGATGGCGTGACGGTTGAATTAATCATTAATGGTAAAATGATCAATGAAGTTTATCTAAAGCAAACCTACAATGGTCTTGTAAAATTTAAATTAAATCCAGACTTAATACCTAATGGTATCTACGATTTTAAAGTTACAACTGGTGGCGTCACTCGCGAAATAAAAAAGGTGAAACTGTGAATAGAACCAACAAAAACATATTGCGCGGTGGGCTTATCCTATTTTATATTTTAATTATAGCTCTAATAACCCTAGGTATAAGTAGCCTATTCAGTTATTTAAATACTGGTGCAGATCGCAGTACCATGCTGCATACAGAACAGATACAAGAACGTTACTATATTCCTATTATAGATTGGGACACTACAAATGTAAAAGGCAGACAACTAGACGCTACTACCTTAAAATCTATTGAGGAAGATTATTTAAATGCTTGGTATGTAAAATCTAGAGCGCTAAAAAACAACTCGCTCACAGGTATTGAAGATTATTATACCGCAAATGCTAAAGAAAAAATAACTCAACTTATAGATTATAACCTAAACCAGCAAATTACTGTTGAGATGACGTCCTTAGAACATCATCCTAAAGTTGAATTTTTTAGCGAAGATGGACAATTAGTTGTTCTGACCGACCTAGAAGTACTAGAACACGAACAGCTCTATAAAGAAGGTGTTTTTATCACTAAGTCGACCAGTACAAATACTTATAAAATCATTTTATTATTAGAAGATGGGTACTGGCGCATTAGGCAAATCGTAAAAGAAACTTCAGATAATAATTTAAAAGAGATTGCTACTAAAGATCTAGATGTTGATATTAAAGGAATTAATTATTATCCAAAGTCTTCTCCATGGGATACTTTTGGTACCCAATTCAGTAAAGATACCATCGCAGCAGATTTTAATATTATCAAAAGTGCTGGACTTAATAGCGTTAGGATTTTTGTGGGATATGAAGATTTTGGTAAAGAGAAGGTTTCTCAAGAAAAGCTTGAAAAATTAATACTCTTATTAGACCAAGCTCAAATGGCTGATTTAAAAGTTTTAGTTACACTTTTTGATTTTTATGGTGATTATTCAATAAATGATTGGACGATGACACAGCAACACTTATCAGTTATTGTTAACGGAATTAAAGATCATAAAGCTCTTTTGGGATGGGATTTAAAAAATGAACCTGATCTAGATTATACCTCTAGAGGTAAGGAAGTTGTTGAATCCTGGTTAGAGCACATGATTTACAGAATTAAATTAATAGATAACACGCATGTCATTACTATAGGATGGTCTAATACAACCAGTGCTGCGGCATTAGTTGATCAAGTAGACTTTGTTACATTTCATTATTATGAAGCCTTAAATGAGTTAGAAAGCGCTTTAGTAGACTTAAGAAGTGTTTCAGGTAATAAAGAGGTAGTAGTTACAGAATTTGGAGTGAGTTCTTACTCTGGCATCTGGAATTTGATGGGATCTAGCGAGGATGACCAAGCGGATTATCACAAAGAAATCCAAGAACTACTTGATAAGAATAAACTTCCGTTTATGTCTTGGACTCTTTATGACTTTGAATCTGTACCTGAAGATGTTACTGGAACATATCCATGGCGCAGAAAACCACAAAAATATTATGGATTTCTAGATTCCAGGGGGGGAAAGAAAAAATCTTCTTATAAATATATTACTAGCCAGCGTTTAAAGAAATAGCTGAATTGTTTTTATGTTGGTTGATTTGATTAAACTGACTCAAATACATTCCAGCGATTCTATCATCGGATGAGATGTTGCAGCTTTAAAATTAGCTTTGGCAATAGATACTCGATGAGCATCATTAGTAAGTATAGCTTCTATTGAAAAAGCTAGGCTTTCAACGCTTGTTGGGTCAAAAAACTCACCTCTATAACCTTCGTCTTGTGTCAATAATGCAAGATCTCCTAAATCTGGCATTACAACGGCTTTACCATAACTACCTGCCTGATGTAAGACTCCAGAACTACCTGTGTTGATGTATAAGGAAATACAACTACTGCGCTTTCATTAAATAAAACCGGTACTTCAACTTCTTCAACATAACCAGTAAACCTTAATTGATTTACAGTAGCATATTGTTCTTTAACATTCTCTAAATATCCTGGCACATTTGGGTTATCTGTACCTGCAATAACGATCTCTATATCTAAGCCTGTTCTTTTCCTTACGATCTCTACAGCCTCTATCATGGACTCTACCTTTTTATAAGTTCCAAATTTCCCAAAGGTCATTACTTGCAGTGTCCGTCTGGTATTTGATAAGAAGGCTCTTCTGTAGCTACCTCAAAAGTACCATGAGGAATGAGAACAACATTTTTTGCCTTGTACTTTTTTTCTAAGATTTGCACGTATTTGTTCATGGTTACAGCAACTGTGTCTGCTTGTAGGATTAACTTAGTAAGTAAAGTCCCTACCATACCATATAAAGCGGTAAGTATTTTATTATTAGTAAATCCAGCACTTCCTAAATCTACCTCTTCAAGTATATTATGAAGTAAAACAATAGTTGGTATTTTCTTGATTTTACAAATTAAAGGAAGCATTAAACCTAGAGCTGCTGCTATCTTTTTATCTCCAAATTTCATAAACTGAAGATTAAAAAGAATATTATCAGGTTGTGTCTCATTAATTGCTGCCGTTACATTTTTAATATTCCAGTAACTATTGAAAGACCAACATTCTTTTACTGTAATCTTACAACCATCGGTCTCAAAACTTAAGTCTTTTGCTTCTGTAGTTCTATCGGTAAGCAATACTATTTCTGTGACATCATTATTCAACCTGAAACTTTTAACTAGATGAAAAGCGTATTCATTTAAGGTTACTTTACTAGGCGGATATGCTGTTACTATGGCTAATTTCATGATTATTGATTTTAATTACAGTGCAAATTTGGTAAATATCAGAGTTGTTTTAGAGATATTAAGGTTGAGCGCTGTTAAGTGTAGATGAAAGGCATTTATCTGTAGATAATTGGTTTTAAGATTTTTTACTAGCGATAAAGTAAGCTACCTGCATGATCATAAGAACTGTCATTGCTAGTATTTGAACTAAAACAACTTGTTCTAAATTTTCATGATAACATATGATTAGTAAAACTTGCGCCAGTCCCATAATACCAGAAATAATCACCGGCTTATACTTACCTAAAGACAAGAAGTAATATGAGAAAATGTTTGCAATTGCAAATAAGGATGTTGCGATGGCATACTTCCATAATAATGGTGCGATATCTGTATAAGCATTACCAAAAAGAATCTCTACTACTAACTCAGGGAACAAAGCTGTACCAGCAATTATTAAAATACATAATAAGGATATGTAACCGACATATTTAAAAAGTAATGACTGAGTCTCTTTTCCTTCTTTTTGCAATGTAATGACCTTAGGTAATAATAACATTACAAACATCCAGGCCATAAAGTAAACAACTCTACCTATAAGAGCAAGAGAAGCATACAAACCTGCATCAGTATCTTCAAAGTAATGCTTAACTAATAATATGTCACTATTATTAATGATGATTTGCGTCAATTCATAGAAAAGAGTTACTAAGAAAAAACGTTTGATTTGTTTGGATAAATTAGTATCGATGTTACCAGATGGTAACTGGAGAATTGATGACATTTTAAAGGGAAATAACCCTAATATTAAAGATACCAGAATCCCAATGGCTACTATGAGAATAGGATCTATTTTTAAGACAAAAAGCAATAATAAAGTAAGACCTAATCTGACTAACATTTCAGATTGATAAGTAATGGCCAATCCTTTAAAATCGTTCTTACCTTGCAGAAATCCACGATTTACACTCATTAAAAAGTAAAAAGGAACTGCCACTCCAAAAATGACAAACATATTCTTACTAGTAGTGTGAAATAAATCCTGTAGTTGACCAGAAAATAATATTACTGCAAGACCTGCAATAGTGCCTACTACAAGAGAAGATTTTAAAATATTTTTTAAAAAAGAAGGAAGTTGTGAGTTTTCAAGAAGTACAGAATATTTTGCTGTGACTAATTGAAAGGTCATCGCTAGAAAAGATAGAACTAGCAAAAAGGTTATTAAAATAGCAGCATCTGCAAATTGAGCTGGTCCTAACAATCTACCAAGAACCAAATTGTAAATATAATTACCACCATTAACTACCAGAACGCTTAACATAAAAAGCTGCTCTGGTGATATTTTTTTTCTGGTTAACGAAGTGATAAATTGCATGACTGAATTCTAAAAAGATTGATTAAGCTATTGATCTAAATCTGTATTCATTGTAAATATCTTTATATCCTTTACCTGAAATATAAATGTTTTTATCTGGACGTAAAGAATAGGACATAATAGTCATAAAGGCAGCTACTCCATTTTGATCGATTAATTTCAATCCGTCTATATTAATGTTAACCTCTGCTTCTTCATCTAGAAGAAAATTGATGTGGTTAATTAAGCAAGTAGATGTAGTGGCATTTAAAACTCCTGATAATTGATAAACTCCTTCTGTTCTTTTAATGGTAAGTGACATAACTTTATATTTAGATTGTTAGTTGATTTTAATTACATTGCAAATATGCCTCTAGACTTGGGGTCTAAACCGCATATTTCGTTTAGCGGCAATTAAGTGTAGACGAATGAATAATATCTTATGATGAAACCTTTTCAACCTTATTTACAAAAAGCGCTTAAAAAGGCCTTTGTAACCATAACCGTCTTATTGGCGGCGCATTACGGATATAGCCAAAATATGAACACAGGTTTTGAACTACTTGAAAAGGGAGATTTTAAACAAGCTAAAGTCTTTTTTAAAGACATTCTTAAGGATTATCCAGATAACAAAACAGCTCAACTTTGTCTAGGAAGAGCTACTGGATTAAGTGGCAATCCCGATGAAGCGACGACCATATTTGAAGAACTTTTAGAGCAATATCCACAAGACTTTGAAATCAAATTAAACTATGCCGAATCGCTTTTATGGAACAAAAAGTATATTGCTGCAAAGTCTTATTATCAAGTTTTATTAAAAGAAAATGATCAAAGTTTTCCAGCGGTTTTGGGATATGCAAATACGTTATCTAACCTTAAAGAATATCCACAAGCTCAAGATTATATTAATAAAGCACTTGTAATTGATCCAGGAAATCCTAATGCATTAACATCAAAAAAATACATCAATCTAGGCTATTCAAATCAACTAGTACAATCGCAATCTTATAAGTCTGCAACTCAATTATTAAAAGATAATTTAGAGTTTCTAGAATACGATACAGAAACGCTACAGGTTCTAGCAAATACCTACTTAATAGCTACACAAGTAGACAGTGCTTTAATCACCTATCAAAAAATTAATAAATCTCAAACAGATAGTATTTTATCATTAAATGGGATTTCTCTAGTACAACATTTAAAAGGCAAAGAAAAGACAGCATTGCAATACTCTAAAAAATCAATGTCTATTCTAAACACAACTACACCTAAAAACATTGAGCAGCAAACTATAGAGCGCAACATTCAAGCACTGATATGGAATGGCAAGTACAAAGAAGCAGAAGCTAAATTAAGTGATCAAATAGTACAATCTGGTCCAGAAAACTGGTTGCTAGCATTAAGAGCTACCTTAAATATTTATAAAAGTAATTTTAAGAAGAGTATTAATGATTATAATCAGATTCTTATGACAGACAGCACCTCATTTGATGGGAACTTGGGTAAGTCAAACGCTCAAAAAGCAATGGGGGGGAATTATAAAGATGCTTATACATCTGCTAGTAAGACATTAGAAATTTATAAGGACCAGAAAGACGCACTTCAATTTATTAAAAACCTAGATCAACAATTTACACCAGTGGCGACAGTAAAACCTAGTTATAGCTTTGATAACGGAGACAACGAGGCTTACAATCTAGATGTTAACCTCATAGTTCCTTTAAATACAAAGTTTGCGCTTTTAGGACGCTACAATTATAGAGATACTTTTAATGATCAACTATCTTCTCAAGCGACAACACAACTTTTTCAAATAGGTGCGGCTTATGAGTTTTTACCCAACATCAAGCTTAAAGGAATAGCTGGTATCAATAGCATCCATGCAGATAATAATAGCTATGAAGAATTAACAACTGATATCTCACTTCAAATTAAATCTATTAAACTACAATCCATAGATATAGGATTTAAGAGAAATGTAGAGAGTTTTAATACCGCATTATTAGAGCGCCAACTAGTGCAAAGCAATTATTACATTAATTATAACTTGAGTACTAATTTTAATCTAGGATGGTTCACTCAATATTTTTATACGTCTCAAAATGATGGTAATTCAAGGAACCTTTTGTTACATCACTATATTATAATTTATTAAAAAAGCCATCACTTAAAGCTGGATTGAACTATCAATATATCACGTTTGAGAATCAAGTTCCAACGGTATACTTTAGTCCTAGTAGATTTAATGCCATTGAAATTTTCTTTAACCTTAATAGAAGTATAGATAGTATCAAAAAAGAACAATGGTATTATGATTTAAGCGCTGCAACCGGTTACCAATTTATAGAGGACAACGGCAGACAATCTACCTATCGATTACAAGCATCCTTGGGCTATAAATTTTCAGATCGCACGGCACTTGACATTTATGGACAGCAAAGTAATATTGCTTCTACAACAGCAGCTGGATTTACATTTACAGAGGTTGGTTTCAGATTTAAATGGTTGTTATCTAATAAACCTTTGTTTGAAACGATTAGAGTTAAATAAAAAAGGGAGTTTGATACGCTTTCGCGAAAGCGTATCAAACAACCCTACTACTCCTACTCTTTTCTACTCTAATATTTAATTAATCAGGAATTTACCTGTGAATTTCCTACCTTGATCTGTTATCACATTAAAGTGATACAGACCTGTTTTAAGGTCAGGAGAATGGTATTGAAACTCTACATTACCATTTGTGGTTTTAATGCTCTTATAGTCTACGGTACGACCATATAAGTCATAAACGCTTATTTCAATTACAGCGCTCTCAACCGGCAATTGAAAGGTCGTTGTGTTTGTAAATGGATTAGGCGCATTGTTAAGAGTTAACACCTCATCTTCAACATTTTCTATGGAAAGTGTAGACTGATAATCACCTAGTCTTACATCATTTAAATCTATAGAAAAAGGAATTGTATTTGAATAGTCACTAATAATCGAGAATACTATCGTCTTAATATCTGTGTGCGCAAAGGATACCCCATTAGAGTTTACAAAATCAACAAACGCAATATCATAAGTTGTATTAGAAGTGTTTGCTGGTATTGTAAATTTAAAACGGTCACTCCATGGAATTGATGTTTCTGGCACCAAAATAATTTCTACCGGTTGATCATTTATAATGTCAAATTGTAGTGCCGTATAAGAGGATACATCAAGTGTTTGCTCACCTGGCAATAAATGCCTGAATAGGTTTAAGTTACCTTTTACCGTTCCTTGAACAGATGGATTGCGCTCAATATTATGAACGTTTCCTGTCGTGCTAGGCTGTGCGTTTTGAACATTAAAACTAGAAACAGTTGCATAATCAGTCAGGTAATCCATTCCCCATGGGCCGTCTGCTAGGTATAAAGCATCTTGTTGTTGATTGCTTATCGATAAGGAAAAACCTATGTCAAATAAATTTCCAGTCTGAATACTTATCGTCTCATGTAAATTACCAGATAGGTTAATAGATTGACTGATTGCCTGGCGTCCAGAAACTTCTGTGGTTGCAAGATCTCCATTGAAGTTGATACTAGTTGCGCCAGTTTTATTGGTTAATTCTAGATGTAACTGTCCATCTTGATAATATCCAGAGCTCACAAATACAGGAGGAATATTATTTGCAACTGGCGTACTAATGACAGGCGTTGCTTGATCCAAATTTGCTAGAATACTATTAGTTAATGCAAAAACCTGTGAGTAAGAACTACCCCATATTTGAAAGTTATAGAAATCTCCTGGAGGATATTGCCCTATTTCCCAAAAACTAAATAACTCATTTTGATTAGCTCCTAATTTTACTGAAAACCCTAAAGCATATTCTGTCTCACCAGAGGCTCTCACAAGTTTTGAACTGATTATTTTATGGCCATTTACAGTAACTGATCTTACATCTTCTAGTACAGAATTATTAAGTCTGTCACAGATAGCTTTAGAATGATCATAAATAGAACCTGTTGAAGCTGTAGCCAGTACCGCTGCAATCCTATTATTTTGCTCATAATAATCGACTGAAAAAACCTCTGTAGCGTTAGTAACATTGATTAGGTCTTGTGGTGTTGAAACATAAGCTGTCTCTGTCCCATACATACCTGTAAGCGGTAGATAAGTATCTAGTTGAGCTGTATTATTACCAGATTTTAATAGTACTTCTGACTGATTAAATTTGGCCTGAGTTTCTTTAGTAGATATGAAGTTTCTTTTTGTTCGTTCAAAATTTCTTTTTGCAATAAGGCTAGCTAGATCACCATTGCTTTCTAGACCACCAGTATTACCTGAGCTTACGGTAGATGACTTACTAATATCAGCATAATTAGAAGTCTTAAGTGCTGTATATGGATTTGCTGTCACATAAAAGATAGCGTCATTAAAATCGTTATCACAGGATCCATAATCTCTTCTTATATCTTCAAAACCTAGAATAATTCTTTCATTCTCGGGATCTTGTAATAGCACATTGTGATATTGTAAATCTGCTTGAGCTTCTGGATTAAAACTTGGGTTAGAAAATAGGTCCCATTGAGCCGTTCCTACTGCTGCAGCCGAAGAATTCCAAGCATTTGCCAGTAAGACCCAACCTATTCCTGTTCCAGCAGTAAAGGTTCCGATTTTAACTTTGTCTCCTGTTTGTAAACCACCACCACTATACAATGCAGAAACATTTGGAAAGATAATAGTGATTTCAGATGCAATTGGTCTTGTCGTTGGAGGATTTGTAATATCGTAAGTGTAGAAACCTAGCACATTTTTGTAACCAGCGCCTTCACTAACAAAAGTCACCCAAACATCTGCTAGGCTTTCAACGATTATGTCTGTTTCATATCCAGAAGTGATATAATGTGGATTATAAGTAGGTACTGGATATCCTTCTGGTAAAGAGTAACCTATCATATCCATGCTAGCAGTATCAACTACATCACTAGGATTTACTAAATATTGAGGCGTCCCCATAGAATCATAAGAACCTAGATATTGATAACTCTGACTAAGAACTATATTAGTAAGGAAAAAGACACCGAGTAATAATTTTTTCATCTTGACAATTGTTTAATTTCATGTCAAAACTAAAGGAGATTCAAGGCTGTTTTAATTTAAAACGATGAATCTAAGAGAAGTGTAGATGAGTGGTCTCGATGATGAGTTAAGTGTTTATACCGCACTATAACAAATTCAATCTTTTCATTAAAATAGGGCGATTAGACCTACTTACTGGAATAATATCCTTTTTGATTAAAACACAATTATCCTCTATATCTATTATCTTACTTACGTTAATTACATAAGATCGATGTACTTTAAGAAAAGTATGATCTGGTAATTTATCCTCGATCTTTTTAAGAGTGGAATGAACTATATAATTTTTGGTTTCAGTTTTAATCATGATATAGTCTCCTTTTGCCTCTACAAGGTAGATGCTGGGCATATCAATTTTAATAAGGCGTCGATCAATATTTACATAAAGAACATCCTCTGTAGACTCCTTTTTTGAAGAACTTACTTCTTTTTTATTTAGACTTATACTGTTAGAAGCTTTATTAATAGCCTTAACAAAACGGTCTTCAGTGAGTGGTTTTATTAAATAATCTACAATGCACTCATATTCAAAAGCCTCAATAGCAAAATTGGGATCTGAAGTGGTTAAAATAACATTAGGTGGATTCTTAATGGTTTGTATAAAATCAATACCATTAAAACCAGGCATATGAATGTCTAGAAAAATTAAGTCTACTGTATTTTGATTTAAATACTTCATAGCGTCTATTGCATTAGAAAACTCTTCTAATACATTAATGCCTTTCATATCACTACAATACTTTGATATAATTAAACGAGCCGTAGCTTCATCATCTATAATAATGCATTTCATTATTTACCTGCTATAAAGTTTTAAGATACTCAGTCATAATATCTAAGATCTCTTCAAAAGATTGAGAATGGTCAAACTTTTCATCACGAATATCATTTTCATATTGTGCAGCTAGTGCGTATCCTTTCTCAAGTCCCAAGATACTTATTTTGTGCTTTAATTTGTGAACTGCTTCAGCAATTTCTTGAACATTTTTTGCCTTCAACGCATTATAATAGACCTCTTTTTCAGTTGGAAACTCTGTTTTTATAACTGAAATAAGCTTGTTTTCAAAAACTTTATCTCCACGACATAGACTATCGATATATGATCTGTTCGGTTGTTCCATTATTTCTTTGGTAAAGTAAAATAAAATGTTGTTCCTATATTTAATTCAGATTCAACCCTAATTTCTCCCTGATATAGTTCAACAACCTTTTTAACGATTGATAGCCCTATTCCAGATGAGTTTACATTATTTTCCAGTTTTTGAAAGACATTAAAGATCTTTTCAAAATAGGCTTTATCAATTCCTGAACCATTATCTTTTATTGAAAACTGCCAATGGCTGGATAAATCTTCTACATCTATTTCAATGAGACCTTTTTCTTTATCGTTATACTTTATTGCGTTATCAATCAAGTTTTGAAACAATTGTTGTAATCTATATTTATCACCTTGTACAACTGGCAATGGATTTAAGATATCAATTTTAACATGATCTGGAACAAAGACTATACTAAGAATATTATTTACTAATGCCTGTAAATCAACATCATACAATAACAGTTTTGTTTTTCCGATTGTTGAATACTCTAATATACCATTAATTAAGGTATCCATTTTTTGAACATTACTTCTAATCAAATCAAGATTCTCAACTCCTTTCTTATCTAGTGCTGTTGAATAATCTTCACTGATCCAAGACGCTAAGGCGTCAATACTGCGCAATGGAGATTTTAAGTCATGAGAAACCATATGTGCATAATCGCTCAGCTCTTGATTTTGGTGTGATAGTTCACTTAATAATTCTTCTCTTTGTTGATTAAAAGCTAGTATTTCTTTAGTCTGCCTATCTATTAAATCCACTAAGCCAAAACTATCAGAGGTATCATCGCTTGAACGACCTTCTTCTGTTAAATCATAACTTTTCAATGTATGAATTACATTATTAAGCTTATCTATAACTAAGGTCTGAGATTCTGCTCTTTCTTTCAACTCTTTATTTGCTTCAAAGAGTTCTTGCGAACTTATAGACATCGCTCTTTGAAGCATGGCAAATTGATCATCATGCGTGGTATAAGAACTATTAATCGCGTCAAAAAATCGCACAAGATCCGGATGTTGTGCTAGGTCATCACTTAGAAACTTCCTAATTTGACGTTTAAGTAATGAATTCATTATTCGCTTAGTAAAGTAATCGTCATCGTTTGATTATGTAACTGACATTTCATTTCTTCATGAAATGGAGCTATCTCACCATAAGAATAGAAACCAGAGATAACTACATCATCACCAAGGACGTTGCGCACCTCTTCAATTTCTTCCTCTACTCTTTGATCAAGAACTAATTTTCTACCTATGCAACTTACTAATAAAGCGAGTTGAGATGTATTTTCTCTAATATCATCGGCCTGTCTAGCAGCTCTTTCTGCTGCATTTGCAATTTGATCGACATTAGTCATCATTAATTGAACCTTAGAATTTTCAGGAATATCACCAGCTAAGACCATTGCGTTGTCATCTTCTTCTATAGCTAAGATAGATCTAACAATAGACTGGTTTTGATCTTCAATCCTTACATTTAAAGGATATAATAAAGCTGCACCAGGTAACTCTTTAGATTTATCACCTAAGTATTTTTTATAAAGATCTAGAGCAGGCATGCCATCTAATTCATAAAGTATATTTCCTTTAGACTTTGTAACAATTCGTTCAGGTCCAAATGGGATCCATCCACCATGGATTGAGAACGTTGCTTCAAAA
The DNA here is from genome assembly GCF_000755285.1 of Nonlabens ulvanivorans. GTDB lineage: Bacteria > Bacteroidota > Bacteroidia > Flavobacteriales > Flavobacteriaceae > Nonlabens > Nonlabens ulvanivorans_A. The sequence goes on along the minus strand of NZ_BBMK01000001.1, from coordinate 687,144 downwards.
CTATCTCCATAAAAACCTATCGCAACAATTTCTCCTGGTTTTGGATTACAATTATATCCACATATTGTTTTTTCAAATCTTGCATCATCTGCACATAAACCACCGGTTATTAATAAATCATCTCCATAAACTGAATTCATTCCCAAAGTCAGTTGTGTACCGTTGATAAAACTTCCTTCAGAATGATGAAAACATGTTTTAAACCTGTAGCATCAAATTGCTCTATAAGATGTTTTCCGGTTTTAAAACTATCCTTTTGTTCATTAAGGATATTTGCAGTTTTAATAGCAAAACTACTTTTCTCTAACTCAATCGCTGTTATAGATACAGAGTCATCATTGACATTATCATCCATAATATCTCCACTAGTAGAACCAAAAACAATATGAGCATCTGGATACATCGCGTTAACCTCTGCAAAAATGGTAGGCGATTCCAATAGATACCTATTTCCAAAAGTTAACACTAATGGATTGCTTAAAGATTTTTGATCACCTATGTTTTTCCATGGTTGATCTTTTACTCTTAAATGCTGATTAATAATCATTTTCTATTTTTTTAATGTAAAAAAGAATGTGGCTCCTTCTCCAACTTCACTCTCTAACCATATTTTGCCTTCATGCAAGTCAACAATTTTCTTAACTATTGACAATCCTATACCAGTCGAGTCCTTGTTTTTATTTAAGGCATGAAATATTTTAAATATTTTATCATGGAATGCGGGATCAATACCGATACCATTATCCTTAATCTTAAACTTATGATGCGTTTCTAATTCTTCACAACTTACTTCAATTAAACCTTTTTCTTTATCAATAAACTTGACCGCATTACTCAAGAGATTTTGAAATAATTGATTTATTTTAGTTTTGTCTCCATCAACTTCTGGAAACGGACCATTTAATTTTATCTCAATATGATTTGGAACATAGATAACTTTAATTAAGTCATTGAGCAGTTCCTGACAATCAATTCTGGCAAACTCCTTATTTGTTGAATTCAGACTAGAGTAATCTAGAATATCTCCTATAAGTTGTTCCATTTTCTCTAAAGTTTCTTCAATCAGAGAAATATTTGTTAAGCTAGTGTCATCATATTTCTCTAGATTATCTTCTTTTAACCAGTTTACTAAAGCATAAATACTGCGTAATGGACTTTTTAAATCATGAGATACGATATGAGCGTATTCATGCAACTCGTCATTACTCCTTGCTAGTTGGGTTAGTAATAACTCTTTTTGTATCTCTAAATTTTTTAAATCTGTTATATCTAAGTGAATTCCTATAGAGCCAGTCACATTACCTTCTATATCATAGTTGGGAGCTCCACTTATCAACCAGTGACGTTCTTCATTATTTTTAATTCTTACAGCAATCTCATAAGAACTGGATTCTCCTTTAATTCTTTTTCTAGTTTGCTCTTTAAAAACATGGATGTTTTCTTCTTCTAGAAAAAGAGATGAAGCCTTTTCCCCTAATACTTCCTCCTCAGAATAGCCACTCATCTCAGTAAAACTTTGATTGACCATCAAAATATTCTCATTAGTATCTACCTCTACAAGCCCTAAATTCATATTAGCAATAATGCTACTATACTTTTGCTTTTGAGTCTCTAGACTTTTACGGTAAGAACGTTTTAAAGTAACATCTTTATAAGACCATAAATGTCCTTTATAAGAACCACTTTCAATAATTGGAATAAAATCTCTTTCAAGAATCCTACCGTTTACCATTATTAATTCATCACCAGTCACCATTTCCTTACTACTCAGTATTTCATCAACTCTTTTAATAAAGCTCTCTGAGTTGACAAATAAATCTTTTGAATTTTCAGCTGCTTCAGAACAGTCAAAACCGACCATTTGCTCCGGTGTCATTGGAATCTCAAAAAACTCACAAAATCGGTTGTTCGTTAAAACGATCTTGCGGTTTTCATCTTCTAATAAAACAGCATTTTCAAGATTTAAAATTAATGTAGAAAGTCTATTTTCAGACTCAATAAGCTTCTTTTCGTCTTCATTACTCTTAGTAATGTCACGTACAATACCTTGAGCAGCTTTAGCTTTACCTTGAGCATCGTAAATAATGCTACAGTTAATATGAACTAGTTTTGTCTGATGATTTTTAGTCATGATTTTAACATGCACATCAGTTAATGAACCATGTTTTATCAACTCTTGAAAATTAGCGATCACATTCCCATACTCATTAGGATGAATAAGATTCATGATGTTAATAGACTCTTTTTCAAAGTCTGCTTCAAGTAAGCCTATTGCAGGCTCATTCATCTTTAAAACATTCCCTATCAAGTCAGTCACCACATAAGCGTCAACAATATTTTCAAAAACACCATTTAATTCTGATGTTTTTTCATCTATTAGTGATTCTAATTGCTGGTTGGAGTGCTGTAATTTTCTAGTAAGTTCATATAATTCTGCTGCCTTTTGTTCCAGGATTTTTTCTGCCTGTTTACGAGCAGCCTTTTCTCTACTGAGCGCACGTTTTAATATTTCGACATCAGAGGCACTCATTAAACTTTATGAATGGTGAATTTTACTTCAGTACCGTCTTCCTTAATTTTCTCTATTTGAATGTTAGAAGTCATTTCAAAGTGAGCAAAAGTTCTATTCATCAAGCCCAAACCAAAATGGTGCATCGCTCGACTAGATTTATAAATCATTATAAGATGTTGATCAGACTTTTCAAGAACCTCAAATGTTGGTAATTCGGCATCTGGATATATCTTTCTGACCTCTATGTGAATATGATTCTCTATAGAAGACAACATCTCAATAGGATCTTTATAAGTTGCTAAAAGTCCAGGATAACTATTTTCAATGACATTAAAAAAATGTTCTCCATAAACGAGCAATAGTTGATCGATACTTAATCCAGTATTTGCACTCAAATTCTGGATGAGCTGCAACATCTCGGAAAAACTATATGTTCCTATTGATGTATATACACCATTAGACGGCAGGTCTGATTGTTCAATAATCTGATCTACCATTTCCAGTCCAAATTTCTCTTCTACTAAATCAAGAAACTCTGTAAAAACTATTCCTTTCATATTACTTAAGCAATAAATAATTCATTAATACTCCAGTATGACATTAATCTAGAGATTTTCTCTACATATTCTTCATACTTCAAAGGCTTCAATACATACCCAGCAATCCCTAAATTATAACAAGCTAATAAATCTCTTTGATTATTAGATGTAGTTAAGATAACAGTAGGTATATATTTTAATCTATCATCCTTTTTTAGAATAGATAAAAATTCTATTCCGTTAATTTTAGGCATGTTTAAATCTAGCAAAATTATATCAGGTAGCTGATCTTTTTTTTCTAAAATTGATAAAGCCATCTCTCCATTATTAGCTTCAACAATACTATGATCCTCTTTTAAAGTTGATAATGCTCTATGCATTTTCATCACTTCAATAGTATCATCTTCAATAAGTAAAACTTTTAATTTACGTGCTTTCATGTCTCTTAATATAATAGCAAATTAATGTGAATATTAAGTTTGCTCAGATTATATCGATGATTCCACGTTTATCTATCGATGGATGACGGTTTAGTGTCGACGAATGGAAAGCTGATAAAGTCAACTTGTCATATCTCACAATTGGCATAAGGATTGACTACAAAGTAAACGTAAATTCATATTTTTCACCGCTCAATCCAGTTAATGTCATTTTTAGGTTATATAGTTATCTTTTTTGTTTTGCGATTATTGTTTAACGCATTTACTTCTAGTAATAATGCAGGCTCACAAAGAAGTTCAAATCCATATCGAGGTCAGAGACAATCCGTAAGTCCACAAGATTTTGAATTGCATTTATTATCACTTACATCTATTGTTATAAAAGCAGATGGAAAGGTAAGTGATAGTGAGTTGAGATATGTGCGCAATTATTTCATACAAAGTTATGGTGAACAACGCGCCTCTCAAATATTTAAAGTTTTTAATGAAGTTGTCAAAAAACGAGAATTAAATGCAGCTCGTATTTGTCAATTTTTAAATGCACGAACTAGGATAGAATCGCGTATTCAAATTATACATTTTCTTTTCGGTATTGCACAAGCAGATGGAAACATAAGTGATTCAGAACTCAGAGTTTTAGAACAAATCGCAGGATACCTTAGATTGACACAACGTGACTTTATATCCATTAAAGCCATGTTTGTTAAGGATCGTGATAATGCATATAAGATTCTCGAAATCGATAAAAGTGTACCAGATCACGAGGTTAAAAAAGCATATCGCACCATGGCAAAAAGGTACCATCCAGATAAATTAATGGACATGGATGAAGCCTACCGTAAAGGTGCAGAAGAAAAATTCCGTAAAGTGCAAGAAGCTTATGAAACCGTGAGAAAAGAGCGCGGCATAGCTTAAATTCTACTATTTATAATTAAATTTTATCGCATTAACTATTTGGTAGGCCTACTCTTACCCGATTAACAACGCTATAGATTATTTCTGAAATTAATGCAAAAAAACATGTTTCAACCTGTTTTTTAGGCAAGACTAAATTTTAATTTACTCTTAACAAATAAATACTTTACCTTTACCTCATGCATTCGGTATCAGAAGAAAATTATATTAAAACAATTTATCATCTTCAAGATGGTAAAAATTAGTGTCCACTAACGATATTGCTGGTGGGATGAATACAAAAGCATCATCAGTGACTGATATGCTTAAAAAATTAGCAGATAAAAATCTAGCAGAGTATATCCCTTATAAAGGAACCAGACTAACTCAGAATGGTATCAACTGTGCGACCCAAATCATCAGAAAACATAGATTATGGGAAGTATTTCTGGTTGAAAAACTTGATTTCTCTTGGGATGAAGTGCATGAGGTGGCAGAACAATTAGAACATATCCAGTCTCGCAAACTTATTGATGAACTCGATAAGCTACTTAATTTCCCAAAGTATGATCCACACGGTGACCCTATACCTGACGCACAAGGAAATTATGAGAAAACTGTAAAAACTGCTATTTCCCAATTAGAAAAAGGACAATCTGGTATTCTAGCTGGCGTGCATGACACATCTACCCGTTTTTTACAATACTTAGATAAACATCAAATAGAATTAGGAACTCAAATACAGCTTCTAGAATTAGAGGCCTTTGATGGATCATGTCTTATCAAGACAGATTTAAAAGAATTACATATATCAAAAACAATTGCAGACAATCTTTATTTAAAAGTTTTATGATGAAAAAAGTTTTACTATTTATCAATCTATTAATAATCGCCGTAACAACTGCACAAACCAGTGATAACAATCAGTATGCCCTTATAACGGACAGACCAGATGTCACAGAATCTCCATTTACCGTTGGTAAAGGTAATTTTCAAATAGAAACTGGCGCTACCTTTATAGATAATAGTGAAAATGGATTAAAAATTACAGAGACCGTTTATAACACCACACTTTTAAGATATGGGCTCTCGAGTAATTTTGAACTGCGCTTAGGCTGGGATTTTTTGAATGCAAACACAAAGGATGGATCACAAGAACTCTTTGACGTTACGGGCTTTAATCCGCTATTAATAGGAGCAAAAATTGAGATTACAGATGAAAATGGCTGGATACCACAAATAGGTTTACTTACTCATTTAAAACTTCCATTTACCGCTGTCAGTGAATTTAAACCAGAAAACACAGGCATGGAGCTCATTTTTGCGTTCAACCATACACTTACAGACCGATCTGGATTAGGTTATAATCTAGGAACGCGCACTGGTAGTGATGGATCACTAGAGTATATTTATAGTGTATCTTATGGATATTCTATCACAGATAAAATAGGCGTTTATGGAGAACTCTATGGTTATTTTCTCGAAGAAGGCAAATCCACTCATTTATGGGATACAGGTATTACTTATTTAGTAAACAATAACTTCCAGCTAGATGCAACTTTCGGGACTGGTTTTCAAGATAGTAACACACAACAAGATTTATTATTCAGTTTAGGATTAAGCTATAGAATAGTAAAAAAGTAATTTCTAATACGCTTTCGCGGAAGCGTAATCACAACACACAATTATGAAACATATCTTATACTTACTACTATCCATATTGCTCGTAAGCTGTGGAACACAAAAAGAAAATAACGGTAAATTAAAAGTCGTTACAACCACTACAATGATCACAGACCTAGTTGAGAATATAGGTGGTGATCTTATCGAAGTAGAAGGCATGATGGGTAGTGGTGTAGATCCACATCTCTATAAACCTAGTGAAGGTGATATGACCAAACTAGCAAATGCAGATATTATTTTTTACAATGGACTGCACCTAGAAGGGAAGCTTGTAGATGTATTTGAAAAAATGGATGAGCGCGGTAAATCAACTGTTGCCATCAGTAATGCATTAGATAAATCAACTCTTATAGGTAGTGATTACTTTGCTAGTAATTATGATCCTCACATATGGTTTGACATTGATTACTGGACACAAATGACTCATTATGTAACCGAAACATTAGTTAAAAACAATCCAGAAAACAAAGTTGCCTTTGAAAAAAACAGGGATTTATATCTTGAAAAAATTTCTGCTCTTAAAACAGAACTAAGCGATAAAATTAATCAGTTACCACAAGAAAAACGTATTCTAGTTACTGCACACGATGCTTTTAATTATTATGGTCGTTCTTTTAACTTTGAAGTGGTAGGTCTACAAGGGCTTTCTACGGCTACAGAGGCTGGAGTAAAAGATGTACAACGCATTACCCAATTTATCATTGAACATAAAATAAAAGCTGTTTTTGTTGAAAGTAGCGTACCTAGACGTACTGTAGAGGCGCTACAAGCTGCAGTTAGAGCACAAAATCATAAAGTTAAAATAGGTGGAGAACTTTTTAGTGACGCACTAGGTAGTGCAGGTACTGATGAAGGAACCTATATAGGAATGTATAGACATAATGTCAACACGATCGTTAACGCACTTAAATAATGGGAACTAAAATAGCTGTAGCCGTAGATGATTTAACCGTTGCTTATAACTATAAGCCCGTATTATGGGACATAGATTTATCTATTCCTGAAGGAGTTTTGATGGCTATCGTAGGGCCTAATGGTGCGGGAAAATCGACATTAATTAAATCTATATTAGGTATCATTGATCCTATTGCAGGATCTGTTGCTATCTATGGTAAACCTTATACAAAGCAACGTGATAAAGTAGCTTATGTACCGCAAAAAGGTAGTGTAGACTGGGACTTCCCAACTACAGCACTAGATGTGGTTATGATGGGTACTTATGGCTCACTGGGATGGATTAAAAGACCTGGTGCAAAGGAGAAGAAACTATCTCTAGAAGCTCTTGAAAAAGTAGGCATGCTTGCTTTTAAAAACAGACAGATAAGCCAGCTTTCTGGAGGACAACAACAGCGTATTTTTCTAGCTCGAGCATTAGTTCAAAATGCTGCTATTTACTTTATGGATGAGCCATTTCAAGGTGTAGACGCTACTACAGAGATCGCTATTATTAATATTTTAAAAGAACTGCGTAAAGCTGGCAAAACAGTTATTGTAGTTCATCACGATTTACAGACAGTACCCGAATATTTTGATTGGGTAACCTTTTTAAATGTGAAACATATCGCAACAGGTCCAGTAAAGGATATTTTTAATGATGATAACCTGACTAAAACCTATGGTATTAATTATAAAGTAGCGGTTCAACAATAATATGGACATAACTCAATACTTTACCGACTATACTTTACGTACGATTACGTTAGGAACTGCTGTTCTAGGCGCTATATGCGGTATGCTAGGAAGTTTGCTGTATTGCGCAAGCAAAGCCTATTAGGAGATGCCATTTCACATGCTGCATTACCAGGTATAGCGGTTGCTTTTTTGATTACTGGCGCAAAAGATTCTAATGTTTTACTGTTAGGTGCTTTAGTGAGTGGCCTAATAGGCGTTTTCTGGATACGAGGCATTACCACTAAGACACATTTAAAAACAGATACCGCTTTGGGACTTATCTTAAGCTTGTTCTTTGGTTTTGGGATGTTGTTGTTAACCTATATTCAAAAACAGCCTAATGCAAATCAAGCTGGATTAGATAAATATCTTTTTGGTCAAGCAGCGACTTTGGTAGAAAGTGATGTGTTATTAATGGTCATCGTTACTGGGATTAGCCTCTTAGTGATGCTATTATTCTGGAAAGAATTTAAGCTACTGCTATTTGACAAGAACTATGCAATGACTTTAGGATTTAATACTAAATTCATTGATGGCTTGATAAGCTTTTTTATCGTTCTCGCTATTGTAATAGGTCTACAAACGGTTGGAGTTGTTTTAATGAGTGCAATGTTACTCGCGCCTGCCGCTGCTGCAAGACAATGGACCAATAGCCTGAGTACTATGGTTATCCTTGCGGCTATATTTGGCGCTTTTTCAGGTGTATTTGGTACCGCTATCAGTGCAAGTCAAAATAACTTATCTACAGGTCCAGTAATCGTCTTAGTAGCGGCCATATTTGTTATAGTTTCCTTCTTATTTTCTCCAGAAAGAGGTATCATTTTTAAACAAATTAGGTTAATCAAAAACAGACGTGATCTTCAGCTCAAGAAAACACTGTATTTTATGTATGATATTGTGCGCGATCACGATGATATATCACGACCGCACGCCATTAGGATTTTAAATAGCTTTCAAGGGTTTACTAAAAAAACACTATCTAAATTAGAAGAGAAAGACTGGATCACTATTCAAGGCCAAAACTGGTCCATGACTGAAGACGGATTTGAGACTGCAGCAAATTTATACAACAATAATCTACCAGAGTCATGAGTCCTATGATTGACATACAGCTTATAGCTACCGTAACTGCTGCTGCCTGTGCTATTCCAGGTGTTTTTCTTGTATTGCGCAAGATGGCATTAATAAGTGATGCCATTAGTCATTCTATTTTACCAGGGATTGTAATTGGGTTTTTTATCACTCATGATCTAGCATCTCCATGGTTAATTATTTTTGCCGCTTTTAGTGGTATTATCACTGTGGTTCTTGTAGAATTAATTCAAAAAACGGGTCTGGTTAAAGAAGATACCGCAATAGGATTAGTTTTTCCAGCACTGTTTAGTATAGGTGTTATATTAATTGCCCAGAATGCAAACGATGTGCATCTAGATGTAGACGCTGTCTTATTAGGTGATCTGGTTTATGCACCTTTTGATAGACTTATTATAGATGGCGCTGATTTTGGACCCAAAGGATTATGGACTATTTCAGTGATTCTAGTGATTACACTTGTATTATTACTCGCTTTTTATAAAGAATTAAAAATCAGCACGTTTGATGTTGGTTTATCTAGTGCCTTAGGATTTTCACCTGTTATTTTACATTATGGTTTAATGAGTGTTGCCTCTGTGACTACAGTAGCAGCTTTTGATGCTGTAGGCGCTATTCTTGTAGTTGCAATGATGATTACTCCTGCAGCAGCAGCTTATTTATTAACGACTGACTTGCGTAAAATGCTATTGCTTTCAGTTCTTTTTGGAGTAGGAAGTGCGATAGGTGGATACTGGTTTGCGCGCTGGCTAGACGCTTCTATTTCAGGTTCTATTACAACGGTATTAGGACTTCTATTTTTAATAATATACCTTTTGCACCTAGCAAAGGATTAATCGCTGTATTGTTTAGGCAAAGTAGACAACGTATAGAGGTTTCATTACTTACTTTTTTATTACACCTGAACAATCATGATAGTGAAAACGAGCGACGTGTAGCACATCTTCAAGAGCATATCAACTGGCGTAAGGTAAAGGCAAATTCTGTATTGCAACTTGCCGAAAAGAACAATATGATTACCATCGACAATCAAATTGTTTCTCTCACAGATAAAGGATTAGAATTTACAGAAAAAGCACTCGACTACATCATCACCAATAAGGATGAAAAAATTGAGGATATGAAAGACGATTTTTTCTTATTTAGAGGATAAATCCAACCTGTTTAAAGATCATACGACAAAATCTAAACCAAAAAGGGAGGAAATAAATCCGCCCTTTTTTGATTTTTAAAAGTTTTGTTTCTAAAACTCAGCTTTTCTCTTCTCTAAAAACGCTGTCGTTCCTTCTTTAAAGTCGTCTGTACCGAATGATGCACCAAAGCAATCAATCTCTGCCTGATACCCATCTACTCCATCTATATAACCAGCATTTACCGCGTCAATAGCAGCACCTATTGCTACTGGACTATTGCGCATTATTTTTCCAGCGATTTTCTCGCAAGTAGATATCAATTCATCTTGTGTCACAACATGATTTATTAACCCATAAGAATGCGCAGTCGCAGCATCAATCATTCCTGCGGTCATGATCATTTCCATAGCACGTCCTTTACCTACCAGTTGTGGTAAACGCTGTGTACCACCATATCCTGGTATGACTCCTAGAGAAACCTCTGGCAATCCAACTCTGGCATTATCACTTGCGATTCTAAAATGAGCAGACATTGCTAACTCAAGTCCACCACCTAAGGCAAATCCATTTACTGCAGCAATAACAGGCTTAGAACAGTTCTCAACTTTATTGAAAAGTATTTCTTGTCCATGCGCCGCAAGCTCTTTACCTTGTTCTGGAGAGAAGTCTGCAAACTCTGCAATATCTGCACCAGCGACAAAAGCTTTTTCCCCCCCACTACCGGTTAGAATAATCACCCTTGTGTTTTCATCATCTTCGGCAGTATCTATTGCCTGACTTAATTCTGCAATGGTTTCTTTATTTAACGCATTGAGTTTATTAGGTCTATTGATTGTAATGGTTGTGATCTTATTTTCTGTAGCAACTAGAATATTGTTCATGGTCTATTATTTTTTACTGTTGTAAAAATAGACATAACCGCAGTGAAGTAAGAATTTGAATCTTTAAAAAAATGATAAGAATTCCTAGTAACGCTTTCGCGAAAGCGGATTTATCTAGATCTAGGAACTTGAACAGTAAATTCAGTCCCTACATTTACTTCCGTAGTCATGGTAATCGTGCCCTTAAAGTTCTCTACGATTTGCTTTACCATCGCTAGACCTAGTCCCATACCACTGTTTTTTGTGGTAAACTTAGGTTCAAAGATTTTAGTCTGATGATCCTCGTGAACACCAGTTCCGTTATCCTTTACCTTTAAATAAACATTGTGTTCATCATGTGTGACAGATACTTTAATCTCTGGAGACCTATCGGTATCTAACGCCTGTATAGCATTCTTTATAAGATTAGTCACAACTCTTATAAGCTGTGTGCGATCAAAGATGGCAAACAATGAAGCCGCATCTTCTTCATAAGTGATATACGACTCATTAAAAATATCTAGCGCAAGCTGTGTCACCATAGGCACATCAGTCTCTTCACTTTTTTGCGCTGGCATGGTCGCATAGGTAGAAAATGCACTAGCTATATTACTCATCACATCGATTTGCTCGATAAGTGAATTGCTGTATTCCTTGAGTTTTTCTTGTGAATCAGGATCTGCTGGATCAAAACGACGTTGAAAACTTTGTACCGTTAACCTCATCGGTGTTAATGGATTTTTAATCTCGTGCGCGACTTGTTTTGCCATTTCTCTCCAGGCTTGCTCACGCTCGCTTGTAGCCAGTTTTACGGCACTTTCCTCTAGTTGGTCAACCATATTGTTATAAGACATCACCAGCGCCTTTAACTCGCCAGCATCAGACTCATCTATCACAATCTTATCATTGCGTTGTGCAATATTAATCTCTTTAAATCGATCGCTGATGCGGCTAATAGATTTGGTAATATATTTAGACAAGAAGTAAGCTAACCCTATAGAGAATAAGAACATCAAAACATAAATCCCAGAAAGTCTAGTGAGAAATTCCTTGAGTTCATAATTCATAAAATCATCATTCTCAAGATAAGGCAAGTTAAGAATAGCTATGTTTTTAAACTGATTATCAGTTAGATAAGAATAACTAGATAAGTATTTTTTTCCATCTTCTTCAAATTCAATAACATATCGCCTGGTGTCTGAGGTCTTCAAACCTTCTAAAATGATATGATTGATCTGTAGTTCTAGGCTATCGGCTTTAAGTTTCGGTTTTGAAGTTTTTATTAAGCGACCTTGTAAATCGTACATGTTTACAGGCATACCGTGGATATCGCTTATCCCATAAATTTCTTCTCTGAAAATGAATTGAAGATTTTCTGTGACTACTTCAAAGTCGGTCTTGCGCAGTTCATAAGCTATCTGCTCTTTGATCGCTTGCTCTTTACGTTCCAGACGTTTTGAATGATAATCTTTGGCCTGTTCTCTTGATTGGTAAATAGACATTCCAGCAATAAGTAGACTGGAGATAAGTGTCAATAAAATCATCGCTATAAAAATGCGATTGCGCAGGCTGTTTTGGTAGATTTTCATGAAACGTAAATGTAATAACTTAATAAGACATTGTAACCAACAAACAATAATCAAGCCGAAGAGCCTATACTTGATAAAAACAAAAAAGCCCTAGACTAAATCTAGGGCTTTCAATTTATTTACAATTTCTTTTTTAAGTAGTCATTGCTGGGTTTACCCATGTAAAACGAGTAATCTCTTCTGGAATCTTAATACGTTGAGAAACACGCTCCATACGTGCTGGTAGTTTCATTAAATAATCACGTGCTTTTTCTGCCTCTTCATTTAATCCTTCCATATTTGCGATATCCCACATATCAATCAACTTTTGCATGATATCGATATAATCTTGTGCTGTATAAACACCGATACGTTGTGCACTGTTTGAGAAATCCTCAAATGCAGATCCCATAGATTGTCCTGCTTCTCTTAAAAACATAGCAGGCATAACGATTTTATTAACCATCATATCTTTAAAAGCAACCATCATATTATTAGGGTCTACTTTAAAAATCTCAGTAACAAACATGCTGTATGCTTTGTGGTGACGCATCTCATCACCAGATATCATACGACACATTTTAGATAGCGCACTATTACCATAACCACGTGCGAGTTTTGCGACACGATTGTGTGATATGTATGTGGCTAATTCTTGAAAACTAGTATAAATAAAGTTTTTATAAGGATCACGATCTGTTCCTATATCAAAACCGTCTGCAATTAAATGTTGTGTGGTAATCTCTATCTCGCGCATGTTCACACGACCAGATAAGTATAAATATTTATTCAATACGTCTCCGTGACGATTCTCTTCACCAGTCCACTGGCGTACCCATTTAGACCATATATTACCTTTTCCTTCTACTTGATTAATACCTTCTACATCCATAAGCCAGGACTCATAGGTAGGTAACGCTTCTTCAGTAATAGTATCACCTACTAGAGCTACCCAAAAATCATAAGGTAGTTCTTTTGCCAGTTCTCTCAATTCTGTCACCTCATCAAAGAAAGTATCTTCTTGAGAGTTAGGTAAAAAGTCTGTAGGCTGCCATATCTTATCGACCGGAATCAAGTACTCATCCATAAAGGACTGCACCTTGCTTTCTAGCGATTGCATTACCTCGATGCGTATATTTTTTAGGGGGGCTTGATATTCATATATATTTTAATAGACTTTAAAAGTACGTGTTTTAATGTTTAGTTCGCTTCGCGAAAGCGTAATTACAATAATAATCAGTTATTTACAGCATTTCTTAACTTAAGAATCTATTGCTGTACTGGTAACCGCGCCATGCACAACAGATTCTGCTTGAGCAATAACTTCTTCTCCATTACGTCCTACAATAGGAATAGGTTCATGCACCAATACAGAAATCTTGTTACCGATACCGTAAGGGAATTTCCCATACCGATCCACTTTCCATGAGTTGTTTACCGTAACTGGTACAACGACAGCATCTGGGATATATTTGAAGAGCGTTAATAAACCTTTAGTTTTAAAAGGTTTAGGCACACCTGTGCGGCTTCTAGAACCTTCGGCAAAAATCACAACGCTACGTTTCTTTTCATAGACGTTTTTTGCAAATTTGATTAATGCCGCAATAGATTGTCTTGCATCCTTGCGGTCGATGGCACAGTTCTCACCGATGCGCAGGTTAAGAGATATGCTAGGGATTCCTTTTGCGAGTTCTTTTTTTGCAATAAATTTTGCGTGATAATGGCGCAAGTGATAAATCAATGGTGGTATGTCAAACATACTTTGGTGATTACTCACAAATATGTAAGATGGCCCTACCGGTAATTCTTCTTTAAACTTAAAGTCAAAGGTGTTGAAAAGCGGCAGCTGGGTTTGCATTAAAAACCAGTTTAAAATGGCAACACTTTTTCTATGGGCGTCGTATCCCCCCCATATTTTATGGCATATCAACTGGATAGGATGAAAGATCACCAGCATCAGAAAAAAGAGTATAAAATGTAGTACCGTTAAAGGATACGCTATGATTTTTTGCATAGCACAAATATATAATGCAAAATGTGCATATCCATCGATGTTTGAATCAATTGATATGCGTGCATAATAAAAGAAGGCGATGCTTAAAAATAAAAAGGTTGTGTAGAAATACACAACCTTTTTAATAATTCTTAAACTAGAAATGTACTAGCAATTCTCGTTGTAAGCTTCTTTAAGATTCTCTGCAATCATCTCTGCTGGTCGACCTTCAATGTGGTGACGCTCTAACATGTGCACTAACTCACCATTTTTGAACAGCGCCATACTAGGTGAACTAGGTGGAAAAGGAATCATAGCTGCTCGTGCTGCATCTACTGCTTCACGGTCTACACCTGCAAAAACCGTCACGATATGGTCTGGTTTTTTTGCGTTTTCTAAAGACATCTTTGCTCCAGGACGCGCATTTGCAGCAGCACATCCACATACTGAATTTACTACTACTAGTGTTGTTCCTTCTTTACTAATTGCGCTATTTACAGCGTCTGCGGTATATAAGTGTTCAAAACCTGCGTTTCCTAAATCGTCGCGCATCGGTTGAACTAATTCTGCTGGGTACATAATATTAATTTTTTACAAAGGTAAAACCTATCTCGTTAATCTACCTGTTAATGATATCATTAAATCTTATGATGTTATTAATCTAAACCTTAGAGGCCGTAGAGATCGATGAGGTTTTTTTAATATTTAATGGTCAAATCGCGCCTTAACTCTCGTAGCGATGTCTTGCATTTCTTCTTCAGATAGTGATACTTTATTTGAAAATCGCATGTCTTCCATATCACGTAGTGGTATTAAATGTACATGTACATGTGGTACTTCTAGTCCTATCACGCTCATCCCAATTCTTAAACAGGTTACTTCTTCTCTCAAGGCTAATGCAACTTCTCTAGAAAAATCCATCAGATCAAAGTAAGTCTCATTATCTAAGTCAAATAATTTATTGACTTCTTTTTTAGGTACACAAAGTGTGTGTCCCGGTGCATTAGGATTAATGTCTAAAAAAGCGATGAAGTCCTCATTCTCTGCTACTTTATAGCATGGAATCTCACCGCTGATGATTTTTGTGAATATGCTCATAACTATCCTCTTGAAATTTCCATGATTTCTAGTTTGATAGTTCCTACAGGTACAACAGCCTCTGCAACTTCACCAACTTCTTTACCTAATAAGGCTTTACCTATAGGAGAATCTACAGATATCAAACCTTTTGTTATGTCTGATTCACTTTGAGCAACGAGCTTATAGTTCATCACCATTTTATTATTCAGATTCTTGATTTTTACATTACTATGGATTAAAACCTTAGACATATCTAGGTCGCTCTCATCAATAATACGAGCATTAGAAACTACTGCATCGAGTTTAGAAATGCGCATTTCTAGCATTCCTTGCGCTTCTTTGGCGGCGTCATATTCTGCATTTTCACTTAAATCACCTTTGTCTCTTGCATCAGCAATGGCTTGTGATGCTTTAGGACGTTCGACGTCTTTAAGCTGCTTTAGCTCGTCTTTAAGTTTTTTAAATCCTTCTTCTGTATAGTACGATACGTTACTCATAGTTTTGTAGTTTTAATTATTCACGGCGGCTTTCATAGGGCAGCTTTCGCGAAAGCGTATTCTCTAATTCACTTCTACATTTACCAGTAATTGAGAATATAAATAACAAAATCCCATCATTGCTGCGGGATTTCAAAAACAAATATACTAAATATCAATATCATCGTTATACATTTGAAGTCTTTAAAAGAAACTAAATTATGCGTAAAGCGTTTATTATTAGTGTGCTGTTTATCGCGCTGTCCTGCGTGAGTGATGATGACGCTCGCAACAATCCTTTTCTTGTTAATCTTGCCTTTCAGGTAGAATTGAATACTAATCTACCGCAGTATGGTGCTTTAAACTTTCCTGGTAATTTTGTGATTGTTAATAGTGGTGGCTTGCGTGGTTTTGTCATATACCATCCTGGGAACTCACAATATTTTGCCTATGAATTAAGTGATCCTAATCACTCGCCTAATGAGTGTTCTAAAATGACGGTTTCTGGCATCACGGCATCTTGCCCTTGTACAGATGATAATAATGAATACAGTATTTTTAATGGCCAGCCTACTCAAGGTGGCGGACAATATGGTTTAAAAGCTTATCGTGTAGAACGTAGCGGTAATATAATTAGAGTTTTTAACTAATAAAAAAGGGCTCTAATCTAGTACGATATTTAAAATCACATCTAGATCAGAACCTTTTTAGATTTTATTCTACTTTTAGAAAGTAAGCGTCACGCCTGTTAAAAAGTTAATACCTGCTTGTGGATAGAATCCATTTCCTTCTATAGTTGAGATGGTACCTGGATTAGAGAAATCGTCATCATAGGTAAAGTAATAACCGTTGGACTCATATTTCTCATCAAAGATGTTATTTACTAGCGCAGTAAGTACAATAGTTTTAAAAACTGATCGTGGCTTAATGGTATAAATTAAGTTGATATCATTTGTGAAATAGCTATCTAATTTAGACTCTTGCGCCTCAGTATTACTCATATACTGCTCGCCTACAAACTTACTAAGTAAAGAAATTTGAAAGTTTTTAACTGGTTGAAATACAATTGCGTTTGCGGCTACAATTTCTGGTGAAAAAGCAATATCTGTGCTTCCTAAATTTTGCAATTCACCATCAAATGATCTCACTGTTTCTTTATTCTTATTGCTGCTTAAAGCTAGATTAGGCTGAATCGTAAGCTTATTATTAACTGGTATTACAGCTTCTAATTCTAGACCTAAGCGATAGCTTTCACCACTATTAGTTCTTAATGGTGCACCTACATCATTCAACTCACCGCTTAACACTAATTGCTCATTATATAACATTAAATAACCATTTGCATTAAAGGAGAAGTTGCCTTCTTTGTGACGCCATCCTAATTCAAAATCATTCAACTGTTCTGGTCTGATAGAAGAGTCGCTTTCAAAATCGTTTCTATTAGGCTCTCTATTTGCTCTTGCATAAGATAGGTATAAATCATTATTATCATTATACTTATACGTTACACCAGCCTTAGGGTTAAAGAATGTGTAATTCTCATCAACTAACAATTCTACAAGATCTGATGTAATCCCAGACGTAGAATAATTTACGTTTCTTACTTGTAAATCACCATAAAGTTGTACTCTATCATTAAGCTTATAAGTAGCTTTTGAAAATAAAGAGAAATCATTCTTTTTACCATTACCATCATAATAACGGTCTCTAATATTGCTTTGACTTGCAAATCTTGCCCATATCACCTCACCATAATGATCACCATCATAATGACTGATGGATGTTCCAAAAATCATGTCTAGATTTCTATTCTTATAATTTGCACTCGCATTAAAAACATAATAATCGTTATCTAACCAGCGACGACGTATTAAATCTGTTGTGTTTACGGTCTGTCCATCAACTGTTAATTCATCAAATCCATAGGTAGAAAAATCATCATCTTCTTTAAACTGCTCAAAGAATCCGCGTCCGTAAGTGTAGTTCAACCCTATGTTAGTAGACCAGTTTCTATTATAACGCTGGTTCCAGTGTAATTGATAGTGATCTTGTCTATAATCATCTACCTCGTTATCATAAAATTGAGTGTCACCATTCTCATCTTCATATTGACCAGCTGGATTAAAGGTTCTGTTTTCACTAAGCGTTGTTCTATCAATACCAAACCAAGATTGATAAGTAACATTATTACCACCAAAGGTTACCGCTTTAATTAAGGTATTATCATCTACATAAGCACCTTGTAAGAAATACGATTTTAAATCTGAGGTTGCTCTGTCGATATAACCATCAGATTGTATGTTAGACAATCTACCAGCAATCTCAAAGTGATCATTCATGAGACCTGTTGAGAACTTTACGGTGTGTTTTCTGCTATTAAAACTACCTATAGAATTAGAGATTTCACCGCTGGATTCTTTAGAAACTGCATCAGTTAATACATTAATACTTGCCCCCCCAAAGGCACCACTACCATTAGTACTAGTTCCTACTCCACGCTGTAGTTGTAAACTCTCTACAGAAGAAGAAAAGTCTCCTAGATTTACCCAAAAAGTACCTAACGATTCTGCATCTGTATAAGGAATACCATTGATGGTCACGTTAGTAGATTGTGAACTTACACCGCGTACTCTTAATCCTGTATAACCTATTCCAGCACCAGCATCAGTAGTGGTAACTACAGATGGTAAAAAATTAAGTAACATAGGAATGTCTTGTCCTAGATTACGTTTTGCAATTTCCTCTTTAGTAAGGTTGCTGTGTGTAATAGGCGATTTTGCATTTACACGTACGGCTTTTACAAGCACCGCATCTAGTTTTTCAGATTTTGTGGTGTCTGTTTCTTGTGTTGTTTGCGCTGTTGCTAGGCCGGTTACGGTTAATGCCATAGCAATTACAACGCGAGATAAATGTTTCATTAGAACTTTTTTTAAGTTCAAATAAAAGGGGGGGCATTTATTCGGTTTGATTAAAATAAAATGTTTGAAGGATTCTCTTGATAAAGAAAGTTGCGAAGCCTGCTTCCGCGAAAGCGAAATCATAGCACACAAATTAACTAACTTAAATCTTTTCCCTTAGCGACATTACTCGCCCAGGTTCCTTGGGTATTATCTCAGCCTTTATTTCTAAAAGCACCCCTTGAGATTGGCGGCAAAGGTAGCTTGAAAAACTAAAAAGAAAAGAAAAATGAAAAAGAAATTATTGAGAATATTAAGTCACTCCAATAAAAAAGATCAAAGACGCGATAAATCAATGATTAAGACTTAAAACTCAATCTCCTTCTCCACCATTTCACCATCACGATCAACGGTTACCTTAGTCTTATCACCATTATCAAAAGTTGCTAAAGTTCTCATATAACTCATCATATCAACTATAGTGCTGTCACCTAGTTTCATAACGATATCACCCTTCAAAAGACCTGCTTTTTGTGCTGGTTTCTCTTCGCTCACTCCATCGATGCGCATTCCTTTTCCTGTAAATAAATAGTCTGGCACGACGCCTAGACCTACCTTAAAACGTGGCACTTCTTCGCTTTCGTTTTTAGTTTTTCTAAAGGCCAGTTTTCCAGCGTTATCAAACTCTGCTGTTATTCTTAAAATATAATCAGATATTTTTTGCATTCCGTCATAGTTCAACTTATCTGCATCGTCGCCTGGTTTGTGATAATCCTCATGCTGTCCAGTAAAGAAATGCAATACCGGAATATCATTTAAGTAAAACGATGTGTGATCACTAGGTCCTACTCCACTTTCATTTAAAGCTAGTGTAAAATCTTTGTTTACTGCATTAATGATTTGGTTCCAACGTGGTGAAGTTCCTGTTCCATAGACTGCTAAAGTGTTTTCTTCATTTAGCCTGCCGACCATATCCATGTTGATCATGTAGGTAATAGAATCTAGCGCAATCGTCGAGTTTTTAGTAAAGTAATTAGAACCTAATAATCCCATTTCTTCACCAGAAAAAGCCATGAATAAGTAGTTATTCCCTTTTTTATCGCTCGTTTTCAATTCGTAAGCTAGATCTAACATTATCGCAACACCACTCGCATTATCATCTGCTCCATTATGAATAGCTTCTCCTTCACGGTGTAGCGAACCTTCGCCACCCATTCCTAGGTGATCATAGTGCGCTCCTATCACCACCGTTTGTGCAGCGCCATTATCTATATAACCTAAAACGTTAGTTCCTGTAAGAAATGCATCGCCTTTCTCATTTGTAAAAGCAGCTTCTTGATGTGGATCACTCGATGGCTTAAATGAAAAGGTCTGGAAATAAGTTCCTGCATTTCCTTTAGGTTCTAGACCAGATTCTTTCATGCGTTTTGCAATGTAATCTGCCGCAAGTAATTCATAAGAAGTACCTGTTTCTCGACCTTGCAAACTGTCTGAGGCGAGATAAACCACATCGCTTTCATGTCGCCTTTTACAGGTTCTAACTTCTTTAAATCGGTCTTGCAAGAGACTAATAAACAAATGGCTATAAAAAGTGTCGTGATTCTCATATCTAGCTTGTAATTTTGCTCAAAATTAAATCATCCATGAGAACGTTCCTATTTCTAATCGCATTAATGGCTGTTGTAAGCTGTAAAGACACTGTAAATAATGAGGATAAAACAGTTCAAAACGCAGAAAGCATAGTTCCTGACAGCCAGAATCCATTAATCATGGAAGGTGAAAATCACTTTAAGGATATCCAGCAAGTAACCTTTGGTGGCGATAATGCTGAGGCTTACTGGAGTTTTGATGATAAACAACTCGTTTTCCAAAGCAACAATACTGCTTGGGATGTAGAATGTGATCAAATGTTCTTAATGAATAATGGAGACAGCTTTCGCGAAAGCGCGCCTAAAATGATCTCTACTGGAAAAGGACGTACAACTTGCGCTTATTTCTTGCCCGATAATGAACATATCATTTATGCTAGTACGCATTTGAAAATGGACGATTGTCCAGACACACCTCTTAAAGAAAATGGGAAATATGTATGGCCTATTTATGACAGTTATGACATTTTTGTAGCAGATCTTGATGGAAATATTACGGCGCAATTAACTGAAGAAAAAGGCTATGATGCAGAGCCTACAGTTTCTCCACAAGGTGATAAAATCGTTTTTACAAGTGATCGTAGTGGTGATCTCGAGTTATACACTATGAATATAGATGGTAGTGATGTAAAACAAATCACCTTTGAACTAGGTTATGATGGCGGCGCGTTTTTCTCTCCAGATGGAACACAGTTGATATTTCGTTCTTCACGTCCTAAGACCGAAGCTGAAATCAAAGAATACAAAGACTTATTGAAAGTAGGATTAGTACAGCCTACAGAGATGGAACTCTACATTTGTAATGCAGACGGTTCTGATTTACGCCAGTTAACGCAGTTAGGAAATGCTAATTGGTCACCTTTCTTTTTACCAGATGGTAAGCGAGTATTGTTCTCTTCAAACTTTGAGGCAGAGCGTGGTTTCCCTTTCAATCTTTATATGATTAATACAGATGGAACTGGTCTAGAACGCATCACTCACGGTGAGACTTTTGATGCATTCCCTGTATTCTCAAACAACGGGAAATACCTTGCGTTCTCTTCTAACCGTAACAACGGTGGTGGGCGTGATACGAATCTTTTTATTGCGGAGTGGAAGGATTAATTGGGTAATTAGGTTTTTGGGTTGCTGGGAATTTGGCTAGATTTTTCTAATTGAATTTAGACAATACCAACACCGATAGTTAGCATGTCAAATTTAAAAATCTATTTGAAAATTAAATATTGGTTACTAACATACGACTTTTTGTTCTTCACAATAGTAACTAGCTTATGCTATGTCAGAATCAAAAATGCAATAGTTTTGATATAAAATCGTTACATTTAAATATCAAAATTTGATGTAATGACTTACAAAATATTTAAATCAATTACATTTTCTATTATTATTTTTCTACTTGTTTTGATTTCAGGTTGCTCTGAAGATGATGTCAAAGAGCAATGCAATTTTACAAATCCGACTTATTCATTCACAGAAGAGCAAGAGGAAAATAGTATTTCTTACAACTATTTTGAAGGTCAAATTATTCAATACAAGAACGACAACAATGAAATACTAAACTTTGAGGTAACAGAAGTTGATAATTGTGCTAGAGGATATTATCCTATTTCTGGACCAGGATTCTTTCTCAGTTCAGGCAATAATCGCAAACCTCAGCATACATTTGATAGTCAAGTGATTAAAATGACATTGCTAGAGCACGATACGAATAGTCATACGTATAGAGAACAAATGCATTATTACGTCAATAAAAGCCATTCTTCATTTAAGCAATCGCTTAATTTTCCATTATGGAACGTTTCAATTAATGGATTTGGACTTCCAGGAAGTCAGAATCCCGCAAATCTATTTTTAAGAGGAAATGAATTTACAGAAGTTGGAATATTTCAAGTAAATAATATGCATTTCAACAAAGTAGTTAAATTTGATTCCGGATCTAATCAGGTAAGGAATTCCAGTTCAACCACTTCAAATTTATCACATAATATTAATGTTATCTATTATGATCAAAATTTTGGTGTCATCCGTTTTGATGAAATAGATGGAACTATTTGTGAAGTTATATATCCTGAATAACTAAATATTAGTTGAATAGGTAGTATTTATTTCCAAAAGGCAGACTTAAGTCTGCCTTTTGGAAAACTTTTTTATGCAATAGTAGCACCATTCACAACCGCATCATCTGGATTTACAAATACTAATTTTCCTTCTGGATCTTCGGCAAGGAGAATCATTCCTTGAGATTCTACACCACGTAGTTTTCTAGGTGCAAGATTTGCCAGTACGGTTACTTTACGTCCTACTAATTCCTCTGCACTGAAGTGTTGTGCGATTCCAGATACTATGGTTCTTTTATCGATTCCGGTATCAACCGTCATTACCATCAACTTATCTGTTTTAGGCATTTTCTCGGCAGTAAGAATTTCTCCTACTCGCAAGTCCATTTTCATAAAGTCGTCGTAATTCGTTTTGTCTTTTTGTGGCATAAGGCTAGGTGTTGTTGCCGCATTTGCAGCTTTGGTGGCTTCTAATTTTTCTAATTGTGCGGTTACCTGCTCATCTTCTATTCTAGAGAAAAGCAACTCCGCTTTATTGATTTTATGGTTGGATGGTAGTAATGGTTCTGAGCTTGCTACACGAATCCAACTAGTAGATTCCGCATCAAGTAAAGAATAACCGAGCATACTTTTTAACTTACTTGAAGTATGCGGCAAGAAAGGCTCACTTAATATAGCAAGCGCAGTAGTTAATTGTAAACACACATACATAATGTTTTGCACTTGCTCTGGATCTGTTTTAGCTAGTTTCCATGGTTCTAATCCTTCTTCGGCAATGTATTTATTACCTATACTGGATAAGTTCATTAATTCCTGTAATGCTTCTCTAAAGCGGTAACGATCTAAACTATCACCTATGGTTTTAGGAAATGATTTGATTTGTTCTAAAACATCTAGATCTCTTTGAGCAAGATTAGCAGTTTCAGGAACAATACCGTCGTAGTATTTATTAGTCAACACTATAACACGGTTTACAAAGTTCCCTAGGTTTGCTACTAACTCATTATTATTTCTCGCTTGAAAATCTTTCCATGTAAAATTATTATCCTTAGTCTCAGGCGCATTAGCTGTTAATACATAACGTAACACATCTTGTTGCCCAGGGAAATCTGCTAGGTATTCATGCAACCATACCGCCCAGTTTCTAGAAGTAGATATTTTATCATCTTCTAGATTTAAAAATTCATTTGCAGGCACATTATCTGGCATCACATAATCGCCATGTGCTTTTAACATCGCAGGGAAAATAATACAGTGAAAAACAATGTTATCCTTACCTATAAAATGCAATAGTTTTGTATCATCCTTTTTCCAGTAATCTTCCAGTTCTTGCCTTCGCGTGCCGCCCATTCCTTAGTCGCTGAGATATAGCCAATAGGAGCATCAAACCAAACGTATAGCACCTTACCATCTGCTCCTTCTACAGGAACCGGAATTCCCCAATCTAGATCACGCGTCACGGCACGTGGATGCAAACCGTCTGTAATCCAGCTTTTTACCTGTCCTAGTACGTTTGCTTTCCAATCTTTAGAGTGACCTTCAACAATCCACTCGTTGAGCCAGTCGCTATATTCATCTAGTGGTAAAAACCAGTGCTTCGTTTCTTTCAACTCTGGTGTGTTACCTGTAATGGCACTTTTAGGATCTATTAAATCTGTTGCATTATGAGAAGTTCCACATTTCTCACATTGATCTCCATAAGACTCTGTATTACCACACTTAGGACAAGTACCTACTACAAAGCGATCTGCTAGAAACTGGTCTGCTTCTGGATCGTATAATTGCTCTGTTACTTGCTCAATAAATTTTCCATCATTATACAGCTTTGTAAAAAAAGCACTTGCTGTATTATGATGCTCTGTAGAACTGGTGCGACCATAATGGTCAAAGGTGATTCCAAATTCTTTAAAAGAATCTCCTATAATTTTATGATAACGATCTACCAATCTTGTGGAGTAATACCTTCTTTTTTTGCTTTAATAGTAATGGGCACACCATGCTCATCACTACCACAAATAAAGGCGACATCACTACCGCGCATGCGCTGGTAACGTGCAAAAATATCTGCAGGCACATATACACCTGCAAGGTGACCTATATGGACTGGACCGTTAGTATATGGCAATGCTGCCGTAATCGTATATCGTTGTTGACTGCTCATGAACTTATTTTGAGAGTTGCAAATTTACGATTAATGAAACAGCTATGCACGTGTTTTTATAGCAGGTTGATGGTTATGATGACGCTTTCGCGAAAGCGTAAACACAAATCAATATATAATCAGAGAGCTATCGTATCAAAAACTGGCTCGAGTACTGATCTGTACCAGAACTAATTCTGTAGATATAATTACCAGATGCTAATCGAGTTTGTAGCGTTGCTTTTATATCAATCTCATGGACACCAGGCATGTAATATTCATTTGCTAACTGACCTATTTGCTGGCCCATGAAATTGTAAACCTTAATATCCAACTTGCGCCCTACATCCATTTTTAGATATAGTACATCGCTGTCCTGTCTATTGACCACAAAGTGTTTGAAGTCTTGATTTTCAAAAGATGGAGATGATAAAGTAGTACAATTAAATCCTAAGTTTATATT
Organism: Nonlabens ulvanivorans; assembly: GCF_000755285.1. Lineage (GTDB taxonomy): Bacteria > Bacteroidota > Bacteroidia > Flavobacteriales > Flavobacteriaceae > Nonlabens > Nonlabens ulvanivorans_A. Next base: position 661,997 of record NZ_BBMK01000001.1, on the reverse strand, counting down.
GTTGTAATTGCCATTAAGCATGGCTGATCTACTGCTGTAGGATCGATACACAACCATTCTTTCATAACGGTAGAATATATATCTCTAAAGTCTGTACTATAGATCATATTACCATTTGCATCTAGATTAGTTAAGCTAGGATGTGTCCCTATAAAACCATTACCATTTAATCCACCACCGAAAAGCATCATAGGTGCCGCAGCGCCATGGTCTGTACCGTTAGAACCATTTTCTTCTACACGACGACCAAATTCTGATATGGTCATACACAATACTTCATCCTGATTACCATAAGCCGCAAGATCTGTATAGAAAGCGTCAATTGAATCTGCTAATTTTTGCATACGATCTGCATGAGTACTAGCTTGATTTGCATGTGTATCAAACCCATCTAAGGTTACCATATAGACTTTAGTTCCTAATTGACCTTTTATCAATCGGGCAACTATCGCTAGTTGATCTGCAATGGTATGATTTCCATATGTGGCTTGCGTTGTACTTGCTTGATACGCAGTATTGATAACACCTGCATAAGCAAATGTGGTATTAGTAGTTGTTCTTAAAAAGCTTAACTGATCTCCATAAGTACATGGTGGTACATTCAACGCATCGTGCTGCCATCCGTTTTGCGCTAGATTGTAAAGCTGTTGTGGATCTGCCACAGAAAAGGCATAGTTTGTTTGTATACCTTCAAAAGCTAGATTACCTAAACTACCTATTTGTATCGCCGGCGGAATTGCTGGCGGACTCAATAAAAAATTAGGATACTCATTTTCAAAAAATCTACCCATCCATCCGGATTCTTCATTGTTTACAGCATCAGTGCTTGCCCATACATCACTAGATCGGAAATGTGATAAATCCTGACCTGCATATCCTACACCATGTACAACTTTCATCTCTCCATTTCCCCATCGAGATTGTAAACTGCTCATGTATGATGGCAACCCATAGTCTGTCGATAAATTATAGAGACTGCTTTGAGCAAGTGCGATGTTAGGTCGTTGAGAAGCATAAGTACCGTACTGATTTAATGGGACAATAGTATTCAAACCATCGTTTCCACCTTTCAGTCTTATTAATACTAAAACTCGATCATTTGTACTAGATGATAACGCCGCTGTAATAGGACTAGCCATCGCACTAGAAATTTGTGTTCCACCTAATGCAAATGTTCCTGCACCGGCGATCCCTAGGGCTTGTAAAAAAGTTCTACGACTCCAGGCTTCATGCTCTTCATGATGCGCTTGTGAATTAGGGTCTTGATGTTTTTTATGAGTATCACACATAGCGCTAATTATTTAAGTTGAAATTCTGGCATTCTAAAAATGTGTTGCAGTAATAAAACCACTTGATAAGGAACAGAACCCCATTGAAGATTCCATTGCATATTATCATAATAATTTTGAGGTACATCTCCTTTAAATACTTGTGTTGCTAGAGCATAGTCTGCCGTAGTATGCAATGTTTTTGGAACAAATCGATCCACCATTTCTTGAGCGATAACCGCAGGATCATTATTAGAACTCGCTATAGAAATAACTAGGTTTCTAAATAATTCTTGATCTAGATTCCATGTCGTCCACATAATATATTCTAGACCTTGCCACCTACCAGTTATCGTGCTGCTATTGATCCAATCGCGATCACCTTGCCATCCAGCAACGTCCACGGGATTATAATACTCTTGACCTAAGTTTGCCGAATAATATACTAACACTTCAAGTTGTTGTGGTGTGTATGGAAAATTAGCCTCTTTTATAAAAGTTAAAAAGCAATCCATAGGATCTTTAATAATAGAACCTATAGCATCATCTTCAAAAAAGTGCTCACTCTTAAAAAGCTGTCTTAAAACGGGTACAATTTCCCAGTTCCCAGTGCGGAAAGTTGTCGCTAATTGATCAATTATAGTCTGTGAAGGCAACTCTGGACTCACAAAAGCTCTATATATTTTTTTTACGATAAAGTCTGAAATCTCATTTGCTCTAACGCTGAAAAGATGATCTATTAAACTGTCGTGATCAAAATTAGTAGGTGCACTACCGAAGATTATTTTATCTGTATTATCAAATGTAGAACTTTGGAATACAATAGGTGCACCCAATTGGGTCCAGCTATTGTAACCTGTTAATGCTCTGGCTGCTTCTACAATATCTGTTTGTGTATAATTATTATTGGCACCTAATGTGAACAGCTCAAAAAGTTCTCGAGCATAATTTTCATTAGGACTCCATTTATTATTGAGCACTCCATTTAGGTAAACCAGCATGGCCTCATTTTTACCGATCTCTTTAGTAAGTGTTTTAAAGTTACCTAGAGCATGAGTTTGTAATAGATCATAATATTGATATAGCCATGATGGCGCTTGATAATCATCTGCCTTAGTCACAAAATGATTATGCCAAAAAAGTGTCATTTTAGCCCTTAATTTAAGATTAAGAGAATCATCAAAAGTCTGTTTTAACCACTCTACCATTTGAGGAAATGCCTCGCTATTAAAATCTGTATAATCAGATTGTGCCCAGTTACCCCAAACCGGCGCTGGTGTATTCATATAATTGATAGAATCTGTAATCCAAGTATCTACAAATACTGTAGGCGATTGTGATAAAATGGCATTCTCTTGTGCGACGTCTAGCCATATCCCAATCTTTTTATCACATGCCTTACTCGTTGTATGTTCCATGGTTTTGCGTGGTAGGAACATAGGGCGATAAGGTAGCTGTGTTGCAAGATGTAAAGGTTTCCATAAGCTAGCGCATTAGGTGTTGATGATAAAGATATATATTCCTTAACTTAGTTTTAAGACTTTTAGTATAAATTCATGCAGAACAAAAAAAGCTAAATCACTGATATTGAGAGAATTTACATATACCGGTTTAAAAAAGAATGATCATGTACGAATTCTTTGTACAGCAAGAAGCGCTGTTCAGGCTGACTTAAGGCCAGCACGTGAGTTATTAGAGTCATGGGGGGGTTTACGCGTGAGTTATGGTAAAACTATAGGAGCCATAAATCATCAATTTGGCGGTACAACTAGCTTAAGAGTTACTGATTTTCAAGTTGCTTTAAATGATGAAGATATCGACGCCATATGGATCGCTCGTGGTGGCTATGGAACCGTACAGATCATCGATGATATTAATTTTTCCGCTTTCGCGAAAGCGGATTTTAAAAAGCTAATCATAGGTTACTCAGACGTTACGGTACTACATGGTCATTTACAAAACTTAGGAATAGCTAGCTTACATAATTTTATGCCTTTGGAATTTAGTGATAAATCAAAAGGTTGCGTAGAAAGTTTTAAAAAGGCTCTATTAGGACAAATTCAAGTAATTAAAATTACGAATAAGCAAGGACTGCAAATTCAAGAAATAAAAGCTCCTATCGTAGGTGGTAATTTATCGATACTCTATAGTTTATTAGGGTCTAATAGTTTTCCTGTAACAGATGGTTGTTTTCTTTTTATAGAAGATGTGGATGAATACTTATATCATATCGAGCGTATGATGTACGGACTTAAAAGAGCTGGACACTTGGACCATTTAAAAGGACTCATTGTAGGCGGCATGAGCGATATGAGAGATCATGATATTCCTTTTGGTAAAAATGCTCGCGAAATCATTACAGATTTAACCAATAGTTACAATTTCCCCGTAATTTTTAATTTCCCTGCTGGCATATAAAAGATAACCGTAGCCTAAAACTAGGCACAGACATGCATGTTTCCATTAAAAAGAATCAAATCACTTTCACTTATTAAATTATGGCAGATCATAACGAACTAGGAAAAGAAGGAGAAAAAATTGCGGTTCACTACTTGCAGAAAAATGGATATGACATTCTTACCACAAACTATGTGTATCTCAAAGGAGAGGTCGACATCATCGCACAAAAAGGGAACACCATTGTAATTGTAGAGGTAAAAACTCGTTCTACACCAGAATTTGGTGACCCACAAGATTTTTTAAAACCGGCTCAAATTAAACGATTAGTTTCTACCGCAGATCATTATATTGAACACCATGCCGGTGATGACATAGAGGCTAGATTTGATATTATTGCGATAATAAAGAATAAAGCAGGAACACAAATTGAGCATTTAGAAAATGCCTTCTATCATTTTTAAAATAAAAAAAGCAGCTTAACAGCTGCTTTTTTATTGTTTAATCTAGTTGTTACTCTTTCTCTTCCTTTATGAGATAAACATAGACAGGGAAGTGATCACTGAAGCCATTTGTGAAGCTACCATTATTATAACTACGCAATGGATAACCTTTGTAACGTCCAGATTTATTAGTCATAAAACTAGGATTATAAATCCCAGCATGATAATAGAAGTAACCTTCCTGATTTGCCTGTTTTAATAAAGGATATGTTAGCATGATCTGGTCAAAAATATTTCCTGCATCACGGTATGAAAGTGTATTATAACCATCTTTCAACATTTGAATGTATGGATTGTAAACCATCTGAGGTCTTACATCTTCTTGATCTGCTTGGGCATTAAGTGTTACTAAAACACTTTCATTAGTAGGGTCATCATTTAAATCACCCATGGTCATAATTTTGGCCATTGCATTAGTAACATGCAGGGAATCGATAATTTGCTGATTTAAAGCTGCTGCTGCAACACGTTTTGCTCTACTGCGCATTTCTCCACCACTACGTGATGGCCAGTGATTAACAATTAAACTCATAGGATCGCCATTAAGTTCTCCTGTCACCACTAACTGATCACGAGTAAAAATACGTCTACCGCTACCTGGATCTGATATATCTAATCGTCTCGATTGTGAGTTAATCACTTTAAATTCACTCTTCTTATATAGTAAGGCAACATCAATACCACGCCTGTCTGGTGAATCATAATGCTCGATACCATAATCATAGTCTCTTAAAAGCTCGTGACTAGCTAGATCTTCAAGGACCTTGCGGTTTTCTACTTCACAAACACCTATTAATGCAGGAGCAGTTCCAGACTTATCTGCACCTATCTTTCTAATAACACGTGCCATGTTTGTTAATTTCTTTTGATACACGTCTTCTCTTAATCCTTCTGCCATTTCCATCATAGGACTAGCTTCATCATTAATAGTAGGATCATCTTCTGTATCGTAGAGATTTTCTAGGTTGTAAAACGCAACAGTTTGTATTTTATACTGTTTTGAGTCGTCCTTATCTTGTTGTGCATGAGACGCTTTAGCGAAAGCGAAAAAAACAAAAGCACTGGTAATGAGATATTTATACATTTCTTTTAATTAACTTAGATTAACATTATGTAAACATTTATACAAACGCCGCGCCAAAGGTACTGTTAACCATAGAAAAACGTACTTTTGCAGCCCATTAATAACGATATATTAATAAACAACTCTTATGAATAAACAAATTAGCAAGTTGATTTTGTTGATTTTACTAGTCTGCGGCTCCATTGCGAGTGCCCAAGTGGTAAAAGGTCGAGTAATTGACGAATCAACCGAGGAACCTATTAAAGGAGCGCTGATTGAAATCTTAGGAACCAAATTTACAGCAACTACTGACGCTGATGGTTTCTTTAATTTTTCTAGCGGTATCCCACAAGGAGATCAGAAAATGCAAGTTAGTGCAGCTGATCATTACAACCGTACTTTACCTATTGTTGTAAATGAATTAACACCAGTTAATATTGACCCACTGTATTTAAGAGTAGATTTTAGTGATCAAGAACAAACTGCTGGTGTTATATCTTTAACAGAAAATGATCTGTCTGATGACCAGAATGCTGCAAACAATGTCTCTGGACTTTTGCAATCTTCAAGAGATATTTTCTTAAGAGCGGCAGCATTTGATTTTAGTGCAACGTTCTTTAGACCTCGTGGATTGAATAGTGAAGATGGTCGTGTCCTTATTAATGGACTAACCATGAACAAGATTTTCTCTGGAAGACCACAATGGAGTAACTGGGGGGGTGGATTAAACGATCTACAACGCAACCAGAACTTTACTATGGGATTATCTGCTGCAGATAATACTTTTGGTGGTTTAGGCGGTGTACAGAGTATAGACATGCGTGCCTCTCAACAAAGAGAAGGAAGTCGTATCTCTTATGCTGCTGGTAACCGTAGTTATACCGGTCGTTTTATGGCTACTTATAATAGTGGTTTAAAAAGTAATGGATGGGCATACTCAATAAGTGCTTCACGCAGAGCTGGAGAAGAAGGTTTTATAGATGGCACGGTATACGATGCTAACTCTGTAGGTTTATCTGTAGAGAAAAAAATTAACGAAAATCACTATATCAATTTTACAGGAATGTATACTCCTAATCGTCGTGGTAGACAATCACCAATGACTGAAGAAGTAAAAAACTTAAAAGGAATTACTTATAACCCTAACTGGGGGGGTTATTTTAATGGTCAAAAGCGCAATAGCCGTATCAGAGAAATTGAAGAGCCTATTTTAATGTTGAACCATAACTGGCAAATCAATGAAAAAGTGAAATTAAACACTAACGTAGGATATCAATTTGGTCGCATAGGAAACACTCGTATCGATAATGGTGGTACTCGCTTAGTCACTCTAGATGGTCAAGATTCTTACATAGGTGGTGCACGTAACCCTAATCCTGATTATTATCAAAATTTACCTAGTTATTTCTTGCGTAATGGTTTAGATTATTCAAATGCTTATCTAGCTCAGCAGGAGTTCGTAAGTAATGGTCAATTAGATTGGGATGCACTTTATAGAGCAAATGCTTCATTCACTCAACAAGGAGGAACTAGCGTTTACGCTATACAAGAAGATCGTATCGATGATGATCTTTTAATGTTGAACACTATTCTTACTGCAGATATAACAGATAACATTCTATTTACTGGTGGAGTAAGCTATCGTAACTTGAAAAGTGAAAACTATGCAAGAATTGATAATCTTTTAGGTGGCGGTGGTTATCTAGATGTTGACTTTTTTGCTCAAGAAACCTCTAATATAACGCAAGATCAAGCAGCACAATCAGATTTAAACAACCCTAATCGTATTGTAGGCGAAGGTGATCGCTATAAGTACAATTATGACATATTAGTTGATGAGATCGATGCATTTGCTCAAGCTCAGTTTAAGACTAAAAAGGTTGACTTCTATATAGCTGGTAACATTACTCAAACTTCTTATCAAAGAGATGGTAAATTCCGTAATGGTAACTTTGCTGACAATTCTTTTGGAAAAGGAGAACAACTAGATTTCACAAACTTTGGAATTAAAGGTGGTGCTACTTATAAACTAAGCGGTAAAAGCTTTATCGATTTCAACGGAGCTTATTTAACAGACGCTCCTACGATAAGAAATGCATTTCCTAATGCTAGACAGAATAATAATACGACAACAGGTCTAGAGTCTCAGACTGTATATTCTACAGATATATCTTATGTCTACAGATCACCTATTGTAAAGGCTAGGTTAACAGGTTACTTCACACAATTTAAAGACGGTACAGATGTAGGTTTCTACTTTGTAGAAGGTTTATCTGGTGCACCAACTCAAGATGGTAATGCTTTTGTACAAGAAGTAATGACTAACATAGATCGTCGCAATATCGGTGGAGAAATAGGAATAGAAGTACAAGTTACTCCTACGATAGCATTGAAAGGTGCTGCTGCATTTGGTACTAATACTTATAGTAACAACCCTAATATCTATTTAAACAGTGATGATTTCCCTAATTTAGACTTAACATTTGGTGATGGTACTACTAATCTTAAAGATTATCACATTGCTGGTGGTCCAGAACAAGCTTACCAAATAGGTTTTGAATACCGTGATCCAGATTATTGGTGGGTAGGTGCTACTGCAAACTTCTTCTCTAATTCATATGTGGACGTTGCGCCACTAAGAAGATCAGAAAACTTTGTTACAGATTTAGACGGTTTACCAGTATCTAATTATGACGAAGACATCGCTAGAGACTTATTAAGACAAGAAAAATTTAATCCATATGAACTATTAAATGTAGTAGGTGGTAAGTCTTGGAAAATAGGTGATAAGTTTGTAGGTTTCTTTGCTACTATCAATAATGTATTAGGGAAAGAATATAGAACTGGTGGATTTGAGCAAGGTCGTCTTGCAAATTATCAAGATGTTCTAGACGATAGTAATAACCCAATTGAAGTATTTGCGCCACGTTATTTCTATGGAAATGGACGTACTTATTACCTTAACGTATACCTAAGATTTTAATAAAATTAATGATGAAAAATAAAATAAATAATATGAGAGCTTTTCATAAAATAATAGCGCTGGCGTTTATCGCCGCTATCACATTTTCTTGTGTAGGAGATGATGATTTTACAGTACCTACATTTAATGACACAACACCAATTACTGTTGACGGTAACGTTGTTGCATTAAGCACTGTAGCATCTAGACTTGCACAAAGTGGTGATGACACTTTTACTTTTGAGCAATCAGCAAGTGGAGTAGATGAGTATATTACTGGTTATGTAATATCAGATGATCAAGGAGGAAACTGGTTTAAAGAATTAATAATTCAAGATGAAACAGAAAACCCTACAGCTGGTCTTGCCATTTCTATTGATGTAAACCCATTGTTTACAAGATATGAATTCGGTAGAAAAGTATTTGTTAAGTTAACAGGTCTTACCGTAGGAACTTCAAATGGAGTTACTACATTAGGTGTGGCTGGAGCTGGTAGTGACATAGAGCGTATCGCGGCATCTAGTGAAGCAGACGTTATTACAAGAGATAATTTAGTAGCAGATATCGTTCCTGTGGACGTTGAGTTTGCAGACTTTTCTGATGCTCTAGAACTTATTTGGGTTAGAGTAAATAACGTACAATTTGTAGAAGAGCAAATCGATTTATCATTTGCAGCTGAGTCATTTGACCAATTTGATGGTGAGCGTAGTATTAAAAGCTGTAATGATGCTTTTGGAGCGACTGCAAATTTATGGACAAGTACTTTCTCTGACTTTAAAGCCTTAAACATTCCTGATGGAAAAGGTTCTATTAGTGCCGTATTAACTAGAGATTTCTTTGATGATGTTTATGTACTATATGTAAATACTCCTGAGGACTTCGACCTTACAGATACTAACCGTTGCGATTTAACACCAGTTTCTTGTGGAAACGCAGCAGCTGCAGGACCGAATACATTATTAAGCGAGAACTTTGAAACACAATCTACAGGAGCAGCAGCAATGCCTGCAGGCTGGACTAACTTCCAAGAGGCTGGTACAGAAACTTGGGAAGTATACACTTCTGGAGGAACAAATGCTTCATTAGGTAAAAGTGTTAATGTTGGATCATTTAATTCAAATGATGCTTCTACAATCGCTTGGTTGATTACACCAGAATTTGATTTTGATGCTCAAACAGGTGAAGTATTCTCTTTTGAAACTTCTAACAGCTTCTCTGATGGTTCTACAATGCAAGTACTTTATTCTGATGATTGGGATGGTACAACGGCAGGTATTGCTACAGCAACGTGGAAACCTCTTGCAGACGCAACTATCGTTGATGACGGTGAGTTCTTTGGTAACTGGGTATTCTCTGACAACGTATCACTAGACTGTGTGACCGGTACAGGTCATATCGCTTTCCGTTATGAAGGATCAGGAGATTCTGGTACTGATGGTACATATGAGCTAGATAACATATCTATGACGAGTAACTAGTAAAAAGAATTATTTCGCTTTAAGCGAAAACATATAAGAAAAGCCCATTGCTATTTGCAATGGGCTTTTTTTGTATTCAATAGAATCGTATCTTAAGAAAAAACAATAACTTACAACATACACCCTAGCATGTCTGCAAGCGATCCTAATATACCAAAGGATATTTTGTTTCCTCTTATTAATATATCCTTTGATAATTGGGATTTTAATACAATACCTTTTCTAAGAATTGAAGGAAAGTTATGCTTCATATTGCGCAGAAAAACATTCCAAAAATATTATCTCAATCAAACTTACGTAGACTCTGCTGGTCGTGCTTATAAACTCACAGGTAGACTTCCAAGATCTCCAATCTTAAATTCATTGCACCTTAATTTTACATATGAATTTGTTCTTGACAAACAAGAAAAACCTAATGTTGAACTTAAGCAACTAAAACAACTCTTTGTAACTCAATTTAAAAATTTCAATAATCAAAACTCTCTAGAAAAAGAAGGGATCCATGAGTTTAAAAAGGCAGTAGAAGCGGCGACTACTTATGAAGAGCTCTATAAACAAGCTATCCTATAATAATTCTCTTATAACTGCAACTGTTCAAAAGAAATCTATCAATCCATGTAGCCTTTTAAAGGCATAAAGTGATCTGCTCTGTCTCAAAGGCTTATACCTATACATTTATCACGATTCAGCTCAAGACTTCATTAGAACTACTTAATTCAGTTTTAATCAATAATAGTAATTCACCATTCCTTAATCGAATTATCTAAATAAAAATCCCACCTCAATAAAGAGATGGGATCTAAAGCATTGGTTAGTTAGTAATGCTTAATAATTATCTTTTTGTAATCGTAAATTCTGATCTACGAGACTTTTGATACTCTTCTTCAGTACATCGTCTTCCAGAACAATCCACAACTGGATTTGCTTCTCCACGACCTACTGCAGTTAAACGACTTGCGTCTACTCCTTGTGATACCACATAAGACACAATAGATTCTGAACGACGTTGCGTTAATGCAAGGTTATAGGCATCTGGTCCTCTAACATCTGCATAAGTCTCAGCCATTACTTCTAGTTCTGGATATTTCTTCATGAAAGAAACTAAACGATCTAGTTCAAGTGCTGCATCAGGACGTATGTTAGACTTATCTAGATCAAAGTAGATCATATTCAATAAGATCTTTTCATCTACAACTACTGGATCAGGAATAATAGGCTCCATGTTTACAGTTACCATTGCTGTAGCTTCTTCTGTAACGCTTAGGTCAGATTGACCACTTTCATATTGATCTTTAACACCACGGGCAACAAATTCTTTATTACACTCTGTAGTAAACATCGCTTTTCCATCAGCATCTGTAGTCTGGCTAGGTAAGCTATTACCATCTGCATCTTGTAAAGAAACAATAGCACCTGGAATAGGCTGATTAGTTTGAGCATCAACAGCGGTTACCGTAACAGCAACTTCACAAATTTCAATACGATTCACTGCATATATATCATCGCTTCCTTTTCCACCTTTACGGTTAGAAGAAACAAAACCTTTACCTGTTTCTTCTGAATAAGTGAAAGCAAAATCATCCATTGCAGAGTTTACAGGAGCACCTAAGTTAGAAACTTTACCGTCTTTGTATTTAAATACGTCTAGACCACCTAATCCTAAGTGACCGTTTGAAGAGAAGTAAAGTGTACCATCTTCAGCAATCCATGGGAATGAATCATCACCTGCAGTATTTACTGTAGGTCCTAAATTTACTGGATTTGATATTTTACCATTCTTAAGACTCGCTTTATAGATATCAGTTCCACCTAGTCCGCCTGGCGCTTCACTTGCAAAGAAAATTGCTTTTCCATCTGCAGTAATACTAGGGTGACCTACACCATATTCTTGACTTTCTAGAGAAGTAGTTCTTACATCTCTCCACTCTCCACCTGCTTTAACAGCTCTGTAAATATTTAATTTACTCTCGCCATCACTAGCTTTTTCATAATCTCCATCGATATAATCAACACGAGTAAAGAACATATACTTCCCGTCAGGAGTAATATCTAATGTACCTTCATGATACTTAGTATTTACATCACCAGCTAGTAATTTACCTTCACCAGGCATTCCGTTTTCATCAACAGATGCTTCATAGATATCTAGGTAAGGTTCTTTATTCCATGCATAATTTGCACGCTTATTATTACGAGCACTTGCAAAGTAAATTTTATCACCTATTTTTTGTGCAGCAAAATCACTTGCTTCACCATTAAGACCTAAAGCCTCTGCAGTATAGGCAGGATTCATTCCTGTAATATCTGCTAGGTAATTAGGATTTGCTTTAAAAGCTTTAGCGCGATCATCATTAGGTACCATTCCAGCAAACTGGTTCATGATCGTGTTAGATAGATCGTATTTTTGGTTAGCCTTTAGTGTCTGAGCATATCTGTAAAGAGTCTCTGCTTGAGGATTCTTATTAGTAGCTCTTTTATAAAATTGCTCTGCGCTTTTAAAGTCACTATTAAAGAAATAAGAGTTTCCTAAATTAGTATAAACATGTTGAGAACGCTCTCCATTTTTGATGAGTTTCTCATAAGCTTTTGCCGCATCTACATAACGTAACTGCTCATATAGCTTATCTGCTTTTTTGGTCGTATCGCTTTGTGCATTTACTTGAAATGAGCCAGCGATAATTATTAAGAGTAGTAAATATATTTTTTTCATGATATTCTTTCTTTGCTGGTTATTAGAAGAAACGTGGTGATTGCATCACTTTACGAGGGAAATTCAAGTCATAAGTTAAAAAGATCTCATGAGAAGAATTTGCAGCTACCTGTATGTCTGATACCACGCGGTCATATGCATAACCTACCTTTACATTATCTGTAAGCTGCATACCTACTAGACCACTGAAAGAGTCTTCATATCTGTAAGATACACCTACTTCAAACTTATTATTAAATAATACGTTTGTGTTTAAATCAAAACTTAATGGAGAATCAAAAGCTCCTTTAACCATTGCATGTGGCTTTAATTTGATGTTTTCATTAATATCAAATACATATCCACCTGTTAAGAAATAATGTTGCGTTTCAGAACCGAAGGTTAAACCATCCTCATCTAAGTGAGTACTGTTTAACATATTAGGAACAGAAAAACCAGTATACCAGTTATCTCCATAAAGGAAAGCTCCTGCACCTAGATTCAAATACTGCTCATTTAATTGCTCACTAAACAATGGATCACCTGGCTGTGTAGTGTTCACAAAGTTGAGATTCACATCGTGGAAAGTAACACCAGCTTTAATACCTAGAGATAATGTTGTTTTCTTTCCTACTTGTAATTTATAAGAGAAGTCTCCATAGAAATTTTTCTCTTTAACTGGTCCTATTTGATCAGAAATTACAGATAGACCTACGCCTACTCGATCGCCTATTGGAGTACTACCTGAAAAGGTAAGTGTCTCTGGCGCACCAGTAACACCGCTCCATTGTTGACGGTAAAGAGTTGTAAGAGTTAAGCCATCTCTTGTACCAGCATATGCTGGGTTAATGACATTTTGGTTGTACATGTACTGTGTGTACTGAGGATCTTGTTGAGCGTGTAGCACGCTGGTTCCGGACAAGACAAGGAAAATCCCCCCCATGGCAAGTAATTTTCTCATCATTATAGAGTTAGTTTTTTGGGTTGCACAAGTTAGTTTTATGGTTCTAAATATACTACTATGCTATCAATTGCGACTTACATAGTGACCTGATTTTACAATATCTCGCTTTCGCGAAAGCGTAATTTTTAACCTATCCATTGATAATCAACTACTAAAGGCTAAACATTAACACTATACGATAACATCAAGTGTTTACTTAGAAGACCGAATATAGAAAAAATACATCGCCTATATTGTTTAACAAATTCTTTATAGATTAAAAGCAACGTTTCACAGACGAAATGATTCAATTAGTTTCTACGTAGTATCATAAACACAGGGAAATGATCAGAATATCCTCCTTTATAGGTTTTACCTACAAAAGTTCGCGCTGGTTGTCCTCTATATTTTCCTTTCCATTGCCTCAACATAATGTCATCAAAAATGTCTGCTTGATGAAAATATAAAGCGTCTGGCACATCATTAATTAAACTATCACTTACCATAATCTGATCAAAAAGATTCCATTTAAAATTATGGTTCAAACTACCTCTATGAAACTTTTTAAGCGGTGCGGTAACATTTTGAAATCCATGCGGTAAGATTTCATTACGTATACTATCGTTTTCTGGATCATCATTAAAATCTCCCATGATTATAATATTTGTCCCTTCTAGTAAATGCTTCTCTTGATTAGTTCGATCATTTTGTGGATCTACATTATTGATATGACTCATCAACTGTTTTGCCACTGTGACACGTTTCTCGTTTGTAGAGTCTGCCCCCCCATCTCTTCTAGATGGCCAGTGGTTGACATATATATGTAGAGGCATACCAGATAAGAAACCTTTTACATATAATATATCACGGGTGCGATCTGGCTCATCATTAGGCATCGTTACGTCAACAGCTATCGGTGTAGAGGATTGCACTGTAAATATTTTTTTACTGTATAATAAGGCAACATCAATGCCTCGCTCATCGGGGGGGCTATTATAATGTATGATACCATAATCTCCTTTAACAAGTTTAGGCTGTTGTATTAAATCTTCAAGAACTTTTTCATTCTCTACCTCAGCCACACCAATGATTGCTGGCAACTTACCAGTTTGTAAAATTCCAACTTTTGATATCGCCTCACTTAATTTTTGTAGTTTTTTCTGGTATCGTTGTGGTGTCCATTGCTTACGGCCTTGTGCTGTAAAATCCTGATCTAGTATATGCTCATCATTGTGAACGTCAAATAAATTTTCTAAATTGTAAAATGCGACGGTATACTGTTCAAATGCCTGTTGTGAAATTGCCAATACTCTTGTTTTTGTAGGGATTTCAAATCTAATACATCATCAAACAAATTCTCTTACTATAATAAGAATTACTTTAAGCTTTTATTAATTGTAGAGCAGCTCACTGGCAATCTGTTATCTTTGTTAAATAGTTTTTAAAGCCATAAATGTTAGAAAGAGAAACACACGAATATGAAAAAGCCATTCTAGTAGGAGTGGTTACCCAACAGCAGTCTGAAGAAAAACTTAATGAGTACCTGGATGAGTTAGAATTCCTAGCTTATACGGCAGGTGCCACTATACACAAGCGTTTTTCTCAAAAAATGCAAAAACCTAATCCTAAAACATTTTTAGGATCTGGTAAAATGGAAGATATAAAGGCTTATGTAGATGCTCATAATATTGATACGGTAATCTTTGATGATGAGCTAAGTCCTGCACAGCAAAAGAATATTGAGAAAATTCTAGAAGTAAAGATTATAGATAGAACCTACCTCATTCTAGACATATTTGCTCAACGAGCAGAGACTAGTTATGCACGTACACAGGTTGAACTAGCTCAATATGAATACCTTTTACCTCGATTAGTAGGACTATGGACTCACCTTGAGAGACAAAAAGGTGGTATTGGGATGCGCGGTCCTGGAGAGACAGAGATTGAAACTGACCGTCGTATTGTACGCGATCGCATTACCTTATTAAAGAAAAAACTACTTACTATTGATAAGCAAATGGCTACCCAGCGCGGTAACCGTGGTAAGATGGTGCGCGTTGCCTAGTAGGTTATACTAATGTAGGGAAAAGCACACTAATGAACGTGATTTCAAAAAGTGAAGTTTTTGCAGAAAATAAATTATTTGCAACACTAGATACAACAGTACGTAAAGTAGTGGTGAAAAATTTGCCATTCTTACTAACAGATACAGTAGGTTTTATACGAAAACTACCTACTCAACTAGTAGAATCTTTTAAGTCAACACTTGATGAAGTTCGTGAATCTGACTTACTACTGCATGTTGTAGATATTGCCCATGGTAGTTTTGAAGATCACATAGCATCGGTAAATAAAATATTGAGCGAGATAGACGCCGTAGATAAACCTACAATCATGGTCTTCAATAAAATCGACCAATACGTTGCCGAGGATTATGATCCGGAAGATTTACTTGAAGAAAGAACCAGTGCACATTACTCGCTAGAAGAATGGAAACGCACTTGGATGGCCAAAATGGGTGAAAACGTTGTGTTTATATCTGCCATTAACAAAGAGAATATAGATATCTTTAAGAAAAAAGTCTATGATCAAGTTAGAGAAATTCATGTAGAAAGATTTCCTTACAATGCTTTCTTATTCCCAGACTGGGAAGATCTGGTAGAAACTGAAGAAGAAGAATAGGTATTATTAAAATATGAAAAAGCCCTTAATCTTATGGATTAAGGGCTTTTTATTTTTATTAAAATTTAAATTAGAACTTGTAGTTCAAACCTAATAACCAGTAAGATTGTAACTCGTTATCTACTGTATCAAAACTTGCTGCAGGATCTAATGCACTAGCAAAGTTTACAGCTTCTTGATGATTACCTCTTAGACCAAATTCAAAACCTACACCTATATTTTTCCATAGTGTATAACCGAAAGAGTTAATCCATGTAAAGTTTGATAAGTTAGAGCTCTTATAGCTTTGGAATGTAGAGAAATTACTCTTAAAGTTAATAGCTCCTATTTGTCTTGTATAATCTGCAACGATTTTTGCACCTAAAGAAGATTCAAAAATATCATCACCACTACTGAAAACAAAATTGTAGTTCAATGGGTGAATCACAACTACTAAATTATCTATAGGAGTCCATGTCGCACCAACACCTAGATCTAAATATCCAGGATCATTAAAATTATTGAGGATAGTCGTTCTGTATTCTCCTAATGTAGAAACAGCAAATTTCTCGCTCAACTTATAACCATATAATGATTGAATATTGAAAACGTCTGTTGCTTCTTGAAAACTATCATCATCTGTAGCATCATCTTTATCATCAAACTTTACCCATTGAAGATTCACGTTTAAATTATTTCTCCAGAAATACTTCTCCCTTTTCAAATTTGCAAATCCATTTAAAGTAACACCTATGTTACCAGAGTTTACATTAGGTGAACCTTGAGAATACCACTTATCAAAACTTGATAAATTTGCCCCTATAGTTCCAAAAGCTCCTTTTTTCCAACCTGGAAGAGCATCTATTTGTGCTTGTATCGCATTTGCTCTACCTTGAATTTGAGCAATAGAATCCATTTTTGTCGCTTTTAACGACTTAAGTTCTTCTTCAGTTTGCGCATAAGTACTGATTGTACAAAGTGCAAATGCAAAAAGTAAAATAATTTTTTTCATAATACTAAATTGAAATGTTATGGGGCGAAATTACCATTTAATTAAAAAAAAGGATTGATTGTCCTTCAAAAAACAATTCTATCGATAAACTACTTTTTTTTCTTATAAACGGGAACAGCACTACAGGCCTCGCCGTACATTACTGATTTTGCAACATTGTGCAATCGCTCTGTAATTTTCATATAAGCTCCAATTGGTACCGGTTTATTAGAACAACCTTTTACAATTACTGGCATACCGATGTAGGGATTGATGTCTAATTGATCAATAATAGGAATATACAATGCTGTCTCTAGATGTTCTAATGATCCTAGCACGACCTTTTCTGCTATACCAGTTAGCTCCATTTGTAATAACATCCATGCCCATTGCGGTATGATCGCATCTGTAGAGCAATTTACTGCAACATAATGACCCTTAAACACAGTAAAGTCTGTGTTTTTTAAGCTTTCGCGAAAGCGTGATTCTACTAACACAATACTTTCCATCAACCATTGAGAAATATCTATCTCACTGCGCGGTCCTACAGGATAATAATCTTCTAAGTCGATGACCTGAAGTTTTGAGTTTGCGACTCTGTTAATGATCTCGCCTTCCATATTTTAAAGCATCCCTAGTTCAAGCTTTGCCTCTTCACTCATTAAGTCTTTGTTCCATGGTGGATCAAATGTGATTTCCACCTCGGCATCGTTGACTTCTTTTAGAGTTTTTACTTTCTCCTCAACTTCTACTGGTAGCGTCTCTGCTACTGGACAGTTAGGTGAAGTTAATGTCATTAATATTTTAACGTCAGCATCACTGCTTACCATGACATCATATATAAGGCCTAGCTCATAGATGTCCACAGGAATTTCTGGGTCATATATGGTTTTCAAAACCTTAACTACTTTTTCTCCTATTTCTTGTCCGTTGATCTCTTCCATAATTAGCTCAATTGAGATTGAT
Organism: Nonlabens ulvanivorans; assembly: GCF_000755285.1. GTDB lineage: Bacteria > Bacteroidota > Bacteroidia > Flavobacteriales > Flavobacteriaceae > Nonlabens > Nonlabens ulvanivorans_A. The sequence goes on along the minus strand of NZ_BBMK01000001.1, from coordinate 644,076 downwards.
ATGCTATTGCATACATTTTAAGTTGTTTTATCATGGAAACTAATCCATTTGCTCTAGTAGGTGAAAGATGTTCTTTCAAACCTATCTGATCTATAAAAGCCGTGTCTGCAGCAATAATATCTGCTGGTTTCTGACCAGACCACGCTCTTATAAGTATTGCAATAATTCCTTTTGTGATTATTGCATCACTGTCTGCACTAAACTCTACTTTATCCTCTTTTAGATCTGCGTGTACCCATACTTTGGACTGGCAACCTTTTATGATATTATCATCAGTTTTGTATTGCTCATCTATAACAGGAACGCTTTTCCCTAGATCTATCATGTATTCATAGCGGTCCATCCAGTCGTCAAACATGGCAAACTCTTCTACGATTTCATTTTGTATGTCTTGAATGCTAGCCATTATTGTTTTACTGCTGTAATTATGATATCGCCTGATGCGTTTAAAAGTTCTAATCCTTCTTTAGTAGGATTTACTTCAACAACCTTTGCAAGATGACTCATATAATCTCTCTCGATCTCATGCACATCTCTACACATCATTTTAGTTCCCATTAAAGGACCTATGCTTACTTTTCCTTTTCCTAAGTTTTCAAATGTACCGCTGTAATTATTACATGCTGACTTACCAGATATGCGGTTTTCTTCTCCCATCGTAATGGTTAAAGTAATATCATGTTCTGAATAATTATTCTCTCCTACGAGTACCACGTCATAACTACCTGCAACATCTTGTTCATCACAACTAGTTAATGTAAAAAGAGTTAGACTAAAAAGTAATGTAAATATTCTCATTTTAATATGTTTTAAGGTATACTCATTAAGTAGTCTTCAAAGATAATGAAGTCCATTAAGACAGCATACTTACTGCACGTTGCAAAGCTTGTACCATAATATCTATTTCTTCTTTAGTATTATAAAATGCAAAACTTGCTCTTACCGTACCAGGAATTGAATAGCGTTCCATAACTGGTTGTGCACAATGATGACCCGTTCTTACAGCTATACCTAGTTTATCTACTATGGTTCCTATATCATAAGGATGCAAGGTTGTGACATTAAAACTTATTACTGCAGCTTTATTTGCAACATCTCCATAAATTTTAAGGCCTTCGATTTCCTTTAACTGTTCCGTTGCATATATTAATAACTCGTGCTCATAAGCAGCGATGTTATCCATTCCTAATTCATTAAGATAGTCGACAGCAGCACCTAAAGCAATTCCACCAGCGATATTGGGTGTACCTGCTTCAAATTTATGTGGTAATCCTGCATAAGTTGTATGTTCAAAAGTCACTTGGTCAATCATCTCGCCACCACCTTGGTATGGTGGTAATGCGTTTAATGCTTCTTCTTTACCATATAGAATACCTATTCCTGTCGGACCACACATTTTATGTCCAGACATGGTATAGAAATCTGCATCAAGCGCTTGCATATCTAACTTCATATGACCACATGATTGCGCACCATCTATTAAAGTCATCGCACCATGTTCGTGTGCTCCTTTGATGATCTCTTCTACTGGATTAGTAACACCTAGTGCGTTAGACACATGATTAACAACTACAAAAGCTGTTTTCTCATTCAGCAATTCTTTATAAGCCTTCATGTCTAACTCACCGCTATCTAATACTGGAATTACCTTTAAAGTTGCGCCTACTCGTTCACAAAGCATTTGCCAAGGAACAATATTAGAATGGTGTTCTACTGCGCTTACAATTACCTCATCATCTTTTTTCACAAAGACGTGGGCACCACTTGCAACAGCATTAATACTATGTGTATTACCTGAGGTGATAATGACTTGTTTAGCCTGTGGGATATTAAAAAAAGCTCTTACTTTCTCTCTAGAAGCTTCAAATAGGTCTGTTGCTTCCTGACTTAATGCGTGAACACCACGATGGATGTTTGCATTATACATAGAATAGTAATCCACGATTTTATCAATAACCCGTTGCGGTTTTTGAGAAGTCGCAGCATTATCAAAATAAACTAATGGTTTGCCATTTACCTCACGTTTAAGGATAGGGAAATCAGCTCTTATTTTTTGAATATCTAACATGGTACAAAGGTACGATGTGGACTGAGAATGCGATGATTTTTAAGGAATTATTAGAAGAGTAATTCATGAACTTTAAAAACATTTCTTCAATAAGGTTTACAACAATAAAAATGCCTTGACAAAAGACAAGGCATTTTTAAAATATTGATATCATTCACAATAACACTTTAAAAAGCTCAGAGTGACAATTCGATTACAAATAACTTCTTATAAATCAAATCCAATCTCTACTCCTAGTTTCTTAGCGATAAGCTTTGTGATACGAGATTTAATTTCTGGAATTTTCACGCTTTCTAGTACGCTATTTGCAAAAGCAAACATCAATAAAGCACGTGCTTCTTTTTTACCTATTCCACGAGATTGCATGTAAAATAGAGCATCTTCATCAAGTTGACCAATAGTACAACCGTGTGAACATCTTACATCATCTGCAAAAATCTCTAGTTGTGGCTTTGCGTTGATGGTAGCCTTATCGCTTACTAATATGTTATTGTTTTGCTGGAACGCGTTAATTTTTTGTGCTACTTTATCTACGAGACTTTACCGTTAAAAACTCCTACAGCTTTATCATCAAAGATTTGCTTGTACTGCTGGTAACTCTCACAATTAGGCGCTGTGTGATGTACTAGTGTAGAATGATCTACGTGTTGCTTTCCTTCTATTATTGTAACTCCATTAAGAATAGAATTACAGTGCTCACCACGCTGATAAAAATTCAAGTTATTTCTAGTTAAAGCTCCACCAAAAGAGAATGTATGCAAACGCACTTCACTGTCTGATTTTTGCTCCACACTAGTGTGATCGATAAGTGATGCATTAAGGTGATCGTTCTGGATTTTATAATAATCCACCATGGCACGCTTATCTGCAAAATCTCAGTAACACTATTAGTCAATACTTGATTATCGCTCAAACTTTGGTGACGCTCTATAATTTGTACTTGAGAATTTTCTCCTACTACCACTAAATTACGTGGTTGTGTCATTAAAGTACTCTCATTACCAGTAGAAAAGTATACAACTTCTATAGGTTTCTCTACCGCTATATTTTTCCCAATGCTTATGTAAGCACCTTCTCTAGCAAATGCTGTGTTTAAAGATGTTAATCCATCTTTAGGAGCAAGTTTATTATAAAAGGCCTCAATTACTGGACTATATTTAGGATTATTTAATGCACTAGACATTAAACAAACGTCAAATTTATCGTGTGTAGTCTCAGATAAATGAGAGCTATATATTCCATCTATAAAAATAACACGATATGCATCTATTTGATGGATCAAATATGGCTTGATATCACCATATTCAATAGCAGTTTCTTTTTTAGGGAACAGGCTATAGTCTTTATCAAATAGAGATTTGAGTGATGTGTATTTATATGCTTCTTCCTTTCGTTGCGGTATACCTAACTCTTCAAAAGACGCTAGCGCCTCATTGCGCAATTGATGTGCATACGTTTCTGTATCGACTTCATTTTCTAAAGCGATGAAAGAAGATAATATTTTGTCTTTAAAACTCATGATTTGTTGTTTTCACGCTTTCATTACTTTTTTAACTAATCAAATATTTAATTTGAGGTCAGCTTTCGCGAAAGCGAAATAATAAAAGCTCCACTATTAATTACTAGATTTTAAGGTTGAGAACTATGCCTCTACTTCTTCTTTAATCCAGTCATAACCGCGCTCTTCTAATTCTAACGCTAGCTCTTTACCACCTGACTTCACAATGCGTCCTTTATACAATACGTGTACAAAATCTGGCACGATATAATCTAATAAGCGCTGGTAGTGAGTAATCACTATAGTAGCGTTATCCTTACTGCGTAATTTATTTACACCATTTGCTACGATACGCAAGGCATCAATATCAAGACCTGAATCTGTTTCATCTAGTATAGCAAGTTTAGGCTCTAACATGGCCATCTGAAATATCTCGTTACGTTTCTTTTCTCCACCAGAAAAACCTTCGTTTAATGAACGTGATAAGAACTTACGATCTATCTCTAGCATCTCAGACTTCTCACGGATCATCTTTAACATATCACCAGCCTTCATTTCTTCTTTACCTTGAGCTTTACGTGTCTCGTTGATAGCGGTTTTCATGAAGTTAGTAACTGATACTCCTGGGATTTCAATTGGATACTGAAATGATAAAAACACACCTTTATGTGCTCTTTCTTCTGGATCAAGCTCTGATATTTCCTCGTTTTCTAATTCAATAGAACCGCCAGTCATTTCATACTCTTCACGTCCTGCAATTACATTTGCTAGAGTAGATTTACCAGAACCGTTTGGTCCCATTATAGCATGAACCTCACCAGCTTTAACTTCTAGATTGATTCCTTTTAATATTTCTTTATCCTCAATTGAGGCATGCAAGTCTTTGATCTTTAACATAGCTGTTATTTAACTTCTTGTATCTGTATTAATTGATGGGTGCAACTACGGCAGCACTAGTTGCTGGTGTTACTTCTATAATTTCTTTTATGATAAGCATTTGTTCCCAGCCTTCACCTGTTTCTACTAATAATGGATTAGGCACTAATTCTCCTTTAAGAATTACGTTTACCATATCAAATTTTGTTTTTTGTAAGGGTAACGCAAGTTCATGGAGCTGCTTTAACTTTTCATCTATGCGTACCGCATAAATTTCGTTTTTACTGGTAAGAACTGCTGCATCATCTAATAAGATAAACTCACCTTTATAGGTGTTTTTATCTTCTACAAATGATGGACTTATGTCCTCTGTGGTTACAACATCTACTGGGCTCTCTTGATTTTTACAAGCGACTGTAGAAATGACTATAAAACATAAAACGAGTAATCGTTTCATAATTAATGGGTTTTGAAATGGTTTATCCTACTGATCCTTCAAGGCTTATTTCTAATAGTTTTTGAGCTTCTACGGCAAACTCCATAGGTAGCTTGTTCAATACTTCTTTAGAAAATCCATTTACAATTAGTGCAATTGCTTTTTCTGTATCAATACCACGCTGGTTACAGTAAAAAATCTGTCTTCACCAATTTTACTGGTTGTTGCCTCGTGTTCTACTTTTGAAGTACTATTGCTATTCTCTATGTATGGGAATGTATGTGCTCCACATTCATTACCCATTAGTAAACTGTCACATTGTGAAAAATTACGAGCATTAGTAGCGCGTGAATTGATTTTAACAAGACCACGATAAGAGTTCTGAGATTTCCCTGCACTTATTCCTTTAGAATAATCGTTGATTTAGTGTTTTTACCTAAATGAATCATCTTAGTTCCTGTATCTGCCTGCTGGTAGTTGTTAGTTACCGCAATAGAGTAAAACTCACCAACTGAGTTATCTCCTTTAAGCACACAACTAGGATATTTCCATGTTACGGCACTACCCGTTTCTACTTGAGTCCAAGAGATCTTTGCGTTTTTCTCACATAATCCGCGTTTAGTAACAAAGTTGAAAACACCACCTTTACCTTCGGCATTACCTGGATACCAGTTTTGCACTGTAGAGTATTTAATCTCTGCATCATCTAGTGCGATTAACTCAACACAAGCGGCGTGCAATTGATTCTCATCACGACTAGGCGCCGTACAACCTTCTAGGTATGATACATAGCTTCCCTCATCTGCAATTACTAGTGTTCTTTCAAATTGTCCTGTTCCACCTTCATTAATACGGAAGTATGTAGAAAGTTCCATAGGACAACGTACACCTTTAGGAATATAACAAAATGATCCATCAGAGAATACAGCACTATTTAATGCTGCATAATAATTATCGCTTTGCGGAATTATAGTTCCAAGATATTTTTTTACAAGCTCTGGATGTTCTTGAATTGCTTCAGAAATGGGGCAAAAAATAATACCTTTCTCTGCAAGTGTTTTTTTGAAAGTAGTTGCTACAGATACAGAGTCTACCACGATATCCATTGCCACACCAGCAAGCTTCTTTTGCTCATCAAGTGAGATTCCTAATTTTTTAAAAGTCTCTAATAATTCTGGGTCAACCTCATCAAGGCTGTCATACTTAGGCTTAGAATTAGGAGCACTGTAGTAAGAGATTGCTTGAAGATCTGGTTTTTGATAAGTCACATTTGCCCAATCCGGCTCTTCCATCTCTATAAAGATTCGGTAAGCTTCTAATCTCCAGTCTAGCATCCATTGCGGCTCATTCTTTTTGGCAGATATGATACGGATTACTTCTTCACTAAGCCCTATAGGAATAGTGTCTGATTTAATATCGGTATAGAAGCCGTACTCATACTCTTTATTCTGGAGTTCTTTTTCTAATTCTTCTTCTGTGTACTTAGACATAATTTTATTTTAATTCCGCTTTCGCGAAAGCGTAATAATAACTTTAATTAGATTATAGAGAAAAACTCTCTCCACAACCACAAGTTCTTTGTGCGTTAGGATTATTGAAAACAAATCCTTTCCCATTTAAACCACCGCTAAATTCTAGTGTAGTCCCTACTAGGTATAAAAAGCTTTTTTTATCCACGACAATGCGCACATCATTTGCTTCAAAAACTTTATCCGTGTCTGTAGTTGTTTTATCAAATGTTAGGTCGTAAGATAAACCACTACAACCTCCACTTTTTACACCTACACGCACATAATCATTACCTATAGCAAACCCATCTTCACTCATTAATTGAGCAAGCTTAATTTTTGCTGTATCTGATACATTTATCATATGCTTAAAATCCTTATTTAAAATGACTACAAATATACAACAGCCATTTTTGAACCTTGCCCTATTCAATTTATAAAATGCATGATTGTATGCTCAATATCTATAGTTTAACAGTTCTTTAGATAATAAGGAGCTAACATATCTATCTTTCAATAGTTTAATACTTTAATTACAGTTTGAAATTTAAAAAAACATCGACTCTTTTCTATCCCTTTTATATTTAAGATGTTTAATTCATTGTAATTTTGCAACATGATAGAAGATAAAAATCCACAACGTACGTCGATTGAAAATTTAGGTGAATTTGGTTTAATAGATCACATCACTCAAAATATAGAACTTAATCAAGATTCTACCTTAAAAGGTATAGGTGATGATGCCGCTGTTATTAATCATACTGCATCTACTGTTGTTACCACAGACATGCTTGTAGAAGGTATTCACTTTGACCTTAGCTATGTCCCACTAAAACATTTAGGCTACAAGGCTGTTATGGTCAATTTATCTGATGTTTATGCGATGAATGCGGTACCTACTCAAATAACCGTATCCATAGCAATGTCAAATCGTTTTCCTGTAGAAGCTGCTGAAGAGCTCTATGATGGTATTAAACTCGCATGTAAAATTTATAATGTGGATTTAATAGGTGGTGATACTACTGCTTCTCAAAGTGGTTTGATTATTTCTATTACAGCAATAGGAGAACAAAAGGCAGAAGATATCGTATATCGATCGGGTGCTGGTGATAATGATCTTCTAATCGTAAGTGGAGATTTAGGTGCCGCCTATATGGGTTTACAAATTCTAGAGCGCGAGAAAGCTGTTTATAAAGCCAATCCAAATAATCAACCAGATGTTGAAGCATATAGTTACTTACTAGAACGACAGCTTAAGCCTGAAGCACGAAAAGACATTCCTAATCTGCTGAAAGAGTTAGACGTAAAACCTACCAGTATGATTGACTTATCCGATGGTCTAAGCTCTGAAGTGATTCATCTTTGTAAAAGCTCTAGCATAGGCATGAAACTTTATGAAGAAAAGCTTCCATTAGACCCTACTGTAATAGCGGCTTGTGAAGAATTTAATTTAGACAGTACAACGATTGCACTTAGCGGTGGCGAGGACTATGAATTACTATTCACGGTAAAACAAGAAGACTTCCCTAAAATTAAAGCAAATCCTAGCTTAAGCATCATAGGACACGCTGTACCTAAAGGCGAAGGCATTCATTTAATTACCAGATCAGGCGAACAAGTACCTATTAAAGCAATGGGCTGGAATAGTTTTCAAGAATAAAATCCCAGTTCACGTCTATTTTTCTTAATCGCTAGGTCATTAAGAGCGCGATTAATGCGTGAGTATTGATCGCTTAATGGGACGATATTACCATAAATATTTGTGGTCATTTGCTTTCCACATTTAACGCAACACATTTCTTGTATGCGGTCATTTACTTGATGGGTAACTTGTAGATTATGTCCTGTAAAAGAACATATAGCTGCAGCCTTGATAGGGGGGGAAAATGGTTTTGACATTTGGCTAGTTTTTTAAACGAAACTTGGTTGAATTTCATTTTACTACGACCAATGTATATAATATTATCGAAATAACCGATAAAACACGTTAATTAATCGATAAAGTGTATTTTATTAATAACTTCTTCAGGATGAGTAAGCAATAACATGTGTCCACCTTCAACACTTATACCGACATGAATCATTTGATTTAACTCAGTCTCGATAATAGATTTTTCGATAACTGCATCTCGACTTCCATAAATATATTGAACGGGCACATCAACATTTCCTAGCTGTGATGGTCGATCTCTCATAGCACGCAACGCTGCCATTACAGTTTCTAGAGTCATCTCTTGAGACGCTACTCTCATACCATCAATAATATCCTTATAAACCTCATGCTCTTGAGGTGTAAAAAGATTATTGATTGCCATTGAAACATAAGCGTTTTGAAAACGATCAATCAGTTGAATCGCTCGATCTCTCATCACTTTACGGGCTACACTATCGGGCCCCATAATACTGTTCAACAGGGTTAAAGAATAAAGTTGTTGAGGATACGCTTTCGCGAAAGCAGATCCTATATAACCACCCATACTATGACCTACAAAATGTACTTTATGAATAGTATTTTCTATTAAATATTGTGAGATTTCAAAAGCAAGATCGCTGATAGAATATTGCGCAAATGAAGGCGATTGACCATGACCAGGTAATTCAACATTTAAAATATTAAATCTATTTTCTAATAATTTAGCTACTGCAGTCCACTGGCTTTTACTACCTAGAAAACCGTGCAACAATAGTACAACTGGCTTATCAGAGGCATTAAAATAATAGGTCATTTTCTTCATGATCGCAAGATAATATCTGCATCTGTTCTAGTTGTAATATTTTGTTAATTTTACACGGGTCTAAAGCAATACATTTTCTTTAATGAAACAAATTTATTTTCTTCTTCTAATGAGTTTTACAGTCATGTCGTGTCAAAACGATATTGACGATTACCAGGTCGCAAAATCTGAACTGGATATTAGACTAGAAGAACTTCTATTAGATAAGTCTGAAGGTCAAGGAATCAACTTTTTTATTCTCCCAGAAAGTAACGACTATGCGTCCATACCGCAAGATCCATTAAACCCAATAACTAGAGAAAAAGTAGAACTAGGTAGATTATTACTGCATGAAACGGCTAGTGGCGGTAATCCAAAAATGGATGTAATGGCAGGCACTTATGCTTGCGCATCTTGTCATCCAGTAGCTTCTAGTTTTTACTCTGGTAGACGCCAAGGAATAGGTGAAAGCGGTAGTGGTTTTGGTGCGGCAGGAGAAAGTCGCGTTTTTGATTTAACGATGCCATTAGATTCTATAGACCTGCAACCCATAAGAGTACCTACTTTACTTAATGTCGCTTATCAAGATGTCGCTCTGTGGAATGGTATGTTAGGTGGATCGGGAACTAATGCTGGCACACAATCTCAATGGAATGACATCCCTGAAAACCACTTAGGATTTCAAGGTTTAGAAATTCAAGGTATGGTAGGACAGGATACTCATAGATTGCAAATAGATGAAAATTTTGCTGATACTTATGGCTATAAAGAAATGTTTGATAGAGCCTTTAGCAATACACAATCTTTTGAAAGATACTCAAGAAAGACCGCTGCTCTTGCTCTTGCGGCATTCAATAGAACATTACTCTCTAATCGTGCACCATGGCAAGATTATCTTAAAGGTGATTATGCAGCCTTAAGTGAACGAGAAAAAAGAGGAGCTATTTTATTTACTGGCAAAGCAGAGTGCATGAACTGTCATACTGGACCAGCTTTAAAAGATCAAGATTTTCACGCATTCGGTTTTGGTCATTTTGATGATAGTAATGACGCTGTAGTATTGGATGATGCTAATTTTGATAACGTAAAAAAAGGTCGTGGTGGTTTTACTAATAACCCTGCAGACGATTATAAATTTAAAACTCCTACACTGTACAATTTAAGAGATGCTAATTTCTATGGACATGGTGGTACATTTAATAGTATTGAAGAGGTAATACGTTATAAATTATCGAATCAACTGCAGGACAATAACGTTCCTTTATCTCAAATTGCTAGTGAAAAAGGAGCAGTTACACTAACTGAAGAAGAGATTCAAGATTTAATATTCTTTGTCGAGAACAGTCTCTACGACTCTTATCTCACCAGATATGTGCCAGATACCGTCTTATCTGGAAATTGTTTCCCTAATGCAGACGTACAATCTAAAATAGACCTAGGATGCGAGTAGTTAATAACTATGTGCAAATCTGATTCTTAAAACCTAATGTAAGTGAAATACCAAGCGGTATCTTTATCGCATGAGAAATCCACAGCTTACTAAAGACATTATCATAAAAGAAAGCGCTGACCTTTTTAATACTAAAGGCTATAAAGCAACATCATTAAGCGATATAACCACAGCTACAGGCTTTACAAAAGGTGCGATTTACAAGCATTTTAAAAATAAAGAAGACTTAGAACAGCAAGCACTGCGTAGTTTAAGCAAAAGAATGTTTGACATTCTAAATAAAGATCTCAAGAATGCATCAGATTTTACTTCAAAAATGAATGTAATATTTAATTTTTTTGAAAATTACTTAGATAATCCGCCTTACTCTGGAGGATGTCCTTTAATGAACAGCGCCTGCGAAAGTGATGATCTTGATGCTGGTTTGAGACAACAGTCATTTGGTATGCTTGTCACTTTTAAAACAACTATCAAAAGAATTTTTGATAGTGCGATTAAAAAAATCAGATAAAGTCTACTGTAGATTCTGATCAATTAACTGCCGTCTATATAGCAACCTTAGAAGGAGCTATTATGATGAGTAAATTAGAACGCAAAAATGATGCTTTAGTGAAAAGTATCTCCTATTTAAAAACTGTGAATAGTGATCTAATAGTAAAATAAAACCCCAATAACTAGAATTATAACTCTAGTTATTAGGGTTATTACATCGTTGAGAAATCTACTACTTGAGCATGGCTTGCGCCTCATCAATTACTCTAAGTGTTCTTACTTTAAGTTCCTCAATCTCTTCATGCTCTTCTTTTAAAACATCTAACTGTTTATTAACTGCATTTACATCTTTAGGAAGTTTATAGTCATAAGGAAATTTTTCAGAATAGTCTCTCATCCATGTCATCATATCATCATGTGCCTTTTGAAGCTCACCTTTTTTGGCCATGACTAAGTCTGTGTTAGTAGAGTCCATTTTTTTACTTAATTGATTGCTTAAATCCATTAAGTCACCCATTTTAGGCATAATTACATCATGCGCCTCCATAGATTGTTGCTTTAAATTATCAAAAGCGACCTGTTGTTCTTTAAGCTCATCATTACATGAGGCTAAAAGAGCTAATAATATTAATGTCCAAAGTGATTTCATCTTATACTTGTTTAAAAAGAATATTGTAAGCCTACAGTGATAACATCTTGATTCTTAAGTTGTACACCATTTAGATTCTGTTGTAAAGGTAAGGCATATTCAAATCCTAAACGAGCACCTTTTAATAATTCTGGCGCATAAATATTAAATCCAAAACCAGCATTTAATGCGTCATAACCAGAGTTTGAAGTATCTGCAGTAATAACCATTGCAGGATTCAAATCAGGATTAGCTCCTCTAATGCCGCCTTGTATAAGTCCTTGCAACCTACCAGAAACACTCAACCAGTTAGTTGCACGATACGCAATCCAGTTGTTCCATCCTAGTTGATTCCCTAGTCTATAATTATTATCATTTTCACCTGTACGGAAAACACCTCTTAATTGAGAACCCCCAAGAAAAATAATCTGACTGACCTAAGTAAGTAACAGCAGTAATGGCATCATAAGTACACTGCCTATTTGCATAGGGTAAGGCAGTATCACCTCATTACCCATACTAGCAGGCGTTACATCTTTGTTATCAATAGTTCCCGTAGGTATGGACAAACCTATTTGTGCATGCCACTTATGTGAATCTGTATCTATAAATTTATACATCGCAGATACGGATAGATCTCCAAAACCAGAAGATTCTGTAGTAAACATTCCACCCATAGCGGTCAAATGGTCCATGGTCATGTCCATATACATTCCCATAGCCATAAGTGTTAAACGATCTGTAGGCGCATACATAGCTCCTATCATATGCATATTCATAGGCATATCAGTAGGCGTTACCATATAATCTCCACCATTAGGCAATAAAACTGATTCATTAGTAACGTCATCATTTGCGCGACGCAAATCTTCCATAGTAGTGGTAGAAAAACGATAAGACACCATCCATTCTCCTTTATTATGAGTATGATCTCCCATAACTGAGATAGGTGCATGCCCATCTGGTCTGTTTGTTGTATAAGAGGTTGTGTTATTATCTTGAGCAAGCATTAAAGTACTTGCACATAATGCTATAATTAATTGTATTTTTTTCAATGTGTTGAGTTTTGTGACCACGGTGTGGCCTTAATAAATAAGTAATGTTATCGCATTAAAGCGATAGAAGAATAAGTGCTTATGTATTGTAAACTCGTGGTGGCGGCTTTATAACGTCCTGAAATCCTATTTTTAATATATATGAATAGGGCTTATTTTCTCTCTTAACAATAACTTCATAAGATGGAACGATATACAAAACCACATCTTGATAATATAACGGACAAAAAGCTTCAATCAACATTGAAATCGCTTGCTCTTTAGAATCCGTTCTGGATTGAGCTTGTTGCAGTTTAAGCGTTTTAGCTAGATAACACTTTCCATCGCAATTAAGCTCTGGTCTATCCGTGTTTTCACAATACTGCTCAATAATCATATCAATATTCATCTCATAGTATGCATAGCAGCCTACTTGATAAACAGGTCGCAAGCTGAATAGCGTTAATAATATGATACTTAATGCTGACTTGATATGATTAATTTTGCGCAAATTTAATACCTAACACCTATACAATAGTTTAAAAATTATAAAGAATATGGTAATCATCTTGTGCTTAAATTTGAAGTATTCTAAATAATGTCGGTTTCTTGAATTTCCCTATTGCCTTTCATCCTATTTATAAACATCCTTTACCAGATGGCCATCGTTTTCCTATGGTAAAATATGAGCTATTACCACAGCAACTTTTACTAGAAGGAACCGCTAATCTGACAGATTTTTTGAGCCCAGTATATTATGTAGTGATATAGATGTATTGCGTGTTCACACATCAGAATATTTAGAAAATCTTAAAAGCCTTAATCTAGACCGTAAAGCAGCACGTAAACTAGGCTTTCCCTTAAGCAATCAATTAGTAGAAAGAGAATTGCGCATTGCACAAGGAACTATTGATGGATGTGTGAAAGCCTTTAAACATGGAGTCGCAATGAATATCGCCGGCGGTACACACCATGCTTACACTGACCATGGTGAGGCTTTTTGCCTATTAAACGACCAGGCAATCGCTGCCAGATATTTACAACATCACCAGCTAGCAGAAAAAATTCTTATTGTTGACCTAGACGTTCATCAAGGAAACGGAACTGCCGAAATTTTTAGAAATGATGATAGCGTCTTTACATTCTCCATGCATGGAGCCAGTAATTATCCATTTAAAAAAGAAATATCTGATCTAGATATTGCCTTACCAGATGGAGCAGATGATGATACTTATCTCAATGAACTTAAGAATACACTACCCGATTTGATAGCTCAAGAAAAACCAGATTTCATCTTTTACCTTTGTGGTGTAGATGTTCTTGCTACAGATAAACTAGGCAGGCTTGGTATGAGTTTAGATGGTTGTAAGCGTCGTGATGCGTATGCTTTATCCGCTTTCGCGAAAGCGAAGAGCCCAAAAAATAACCGCATTCCAGTACAGTGTAGTATGGGTGGCGGCTATTCTCCTGAAATTAAATTAATAATTGAAGCGCATGCTAATACTTTTAGGGTAGCGCGAGATATTTTTATATAGTTATCGCAACCAGGCCTTAGACTTTGCACTACGGGCAAAAAGCCAAAGACAAACTGAAAGCAAAGGAACACTTAAGAAGAAAAACTTATCACCGGTATTTATGATATCCCATGAACCGTGGAAAAAATTATAACTAGTTGTTATTATGACAGCAAATAAAGATATCAATGACAGCAATACCGCAAATTTTCTTTTAAACAGTAACATGATACAGGCTAGTAATCCAGCAAATACAGCTACTCCATATACATACATATACCAACCAGGTCTGGATTGATACAACTCTTGCTGTTGCTCATTCATTTGCTCAATCATTATATCGGGTGCTGCCATTTCTGTGGACCATGCGCCTATTCCCATAAGATTCCAAAATAAAAAAATAATCGCAAGTACCCAGAACCACATCTGGGGTTTTGAACTGTAAGGCATAATTAATTGGTTTTATAGGTTGAAACCTTAAAGTTAAGAAAATCTTAAATAACAAAAACGTAGGTCTTGCTTTACAGAATCGTCATTTAAAAAGCTACTTAATACGATTCATAAAAAAATCGCTTACGAAATCGATTGAATCCTCAAAAAAAAAGTACATTCGGTTTAGTTTTAAACAGCCCATATTATGAAAGATTCTATGAAACCCGAAAGCCTAATGATGTCCTATGGTTATAAACCTGAACTATCTGAAGGCGCTATTAAATGTCCTATTTTTTTAACTTCCACTTTTGTTTTTAAAAGTGCCGAGGAAGGGAAAGCGTTCTTTGAACTCGCTTATGGCAAGCGTGATAAATTGCCTGGTGAGGAAATGGGATTGATATACAGTCGTATCAATAATCCAGACCTAGAGATTCTAGAAAACAGATTACGCCTATGGGATAAAGCAGATGATTGCGCGGTTTTTGAAAGTGGAATGAGTGCTATATCTACAGTCCTTATGGAATTTTTAGAGCCAGGACAGGTCTTACTGTACAGTTCACCTACTTATGGTGGAACAGACCACTTTATCAACCACTTTTTACCTAAATATGGTATTCATTCTCTAGGTTTTAAATCCGGCATGAGTAAAAATGAGATTATCAAACTGGTAGAAGATGCTGGATATGCAGATAAAGTGGCACTAATGCATATTGAAACACCTGCAAATCCTACTAATGCCTTAATAGATATTGAAATGTGTCGTGAAATTGCAGATCATTTTTCTACCGATGATAAAAGGGTTCTAGTAGGTGTCGATAATACTTATATGGGACCATTATGGCAGCATCCATTACAGCTAGGTGCTGATATTGTCATGTATAGTGCTACTAAATATATCGGTGGACATAGCGACTTGATTGCTGGTGCCGTATTAGGTAATGCAGATATCATGCAGCGTGTAAAAGTGCTACGTACATTTTTAGGAAACATGGCTTCACCACATACGGGATGGATGTTAATGCGTAGCCTTGAAACATTAAAAATACGCATGGAGCAACAGCAATGCAATGCTATTGAAGTTGCTAATTTTTTAAATGGTCATGCAAAAATTGCCAAGCTTAACTACTTAGGTTTAATACCGCAGGACTCACCAAATTATGCTATTTATAAAAAACAATATGACGGACCTGGCGCCATGATTAGTTTTGAAATCAAAGGTGGAGAAAAAGAAGCTTTTAAATTCTTGAATTCGTTGAGATTAATACGTCTTGCCGTAAGTTTAGGTGGAACAGAAAGTCTTGCAGAGCATCCACGCTCTATGACGCACGCTGGTGTAGATGAAGAACATGCAGAGGCTATAGGAGTTACACATTCGTTG
Organism: Nonlabens ulvanivorans; assembly: GCF_000755285.1. Classification (GTDB taxonomy): domain Bacteria; phylum Bacteroidota; class Bacteroidia; order Flavobacteriales; family Flavobacteriaceae; genus Nonlabens; species Nonlabens ulvanivorans_A. The sequence continues at coordinate 628,048 of NZ_BBMK01000001.1, read as the reverse complement.
GTACGCTTATCAATAGGTGTCGAAAATAGCGACGACCTTATTGCAGATGTTCAACAAGCGCTAGAAGCAGTGAAGATTTCAGAAAATGTGATGGTTTAGTTGGATTCGGGTAGTTTTGGCATTTTCTTTGCCTAGTGTAATAAGAATTAAGACAACACGTTATAAAATCAAATGAAAATTACATTGAAGAAAATCCTTTTTGCTAGTGTGATGTGTCTAACCATGGCCACACAAGCACAAAATAGCCCACTTGAAACATCGCCTGAACAATCTTGCGAAACACAGCTTGTAAAAAAACTTGATTTTATGCTGGATGGATCTTTTGCAAATGAGAATGTACTCTTTAAAGAAATTGCAAAATTAGGACCTTGTGGTTTAGATGAGTTTGATGTAAACTTTTTTGGGAACATGGATATCTTCAACACGATGCTCGCTCATATTTCTAAAGAGAAAAAAGTAGAACAAATGACTTTTAATGATCTCTATATCGAGATTGTAAAATTTAAAAAAGCTGATGTCTACAAAGAAATCAGAGAAGTCACCATTGCAAGTGAAAACCTCGGTGAAACCATAGGTAATATAGAGAATTGGTCACAAGACCTAACTATTTTTGAAAACCTGGGCGCCTCTCAAGATGTTATCAATAAGGTCTACGATTATCTAAAAGCGCATACAGATAATAAGAAAACTTATAAAGAGATATTAGGATTACTGAAGAAGCAATCTTAATATCTCTTTATTTTAATTTCCCGTTAAATATTTCTTAGGCGTTGTGCCATATTTCTTTTTAAAAGCACTTATAAAGTGGCTCGCGGTGCTATAGCCCACTTTCAATCCTACCTCATTTACATTATGCTGGCCACTATCTAATAACTGGCGAGCATAATTCATTTTATGATCCAGTAAAAACCCATAAACTGTATCACCATAGACCTCTTTGAAGCCTTCTTTTAACTTCTTGAGCGATAAACCTATCTCCATCGCTAATTCACTAAGAGATGGCGGATTAGTCATGCGGTCAATGATGATCTCCTTAGCCTTTTTAATCTTACGCATATTGTCCTCATCTACTAGAAATGGGCACGCCTCAACATCTGCATCTTCTGGACTATTGAAGTATAAGGACATTAACTCATAAGATTTTCCTTTAAAGTAAAGCCTCTTAATTGCATCATTCAAATTATAATTCATCAACTGGTGTAATGCTACAGCCATAGATGGCGATATACTACCGTCTACATAATATTTCTTGTCCTTATTTTCGGCACTTAAGAAACTCACGTGCTGCGCGTCAGGAGAGAATAATGAGTGGAATTTTTTTATAGAAACTAATACACATATAAACCAAGAATGACCCTTTAAATCTAGATTAATAGGTAAATCTCGAGAAGGATTATAGAGTAGATAACTATTTTGTTCTGAAAGACTTAACTTATAACTACCTTCATTAAAAGCTAGATCTACCTGACCTTTTAAACAAAAATGAAACTGGATATAACTGTTATCCACATCATGGTGAAAATGTGCTACATCATCTGTTTCATTCTTTAATCTTACTACCTGAAAGCCTTCTTCAATTAAGGTAACCTCGGCAGCACCTTTAGCGATATTTTCCATTTGGATTATTATTTATAATTACTCTAAATAGATGTGTTTTGCTTTTGCAAAAGAGTCTACAACACCATTTAACAGTACATCTTATCAATTACAATTACAAAAGTAACTCATTGCGTTTAAATTGGAACCCATAGCGTTACTTTAATAACGATTAGTCTTATAATTTTGTTTCTCATTAGCAAAGTGTATATGGCGCAGCTCAGCCCAAACATTTTTCATTTTACAGTATAGGTCTTAGTTATCGTAAAGCCGATGCTGGGACACGTGGACTTTTTTCTCTATCCGAAGAAGGGATCAACAATTTATTACTAGAAGCAAAAGAAGAAGGCATTCCTTCACTAGCTGTAATATCTACTTGTAATCGTACCGAGCTTTATGGGTTTGCACAACATCCTTTTCAATTAATACGTTTATTATGTGAGCATTCACACGGTACCGTAGAAGAGTTTCAAAAAATCGCATACATTCAAAAAAACGATGACGCCTGTAATCATCTCTACACAGTAGGTACTGGATTAGATAGTCAGATATTAGGTGATTTTGAGATTATAGGACAGCTTAAAATGGCTTTTAAACGCTCTAAAAAAATGGGATTGATCAATGCTATATGGAACGTTTAATGAATTGCGTGATACAAGCTAGTAAGCGTATTAAAACCGAAACAGAGCTAAGTAGTGGTGCAACTTCTGTAAGTTTTGCTAGTGCGCAGTACATTTTAGAAAACTTTCCTGCTGGCGGACCTGCAAAAAAGATTCTTCTATTTGGAACTGGTAAAATAGGCCGCAATACTTGTGAAAACTTAGTAAAGCACACTGAAAACAAGCAAATCACACTTATCAACCGTACAAAAGATAAGGCAGAACGTATCGCAGGAAGATTTGACTTAATCGTTAAAGATTATGCTCAACTAGAAGAAGAGATTGCTCAATCAGACATTATAATAGTAGCTACAGGCGCACAAAAACCTACAGTTTCTAAACAGATTATACATACCAACAAGCCTTTACTGATCATGGATTTATCTATTCCTAAAAATGTGGATGATAACGTGACAGAACTTGATAACGTTAAACTTATTCACCTAGATGAACTATCTAAGGTGACTCATAAGACACTTGAAAATAGAGAGAATTTCATACCGCAAGCTCAGGCTATAATCAAAGACGTGCATGCAGATTTTAAACAGTGGATGGTTTCTAGACAGTTTGCACCTACCATGCACGCCCTTAAAACTAAACTCTCTACCCTTAAAGATGCTGAGATTAAAAATAGTCGAACAAAATTCAGTGATTTTAATCACGAACAAGCAGATGTACTAGCAGACCGCATTATTCAAAAAATTGCTGGTCATTTTGCAAACCATTTACGCAATGAAGATGAAAGTACTGAAGAGGCGATAAGCTTACTCAATAAAGTCTTTAAACTAGAAGAATTAAGCAGTTATGAGTCTTAAAATAAGAATAGGCACAAGGGATTCTCAACTAGCCATGTGGCAGGCCACAACTGTTCAATCTCAACTAGAAGCCTTAGGGTTTCAAGCAGAATTATCACCTGTAAAATCGCAAGGTGACCTTAATCTTGATGAGCCACTTTATGAAATGGGTATCACTGGTATTTTTACTAAAACTCTCGATGTCGCACTAGTTAAAGGTGATATTGATATTGCAGTGCATAGTCTTAAAGACGTTCCTACTCAATTACCTAAAGGTATGGTGCAAGCAGCTGTGCTTGAGCGCGCTTCTCAAAAAGACATTCTAGTATATAAATCTAATTTTAATCCAGATGAAGCCATGACCATCGCAACTGGTAGTTTGCGCCGCAAGGCACAGTGCTCAACATGTATTCACACCATAAAATTGTTGATTTAAGAGGTAATGTTAACACACGTCTTTCTAAATTACATAGTAATAAAGACTGGAATGCAGCAATATTTGCAAAAGCCGGATTAGATCGTATCGGACTTCTATCTCAATTGAGAGGTAATTACGGATTTGAATATTCAGACCTAGACAGTTTTGTGCCAGCACCTGCTCAAGGCGCTATGATGATTACTGCGATGGGTGATAACACTGCTGTATTAGAAGCAGTATCAAAACTTAATGATGCTCAAACACAATTGTGTGTTGATATAGAGCGTCGTTTCTTGAGAGAACTTGAAGGTGGTTGTACCGCTCCCATAGGCGCTATTGCACAAGTAATTGATAATCAAATTAACTTTAAAGGTTGCCTTTTAAGCATCGATGGTAAAGAACGTATCGACGTGCAAGATCAAATCACACTTGATAAAGTTAATAATGATCGTGGTCTCGCTTTCGCGAAAGCGCAATCAGAAAAAGTATTTGCAAATGGTGGGAAAGCCATGATGCAATCCATTAAAACAGCTCTTAATTCTTAAGGCTTTTCATTCCTTTTTAATTCAATATTGTTGAATTCTTTACCAACTCGTTATATTTACGGCTATGAATTGGTTAGATATTGTTATTTGTATTGTGTTATTGGTAGGTCTTTGGAAGGGCTATCTCAACGGTTTTTTTGTAGAGCTTACATCTTTACTCGCATTGATAGCAGCTATTTATGGCTCTATCTATTTCTCAAATTATGCAGGAGACTGGTTGCGCAAACAGTTTGAATGGGAAGATACTTATATTACTATAGCAAGTTTTATCATCACATTTGTGGTCATCATATTTGTAATAAGCTATGTTGGAAAACTAATTACTAAGTTAATGAAAACTGCAAAACTGGGCTTTTTAAATAAATTAGCCGGTGGTGCATTTGGACTTATAAAAATGGCTTTTCTTGCCAGCGTTATACTTATGTTTATAAAGACAGCGTCTGGCGAATTCAATTTACTAGGTGATAAAACTACAGAAGACAGCTTAGTTTATGAACACATAGAACCACTAGCGCCATTTCTACTTCCTAAAATCCTTGCCGAAGCTGATCGTGTTGATCGCAGGATTAGAGGTGATCGAGATGAAAATGAAACGCCAGTGGACTCCACCAATACCTCAGGTAGTTTTTAGAATCTAAGGTTTAAGAAATCAATTTTCTTGACGGAAAAACTGCTCATAGTTAGTAGGATTCATAACGATACCTCGCTCAGAAACTAGCTTTATATCAATATTTCTATCCTTAGCTTTTATTGAAAAATCATCTAGTAACTCTACTACATCATGGGCTAGGTAGATGGTATTTCTAACATCCATTTCTAGTGTAATATTTTCAGGTAAATTATTCAACTCTCTAATAATTGCACCTTTATTTAAAAAAGTAACCTCTTCAGACAGCGTTATTTTATAGTTCTTTTGATCTGCCATTACTTCCTTATGTAGAAAGTGTGAGTTATTATAGTTACGCCATAAGATGGTTATAATTCCCACTACTAGACCTAGTCCGACACCTATTAATAAATCTGTAAAAACTAGTCCTAGAACAGTTACTATAAAGGGTACGAATTGCTCCCAACCTAGCTTCCACATCTTTTTAAACAATGCTGGCTTTGCTAATTTGTATCCTACCAGCAACAACACTGCGGCAAGAACAGCTTTAGGTATTAAATTAAGAACTACTGGTATTAACATCACAGAGAACAATAATAAGAAACCGTGAATTATTGAAGACAACTTTGTTTTACCACCAGCCTGTACGTTTGCAGAACTTCTTACAATCACTTGGGTAATAGGTAAACCACCTATTAAACCAGAAAACATATTACCTATCCCTTGAGCTATTAGCTCTCTATTTGTAGGTGTAACTCTTTTATCTGGATCTAACTTATCACTAGCCTCTACAGATAGTAAAGTTTCAATACTAGCAACTGCTGCAATTGTTGCTGCAACGATCCACACGTCTACTCTACCTATGGCACTAAAGTCTGGAAAACTGAATTGACTGAAAAAGTCTCCTATATTCTCGGGTACTGGAACATTTACAAGGTGCGATGTTTCAATAGAAAAGTAAGAACCTTCTGGTGTGAATGAATAGAATAAAATACCGAACAAAACAGCCACAAATGGGCCTGGTATCAGTGTAAATATTTTAAATTTATTGGCCAAAACTTTTTCCCATAATAGCAATATTGCCAGTGACACAAGTGTAATAAGAAGTGCTCCTGGAAGAATATCTTGAATTACATTAATGATTTCAGAAAATGTGTTTTCACCATCAGCCTGATTGAAGTTAATATCTCCTTCATAATCTTCATCATAGCCAAATGCATGTGGGATTTGCTTTAAAAAGATGATCAACCCTATACCTGCTAGCATCCCTTTAATTACCGCCGATGGGAAGTAATACGCAATTACTCCAGCTTTTAAAAGACCTAGTACAATTTGTAAAATACCTCCAATAACTACCGCTAGTAGAAATACCTCAAAACTACCTAAAGAAGCAATAGCACCTAATACAATAATAGCTAATCCGGCTGCTGGTCCACTAACACCTAGTGAGGATCCACTAATAGATCCCACAACAATTCCACCAATAATACCTGCTATTATCCCAGCAAATGGTGGAGCACCACTGGCTAGAGCAATACCCATACATAGTGGTAACGCAACAAAAAACACGACGATACTAGCCGCTAAATCTTTAGTAATATATTTAAACATGTTTATATAAGAATTAATAATACAGTTATGATAGTATTACTATTGACTAATTTAAAGAATAAAAAAGGAATTTGAATGCTAGGTATTAGAAAATTAACGTTTAGAGAGTTAATAATACTGTAGACTATAACTTTTTTATGGTGTCAATAGTCACCCAAGCCTTACTACCGTTCTCGAGAGCTATTCGTACCCAATCATTAAATTCTTCTAATACCTCTACTTTAGTACCTTCATGAATGACAAAACTAGCAGAACTAGATTGCTTAGGTTCTTCTCTAGCAGTAAACTCTGTTGCATAAACGATAGCATACTGCTGCTTATTCAAATTGTTTTGAGCATAAAAACCTATAATGATGGAGGTAATTACCCCCAATAGCAAATAGTATCATTAACAGAAAAAATAGCCTTTTCTTACCAGCTGTTTGTGAATAATAATACAGCACAAATAATAGAACCGTTATAATCAATAATATAATACTTAAATAAGCCCATTCATCAATTGTTAATGAACTTGCAATAGAAGTAGCTCTCGACTCTAATTCATTTTCTGGTAAACTATCTACAGCATCGATACGCATTTGTTTTGCAAATTGTAGATTATTTAAAACGTCCTCATTGCCTGTATCTAACATCAATGCTTTTTCATAATTATAAATCGCAGGACCTATTTGATTTAATTTATAATACGAGTTCCCAAGATTATAATAAACTTCAACGCTGTGAACATCAGTTTTAAGTATCTGTTCATAATTTGAGATAGCCATTTGATAATTCTCGGAAGTATAGGCTTGATTTGCTTTCGCAAATTGTTCCTCTAGAGCATTATCCTGGCCTTTTACAAAAAGTGTTATCAATAAAAATAAAAAGCTTGCGATATACTTCATAATTAGCGTTTTAATTGTTTATCGATTTCATTAATTACCTTACTGGCTTTATCAAAGTCTTGTTGCATACCACTGTCTGATGATGGCGTATATCTAGCAAATTCACAACTAGCGAGTAATTCAACAAATTCCTTATTAGTTTCTACCGTTGCACCACGTTGTAATAACAACTCACTAACTCTATCCTTAGACATCTCGGCAGTTTGAATATTAAGCTTTGATTTTAAATAGTTATGTAACGACTTTTCTAATGAGATATAAAACTGGTCATGACTACCTAGGTTCTTCTTTGCAGCACTCAAGTATTTTTTACTCAACTTGTTTGCAGTTTTCAGTCGGTTACCGATAACATCACTAGCAATGGCTTCTTGTTTACGTCTTATTAATAATGCAAGTGGAATTAAGAATAATGAACCTCCAATAACAACCCAATAACCTGTTGAATTAAAGAAATAGGCTTGTTCTTTATCTACAAATTCAGTAGTAGTCTTAATGAATGAAAATTGAGCATCATTACTTATATAATTTTTATTAGCTCCTATGGTTTGATTTGTATTGGTAGTATTACCAGAAGTTGGTGCAGGACCATTAACCTCAATTAAAGTCTCTCCACTATTAAGAGTTATAAAAGTTTCTTTCTTAGGATCAAAATAAGAAAACTCAACAGGTGGCAATACATATTTTCCACCATATTGCGGCACAATCACATAAGTATCACTAATAGTTCCTCTCATACCAGAAATACTAGTTTTCACATCATTACCACGCTCTGGTTCATAAGCTTCAAGACTTTGAGGAACTTTGAGTTTAGGCAATTCCATTAATTTTAAATTTCCTGTTCCGCCCACTTTGACAACAGCATTTAAACTTTCGCCTGCATCTAACTGTGCTTTATCAAGTTCTACCTTAAATTTAAAATCACCAACTGCTCCTGTATAACTTGCTGGTCGTCCTATCGCCGGAATAGACTTTACGTTAATCTTTCTGCTTCCCGCACTTACTGTTTTAGAAACTGTTTTAAAAACGGTTCTACCAAAAAGTCTCGCCTATTAGTAGGTACCTCAACATTAATATCTAGAGTTAAAGGCTCAATGACTAACTCACCTGTTTTCTGTGGATAAAGAACCACTTCTCTTAATTGTAAATAACGATACGGTTGACCTAGATAATTACCATTTTTAACTTGTGCATTACGATTATCGATGTTCAAGGACCAAAAATCTGGGTATTTGGGACTGTCTATTTCGTTCCATCCACTAACTCCTGTATTATTTGCCACATACAGTTTGTAAACCACTTTAATAGGTTCATTAAGATATGGATTTGCTTTTGAAACTTCAGCCACGAGATGAATATCAGTATCTGCGGTAATCTCTTGACTATTTGCATCTTTAGGATCATCTACAGCACCGTTAATGGCTATTTGAAAAGGGACCGTTTTATACTCAGCTCCTTCAAACTCCATGATAGCCTGTTTTATAGTCACCTTACCTGTCTTATTAGGCTTTAAAATATAACTATAGGATTTACTCATGCTACTTTTACCATTTACCCATTGTTGAGAAAATGATTGAATAGGACCACTAACTACCTGAAAGCCTTCAAAATTAGGTGGCGTAAAATTATCTCCAGCGACATTCATTTTGAACTCTACACGCACGCGCTCATTAATGGCAATTCTATCACGTGTAGGTGTGGCAGTAAATTCTACTTGAGCCATACTGCTCCAGCCCGTAATTAATAATAAACAGAAAATGATTAAATGTCTCATATTACCAGTCTTTCTCTGTTTTAACGCTTTTGCCTTGGGCTTTTTTTGCGTTTACTTTTTCTTGAATCTTTTGTTCTTCATTAGACATCGCTTCTAACAATTGTCTCGCTTGCTGCGGTGTTAATTTACCTTCAACACGCTGTGGCTGCTGTCCTTTATCTTGTTCCTTAGGCTTACCATCTCCATTATCACCTTCACTATTTTCTCCTTTATCACTTTCTTTCTGATCGCCTTTATCACCTTCTTGATCTTTACCATCCTTTTCATTCTGATCTCCTTCATTCTTTCCATCACTATTCTCATCCTTATCACCTTCTTTATTATCCTGATCCTTATCTTGATCTTGATCATCATTACCGCCGCCACCGCCACCATTTTTCTCTTTTTCTTGTTTTGCAAGAGCAAGGTTATAACGAGTTTCATCATCGGTAGGGTCGTTGCGCAACGCATTTTTATAAGCTTCTACAGCTTCATCATATTGCTTATTTTCTAAAAAAGAATTTCCTAGATTGTGATATATTTTATGTTTCTCTTCTTTATTTGTTGAGGCCTCTGCAGCCTTTTTATAATTCTCTACAGAGTTGAATTTTTTATCGTTGTTATAATATAGCGTTCCTAAATTATAACTAGCCTCTGCAGCGCCTGGTTTAAGTGCAGTTGCCTTTCGGTAAGAAGCTTCTGCTTGATTAAAATTACCATCAGCAGTATATTCTTGAGCATCTGCAACAGCGTTATCATAGGCTTTATCTTGAGCTTTATTTTGTTGCGCTTTCGCGAAAGCGAGACCTAGCAAGCTCAACGCGAACACACAGATCATATGTTTATGACTATTACTCATTGAAAAGGTTTAATTTTTTAAGCCACTCTGTTTTTTTCTCTAAATAGAAAAGATCTAAAAATAAAAAGATCAATCCAAAACCTAGAAACCATTGAAATTGTGATTCAAAATCTGCGTACTGCTGTGATTCAAATTCAACTTTATCAATACCTGATAGTTCTTCTTTTAATTTTTCAATAACGCTTGCGGTAATTGTTCCATCTATATAAAGGCCATTACCTACACTTGCTATTTCTTCTAATGTTTCAGAGTTAAGCCTAGTAATAACGGTATTACCATCTCTATCTTTTTTAAACTCGCGTACAATTCCATTGCGTTTTATGGGAATAGTGCCTCCTTTTTCAGTTCCTACTCCTATGGTTATGATGCGTATTCCGTTTTCTGCAGCAGCCTCTGCATATTCTAATGCCTCTCCTTCATGATCCTCGCCATCAGATATAATGACCAGTACTTTTGAAGCTTCTGTATCTTCACTATAATAACTTTGGGCTAGTTGTATTGCCTCTGCAATCGCTGTTCCTTGACTAGAAACTAAGTCCGTATTCATAGATTGCAAAAACATTTTTGCACTGCTATAATCTGTTGTAATAGGTAATTGTGGCACAGCAGATCCAGCATAAGCAATTAACCCTATGCGATCACTAGCAAGGTTATTAATGATTTGAGTTACTAACTGTTGTGATTTTTCTAAACGACTAGGTGCAATATCTTCTGCAAGCATAGATTTTGAAATGTCCACTGCAAACACGATATCCACGCCTTCTCTTTTAATAGTTTCTATTTTTGTACCTGCTTTTAGATTTACTAATCCAAGTACTAAAAATAAAATCCCGGCACTTATGGTAACTAGTTTTAAAATAGGTTTGAACCAAGAGCGATCTGGTATTAAATGAGAAAGCATTTGCTTTTCTGCATACTTGCGCTGTGCTGTATAACGCCAATATGATAAAAATATAAATAGCATTACCAGCACCGGAATGATGCATAGTAGCCAAAAGTATATTTTCTCTTCTAATAGATACATAATGTTGTTTTCTGAAGTTTAAGCGACCGTTCTAAAAATGGTGTAGCGCAATAGCATTTCTAGTCCTAAAAACCCTAGTGCCATTAAAACAAGGATTCTATATTTTTCTTCAGTATTTATAAATTTAAATTCTTCTATTTCAGTCTTTTCAAGCTTATCTATTTCTCCATAGATTTCCTCTAGTTTTTTATTGTTAGTAGCTCTAAAGTACCTACCACCAGTATCTGCCGCAATTTGCTTCATTAATTCCTCATCGATTTCTACCGGCATCATCGCCATACGGAATTTGTTTCTACCTATCTGAGCAACTGGCGATGGTGCATTACCGTTAGTACCTATCCCTATGGTGTAAACCTTTATATCGTACTCGAGTGCTAGTTCACTTGCAATTTTAGGATCTATAAATCCACTATTATTAACTCCATCAGTCATTAATATAATTACCTTACTTAATGCTTCACTGTCTTTTAATCGGTTGACCGCTGTCGCTAGTCCCATACCTATTGCAGTACCATTTTCTAAAACACCATCAAATGCTATTTCATTGATTGCTCTTAACGAGATCATCTCATCTGTTGTGATAGGCGTTTTAGTATAACTTTCTCCTGCATAGACGACTACTCCTATACGATCATTAGGTCTTCCTTTAATAAAGTCTGCCGCTACCTTTTTAGTAGCTTCTAGTCTATTAGGACTTAGATCCTCGGCTAGCATACTTGCACTTACATCTACTGCCAGTACAATATCTATTCCTTCTGTTTTTTTAGTTTTTGTAGTAATATCAGTAGTTTGTGGTCTAGCCAGTGCCGTAATAATTAGCGCAAGCACTATCAATCTTAATATAAATAACAATGGACGCAGGTTTGCTAGCCACGAGGTTTCTACCTTAAAACCTTTTAAACTAGAAATCTGAACTTGAGCTTGCTGCCTGCGATGTGTCCAGAGATACCATGCAATTGCAACTGGTATAGCCAGCAATAACCAGAACATTTGCGGATCTAGAAACTCGATACTATTAAACCAGTTTATCATTTACCTGATTGTTTTTTAGAATTTTCAATTTTTGCAATTTCTATCGAACTTAAAATACGTTCCTTAATCAAACGACCATATTCTCTCGATTTATCTTCTTCATCATCTTCTAGGTAAGTCACAAAAATCTGCTGCATACCGCTATTTTCATTAAAAACCCACAAGTCATATTCATAAGCTGAGCCATCAAAATCAAAGGTTCCCGTAAATTCCAATCCTTTCATTCCCTTATGCTCTAACTCGTTATCTAGCATAACTATATTAGTCGCTCCATCTTGTTCTAGACCATTAGTAACAGGACCTATTAAATTTTGTGCGTTAAGCTCATTAAGCTGTGCTCCTTCCTTAAACAAATATGTAGAAACTGTAATGGTTAGATCATCTCCATCTTCACCTAATTGAAAATTATCAAATGCACCTACATATTGTGACAACTCTTTAGGTAGTTTATCCTCATCTGTGCGCACCAATATGTCTGGTGTAGTAATAGCAATTTCAGGCACACCATAACCAGATCGCAACCAGTCTTGCTCATAATACTCGCGCAACTCATTACCTAATGCTTTATCTTTTACATTATCAACACCTTCAATATAAATCCATGTACCTATAGCAAATACAAGGACGATTAAACCTAATCCTACACCTAGAGCTATTTTTTTAGCTTGCGCTTTTAACTCTTGCTTTCTTCTATATTTTGCGTCCATCATCAACTCCTCTTCAGTAGGTGGTGGTAGTACCTGATGGATGTTATATATAATATCTGTCGTATGTAATCGATCTTCTTTTGCAGTAATCGCATCTGGTGCAACACCAGCAAATTTTACAAGGTCTGCTCTTTCTAATATTTCTTTAAGTCGAGTCTCTGTAGTTGATGTGATATTCATTCCACGATCAACCATAACTGTTTTAAGTTCACCTAATAATTGTCCAGTTGTACTTTCTAGAGCATGTCCATATACCTTAGAGTCAATATATTTTCTAATGATGTAGGTCAACTCTGTATAGAACTCTTTAGATCGCTTTTGATCTAATAGTTGTTGATCATCTAGTTTTGATAGTCGATACCTAGTCCATTCATAAGGCTGTAAGGTTTCCTCATAGGTTTTCTTTTCACGCTTTCGCGTAAGCAAATATATGAGTCCACCTAATGGTAACAGAAGAAGCAACCACCACAACCAGCTCCAATCAGTAGGTCTAGTATCTGGAATATCGATTGCTGGTTTGATATCAAACATTTTTTGCTTTGTGGTATCTACCTTTACCTCGCGAACTTTTACTAGAATGGAATCAGAAAATAATTTAGCATCATTTTTAAGAATACTTATTCTAGGGACATAATAATCGCCAGAGTCCCATTGTGTAATCCCATATTGTTTAAATAAACGTAATCTATCATTATCCCGTATGGTGTCTATAGGATATGACTCTATAACCTCTAATGCACCAAACTTTGCCTGCTCTGGAAAAACAATCAAATCTGTACTTGCGGCGTCTACCGTAATACCTAATTTGACCTCTTCTCCCATAAGGATTTCATTGCGATCAACAACAGTTTGTACTGATTGCTGAGCGCCTAGTTGGGCTAAACTTAAAAACCCGAAAAAGAATATATGAATCAATTGCTTCATCGTGCTTTAAAATATCCTAATAATTTCTTTGTATAACTTTCTTTGGTCTCTAAGTCTATAGCACCGCTATCAGACTTAGTAAACGCATTTTTAAAATAGTCTGCACATTCTAGGTGATGTGCAGCATACTTATTACGTATAGATTTTGAACTGGTATTCACCATTTGACTTTTGCCAGACTCTTGATCTTTAAATTGTACTAACCTATATTAGGCATTTCGGCTTCTCTCTGGTCATACACACGCACACCAGTGACATCATGCTTGCGTCCTATAATCTTTAAAGTTCTATCGTAATCAGTAGCCATAAAATCAGACATTACAAAAACGATAGCTTTTTTCTTTAATACACCTGCCATAAACTCTAGCGCACCACCTATGTTAGTGGTTTTATGTTGAGGCTCAAATTCAAGTAATTCTCTTATAATTCTCAGAATGTATGACTTCCCTTTTTTAGGCGGTAAAAACAATTCAACTTGGTCAGAAAACAATAGCAGCCCGACTTTATCATTATTTTGTAATGCACTGAAGGCTAAAGTTGCACAAAGTTCAGTGATAATTTCTTTCTTGATTTGCTCTTGAGTACCAAAAAGTGTTGATCCACTCACATCGGCAACCAATATGAGTGTAAGTTCACGTTCCTCTTCAAAAACTTTAATAAATGGCTCACTGTATTTTGCCGTTACATTCCAGTCTATATTTCTTACGTCGTCACCATATTGATACTTGCGCACTTCACTAAAAGTCATACCACGACCTTTGAACGCACTATGGTACTCGCCACCAAAAACAGCATCACTTAAACGACGTGTTTTGATCTCGATTTTACGGACTTTTTTAAGGAGTTCTTTAGTATCCACTATTGAAATGGGTGGTAATTATTGATTAATGATAATTTGTTTCTAATCTGACCAAGACTATACGCTAACTCACCACTGGTTTAAATGGTGATTACTGTTTATAATTAAAATTATATATCTATGGTACTTCTATCGTATTCACGATTTTATTGACAATGTCTTCAGTAGTAAAGTTTTCTGCCTCGGCTTCATAAGTGATTCCTATACGGTGACGCAACACATCCAGTACAACGGCACGTACATCTTCTGGCACGACATAACCACGACGTTTTATGAATGCATAACATTTTGCAGCTTTGGCAAGGTTAATCGATCCACGAGGTGATGCCCCCCCAAAACTAATTAGCGGCTTTAAATCATGTAATCCGTAATTTTCTGGATAACGAGTTGCAAATATGATATCTAAGATATACTTCTCAATCTTCTCGTCCATGTAAACAATTTCAACAGCTTCTTGAGCTCGCAAAATTTGCTCTACACTAACCACTGCATTAGGCTCAGGAAAATCTTTTTTAAGATTAGCACGCATAATAAACTGCTCATCTGCAATTGTAGGATAATCAATTACCGTTTTTAACATGAAACGGTCCATTTGCGCTTCAGGTAATGGATACGTACCTTCTTGATCTACTGGGTTTTGTGTCGCCATTACTAAAAATGGTCGCTGCAATTTAAAAGTGGTATCACCTATCGTCACCTGCTTTTCTTGCATCGCTTCTAGCAGTGCACTTTGCACCTTTGCTGGCGCACGGTTGATCTCATCTGCAAGAACAAAATTTGCAAAAACGGGTCCTTTTTTAATATTGAACTCGCCATCCTTCATGTTATAGATTAAAGTCCCTACTACATCTGCAGGAAGTAAGTCTGGAGTGAACTGAATTCTTGAGAAAGAACCACTAACTGCCTTAGATAATGTAGTAATGGCTAGTGTTTTTGCTAGACCAGGTACTCCTTCTAATAGGATATGTCCACGACCTAATAAACCTATAAGCAATCGCTCTACCATATATTGCTGGCCTACAATTACCTTATTCATTTCATTGACCAATAAATCTACAAATTGACTTTCTTGGGCTATTTTTTCGTTGATACTTGCTATATCGATAGCGGTATTTTGTTGATCCATAAGTGATGTACTATTACATTCAATCTAACTCGCAAATTGTAGTTTTCTTATCATGTATGCTGTTAATCGTGCGTTAAAAATGCATAAAAAATCGTAAAAATTTAAGAATAGTATCAAATTCAAACAGATCCAGCGCAAATTGTAGAAGAAATATGGGAAAAGAAGTATTGATAGAGTAATAAGAGTGTATGAATTACGCTTTCGCGGAAGCTAACCCAAACCCAACTATTGCTTATTTTTGTAGAAAGTACTCGCAATGAAAACAGCATTAATTACAGGTGCCACTAGTGGTATAGGACTTGCAACAGCAATAACACTTGCAGAAAACGGGTTTGCCATTGTATTATGTGGTAGAAACACAGAAAAACTGGCTGAACTTAAAGAAGAATTAAGTGCAGTAGTACCGGTAGAAACACTCGCATTTGATGTGCGTGATAAAGATATGGTTGCTTCTCAAATTGCAAGTTTACAAGCACCATTTAACGAGATAGATATTTTAATTAATAACGCAGGAAATGCTCATGGACTAGACCCTATAGATAAAGGCAGTCTTGAAGATTGGGATGCAATGTTGGACATTAATGTAAAAGGATTACTTTATGTGAGTAACGCGATTATACCTCAAATGCGAGATAGAAAACGTGGCCAAATCATCAACATAGGTTCTACCGCAGGAAAAGAAGTATACTAACGGGAATGTTTATTGTGGTTCTAAACACGCTGTAGACGCAATAACCACTGGAATGCGATTGGATTTAAATCCTTACGGAATACGTGTCGGCGCTGTTAATCCAGGATTGGTTGAGACTAACTTTAGCGAGGTGCGATTTAAAGGAGATTCTGAAAGAGCCGATAAAGTATATCAAGGTTATCTAGCATTACAAGCGCAGGATATTGCTGATGTTATTTTATTTGCCGTTACCAGACCAGCACACGTTAATATTGCAGACTTAACCGTAATGTGCACTGCACAAGCGAGTAGTACTGTTTTAAAGAAGGAGTTATAGAAAAAACTATTTCAATAAATTACCTATGACCATCATGAGAAAAACATTGTTAATTCTGACTTCATTGACAATACTATATTCTTGCTCTAATATTTTAAATATTAATGGACTAGAAGTAAATAAAGGACTTAATAAAAGTTATAGAGAAAGTAATGAATCTATACTAGGTATTTTCACTAATGAAGAATATGAAGAAATTAAAAGTTCCATTCAAAAATCTTTAAATGCAGTAATTCCTGATGGAAAATCTATTATAATTCACTACGAGCAAGCCGGTGAAAACTGCCTTCTTGCTGATGCTGATAGCACGAGTATTTCTATAGTTGCAGATAATGGAAAAAGAATTTCTAATAGAATGAGTAAATCTTATAATGCTGTGGACTTCTTTATATATACTGAAGATTCTTTTTTCAAAAACATTTATGAATCAAAATATTACTACCAACAAGATCAAGGGTTTTTTAAAAATTATATTTTTACTAAGCAAAAAAATTGTTCAGGTTTTTTTATATTAAAACCGGATGGTGAATTTATGATTTACTATGGTGAAGATTATTTTACGGAAGTTGAAAATTTCTTTAATTCAAAGTTGATTATTAAACCTAATGAAAAGTAAATTGTGCTTATTACATTGTACAATTTTGGACTAGTTACTTAATATCAAAACTAATTTTGTAACTCAGGTTTTTAATATAAACTTTCCCTTATTAAAGGAAAAACAGGCATGAGTTTTTAGCTAGGGTTATATTTATTATTAGTAGGGCCAAGACAAGCAAAGTTTAGAATTATTTAATCACTTTTTAATAATAAACGAGTCTCTTGTTGACCTATTCCAGCAGCATGAAGATATAGAGAAGGTATGCCGAGCACTATCAAATATAGCGATGCTAAAAAGGTTATATCAAAAATGCCGCAGTACGCCACAAAATTCCGATTTTTGCTCAAACACTTACCACAATAATATGTACCCATTAAGACGTAATAGAAGATTAAGAACAAACAACGCTATAAGATCAATGGTTCAAGAGACCATCATCTCACCTAATGATTTTATAGTTCCTCTGTTTATAGTAGAAGGAACTGGTGTAAAGGAAGAAATCGCCTCAATGCCAGATTACTATCGTTATAGCCTAGACCTACTTAAGGAAGAAGTAAAAACCTTGTGGTCTATGGGATTGAAAAGTGTGTTGCTTTTTGTAAAAGTACCAGATCATCTTAAAGACAATAAAGGAACTGAAGCGATAAACGCAAACGGTTTAATGCAACGTGCTATTAAAACAGTCAAAGATGTAGCACCAGATATGTATGTTATGACAGATGTTGCTCTAGATCCATATTCTAGTTATGGGCATGATGGAATTGTTGAAAATGGAGAAATTCTAAATGATGAAACCGCCGAAGTTCTTGCTCAAATGAGCGTCTCACACGCGCAAGCTGGAGCAGACATGGTGGCACCTAGCGATATGATGGATGGACGTATTCTTTATATACGTGAAGCACTTGAGGAAGAAGGTTTTAAAAATACCGGAATCATGAGTTATAGCGCAAAGTATGCCAGTGCTTTTTATGGACCTTTTAGAGATGCGCTAGATAGTGCTCCAGGTTTTGGAGATAAAAAAACCTACCAGATGGATCCTGCAAATCGCAGTGAAGCTATAAGAGAAACCTTAATGGACATCGATGAAGGAGCAGACATCGTTATGGTTAAACCAGGATTATGCTACTTAGACATTGTACGTGATTTAAAGAACGAAGTAGAAGTTCCTATTAGTGTTTATCAAGTAAGTGGTGAATATGCCATGCTTAAAGCAGCTGCAGAAAAAGGCTGGTTGAACCACGATGCCGTGATGATGGAACAAGTCACTGCTATTAAAAGAGCTGGAGCTGATCTTATTGCGAGTTATTTTGCTAAAGATGTAGTGAAATTACTAGGTTAAAAATTGTTGATTAACTTTACAAAAAACTATTCATGGGATTACTCCTTATTTACGCTACGGTTTCAATTTTCTTTTCATTCTTGTGTTCTATTTTAGAAGCTGTATTATTAAGTGTTACAGGTACTTTTATTAAAGTAAAAGGTCAAGAAGGCGCTTCTTACATTCCAGCTTTAAAAGAACTTAAAAAAGATGTGGACAAACCACTTATCGCTATTCTTACCTTAAATACGCTTGCGCATACTGTCGGAGCAATTTTAGTAGGTGTACAGGCTGAAAATATGGTTAGTGCTAGTGATTATAACAGTAGTTATTTTGGAATTCCGTTTGTGGGAATTGTTTCTGGTATTATGACGGTTTTAATCCTTGTAGTTTCTGAAATTATTCCTAAAACAATAGGTGCAACCTACTGGAAAGGTCTTGCTGGTTTTACACTCGTGCCTTAAATTTTATGATTTTTCCTTTAAAATGGACAGGTATTTTATGGATTCTTCAATTGACGACTAAAGCCATCGGGAAAAGTGCTCATATGAATACGATGACTCGAGAAGATTTTATTGCCATTACAGATACGGCAGAGAAAGAAGGAGTTTTTGACCCATCTGAAGGACAGTACATTAAAAGTCTTATGAACTTTAATAAAATTAAGGTTAAAGATGTAATGACACCACGATCTGTAATGTTTATGGCGCCGCAATCCATGAAGATTAAAGACTTTTTTAAAGAAAATCAAGAATTACGTTTTTCTCGTATTCCTGTTTTTGGAACTAACAGAGATGACATTAAAGGATATGTACTTAAAGATCATATCCTAGAAGATATCATACACGATAAACCAGCAGAAACTCTTGAAGATTTACGCCGTGAAATATCTATGGTACCAGCAAATATTCCGATCCCACAATTGTTTGAAAAAATGATTGCTACTAAAGAACATATGGCACTAGTTGTAGACGATTATGGAAGTGTGCAAGGAGTGGTAACAATGGAGGATGTCATTGAAACCATGCTAGGATTAGAAATCATGGATGAAAGCGATAACGTTGAGGACATGCAACAACTAGCACGTAAAAACTGGGAGAAGAGATCAAAATCTCTAGGACTTGAAAACCCAGATCAAGGTACTAATTTATAAAACTAATGAAACGAATTCTTTTACTTCTAGCTATACTTACGAGCAGCATAAGCACGTCACAGCAATCTGATGTTAAAAGTGCTTTTTTAGAAAAGTGGAATAATTCAAAAGAATATCTAATCACCATTGCACAGTCAATGCCTGAAAATAAATACGACTACAAGCCTACAAAACGTCAAATGAGTTTTAAAACTCAATTAATACATATAGAAGGTAATATGAAGTGGCTGGGCACAACTTACTTTAATCTAGAAACTGTAGGCGAACCAGAGGACCTTTCTAATTTATCTAAAGAAGATCTTATTATTGCCCTACAATCTAGATTTGACGACATCTTTAATGCCGTAAAGGCAATGGATAGTAAAAAGTTTGAAGAAGTCGTAGAGTTTTATGCTGGACCTAAGTCTAGATTACAAATTCTTAACTTATTGCAAGATCATGTTACACATCATCGTGGTCAACTTATTGTATATCTCAACATGTGTAATGTAGACTTACCTAGATATAGTGGATGGTAGTTAGTTGATAACCTCAGCATCAATCATATACTGTACTATAGCCTCTTTCATTAATAAAGACTGTTCTCCTGCTTTTAGCGGCGGCAAATTCTCTTTTACGATATAATGTGGCCATTTATCATCATCAAAATGCGAGAATTCATAATAGCCATAAGGTTCTAGAACACGACATATCGCAATGTGCATGAGTTGGTATTTCTCATCTTTCTGAAACTTACGATGCAGCTGTCCCAATTCTTGAACTCCTATCATGAACAATATAGCATCTATATCCATTTGTTCTCCATCACTGAATCGCTCTTGAAAAAAGGCAACAGTCTGTGCCCATCGTTCCTTTAATTGTTCATCTCTGCTCATGCTGTAAAAGTACGATGTGTGTTGGGATTATGCTTTCGCGAAAGCGTAATATTTAAAAGCTTTTCAAACATAATATGGTTTAATATTCAATAAAAAATGCCGCTCTACAAAAGTAAAACGGCATTTTTAATAATAAGAGTGATGTTATTTATTCATCAAGTCTTCAATTTCATCAATCTCAATAGGTATATCGCGCATCAAGTTAAACGGCGCACCACTACTATTAATGACAACATCATCTTCTAATCTAATACCAAAACCTTCTTCTGGCAAATAGATACCTGGTTCTACAGTAAACACGTTTCCGGCTTGCATAGGTTCCCATAATATACCATAATCGTGAGTATCTAATCCCATATGGTGAGATGTTCCATGCATGAAATATTTCTTATAAGCTGGCCAGTCTGGATTCTCATTTTGCACATCGACCTTATCAAGTAGTCCTAGACCTATAAGTTCGCTAGTCATTATTTTTCCTACCTCAACGTGGTAATCTTTCCACAACGTTCCAGGTAAGAGCATTTTAGTCGCCTCATTTTTTACTCTTAGAACTGCGTTGTATACATCTTTCTGACGGTCTGTATAACGCCCGTTAACAGGAATGGTTCTAGACATATCACTAGCATAGTTTGCATATTGCGCACCTGCATCGATAAGAATTAAATCGCCGTCTTTACACTTTTGATTATTCTCTATATAGTGCAATACGTTTGCATTATTACCACTCGCAATAATAGGTGTGTAGGCAAAACCGTCACTACGTCTTCTTATAAATTCATGTAAAAACTCTGCTTCTATTTCGTATTCAGTAACGCCCGGTTTTACAAAATCCAGTACACGGCGGAAACCTGCATTTGTAATGTCGCAAGCTTGTTGTAGTAAGTCTATTTCTATCTGATCTTTTACAGCGCGCAAGCGTTGTAAAATAGGAGCTGATTTTGCATAGTTATGCGCTGGATATTGCGCTTTAGCTTTTTTGATAAATCGATCTTCACGTGACTCCATTTCAACAGCCTGACGATAGTGCTCGTTAGTATTGAAGTAAATCGTGTCGCATTGTGTCATCATTTCAAAAAACTTCTTATCAAAATCATTTAACCAATACACAGTTTTAATACCAGACACTTCAGTCGCGTGTTCTTTGGTTAGCTTCTCGCCTTCCCATATGGCGATATGCTCATTAGTCTCTGTAACAAATAACACCTCGCGATGCGCTGGATCTGGGCTATCTGGAAATAACACCAAAATCGTATTTTCCTGATCTGCACCACTTAGATAAAAGATATCACGGTGCTGTTTAAATGGCATAGTGCTGTCTGCACCTGTTGTAAAAATATCGTTTGAATTAAACACAGCTAGACTAGACGGCTTCATTTTGGCCATAAAGTTTTTGCGATTTTTAATAAAGAGTTTAGAATCTATAGGATGATATTTCATAATTCAATTTGTAGTAAATAATGGTAATAAGCTCGTTTTAAGACACTTTATACAAGGCATCTTATAACTGCTAGCAAGATACCAATGCTTCAAGAGATAGCAAAGGATTACAGAAATCTATAACATTTAATATTATTATCTTCTCTTGCGTTTTTTCTGATTTTTCAAAAAAGTGACTACTAGTAGTAAAATAGCAAATAATACAATTCCGATGATGACATATCTAGCAACTTCCATAATAATTTTAAGATTGTGGTTGATGGTCTTAAATTACTATAAATAAGTGAGATATTATTCATCTACATAAACACCATTATCTGGTATCATATAATAATCTGCTCCCATATGACTAGCATCTATATCAACATTTGTAAAAACTCTTGGTTCACCTCTAGCTTCTGTAGGTATATTATCCTCGCTGTTATACCAGGTTAATTCTTGAGGCAATAACAATCCATTTACATCTTGCCACTTATTGTACTTGATAAAATGAAAATCCGTCGACTTAGAACCTTGTCCTCTAGTAACGGTATATGCTAACCATTCCATCTTTTTAGTGTCTGGATGGTAATATAATATATACTCATCATCTGGTGAGTCGCCTATATTAGACTGATAAGCAATTTTAATTCCTGGATACGAGATTCCGTCTTTTTCTAGAGAAGCTGTTTCACTATAAACTATTCCATCGTCTGCTAGAATGAATGGCATTGTATAGAAATAGAACATTAAATTGTGATAAAACCGTGCACGTTCTTTAGGGTAATAAGTACTGTCTTGTGCAAGCCATACCTTACCATTATGTGAACCTATTTGATACTTTTCTGTCTCAATAATTACATCTCTGGTTTTTAAATCTGTAGTATGTATTTCATCACCATTTTCTTTTGGCATTTTAAATGTGAGGCTTTGCATAGCGTTCCATTGCGCGAGTCCACCGTGTGCGGCTAGGACCTCTTGATAGGCTTGAGGATATGTAGTTAAATCTATTTGTGTAACTGGTGTAACTTCAGTTATAGGAGATTGAACTTCTTTTTTGTTTTCGGTTTTACATGACATAATTAATACGACTGTAATTAAAGCTAAAAGTATTTTTTTCATGTTGGAAAAGTAAAAAAAGAGTATCACGATTATGTTAGCGTCATGGTAAAAAAATGTTAGAATCAGAATTATAAAAACCGCCTTGCTTATCTTTAAGCACCAAAAAAACATCCATGAACAAAGTTCTATCCTTTGCCATAATATTTTCTAGTTTCATAGGCTTTAGTCAGAGTCCAATAGCAACACCAGCAACTCAAGTTCAACAAGGCCTTGAACAACATCAACAAATGGTACAAGACTC
This sequence comes from Nonlabens ulvanivorans, assembly GCF_000755285.1. GTDB lineage: Bacteria > Bacteroidota > Bacteroidia > Flavobacteriales > Flavobacteriaceae > Nonlabens > Nonlabens ulvanivorans_A. Next base: position 604,923 of record NZ_BBMK01000001.1, on the reverse strand, counting down.
GCCATTTAAAAACCTAAAGTTTAAAAATGTAGGTCCTACTATCATGTCTGGTCGCGTTGTAGATGTAGATGTTAATCCTGCTAACCCTACAGAAATGTTAGTAGCCTATGCTAGTGGTGGATTATGGCATTCTAATAATAACGGAACGAGCTTTACTCCTATTATGGATAGTGCAGGGACTATTAACCTAGGTGATATCGCTGTAGATTGGACTGCTAAAACAATATGGGCAGGAACCGGAGAAAATAACTCTAGCCGTAGTAGTTATGCCGGTATAGGTGTTTTAAAATCAACAGATTGGGGGAAAGACCTGGAGCGCACCTATGCTTACAGATTCACATCACATAGGACGTATTTTAATTGATCCGTCAAATGGTGATCATGTGATTGTTGCTGTGACAGGACCATTATATTCAACTAGCGATGCTCGTGGTATCTACACCACTAAAGATGGTGGAAAGTCGTGGAAAAAAACACTTTTTGCAACAGACATGGCTGGTTTTATAGATCTAGCTCACAGCCCTCAAAATTTTAATATTATGTATGCTGCTAGCTGGGAAAAAGACCGTAAAGCATGGGATTTTGATGGAGATGGTGATGCAAGTGCTATTTATAAAAGTATAGACGCTGGTCAGACCTGGAACAAGATTACAACTCAAGCAAGCGGTTTTCCGGTAGGTTCTGGTGTAGGCCGTATAGGGCTTGCGGTTTATGATGATAACACCGTTTATGCAGTTCATGACTCACAGTTCCGTAGAGATAAGGATGATAGTGGTAATAACGCTTTCGCGAAAGCGGACTCTAAAAATGACCTTTCAAAAGACGATTTTAAATCCATGTCTAAAGAGGCTTTCTTAAAACTCGATAACGATAAACTTAACAAGTTTCTAAAAAGAAATGGTTTCCAAGAAAAATACAGAGCAGACAACGTAAAAAACATGGTGCGCAGTGATGATGCAACGCCATTAGATGTTGCAAAATATCTTGAAAATGCAAATACGCAACTCTTTGACACACCAGTTAAAGGAGCTGAACTATACCGCAGTAATGATGGTGGGAAAACTTGGAAAAAAACGCATGAAGGTCAAATAGACGACGTGTTTTACAGTTATGGCTACTACTTTGCACAGGTACGAGTAGATCCTAGCGATGTAAATCATGTATATATTATGGGTGTTCCTATAATCAAGTCTGCAGATGGTGGTGCCAACTGGGAAAGTATCTCTCGTGAAAATGTACATGCAGATCATCACGCACTATGGATCAATCCTAACAAACGTGGACATCTTATTAATGGAAACGATGGTGGACTTAACATCTCTTATGATGATGGTGAGACGTGGATTAAGAACAACTCACCTAGTGTAGGTCAGTTTTATGCAATCAACTATGACTTGCAAAAACCTTATCGAATCTATGGTGGTTTACAGGATAATGGCGTTTGGGTAGGTGCTCATAATGCTCCAGAAAATAGAGAATGGCACCAGCGTGGTTATTACCCGTGGGAGACTATTATGGGTGGTGACGGAATGCAAATCCAGATTGATTCACGCAATAGCGACATTGTATATACAGGTTACCAATTTGGTAATTACTTTAGAATCAATCGTGGAACTGGTGACCGCAAATACATACAGCCTAAACATGAATTAGGAGAATCTCCATATCGTTTTAACTGGCAAACACCTATTTTACTAAGCTCTCATAATCAAGATATATTATATCTAGGTGGTAATAAACTACATCGTTCTATGAACCAAGGTGATGATTGGACAGCAATTTCTCCGGACTTAACACAAGGTGGCAAAGAAGGAAATGTAGCTTATGGTACTTTAACAACCGTTAGCGAATCACCATTTCAATTTGGTCTAATTTATACCGGATCAGATGATGGATTAGTGCAAGTTACTAAAGATGGTGGTGCCAACTGGGAATCTTTAAATGGCGGCTGGACAGCAAACCTATGGGTAACACGAGTGATCGCGTCGCAACATAAAAAAGAACGCGTTTATGCAACACTTAACGGGTATCGCTTTGATGATTTTACACCTTATATATACATGAGTGAAGATTATGGGAAAACCTGGAACAACATTGGGTCGTCTATACCAACATCATCTGTAAATGTGATTATAGAACATCCTGAAAAAGAGAATATCCTTTTTACAGGAACTGATAACGCTACCTATATAAGCACAGACACAGGGAAAACATGGAACCTACTCACTGGCGGGATGCCACCAGTTGCCGTGCACGATTTAAAAATCCAACCAGAAGAAAATCATTTACTGGTAGGAACACATGGTCGTTCTATTTACCTAGCAGATTTAAATGCCTTAGAGATTGTGGACAATGATTTTGATTTCGCAAAAATTAATAAAACTAGAGCCTCTAGTCGTTATGGTAGTAAAGGATTTATGTGGAGTGAAGGACCAGAACCTTCTATAGAATTAGCTTTTTACAGTCCAGCAGCCGGAAAAGTAAAAATAGAAGTCATGAATGAAAATGGGAAAACAGTTCAAGAACTAGCTACAACGGCAGACAAAGGTTTGAACTTCTATGAGTATGATGGATCTATCTCTAAAGCAGGATTAAAACGTTTTAAAGACACTCCTAAAACTGCCGATAATGGAAAGACCTATTTACCAGCTGGTAAATACACTGTAAAAATTACTAGCAGCTCAGGAAGTGCAGAGCAAGTTTTGGAAATGGTGGAGTAGGTTTTATATTCAAGCTTGAGATAATTTTTATTTTGAATGAACCTATTAGAGTTTAATAAATATTTGGATCATAACTATTCTGAATCTAATTTAATAAGTCATGAATTAAAAAACCTTTATCCCACAAGATGGTTACGAATTCACAGCTTACCAGATTCAAAGAGGTATGCTAAAAGTGAAGATGAAACTCAAAGAATTCTAACGAGACAAAATAAAATAATTTCAGAGATCATTGGAGAGAAATCTGAAATTATAATTGTTATGGGTCTATATGAGGAAGAACCGTCTAATAAAGTTCCAAAAATTTCTTCAAAATATGGATTTTTTGAATATTATCAATCCATTAATATTCATCAAATATATCCTAAACAATATGAAAAGAATATTTACAATAATACTTTTTTTAGGACCGATTTATGGCGCCAAAACAGTCAAAATGAACTTTTAAGAGACATCGCGAAGGATAAATCTAGAGCGATGTTCATATGTGTAAAAAGCAACTGTATTGTTGCACCATACGACGGCGGAATGGATATCATAGTTGATTCTCAAAAAAAAGAGATCTACTCAAAATAAAATATAAAGATTGGCTTTCAAAAAGAGAAGACGGACTTTAGAGCAAAAAGTAATTTTACAAAAACACATATTATGTTTCTACATAAAGTAATTACAGTTCTTATAATCTTTATCTCAACGTTATCTGTAGCACAAGAGAATTATGAGTCGTATTATAAATTGCTTAATGAAGCTAGCCTAATTAAGGATACTGACCTTAAAATAGAAAAATATCAAGAAGCTTTTAAAACAGCGACTCCTTTGATGAAGGAATATAAAAGTCTAGCTTTTTATCAATTTAAAAATAATGACCTAAAAAAGCAGAATACTATTTTTTAAAAGCGGTTGAAAGTGGTTATCAGTTCGAAATTGACAAGGATTTTAAAACTACCCCATTAAAAATAACTTACAATTCTGGCTTTTTTGAAAAACATGAAAACTCAAATGGGATCTATAGTGACTTTATGACATCAATGAAGTCTCGTATTTTGAAAAAAGCTCGTAAAGCGAGAAAAAAATTCTTAAAGCAAATTGACCCTATACAAAATGAGATCTATGAAGTAATGCTTCAGAACGAATATGATTTCCAAGAAGTAAGGTTAAATATATTACCTAAAAAAGACATCCCTGAAGCTGATCGTAAAGCGGCTAGTAAATATCTAAATACAGGAAATAGTTATTTAATGCTGCAACTATTAAAAGACGGTAAATTTCCAAAAAGAAATCGATGTGCTCGTTTTAACGATCAAACTATTACCATACTCCTAAATCACGCTATTGCAGCTTTTGTGAACAAAAAGATGCAGAAGAGTTTATAAATCTATTATGGAATGAGGTGGAAACAGGGAATATAACACCATATGATTATGCAAAGGCATATGATCATTACGTAAGCTGGTATGTCGATAGTGAAAAGTCTTATTTTGGAACACCATTAACACTTAATGCAGAAAATGAAATGATTTGTGTTAATGTACTATATCCAAAAAAGTTAAATGAGTTAAGAAAAAAACATTGGCTTTCTTCAATAGAACAATTTTGTGAAGGCGCTGGTTTTCTTTTACCTGATAATTATACTCATTAACACGGACTAACCTGCATACTTACACTTATAAAAAAGCGACACAAACAAAACAAAATTCCAACACTACCTTAACAGATCCTACGTAAGGAAAAAGAGCCTATTACTACTATAGCATAAACAAAGTAGTTTCAAAACTATTAAGATTCAATCCAAATAAGACTGAGCAGACATGCTTTTATCTATAACGATTGAAAATCCAGTGGCTGAAAGTTATCTTTGCGTCAAACTAAAAAATTATACATGAGCGCATTAGTAAAATCTTCTATTGCTAGAAAGTGGATAATGGCACTTTCGGGTCTGTTTCTGGTTGTATTCCTAACACAGCATTTTGTCATAAACATTACATCTGTTATAGCACCAGATACTTTCAATGAGTGGTCTCACTTTATGGGCTACAATCCGTTAGTTCAATTTCTTGCACAACCTATTCTAATAGGTGGATTAATTGTTCACTTTGTGATGGGAATAGCACTTGAAATTAAAAACAATAAAGCACGACCAGTGAAGTACTCAAAGTATGCTGGTAATGCAAACTCATCTTGGGTTTCACGTAACATGATTATTACTGGTCTTGTTGTTCTTGCATTTTTAGGGTTGCACATGTATGACTTTTGGGTTCATGAAATGACCGTTAAGTATATTGACGTTCAACCAGAAGACCCAACTCGTTATTTACATGAATTAAAAGAGAAATTTGTAAGTCCAGTAAGAGTAGGGCTTTATGTAGTTTCTTTTATTTTACTAGCAATGCACTTATGGCATGGATTCAATAGTTCTTTCCAGTCCATGGGAGCAAAAGCAGTTAATAAAGGTGAAGGATTGAGAAAAGCAACCTATGCATGGTCAGTATTGATTCCTGCAGGTTTTATTTTCATCGCATTGTATCATCACTTTACTCACTAATAATAATAAATTATGTCAGTATTAGATTCTAAAGTACCTAAAGGACCACTTGCTGAAAAGTGGGTAAATCATAAAAATCACATTAACCTAGTAAACCCTGCAAATAAGCGTAACATAGACGTTATTGTTGTAGGAACAGGTCTTGCCGGTGGTAGTGCTGCAGCTACACTTGCTGAACTAGGATATAACGTTAAGACATTTTGCTATAATGACTCTCCACGTCGTGCTCACTCGATTGCCGCACAAGGTGGAATTAACGCTGCCAAAAATTATCAAGGTGATGGAGATTCAAACTTCCGTTTATTCTATGATACGATTAAAGGTGGTGATTATAGATCTCGTGAAGCAAACGTACATAGACTTGCAGAGGTTTCTGGAAATATAATTGATCAATGTGTTGCACAAGGAGTTCCTTTTGCAAGAGAATATGGTGGATTATTGGATAACCGCTCTTTTGGTGGTGTTCTTGTTTCTAGAACATTTTATGCTGCTGGACAAACTGGTCAACAGTTATTATTAGGTGCATATTCTGCATTAAATAGACAAATTAACCGTGGTAAAGTAACACCATTTAACCGTCATGAGATGTTAGATCTTGTTAAGGTTGATGGTAAAGCTCGTGGAATTATCGCTCGTAATCTTGTTACTGGTGAGATAGAACGTCATGGAGCACATGCAGTAGTGATTGCATCTGGTGGTTATGGAAACGTATTTTTCCTTTCTACAAACGCTATGGGAAGTAATGTAATGGCAGCATGGAGAACTCACCGTCGAGGTGCTCACTTTGCAAATCCTTGTTACACACAAATTCACCCTACTTGTATCCCAGTATCTGGTGAGCACCAATCAAAACTGACTTTAATGTCAGAGTCTTTACGTAATGATGGACGTATATGGGTTCCTAAGAGCTTAGAAGATGCAAAAGCAATACGTGAAGGAAAATTAAAAGGTGTTGACCTTAAAGAAGAAGATAGAGATTATTATCTAGAAAGAAGATATCCAGCTTTTGGTAACTTAGTACCGCGTGACGTTGCGTCTCGTGCTGCAAAAGAACGTTGTGATGCTGGTTATGGGGGGGTAAACAAAACGGGTAACGCTGTTTATCTTGACTTTGAAGCATCATTCTTAAGATATGGAAAGATAGAAGCTTTAACTAGTGGACACAAAGATGCTAGTCAAGCTGAAATGATTACTCTAGGTAAGCAAGTTATTGAGAAAAAGTACGGGAACTTATTTGATATGTACATGAACATTACAGATGAGAACCTTATGAAATGCCTATGAAAATTTTCCCTGCAGTTCATTACACAATGGGTGGATTATGGGTAGATTATAATTTACAAACAACAGTACCAGGATGTTTTGCAGCTGGTGAAGCAAACTTCTCTGATCACGGTGCAAACCGTTTAGGAGCTAGTGCATTAATGCAAGGTCTTGCAGATGGTTATTTTGTGTTACCATATACGATAGGTGACTATCTTGCTGATGAGATTAGAACAGGTCCTATTTCTACTGAAACAGCAGAGTTTGATCAGGCAGAGAAAGATACACGTGCTCGAATTGAGAAATTAATGAACGGTGCAGGAACTCATTCTGTAGATTATTATCACAAGAAGTTAGGTCTTATCATGTGGAACAAATGTGGAATGTCTCGTAATGAGACTGACCTTAAGTCTGCAATGGATGAGATAGCTGAGTTGAGAGCTGATTTCTGGAAAAACGTAAGAGTTCCTGGAAGTGCAGATACTAAAAACCAAGAGCTTGAAAAAGCAGGTCGTGTTGCAGATTTCCTTGAATTAGGAGAGTTGTTTGCAAAAGATGCGTTGGATAGAAACGAGAGCTGTGGTGGTCACTTCCGCGAGGAGTATCAAACAGCAGATGGTGAAGCATTAAGAGATGATGTGAATTATGCATACGTGTCTGCATGGGAATACAATGAGAACCCACGTGACGCAAAATTGCATAAAGAAGATCTAGTATTTGAGAATGTGGAACTGAAAACTCGTTCTTATAAATAATTGAATTTTAAATGTTCCGCTTTCGCGAAAGCGTGACAAACTAAATATAAAAAGTATGAAACTTACTTTAAAAATATGGAGACAGGCTAGTCCTGAAGCCAAAGGAAACATGGTTACTTATCCATTAGATGGTGTAGATGGCGATATGTCTTTCCTTGAAATGATGGATATCTTAAACGAAGAATTAGTCAACAAAGGTGAAGAGCCTGTAGAATTTGACCATGACTGTCGTGAAGGAATCTGTGGATCATGTAATATGATGATTAATGGACAACCTCATGGACCGCAAAAGTTGACTACAACATGTCAATTGCACATGAGAAAGTTTAATGATGGTGACACCATAACTATTGAACCATGGAGAGCAGCTGCATTTCCTGTAATTAAAGATTTAATAGTTGACCGTTCTTCTTTTGATAGAATCCAGCAGGCAGGTGCATATGTATCTGTTAACACGTCTGGTAATACACAAGATGCTAACTCTATTCCTATTGAAAAAGCTAAAGCAGATGAGGCGTTTCACTCAGCTACTTGTATAGGTTGTGGTGCGTGTGTTGCTGCATGTAAAAACGCTAGTGCCATGTTGTTTACAAGTGCTAAGGTTTCTCAATATGCTCTTTTACCACAAGGTGAAATAGAGGCTACTGATCGTGTGCAGAACATGGTACGTCAAATGGACATGGAAGGATTTGGTAACTGTACAAACACAGGAGCTTGTATGATTGAATGTCCTAAAGGAATCAAATTAGAAAACATTACTCGTATGAATAGCGAGTATTTAAAAGCTAATATCTAATAGTAGATTAAGCTATTTATAATAAAAACTCCATCTTTTAAAAGATGGAGTTTTTCTTGTACTATACTATATATTACAAATAAAGCTCCTATTTAACTAGGAGCTTTATTTGTATAAATCATGAAGTATTTATATTCTAGAATAGTACCTTATCTGTTAGTAATAAGATTCCATTAGATGTTTGAATGGAAGTTAAGTCTTGTGAACGAAATTTAACTACTTCACTAAAAGGACCTGTACTGAAACTTATCTCGTTTGAAGAAGTTAAAGAAGTAGATACATCAGATCCTAATGTTGAAATGACTAATCCATCAGATAATTCACTTACCTCATAGTTTTCTTGAAATGATAACTGAGTACTTACTGCAAAATTGATTGATTGAGCTATATTATTGTTAGTATCTCCTGCATTTAATGCAGATTTAAAAGCATCAACGGCTCCGTTCGCTGGAACAAAAACAGTAAGCTCTTGGGATAATCCTGATTTAAATTTAGTTTCTAGTGTAGTAAAAGCAGTAGATGCATCTGCAGACTCTTCAATTAATGCTTTAAATCTAGAAAACTCAAGACATTCATTAATAAATGTTCTTGCTGTAGATAGTTCTACAATTTGATCAACAGAATGTACTACTCCATTATCAAACAACATATCTGGAGTTATTACAGGAACCCCCCCATTTATTTTAAGACCATCATGATTAGAAATGATAGACATAATATGAGAAGAGGATTCAAAAGAAGTTTGAGCCATAGTTTCTACAAAAAGTTCTTCTACCGTATTTAAGTCACTAATTAAAATCTCTGATTGGATTACATGATTTTTAAGCAATTGAGCTAACTCATCTTGAGGAATTTGATTAATACTAGTCATTCCATTTTGAGAAAGATAATTTTCAAAAGCAACATTAGTAGGAGCAAATAAGGTAATATCTTCTTGGTGTGCTAACCAATCCTGTATATCACTACCCAAAATGGCATCGTTGAACATGGTATAATCAGAATCGCTACCTATATAGTCTGCAATTTTTTGAGGAACCTCTTCTTGATAAAGGTCTGCATTGGTTAATTCGTCTCCACTACAGGATACAAAGAAAGCGGCGATTAAAGATAATTTTAAAAGTGAAGTAAAGTTTTTCATGATTTTAATGTTAATTGGTGCTATCCAAAATTAGCGCTTCAACCAGTTATTTTGAATTTAACCGAACGTAAATCGTTGAAAGTCACTGCCAAAATTTTCCTAATCGCTTAACAATAATCACCTTATCATACTGTTTTACAATACTTTATATGGTAAAATGCTCGTAACTACTTGTAATCGTCATATTATGCACTTCATCGATATTGTGGTTAATTAACGATTTCTTTTGCGTTTTAACAGATTTTAAAATGAAATGAATTAAATTTGCAAGCCCTTAAGGATAATTAACAGTTAATTCACAATTAACTTAACCTAAGTTAAAATCATCCATCTGTATTTTAACTATATTAGAGTATGACGAACTCTAAACTACCCAATACTACAGATTCTATATTTTCCATTATGAGCAACTTAGCTCATAAAAACAAGGCTTTAAACCTTTCTCAAGGCTTTCCTAGCTTTCCTGTTGACACCATTTTAAAGGATTATCATTCAGAGGCAATTAAAAATAATTACAATCAATATGCCCCTATGGCAGGAGTGTCCTTTTTAAGAGAATCGATATCTCTTATGATGGTGAAACTTCATCAAGCTAACTACCATCCAGATAATGAAATATGTATTACAGCAGGAGCTACCCAAGCAATATTCACTGCAATACAGGCAGTAATTCACCCAGGTGATGAGGTCATAGTCTTTACTCCAGCATATGACTCTTATATACCTGCCATACAAATGGCCGGTGGTATTGCTGTAGAATTACTTATGAATTTACCCGATTTTAATATAGACTGGCAAAAAGTAATTGATCTTATTAACGTTAAGACTGCGATGATAATGATTAACTCACCACATAATCCTAGTGGCACGATGTTAAATCATAATGATATGCTACAATTAGAACATCTAGCAGTTCAACATAACTTGATTGTATTGAGTGATGAAGTATATGAACATATCACTTTTGATAATAATATACATTTAAGTGCCGCAAGATATCCTGAGCTTAAAAAGAGAAGTTTTATTACAGCTAGTTTTGGCAAACGTTTCATGTTACAGGATGGAAAACAGGCTATTGTCTCGCACCAGCATATTTAATGAAAGAATTCTATAAGGTGCATCAATACCTTGTATTCAGTATTAATCATCCAGCGCAAGTTGCAATAGCAAATTATATACAAGAAGAAATCAGATATCTAGAACTAGGTACATTTTATCAACGTAAAAGAGATCTGTTTTTGAATTCAATTCAAGACAGTAAATTTTCTTTTGTCCCTACACAAGGTACCTATTTTCAATTATTAGATTATACTGCCATTACTGATGAGAGTGATGTCGCTTTTGCGAAAAGGTTGACCGTCGAACACAAAATTGCTGCCATACCTATATCCGTTTTTATGAACGGTACAGACCCAAAAATGCTACGGTTTTGCTTTGCCAAAGAAGATCATGAAATTATAAAAGCAGCTCAAATTTTAAATAATCTGTAAATTCAGTTCTTATTATTAGTAACTATTTTTACAAAAGATAAATCTATTAATGAAATCTAAAGAAGATATAAAAGTAAGTTTAATACAAACACATCTAGTCTGGGAAAACCCTAAGGCTAATCTTATCGAGTTTTCGCGGAAGCTTGAACAACTATATCGTATCACAGATCTAGTCATTCTTCCTGAAATGTTTACGACTGGATTTTCTATGCATCCAAATGGACTGGCCTGTGATGAAAAGATTTACAAGTACCTTAAAGATCATGCAAAAAAAGGTGATTTTGCTATTTATGGAAGTGTCATGTTTCAGGAAGGAAATACGTATGTAAATCGTGGGATTTTTATGCGTCCAGACGGTACCTACACATTATATGATAAAAGACACCGGTTTACACTAGCTGGTGAACAAAAAGTATATGACAGCGGTACACAGCCTGTTATTGCCGACTATCTGGGGGTGGAAATTTAATCTACAGATTTGTTATGATTTAAGGTTTCCAGTTTTTGCGAGAAATACACAAGATTATGATGTGATTATCTTTGTTGCAAACTGGCCTGTTCCTAGAGTTAACGCCTGGGATGCTCTTTTAAAAGCTAGAGCAATTGAAAACATGTGCTATGCCATAGGCGTTAACCGCACTGGTGTTGATGGTAGTGGTATGGATTATAATGGCCATTCTCAAGTCTATAATGTTTTAGGAGAAGAATCTATAGAGCATCCATGGGAAAATCAGAATATGAAGACCGTTCTACTTAAAAAGGAGCACATCTTAAAGCTAAGGACTAAATTGAGGTTTCTAGAAGATAGAGATTCATTTACTTTAATATAACGGTCTCACGCACATCCCAGTTTGCCTGTAGCGTGATTAGTTCAGGTAAATAAACAACAGTCTCTGGCTGTAATCCTTTTAAGAAATTACCGGTATCATATCTACCGTTTGCATTAGTATCATAAATGACACGGATTAAATAACTGCCTGGACTTAAATTTTCAAAGGCATATACACCATTATCAACTGCTATTTGTTCATTGATCACGGTTAAATCCTCCTTAACTATTTGAACAATTGCCGGCCATTGAGTACCAGATAATAGGGTTATTTCCATATTCCCATAGTCTGCGGTAGATCTTGTAGTCCCATTAAAAGCGAGTGTATCTGTTGTCTCTCCATAAAAGTCAATAATTGCACCTGGCAAAACTTCTATATTATAACGCTGCACCTCATCTTTCTCAAAGTCTATCGTTAATTCGTTTTTTAATGCATCCAATCGAGCGTCAAATTCGATCGCAACGGAATCTTTATCCATTACTTTAAATTTAGATAAATCAAATGCATCTATAGGCGTACTTGCGGTAAGGACTAATGGTCCAGTTAGTGATAAATCACGTTGCTTTGTAACAATTAGACTGTCAGAGAATAGTTTTTTAATGGTTACCTTTTTAAAATCTTCAAAATCTTTGTAATTTAAATCTAAAAAGATACTGTCCTTTTCAATCACTGGTTGAAACCAAAACTGTAAAGTATCGGTTTTTTCTAATTTAGTAATTCTAGTTTTAGTAAATAGATCCTTTTCTTGAGACACTACATTTAAAGAGTCTAATTTACCAGTATAAGCTACATACAACTTAGTCTTGCCTTCATGTGTGATTTTCTTAACACTAGCATCTAATTCTGGTTGATACATTTTTAATTCATAGACTTCGTCACTTGGGACTTTTACAGCTTTAGTAACATAACCTATTTTATCAGTTCTTGGATTAAACTTTAAGTCACTATTATTTTCTTTGATTCCTACTAGTCGATATTCACCAGCAGCAAGGTTTTCCATGGTAAAGGTCTTCAAACTATCTAACGTGTTTAAAACATACAACGGCGGCCCTTTAAATACAAGCGAATCTGTGTACTCTTCATCCATTTTATAAAGCAATACATTAACAAAGTCATCTGCTTTATAATTGAAGGCATCAGTTATTTTCCCTTTTAATTGCAAAGAATCGATATAAGTTCCCGTACTGAAAACATATCTAAAAAACGGATAAGGATTGGACTCATTATTATCAACTATACTCTGTCCAAAATTAAGCGTATAGGTTGTATTAGGAGCCAAAGTATCAGTAATCGTGATCGTGATTTTTTTAGACGCGCTACCTTGTGGCGTTACAATAGGCCTATTTTTAAGCGGTGGAGAAACCACTAACTGCTTCTGTAAGTCTTGCAGTTTTACATATTCATCAAATGTAATTTCAATCTCTTGTGCATTGAAATTAACACTATAATTATCAGGATAAGCTCTTAAAATAATAGGTGGCTCCTCATCTACTGGTCCACCGGTAGGATTACCTCGTTTTGCACATTGAACCAACAAAATGGTCATGAACATTACTAATGCTATATTTAAAAAAGTCTTTTTCACAGTGTATAATAACGACTGCAAGGTACTATGATTATACAAAAGATGGAAAAATTTTATCAATTACAGCTTCAGTAACATTTATACAGATATAGCCATGGTTGCCATAGAGATTTTTACATCTGGAATCTTTAATAATTCTCTAGCACACAATACTATTGTTGTGCCTGTTGTAATGACATCATCCACTATTAATACATGAGTACCTTGAGGTAAGGATCCGACTAGTTGATAGGGACTATTAGTTTCATCACTGCGTTGTGTTTGATTTAATCGTGCTTGATTAATCGTGTTTTTAGTCTTCACTAAAATGTCATCGCGATAACTTGCATTTAAAAATTTTGAAAGCTCATTGCCAAAACCACTGACCTGATTATAGCCTCGCTTTTTAAGACGTTTAGGATGGACCGGCACAGGCACCACTATATCAACATTCTTAAAAAGGTTATTCTCTTTAAGCTCTTGCCCCCCCAACCAGTTACCTAAAAAATTACTTATCTCTTCCTTTTTACGATATTTCAATTGATGAATCATCTGCTGCACTGCCCCCTATTTTTTCATAGTAAAATAAGCTTGTGACATGCTGCACATCGATACGAGCATAAAAAAGCTCGCGCATTTTTTCATCGCTCGTTTTATGAAAATTTGTTAAGGGTAAATGCGCACGGCATGAGGTACAAAGCAAGTTCTCACCAGTAGTAAGAACGCTCTCACAACCTATACACAACTCTGGATAGAGTAAGTTAAAGAAATCATATATCCAGCGCTTCATATATATTATTTAGTACGTTTATAGCGTTTAAAGACTAAAGATAACATTATGGGAACTCAAAAAGACAACCGTTTATTAAAGATATTACTAGGACTAGCAGTCCTATTGTTAATAATCTTAGGAAGTTATACCTACAGAGCACATCATAAAAACGAGGCTGTCACTACTCAATTAGGGATTGAAAAAATAGAGATTGAAAAAGCACTCGATAATATTGAAAAAGAATATTTAATAGAAATTGAAAAAGGAACCGTAATTACAGGAGATCTAGAAGCTGCAAAAGAGCGCATCACTAGACTTAAAGATTCTGTAAGCAGATTAGAACCTAATGTGGCCATACTTGCTAGACTGCGTAAAGAATTAGTAAAAATAAAAGACGAGCGTGAAGTTCTTGCGGCACGTGTTTATGTACTTGAACGAGAAAACGAAACTCTGGTTCGTGTTAAAGACAGCACTTTACAAGTACTTAACGAGGAAATTATAGCGAGTACTAATAAGACCACACAAATCGACAATTTAAATGAAAGTATGGCCAAAGCCGCAACACTTCTACCTACTAATTTTAAAGCAAAAGGAGTCATCATAAGAAGCAGCGGTAAAGAAATAGAAAACGATCGTGCGCGACGTGTAGATGACTTAAAAGTATGTTTCACATTACCCCAAAATGCACTTGCACCTACTGGTGTACAGTCCTTCTATTTACAAGTGATTAACCCAGATAACAATGTGTTAGGACTCAAGAAAAAGCAGCAATTTGAGGATCAAGAATTAACTTACTCAAAGGTAGTTTCCTTTAATTATAAAGGTCAAGAACTAGATATTTGTGAACTTGTACAATCAAACGAGGATGACATCATTAAAGGAACCTATCGTGTGAATCTTTATAATGGCGGCATAAGAGTCAGCAGTTCTGAGCTGGAACTAAGATAAACTCCATTACAAATTAATATTAAAACACGCTTTAGGGCGTGTTTTTTATTTTACGCTTTCGCGAAAGCGAAATAAACAAAATCATATCGTTGCAAAGAGCCTTTTTTTTACATTTGCAGCTATGGCAAAGAACAACGATCAAGATCAGTTTAAAAAAGTACTCTCACATGCAAAAGAGTACGGTTATGTTTTTCAATCAAGTGAAATCTATGATGGATTAAGCGCAGTTTACGACTATGGTCAAAACGGTGTTGAGTTAAAGAAAAACATCAGAGAATATTGGTGGCAGGCGATGACGCAATTAAATCAAAATATCGTAGGTATCGATACCGCTATTTTTATGCATCCCACTACTTGGAAAGCTTCTGGTCACGTAGATGCTTTTAACGATCCGTTGATTGATAATAAAGACTCTAAAAAACGCTATCGTGCAGATGTATTAATTGAAGATTATTGTGAAAAAAATCTTCAAAAAGCCGAAAAAGAAGTAGCAAAAGCTGCAAAACGTTTTGGTGAAGATTTTGATGCAGACATGTATCGCCAGACTAATCCACGTGTGATGGGTTACATGAAGAAAGCTACTGAACCTACTGCAAGACTTGCTACTCTTTTAGAGGCTGAAGATCTTGCTGGTGTAAAAGCACTCATAGAGGAACTTGAAATAGCAGATCCTGATACAGGTTCTAAAAACTGGACAGATGTGCGCCAGTTCAACCTTATGTTTGGTACTAAAATAGGTGCCAGTGCAGATACTGCAACAGATTTATATTTAAGACCAGAAACAGCACAAGGTATTTTTGTAAACTTTCTAAATGTTCAAAAAACCGGTCGAATGAAAATCCCTTTTGGGATTGCACAAACTGGGAAAGCATTTAGAAATGAGATTGTTGCACGTCAATTCATTTTCCGCCAGCGTGAATTTGAACAAATGGAGATGCAATATTTTGTAAAACCAGGAACAGAACTTGAGTGGTTTGAAACCTGGAAAGAACGCCGTATGGCGTGGCACAGATCATTAGGAATGGGCGATGAAAATTATCGTTTCCACGATCACGAAAAGCTTGCTCACTATGCAAATGCCGCAACAGATATTGAATTTGACTTCCCATTTGGTTTTAAAGAGTTAGAAGGTATCCACTCTCGCACAGACTTTGACCTTAAAGCACATGAAGAACATAGTGGTAAAAAGCTACAATTCTTTGACCACGAAGAAAATAAAAGTTACGTGCCTTATGTACTAGAAACTTCTATAGGTCTAGATAGAATGTTTCTTGCTGTATTCTCTAATTCTTTAAAAGAAGAAAAACTAGATGGTGGTGGCGAGCGCACAGTTCTTAAGTTACCAGCAGTTCTTGCTCCAGTTAAAGCAGCTATTTTACCATTACTGAAAAAAGATGGATTACCAGAAATAGCAAATGAGATTGTAGACGAGTTGAAGTGGTCCATGAATGTGGCTTATGAAGAGAAAGACTCTATAGGTAAGCGTTATGCACGCCACGATTTAAACGGTACACCTTATTGTGTTACTATAGATCATGATACTAAAGAAGATCACGCGGTAACTGTTAGAGATCGTGATACCATGACTCAAGAACGTATTGCTATTAAGGACTTAAAAACTTATTTAGAAAAGCGTGTAAGTATGAGTGAATGGTTGAAAAAGATATAAGTTAACATACACTAAAATATTGTGGATGAACTCTACTCTTTGAGTGTTTAATAATTAAATTAACACTACATTAAATAAAAAAGACCGTGACTAAATAGTCACGGTCTTTTTTCTAATACAACTCTTTTCAAAAATATTATTTGCGATTAAGGTATCACTGCATCGATAACAACACACAATTCACCTTCCAGTCCTCCTACTGTGACTACATCAAAACGGAATTCATCACCTACAGCTGTTCCTGCACGCTGACATGTTACAGTCACGGCATAATTTGTACCATTTATACCCAATGTACCTGGCCCTACGGCGTTTAAAGTGACTGCATCTGTTAGCAACCATATATTACCTGGATTTGTAGTTTCATACACTTCAACAGCAGCGACACCAGGTCCACCATTGTTAGGGAAAAGCTCTGTTTGTAATTGAGTTTCAGGTATCAATGTTTGTGTACTACCATCGTCAAAGGTTAGTCCTTCATAATTACATTGGTTTTGATTGTCTGCCATACCATCATCATTATCACAACTTAAAAATAAGATAGACATAAAAAATAAGAGTGAGGCTTTAACTAGGTACTTCATAATAATCGATTTTAGTATTTACTACTAGATTAGATTTTAAAAATAGCCATCTTAGTAAGTGAAATCTATCATCAATTGACGTAAGGCTGTTTTCACTCTATGTAATAACGAGTTGATTGTGTTAAAGATGTAATGAGCATAATTAAAAAGAAAGTCCTAGCTTAAAAATAAGCCTTTAACTGTACACTACCGGTGTGAACGGTTCTTGCTGTCTCACTGTCACGACCACTATAGGAGATATTTAAATCTAGAAAACTAGAAATGTTTTTCTGGAATAATATATTCCACGTAAAGTTTGTGCCTGGCTGTAATCCTTCTAGCATTTGGAAACCAACAGGAGAAAATGCTTGTCCTATAAAATCATTTTTTACATAACGTATCTCGCCATTAACGGCATAACTCTGCTCCTTATTAAAAGACCAACTTACGCCAATATTTTGTTGATCGAGCATCGCTTCTTCATTGACCACATTTTCTTTAGACTGCAATTCATAAAACACATCTACACGGCTACTATTACCAAATAAATACGACACTTGAGGTTTGAATAAACTCTCGTTAATTTTAAAGTTGCGATTTGCAAAATTCTCACTTTCACTCGCATTGAAACCCGTCTGTCCATCTATGGTGATTAACCAGCTTTCTTTAATTTTATGAATAAAACCTAGTTGATGACTTTCTATATCACTACTCAGACTACCTATACTTTGCAAGTTTTCATTGGCACTACTGATGTAGGTGTAATTAGTAGTATACTTCTGTTTACCACGATTAAAAAATAAGCTGTTTCTAAAATTGAGATTTAGTCCTAGCTGATTATCTCCTGTACCGAACGGGTTTAAATCAAATGTAGCTCCTTCTCTCTCTACCATACGATCAATTAAATAACTGGTCTGATTGTAGAAATGTGATAACAACTTTTTATAACCATCACTTTGCGACCACGAGCTAGGATTTAATGTAAGCGTTTGAGAAAACTTATTTTGATGTGTTGGTACAAATACCTGATTGGGCAGTAAAATGCGCACAAAGCGCCCTTGATCTTGAAATTGTGCCACTTCAAACTCATTTAAATCTTGTATCCCATCGCCGTTATAATCAATCCAGGTAAAAGTTCCCTGACCTGGATTAACTGCAACATAGGTAAAATCCTGTCGTGGTATCGTAGAACTGTTGGTCTCATAGGTCGTATTCCACAATACTTTTTTATCAAAAAATTTGCGCTGGTATTGAAGTCTGCTATTAAAAGACACCTCATCTTCTATAGTTTCTATTTCGCTTTTAAGCACACGATAATTTGCATAGATCTTTAAACTACTCAACTCATCTTTAATAGGTTGTGATCTAATGTAATAATTATTAGACCTGTTAACACGCTCTAGATTACCCAATCGCAAACTATCATTTACACGGTTTCTATAACCTACCTCTACAAAAACAGCAGTACTATCTCCTACTCCAGTATAGACTTCATAACCCGCAAAACGTTGAGATAATGCGGTCAGACTGCGATCTGCAAGCACAGTTTGCTGGTTATCTTCTGTCTCATATCGAGCACTATCCATTTATTATTAAATCGTTTAATCACATCTAGGTTTGCTCTATAAAACTGAGATTCTAGAGTAGTAGCGTTTGTGTTGAGTACGCTTCCGCGAAAGCGTGCTGTCCATCCACCATCACGATATACACCATTTAAGTTGTGTCTATTACCACTATAACTATCAGAAAACTCGAGATGTTCTAATTCATAAGTAGCTCGTAAGGTGGAATCTTGCACATAATCCAATCCAATTGTAGAAAAGAGTTGATTACCGGTGATGACGTCTAAGTTCCAATCACGATTAAATTCAATATTATAAACGCGCTCTACATTACGAAAGTTTCGGTCAATATAATCAGACTTTACACGAGCTCTTAAAGTGGTAAGTGAGTCCTTTTTCCATAGCTGCTGTTGTACAGCGAGTTTTACAGCAACACCACGATTATCATCATCATCTATGCTTGAAAAGCGATTCAAGTCATTACTGCTGGCTGCAATTTCAGTATCTAAAATAGTGGTTTTAGAAGGTGCATAACGGGCTTTGGCACCTGCAATTGTTATGATTTCTGGTGCAAATAATCTAATTACAGGTGCAAAACTACCTTGCGACACTCCTGCAATAGGTGCGACATATTCATAAATATTTGCAATCGCTTGGTCATTTACGAGCACATAATCTCCTTGATTCTCACCTACAAAAGAGAATCGTACATTGAATAGCTCATCATTAGAATCTTGCGAAAAAACAAATCGTTCTACACCAGCAATGGTTTCCTTGCGATATAGGATCTTGTTTTCAGAAAATGTGTCCTCTACCGCACTAGGTGCAATAGCGAGATCTTCATTATCTCCTGCGGCAGCGAGAATGGTAACTTGATCTTCTGTTAAATTTTGTTGTAACGGCTGATTTTTGGCATCACTCTCAGTATAGATGTAGGTTTCTACCGCTAGTTTATCAGTCTCATAGCCACCTTTTGCATAGCCTACAAAACGGGTGAAATTACGTTCACTGTACTGATATTCTATAGAAATACGCATTTCACTGGTAATAGGAAACGTAGCATTAAAGCGCACCTCGCCAGCGTTATAATCTATGACATAGTCTGCATTTTCACCTCTTGTAAGCGGCACACCATTTACAAAAACACGCTCACTACCAGAGACGACCAGTATAAACAACTCACCATTACGACCGGTTAACTTATATGGACCTTGGTTACCTTCTTGACCAGTGAATCTGGAGATATTAAAAATACCACGTACTAAAGCACCAGCTGCCTGAACATAGCCTTGAGAATCATCGCCTTCAAATTTGATCTGACCAGAGATTCCTTGTACGCGTTTTGTAAAATTATTGAAGTAAGAATCTGATTGTTGTAAGTCTACATCTCCTGCTCTTATGTTCCAGTCATCACTGTAGAGTTCTATAAAAATCTGGTCAAATTCATCGAGACGTTGTGAATAGCCATTTTGAGTTTGTGGTACGTTTGCATCCTGAATAGAAGCACGCAAGGAAACCTTATCTGACAGCGCTCCAGAGATTCTCAAATCCAGTTCTGAGTCTACGACAGAGTTTTGATTATTACCTACTCGCAATCCTCGTGTAATAGAGCCTGTGGTATTCAATCCATTAAATGGCACATAATTGCGCTGCACTGTAGGTTGTCGCATAGCAACGACACGTTCTTGAGCCGTTTCATTTTCTAGAATAATTTTAGGATCGTATAGCTGGTAAGTTTTGGTTAAAAATTCTGGAAATGGTAAGAACTGTATATCTATAGAATCTGTTTTTATCGCGGTGGCATCTTTAATACTTAGCATCGCTTTTACAAAATCTACTCGATAAGCGGTTGAATCTACTGGCATGCCGCGACTATCTACTATCTTGAAATAGGATGGATTAATACTGATGCTATCCAATTTTATACTGTCTGTCACCGCTCGACGCACTTTTTTCACATTTACATACTCTTGTGCACTGGCTGCTGCATGATGAGAGTAAAGAGAAATGCCAGTGCGTGTTTCATGCAAGATTAAAACAGATTCTCTTCAAAAATATTTTAATTGTAAGTAGTAATGGTGTTTTGTGGTGGGAAATCTTGTAATCTCAACATCTAAGAAGAAACAAAAAACCTCAAGTGGAGTTCTTGAGGTTTTGAAATATTAATTTTTGTAATCCGTCTTTCTGTAATGATATTTATAATAAAAGCTTCCATCATAATTATAAATTTTTTCTTTAATTACGGATGCAATAATTTCATATCCATTTAGACTTTTATCGAACTTTAAAACTTCCAATATCCTTTGATTAACTAGTGAGTATTGAACTATCATATAGTTATCTTGATAATAAAAGCTCTCTATGAATCTAAACACTTTTTTTTGACTTTTTAATTTCTAAAGTGTCTAAAAATGTGATTTTTTGATTTTTATTAAAATGTTTTTCTAAATCATAATAATCATACCTTGAATAAATTCTCTTAAAATTATCACGCCTTAAACTATCTCCTTTTAAGTCATAATAAGAATAAATAGAGTCTAATAATTCATTATCGAATCTCTTATCAAACTCATCTGGAAAAGTGTGTTTCACAACATTAAACTCTCGCGAATAAGTTCCTCTCCATTTTAAGAGATATGACTCTAGGCAAAGTTCTTTGTTGTTTTCACAATTTTTAAGTTCTAACTGACTGTAAGCCAAAAACGGAATTAACACTAATATGCAGATTGTAATTCTTACCATCTAGATGTTATATTTATTCTTTCCCTAATCCCGTAGGACTTGTGTGACCCATTTGCAAAACCCATTTATCGTCAACTAATTCAAAGACTCTACACCAATAGAATCTTTTTGTACCCATACAAACTATAGAAAAGTTATCATTAAAAAGCACAGCTCCAACTATTGAATAATTACTTGTACGCCATTTAAAATCTACTTCTTTTACAGTTTTTACGTATTGCATTAAATCAGGATTCCAAAACTTTGGTGTCAGTTCTTCATCATAATCCAATACCGTCCAATTTGATTTAAGAGATAAATGATTTAAAGTAATTGAATCACGCTTTTCATAAATCGAATTATCGCTTATGGAATCAACTCTTCTTTTAGGCGATAGCATCAATTTTAAAATGAGCTCATCAAAAAACGAATCATTCTTGAAGGCGATTGACATTTCTGCTAAATCAAATTTATCAGGTATGTAGGTAAAAGCCTTCCATATTCATGAATTTTCTCAACAAGCTCATGGGACTTCTCATAGTATTCATTTTGAGAGTATCCAAATGTTGAAATAAATATTAAAACACATTTAAAAAAAATTTCATATTAATTACAATTTCTGTCTCCGATTGGTAATATATTTTGAATAGTCGAAATTAATAATAAAACTACCTTCTTCTTTTTGTTCAAGCCATATCAACTTTAGCTCATCAGTAGAATTAGCTTCCAAAAGGCAAAGATATTTTGTTATAGAGTATACTGTAAACTTATGGATTATAAACAGAACCTACATAAAAGGTCTAACAATTTATTAATCCACCTTAATCAAGTTAATCAAGTTTTTGTATAATAAAGCTGTTTAAATCAAAACGGGTGAGGTTTGGATATAGATTCTATAACTCAACTTGAACTAAAAATAGAAGTAATAAAAAACCTCAAGAGGAGTTCTTGAGTTTTTTGGGATTAATTAAAATTTGACAAACCTTAGAGTGTCTTTCTGAGCAAATTGCCACTCATTATCAACTTTCTTATATAAATACATATATAATCCGTTGCCATTACTATCTGTTCTTAAAGCCGCTTTACCGTCGTGTCTTATTAAAAATTGTTCAACAGAAAGTACATCCACTAAATTTTCATATTCTCTAATATCCATATTTCTTCTTATTTTCCATTGGTCATATTTGAAAACGTCTCGGGAAACTTTATCAATTTGCCCTTTTCCATTTAATTCTAAACTATCGCGACGTTTTATTTGTCTTTTGAAATGTTCATCTGATATAATAAGACTATCAGCTAAAAGCACTTCTGCTCCACAGATAATACCTTTAAAACGTTGATTTTTTAATAGTTGTTCTTGTTCATTATAGAATAGTTGATGTTTATCAAACTCAAAATCATATAATTCAATTGGGACATATCTTCTGTTTTTGACTTCAGTTGCTTGTGTAAAAAACTCTACTCCAAATGGAGTGTGCGAATTTCCATACTCTGTATAATAAAAAAGTTTTGACCCTTTGTAGCTCAAATAGTCAGGGTTTTGAGAATACAGGCACAATTGATTCCTTAGTTGATCAGATTCCTCAACAGCAGAATTTGATGAAAATTTTACACTGTTGCAAGAAACTATTAATAATACCGAAAAAAGAACTAACCAATTATTCAATCTAATCATATCTAAAAGTTATTACCTAAAACTAATTGTTGATTAACTCTGATGTCATTTGGATGAATTTCAGCTGCTAAAGTATCTAAAATCAGTTGAGCTAGTGTTGGATCGGAATTAACTAAATCCTGCCAAGCTGGAGTTAAAAAAGGATTACCACCTCCAAAAGGTGGAGCGCCAGGATAATTAAAAAAATTACTTTGACTCAAACCTGCCCAGGCTAATCTATCCAAATGCGGTCTTAAGGTTTGATCATTAACATCGTATCCACCACCACCATCTGCAATAGGTGTTATAGCCCAGTTATAAACGGCATCACTTAATAAATCTAAATAATTTTCTGCCATAAACTCATGATCGGTATCATTTCCTTGGTTGTTATCAGCAGTATAAGTAAGGAACTCTTGAATTAATATTGGATATTCATGATGTTCTAAATTCGGCTGTATATTTTGATATGGTAATTCATCTTTTTGATTTAAATAAGACAAATTAGTATGCATCATTTCATGCATAATAGTCATAACGAACGCTAGATCTGTAGCGTTATCCAAAAAATTAGAAGTAATTAGGATTTCAAATGTTCCGGCACCATTATCGTTTGACCAAGCGATATCAGTAGCGTTATTTCCTCCCGAAGGAACTTCGCTAAAAATTAGATTATTTGGATTGTGATTCGCGTTAAAAATTGTATTAATAATTTGTGTGATCGGTCCTGTTTGATTTTTTATGTTTTCAATTATTTTGGAATGTTCACTTCTATTTTGACTTAAATTATTTATTATTTTTTCATCATAATCTATTTTCACATTTTCATTTTCTTGCTTTGCTTTTATTGCTTCTTCTGCAAAGTCCTTAGCCTCATCACTATGATTTTCATCACCTAAAAAGTTTTGTAACTGTTGCCTCAAATCATCTTGATCTGAGTCATTAATAAACCTCCAGAGTTCTTCATCTGTTTGTTCTAAACTATCAAAAAACGCCTGTGTGTCATCGTCTACTGGTGCAGGTGCCGGTTTTATATCTATAACTGGTGAAGTAATCACACCAGCACAATCACCATTACTTAAGGTAAGTTGATCGTTACAAGGATCATCTGGCTCGTTAGTATTGTTGTCAGATGGTAGTCCTCCGCTTTGACCACCACTAGACCAGCCTCCTGCAGTATCTGGACCATTAGTTATTCCGCCATTATCATCGTCATCTTGATCATCATCGGAATTAGCACCACCGCCATTGCTGTCGTTTCCAGTACCTATACTTTCGTCAGTTTCTTCTTCAATTAGACAATCTGGATCATCATTGGTCTCAATAGTTATTATTCCTCCAGTAATCCTAAAACATTCACAATCGGTAGGGTTCCATTCACAAGGCCTTAATAAATCTTGATTATTAGACTTATAGAATAATGTCGCTATTCCAGAAGAAAGTTTTTTATATTCAATGTGTGTAGTTGAATTGTTTAAACTATCAACATTGAAGGTAATTAAAATAGGGACATAAGTGCTGTCCTTTAATTTGTGAAACACTAAATTTTTAACATTAACTGAGTCCATTGGATTGTGAACACCAAATGTATAACTCTCATAATCACCACTGGAAACATGATTTACTTGACTATCGTCTATCCAAAAACCATTGATAGAATCATAAACTGATTTTTGAAAAGTATTGATGCCCATTGATTCTTTTGCGCTACTTAAAGCTTTGTTTAAAGAACGGTTATTTGATAATTGAGAACCTGTTAGTTTTTCAATTTCAAATTGTGGTTGCTCTTGTATAGTTTCTAGTGGAGTATCATCTTTTTCACAACTAGTAATAGAAAACATTGCCATAAGTGCTATCGCCAATAGACAATTCTTCCATTTAAGCGTTTAAACATATTTTAAAGTTATAAATTATCTTCAAAATTACTAAAGTAAGATTTTTCTATCCATAGGCATAAATACCTGTTTTAAAAATTATACAGTTGCTCTTCAAAAATATTTTAAATCCACGTGGTAAAGCGGTTTTATAGAGGGAAATGATGACTAAGTAATAAAACAACCGCTAGTCTTAAGATGTATAGCTCAACTACTTCTATAAAAATACTTTTAAATTTTTCTCGTTATTCTGTTATTGCTCAACTAGTTTCTATAATTTTATAGGAATTCTAGTACTAACCACACCTACTACCTATTTCTATGAAAAAGTTAATCCTCGCTCTAT
Source organism: Nonlabens ulvanivorans (assembly GCF_000755285.1). GTDB lineage: Bacteria > Bacteroidota > Bacteroidia > Flavobacteriales > Flavobacteriaceae > Nonlabens > Nonlabens ulvanivorans_A. The sequence goes on along the minus strand of NZ_BBMK01000001.1, from coordinate 579,716 downwards.
GTACTGTCATGCTTCTTTTTGCCTGTAAAGACGACCAGCAAATCAATACAGAAGAAAACGTCAACACCTTCTTTAAGTTTAGAGAATATGTGGCACAGGTTTCTGATAACGTAATATCTGCTCGAGAACCTATCATCATACGACTTAATGAGCCTGTAGAAAGCTGGAAGGTTGATAAGGAGCTGGAGAATGATATCATGACGCTTTCGCCTAGAGCTAATGGAATAGTAAAGTCCTTAGATCATCAGACCATCGCTTTTGTACCCGATGAACCACTGAAACAAGACACTAAATATAAAGTGAGTTTTAAACTGGGAAAAGTAAAAGATGTCCCAGCAGATTTTAAAACATTTGATTTTGAGCTTAAAACCATTAAACAAGATTTTATAGTACGTACAGAACCGGTAAGTTCTTATGATAGCAATTACCAATTCATCTCTGGTAGTATCATCAGTAGTGACGTGATGACTTTAACTAATGCTAATCTTTTATTAAAAGCGACATTAAACGGCAAAGAGTTGCCTATTAAAATTCTTGATAATAATGAGTTAGGAAAGTACTTTGAATTTAAAATAGATAGTATAAAACGACCTGTTGAAGATGAAGAGATAGAAGTAAGCTGGAATGGTAAATCGATAGGTGTCGATAGCAAAGGTGATAATGTGGTGCGCATACCTGGTAAGAACTCTTTTTCTGTTACAGATATTGAGCTGTTAAACAACGATTCACAATATATACTGGTCAATTTTTCTGATCCTTTACAGACTGGACAAAATCTAGATGGACTGATACAAATTGAAGGTGTTGATAAATATAAGTTTGAAGTTGATGGTAATGAGGTTAAGTTATATCCTAATAAAACCGTGACCGGCAGTAAAAAAGTTGAGGTCTTTACAGGCATTAAAAGTGTTGATGGGTATAATCTTAAAGTTCCTTTCTCTAGTTACATTGCTTTTGAACAGGTAGAACCTGCCGTGGAATTAGTGCGCAACGGAACTATTTTACCTTCTTCTCAAAACTTAAAAATCAATTTTAAAGCCGTGAATCTTAAAGCAGTAGATGTTTGGGTTTATAAAGTTTATACTAACAATGTACTGCAATATTTACAAAGCAATAACTTAAGCAATAAAGGTAATTTGCGCAATGTAGGTAGACCGGTTGCACGTGATGTGATCGATCTAGCCGGTAGTGGTAAAGATGTTACTAAATGGAATGTCTTTTCAATAGATTTAAGCAAGATCATTGCTCCAGATCCTGGTGCTCTATATCGTGTAGAGTTTAAATATAAAAAAGCTTACAGTGCCTACAATTGTGAGGACAGTACACTAGAAGAAACGGAAGGTGAAGAAGAGATCAATTTTGACGTTTCTTTTGAGTCTTCTAACTGGGATAGTTATCAAAACTATTACTATGATGACTATTATTATGATTATGACTGGAGCGAGCGTGATAATCCATGTTCAAATTCTTTTATCGCAATAAAAGTGTTAGTACTAATGTGCTTGCCAGCGATCTAGGGATAACAGTAAAACGTGGTGAGAATAATACCTATCTGGTTGCTATTAATAATATCTTGACGACTAAACCATTGGGCGGCGCCCGTGTTGAGTTATTTAATTTTCAACAACAAGAAATTTATGAAGGACGCACTAATGCGCAAGGACTACTCCATATCGATTTAAGAGATGAGAAAGCGTTTTTTGCACAAGTGAGTTATAATAATCAATTTGGATACGTCAGGTTAGATGATGGTAATGCATTACCAGTAAGTAAATTTGACACTGCTGGAAAAAACTTAAGCAATGGTCTTAAAGGATACATTTATGGTGAACGTGGCGTATGGCGACCTGGCGATCACATTTATCTAACATTTGTATTAAATGATGCCGATAATAAATTACCCAACGGTCATCCTATCAAACTAGAATTGCGCAATCCAAATGGTAAAATCACCCATCGAGAGGTTTTAAAAAATGGATTGAATAATTTTTACCAATTTGATCTAAAAACAGATGATGAAGCACCTACAGGAAACTGGAATGCACGCATAGAAGTAGGTGGTTCTACTTTTAATAAAACACTTAAAATAGAAACCATTAAACCGAATCGACTTAAGGTAAAACTCGATTTTGAAGATGATATTTTAAAATCTGGAAAAGCAAGTACTGGAACTCTAGAAACCATGTGGTTACATGGCGCAACTGCAAAAGGACTTAAAGCAGATATTACTGCAAAGTTATATCCTACTACTACAAAATTTGAGGATTATAACAGCTACATATTTGACGATCCGTCACGCTATTATGATACCGAAGAAGTTGAAGTATTTAATAGCAGCGTTAACCAGCAAGGACTGGCTAGTTTCACTTTTAAACCAGGAATGTCTACAGAAGCACCTGGAATGTTAAAAGCAAGCTTCTTGACTAAGGTTTATGAAAACGGTGGAGATTTCAGTACAAACGTAACCACAAAAATATATTCACCTTATGACACTTATGTTGGTCTAGATGTACCACCAGGAGATAAACGTCGTGGCATGTTAGTTACCGATCGTGACCATAAATTTGATGTAGTAACTGTTGATGAAAACGGAAAACCTAAAGCAACCAAAAACCTAGAAGTAAAAGTTTATAAGGTAAACTGGCGCTGGTGGTGGCAAAGCTCTTCAAACAGTTTATCACGTTATGAGTCTAGAGAATATAAAGAACTCATTATGCAAACCACTGTATCCACTGGTAGTAATGGTAAAGGCGACTTTAAATTCAATCTAGAATATCCAGAATGGGGGGGACGATATTTAGTACGTGTCTACGACCCAACCAGTGGACATGCGACAGGTAAATTAGTTTATGTAGACTGGCCAGGATGGGCTGGAAAAAGTCGTAAGACAGACCCAGAAACCGCTTCCATGCTTATTTTTAATGCAGATAAAGAAAAATACGTAGTAGGTGAAAATGCAAAAATCACTTTCCCTAGTACTAGCGGTGGTCGTGCACTAGTCACCATAGAAAACGGTACAGAAGTGCTCGATGCACAATGGGTAGACACCACAAAAGATGAAACTGTAGTAAATATACCTCTCAACAACCTTTACGTTCCTAATGTATTTGTGCACATCACTTATTTACAGCCACATGCACAAACCGCAAACGATCTTCCTTTAAGAATGTATGGTGTGATACCGCTTTTAGTAGAAAATAAAGCTTCACATTTATATCCTGTGATCCATATGCCAGATGAGCTCGCTCCAGAAAGTCAGACGACCATAAAAGTGAGTGAGAAAAACGGTAAAGCTATGACCTATACCATTGCCATAGTTGATGAAGGACTATTGGATTTAACAAATTTCAAAACGCCTAATGCTTGGGATACCTTTTTTGCTCGCGAGGCATTAGGAGTAAAAACATGGGATATTTTTGATGATGTAGTCGGTGCTTACGGCGGCCGTATCGATGCAGCCTTTGAAATAGGCGGTGATGGAACTGCACAAGATGCCAAAGGAAAAAAGCAAATCGCTTCACACCTATGGTCATTCACTTAGGGCCATTCCAGTTAGAAGCTGGCAGCAGTAAATCGCATACTATCGACATCCCACGTTATGTGGTTCTGTGCGCACCATGGTTGTAGCCGGTAATAATAATACAGAATCTTATGGAAATGCAGAGAAAACTACTGCGGTTAAAAAACCATTAATGATGTTGGCTTCGCTTCCGCGAAAACTATCTCCTGGGGGGGAAACAGTAAAGTTGCCTGTAACCATCTTTGCAATGGATAAAAAAGTGAAAAATGTTAGTGTAACTATGGAGAACTCACCATACTTTGAATTTTTAAACGGGAATTCTCAAAAGCTAAGCTTTACAGAAACAGGTGATCAAATTGCCTATTTTGATGTGAAAGTGAAATCACAAGCTGGAATTGCAAAACTTGAACTTAGAGCCAGCGGTAATGGAGAAAAAGCAGCTTACAGTACTGAAATTGATATTGTAAATCCTAATCCATATACAACCATATCAGAAAAGGCAGAGGTTGCCGCTGGCGCAACAGTTAGCGTTCCTATAACGCCATTTGGAACTGGTGGAACTAACAGTGCCGAAGTCAGTTTTTCTAGTTTACCATCAATGGATTTAGGTCGTAGATTGAGTTATTTGATCCGTTATCCACATGGATGTGTGGAGCAAACTACCAGTGCTGCCTTCCCGCAATTACACTTGAGTAAAGTTGTAGATTTGACCAGTACTAAACAAGCAGCAACGAGTAAGAATATTAAAGCTGCAATTAGAAAATTAGGTCGTTACCAACGTTCTGGTGGTGGATTCTCTTACTGGCCTGGATATGGTAGTGCAAACGATTGGGGGGGAACAAGTTATGCAGGCCACTTTTTAATTGAAGCAGAGAAAATGGGATACACCATACCAATATCTTTTAAATCTAATTGGATATCTTATCAAAAAAGAGCATCAAAAGAATGGCGTTATACAGAGTGGAATGACATACATCAAGCATATCGACTCTATACACTAGCACTAGCCGGAGCGCCAGATTTATCTTCCATGAATAGATTAAGAGAAACCAGAAATCTGTCTAATGAAAGTAAATTAAGACTAGCAGCAGCATATGCTCTGGTAGGTCAACAAAAAGCGGCAAATGAGTTGGTCTCTAATTCAAACATAGACTTTAAACCTTCTAGATATGATTATAGAACCTATGGATCACCACAACGCAATCGTGCTATGGCTCTAGAAACTATGATTCTATTAAAAGAAAATGGCAAGGCAAGAAATCTTGTAGAAGACCTCGCAAAAGGACTTGATTCTCAAAAGTATTATAGTACTCAAGAGACCGCTTATTCCTTACTCGCTATTTCAAAATATGCAGATTTTATAGGAGGAAAAGGAATTGACGTTAGTTATAGTTTTAAAGGCAATTCTACATCTGTTTCTAGTGGTAAAAGTTTAGCCAGTCGTGATTTAGAAATAGATACTCAAGCGACTTCTATATCTGTAACTAACAATGGTGAAAACAGTATTTTCATCACTACGGCAACCACAGGAAAATTACCAGTAGGTGAAGAAAAGACAGTGAAAAGTAAGTTATCTGCAATCGTAACCTATACGGATGGTAATGGTAAAGCGATTAATATGAATAATATCATACAGGGAACAGAAATCACAGCAAAAGTGATCATCACAAATACGACAGGCCTATATGTAAATGATATCGCTTTAAGCCAGATTTTACCTAGTGGTTGGGAAATAGTCAATACTCGTTTTACAGAATACGGTGACAACACAAGCAACAAAGCTGAATATACCGACATAAGAGATGATCGAGTAAATTATTACTTCAGCTTACAATCTAATAAGTCCATCACCTTTGAAACGGTTATCAACGCAAGTTATCTAGGTAATTATTACCTGCCTGGTATACAGTGTGAAGCGATGTATGATAACGAGTATATCGTGCGCAATAAAGGACAATGGATTGAAATTAAGAGATAATTTAAATATGCAAAGAATCATAATTATACTTTTATTCTTGGGCACTCTTAATCTGAGTGCTCAAGATCATGAGGGATTTAAAAATATCGATGTAACCACTATTAATGAAGAAATTAAGAATAGTGAAGTAAAAATGTCTTTGGATCAGATTCTTAATAAGTACTGCACTTACATACCTAAAGATTATGTAATTGATGGTAATGACAGTTATCATTATCAAGAGTTTCAATCTTTAAAAACCCTAGATTGGCACATCACAGACCTAGAACATCCTTTGCTACAAGAAATTAAAATCCATTATAAAATAACAAATAAAGATGGCTTCTATCAGTTTATCAAACTGCAAGAATCCTATTTATGTGTAGGCGCTACTAATTGGAGTAGAGAAGCATGTGAATAAGAATATAATTAAAATGAAGCCTTACTACGCCGTTATATTTACCTCAGTTAAAAAAGAAAATATTCCTGAGTATGATTCTATGGCGCGGTTAATGGAAAAACTTGCACAACTACAACCTGGATATAAACATCACGAATCTGCTCGTGAACAAATAGGCATTACCGTTTCTTACTGGGAATCTCTAGAATCTATTTCACAATGGAAACAGCAAGTCGATCATCAAATAGCCCAACGCTTAGGAAAATCTGATTGGTATGAGTGGTACCATATACGAATTTGTAAAGTGGAACGTGAATATAGTTTTGGGAAGGAATAAAATTGCTGTTACCTACAACAACTTCTTCAACTCTTCTAGAATGCGAGAAGTCTCTATAAAATCAGTAATATCTTCATAGCCGTCCACTAATTGATTACCAAAAATAGAAGTAGGAACTAATGGATAAGTTATTCTATCAACAGTAAGTTGACGTTCCATAGGCTGTGCATAAGGTGCAAAACCAGCATATGGATGTGTGTTTCCCCAAAGGGTAATTACTGGAACACCATACATCGCTGCTAGGTGACCATTACCACTATCCATAGCAATCATAGCATCGAGATTTGAAATAAGGTCTAACTCTTCATTAAAAACTAAATTACCTGCTAGTGAGATAATATTATCTGCACTGGTTGCAATTTGAGCTAGATCACTGGTTTCTTTCTTTCCACCACCAAATAATAATAATTTTACATTGGGTAATGCAGCAATTTTTTGAGCAATGTCTGTAGCTTTTTCAAGTCCAACAGCCTTTGTGCGATGTGCTGCAAATGGCGCAAAACCTATCCATTTAGAAGAGTTTTTGCCTATTTTTTCATGTATTTGAGCAGAAATGGGTCTTTTTGGAAGAAACTCGTCTTGTTTTAAATTCATTTCAAAACCTAGATCGCGCAATACATCTGCATATCGCTCTGTACTATGTTTAAGAGGTTTAAAAAATGATGAGGTTTCAATTAATTGTTTTTTTTCTGCGCGACCTTTATTAATAACAGTGTTAGGTATTCCCATCATAAATGCACGCAACATCTTACTGCGCAACACATTATGAAAATCTGCAATGGCTTGTGGTTGAAGTTCTTTCAACTCTTTGGCTAGTTTCCATAAACCGGTAATTCCTTTGTGCATATCGTCTACTTGAGCTTCTATAAACGTAACGCTAGGTATTTGTGATAAGATGGGTTTAAATCGCTTTCGCGAAAGCGTGATCACCTCAACATTAGGATAATCTCTTTGTAAAGAAAGTAAAACAGGCACACACATAGCCACGTCACCCATGGCACTGAGCCTGATAACGAGAATGCGTTGCGGTAAGGACATATTATTTACGTGCTCTCAATACTGGATTAAGCTCATCATCATTATACATCTTCATTTGCTTATACACTTTCATGTATTTGCGACCATGAGCAATGTCGTCTAACAATTGATCTAGAGCAGTAGAAAGATCGATGCGTTGTTCTAATAAGATGTCTAATTTTTTCTGACAGGCATCAGTATGTGATGGAGAAGCATCTGTACGTGTTGCTTCTTCATTCATGTGATAAATTTTTAATGCTAGGATAGATAATCTATCAATTGCCCATGCTGGGCTTTCTGTATTAATAGTCGCATTTTCCTTTACGGTAACGTCTGCATATTTATCTAAAAAATAACTATCTACATACTCGACCATATCTGTACGATCCTGGTTACTAGCATCTATCTGACGTTTTAAAGTTAGTGCTGCAACTGGATCTATGTTAGGATCACGGATGATATCTTCATAATGCCATTGTACCGTATCAATCCAACACTTGCGATATAATAGGTGCTCGATAACATCAGTAGTACGATCATATGCATTTCAAAAGGTTGATCAACTGTATTTACAACGTGGTAAACATCGATAACTTTTTGAAAAATAGCATTGGCTTTATCTGAGAACATAATTTGTTATTTTAAGATACAAATATAAGTCTCTTTAGTCAATTTTGAGTCTGTTTTAATAGAGTAAAAAACTGCCTAACAGTAGTAAAATAGGAATCCAAAGAAAGATTTCTTTAAAAACTTTATGATCTATTGCATGAACGACTCTTGCGATAAATACACTTAATGGTAATATTAAAAATAAATATCCTCCATTACAAAATGATTCAAAGTCGATTAAAAATAAAGTCATACCACATAGACCCATAAATGTCATAATGGTAAATCGAGGTCGCACACTTTGCTGTATATCAATAAGTTTAGTCATGTATACAAACAATCCTATGACTGACAATGTGATAAGGATTAATAAAATAAATTCTTGCCCTTGAAATACATCTCTCTCCCATAGATAAGAGGTTTTATAAGATTGCCATAGTAAAGAAATCACTTGATCATCCCACACATAGTCGTAAGTAAATAACAATACCCATACACAGCCCAAGCCAATAAAAGGTGTTGCCCAGTGCCTGAAATCGTTGCGCACATAAAGAAATATAGAGACAAAAACTAGAAGATATAATAAGGCGCTCCAGTGATAAAAAATGGTTGCTATAGATATCCAGAAGGTAGCATCAAAAATCTTTTTTATAATTGAATGTCCTGTTTTAAGGCTCAACAAACGGCGAATTGCTAACAAAATAAAAAACAACGCGATGATAATATGCAGCGGTACTTTAAAAGCAAGATAAGTAAGCAGTAAAATGGTAGCGCACCACAAGGCATAACTAGATGATGGTGTTAAATCATTCTTAGATACAATAAATTCAACTAGAGCAAGACTTCCCGATAAAACTAATATGGATATAAGTTCCCACCAATGCATTTGTGGATCCCATAATATGGCAAATAATACCATCGCTACTACAATAATAGACAGCATTAAATAATGCACAAGTCTAGAAGTACTAAAAAAAGTAGAAAGCATATGGTTTTTTGACTATTTTTGCATCAGTATAAAGCAATTTACAGTAATGAAAGAATTTTTTGAAGGAATCGCATACTTTTTTGAAGAGATATTATTAGCTCCATTTTCAGCCCTAGCTGAATTAGAGTTAGAAAACTGGTGGTTAGCAAATACCGTTTCATGGATTTGTATTGCAATTTTAATAGTAGCTTTAGGTTACTGGATTAAGCAACTACGTATTTTTGAAGCAAATGGTGAGGAAGACCACACTCAAACTGCTCATTCTTTCTTAGGAAAAAATCAGAAATAACTTTTAACCATTATAGGTCAAAACCTATATCGGTTCTATAATACATCCTATCAAAGTGTAGTTTATCTACATTCTGGTAGGATTTTTTTAGTGCCTCATTGAAATCTGCGCCGTATGAGGTTACTGTCATTACACGTCCACCATTAGTAACTACTTTACCATCTTTTACAGTCGTACCTGCGTGAAATACAATACTGTCTACTACCTCATCTAGACCTGTAATCTCCATCCTTTATCATAAGCCTCGGGATATCCACCTGCAACACACATTACTGTTGTTGCACTGCGCTCATCAATCACTAAATTTTCTTGGTCTAAACTAGTCGTGGCAAAGGCATTTAAGTGACTTAATAAATCACTAGATATACGTGGAAGAACAGCTTCAGTTTCTGGATCGCCCATACGTACGTTATATTCTATAACAAGCGGTTCTTGATCTACAATCATTAAACCTATAAAGACAAATCCTTTGTAGACTAGATTCTCTTTTTTAAATCCATCAATAGTAGGAATAACAACGTTTTGCTCAATTTTTTGCATCAGGACATCATCTGCAAATGGTACTGGAGAAACCGCACCCATTCCACCAGTGTTTAAACCTGTGTCGCCTTCACCGATACGTTTATAATCCTTTGCGGTAGGCAAAATTTTATATGAATCACCATCTGTAAGAACAAAAACGCTCATTTCGATTCCGTCTAGAAATTCTTCAATCACAACTTTATTAGATGCAGCGCCAAATTTTCCACCTACCAGCATTTCTTCAAGAGACTCCTTTGCCTCTTGAGCATCAGAAATTATAAGCACACCTTTTCCACCAGCGAGTCCATCTGCTTTTAAAACAAATGGTGGCTTTAATGAATCAATAAACGCCATTCCTTCTTTAAGTGATGTGGCTGTAAAACTTTTATAGGCTGCCGTAGGAACTTCATTGCGTTCCATAAATTCTTTTGCAAATTCTTTAGAGCCTTCGAGCATGGCTGCTTGTTTAGATGGCCCTATAACGTTGACATCTTTAAGAGCAGCGTCTTCTTGAAAGTAATCATAGATTCCTTCTACCAGTGGTGCTTCTGGTCCAACTACTACCATTTGCACATTATTCTCAAGAACAAATTCTTTAATAGACTGAAAGTCAGTCACGCCTAACGCTACATTAGTCGCTATTTGAGCCGTACCAGCATTTCCTGGAGCAACAAAAAGTTGAGAAAGTAAAGAGCTTTTTGAAATTGAATATGCAAAAGCGTGCTCGCGGCCACCGCTTCCTAGAATAAGGACGTTCATAGGTTGTGTTTAAGAATGCAAAAATAAGTTTTACCTTGCTCAATATTGCTTTAAAATTCAAAATGCCACTACAACTTTTTGACAACATATTAAGATGGCAAGGTTTCCCTATTCAGGAAGCCAAATCTCATTTTAAACAATTATTAAGTAACACTGACGAATCTATAGAACAACGTAAGAAGCAATTGTACAACACCATTTAAAGTATAACCACTTCTATATAAACCTATTAGACAACAAATCTACTGACTGGGCAAAGCTTCCAGTACTTACTAAAAGAGATTTACAGCAACCGCTTCATGAACGATTGAGTAAAAGCTACAGCTCAAAAAACGTTTTTAAAGGAAAAACCAGTGGATCTAGCGGTCATCCTTTTACTTATGCAAAAGATAAATTTGCACACGCGGTTACTTGGGCTGCATTTCATCATGCCTATAATGAGCATGACATTGACCTCAACACGTCTTTACAGGCGCGTTTCTATGGAATCCCTTTAAGTGGAAAAGGCAAGTATCTAGAGTTGCTTAAAGACTTTGTAAGCAACCGTAAACGGTTTCCAATTTTTAATTTAAATAATGCGATATTAGAGAAGTATGTATCACGCTTCCGCGAAAGCGAATACGAATACCTCAACGGTTATACCAGCAGTATCGTACTACTAGCAAAATACTGTCGTGAGAAAGGTACAACTCTCAAAACCTACTGCCCAAGTCTAAAAATATGTATCGTAACCAGTGAAATGCTTTTTGCAGATGATCGCAAATTGCTTGAAAAATGGATAGGTGTTCCCGTTGTGAATGAATATGGAGCTAGCGAGGTAGGATTAATTGCTATGGAAAATCAACAAGGAGAATTTGTTCTGAACCAGCAAAATCTATTTATAGAAATAGTCGATGAGGCTAATCAACCAGTTACAGATGGAACTATAGGTCGTATACTCGTTACAGATTTATATAACCTAGCACATCCTATGATACGCTATGAAATAGGCGATTTAGGTAGTTTAAAAACACTAGAAAACGGCATTAGGATCTTAGAAAACTTGCAAGGTCGTACCAGTGATATCGCAAGATTACCTAGTGGTAAAGTCGTTCCTGGATTGACCTTTTATTATGTTACAAAATCGATTATCAATGAAGATGTCAACATACTAGAATTTATAATCATTCAAAAAGCAGAAGCGTCTTTTGAAATTCAATATGTGAGTTCACAGGAAATGGATGGTTCTCAAAAAGCTAAAGTCCAAAAAGCTATGGATGAATATCTTGAACCTAATTTAGCCGTCGCTTTTACACGATTGGATTCCTTAGATCGTAGTAATCGTGGGAAATTGAAACAATTTATTAGCGAAGTGGATTAGGTATCGTATTCACCATTCCAAGGAGCAGAAAAAGCAATAGTAGAACTTGGCTGTAATTCAATGGTTTGGATTTCATCATCTGGAATAAGTCCAAATTCAAACCCATCAATTATCGTTGAAAATGGTTTGACTTTAATACTTCTAAATTTAAGTTTTCCTAAGGGCTGTAATAATTGTAATAATAAACGCTCTGATTCCCCCAATCTCGACATCTTTAGTTTTACCAATAAACTTGTATAAAACCTCCAAAAATTTACCATTATTATCGAATAGATAAACTACCACATACTCTAAACGAGACTCTTGCCAATTTTCAGCCTGAAAGCCATTTGGAAAAATAAAGGTGTTATAACCGAAGAATAATCGGCCATCATAAAGTTCACCTAAATAATGTGTGTGATAATCTTCTTCTCTTTGAATTAAAATTTTATCAGGAAACCAATCATCATTTGTTGAAGACTCCTTTTGTTTTTTTTCAATCGAAACTATCATTTTCTTCTTTACAAGAAACTGCTCATAAAAAAACAACATCATATTCCAATAGCTCTTAATCGCTGAGTAACCTAGGTGTTTTCTATAAACTGCATAGTTATGCTTTACCAGTTCTATTTTATTTGCAGACAGTCCATCGCTTAGTCGGTAACTAGCAATAGGTTTTTGAATTCCTATAGCAAATTCTGCTTTTTTAAGAACGTCTAACCACATGGCCCAATCTTGTCTTTTACGCAAGGATGGAATGGCTACTTTACCTAATACAGCAGCGTTATAAATGCCTGTAAGATTGCCAGATAATTGGTTTTATGCAATTTATCATAAGTAAGTTTTTCAAATACCTTATGAACTGAGATAGGCTGATCTGGATTGGTTTTAAAGATCTCATAAGCTCCATAACATACGGTAGCGTTTTGAGATTTCATAGCGTCGATTTGGGTCATAAGCTTTTCCGGTTTCCATATATCATCTGCATCTAGGAATGCGATATAGGTGCCTGAGGCTTTTTCGACTCCTTTGTTTCTGCTTATTCCTGCGCCAGCGTTCTCGTCATTGCTTAGAGCAACGAACTGTAAATCTTGAGTGCTGTGTTGTTGTGCATATTTTTTCGCAAAAGCGAGACTATCATCATTACTTGCGTCATCAATTGTGATAATTTCTATAGGTCTGTATGATTGATGAATGATGCTGTCCAGCGCTTCTTTAAGAGTTAAAGCACTGTTATACGTAGGCATAATGACAGATACAAGTTCCATCTAATAGGCTTTTTCTTCACCCATAAATACGTTTGCCACAGTTTTAAAAATAATCTTTAAGTCCATCACTGTACTCCAGTTTTCTATATAGAAATATCATTGCGCACACGACCTATGATATCTTCTTCTGTCTCTACCTCGCCACGATAACCACTGACTTGTGCGAGTCCTGTAATACCTGGCTTTACAAAATGACGCACCATAAATTTATCGATACGTTCTGCATACATGTGTGTATGACTTACCATGTGTGGTCGTGGTCCTACTACACTCATATCACCTAGAAATACATTGAAAAACTGTGGCAGCTCATCTATACTGGTCTTGCGCAGGAACTTCCCTATTTTAGTTATGCGATGATCTCCACGTGTGACTTGGCGTAAATCTGCGGTCTTATTGGGTACCATAGAGCGGAATTTATAACAGGTAAACTCTTTATAGTCTAGTCCATTACGTTTTTGCTTAAAAAACACAGCTCCTTTAGACTCTAACTTAATGATGATGGCGACTATAGGAATTAACCAAGATAGAACTCCGAGAATTACAAGCAATGAAAATGCAATGTCAAACGATCGTTTTGCCAATTTATTTACAGGATCATCCAGCGGGATTTGCCTTAAAGATAATATGGGTGTTTTACCATAATACTCATAGTGTAACTGTTTAGATAGCACCGCAGATGTATCTGGGAGAAATTTAAGAGTACGCAGATTGTTGTCTGCAAAATCTGTAAGCTCTACTAATTGTTCATTACTTAACGCTGGTACAGAGCAAAAGATCTCATCCACATTATTTTCAATTACCCAATCCGTGAATTGCTGAACTTTAAAAGACTCGTTTACATCAAATAGGTTTTTAAGTCGATATCCATAATCTGGACGCTTTGCAAAGAAGTTCTTGAGCTGTTCTGTGTCTTTATTTGCACCTAAAATCGCAATATGTCTAAGGTTACCGCCTAATACCTTACGATAGTTTCTAAACAGGAAAAAGATACTCACCTTAATGGTCGCTATGGCAGCCATGGCAGCACCTATGTATTTAAATATAAAAACAGAGTCTCTATCAAGCTGATAATAATAACCAAAAAAAGCAAACACTATGAAGGCAAAAAAGACAGACTGTTTTGCAATACGCAGTAACAACGTTATAAATTTAGTATTGCGATGTATTTGATAAAAATCAAATTGCATAGATACTATCACCCAGCATATACCTATGAAAATCCCAAAAGTGAGTATATCAAAACTGCTATCAAAAAAATATCCAGCACCAGCGATGATGAGACACAAATCTGTAAGGTACAGAAAAGGTCTAATCAGTCCCGAATAACGGCCATCTCGATAGGATATACTATCGTCTGATATGTTTTGTAAAGTCTTTGTGCTCACGTTTTTCTAGATCTTCTTTAGAAAGTGTTTTAAAATATTCAAATGTAATACGCATTCCTTCTTCCCTATTGACCCTAGGTTCCCAATTCAGTAATTTCTTAGCAAGTGTGATGTCTGGTTTTCGTTTTAAAGGATCATCTTGTGGTAATTCTTTATAAACCACTTTCTGATTAGTACCAGTAAGTTCTATTATTTCTTGTGCAAAATCACCAATAGTAATCTCGTGCGGATTCCCAATGTTTACAGGATCACTGTAATCACTCAAGAGTAATCTATAAATTCCTTCTACTTGATCGTCTACATAACAAAAGGAACGCGTCTGTTTTCCATCTCCAAAAACGGTGATATCTTCTCCACGCAGTGCTTGTCCCATAAACGCAGGGATTACACGTCCATCATTTAATCGCATTCTAGGTCCATAGGTATTAAAAATACGAACGATGCGTGTTTCTAGACCATGGAAACGATGGTATGCCATAGTAATGGACTCCTGGAATCGTTTTGCCTCATCATATACACCACGAGGTCCTATGGTATTTACGTTACCATAATAATCTTCACTTTGAGGATGGACTAATGGATCTCCATAGATCTCACTGGTAGAGGCGATAAGTATACGTGCATTTTTAGCTTTAGCAAGGCCTAGTAAATTGTGTGTTCCTAGCGATCCTACTTTTAAGGTCTGGATAGGAATTTTTAAATAATCTATTGGGCTAGCTGGACTTGCAAAATGTAAAATGTAATCTAACTCACCAGCGACGTGCACATAATTACTCACGTCAGTATGATAAAACTCAAATTCTTCTAATGGAAAAAGGTGTTCTATATTTTTAAGATCTCCTGTAATCAGGTTATCCATTGCTACCACGCGATAACCTTCTTTTATAAAGCGATCACATAAATGCGAACCTAAAAATCCA
This sequence comes from Nonlabens ulvanivorans, assembly GCF_000755285.1. Classification (GTDB taxonomy): domain Bacteria; phylum Bacteroidota; class Bacteroidia; order Flavobacteriales; family Flavobacteriaceae; genus Nonlabens; species Nonlabens ulvanivorans_A. Next base: position 564,403 of record NZ_BBMK01000001.1, on the reverse strand, counting down.
GCTGCGCCAGTAATAAGAACTCTTTTTTTCATCGAGTATGGTTAAGGTTAGAGCCGTAAATATAGGGAAAATGGGGGGCTTTACCTCTTAAATTAAGAATCCAGTAATAGTCTAAGTTGTAAGATCCAACCGTCTAAAATAGGTTTGCGTGCAAAATGTTGCGTTACATAACGCCTTGCTTCTTTTCCTATTTGCAACCTTGCTTCTTGATTTAATCGCCATTCTTCTAACTGGTTAACGGCTATTTCTACGTTTGCTGTTGTGAGATAGCAACCAGCGTTTGCAAGCTCCATAACCTGTTTCACTTCAGACTTTGCATTTCCTAATACTAGTGAAGGTTTCTCACTAGCCATCATACCTAGCAGTTTAGAAGGCATTACAGTGTCGAGAACTTCGGTTTTTTGAAATAGAAAATGAGCATCAGCGCTGCACAGTAAATCTGAGAGTTCTTCAAAAGGTACTGGATCGTAGAAGTTAATATTATCTTGATTTGTTGTATCCTTTAACTGCTGGTATTTTGCCCCCCCAGCACCTACGATGATAATGTCGTAATGTTGTTGTGGTAGCGCTTTCGCGAAAGCGGAGAAAAAATCCCAATCTTGCTTATCACCTACATTACCGCTATAAAGCAATTTAAATTTATCACTACGTAAATAAGAATGCTGCTTTGCCGTCGCTGGATTTACCTGATTCTCATCAATCCAGTTAGGAAGTAATATTGAGGCTGGCTGGTTTTGGATTGCAGCTTTGCGATCATATTGTGACTTATAGTACTTATGACATTTGCCTTATTTAATATGCGCTGCTCTAGGCTAAAAAGGAATTTAAAAATGAACTTTTTCCCACCACTAGACAATCCCGATTGTAATGCGGCATCAAATTCAAAATCCTGAATGTGAATCCAGCTTTTTGCCTTGTGACTTCTTGCGTGATATCCTGCAAGCCACGCACTGGCCGTAAACGGAATGATGGAAATAACCAGATCTGCTTCATTAATCTTTCTCAGGTTATAAAAACTTCCTTTTGTAAAACTCAAAATATGAATGATGCGTTTTAAAAAAGTAGGCGTTTCTGGTACGTACTGTTTGTAACGGTATAGTTTTGCTCCTTTACGCTCTTCTTGAAGATAGTTGGACTGGTCTTGATAAGCTTGCGCTATTTTCCACTGTGGATAGTATGGAAAGGCTGTAACGACGTTTACAGTTGCGCCAGCACTTATGAGTGCTTCTACCATTTGAGTAGAGTACAGACCTATGGCTGTGTCTTCAGGCGCATAGTTGAGCCCTATGAATGTGATGTGTTTTCCTTTCAAGTTTATCTATCTTTAATAACTTGTGCCGGACTTCCTAAACATATTTTGCCTGCTGGAAGATCTTTAAAAACGCTACTGCGTGCTCCTACTAATGTGCCGCGACCTATGGTAACTCCTGGTGCTACATAAACATCAGTAGCGATCCAGCATTGATCTTCTATAGTGATTTTATGACCGTAGATGTCAAATTTTATAGCTTGTGGATCGTGCGTTCCTGTACATATATATGATTTTTGAGAGATCACTACGTGCGTTCCTATTTCTATTTCACCTAGACTGTAAAGTACCACATCATCGCCTATCCAGCTGTAATCGCCTATGGATACTTTCCATGGGAATTGGGTTCTTACAGTAGGTCTAACGATGACTTTTTTACCTATTTGCGCTCCAAAAAGACGTAACAAAAACCTGCGCCAGCCGTACATAAATTGCGGTGACCAGGCAAAAAGTGTGCTTTGTACTAACCACCATAACTGCACCGTTACTGCACCACGACCACGAAAATTGGGCGGTAATTCAAACTGGTCTAGTTGCTGGTAATTTTTCAAAAGGTTGTTGTGTTATGAATGCAAGGTAATTATTTTAATAAATCTAAACTGCGGTTACAAGCAGATTAGATATTCTTTCTACAAAGGAAGATTCTGTAAATCTATTATTTGCAAAGTTGCTATTGAAATTACCTTTTTGCTCAACCTGATCTAGTCTTAATAGCTGTAATTCTTTCATAATAGAAGCAACATCATAGTCTTCTAGTAATGCACCATTTTTGTCATGTATAACATCGCTTATCCCAGGTGTTTTAGTCGCAAGAATGAAATGCCCGTAAGTCATTGCCTCTAGTATAGAGATAGGTTGTCCTTCTTCTAGTTGTGTAGGAAGACAGAAAACGTTTCCCCCCCATAAAAGTAAATCTCTTTTCTTTTCTCCACTTACAACACCTAAGTATTCACCATTTTTTAATTGAGCAATTTTATCACTAATGTTCGTGTTAGTAACTGGAATATTGCCTGCTATTTTAATTTTAAAATTAGTGCCTAGTGATTGTAATTTTAATAAAGCATCTACTAAATTATTAATTCCTTTTTCAGGTAGTAGATTGCTCATAAAGATTAATTTAATCTCCTTATAATCTTTATTTTTTTCTATGTGATTCAGTGAGATTGCGATGTCTTCTTGAATGAAATTATGTTCTACGTGAATATGAGAATCATCAAAAAAAGGTTGCATGTTTATTTTGAGTGATTTTGATAATACTATTGATTCATCAAAACATTTAATAGTTTTTGCATAGAGTTTGCGCTTTAATCCTTTAAGATTTGCATAAACGTCTTTAACACTATTCCCATGTAAATGGAATAATGATTTTCTTTTAAAAAGCTTTGCGGTTAAGACAAAAGGTAAATACTTCATTACACCAAAAAAGGTTTGTCCTGGTGTCATATAAATCGTGTCGTTCTTAAGAATTTTATAAATCTTACAATAGAAGAAGAGAAAATTGAGTTTTTTAAAACTGAATTTTCCCAACTCTGAAGAGACGTTAGTTGCATGTTCTGTATTAATAAAATCTACTTGGTAACCTTTCACTTGTAGTCCTCGCAATAATGCTGCATTTGAAACGCTCAAACCAGTTATGGGTTCTGGAAAAGGTCCTATAATTAAGGTTCTGTTTTTATGAGCAACCATAGTTAGTTATTACCTACATTAAGTTCTTCAATAAGATTCTCACCTTGCTTTTTTATAGTGGTTTCATTTAAGTATTTACTGTTCTTTAAAAACAATAAGTTTGCAAAAAAGCTAAAGAAAATTACTCCTTGCTCACGCTCTAGAATATTCTCTGAAAACATTACAATACAATAGAATAAAACGACTGCTAGTGCGAGATAATTTTTATTTGAATATGCTTTAATCAAACGTATTCCTACAAATAGCAGGAAGAAAATAAGGCCTAGGTAACCTATGTTGAGTATAAAACCTAAATACTGATTATGTGAATTGTACTGACTGTCTGAAAGTGCAAAAGCTTCCTTTTCTACATAACAATTTACAAGTTGATTTTTTCCATCTCCTAATCCAAAACCAAAGATTCCGGCGTCTGATGTGATATCTACCGCACAATCATAAATCTTCATTCTTATGTTAGTAGATGATAGCTCATCATGATTGTTCTTATTAATTTCAAGCAACTCAGAGAATTTACTGTTTACTTTAGGATGAAAGATGATAACACCTATCACTATAGTAACTATGGAACCATAAAAAATCCAAAGGTTTCTGTTTTTAAAAAGCACAACGAGTAAGGACATGATCATCACCAACCCTAGAATAGGACCTTTCTTAATCATTATCAGTAGAAATAGAATAAGTACTAAATCCATTAAAAGTAGAACCACCATATTTCTAACCGATAAACCTTTCTTAATTAAGAAAAGTGAGAAAATAATAGCAATAGATACGTGCATGCTTAGATAAATAGGATGAATATTCCATCATGAATATCTGATCTTATAATATTAGGAAAGTGCTGTACTGAATCTACAAAGTTATAATGTGTGTAAAATTTAATGAAAAATGCAAGGTTGGCAATAAGCACAGTGGTAATAAAAATCCACATAAGTTTATGGATATTCTCAAAAATGTAGTTGAGATTCTTAGTAGAAATAAGAGAGAAAATCAATGGAAACACTATAAGTGAAGCACCGGTTTCTATTTTTCTAAATCCATAGCTTATATCATCAGAATAAATAAGGCTGATCAAATAGGCAATAAATACTGATGCGTTTAATAGAAAATATTTCCATCTAAATTGTTGCTTACAATAGTAACTACTCCATATAGAACCTATCACAAATAGAACAATGCATACAGGCCTTACCGGAGAAGGAATTATAGGGAACGCAAACATCATAGCGGTTAATAGCCATAAAATAGTGTTACTATGTTTCTCTATTAAGATTTTTGCACCCATATTTTTTTGTAGAAAAATAAATTTATAAAAGCTAAAATAACCTTAGGTAAGAGATAAAGTCCTATAAATGTTCCTATAAAATAAGCAAACCCATTTGTAAAATCTCCTCTCAATAAGAACAACAAATGCATCGCAAAATAAAAAGCAATGGATTTTTTAAATAGGTTAGAGCTATTAAGCCAAGTTAAGAAATACACTATACTCAATGCGAGCACTATAGCCATAAGAATAACTCCTATGATACCGAAATTCATATAGCCTTCGGCAATATAAGGATTAGATAGGTTTGCAAAATGGAAATCATAATGATCTATCACATGATTCCCTACTATTAGTCCTGATGAGTCGGGTTTTGCAACCCATAAACTTCTAGGAACGAAAAACAACAGTGCACTCAAAAGCTGGTAACCGTAAGAAAATCCATCAAACTCTACATGCTCCATCACTACTCCTATATTTATAAAAGCGTCATAGTTTAAGGACATATAACCTTCACTCAATTGGTTTTTTGCAAACAATAAACTAGGGTTACTCAATATCTCATCAAAACCATAATCTATGTGCGTTAAAACCTGAGATAATGGGAAACCTATAATCATAACAACAAATAAAAGTAAAGTAGATTTCACATTGCTATTAAGTAGTTTAGGAAAAAACAAAAATATAAGCAATAAATAAATGGGTCCCAGGGCATTTCTCTTCTCTGTTAAAGGGTTTTTGAAGAGTAATACTAACGCGATAAGGAAAAACAACATGACCGTTGCTAGAATCCATTTTTGCGTATCAATTTTTGAGTTTCTATAATAATCTATACATAGAATTGCTCCTGCTAATGGCATTAAAAATAATACCTTTTTAACGATTAGGAGATGACTCACAGTATAAGTAGATGTTAACCAGCTAGGTCTAGAAAGCTCATCTAAGAAGAAATCATAATTGATGATAAGTACTAATACACTTAAGATTATGAAGATGAAAATACTAGATAGCGAATATGCCTTTTTTACAGGTTTCTTCCTTTTAATTTTTATGTAATCCTTACAGGCCACGTAAAAAAGGAAAAAGACAATATTAAAGGTAGCAATAAGTCCATTAGTTTTAATAAAAGTAATCTCTGTAAAAGGGAAATGATGGGTAAAAGCTGGTGTTTCCATCATATTAAACTCACTGATTTGAGCCAATGGAGCTACTAAAAAAATAAATAATTAAATACAATATAAGTGCTTATGAAAGGACTGTATCTACGTTCAATAAAAATATGATAATAGGTAATGAATGTAAGGATTAATGCATTTCCAAAAAAACTCAACCACAAAGAAATAGTAGCTTCTAATGTGGAAAATAGAAATACCGTTATGGACAGATAAATGAAAATAAAGAAGTTCCTTAATAACACTAATTTATTTTATTAATTAAATTAACAAATGTTGTAGCCATCACTTCAATTGAAAAAGTGTTTTTGCAATCTAAAGAAAGTTTTTCTCTGGAGTCTAATATTGTTACGCTATTTCTAAAAGCTCCTAGAATTTTTAAAGCAAGGTCATCTACGTTATCTTTTTGAAAAAAATAAGAATTAACACCTTCAATTGCCACTTCAACTTCAGGTCCATGTAATTCATTTCTAGCTATTATCATGGGTACACCGTAACCTAAGCTTTGGGTAAGACCTAGACCTACTCTTCCAGGAGATGCACTTATTAAAGATGATTTATAATAATTGTTTAATTGAATTTTATCTACGACTGTGCCAGGTAAAATAATTCTACCCTTTAAATCTGTTTTAGTAGTTTGATCCATGATAAGTTTTCTTTCTGGACCATCACCAATCAATATTAATTTTGAATCTGCTGGCAGTTGGTTAACTATTTTTTTAAAAGCCGAAAAAAGTAACATAGCCTTTTTGTTTTCAACCATCCTGCTTACAAATATAATATTACAAGGGTTCTTAAAGTGCTCACTTGACATTTCCTCTTTATATAATAAAGCATTGGGCGCACTATGGATGACTTTATTGGGCATTTTTATTGCTAATTCTTTCTTTTGACCGTTTGTATAGACGATAATTTCATGAGATAGCACTCTCATGATATGACGCAACTTATCAGATTTAGAGTTCATTCCAGATTTAGGCCAAGCATGACCCCAAACCAGCGTTTTACGACCCATTAATTTGCGTATAATTAAAATAAACCAATTTGATAAAACTCTAGGATTCAGACTTATAATGAGAATTGATTTTGAAAATATAAAATTAAATATTCCTGATTGCCATAAAAACTTATTGTTTAAAAAAAATCTGTTTTTTAAGAAAATATCAGGCTCATAACCTTTCGATTTTTTAATAGTTGGATCAAAAAACCGATCACCGCAAGCGTCTTAAAATCAGTTTTTAGTTCCTTTTTAATTTGATTAATAAACTTTAATCTGTAATCAGGTATAACTGTCTGCAGTAAAATCAACTTTTCACTCATAGTGATTTTTTTAAGTCTTTATAGTAAAACAAAGTAGCCATTCCTAATAGTAGAAATTCTGTACATATTACTGATATCACAGTTCCTTTTAAACCATAAATAGGAACAATTATTAAACTCAAAATAATATTAAATATACCAGCAGTTATAGTCATCTTCATCCTGTCATTAAATAGTTTTCTTGCCGGTGCATAAAGAGAATGGAATAATAAGCTCAAGCCTGTAAAAAAGGCTATTAATCCCATCCATTTGAATAGATAGATGTTCTCATAAATAGCATTATCTTTATATAGCAATTGAATAATCCAGTCTCCCATCAGGAATATAATACTAAAGCCAATAATACCTATAATGGTAATTACTGGAATCAATTTTTTCATCATCTTTAATTTCTCATTAAAAGATTTTCTTGCTAAGTAGGGATACATTGCTTGATAAAATGGTAAGTACATTTTTTTAGCTGCAATTATTAATTTGTCAAAAGCACTAAAAACACCAACAATTGCATCACCACCAAAAAAGCCTAATATCACCCCCCCATTTGCAGCATTGCTCAACTGTGACGCAATATTAGAAATAAAGATTTGGAAGCTTTCCTTGTAGAATTCTTTAGATTCTTTAAAATTAGGCCACTGCCAAGTCACATATTTCATGCTTAGAAAAAAAGTAACAAAACCTGCTACTAAAAATCCGATAGAATTAAAAACAGGAACAAATGTATAATCTGCTGGTTGAGATATAAATACAAATAATAAAATTGTGAAAATAAGCTTGGCAATAACATTAATTACCGTTAGTAATCTCATTTTTTCAATTCCTTGAAAAAACCAATCTGGCAATAAAGTCTGTCCAATCACTGCTCCATAACTCAACAAATAAATATGCCATTCAACAGAAAAACGAGGAATGGAAAAAATAATTATAGATAACAAAATAAAAACAACCACAAGTAAAATCATTCTTGCCCAAAACACTTTAAAATAAACAGAAGAATAATCTCCTTTTTCAGCTTTTAATATTGATATTTCTCTTGTAGCGGTAACATTAAAACCAAAGTCTGCAAAAGCGACACAAAATGCCATTAAATACTGCGCTAACATCACCAACCCAAATTTTTCTAGTCCAAGCTGTCGTTCTAAAAATGGAATAATAAGTAGTGGCAGTAAGTAATTCAAACCTTGAAGAACCACCAACGCGCCATAGTTTTTGGCCACAGTTTTCTGTTCTCCTGAAAGTTTTTTAGAAAGCTTACTCATGCAATGGTTGGGTTACCTTGATGAACGCTAAAATAACGTTTTTAGTACTCTTAAGAATTCAAATATGCAGCATACATCATCTCCACACCTTTTTCTAGATTTACCTCATGTTTCCAACCTAATTCATGCAGTTTTGAAACATCAGTAAGTTTACGTGGTGTGCCATCTGGTTTTGTGGTGTCCCAATCAAGTTTACCTTGATATCCTACAGTTTTTTTAATGAGTTCTGCGAGGTCTTTTATAGCGATATCTTCTCCGGTTCCTATATTGAGGTGTGTATTTCTTATGTCTTTTTCGCTTCCTTTTACATCAGCAAAATCTTTGTTTTCCATCAAGTACACACAGGCTTTTGCCATGTCATGTGACCATAGAAACTCTCGCTTTGGTGAGCCAGTTCCCCATAAAGCGATTCCTTTTTCGGTGATGCCGTGTTTGTGTAATTCCGCTTTCGCGAAAGCGAGATCATCAACACCTAAATCATCCATTAATGCCTGCTCATTACCATCCATTAATAATTTACCTAGGTGCATTTTACGAATTAGGGCTGGTAGTACATGAGATTTCTCTAGATCAAAATTATCGTTAGGACCATATAAATTAGTAGGCATTACAGAGATAAAATTAGTGCCATATTGCAGGTTATAGCTCTCGCACATTTTGATACCAGCGATTTTTGCAACGGCATAAGGTTCATTTGTGTATTCTAATGGACCAGTAAGTAAACTGTCCTCTGGCATGGGCTGCGGTGCCATTTTAGGATAGATACAGGTACTTCCTAGAAACAATAACTTTTTCACACCATTCAAATAACTGTGATGGATCACGTTATTTTGAATCATGAGGTTTTTATAAATAAAATCTGCTCTATAAGTATTGTTTGCTACGATACCACCTACACTCGCGGCGGCGAGAAAAACGTATTCTGGTTTTTCAGTTGCAAAGAAGTCTGCTGTGGCTTGTTGATTTGTGAGATCTAGCTCTTTATGAGTACGCAGGATAAAGTTAGTGTAACCTAGCTCTTTTAACTCGGTCACAATAGCGCTTCCTACTAGACCACGATGTCCAGCGACGTATATTTTAGAATTTTTATTCATTTATTCAAAGTAGTTGTTAATTCTATAACCACCACTTTTTAAATATTCTTCTCGAGACATTAAGTGTAAATCACTTTTCATCATATCGTTTACAAGTTCTTGTAAAGCAATCTCTGGAACCCAACCTAGTTTTTCCTTAGCTTTACTAGGATCTCCTATTAATAAATCCACCTCTGTAGGACGGAAATAACGTGGATCTACCGCCACTACTTCTTTTCCTATTTCTAGTTGGTAATCTGGATTTGAGCAGGACTTCACCGTTCCTTTCTCGTCCACGCCTTCACCATTAAATTCTAACTCAATACCTATGTATTGAAAAGCCATACGCACAAAGTCTCTTACACTAGTCGTCGTTCCTGTCGCGATAACCCAATCTTCTGGCTCATCGTGTTGTAGGATCATCCACATCATGCGTACATAATCTTTTGCGTGTCCCCAATCTCTTTTGGCATCTAGGTTACCTAAATACACTTTATCTTGAAGTCCTTTTACAATTTTTGAAGTCGCACGAGTAATTTTTCTGGTTACAAATGTCTCTCCACGTACTGGAGATTCATGGTTAAAAAGTATCCCATTACAAGCAAACATCCCATAAGCCTCGCGATAATTTACTGTTGCCCAATATGCATACATCTTTGCAACCGCATATGGACTGCGCGGATAGAATGGAGTCGTCTCTGATTGTGGAATTTCTTGCACCTTACCATACAATTCTGAAGTAGAAGCTTGATAGACCTTAGTCTTTTTTTCCATTCCTAGCAAGCGTACAGATTCTAGAATGCGTAGCGCACCTATTCCGTCGGCATTTGCGGTGTATTCAGGCATTTCAAAAGAAACTTGAACATGTGACATAGCCGCAAGGTTATAAATCTCGTCTGGCTGTGTTTCCTTGATGATTCTAGTCAGGTTAGTCGTATCAGTAAGATCACCGTAATGTAATTTGAATTTTACATCAGTCTCGTGAGGATCTTGATACAAGTGATCTATACGATCTGTATTAAACAATGAGGCACGACGTTTAATACCATGCACTTCATATCCTTTTTTTAATAAAAACTCACTTAAATAAGCACCATCCTGACCGGTTACACCAGTGATTAATGCTACTTTATGATTCTTTTCAGACATATATTAGTTGTAAAGTTGTAAAAATAAGGTTTCCTTAAGACTTATACCTAGCCACTACCCTATCTAATCCATCGCTAATAGATGGAATTAAATAATTGAAAACCTGTTCTAATTTTTTGCAATCCATCACACTATAAGCTGGTCGTTTTGCAGCTGTTTTAAAAGTGGCTACTGGATTGATAGTTTTATTTAAATCTAATTTTTGATTTATCGCTTTCGCGAAAGCGTACCACGTCATCTCACCTTGATTTGTAAAGTGGTAAACTCCATAATTTGCAGGATCATTGTTGAGAAGATGATTAATAAAATCAGCAACGTCAGACGCGCTGGTAGGTGAACCCGTTTGCGTATTCACAATGTTTAACTCCTTTAAATCAGTACCTGCTACCCATTTGAAAAAATTCTTACCATGTGCTGCGTACAACCAAGAAATCCTAAAAATATAATGTTTATCATCAACCTGACTTATGGCTTTTTCGCCAGCTAGTTTACTAGCTCCGTAAACATTGATGGGATCAGTTTGTTGAGTAGGTAGATATGGTCTAGTGGCGTTACCATTAAAAACATAATCTGTAGAGAAGTGTATAAATGTAGCGTTGTATTGTTTTGCGACTTGCGCCATTTTTTCAACAGTAAGAGCATTGATTTTAAATGCTTTTTCTTGTTCGGTTTCGGCAAGATCTACAGCTGTGTATGCTGCACAATTGATGATGTAATCTGGTTTTAAAGACGCTACATTTTTATGAAAATGCTGCACACAAGTAATATCTAACTCTTGACTTGAAAACCCACTAACATCATGACTAGATAAAGCATGTTTAATTGCTGTGCCTAACATACCGTTTACTCCTGTTATAAGAATTTTCTTCAAAGGTTTGTATTTGTCAAACATCGTCTTCTACAAGCTCAGACTGACATTCTGATTATAATTTTAAAAAATCTAATTTTTCATCTTTTTCAGATAATAAAACAGCACTATCTGGTAATTGCCAATCTATATTTAACGTTGGGTCATTATATCGTATCCCAAATTCAGTCTCTGGTTGGTAAGTGTTATCTACTTGATAATTTACGATTGCTGTATCTGACAGGACAGAAAAGCCATGTAGAAATCCTCTAGGAACTAAAAGTTGTTTATGATTATCACCACTTAATTCAATGGTGAAATGTTTTAAATAAGTAGGAGAATCTGGTCTGAAATCTACTGCTACATCCAGGATTTTACCTTGTACACAACGCACTAGCTTTGCTTGAGCAGCATCTCCTTTTTGTAGATGTAAACCACGCAGCACTCCATAGCTTGAAAAGGACTCGTTATGTAATATAAATGGTGGATGGTTAGGAAACGCTTTCGCGAAAGCGTATTTATCATGTCTAATACTGAAATAACCGCGATCATCACCAAAAACAGGTGGCTCGATGATGTAGCAGTCTTTTAACGGAGTTTCTTTTACAATCATTTCTCTGTAAGTCTCATCAAATAATCTCCATAACCGCTTTTTATAAGAGGTTGTGCGAGGTTTTTGAGTTGTTGCTTCTCAATATATCGTTTACGATAAGCTACTTCTTCTATAGAGCCTATTTTTAAGCCTTGACGCTGTTCGATTACTTGTACAAACTGACTGGCTTGCATTAGGGATTCAAAGGTGCCTGTATCGAGCCATGCAGTTCCTTGATCGAGCACATTTACTTTAAGTCTACCACGATTGAGGTATACGTTATTGACGTCTGTAATTTCTAATTCACCACGATGTGATGGTTGTATATATTTTGCAATTTCTACTACCTCATTATCATAGAAATATATTCCAGGAACAGCATAGTTTGAACGTGGCTCTATAGGTTTCTCCTCTATGCTGGTTACTCGCATATTTTCATCAAAATCTACCACACCATATCGTTGTGGATCATTTACATGATAAGCAAAAATAACTCCACCTTCTGGGTTCACACTTTCTTGAAGTGCTTTTTCAAGACCTGTTCCATAGAAAATATTATCTCCTAAAATTAGAGCAACACTATCTTCTCCTATAAAATCAGCACCTATAATAAACGCTTCTGCCAGTCCAATAGGATTTTCTTGAACGGCATATTCAAACCTACAGCCCAGTTGAGATCCATCGCCCAGTAAATTTTTAAAAAGTGGTTGATCTTGTGGCGTAGAAATGATTAATATTTCTTGTATTCCAGCACTCATTAAAGTTGAGATAGGATAATAAATCATGGGCTTATCATAGATAGGCATTAACTGTTTACTCACACTTAAAGTAAGTGGATGCAGTCTGGTACCGCTGCCACCAGCTAGAACTATTCCTTTCATGAGTTATATTTTTTGAGATACCATTCTACTGTTTTTTTGATTCCCGTAGTAAAGGTTTCTGCTGGTTGCCATTTGAAGTCCTTTTCAATCTTTGATGGATCAATTGCATAACGGTAGTCATGTCCTGGCCGATCATTTACATAGGTAATTTGTGCTGCATAAGGTTGTCCATCTTTACGAGGCTGTACCTCATCTAGTATGGTACATATGTGATTTGCTATATCTATGTTTTTTATTTCGTTTTTTCCTCCTACGTTATAATTCTCTCCTTGACTAGCGTTCTCTAAAACAGTATGTAAGGCCTGACAATGGTCTGTTACATATAACCAATCACGCACGTTTTTTCCATCTCCATAAATAGGAATAGGTTCATCGTTTAAAGCTTTTCTTATCACGACAGGTATTAACTTTTCATCATGCTGTCTAGGTCCATAGTTATTGCTACAGTTAGTGATTACCGCAGGAAAACCATAAGTATGCACATAACTCATCACTAGATGATCGCTTGCGGCCTTACTGGCGCTGTACGGACTGCTAGGTGCATACGGAGTCGTTTCTGTGAAAAAACCTTCATCCTTGAGACTTCCATACACCTCATCTGTTGAGATATGGAGAAATCGAGGTTGAGTAGTTTGAAAAGAAGACTTGAAAACTCGTGGCTTTTCCATCCACAATTGATAACTCGTATGCAACAAGTTAAAAGTTCCGTTGACATTAGTTTCTATAAAAACCTGAGGATTTTCAATGCTATTATCTACATGAGACTCTGCAGCGAGATGATACACTTTATCAAACTGATATTCTTTAAATAGTTGATTAATAAACACTGCGTTGCATATATCGCCTTCAATAAAAGTGAGTCGATCGTGATGATAATTATGAGCAAAATCTAGGTCTGCTGCATAGGTAAGTTTATCTAGGTTATAGATATGGTCACTAGTATTATTGAGTAAGTATTCAATAAGATTACTTCCTATAAAACCTGCTCCACCGGTGACTAATATTTTAAGCATTCTCTTTTTCGTAGTTTTTCAAAAATCTCCAAACTAGTGGAAATAGAGCAATTAAAAGTCCAAATCCTAAACCTATAAATGCTCCTTTAAGACGGTAGTGCTTTTTTTCTATCACACCTTTTTTGATATACTGAGACACTACATTAATAGTACTACCATAGCTATACTTATCTTTCTTACAGAAGACATTGTATAGAGTATATTTCTCTTTTGATCAAATAGATTTTTTAAAGCTTCTGATGGTTTTTGATCGCCCAAGTATAAATTAGTGCCATTACCACCTTGCACATCACTAGATTTAATGGCTGTTTGATAAGCTGCGATTAAAGAGTCTAGTTCAATCAGCTGATAGTTCATTGATTTAAGATCAAAATCTGCCGTTTCTTTAAGTGCTTGTTGCTCTGATTTAATAATTGAGTTTTCTTTTACTCTAATGACATCATCTATTAAATTTTCAAGAACCGTTCTATCTCTAGATGCGATTTGAATTAACTGAAATTGATAATCTTGATCACGTTTTGCTGCTTTAAACCCTTCAAAAGTGAAGTTTTCTAAAGCCATGGTATCGGACTTTCTTGCTAGTTGATCATATTCTTCTAACAGTTCTGTATCATTAAACTCTGGACGGATACTTAATGAAGTGATTTTTGAAGTTTTATCTCTTGAAGTATTTAGTTCTTGAGATAACTTTTCAAAGTCCTCTTGTTCTACTAAAGACTGATAATAGTTAATATTAGAAATTAACTGACCTGCACTTTTAAAGTTGGGCTTCACTACTATTTGTGCAGTAAATTGATCACTCGATTTTAAGTTCAAATACCAACCTAATGCAATACCGGCAATAGAAGTAATTGCGATAATGATTAAATTTTTCTGAATAAAAATCAGGAATAATATTAAAAAGTGACCTATTCCTTTGAGTAGATTACCTACACCAGTAAATATATTTTTAAATCCATTACTAATCCAGACAAAAACGGGAACTAAATCTACTTCTTGCTCTTGATTATTCTGTGGTTGGTTTTCCATGAAATATCGATGATTTTATTTATTCAAATATAATTGAAGTTTACTTCTACGTAAAAACGATAATAGGAAGCTTAAATTATAATTCTGTACTTATTTCTGGAGCGACACTGTTTTCCATGATCTGTTCAAGGATTTTTTCAGTAATGACGTATACTGGTTTTACTCCTGTAAGACCTAATCCACCACTGGCAAGTGTATGACCTGTTTTTAAAGGATTATCACTAGCATAATATGCATATCGCACATTAATCTTTTTATTGATACTGCGACGTACTCTAGAGGCAGCTTGTATGGCTTTTTGATAATGTGCACCTTCCATCTCTAGACCTATCACACGCCAGCTTGAACTATAGAAAAACTGTAATAGATCTTTATTTTGTAATGATGTACCCAACACAGTAACCATAGAACCGGCTACTACATTGATACCATCAGTTTTTAAATCTTTTTTAGTCAGTTTATTTTTAAACGGATAGTTGTCTGCAGTACCTTCAAAAACATGAGCATCAGGCACCATAATGTCTCCTTTATCACCTTCTAGAATACCTGCTTTACCCATGATGTTAATAGACTTCATGTTCATTAAATGCAGTTTACCATTCTCATCTTTATATGGCTTCAACAGCTCATCCATGGTCTCATAAGCTTGTTCTCCAAAAGCATAATCCATGACTATAAGCACTGGCTTTGTGTTTTCCTCGCTTTCGCGGAAGCTAACTGAACAAAAGTCTACATCCATATACTGGCACTGGGACATATCAAAAATCTGTACGTCTATGTTAGTACCGCTTTCATCCTTGAGATAAGACATTCCATTTGCGAGCGCGTGCTTTTTAATAGCATCGCGGTCTTTTTTTGCAGCGTCATTACTAAGTGTTGCAAACAACTCCATACGGTCGCTATTTTTCAACTTTGCCTCAAGTGCTTTAGGTCCGTAAAGTGAATTCATTACACTGTGCAGGTTTGCACTAATGATGTGTAATGGTCTATCAAATAGATTGTGGTCTACTAGATGTTGCTTGATACGTAACGCCCATTTATCTCCATGAATATGTGACCCAGACGTTCTCTTAAAACAGGAGAGAATGTCACCAATCTCTTTTCCCCCCCATCTAGGATTTCTTTCTTTGCAAGATTACCTAAATGATAGATGGTACTTAAAAACTGATGAGGATTTTTTGCAGTTGCAAAATCATTATAAACGCTCATCACCTCTTCAAAAGTGCGCCCTAATATAGTCGCTACATGTGTTACTGCAACTTCTTTTTCTTGCTGTGTGAGTTTTGTTTTTCCTATTACTGCCTCTAGACATTTCCAGTCGCGAGTTGTACTACCATTATCACCTACTAGCACTTGCTTCATAATCTTATGAGATTCTATCATAAGAAAAGTAAGGTGCGTCAGTATATCATAAATCTCTGATCGGCCACGTGTGACCTCAATATTCATCTGATGCTTATCGATGCGATAGCAGTTGCGACGCCTTTTTTTAGGGATTATAGCTTTAAAATGAGAACCTTGATAACCTTCATCACTGGTTAAATTGATATAAGAACACTCTTCAATACCTTCTGGTAAACGGTCCATCACGTAAAGTAAACCGCTTAGTTCTATTTTCTCTTCAGCAATAGAACCATAGATTTCTGGTCTTAAGGTAAGGAGTGATTCTCTTAAAGATTCTCCACTCACACCCATAGGTTTATAAAAGCCACGATTAAATAAATGTCGCATGGTGATATACATGCGTTCAATGGCATTAGTACTTTCTTGGGCTCTTGTGCGTGGTTCTACGTTAAGTATAGGCATATAATAAATTTCCTAGCAAAGATAGTTATTTAACTAGTCTATACAGCGATAACAATTATTTGCAGCCTGTTATATGATTGTAAAATTATTATTTCAAAATTAATCGTGCGATAACTGCTCTAGTACGTCTGCAATTTTACGATCATTGGATAGTCTAGGTAATTTATTCTGTCCACCGAGTTTACCAATAATTTTCATGTATCCCTTGAATCCATTCACCGCAACATTCTTTATAACAAGTGGTTGCAATACTTTTCCAACAATTAAATCATCGTAGTAACTATTTTGTTCCCGCATTTTAAGATCTAAGGTTTCTTTAAATGCTGTGATATTTGATGGTGTCTCACCAAACTCTATAAACCACTCATGATAAGGTAATTCATCATTATCTGGGGGCAAGTTGTGGTGCAACAGTAAATTCATTTATGACAACGCCATGGATGTTTGCTGCTTCTTTCATAGCATGCTCTACTTCTTTACCTATGACATGTTCTCCACTTGCACTGATGTAGTGCTTGATACGACCAGTTACTATAACGCGATACGGACTGGTAGAGGTAAAAGCAATTGTATCACCTATGTTATATGCCCATAAACCAGCTGTTGTAGAAATAATAAGCACATAATTCACACCTATCTCCACCTCACCTATAGTTAAACGTGGTGCGTTTTCATCAAAAAATTGATCTGCTGGAATAAACTCATAAAAAATCCCAGCATCTAATAACAATAGCATTCCTTTCACATCTTGCTTATCCTGATATGCAAAAAACCCTTCGCTTGCTGGAAAAAGCTCAATACTGTCAACATTTCTTCCTATAAGCTGCTCAAATTTAGGCCTATAAGGTTCAAAATTTACACCACCGTA
The DNA here is from genome assembly GCF_000755285.1 of Nonlabens ulvanivorans. GTDB lineage: Bacteria > Bacteroidota > Bacteroidia > Flavobacteriales > Flavobacteriaceae > Nonlabens > Nonlabens ulvanivorans_A. The sequence goes on along the minus strand of NZ_BBMK01000001.1, from coordinate 547,141 downwards.
TATAAAGAGATTAAAGTTAGGAAACACATCTCCTACTTTCTTTCCTGTGCGTTGTACAATGCGCTCAAAATACATTTGTACCCAACTAGGGATTCCAGAAATGATACCCATATTCTCAGGTAAGGTTTCATCAATAATTGCTTCTACCTTAGTTTCCCAATCTTCAATACAGTTGGTTTTCCAAGATGGCATACGGTTTTTTTGTAAGTATCCCGGAACATAATGGGCTACAATACCGCTCAATCGACCTAGTTGCACACCGTTTTTGTCTTCCATCTCGGGACTACCCTGCAAGAAAATCATTTTATAATCTACAAAGGCAGCTTTACCTGTCTCGTGGATGTAACTTAGAATCGCATTACGAGCAGCATTTACATGCTCTGGCATAGATTCCTTAGTAATAGGAATATATTTTGCTCCACTAGTTGTTCCAGAAGTTTTTGCATAATAGAGCGGTTTTCCTGGCCATAAAATATCTGACTCACCAGCAACAACTCTATCAACAAATGGCCTTAACTCTTCATAATCTCGTACAGGTACGTTTTTAATAAATTCTGAATGAGAATCTATGCTGTCAAAAGAATGCGCCTTACCAAAGGACGTGTCCTGAGCCGTTTTAATGAGATGTTTGAAAACCTTTTCTTGAGAAGCAATAGGCTGATTAGACCATTTCCGAGTTTGCCTATCAATGATGGCTGCAAAAACCTTTGCTGCGAATGATTTTATTGACATTACTGAAAGTTAATAAAGTTAGTAGGGTCTTGTGGATAGCCATCCATCCACAATTCAAAATGTAAATGTGGTCCATTAGTTAACTCACCCGTGTTGCCCACAATTCCTATCACCTCACCAGCTTGTACTTGATCGTTTTGCTTTTTATTCAATGTGGCCATGTGCTTGTAAACTGTAATTACACCATAGGAATGTTCCATAAGAATCGTGTTGCCCGTATCTGCACTCCAGCCTGCAAATATTACAGTACCGTCTGCCGCTGCTTTTACTGGTGAATTTGCTGCAGATGTAATATCTACGGCATAATGTTTTTTTTCTGCATTAAAACCATCTGATATAGTTCCAGTTACAGGTGTAAAGAATATAAAGTTTGTACGACTAGTTGCTCCTTCTATCACGTTAAACTTATCCTCACGATCCACTTCTTCTCGCAATAAGCTATCTTCTTCAATAGGGATTGGTAAGTTCTCTTGACTTGCAGTTTCTATTTTTGCAATACTGTCTATTCTAGCATATTCTGCTGCAGTAATGTTACCGCTCAGGACCATTTGAATACGGTCATATTTTTGCTGTTGCATTTGGATAGAGGTCAATAAAGAATCAGTTTTATTTTCTAAAGTAATAACATCTTTAGTAAGCTTAGTACTTGCATAACCTGGTATAAACTCTCTTAAAGGTGTAAATGCTATTAAAACTGTCGTTAATCCTATAAGAATGATAGCAGATAGTACAGTAACTATAAAAACATTCAACCTAGTTAAGTTTAAAGAAAAACGTTCTTCAAAAGTATCATCATTGAGCACCACCATACGATAGCGATGCAACCATTTTCTTTTAAGTTTTCCTTTTTCCTTTTTAGTAGCCATGAGCGTCATTAACGGTTTTCAAAGATAAAATAATATACTAGCTCACACGTTATTTCTACACAATGCGATTTCTAATACTAATCAACTTCTGGTAGATTTTAAAATTGTGTTGGTCAATATAATAATAGCTCTTTGAATAGGTATAAAAATTATACTTTTCATAAAATAACTAATTTTAACGTCAATTCTAAAAGTTGAATGAGTTCATTGTATCTTTGTACTGTTTTTAAAACACATATTATGTTAGCAAACTTTATTTTAGGAATGCCTGGTTATGGTAGTATTATATTAATAGCGCTAGTAGTGTTATTGATTTTTGGAGGTAAAAAAATACCTGAATTAATGCGCGGTCTAGGTGGTGGAATTAAAGAATTTAAAGACGCTACTAAAGAAGACAAAGCAAATAATGATCAAATAGACTCTAATAACTAGTCTAAATCATACTTCATAAAAAAGCCCTTTCAACATTGTTGAAAGGGCTTTTTTTGTATTTAATTGCAGATTACTATTTAATCTTCTTTCTCTACAAATTTTAAACTTTTAAGTATTGATTCTAATTCAAATAGATAGTTACGTTGCTTTGCACTAGGTGCAAAAATGTAACCTTCTATGATTAACCAGTTGTTCTTTTCTTCATTATAAATGGCATAATTAAGAAAAGGTCCAGACATAAACTGGCCACTTACTTCCCATAATCCTTTAGTTTCATATGCAAACTTACCATCTACCTGACTTTCATTAACATAAGGTGAGAAAGCGCGTTCTGTTATAAATTCTCCATTATCTACAGGTACTTTTAAAGAACCTACAGAATCTCTTACTTTAGTAATACTAGCTACGACATTAGAATCTTGAGGGATCTTATCACGATTTACTTCATAGATCATTATATCCATCGTACCTTCTTTAATATTGCGTCGCAACCAGAAAAAATCTTTATCATCTGGTGCCGCATACCTATAAGATCTAGGTGCTATTAGTTCAATGCCGAATCGTTCTTTGATCTGATCAACATTGAGCCCTACTTTTTCATCAAGCGTTGCTTTTCCTTAATCTCACCATCATTAAATATGGTTTTAATTTGCTGTGCATTAGTAATGATTTGCTCTATAACCCCCCCAGCAGCATCTTTACCTCTTATGATAACACCAGTCTGTGGATTTGCATATAAACCAGTCGTAACAGTTACACCAGGCTCTTTATTAGAAACTTCAACCTTTAAATAATTACGGTTTTTCATTAATAGTCCTGCAAAAGAATCTGGCTCTATCTGATTAAGAGAAAACTGTGGTTCCTCTCGCACTAATCCATCTACTGGCGCAGCAAGAATTTGTCTAATACTATCTCCTACTTCATTCTCCCATAAATCATTTTCTATCACTAGTAAAATATCATTCATTCTCCCGGCACTATCAGTTACTATTACCGGCGCATCATTACAACTGGTAAGTGTAACTATCAGGATAATTATATAAACTATGGATCTCATAAGAGTGTTATTTAAGTTTTAATGTGGTACCTGGTTGTAAATCTTCTGTTTTACCAGGATTCAATTTTCTAATTTGAGCAATAGTTATGCCATAGGTGTTTGCAATTTTCCATAAGCTATCACCACTTTTTACTTTATAACTTCTAGGTGCTTCTTGAGTGCTAGAAGAGCTACTAGTAATAGGCTTTCTAGGATGAATATATAATCGCTGACCTATTTTTAAATTATTGCTGCGCAGACTGTTCCATCTTTTTAGCTGACTGACCTTCACTCCATACTTATTAGCAATTTTACCTAAATAATCACCGTTTTTAACACGATAAACGACGCGAGATTCGGCTTTAACTAATTCTGGTAAAGGTTTTTCTTTTTTGTCTAGTTCTGCTTTCGCGAAAGCGTACACCGCATCCTCACTACTAACAAATTTCCCTGCTGCTCTTACTGGTAATCTTAAATAATAATTTCTACCGGATACCGCTGGAATGATATCTAATTTATAACTAGGATTATGAAATTGAATAGTTTCTATATCCTCATCAGTAAATTGAGCAACATGCTCTAGAGAGATCATTTTTTTAACTCGTATCGTGTCTGTAGCTATTGTTTTATAAGCTGTTTGTGCAGGTTGAAAACCATGCTCGCTAGCATAAGTGTACAAATATACCATAGCCTGAAATGCAGGTACATAACCAGCAGTTTCCCGTGGTAAGTAAGGTCTCAAATTCCAGTAGTTTTTATATCCACCACTACGTCTTATGGCTTTATTCACATTTCCAGGACCAGAATTATATGCCGCTAATGCTAGATCCCAATCTCCATAGATATTATATAAACTCTTTAAGAATTTACATGCTGCTTCTGTAGATTTTATAGGGTCCATGCGTTCATCAACATAAGAATTTACCTCAAGATCAAAATCGCGACCTGTAGCAAACATGAATTGCCATAATCCGGTAGCACCTACCCTACTTTTTGCTCTAGGATCTAGTGCGCTCTCCACAACCGCTAGATATTTCATCTCAAGAGGTATATCATATTTATCTAACATCTCCTCAAATAGCGGGAAATAATAATCACTCAAAGTCATCAAACGCTCCATGTAGATACGTTGATGACTCAACTTTTTATTGATCAATTGTTCTAATACAGGATTATAATCTATTTGAAAAGGTGTGGTCTCATTAATACGTTTCAAACGTGCTTTAAGTGTGTCTGTAGGTAGCGTTTTCATAACAGCCTCACTATAATCCATTTGTATAACTTCATCATACATATAATCATACATATCATTGTTATACAGCTCTTTAAGCAACTTTTCATCAAATTCGTCTACCTCTGGATATTCATTGATCCCAGCATTAGCAACCGTTATAATAGGAATATTTACCATAGAGGTCGTATCAGATACGACCTCTACAACCGGTTTTATAGAATCTGTTACAACTGTATTTTGCTGTTCTTTTTGCTGATTTTTTTGAATTCCTCATAGGTGATTATACGTCCTGTAGTACTAGTACTATCAGTTGAGACTTGCGCCATAGTCACCATGGATAACGCAAAAAAGAATAAACAGAATTTATACATGTAAAGAATTAATTATTAATCTAATATGGCCGCTATACCAGGAAGTGTTTTACCTTCTAGCATTTCTAGCATAGCACCACCACCAGTAGAGACATAACTTACTTGATCATCAAAACCAAATTGTTTTACTGCGGCGACAGAGTCACCACCACCTACTAAAGAAAATGCTCCTGCAGCAGTAGATTCTGCCACAGACTTACCCAGTGAAATTGTTCCATGTGAAAAAGGTTCAAGTTCAAATACACCAGCTGGTCCATTCCATAAAATGGTTTTGGCTTGCATTAATACCGTATGAAATTGTGATCTAGATTTCTCTCCTATATCTAATCCCATCCAACCGTCAGGGATAGCATCTATAGCTGCATTATCTATGGTTGCGTGCTCAGAAAAAGCATCTGCAGTGATAGCATCTACAGGTAAGTGTATGTTTGTATTTTTTGTTTTGGCTTTTTCAAGAATCTCAAGTGCTAATTCCATTTTATCATCTTCACAAAGAGAATCCCCTATTTTACCACCTTGTGCTTTAATAAAGGTGTATGCCATACCACCTGCGATGATAAGATCATCAACCTTATCCAGTATATTTTCAATAACTGTAATTTTTGATGAAACTTTTGCACCACCCAATATTGCTACAACTGGCTTTTCAGGAGTTTCTAGTACTTTATTCAAGCTCTCAATCTCGCGCGACATTAGATGACCAAAACATTTTTCTTCAAAATACTGAGCAATAATTGCTGTAGAAGCATGCGCTCTATGTGCAGTACCAAATGCATCATTAACATATACATCACCTAATTGAGATAACGCTTTCGCGAAAGCGGAATCACCAGCAGTTTCTTGACTATGAAACCTTAAGTTTTCTAATAAGAGAACCTCGCATGGCTGTAGGTTTGCAGCTGCTTGTTGAGCGGCATCACCTATACAATCATCCACAAACTTTACCTGAACACCTAATATATCTGTAGCAGCAGCAACGATGTGCTTTAAGGAAAATTCTTCTTGATTTCCTTTAGGGCGACCTAGATGTGACATAAGTATTACTGAGCTTCATCCTCTAAAATTTTAATGATGGTATCTTTTGCCGCAAGGATACGAGTCGCATCCGTTACTTCAAAATCATCATTGAGCGGCACGTTAAAGTCAACTCTTACTAAGGCTTTTTTATCTTTAAAATTGATATCGTTAATAGTCTTCATAGTTATATGTTGTGAATGGTCACAAATATAGCGGTTATGATACAACCTCGCGCCTATACTTTTATATTTGCAATATGCGATATCAAGATATCATAGGTCTAGAACATCTAAAAAGACATTTGCAAACAACTGTTGTAAATGGTAGGATTGCACATGCACAATTAATGGTAGGTCTTACAGGTAGTGGTGTTTTACCACTAGCACTGGCATATGCTAGAAGTATATTATGTAGTGGTGATAGTAATCGATGTGATGCACAAATTGATCAAATCGCTCACCCAGATTTACATTTTGCTTATCCAGTCGCGAATAATGCACGTATTAAGGATAAAGCAGTATCTGATGACTATATCGCGGAATGGCGAGAGTTCTTAAAAACGCAACCATATGGCAGTCTAGCGGACTGGTATCAAGCCATAGAGATTGAAAAAAAGCAAAGTAAAATAGGTGTCGATGAGGCTAAAAGAATCGTTTCTAAATTAAGTCTCAAATCCTATGAAGGTGGATATAAAGTTTTGATAATTTGGGGGGGTGCAGATAAATTAAATACTGAAGCTTCTAACAAATTACTAAAACTAATTGAAGAGCCGCCAGCAAAAACTGTATTCTTACTTATAGCCGAAGATGAAGATCAAATCATTAATACTATTAAATCAAGATGTCAGCTTTTACATATTCCTAAATTAAATAGTGAATCCATTGCTAACGGATTAATAGAAAGAAACGGATTAGAGATAACACGTGCTCAACAAATCGCGAGACAGTCAAATGGTGATTATAATAAGGCTGTGCAGTCCATTAATAATATATCTGAAGATATTGATTTTGAAAAGTGGTTTGTAACCTGGATACGAACCGCCTTTGCAGCACGTGGACGCAAGTCAGCGATTAACGATTTAATTGCGTGGGCAGATATGATAGCCGCTACTAATCGAGAAACTCAAAAACGCTTTTTATTGTATTGCCTAGAATATTTTAGACAAGCCATGCTACTTAATTATAAAGCAAATAGTGCGGTTTATTTAACACCGCAAATGCCAGATTTTAAGTTAGAAAAGTTTGCTCCATTCATAGAAGGTCATCGTATACAACCTATCAGTGAAGAAATAGAGAAGGCTATTTACCACATAGAACGTAATGGTAACGGTAAGGTAATTTTAACAGACCTTGCCATAGGACTTACTCGTCTGATCCATAAATCTGCTTAAAATAGTTAACATATTGAAAATTAGGAACTAATTATAAAAAGGTAGTAATTTTACCTTTCGTTAAAAATTATTCCCTTTGATTACTTATTCAGGTCCCATATTAATTTTAGTTTTTTTGCTGTTAACAATAATTATTTCTGCTTATGAAAAATTATTTGTTTGGAATAAGACTCTCAAGGATTATGTAGAAATGTATAAAAACCATCTACCGCCTTTTTTAGTGAAACTATCTTTAATTATAATTTTAGGCCTTGAGATAATTGTGACCTCATTCCTAGCTTTGGGAATTTACGATATCATAGTTGATCAAGATATCTCCTTGAGCGAAATAGGACTAATTATTACAGGAGTTCTTTTCTTAATTCTACTTATCGGATTAAGAATTTTACAGGATTATCGTGGTGCTGGTAGAACAGCCATTTATTTTCTTCTCGTGGTTTTTGGTCTATTCTGGATACAATCGATATAAGCTATTATCAATATAGTTATAATAACTTAAACTTATTAAAAACCGATTAACTAAACTAGTTTATAGGGATTTTAAAAAAATATCTTATACAATCAACGTAAATAATGTAAAAGCCGCTTAAAAAGCTTTAAAATCGTTTTTTAAGGACATAAACCAATGAAGATGGCTCTTTAGTAAACACCGCGAAACAATTAGATAAAAATCCTATGCATAGACCGTAAAGAAATGGAAATTTTCTTTTTTGGTACCTGGCAGATAGTATAGAAACATATAGACTGTCAAACCACATCGGTTTTGTAGTTAGCAATTCAAAACGATCTTGAAGGATATTTCCTATAGCTTCTTTATTAAAATGATATAAGTGTCGAGGCACGTCATATCCAGCCCATTCTTTTTAAAAATTTTGCGTCAAATGAGTTATAATTAGGCAATGCCAAAATTAGAATCCCATCTTTTGTCAACCAGTTTTGGATTTGATCAATTTGCTGTTGAAAATCAGGTACATGTTCAAGCACATGATACATACTAATAACCTTAATACTATTTCGCTCTATAGAATCCGTTTGATTCAAAAGTTCAATTCCTTTTCTCGCGGCAAATGATCTTGCTTTTTCACTAGGCTCATATCCTATAGCATCATAACCCGCCTTTTTTAGAATGGCTACGACATCACCTACTCCGGCACCTATATCCAAAATTTTTCCGTCGATGGCATATTTTCCAATCAACTGTTTTTTACTTTTTAAGTTCCATCTCTTAGCAAACTGATAACATTTTGCAAAAAAAGAGGTTTGAGAATCATCGTGAGATAGATAATCCTCACTTTCATAATAAGCCTCTAAATGCTTAGGTTGAGGAACCGTTTTAAGAACACCAGAAGAAGGATCCTTATATAGTTCAAATGATTCTTGAGTTAAAAAATAGTCTTTTAAAGAAAGAAAGTGCTCTGAGTAATTATTGTTTTTTTCCATTGTTTCACGTGAAACTATCTTCCCATATGTACTAATAACACCGAAATATCACTAGGAGAAACTCCTGAGATTCGAGATGCTTGAGAAACTGTTGCTGGTTGAATTGCAGTTAATTTTTCACGTGCCTCATAAGAAAGTGACTTGATAGATTTGAAATCATAATCAGATGGAATCTTTACATTTTCCAATCTATGTAACTTATCAGCGTTGTCTTTTTCTTTGGCAATGTAGCCAGCATATTTAACGTGAACTTCAACTTGCTCTAGAATATCATCATCTAGATCATTATTTAGCAAATAATCCTGAACTTGAGAAATGGTCTTAATATCCTTAAGGTTTACTTGTGGTCTAGAGAAAACCTTAAACAACTTATCATTTTGGGTTACTTCTTTACTACCCTTTGCTACTAGCAAATTATTCATTTCTTTAAAGTCATAACTAGTATCACGTAAAAACTGGACCATTTTTTCTGATTCTGTAGCCTTGCGTTCCACTCTTTTAAGAGCTTCATCAGTAACAATACCTAATTCGACAGCTCTTGGTGTTAATCTAAGATCTGCGTTATCTTGTCTTAATAGTGTGCGATATTCAGCTCGTGACGTAAACATCCTATAAGGCTCTTCAGTTCCCTTAGTTATTAAATCATCTACCAAGACACCTATATAAGCTTCGTCTCTTTTAAGAATGAACGGTTCTTCTTCTCTGATTTTACGAACAGCATTTATACCAGCCATTAAACCTTGAGAAGCAGCTTCTTCATAGCCTGTTGTACCATTAATCTGCCCAGCAAAATATAATCCATCAATAAGCTTAGTCTCTAATGTATGCTTTAATTGAGTAGGTGGAAAATAATCATATTCAATAGCATAACCAGGTCTAAAGAACTTCACTTTTTCAAAACCAACCACACTACGCAAAGCTTTAAATTGCACATCTTCCGGTAAGGAAGTACTAAAACCATTTACATAAACCTCACAAGTATTCCATCCTTCAGGTTCTACAAATAATTGATGTCTATCCTTGTCAGCAAAACGATCTATTTTATCCTCAATACTTGGACAATAACGAGGACCTAAGGATTTAATCCTTCCATTAAACATGGGAGATCTATCAAATCCTTCGCGCAATAAATTATGAACCTCGGGACTGGTATAGGTCATATGACAATCCCTTTGAGACTTTAAAGATGTAGTAAGATTACTGTAACTAAATTTAGAAGTTACCGCGTCACCTGGCTGTGGCTCCATTTTAGTATAATCTAGGGAACGACCATCCACACGAGGTGGCGTACCTGTTTTCATTCGGCCAGATTCAAAGCCTAAATCAACTAACTGACCGGTTATTCCTATTGAGGCACGCTCTCCAGCTCTACCACCTCCAAACTGTTTATCGCCAATATGAATCAAACCATTTAAAAAAGTACCATTTGTAAGTACTACAGCTTTCGATCTGATTTCGATTCCTAAAGAGGTACGAACACCGACCACTTTATTATCTTCAATAACTAAACCAGAAACCATTTCTTGGTAGAAATCCAACAAAGGAATAGCTTCCAATTGCATTCTCCATTCCTCAGAAAATCGCATACGGTCATTTTGAGTTCTAGGAGACCACATCGCTGGACCTTTAGACTGATTTAGCATTTTAAATTGAATAGCGCTCTTATCTGACACTATACCACTTAATCCACCTAAGGCATCTATCTCTCTTACAATTTGCCCTTTTGCAATACCACCCATAGCAGGATTACAAGACATTTGTCCAATAGTTTCAAGATTCATAGTTACCAATAATGTACTAGAACCCATATTTGCAGAAACAGCAGCTGCCTCACTTCCTGCGTGTCCAGCTCCAACAACTATTACATCATATTCTTTATCAAACATACCTATTGTTTCACGTGAAACATTTTAATTTTTTCATCTTCCTTTAATCTCATAGTTAACCTTTCGTCATCGGTTTTATCACCAAAACCAATTAGATGAAGAAGACCATGAGACATAACCCTCAACAGCTCATCATCAAAACTTACGACAAAATCTTTAGCATTGTCCTTAACTCTATCCACCGAAATATAAATTTCGCCATGAATAAAATCATCTTCACAGTAATCGAAAGTTATAATGTCCGTTAAAGTATCATGACTTAAGTACTTCTGATTAATTTCTAATAGAAAATCATCAGTACAAAAAACATAAGACAAATCACCTAACGATTTCTTCTCAGATAACGCAACAGCACCTAACCATTTTGAATATCGAACTTCATCTGATAATTCAAAATTAAATTGATAATTAAAGTCTACCATCTTCTTTAAAATACTCCTTTACTTTCTGTTTATATTGCTGTTGCAAAGGTAGTACTTGTCTATTTAAAATCTCCTTACTATTAAAATACAAAGCTGCATCTGGTAAAACAGCATCAGTAGAATTGTTGAAGTCTTTACGATTTGTATTACCTTCTCTTTCATCCTCCTTACCCTGTTGCAATCCTGCGTCCTTTAACTTTAATAAATCATGTTGTATCTCCATCATTTGATTTTGAACTTCACGATTAAAACCTTGATCTAATAGCTTACGTTCCACTGCCTTCATCTTATCGGTAATGTCGTCAACAATTCCTTCAAGACCTTCCTGACGAATCATATCCTCTAATTGATTTCTCAATTCCTGTTGCTTTTTATAAATCTCATAAATCCTACCACTTTCTTCTTCTGATTCTTTATATCCACCCTTCTCTAGATTGTCACCAGATCCATTGCCATTTCCATCTTTTCCATTCATGCCATCACTACCAGAGCCGTCACCGTTAGAACCTTGACCGCCTTCACCACCTTGACCACCTTGGCCAGATTCACCAGTACTTCCTTTACCGTCTTTACCGCCTTGACCGCTTTCGCCACCTTCACCAGATTGACCACCTTCACCCGACTGACCTTCTTGACCATCTTTTCCTCCTTGACCAGGTGGACCAGATTCTCCAGGTTTACCTTCACCAGGCTTTTTGCCCTCACCATCACCAGGTTTTTTACCATCGTTACCTTCCGTTCCATCTTCACCTTCTTTCATCAAAGACTCCTGTTTCTTAATGATATCAGGTAGTTGAAAACCCGAACTTTGACCTTCACCAGGTTCTCCTTCACCTTTGCCGGGTAATGCCATCGCATTATTCATAGCATCCATAGCGCTACTAAGTAGGTTTGCTAGTTTATTAGCACCATTCAAAGTGAACTGCTGTGATATCTGCCCTTTATTCATCTCAAAATCACTTAGTTGTACCAAAGATTTATCAATATAATAGTAAATATCGGTTACTTCTCTATTTATTTCTATTCCTACCTCTGGATTACGGGATGCGAGGGCAAATAAACTATCGTCAACGTGCTTAAAGGCTTTCTCAAGATCCTTTTGGATTTTAAGTTTTTTACCAAAATTTGGACTATTTCTATTTAAATTCTTCACACCATTAAGTACATTTTCTTGTTCCTTTGAAAACACTATCAGGTTATCTAATATCTGACGCAACATATCTGCATCCTCTTTCAATTTCTCAGATTTACCCGAACTCATTTGAGCTTTCATAGCTTGCGCTTGCTCTTTCATTTTATCTGCAGCACTTTTTTGCTTTTTACTCGCATCTGGCGTTTTAGAATTCTCAAGATCATCACTAGATTGCTGCTGTTCTTTCTTAATCTCTGGTGAGTTAAGTGGATCAAAATCTAACTTCATAGGTTTTTTAAGACCATTATTTTCCTTCTCTAGTTCCTGTAATTCCTTTTCCCATTTCTTATAATCTTCATTTAACTTATCCTGTTCAGACTTCTTATTCTTATCACCTTCTTTTTTTGATTGATCTTCTTGCTGTTGAGCAATGTCCTTCAGCTTGTCAATCATTTGCTCATACTTCTGCGTGACGTAATACATTTTTGTGAGCTCTAACAATTGTTTTAAATTACGCTTTTGTTGCTTTGAGTTCTTTTGAGCTTTCTCAATTTTCTCTTTAAGATCTTGTTTACTTAACTTATCTTGGTACTCTTGAAGCTCTTTAAGTAATTCTTCATTTTTCTTAATCTCTTCTTCACTTTGTTGTAAACGTTCTTTTAAGGCCTCTTTCATAGGATCTCTTTCAGGATTAGACTTCTCTAAATTATCCCTCATTTTTTCCATTTGTTGACGCATCTCGCGCTCTTGCTCCTGTTGATTTTTAAGAGCTTGTTCTAATTTTTTCTTATCGTTAAAACCACGTTGTTTTTTCTCGATTTGCTCTTGACTTATTTCTTTAAGTTCTTCTTGTTGTTTTTCTTGTTCTTGTAATGATTTCTCTAACTCTTCTAAAGATTCCTTTTGATTTTGTAATTGTTTTTGCTCTTCTTCTTCCTTTGTTGATTTTTTAAAACCGTAAACCTGACTCTTTGAACTTTTAAAATTATTAACAGCATCATTATCAATCACTTCGAAATAAAATTGATAATTTTTACCACCTTTTAACGATAGATTTCCTGGAAAGGTGAACAAAAATTGATCAAATGTTCCACGATTTTTTCCTATCTCATAAATCTGCTGACTTGCGCTATTATCACTTTCAAAATAAACAAGCTGTATCTTTCTAATCCCATAATCATCAGCTACTTGACCTCTGAAATAAAGAATATCTTCTTGAATACTATCTTTCTTCATTTCCATTGTTAATTCTGGATAATCATCCTTAGTAACTTCAATTTTAAAGTTCAACTCTTCAAAATCCTTTGCTTTCATATTTGATGTTGAGATAGCATATTTAAGTGGTTTTAATATCGCTTTCGCGAAAGCGAAATCATTACCATCCTTCTCAAACGATTCTACAGCATTAGTATATTTAAAATCTACATGATCTGTCGCAGCGGTTTCTAATTTCCAAGTAATCTTAGTTCCCTGTGGAACCAGAGCATTTCCCGTGCTTTTTATAACCTCATCTTTCTTACCAGTATAGGATGGATAGTCCATCAATAATTCAAATTTATTAATGGAAGGGACAGCATCGACAGTAAGTTCAAAATTCTCACTACGCACTTCATTTGCTTTAAGATAAAATGGAGTGTCTATAGATGGATTATTAAATACAAAACTGAATCTTCCTGGAGCGTCTTGCGTTAAATAATAGGTTTGATCATTAAAATGAATACTTGCGTTTTCGGGAATTGTTCTTCCTGAAACTTCTACATTAAGTTTGAAGTCACGTTTCTGTAATGTATTCAAATCATCATTGAGCAGCTTAAAAGTAAATGGTGCTGGTGGGATATATTCATTATTAAAGTCTGCAACGCGTTTTGTACTTTCTGTTAAAACATCATTATTGCCAGTGAAAAAAAGCGCGGCAATAATTAATAGTGGAATTGCTAGATATTTTAAATATGCCGTGTTCTTCTTAAAATCGATTGCGAGAGAAAAAGGAATAGGTTTAAGCTCTTCACTTTTTTGATTTATGCTGGCCCAAGTTAATTCATCATCTCCTCCATTTTTATGTAATTGTAATATGTTGATTAGTTTATCTGATACTTCAGGAAAATGAGTTCCTATCATATTACTGGCATCTCTAAAATCAATACCTGAAAATAATTTGAAAAGTCTCGCTAATGGTATACCAATAAATTTAAACAATAATGCTGCCTGTACTAATACAAAAAGAGCAAATAAAATTGTCCTACCTGTAGAGCTCAACCATAAAAAATGCTCGATAACAGCAGTAAATAGAAAGTATAATAATCCTATCGCTAGGAATAAAATAATACCACGAATGATCTCATTTGTGTAGTACTTTTTAATAAAAAGTTTGAGCTTGTGCTCTATGATTTGAAAGTTATTCATCACTTAATATGTCGTCTATGTAGGGTAAATATAACGCAATGAGCACGATGTTTATGATATGGTGTATATTAGAACTCGTTCTTTAAGAAAATTACGACCTTAAAGTTTCAATAGTTTAATCATCTTAATCATGAAAGATCTCAAATACCTAACCGCATATATCGTTCCTATTTTGTGCGTGATTGGTATTTATTATAGAGGATTTGCTTTATTTATTACCCCCCCATTAATTGTTTTTACAATCGTACCATTAATTGAACTAATCATGCCATCTTTAACTAGCAATTTAGATGCGGAAAGTAAAGAGAGTAAGTTGAAAAATAAATTATTTGACATCTTATTGTGGTTAAATGTACCTATCATATTTAGTGTTCTTATTTATGGTTTATATACGTATTCTATCAGTAATTTTGAAACTTATGAAGTAATAGGTTTGATCTTTACGTTAGGAATAGTGGCTGGTAGTAATGGTATAAATGTCGCTCACGAATTAGGTCACAGACAAAATTCGTGGGAACGTTTTCTAGGTAAAATACTGTTATTACCTAGTCTCTACATGCATTTTTATATAGAGCATAACTATGGACATCATGTAAATGCTGCAACACCTGAGGACCCAGCAAGTGCGCGATATAATGAAAATCTATATGCATTCTGGTGGCGTTCTGTTATCAATCAGTATAAGAACTCATGGAGTATTCAAAAAAGATTGTTGATAGCAAAAGATCAATCAATATTTTCAGTAAAAAATGATATGCTTTGGTACTCAGTTATACAATTGAGTTATTTAATGATTATCGGTATTTCATTATCATGGATGACTTCTATAATAGCATTATGTATTGCTGTAGTCGGATTTAGTTTACTAGAAATTATAAATTATCTAGAACATTATGGATTGAGACGAGCACAGAAGAAATCTGGTAGATATGAAGTAGTAAAAGAAATTCATAGCTGGAATTCTAACCATGCACTAGGTAGAATTTTGCTTTATGAACTTACTAGACATAGTGATCATCACTATAGAGCAAATAAAAAGTATCAACTATTAGATTATCATGAAAACAGTCCACAACTACCCTATGGATATCCTACTATGATGGTTATTGCTATGATACCACCTTTGTGGTTTTCAATTGTCAATAAACATGTGCCACAAGAAATGATAGAATTATCTGAAAATAAAAATTGACATTTATAATCGTTAATTATTGTCCTTCCATAGCTATAGAGAACCACTTTCTTGAGAAAGTCTTAACTGTTAACACTGAACTCATAACTTACAAATATTATCTTTGCAGCCTTAAAAACGGCGATAATGAGCACTTCAGTAAGAGTAAGATTTGCACCTAGTCCTACGGGACCATTACACATAGGTGGCGTTAGAACAGCATTGTTCAACTATTTATTTGCAAAAAAACACAACGGTACTTTTGTACTACGTATTGAAGATACAGACCAAAACAGGTATGTAGAAGGTGCTGAAGATTATATTATTAACGCTTTAAACTGGTGTCATATTCCTTATGATGAAGGACCAGGAAAAGAAGGAGATTGTGGACCTTATAGACAAAGCGAACGCAAATCAATGTATAAACAATATGCGCTAGACCTTATAGAAAAAGGTGCTGCCTATTATGCATTTGATACTGCACAAGAATTGCAAACGGCTCGTGAAAATGCAGAAGCAATAAAGGAAACTTTTATATACAATCATAACAATCGTAGCGATTTTACCAATTCTCTTACCTTATCTAGTGATGAAGTAAAAGAACGTATCAATCGTGGAGATGATTATGTGATCCGTTTTAAGCCAGAGTTGAAAACACTACACATGTTTGATGAAATCCGAAAAGGGATTGAAATAGACACTTCACTTATCGATGATAAAGTACTATTTAAAAGTGATGGAATGCCTACCTACCACCTTGCTAATGTGGTAGATGACCATGATATGAAAATTTCTCACGTTATACGTGGTGAAGAATGGTTGCCTAGCATGGCATTGCATGTATTGCTTTATGAAAGCTTTGGATGGGAACGACCTAAGTTTGCTCACCTACCATTAATACTTAAACCTACGGGAAAAGGAAAATTAAGTAAGCGTGATGGTGATAAAATGGGCTTTTCTGTATTCCCATTAGAATGGAAAGATCCTAAAAGTGGAGAAATATCTACAGGTTTCAAACAAGATGGTTTTCTTCCAGAAACAATGATCAATATTCTAGCGTTCTTAGGATGGAATCCAGGAACTGAACAAGAAATTTTCAGTCTAGATGAATTAGTTCAAGCTTTTAGTCTTGATAAGGTAAATAGTTCTGGTGCAAAATATGATCCGGAAAAAGCTAAATGGTTTCAGCAACAATGGTATGTTGCACAAGATGATGCTGTTATAGGTGCCGCTTTTGCGAAAGCGTTAGAAGAAAAAGCTATCGATTATGGATCACAGGATTATGTGAATATAGTTTGTGGCCTAGTGAAAGAACGTGCTGTTTTTACAGAAGATCTTTTTGAACTGGCTGGTTTCTTCTTTACTGCACCAGATTCATATGATGAAAAGGCAGCTAAAAAAGCTTGGAAAGAAGATACTTCTAACATCATGACAGATGTGATTAAAATTATTGAAGACTGCACTGATGATAGCGCTACCGGTTTAAGTACTGCAATTAAAGGCTGGATTACTGGTCAAGAAATGGGATTTGGTAAAGTAATGATGCCATTAAGATTATCATTAGTAGGTAGTTTGATGGGACCTGATGTATTCGAAATCGCAAGTATGATAGGTAAAGATCAAACTATCGCTCGCATTCAACGTGCTATAAAGAAGTTATCTTAAAAATAAAAGCGAACTCCAGCGGTGATATAACTCATATTACCGTTGAGTTCTTCGCTTAAAGCGTTTTTACCATTTAAAACATCTAAAAATGCATAGTGGTAGTGAGCAGAAAATCTAATCTTTTCTGATCCACCACTTAAACCGACAATACCATTTATATTAACTGGAGATGTTTCTTGAAAAGAAGCTACCGTAACAGCACTACTACCTGTAATAATACTGTCTTCATACCTTTTATCTGCTACCTTAAATTCACCATTAAAAGATACGGCAGGTCCTATTTCTAAAGAAAGATAATCTCTATTATCAATTTTATAAGCCCACAATAACTTAACCTCTGCACCTATAACACTCATATCTATTTCATCAAGTGTTAATGCCTCTTGAACAGAAAATTTATTATTAAAAAGGTGTATTCCAAAAATCATATCCCAATAAGGTCTAGAGGATCCTCTGGTTTCTAATCCAGCGCTCCACCCTACTTTACCATCGACCGCTACATCATCAGTGTTTAAACTAAAAAAGGTAGCATCTAGGGCTATACCTAATCTATTATTTGAAGCTTGTCTTCTTTGAGCATTTGAATAAAAAGCTAGCAAAATAACAGCTGTAAAAGCTAAAATATGTTTCATAGGTGTAACTTATTTTGCTAAAATAAGACTAATTGTACTGTATCTTTAAACAAACTTAAAACACTAACTATGGGACAATTAATTTTTCCAATTTTAGGAGTAATCATACTTCTACTAATTTTCAGTTCATTTTTTACGGTAAAGCAACAAACAGCTGCTCTTATTGAGCGTTTTGGAAAATTTACCAGTATGCGCCATTCTGGGTTACAGTTTAAAGTTCCATTAATTGATAAAATTGCCGGACGTATCAATCTTAAAATTCAACAATTAGATGTTATTGTAGAAACTAAAACTAAAGATGATGTATTTGTACGTCTTAAAATATCTGTACAGTTTCAAGTAAGAAGAGAAAAAGTGTATGATGCTTTTTACAGATTACAAAACCCACATGATCAAATAACATCATACGTATTTGATGTAGTACGTGCAGAGGTTCCTAAAATGAAATTAGATTATGTTTTTGAAAAGAAAGATGATATTGCAATTGCTGTAAAACGTGAATTGAACGAGGCGATGATGGATTATGGATATGACATCATTAAAACGCTTGTAACAGACATTGATCCAGACATACAGGTAAAGGCAGCTATGAATCGTATTAATGCAGCAGAGCGCGAGAAAACAGCTGCTGAGTATGAAGCAGAAGCAGATCGTATCAAGATTGTTGCAAAAGCACGTGCCGAGGCTGAATCTAAACGTTTACAAGGTCAAGGTATCGCAGATCAACGTCGTGAAATCGCTCGAGGTCTAGAAGAAAGTGTTGATGTTTTAAACAATGTTGGTATCAATTCTCAAGAAGCCAGTGCCCTAATTGTAGTAACACAGCACTACGATACATTACAATCTATAGGTGAGGCTACACAGTCTAACTTAATATTATTACCTAATTCACCACAAGCAGGTAGTGACATGCTAAACAACATGATTGCTAGTTTTACCGCTAGTGCGCAGATAGGTGAGCAAATGAAGAAAACAAATAAGAATAAAGAAGAAGCTGAAGCAAAAAAGAATAACGATGCTGATGGCTGGCAAGATTAAGGTTTAACCAACCTTATTAAAATAAAAAAGCACCGCAATTGCGGTGCTTTTTCTTTTTCTTTTTTCTTTTTCAACACAATTTTATCTTCCTATCAGTTTATTAACTGTTTTAAGGATGACTGCTTTCTTTGCTATAGAACTTACTATGCTCGTTAAAACTGACACTGCAGAGAAGCTTTCTTTTACTTCATTAAGATTTAGCTTCATGGTTTCTTGATCCACTTGCTTTTGCAACTGTAAGTACCTTAAATCTCTATCTATCTCGTCAAAACTATTGTAAACTCTCATACTTATCAATTTTTATATCCTCATTTGAATTGAAGAATTGCTGGCTGGTCTTGCGCAGTAAACTTTTCTCGATGACTGGTTTCATAAAGATAGCTACCAGAATAACTAAAAGGAAATAAAATAGCCCAACTATTAAATATCCAAGAGCGTCGTTATCTAATAAGTCACCTAAATAAACGCTAGCAGCTAGACTTAAAAATAGAATTGATATCAGTAAAAAAAATCCCAATAACAGTTTATGACTACTCGATATCACACCACTCATCACTTTTTTATAAAGATCGAGTTTATGGTAGTTTATAGAAGACTCTATGAAACTTTGAGTAGCGGTGGTAAATTCTTGAATATTCTCACTTATACCTTTTCCCATGAATAAGATTTATACCGTTGTTTTTCCATTAACCTTAGGCTTCTGTAATTTTGCGTTTTGCGCTCTCAATTGTTCTAGTTTTCTTTCTAGAGAAACGATAGCGTCATCTGCTTTAAAGCTTGCTGTTGATAACGCGGTTTCAATGCGTTCATCTAACGTTCCTTTATATTCTGACGCTTTGGTTGTTAAAGTATCATAGGCAGTTTGCGCTTGATTTTTAATATCCTTTTGTGCTCTATCAGCTTTTTTCTTTAATTTCTTTCTTGTTTTCTCACCACTTTCTGGTGCATAAAGCAAGCCTGCTGCTACTCCTATTGCTGCTCCTGCTACTAATGCTACTAATGCGTTTCCTGTCTTTGCCATCTTCGTTTAATTTATTGATTATTAATTGATTCAAAGATAAACACATTGTATGTGGTAATACGTTAATAACCGGTTAACAATTATGGTATATATATTAAATCCTTCTTAAATCAACATAATTATTACTAATTACAGTTAAAATAAGAAGGATTTTATAAGATACGCTTTCGCGAAAGCGTAATTATTCAAAACATTTAGAAAATATTAGTCTTCTAGCTTTGCCCAGGTATCTCGCAAGGTTACCGTACGGTTAAATACCATTTGATCTTCTGTAGTATCTGGATCAACACAGAAATATCCCATACGTTGAAATTGTACAATATCACCTACTTTCAAGTTTTTCATTGCTGGCTCAGCCATTGCAGTAATGACTTCTAGAGAATCAGGATTTACAAACTCCATAAAATCTTTTTCCTTATCTGTATCTGGTGATGGTACTGTAAATAGACGATCATAAAGACGTACTTCTACAGGTACTGCATGAGCAGCACTTACCCAGTGAAGTGTACCTTTTACCTTGCGCATACTAGCTTCTGTACCGCTACCACTTTTAGAATCTGGATCATAGGTAGCATGAATTTCTGTAATGTTACCATCTGCATCTTTAAGGCAACCTTCACCTTTAATGATGTATCCGTTCTTAAGACGTACTTCTTTTCCATTTTTAAGACGGAAGAATTTCTTATTTGCCTCTTCTCTATAATCTTCACGTTCTATGTATAGTTCTTTTGAAAAAGGAACTTCTCTAAAACCACGAGACTCGTCTTCTTGACTATTTTCTGCCTGAAGGATTTCTACCTGATCATCTGGATAGTTAGTAATGACCAGTTTTACTGGATCTAATACACACATCACACGATCTGCAGTTTTATTTAAATCATCTCGCAAGTGAAACTCGAGGTGATTCATATCTACTAGGTTATCACGTTTTGCAATTCCTATAGACTCTGCAAAGTTTTTTAATGATGCTGGAGTGTAACCGCGACGTCTTAAACCAGATATGGTCGTCATACGTGGATCATCCCATCCATTAACAACACCAGCTTCTACCAGTTTTTGAAGTTTACGTTTACTGGTCACGGTATGTGATACGTTTCTACGCGCAAATTCACGTTGCTTAGGACGTATTTTATCTTTATCGATAACTTGATCAAGGAACCAGTCATAAAGCTCTCTATGAGGTTTAAATTCGAGCGTACAAAAAGAGTGTGAGATTTGTTCTAAATAATCACTTTCTCCATGTGTCCAGTCGTACATAGGATAGATTTTCCAGTCGGTACCGGTTCTATGATGCGCTTTATCCACTACACGATACATGATAGGATCACGCATGAGCATGTTATTAGACTGCATATCAATTTTAGCACGCAGGATGTGTTCTCCTTCACCATATTCTCCATTCTTCATTCCTTCAAAAAGTGCAAGATTTTCTTCCACACTTCTATTGCGATAAGGTCCATCTACACCAGGTTGTGTAGGTGTTCCTTTTTGAGCGGCCATTTCTTCACTAGATTGTGAATCTATATAAGCTTTACCATCTTTAATCATTTGTACTGCCCAATCATAAAGCTCTTGAAAATAGTCTGAGGCATAGCACAGATTATCCCATTTGTAACCTAACCATTCAACATCTTTTTGAATTGCAGCTACATATTTTGCTTCTTCTTTTGCAGGATTAGTATCATCAAAACGCAGGTTTACTGGCCTGTTGTACTTCTCTCCTAGCCCAAAGTTTAAACATATTGCACTAGCGTGACCTATGTGTAAAAACCCATTAGGTTCTGGTGGAAAACGGAAACGTAATTTATCTTGAGAAAGACCATTGTTTAAATCGTCTTCTATAATGTCTTCTATGAAGTTATTAGGTTTAGTAGTATCACTCATGGCTCTTTTCAATATATTTAGATAAAACAAATTTACAGCTTATTTCAGTCCTAACCATACTCATAGTATCTTTACCACATGCATACAATTATACTTGAAAACGTAAAGGTTTATACCAACCATGGATGTCTCGATGAAGAGGCTATGATAGGTAGTGAATACCGTGTAGACTTAGAAGTAACAGCTGATCTTTCAAAAAGCGCCAGAACTGATGAATTGAGTGATACTGTTGACTATGTCTCTCTTAACCGTATTATCGTTGAAGAAATGAGTAAACGTTCAAAATTACTAGAACAGGTCGCACAAAGAATACTGGATCGAGTTCTGAGTGAAGAACAATTAGTGCAAAAAGCGCATGTGAAAGTGGCAAAAATCAATCCTCCTATAGGTGGTGATGTGGCAAGTGTGGTCATTTCTATGCAGCAAAGTCGCTAGAAGTCAACACTAAAGAGCGTTTTTGATTAATAATAGTGATAAAGACAACTTTTTTGTTATTTTTGCCTGCTCAAAAGGCGTCTTGGCCGAGCGGCTAGGCATGGGTCTGCAAAATCTAGTACAGCGGTTCGAATCCGCTAGACGCCTCTGGAATCCTCAATCTTTACTGGTTGGGGATTTTTTGTTTTAAATAGAATCGTTTAAAACTGGTATAGCCTCTACTCCTTGTAACTCTTCTGACACAGGTTCTGGTAATTCTGGAATAATGTGTAGTTGCTCTTCTACCTGATTAGATACACTAGGAAAAGCTCCTTTAAAAATAAGTACCGCACCACTAATCATCATTATGATAGCTATCAATCTTTTTAATAAAAAGATACGATGTGGTGTGAGGTAACGATTCAAGCTTTTTGCTAGCACTATTTTACATAGATCTACAATAAAATAAGTGACTAATACTGCACCAAAAAAGGTGATAATTCTATTAGAATCATTCTCTAACTGAGGACTAAAAACGACTATTAATCCTAGCCAAAATCCTAATACACCTATATTGATAAAGTTGAGAAAAAACCTTTTATAAATAAAGAAAAGTAGTTGTTCTTCTTTACGATAAGTACTTTAGGATCAACTTCTTTAAGATAATATTTTCTAGTTTTTACAAAAGAAACTATACCATATATCGCAAGTATAGAACCGCCAAAAATATAAAGTCCAGGATCATCTTTTAACTTCTCTAAAATAGAGGAAGTCATAAAATATGCTGCTAGTAAAAAAATAATATCTGCAAGAATAACTCCTATATCTAGTGCTACTGCAGCTCTAAATCCTTTAATCGCACTGGTTTCTAGTAATGCAAAGAACACTGGTCCTATGAGAAAGGCCATTAAAAATCCCAGCGGAATTGCACTAAGAATGTCTTCGAGCATATAATTATAAGGTTATTGCTCAAAGGTAAAAATTAATGTTGGGTTTTCTGATACCTGTGTGTTGATAATTGATACGCTTTCGCGAAAGCGTAATTACAAGATAACTTTTTAATATAAGAGTTGTCTTAGTTCATTATCTCTACACGTCCACCTGCAAAGGTCTTCTTAGAGATTTCTTGAGGATTACCATAGACTTTTACATCGCCGCCTGCCTGTATGTTTATATCTACAGCGTTAGTGGCATATACTTCTACTTCTCCACCAGCTCTTACTTTTACTTTGGTGCGTTTTGATTTTAGTTCTTGATTCTCTACAATACCACCAGTGTTTACATTAATGATTTGTTGATCTACAGTACCACTTACTTCAGTAATTCCACCAGATACGGCTTTAATCTCAAGATATTCTACCATCACACCAGCTTTAACTCGAGCGCCTTCTTGCACTCTAATCTCTAGTTGTGGTTGTTCTATAAGTTCATTAGACGTGATAAAGGCACCTTCATTTCCATCAATTACTTTTAAATCTGTGTAGTGAACATGGACAAAAGTTTCTGTACCGTCAAATTGTTTATCAAAGGCCATACGTACTTTTAAAATTCCATTTTTATGAACATACTCTACATCACTAGCATCGTGACCAGAAATAACAATCTTATTTACATCGGATTTTACAAGATTTACAGTGATTAAATCATAGACCTTAATAGTATCAAAGTTACATAACTCAACTTCCCTAGGGTTTTGAGAAAAACTGATTGCAGTAACTAAAAAGAACAAAAATAGAGTTGAAATTTTCATGTGAATTATTTTTATAAAGATGCCATACAAATAGTTTTGTTACAGTAAACGAAAAAAGGTAGTCCATCTTGCGACAAACTACCTTTCATACTAACCAAAAAAACTCTACTTTTTTGAAATGATGTTTTGATATTTAGGGAATATCTAAAACATCTTTATGTATTACTTTTTTCAAGAGAAAAATGCAAATACACTTTCTTAGTTAACTAACCAGGATAACCGATACAAATATCTAGAGATTTACCTAGGTTACTTAAAATGTGAATTATTAAAATTATTATATAGATTAAAGTATTAAATCATAGATGAAATACAGTAAATCTCATATTTATAGATTTGATAAATGTCTTAAAATGAGTTTTATAACTTTTTAAAAGTAAAATCAATAGACATCTGATCATTATAAACTTGTGCTTTCAAGCTGTCGTTTATTAAAGAATATCTGATATGGGTAGGAAGTTCATTTTCTAGATTTACGGCAGTAAAACTATTATTAGTAAATTCTTTAATTTCGAAAATAGTAGGAGATTCATTAACACCTGTGACTTGAAGTACCCATCTATTATCATTTTTAACTAGTATATTAAGTGGCTTGATGACTAATTTTTCTTCAAAAACAGTATCGTTTTCTTCTAGAGTAAAACCATGACCTAAAAAGCTTCCATCGATTTGCATCCTCCAATTTTCAAAAGTAGTTCTACCAGCTCTATCATCTACTCTTTGCCATTTACCTTGTAACCAGCTTAATTGAGGTCCTTTAGAAAAATCTCTTTTACAAGAAACAAGTGAGCATATCGTTAATAATAATAATAGTCTTTTCATAACTAGTATCTTTTACCTTTCCAGGTTCCACCATATTTATAAAAAGGTAAAGACTGGTGATTTTCTGTGCAGGTCTTGCAACAAAAAATCCAGTCTTTACCTTTAGTAATCTGTATGCGATACATGACTATATCTTCTTTTTTACAGGTATAACAATGCTTAGTTTTCAACAGCCTCTTTACTACCTATCATCCAGAAATCTAGATGTTTCTTAACAAGATCTGCATTTTTTACCTTTACATAAACCTCATCACCTAGTCTGTAAGCGTTTTTAGTCTTGCGACCTATCACGGCAAACTCTTCTTCTACAAATTCATAACTATCATCATCAAGATCTCCTAAGCGTATCATTCCTTCACACTTATTAGAAATAATTTCTACATAAATTCCCCAATCGGTAACTCCTGAAATGACACCTAGGAACTGCTCGTCTTCATGATCTTTCATGAACTTAACCTGCATGTACTTGATAGAATCACGTTCTGCTTTAGTAGCTAGAATTTCCATATTAGTAGAATGATGACATTTTTCTTCAAAGAGCTCTTCACTTACACTTTTTCCTTTATCAAGATAATGTTGTAGTAGTCTATGAACCATCACGTCTGGATAACGACGTATAGGTGAAGTAAAGTGAGAATAATAATCAAAGGCTAGACCGTAATGACCTATATTTTGTGTTGAATACTCTGCTTTGGACATGGTTCTAATAGCAAGAGTATCAACCATATTTTGTTCTTTATTCCCTTTTACATCACTTAATAATTTATTTAATGATTGCGTGACATGCTTGCGATCTCTTAAGTCTAGTTTATGACCAAAACGAGTTACAATTTTTGCAAGTGCTCCTAGTTTTTCATCATTAGGCTCATCGTGAATACGGTAAACAAAAGTCTGTTTAGGATCACGTTTTCCAATAAAAGCAGCTACTTTTCTATTAGCCAGTAGCATAAATTCTTCTATCAGCTTATTAGCGTCTTTAGATGTTTTAAAATAAACACCTACAGGCTCACTGTTCTCATTAAGATTAAATTTAACC
Organism: Nonlabens ulvanivorans; assembly: GCF_000755285.1. Classification (GTDB taxonomy): domain Bacteria; phylum Bacteroidota; class Bacteroidia; order Flavobacteriales; family Flavobacteriaceae; genus Nonlabens; species Nonlabens ulvanivorans_A. The sequence continues at coordinate 521,347 of NZ_BBMK01000001.1, read as the reverse complement.
TCAGTTTTATCAAAGCTTAATGCACCTTGTACCATACGTTCATTACGCATCTTTTTTGCGATACTGTCTAAGGTAAGTGTCGCTTCTACAATAGCAGGATCTGCAGTTGTATTTTTTTGCGTAAGTGATATGTCTGCAGGAATTTCTCCTTTACCAGTCTCAATGATGTGTTGTGCTTCTTCATAAGCAAATCGTTGATCTGAATGAATGATAGTACGACCAAACCACTGTTTATAAACCTTTCCACTATCGTCCATTTCAAATACAGCAGAAAAACACAATTTATCCTCGTGTGGATTTAAAGAACATACACCATTTGATAATACCTCTGGTAACATAGGTACTACTCTATCAACTAGATATACAGAAGTTGCGCGTTCATATGCTTCATCATCTAGTGGCGTTCCTTCTTTTACATAATGACTTACATCTGCAATATGGATTCCTATTTCATAATGACCATTTTCTAATTTTTCAAAAGATAGTGCATCATCAAAATCTTTGGCATCTGCTGGATCAATAGTATAAGTAAGCGATTCTCGCATGTCGCGACGTTTACTTATTTCTTTATCTGTTATGGTTTTATCTAACTGGTCTGCATATTCTTCTACTGCTGTAGGGAATTCATATGGCAAACCATATTGAGCTAGTATAGCATGAATTTCAGTATTATGTTCACCTGGTTCTCCTAAAACAGCTTTTACTTTACCGTTAGGTGAATCTTGCTTATCATTCCATTCTACAAATTCGACTAGAACTACCTGTCCATCTTTGGCTCCATTAATCTCGCGACCTGGTATAAAGAAATCTGTTTGAATCTTAGGATCAGTAACGTTTACAAAAGCAAATTTTTCATGCACCTGTATGGTACCTACAAATTCTTTTTTCTTACGTTCTATTACTTTAGTAATTTCACCTTCAGGCTGTTGACCTCTTCTTCTATGATAAACATATACTTCTACCTGATCACCATTTAAGGCCTGACCTAATGAGCGACGTGGAATCATAATATCTTCCTGCAGCTCTTCTGTAATCACATATCCTGTACCACGTGTACTTATATCTATAGTACCGGTATAATAATCAATGGCTTTAATAATTTTAAATTTACCACGATCTGTTTCTTCTATTTGTGCTTTAGATTTTAATTGGTGTAGTCTTTTTATAACTTGATTACGTGTACTAGCGTCTGTTATGGAGAGCTTTGCACATATTTGTTTGTAATTAAAATCCTTATTAGGTTCTTGCTTTAATACATTCAGTACCGATTGACTGAGGTTTTGAAACTTTCGTTTTTGAGTTTCCTTTTTTCTTCTTCTTCATATTCTATTTATACTTCTACAAAGTTAATCTTTTAAAACTCTGAGAGATTATAAGTGCTTTATACTTTGATTATTAATGATTTAATATACTCTTATTAACAATTATTTAAGAAATAACTGTAACTTTGTCTATTGTTGATCGTCTAATGATTAACAACTTTAAACAAATGGAAACTAGAAAGCCTCTTAAATCAACTATACTATTCATAGGAATTTTTCTTGTGGGCATCGTCCTAGTCATTCTTTTTATCAATAAGGCTTTAGATACAGAACATACTGTTGATAGCTTTGAGGAGACTTCTCCACTTATAGAAAATACTTCTTCTACAAGCGTCTAGTTTTTTATTAAGTTACTTTTTCTTTTCATTGACTATACATAAACATTAGTCTTATTGATCAATAATTTCAACTACTTATAATAAACAGTTGAAACCAGATGACTTACTATAATTTCTAGAGTTGCATTAACTATTCCAAATTTAATTTTTATAGAATTCATTTTCAATATGAGTTCTATTAATTCCTTCTTAAATCATTGTATTGATTTTCTATCGTTTTTAACGTTATCCACATTATAAACAATATCATTTTTTCTTTTTTAAAAATTTAAATAAAATTGATGATGATGATGTAGTGTGAATAGCGGTATATCTTTTCATTGAAAAATTAGGAACTTGATAATCTAACAACTTATCTCTACTTATCCACATGTTATACTAACGTTAACTAATTGTAAAGTAAGTTTCTAATGTAAATGAGCTAGGTTTATACACAGTTGTTGACAACCCTTATTCACATCAAAATGTACATAAACTAGCTTCATATTTTATGTTGATGAACTCTAATTTAGGTCTGAAAAGTCAGTCTTAAATAGGTGAGTTATATTTTGGTTATCTCAATTTTAAATGGATATGGGTTATTAAACCTTCACTTCCTAATGTTTTCTTTCAATTGATATCAACAGGTTATCTATTGTTTATGAATAGTGTAAAACCATCGATGTTAATAACCCAAGATTATCAATAACTAGACTTAAATTTGTATGGTAAAACACCGCTATTATGAACATCTCTATAGGAAACGACCATGCAGGACCAGATTATAAACAAGCTATTGTTGATATGCTTAAAAAAAGAGGTCATCAAGTAACTAATCATGGAACAGATACTTTAGATAGTGTCGATTATCCTGACTTTGCTCACAAGGTAGGGCAGGATGTTGATAACCACGCAGCAGATCTAGGTGTAGTTATTTGTGGTAGTGCACAAGGTGTCTCTATGACCGTTAATAAGTATCAAAATGTTCGTGGCGCAGTATGTTGGACTAAAGAAATTGCAGGACTAGCACGCGAGCATAATAATGCAAATATTATCTGTATACCAGCACGTTTCACTTCTATACCACAGGCTATTGCCATGGTAGAGACTTTTTTAGATACAGAATTTGCAGGTGGACGCCATGCAAATCGTGTGAATAAGATAGCTTGTTCATAAGTAGCTTTCGCGAAAGCGAGATACTCCACAACCTATTAAATGATGTTGTTATCTGGTGGATCACTAGCTGATTATTTTTTACTACTTTTTATATTTATAATACTACCTAGTGGTATACTATTTTTGATTACTAGATATTTAGTATTTAGACATATATTTTTAACAATGGAAAATAGATGGTATAGAATTTTTACTAACCTGTTGTTTTATATATTATCATTAACTGTAGTTATCTTATGTATTTATTTTTATAATTACTAGTATGAATCTTAATAAAAGACAAGAGTATCTGGATCTAGGGAATGCACTACCTAATCAATATTATCACTTAAAATTTGATAATCATTGTTACTGGCGCATTGCATTAGATAATACTTTATTTGCAAAATGGAGCGATGTCATACCTGCACCAGCCTATAGAAATATATCTGAAGATCAACTAGATTATGCAATTCATTTATTGAAAAGCTATCAAAATGACGAACAACTTTTATTAGAACATAATCGTATATCGTTGATTTATAGAGGTAAGAAATAGTTCTATTATTAGACTATATATTTAGTAATTAATTTAAATAGGTGAATCGTTATATAGGATTTTTACCTTCCTGCACAGTGAATATGAGAAAAGAAGCTTCTATTATAATACATCAGTTAAGAACAGCGGTACATCCTCAAAAAAAACTCATGGAGATATGGCGTGATCTTGAAGAGTTTGATGAAAAAGATCGAGAAGAAACACTAGATGATCTAGATGCTAGACGTCAAGAATTTATGGCAACCGGCGATGAAGAATTTGGAAATATGCTAGAGAAAATTATTACCGACATAAGAATAGGAGTGAAGCCGCCACAGCCTAAAGTTGTCCCAAAACAATTTTAAATATGGATGTAATCGTTAAATCTTTTTCTGACTTTAATATTCAAGAACTATATGATGTACTACAATTGCGTACTGAAGTTTTTGTGGTAGAACAAGACTGTGTTTATCAAGATATGGATGGTAAGGATCAAAAAGCAATTCATATTCTAGGTTATGTTGATGATAAACTTGTAGCTTATACACGTGTGTTTCAACCAGGTGATTATTTTAAACAGGCTAGTATAGGTAGAGTAGTCGTAAATCCTAAAAATCGTGGCGTGCCTACGGCCAGAAAATCATGACTGCGAGTATTGATTATTGTAAAAATCAAGGATTTCCATCCATAAAGATATCTGCTCAATGTTATCTAGATAGATTTTATAAAGATTTAGGTTTTATGGCTACAGGTGAAAAATATCTAGAAGACGGAATTCCTCATCAAGCGATGACCTTAGATTTTTAATTATGTCTTATATTGATTTACAGCAACAATTTCCATTTTTTAATAAAGTACTAGTAGAAACCATTACTCGAGAATGTGAATTTATCAGTGTTCCTAAACATCAAGAGATTTTACGTAAAGGTCAGTATGTAAAGGTAATACCAGTGGTGTTAAAAGGATTGTTGCGTGTTTTTACTACCCATGACGATAAAGAATTATTACTATATCATATTAAAGCTAGTGAGAGTTGTGTGATGTCATTTGCAGCAGGTATTAAAAATGGAACCAGTGAAATCAATGCACAGACATTAGAAGAGACAGAAATTCTTTTATTACCAGCAGACAGACTTAAAAAATGGCTGCAGCAATATCCAGAGTTAAATCTACTTTTTAACTCACAATATGAGATGCGTTATGCAGACTTATTAAACACTATAGAGAATATGGTGTTTCATAAAATGGACGAGCGTATTTTAAATTTACTGCACGATAAAGCAGCATTAACTAATTCTCATATTATTAAAATCTCTCATCAAGCGCTTGCAGACGATCTGGCTACATCCCGAGAGGTGATTAGTCGTGTTTTAAAAAAATTAGAGAACGATAATCAACTTGTTTTATCACATCAAACTATTAAAATTCTTTAGTTGTGACTTAAGTCACTTTTTAAGAACATACACTAGACTACTATTGTATCTCATTTTAAAAGTATAAGTCATGAAGAAGAATTTAGGAAACATCGATAGAATAGTAAGAATATTATTTGCAGTAATAGTATCTATTTTATTCTTTACTAATGTAATAACAGGTACACTAGGAATTATCTTATTAATCGTAGGTGGTGTCTTATTAGCCACTAGTTTTATGAACTTTTGTCCATTATATGCAGTTTTAGGGATTAATAGTTGCCCAGTAAAAAAGTAAACAACAGACATAAAAAAGCTCAATATTTTGAAAGAAACCTTCATCATATTGAGCTTTTAAAACAGTAAAATTTACTTATTCATCATGATGTCCGTGACCGTGATGACTTTTATTACCAAAGGGTTTCCAGATGATTCCTGCACTTAAGATAAAACCATCTGTAGGTGCATAAATTTCATTAAATGTTGGTACTCCAGTAATATCTGTAGTGACAGTAGGAGAGAAGCGACTCTGTCTTCTATCTGTCAGATTTTCAAAATTCATATATAGATTTCCCCAGTCAAAGTTTTTCATAACTAGTAGACCCATCAATAAAAAATCTTGAGAATCTGAGCCATCAAATAAAAGTTGTTTACCAGTATAATAGGTTTCATAACCTATGCGCCACTTCTCATTTTCATACATAATCACACTACCAGCGTTGTGTCTAGCAGTAAGTGGTATTTGAGGATTACCATCTAAATAATTAAGCTGTGTATCAATAAATGCATAGTTTAAGAACCATTTAAAATCTTTATAAGAGAATTTAATATTAGTCTCTGCACCACGACTTAAGGTAAAATCTGTCGCATTTGAATATTCAAACATTCCTGGGTTAGTGTTACTGGTGTTGAGTAACAATCCGTTATCTATTGCGGTTAAATAAAACAATTGATTGATCGAGAAATTAATCTGATCAGTAATAGCAAATCCATAATCAAAATCTAGATTCATACCATAAGAGGTCTCTGCTACTAGGTTATTTTTATTTACTGCCATTACATTTTGAAAATTCAGTCGTTCAGCATCTTCAGTAAATAAATCTGGAATTTTATAACCTAATCCACCACCTAAACGACTTGTAAACCTTCCATCACTTTTATATAATAAAGATGCTCTAGGTAACACAAAGGCACCCCCCAATCTGTTGTAAAATCTGTACGTAGACCCGTTTCTAATATCCAGTTATCATTAAGGTCTGTAATGTTATTTACAAAAGCACCTATGGTAGTATCTTTTTGATCACGCTCATTTATTGATACTTCCTCATCAAAGCTAGACGTATAAAGATTAGCTCCAACTACCCAATCCGTCTTTGTAGAATTGGTCTTATAATTTGCTTCAGTAAATGTGTTGACCTGATTACCTTTAAAATCCATATTAGGAATCAGTAGTTCTCTATTAAAATAGGCAATACTATTTTTAAACTGGAAGCTAGAATGATCAGTAAGTTCAGTATCCCACACGGCTTGTGTACTTAACCTGCGCGATATGTTTTGTTCTAGATATCCATTATTATTGCCATTTATAGCATCTAGATATCCACCTTTACGATCATCAAATGTACCGTTAAGACCTAGCCATAAGGTTGTTTTCTCACTAGGATAATAAAATACCTTAGGATTTAGTGAAATGGTGCGCGCTCGAGGTAAATTAGAATATTCATCTCCATCTGGATCATACTCTTTTTGAGAATTTGCGCTTCCATAAAGCGTCATTCCCCCATTTATCATTACGTGCACTGTAAAACACGTTTCCAGTAACTCCTAGGGCTTGTGTCCCTACTAACATTAAATCTAGCTCTGCCTCATCATCTGGCGTTTTAGACTGCATATTTACTAGTCCAGCAATAGCGCCACCACCATATAGTGTAGAAGAACTTCCTTTAATGATCTCAAATTGAGAAATATCTAGTGGCGGTACTTGCATAATACTTAATCCACCAGCAAAACCACCGTAAAGTGGAAATCCATCTTTTAACAACTGTGTATATCGACCATCCAATCCTTGTATACGTATGGATTGATTTGCACTACTTTGAGAAGTTTGCTGCATCTGTATACCGGTGCTTTCTCTCAGTACCATAGCAATATTAGTACTGTTCATAGCAGTTTTCTCAACTAGTTCTTCGCCACCTATAAACTCTACACGAGTAGGCGTGCGTTTAAAACTACGAGAAGATCGTGTAGACTGTATGACGATTACTTCCAGTTCGCCTTCTGCCTCGTGTAGTTGAAATGTATAATCCAGTTGATCTGGTATAACAGCAGTAACGGTCTGTTTTTCATATCCTATAAAAGAAATGGTCAGTTCATAAGTTCCAGCCTCTAGGTTGTTAATGGTTCCTTTCCCATTGATATCCATCATCGCGCCTTTTTGTAGACTTTTGATGGAAGCATTTGCACCTAGTAATGGTTCGTTATTTTCTTCAGATACCACAATGATGTTGATATCATAGGTTTTTTGGATTGCGCTTTCGCGAAAGCGTAACACAGCAACAACATGCTGCATAAAATGATTTTTTTCATGTAAAGTGTTTAAATAGTCTAAAATAAAATGAGCACAATGCTCTTGAAGTTTCTAGCTATTTAATTGTGGAGGCTGCAAGATGGAGCCATCAAACCCGTCATAAACAGGACTGATATAAAAAGAAATTTGTGAATTAATTACCGGTAATACTGTAAACTCGAGTGGCTCAAATTCAAAAGAGATCACATGAATAGAGCAGCAATTGCACTGGCAAAATGGTGAGCATTCATCTTCATGATCGTGATTATCATGGTCGTCGATATATACAGTTTGTTCTACCTCATCATGCTGCTCAATATTACCATCATTACAAGGCATGATGTTGAGTCCTAGAAAATATATCGAGAAGATGAATAATATAACTTTCACAAGACAAAGATACTAAAGCAATCAGAACTATTTAGTAGCTCTTTTTAAGCGATCATTAATGGATTTTCCTAGGTCGTGATCTGGTAATTGTTGTGCTACAATCATGTCTAGATCTAGTTGATCTAGCTCGTGCATTGCGTTATATAATCTAGATGCAGCCTCTTTTAAATGACCGGTTTTAGATAAATAATTTACTTGCGCTACTGCATAATCTGGATGATCTGTAGAGTGGAGTAGAAGGCCTATTTTTTTACCGGCATGTTGAGCGATAAATTCACTTATGTCATCTACTAGATAAGTTGTCGTACGTGGTGCATAATGCTTCTCGAGCATTCCTGGTGCATTGGGTGCTTGCTCTTTATTATTTTTTACAGTGACAGGTCCTATGATGGATGTGATATCTTCTAATGATATAGAGCCTAGTCTGTAAACAATGGCTTTATCATTTTCAAAACCTATGATGGTGGACTCGATTCCATTCTCGCAATCACCACCATCTAATACCATTTCTAGAGAACCATCAAAATAATTTTTAACGTGTTGTGCTCTAGTAGGACTGATGTGTGTAAAAGGATTTGCACTAGGTGCTGCTACTGGAAAATTTAAGCTTTTAAGTAGTTCTAGTGTTAAATCATGGTTAGGCATTCTTATCCCAACCGTATCTTTTCCTGCTGTGATGAGATCTGGAACATCATTCTTTTTAGGTAAAATAAGTGTTAAAGATCCTGGCCAAAAAGCTTGTGCTAACTGCTGTGCCTTCTCAGGAAAATCTACTGCCAGTTCCATCACTTGTTCCATACTGTGAATATGCACAATCAGCGGATTAAAAAACGGGCGTTTCTTCATCTCAAAAATTTTCTTGATGGCTGTATCGCTATAGATATTTCCAGCTAGTCCGTAAACGGTTTCGGTAGGAATAGCAACGAGTTTTTCTCTCTTGAGAATTTCGGCAGCTTTTAAGATGTCTTTTGAAACTAGTGTCATGATGCTTTTCCTAAATAGTTTTTAGGTGCTGCAAATATCGTTGTTATGGTTTATAATTTATTATTTCTCAAGCGCAGAGTTAACCCTACACTCGAGAAATTATAACGATGATTATGACGGTGATTCATCTAATAATACTTCTTCTTCAACCAAAATGCCACACGTACCAGTAATATCAATGCGGGAACTTCTACCAGTGGTCCGATCACCCAGTAAATGCCTGACCAGAATTGAGCCCAAAAACCGCAATCGCCACCGCAATCGCCAGTTCAAAATTATTTCCAGCAGCCGTAAAAGAAATCGCCGCATTCTCGCTGTAAGTTGCTCCACGATATTTACTAATAAAAAAGCCTATCAAGAACATGACAATGAAATAAATCATTAAAGGAACCGCAATCAATAACACATCAAACGGTATCTCAACAATCAACTCACCTTTTAAAGAGAACATTAAAATAATAGTAAGCAATAACGCCACTAAAGTGATAGGTGAAATAGCAGGAATAAAAACCTGCTCATACCATTCTTTTCCCTTTGCTTTTACAAGAAAGTAACGACTTAGTATACCGAGCAAGAAAGGTATTCCTAAATAGATAGCAACACTCTCAGCAATGGTCGCAATTGATATATCTACAATTGCACCGTCAAAGCCGAAATAAGGCGGCAACACCGTAATAAACAACCACGCATAGAATGAGTATGCAAAAACTTGAAAAACGCTGTTTAGAGCCACTAATCCAGCTCCATATTCAGGAGAACCATCTGCTAGATCATTCCACACTAGTACCATGGCTATACAGCGTGCTAGACCTATTAAAATAAGTCCCACCATATATTCTGGATGATTCTGAAGAAATATTAATGCAAGTGCAAACATCAATACGGGACCTATCACCCAATTTAATATAAGAGAGATACTTAATATCTTAGTGTTTTTAAATACAACAGGTAAGAGTTTATAGTCTGCTTTTGCTAGTGGTGGATACATCATTAAAATAAGACCTATTGCAATAGGGATATTAGTCGTTCCACTACTCATGTTGTTGATAGAACTAGCTATACTAGGTATAAAATATCCTAGTCCTACTCCTATTGCCATGGCCAGAAATATCCATAGGGTTAAGTACTGATTTAAAAAAGAAAGTCTCTTTTTCATAGCTTAATTAGATTGAACTTGTGAGAATACGTATTTCATTTCTGTAGCGATTTGAAGACTACGTTCTTTATAAACTTCTTTTTGTTCTGGTGTATCGTCACTTACTTTAGGATCTAAATAAGTAATACCAAAACGTTTTTCTGCACCTGGAACAAATGGACAATTCTCTGATGCATGATCACAGGTCATTACAGCACCAAACTGTAATGTAGGATTAGATTCATCATCAAATATTTTTGAAAATGCCGTAATGGGTGGCATGACCTCACTATATTCAATGTAATATTTAGGATTATCCTTAGGCTTACTTTTTGTCACGGTAAAGCCTTGCTTTTTTATGGTTTTAATAATCATGGGATAAACCGCAGTGGTTCTGTCCCGCCAGAGTAGCAATAAACATCTGGTATATCAAAGTGTCGTGCAGCAACTTGTGCCCATATCTGGCATAGATGGCTACGTCTAGAGTTATGCGTACAAATAAATGTAAGTTGAGCCTTTTTATATTTTTTTAAACTTTGATTGATATAGGTAGATAGTTGATCGAGATCACGCTTTCGCGAAAGCGGAATACTATCTACATCGAGCTGATTTAGTAATTCTGTGATGGCAGTATACATAGGTTTGAAATTAACAGCAACCAGATCCTGGAGTGCAAGTGTTTTGATTATCGGTTGAAATTATTTTTAGTTTCTCTTCTGGTATTCCACATTTATCTTTGGCAAGACAATCTGTTAATTTTGAAGTAAGGATAAAATTTGTGCCATTAAAATCGATACCATATTTACCTATCGTATTAGACTGATATTCTACTTCAATATCCACATCTGGCAGCCCTAATCGTGATTCTGATAACTCGATGATATGTTGTAGTTTTTCTGGATGTAATCTGTGGTCGTAATCGTTTGCTTCCCATAATTGAAAATTCACGACAGTTTCTAATCGTTCTTTACCACCACAGTCTATAAAATGTTTAACGACTTTCCCTACTTCAGTCACGTGAAAGTGAGATGGAACAAGGCTGCCGTCTGGCAGTTGAAAAGTTATCTGATCTAATTGTGATAGCTGATTTTTAAATGCGGATAGTTTCATAGTATTTCTTTAATTGTAATATTACGATTAATATATTCAAATTTTTTTTAGCAACAATTGGTTTTGTTATCAGTTTCAAGATTTAATAAAGGAGATAGCAAGCTTTTCATGACATCCCATTTCTCATAATCTAGACAATAACAAGTACTAGTGCCTTCTATATTTCCTTTTATAAGTCCTGCAGTTTTAAGTGCTTTTAAGTGTTGTGATATAGTAGGTTGTGCTAGTCCTATTTCTAAGACTAAATCACCACATATACAAGTATCTTGTTTTAATAGGTATTGTACAATGGCTATACGTGCAGGATGGCCCAATGCTTTTGCCATTTGAGCCATTTGATTTTGTTGCTCTGTAAATATTTCAGTCTTAGTAGCTCCCATATTAATCGCAATATTACGATGAAGTAATTAAATAAAAAAGAATATTTGCTTTTAATTTTTAGGCGGATCTATTTTAGTAATATACAGTTCTACCCTACGGTCTAGTTTATCAATACCACCTAGTGGTCTCGTTCTACCATAACCTTTGAATCTCATACGGGTATGTTTTACACCACGACCGCGCAATATTTTATATATAGCAAGTGCTCTAGCGTGAGATAAATTAGATTTTTTTGTATCTCTATTATATGCGTCTGGATAAGCAGGATTGATGCAACATACATGTCCGTGAATCTCAAAATGAATATCTTCTCTAGCGATTAAAATTTCTGCAACACGATCGAGTAGTGGCTGCGATTCTTCTAATATGGTAGAACGGCCTTTATAGAATAAAATATTCTCTAATCGGATGACCTGACCTTTTTTAAGTTTTTTACTTAAAAGTGACTTAAATGGTTCTTTAGTATTATCAATAGGTGGATCGAGTTTAGTAGGTATATCTAAGAATTCATCTTCTTCAACTTCTTCAATGGATACTTCTGGCTCAGTTGTTTTACTGGTTTTAATTACTTCTGTACTGCTCGGGTTCTCTAAGATAGCAGCGACGACTTTCTTTTCATAGACAGGTATTTCCTTTGCCTCATCTGTGGTAAGTTGTTGTTTGCGCAATTTTTTAATGGCAACTCGTTTGGTTTTATCTGCGCTTAAAGAGAATTCGACATCTACACGACGGTTTTGAGCTCTTATTTCTTCAGTTTCTTCTTGATCTAATTCGTCTTCAAGAGCTACTTCTCCTAACCCTTCTACTTTTTTGGAAATATTTTCTAATTCTATATCGTGATTTTCTAACCATCTGGCAACGGTTTCAACTCTTCTATTGGATAAGTCTAGATTGTAATCGTAACTACCTCTATCATCACAATAACCTAGTATTTTTACGGTAAGAATGGGTTTATAAATTAAATCATCAAAGAATGACGTCAGTTGTTTTCCTTCACTAAAAGTGAACTGATCTTTATCTACATCAAAATATACAGAGTGCGTTACTGTAATTTGTGAACTAGCACAAAGAGCAGTAAGAAAAACACATATGTATAATAATTGCTTCATTCTTATTTTAGAATTCTGTTGTATTTGTTTTGATCTTCTAGAACATTTACAGCTTCTAAAATTTCTGGATTGAATTTTAATTGATAGTTATATAAACCGTCACGATAGAAATATCTTTTAACGATTTCATCAGTAAGAAGGCTCATGATTTCAGCCTTTTTATCTTTCATATCCTTTTTCTTAGCATTATTAATCGCTTCTTGCATGGCCTTATAGCTAGAGTTAATATCATCATCTAGTTCTTCTTTCTCGGCAGTTTTAAATGCTTTTGCAAATGCAGACTCTGTTTCAGTATTAAAATCAAATCCTTTCTTCTCAACCCAATTAACAAAGTCATTGAAATCGGTATCAGTGAATCTAAAACTATCCATATCTGTTACCTGATGATTATAATAATACTCTGTAGCATAATCAAAAATGGCGTTATCCCTAAGTAAGGCTGTTGTGATAGGTGAGTAAGCTGCGCTTGCTAATTCAATATCTGGCTGTACACCACCGCCATCATAAACGGTACGACCGCTATTAACAGTTTTGAAGGCATTATAATCTTCTTTTTTAGTACGGACAGCATTCCCATCTTCATCACGATTCCAGTAGTCTAATGCTTGTATACAACGACCACTAGGTGTATAATATCTCGAGATGGTGATTTTTACTTGTGTACCGTAAGAAAGTGGTTTAGGACGTTGTACTAATCCTTTACCAAAACTACGTGCGCCTATAATAACACCACGGTCATAATCTTGTATACTACCACTTACTATCTCACTGGCACTGGCACTGCGTCCATTAATAAGTACTGCAACTGGTATGTCTGGATCATAAGCAGGACGTTTTGTGAGATAGGTTTTATTATACTGTTCAACAACAGATTGAGTGCTGGTTATCAGCTTGTCTTTCTCAATAAACAGGTTAGAAACAGCAACGGCTTCACTTAATAAACCACCAGGATTGCCTCTTAAATCAAGTATTATTTTAGTAGCTCCTTTTTCTTTTAATGCTACAATTGCAGCCTTAGTTTCTCTAGAAGCTTTCTCATTAAATTTAGATAATACCACATATCCTATTTCTGGTGTTGCCATTTCATAAAAAGGAACGGCATTAACCTCAACTGCCTGTCTTTTAACTTTTGCTGATTTCTCTTTTCCCTGTCGTTTATAAACGATGGATATCTCTGTATCTGCACTACCTTTCAATAAATCACCGGCATTTTCTTTATAGTCCGCTAGCTTGATGCCATCTATTTCTATAATCTCATCACCTGCTTTAAGTCCTGCAAGATCTGCCGGATGGTCTTTCCATGGCTCTACTATAATCACTTTATCATCTCTAGTACTCACCACAGCACCTATACCTGTGTAAGCGCCGCGTCTATTAATGATAGACTTCTCAACCTCTTGTTCCGTCCAGTACTTTGTATAAGGATCTAGATCAGATAGCATTCCTTCAATGGCGTTATCCATTAAGTCTGCTGGATTAGTCTCGTCTACATAGTTCATGTTGAGCTGCTTATACATTTCTGTAAAAATCTCAATCTGCTTTGCTATTTCAAAAAAGTCATTTTGAAAACTAGCTGTAGTAAAGAATATAGACGCTCCTAAAATAGGAAGTAGAATCTGTCTTTTAATGTTAATGGTACCTTTCATAGTTGATAGCTGTTCTAAGCGCGTTGCAATAAATATAGGATAAAAACGGTAGACGACTCATTTTCTTGCCGCTTACTACACATTTTGAGTTAAATACAATTAAAGTGCCAATTAATCTTCCAGTTTTTGATGTTGCTTGTTTAACTCGATGATTAGCTTTTTTATCAATTGTTGAACGGTTTCAAATTCAGGCATTTTAGGAGATTGAAAAAGAAACATCATTTCAATACTTTTTCCTTCTGGAGTTATTAAGTCATGTTGATTTAAACGATAAGCTTCTCTCAACAATCTTTTTATACGATTGCGATCTGGTGCTTTTTTAAAAATCGTTTTGAAACGCTGACACCTATTTTATGAGGTTGTTCCATGTCTATGAGATTATAAACACAACGTATAGGTCCTTTACGTATAGAAGAACCTTCTGTAAAAAGTAACTCTATAGATTTTTTACTTTTAAGCTTAGTCTCTTTTCCTAGGGTGAAACGCATGATGCAAAGATATGTTTTTAAGAGAATGCTATCATTGAATTTAGGACAACAAAAAAGCAGCTGTAATTAAACAGCTGCTTTTTCAAAATCTAATGGCTGATAACTTACTCTTGTAAAGACCAGTTGTTATTTTCTTTATCCACATCTGCCATGTTATTCGTAGGATCAATTTCAACAGATTTTATAGAACGCATATCAACGCCGTCTAATTCTAGTTCATAGGTTGGGTAAGCCCAAGCCCAGTCATTTAAAACAGTCCAGTTATTAGGCACCATTTTTTCACCACGCATTTCTTCTAGCGGAATGTAAAACCATTTCTCGCTTCCATCATTCATTGTTACTTTAATATCTAATGGCATTGGCATTAATCCATTACGTTTTAATGAAACCACGCTCATTCCATCTAGACTACTTAAGTTTTCGATAGAATAATCGATTACGTTTGTGGTCATCGTCCAGTCACGTAAATACCATTCTAGGTCAAAACCGCTTACACGCTCGGCAACACGTTTAAAATCATTAGGCTCTGGATGTTTGAATTTCCATGTGTTGTAATATTCTTTAATTACTTCATCACGTTTTTCATCACCAATGATGTAGCCTAATTGTGCTAAAAAAGTAGCACCTTTATTATAAGCACTAGCACCATATGCACCATTATACTCATAACGATCTGCATGTGTTGTTTGAGGTTGTTCTTTGCCAGAAATTGCTAGACCTAGATAACCTCTATAAGAGCCACTATTTGCGGTACTTTCATCTTCTCCATTAATGTAAGCCATTGCTTTATTAGAAATAAAGGTGGTAAAACCTTCATCCATCCATTCATGTTTAGCCTCATTAGTAGCTAGAATGTGATTAAACCAGGAGTGTGCAAACTCATGAGCAGTAACACCCATTAAACTTCCATAGCTTCGCTCTCCCGTAATTAAAGTACACATGGCATATTCCATACCACCATCACCACCTTGTATCACACTATATTGCTTGTAAGGATACTCACCTATGTGCTCGTTGAAATATTTCAACATCTCATTAGTCTTAGGTTGTAATTTTTTCCAGTTTTCTTTAATCGCATCGTTATCCTTGTATAAAAAGTGAAGTTTCACACCATTTGCACCATTGTATACATCATGGATAAAATCTGGATCTGCGCCCCCCCATGCAAAATCATGTACCATAGGTGCATTAAAATGCCAAGTTAATTTACCGTCTTTACCTTTTGCAGGACCAGAGTTTGCTTTATCATAACCGTGACCTATGTCTTTAGGATTTTGTAAATATCCAGTTCCACCTACAGTATAATCTTTATCAAGTGTCAATTTCACATCAAAATTTCCCCCCCATACACCATGAAATTCACGTCCTATATAAGGGCTTGTGTTCCATCCAGTAGCATCAAACTCTGCCATTTTAGGAAACCATTGCGTCATCGATAGTGCAACACCTTCTTTATTGTTGCGACCACTTCTACGTATTTGAACAGGTACCTGACCGTTAAAATCTAGTTTTAATGTTGTAGACTGTCCTGGTGCTAGAGCCTTTGCTAATTTTACAACTAGAACTGTTCCTTCTTCTTGTGGTTGAAGAGTTGTACCATCTTGTGTCATGTTTGAAACATGTAGATAACCTATTTCATTAGGTTCTAGTGCAGCAATTCTTGATCCTACACGTCTATCAGGATCTGCAATAGTGCGAGATCTTACATCCATTTCACTACCTGGTTGAAAAGCATTGAAGAATAAATGATAATAAACTCGGTCTAGAGTTTCTGGAGAATTATTAGTGTAAACTAAGGTCTGTTTTCCCGTATATTGATAACGGTCTACATCCATATCTACATCCATCTTATAGTCTACAGCTTGCTGCCAGTAACCGTTTGCATTTGTGCTTTGGTTAGCTACAACATCTTTTGAAGATCCACAACTTGCTAGTATAACTGCAGTGGTGAGTAGTAAAATGATTTTTTTCATTTGATTGTTGTTGTTGAGTAATTAGGTTATAAATATACCGCTTTCGCGAAAGCGTAAAAAGAAAAGCCTGTCCATATTAGGACAGGCTTAACAATATTATATGAATCTGGCTTACATTTTAGACGCCATAATCAATGCATTATAAAGGTTTGCCATTTTACCTGAAGTCGTAATTTCTTGAAAAGGCTTAGTATCTGCTCCACCAGCTACATTTACACGAGCTGCTGTAGTTAATCCACTATCCATAATGATGTGTTTTACTTGACTAGCAGATAGTTTAGGGAACTGTGATCTTATCACAGCAGCTACACCAGCTACTGCTGGAGATGCCATAGAAGTTCCGCTAATACTAGAATATTCATTTAATGGGAACGTAGAATAAATTTGTACACCAGGTCCAAAAACGTCTACGGTCGATTTTCCATAGTTTGAGAAATTTGCTACCATGTCAGCACCGTAAGAAGGAGCAAGAGCACCTACTGTAAGGAAATTATCAGAAATCTCAGATCCTGCAAGAACTTGATCTTGTGGATATACTTGAGTAAAATCTGTATCTGTTCCTTCATTACCAGCTGCGTTTACAAAAAGAACGTCTTTACTTTCAGCATATTTAATAGCATCCCAAACAAATTCTGGGTTTGAAGAATGGTATTTACCGAAGCTACCATTGATAACCTTAGCACCGTTATCTGCCGCATATCTTATAGCTGCTGCGATATCTTTATCATACTCATCACCTTCAGATACAGCGCGTAGTACCATAATTTTTACATTATTTGCTACACCATTTGCTCCTAGACCGTTATCACGTTCTGCAGCGATAATACCAGCTACGTGAGTACCGTGAAGTGCATCTTTCTTTTTTGGGTCTGGACCACTGTATTCATTATTACCCCATACTTCACCTACTGTATAGCTGTAAGGGCTGTTACCAGGCATCGCATCTTCACGGTAGTTTGTTTTTAATTTAGCGCCGTTTAAAAGATTAGTGGCATCTGTGATATACTCACCTAAAACCTCTTTTGCCTGTGCAACAGACTCGAGACCTTGACCAAAGAAGAAACTCAACGTTCCTTTTGCATTTGTAACCGCTTCATCTTCAGAACTAATTGCAGCAACCTCTGCTGGAGTATATTCTGTTTTACCTAAGTGTGCGCTTACTACTTTATCAGCTTCAACGATTTGTTGTAGAATTCCTTCAAAACGTTCTTTGCTTTGAGTAGCTTGAGCTAGTTTTCCATCATACTCTTTTTGAGCTTTTGCAACTATATCTGCTGATAACATAGCTTTATCTCTTACAATACGCTCATATTCTAGATTCTCTGCAACGATATCACCTAGGAAGTTCCATCCATGTACATCATCTATGAATCCGTTTTTATCATCGTCGATACCGTTTCCAGGTATTTCATCTTCATTTGTCCAGATCACATCATCTAGGTCTTCGTGCTCAATGTCAATACCTGAATCTATTACTGCAACTATGGTAGTAGTTCCATGCGGCCTTTAAGGATTTCAGTATATGCTTTATTAACACTCATTCCAGGAATGGTGTCTGTCTGTAAGTCCAGATCTTTCCAGTTTTTTGCCTCAACATCAGACATTGCTGTCGTTTTAATAGGTGTTGAGTCTATGTTTTCAATAGGTGGAGATACAATAGTGAATCCACTACCACAACCAGCTAGCATACCTGCTGCTGCCACAGTTAACATTGTTTTCTTAATAAAGGAGTAATTCATGATTTTTAATTAAATAAGTCGTTAAAAGTAAGGGATTTATCGAGACGCACACCTTTTTCTGTGTGTTTCACGGTGATTATTTCATTATTAGGATCGTGTTCTAAGATGAGGTAATAGCCTTTTGTGGCAGCCTCATTAAGAAATTTTGCTTTCTCATCTAGAGTAAGTAATGGTCTGGTATCATAACCCATTACATATGGAATAGGTATATGTCCTGCAGTAGGCAATAGGTCTGCCATGTATACAAAGGTCTTATCACCTAGTGTGATGTGTGGAATCATCATTTTTTCTGTATGTCCATCTACAAAAAGGATGTCAAAATCCATCTCGCTTTGTGTTTCAAAAGAACTGTTTTGTTTGATAAAATTCAACTGGCCACTCTCTTTAATAGGCTTTATATTTTCCGTGAGAAAAGATGCTTTTTCTCTTGCGTTAGGTTCTACAGCCCATTTCCAGTGCTCTTCATTAGTCCAGAATTTTGCATTTGCAAAAGCAGGCTCATAAAATTCATTGTTCTTTTTTTCTATCACACCGCCACAGTGATCAAAGTGTAGGTGAGTTAAAAACACATCAGTAATGTCATCACGAGAAAAACCAGCTTTCTTAAGAGAGCTGTCTAGATTATAGATGTGGTCCATAAAGTAATAACCAAAGAATTTTTCTGATTGTTTATTTCCCATTCCGGTATCGATTAACGTTAATCGATCGCCGTTTTCTACCAGCAAACACCTTGCTGCCATGTCTATCATGTTGTTAGAATCTGCTGGATTGGTGCGTTGCCACAAGGATTTAGGTACGACACCAAACATGGCGCCACCATCCAATTTAAAATTACCAGCTTCTATAGAATGTATTTTCATAAAATAAATCTCTGTTATAGGTAGCGCAATTTAAAATTTTGTTACGTGAAAAGTCTTGAAATTGAGTTAAACCGCTTTCTGCACAATTTTATGCAGTCGTTTTCCAAAATCAATCAATGCCTTAATCTCTTTAATACCAGCGGTACGGTCTGATCTAAATACGAGTAAACTATGACCATCTGACTCAATATGGTAGTAAGGATTACTTTCAAAAAAACGAACTAGATCATCATTGAAAAAATCTTGAATTCCATGAGTATCTTCTCCTAAAAGGTAAAAACGTTTTGAAAAATCAGAGTGGTTCTCAATGGGGGGGATATCTTTAAAACCAGCGAGACCATAAACACGTTCTAAGAAACCTTCACGATCTAGAGTAAACTCTGGTAAAATGCGATTTACTTTAATATTAAGCATAGTGGTTTTTACATCTGCTTTTGTAATAAATTCACCTTCGGAATAATGGATGTCAAATATCTTGAATTGCTTACCGTTGTTAAAAATTCTATTATAAACACGTTCTACTTTCTTAAATTGAAAGTATTTAAAAGAGTCTAAAAAATCTTCATCTTGCGTTTTCTCTGCAGCATAAGTCATGTCAAATTCCTCTGCAATTTCTTGTAAAGTATTCTGTCTTTTAGTAAGATTTGCTGTAATGAAAGATATTCCCGGAATCAATTTACGCAATGCAAATGGATGATCACTTTCCGCTCCATGCATATCAAGACCTATGATCTCAAAATGGCCACCACGTTTATGAAAAACTGATTGATACCCGTTTAAGTTTTCTAAAACCGTATGGTCTACAAATTGACATAACGAGAGGTCTAGAACCACATCTTGATCTTCGGGTACTAAATCTAGTTGCTGTTTAAGTTTGTAAAAATTGAGAAATGTACAGAAGTGCTTTACACTTATGTAATAATTACCTTTAGACTCCTTGTACATAAGCACGTTGGGCTTCAATAAATTTTGAATAAAGAGCAATACATTACGATTAAGAATGATATGAATAATAAAGGTGATTAAAATACCTGCTATAATACCAGTAATCAGATCTATAAATAGAGTCGTCAATAAGGTAACAAAGAAAATAATCAACTGCTCTTTACCTATCGTAAACAATTTTTTAATCAGTGTAGGTGATGCGAGTTTATATCCGGTATAAACTAAAATAGCCATTAGTGCTGGTAGCGGTATACGAGTTAATTGAGAACTGAAAAGCCATACAAAGGATACTAAAAACATCGCATGGGCAAAGTTTGATGATCTATTAGTACCACCATTATTAACATTTACAGAGCTGCGTGCAATAACAGTAACTACATTAAGCCCGCCTAAAAAACCACTACTTATAGTAGCTAGGCCTAAAGCCTTTAAATCTCGATTGACATTAGATCGTCTTTTTTGTGGATCTAGTTGATCTACTGCTTTAATACTTAATAAAGATTCAATACTTGCAATAAGAGTAAGGGATAAAACACTAGCCCAAAAAGCCCAACTTCCCATAAGACCGAAATCAGGTACTGGAATTGAGGTCACAATTTCTGCACCACTAGGAATTTCTGGAATCATATATTCATTTGCAATAGGATGATCTTCCTTTAAAACAAGTTCATAGAAATAACTGGTTGCGATAGAAATAACCACAATCCACATAGGAGCTGGGAAAAATTTAAAATATTTATTTCTAATTTTCCCATAGAAGATCATAATAAGTAACGCCACAACGCCTGCAATAGCAGCATGCGTTAACTGTATATCTTCATATTTAAAAACACCAATTATAGTTTGAGGTATGGCAAGAAGATAATCAATACTACTATCTAAGTCCAGACGATTCCCTAACATGATATGAAATTGCTTTCCTAATATAATAAGTCCTATAGCAGCTAGCATTCCTTGTATAGCACTAGATGGAAAAAAATCTGCAAGTTTCCCCCATTCTTAAAAATCCTAAAAGAATTAATAAGACACCAGAACATATAATAGCAGCATATGCACCTTGAAAACCTAGTGTTGTAAAAGCTACTAACAAAACACCTACCAGTCCATTTCCGGGACCAGTTATTGTTACATTACTACCACCTAAAAAGGAGACTACCACACCACTTATAACAGCAGTAATAATACCAGCGATAGGCGGTGCTTCACTAGCCATTGCTAATCCCAGACCTAGAGGTAGTGCAATAAGACTTACCACAAATCCTGAGAAAATATTACTAGGCAGCTGGCCTATAAATTCCTTTATATTAAATTTAGATTTGGTCATCTTATAATAAGTACATCAGTAGGTAGTTCAGTAAGGATATATTCTATATCATGTGGAAATAAGCGATCCCAGAAATTCATTTTGCCTGGCGCATTCATCACTAATAAGTCTGCTCTTGAAATTTGTGCAAAATGCCCAATGGAATATCCACGTGTGCCAAAAATGGGTTGCTTCTCAATGGATATATCAGATTTATAATTTTCAGGGATTTGATCTAGGATTCTATCGACACGCGCATCTTCTTGACGGCGTATTTTTTCTCTCTGTAAGTTTGCCTTGCGCAACGACGCGTCATCATCTACTTTAATAGATAGTTCACTTTCTTTAATTTCTTCTACAATAGTCAGTCTTTGTGTTTGCAGTGCATTTGCTACAAAAAAGGCCATTTGTACAGTCTCTGGTGTATGATCATCCTTAAGTCCATTAACCACTATATGTTGACAAACTTGTCTCTCAACAGACGGCTTTATGAGAAGTAGAATAGAGCATGCCGCTGCACGAGTTATTTTACGAGCAATCGATCCCAGGTAGTAAGTAAGAATGTTTTCTTGCTGTAATGCTCCTAATATTATGAGATCTATATTTTTATTATCGATGTGAGTTAATATTACATCTACAGGCGTTCCACTCTTAAAATCTATTGAATAATCTAATGATTGATTTTTAAATGTTAATAAACATTTTTCAACACGATTTCTCTTTTCTTCACTTTCCTCACCTACATGAATAAGAGATAATTTAGCGTTAAATAAGAGCGATAATCTAGCTGCTTCATGCAAATTTGCCTTCAGGTTAGGAGAAAAAGCCACACCTATGGCGATATTTTTAAAAGGATGGGATGTCAATAGTTGGTTTTAAAATCTAAATATACCGTTAATTTGGGCCTTATTACGCTTTCGCGAAAGCGTAAACTACAACATCATTAGAGAAAAGGTCGTAATTTTCAACCAAAATATAGAATAATGCTAGAGTTAGCCGGAATTATAATACTAGGAATCCTTGCACAATGGATGGCGTGGAGATTTAAAATACCAGCCATATTACCTTTGATAATCATAGGTCTATTGGTAGGTCCTATTGCATCTTTATATACAGAAGATGCCTCTAAATTAATTGAACCTATATGGAACGGACAGCAAGGTTTATTCCCAGGTGACAGTCTTTTTTACTTTGTATCTCTAGCGATTAGTATCATACTTTTTGAAGGTGGACTAACCTTAAAAAAAGAAGAAATACTTAATACAGGACCGGTTATAGGTAAGTTAATATCTGTTGCGGTGATTATTACATTTGCTGGTGCTGGTGTTGCGGCACATTATATTTTTGGACTTAGTTGGGAAATTGCCTTATTATTTTCTGCTTTAATAATTGTGACTGGACCTACTGTAATCACACCTATTTTAAGAAATATACCGCTTAAAAAAGACGTAAGTTCTATATTAAAATGGGAAGGGATTTTAATTGATCCTATAGGAGCTTTATTTGCGGTATTGGTGTTTGAGTTTATTAGTGCAAACGCAGGTGGAGAGTTTACATTAGTAGCTCTCGAAGAATTTGGTAAGATTGTATTGTTCGGATTCTCATTTGGATTCTCATTTGCACATGCACTTGCTTTTTCAATTAAGAAAAAACTAATTCCTCATTACTTATTAAACGTCTTTACTCTTGCAGCTGTATTGGGTGTTTTTGTATTGAGTGATTCTTTTGCTCACGAGTCTGGATTACTTGCTGTAGTTGTTATGGGAATGGTAATGGGTAATATTAATTTACCTAACCTTAAAGAGTTACTTTATTTTAAAGAATCGCTAAGTGTTTTATTGATATCGATTCTATTTATACTTCTTGCTGCAAATATTAATATGGAAGATCTGTACCTTATCTACAGATGGGAAACGGCAGTTTTGTTTGCAATAGTGGCCTTTATTATACGACCATTAGGAGTTTTTGCCAGTTCTATTAATAGTGGATTAAAATTGAATGAGAAGCTATTTATATCTTGGGTAGGACCACGTGGGATTGTTGCCGCTGGTATTGCATCACTATTTGGTTCTAAACTGGTTACACAAGGTGTTGATGGAGCAGAGTATATTACACCGCTTGTATTTATGATTGTATTAGGTACGGTATTATTGAACGCTACAACGGCTCGATTGTTTGCAAAAGTAGTAGGTGTGTTCTTAAAGCAATCAGATGGTATCATGATAGTAGGCGCTTCAAAATTCTCAAGATTAATCGCTAGCTATTTAAAAGAGCATGGACGCAGTGTCGTACTGGTAGATACCAATACAAATAATGTGCGCATTGCAAAAGAAAAAGGATTAGACGCCGTAGCTGCAGATATTTATAGCGATGCTATTACAGATGATATTGAATTTAATAACATCGGGTTTTTAATGGCACTTACAGGTAACTCGCAAATTAATGATTATGCATTAGAGCGCTTTACAGCACGTTTTGGTGAAAATGGCGCCTACCGATTAGTTCACTCGACTGAGGTCAGTAATCCTAATGAAAACCCTTCTAGAGGTTTGTTTTCATCTACAGATGATTATGTGAATATGATGGAAGTCGCACGTTATTATGGAGAGATACATGAGATCACTATTAAATCTCAAGAGCATTATGAAGGCCTTATTGAGATTACAAAAACAGATGAAAACATCATTCCGTTATTTATAAGAAAGAAGGATGAGATAGACATTATCCCTTCTACTTCATTAGACATGGAAGTAGAAGAAGATAGCAAATTGGTTTATCTAGGTAAAAAAATTGTAGTGCAGGCGAGTGGTGATGTGATCATGGAATAAAGGAAAATATCATTAAATAAAAAAGGGACAGAATTACTATTCTGTCCCTTTTTTGATTCAACTTTTAACGTTGAAAATTAATCTAAGGTTACTATAAATTCATTTGAAAAATATGATGTATTATCATCTTCAACAATAAACTGGATGGTATAATCTCCATCTATAAAGAAATTACGGTTTAAGTTTAAGGATAACACATTAGCATCATGGAATCCTCTTCTACCATTAACTGCGGAACCTATTAAAGCCATTCCTTCAATCGTACAATCACCGGTTAGAGTAACTAATGGGAAGATATCGCTAGCTAGATATGTTCTTGAAATAGTAGGGTCTACTATGTTAGTTATTTTTACATTGTAGTTATCTTGATTATTATAGTCGCTATTTGTTGAGGTTCCTTGATCACCTAACCAGAAACGACCTCTAGGTTGTATGATTCCTCTTTTACCAGAATTTGAGCATATAGATCCAGTAAGAACACCAGATTCAATATATGGTACGTGATTATCAATACTAAAGACACTTCTAGGTTGTGTAAGTGTATTAGTCTGTGTGTCTGTTGTGATTCTAGTATATGCCTCATTAGTAAACAGACCTATTTCAAATGGGTAATTGTATTGATAATTATCTGCAGTGGTAGGAAGTATAGTTCTTACGTTTTTACCAACCTCAAAGTCGATTTGAGTTGATGTAGCAGTTACATTTAATAATGGTACACTATCATTTTCTATGATGATATAACCACTTAAAGGTTGAGCAAAATCACCAAACTCTGTATTGCCCTCATAAATCACTTGATAAAGATGATTTACTTCAGTATCTCGAGAAAATAATGGGTTACCTGGTGTATGTGTAAAACCTAGTGTTGTTACGGATAGGGTAGGACTAGTGTAGTCTTGTCCATTTCTTGAGCGTGTAAAGAACATATCATATTTAGTTCCTTTTTCTAATCCGCTAATGGTGTTAGATGACGTTTGTTGATAGTTCCCAGTACCTGATAAGGCATAACTAATTACAGTGGTAAAATTAGGACCACCTTCAGATGTGGTGCTCAAGGTGACACTGGTAGTCGATTTACTTTGCACTGAAATCTGTAGGTTAGTTAGTCCACTATCTGTAGGCGAATCTTCCTCACTGCTACAAGAAAATAAAACGCTTAAGATGATGAATAGGGATAATAATTTTTTCATGGATTTTTATATTTTGAGCGCGAATATACATTACAGCACTCTGTCTGTAGGAATTTTTCCATAGATAATCTCAAGGAATTCTTTAAACAGCAAAAAGGGACAGAATTTAATTCTGTCCCTTTATTAAATTTTATATAAATAGCGGTTTTTTATACCACTTTTAATTAATCATTCAACTTCAACACCGCCATAAATGCCTGTTGAGGTATCTCTACGTTTCCTACCTGGCGCATGCGTTTCTTACCTTTCTTTTGCTTTTCTAGAAGCTTACGTTTACGAGAGATATCACCACCATAACATTTTGCCGTTACATCTTTACGTAAAGCTTTAATGGTTTCACGAGCAATAATTTTTGCTCCTATCGCCGCTTGTACTGGAATATCAAATTGCTGTCTTGGTATTAATTCACGTAGCTTTTCTACCATCTTTTTACCTATGGTATAAGCATTATCTGCATGTATTAAAGCACTTAAAGCATCTACCGTTTGTGCGTTTAATAAAATATCTACACGTACTAACTTAGACTCGCGCATCCCTATAGGAGCATAATCAAACGACGCATATCCTTTAGAAACCGTTTTAAGTCTATCATAAAAGTCAAAAACAATCTCAGCCAGCGGCATATCAAAGGTCATCTCTACACGTTCTGTCGTTAAATAAGTCTGATTAGTTACGATACCACGTTTTTCAATACAAAGTGACATTACATTACCTACAAAGTCGGACTTAGTAATAATAGTTGCTTTGATATATGGTTCTTCAACTCTATTTAAACTTGAAGGCTCAGGTAAATCTGTTGGGTTATTTACAATAAGAATCTCGTCTGGATTCTTGTGTGTATATGCATGATATGAAACGTTAGGAACTGTTGTGATAACAGTCATATCAAATTCACGCTCAAGACGTTCTTGAATAATTTCTAAGTGTAACATACCTAAAAACCCACAACGGAAACCAAATCCAAGTGCCGCACTACTTTCTGCTTGAAAAACAAGAGAAGCATCGTTCAATTGAAGTTTTTCCATACTAGAACGCAGATCTTCATAATCTTCAGTATCAACTGGATAAATACCAGCAAATACCATAGGTTTTACATCCTCAAATCCACCAATTGCGTTTGTAGTAGGGTTTGCATGATCTGTAATTGTATCTCCTACTTTTACTTCTTTGGCCTCTTTAATACCAGTGATAAGATAACCTACATCACCAGCTTTTATTTCTTTTTTAGGAACTTGATTCAATTTCAAGGTGCCTATTTCATCTGCATAATAACTTTGGCCAGTCGCGACAAATTTGATACGTTGCCCTTTTTTTATAGAACCATTTATAACTCTAAAAATAGTCTCTACACCACGGAACTGGTTGTATTGTGAGTCAAAAACTAAGGCCTGTAAAGGCTCATCTACATTACCAGTAGGCGCAGGAACACGTTCTATTATAGCATCTAGAATATCTTGAATACCTAGACCTGTTTTTGCACTTGCAGGTATTACCTCACTAGGGTCACAACCTAGTAGATCAACAATATCATCTGTAACCTCTTCTACATTTGCACTAGGTAAATCTACCTTGTTAAGAACAGGTATGATTTCTAGATCATTTTCTAGTGCTAGATATAGATTAGAAATAGTTTGCGCTTGAATACTTTGTGCAGCATCTACAATTAAAAGTGCACCTTCACAAGCAGCTATAGAACGAGAAACCTCATAAGAGAAATCTACGTGACCAGGCGTATCTATCAGGTTAAGAATGTATTGTTCACCATCTGGTGCAGTATAATCCATTTGAATCGCATGCGATTTTATCGTTATACCGCGCTCACGTTCTAGATCCATGTTATCTAGTAATTGAGCTTGCGATTCACGCTTTGTAACCGTATGGGTAGCATCTAACAGTCTGTCTGCCAGTGTGCTTTTACCGTGGTCAATATGTGCGATGATACAAAAATTGCGTATGTTCTTCATAGTCCGTTAAATACTGCTGCAAATATAATCTAATTCCTTGCCCGATTTTTTAAGGAGCTTTCCTATTTTAGAGGCTCTTTTATTTATTGCATGAAACTGATATCCATTTTATTACTATTCACTTCTTTAAGTACGTTTGCTCAAATTAATCTTACAGGAAATCTTATTGATTCTGATGGAGCATCGATTGCGTTTGCAAACGTAGTTCTTCTAGATGTTGAAGACGGTTCCTTTAAATATGGGACATCTTCAGATGAGTCGGGCAACTTTTCTATCACTAATGTAACAGCCGATGATTACGATTTCAAAATCTCGTTTGTTGGTTACGTGACGCTTTCGCGAAAGCTGACCCTACAAAAAGATATCACTTTTGACAATCTTGTTCTAGAAACGGATGCCGCTCAACTGGACGCAGTTACCATAACTGCAGAGAAACCAACGATTGAACGTAGAGCAGATCGACTTATCTTTAATGTAGAAAACACCACACTAAGCACAGGTAATGCTTCTCAAATCTTACAATCTACTCCTGGCGTTTTTGAAATGAACGGCTCTTATATGGTTAAAGGAAGCGTGGCGCAAGTTTATATAAATAATAAGCGCGTTTACTTAACTAATGAAGAATTAGAACAATTATTAAATGGTTATAGTGGTGAAAATGTAAAAAGCGTGGAGGTCATTCATAATCCACCAGCACAATATGATGCCGAAGGTGGAGCTGTGATTAATATTGTAACCAGCAAGAATGTTTCCCTAGGTTATAAGGGTTCTATAATAGGCCAATATGAAATTGATACTTTTTCAAAATACAACATCGGTACCAGTCAATACTACAAGAATGACTGGTTAAATGTCTATGCAAACTATAACCATAATCCACGTAAAGATTTAACTCTAGAAGAATCTCAAATTGGCTTTTTTAATAGTGATGGTAGTAGAAGTTCTCGCTGGTTTACAGACATAAATAGTATCTCGCGCAGTCAATCACATGCTTTTAATACTATTATAGATATCAATCTTAATGAAAAAAATAGTTTATCAATTCAAGGGTATCTAGGCCTTGATAATGGTAGAGAAGTAGATACCGATGTAAATACTTTAATATTGCCGCAAGATGCCACGACATTTAGTGGTTTTGATACAGATTCTAATACGGGACGCGATGCACCATAGGTTCTTTAAATGCAGGATGGAATAATGTACTTAATGATAAAGGAGGTTCTTTAAGTATAGAAGGAAGTTACTTTTTTACAAAGTCAGATAATAAGCAGGACTATTTCAGCACGTTTTTTGATGATTCTCAAACGACAACTAGTACTAATAGTTTTAATACTTTAGGTTTTCAAGATATCGATATTTTCACGACTAAAGTAGATTATGCAAACCAGTTAGGCGCTTACTCACTATCTGCTGGACTCAAATATTCTAATATCTCTTCTCAAAGCAAGCAAGACTTTTTTGACACTGATATGGGAAGTAATATAAACACATCACTGTCTGATAATTATTTTTATGATGAACTAATATATGCAGCATATGCTCAATTAGAAAGAGAATGGACCAAATGGTCATTTACTGGTGGATTAAGGTTAGAACAAACAGATGTTGTGGGAGATAGTGAATCTTTAGGATTAGTTAATTCTCAAAATTATTTAGGTTTTTTCCCTAATGTATCGATTAATCACAGTCTTAACGATAGTAATGATTTATCATTGAGCTATAAACGTTCCATTGAGAGACCTAGGTATGGTGATTTAAACCCATTTAATAACTTTATTAATGATAATAATATTGAGTCTGGTAACCCCCCCAATTTACAACCAGCCTTTACTAATAAAGTGACACTAGGATGGACCCATGATTATGAATTGTTTGTCGATGCTTATTACATTTATACTAAAGGTATTTTAGATAATTTACCTTTTCAAAACAATAATACAAACGTGTTAACAACACAAAGTGCTAATCTTAATTATGAATTTCAATACAGTA
Source organism: Nonlabens ulvanivorans (assembly GCF_000755285.1). Classification (GTDB taxonomy): domain Bacteria; phylum Bacteroidota; class Bacteroidia; order Flavobacteriales; family Flavobacteriaceae; genus Nonlabens; species Nonlabens ulvanivorans_A. The sequence continues at coordinate 492,000 of NZ_BBMK01000001.1, read as the reverse complement.
TTGATGCAACACTTATAAAATATCCTACTGAAAAGTGGACTTCTTTAACGAGTGTAAGTGCTTTTTATATGGAGAATGAATTTAAAGCACTACAATCGGTTAATGAGAACCAAAGATTGAATACCACCGGATTTTTTATTCAAACTCAAAATCTATTTGAGCTTTCTAAGGACGGTACGTTAAACATGTTAGTAGAAGCAGATTATATAACAAGCATTCTTTTTGGATCCTATAATTATGAGAATATGCTATCTAGTAGTATAGGGTTCTCTAAAAGATTATGGAACGATAGAGCTATTATTACTGCAAAGTATAGTGATATATTCCTTTCTCAAAATCAGCCTTTTGTAAGTCGATATGCAAACCAAGACAATCGTGTTTTAACCATACCAGAAACACAATTGTTCACCATAGGATTCACTTATAAATTTGGTAACTTTAGATTGGATAACCGTGAGCCAGAAGCTTCAGAAGAATTAGAGCGTACAGGTAAAAAAACTAAGGGTTTATAAAACCCAATAATTCTCTTCAATTGAAATTAGATTATACCTTATTTTTGCAGCATGCCTAAAATAGGAGATATACAATTACCCGATTTCCCACTACTACTTGCACCTATGGAAGATGTGAGTGATCCACCTTTCCGTGCACTGTGCAAAGAAAATGGAGCCGACGTGGTTTATACAGAATTCATATCCAGTGAAGGATTGATACGTGATGCTGCAAAAAGCACCATGAAACTAGACATCTATGAGGCAGAGCGTCCTGTAGGTATCCAAATCTTTGGTGCAAATCTAGACTCGATGCTACAGTCTGTAGAAATCGTAGAACGCACTAAACCCGATATTATAGATATTAACTTTGGTTGTCCTGTAAAAAAAGTAGTTTCAAAAGGAGCTGGAGCTGGTATTTTAAAAGATATTGATCTTATGGTATCTCTTACTGCAGCAATGGTAAAACACACAGACTTACCTATAACCGTCAAGACTAGACTAGGTTGGGATGATGACTCTATAAAAATCGTTGAAGTTGCAGAGCGTTTACAAGACGTAGGTATAAAAGCGATTTCTATACATGGGCGCACAAGAGCACAAATGTATAAAGGAAACGCAAACTGGAAACCCATCGCAGATGTGAAAAACAATCCACGTATGCATATCCCGGTTTTTGGCAATGGAGATGTAAATACACCAGAGCTAGCCATGAAAATGCGTGATGAATATGGACTAGATGGTGCCATGATAGGTCGTGCTAGCATAGGTTACCCATGGTTTTTCAGAGAAGTAAAACACTTTTTTGAAACTGGAGAGCATATGGCAAAACCGACCATGCAAGAGCGCGTTGAGGTTGCTAGACGTCATTTAGAAATGTCAATAGCGTGGAAAGGAGAGACACTAGGTGTTTTTGAAACTAGACGCCATTATACTAATTATTTTAAAGGAATTCCCAATTTTAAAGAATACCGTATGAAAATGGTTACTAGCGACGAATCTCAAGGCGTTTTCGATACCTTTAATGAAGTACTTGATAAATTTGGTAACCACAGCTTCAGTTAGATGATAAGAAGGTTTACGACCTTAAAAAATAAAAAAGGTTCTACTTTTAAAGTAGAACCTTTTTTATTTGAAATAACTTCAAGTTTATATTCAGAAACAAATAATTATTGAATCTGATCAGGACGCCTGATATGTGCAGAATTTGAACAATTTGAATCGTGACAATTCATGCGATGTAGCACTTTCTTTTTATCAATACTTTTTGATTGTGGCGTGTATACTGTAGCATTATCATCGCTTGAGGCTGCAATAACAAGACTAAACATGAGGAGTAATGGTAATAAGGCTAGTTTTAAATTTTTCATTGATGGGATTTAGTAATTGTTGCTAATATAAATATTTTCCGACAGAAAATACTTCATCAAGTTAAGTTGCTTTATTTTCTTGAAATATGAAATTATAATTTTGCCTGAGAAAGCAGTCCTTCATTAATACGTCTAGAAGCGATATAGCTTGCTATAATCCCTAATATGGATGTGGTCCCTAGCGCGACAACAATGTTAGTTGAAACCATTTCAAAGGGATAAGGAAGTCCTGGTGCTATGTAAAGAAGGCTGTACTCTATCTGCAAGTAAACAAATACAACACCAATAAATAGACCTATTAATCCACCACTTATAGTCATTAAACTACCTTGTATAAAAAATATTTTACGTAGAGATGTCACACTAGCTCCTAAATCTAATAAGGTTTTTAAATTTTGTTTTTTATCTAGTATCATCATGATTATGGATCCTAATACATTAAACAATGCAATAATCAGTACTAAAGTAAAGATGAGATAAACAGCAAGATTTTCTGAATTAAGCATTTTATATAAACCGTCGTTCATTTGAAGTCGATTTTTAATAACCACCGGTACATCAAACAATGCTTCAATCTCTTCTCTTATTTGATCTTCGTCAACATCGGGAGAAATTTTAATTTCTATGCTACTTGCCTGATCACCACTATAATTCAATAATTTTCTTGCAGCAGTGATTGTAGTGAAAATATATTTACTGTCTAAGTTTTCATTAATACTGAATATTCCTGTTGCTACGACATCAATCTGACTAAAAGAATCTCGATAGTTTAACGCGTTAATCGCGTTTTTCCCAGGTTTAGGTACCATAATTTGTAGAAATCTACCATAATTATCGACTTGTAGAGAAAGTTCATCAGATATTGCTGCACCAGCGACAACTTGTAAATCACTATTGCCTAACCAGCTACCTTCTAGTAATATAGTGTCTGTTTTTATGATTTGGTCATAATTACTGTCTACACCTTTAATATATGCAATGTCATTTTTACCATCGTAATGTAAAAAAGCTTTTTCTTCGATGGTAACGCTTAATACTGTGATACCAGATATATTTTCGAGTTCTTGCTTTCGCGAAAGCGGAATCTCTATAATCTTACCGTTAAAAGGAGTGACCTTAAGATCTGGATCAAAGTAACTACTGAATTCTGTACTAAAACTTTTTAATCCGGAAAATCCAGAAAGCACTATAAATAAGGCAGCCGTACCAACAATCGTTATTATAAAACTAAGTATGTTGATGATGTTTATGGCGTTTTTGCCATTTTTAGATACCAGATATCGCTTTGCGATGTAATAAGAAAAGTTCACTAAGATTTTTTTCTACGCGGCAGTATGTCTGGATTTTCTATAGGGTTATTAAGACCTTTTAATTCTCTATCTATTTGATCCATATACTCAAGTGAATCATCATTAAAGAATTGCAATTCTGGCATGCGACGTAACTGGTGACGTACTTTTGCAGCTACTTGGTGTCTTAATTCAGGTCCTATTTCTACAATTTCTTGTACGACAGCTTCAGCCTTATCTGCAGGAAAAACAGATAGGTACGCTTTTGCATATCCTAGGTCTGGTGTTACTGTAACCTTAGTTACAGATACCAGCAGGTTCTTAACGGTGTTCTTTCTTAAAAAATCCTGTATTACAGAAGATATGTCCTCTTGAAGGATGCCACTAATTTTTTTCTGTCTATTACTTTCTTCCATGCGACAAAGGTAAGCAAATGGTTTTGTGATATTTTTGAAAAATAAATTAAAGAATTATGTTAGGAAAAATTGAGCATTTAGGAATTGCTGTTAAGGATCTAGAAAAAGCAAACGAGACTTATGAGAGACTTTTAGGCAGAAAACCATATAAGAGTGAGGCAGTAGAAAGTGAGCACGTAATAACATCGTTTTTTAAATCTGGAAAGAATAAAATTGAGTTGTTAGCTGCGACTCATGAAGATAGTGCGATTGCAAAATACATAGAAAAAAGAGGTGAAGGCATACATCATGTTGCTTTCAACGTTAAAGATATTAAAGTAGAATTAAAAAGATTAGAAAAAGAAGGATTTAAAATTTTGAATAGTGAGCCTAAGAAAGGCGCTGATAATAAATGGGTTGCATTTATTCATCCCAAATCTACCAATGGTGTATTAGTAGAGTTATGTCAGGAAATTGAAGAATAGTTTGTACAACAAGAATTATAGTTTAAATTTGCACACTTTTTAGGACATACTATTGTCAAAAATAGTTGTCGGGCCTATAACTCAGTTGGTTAGAGTATCTGACTCATAATCAGAAAGTCCCTGGTTCGAGCCCAGGTGGGCCCACAAGTTTAAAAAACCTCAGTTTTAAAGCTGAGGTTTTTTATTTTATAATGGTGGTATCAACCTTGTAATAAAAGGTTTCAAATAATCGTTATAGAATAAAATGCGATTCTTTCAAATGAATAATGGATAAGTTTTTAGCTTTTCTAAAGATTAAAAACAGTATTTCATCGATGAAAAGCGTTGTTTTTAAACTTTACATCAAGTTCACATTACTTTTTTGCGCTAATTCAATTAAAGTTTTACTTTCGCAGTCGTTAAAACAATTATGAACAATATTCTTTCACTTTCCCTAACAGTGTTAGTACAGCAAGCTACACCACCCGTTCCTAAAATGGGACCTGGTATACCGCCGCCTGTAGGAGATGTTCCTTTAGATGACAACTTGTGGGTATTGCTAGTGAGCGCATTGCTTATAGGTGCTATGGTTGTTTATAAAAATCGTCAGAAGGCTCTATAGTCCCATTAATCTTTTTACGTACTTCCCTATAACGTCAAATTCTAAATTGACTTTTTCTCCTTTTTTCAATGTTTTAAAACCTGTGTGCTCATAAGTGTAAGGTATTATAGCTACAGAGAATTCATTAACTTTAGAATTAACAACTGTGAGGCTTACACCATTTATACAAATGCTTCCTTTCTCAATAGTTACATTGTGTAAATCCTTATCATATTCAAAAGTGAATATCCATGAGCCGTCTTTATTAATCACTTCTTTACAAATTGCCGTTTGATCAACATGACCTTGAACAATATGACCATCCAGCCTGGCGTTCATTTTCATAGCTCGTTCTATATTTACGATGTCGTCTATATTAAGATCGCCGATATTTGTTTTCTGTAAGGTCTCTTCAATTGCTGTAACAACATACTGATTACCATCAATGGCAACTACCGTTAAACAGACACCATTGTGTGCAACACTTTGATCTATTTTTAACTCGCTAGTGATATTGCTCTCCAGAGTTAAGTGTAAATTTGTATTTTCTTTTTTGAGTTGAATAACTCTTGCAGCAGACTCTATTATTCCTGTAAACATAAGTGATGAAAAACCGTTACTTTTATCTTCTCAAAAATACGGCGAAAAACAAAGCACCGCATGAACAAAAAGCAAAACATTAGAGTAGGAATATCATTAGGTGATCCTAATGGAATAGGTGGAGAGATTATTTTAAAAGCGTTTGAGGATAGTCAGATGTTAGAACTATACACTCCAGTGATTTTTGCAAGCACTAAACTTTTATCTTATTATATAAAAACTTTAAATCTTAACATCAAAATTCACGGTATTACTTCGTTAGACGATGTTGTTGATGGAAAGGTTAACGTTGTGCGCTTAATTAAAGAGCCATTTATAGTCAATTGGGGGAACTGTAGACCCAATAGCGGGAGAACTTGCTGTTAGAAGCTTTAAAGCTGCTACTGCGGCATTAAAGTTAGGTCAGGTAGACGTTTTAGTTACCGCACCTATTCACAAAGAATCAATACAATCAGAGGATTTTAAATTCCCTGGACATACAGATTACCTTAATCAAGAGTTAGAAGGGGGGGAAAGTCTGATGTTTATGGTTTCTGAAGATCTTAGAGTAGGTTTACTAACAGACCATGTTCCATTAAAAGAGGTTTCTGATCAAATTACAGAAAAACTAATTAAGACTAAAATAGGTACTATTAAAGAATCTCTTAAAAAGGATTTTGGAATTGTGAAACCTAAAATTGCCGTTCTAGGTATCAATCCTCATGTAGGAGATAACGGTGTTATAGGTACAGATGATCAAGAAACATTGATTCCTGTATTAGAAGAACTGAGAAAAGATGGTACATTGATATTTGGCCCATATCCAGCAGACAGTTTTTTTGGAAACAAAAAGCATTTACAATTTGATGCTGTTTTGGCATCATATCACGATCAGGGATTAGTCCCTTTTAAAACAATTACTTTCGGTACTGGTGTCAACTACACTGCGGGATTAAGTCATGTAAGGACTAGTCCAGATCATGGAACTGGTTTTGATATTGCAGGAAAAGGTATGGCAAATCCTTCATCATTTATGGCAGCAATACACACCGCAGTTACCATTTTTAGGCATAGAATGATGTACGATGAACTGTCTGCAAACCCACTAAAAAATCTTTCTAAGAAACGTAGATAATATTAACAATGTATTTTTAATAACTTTTATTATCTTTGCCCGCTCGTTTAACGAGGAAGATTATGGAACTCAAAGATTACAGTATTTCCTTTGTTGGTTTAAAGCAAGGGAAACATCAGTTTCAATACGAGGTTGATAATACGTTTTTTGAAAATTATGGTTTTGAGGATTTCAATAGTTCTCAGTTAAATGTTGAAGCAACGTTAGATAAAAAATCCACTTTAATGGAATTGCATCTAGAAGCTTCAGGTTCAATTAATGTCAATTGTGATGTTACTAATGAGCCATTTGACTTAGATATTAAAACAAAAATGGATGTCATTATTAAATTCGGTCCAGAATATAATGATGATAATGAAGAACTTCTAGTTTTACCACATGGTGCTTATGAATTAAATATAAGTCAATTTGTGTATGAAATGTTAGTTCTAGGTATTCCATTAAAAAGGGTTCATCCAGGAGTAGAAGACGGATCATTAGATTCAGATTTACTCGATAAATTGGAAGAACTTCAGCCTAAAGACCTTGACATCATAGAAGACAATAAAGAAAGTACCGATCCCAGATGGGACGCATTAAAAAAAATACAAACGGATAATAATAAATAGCCATGGCGCATCCTAAGAGAAAAATCTCCAAAACAAGAAGAGATAAAAGAAGAACTCACTACAAAGCTAGTGTTCCACAAATTGCAACAGATAGCACAACTGGTGAAGCACACCTTTACCACAGAGCACACTGGCATGAAGGTAAATTATATTACCGCGGTAATGTATTAATAGACAAAACTGAAGAGGTAGAAGCATAATTCTCTGATTTATCAAATCAGTAGAAAACAAGGCTTTTCTTTACAAATTCATAAAAAATGACACGTTTTAATTAAAAACGTGTCATTTTTATTTATTTCTGCAAGTTTTTCAGTAGCTTTCACGGCTCTAATAATTACTAGAATCACCTGTATGAGTAACATCAAAGCGGCGATTACTGCAGTAGGCGGCTATGTGCCAGACTACAAGCTTACTAACGCTATCCTAGCGACTATGGTTGATACTAATGATGAGTGGATTACTACTCGTACAGGTATCAAAGAACGCAGGATTTTAAAAGACAAGGATAAGGGAACCTCTTACCTTGCAATTCAAGCAGCTCTAGATCTTATCAATAAAAAAGATTTAGATCCTTTAACTATTGACTTAGTCATAGTAGGAACTGTTACTCCAGATATGCCTGTTGCATCTACTGCAGCCTTTGTTGCTAGTGAAATAGGCGCCGTTAATGCATTTTCTTATGATTTGCAAGCAGCCTGTTCAAGTTTTCTTTATGGAATGAGTACAGCTAGTAGCTATATTGAATCAGGCCGTTATAAAAAAGTTCTTGTAATAGGCGCAGACAAAATGTCCAGCATCATTAATTATGAAGATCGTACTACATGCATCATCTTTGGCGATGGAGCAGGAGCAGCTCTATTTGAAGCTACCGACGATCATAATGTAGGGTATGAAGATGAAATATTAAGAAGTGATGGAATAGGTAGAAACTTCTTAAAAATAGAAGCTGGTGGATCTTTAATGCCAGCAAGTTATGATACAATAGATAACAATCAACACTTTGTTTTTCAAGACGGGAAAAACGTTTTCAAATATGCAGTCTCCAATATGGCAGACGTTGCAGAGAAAATAGTAAAACGTAATAATCTTACTAATGAAGATATCGATTGGTTAGTGCCTCATCAAGCAAATAAACGTATTATAGACGCTACAGCTAGAAGAGTAGACTTACCAGAGGAAAAGGTAATGATGAATATTGAACGCTATGGGAATACTACTAGTGCAACATTACCTCTATTATTAAATGAATACGAATCTCAATTAAAAAAAGGTGACAAGTTAGTCTTTGCCGCATTCGGCGGTGGATTCACTTGGGGCTCTATTTTATTAACATGGGCTTATAATAGCTAATCATAACCACTTAAATTATGGATATAAAAGAAATTCAAAACTTAATCAAGTTTGTAGCAAAATCTGGAGCTAGCGAGGTAAAGCTAGAAATGGATGACGTTAAAATCACAATTAGAACTGGATCAGACTCTAATGAAGTGACTTATGTACAACAAGCAATGCCTATGCAAGCTGCACCTATGCAACAAGCAGCTCCTGCCGCTGCACCAGCTGCTGCACCAGTAACAGAGGCAGCACCAGCTGTAGATGATAACAGTAAATATGTTACTGTAAAATCACCTATCATAGGTACTTTCTATAGAAAACCTTCTCCAGATAAACCACTCTTTTGTGAAGTAGGAGATAGCATTAAAGAAGGTGATACACTATGTATCATTGAGGCAATGAAACTTTTCAATGAAATTGAAAGTGAAGTATCTGGTACTATCGTTAAAGTTTTAGTTGATGATTCTTCTCCAGTAGAATTTGATCAACCATTATTTTTAGTAGATCCTTCTTAATTAATAAGAGGGATTTTTTGTGGATACGCTTTCGCGAAAGCGTAAACCCCCCCACATTTACACTAACATAAAAAAACGTATCATGTTTAAAAAAATATTGATAGCAAATCGTGGTGAAATAGCCTTAAGAGTTATAAGAACCTGTAAAGAAATGGGAATCAAGACAGTAGCTGTCTATTCTACTGCTGATGCAGATAGTCTCCATGTTAAATTTGCAGATGAGGCCGTATGTATAGGTCCACCACCTAGTAATTTATCCTATCTTAAAGTATCTAATATCATAAGCGCTGCTGAGATTACTAATGCAGATGCTATTCACCCAGGATATGGGTTTCTTTCTGAAAATGCAGATTTCTCTCGCATCTGTGGAGAGCACGATATAAAATTTATCGGTGCAAGTCCAGATATGATTGCAAAAATGGGAGATAAGCTACCGCCAAAGAAACAATGAAAGCTGCTGGTGTACCATGTGTGCCTGGTTCAGAAGGAATTATTGCAGATTTTGATGATTGTAAAAAAGTTGCTCTAGAAACTGGCTATCCTGTTATGCTTAAAGCAACTGCCGGTGGTGGTGGTAAAGGTATGCGTGCTGTATGGAAAGAAGAGGATCTTTTAGGAGCATGGGAAAGTGCACGTCAAGAAAGTAAAGCCGCATTTGGAAATGATGATATGTACATGGAAAAACTCATTGAAGAGCCACGTCATATTGAAATTCAAATTGTAGGTGATTCTTATGGAAAAGCGTGTCACTTAAGTGAACGTGACTGTTCTGTACAAAGACGTCACCAAAAATTAACAGAAGAAGTTCCTTCTCCTTTCATGACTAAAAAGTTGCGTAAAGATATGGGAGAAGCTGCTGTTAAAGCTGCAGAATTTATTAAATATGAAGGAGCTGGTACAGTAGAATTCTTAGTAGATAAGCACCGTAACTTCTACTTCATGGAAATGAATACTCGTATTCAAGTAGAGCACCCTATAACAGAACAAGTAATAGATTTTGATCTTATTAGAGAGCAAATTTTAGTTGCTGCTGGTGTTAAGATATCTGGTAAAAATTATGAGCCTACATTACACTCTATAGAGTGTCGTATTAATGCTGAAGATCCTTATCACGATTTCCGACCTTCACCTGGTAAAATAACAACCCTACATGCACCAGGTGGTCATGGAGTACGTCTAGACACTCATGTTTATGCAGGTTATTCTATACCGCCCAATTATGATTCTATGATCGCAAAGTTAATTACTACTGCACGTACACGTCAGGAAGCAATTGATAAAATGAAAAGAGCTCTAGATGAATTTGTAATTGAAGGTATTAAAACAACTATTCCATTCCATAGACAGCTAATGGATCATCCAGATTATGTAGCAGGTAATTATACTACTGCATTTATGAATGATTTTGTGATGGAACCACAGAAATAATAGAAGATTTAAATTATTAAAAAACCCTTATCACAACTTGTGATAAGGGTTTTTTTGAAGGCTAATTCAATTATTCCTTGCCGCATGAAGCTTGTACTTCTAAAGCTCTATTCTTTCCCCAAGATGGTGCAAAACCTGTAATTTCTTCTTTTTCAAATAAAACGATTGCTTTATCAACTAGTTGACAATAGGGAGCTACATCCTTGCCAAAATATTTTGCACTACCCATCAACCACTCTGCTCTAGAAAGCGCGACTCTAGGATTTTCCGGCGATATATTATAAGCTTTCTCATATAAGGCTGTTGTTTCTGCAGATAATTTCATTCCAAATGTTTTTGCATCATAGGTAATCCAGCAAGTATTTAAAAGCCCTTGTAAAACCATTAATTCTGGATTATTTGTGGAAATTGCCTTGGCATCGTTAATATAGTTTTGTGCTTTTTTCATGTAAAGCACAGTCTTGTCTTTTGGATTTTGTCCCCCCCATGAGCTATTGATATTACATAGCGCCACATAATAGGCTGGTTCCCATCTATCAGACTCGGCAGCAGCAACTCTTTCAAACTGTTGTGATGCAGCGAGTAAATCTGTTTTCATAAGCTCTAATCCTTTAATCATTGCTTTTTCATAACCCGATTGAGCGTTTATAGAAAGAGATAAGAACAGAATGATAAGAGTAGTAATTGATTTCATAATTAAGGTTTTAGAAGTTGTTGATATAGTAAATATGCTGTGGAATCCGCTTTCGCGAAAGCGTAATCAACCCAACTGTCATATCTTGATACTGAGTTGTGGAATAGCAAATTTTTATAGATTATCTAGTTGATTATCGTTACTACCTAGTGTCCAGAAGAAACCTACGAAAATAAACCTGTCTGCTGCCTGGCCTATAGATCTGCGATTAAAATCTCCCATCGGGTTAGGTGTACTACTGTATTGATAGTTAAAGATGTTTTCTCTTCCCAATACGTTAGTTACCGACAGAAATAAGATTTTTTGCTGGTCTATAAGATATGCCCAGTTCAAATTTAAACTTTGAAATGAGGTTGTTTTATCATTAAGAAAACCATCAAGGTTAGGATTAGTAAATGTTCTACCACTGGTATAATTGTAGGTAAGACCTATTTGTGATTTTAAATCCTCAACCCAATACTTTCCTACCGCGCTGATGTTATGTGAACTGGCAAAATTAGGCGTTGCAGTTTCTTGAAAATTGAGGTACTGTCTTTCAGTATCTAGATAAGAATAGCTGATCCAGTAGTCTAGGTTTTTAACAGTTTTCTCATCTCGCCAAAATATATCTAGTCCAGTCGCATAGCCATCTCCACTTACCTCAAAATCACTATCCAATTGTGGTCTGTCAGTATCATAGGTTAATAGACTAGAATAGTTTTTGTAGTAGTCTCTGCACGTAGCATGCGACCATCTTTTTGATATAAAAAATTAAGGATGTAATGCTCTGCACTTTCTGGTGCTAGTTGCTCATCATATTGAAGAATATTATTTTGAGCCTGCTGATAGAACTGCCCATAAGCTAGAGATGCCTGCCAATTCTTAGATACACTTATGGCAGCGCTTAATCTAGGAGAGATAAGTAACTCTTCACTTAAGCCATAATAATCTGCTCTTACACCAGCTTTAAAGGCAAGTTCTTTAGATAGAAAAACTTCGGCCTCTGTAAATGCTCCGGTATTTGATGGATTAATTGATGATTTAAAGGTATTATTATCTATTGCAATCTCTTCCTTATAGTTGATTAAAAACTGTTCTACACCATAGTGGATTTTAAAGTAGTTGTTATAGCGTTTACGTAATTTAATTTTTGCATGTAAGGCATTTTCTCTCGTGTCCACGTCTGTGCTTGCTATGTTAATATCATTATGATCATGGGCTAGACTAAGACCAGCTTCAATTTTCCAATCATTATTAAGACGTTCTTGATAATTTAAATTACCGTAGTAATTCCCGTTTTTAAGTCCAAAGAATATACCATCCTCTATATCAATATCTTCTTGTATAATACTGAAATTACTATAGGAATAAGCACTATAAGCTTTAAACATTCCTTTCTTAAGTTCGTGTCTGAAAACAGCCTCACCACTAATAGATTCATAAGGATTTTCAAATTGGTTGTTTTGTGGTATTAACTGATTATATGGACCTAGGTTTATATAACTAGCATTAACACTAACGCTGTTCTTTCCCCAAATTTGTGTATTGCCCACGCCGCCACCGACACTCATTATTTGCAGATCGGTTTTTTCCTCTGTAGGTATATCAGTGGTGTTTAATAGTAATACACTTGATAGGGCGTCACCATACTCTGCACTGTAACCACCAGTAGAGAAAGATATTCCATCAAATAAGAAAGGAGAAAACCTTCCTCGTGTAGGTATATTTCCAGTAACTGGCATAAAAGGACGGAACACTCTACTATTATCAATAAATACTTGGGTTTCCTCACCGCTTCCACCACGCACAAAAAGACGCCCATCATCTGGATTTGCACTTGTTCCTGGAAGTGTTTGCAATGCACCGACAAAATCACCTACTGCACCAGCCGTGGTTACTATATCAAGCGGTTTTAAGGCACTTGCTTTAGAGCTATCTCCAGCATTTAAAGTACCTGCGTTAAGAATTACAGAGTTGAGACTGTTCACGCTTTCGCGAAAGCGAATATTTAACCCTTCTAGTTCATTTACTAGAGCTTGTTGATTAAAGTCTTCATACCCTATAAAGCTTACTACTAAGGTAACGTAAGAAGTCTCTGTGGTAGTAAAAGAAAACTTACCATCAATATCTGTTGTGGTACCATCATAGGTGCCTTGCAAATAAACGTTTGCACCTAGTACAGGCACATTTTTTTATCCAGAACCTGACCGCTTACTATGGTTTGGGCTTTACTAGATATCGATATGATGAAGGTTAGAAATAAGAAAAAAGTTTTCATAGGTCATGGTTTGATGGTACAAACATCCTATGAAATAAGACTGAGAACTATTCTATTTTACTGAGTTGTTGAATTTTTAAACTGAGTTGTACTCTTAACTTTAGTGGCCCTTTAAGGCTAATTTTACTTTTTGACCAGGATCAAGTTTCTCAAAAGAGTTAAATAATAAGGTTTCATCCTGACATGTAACTTGAATAAGATAATCTGCTCCTTTAAAATAAGCGCTCTTTACAATTGCCTCAACGCCTTTTTCATTAACAGTAAGCTGTTCTGGATAGCATATGATTTCTTTAGTATTATTGAACCATCCTACAGGAATGATATTTACCTCGTTGAATAAAGAAGCTCCATATTTATTTAAGGGCTTTTGATAGCAATCAATTGTTTTTCTATGATCAATGACTTGACCATTGCGCATGATGATAGTTTCATGTGTGAAAGGCAATACATCATCCTTATCATGTGTAGCAATCAAACATGTGATGTTCTCTTTTTTCAAATAAGAAAAAAGGCTACGTCGTAAATCGTTTTTTCTAAAATTATCAATATTGGAAAAAGGCTCATCTAATAATAGAACCTTAGGCTGTTGAGCGAGCGCTTTAGCAATTGCTACACGTTGTTTTTGTCCGCCGCTAAGTGTTTTTACCTTACGGTCTTTAAAATCTCTCATATCGACTATACGGAGCAAATCTGTGATGCGAGATACTCTATCATCAATCTGTATGGAAAGGTGCTCACCTACATTTTCAAATACGGTAGTAAAGGGCATTAAATCAAACTCTTGTGGTACATACTTCATCATGGGATGACCTGGTACGAGATGAAAATCTGCACCATCTAATATTTTACCTTCAAAAGTTATCTCTCCACTTTCTTCTTGTAGCAAGCCATAAATTAAATTCAGTAAAGTACTTTTTCCACAACCGCTTTCTCCTATAAGTGCCACATGAGTTCCTTGTTCAATTTTTAAATTGATATGATGCAAGGCTTTACCTTGTGGAAAAGAAAATTGAACGTCTTTCAAATGTAGCATATTACAAAGGTATTTGGTAGAAACTAAAAAACCCATGCAATTTGCATGGGTTTTAACAATTATCTTCTAATGAAGTGTAAGATTTACATTTTTACTCTTGTACTAAGTTCTGGTAATTCTTCAAATCCCATATTAAATAAGGCAAAACTATAAATATCTGTTTGTTCTTGAATTACTTGTGCGGTTGATTTACCTGCACCGTGACCTGCATCAGTCTCTATTCGTATTAAGGTAGGAGCATCTCCAGCTTGTTTAGACTGCAGTTCAGCAGCAAATTTAAACGAGTGTGCTGGAACTACACGATCATCGTGATCACCTGTAGTTACCATTGTCGCAGGATAAGAAACACCTTCTTTAATATTGTGTAATGGAGAATATCCTTTTAGGTATTCAAACATTTCTGGATTATCCTCTGCAGTTCCATAGTCATAAGCCCATCCTGCACCAGCGGTAAACTTATTATATCGCAACATGTCTAACACACCAACTGCTGGGAATGCTACACCAGCTAGATCTGGTCGCTGTGTCATTGTTGCACCTACTAATAAACCACCGTTAGAACCACCTTGGATAGCTAGGTATTTTGTAGAAGTGTAATCATTGTCTTTTAACCACTCACCAGCAGCTATAAAATCATCAAACACATTTTGTTTTTGCATCTTGGTTCCAGCGTCATGCCATTTTTTACCATATTCACCACCACCACGTAAATTTGCCACGGCATAAATACCGCCCATTTCCATCCACGCAGCTCTTGAAACTGAGAAGCTTGGGTTAAGTGACACGTTAAAACCACCATAACCGTAAAGTATCGTTGGGTTTTTACCATCTAATACTAATCCTTTCTTATGTGAGATAATCATAGGGATTTTAGTCCCATCTTTAGAAGTATAAAATACTTGCTTAGATTCATAATCCTCACTGTTAAATTGAATCTCTGGTTTGCGATATAGTTTTGAATCACCAGTAGCGATGTCATATAAATAAGTACTTCCAGGAGTGGTATAATTTGTAAAGCTATAGTAAAGTGTTTTATCTTTCTCTTTAGCGCCAAAACCGCCCACATTTCCTATTCCGGGTAATTTTACTTCTCTAACAAGAGTACCATCATAATTATACTGTTGTATTTTAGATACGGCATCTACCATATACTCTGCAAAGATGTATCCACCACCTGTAGATGGTGACAGCACATTTTCTGTTTCTGGTATCACGTCTACCCAATTTTCTTGAGTAGGATTAGAAAAATCTGTCGATACTATACGTTTATTAGGTGCATTATAATCTGTTACTAACCATAACTTAGAACCTTCATTATGCAGTAAATAAGTGTTGGTATCAAAATTATCTAGAACGGTTACTAGTGGTGCATTGGGTTTATTTAATTCTTTCATAAACATCTTACCACCATTAGTAGATGTACTTGCAGAAATGACTAAGTAGTTTTGATCATCAGTAACGCCACCACCAACATATCTATACTTTTGATCTGCTGTACCACCGAAGATAACTTGATCTTCACTCTGTGGTGTACCTAACTTATGATAATACAGTTTATGCTGATCTGTCATAGCACTCAGCTCACTACCGTCAGGCTTATCATAACTAGAATAGTAGAAACCATCATTACCTTTCCAAGACATTCCAGAAAATTTCACGTCTTTTATCGTATCACCTACTTGAGCTAAATCTTTAGTATTTAAAACGATAATTTTTCTCCAGTCACTTCCACCTTCTGAGATGGCATAAGCAAATAGAGATCCGTCTTTAGTGAAAGAAGTACCACCTAGAGAAGTCGTTCCATCTTTTGAAAATTGATTAGGATCAAGAAAAACTTCTGCATCTTCCATTTTTCCGTTAGTAGGAAATCGGTATATCACATATTGATTTTGTAAACCGTCATTTTTATAGAAATAAGAGTAGTCACCTTCTATAAAAGGAGCCCCTATTTTCTCATAGTTCCATAATTCTGTAAGTCGATTTTTAACGCTTTCGCGAAAGCGTATCTGATCTAAGTAACTATTAGTAACTTGATTTTGTGCTTTAACCCATTCACCGGTCTCTGCACTACGATCATCTTCTAGCCAGCGGTATGGATCTGGTACATCTGTACCATGATAATTATCAACATGATCTACTGTTTGTGTGGTAGGATAAGTAATTTCCATTTTTTTTGAATCCTGTTTTTTGTCTTCACAAGATACCAATGCCATAAGAACAGTGGCTGCGAGAAGTGTTTTTTTCATAGTTAGTTTTTTATTAGTTGCTGTGTGGTTGAAGTAGTATTAGCATTAACTTTAATAAAATAAATACCACTTTGTAAATCAGTCACATCAATCAATGATATGTTACTATATTCCATTAATAATCTACTATTGATATCATAAATTTCAACTTTTTCTATGGGTTGAGTACTTAAAATATTGATAAATTCTGAACTAGGATTAGGGTAAATAGAAAAACCATCTGTTGCTAATTGATCATAAGTAGACAGTACACTGTCTGTATAGACATAAACACCATCTTGTGTGCTAATAGTGCTAAATCCGCCACTATAACCAGTATCCTCATCTAAAAAAGCGACGTCAACATGTTGATCTGTACTTACATTAGTCCATGTAATGCCGTCATCTGTAGAGTAAGCGGTACCTGCTAGTGCAGTATCACCGCCTGTACTTACTACTCTAGAAGAGTTAGGGATATAAGCAATAGCACCACCGTATGGGAAGCCTGTGCCAGAGATGTTTACTGGATTCCATGTGGTTCCAGCATCTTGTGTTATAAATAAGTTACCAGAATTGTCTTGAATCATTCCTTTATTTGGGGGGGTACTAAAAGTAATATCTCCACTTAAATTTGTTCCACCGAAATCACTAAGTGGTGTGTTAAAAACGCTCCAATTGTTTCCCATGTTTGCAGAATGATAGACTCTTCCTGCGCTAGTCGTAAACCAAATGTTATTCCCTAAATGAGTATACTGTGCTAGATAGCCTACCTCGTTGGTTAAAGGCGCAGGTATGTTTGAACTAGGAACTCTAGTATAACTAGTACCACCATTTGTTGTCGTGTATATTTCCCAATAGCCGCCTGCGGGATCGCCTATCACGACACCATCATTTGTATTATAAAAATGTACCACATTTGTAAAACTAGTCGCGCTATTGAAAAGAGCGCCAGATTGACGAGTCCAAGTAATTCCTGTATCAACTGTTTGCCACACACCACCTTGTTGTCCAGTCGCACGTGGATGAACGGCTATATATGCTGTCGTTGCACTTACACCAGATATGTTAGAAATTCCTAATGCGCTATTACCTATATCTACAGTACTAGCACTCCAGGTCATTCCACCATCACTAGTGGTTGAAAAACGTTGTATGTTATTGTTGGGATTAAGTCCATCATAACCTGTTGCCCATGCGACATTATCATCAACAATATGGATTTTTGAGAGCCCTGTTGAGGTTATTGGGAAACCAGAAGACCTTTCTGTCCAGAATTGTGCTTGTGAATAGAATGAAGTGAGAAATAAAAACAAAAGTAAACGTGATACCATATAAAAAATCGCTTTTAACTGAGGTAAAGTTAGTTAAAAGCGATTAGTTTAAAATGTCAAAACTCTATTATACTTTAAAGGTTATCCTACTAAATTGTTTTGGATTAAATATTGTGCAATCTGTACGGCATTAGTTGCTGCACCTTTTCTTAAATTATCGGATACAATCCACATGTTAAGAGCATTTTCTCTAGAGTGATCACGTCTTATACGGCCTACAAAAACATCGTCTTTTCCGTGAGCCATTAATGGCATAGGATAAAGGTTCACATCTACGTTATCTTGCACAGTAACGCCATCAGTATCTGCAAGGATTTTACGTATGTCGTTCTCTTCAAATTCTTTCTCAAATTCTAGGTTAACAGACTCTGAGTGTCCTCCTACAACAGGAATACGTACAGCAGTAGCTGTCACTGCAATGGTACGATCATCTAATATTTTTTGTGTTTCCCTGATGAGTTTCAGTTCTTCTTTAGTATATCCGTTTTCTTCAAAAACATCACAATGAGGAATTGCGTTTTTATGAATTTGGTAAGGATAAGCCATTTCTCCTTTTACACCATTGTATTCATTTTCTAATTGTTCTACAGCTTTAACACCAGTACCTGTAATGGACTGATATGTAGAGATAATAAGCCTTTTAATTCCGTATTTTTTGTGAAGTGGCGCTAGAGCCATAACTAATTGGATTGTAGAACAATTAGGGTTAGCAATAATCTTATCTGACTTTGTTAAAGAACTAGCGTTAATTTCTGGAACTATTAATTTCTTATCGTTTTCCATACGGAAAGCACTAGAATTGTCTATAACTGTAGTGCCTACAGCTGCAAATTGTGGGGCAAATTCAAGACTTACTGATCCACCAGCAGAAAATAGCGCAATATCTGGTTTTAATTCAATAGCCTGTTTCATGCTCACTACCTTTATCTGTTTACCCTTAAATGTAATTTCAGTACCTACAGATTTTTCTGAAGCTACAGGAATTAGACTTGAAACATTAAGGTTGCGTTCTTCTAGAACTTGCAACATGACCTGGCCTACCATTCCGGTAACGCCTACTACTGCTATTTTCATGTGAATAAATTTAATTTGTCCAAAAGTATATCCTAGAATTGATTTGACTCCTAATATTTTCAAAAATTGACAAATAAAAAAGCCGTTCTGTTTTGACAGAACGGCTTAATAAAAATACTTAGATTGAGTATATATTAGTTTTTAGCTTTTAATACATCACGTATTTCAGCAAGAAGCTCTTCTTGAGAAGGACCTGCTGGTGCTGCTGGAGCCTCTTCAACTGGTGCTTTAGACTTATTGTACGCTTTAACAATCATAAAAAGAACAAATCCAACTATTATTAAGTTGATGATTGTATTGATCCATGCTCCATACTGGATAGCATTTTCTGCAACTGCAACAGATCCATCTGCAGCTAGTTGAGCTTCACTTAAAATAATTTTTAAGTCTTCAAAACTCATTCCTCCTGCAAAATGACCTATGATAGGCATCATAATCATTTTTACAAATCCGTTTACTACAAGACCTACTGCTCCAGCTAATAATACTGCAACTGCAAGATCTAGGACGTTACCCGTCATAATAAAATTCTTAAACTCTTTTAACATGTTATATAAATTATGGTTAATGACGTGCAATTTAGATATAGAAACTGTGATTTGTTAAAATATTCTAAATGATTTTTTGTAAAACTATAAAAGCAACGATGAAAGTGCTTTAAAAAACGACGAAAGAACTATTTTATGTAAGCGCGTGGTACTCTTTTTTGAATACCTGTAAGGATTTCATAAGATATCGTACCAGCTTTTTCTGCCATATCTCTCGCGGTAAGCTGTTTGCTAAATATGATAACTTCATCTCCTGCATGACAATCAATGTTGGTAATGTCAACCATAAACATGTCCATACAGATTATCCCTAGAGTAGGCGCAAGTTTTCCATTAATAGAAACATGTGCTTTGCCATATCCATAAATACGGTTAATACCGTCACCATGTCCTAGTGCAATTACAGCATAACGTGTTCTTTCTTGAGCAATGAACTTACGGTTATAGCTGACACTTTCTCCAGCCTCGATCCACCTTGTTTGTGATATCACGGACTTTAAAGCAGCTATAGGGATTAAATCAGCATCAAATTTTTTATCATTTCCATATCCATAAAGACCTATTCCAGATCTGACCATAGAGAAATGAGCACTTTGATAATTTAAAATACCACTTGTATTTGACTCGTGTTTTAAAAATGAATATGGCAGCGCATTTTCTAATTGATCATTGATAATCTCAAATAATTTGATTTGAGATTTTGTAAAATCGTCTTCGTTTAAATCTTCACTCGCTGCTAAGTGTGATTGTAATCCACGAACTTTTACAGATGAGTTTGACGTTACCTTAGAAATAACTTCGTCAATGTCTTTTAAATCAATACCTATTCTGTTCAATCCAGTGTTGAACTCTAGGTGTATAGGATAGGATTTTTGTTGTCTTGCTTGTGCTGCAGTGATAAAAGCATCTAGCATTTCTACACTATATATAACAGGCTCAATACAACGTTCTATACAAGTATCAAGCATAAAAGTTTGCGGATGTAGTACAAGAATAGGTTTATGAATACCATTATCTCTCAGCTCTACAGCTTCAGATACATAAGCTACTGCAAAATAATCTACATTCAACTCTTGTAGACGTTGTGCAATTGTAACGGCACCATGACCATAAGCATTTGCCTTAACCACAGCCATAAACTTAACTCCAGACTGAAGTTTACTTTTCAAATAATGAAAATTATGTTCTAGTGCAGCAAGGTTAACTTCTAATCGGGTACCTTGTAGTGGCATTAAGATTTATTTTTTTGTGCTATTTCCTCTGGATCTTGAACGTCTAATTCATTTACTTTATGAGCAAGCATTGCTTTATAGTAAGCGCCACGACTTAAAGGTTCATATTCTTGTTGCTCGCCTAGCATCACTACATTTTCATTATTAGTTTTACGATAACTGAATTGTGCTAGATTACCTGTCCTAGTGCATACAGCATGTACTTTTGTAACATACTCTGCAGTGGCCATAAGTGCTGGCATAGGACCAAAAGGGTTTCCTTTAAAATCCATATCTAATCCTGCGACAATCACTCTTATACCACGATTTGCTAGATCATTACATACAGTAACAATTTCATCATCAAAAAATTGAGCTTCATCAATACCTACTACATCGCAGTCTGCTGCTAGTAAAGGGATATTTGCTGCCGCTGGCACAGGCGTGCTTTGAATCTCATTAGAATCATGAGAAACTACGTTTTCTTCATCATATCGTACATCAATTGCAGGTTTAAAGATCTCTATTTTTTGTTGTGCAAATTGAGCTCTTTTAAGTCTGCGTATTAACTCCTCAGTCTTTCCCGAGAACATGGAACCGCAAATCACCTCGATCCAGCCGAATTGCTCTTTATGATTTACCGTGTTTTCTAGAAACATTTTGTAATTTACGGGCGTTAAAAATTGAGACTGCGATTCTCGCAAATCGGTTTCAAAAATACAATAAAACCAGCGGCATATTAAACCATTATGAAAAAGAAAATAGCAGCAGATCTTACTAGTCTCGCACACCGCATTCTACAAATGAAGAATAAGGAAGATATTCACGAGTTACAATCACTGGCAAAAGAATTATATGAAAAGTTAACTATCCTTCTTTTACTGAAAAACATTTTGGTGATGTACAGCCTACAGCAGGAACTGTTGAGGTGCAGGAAAAAATTGAAGAGGCATTTAACGCTGCACAAGAAGATGTAGATAGCATGACACAAGAGGTAGAACAAGCTATGGAAACTGCAAAGTCTAATGCAGAGGACGCTTTTTCTAATCCCGATTTGAGTGATCTTTTTGTCCCTGCAGATCAGGATATGAGAGAAGAGATTGAGTTACCTGGTATATCAACTATTCATAAAATGGTGGATGAATTTCCAGAAGAAGAGATAGAAATAGATTTTCCTAAACCTACCTACGAGAAAAACGACATGGAAGATTTAACTGCTGGCTATGAAAAAATGCCTGAATTTGAGCGTAAGATTAATAACCAATCAGAAAAAGGCCAGTCCATCAATGATCGTTTAAAAGCAGGCTTAAAAATAGGAATGAACGATCGTATAGGCTTTATCAAGCATCTATTCAATGGTAGCGATCAAGATTACAATCGCGTTTTATCTCAATTAAACACGATGGAAAGTAAGGTTGCCGCTCAAAACTTCATCATATCGATGGTAAAACCCGATTATAATAATTGGGAAGGAAAAGATGCTTATGTAGAGCGATTTATGCAAATAGTCGAGGCAAAGTTTGATAATTAAGCCTCTATGAAATATCTCTATTGGATTGCCACAGGTTTATTATGTGCCTTAATGCTATGGTCTGCAAGTATGTATTTACTGCAGTATGATATGGTGACAGGTTTCTTTAAAACTTTAGGATTTCCCACCTGGATCATTTATCCATTAGCCATCTTAAAAATAGTAGGTGCCATAATGATTTTATGGCGAGGTAATCGCTGGTTAACAGAATGGGCCTATGCAGCTTCTTCTTTGATATGTTACTAGCAATGGGAGCACATATAGCATTAAAAGATGCCGGCCATACTTTTGCGGTAATCGGTTTACTTTTACTTTTTGCTTCTTACTTTACTGGTAACTTGGTTAGGAAATGGGTGAGGTAGTATACGCTTTCGCGAAAGCGGAATTTTAATGATTGATATAAACCCAACCTACTCTAGCTTCACTACCATCATTGAGGTCTAACTGCCAAAAATACGTACCTACCGGTAATACCTTACCACTATTATGTAACAATCCACTATTAGGGTTTCCATTCCAGTCGTTTAAATATCCTGTTGTTTCATAAACAATACTTCCGTGACGATTGAAGATTTTGAGTTTACTGTCTGGATAGAGCTCTATACATTCTATAACTAGGGTATCATTAATACCATCATTATTAGGTGAAAACCCTTCTGGTATTTTAAGACAGTCAGGTCTAGTCAAGGCAACTGCAGTATTATTTTCTAAATCAATATCGGGTAATAAATTGCTGCCATATACATTGACAACGTTAATAAAATCTCCTGGGATATTAAAGTCTACAGTTATTTGTAAAGTAGCTGTGCTACCTACGATCATATCGCCTACTGACCATAAGCCAGATAAACTATCAAAACTACCTGTAGATGTATTGTGCGATAAATAATTATAACCGCTAGGTAAAAACTCTTCTACAATAACGTCAGTAGCAGTAGCGCTACCTAAATTTTCAACTAGAATTGTAAAGGTTACACTACCATTCACATCTGGTTTAATATTGTCAACTGTTTTAGTAACACTTAAATCTAGAACGGGTAATACCTCGAGAGTAGCAAATGCGGTAGAAACATCAATATTATTAAGTGCAGAGAAGTTTAAAAAACTGTTTGTGTAGAACCCAGCTTCTGCACTGGTGACTTCAACGGCAAAACTTACCTGCTGTGTCCTTGCGGGAAAACTAAGGTTTTGAATACCTATTAAAGAAGTGCCTATAGTATCTATAAATGATCCAGCCGCATTATTTTGGTCTACCCAATATGCATTTCCTGATAGTGTAATCTCTGGTGATAGATTATCTATAAAGGTAATATTATCTTGAGCAGGCAGTCCTACTGAATTTGTAAGGGTGAACGTTAAAATTGATGTTTGTCCTGTAGTTATAATTGCTGGGTCAAAACTTTTTGAAGTTTGAGAAGTAAGAACAAACAGACTTGAAATCGAGATATTAGAATCTGGCGTGTTTTCTCCTTGTTGCGTGAAATCTGGTTGAGCTTCGGCACGGTTTTCAAAACTACCTCCGTAAGATGGTGATGTGACTGGAATGCGTACTTGAATTGTAGAGCCAGATTCCATATAAGGAATGATGCCTTCTATCAGATTTCCAGTAACGTTAAACGAAGAAATACAAGTTGCTGTACCGGTGATAAGTGAGCAGGTAGGCGTGCCTGTAATAATAAAATCGGGATGTAGTAAATCTGTAAAATTAATATTATTAGCATCAGTACTGATGTTAGAATTAGTAATATCAACAATCCATTCTAGTGGCGAGTTAATAGGTGCAGATGTTATGGATGGATACGTTTGTACTACTAGATCTACACATGGAACCATAGGAGTCGCGACTCCTGCACTGGCAGTTGCGATAACAGAAAGACTGGTGTCTAGTGCAGACATTTCTAAGTTATCTTGGACATTTGTAGATAATACAGAGCAAATAGGAGTCCAGTCTATTATTTTTTCATAGGTAATAGTACTATTTGCTGGCATAATAAAACCATCTGTATCTAATATCTCCCAGAAGGTATCTCCTTGAGAGTTAGCAACACCTATATTTTCATTTAGATTTGATGGACATACGGCACCACCAGTCGTACTTGTACACATAATAGATTGCAAAATACCGGTCCCTTGAGAAAATTGAACATCTTTAAATTTTATTTGATGTGCAATGGTGTCAACATTACTCATTATTATCTCATAGGTAACATTACCATATGGATATGGACCAGCACCAGGTGCCGGAATGGTCTGAGTTTCAATAATCTCAATAATTGGATTATTAGGGATATCTACACAAGGAGTTACAGGTAGACCAAGAATGCTATCACCGTCAAAATCATTTGATAAATCACAATCGATCAATGCATTGTCATTTTCAAAAACTATTCCACGCATGCTACAAATAGGAGCAACACCATCTGGAGTACATTCTGGTGGTATGAATCTTACTGTTGTTCTAACAGTAATGCTAGAATTTGCAGGAAAGGTAAAATCATCTGTCAGCCATCTAAAGTCTGGTGTGGTAACTATATTGATGTCTGAGCAATTAATGGTACCTGTGTACTGAGGCAGTTAGTGCTTAAAATTTCAATTCCGGTATTTAATGTGCTCGTATTGATAAGATAAGCGCCACCTGTGATATCAAGTGGTCCATTATTAGTAAATGTAAAGTCAAAGGTGACAATATCTCCCAGGTACTAAGTGTCCCAGCTATTGGGCTAACTTTAGTTACCTGAGATGTTAAGTCAGTACAAGGACACGCGGTGTTTAATAAAGCATCAGTTGCTATCAGATTATTGGTACTGAAACCAGTATTATTTACATAGGATTGAATATTAACTCGATTCCCGATTTCTAAAAGTTGATTAGGCGTTAATCGGCTACAATCACCTTCTTCAACTTTGTAAGTAATTCTTAAAGTAAATGATGCACCTGCAGGAAAAACAATTTGCTGTACATGGTTATAAAATTCAAATTGATTTGTAAGATTGACACTAGATGTAGGGTTAATTCCAGATAAGGTTGGGCAATTCATTCCATTACTACTAACACAAGTTAGATTCTCTAAAGTGACAATAGCACTACCAGCTCCATTGATATTTTGAGCGGCTATTAAAAAATTTTGTAGCGGATATTCAATACCAGAATTATTGAGAATGGTCATTTCATAGGTAACAGAGTCTCCCCAACTTGCTAAAGCTCCATTGCTTACAGGAGTAATTTGACTTTGTGTAATTTGAAAATCGATAGGTCTTTCAGTCATAATAATGCTTATCACTGATGTATTAGTAGACGGATTTGTGTCTGTCGTACCTGCCGGCGGACTTACCAAAACTGTAGCCGTTGCACCACCTAAAAATATAGGCGAGGCTCTTACGGTTACTAATATCTCAATACTAGAAGAATTGGGCATATTAGGTAAAATACCATCAATCGAACTTCCTAAAATATTGATTACCGCTGGTGATAAAGCACCACCTAGATTATTTTGAGCGACAGCACTTTCTATGTTATTTACAGAACTAAGTGATAAATTAAAATCAGCATTGGCCACAGGCGCACCAGTATTACTAATGGTGACTAAATAGGTATAACGTTCATAAAAATGAGCTTGCGAGATTGAGTTTCCTGTAAGATCTTGAGCTTCAACAGTGGTTGAGAGGTCCGTAGTTTGACCATAAACTGTGGTCCAAGTAAAAATAAAAATGACTATGGTTAGTAGATATTTCATAAAGATTGGTCTGGTTATAAATATAAGATGACTTTTCTTACCAATGGTTGCGTGATGGTTTAATAAATCATTATACTTAATTTTACTCCTATAAAACTAAGGTTTTGAGAAGTGTTTATAATTACGCTTTCGCGAAAGCGTAATTCTCATAATCATTAGTTACTCAAAGCATAAAAAAAACACTATGAAACTTTATCTAGTACCTACACCTATAGGAAACCTGGCTGATATGACTTATCGTGCTGTTGAAATACTGAAAGAAGTAGATCTTATCCTAGCTGAGGATACTAGGACCAGTGGTAAGTTATTACAACACTATCAAATTAAAACGCCTATGCTTTCTTATCACATGCATAACGAGCATAAAATTGTAGATCATGTAGTAGGTCGCATAAAAAATGGAGAGAAAATGGCATTAATAACTGATGCAGGTTCACCTGGCATTAGTGATCCAGGTTTTCTAATCACTCGCAAAATGCTAGAAAATAATCTAGATGTAGAGGCATTACCTGGCGCAACAGCCTTTGTGCCAGCCTTAGTGGTGAGCGGTTTACCGTGTGATAAATTTGTTTTTGAAGGGTTTTTACCAGTTAAAAAAGGACGACAGAAACGATTAGAATTTCTTAAAGAAGAGCGTCGCACTATAGTTTTTTACGAGTCACCACACAAGCTTTTAAAAACTCTATCAGATTTTAAAACACATTATGGAGGAAATTCTAGAGTGTCGATTTCAAGAGAGATAACTAAGATGTTTGAAGAACATTATCGAGGCACAGTAGATGATGCCATATCACATTTTGAACTCAAAAAGCCTAAAGGTGAATTCGTTATGGCCTTAATGATTGATTAATGTTAAATAGACGTGTCTTTTGTCGTTGTAATGTGTCATTAATCTAAAATTTCTTTAACATTTTATTTACATTTAATTAAAGCTCTATTTTACGCGCTCATAAAGCACTCTCTAATTAATTTAAATAACCTCATATGAAATTGAAATTACTCTTATTATCCATGTTAATGTCTTTAACATGTATAATGACACAAGCGCAACCGCCCAATGACACCTTTGCTGGTGCCATACCTATAACAATTCCTGTGCAAGGAGCAACTTCTCCGCAGTTCACGTTGCCATTTACTACAGATGGTACGACGGATAGTGGACAGGATAACGTAGGTTGTTCAGCCTCTGGTAATGACCAATTCTTTACATGGACAGCTACAGAGCTTACTTTGACATTTACATCTTTAAATCCTGGAAGTCCTGGAATTGCTATTTATGATGCTGTTTCGGGAACTCAGATTAGTTGTTCAAATACTTTCGTAACTAATGCTTTGCAATCTGGATGGGCTTTAGGTGATAACCTTGTAATTCAGATCTATGATTTCAATGGCTCTAGTGCAGACGTTGCCTTTGATTTGTTTACAATACCATGTCCGGCGCCTAGCGGTTTAAGCGAGGTTGAAGGAGCAACATCAGCTGATGTTTCATGGACTAATAATTCTACATCTACAGATACGATATTAGAATATGGACTAGACCCATTAACGGCTGGTACAGGTACAATCATAAATATTCCTGGTGGAGCAACGACGGTTAATATACCAGGTTTATCTCCAGAAACAGATTATGAATACATTTTAACTCAAGACTGTTCTGCTGCTGGAAACGGAAGCTCAGTTACTGCTACTGGTTCATTCACTACAACTGCGTTATGTCCATTACCTACATCTTTTGCTGCTTCTAATATTACAGCTACAACATTAGATTTAAGTTGGGTAAATACTAGTTCTTCTGCAGTTTCTTCAATAGAATATGGAGTTGATGGATTTACAATAGGATCAGGTACAGTAGTTGCTGCTGGTGCTAACAGCGCAAGTATTACTGGATTGATGCCTAATACAGATTATGATTTTTATGTAACACAAGATTGTACAGCTGCTACAAATGGATTATCTGTTGCTGCAGGTCCTTTAAGTGTTGAAACATTATGTGCTGCATTTGTTCCTGATTATTTAGAAACTTTTGACAGTTTTGTTCCTAATTGCTGGGAAGAAGCGTCTGATGGAGACTTAACAACTGGACCTACATCTTTTGGTTCTGGAGATTGGGGGGGATCTGAAGAATTTGCTCATGCATCAACTTCTGGTGGTGGTGCTGTAAATGTTAACCTTTTTAATGCAAACACTTCTGACTGGGTTTTAAGTCCATTATTTGACTTATCGGCTGGTGGTTATGAAGTAAATCTTGATGTCGCCCTTACTAATTTTAACAGCTCTGCTGCTGACGTAATGGGATCTGATGATGAAGTTGTACTAGCTTATACTCTAGATGGTTCTACATGGACAGCAATTCAAACTTGGACCGCTGCAAATCAACCTGCAACTGCTGGTGAAACATTTAATGCAGATATTTCTACCATTACAGGTAGTACCGTTCAATTTGGTATTTATGCTAGTGAAGGAACAGTTGATGATGCAGAGGATTATGATTTCCATATCGATAATTTTCAAGTGAGAACAATACCTAGCTGTTTAGATTCTAATAATCTTCAATTAGTATCTGCAACTCAAACAACAGCAGATATAACATGGGATAGTAATAATTCTGGTACGGCTGGTAATTTTGAATACTTACTAGATACTGCAAATTCTTATCCTACAGGACCAGGCGCAATGGTAGCTCCTACTGGTACGTTAACTGGTGTAACAGGTACGACTTTACCTGTAGCGCAAGCTGGACAAATTACAGGATTAATGCCTAGTACAGATTATGATGTATATATAAGAGAAATTTGTACAGGAACTGATACTAGTCCATGGTCTGCCGCACTTGCTTTTACTACTGCTTGTGCACCAATAACTGATTTTAATGAAGATTTTGATAGTGTGTCTACACCAGATTTACCTTCTTGTTGGTCATTCTTTGCGACCGATTTAGCTACGGGAACAGATCCTTACGTAAGAACTTCAACTTCTGCAGACAACTCTGCACCGAACGGTGTCCAGTTATATAGTGGTAGTGCAGACGGTACTACAATTCCTGCTGACGTTTTATTAATTTCACCAGTGTTAAGTAACCTTAATGCAGGTACGCACAGAGTAAGATTCTTTGCAGATATCACAGTGGCTACTTCTACTGTTGAAGTTGGTACAATGACTGATCCTAATGATCCTACGACATTTACTGCATTGGGAACATTTTCACCTACAACCACGCATACTGAGTATATTCAGAATTTTGATACATATGCAGGTACTGATACCTATATCGCCTTTAAACATGTGTTTGCTTCTACTTTTGATAATTTGTATTTAGACAATATAGTTTGGGAAATGATCCCAGCATGTCAAGCACCTTTAGATATCACATTATTATCTGCTACAGATACTATGGCAACTATTGGCTGGACTAATAACAACGGATCTACCGTTTCTAGCATCACTTATGGTCCTGTTGGTTTTGATCCTACTATGACTGGAACAACAGTTGCTGGTGGAGCAGATACGGCAACTATAACTGGTTTAACAGGTGAGACTAACTATGATTTTTATGTAACGCAGGATTGTAGTGCTACAGGTGATGGTTTATCAACTCAATCAGGTCCTCTTAGTATACAAACTCCTTGTGCTGCGATAGCTGCACCTTATTTTGTAGACTTTGAAAACTTTTCAGCTGCAACATCTGGTTTTGTAAATGATCAATGTTGGAATGAAATAAGCTCTGGTGCTTATGATTGGGCTATAGATGCTGCAGGAGGAACAGGTTCTTCTAACACTGGTCCTTCAGGAGCGTTTAGTGGTACTACATTTATGTTTGTTGAGGCAAGTAATGGGTCTAATGGAGATGTTGCTACTGTGCTTTCAAGAGCTGTAGATTTATCAGCGCTTACTGCACCATCAGTTACTTTCTATTATCATATGTATGGAGCATTTATTACTGATTTAACAGTAGCAGTTTCTACAGATAATGGAGCAACTTTTACAACAGAATTGACAATTACTGGTCAACAACAAACAGCATCTGCAGATCCATGGGAACAAGCTATTATTGATTTGTCTAGTTATGCTGGACAAACAGTGATAGTTGCTTTCACAACATCTAAGTCTACAATGACTGGTAATACTTATGAAGCAGATATCTCTATTGATGATGTAAGTTTTGATGAATTACCAACGTGTAACGATGTATCAAGTGTAACAGTTGATTCTGTTACTGCAGATTCTGTAACTGTAAGCTGGACAGAAAATAGTATTCCACCAGCGACTGCATGGGGGGAATTATAGCGGTACCAGCTGGAGATCCTGCACCTGCTGTAGGGACTTCTAATGCTACAACTAATCCTTACACGATAACGATGCTTTCTCCAGAGACAGCTTATGACATTTATGTAAGATCTGACTGTAGTACAACTTTTGTAGGACCAATTTCTGCAACTACAGATTGTGCCGTGATTGTTCCAGACGCGTTAGAAACCTTTGACACATTTGTTCCTAACTGTTGGGAAGAAGCTAGTGATGGTGATTTAACTACAGGACCTACAGGATTTGGTTCAGGAGATTGGGGTTCTGAAGAATTTGCACATAACGCTACAAGTGGTGGTGGTGCTGTAAATATCAATTTATATCGTAATGTAGCCTCTGATTGGGTTATATCTCCATTATATGATCTGTCTGCTGGTGGATATGAATTAAATTTAGATGTTGCAGTAACTGACTATAATAGTTCAGCAGCTGGTGTAATGGGATCTGATGATCAAGTTGTTCTTGTTTATACTACTGATGGTACTACATGGACAGCATTACAGACATGGGATGTTAGTAATCAACCAGCAACTGCTGGTGAGACTTATAATGACGCCTTAACAGGTATTACAAGTGCGACTGTAAGGTTTGCAATATATGCCACAGACGGTGCAGTTGATGATGCAGGTATTGATTATGATTTCCACATTGATAACTTCCAGGTGAGAACTCCACCTTCATGTCCAGATACTTCTAACCTTACTTTAGTAAATAATACAGATGTTGCTGCGACAATAAACTTTGATAGTGGTAACGCTACAAGTGCAGGTAACTATGAGTACTCGTTAACAACCGTTGCAGGTACTGCACCAGCTGTTTCAGGAGCTTGGACAGACGTAGCAGGAGCTATGCCTAATGTTACTTATACCATTAATGGTCTTACTGCTCAAACAGAATACTTTGTTCATGTTAGAGAAGTTTGTGCCGTTGGTGATGAAAGTGCGTGGAGTACAACGCCTATAAACTTTACAACAGATTGTGGTGCAGTAACTATGTTCCCAGCTGCAACTGACTTTACTAATAATGTACCTAATGCATGCTGGAGTGAAGCTGGTGATGGTGAAATAGCAACTGGACCTACTGGTATAGGAGCTTCACAGTGGAAAGATGGTCGTGCATATACTAATGGTGTAGGAACAGTAGTTCCTAGTAACGTAATGAACCTTTATACACTAGGTGATCGTGAGTGGTTAATCTCTGAGTCTTATGACTTGTCTAGTTTAACTACTAAGGTTTTAACTGTTGAAGTAGCAGTTACTGACTACAGTTTCAGTGGAACTTCCACAGCTGCTGATACCGGTGTAATGGGATCTGATGATTCAGTAGATTTATTAGTTACTGTTGATAGTGGATTAACATGGACATCACTTGATGCGTGGAATGTTGGAAATCAACCAGCTGTAACAGGAGATAGTTATTTCTATGACTTAGCTGCTTATTCTGGTACGGTACAGTTTGCATTTTTAGCTAGCGATGGTGCAGCAGATGATACTGAAGATTATGATTTCCACGTAAGTAGATTTGTTGTAGATGCTACGGCTGGAAATGAAGATGTATCATTACAAAATGCAGTAACTCTTTATCCTAACCCAGTAAGCGGTGATACAATGACTATTAATTTAGGAAATGTACCAGCTAGTCAGGTAGGTATTGTTGTCTATAACACACTAGGTCAAGAAGTAATAAGCAGAACCTTCAATAATGTTTCAAATAACACCATTGTTGTAGATAACTTAAGCTCACTTACTTCAGGAGTATATCTTGTAAATATTTCTAACGGTGATTCTACCGCTGTGAAACGTTTTATTAAACAATAGACTTAATTCTATTCAATTAAAAAGGAGCTCAATTTGAGCTCCTTTTTGTTTTTATACGCTTTCGCGAAACGGAATTTTAAAATAATTATTACTTTTTAAATACTAGTTTTTCTGATCTCCCTTTTTTGAAAATCTTATTACTATTATATTTTCCGGCACGCAATTTCTTTTGCTCTTCAACAGGTAATTGAATGATTTCTTTGCATTCATCGCTACAGCAATTTTCCATTTTGTCTTTGCAAGAATTACATTGAATAAATAAAAGGTGACAGGCTTCATTTGCACAATTGGTGTGCAAGTCAAATGGAGTACCACATTGATGGCAATTTGCAATGACTTCATCACTGATTTTTTCAGCAAGTCTGTGGTCAAATACAAAGTTCTTTCCTTTAAACTTGTTCTCAAGACCTTGTTCAGTGACCTGTCTATGGTATTCTATAATTCCACCTTCTAGTTGGTAGACGTCCTTAAAGCCTTTATGCTTGTAGTAAGCACTAGCCTTTTCACAACGTATTCCACCAGTACAATACATCACTAGTTTCTTGTCTTCTTTATGGTCTTTAAGTTTATCCTCAATATAATCTAGACTATCTCTAAAAGTGTCCACATCTGGTGTCCAAGCATTTTTAAAATGACCTATTTCAGACTCATAATGGTTGCGCATATCTACCAGTACTGTATCTGGATCAGCTATTAATTCATTAAACGCTGTTGCATCTACGTGAATTCCTTTATTGGTAACATCAAAGGTTTCGTCGTTTAGGCCATCTGCTACAATCTTGTTGCGCACCTTAACTTTAAGTTTTAGGAAACTTTCATTATCCTGCTCTCTAGCAATATTAAGACGTACATTTTCTAGAAAATCTATACTATCTACAAAAGACTTGAACTCTTCAAAGCGGTCTCCTGGAACTGAGAGTTGTGCATTAATCCCTTCATGAGCAACATATATTCTACCCAGCACATCCATAGGATGCCAGTGTAAAAATAAGTGGTCTCTAAAAAGTTGTGGATTACCGATCTGTTGGTACTGATAGAAAGATATCGTTAACCGCTCTTTTCCAGCGGCACGTATAAGTTCTCTTCTTTCTTCAGCACTTAATTTGTTATACAGTTGCATGCTATAAACATTTTTAGTGTTGAGCGGCAAAGGTAATATTTTAAATAAAAATAGAACTTGACTCACTTTTGATTATGAGTCATTAAAAATCAGGTAGATAGACGATAATTTAAGTGCTTTAACAAAAAATTAAGGCTTGTAGGTGTGGAACTACAAAAATGATATACCTTAATAGCTTGATAAATTATAAATCAATCAAAATGAAAATAAAATTACTATTAGTATTACTGTTTATGTCTGTTGGAGTCCAGGCACAGCTGTGTATAGATACAAATACTGCCTCTGGGGGGGATGATAATGATCCTGTAGTCGTGAGTTTTAGCACTTTTACCTGTGCTCAAGGACAACCTTTAACTAGTTTGTCATTAACTACAACAAATACTTCAAGTAATTGTAATAGTTGGTATTCCTATATCATAAGTGTAACACACGCTGGTGGTACAGAAACTACATCAGGTAATTGTAATGTAACCGATTTAGACATTGCAACCTTCAATGGGGCATCCATTAATTTGAATACGGTAACAGATATAAGTATTACATCTTTTGATGATGATAACTATGCAGCAGGAGATAGTGTTACTATAAATGCTTCCTTACAGATAGGTTTTGTTCCACCTTCATGTCCACTTCCTACAGCACTTACATCATTAACGATAACTGAATCAAGTGCTGACTTAAGCTGGACAGCAGGAGGTACTGAAGTGCTATGGGATGTTGAGTACGGTTCTGCAGGTTTCACATTAGGAAGCGGAACATTAGTAAATGATACTACAAATAATCCTTATAGTGTATCTGGATTATCACCAAATACTACCTATGACTTCTATGTAAAAGCAAAATGTTCACCGACTGAAGAAAGTTCTTGGGTAGGACCTTTTAGTTTTACCACGAAGTGTGCTTTATTCAATATTCCTTTCAGTGAAAATTTTGATAGTTCAACTACTGGAAGTTCTTCTAATACAAATGCTCCTAATTGTTGGAGTTTTATAGATTCGGGATCTGGTTTCGTTTATGTTTACGATAATTCTGCAACAAATGTTCAATCTGGAGCTAAGTCTTATCGTTTTTACAATGGATTAGATTCTTCTGGAGATTATATGCTTATTTCTCCTGAAATAGCTGAGTTGACAACTGACGGCGTACAAGTACAGTTCAGTGCTAAAGGAGCTAATGGACAAGAACTAGAACTAGGTACAATTACAGATCCCAATGATGCTTCAACCTTTACAGTTTTAGCTACGACTACTTTAACGTCTACATCCTTTGAAGACATAGAAATAAATATCCCAACTAGTACTGATTCTTATTTTGCAGTTAGACATGGACAGACTGGTACATATGATTCTTATTATTTAGATGATTTCAATTTTGTGGGGGGGTTACCGAATTGTATAAAACCTACATCATTAAATGCTACTGGAATTACAGCAACTTCAGCAGATTTAACTTGGACCTCTGGTGGTAGTGGAGAAACTTTGTGGGATATTGAATATGGTGCAGACGGTTTTACTCAAGGAACAGAAACAATTGTTGTAGCAAATTCTAATCCTTATACATTAAGTACATTTACTGAATCTACTGATTATGATTACTATGTAAGAGCAAATTGTGGTGGTGGAGATTATAGTGAATGGGTTGGTCCTTTTAGTTTTTCAACGCCAGCTTCTTGTTTAGTACCAACAGCACTTGATGCTGTAAACATTACGTCTTCATCTGCTGACCTCTCTTGGACGAGCGGAGGTAGTGGAGAATCCTCTTGGGAAGTAGAATACGGAGTAGATGGATTTACACAAGGATCTGGTACGACTATAACTCCGGCAACTAACCCAGTAAGTGCAATAGGATTAATGTCTAATACTGATTATGATTATTATGTAAGAGCAAATTGTGGAGCTGGCGATTTTAGTGAATGGTCTGGACCTTATAGTTTTGAAACCGCTTGTGCTGCTGAAATTCCAGATTATTTAGAAGATTTTGCTTCATACATTCCACAATGTTGGGAAGAAGGAATAGATGGTGATCCAGTTAATGGACCTACTTCATTAGGATCTAGTTTATGGACTGCTGAAGAATTTGCTCATATAGCCACTTCAGGAACTGGTGCAGTTGATCTTAATATATATCTAACGGGTGATATAGAGTGGCTGCTATCTCCGTCCTTTGACTTGAGTGCAGGTGGATATGAACTTAACTTAGATGTTGCTTTTACAAATTACAATGCCACAACTCAAGGAGTTTTTGATGCTGATGATGACGTAAGAGTTTTGTATACATTGGATGGTGTCACGTGGGTTACTATTGTGCAATGGAACAGTACTAATGCAAATGCCCCCCCAGCCGCGGCAGGGGGGGAAACTTTCAACTTCGACTTGTCTGCAATAACCGGTTCAAATGTTCGCTTTGCTATTTATTCAGATGAAGGCTCGACGGCTACGGGCGATAAAGATTTTCATATAGATAACTTTCAAATAAGGACTATTCCGGCTTGTCAAGAGCCTACTGCTTTAACTGCTTCAAATATAACTACATCTTCTGCTGACTTAGCATGGACAGTTAGTGGAAGCGGTGAATCCCTCTGGGATATTGAATACGGGACTACAGGTTTTACATTAGGAAATGGTACCTTAGTAGATAACACAGCAAATAATCCATATTCCTTAACCGGTTTATCTTCAGGAGTTATTTATGACTATTATGTACGAGCTCATTGTGGTACAGTAAATGAAAGTGCATGGGCTGGACCAGTTACTTTTAGAATACCTAATTTAGGAGATAGTTGTGATACGCCTATTGTTTTGAATCTTGAGGCAGATTGCACTACAGCTACCCCCCCTTATGACTTAGACTATAATAGTTCGATAGACTTAGGAACTACTTCCTTTTCTTGTGATACCTCTGGTATTAATGATGGAGCCTGGTTTGAATTTACCGCTAACAGTAGAGAATCTATAGATATTAACGTTTCTATTGCAACAGAATATGCATTATACTCAGACTGTAATACAGAATTACTTTGTGGAGCAATCGCAACAGGAGGATTTTTAATAACTGGATTAGTAGATGGAGAAACCTATAAGCTCGCATTATGGAAGGATGGAAACCAGAGTACGATTAATCAAATATGTATTCAGGAAGGACCAACCTGTGTACAACCATTTAATCTAAATTCAATGAATGTTAATGATGTTTCTGTGGAGTTAGATTGGGATGCAAATAATGGTGAAACAGCGTGGGAGCTAGAATACGGAATAGATGGGTTTACTCAAGGAACAGGTACAATTGTTCAAGCAAATAGTAATCCTTATACTCTCACAGGTTTGAGTTCTAGTACAGATTATGATGTTTACG
Organism: Nonlabens ulvanivorans; assembly: GCF_000755285.1. Taxonomy (GTDB): domain Bacteria; phylum Bacteroidota; class Bacteroidia; order Flavobacteriales; family Flavobacteriaceae; genus Nonlabens; species Nonlabens ulvanivorans_A. Next base: position 455,563 of record NZ_BBMK01000001.1, on the reverse strand, counting down.
TAAGAGCTGTTTGTTCACCTATAGATTATAGTGAATGGTCTGTTGTAGACAGCTTTACTACTGCTTGTGGTCCTATTACTAATTACCCTATAATTACAGATATGACCTCTAATGTTCCTAATCCTTGTTGGTCTGAATCAGGATCAGGAGAAATAGTCGATGGCCCTTCTGGAACATCTTCTGATTGGAGAAGTGGTAGAAGCTATACTAACTCTTCTAATAATATAATAGGATCAAATGCGATAAACTTATTTTCTGATAACGACAGAGAATGGTTAGTAACTGAAGAATTTGATTTAAGTTCTGGAAGCTTAGAATTACAAATACAGGTTGCTCTTACAGATTGGACATCTAGTGGTATCTCTGATGCAACTGATACCGCAAGTATGGGATCAGATGATCAGGTGGATCTATTGATAACTACAGATAACGGAGGTACATGGTTGTCCATAGATAATTGGAATACAACAAATGAACCTTCTGTAACAGGTTCTGATTATAACTATGACCTTAGCTCATATACAGGAGTTGTTAGATTTGCATTTTTTGCAAGTGATGGTTCTACAGATGATTCTGAGGATTATGATTTTCACATAGGTAAATTTGAAATACAAGTACTTAATACAGATTACATCTGGAATGGAACTACATGGAACAATACACCGGAAGGAAACATTACTTCAAATGATAACATGATTGTTCAAGCGGGAACGATGCCGTCTTTAACAAGTGCAATAAGTGTCGGTAATCTGACTCTAGAAGCTGGAGCTGCTCTAGAAGCAGATAACGGTGACATTACAGTTGTAGGTAACCTAGAAAATAACGGTTCTTTTACAGGAGTTAGCCAAGTAATTTTAAGTAGTTCTACAGCAAGTGTTACAGGAGCAGGAAGTATGACTAATCTAACCGTAGATGCAACAGGTGATGTTACCATGAACGGTATGCAGTCTATTTCTGAACAGTTAGACGTGGTTTCTGGAGGACAACTAGACGCAAATGGAAATATTACTTTAGTATCAAATGCAATGGGTACGGCTAGAGTTGATGCGGTAGAAGCAGGAGCTATTACAGGTAATGTAAACGTTGAACGATATATTCCTGCTGGTAATAGGGCTTATAGGTTTATTGGGTCTACAGTTTCAGGTCCTAGTATTTATGATAGCTGGCAAGAAGCTGGTGTTAATGCAACAGGTTTTGGAGTACAGATAACTGGTACAGCCGGAACTGCAGGTACTGTTAACGCAACAACCGGACATGATGAAACTACTACAGGAAATGCTAGTATGTTTAAATGGGATGCATCAAATCAATCATGGACTACCGTTACAAATACAAAAACTGAAATATTAAATGCAGGTGATTATTACCGTTTATTTGTAAGAGGTGATAGAATGACTGATCTTGCTGCAGCAACTTCGCCAGCCCATACAGAAACCACATTAAGAGCTTCAGGTTCATTAATGACAGGTTCAATGACTGTAACACCAGGTATTGCATCAGGTGAATTTTTTGCTTTTGCAAATCCATATCAGTCTAAACTATCTACAGAAAGTATTGTAGCTACAGGAGTAGGAGCAGATATGTATTATTGGGATCCAGCGCTAGGAGAATTCGGTGGTTACTCTGCTATTCCTTATGCTAGTACATCTGGTACGGTAGGATCTGCAGGAGTTGCGACTAATGTTTTAGACGCTGGACAAGCTGTGTTTTTTGTTGATAATGGTGGATCTGCATCTGTTGCAATTGCAGAGTCCAATAAAGTTGCAGGGACTACAAATGGTGGCGTATTTAATGTTGCACCACTACAACAAGCGTTAAGGCTTAAGATCTATCAAACAAGCCGTTTTAATAACGGTCAAACTGAAAGTGATGGTCTTTATCTAGACTTTAATGCTGCTCATAATATTAACGTAGATTCTAATGATGCCGTTAAACTTAATGGACTTAATGTTAACATGGCAATTGCAAAATCAACAGGTGAATTACTTACTGTAGAGAGAAGATCACTTCCTTCTGTAAATGAAAGCTTAGAATTAAATATCACTAACTATTTAACTACAGCATATACTATTAATGCAACTGTTGATGTATTACCAGGTCTTACAGCATATCTTAAAGATAATTTTACGGATACCATGACAGAGTTAGTTCAGGGAATGTCTACCGCTGTAGATTTTACAGTAGATATGAATAATGCTCAAAGCCTAGATGCACTGCGTTTTGAATTAGTTTTCCAAGTAGTAACGTTAAGTAATGAAGATGTTAATTTTGGATCTAACCTATCCATTTATCCTAATCCTGTTAAAGGCGATACGATTACCATTAACATTGGTGACGCATCGGTAGAAAAAGCACAAGTGCAAGTGTTTAATGCACTAGGACAACAAGTCATGTCTAATGATTACAATAACTTATCTAACGGTGTTATTGAATTAAACAACTTATCAGATCTTAGTAATGGTGTATATATAATCAATATTTCTAGTGGAGACGCAACGACAACACGTCGCTTCATTAAAGAGTAATTGTTTCATATGGTATTTAAAAAGGAGCTCTTTAAGAGCTCCTTTTTTATTTTTCACGCTTTCGCGAAAGCAGAATTATCATAAAGTTAATAACCCAAATCAACTTTCATTGTTCTAATAAATAATGGGTTGTATTTTTACAGCAAATAGAATTAAAATGGCAGATAAGAAAGAAGATAAAGAGAAGGAAGCAAAATTAAAAGCATTAAAGCTTACACTAGATAAATTAGATAAAGCATACGGTAAAGGTGCCGTTATGAAAATGGGCGATAAGCAAGTTGTTGAGGTAGAAAGCATACCTACAGGATCACTTGCATTAAACGCTGCGCTAGGAGTAGGCGGTTACCCTAGAGGTAGAGTAGTAGAAATTTATGGGCCAGAATCTTCTGGTAAAACAACACTTACATTACATGCTATTGCCGAGGCACAGAAAGCAGGTGGTATTGCAGCTTTTATTGATGCAGAGCATGCTTTTGATCGATTCTATGCAGAGAAGTTAGGTGTTGATATTGATAATTTAATTATTTCGCAACCAGACCATGGTGAGCAAGCATTAGAAATTGCTGAAAACCTAATAAGATCTGGAGCAATAGATATTATTGTAATTGATTCTGTTGCCGCTCTTACTCCAAAAAGTGAGATAGAAGGTGAAATGGGTGATAGTAAAATGGGACTTCATGCACGTTTAATGTCACAAGCATTACGTAAAATGACAGGAACCATTTCCAAAACTAATTGTACCGTAATGTTCATTAACCAGTTAAGAGAAAAAATTGGTGTCATGTTCGGTAATCCAGAAACGACTACTGGTGGTAATGCCCTAAAGTTTTATGCTTCAGTTAGATTGGACATTAGAAGATCTACTCAAATTAAGGATACTTCAGGTAATGTTTTAGGTAATAAAACACGTGTGAAAGTGGTGAAGAATAAAGTAGCACCACCATTCCGTACTGCAGAGTTTGATATCATGTATGGTGAAGGTGTTTCTATACTAGGTGAAATTATTGATCTAGGTGTTGAGTATGAAATCATCAATAAAGCAGGATCGTGGTTCTCTTATGAAGACACTAAGTTAGGACAAGGAAGAGATGCTGTAAAAAACATCCTTAAAGATAATCCAGATCTAGCAGATGAATTACAGGCAAAAATAATGGAAGCTATAAGGCTGGTTAACAGTTAGAAATTTATTACTATTATAATCTATCGCTTACTTTTGACCTGTAAAGGGAATAGTAAGCGATTTTTTATGTCCTTAACGCAACCTTTTAATAGTTAATGCATCTATGCAATAGAACAAAGAAGATGAGTATGAAATATTTTTTTATAATAATCACCATTTTGAGTCTACTTACTTTAAGTAGTTGCGAGATTTCAGATGACGGTCTTAAGGTTTCTTATAGCGTAGTAGCAGTTGATAGCGTACAAATGCCTTCAACATTTGATTTTGGGGAGACCTATGATATACCGGTTTTTTATACTAAACCAACTGACTGTCATGTGTTTGATGGTTTTAGTGTAACAGCAGATCTTAATGTGCGCAATATCTCAACCGTATTGGCTCAATTAGACTCTGGTAACTGTACTACCGGTGATTCTGTAATTGTTGAAGAGCAAACTTTAAGATTTACAGCCGCTAGTAATGGTAGCTATGTTTTTAGATTTTTCAATGGTCTAGGACCTAATAATGAAGAAACTTATTTAGAATATACAGTTTTTGTATTGGAATAATTTAATACTATCATGTGGTTCTAAAAGAACTTATAAATGAGTGCAGGAAGAACAATCGCAAGGCACAGAAAGAAATCTATGATAGATTTTCTGGAAACCTTTTTGCGAGCTGTTTGAAGTATGCACCTAATTATGAAGAAGCACAAGATGTATTACAAGACACTTTTATTGTCATTTTTAATAAGATAGATCAATTTAAAGATGATGGGTCTTTTGAAGGATGGTGTAGAAGGATTGCAGTAAATACCGCATTGCAACGGTATCGTAAAAAAAAGTTTTTAATCTAGTTAATGAAGATCAGATTAAAGATGTACAAGATGAGGTTGAAGAAATAGAAGATATAGATCTTAATAGTCTATTAAACATGGTACAACAATTACCAGATAGATATAGAATGGTCTTTTCAATGTACGTGCTTGATGGTTATTCCCATAAAGAAATAGCCAGCATGATGGAAATAACAGAAGGAACATCAAAGTCTAACCTCGCAAGAGCTAGACAGCATTTAAAAGAAATGATTAATACGTGGCGTTTTAATAATAATTGCAACGCTAGCTGAATAGAATGAGTGATAAAAAAAACATAGACCGATTATTTCAAGAACGCTTCAAAGATTTTGAAGCAGCGCCACCTATGGCTGCTTGGGATAATATTGAGAAACAACTCGATGGTAAAAAACCAGTCGCGGTATTTCCTCTATGGATTAAATGGATAGGGATTGCTGCAGGAATAGCTCTATTAACTACACTAGCATACACAGGTTATTCCAGCTTCAAAAACAATACAGAGGTAGACCAGCAAATTGTTACAAAAACTAGCGATGCGGATAGTAGCTCTTCCGATAATGAAATGTTAATCGAAGGAGCTGATAAAAAGGATCTACCTGTTACAAACAATACAGGTGATAATCTTGTTTTAGATAATCCAAGTTCAAACAAAGTATCAAATACTGATTTAGTAACTAGTGATGATAAATTACTTAATGAAGCTGATAAAACTAATGTTGCTCATTCGGGCACAACTGCTTCAAATAATATTAATAAAACAAGCATAGGTAAAGATGCATCCCATAAAGCTACTATTAATAATAGCAGCTCAGTTAATCAAAAGACATCATACACAACCACATCCGGTAATCAACCATTCAGTGATAACATAAACCGTGTTAGGAATAAAGCAATTAAAAATACTGATGAAACTAGATTTGCAATTAATCAATCTACTACACGACCTTTTATAGCAATCAATGCTACTAATTCAAACACACCTAGTCAGAATCCCGCAAGTAACGATTCACAACCTGAGAATAAAGATGGTCAGGTTAAGACAGCGTTGCCATCAGATATTGATATAGCAGCGACTACAATACCTCAAGACTCTACCTTAACTGGTAAGTCTCTAGAAGATGCTGTCGCCCAGCAAGAAGAAGAAGAAAATGAGGAAGAAGCAGACGCAATTCCGTTTAAGAAGTGGAATGCTTCTAGTGTTATCGCACCTATTTATTCTAGTACGTTGGGTGGATCATCCATTGATCAAGAATTTGCAGATAATAATAAAGCAGCAGGATTAAACCTCAGTTATGGTGTGAGTGTAGGCTACAATCTATCACCACGTTTATCAGTGCGCACAGGTGTGCATAAAGTTAATTTAAGCTACACGACTAACGATATTGTCTATGGTGTTACCGTGCAACCAGGTGATGTGCAATTACTGTCTGTAAACTCTTATGATAGAAATGCAGTGTCTAATCCAGGTGCTGTCTCAACAGCAGATTTAGGTAGTTCTTTTTCTCAAGAATTTTTATCAGACAATACCTTTACAGGTTTTCAAGGAGAAATATCTCAACGATTAGGCTATCTAGAGGTACCACTAGAATTAAAGTATAAGTTGTTAGACCGCAAGTTGAGCGTTAACGTCATGGGTGGATTAAGTGCTTTATTCCTTACAGATAATAGTATCGCCGTTACTAATAATACTTCAAAATTAGAACTAGGTGAAGATGATAATTTTAACTCCTTTAATCACAGTGCAAACTTTGGGTTAGGTATAGATTACCTATTTACAGATCAGCTAGGTATCACTGTTGAGCCTATGTTTAAATATCAGCTCAATGCATTAAAAGAAAACACAGCAGATTTTAAACCATTTAATGTAGGTATCTATAGTGGTATCACTTACAGATTTTAAAATATAGACCGCTCATTGCAGGTCGCAAATAGTTAAGTTGAAAAAGAAGAATATTGAGGTTGGTTAAGTTAAACTCAATTATTTTGCAATGATGATGAGAACCGTTCCAGTGCCATGGAGCGGTTTTCTATTTAAGATCATTTTCTAGAGATGATAAGATGATCGTTCTCACGCTTTCGCGAAAGCGTATTTTATCTTCCTTTAAGTTCATACCAGCGGTATCAATAGCTTTATGAGTAAGAGCACGCATTTTTCCCGGTCCGCCATAGAAGAAATGGAAAGGAAAACGCTGCTTATTATCAAATAAAGTGACTGGTAATACTGGAATCTCATGCTCGATAGCAAGTCTGAAAGCGCCGTCTTTAAACGAGTCTAATGTAATACTCATATCATCAGGTACGCCACCTTCTGGAAAAATACAAATACCGACACCAGTAGAAAGTCTAGCGCGTGCTCTATCAAAAACGGCTTTACGACTTCTAGGGTTATTGCGATCTACTAGGATACAGGTGCGCTTATAAAAGAAACCGAAAATAGGAATCTTGGCCAGTTCAGCTTTACCTACAAAAACAAATGGGTTTTTAGAAACCAATAACATGATCATAATATCGGTCATGCTGGTGTGATTTGCTACCAGCATATAACTTTGCCCTTTTTGCATAGGCTCTTCACGTTTAATAATGGGCCAGAAACCCATACCATAAATAATTATAGCTGCCCAAAATCGAGCGATAGCAAAAAAGATATGATAGGTTTTTTCTGAAATAGTAAAAACAACCAGTATAGGAAATAGTATAATGATAGGAACTCCCATCAGTATATAGAACCATACACGGTATAAAGGCATCAATATGTAGCGCAACCATTTCAAGCCACCAAAAATAGAAGAAATTATGAGGTAACAATCGATTCCTACCGTTTAATCTAGAGTGTTATAAAGAGCCTTTCAAATTAGAGATAATATCTCTTAACAGGTTCCATTTATGGTGTCTAAATCATAAAACAGTCTATTAGGCTTATCCGGATACTGTCTTGAACTTTAAATCACTTCTTTTATTAATGCTTGAAAAGGCTCTATTTAAACAATAGTTTGTACTTAATACTTTGTGCATAATAGTGAGAGTAATTTACCTTTGCAACTCAATACAATGACCATGTCTAGAATACTTACCGGTGTACAATCTACAGGAACTCCACATTTAGGAAATTTATTAGGAGCCATTTTACCAGCTATAGAAATGTCTGCACAAAAAGAAAATGATGCTTTTCTTTTTATAGCAGACTTGCATTCACTTACACAAATAAAAGACGGCGAGACTTTAAGAGAAAACACTTATTCTACAGCTGCGGCATGGTTAGCTTGTGGTCTAGACATAAATGAGACTACTTTTTATAGACAAAGTGATGTACCGCAGGTGACTGAGTTGAACTGGTATTTAAACTGTTTCTTTCCTTATCAACGATTAACACTAGCACATAGTTTTAAAGATAAAGCAGACCGCTTACAGGATGTAAACGCTGGATTATTTACCTATCCTATGCTTATGGCGGCAGACATTTTATTATATGATGCACAGGTAGTACCTGTAGGGAAAGACCAATTGCAACATATTGAGATTACTAGAGAAGTAGCAGGTAAATTCAATAACGCAATGGGAGAAACTCTCATAGAACCTGAAGGTAAAATTCAAGAAAGCACGATGCTCGTACCTGGTACAGATGGTGATAAAATGAGTAAGTCCAAAGGGAACTACATCAATATTTTCCTAGCAGATAAGAAGTTGCGCAAACAAGTCATGTCTATAGAAACAGACAGTACGCCACTTGAAGAACCTAAGGATACTGAGACATGTAATGTATTTGCACTGTATAAAATAATCGCTACAGAAGATAAAGTTGCAGCAATGAGAGCAAACTATGCGGCAGGCAATTATGGTTATGGTCATGCAAAGCAAGCTCTATTTGAAGCTATTTTAGAAAAATTTGGACCTATTAGAGACCGTTACAACCACTTTATGGAGAATAAGCACGAGATTGATGCTGCTTTAGAAGCAGGTGCTGCAAAAGCTACCTTAATCGCAAATGCTACGTTGAAACGTGTTAGGGAGAAGTTGGGATATTAATAAACAAACCAACTGATTAAATACTGTCATTATAGGCAAAGTGAGGCAATTTACTTTTCAAGAATTTCTCTTTACAAAGCGATAACATTTGGCGATATTGTTTTTGTAATTCGACTAATTTAGACAGGTAAGGAGCATTTGTTATATGGCACAAAAGTTAAAATAATGATAACTAGTTTTTTTTTCTTACATAATTTGAACTAGATTTGAGTTCCCCCATGATTAATATATAGTAGAACAGTTAAATGGTATCAAATTCTTGATTACTATTTAATGATTAAATTTATTATGTATGTTCAGGAAGAATTCTTCAATTTTTACCATTATTGTTTTACTCTTGTTTACTTTAATTGCGGTCACTTCTTGTGAGAAGGATGATGATTTATCTACTATAGATAACACTACCTTTAAGCAAAAGATGACTGGCTCTCGAACAAGTCTTTCTCAAATAAAACGAGAAAATCATGATTTGTTTAACTTTATATCAGACAGAGCCTTAAGCATTGCTAAATCAAGTAATAGCTCAAATGGAACGATTTTAGATACTACACATATTCAAGTATTAGAAGGAGTCGATTTTAAAAATTATATTTTTAAAGTAACCCAAGACAGCACAACTAGATCTAATGAGCTAAAGAATTATATGTTAGTCATATTAAAAGACAGTATTCAACATCAATATATGGTTACCTATCCATATGTGAATTCTGTAATAGATACTACTAATGTACTTATAGAACCTGTTTATGGAACAGACATTTTAAATCAAGTGAATTTAAAATGTGGTGGCGGTAGTTATCAATCTGTATGGATTCCTGGTGGTTATGTGGATAACAGATGTCAGTCTGGTGAACATAATGTAGATGATGGTCCTGGAAATGGTGGTGCTGATGGTTGTAAATATTACGGAGGAAAAGGATCTGCATCAAGATTATATTATGAGGGCTATTTTACAACGCAATATGTAGAGCAACAGCCTTGTGAAACTATCGATCCAGGCAATCCTGGAAATGGCGGCGGTGGTCCTGTAGGAGATGTGCCTCCACCACCCGATGATAATTCAGATGATGATGACGATAATAATATTGATGAAGAACCGGATATTACCGTAGGTGTTACTCCTAATGATGGGTTGGAAATTATAGATGATCCAAATTGTAATGATGTAGCAGCATTAATAAATAATGCTAAATTCAAATCCAAAATAGATTCACTAGAAGGATTTAGGTCTCTTCGCACTGAAACTGGATTCTTAGTTAACAAAGGAATAAATAATAATTATCAATATCAATTTAAGAATAGTACGTCGAGTGGTGGTTCTACCTTGAGTATGGGGATATTACCAAATACAGCAGGAAGTATGCATGTACATTTTAATAATTATGATGAAAATGTAACACATCCTATCACTGGACAGACAGTAATAAAAGAAACCAAGACTATCAAAATGTTTTCACCCAAAGATTTAGATTGGTTATTGGATGCGGTTGCTAATTCACAAAGTGGTAATGCAACAGCCGCTCAAAATGCTAATGCAGCTCGAGAGGTGTTTAATGTTATGGTCAGTAATAGAGGTAATTATATGATAAAATTTGAAGGCCCTATTAGTCAATTATTATCTATTCCTGCAAATTTTAATTTTAGGGACCCAGATTTGAAAGAAAGGTATACAAAAGCAATAAATAAAAACAGAGAGGCTGGATTTTTACGATTCATTAGAGATGAATTTCAAATAAACGACGTAAGCCTTTATTATTTTAAAGATAATGGTGATGTCTTTAGAATAGAGTTAGATGAAAATGGTAAGAAAGATAAAAATAAATGTCATGATGAAGTTTAAAATAATAATAGCGACTCTTTTAATTTCTATTTCATTAAATGCCCAAGATATTCTCTCGCTGGAGCAAGCCGCATATTACTTTGATAATGAGTTAGATATTCCGGAAAATACTACTAAAATTTATGACTTAAACAATACGTTAGATTCATTTATAGGAGTTTGGTCAGGAAGTTATAATGGGTACTTAATTAGGTTTACAATTTATGAAGAGCGTTTTTTAAACTCTTACGATCAAATAGAAGAAGACACAATAAAAATACTTTATACTATTACTGACTTAAACGGTAATATAGTTGTAAGTTCAAATCAGAATGGATTATCTGCAATTCCTGGAATATCATATAGCTCTGATGGCTTTTTTGAATTAAATTTATACGATGCTTGTGAAAATACTCGAAAGATTTATGTAAAACCTGAGGTGCCTCAACAAAATTGGAGTGTTGTTGGCGCATCTAAAACAGAATTACAAGTTATAATAACTCAAGGTTCACCACAGGGAATTACAAGCGACCCATTGCCTAATAATTCTCAATGTACTTCTACAGCTGATTATTTGCCCAACGGAGCAATGCTTATTCTTAATAAAGTATAAATCATGACATCATCATAAACTGTTTCTCTGGCAATGGTTTAATCACACCTTTTAATTCCATACTCATTAATAAAGAAGCAACTAAATGGACTGGTTTGTTAATGTTAACTATATCTAATAGTACTTTTTCATTCTCTTTTAATAAATGCCATGATGAAGTTTAAAATAATAATAGCGACTCTTTTAATTTCTATTTCATTAAATGCCCAAGATATTCTCTCGCTGGAGCAAGCCGCTTATTATTCGGACAATGAGTTAGACTTACCTCAAGAGGTTACTAAAATACATGATTTGAATAATACGTTAGATTCTTTTGTCGGAAATTGGACTGGTATCTATAATGGAAAAAAAATAGTTTTTCGAATTTATAAAGCGAGAGTTTATAATTCTTACAGTAATATCGAAGAAGATTTTATAAACATCAAATATGACATTAAAGATTCTAATGGTAATATAGTGGTGAGCTCAGCTCAATCTGGTTTGTCTGAGTTTCATGGTATTTTATACCATTTAGATGGATATTTTGGCTTGAACCTACACGATGCATGCGGTAATACTCGAAAGATTTATGTAAAACCTGAGGTGCCTCAACAAAATTGGAGTGTTGTTGGCGCATCTAAAACAGAATTGCAAGTTATAATAACTCAAGGTTCACCACAGGGAATTACAAGCGACCCATTGCCTAATAATTCTCAATGTACTTCTACAGCTGATTATTTGCCCAACGGAGCAATGCTTATTCTCAATAAAGTTTAAATATCACACCAACATAAACATCTTCCCAGGCAGTGGTTTTACCACACCTTTTAATTCCATGCTCATCAGTAATGATGCTACTTGATGAACCGGCTTATTGATGTTTATAGCTATGATGTCTAGGAGTTCCTTTTCGTTTTCTTTTAAGTAACGGTAAATCAATTTTTCGACCTCATTGAGTTCTACAAAAAGCTGTTTTTGTACACCGGTATTGCGTTCTTTCCAGCCTAGAATGTATGGGATATCAGCCGCTTTAGTGAGTAAATGAGCTTTGGACTGTTTGATGAGCTCATTACAACCTATAGAATACTTATCATTCACACGACCTGGCACAGCAAAAACTTCACGGTTATAACCAGCAGCGAGATCTGCGGTAACCAGTGAGCCACCTTTTGCAGCACTTTCTATAACAACCGTTGCCTCACTCAATCCAGCGATAATGCGATTACGACCCAGAAAATTTTTTCTGTCAAAGGTTGCTGTGTGCCAAAAGTCCGTAACAAAACCACCGTTTGCCATCATTTGCTCATTGTAAGCCTCGTGATTTCTCGGGTAAGTTTGATTCAGTCCATGGGCGACTACTGCCACGGTTTGTAAACCATATTTAATTGCCAGTTGATGTGCAAGAATATCAACACCATAAGCATAACCACTAATAATAAGAGGTTTTAGCGGAGCAATTTCTTCTATGAATTTCTCAAGAAAAGCCGCACCAGTTGAGGTGATCTGACGTGTTCCTACTATACTCAAGGTATAGGGATTGTTCCAGTCTATATTTCCTTTCTCAAAAAAAACAATCGGTCCATCCACACAGTATTGTAGGCGTTCAGGATAATTGTCTTCATAGTATATTCTGGTGGTGATACCTTCTTTATGGACGTATTCCAGTTCTTTATCGGCCTTGGTAAATAAATCTGTAGCCTTTATAAACTGTGCTTTTTTATCGCCTATTCCTTCAATTGCGGCTATTTCTCGCATCGATTGTTCAAAAACCGCCGTCGCACTACCAAAGGTTCTGATCAACTTTTTGGCCATGATATCACCTATAAGAGGTGCCTTTTTAAGCGCGAGAATAGAACGTAATTCTAGGTGATCCATTTTATAAATATATAAAACCGTTAGTTAAAAATAAACGGATTAGGATCTAGAATCACATTTTCATAACTCGCTAACTCTTCTTGTGCAGCAACACCAAGGAAATCGCCACGATAATCTCTCATATTTGTCATTACCTGAAAGTGTAGATGTGGCGAGTATCCACCATTTTCTTGTGGAGTTCCCAGAGTTGCTATTTTCTCGCTTTCGCGAAAGCGGAATCCAACTTCCCAATCTGTCATATCACTAATGGATAAGTGTCCATATAGACTATAGATTTTCTGGCCATTCCAGTCATGTTCTAAAATTATGGTAGGGCCGTAATTACCAGCATCATCATTATGTGCAAAAGAGTGAATAACACCATCCATTACTGCATGAACACTAGTGCCAGCTGGAGCCCATAAATCGATTCCCATGTGAACATCACGAGTGATGCCTGTTTGAAAACGTGCGTTTTTGCGATATAAGGCACGTTGTTCTAGATAACCACCATGAGCAACATAAGATTGATGTTCATCTCTTTTTTCTGTTAGATATTTTTCAAATACTGCGATATCACTCACATCATTTTTATCCCAAAATGAATTCTCAACAGATAAATTAATGGGGGGGAAATAACCTTTGCTACCGACCGATGGATCAATAAGATGTCTTTTAATGCTCATGCTGCACAGAATTTTACTGCAATTTATGGAAATGATCAGAAAACACGACCGCTTATTTTGAGTAGGAATTACTATTGATAACAATGAATTATTACTGTATTTTTAAGGCAAATAAAAGTTACATGATTAATAGAACGGTAAGTAGTGTAGAAGAAGCACTGGAAGGCGTTAAGAGTGGTATGACCTTTATGGTAGGCGGTTTTGGCCTATCAGGAATCCCAGAAAACAGTATTGCACAACTGGTAAAAACAGGTATTACTGATTTAACGTGTATATCTAATAATGCTGGAGTAGATGATTTTGGATTAGGTTTACTATTACAAGGGAATCAAATCAAAAAAATGATATCCTCTTATGTAGGAGAGAATGACGAGTTTGAAAGGCAAATGCTGAGTGGTGAACTTGAAGTAGATTTAATACCACAAGGAACACTGGCAGAGCGATGTAGAGCTGCACAAGCTGGAATTCCTGCGTTCTTTACACCAGCTGGTTACGGTACTGAAGTAGCCGAAGGAAAAGAAGTAAGAGATTTTAACGGTAAACCTCATATTCTAGAACATGCATTTCAAGCAGATTTCGCTTTTGTAAAAGCATGGAAAGGTGATGAAGCTGGTAACCTTATTTTTAAAGGAACCGCTCGCAATTTTAATCCGGTTATGGCTGGTGCGGCAACAATTACGGTTGCTGAGGTTGAAGAACTAGTTCCTGCAGGTGAGTTAGATCCTAACCAAATCCACATTCCAGGAATCTTTGTAAAACGTATTTTCCAAGGCGCAAAGTATGAGAAGAGAATTGAACAGAGAACTGTTAGACAAAAAGCTTAAGACATGTTGACTAAAGAACAAATTGCACAAAGAATCGCAAAAGAAGTAAAAGACGGATATTACGTAAACCTAGGAATAGGAATCCCTACTCTAGTCGCAAACTATGTGCCGCAGGGAATAGACGTAGAATTTCAATCAGAGAATGGAGTATTAGGAATGGGACCTTTTCCTTTTGATGGAGAAGAAGATGCCGATGTTATTAATGCAGGTAAACAAACCATTACCACATTACCAGGAGCGAGCTTTTTTGATAGTTCTATGAGTTTTGGGATGATCCGTGGTCAGCATGTAGATCTAACTATCCTAGGAGCCATGGAAGTTGCTGAAAATGGTGATATAGCCAACTGGAAAATACCAGGTAAAATGGTAAAAGGAATGGGCGGTGCCATGGACTTAGTAGCAAGCGCTGAAAACATCATCGTTGCCATGATGCATACCAATCGCGCTGGAGCTTCTAAATTATTAAAGAGATGTTCGCTTCCACTTACAGGAGTTAATTGTATTACTAAAGTAGTCACTAACATGGCTGTAATGGACGTGACAGATAAAGGATTTGTGCTCCTAGAACGAGCACCTGGTGTAAGTGTTGGAGATATAAAAGCTGCTACTGAAGGAAACTTAATTGTGGAAGGAGAAGTTCCTGAGATGGTGATATAATTGATTATTTCAAAAAATAAAAAAGGGCAAACGTGAGTTTGCCCTTTTTTATATGCTATTTTAAATCTACACTTCATCAAAATTAACTTTCACCTTAGCACTCGTCGGGTAAGCTTGACATGCTAGAGAAAGTCCTTCTGCAATCTCACTGTCAGTAAGAATAGCATTTTTGGCCATTTGAGCGCTGCCTTCTTCTATTTGACAAATACAAGAACTACAAATTCCGCCCTGACAGCTGTATGGCGCATCGATATCATTTTTAAGCATGACATCTAGCATGTTATCACTGCGCTTCATTGTGAACGTGTGCTCTTCATCATCTAGGATTACGGTAACCTCAGTTAAATGTGAGTCTTCTGTGATTTCTATTTTATTCTCTTTAGTAGAAAAAAGCTCAAAGTGTATGTTTTCTTTAGCTATAATCTCTTTTTCTACAAGATTATCGGTCGTCATGGTGATCATGTCTTCTGGACCACATAAATAAGCTTTTGCAAAAGCATAATCTGTACAATCCTGCTTCAAGAAAAAGTTCAAATTTCCTTTTGTGACGCGACCAAAAGTTCGCCATCACGTTCTTCTCTAGAGAAACTATAACGTACGATAAAACGATCGCCATATTGATCTTGAAGATCATTAATTTGTTCAAAATAAATAGTTTGAGAAATACTTTGATTCCCATAAATAAGAGCAAACTTATTATCCGGTTCTGTTTCCAGTACCGTTTTTATAATAGAGATAATAGGTGTGATACCACTACCAGCAGCGACACCTAGGTAGGTTTGTGCATTTGTAGATTTTTCGTGAACAAAAAGCCCTTCTGGTGCAGCAACATCTAGTTGATCTCCAGCACGCAATGTCATGGCATAGTTAGAGAAGACTCCATTTTCTACGGCTTTAACAACGACACTCCAGTGACTCTCGTGTGGTGCACTAGAAAGTGAATAAGCACGTCGTACTTCTTTACCATCTATAGTTGCTTTTAAGGTTAAATACTGACCAGATTGATAATTAAAATCTGAAACCAGTTCTTGTGGTATGTCAAATCTAATTTCTACGGCATGTGGTGTGACCTTAGTAACTTGTTGTATAGTGAGTTTATGAAATTCCATGGGGCTACTTTTAACGGCTGCAAAAATAAGAAAGGAAAATTGACCTGTAACATTTTTACAACTTTTGTAACTAATACTTCAAATTCACTAACCATGATCAAAAAATTTATCAATCTAGAATGGAAAAGCTTCTTTAGAAGTGCAGCGTTCAAACAGAATCTAGCCATCAAGATTTTAATGGCCTTTGGGGGCGTTATATTTTATAGTTGCTTTTGGAGCCCTAGGTGTAGGAAGCTATTTTATCATTGAAGAATTTATTGAAAAAGGTAAAATCGTTGCAGATAATCCTTTTCAAGTCGTGAACGGCTTTTTAATATATTGGGTTTTTGCAGACATAGGTTATCGATACATGCTTCAAAAAATGCCTGTTGCAAACATAAAACCCTTATTGTATTTGCCCT
Organism: Nonlabens ulvanivorans; assembly: GCF_000755285.1. Lineage (GTDB taxonomy): Bacteria > Bacteroidota > Bacteroidia > Flavobacteriales > Flavobacteriaceae > Nonlabens > Nonlabens ulvanivorans_A. The sequence continues at coordinate 439,058 of NZ_BBMK01000001.1, read as the reverse complement.
TTAAAAAAGGAAAGATTGTCAATTATGCACTAGGTAAAACTGTTGTTTCCTTTTTTAATTTTTTACCAGCATTCTTTTTTATTCCTTTCAGCGTTGTTTTAATTGCACAAGGTTATAGTGTTACAGGAGTTATAGGCTGGCACCTAGCGATGTTATTTATCACTCTAGCCGCTAATTTTCTAAATGTATTTATGAATAATATGGATAAAGTATTTTATCCAGTACTAGCGGTCATAGCAGGTTTAGGATTGTCCCAGTATTATGGTCTTTTTGACATCACTGCATATACAGGTCCTATGTTTATGTTCTTTTATGAAAACGCTTGGGCATTTATAATTCCACTATTATTATTCATTGTAACTACATATTATGCATACCACTACTTTATCAAACAATTATATCTAGATGAAGGGTTAAAAGATGTTGCAAAAGAAGCTACCACAGAGGATTTAAGTTTCTTAGACCGCTTCGGTAAACTATCTACTTATCTAAAGAACGACATTAAACTTATTAAAAGAAACAAGCGTGCAAAAATGACCTTTATCATGGGCTTCTTTTTTGTCCTTTATGGATTGTTTTTCATGAATGATCTATATTCTAGTATTAATGGTATGAAGGTCTTTGCAGGACTGTTTTGTACCGGTGGATTTTTATTCAGCTTTGGTGGATTAGTGCCTAGCTGGGATAGTAGTTATTATAAATTAATGATGTCGCAGAACATTCCCTACAGAGAGTTTTTACTTAGTAAATGGTGGCTTATGGTCGCAGCGACTGTGGTAAGCACGTTACTGTGTACGTTCTACTTATACTTTGGTCTAGACTGGTGGTTTGGGATGCTTGCAGGTGCTGTTTATAACATCGGCTTTAATAGTTCAGTGGTTTTATGGGGGGGTGGCGCATTTGTGAAGACTCCTATAGATTTAATGACGACTAAAAAAGCCTTTGGTGATTCAAAAGCTTTTAATGCAAAAACACTTTTGTTGTTAATTCCTAAACTAGTACTGCCAGTGGTGATTTATTACGCATTTGCGTTAACCATAAATGAGTCCGCAGGATTTATTGCTATAGCAGCAACTGGTGTGTTAGGATTGCTTTTCAGAAATAAGATTTTTGATATGATTGAAGATATTTATAAAAACGAGAAGTACGACACGATAGCCGCTTATTCTCAGAAAAACTAAGAGTAGAGCATTAATTATATATGATACGCTTCCGCGAAAGCGTTATGACCACAACCATTAAGAACACAACTATTATGATTACTATAAATAACCTTTCAAAACAATATAACGGTACTAAAGTTCTAGACATAGAAAGCCTTGAAATCCCTAAGGGACAGGCGATAGGCTGGTAGGAAATAACGGTGCTGGTAAAACGACCTTGTTTTCATTATTACTGGATTTAATTCAACCATCTAGTGGTCATATCGTTTCTAATGATGTGAGAATTGATCAAAGTGAAGACTGGAAACCATTTACTAGTGCTTTTATAGATGAGAGCTTTTTGATAGGTTACCTTACTCCAGAAGAGTATTTTTATTTCATCGGTGAGTTGCGTGGACAGAACAAAGCAGATATCGATGCACTCATCGCTAGCTACAGTGATTTCTTTAACGGTGAAGCTGTAGGTCAAAAAAAATACTTGCGTGACCTCTCAAAAGGTAACCAGAAAAAAGTAGGTATCGTCGCAGCTTTAATAGGGAAACCACAGGTTGTGATATTAGATGAGCCATTTGCAAACCTAGATCCATCTACACAAATCAGGTTAAAGAAGATTATTAAAGATCTTGCAAATGATCCAGAAGTAACGGTTTTAGTGTCTAGTCATGATTTAATACATGTTACAGAGGTTGCACAACGAGTAGTATTACTAGAAAAAGGAAAAGTGGTAAAAGATATTGAGAAAAGCAGTGCTACTTTTAAAGAATTAGAAGATTATTTTATTGGTATATCAGAAATTCATGCGCCAGTTGCTACTGTGTTAACTGAAGAAGAATAATTATGAACTCTATGATAAAAATGTATGTGATTCATGTAGTAATTTTTATAGCTATTTTCTTTATAGCACGATATATCATATCACAGTATGTTGTGGACCCAACTTTCTGGACTACAGTAATACCTGTAGCATGTGGTTGGTTACTTGCACCAAAGCCTCATGTAGAAGAACATCAATCTGGTAAGCAATATGGATTAAGAATCGTGTTTTCAAACAAGATTATCAAGTTGTAGTTATCTTTACATCAAAATTGAAGTCATGAGTGCCAAAATGAAAATGTATCTAGTCTATGGTGTTGTGTTTTTAGCATTATTTCTAGGGTTATGGGTTTTATCAGGGTATATCTTTGAACCAGACAGCACTATGCGCAAATTAACTCCTATAGTAGCTTCAATTATTCTATCTCCTAAACCACATGTCGTGGAAACTCAATCAGGAAGACAATATGGATTAAAGAGTCTATTCTCAAAAAAAATCTACTGGTTTAAAGATTAATTATACTCTTATAGTTCGGTTGATAACTTCCAATTGATCATTTTCTTAGTTTAGGGATAAAAAATCCTTATTTTTACGACCTTTCACAATATCTATGCTGTTTAAGCAGTTATAATAGCTAGATAAAAAAGGAGCTTTTGAGAACCACACTTATTAACATTTTAACGTTTTTGCTTCTGCTAGTCATAGTTACTAGTTGTAGTCGTAAAAAAAACTCATTTGTAAGTCGCAATCTACACGCGGTAGGAACTGAGTATAACGTACTTTATAATGGTGATCTCGCCTTGCAAGCTGGACTAGATGAACTAGAAGCAACTTACAACGAGGACTATTGGGATGTCTTACCAGTAGAGCGCATGCAATTAAAGCAAGAAGTATTTCTTCCAGGACAGAAACCGGCAAATCCTAATTTTGAAAGAGCCGAAGAGAAAGCTGTAAAAGCAGTTCAAAAACACTCGATTTTTGTTAATGAAGAAGAATTCAATCCTCAAGTTGATGATGCTTATTTATTGCTAGGTAAAGCTAGGTATTACGACCAGAGGTTTGTGCCAGCGTTAGAGGCATTTAATTACATCTTGCAATTCATGCCAGAAAGTGATCAACTTAATCAGGCAAAAATATGGCGCGAGCGCACAAATATGCGCTTAGAGAATAACGAGACAGCTATTATTAACCTTACTAAATTACTTAAAGAAGAACGTAAGATTATAGAAAATGAAGACCTAGCAAATGCAAATGCGACACTTTCTCAAGCCTTTTTAAACTTAGAACAAATAGATAGCGCATTGATTTACATGAATCGTGCAGCAAATCTCACTAAAAATAAAGAGACCATTGCACGCTATAAATTTATAGCTGGGCAATTATTTGCAAAAGCTGGTCAGCGTGACAGTGCCTTTGTAAAGTTTGATCAAATCATAGAAATGCATCGTAAAGTGCCACGTCGCTATTATGTACATTCATTTATTGAAAAAATAAAACTCTTTGATAATAGTACTGATAGTGAAGTATTATTGTTAGAAACTTTAAATGACCTAGAAGAAAATCGTGAGAATCGCCCATGGTTAGACCATATTTATTCTCGCAAGGCGATATACTTTGAGAATAGAGATTCACTCAACGATGCGGTAACCTATTATAATCTATCACTAAGGGCAAAAGGTGGAACAGATCAATACTTACGAGGTAATAATTATAGCGCATTAGGTAAAATAAGTTTCAACCAGAATAAATATGCTGCAGCAGGTAAATATTATGACAGCGCCATGGTTAATTATGTTGAGCGCAGCCAGAGCATCGATTGGTAAAAAAGAAAAGAGACAATCTAGAAGATGTTATTCTTTATGAAGAAAGGCGTCGCAGCGCAGACAGTATTTTTAATGTGTTGGACATGTCTACTGATCAACAAATCGCTTATTATAACGAGTACATTGTAAAATTAAAAGCAGAGGAAGAGCGACTAGCAAAACTTGCTGAAGTTGAAGCATTAAAAGAAGCTCAAAATCAAAATGCATTTCAAACTATACAAAATAATAAGACGACTAAGCGAGGTAACGCAGGACCGGCTTTTGGCCCTATAGGCGGTGCACCTTCAACACCTACACTTTCAGGTACTCCTACATTTTACTTCTATAATCCACAAACCGTTGCTCGTGGAAAGCAAGATTTCCGTAGAAAATGGGGGGGAAAACGTAAATTAGAAAATAACTGGAGACGCAAGAATAAAAAAGATGATGGTGGTGGCGAGATTGTTATAGAAGAAGATGAAACACTCGTAGAAGAAGAGGTAAGACCAGAGTTTACTCCAGAGTTTTATATCGATCAATTACCAGAAGGGATGAGTGTGCTAGATAGTATTGCAAGCGCTCGTAACTTTGCATATTACCAGTTAGGTGTTATTTATAAAGAGAAATTTAAACGCAATGATCTAGCGATAAGTCGATTAGAAAATCTAATTACCTTTGAACCTGCCGAAAAGCTGTTGCTTCCAGGACTGTACAATTTATACCTTATATATAATGAGAGTGGCGCTTTCGCGAAAGCGGATATATACAAAAGCCGTATCATCAATGAATTTCCAGATACCAGATATGCACAAATCCTATTGAATCCAGACGCAAAAATAGAAGATAATGCTAGTCCTAGTGCTGTATATAAAAGATTATACAAAGAATACGAGAAAGGGAATTATGAAATCGTGGTCACTAATGTAGAACGATATGTCACCTTATTTAATGGTGATCCCATCGTACCTAGATTAGAGTTATTGAAAGCATTTGCGGCAGGAAGATTATATGGCTTCAAAGAATACAAAAGAGGAATCGATTTTGTCGCTCTTAACTTTCCTAATACTGAAGTAGGTAAAAGTGCACAGAAACTAGTTCTAGAGGCAGAGAAATTGAAAATTGCCGAAGCGTTCATGCCAGAGCAAGGTCTTTCTGATTTTAAATTAATATATCGCATAGAGAAAACTAATTATCAAAAGTTAGAACAACTTAAAGATCAATTAGAAAAGGCCATTGAACAAGAGAAGTATGGATTTACAGTGTCTGTAGATGTATATAATCCACAAGAAAATTTAATTGTAGTTCATGGATTAACTTCAAAACTAGGTAGTCGTGGATTAGGAGACTTTATGGCTAATCCTAGCAATGGTTTTAATATCAGCGACATAGCAATACCTATTGCAACAGAAAATTATAAAATCATACAGGTATACAAGAGTCTGGATGATTATGAAAAAGAAATGCTTTAAACACATTCAATATGTTTAACGATAAGAAAGGTTCAAAAAAAGGACAAATGGAAGCAGGGAAATCACAGAATAGAATTAGTCACGGTACAGTGATAGAAGGAGATATTACCAGTCAAGGTGGTTTTAGGATAGACGGTACTATCAATGGAACTCTACAAACACCTGCAAAGGTAGTTATCGGTAAAGATGGATCTATTAATGGTTCTTTAGAATGTGGTAATGCAGATATTGAAGGAAGTTTTAAAGGGAAACTATCTGTTACCGGTCTATTAACTTTAAAGTCTAGTGCTGTAATTGATGGAGAAGTCGTAATCTCAAAATTAGCAGTTGAGCCTGGTGCGACCTTTAATGCAACATGTTCTATGAATACTGGAGTAAAAAACTTGAGTGATAGTAACAAAAAAGGTAAAACGGCCTAGACTTATATCATAGTCTCACAACTTATTCCACATGAATTTTTATCTCAAGACCTTTTTGTTGCTGCTATTATTGTCACTATCCATTTTTGGAATACATTATTTAATAGTAGACAATCCGACTATTCCATTATTAAAAACTTATAGTTTTCTAGGTATTGCAGCATTTATTACCGTTAGTGCACTAAAATACGTTTTCGGATTAGTGCCTGATAAGTTAGGATTTGCTTTTTTAGCACTGGTTTTTATAAAGTTCGGAATTGTGCTAATTCTGTTTCCAGAATTGATAACAGGACCTAGCTTATCAAAAGTTGAGGTATTAGGCTTTTTAATTCCTTATTTTATCTTTTTGTTTTTAGAAGCGGCAATAGTTATTAAGTGGCTTAATAAGAATTAATTGGCTGCTAAAAAAAACTTTGAAAAGCAGTAAAAAATTAACTTTTAAAAGCTCGCTTTTTACACGTTTTTTTGTCATACATTTGCACCCGAATTAAGAGACCTAACTTTTTAAGGTGATTTACATGTATAGAGCGTACTTTAAAATAGCTTTTTTGCTTTGATCTTTACAGCTTTTGCGACAGCACAAGCTCAAGAACACAATGGTGATTATGCCTTTGATGATGAAATAGAATCAGATGGCGGTAAAGTGAATACAAAAGAAGAAATCGATTCTTATATCGATCATCACTTAAAAGATTCACATGATTTTCATTTATTCTCATATTCAGATGATGCTGGAGTAAGAAAACATGTTGGTTTTTCACTACCTGTTATTGTATGGTCTAGTGAAGGTTTGAAATTCTTCATGTCTTCAAAGTTTCATCACGATGATGATGGTAAGGTGCTTGTAAATGATGGCGATGCTACATTTACTAAATTGCACAGTAAGATTTACGAATTAGATAAAGGTGCAGCCGCGATTAAATTTGATGCAGACCACCATCCTACAAATGCTCATAGAGTATTTGATATGTCTATCACAAAGTCTGTTTTTGGACTTCTATTTATAGGTTTGTTAATGCTATTGGTTTTCGGTGCGTTAGCAAAACAGTATAGGACTAAAAAGATTCCTACTGGATTCGGTCGTGTATTAGAGCCTTTAGTATTGTATGTAAGAGATGAGATTGCTCGTCCTAACATTGGTGAAACTAAGTATAGAAAATATATGGGTTATTTGCTAACCGTGTTTTTCTTAATCTGGATCAGTAACCTTTTGGGGTTAACGCCATTTGGATTTAACATCACAGGACAGATAGCGGTAACGGTGTGTCTTGCTTTATTTACATTTATTATAGTACAGTTTAGTGGTAATAAAGATTACTGGATGCACATCTTCTGGATGCCAGGCGTTCCGGTATTAATGAAAATAGCTTTAATACCTATTGAATTAATAGGTTTGCTTACAAAGCCATTCTCACTTCTTGTACGTTTATTTGCAAACATTACAGCTGGTCACGTGGTAGTTATGGGTCTTATTGCCTTAATGATTACACTTAAAGCACAGTTCGGTATAGTAGGTTCGACAGGACTTTCTATATTCCTTACCTTGTTCTTATCAGTTATAGAATTATTAGTAGCCTTTTTACAGGCATTTATCTTTACAATGTTATCTGCTCTATTTATAGGGATGGCAGTTGCAGAGCATGATCACCACGAGCATGCTGGCGCTGATGAGGATGACGTCGACGAGGTAAGAGAACGTTTTATTTAATTTTTTTTGTTTAATTTTTAATACCCATTATCATGGAAACAGCTTATAATTTAATTGGTGCAGGTCTTATCGTTATCGGTGGTGGTATCGGTCTTGGTCAAATTGGTGGAAAAGCAATGGAAGCTATTGCTCGTCAACCAGAAGCAGCTGGAAAGATCCAAACTGCGATGATTATTATCGGTGCACTTCTTGAAGGACTTGCATTTGGAGCTCTTTTATTAGGTAAAAACTAATAAGAGTTCAAAAAACAAACAGTTCTTGCAACGGTTGGTTGCAAGAACTGTTTAACTATTAAATTTTAAACACAACAACATTTTATTATGTTAGATTTAATTAATGATTTTTCGCCAGGCTTGTTTTTCATGCAAGCACTTATCCTTATCATCTTAATTGTATTGATGAGAAAATTTGCATGGAAACCTATTCTTAACGCTCTTTCTGAAAGAGAAGAAGGAATTGCTGAAGCACTAGCTGCTGCAGAAAATGCAAAAATAGAAATGGCTAATCTTGAAGCTTCTAATCAAGCTGCTGCACAAGAAGCTCGTGCTCAAAGAGACGAGATGCTTAAAGATGCACGTGAGATTAAAGAAAAGATGATCGCAGATGCTGCAGGTCAAGCTCAAGAAAAAGCAGATAAAATTATAGCTCAAGCTCAAGAAGCAATTGAAGCAGAAAAGAAAGCAGCACTTGCAGACATTAAATCTCAAGTAGCAAATCTTTCTGTAGATATAGCAGAAAAAGTGACACGTAAAGAACTTTCTCAGAAAGACGCACAACATGCACTTATCGAACAACTACTAGCTGAAGCAAATATCTAAGAACATGAAATTATCTAGAGCTGCATCCCGATACGCAAAAGCTATTCTTAGTCTAGCAATAGATAAGAATGAAACTGTTGCCGTTAATGAAGACATGAAAAGTATTCTAGTTACCCTTAATGGTAATAAAGAATTACGTGATTTCATGAGCAGTCCGTTAATCAAATCAGAACAGAAACGTGGCGCTTTACGTCAGGTTTTTAAAGATGCTGGTGCTATCACAATGGGATCTTTTGACCTATTAGTAGATAATAAGCGTGCAGATATATTAATGGATGTCGCTACAAAGTATATATTACTTTTTGAAGATATGAATAAGCGTGAGATTGCTACAGTTACCACAGCAGTTGAAATCACAGCAGACTTAGAACAAAAGGTACTAGCAAAGGCAAAAGAACTTGCTGGTAAAGAAATAACATTAGAAAAGAAGATTGATGAGTCTATCCTAGGCGGATTTATACTTAGAGTAGGTGATCAAGAAATCAATGCTAGTGTAGCAAACAAATTAGGACAATTAAAAAGAACATTTGCTACTAGATAGTAAATGTGTTTTAAAATTCCGCTTTCGCGAAAGCGTATTTAATTAAGAATAAATGGTCATTACGACCTATTTGATAAGAATAAAAACAAGAACATGGCAGAAGTAAATCCAGCAGAAGTATCTGCAATACTTAAGCAACAATTATCAGGTTTTGATGCAACTGCATCACTTGATGAAGTGGGAACCGTACTTACAGTAGGTGATGGTATCGCACGTGTTTACGGTCTTTCTAACGCCCAATATGGTGAACTAGTTGCGTTTACATCTGGGATTGAAGGTATCGTTCTTAACCTAGAAGAAGATAATGTAGGTGTGGTACTTTTAGGCCCATCAACTGGTATCGCTGAAGGTGACACTGTGAAACGTACACAACGTATCGCATCTCTTAAAGTAGGTGAAGGTATTGTAGGTCGTGTTGTAAACACACTAGGTGAACCTATAGATGGTAAAGGTGCTATTGAAGGTGACTTATATGAAATGCCTCTAGAGCGCAAAGCTCCTGGAGTTGTTTTCCGTCAACCAGTAACTGAACCATTACAGACAGGTATTAAGTCTATCGACGCAATGATTCCTGTAGGTCGTGGACAACGTGAACTTGTAATTGGTGATCGTCAAACTGGTAAAACAACCGTTTGTATTGATACTATTCTTAACCAAAAAGAATTTTACGATGCTGGTGAGCCAGTATATTGTATATATGTAGCTATCGGACAAAAAGCGTCTACAGTTGCAAACATTGCAAAAGTACTTGAAGAAAAAGGTGCTCTTGCTTATACTACAATTGTTGCAGCAAATGCATCTGACCCAGCAGCAATGCAGGTTTATGCACCATTTGCTGGAGCATCGATAGGTGAGTACTTCCGTGATACAGGTCGTCCAGCACTTATCATTTATGATGATTTATCTAAGCAAGCAGTTGCTTATCGTGAGATTTCTCTACTTCTACGTCGTCCACCAGGACGTGAGGCGTATCCTGGAGATGTATTCTTCCTTCACTCAAGATTGTTGGAGCGTGCAGCAAAGGTTATTGCAGATGATGAAATCGCAGCAAGCATGAACGACTTACCAGACAGTTTGAAGCCTATCGTTAAAGGTGGTGGATCTCTTACTGCCCTTCCTATTATTGAAACGCAAGCTGGTGATGTATCGGCTTATATTCCTACTAATGTAATTTCGATTACAGATGGACAGATTTTCCTAGATGGTGATTTATTCAACTCTGGTGTACGTCCTGCTATTAACGTTGGTATTTCAGTATCACGTGTTGGTGGATCTGCACAGATTAAGTCCATGAAAAAAGTATCTGGTACTTTAAAATTAGACCAGGCAGCTTTCCGTGAACTTGAAGCATTTGCAAAGTTCGGTTCTGACCTTGATGCAACTACACTAGGTGTTATTGAAAAAGGAAAGAGAAACGTTGAGATATTAAAGCAAGCAGAAAATGATCCTTACACTGTTGAAGATCAGATTGCAATTATCTATGCTGGTTCTAAGAACTTGTTGAAAAACGTTCCTGTAAACAAAGTAAAAGAATTTGAAAGAGACTTTATAGAATTACTTAATGCAAAGCATAGAGGAACTCTAGATACTCTTAAAGCTGGAAAACTTACTGATGAAGTGATTGATACACTTACAGCAGTAGCAAAAGATCTTTCTAGTAGATACTAAGAACTTAGAGATTAGAGATGAGAAATCATGTTTCTCATCTCTGACTTCTAACCTCTAACTTCTAACAAATTATGGCGAATCTTAAAGAAATAAGAAACAGAATTTCATCAGTATCTTCTACCATGCAGATTACATCTGCTATGAAGATGGTGAGTGCAGCAAAGCTTAAAAAAGCACAAGATGCTATTACAGCAATGCGTCCTTATTCTGATAAGCTTACTGAGATTTTACAGAGTCTAAGCTCTACCATGGAAGGTGAAGCCGGAAGCAAATTTGCAGAGCAACGTGAAGTAAAAAAGGCCTTAGTTGTCGCTATTACTTCTAATCGTGGTCTTGCAGGTGCGTTTAACTCTAATATTATTAAAGAATTGATTCGTTTGAATCAAGAAGACTTAAATGGTGTCGCTGTTTCTTACATGACTATAGGTAAGAAGGCAAACGATTTTGCAAAGAAGACGGATAATATCATATCAAATAAGAGTGATCTTTTTGATAACATATCTTTTGATAATGTTGCTTTAATCGCTGAAGAGTTGATGGAGCTGTTTGTAACAGGTGAATTTGATAAAATTGTTTTAGTATATAACAGTTTTAAAAATGCTGCTACTCAAATCATAATGACTGAAGATTTCTTGCCACTTAAACCAGTAGCAAAGGATGAAGCAGCTATTGAAGCTCAAAAAGAACTAGATTACATTTTTGAGCCTTCTAAGGAAGAAATCATTGAAGAGTTAATACCTAAGTCTTTAAAAATGCAATTGTACAAAGGAGTGCGTGATTCTTGGGCTAGTGAGCACGGTGCACGTATGACTGCAATGCATAAAGCAACAGATAACGCAACAGAACTTAGAGATCAGTTGAAGTTAACTTATAATAAAGCACGTCAGGCTGCGATTACTAACGAGATCCTTGAAATCGTAGGTGGAGCTGAAGCGTTGAATAATTAAAAAAATTCAAACTTGTCATGTTGAATTTATTTCAGCATCTCATTTTATAATACTTAAGCCTTTCAGAAATGGAAGGCTTTTTTGATGCTCAAACTTTTTTTGAATATACATGTAACATTTTTTGACTTCTGCATCTAAAGGGAAACTTTAAATTAGAAATCATGAAAAAAATTATTTCCCTATTTGTAGCACTTTGTTTTTCTATGTTGGTATTTGCTTGTGATGATCAAAAGACAATTCAAGTAGAAGTATCTGGATCTGGACAACCTATATTATTTCTTCCTGGTTTTACTGTGCCTGGTGAGATTTGGAATCCAACGGTAGATCAATTAAAAAATAAGTATGAATGTCACGTGGTTACTTTAGCCGGATTTGGTTCTATGGAGCCTATAGAGTTTCCATGGTTACCTAAAGTTAATGAATCTTTAGAAAACTATATTATTGATAATAAATTAGAAGATGTTATTATTATAGGTCATAGTTTAGGTGGTACTATCGCTACCTGGCTTGCTAGCAGAGAAAATTCTAAAATAAGTCAATTAATACTAGTAGATGCGTTGCCTGCGGCTGGTGCTCTTATGTTTCCAGATTTTAATCCAGATAATTTATCTTATGACAGTCCTTTTAATAAACAACAACTAGAGATTAGTCAAGAAAAATTTGAGCAAATGGCAACAGGAATGTCTATGGGAATGAGCACTAATTCTGAAGCTCAAACGCAAATCAAAAACTGGATACTTGCCGCAGACCGTAAAACCTATGTCTATGGATATACCGATTATCTTAAATTAGACATGCGAGAAGATCTTAGTAAAATTAATGTGCCTGTTACAATACTTGCAGCTGCACTACCTTATGGGGGGGAAGACATGTCGAGAGACACCTATGAAACACAATATAAAAACCTTAAAGAGTATCATTTAATAATATCTAAAGATTCCGCTCACTTTATTATGTTAGATCAACCTGATTGGTTACTAGTCAAATTTTAAAAGCACTGGCTGAGTAATGATTCACATAGAAAGGGATTTTAAAGAAATTTACAATAAGCACTCAGATAAAGTGTATCGACTTTGTATAGGTTATGCGGCCGGAGATGAAGATCTAGCAAAAGACTGGCATCAAGAGACGTTTATTAAAGTCTGGAATCACAGAAAATCATTTAAGGGTGATTCTTCCATCAGTACTTGGATTTATAGAATAGCTGTAAACACCTGTCTCAGTGATTTAAGAACTCCGAAAAGGAAAGTTACAACAGAAAGACTAGTCAGTGATCAAACAGATTCTATTGAGATAACTGAAGATCGCACAGGCATGATTCAAAAGATGTATCACTGCATCAATCAATTAACATCACAAAATAAAACACTTATTTTAATGGAGTTAGAGGAAATCCCTCAATCTACCATTGCAAATACGGCAGGTTTAGAACATGGAACCCTTAGAACCAGATTAAGTCGTATTAGAAAATCACTTTTAAAATGTATAAAAAATGGATAATGATATATTAAATAAAGTATGGAATGAAAATAAATCATCTCATACGATTCCTGAACCTAGTTCTATTATAGCAAAGGCAAATCAGCAGCGACGTAAACAGAATATAGGCTTAATTGTTATGGGAATTACCGTTTTAATTCTGATCGCTTATGCTACACTCTACTTACCTAGTTCATTTAATAGCTTTAGCTTGGGACTTACTTTAATGGTTGCTTCTATGCTAGTGCGAATCATCATTGAGATGTATTCAAAACTTCAAAAGGCTTCAAAACTTGCCTCAATGGATGCCAAAACTTATAAGCTATATCTAAAAAGATATTATAAGTGGCGTATGAAAATCAATTACATTCTTACACCAGTATGTTTTGCTGTTTACTGCTATGGATTGTATTTATTATTTCCCTATTTTAAGAATGAGTTTTCTAATGGATTTTACCTCTATCTAATCGCCTCAGCAGTGATTTCTCTAATGCTGTAGGCGCTATAATTATAAATCAGATTATTAAAGAAACACGTTTTTTAAAGCTATTACAACAATAAATTTATATGCGTAATTTTCTATTGGCACCACATTTGAACAACAATCCGTAAATTACACCTATGAAAGCAATCTATATTTTACTAGCCTTGACCATTAGCTCTTGTGGAGCACAAAAAAATGTCAGAAACCTATACATCTGCAGACTTTCCTGTCTCTCAACAAGCATATGCACAAGCATGGAATGGTGGCGCACCTGGATCTGGTAGCGGTATCACTTTATATTTCCCTACAAAGGTTACTAGTGGTAAAGAGGTTGTTGCGATCTACTTTCGCAATAGCGTTAATAAAACAGTAAACTACACGGCAGATGACCGCATGATGATGGTGTCACGATTCCGCACAGACTTTAATAATCGTCAGGATCTGATCATGGATCTGGATTCTAAAAAAGAGGCACAAAATGAAGCGCCTAATCTTGAGAAATTCCCGTTTGAGTTGAAAGATAATGAAGCCGTTATTGCTTTAAAAGAAATAAATAGTGATTCCATAAGCTATGTAAAGCTGCTTGATATTCAAGAACGCTCGCAATTAGATATGCCTTCTATGCCTCAATAGGTCGTTTCACTCAATCAAATATAGTAGGCGCTCATTATAGCTATGAGCGCCTTTTTTATGCGCTTAAGTTTGACTCATAAAATTTATAATTATGAAAAATCTATTGAGAATAACAATTATCGCTTTGACATTTTCGGGACTTGCAAATGCTCAAGGAGCAGAAATTGCTAGAGAAATCAGAAACTACATGAATGCAGAGGCCAGTGACGAGATGATAGAAGTAAAAGATAAAGCAGGTAAAACACACTATGTGCGCAGCGCTGCAACGACTACTGCACATCATATAGGCGGACAGAATACTTCTACAAATACAGTCGTATTTGACGCCTTTAATGCTCATCCAGAATGGCAAAACATGAATGTAGTCGTAGACTGGACTGGTAGCATGTACAGTTATGTAGGTCAGGTAGTGCGATGGCATCATGTCAATAAGGACAAACAATTGATGAATAGCATGGTGCTTTTTAATGATGGTGATGATAAATTGAGGCAAGGACGCAGTGGTAAAACAATTGGTAGTACAGGTGGTATTTATTTTCCTAACCATTTAGATATTGACAGTTTTTTAAATACTGTTGCAACAGCAGTAGATAATGGCGGCGGCGGCGATGGACCAGAAAATGATGTTGAGGCCATCATAGCAGCACAAGCACATGACCAATCTGGTAGTGACTTTGTTCTCATTGCAGACGCTACCAGTATTAGAGATATTTCTCTAGTACATCAAATTAAGCGACCTGTTCATGTTATTCTTTGTGATCATGTTTCACCAGATTACATCACGCTTGCCCGTACTACTGGCGGCAGCATTACATGGCCAGGTGGTTATACAGACTATAGCCAGGTGCAATGCACTACACATCATGTAACCGTTTGCAATCATCACCATAGTCACGATATGGCGTGTCATGTCCATGAATAAACGGTAATATCAAGTGAATCATATTAAATACGCTTTCGCGAAAGCGTTGCATTGTAGAACCTTGTGATTATAACTACCTTTGAGCGGTAATAATCACAAGGTTTTTTGAGCGCAATTAATCGTCTTTTTAAGCACACATTTGTCTATGGTCTAGCGACCGTAATGCCGAAGTTGATTACTGTTTTATTAACTTTACTGCTTACTACGTACTTACCTGATAAAGTTGCTTTTGGTGAAGTATCAATCATTTTTTCATATATCATTTTTGCAAACGTTGTCTTTACTTATGGTATGGAAACTGCATTTTTAGATTTTATAGTGACGAGGCTACAAAATCTAAAACCTTAGGCACATCTCTAATTTCCTTATTAGTCAGTACAATGATATTAACCATCATTGCATTTTTCTCAATTAATGAAATTGAAAGCATAACCGATTTATCTGCTCAATATTGGAAATGGGTTATAGGTATTGTGGCTATTGATACTCTCATGGTAATACCTTTTGCATTTATGCGTGCTCAAGGTAAATCTACTAGCTATGCATTAATAAAGCTGTTTAATGTTGTTATTTCTGTAGGAACTACTTTTTTGTTTTTTACTGCGCTTCAGAATTTTCCAGAGATAGCAAGATATCTTCCCGAGGATCGAATAGAGCTTTTCTTCATTGCATTTTTAGCTGCTAATATCATCACTTGTTTAATAGTGATGAAACCATATTTTTTAAAATGGGAGTTTGATAAAGCACTTTGGAAAAAAATGATATCCTATGGTTGGCCTATTCTACTAGCAGGATTTGCATTTGCTATTAATGAAACGGTAGATAAAATTTTATTACAAAAATTGCTGCCTATGAGTGAAGAAGATGCCGAAGGAATGGTAGGAGTTTACACTGCAGGTTACAGGCTAGCTGTGGGAATGACTTTATATGCACAAGCCTTTAGATTAGGTGTGGAACCATTTTTCTTTAGTCAATCTAAAAATGAAAATGCCACAAAGCAATATGCTTTAATTACAAAGGCTTTTGTTGCTTTAGGCTCAATCACTTTAATGGCTTATGTCGTATTGGTAGACTTTATAAAACCTTATTTGGTAGATAAAGATTTTGAAACAGCCATGGAAGTGGTGCCGCTTATTTTAATCGCTTATTTCTTCTCTGGAATATATCAAACACTATCTGTGTGGTACAAGATTCAAGATAAAACGAGATATGGAGCCTATATTTCGATAACAGCAGCGATGTTAACCATTATTGTAAATATAATATTGATTCCACATATAGGTTATATGGCCAGTGCTTATGCCACTTGTGCTGCTTATGGATTAATGATGATCGTTTCTTATTTGATTGGAAGAAAACATTTAATGGTTCCCTATGATCTCAAGAATATCTTATTATATTTAGGAATATCGATTAGCTTCTCTTTAGTGTTTTTCTATTTCGTAAGAGATCGATTAGGAATAGAAAGCTGGCAAACCTATTCTGTTGGAATTATTATGACGCTCATAGTTTTAGCGTTAGTAAGTATTAAAGAAAGAGAGATCATTAATAAAATCCGTAATAAATAATGACCATAAAAATCATCAATAAATCGGCACATGCATTACCTCATTATGAGACTGAGGCTAGTGCTGGAATGGATTTAAGAGCAAATCTAGAAACAGCAGTGATTCTGGAACCTATGGAACGTGCCATTATTAAAACAGGTCTATTTATAGAACTACCTATAGGTTATGAAGCGCAAGTAAGACCTAGAAGTGGCCTCGCTGCAAAAAAAGGAATCACAGTTTTAAACGCACCAGGAACAGTCGATGCAGATTATCGTGGTGAAATAGGCGTGATTCTTGTAAATTTATCAAATGAAGCTTTCACCATTGAAAACGGTGAACGTATTGCACAACTTGTCATTGCAAAGCATGAGCGAGCACAATGGCAAAAAGTAGAAGAATTAAGCAGTACAGATCGCGGCGCAGGCGGTTTTGGTAGTACTGGAGTAAAATAAATTAAACACATCATTACTGCGCAGGCAGTTTTATATCACATACTATGAAGATAATTGTACCTATGGCTGGACGTGGTTCCAGATTAAGACCACATACATTAACAGTACCTAAGCCGTTAATTCCTATAGCAAATAAACCTATCGTTCACAGATTAGTGACAGATATTGCTCGCATATTAGAAGAGCCAGTTACTGAAGTGGCTTTTATATTGGGCGATCCGGCATTTTTTGGCGATGATGTAGTAAGCAGTTTAGAAGAGTTAGCTACCAGTCTAGGAGCAAAAGCTAGTATATACCGTCAAGGTGAGCCATTAGGGACAGGACACGCTATTATGAGTGCAGCAGACTCACTTTCAGGACCTGCAGTAGTTGCTTATGCAGACACGTTGATAAGAGCAGATTTTAAACTAGATCCTGCAGCAGACGCTGTTATATGGACTAAACAAGTTGATCAACCAGAAGCTTATGGTGTGGTAAAACTTAACGATAAAGAAGAAATTGTCGAACTCGTTGAAAAGCCAGAAACTTTTGTGTCAGATCAAGCTGTAATAGGAATCTATTACTTCAAAGAAGTTGCAGACCTTAAAAATGAGTTACAGTTTGTATTAGAAAATAACATCATCAATGGTGGAGAGTACCAAATTAATGATGGTATCAAACGCATGATGCAAAACGGTAAAGTTTTTAAAACTGGAACGGTAGATGAATGGATGGATTGTGGTAATAAAGTGGTTACTGTAGAGACCAACACTCGTATTATTGAATTCATGCAAAAGGATGGAAGTGATGAGATTAATACAAATCCTACCCTAGAAAATGCTAAAATCATAGAACCTTGCGTTATAGACCCATCAGTAGTCATTAAAAATTCTACAGTAGGACCACACGTTTCTATAGGAGCTGGAACTATTATTGAAAACTCAACTATTAAAAATTCATTAATACAGTGTCATTCTGTAATTAAGAACGCTACTTTAGATGAGGCTATGATAGGAAATCACGTAAAGTATAATGCAAACTATAATAAGGTGAGCATCGGTGATTATACAGTAATGGAATAATTATTGAACTTAAAACAGAATGAAAAAACACTTATTAATTATTTTGATGGCTACTGCTCTTTCATGGAGCACAACTACATATGCACAAGAAGAAGTAGAAGCAGTAGAGGTGAATCAAGACGATTTAGGTGACGTTTCTAATAGTTTTAAGGACACCTTTTTCAATGCTCTTGCAGAAAAAGCCAAAGGGAATCATGATCGAGCCATAGTATTACTAGAAAACTGTGCAAAAGATGAACCGACCTCTGGTGCCGTTCAATTTGAACTTGCAAAAAACCATTTTGCAAATAAGGATTTTAATAAGGCAGAACAGTCCATTAAAAAAGCGATAGAACTATCTGGTAACAATGAGTGGATGCTCGATATGCTTTTTGATATATATGATGAGCAAAAGGAATATGATAAAGCAGTTCCTGTTATGGAACAACTAGTAAAAATCAATGATAACTATGTTGAGTTTTTACCAACCTTATATTACCGTACTGGTCAGTTTGATAAAGCTCTAAAATCTCTTAATGATATAGATGCTAGACAAGGTAACGATGATCCACGCAGGAATGCTCTACGTCGCAGTCTCGAAAATAGACAGCAACAAGAAGTACGTAATGAAAACAATATAGAGTCATTAGAGGCAGAAATCTCAAAGAATCCTAAAAACGAACAAGCCTATATAAACTTAATTTACATGCACAGTCGCAATGGAGATCAGGATGCCGTTTTTGAAGTAGCTCAAGATTTTGAGCGTAATTTACCAGATAGTGATGCTGCCCATTTGGCCCTTTATAAAATATACTTTGAAAATGATCGTATAGATGATGGCGTGGCTAGTCTAGAAAAAGTACTTACATCAAATAAGATTGATGGAGAAACTAAAATGAAGGTTTTACAAGACTTCATAAGTATGTCAGACGGTCGTGCAGAACTAGAGAATGCAGTAACCCAAGCCATCGATTGGTTATCTGATGATATTGAAGATCCTAATGCTTATCGTGCTATGGGTGATTTTTATCTTAAGAAAAAGGATCCTATGCAAGCCATTGCTTTTTATGAAAAAGGTCTTGAACTAGATGATAATAACATCGATATTATTAAGAGCATTGCTTTATTAAGTATTGATATTAAAGATTATAAGAAAACGCTAGCGGTAACAATTTCTGCCATAGAAAAGTTCCCAGCACAGCCGTTATTCTACCTATTAAATGGTGTGGCTCATAATAGTTTAAATGCTCCAGATAAGGCCATCGAAATTATAGAATTGGGACAAAGCTATTTACTAGATGAATTTAAATTAGAGCAGGATATGTACCAGCAACTCGCTATCTCTTATGATAAAAAAGGAGACACTGCACGTGCGTCTAAAATGAGAGTCAAGGCTCAAGAACTTTCTAAAAAGTTATAAATGAAAGCATACCGAATTATATATATCTTTCTTGCACTAGTTGTAGCTAGCTGCGGTAGTGTGCAAAAAGCTGCAAATAACGCTAGTGCCACCGCAAAAAAGGCAAGTGTAGTAAAGGCTCATACAGCTGCTCGCACAGACTTTAAAACCATGCAGTCTAGACTTTCTGTAAGTTATAAAGACGAGAAACAATCGCGTAATGTGACTGTAGATTTACGCATTGAAAAAGGAAAACAAATCTGGATGAGTGCAAAGTTCCTTGGCTTTACAGCAGCCAAAATTTATATCACTCCAGATCGTGTACAGTTTTATGAAAAACTAAAAGGAAGATCCTTTGATGGTGATTTTTCACTAATAAGTGACTTTTTAGGTGAGCCATTAGAATATCAACAGTTAGAGGATTTATTATTAGGTCAGGCAGTTGAATCGTTACAGCCTCATGATTTCTCTATTGTTGATAATCAATATCAGTTTAAACAAGGACAGCTTATTGAAAAGCTATTTAAATTACGTCCATCAGACTTTAAATTAAGCCAGCAATCTATAAGAAAACCTGCAGATGACAGTTTTCTAGTCATCACTTATCCAGACTATCAGGTAGTGGACAAGCGCATCATCCCATTAGAGGTAAAAGTCGATGCAAAACGTGGTAAACGTCTTTCTCAAGTCATATTAGAATTTAAAAATATAGAGTTCAATCAGGACTTATCATTTCCATTTTCAATTCCGTCTAATAGCAAACCCATGAATCTGTAATGGGAAGAAAAAGTTTGTTGTTTACGGTTTTGTTTTTGAGTTTCGCTTTCGCGAAAGCGCAGTCCGAAAAAGCACAGCTAGAAGCTAAAAAGGCAAGGATACAAGCCGAAATCAATCAGTTTTCGCGATTACTTTCTAATGTTAAGAAGGAAAGTAACACGATGGTGTTGCTTGTGGAGACTATTGATAAGAAAATAGCCAGCACACAAGAATTGATTAACATCACAAATAAACAGGCTAATTTAATCACACGCAGTATTAAGAAAAATACGGACGAGAATGCCAAGCTCAAAAGAGAAATTAAAACTCAAAAAGAAGAGTATGCTCGCATGATTGTCAAAGCATATAAATCAAAAAATGAGCAAAGTAGATTAATGTTTTTACTATCATCTGAAGATTTTTTACAGGCGTACAAAAGAGTGCAGTACTTAAAATCATATGCAGATTATCGTAAAAAGCAAGCAGATGAAATCACTGCTAAATCGATGCGATTAGAACAGATCAATAAAGATCTCCAAGAAGAGAAAAAGCAGAAACAAGAGATCTTAAAGGTAAATAAACAACAACGTATTGCATTACAAAATGATAAACAAGAGCAGGAAAATTTACTAGCTGTTGTTAAACAAGATGAGAAGAAGTACTCTAAAGAGATAAGAGAAGCCAGTAAAGAACGTGCGATAATTAATAGACAAATTCAAAAGCTTATTGAGGCTGATATTGCCGCCTCTAATAAAGGTAAAACAGGCGCTGTAAAAGGTAAATTTTACCTATCGCCAGAGGCAAAAGTACTCGCTAATAACTTTAAGTCCAATAAAGGAAAATTACCCTATCCAGTAGATGAATTTATCATCTCAAGAAAGTATGGTGATCAACCACATCCTGTACTAGCCGGAATTAAGATTGCTTCCAATGGATTGAGGTTTCAAGCGCCATCAAATTCACCTGCAAAAGCAATTTTCACTGGTGAAGTGGTAAGAGTTCAAAAGGCTGCAAACGGTATCTTATCAGTTTATGTAAGACATGGTAACTACACATCTGTCTATGGTAACTTAAAAAGTGTTGTCGTACAAAAAGGTGATCAAATTAAAACGCAAGACATTATAGGAACTGTTTTTACAGACAATTCTGGTGTAACAGAGCTGCGTTTTGTACTTATGGAAGATAGCCACACAGTTGATCCTGCTGGGTGGTTATTGAGGTTTTAATAACCTGATTTACTACTCAAACAATGCTTTCAATTCTGTAGCGTCCTTTGCTTTCATTTTACCTGCAAGAACTAGACTCAATTGCTTGCGACGCAATGCGGCATCGTATTTTGATTTCTCATCTTCGGTTTCTGGTAAAATAGCAGGTACTTGTACTGGACGACCTGTTTCATCCACAGCAACAAAGGTGTATATAGCCTCGTTTGCTTGGGTTTTTTCACCACTCTCACGATCTTCTATCCATACGTTCATATGAACTTCCATAGATGATGTAAAAGCTCTTGTAACCTTAGCCTCTATTGTTACAACACTTCCTAATGGCACCATTCTATTAAACGCGACATGATTTACAGATGCTGTTACAACAATACGTCTAGAATGTCTTCTAGCGGCAATACTGGCCGCACGGTCCATACGTGCTAGTAACTCACCACCAAATAGATTATTCAATGGGTTGGTCTCACTAGGTAAAACCATATCAGTAACTGTAGTAAAAGATTGTGAAGGCGTTTTGGCTTCCATTTTAATAATTTTTTGCAAAGGTAAGGTGTACTATTTCTATTCTAACAAAATGTCACAAATGCTAAGGATAATTTAACGTGAGTGAGGTAATTGTGCTTTACATACTAAGAATAAAAAACAGATGGTATTTTATTTACAAGCTATTTAATTCTGCTTGAAGATTTTTTTTCGCCTGTTTTTCGTACAATACTTTAAATGTAGATGTAGAGTAAATAAAAGGCTTTTCTAAAAAGTGTTTGAGCATCTTTTTACGTCCTTTTTTATAAAGAAATGTAGGTACTTTGCGATATTCTTTTCTTATTAACTCAGAATAAAGATTGTATCGCGCTATTGAACTTCCCAGGATAGCTAGATCAAAATCTATCATCCATTGCGTGTCTTTTAAAAATGCGTTGTGTGTTTTAGTAGCTAATATCTGTGACTCTATTGTTATCAGGTCGTCAGTAGAAAGAGCTGTTTTATTTAGTACGTTTAATGCCTTTTCTGCACTATCTTCTTCGTTCTTTTTATTCCAAATGCCGTAGATAATATCATGATAAAAGATAGCAAAAGACACTAAGTCTGGTTTTTCTAGTTCTTTTTTATAGGTATCAAAATACCCAAATAATTCTTCAAGATGAGTCAGATTATGATAGGTTCTATGAGATTCTGTGTAGTGAGACTCAAGTTCATTCCAAAGAAATTCAATGGATTGATTATCGTTTATATATGAAGAAGTTAGATTTATGAATCGCGCTCTTAAAGTCATGATAATCTTATTTGGTTTTTAACCATTCTTTCCTAGATTGACTATACACGTGAAAACGATTTTCGCCAAAATCAGTAAATGTTTTCTCTAAAGTCATTCCGTTTGCTATAGCTACTTTTTCTGAACCATAGTTGTCTATATGAAGCATGGAAACAACAGTATGGTTAAAGTCTAGATCCATTTTGTGTTCAAAGGCATAATTTTTTGCAGCAACAGCAGCCTCAGTAGCATATCCTTTGTTGCGGTGACTTGGCAGTATCGAATAACCTACTTCTAGACGTGGTTCACCATCTATGTGTTGTACAAGAATGCCGCACTGACCTATCATTTTACCTGTTGTTTTATCAATAAGCGCATTAAGTCCGCCACGATTTTCTTCATATCGCAACAAGCATTTCTCAAACCAAAATGCACATAATTCAAGTGCTGTTTTATCTGCATCTAAAAAAAGAAAATGCCGATTCAAGTCAGGACTGAAAAAGGGTAGCCATGTTTCAAAATCGCTTTTTGTAATCAAGCGAAATCTCAATCGGTCTGTTTCTAGGTTTACAGGAATGTACTTCATGAGATGAAGTTAATGAAAATAGCCTTAAGAATCTGTTTTCATCTTAGTTCAAAGGATAAGCCTTTAATGTCTGATGTAGTTATGTGATATTAACCTGTTCACAATTGAAAATCATCTAAGATTTTAGAGTCAAACGCTATGAAATGAAATCTTATTTAGAAAGAGAACCAGTAAGTAACCAGGCACCTGTAAAGCCTTGCTTTCTTAAACGGTACAATTCGTTAATCGCGTCATTGCGATCTGCATGGCTAGAGAAAGCCACATTATGTAACCCATACTTGTTCACACCTATACGTTGTGAATCATAGCCATTGCGTTTAAGCTGTGCTACTTTTTTATCAGCATTTGCAGGATCTCTAAAAGCGCCAGCAACAATATGATAATTTTTAACAACAGGCGCTACTTCTAGCTCTATACTAGGCAACGGGTTGCTTATCATAAAGGTAGCCTCTTGAATTTCGCGAGTAAATTCTTCATCTGCCATTTCTTGAACTGCAATATCGTTCTGAGCTTCTTGAGTGGTGTAGGTATCAAAACCTACATAGCTCAATCCTATTAATACTGCTCCTATCGCTGCATAACGCAACCATGGTGTTTTACTTGCCGCAGGAACGTGTAAAGGAACTACTGGAGTTTCTTCAATTTCTTCTTTTTGAACCGGTGGTAATTCTATAGTTGCAGCTGCAGGAACTGGAATCTTAGTTTCTACAGGTGTTCTATCCACCGCATAGGTTTCATGCGCAGTAAGCCCAAAAGCCTCTGGAAGATAATTCACTAAATACATAGGCGTAAACTGTAATGATTGTTCTTCATTACGCGTAAAACGGCCTATTTTATGGATCGTTACTACTCCATTGGTATCTAGTTCGTGATCTAAAAATCGCACATAATTGCGCACTTCTTGTACCGCTTGTTGATATGGAATAGATTCTACAGTCGCTACATAATTTACTAATAATCCATCGTTTTGCTGGATTTGAGCATTAAAGCTCAGTCCTTTTTTAGGTGGATAGATGGTATGACTGCTCGCAAAATGTTGGGCTGGTACACGGCGCGATATAAACGCACCATAACTTGGCAGCACCACACACTCGTGACGATATAATAAGTCTGATATGTAAGTAGCGATTTGCATATGACAAACCTAAAAAAATAATCAAAACCATCAAGTGCTTCCGGCAACTAGTTATTAAGAAAATGAATCGCTGATGGCTAAGTGTATAATTTTGAGGAATTACGCTTTGGCGAAAGCGTGTTATTTAAAATCATTACAAATCTGTTAACGGCTATATTGCTGTTTCTACTGGTTAGTTTCCGTACTAAAATAACTAAATTTGCAACCATATAATATACACCATGCTGGACCGAGTTAAGGAACATATTGAGAAAGTAAAAAGTTTTAAGGCAGATTCTAAAGAAGCTATTGAGGCTTTTAGAATTGAATATCTAGGTAAAAAAGGATTGTTGAATGACTTTTTGCTGCATTTAGAGAAGTGCCTAATGAGCAAAAGAAAGATTTTGGCCAGGCGATCAATGAGCTCAAGCAAAAAGCGACGGATAAGGTAAATGCTCTTAAGGAGTCTATAGAGTCCAAGCAAGAAGAAGCTGGCATCTATGGAGACTTAACGCGTACAGGTTATCCTATGGAAATAGGTGCGCGCCATCCTATATCATTGGTTAAGAATCAAATTATAGAGGTGTTTTCACGTATAGGCTTTAATGTAAGTGAAGGTCCAGAAATTGAAGATGACTGGCACAATTTCACCGCATTAAATTTACCAGAACATCATCCAGCACGTGACATGCAAGACACGTTCTTTATACAGACTAATCCAGATGTGTTATTGAGAACGCACACCTCTAGTGTGCAAGTGCGTTATATGGAAAATAATAAACCGCCGATTAGAACGATATCACCAGGTCGCGTTTTCCGTAATGAGGCGATAAGTGCTCGTGCACACTGTATTTTTCATCAAGTAGAAGGTCTTTATATTGATAAGGATGTGAGTTTTGCAGACATGAAACAGACGCTTTTACATTTTACTCAAGAGATGTTTGGTAAGTCTAAAATCAGATTGCGACCATCATATTTCCCATTTACAGAGCCTAGTGCAGAGATTGACATTTATTGGGGGTCTTGAAAACGAGACGGATTATAGAATTACTAAAGGTACTGGATGGCTAGAGATAGGTGGATGTGGTATGGTAGATCCTGCAGTACTTACTAACTGTGGAATTGATCCAGAGGAATACAGCGGTTTTGCCTTTGGAATGGGTGTGGAACGTATTGCGATGTTGTTATATGGGATAGGCGATATCCGCATGTTTTTTGAAAACGATGTGCGTTTCTTAAAACAATTTTCTAGCGCCATTTAAGAGGTGATTACAAAACTTATTTTTGTGTACAACGCAAACTCGGGTAAAATCAACTCGTTGTTAGATAGTGCACATAAGATAGTGAGTCCAGACACCTATGATTGCAAACTGTGCGATCTCACTTATGGCGTTTTTAAAGAAAATGAAAAATGGTCACGCTTCCGCAAAAACTTGCTCGACACGAACCCCAATTTACAATTAGAATTTCTACATAAAGACGAGTTTGCAAAACAATACTGGTCTAAGTGGTTGCCTAAGTACAAGTTTCCGGTTGTTTTAAGCATTAGTGATGCTGTGCAAGATTACAATGACGGATTTGGTACGAACTCTGGATTAGATATATTTATAAGTACAGCAGTTTTGAATGAGCAGGAAACTATAGATCAACTTATAGTAACGATTGAAAAACGATTAAAATAGTCATGAAAAAAGACATAATTATACCAGAAGTAAACGACGTCCACATTGCCATAATGAAAGAATGGAATGAGGACTTCTCTTCAAATGATTGGAATATTTATCTCATTAATAATAGTAAAGAAGCTATTGAATCTGTAATGGTAATGAGTCGTGGTAAGCATAGTGATGGGCGCAAGACGACTACCTTCAGACAGGCATTTCCTGTGGTAGCGGCAAAAAGCGCCATTAAAGTAGAGCTTATCATGGAAGAGGTTTTTTCTTTTACAAACGAAATTATATTGACTTATTTTAAAGACAATAAGCTTTATGATAAAACCTTTACCGCAGCACCGCACAGTATTAAAGAAGATAACTTTAAGAATGTGCCTATAATGGGTCAAGAAGGTATTTTATTAGATTAAATCATTATAATTTTTAAAATTAGATCTTATCCAATCACTTAATTTTCACTGGTTTTCCCAAACTCTCTTAAAAAGAGCTGTTTTAGGTTAATACTGAGTTAAAACGCGTTAGTTGAAAAACCAAATCGACACTAACGCAGTATATCAAACAGTATAACACAATAACTAAAACAAAAAAACTATGAAAAAGTCAAAATTTTTGAGCCTTGCGCTTGTAGCTGTAGCCCTATTTATCGGTCAGAACTCTGTTGCTCAAGACGGAATGATGAAAAAAGAAAAAACGGTAATGGTAGGTGGAGCTGAGATGTATCCTTCTAAAAACATCGTAGAGAATGCAGTAAACTCAAAAGATCACACCACTCTAGTTGCAGCAGTTAAAGCAGCAGACCTTGTAGAAACATTATCTAGTGAAGGACCTTTCACGGTTTTTGCACCTACTAACGCTGCATTTGATGCTTTACCAGCAGGAACTGTAGATACTTTACTAAAACCAGAAAACAAAAAAGCATTAACAGGCGTGCTTACTTACCATGTAATCGCTGGAAAATTTAGCGCTGCAGATGTAATCGCTTTAATCAAAAAGAATAACGGTAAAGCAGTAGTAACAACTGTAGCTGGAGCTGATCTAACTTTAACCATTAAAGATGGTAAAGTAGTAATCACAGACGCAAATGGTGGAATGGCTACCGTAACGATAGCAGACGTTAACCAATCTAATGGAGTAATACACGTAGTGGACGCAGTACTACTTCCTAAAATGTAATCCCTAACTACATTTTAAGAATAAAAAACCCCCCCAAGTGCGAGCTTGGGGTTTTTGTTGTTTATAGAATTAAGTTGCTTTACAAACAAGCACAACCAAAAAGATCTACTTCATGAATCCATAAAAACTTTACTTTTTCATTATCAACATAGATTAATGCTCTTGATGGTAAATGGGGTAAACCCTTTTTCTTTACGTAATTTGAATATGTAAAATAAATATTATCAACTCCTTTGAGTTTAGCAAAGGTTTTCATGTTTTCTAAACCATCTGGGCAATCTTTACAACCATCTAGTTTTATGTTATTTAATAAAGTGTCTATAGAATTAAAAGTTTTAAATTCTAAATCTATATTATAACGACTGCCTATCAATAAAGTTGAATCCTGTTTTTTAAAAGTATAATTGGTGTATTCAAGACATTCATCTTTATATAAACCTAACTCATTAATAGAGCTAATTTTCTTTTCAATATTTGAAAACGTATAAACAGTTCGTTCTACATTTTTAAATTCTGATGCGAGAACATCAGAAAAGAAGTTAACTTTATTACTCTCAACAATTGTATCTATACTAGGATGATACTTTTTAATAAGGTCTAATTCAGCACTTTCTTTTATATAAGACTCTGCAACCTCTTTCCAATGTATATCAGCAATAATTGAAGTTGACTTGTCTTTTATCTTATATATTCCTTGTAATGGTCGGTCAAATGCAAGTAAATTATAATTTTCGTTTTCCTCTTTTAAAGCAGTTAAAAAACGATTATTACTTCCGGTAGAGTCTGATTGGATAGCGTTTTGAATAATGTAATCTATGAGCTCGTGGCGAGACTCTTCTCTAGGAATTAAAGATTTATAGATACTATCACAATGACTATATGTTTTAGCAATATAATTACCTTGTATGAGATTTTCGGTGGTGACTTCTGAGCTGTTATCTGCAATCTCATTCTGTACTTTATCAGAATGAATAATTGAACTTTCACCTGCAACTACTTTAGTACTCCATGATTTAGCAATTAGTCCTACGGTAATAACTATAGCAAGAGGTGCAAGATATTTTATTATTTTCCATTTAGAAACTGCCATTACCCCCCCACAAATCGCTCATCCATTTCCATAGTAGTGCCACAATTATCGCAAGTGCGCAACTCTTCACTAGTGTAAAACTCTTTAAAGCGTGGCAAGAAGTCCTTCTCTATGTTATCTAGTTTAAAGTAAGTCTCATGTAGCTTGTTATTGCAGTTATCACAAAACCATAGTAATCCATCAACATCATCTTTACTAGTACGTTTGCGCTCAATAACTAGCCCTATAGAATTCTCGTGACGTACAGGAGAATGCGGTACTTTTCCAGGATGCAAGTACATATCTCCAGGACCTAACTTCATTGTTTTTTTCTCGCCATATTCTTGTATATGAACTTCTATATTTCCTTCGAGCTGGTAGAAAAGTTCTTCAGTCTCGTTGTAATGATAATCTTTACGCGCGTTAGGTCCAGCAACGATCATCACGATATAATCACCAGCATCTTTATATAAATTCTTATTACCTACAGGTGGTTTTAAAGAGTCTCTATTTTCTTCAATCCACTGGTTAAGGTTAAAAGGTTTTGCAATTGCCATGTCAGTTTATTTTAAAGTATAAAGTTACAGTTTTAAGGTCGGCTTTACAATCAGTACCGGACTACATTCAACAAATTCTTAACTACCTACATCACGGCTTTTTCAGTAACTTGTAACTCAAATTACAAATCATGAAAAAATCTTTTTTTTAATAGCAGCTATAGTACTAATTGCCTGTCAAGAAACAGCAACAAAATCTGAAGAAGTTGCAATTCCTGAAACCCTAAAACAAACTAGTGAATTTGCCATAGTGATTCATGGTGGTGCAGGAACGATTAAAAAAGAGAACATGACACCAGAGCTGGAAAGACAGTATAACGATAAACTCACAGAAGCTGTAAAAGCAGGACATGATATTCTTAAAAATGGAGGCGATGCTATGGACGCTGTTGAGGCGAGCATACGCATCATGGAGGACTCGCCGTTATTCAACTCTGGAAAAGGAGCGGTATTTACGCACGATGGTATCAACTCACTTGACGCCAGTTTTATGGATGGAAAAACACTTAATGCTGGTGCAGTTGCTGGAATTACTACGGTTAAAAACCCTATCTCACTGGCTCGTAAAGTCATGACAGACTCTGAGCATGTGTTGTTGAGTGGTGCTGGTGGAGACGCTTTCGCGAAAGCGTTACAAGATCCAAATATTGAAATTGTACCTAACAGTTATTTCTATACCGAGAACCGTTACCAGTCCTTGCAACGTGTTCTAAAAAGAGAAGCCGAAAAGGATGCGCAATATGATAAAAAAGTAGCTCAGTTAGAACTAGAAGACCCATTTATCAAAGATTCTAAATACGGAACCGTAGGTTGTGTAGCGCTAGATAAAAATGGCAATATCGCTGCTGGAACTAGTACTGGCGGAATGACCAACAAAAAGTACGGCGCATAGGCGACTCACCGATAATAGGTAGCGGAACTTATGCAAATAATGCTACTTGCGGTGTCTCAAGCACTGGACACGGTGAGTATTTTATACGTGCGCAAGTCGCTTATGACATCAGTGCGATGATGGAATATAAAGACATGACATTGAAAGAAGCAACTGATGCTGTGATCCAGAAAAAGCTTGTCGATTTAGGCGGTACTGGCGGAATCGTAGCCTTAGATCATCTAGGGAACGTATCCATGGAATTCAATACCGCAGGAATGTATCGTGCGACTATGAATGATAAGGATGAGTTAGTTGTTGGGATGTATAAGGAGTAATTGAAGTTCTGCACTTGATGCTGGAATCTATTAATACAACCAAAATGTCATTCAATTATTACCTTCGTAAAAATTAAAACTCACCTATGAAAATCATATCCTATAACGTCAACGGAATCCGTGCGGCGATGAAAAAAGACTTTATCACATGGCTTAAAGCTGCAAATCCAGACGTGTTATGCTTGCAAGAAATTAAGGCCACAGAAGATCAAGTAGATACGGAGGCTTTTAAAAAAGCTGGATATGAATATCAATATTATTATAGTGCTCAAAAAAAAGGTTACAGTGGTGTAGCTATTATTTCTAAAACAAAACCAGATCATGTGGAATATGGAACTGGTATTGAGTCTATGGATTTTGAAGGAAGAAATTTACGAGTAGATTTTGGCGATGTGTCTATCATGAGTATGTACTTACCTAGTGGTACAAATGATGATCGACTAAGTTTTAAGTTTGAATATATGGAGCAATTCCTAGAATATTCTAAAGAACTGCGTAAGGAACGACCTAACCTTATCGTTTGCGGTGATTATAATATTTGTCATAATGCGATTGATATTCATAACCCTAAAGGTTTGAAAAATACTTCAGGTTTCTTACCAGAAGAACGTGAGTGGATGGATCGATTTGTTGCTAGTGGTTTTATAGATACGTTTAGAATGTTCAACGATGAGCCAGATCAATACAGTTGGTGGAGTTACCGTGGTGGTTCTCGCGCACGTAATAAAGGATGGCGTTTAGATTATCATATGGCTAGTGAACCATTACGTGACCGTATTCAACGAGCAGTAATTCTTCAAAGTGCAGTGCATAGTGATCACTGTCCTGTTGTGGTGGAAATTGATTAAAAGAGATTGTAGGTAATAAACGCAACCATTTAAAGTAATGAGCATCTACTGTAAAAGCAATATTATGAAATCAATAAATACAATACTTTTAATTTTATGTGTGACTTTGTTGTCATGCGATGTAGGTGATGAAGATATTAATACTAATCAGCAGGTTTGTATTAATGCACCAGACGTGATTATAGATGCCAGTAGATACGGTAACCTTAATGAAAATGTATCTATTACAGGATTATCACTTTCAGGTGATTGTTTAACCATAATAATTAGTGGTAGTGGATGTGATGGATCGTCATGGACACTAGATCTTGTAGATTCTGATGTGGTCTCTTTTTCTAGTCCGCCAGAAAGAAATCTAATTCTTGAATTCACCAATACAGAGCTGTGTACCGCAGTTTTTGAGAAGAGTTTTACTTTTGATATTTCCAGTTTACAAGTTTCAGGAAACGAATTGCGGTTGAATTTTAATAATTCTAACACCTCATTAACGACCATAAATTACATGTATTAAAAAACGACCTCTTTTTCAAAAGGCCGTTTCCCAAACATCAAAACAGGCTTGTGCAACTGCACAAGCCTGTTTTGTTTTATTTTTCTTGATCATCTATAAATTTCACATCTCTGGTGTTTTTCTGTACCGCGATGGCAGCAAATAAACTGAGCGCAAAGGACATCCCGTAAAAACCTTTCTCGCTCAATAGTAAGTCTGCATTCCATAGTCCTATGACTAGCAACACTAACGAGGCTATGGTTACAAACCATGCAATTCCATAATACATATCTGTTACAGCCACGCCTTCTTGCTTATCTCTCACAGCCTTTTGCACTGATATGACAGAGAATAGACCAAAGAGCAAGATGACAAAATAATAGCCTTTCTCATTAAGAAGCATGTCTGCGTTCCATAACCCTATACAATAGGATACCATTCCTATAAGCAATGCGCTCCACGATGCAGCAATAAATGCTGGTGTAGGTTTGCCATTAAATGCCTCTTTTTCTTTCTTTTCAGTCTTTACGTTTACTGGATTAAATGTTTGATTTTCCATGTTGTTTGTTTTGATTGTTTGATGGTACAAATGTGCGATATATGTTCAGTCGATATGGGTCAATATATTTTAGTTTCTTATGATTAATAATATTAATTTAAAATATAATACATTTATTTACTGTATATTGGATTTATATATTCTTACGATATGAAAGAGCTTATTTTGCTAATTGATAGTATGACTAATGAAGAAAGGTTGGCTTTCTACGCTTTCGCGAAAGTGAGAAATAGAAGATCTGACGTTAAAAACATTAAGCTTTTTCAGCTTATAGAAAATGGCGTGACTACTGATTTGGCAAACCGATTATATGGTGACGAGAATCAAAATGCACTTTATGCATTAACCAAAAGATTGCGTGACAATCTGATAGATTTTACTGCGTCGCACGGTCTAGAAACAGAAAGCGATGTAGAGATGCAACTGTTAAAAAATCTACTAGCTTCAAGAATATTTTTTGAGAAAGGCCTTCATAAATTAGGGTTTAAAATTCTAAAAAAGGCAATTCAAAAGGCCCGTAAACTTGAGCTATATGCGTTACTTAATGAAATGTATCACACCTTATTACAACATGCTCATAAGAATCCATCAGTCAAGTTAGATCTAGTGGTTGAAGAGTACCAGAGTAACTTGAAAAACCAACTTGCAGAGGCGCATTTAATGACTGCCTATGCGTCTATAAAAGAAGATTTACAGACAGGTGATCAAGATGTAGAAGAAGTGATAGATCGTCATTTAAAAACCTATGAAATTAAGCTAAATGCCGCTTTTGGGTTTAAGTCTTTATATACTTTAATGACCATCGCGGTAGAGACAGCTACTATAAAAAGTGATTATTACAGCGCAACACACTTTATGGAAGAGGCCTATCATATTGTAAATACTAAGAAAGATCTCGCTACACGTCATTTATATTATCACTTAGCTATTTTAAAGTTGATGAGTATGACATATTTCAGAAACAAAAACTTTGACAAAGCACAAGAATTTTTAAGTTTAATGGGATCGCAATTAAAATTAGAGAATGGGAAATACATGAAAACGTTGGGTGATGATTATTATCATCTAAAAGCATTAATAGAGATTTATACTGGTGAGTTGGTAAATGGTATGAAGACTTTAAGTCATATCAATCACCCAACTCCAGAGAGCCAATTGACTTCTATAATGGCTCATTTTCAAAAAGAAGATTATGTGAAGTGCAGTTTCATCATGCGCGGCCTTTCTCATAGCGATGATTTTTATGAAAAACGAGCAGGATTCAATTGGGTAATAAAACGCAATATCATAGAAATTCTTATTCTAATAGAACGCAATCAGCCAGATCTGGTAGAGTCTAGAATTCATAGTTTTAATAAGCGTTATCGCAAACGTTTAAAAGATAAGAATGAAGTGAGAGTACTGTCATATCTCAAGTTATTGCGTTTATACTATGATGCGCCACATCAAGTAACTACAGAAGCTTTCTATAACAAGGTAGAGAAATCATTTGACTGGATAGGAGCAGAAAGGAAGATATTTTTGTTATGAGTTTCTATGCATGGCTTAAGGCAAAGATGCAATCCAGACCACTTTATGAAGTTACACTAGAGTTGACTAATCTATAATTATTGTTCTACCAATACACTTTGATGCATATAGCCGCTTAAACCGGTTGAGGTTCTAACATGATACCAATTACCGTTATTACCAATGATGGTTACCGGTTCAGTTTTTACATCTTGTAATATAACACTTGTACTAGATGGTTCTGTACGTAAATTTGCTGCAAAACCGTTTGCACGTGGATTGATGAGTTGAGGTAAGGAAATCGTATTTTCTGGAACTTGGGTTTTCCAAATAAATGGTTTTGGGTCTACAGCACTACCGTTTTTATAGATTCCAAAATGTAGGTGTGGTGGTGTGTTTTTTGCATTTCCTGTATTCCCTACATATCCTAGTGTGTCGCCAGACCAGACCATGTCGCCTTCATTTACGATCCAATCATTTAGGTGAGCATAATAATGCAAATAACCATTATCATAATCTTTTATCCAAACCTGTTTGCCACCTAATCCACGATTTCTTATACTAGAAATCGTTCCATAAGTAATCGCAACCACAGGATGTCCCTTAAGTGCAAAAATATCATTTCCTTCATGACTGCGACTGCCGCCACCTCTTGAAGCGCCCCCCCAGAAACTTTGTATAGCAGTATTACCTTTTCCTGCTACCGGAAAATTATATTGTGGTAAGGTATAGATTTTAAAATCTGTTGTGGATTCTGTTTCCAGTTTTGCCTGAAGAATGATACGGACTTTAATATTTTTATCTGATTTATAATTTAAGATTAGACTGTCATTTTGTAATCGTGCATCTTGAAGTAAATCGCCGTCTAGATCTCTAGCTTCAAGTATCCATGAATCTTGTGAGTCGACAGTACTCATTAATACTTCACCTAGTTGTAGGTTGATAAGATAGCCTGCAGTAAATGGTTTCTGACTAGATGATATAACTCGCTCTGCAGTGTGTTTGTTCGTAACGACATTATCCTTTAAAGCTATGGATAAGAGATTGTTCCAGCGCCTTAGTTTTTCTGGGTTATCTTTAAAATTGCGCTCGTAAATAGTTCGTTGTGATGGTTTTAATATAAAATCAAACAATGCTGGCTTTACTGCATAAGTAATGATTAGAGCGATTATTGCAATAAGGATACTTGTATAAAGCCAGTATTTCTTAATCAGCCGCAAACTATAAAGATAGTAAACCGTCTATTGCGGTTATAAGGTCAGGTTGTACTGGTCGCATCGCATTATCATCAATCATGCGGCCGTTCTTATCATATAACATGTATCTAGGAATACTACTTACATTTCTAAGTTGAAATATTTTTGCTTTAGGATAATTAGTAGCAATGTAACTATGCTCAGTAAATCCTTCTTCTTGATTTGCTTTTTCCCAGGCATTTCTTTTTGTATCAATAGATATGTAAAGAAATACGACATCTTTACCTTTATAACGTTCTTTTAGTTTTGCAGATGCTGGCATCATGACGCGACATGGTTTGCACCAGCTAGCCCAATAGTCCACATAGACTACCTTTCCCTTATGCTCTTCTAGTAATGCAGCAAGATTAGTATAGGTCCCATCAGGTGATTCTAGATGTAAAATGTCGTTATCAGTTTTGTCAACCTCAGTTGTTACAACATTTTTGCTTTCATTGTCGGCAGATTTACAAGATGCAAAACTGACTAGTGCGATTAAACATAATATTCTTAAAAACATATACTTATTATTAATTATGAAAATAAATATTTAACTAAATCCTCAATTTTTGAAAAAGCTTGTACATCGGTACCTACTTCTTTAAACTTTTGTTTTGCCGGTGCAATAAACACTTTCTCAAATCCTAGTTTTGCGGCTTCATTAACACGCTGTTCCATGCGTGAAACAGGTCTTATTTCTCCACCTAAACCTACCTCAGCACTGAAGCAATGTTGTGAAGAAAGTTCAATATCAAAATTAGAGGAAAGAATAGCGGCCACTACAGCAAGATCAATCGCTGGGTCATCTACAGTGATTCCGCCGGTAATGTTTAAGAAAACATCTTTTTGTCCTAGTTTAAAGCCAGCTCTTTTTTCTAATACGGCTAGAATCATGTTGAGACGCTTTAAGTTATAACCAGTAGCACTACGTTGAGGTGTTCCATATACAGCCGTACTCACTAATGCTTGGACTTCTATCATTAAAGGACGCATACCTTCCATAGTGGCTGCGATTGCAGTACCGCTCAAACTGGTGCCACGTTGTGATATTAAGATTTCGCTAGGGTTGATAACTTCACGTAAACCGTGACCCAACATTTCATAAATACCGATTTCATGTGTGCTTCCAAAACGGTTTTTTAACGCGCGTAAAATTCTATAAGTATGATTGCGATCGCCTTCAAATTGTAATACCGTATCTACCATGTGCTCTAGTATTTTAGGTCCAGCGATGTTACCATCTTTAGTAATATGACCTATCAAAAGCACTGGTGTATTGGTCTCTTTGGCAAATTTTATAAGCTCGCTAGTACATTCCCTGATTTGAGAGACGCTACCAGCGGTACTTTCTAAGATTTCAGTTTGTAAAGTTTGTATAGAATCTATAATAAGTACCTCAGGTTGCATTTCTGTAATCTGACGGAAAATATTTTGAGTCTTAGTTTCAGTTAAAATGTAGCAATTAGTCGGATCTTGCTTGATACGATCTGCTCTCATTTTAATCTGTTGTGCACTTTCTTCACCGCTTACATAAAGTGTTTTATAAGGTAAATTAAGGCAGACTTGTAATAGTAAGGTTGATTTACCTATTCCAGGTTCACCACCTAATAAGGTTACAGAACCAGGCACTAGTCCACCACCTAATACTCTATTAAACTCTGCATTAGTAGTGTCTAATCGTGGTGTTTCAGTGACATCTATTTGAGAAATAAGTTGTGGTTGTGGAGTACGCTTTCGCGAAAGCGTATCGCCGCTAGCAGCATCCCAAGAAGGTTTCTTTTCTTTTTGAACAACCTCTTCAACAAGTGTGTTCCATTCTTTACACGTGGTACATTGTCCTTGCCAGCGCGCGTGTTGAGCGCCACAATTCTGGCAAAACCATGTTGTTTTTACTTTGGCCATTTATTTTTTTTCCTGAAGCATTTCTACTTTATCAAGCACATCATCTTTTGTAATTCCTACGGCAGGTTCTAATGCATATGCTGCATTATATGATTTTATGGCGCGTTCTGGTCTACCTATTCCTTCATAACCGATTCCTTCTATAAAGCGACCATAAAGTTTTTCTGGATATTCTTTCATAGCAAGGTCTGCGACATCTATTAGTTCATCGTACTTCTTGTTGTCTATAAGGTGCTCTGCTACAGTTACGATGTCTATTAGTCTTACTCTCATGTCAATACCATAAACTTCTTTTATGTATTTGTATTTTTCAATTAGTGTTTCTATAGCGTTTGCAGCGTTTTTAGTTTCTTTACCTTCTGTAGCCATGTTAGCCGCTACAGCTGTATTTACTAAGGCGTCTTCATCGATAAGTTTATACTCTTCAAAAATATAATTCAGCCCACGTGGTATGGCATGTGCGCCTAGCCCATATTTATCAACGCCTTCTATCTTCTCATATAGCAAATGCACGTTTTTACGGTTTTCTAGTAATGAGTCCACTTGTGTGGTAAACATATTATCGGTTGTGCTTAGCTTTTCTGGTGTGGCAACATAGTAGTAATTATAGCTTTCTAATTGTGAAATTTTACTCACTAGATTTTCTGTTATCAAGGTTGAATAATCTGGATCTATATTGAGGTAAGCGTCAAAAGCAACTTTTTTGCGCATTAAAAAATAGGTAGCTAGATTTGCGGTAACATCTTTACCTATAATTACTGTAAAAGGTGCGATACGATATTCTTCTTTCATAGTTGCCACGACCTCCATAATAAAGTCCATGAAATCTGCACTTTGAGTTTCTGGTAAGCCGCTTTCACGATTGATTGCGGTTTCATCATAACGACTTTTACGCTGGTTAATTCCTAAAACAAAACTTTCTGGTATTTGATCCCAATAGGATAGATAATCGACATTACCTGCTACTGGTTCAAAAAGATAATCGCCATCAAGAACAACTATTAATGGATATGTTTTTTCGGGATTCTCAGCATAATTACGCGGTTTGAGCACTTTTATATTACGTTCTGTACCTAACACTTCGCTAGGATATGCTCTATAAAAAGCTTGTGAGAATAGAGTATTGCAGGTAAATAGCAATATGATGAAAGCTATAAAATGTTTCATTGTAAGAAAATTTTTGGAACGGAATTTACAATTATTTAGCCGAAACACTATTTTTTATAGAAAGCATTACAAATGATACTATACCGTAAACTAGAACTAGTACTGTTTGTGAGGTCCACAGGATCCAACCTAGTGAGGTTCCTAAGGTTTCTGCTACTCCAAAGAGCAGAAGGACTTGTGCTATAAAGTAGGGATAAGCGCCAAAACCACCGTTTGTAAAAGCAACAGCAAAACTGCCTGCTACAAATGCACTTAAAATACCACTTACAGGAATAGAAGCCGTGTCTGGAAGTGCAAAGATGCTAACATAAAACATTAATAAATACATAGTCCATATAAATAATGTGTGAGCTAGGTAAAGCCATTTTTGCTGCATGGTCCATATCGTATTAAATCCATCTTTAAGACCGCTGATAAAGTTTTTTAGTTTTTGAAATGGTTTTATGTATCTAAATAATACAACTACAATGATGGTAAAGATTAAGGCAATTATTCCGTAGATAAGAATTGTTGAAGAATCCGCTTTCGCGAAAGCGGTGTTTAAACGTTCTTTAAAGAAGTCAATAATAACAGTGCCTGACACTAACAATGCGGTAGCTGTGATGATTAAAAGAATAATAAAATCGAGAACACGCTCTGCTATTATAGTGCCTATAGCTTTATCTACTGGTACGTTGTTTACTCGATTTACAACAACAGCACGAGCTACTTCACCACTGCGAGGTATTATTAAATTCATAGCATAGCCTGTGCCAATAGCCATCACATTAGTAAGAAAAGCTGGTTGATGTCCTATTGCTTTAAGCATATAGTTCCATCGCCATGCTCTAGAAAGATGACTTAAAAAAGCTAGTATAACTCCTAGAACAATCCAACTGTAGTTTGCATCAATCAAATAAGATTTTATCTCATTTATTTGATTTTCAGTAAATTGCGTGTAAGAGATGTAAATCAAAAATATTCCTAACGCGAGCGGTAGTAATATTTTTAATGCTTTGAGGGATGCTTTTTTCAAGCTGATTTATGATAAGGTGTTATCCTCTTCATTAGGGAAAAGTAGTGTTGGTTTAAAAGCACGAGCTTCTTCCATCGTCATTTGGGCATAACAGATAAGGATAAGCACATCACCAGGAGAAACTTTTCTTGCTGCTGCTCCATTAAGAGTGATTTCTCCGCTACCTCTCGGTCCAGGAATGGCATAGGTCTCTAAACGGTTACCGTTATTATTATTAACGATTTGAACTTTTTCACCTTCAACAATATTTGCACCATCCATTAAATCTTCATCAATGGTGATACTGCCTATGTAATTGAGGTCTGCACCGGTTACTTTAACTCGGTGAATTTTGGATTTTACTACTGTAATTAACATGTTGCAAAGATACGATTTGTAATTATTTAAAAATCATTATTATGATAAACGCATATTATCAATTAATCTTACACCTTCTAAATGCGCAACTATAAAAGCTCTATAGGTGTGTTTATTGTATTTGCGTTTTACAGGAATTAAGGTTTCTTCACTTGCGATAGTGAAATATTCTAATTCTAGATTTTTATTTTTAGCATACAACTTTTGTACCATAGCAACAGTGTCATTAATACTGTGGTTTTTAAAATAAGCTTTGGCTTTTTCTAGAGATTGAATAATAAAAACGGCTTCTTCTCTTGCTTGTGGACTTAACCTTTCATTACGAGAACTCATGCTAGTCCATGTGGTTCTCTTTTTATAGGGCAGCCTATGATTTTAACAGGTGAATGTAGTTTTTCTACTAATTTCTTGACGATTTGTAGCTGTTGAAAGTCTTTTTCGCCAAAATAAGCATGATCTGGTCGTACTTTTTGAAATAAGAATTCTAAAATAGTTCCTACTCCATCAAAGTGACCTGGTCTATTTGCTCCTTCCATAACCTGTTCTAATCCATCATATTTATAAGATTTTGCTACAGCATTGTTACCATATATATCTTCAACGTTAGGAGTGTAGATCATTACGTTTGCTTTACCAAAGTGATTATAGATTAGATTTGTGTCATTTTTTACTGTTCTAGGATACTGACTTAAATCACTAGCATTATCGAACTGTGTAGGGTTTACAAAGATAGATACGACGAGAATGTCGTTAGATTTCATTGCTTCCTGCATTAAGGAAATATGACCATCATGTAGAGCTCCCATAGTAGGGACAAAACCGATTTTAAGATTCTCATTTTTAAGACTCTCAATCTTTGTACTTAATTCTTTATGGGTTTGAAATACCATAGGGATATAGGTTTGGACAATGCTACAAACATAAGGTTAAACCATGAAAGTGCAAGAAATTGTGTATTTTTGCAACTTGCTAAAAGTTAGGCATCAATAAAACAATTTATGAAGGAAAAAAGAGTCCTGTACGTATCCTCAGAAGTTATCCCTTATTTACCAGAAACTGAAGCATCCTCGATGTCCTATTTTAGTCCTAAAATGGTAAATGATCGTGGAGGTCAGATTAGAATATTTACGCCTCGTTTTGGAAACATTAATGAGCGCAGACACCAATTACATGAAGTAATCCGTTTGAGTGGTATGAATCTAATCATCAATGATTTAGACATGCCATTGATTATTAAAGTAGCTTCTATTCCTAAGGAAAGAATGCAGGTTTACTTTATTGATAATGAAGATTATTTTAAACGCAAAGCCACTCTTACAGATGAAGATGGGAATATGTTTGATGATAATGATGAGCGCGCTATATTTTTGCAAAAGGAGTTATTGAAACCGTTAAGAAATTAAATTGGGCCCCAGATATTATTCATGTTCATGGATGGTTAGCTGGACTACTGCCATTGTATATTAAGAACTATTATGGTAATGACCCATTGTTTGAAGATAGTAAAATAGTTACCTCAGTATATAATCAATCCTTTGAAGGAACGTTAGATACTGAAATGATAGATAAACTAAGATTTGATGCGTTAGATGATGATGCTGTAACTGAGTTTGAAGAGCCTTCATATATTAATTTAATGAAGAATGCTGTTAGATTTAGTGATGGTATTATTAAGGCAAGCGAGGATTTAGGTGAGGAATTAAATTCTTATATCGATTCTCTTGATAAGCCTGTGTTGGAGTATCATTCTCATGAAGAGTTTGCAGACGCTTATGAAGGATTCTATCTTAACGATATTTTAGATGAAAAAGAAAATGATGAGTAAAATGAAACGCGTCGCTTTGAACGTTTCTATAGTTGCAGGTATAGTTTTAGGATTAGCTGCTTGTGATAATGAGTTAAATACAATAGGAAGTGACATCCTAGGAGCAGATCAACTAAATGATCGAATCAAGAAACAAGAATTTGATGCTGTTGCATTTAATGATTTATTAGGTCCTGTACAGACTAATAATTTTGGGTCTTTTCCCTTTGGAGTTTATGATGACCCAGTTTATGGAAGAACTAGTTATGATTTTGTAAGCCAGGTTAATTTAGCTTTTACTGATCCGGATTTTGGTGATAATATAGTATTGGATAGTGTCGTGCTTCAGATACCATACTATTCTACCGTAGAAACTATTGTAGGCGAGGTAACTACCTATAGTATTGATTCACTATATGGTACTATGGAAAATGGATTGGAAATTTATGAAAATAAATATTTCTTAAATAGTTTTGATGTAGATGATGTCACTAATCCTGCAGTGTATTATTCGGATTTTAAGCTACTATCGAGTCTAATTTAGGACCTTTGATTTATTCAGACGATAATTTCTTTCCTAAGGAAGAAGAATCAATAGAGTTAACATTGGATGGTGTGGTTAGCAGTAGGTCTGCTCCTAGGTTGAGAGAGCGTATTGATTTAACGCCAGCAAGTTCTGCATACTGGAGATCTTTAATAATAGATCAAGAAGGTCAACCAGCACTTCAGAGTGCTAGTGATTTTCAAAATTATTTTAGAGGATTGTATTTTAAATTATCTGGATTTACTGGTAATGGTCATATGGTTCATTTTAATCTTAATGATGCCGATATCAAACTGTATATAAGATCAGAATTTGATGATGATAGTGATATCGATAATGATCCTACTACAACGACCATAGAAATTGAGAGTATCGTTGAGTTAAATTTTGATGGTAATAAAGTAGGTTTTATAAATAATGAGTTAGACCCATC
Source organism: Nonlabens ulvanivorans (assembly GCF_000755285.1). Classification (GTDB taxonomy): domain Bacteria; phylum Bacteroidota; class Bacteroidia; order Flavobacteriales; family Flavobacteriaceae; genus Nonlabens; species Nonlabens ulvanivorans_A. Next base: position 397,275 of record NZ_BBMK01000001.1, on the reverse strand, counting down.
TATTGTTTCCAACATACAGGCTGCAAATAATGATGTTGATGGTGAGGAAAGATTATATTTAAAAGGTGGTGAAGGTTCAATGGTTCTTATTGATTTATTTGGTCCTGATGTTGACATGAATGGTGAGGCAGACGCCTTAACACAAATAATAGCAGATAACTGGATAATTAATGATGCTTCTCTAACATTTTATGTAGATCAAACAGCAGTTGAAGCTGGTAGTACTGAGCCAGAGCGTATTATACTTTATAATTATGATGACAAAACAGTACTGATAGATTATGTACTTGACAATTCTTCATTAAGAAGTAATCATTTAGGTGTTTTAGAAAGAGTTGATGACGAAGATGATACCTCACAAGGTGTTCAATATAAAATAAGACTGACCGAGCATATTAATAGTATTATCAGTGGTGATATAGAGAATGTTCGTCTTGGTCTTGCTGTGACACAAAATATTAGTTCAATTTCTGGTTCTAAAGTCAAAAATCCTATTATAGTAGATGAGATTCTGAATGGGTCTGCTATATCTCATGAGGGAACAGTGCTGCATGGTAATCTTTCTAGTGATGCTGATAAGCGTCTTAAACTAGAGATATACTATTCAGAAACAATTAATTAAATAGAAAATTATGTGTGGAATTGTAGGTTACATAGGACATCGTGACGCTTATCCTATCGTTTTAAATGGTCTTAAAAGGCTAGAATATAGAGGTTATGATAGTGCTGGAATAGCTATTTATGACGGTACAAATCTTAAGTTTTCAAAAACTAAAGGTAAGGTCGCTGACCTAGAAGCAAAACTGGAGTCAGAAATCACTACCAACGGTACCATAGCGATAGGTCATACTCGATGGGCTACACATGGTGTGCCTAATGATGTGAATTCTCATCCTCATTTCTCTAACAGTGGTGATTTAGTTATCATTCATAATGGTATAATTGAGAATTATCAACCTCTTAAAACAGAGTTGATTAATAGAGGTTTTACTTTTCAATCAGATACAGATACAGAGGTATTAGTAAATCTGATAGAGGATGTAAAGAATAAAGAGAAGGTTAAATTGGGTAAAGCTGTTCAAATAGCTTTAAATCAGACGATAGGTGCTTATGCAATTGCAGTCTTTGATCGTAATAAGCCTAATGAAATAGTGGTAGCTCGTTTAGGGTCGCCTCTTGCAATTGGAGTTGGTGAAAACGAATTTTTTATTGCTAGTGATGCATCTCCTTTTATTGAATTTACAAAAGAGGCTATCTATTTAGAAGATGGTGAGATGGCTGTTGTGCGCACGCACAAGGATATGAAAATTCGTAAAATACATGATGACTCTTTAGTAGATCCATATATTCAGGAACTGCAAATGAATCTTGAGCAGATTGAAAAAGGTGGTTATGAGCACTTTATGCTTAAAGAGATTTATGAGCAGCCACAAGCGATTAGAGACACCTTTAGAGGTAGAATGCTGGTAGATCAAGGCCTTATAAAAATGGCTGGTATTGATGACCACATCGATAAATTCTTGAATGCTCGACGCATACTAATTGTTGCATGTGGAACATCATGGCATGCTGGACTAGTTGCAGAATATATTTTTGAAGATCTAGCGAGAATACCTGTTGAGGTTGAATATGCTTCAGAATTTAGATATAGAAATCCTGTTATAGATAAGGATGATATTCTTATAGCCATTTCTCAAAGTGGAGAAACTGCAGACACAATGGCTGCAATAAAAATGGCCAAAGATAAAGGTGCTTTCGTTTTTGGAGTGTGTAATGTGGTAGGTAGTTCTATCTCTCGCGAGGCACATGCAGGAGCTTATACTCATGCAGGACCAGAAATAGGTGTTGCTTCAACTAAAGCTTTTACAACACAAATTACTGTGTTAACTCTTATCGCGCTACAATTAGCAAAGAAAAAAGGCAAAATATCAACTAGTGACTTCCATAGATATTTACAAGAATTAGATGCTATTCCTGATAAAGTAGAAAAAGCTCTTAGTTCTAACGATCATATCGAGAAAATAGCAGCTATCTATAAAGATGCACCTAACTGTCTTTACTTAGGGCGCGGATTTAACTTTCCAGTAGCATTAGAAGGAGCATTAAAGCTTAAAGAGATTAGTTATATCCATGCAGAAGGTTATCCGGCTGCAGAGATGAAACATGGTCCTATCGCTTTAATTGATGAACAAATGCCAGTTGTTGTAATAGCAACCCGTAAAGGTCATTATGAGAAGGTAGTTAGTAATATACAAGAAATTAAATCACGTAGCGGTAAAATTATAGGTATCGTTACTGAAGGAGATATAGATGTGCGTGATCTTGCAGACCATGTAATAGAGGTGCCAGATACCATAGAGTTTATGACGCCTTTGTTGACCACTATTCCGTTACAACTATTATCTTATCACATAGCGGTTATGTTAGGAAAAAACGTTGATCAACCACGTAACTTAGCAAAATCTGTTACTGTTGAGTAGCAAGTAAATGACCATAAATATGATTATAGCCACCTAAGAAATTAGGTGGTTTTTTATTACGCTTTCGCGTAAGCGAGATCCAACAACCCTAGTTATGATTCAATTGATTTTTGAGCTTATAAAAAAATTGAAAAATCTGATGTCAATATAATTAGGAAAGCAGTATCTTTGCGCCACTGAAAAAAGGCTTTTTGAAGCCGTATCTTTTTAAGTTTAAAAACATTATATAATGTCTCAAATTACAGGTAGCGTTTCACAAATCATCGGTCCGGTGGTTGACGTAACATTTGATAGTGCACAAGGCGCACTTCCTAAAATTTATGATTCTCTTGAAGTAGAACTTAATGGTAACCTTCTAGTTTAGAAGTGCAGTCTCACATAGGTGAGAGTACTGTAAGAACCATTTCAATGGATTCAACAGATGGTCTTTCTCGTGGTACAGCTGTTAAGGCTACCGGGAATCCTATAAAAATGCCTATTGGAGATGACGTTTATGGTCGTCTTTTTAATGTTATCGGTGATGCGATTGATGGACTAGGTAACCTTCCTAAAACAGGAGATGATGGTTTATCGATTCACAGATCTGCACCAGCATTTGAGGACCTTTCTACATCTACAGAAGTACTTTTCACAGGTATTAAAGTAATCGACCTTATTGAACCTTATGCAAAAGGTGGTAAGATTGGACTTTTCGGTGGTGCTGGAGTAGGTAAAACAGTATTGATTCAAGAATTGATTAATAACATTGCAAAAGGTCACGGTGGACTTTCAGTATTTGCTGGAGTTGGTGAGCGTACGCGTGAAGGAAATGACCTTTTACGTGAGATGTTAGAATCTGGAATTATAAAATATGGAGATGCATTTATGCACTCTATGGAAGAAGGTGGATGGGATCTACAAAAAGTGGATAAAGAAATCATGAAAGGTTCAAAAGCGACTTTCGTTTTTGGTCAGATGAATGAGCCGCCAGGAGCACGTGCTCGTGTAGCGCTTTCTGGACTTACTATTGCTGAGTATTTCCGTGATGGAGCTGGAGATGGACAAGGTAAAGATGTACTTTTCTTCGTCGATAACATTTTCCGTTTTACTCAAGCAGGTTCTGAGGTTTCAGCACTTCTAGGTCGTATGCCATCTGCGGTAGGGTACCAACCTACACTGGCAACTGAAATGGGAGCGATGCAAGAACGTATTACTTCTACTAAGAAAGGATCGATTACATCTGTACAAGCGGTTTACGTACCTGCAGATGACCTTACCGATCCTGCACCAGCAACGACGTTTGCTCACCTTGATGCAACTACTGTACTTTCACGTAAAATTGCAGAATTAGGTATCTACCCAGCGGTAGATCCTTTAGATTCTACATCACGTATCCTTACGGCAGACATCTTAGGGAAAGAGCACTATGATTGTGCACAGAATGTAAAAGAATTATTACAGCGTTATAAAGAGCTTCAAGATATCATCGCCATCTTAGGTATGGAAGAATTATCTGAAGAAGATAAACTTGCGGTAAGTCGTGCACGTCGTGTACAACGTTTCTTATCTCAACCTTTCCACGTTGCAGAGCAGTTTACTGGTCTTAAAGGTGTGTTAGTTGATATTAAAGACACTATCAAAGGATTTAACATGATTATGGATGGTGAGTTAGATCACTTACCAGAAAGTGCATTTAACCTTAAAGGTACTATTGAAGAAGCAATCGAAGCAGGAGAAAAAATGCTTGCTGAGGTATCATAAATCAAACAGTAGCAGTCGCGATAATTATAGATTTATCGCGACTGTTTTATTGTAATTGAAAAGTAAATAAAGATGATTTTAGAAATAGTTACACCAGAACAAGTCCTGTATAGCGGTACTGTAGAATCAGTATCTGTGCCAGGTGTGAATGGACAATTCCAAATGCTAGATAATCACGCACCTGTAGTTTCATTACTTGTTAAAGGCGCTGTTAAGATTTTTGGTAAGGTTGAATTAGATGAGTCTGTTGCTAGTCTATTTTCAAAAGGAGATGGCACTACAGATTTTCAAATCACTGGTGGTGTTATTGAAATGAAAGATAATAAAGCAATCGTATTAGCAGATTAATACCTTTCTTTTAAGACATAAAAAAGCCTCGATTCTTATGAAACGAGGCTTTTTTATTTATACTAATTTTGAAATTTTATTTCAAAAGCTTTTGTATAGCTGCTGCATTATTTCCAGTTGCATAATCCAATGCAGTTTTTCCGTCTAACTTTAGAGACTTATCTGCTCCAGCATCTAATAACATAGACACTAAGTGTGGACGTCCCATTTGAACAGCGGTCATTAATGGCGTCATATTGCTACAGGTGTTATTAATATCAATATTCTTTTGAGTAATTAAAAACTGTAGAACATCTGCACTGTCCATTTGAATGGCTAGTTGAGCAAGTGAAGAAGTGGATTTACCAACTTCATAACAAGTGTCTTTGTTACTGTCTGTAACTAAGTTACTAATAGCTGTGGTGTCGTCGTTCTTAAGAGCTTTGGTAAGATCCATGCTCAAGGTTTGTGCACTTGCTAGAGTTCCTAAACATAATGCCACTATAAATATTGCTTTTTTCATCGTGTTGTTATTAATGTGATGCTAATATAAGATTTTTTTAAAGGACACAAAATCAATCAGCTCTATACTCTAGAATATCACCAGGTTGACAATTAAGCGCTTCACATATCGCCTCTAACGTGGTGAAACGTACCGCTTTTGCCTTACCTGTTTTAAGTATAGATAAGTTCGCTGTGGTAATTCCGATAAGTTCAGCAAGCTCATTGCTCTTCATGCCTTTTTGTACCAGTACGACGTCTAGATTGATGTATATAGGCATATTTATATGGTTAAATCGTTTTCTTGTTGAATACCTTTTGCTTTATCCACCATTGTGGAAAGTGTAAAGAAGAATAATGTTGCTGATATATTAAGAAGGTAACTCAAATTTAATCCAAAGGCTGTTTTAGAATTGAAATATAATTCAGCCAAAAATTGTAAAATGATATAACTAAGTGTCGCAATAATTATCAAATAGCCTATTTGTTTAAAAGATCTGCTTATAGCATTATTAAACAATTGATTGCGGTAAAAATTCTCTGTTGCAATCCTCAATTTATTAACGCTAATTAAGGTAATTATTGTAACCATCAACTGAATTAATAATTCACAAATTACTAATTCGTAAGCGGCAGATATATCGGACTTGAATGATATCAACTTGCCTTCAATTAAAATTACTGCAGGAGCAATTATACAAATCGCGATACCTACAATTAGAATTATTCTTAGAAGTGTATTAAAGTATTTTATGTTTTTCATATTCATTATCGTTTAACAACCACAAAACTATAATAAAATTATTGAAAAACAATAATAAATCATCGATTAAGGATAATAATAAATTTTTTTATGTTGATTTTCAACGATTTAAAGAATGTGTTTTAACAGCCATTTAGGTTCGTTTAGACCGATTCCGCCCTGCGGCGGAATGACATACAAAAATTGTTCTGTGCTATGAGACACTTGAATGCCAGAAAACTACTAATAGTAATTCATTAATACCGTTAACCAAAAACTGATAACCGATAATGCTTATTTTTGCCACATGCTACCAGATAAACTCTTACGTAAACTAGGCATGCGTCACTTCTCAGGAAGTATGCGTGAACTCAAAGTAAACGAAAATCTCATAGACTTTGCGTCAAATGATTATCTGGGTTTTTCAAAAATCCCAGTACTTGAGGAATCTGCCTTACCACATGGCGCAACAGGTTCAAGATTATTATCTGGGCATAGTAAGGCATTTGAGACATTAGAAAAACGTATCGCCCATTTTCATAAATCAGAAAGCGCACTCATTTTTAACTCTGGTTATGACGCAAATCTAGGTTTAATAAGCAGTGTTGCACAACGAGGTGATTTAATATTATACGATGAGTTAGTACATGCCAGTATAAGAGATGGCATACAGCTCTCGATGGCACGTTCCCTTAAATTTCGCCATAATGATATCGATCATTTAAAGATACTACTAGATAAATTTGGGCAAGGAACTGAGCAAGAAGTTTATGTGATTACTGAATCTGTATTTTCCATGGATGGCGATCAGGCACCACTCGAGAAGATAGCTAGTCTTATTCAAGCTCACAAAAACGCTTATTTCATTGTAGATGAGGCACATGCTACAGGTGTAATAGGAGAAAAAGGAGAAGGATTAGTACAGCATCTTGGATTAGAAAATGAGGTGTTTGCAAGAGTGATGACCTATGGAAAAGCAATGGGTGGCCATGGTGCAGCTGTGTTGGGTAGCTTTGACTTAATGCAATACCTTATTAATTATTGCCGTTCATTTATTTATACCACTGCATTACCACCACAGGCTTTGACTGTTATAAATGCTGCCTATCAACGTTTGGAAAATGGTCATGTAAATATTGCTCAACTGCATGATGTGATTCAGGGCTTTAATAGACTTGTGGTTCAAAATGGATTGCGATTACGCTTTCGCGAAAGCGATACCGCTATACAAATATGTATCATACCTGGTAACAAGAATGTAAGAAAAGTGGCAGGTCAACTACAACATAATGGTTATGATGTACGGGCTATTTTATCGCCTACAGTTCCCGAAGGTCAAGAGCGGCTGCGACTATGTTTGCATAGTTATAATAGCATTGATGATTGTGAACGTGTCCTTCAAATTATTGCCAAATCCCTCAAAAAAAATGAGCAAGTTTAGAACAATAGCCGTATTTGCTTATCCTGCCGAGGCTGCAGTTATTAAATCAAAGTTAGAAAGTGAAGATGTAGCCGTGTTCTTGAGAGATGAATTTACCATCGCAACGGATCCTTTTGCCACTAATGCTATAGGTGGCGTAAAAATGGACGTGTATAAGGAAGATTATATTAAAGCCATAGGCTGATCGAGAAATCAAATCCTGAAGTGACACAACGTATTACGCACCTAGTAATATGCCCTAATTGTAAAAAAAGAGCTGTACGAGAACAAGGTGATGTTATGACAGCAACTACCTTTGCAGAACGATTAAAAGCAGTTTTCTTAAGCATTTTTCCTTTCTCAAGCGATAAGCATTATAAATGTATGAACTGCTCTCATAAATTTGATCTCAATGAATAGTTATTTTATAACTGGAATAAGTACAGATGTAGGTAAAACGCTGGTAGCTGCCGCAATTACACAAGCCCTAGAAGCAGACTACTGGAAACCTATACAAAGTGGCGGAATAGAACATTCTGACCGCATGGAAGTACAGCGATTAATATCAAATGATGTTACTGTTTTTCATAAAGAGCGTTATTTTTTAGAAACACCGATGAGTCCGCATGAGGCTGCAGCCATTGATGGTGTCACAATAGCATTAGAGGAGATTAATAGACCGCATACAGAAAATGATCTGGTCATAGAAGGCGCTGGCGGATTGTTAGTTCCCTTAAATGATAAACACACGATTATAGATTTAATTCAGCCTACGGATAAGGTAATTCTAGTTAGTTCTGGTTATTTAGGTAGTATCAATCACACCTTATTGAGTATTGAAGTTTTAAAGTCGTGTGGTATAGCGTGTGCTGGTATAATTTATAATAAGGTAGAACTATCAGGAACTATTGAGATTATTGAAAAGATGACTGGCGTTCCTACCATTGCTCACTTATCTCATCTAGAATCATTGAATGCTCAAACCGTTGCAACAGTGGCCAGTTCCATGAGAGAAAATCTATTAATATTATGACATTAAAAGAGCTTCAAGAACTAGATGCACAATATATATGGCATCCATTAACACAGCATAAAACAGCAAAAAGTCCTCTTGCAATCAAAAAAGCACAAGGGAACTACCTGTTTGACATGGAAGATAAGGCATATTTTGATGCGATATCGAGTTGGTATACTTGCAGTTATGGACATACAAATCCTGTACTAACTCAAGCAATAAAAAAACAAGTAGATGAGTTGCATCACGTTGTATTTGCGGGAATGACACACGAGCCTGCGGCACGTTTATCCAAGAAACTGATTGGTATCTTGCCTGATAATCAGCAAAAGTTATTCTTCTCAGAGAATGGATCTACCAGTGTAGAGATTGCGCTGAAAATGGCATTTCAGTATCATTTTAATCTAGGAGAAAAACGCAATGTAGTAATTGCGTTAGAAAACGGCTTTCACGGAGATACTTTTGGAGCTATGAGTGCTAGCGGCTTATCTGTATATAACGGACCATTTGAAGATTTTTTTATTGATGTTAAACGCATACCGGTTCCTAATAAAGAAAACCTAAGCGAAGTTCTTATCCTGATAGAGGAGCTAACTACCCAATATCAAGTGGCTTCTTTCATATATGAGCCATTAATTCAAGGTGCAGCTGCAATGCAAATGCACCAGCCAGAGCATCTTTGTCAAGTTTTAAAGCGCTTTCAAGAAAAAGGAGTCCTTACCATTGCAGACGAAGTGATGACTGGTTTTGGTAAAACAGGATACAATTTTGCAAGTGATGCAATGTTTAATAAACCAGACATCATGTGTCTGTCAAAAGCACTTACTGGTGGAATCATGCCCATGGCGATTACAACATGTACACAAAAAGTTTACGAAGCGTTTTATGATGATGAGCTGGCTCGTGGTTTTTTCCATGGTCATACCTATTCTGGGAATCCACTGGGATGTGCTGTTGCTGCGGCTGCGATTGATCTTTTAACATCTGATGCCATTCAAGAAAATATTCAATTAATTACTCAATCTCATAAAAAACATATACAGGTTTATGAATCACATAAAGCAGTTGCTGCAGTACGTTCTTGTGGTGTCATTCTAGCTATAGATCTTGCTATAGAAATGGAGCGTTATGGAAGTAAACGTAATGAGATTTTTCAATGGTTCATGAATCATGGTATTTTCTTGAGGCCATTAGGTAAGACAGTTTACATTGTGCCTCCATTTACAACATCACCACAAGAGATGGAATTGCTTTATAAAGCTTTGTTAGTTTTTCTGGATCAGATTAAATAAAAAATCCTGTGGAATCATTCCACAGGATTAATTTTCAAAAATTAATTTAAAATTATTTTAAATCATAAAAATATTCATTAATCTTTAATAAATCTCTTAGTTACATTCCCTTGACTAGTATTCACTGTCATTAGATATACTCCAGATGCTAAGCGTGAAATATCTAGATGCTTGACAAGTTTATTGTCAAGGTCAAGATTTATTAATTCTCTACCATTCATATCTACTATAGATAGATTGTTCATAGAGACAGTATCACTTTTAATACTCATCATATTATTTGCTGGGTTAGGATAAAGGCTCAAGTGATTTGAACTAAAATCTTCAAGAGAAGCAGTCGCATCACTAACCGTAAAGTTATCAATAGCCCAAAAGACGGTTCCAGCAGCATTAGTACCTATAGCATTTTGTATTCCAAAATAATAAACTCCAGAGCTAGGTGCAGTGTAACTATGATTGTTGATCTGGAATGTAGTATTATTGAAACTCACATCAGTGGCAATGGCAGTAGTTTGTGCTGCAGAGTTTTGAGCAATACCTACAGTTAGGTTATATGCAGCGTCTGTAGTAGAGCCTGTTTGAATAGCTCCTGTAAAGAATGAAATGTCTACCGTTTGATTTGCCGCTAGATTGACACCTCTTGATATAATCCAATCATTTGCTTGCGCTGTAGTTATACCAGCACCTACTCGAGCAGAGTATGCACCATCTTGGACATTAGGGTCACCAGCTCCAAAATTTACAACCTGCCAGAAGTTACCTATCGTGCCAGCTGGATCTCTTTCAAATCTCCATCCAAAATATGAAAATTCATCATTCTCAAAACTAGTGTTATATGGAAGATTGCTAGGTTCAAATAAAGAAGTAAATGTGAATGGACCATTCCAATTACTTACTGATGTACCACATACAGTTCTTACATAATAATCATAAACACTATTAGCAGAAAGACCACCTAATGTATATGGTGAAGTTATTGTAGGTCCGTTTAATAGTGTTCCAGCTGTCGCCTGATCAAAACCTTGAGGTCCATATTGCAACTCTATACCTGTTCCACCGTTAGGTGTCCATGTTAAGTCAGCAGTAGTAGGTGTAGGATTTGTAAAACCTAAATTTGTTGGTCTAGCACAGGCCACAGGAAGTCCTAGACGTACTTGCGGACGGAAATTTGAGGCAGTAAGTGTAGTAGGTAAAGCCGTTGACCCAACGGCTGATCGGACACTAAAAACTCCGGGAGCTCCACCTACAGGAGCGTTGCTACAAAATGATACATTAAAGGAACTCGCAACTGGATTTGACAAATTCTGATAATCAAAAGCTACAAATAGACTTCCGCCATTGTAGATGAAGTTAGTTCCGTTTGCAAACTCAATATTATAATCGCCTATTGCTGCTGGTACAGTCGTAGCGTCATCACTTGCTAGAGTCATTCCAGTAATTATAGTATTCCAGTCTGTACCTTTATTATTTGTAGTTGCTGTAGTATTTTCTAGATAAACTTTAATATCACCTGTAGTAGGTATGTCCTGGGCGGTCTCATATGTAAAACCTAGACCGCTTATCTGATCTCCAGATGCAAAGCCACCAGCAGTCATCTCAGCAGCAGTGACAATAAATATGGTTCTGGTTACGGCTCGTTCTCCTTGTGGAGCTCTACCAAAAGATGATGTACTTGCACCTGAAATAACCGTATTGAATTGACTTTGAGCATACGCATCAACGCTAGCTAATAAAATAAAGAGTAAGGAAAATATCTTACCTAGTTGAGTAATTTGTTTCATGGTGTTTTTTTTAATTGATTAGTATATCTAAAGATATTTAATTCATTCTTAATATTTTACATCTTTATATTACTTTTTTATTTATTAAAAAATAGCTTTATTCCAATGGCCAAATACCCCCCCATTTAATTCTGGTTAATTGATAGGTTAGTTTAGATGTTCTTTGCATTTTTGCATCACTAATTTGTCTTGTGAAAAACCCTATTTATATAAATGATTCTGGTGTGATATCACCGCTTTCTACAGCTGGTTTTGGCAGTGTAAAATCTGCTATTTCTAGTATTGGAAGTGAACTAATGGCTTCCATTAATGAGGTACAAGAGTCTCAAATAAATGCTCTTAAAAATGAGTCTAAGTCATACAGACAGTTGGACCGCTCTGTTTTATTAGCTATTTTGGCCTCTAGAGAACTTCATTACACTTCAGGTAGAACAGGTATTAATGTAGGTTCATCTCGTGGAGCAACTGGTGTGTGGGAAGAAAGTTATGATCGCTTTCGCGAAAGCGGAATAGCAACAACACAATCATCCCCCCCACTAACTACATTAGGTAATATATCTACATGGATTGCTCAAGATCTAGGGATTGATGCCGTTGCGTTTTCACATTCTATAACTTGTGCGACAGCATCACATGCAGTACTTAATGCTATCGCATGGTTAGAAAGTGATATGGTAGATCAGTTCATAGTCGGTGGTGCAGAAGCTCCACTTACGCCGTTTACCATAGCACAAATGAAGGCTTTACGTATTTATGCTACTCAAGAAAGTGATTATCCTTGTAAAGCAATGAATCTTCTTAAAAACGAAAATAGCATGGTGCTGGGTGAAGCAGCTGCCTGTTTTTTACTTGCAAAAAAGCCAACGCAAAATACGCTTGCAAAAATATCGAGCTATGGAACTGCGATTGAGAAATTAAATAGCGCCACATCAGTCTCTACAGACGGAACATGTTTACAGGAATCTATGAAAATGGCACTTGCAAATGTGGATCTAGAAGAAGTGGATGCGATTATCACACATTCTCCAGGAACAATTAAAGGCGACATGGCAGAGTTTGCTGCGATAAAAGAAGTTTTTGGAGCTAATTATCCTGCCTTATGTAATAATAAATGGCAGTTAGGTCATTCACTAGGTGCAAGTAGTGCTTTAAGTATTGCTATGGCACTTGAAATGTTTGATAAATCAACCTTATTTACTATTCCATACTTAGAACCTACTTTTACAAATCCTAGAGGAAAAGAGGTGAATCCCAAAAAAATATTGATTAATGCAACAGGTTTTGGCGGTAATGCGGTGAGCCTATTGTTAGAAAAACATACATAAATAAAAGGCATCGTAGGTAAGTAAGATGGACTTTTCTATTTTTACGCTGCATATAGAACGATTATGAGACACGACTGGACTAAAGAAGAAGTTTTAGAAATATACAACAAGCCATTAATGCACCTTTTATATGAGGCTGCAACAATACATAGAGAATCACATAACCCTAATCAAGTACAGGTTTCTACCTTGCTATCGATAAAAACAGGTGGATGTCCTGAAGACTGTGGATATTGTCCTCAAGCGGCTCGTTATCATACTGATGTAGAAGGAAATGATTTAATGTCTGTACAGCAGGTGAAAGCACAAGCTTTACGTGCTAAGTCTAGTGGTAGTTCTCGAGTATGTATGGGAGCAGCATGGAGAAACGTAAAGGATGGACCAGAATTTGACCAAGTATTGGAAATGGTGCGCACAATTAACAAACTAGACATGGAAGTTTGTTGTACACTAGGAATGATTACAGAAAATCAAGCTCACAGACTTGCTGAGGCTGGATTATATGCATATAATCACAACTTAGATAGTAGTGAAGAGTATTATAAAGAAGTGATCTCTACACGCGGTTATCAAGATCGTTTAGATACTATCGATAACGTGCGTAAAACTAATGTAACGGTTTGTAGTGGTGGAATTATAGGGATGGGAGAAAGCGCTGAAGATCGTGCAGGTATGTTAGTGGCTTTAGCAAGTTTAAGTCCACAACCAGAAAGCACACCTATTAACGCACTGGTTGCAGTTGAAGGAACACCGCTAGAAGAACAACAACCTGTTTCTATATGGGATATGGTACGCATGGTAGCTACTACCCGTATTGTAATGCCACAAACGCAAGTACGTTTAAGCGCTGGTAGAACTCAAATGACTAGAGAAGGTCAGGCAATGTGTTTCTTTGCAGGTGCTAATTCTATATTTGCCGGTGATAAATTATTAACGACGCCTAATCCTGATGTGAATGAGGATATGGAAATGTTTAAGCTTCTAGGTTTAGAACCTATGAAACCTTTTGTAAAAAAGGCACAACCAGAAACTGTAGAAGCACAATATTCAGAATATAAAGCATTAGGTGAAAAGCCTAAATGGACGCGTCCAGATCACAAAATAGAGCGTAATGAAGAGGCAAAGCTTGCAGCAAAAGCAGCAAAAAGCTAATTCTACCAGAATTTATAGTGCTATTTCTATAAACTGGATAGATTAATTTTACGTTATATCATCTATGCAGCAGTTGAATTTAAATGACATACCTCGAGTAAGGACAATGAGCAAAGAAGATTTTGTGAAAAATCATCTCAAGCCACAGCGTCCAGTTGTTATAGAAAAACTAACGCAAGATTGGCCTGCTTATAAAAAATGGAATCTTCAATACATTAAAGAAGTTGCTGGAGATAAAACAGTGCCGCTTTATGATGATAGACCAGTAAAACATGACGAAGGTTTTAATCAAGCCCATGCAGAAATGAAAATGAAAGATTATGTGGAATTGCTTAAAAGCAAACCTACTAACTTCAGGATTTTTTTGTATAATATCTTAAGTGAGGTACCGGTATTACAAGAAGACTTTAAGTTTCCTAAACTGGGAATGAAATTGATTAAGGGATTGCCTATGATGTTTTTTGGTGGTACAGATTCAAGAGTCTTTATGCATTATGATATTGATTTTACTAACATATTGCATTTTCACTTTCATGGTAAAAAGCGTTGTATCATTTTTCCGCCAGATCAAAGTAAGTTTCTTTATCGAGTGCACATTCATTAATTGCGAGAGAAGATATTGATTTTACTAATCCAGATTTTGATAAGTGGCCTGCGTTAAAACAGGCTCAAGGCTTTGTGTGTGAATTAAACCATGGTGAAATGCTATATATGCCAGAAGGTTACTGGCACTACATGCATTATTTAACACCAGGTTTCTCTATAAGTTTACGTAGTTATCCTCGTAAATTAAGAAACCTAGGTAAAGCATTATACAATTTGGGCTTTATGAGGTACTTTGATAATTATATGCGTCGTAAAAAAGGTCAAGATTGGATTGATTATAAGAACGAGCAAGCAATTATACGCACTCATAAAAATCTGGGAATTAAGGGATAAGTTGTTTTACTTTGTCATAAACTAAGTCTCCTTCCCAACCTCTGTAAAGTAAATAATCGGCTAGTTTTTTACGTTTTTTGTATTTGTCTTTTTCACTGTGTAATTGCTCATACCGCTTTTGCGAAAGCGTATTAAAAGATGAATCATACTCTTCAGGATCAATTTCTTCTAAGGCAATTTTGATATTGCGTTCTCCTATTTTTCGCAATTTGAGTTCACGTACAATTCTATTGCGTCCCCAGTGTTTGATACGGAATTTACCTCTAGCAAAGCTTTGAGAATAACGGGTTTCATTTAAGAATTTATGCTGGATTAGGTGTGGTATGATCTCTTCTATGGCAAGTTGTATCATACCCATTTTCCGCAATTTATCTTCTACATCTTTATGGCAGCGCTCTTGATAAACGCAGTAACGTTCTATCGCACGAGTAGCTTGTTCAACGGTGTAGGTTTCTTGCGGCATAATGCAAAGATAGTATTATGAAAACAGTCTTTAAGTAGTTATCCTGCACAAAAAACGCTATAAACTTGCGTCTATAGGCGTTTTTAAAAGGTTTAGAGTACTTTACCGTCCTTATCTGTGAAATTGTATTCCAGATAAGTGTAAGCATCTCTAGGCGATACTTTGATCCATTTTTTGTGATTCATAAACCACTTTGAACGTATTGAAGGATAGCCTTTAGTTATAAATGCTGCAACAAAAGGGTGCGCGTTAAGCGTCACTTTTTTGTGTCCATTTTTTAAATGTTTTTCTAACTCCTCTTTTATCTTATCGATAACTAGAATAGGAGCTTGAATTTCATTTCCATTTCCATCAGGATTCTCTTCTCGAGTCTTGATATTCATTTCTTGCCTTACACGTTGTCTAGTAATTTGAATAAGTCCAAATTTACTAGGAGGAAGTATTTTGTGTTTAGCACGATCTTCAGACATTTCATCTCGCATGTGTTCATAGAGTTTTTTTCTATGTTCTGCCTGGCGCATGTCTATAAAGTCAACGACTATAATACCACCCATGTCTCTTAATCTTAATTGTCGCGCTATTTCACTAGCGGCGATAAGATTAGTTTCTAGTGCGGTGTCTTCTTGACTATTTGCTTTATTAGATCGATTTCCAGAGTTAACATCAATAACGTGCATTGCCTCAGTATGTTCAATGATAAGGTAAGCACCTTTACTCATTGAAACCGTGCGGCCAAACGACGTCTTAATTTGCCTCTCAATACCATGTTTTTCAAAAACAGGTGTGCGAGGATTGTGATATTTAACAATGGACTCCTTGTGAGGAGCGATAGTTTTAAGGTAATCTTTGATTTCAGAACATACTTCTTCATCGTCTACAACAATAGACGTGTAGGTGTCATTAAAAACATCTCTCATAATTGAATTAGTACGACTGACTTCAGTCATTACTTTAGAAGGGAAATTTGCTTTGTGCAATTTTGCACACATATTTTCCCATTTTGTGATAAGGTTCTGTAGGTCCTGATCCAGTTCTGCTACTAGCTTGCCTTTTGCAACGGTACGTACTATAACGCCGAAGCCTTCTGGCTTAATACTTTTAACAAGTCTTTTAAGTCGGCTCTTTTCTTCACGATCCTCTATTTTTTGAGAAATAGAAATACGATCTGAGAAAGGAACGAGAACCACGTATCTACCAGGTATAGAAAGCTCTGCGCTTAATCTAGGTCCTTTTGTGGAGATAGGTTCTTTAACTACTTGTACTAGAATAGGTTGATTAGGTGCAACTACATCTGTAATGCTACCTGATTTTTCTAGTTCCTTTTCTAGTTTAATATCTTTCAGTGCATAATTCTTGCGTCTACCGCTCAGAATTTGCTTAGTGAATTTAAATTGGGTAAGGTATTGTGGTCCTAGATCATGATAGTGTAAAAAACCATCTTTCTCATAGCCTACATTTACAAATGAGGCATTAAGACCAGATAAAACCTTGCGTGATTTTGCAATAAATATATCGCTTACCGCAAATTTATTTTCATCTTCATCTTGGTGTAACTCGACTAGTCTCCCATTTTTAGTAAGGGCATAATCGACTTTAGTAGAACCGGAACGGATAATAATTTCTTTATCCATGATTCCAATTGTTAGTTCTATAAGCAACAAGTGCTTATAGAAATAGTTATATTTTAAATAGTGTTATAGATATCATACCTATAACGATGCGAGTTATATCCCTATAACTCTATGTCAATGAACTTAAGGTTTTGATTATATCAAAAGGTAAAGTAGCTCCTTATAAGATACAAAGTACCAACACGACTTTTCTTAAAAGCGTGCAATTTAAAAGGTAACAACTGTACCAGACTTTGATATAAAAAGAAAAGTAGTGAAATACTACTTTTTCTTCTTGTGACGGTTAGCGCGACGACGCTTTTTACGTTTGTGGGTTGCTACCTTATGTCTTTTTCTTTTTTTACCGCTTGGCATATCTCTTATATTTTTACTTAACTTTTACTCTTGTTTTCACACCTTCTACAAATACTTTAGCAGGTTTAAATGCTGGTATATTGTGAGCTGGTATTTTAATCGTTGTATTCTTGGAAATATTACGTCCAGTTTTCTCAGCTCTAGTCTTAACGATAAAGCTTCCGAAACCACGTAGATATACATTCTCTCCAGATTCTAAGGAACCTTTTACTTCATTCATGAAAGATTCTACAGCTGCCTGTACATCAGTCTTTTCCATTCCCAACTTATCTGAAATTTTAGATACGATATCTGCTTTAGTCATGTTTAAATTGAATAATTAATTAATAGGGTTTGTTAAACAGGGCGCAAATATACGGTAATAATACAAATACAATTCTCTAATTGATTAAAATTTAAGAAGATATATCTTGCGCTCTCTTAAATAAATAAGCAATGAGTTTTCACCAGCAACTTATAAATTGGTATGAAATACACAAAAGGGACTTACCATGGCGCGCTACCCAAGATCCCTATCGCATCTGGCTTAGTGAGGTTATTTTACAGCAAACTCGTGTAAATCAGGGGGGGTTACCATATTACGAGAACTTTGTTAATACCTATCCAACTGTCAATGAACTTGCTGCTGCGCCACAAGAATATGTACTAAAATTATGGCAAGGATTGGGCTATTATTCTAGGGCTAGAAACTTACATATGGCCGCTCAACAAGTGGTTGATATGGGTGGTTTTTTCCCTGATTCTTATATGGAGTTGTTGAAATTAAAAGGTGTGGGCGATTATACAGCAGCTGCTATTGCGAGTTTTGCTTTTAAAGAGGTTGTTCCTGTAGTGGATGGTAATGTATATAGGGTCTTGTCTAGAGTATATGGTATAAGTACACCAATTAATGAGAGTGCTGGTATTAAAGAATTTAAAAAACTAGCGGTTCAACTTATAGATTATAACCAGCCAGATATTTATAATCAGGCGATTATGGAATTTGGTGCGCTACAATGTGTTCCTAGAAATCCTGACTGCAGTGTTTGTCCATTTCAAAATGATTGTATCGCTTTTAATGATAATCGTATTGAGGAATTACCCGTAAAAATTAAAAAGACAAAAGTTAAAAACCTACATCATCATTATATAGTGCTACAAACCCCACAGAATAAAACAATGCTTCAAGAGCGTCCACAATCTGGAATCTGGGCTGGCTTGTTTGAATTTCCGTTTATAGAGAGTGACGGCGCACTGTTGTCAGTTGAGTTTAGAGAAAGGTTACAACAACAAGAATGGTGGTCTGGATTCCGCTTTCGCGAAAGCGTATACAACCAAGAGCCTATTATTCATAAACTATCACATCGTAAAATTCATGCTTACTTTTGGGTAGTAGAGTTGGAAGAAGAGTTAGAAGAAGGAATAGCTATAAAGGATGCCTTTCAAAAACCACTGCATATTTTAATGCATCGTTTTATGAGTTCATTCTGGAATTCTTATCTTTAAGATTAATTATCTTTACACGCTTGATAATAATCAAAAAACGTATAAAATGGCAGGAACAGTAAACAAAGTGATTCTTATAGGACACACCGGTGATGAAGTGAAAATGAAGTATTTTGAAGGTGGTAACTGTATAGGTCGTTTCCCGCTGGCTACAAATGAAGAATACGTTAATAGAAACACTGGTGAACGTGTTTCTAATACTGAGTGGCACAACTGTGTGGTGCGCAATAAAGCTGCTGAAGTTTGTGAAAAATACCTCAAAAAGGGTGATAAGGTTTATATAGAAGGTCGTATTAAAAACAGACAATGGACAGGTGAGGATGGTCAACAACGTTACACGACTGAAATACAGGTTCAAGAATTTACATTTTTAACGCCTAAAGGTGAGAATGGAGCACCAGCTCAACAGCAATCGCAAACACAGGTACAACCACAACAGTCTAGTCGTCCAGAACAGCCTCAACAACAAGCTAATCAAAATTATCAGGCAGCGCCAGCTCCGGCATCTAGTGATGACGATGATGATTTACCATTTTAATTTTAAATAGTGGATCCCGACTCATCGCATTTATTGTTTGCAATACTTTCTGGTTCTAGTGAACTGGTTTATTTTTTAGTCTTTATAATCTTACTAATCTTAAGTGCTATGGTAAGTGGTGCTGAGGTTGCTTTGTTCTCTTTAGAAACTACAGCTCTAGATGATGAACATGCAGATTTTCCAAGACGTGAATTAGTAGCAAAACTACTCTCGAGACCTAAAAAATTGCTAGCAACCATACTGATAGCAAACAACGCAATCAATATTACTACAGTACTTATCTTTAGTATACTAGCAGATAGTTGGTTAAATTCTATTGATACAGAGTGGTTAAGGTTTATTCTAGAGGTTGTTATTGCAACGTTTTTGATATTGCTCTTTGGTGAGATATTACCTAAGGTCTATGCAAACCGTAATGCCATGCAGTTTGCAAATTTTATGGCAATACCACTCAATATACTAGATAAATTATTCAGCTTTCTAAGTCTACCCATGCGATATGTGACGATTCAAATCCATGAGCGATTAGGTAATAAAAAATCTAGTATTACAGTATCTCAATTATCACAAGCATTAGAATTAACAGACCATCATGACACTACTGATGAAGAGCAGCAGTTGCTACAAGGTATTGTAAGTTTTGGTAATACAGATACTAAAACAGTCATGCGCAATAGGACAGATGTTTTTGCACTAGATGAAAGCATGCCATTTAAGGATATTATCACAGAGGTAATATCAAATGGTTATTCCAGAATACCTGTTTTTAAAGAGAGTATTGATCAGATTACTGGAGTGTTGTATGTAAAAGACTTACTACCTTATATAGATCGCAAAAACTTTGAGTGGACTAAATTACTGCGTGAAGTTTACTTTGTGCCAGAGAATAAAAAACTCGATGATTTACTTCAAGAATTTCAAGAGCAAAAGAAACACCTTGCTATTGTTGTTGATGAATATGGTGGGACTAGTGGTCTTATCTCTCTTGAGGATATTATTGAGGAGATTGTAGGTGATATAAGTGATGAGTTTGATGATGAAAACCTGATATATTCAAAACTAGATGATAAGAATTATGTCTTTGAAGGTAAAACACCTTTGAAAGATTTTTATCGTATCACAGAATTAGAAGAGTCTCAACAAGAGTTATTTGATACCTCAAAAGGAGAATCTGAAACTGTGGCCGGTTTTTTACTGGAGCAAACTGGTTACTTTCCTCGTAAGCTAGATAAAATAACCTTTGAAGGATTTACGTTTGTGGTAGAGTCCATGGATAAGAAACGCATTAAACAAGTAAAATGTACCAAACCTTAAAATTCCTTTTAATTCTAATTACTGTTGTCTCATTAGCCAGTTGTGGTAAAGATGAACTACAGCCTAAACCAGAGGCAAAACTAGCTCTTCAATATCCGTCACCAGAATATCAACAACTTAATAAGGCTGATTGCCCATTTAGTTTTGATGTGAATTCTTTTGCAAGAGTACTTTCTAAAGATGACTGCTCTATGAAGATAGAGTATCCATTTATGGATGCTACCATATATATGGATTATGCCCCAGTAGAGGAAAATATAAGAGAGTTGTTAATAGACGGCCAGAAGCTATCGTTCTCCCACAATCGTATGGCAGATGTTATAGACGATAAAATCTATCTTAATCCAGATAAATCTGTTTACGGAATGATGTATGCCATTGAAGGTAATGCTGCCTCAAATGTTCAATTCTATTTAACAGACAGTGTCCAAAACTTTATTACTGCGTCTCTTTATTTTGACCGTGCACCTAATTATGATTCTATTTATCCGGCTGTTGATTATATTAAATTAGATATGCGTAAGATGATGGAGTCCATGGATTGGAAATAGTATAAACACATAATTGTAATCCATTTAAGAAATAACTACGATTTAGTTTCTTAAAAAGATTGACCTTTGAGCTTTCAATAGCCTCATGGATAATTCTAGAATTAAATACATTTACCTAGTCGTTCTCAGTTTAATATGGGGGGGAACCTCATTCATACTTATTAAAAAGGCATTAGGAGATGACGGGACCGGTAATCTTGTATTACAACCGTTGCAACTAGGTGCTGGTAGAACCATTATATCAGGATGTATTTTAATAGCTATAGGTTGGAAATCATTTGCAGCCACAGATCGCAAGGATTGGAAATGGCTTTTTATCTCAGGACTTTTAGGCACTTTTTTTTCCAGCGTTTCTTTTTGCATATGCACAGACAGAAATAGATAGTGCTATAAGTGCGATTCTCAATTCTACTGTACCATTAATTACACTTATAATGGGTGCAGTCATATTTGGTATTGCTTTTTCTCGCACGCAATTATTAGGTGTTATTATTGGGCTAGCTGGAGCGATAGCTCTTGTCTTCTCAGGAATGAAAAATAATCCAGAACAGAACTACCTTTTTGCTGGTCTTGTATTTATCGCATGTACATGTTATGCTAGCAACGTGAATATTATTAAAAGGTATTTACAAAACATAAAGCCGCTCGCTATTGCGACTGGGAATTTTATATTCATCCTACCTCTAGCAATAATTGTTTTCTTTAGTGCCGATGGCGCTTCTCTAGAGTTTACTAGTGAGCCAGTACTTAAAAGTTTAGGTTACATAACTGTGCTGTGTATTTTTGGTACTGTTGCTGCAAAAATTATGTTCAACAAACTTGTTCAGATCACTTCTCCTGTATTTGCGAGTTCTGTCACGTACCTAATGCCTGTGGTAGGATTAACATGGGGGGGAATGATGGATGGAGAGACCTTTAGTATCTGGCAAGTACTAGCGACTATGGTCATCATATTTGCTGTTGTACTGGTAACAAGAGATAAAAAAACCAGCAACTAAATAGTTACTGGTTTTTATAATAAAATTTATGTTTTATAGCTTCAGCGAAGCGTAATAACAATACTCTTTCTAGAAATCTGAATCTTTCAATCCTGGATTTACTTTTAGGTCTTTCAATTCGAATGTAAGTTCACGTCCCATCATAGGAATTACCATTGAGGTAGGGAATTTTACACCAGCATATTCTTTAAACTCTGAGAATTGAGTTACTACTTTTGTTTCACCTTGTGGTGTCATGGTTGTAGTTTCAGTACCTACTAAAAGGCCAGATTCTGTATCATAAAAAGATTTCTTTAAATCATTCCATTTGATTACAAATACATTGTGGTCTCCTAATCTTTCTGCACCATCTAATGTAGCCATATCTGCATGATACAATTCTGGGAAGAACATAGCTTCTGTCTTTACAGCTTCTAGCATGTCTCCAGAAAGCTCTTGAGTTTGCCCCATACCACTTACAGTACCTTTACCATCCTTATAGACTTGCTTGTTAAGTTCACGTCCACCCATTTTCATAACCATTACCCCAGTTATCGCCTTTCTGGCTTTTAGTGTCCATGATCACTTCTCCCATAGGAGATGTGAAAGCAGAGAACTGAGAAATATCATTAATTTTCATAACAGCATCTTTTCCACCTATAGCCTTGATATAATTATCTAGAACTGTTTGAGCTGTTAGACCTGCTGGGATTTCAATAGTAGAAGGACGCTCAGTTTCGTTTGCGTTCTTGTCATAGAATTTGATAGGTACTGGTTGTCCATTAAGAGTCATTTTTTCAAGTGGCTCAAGAATATCTCCAGCTTTACCTACAACAACTATACGTATGTTATCTGGGCTCAAAAATCTGTTTGCTACACGCTTTACATCTTCTTTAGTTACCTTATTGATATTAGCAATAAAATTCTTGTAGAAGTCATTGTCTAGTTCATTTTTCTGAATTCTTATAGAGCGATCTGCAACTACAGATTTATCTTCTGAGGACATAATAAAGTTTCCTAAGAATTTTGCTTTGGCAGTAGCAAGCATTTCATCTTCTACAAACTCAGTACGTATTCTGTTTAACTCTTTAAAAGTTTCAACAATAGCGCTATCAGTTACTTCATTACGGATTTTTGCACTTGCAGTAAAAGTACCTTTGTAATTTCTACCAGTACCTATGTTAGAACGTGCTCCATAAGTGTATCCATTCTTTTCACGTAAGTTCATGTTCAAATAAGAACCAAAAGAACCACCGAAAACATAGTTTGTTACTAAAGCTGCATAGTAATCTGGATCACTCATCTTCAAATCTGAAAGGCTGTAAATTGCTAGTTCTGTTTGAACAGCGTTAGGCACATCAACTAAGTTAATTTGAGTTTGATCTACGTCGCTTAAAGTAGGTAGTGTAGGTTCTGGAGCCATTCCTTTTTCCCATTTACCAAAGTATTTCTTAACTAGCTTTTTAGCTTCTTTTTTCTCAATATCTCCTGTGATGATTAAGTACCCGTTTGAAGGTTTGAAGTAAGTGGCATAGAAGTTCTTAACATCATCAAGTGTTACGTTGTTTACTGTTTCTTCGGTTGCAAATTCACCTGCTGGGTGATCTTTTCCATAAACTAATGCGCTACGTACTTTACCAGCGATAGCAGCAGCACTGTTCTCACCAGATTTTAATCCTTCTAATAATTGAGATTTTTCAAAATCTAATTCTTCTTGAGTAAAATTAGGTTTAAACGCAGCTTCTGCAAAAAGTCCAAAAACGTCGTTCTTATACTTAGATAAACTAGCGGCAAATCCACCACCAGTTCCCACACTAATTCTTGCACCTAAGAAATCTACTTGCTCGTTAAATTTCTCTTTAGCAGTTTCAGTAGATCCTTTTCCCATTAAGGCTCCAGTTAAGGACTGTACACCAGCTTTGTCACCTTCAAACACTGGTGGATTGTTTAGGTCTAAACTCATGCTGAAGGTAGGCAGCTTCTTGTCAGTTACTACCAGTACTTTTAAACCGTTTTTAAGTTCAAATGTATACGGCTTACCTAGGTTTATTTCTGGAGTAGGACCAGAGGTAGGCATTTGAGATCGGTCTATTTGTGCAATGGCACCTGCTCCTGTAAGGAGTAATACCATTAAAAATATAAATTGCTTTTTCATTGTTATATTATTTTTTAGTAATGGTAAATTCAGTTCTTCTAGATTGCTCATATTCTTCATCAGTACATGTCTTGCTTTCACAATCTACAACTGGGTTGTCTTCTCCTCTTCCTACAGCTTTTACTCTGTTCGCAGTAATACCTTTTGATATCAAATAACCTTTAACTGCATCTGCACGTTTTTGAGATAAGGTTTTATTGTAACTATCGCTACCTCTTGTATCCGTATAAGTTTCTGCTAGAATTTCCATAGAAGAGTTCTTCATCATCATATTAACGATACGATCTAACTCTTTTGCTGCGCTTTCAGTAATCGCTGCTTGATCGTTGTCAAAATAGATTCTGTTGATTTGTAGTTTATTGTCTACTACTTTTAACTCATCTGCTGCGGCAGCCATCTCTTCTTCTGTTGGTGCGCTACCAGCTAGATAATCTAATTCTAGTCTTTGATTGGGCTTTAAATATTTATTTGCAACTCTTTTGATGTCCTCACGAGTTATACCTCTATAAATTTCTAGTTCTTTATTAATAAGTTCTGTATCACCTTTAAGCATATTATAAGTGGCAAGTGAAGAAGCAATTCCTTCTACTCTAGAATTAGAGCTTACAAATCTAGTTTCAAATTGGTTTTGAAGTTTTTGATATTCCCTTTCAGAAATTAATTCTGTTTGAAGCTTAACGATTTCTTCATCCATAACTTCTGCAAGTTTACTTAATGGGATGTCACCTTTAGAAAGAGCTCCCATAGTATAGGTACCATAATCTTGGTTAGACTGCGCAAATGCTAATACTTGTAAAGCTACCTGCTCTTCTTCTACCATTCTTTTTTGCATTCTTGAGCTTGCTCCACCAGTTAAAACTGATGAGATGTAATCAAGTACGTAAGCATCACGGTCTATAGATTTAGGAGTGATATAAGAAAATATTTTAGCCGGTATCTGGATATTAGCATCATATTCTGTAGCATAACGAGTTGAAGTTATAGGCTCTTCAACAATGGTTTTGCGTACATTTCTTGGTGCCTTATTAGGAATAGGACCAAAATAGTCCTCAATCATTTTCTTTGTTTGATCAATATTGATATCACCAGCAACTACAAGAGTAGCGTTATTAGGGTTGTAATATTTGTCATTAAAGTCTTGAAATTCAGAAAGCTTTGCAGCATTTAAGTCTTTCATAGATCCTATAACACTTTGCCCGTATGGGTGTGTTTTAAATAAGTGCTTATCGATACCGGTTCTGTAAATAATTGCTCCATATGGTGCATTATCTATACGCTGGCGCTTTTCTTCCTTTACAACCTCGTTTTGAGTGTCTACACCTATTTGTTCAATTTTAGGATGTAACATACGCTCGCTTTCCATCCATAATCCCATTTCTAGGTTATTAGAAGGGAACGTCTCATAATAGTATGTACGATCTTGAGTCGTGTTGGCATTATTGCTTCCGCCATTTGCGCTAACGATATCAAACCATTTCCCGCGTTCAATGTTCTCAGTTCCTTCAAATAAAAGATGCTCAAAAAAGTGAGCAAATCCTGTTCTACCTGGATCCTCATCTTTTGCACCTACTTGATACATTACTCCAGTTGTTACAACTGGCGCACTATTTTCTTGATGCAAGATTACATGCAGTCCGTTAGGTAGATCATACTCAACGTACTCCACTTCTTGTGCAAATCCCGACACAGCCATAAAAGCTGCTGCAAGACTTAAAACAATTTTTTTCATTTTGTGATTTTTACGATTGTTACTTTTAGTTAGTGTTTTTTCTATATGAAATGTTACAGGTTTCTTATAGAATTCTCAAAAATAGCTGTTAACTACCTATTTGTGAGTTAAAGAAAGGTCAAATAGGGTGTGTTATCTGCCCCCCCATAGCCGTACTTTAAAAATAATCAAAAATCAATAACATGTTATTTTCAAAAAACACACTTAAAATATCTCTCAGTATAATTGCTCTATTAATTGCATATTTCTTAGTCATAGCATCTATAGGTGTAGCAGATAAAATTTACTTAAGCTTTCTAAATGCACCTATTATGGCAGCAGGTCTATATTTCATAATAAGAAGCGTTTATAAATCACAGCCACATAATTTTAAGTATATGGATGGTTTTTTATCTGGTTTAGCTAGTGGCTTTTTAATTTCTGTAGTATTTACTGTATTTATGGCTATCTATCTGTTTGAGATAAATCCTAACTTAGTTCAAGAGATTAGTGCATCCATACCTTTAGCATCAGGTACCGATGAGGTAGGGCTTCTTTTATTCGTATTCCTATCCGGGATTTCTACTGCAATAGTAAGTTCTTTACTTATAATCCCTATTTTTAAACAGTCTTGGAATACAAAAGGAGTAAGGAATTCTCAAAAGCCTCTTAATCAGAATTCTTAAGCTTAAATGTGTAGTTTTTAAGCTTTCGCGAAAGCGAATATTAAAAAAGTTTGCTAATTACCAGAATAGCAGTATATTTGCGTCCATTTTTTAACAAAGTTAAATTACAATTATGTACGCAATCGTAGAGATAGCAGGGCAACAATTCAAGATCGAGAAAGATCAGAAGTTGTTTGTACATCGTTTACAAGAAGACGAAGGAGCAACAGTTTCCATCGATAAAGTTCTTCTTTTAGGCAATGACAACGACATCACTCTCGGCGCCCCAGCTATAGAAGGAGCATTTGCTGAAGCAAAAGTTCTGGGACACCTTAAAGGTGACAAAGTAATCGTTTTTAAGAAAAAACGTAGAAAAGGATACCGTAAGAAAAACGGTCACCGTCAATCATTAACTCAGATTCAGATCTCCAGCATTTCTGCTTCAGGTGGTAAGAAATCTGCTCCAAAAGCAGAAAAGAAAGCACCAGCAAAGAAAGCAGCACCTGCAAAAGAGGCAGCTCCAGCAGCAGCCCCCTAAAGCCGCAAAGAAGGAAACTTCTAAAGCAGACGATCTTAAAAAAGTAGAAGGAATCGGACCAAAGATTGCAAGCACTCTTAACGAGGCTGGTATCACAACTTTTGCAGAACTTGCAAAAACTGACGCTGCAAAGATTTCTGAAATCATAGCAGATGTACGTGGTAATCATATCACAGATTCATGGCCTATGCAAGCTCAAATGGCTGCAGATGGTAAATGGGACGAATTAAAAAAATGGCAAGACGAAGCTAACGGCGGAGTTATGCCTAGTTAATTAAAGTAGAACACGATATCTTTTATAGATATCCTTAAAATTTATAACCATGGCTCACAAAAAAGGAGTAGGTAGTTCGAAAAACGGAAGAGAATCAGCATCAAAACGCTTAGGTGTTAAAATTTTTGGTGGACAAGCAGCAATCGCTGGTAACATTCTTATTCGTCAGCGCGGTATGGAGCACCATCCAGGTGAAAACGTATATGCTGGTAAGGACTTTACATTACATGCAAAAGTAGACGGATTAGTGAAGTTTACTAAAAAAAGAAATAATAGGTCTTACGTTTCTATCGTTCAGGCAGAAGCTTAAAAACTTTTTTTCACATTAAAAAATCCCAAGTTGCTCATGCGACTTGGGATTTTTATGTTTTACAAGTTTTGTGTTATAGGTCTTCAGTTTATTTAATTAAGCCTTGTTTGCTTAAAACAACAACCAACGAGTCGATGAACTCACGTTGTTTCAAAGTCCCTTTATTTTCAATCTGTATGGTGTAAAAATCGGTAAAGCTTGTTTTGTCTATTAATGTAGTGTCTAGTAAGATATCTAGACTAGTTGTTAATCTTGACACTGGCCAATCCGTCATTTGTATGGAGTCTTTAGTAATTTTAAGACCAGCATCTCCGTATAATCCACCAGCATTACCACCTTCTATAAAGCCCGATAGATTTGCCGTATCAATCTCCTCACGCGGAAAATCTGTTGAACATGAAGTTACAACTATTGATGTAAGTAGTATTGATAAATAGATACTTAGGTTTTTCATAAGTAAAAGTTTTTAAATGTAAACGATGTGATTGATAGTAAAGTATATAATAAAAACAGCCAGTAAAAATACACTCTTTATCGAGTATACCTTACTGGCTGCTAATTTTATTGTCTAATAGGCCTTAAGGTCTACCTTTCAATCTTTTCTCAATCTTCTGCTTTTTAGCAGTGAGACGTTTCATAAGATCCATGATCTCTTCGTCTTTGTTTTCTTTGTAAATATCATTTAAACCTAAGATTAAGTCCTTTGCTCTTCTTGATGCGTGGACTCTATCACTGGTTGACATATTACTCATTGTTTCAGTTTCAAAAGCTAATGCTTCTTCGATAATCTTCATAAATTGTTATTAATACGCTTTCGCAAAAGCGTAGTTACAATATCCGCGCCATTTGCAAAAAGTGTTAAGTTAAAAAATAAAACTTAATACCCAAGCAAAAGGTTAAATATTAATATCTGTAGTATTCTGGTTTGAAAGGTCCTTCAACCTCTACACCTATATAATCAGCCTGATCTTTCTTAAGCACGGTAAGCTCTGCGCCCATTCTTGATAGGTGTAATGCAGCTACTTTCTCATCAAGATGCTTAGGTAACATATAAACTTCATTTTTATAGGCATCTACATTAGTCCATAGTTCAATTTGAGCAAGTGTTTGATTTGTAAAAGAATTACTCATTACAAAACTAGGGTGACCTGTTGCACAACCTAAGTTTACCAAACGACCTTCTGCAAGTAGGATGATGTCTTTACCATCAATGGTATACTTATCAACTTGTGGTTTGATTTCTACCTTAGAACTACCGTAGTTTTCATTTAAGAAAGCGACATCTATTTCATTATCAAAGTGACCGATGTTACAAACGATTACTTTATCACGCATGCTTTTAAAGTGCTCACCACGTATAATATCTTTATTTCCTGTAGTTGTGATAACGATATCTGCGTTTCCTACTACATTCTCTAATTGTTTTACTTCAAAACCATCCATTACGGCTTGTAATGCACAAATAGGGTCGATTTCAGTTACTGTAACAATAGATCCTGCACCACGGAAGGAAGCTGCGGTACCTTTACCTACATCACCATATCCACAAACTACAACACGCTTTCCAGCAAGCATAGTGTCAGTTGCACGACGTACAGCGTCTACAGCACTCTCGCGACAACCGTATTTGTTATCAAATTTAGATTTAGTCACCGAGTCATTTACGTTGATGGCTGGCATTACTAGGGTACCGTTCTTCATACGCTCATATAATCTGTGTACTCCAGTAGTAGTTTCTTCAGATAGTCCATTAATTCCTGCAGCAAGTTCTGGGAACTCGTCAAAAACCATGTTAGTTAAATCACCACCATCATCTAGTATCATGTTCAATGGCTTTCTGTCTTCACCAAAGAATAGCGTTTGTTCAATACACCAGTTGAATTCTTCTTCACTCATTCCTTTCCATGCGTATACTGGTATACCAGCAGCAGCAATTGCAGCAGCAGCATGATCTTGAGTTGAGAATATATTACATGATGACCATGTAACATCTGCTCCTAGTGCAACTAATGTTTCAATAAGTACAGCTGTTTGTATAGTCATGTGTAGACATCCAGCGATACGTGACCCTTTAAGTGGTTGTGATTCTTTATATTCTTCACGTAATGCCATAAGACCTGGCATTTCAGCTTCTGCAAGCTCTATTTCTAATCTTCCGTACTCAGCAAGAGTTATATCTTTTACTTTGTAAGGAACGTATGGAATTGTGTTTGTACTCATAATGAATTTTAATGTGTTAGCTTTATGTCGTTGATATGTTTAAAAATCAACAAATTAAAAGCTGTTATTTGCTTAAATTGCGGCTGCAAATTTACAAAAAACTAATCGATTCTCGTGCCTCTTTACAAAACCCTAACAAATAGAGAAAATACAACCGTATATATCTGGAACATAACAGAGTCTGAGGCGTGGTTGCGCACTGGATTAGAATTATCTGAGAACTCTGTAAATAGATTGTTTACTATGAGCTCAGAGCTACACAGACGTGGTTTTTTAAGTATTAGACATCTTTTGAGAGAAGCTGGATATACAGATCAAAATTTATATTACTCGGTGGACGGTAAACCACACTTAGATGATGGTAAAAATATATCGATTACACATAGTTATGAATTTACCGCAATTATCGTTAGTGATGCTGCAGTAGGAATTGATATAGAAAAACTGCGCGATAAAATTCAACGTATCGCGCCAAAGTTTATAGGTTATGAAGAAGAGTTTGTAAAAGAACTAGATGACCCGATAGAATCGTTGACGGTAATTTGGGGGGGTGCCAAAGAATCTATGTATAAGCTTTATGGGACAAAAGGTCTGGGATTTAAAGCGCATTGTTATGTAGAGCCTTTTGAATTGGATTTAAATCATACTATTTCTAGAATAATCTATAACGGTGATAACTTTAAGTATGATGTATACTTTCAACGATTAGAAGATTTTATGATGGCTTATATACTACCAGCTTACAATGCTTAAATTTTTAAGAGGTATTCAACAAGCAACTCGATCGATGGCTTTTTTAATCGACCCTGAAAAAACAAGGATTGAAGATTTAATAGACACCTTTGATGAAATTAATGACCTCAGAATCCTAATTCAAAAAGAGGTTGATGTCGAGTATTTTGTACTTTTTGTAGGTGGCAGCACAATGGTAAATGTAGATCTCGATAAGTGGATTACTGCTGCAAAAGAAATTATAAAGATACCGATCGTTATCTTTCCTGGATCACATCATCAACTTACCGAAAATGCTGATGGCTTGTTGTTTCTCAATTTAATTTCTGGAGACAATCCTGATTATTTAATAAGACAACAACGACAGGCTGCTGCGCAGTTATTGAAAAGTAAGTTGGAAATCGTGCCGACGGGTTATTTATTAATCGATGGTGGTCATGAAAGTGCAGTGCAACGAGTTTCTCAAACTTTACCATTATCTCAGTACGATCCAGAATTTATAGTTCACACAGCATTTGCTGGCCAGTTAATGGGGGAATCAATTGATTTATCTAGAGGCAGGTAGTGGTGCTATTACACCGGTAAAGCCAGAAATCATAAAATCTGTAAAAAATCAGCTGGAGATTCCTTTAATAGTTGGCGGTGGCTTGCGATCTTTACAACAGCTAGAATCTAGCTATCTCGCTGGTGCTGATATGCTCGTAATTGGTACAGCAATTGAACAAAAAATTAATTGGAATTAAAAACTAAGCATGAAAGCATCAATTGAATTAACTATGTCGCCATTACAAGACGACTATGAACAGCACATTATTGATTTCATCAAAACGCTACGCGACTCAGAATTTACGGTATTGGAAAATCCGCTGGCGACTCAAATTTATGGGGATTTTGTTCCATTAATGCAGTTTTTAACTCGAGAAATGTCGAAAAGTATGGAACAAACTAAAGCTGTTTTATTTTATATGAAAGTAGTAAAGACAGATCGTAGTGATTATGAACCTTCTTTTAGATGAGTGAGGTTATAGAATTCATATTTGGTCAGTACAGAGATTATAAAACTTCTCATATTGTATTAGAGCTTATAATGGTGGTTGCATCTGTTATGAGTGTGTTGTTTTCTAAACGCAATAATATTTTGGTTTTTCCTTTTGGAATAATTAGTACCTTGATATTCTCATATCTTTTATGGCAGTGGAATTTGCTAGGTGATATGGTGATTAATATTTATTACTTCATAATGAGTATTTATGGTTGGTATATCTGGACGCGCAAAGTAGACGTTACTCATGAAACGCTTATTACTAAGGTTAGCAGGGATGAATGGCTTGTTAGTTTCCTGCTACTCATTGCTGCTGCCGTTGCTATCTTCTTTTTATACTTTTATACAGACAGGCTAGAGAGTACAGTTTCATATATTGATATGCTTACTACGGGAATTTTCTTTGCTGGTATGTGGTTAATGGCGCGTCGTAAGCTGGAGCATTGGATAGTTTTACTGGTTGGAAATGTCATATCCGTTCCGTTATATTTTTATAAAGGATACAGTTTCAGTGCACTACTTTATTTATTTCTCGCTATTATTGCTTACTACGGTTATTTGGAATGGAAAAAATATCTCAACAAGCAGCCTATTCTGGGAAAAGAATAGTTTTATATGGACCAGAAAGTACTGGTAAGAGTACGCTTTCGCGAAAGCTAGCTCAACATTACAATACTGTCTTAATAGAAGAATTTGCTAGAGAATATCTGCAGGATAAATTTAACCATACTGGAGAAGTTTGTAGTTATGATGATATCTTACCTATTGCAATAGGTCAAAGAAATCTAGAAAACAATGCAGTAAGTAAAGCTCAGGATTATCTTTTTTGTGATACAGATGTGTTAGAAACCTATGTGTATTGTATGGCATATTTCAACCAGGCACCGCAAGAACTTATAAATGCTGTGGAAGAATCGTCATATGAGTTATATTTACTATTACAAGTAGACGTTCCTTGGACTCCAGATGATTTGCGAGACCGGCCAGAACGTCGAGAAGAAATGTTTGAGTTGTTTCTAGCGGCACTCAATAAGTTTAATAAGCCTTATAAAATCGTAGATGGGTTGGATACTCAAAGATTTGAAAATGCAATAAAGGCGATAGAAAATGAGTCTAAATGATCAAGTTTACTAAACAACAACTAGCGCAACTGGAAAGTAAAAATATCACTACAGATACTATCTTAAAGCAAGTTGAGCGTTTTAAGACAGGATTTCCCGTTGTAAAGTTAGATCGGCCAGCAGTTGTGTCAGATGGTATCATAAGGTTTAAAGAAGCAGACCATTTGTACTATCGTAATGAGTTTGAAGAAAAAATAAGTGATTTACAGGTTCTAAAGTTTGTTCCAGCTAGTGGTGCTGCGACTAGAATGTTCAGGTTTTTACATGAGTTTTTAAAGGATTTTGATCCTTGTGAGGATTCTATAAACTCTTTTATAAATAAAAATAAAGCACAAGAATTATTTACATTCTTTATTGCTTTAGAAAAATTTCCATTCTATGACGAGGTAATGACCTCACTTAAAACAACATTTGAAGAGTGGCACGCAAAAGCAGATCGTGAAAAGAAGCTGCTATTTATTAAGCAAATGCTCGAGATAGATGGACTTAATTATGGACAAATGCCTAAAGGTTTAGTACCGTTCCATAGATATAAGGATCATAGTGCCACGGCATTTGAAGAGCATCTTTTTGAAGCAAGTATTTATGCTTCAACAAATAAGCAAGCAAGACTGCATTTTACTATTGCCGAGAATTTTAAAGATCATTTCAACGCGGAATTTGACCGAATTGAAAAGATTGTAGAATGTAAAACAGGTACAGAGTTTGAAATTGAATTCTCGCATCAAAAGTCCTCTACAGATACTATCGCCGTAGACTATAAAAACCAACCTATAGTTACTGAAACTGGTGATCTTTTCTTCAGACCTTCTGGGCATGGAGCTTTACTAATGAATCTCAATGATCTTGATGCTGATGTTATTTTTATAAAAAATATAGATAATGTTACTGTGTCATCGCTAGAGCAAGAGGTAGGCGATTATAAGAAATCACTAGCTGGTCTTTTACTAACCTTACAAGAGCAATGTTTTAAATATTTAAGACTTATTGAGGAGAATAAAGTCGATGAAATTCTGAAAATCGAGATAGAAGAGTTTTTAACGACGCAATTAAGTGCAGTATTGCCATCAGATTATAAAAAATATGCTAGAGAATTTCAGCTCGAGTATTTATTTAATCGACTTAATCGACCATTAAGGGTCTGTGGTATGGTAAAAAATGAAGGCGAGCCTGGTGGTGGGCCTTTTTGGGTATATAATCAGAAAGGTGAACTTTCTATAGAGATTATAGAAGGTGCGCAAATAGACAAAAGCAATACGCAGCAAGTTGCCATAGCAAATAAGAGTACTCATTTTAATCCAGTAGATTTAGTATGTGCGGTACGAGATTATAAAGGAAATAAATTTAATCTGTTAGATTTTTGTGATGAGCAGACTGGTTTTATAACACATAAATCTAGATTAGGTATGGATATAAAAGCTCAAGAACTTCCTGGTTTATGGAATGGTGGAATGGCATATTGGAACAGTGTTTTTGTTGAAGTTCCTTTAATTACTTTCAATCCCGTGAAAACAGTAAATGATTTATTAAAACCGGCACATCAAAATTAGATGGATCTAGGTCAGTTACATAGAGAAGTAAATTACAAAGCTGTAGCGAGTAGTGGTCCTGGTGGGCAACACGCCAATAAAGTTGCTACTAAAGTTTTGCTAGAATGGGATGCTGGTCAAAGCATTGCATTTACTGATGTAGAACACGAGCGTATTTTATTAAAATTACAAAACCGATTGACAAAGGATGGTACATTGCAATTGAGTTGTCAGGATTCTAGAAGTCAATCCAGTAATAAAGAATTAGTTTTTAAGCGGTTTATCGGTTTGCTTAATGGAGCATTAATAGTGCAAAAACTAAGAAAGAAAAGAACCACGCCCAAATCTGTTAAACGCAAGCGTTTAAACGATAAAAAAAAGCATAGTGAGAAAAAGGAAAACAGACGCTTTAAATATTAGGGAATAATTTCACATAACCAGTGACATTTGTCATTTTATACATGTTATAAGCTGACTTACTTTTGTATTATGGAATTACAACAGATTATAAAAGATGCAGCAAATAAGTCTATATCTTATGAGCAGTATAGAGCCTTTGTAGAGGCGCATACCGTTAATGGAACTAATAGCGGTGATGAGGTGACAGAAGCACTCGCAGAGTATACTAAGCTCAACAACCAGCGTATGAAACGATTGGATAAGACTTTAAAAATCTTACCACAATATCAAGAGTTTCTAAATTCTTTTGATAAAGATGTTTACTTTTTAATTATTACCGAAAGCTGGTGTGGTGATGCTGCGCAAACCATGCCCATGATGAATAAGGTAGCGCAAGCTGCCGGAGTAGATTTTAAGGTAGTGTTGCGTGATGAAAACCCATTATTAATGGAACGGTTTTTAACTAATGGTGGTCGTGCTATTGCAAAACTAATTCTTGTCGATAAAAATACTGGACTGCCAGTGACAACATGGGACCTAGACCTACTAAAGCGACTCAACTTGTTGCAGATGAAAAAGCTGCAAAAGGGGGGGCGCTTTCTCCAGAGTTTAAACAAGAGCTTCAAAACTGGTATAATAAAGACAAAGGAAAAGATACCGAGAACGACTTGATCAGTATGTTAAGAGAGGTTGTATAACGCTGTATTTTTATTATAAACCTATCTAAATTCTCATTATTTTAACAACTTAGCTGTTTACCTTTGAGTAAAACCAGCTACATGCTTATTAAACACTTTTACTTCATACTATTATTACCTGTATTTTCTTGGAGTCAACTATATGATGATGTGAAAATTACAAGTCAAATTGATAGTTATAGAGGCCTAGACCGTGGTCCCTATAAAGAAATCAATTGGTTTTGTGAAGATGGAACTATAAGAGATGCAAAAGATCCATGTCCAGATGCTATAGGTGGTGGAATTCAACATGCTAGTTATAAGTCAGATGTCGTAAGTCTAGCCAAAAGTAGACATATTTATCTAGGAGAAATATTAGCATCAAACGATGTATGGGGCTTTTGGGATGCTTCATTCAACCATAGTAGAGTAAAACAATATCAATTACAGCGTTATTTAGAAAGTGTAGATAATGGATGGATTCAAGAAAAATCAAAATATTATCGCGGCGCAAAGCAAATTGAGGACGAGGAAGAATGGGGGGGACGTAAGTTTTATTATACCATACTTTCTAGTAATCAGATTTTAGACCAAGACTTTTTTTTTAATTAGAGAAAGCCTTAGAGATATTCCACATGATGGAGATACCAATCTTGCTCAAGATATAAGAAGCACTAGTAAAGTAATTGCAGAAAAGTATCCTAAATTTATGGATATCAGGATTAAAATTCATGGTAATCCAGAGTCAAGAGACATTCAAAAGGTTCAAGAGTGGTATGATGCTAACAAGTCTACTTTAAACGAGCAAACGCTGGCTGACTTTCAAAAACTCATAACAGACATGAAAGAGTTTTTTGAACCTGTAAGCATTAGTGAACTTGCTCAAATGGTTTCTGATTGGGATAATGACAGTTACTTAAAAACGCAAACAGATTGGTTTTCTAAGACCTATGCTCAAGAAACAGATCCTTCTATAATCATACCAGCAGCATCAGGATTGATGTGCGATATACGTTATAATATTCAAGAAGATAGAAGAGGAACTAGACGTACTAGTGCATTAGAACTTAGCTTACGACTAGAAGAGTTGATATTTCAGAAGTCATCGCAGTGGATTCCTGCAACGATAAGAGAACATATGGATAAAGTACATGCGCTCAGTGAGGCATTGGCTAGCTCGGGTTATGTAGAGAAATGGGAATGGGATGCCGTTGAGGATCAGTTACTGTTAAGTACTGATGCAACCATCACCGCAAACCAGTTGATGGATTTCATAAACGTAGCTCGCAATCAGGTATCTTGGGGGGGAACAGGTATGGTCAACAGTATTTATGGAGATGTTGTAGAAGAGTATACCGGTTTTGAGCCTTTATCATATGGATTTTATGATGACCGTATACGCAGTTCATTATTATTACCTCTAGGTTCTTCAATAGGTGAGTTTTCTGGTTTAATCTCAAGACAGTTAGGTAGTTCAACATACATCCCAGTACTGAGTAATATTAGTACTGTAAGAGGTCTTAATCCAGGATATACTCAAGGAGAACTAGTAGTCGTAACAGGTAATGCAGAAGGGATGACCGTAGACCCAAAAAAAATATATGTATTTGATAATCCACCTAGCGATTTAAAACCAGTTGCAGGTATTGCTACAGTATCAGAAGGTAATCTAGTCTCTCATGTACAATTACTAGCGCGCAACTTAGGAATTCCTAATAGTGCCATCAGTGCAGATAATCTTTCAGACCTTAAGGATTATAATGGGAGACAGGTGTTTTATGCTGTAAGTGATCGTGGTGCAGTGGTTATAAAACCTGCTAACGAGATGGATGACGAAGAGCAATCATTATTCAATAAGAACCAACAAAAAGAGAAGAAAACCATCCGTATTTCTGAAGAAAAATTGAAGTTAGACATCGTTGTGCCTATTGATATGGCTAGTGTTAATAGCGCAGACAGTGGGGTTTTATGTGGTCCTAAAGCTGCTAATCTTGGTCAATTGAAACAGTTGTTTCCTGACCATGTTGTAAATGGTATTATAATTCCTTTTGGAGTTTTTAGAAATCACATGTCTCAAAATATGCCTGAAACAGATGGTAGTTACTGGGACTTCTTAGAGTCCGCTTTCGCGAAAGCGAGACAATTAAAAGATACTGGATCCTCTACAGCAGATGTAGAAAAATATCAATTGGAACAACTAGCAGTTTTAAGGGAGGCTATCGCTAGGATGCCTATCAAGTCAGAATTTATAAAAGAGTTAAAAAAGGATTTTAGAGGAATTCTAGGGAACGATATGGGTAAAGTTCCAGTTTTTTTAAGAAGTGACACCAACATGGAAGATCTCGAGGAATTTACCGGTGCAGGTTTAAACCTGACCGTTTTTAATGTGGTGAGCGAAGAAAAAATAATGAAAGGAATAAGAGATGTGTGGGCTAGTCCTTATACAGAGCGTAGTTTTAAATGGAGGCAAGCTTATTTAGAGAATCCAGAAAATGTTTATCCATCTATTCTAGTAATACCTACTGTGGATGTAGATTATAGCGGTGTGTTGATTACTAAGGATTTTGTTCATCAAAATGCTGATGGTATCACGATTGCAATGAGCCGTGGTGCTGGTGGAGCAGTAGATGGTCAAAGTGCAGAAACTTTTATAGTCGATAATCAAGGCAACAGTCAACTAGTAGCACCGGCTAGAGAACGCACGCAACGTAAATTACCGGCTGAAGGTGGTTCGAGAATGGAATTTGTCAATTTTAATAATCCTATTATTAGTAAAGATAATCTTAAAGAAATACAGCAATTTGCTATAAGCGCACATCAAACCATGCCTAGTTCTAAAGATGGTTCTTATGATGGTGCATGGGATATTGAGTTAGGCTTTAAGAATAATAAATTATACCTATTTCAAATACGTCCATTTGTAGAGAATAGTAATGCTATAACTAACTCTTATTTATTGAAAATGGATCAGAAAACAGATTATAATACTGAGTTACTTATTAATAAACAAATCGCATTATAATGAATATTCTTAGATATAGTATTTCAGTGTCTGTAGTATTAATATTGGCATTGTTGTATCCTATAGATGGTTATCAATCTACAGGGATTAAACGTCTGAAACGATTAGAGAAAACTTTAGATAGTACACTCGTAGAGAGATATTTAAAACCTGGCTCTTTTAAAAAAAGTGATGAGGTGAATTTATGGCTTTGTGAGGACACAAAACCAGTAGATTCTTTAATGGTTGTGGATAAGGAGTTTCAAGCTAAAATGCGCAGACTTTTTCCTAATAGTTCGGGTTACGGTATTGCCGTTATGGATATTACTAATATTAATAACCCCCCCAAATATGCTCAACTCAATGAGAATTCTGGTTTTCAACCTGGTAGTGTAGGTAAAATTGCTGTAGCAACGGCTTTTTTTAATGAATTGCGTAATCTGTGCCCTGAGGACTGGTCTGTGAGGCAACGGTTAATGAAAAATAAAATAGTACAATCAGGTAATTGGGGCCTGTACGATCACCATACCATACCAGTGGTAGATCTTGAAAAAGATAAACTGGTAAAGCGTACTGTGGTATTTAATGACCAGTTTAGTCTTTATGAGTGGTTAGATCATATGTTGAGTGTTAGTAATAATGGTGCCGCTAGTATAGTTTGGCGTGAGGCGTTATTGATGCACGTTTTTGGAGATGCATATTTTACTTTAACTCAAAAAGAGGCAGATGCCTATTTTAATAAGGCTGATAAATCTGAACTTACAGATATTGCAATTAACTTAGTGAATCAACCTTTGAGAAATTTAGGTATAACTCATGATGAGTGGCGATTAGGTAGCTTTTTTACTAATGGGCCTGATCAATATGTAGGCAGTAAAGGTGGTAGTATAGGTACACCTAAAGGTCTCATGAAATTTATGGTGCAATTAGAACAAGGTTGTGTCATTGATGAAGTGAGTAGCCTAGAGATAAAAAAACTACTCTATATGACAGATAGAAGAATACGATATGCTTATAGTCCACAATTAGATAATGCTGCCGTATATTTTAAATCTGGTAGTTTATATAGCTGTGATAAATCTAAGTCAACACCATGCGGTAAGTACATGGGGGGGAATAGGTACAATTATATGAATAGTATCATTACTGTTGAACATGAAGATGGTACTAATTATGTAGTTTGTTTAATGAGTAATATACTTAGTAAAAACTCTGCTGGCGATCATATGTATTTAGCTAGTGCCATTGATAAAACGATACGATCAATTAATATTACCAGTAATGACTCTCAGGAGGTAACCATTGAGAATTCAGATAATAACTAGCTAAGCGATTTTAATTTTATCATCTTTTAGAGATAGCAATGTATTTTTGATTTCTAAAGCTTTTGATGTAGGTAGTTGTGATAAAATGCTGGATATTAAATGTTCACCTTGTAGATTAAGTAATTTAATACTGGCTAATTGCACCTTTTTTTCTCGGACTAGAAGAAGCTTTTCTAGCATTTTACTACGGTCATATAATTCTATTCTTTCTTGAAATTCAAAAGTTTCACTGGATAATGTATGTGATTCTAACTCAAATAGTGGAAATAACATATTTTTCAAATCTCTACTTAGTATACCGTTGAGGTACTCCATAGAGTGAAGTCTAGAAACGGTCTCTTTACTGATCATTCCTTTATAGGCAACATAAACATCTTCTGGATTATAACGTTGTGATAAAAGATTAAAAATTATTTCTAGTTGATCAGAGATGCATTGATCAATATTAGTGATAAGTTGTTCAATTGTGTTTTTCTCTAGTAGAGAGATAACACCATTAGTCCTTTTATCAGAGCGCTGACTTATTTTTAAAGACCAATAGACTCTCACTAATTCCTTGTACTTTGTAGACTCTTTATCTATTAATCTTATCAATTCTTTCTTTTTCAGAATTGATTTCCTACCATCTTTTCTGGATTTAAATAATAGTTCAAAAGCTCTCTTCCTTACCGAAATATCACTTTGATCTGCTAGCTGAATAAGTAAACGGTGAGACCTCTTAGTTTTTATATGGTATAATGCATGAAGTAATTCTTTTCTGATATCATTCTCTGTTTTCTTTTTAGAATAAACCTGACTTATAATTTTCAAAGATTTATTGCCCATTTTATAAATGGAGGATACAATAGGTTTTCTTAATTCATCATCTGTCAGTCCTTTTAGAAGAGTTTTTAAGAAATAAATGTCTTTAGTATGACCAGTAGATTTTATAGCTGCAATTCTCAAAGCTTTATTGTCATGTCCTAAGTAATTATCAATTATTGAATAGTAGTTTGTTGTAGCGGCATATCCTAATGTTTCAATAAGACGAGCAAGTTCTGCTATCTGCATGTTATTTTCACCTATCTCACTAGAGAATAATTCGATACGTAACTTCAGGTTATACTTTTCTGCTAATAATGGGTTTTCTTGAGAAATGGCAGCTAGAGCTAATAGAGCTGCTGTTGCTATCATATCATCTTCATCATCTAGATAATTTTCATAGAATTGATATGAAATATGCTCATGGCTCAATAAATAATTCATTGCTGCATTAATCAATTCACTATCATCTGTATAGATAAAGTCTTGTACTTGCGCTACTGGTTCATCGATAACATAGTCTAAGTTATTAATTACCGCCGTGACAACTCTTTTATTCTTATGATTAAGAAGATGTAAAACAGGCTCTCTTAAACTTATGTGACTAATTTCTGGTAGTTTTTGTAGCATTGCGAGTACATC
Source organism: Nonlabens ulvanivorans (assembly GCF_000755285.1). Lineage (GTDB taxonomy): Bacteria > Bacteroidota > Bacteroidia > Flavobacteriales > Flavobacteriaceae > Nonlabens > Nonlabens ulvanivorans_A. The sequence continues at coordinate 356,109 of NZ_BBMK01000001.1, read as the reverse complement.
TTCAGTTCCACCATTCTCAAAAATGATTTTCATGTTACTGATCAGAGTACCGACATTATTTTTTTCTTTTCTTAATTTTTCTCTTTTTACGATACTTTGTTTAAAGATACTTAGATAGCTGTCCTTTACTTTAAAAATTAAATAAATCCAGAAAATAGAAAGAACTGCAATGGATGCTGTAATAATATGATTGGGAAGATTCAGTCCTTTTACAACAAAAATGATAACTAATCCAGCTAGTCCAGTGGCTATACTATCCACTACAACATCAATAAATGTTTTAGTTTTATTTTTTATATCACTAGGTATGGGTATAGCAAGAAGCTCTAGTGCACTTTTATGTAAAGACTGCTTCAAACTACCGTCAAACCCTTTTAATATGATTACGAGCCACAATTCTGGCATTACAAAAAGTAATAAAGCACATGCAATTACCGCTGCAGGCAAGAAAAACAAATTGGTCTCTATATTAAAATTTTCTAATAATCGTTTTGTAATTAATAATTGTAATATCAGAGAAATGATATTGAAAGTACTGAACCAAAACCCAAAAAAAGACGCAAGTTCCATAGGGTCTTCTATTTGCTGACTGGCGAGATAGCTAAACTCATAATCCACTAGTTTTGCTACTAATACACCTATTCCTATAACACCTGCAAGATGTGTTAAATGCCTAGAATTAAATATTAATTTAATGGAAGGTTCCTTAGAGACCATTTCTCTCTTTTTGAATTCCAATTTCATTTTACCCTTATAGCTTTGGGACTTAATTTTATGGTAAATGTATGGGCAACTGGCAATCATTAAACTTGCTAAGATGATAAGTGCACCATTACCTGTAAATGGTACTAATATGGACGTGACATATCCACCAGCAATTCCGCCAGCAATTCCACCAGCACCTATAAAGCCAAATAACCTTTTAGCTTCTCTGATATTAAAAATAACATTTGCCAAAACCCAAAATTGGGAAGTGACGAGTAACGCATATATTCCGACAAATAGGTAAAATGCGTATACTAAAAAAAGGTTGGATACTTCAAACATTACGAGCAGCCCTATGATAAAGAATACCGCAGAAAAAAACCACAACGTTGATTTAATAATGTATCTAAGATTAAATCGCTCGAGTAATTTATGATAAGAGAATGATAATACTACCGCAATGATAGCGGTTAAAATAAATGCTATTGACAGTGAATCTGCTCCAGCGGTGGATAAAAAAAGTGCATTGATAGTAGGTTTAACTACTAGCAATGCACCTATTATAAGAAAAAGATATAACTGCATCCATAAAGCTATGGAGAGTTCCTTTTTCTTTATATCAAATAAATTAGATATGAGCTGGTTTAACGGTTTCACCTGATTGGATGTCTTGAAGCAAGATAGGTGTTTTGTTTAATGCGGCTTCAGCAGGTCTTACTAAATTTCTAATAATTTTTTCTCCATCAGGTGACTCTACCATGCAACAAGAATGTAATGCTTCTTTCGCTCATCATCCCATACAATTACGCTATCACAGTGCCAGTTTTTCCAAGATCCACTTTTTCTATAAACGTCTGCTTCTGGAGCAATTTGATCTAAGGTGTTTACAAATTTATGATGTAAACTCGGGTCTTTTAGATATTGTAGCATTTCGCTACTGCGTTCATTGTTAATTAATTGGCCAGTGGCTAATTGGTAGTATAATTTAGCAACAGCTTCAGTTGTAGCAGCATGACTTAAACCTTTGATAGGTTCTGGATGGCGTCTTCCCTGTGCGGCATATCTTTTACCTACCCAAAGACCACCATTACTGTATTGATCATAAAATGGATTTGCTGGATCGCACATCACGTCTTCGATACGTTGAAAACCTACTCTATCAATCATTCTAGTAGAAGCGGCGTTATTAGATTTTGAAATCATTAACCACATATCCGTCTTTACTTCATCAGTATATTCTAAATCACCTTTCTCAATAGCATCCATAGCAGTATATAAAACAGCAATTTTAGGCATGCTAGCAGCATACATCATATTATCACCATTAATACTAGCATATCGAACACCATCGTTTGATAAATCAACTAGACTTACAGACAATCGTTTGTTTTTGATTAAACTTCGCCATCGCTTGTTTGAGTATAATTGTTCTTGTAAGCTTAATTGTAATGTAGCGTCTTGGTAAGCACTTACCTCTTGATTTGCATTTTCCAGCAGCAATAAAGGTTTGTCAGTGGCGTGAACTAGACTAGTAAACATCACAATTAATAAAGCAGACACTTTTAACAACATATAAATTTTAATTTTTTAAATTCGATATAATATGAACAAATACAACGCCGAAACTACATCTTTTATTGTCTTTAACAATTTAAAACCAGTACTTTAACAGTTTTTCACTTACTGTTAATATTGCATCAAGATTTTAGTGCGCTAAGTCAATGATTATAGATGAAAACGAATTTCAAAAGACTGTTTTTTTGAAGGTTAACGTTTGTTTTTACTTAGACAATCCTTTCCTCAACACCTCTTTAATGCCTTCTAGATTCTCGGTAAAATCCATCATTTGACTCAGGACTTGAGACATCTGATTTTGTCCACCTAGGCCACTAAGCTTATTGTTTTTTGCATGTCTGATTATTCATATAGCTTTATACCATATTCAATTTCATCATTTACTTCTAGTTCAAATATAGAATGAAGTATTTCTTTTGCGATTATAGGAATTTGCTTTGCATTTCCTTTCATATACAAACAAAGGTATGGTGGCGAATTCTCGTCATCTTGTAAATCAAAAGAATTTTCAAAATACTTCCAATCTTTAATACGTTCTATTATTTTCTTATCCTTAAAAGGAAAAATTTTAATAGCAAAGTCATGAGGATTTTCAATTTTAATATCTTTAAAATCCAACAAGCTTTTTTGTCTAATAAACTCTATTCTTGGAATGTCATTTTGAAAATATTGAAAAGAAAATTCTAATTCTGGTTCTCGCTCTATTCGCAAAGCCTTTTTCCCAAATTTGTATTGTTTCCAAATATTTTTTAAGTACTTCATAATTCTTGAGTCATCACTTAGACAATCCTTTCCTCAATACCTCTTTAATGCCTTCTAGATTCTCGGTGAAATCCATCATTTGGCTCAAAACTTGAGACATTTGATTCTGTCCACCTAGACCGTTAAGTTTATTGTTCTTGGCAAAAATCCCTTTGATATCTTCCCATCGTTGCTGTTCCTCTAGTGAGATAGTTTTTACGAGTTCTTTATATTTCAAAAGATTGGCCTCTGCAGCACTAGTTAAGGTTTGTGATTCACTTTCATAATGCGATAATAGAAGCGTTTGTAGCTCTTTATCATCCATTATTGGGACTACTTTTGCAACCAGTTTATTCATATCTCTATAAGAACCTTGTAGTTTAAAACTAGGCTCTGTACGATAAGCATCTTCCATTCCTGCACTAGCGATATAAGTCTGGTTCACTTTAAGAACGGTATCGCGTATTTTCAATACCTTCTCTAGCACAGCAACATAATCGGCTATTTCTTGATTGCTGTGATTTCCTTTTAACTCATTATCACTTGCTCCGTTTTGAACACGATCAATCAATGCATAAACATCATCAAAATGCTTGTTACTCAATTGTTGCAATACGGGATTACTAGTCAGTGCATTTTCTACCAGACTCAATTCAAATAAATGAGCTGTATCACCTATAATATCACCTAGATTATAAATATCGGCACGATTGGCAAGCATATCTGGAATCTGGAACTTATCACCACTTTCTGTATACGGATTACCAGCCATGATTACGCAAAATTTCTTACTACGTAGATCGTAGGTTTTAGGCTTTCCATTATAGACTCCTTCAATTTTACGAGTTCCATCAGACAGACTGATGAATTTTTGTAAAAACTCAGGATTACAGTGTTGAATATCATCTAGATATAACATCACGTTATCACCCATTTCAAAAGCAAGATTCAGTTTTTTAAGCTCTTCTCTTGTCGCTGCATTAGTTGCTGCTTCAGGATCTACAGACGTGATCTCGTGACCTATCGCTGGACCATTTATTTTCATAAATATCAAGCCTAATCGGTTTGCTACATATTCCATCAAGGTTGTTTTACCATAACCTGGTGGTGATATGAGTAGTAACAATCCCATACGGTCGGTACGTTTTGTATCGCCTACGGTACCTAATTGTTTAGCAAGATTATCTCCTATTAATGGGAAATAAACCTGATCGATCAACTTGTTACGCACAAACGAACTCAATACTCGTGGCTTAAATTCTTCAAGTCTCAAGGACTCTTTGAGCTCTTCAGTTACCTCATGTTTTGCTTTTCTAAACGTCTCATAAGCGGGCACTTTTATATTCACAAAACGCTCTAGAGCTATGACAAAGTCGTGGTAATTGAATAGGAATGTACCTTCGGTAATCGTGCTGTGCGATCCTTTTAATCCACTGATTTCTTCATGCGGCGATATGGCAACTGTTTTATCGGCAGTCAATTCTCCGTAAAGGATGTTTGCCACACATTCGTCTATGTAGGGTAACCAATTTTGTTTTGTCACACTGAGCTTGTCGAAGTGCGCTTTCGCGAAAGCGGAAACCCAATGTCTCACCAGTTCCACTTTAGACTTCTCGTCTTCACAAGCTTCTAGACTTTTCTTGAATTTCAAGTCGGCATTTTGAGTTTTTATTTTCTTCTCAAAAGCTTCTTTCAATTGGATAGCACTCGTGCTTACCGTAAAATTGTTGTTATCCTTTAACTCGTTAAATAAATAACTTGCGATTTGATGTTCGTTTCGAACAGGAGTTATAGAATTAGGCTTTGTAGTATTCAAACTACGTTTCGACAGGCTCAACGTGACATCGGTAGTTTTTAATTCATTTGTCAGGCTGAGCTTGTCGAAGTCGGCATTTGTAGCAACATTGCGATTATAGATCTCATTTGCTAGCTCATCCACAATAAAATCATACTCTTTACTGTCTGGAAATACAGATAATACTTCACCAGCACTTTTCAAAATACGATTAGTGCGTGTGCGACGTGTCGTGTCAAAGTCATTCCAGAAAAACTGCGCCTGCGATCTCGTGTTAGGATCATAAGTAAGCAACCCTAGATCGTGATGCTTGTGTAATAAAACACCTAGAAATTGTGCTGCATCGTGATCGTGAACACCTTTTACATAGCCACCAGAATAGTTACCGCTAGCAATATCTTGAACAGTTGCCAGCAAATCTGCTGAACTCATCATTCTTAAAGTCTCTTTATCTCCAGTTTTAAAGATGGAGTAGGCGAGGTAAGCGGCACGATAGACTTGTTTGTTTTCTGAAACTAATTCTTGATTCCATATTCCTTGAGATTGCGTGAGAATCTCGTTATGTAATTCTTGATAAAAATCTGTTCCTGTTAAGTGATAGAACAGCTTATTTTCCTTAAAAACGATGGTAAGATCTAGCTGTTGTTTATTAACGCCAAATTTGTGTTTCCCTAGCTTAATGATATTATCGCCATCTTCATAAAGCTCGTTCTTATCCTTAAGTTTTCTCAAGGCATCTTCACGGGCTACTTTAAGGGCTGTTTCAATTCCTTCGGCTTTTCCAGCGTCGTCCAGTTCTTTTAATTGTACAACTATGTCGCGCACCTTATTGATCATTAAATCGCTAGCAAAATAGCCGTTGATTTCTGTAATGCTATCTAAGGATTGCGCTCTTTTTTGTACTCCTTTTAAAATACGTTGTGCAGCGTTTTGAAAGGCGAGTGCCTTTTTATTACGCGCTTCAACCAGACTGCTTTTGCGATTATCAAAGGCTGCATAAACCTCTTCACGCTTGCCCATAATCTCTGTGATGTACTCCTCATAATCGGCAAATTTCCCTTCTAGTTCTTCTAGTTGTATGGAAACTTTGGTCAGGAATTCATCACATTTTTCTGGTGTGTTTGCAATGTCCAGGTAATTGATAATACTTTGATCAATCAGCTTTAATTGTGCTGCAAAATCTGCTTGCGCTTCTTTTTTACCTACGGTTTTCACCTTATTCTTAATCGCTGCTTTCACCTGATTTATGGTGGCAAAAATCAACGATATGTTTTCAATAATCTTTGTAGAATGCGACGTGTCTTCTATCTCCAGATTAGAAACAATATCAATCAATAGCTCTAGATCTACAGCTATTTGATTGACCTCTTTTTCTAGATTCTTAATTTCGATGACTTTCTTAGTAGCGTCTAGAGCTGTTTGCTTTTCATTTACCGCATCGTGGTATGGTGCAAGCGCTTTGTCGTCTAGTAAAAAGGTCACTGCACGACGGGAGATCACCTCGTTTTGCTCAACGATTTGCTCCTCAATTCCTTTAATAAAATCAGTGTCTACATAGCGTATTTCATAAAGTCCTATCGCTTCACCACGTAAACCTCTCAGTTGCGTTAACAACTGTACAAAGTCATTGATGGACTTAAAGGAAGTACTTTTTACTTTATTAAAAAGTTCATCAGCCTTTTTAGAAATTGCCTTTGTATCTGCAGCCGCTTGTTTGCGCAGCTGTTTTACCTTTTCAAACTCGTCAATAGCGGCGTTAGACGCTTTATTGATCTCGTTAAGAGGTAGATTAATTTGTTTAGTTTCTTCTTCAGGCAACCAGTAATAAGCATCTAGAATATCTTTTGAAGAACGTGCAATGTCATCATACAAACCGCTATAACTATCTTCTTTGTTAAGAAGTGTCAGTAGCTCATTTGCCTGCGCCATAGCTTTAACAATGTCCTTGTTTCCTATCTTAAATAACATCGTGTCTTGATGCTCAGACGGCATGATGTTACCTTTTAAATAAGGTGTTTGCCATATTTGCATCATGTGATGCTTGGTCTGCTCATCCTCTGTGCGGAAATAGCACAATTCACCTTGTTCTAAAATTGTAAAACCATTACAAACGATAGGTGTTTTTACCGTTTGATCAATCACATTATAAGACATCAGTACATACAGTCCTTTTGCCCCCATTATAGAAAACAAACAAATGATCTTCACCATTAGGTGACGCGATTCTTTGCTGGAATTTTAACTTTCCAGCATCACTAGGGAATACATTATATGCTCCAGTTTGCAAGTAATATCCACTAGGAAAAATAATTCCTTGATCATCTGGTAACAGCACAGCTGCCTGAGCAATGCTGTCTATTTTTTCTACTTCTTTAATCTTGTGGTTGTACACAAAATAGCGAGGCTCTTCTTGAAACGGCTTTATTTCTAGAACGATTAGATTGCCTAAATCTGCATAGCGGTATTGTCCATCATCTAGCGTCTGGTCGCGATGTTCTACGTCTTCACGGTAAATTCCCTGACCATCATCAGTATTATCTTCAACTTTAATGGTTAAATCGCCACCTATAGTTTCTACAAAAACCTTATCGAGAATAGACACGTGACCGTGAACTCCAGCACGCTGATTATCACGTCCAGCTTCTTTCCACTGGAAACCATATTGCGCAGGAAACTTATACTCGTGCTCACTACGATTGTCTACATATTGCAGTCCTTCGTCTGTAATTAACCATTTAAAAGTTTTGATATCAGTAACCGAATCACTGAGCTGGAATACCATATGCAGGTAATTCCCCCATAATCGCAAACTTTGAAAAAATCGTGTTGCGATAGTACTTGTAAAGGTTCTCAAAATCAGTCTGAAAAGTAGGGTCTGTGATGAGGTTTAACTTGTTCCCGCTTTCGCGAAAGCGTAATGCATCACCATCCACACCATCACGATCAAACTCATAGATACTAAAAACATCACTTAAGTTGATTTCTGTACGCAACCCAAAATGCACGTTATAGCCAAAAATACTGTACTTGCCAATCGTCACAATATCACGGGCAATACAGTTATTCTCTGTATTTACACGGTCATTTGCAATCAGTCGTGTCTCTAGTGAACCGAAGACTTTTTTACGTTCTTCATTAAGCCCATTGAGTCGTTGCTGCAAGTCGTTCTTTTGCTTGAGCAAACGGCTCTGGATGATCTCGTAGGTTCCTGAGTCTAGTTGTGTGGTGTCTTTTATATCTTTTTCTGCCATTGAAATGGTAGTTTGTTTTGTTGGTTATAATGCTTGTGTCACACTGAGCTTGTCGAAGTGCGGCTGCACAATCTATTTTATAATCCTATTCCCATATTGAGCATAATTTTTAGAAAAAAGGACTAGACTATCCCAATCTCCATCAATCAACGCTTGTTTCTTTCTTCTTGACCAGCCTTTTATCTTTTTCTCCCAAACAATCGCTTGTTCTGGATCGTCAAGAAACTGTTCATACCATACTAATTCAACAGGTAGTCTTTTAGAAGTATATCCTGCAGATTTCCCCCCCATTTGATGTTGATCTACTCGTTGATCGAGGTTAGAAGTAAAACCAGTATAAAAACTATCATCGCTGCATTTTAATATGTAGACAAAATAGAATTTCATAAAGTTAATTGCTTTTAACATCGTCTTCGACAAGCTCAGACTGACATTTCGAAGTTATTTTTCCTATTCATTATACTTTTGGCACACTTAGCACTTCGGTAAACTCAGTACAATCCTGTTGAAATGCGATTTGTATAAATCTTATTGGTAGTTACACCATCTTCGACAGGCTCAGATTGACAAATTAGAAAGTAAAGACCATCTGCTTAGAAGGCAGACGGTCAAAAACATCCTTAGATATTTCCTAACTTCTTGTTAGACAATCCCATTCCTTTTGCAAGGTTCATCAAGTTACCTAACATGGTTTTCTCTTCACCATCGTTAGACTTGTTCTGTAGATTGCTCAACAGATTTGCTATCGATAGGTTCTTGATGTCCTCAGAGCTGATGTTATACTTGTCTGCAAAGTCTTTTACTTTTCCAAGTAAATTTCCTTTTACGTCATCACTACCTAGAATGGCATCTTTTACTTCAGATACCGTTTCAGAATGATTCACGAGTCTGTCATAACCTTTAGCCTTAGTGATTTGACCGATGATTTGTTCAAAGAACATAGTCTCACCACCAACGATATCAATCTTAGCCGCTTTCAATGCATCTCCTATCACTTGCGCTTGTGCGTCTGCAATATCTTTCTGGATATTGATCTGTGCTAGGTCTACTTGAAGTTCTTTGTCTAGACGTAGTTTGAACTCTTCGTGGTCTTTACCTACACCATCTAGTTTCTTCATAGCGTTTGCCTTCTCTTCTATACCAGCAGCGTCTGCAAGAGCTTTTTCTTTAATTACCTCTGCTTCAGCAAGTCCATCCTGACGTTTTGCAGCAGCTTTTGCAGTAATACCGCTTGCCTCAGCTTCAGCCTTTTTCTGGATGATGAGTGCATCAACAATACCTTGTCGCTCGCTAGCCTCAGCTTTTGCATGCATTACTTGTGCTTCAGAAAGTCCTACAGTTGCTTCTTCTTTTGCAGTTGCTTCAGCAAGAATCTTACGAGCATCGGCTTGCTTTTCACTAGCTTCTTTGTGAGCAAGTGCTTCAATATTGATTTCTTCAGCTCTTTGAACTGCTGCTTGTTTAGAAGCCTCAGCAGCTATAGTGATACGTATCAGGTCGTCTTGTGCTTTTGCCTCAGCATTTGTGATGGCTACTTGCTTAGAACGATCGGCAGTTTTGAAAGCTCGATATCTTTCATGTTCTCTTGCTCTTCAACCACACCTTTTTCAAGAATCACGCGATCTCTTATTACGTCCTGGATGTTCTTTTTCTCTACTTCTACTACTTTCTCTTTCTCGATTTGAGCTAGAGTTACTACTCTTTCTCTCTCGGTCAATTCTAACATGCGGTCTTTCTCCACACGTTCTGTTTCAACAGCGTTAGTACGTTGCTTATTTTTCTCTGCAATAATGATCTGACGTTGCATGTTCTCTTCGGCAACTTGCACTTTTTCTGTAGTTGCAATACGAGCTGTTTCAGACTTTAATCTTTCTTCTTCAGCTACCTTAAGAATTTCAGCTCCTTCACGAGATTTAATGTTTGCAATCTCACGTAATTGTTGTTCTTCTTTCTCAGCTAGTTGTTTATCTAATTCTAGAATCGCTTCACGAGCTTCAACATCTTGCTTACGGATGATTTTTTCTTCATCACGCTTAATCAAGTTGGCCTTTATGTTTTGTGCAGCAGTAAGGTCTGTAATTTTCTTGATACCTTCTGCATCTAAAATATTGTCTGCTTTTAAATGAGAAACACTGGTTTGCTCTAGAAAGTCAATCGCACAATCTTCTAGTGTATAACCATTTAAGTCTGTACCGATAATATCTACGATCTCATCACGGAACTCGCGACGTGCTTCATATAATGCGATAAATTCAAACTTTTTACCTACGGTTTTTAATGCCTCAGAGAATTTTGCTTCAAACAGGTCTTCTAGTGTTTCCTTGCGAGATGCACGAGCGACACCTATGGTTTGCGCTACTTTTTTGATAAATTCTACCTCGTTATTCACGCGCACGAAAAACGCGACTTTAATATCGGCTCTCATATTGTCTTTACAGATCAATCCTTCAACGCCCATACGCTCGATCTGGATTTTCTTAACAGAAATATCCATAGTTTCCACACGGTGAAATACCGGTACAACATAAAGTCCTTTATCTGTTGCGACTTTTGTACCTCCAAAACCAGTACGCACCAGCGCCTGACCTTGATGTACTTTTTTGTAGAACATCGCAATGATTGCGAAGTATACGATAATGAGGAATAAGAGTATTCCTAGTCCTGTGACGATAATTGGTAAGATTCCTTCCATAGTTGTTGTTTGGTTTATTGTTTGTTTTTCTTTTTAATGTTGCTGTCACACTAAGCTTGTTGAAGTGCGATCAACAATTGTTGTTTTAAATACGTCTACGACAAGCTCAGACTGACATTTGGTTAGATTTTACTCACTAAAAAATAATTCTTGTCATCTGATTGCTTGATGATGAGCACGCTTTCGCGAAAGTGTAACTCTGATCCATCTAATGATTTCACATAAATACTCATGTTGTTTCCATCTGCCATGACCTCAGCATTTCCTAATTTATCTCCAGAAATAGTAGATAAAAGTAAGGCTTTACGTCCTAAAAAATCTACTGCCTTATCTCCATCTTTATTCAGGTTTTTGAAAAAAGACTTGAATGGAGTGGTCGTAATTTTAGTCAAAATTAATGCTGGAATCAATGCTGCAAGTACGATGATGAATCCAAAAGAATTGTCATAACTACCGGTAATTAAGGTTGCAAGTACAGTTATGAGCCACCAGTTGAAAATCCAGAAAGTAAATGTAAACATGAATGGTAATCCAACAAAGTTGAAATAAATCAATAGAATTTGCCACCATTTTAATCTACGCGTACGCTTGTTAACCACATGCTCGCGATCTACCTCGGCATTTGCAACATCTTGAAAATCCATGTTACCACCTTCTAGACCAGTATCAAGGTCAATGTCTGCATCTACATCTATGTCTACGTCCACATCGATGTCTAAGTCAAAATCAATACCTGTAATCATAGTGGCGAGCCAGTAGAGTATAAGAATGATTAACAACACAGTTAGTGTGATGTTCACTTCAGAGAATAATATGTTGAAATAGTTTTCCAATGGTTGGTAAGTTTAAATGGTTTTATTGATTGGCATGAGCTTACGGCAGATATAATCTGCCGTTGCCTTAACTCGTAAAAAAGTCAAATATATTACTCAATGCTCCTGTACTGGCTTTATAAAACTCTGTGTACTTGCAACGAGTGCAAGCTACGTAAGAGAATTTCTTGTTTTGTACGTCAAATATTTTTGAAAGTGTGCCACCAGTTGCACGCATTTCTCCAGTTTCATAGTCATGATGGCCACATTTGACACATTTATAATTTATGTTGCTCATGATTATGCCTCATCTTTCTTGATTCCCAACTGCTCTTTAAGTTTAGCGAGGTCGTCATCAAGTTTAGATTCTGTCATGTCTGCCGCTGCATCGATTTCATCATCTACAGATTTGTTTGAGTTCGCTAGATCTCCATAAGCCTCTGCAAGAGCTTCGTCTTGTGCCACCTTTTCTTTCATACGTTCTAGCATACTCACAGTTCCTGCGCTGTCTAACTCTGCCATTTGTTTATTGACATTTTTAGTAGCGTCACTTACTTTAACACGAGCTTTAAGTGTCTTCAACTCGTTTTCCCAATTAGTGATGTTGCCTTTAATGGTCTCGATGGTGTCTTTTAATTGGGATACATTTTTATTAAACTTTTCTGTGTCTGCTGCGGCGCGATTGGCGTGTTGTTGTACTTCTTCTTTTTTGGCAAGTGCTTCTTTTGCAAGTCGATCAGCTTCTGGAACTTCCATATCGCCAGCGTGTGCTTTCTTAAGGATCAACATCGCTTTAGATTCATAATCTTTGGCCGTTGCCTCGTGCTCATCGCGTTCATTTTTAGAACGTATTGCTAAGGCTTTAACTTGCGCCATAGCCTCTACACTTTTGTTAAAGTCTGCTTTCATGTCACGTATGCCTTGCTCTGTCATCGTGATAGGGTCTTCTAGGTTATCTACGGCTTTGTTAGCTTGTGCTTCACCTATTTTGAATATTCTTTTAAATATGTTCATAGCGGTAATTTTTAATATTTTGAAAATTTGATAATTTGATCTGAGTACTCACTCATTAATAAACTTAAAGAGTTGAGAGTACCTTCTAACTCGTTAAGATCTAGGTTTTCTATTTGAAGTGTGTCTCTAAAGATGACTTTAGATCCACTTTCATCCAGTACAAATGCACCGTGAATGATATCTCGGTTTTTTTGCAGCAGACTTTTGAAAACTTCTTCGTTTTTGTTGTTGATTTTGAAAATATATTGTTCCATAATCAGAATAGGTGGTGCAATACCTAAAATCATATTTTTAACACCAGCGCTTTCTTTTTCAATCACCATAATTCCATCTTGTGGATTTTCTCTGATGATGTCATAGTCTAGTTGTAATAGGTATTCTTTAATAGTGCTGAAGTAATTATTCATAGGTGTTTATTGGTAGGTTTAATATTACGAAAAAGGAACTTCTTATCCCACTAAAATATGCAGTGCGATATCTGCGACGTAAATCATTAAGAGTATCATAATTAAAGTTTTTAAAGTTATAGGTTTCAAATTATTTTGATACATTATATGACAACGGCCTACTGCTTTTATAATGCTCAAAATTTGAGTATACTGAATTATAATTGGTTAGATTATTAAAGTATTACTCAAATATTAGCTTAATAGAATCTATTTTGCTAATATTGTTAGTGTAAATATACACAATTATTTTTAATTGCAAATAAAATTAGCAAAATAATGTCATTTTTTGGTAAAAACATAAAAAAGATTCGTGGGATTAAGAGTTTGAGCCAGCAGGCGTTTGCAGACCTATTTGACTTAAAGAGAGGTACTTTGGGTGCTTATGAAGAAGGTCGTAGCGAGCCTAAAATAGAGACGATAATTAAAATTGCTAATTATTTTAGCATATCGATTGATGATATACTTACAGCAGAATTAACCGTAAACCAGCTTTTAAAATTTAATGATCGCTTAACCTTAACGCCAGAAGAATTAGAAAGAGAACAATTTGCTCAAGTGCCATGTATTACCGAAAAGTTAGCTGATGATTATCTTGAATATTACGATAATCAATCTTTTATAGATGATATGCCTCGTCTGACCTTACCTATCAATACTGAGAAAGACTTCAGGCTTATACGGTTACTAATTTAGAAATGACCAGCCACGATAAAGGTTTGTATCCCAAAGATGTTATAGTTGGGGGGGAAAAAGTACCTCATAAAGTGGTGAAGAAGCTTAATAATGGTACTATAGTTCTCGCGGTTACCGAAAACGAACTTATATTAAGAAGGTTATACGTCACTGCCGATGGTCTTGTGCTCAGAGCTGATCATAAAAATATAGACGATCAGACTATTACTGTTAACGATCTCAAAGAATTATGGCGTGTACGTTACGTGTTTTTCCGTCGTATTCCAGATTTTTCAGATAGTATGGAGGATAAAATGGCTTTTCTAGAAGCGCAGATGAAAGAGTTGAGGAATTCAATATAGTTTCAATTAAAAAAGCCAAGTGTTCTACTTGGCTTTTTATTATCAGTTAAGTTACGTCGGTTACTCCTTAATCCACTTAAAAGTTTTGCTAGCTCCATTTTGAGAAACGGTTACCATATATAAACCATTTGCTATAGTAGGTTGAATGGTTTGAGAATCGTTTAATGAAGCCGATAATAATTCCTTGCCAGATATAGAATAAATAGAAATAACAGCTTCTTGATCAATCGCTCCTTTAAAGCTTAAGAATTGTGATGGGTTTTGAAATAATACTAGATTATTTAATTGAAATGACTCTTCACCTAAAGTAGTTACTTCCACACATTCAGAAACCTGTGTACACCCATTAAATGTAATTTCACCAGCATAAAATCCTGTTGCCGTAGGTGTAAAAGTCATAGCAGTTTCACCAGAAATAACAACGCCATCTGAACATCTAATCCATCTGTAACTAGCACCTGACTGCTGAGCAGTTAAAACTCCATTACTTTCAGTTACTTCATCATCTAAAATAGCAGTTACCATAGATGGTCCTGCTACCCAATTTGAGCTAGTTCCTGATAAAGCAAAATTAGTCAAAGTCCCATCTGTAGAAGCAACTATATTAGGAAGAGTGGTGATTGAAGTGTTTGTTCCTCCAGCAGCTCCTTCATTAAATTGATAATAACCTAATAACCCAGTTGCATCAGGACAAAGTTCAGTGTTCATATTAGCACCTATTTCAGTTGTAGATAATGCTCTGTTCCAAATTCTAACTTCGTCAATTTCTCCTGAAAAATATAAATTTCCTCCAGGAACACGTCTTCCTATTCTTACGCTGTTTCCTGTTGATGGAGTATTAACACCAGATAAATTTCCAGTTCCAACTTGAACACCGTCTACGTAAAGAAAACCTGTGCCACTAGATAAAACAAAGGCAACATGAACCCATTGCCCTGCTGTTATGACTCCAGTAGTTGAAGATAAATTACCATTAGTTCCGCCTGAAAAGAAAGATAAACCTTGATTGGTATTAACCATAAAGGTATTTCTAGATCCAGAGGCGCCAGTACCGTAATCTAAAATACATAAATTGTTACTGGGAGCACTAGTGCTAACTTTAATATGAGCTTCAAAAGTCCTGTCAGCAGTAATAGCTACACCTGGGAATGTGGTTTGGACAAAGTCGTTAGTTCCGTCAAAACTAAGTGCATTTTGCGTTTGTGCAAATAGAGTAAATGATCCGATAAGTAAAAAAGATAAGAGTAGAGTTTTTTCATGGTGGTTGGGTTAAGTTTTTACAAGTTAGAAAGTTAGCAAAAAATATGTTGTTTCAATACGCTTTCGCGAAAGCATAACTACCACTATCTTTACCGTAAATTCAATACGATGCGTACTTTACTAGTCTTATGTTCTATTCTTATTGCGATGACGTCGTGTCAAGATGCCTATGAAGAGGTCGTTTTTATAGAGATAAAAAATGTCAAAATCAACAATGCTACGTCAGACAATGTGCAGCTTAGTGGTGATTGTGTACTTTTTAATCCTAATCCTGTAAGGCTAGACTTGACTAAAGCAAAGTTTGATGTCTACGTAAACGGTCGTAAAACTGCAGAGATTAATCAGGATCTAGATGTTGAGATGCCTGCAAGTGACGAGTTTATATTACCATTAAAGGCTACCATGTCGCCTAAAGATTTTTATGGAGAAAAAGGGCGTGGTTTACTGGACGCAACATTACAAATATTAGTAAATCAAAAGGTGGATATTAAATACAATGGTAGTATACGTGCTGGAAAAGGTATGGTTAATTATGAAGTACCTATTATAGACAGTCTAGAGGTTCCTGTAAAGGTATTTTAAGGTTCTATATTCTTAAAATCTGCTTCAAATTCTTCTAGAGTCATGGCATTTTCCACTCGGTAATTACCTATTGCGGTGCGTCTTAAAGTGCTTAAATGACCACCATTATATAGTGCTGCTCCAAAATCATGTGCCATGGATCTAATATAGGTTCCTTTACTGCACTCGATTCTAAAGTCAACCTTAGGCAGCTTAATTTTAGTCAATTCAAATGCCTGAACATTTACCTGACGTTCTTTGATTTCTGTAGTTTCACCTGCACGTGCTAGTTCATATAATCTTTTGCCATCCTTCTTAATGGCTGAATATATAGGTGGTTTTTGCATGATATCACCGGTAAATTGCTCAGTTGTTTTAAGAAGTAGTTCTGGAGTGAGATTTGAAATTGGAAACCTTTGATCTACCTCGGTTTCAAGATCATAACTAGGCGTAGTTCCACCTAAGGTTATCGTTCCAGTGTATTCCTTTTGTTGTGCTTGGTAAACATTGATATTTTTAGTTTCCTTACCTGTACATATTATAAGAAGTCCGCTAGCTAACGGATCTAGAGTTCCTGCGTGGCCAACTTTAATTTTCTTAATTCTATATTCTTGTTTGATTAACCATCTTATTTTGTTAACTACTTGAAAAGATGACCAACCTAGAGGTTTATCAATTAAAAGTACCTGACCTATTTGATAAGGATTAGTAACGGGTTTTTGATTAGGATCCATATTAATTTAACCGTTAAAAACTCCAGCTGCGATTGCTATTATACCTACGGCAAAACAATAGTATGAGAAGTAATGCAGTTTTGCTTTGCGTACTAAAGAAATCATCCAGGTACAAGCAATTAATCCAGTAATAAATGCTGCTATAAATCCTATAAGAAGTGGCATGCTCGCGCTGCTTTCCATCGATATGTCACCACTCATAATGTCTTTGGCTATTTTACCAAAGATTAAAGGCACAACCATTAGAAAAGAGAAGCGTGCAGCCTTAGTACGATCATTACCTAATAGGACACTAGTTGAAATGGTAGCACCGCTACGTGATATACCAGGCAACATAGCGATTGCTTGAGAAACACCTATAAGTAAAGCGTCTTTCCACCCTATGTTTTTACCAGTATTTTTGGCTCTACCGGCTAGAAATAATAATAAACCTGTTACAATAAGCATACAGCCTACTAAAACAATATTACCATTAAATAAGGCCTCTAATTGTTCTTCAAAAAATAGCCCTACGATTACCGCTGGAATCATGGATAAGAGAATCTTACCCGCAAAAATCATATCGTCCATCTGACCAGAAAAAATACCAGCAATCAAATTGAAAATGTCTTTTCTAAAAACAATAATAGTGCTCAATGCGGTAGCAAAGTGAAGTACGACCGTAAAGAGAAGACTCTCTTCAGGAACAGAGTTGTCACCTAAAATGGCTTTACCTAATTCTAAATGACCGCTTGATGAAACAGGTAGAAATTCTGTAAGGCCTTGTATAACACCTAAAATTAATGCGTCTAACCACTCCATTATTTATCTGGATTTAATAGTATAGCATACATCTCTATACCGAATCCTATAAGTACTAATGTAGGAGCAAGTCTTATCCTGCGCCATGAAAAAATGGCTTCATTAAACACCTCTGGATTATCACTACCACCACCTGCCATTAAGGCAAATCCAGTAACAATAACTATTAGACCTATAATCATCCACATGTAATTTTTCTTTTTAAAGATAAATTCAAAACGTGGTTTTATATTTTCTTCTACAGCAGATTGTGCTTCAATATTGGAAGCATTTTGTTGCGTTGCTTTTATTTTTCCTTGTTTCATTTTTAATGTTTTAAGCTTTCGTTGTTTAATCTTTAAAGGTTCGAAAACAATCTATTAATAATACAATTCATCAGTCCTTAAATTTAAATAACGAGTGGTTGCAAAAAATGTACTTAATAAACTTATTAATACTCCAAAAACGAGGACACCTATAAATAGTATGGCCAGCATTTTATAATTCTTTAATATCTCTAATTCAGGAATCAAACCATTCATCCAGTATACCACGCCTGCCAGCGCAATTAAAGCAAGTATAGCACCTATTAATCCTAGTTTTACACTAGTCCATATAAACGGCTTACGTATAAAGCCTTTAGTAGCACCAACCATTTGCATGGTTTTAATAGTAAATCGTTTTGCATAAACGGATAGTCTTATGGAGCTGTTAATCAGTAAGAAAGATATTAAAACAAAGATACCTGCGATAACCAGCATCCAGAAGGTGATTCTTTTTACGTTTTCATTTAATAAAGAAACAAGTGGTTTATCATACTGTACTTCTTGCACATAATCTTTTGCCGCTAGATCTTGGGCGATTTGTTCAATCTCTCCATCGGTAACAAAATTTGCATTAAGTCGCACGTCTATAGA
Source organism: Nonlabens ulvanivorans (assembly GCF_000755285.1). Lineage (GTDB taxonomy): Bacteria > Bacteroidota > Bacteroidia > Flavobacteriales > Flavobacteriaceae > Nonlabens > Nonlabens ulvanivorans_A. The sequence goes on along the minus strand of NZ_BBMK01000001.1, from coordinate 337,789 downwards.
ATTCGGTAATGGATTAAATCCATCTAGGTTTGCAATAAAATCTTCTCCTAGATCGTCTACCAGTTTTTTTGCGCCTTCTTCTGCAGGCACATAAATGGCGCTTTTAGTATAATCTGCCATTTGCAACGTTTTCTCTAACTGTCGCATTTCTACTTCTTTTGCGGTGTCCTTGAAGTAAATAGACATAGGCACTTGCTCACGGAAGTGGTCTGCAATCTGTTGGCTATTTAAAAGGAAAAAGCCCATGATCCCTAGTAAAAACAATACTAGAAATACACTAATCACCACCCAAAAGTAGGAGCTGAATAATCGTCTTTTTTGATACCTCTCGTGTGATGCCATGCAGTTAATAACAGAATTTATCGTGTCACAAAAATAATAAAGTAAATGAGCTACTGACGATTACAACGCTATAAGTTTCGGCATTGTTGTAAACACCCTATTTTTGCTCTTTCATAAGACTATAAAATGACGCATTACGATCACAAATCTATAGAAGCAAAATGGCAAAAACATTGGGCTACTAATAAGACTTTTAAAGCTACAAATAACTCAGATAAACCTAAATTCTATGCACTCGATATGTTTCCATATCCTAGTGGTGCTGGGCTACACGTAGGTCATCCGTTAGGTTATATTGCTAGTGATATTGTGTCTCGTTATAAGCGTCACAAGGGTTTTAATGTTTTGCACCCTATGGGTTATGATAGTTTTGGACTACCTGCAGAGCAGTATGCGATACAAACTGGTCAACATCCTGCAGAGACTACCAAAACCAATATAGAAGGTGGAACAGATAAGTCTGGAAACAAAATTGCCGGATACCGCAATCAGATGGACCGCATCGGTTTTAGCTTCGATTGGGATCGTGAGGTAAGAACTTCTTCACCAGATTATTATAAGTACACGCAAGAGATTTTTATCATGCTATTTGATAGTTGGTATGATAATGATGCAGATAAGGCGCAACCTATTAGTTTGTTACAATCTCGCTTTCGCGAAAGCGGAACCAACAACATCAACGCTGCCACAGACGAAGATTTGAGACAGTTCACCGCTGCAGAGTGGAATGCGTTTACAGAAAAAGAGCAACAAGAAATATTATTAGATTACAGATTAACTTTTCTAGCAGATACGGAAGTAAACTGGTGTCCAGCACTAGGAACCGTACTTGCAAATGATGAAATAGTCAATGGCGTTTCAGAACGTGGTGGACATCCTGTAGTACGCAAGAAAATGCGCCAGTGGATGATGAGAATTAGCGCGTTTGCAGAGCGTTTATTAACAGGTCTAGAAGGATTAGACTGGGCAGATTCTATTAAAGAAATACAACGCAACTGGATAGGGAAATCTGTCGGTGCGATGGTTTCGTTTCAATTAGATGACCATAAAATAGATGTGTTTACTACGCGTCCAGACACTATTTATGGTGTAACCTTCATGACACTTGCTCCAGAGCATGAGCTGGTAGATCAAATTACTACTGCGGCACAAAAAGACGCGGTTGAGGCATATAAAAAAGCAACAGCTGCACGTTCAGAAAGAGAACGCATGGCCGATGTGAAGACTATCTCTGGTGTGTTTACAGGAGCATATGCTACACATCCATTAAGTGGTGAACCTGTGCCAGTATGGATAGGTGATTACGTTTTGGCTGGTTATGGAACTGGTGCTGTAATGGCAGTACCATGTGGTGATGAGCGTGATTATGCATTTGCCAACTACTTTGCAGGTCAGGAAGGAATGCCAGCGATCAAAAATATTTTTGATGGTGTAGACATATCTGAAGAGGCTTATGGAGCCAAGGATAAAACACCGCTTTGTAATAGTGATTTCCTAAACGGAATGAGCTACAAGCAAGCGATGTACACAGCGATCCAAAAACTTGAAGAAATAGGTGCTGGAAAAGGAAAGACCAATTACCGATTACGTGATGCGGTATTTTCTAGACAGCGTTATTGGGGGGGTGAGCCATTCCCGGTATACTATAAAGACGGATTGCCACAAATGATAGATAGTAAGTACTTGCCTATCGAGTTGCCAGAGGTAGATGAATATTTGCCAACTGAAGATGGTGCGCCACCACTGGGTCGCGCAACGACATGGAGCTGGTGTACGGTAGAAAATAAAGTCGTTTCTAATGATGATAATCGCGATTGTGTATATCCGCTAGAATTGAATACCATGCCAGGTTGGGCAGGAAGTTCATGGTACATGTTTAGATATATGGATGCTAACAATGAGAGCGAAATGTTCTCTGCAGAAGCACAAGAATACTGGAATAACGTAGATCTATATATAGGTGGTAGCGAGCACGCGACTGGTCACTTGTTGTACAGTAGATTTTGGGTTAAGTTATTACATGATTTAGGTAAAGTCACGGTAGAAGAGCCATTCCAAAAAATGATCAATCAAGGGATGATTTTGGGTGAGAGTGCGAAAGCATATATTTTAGTTTTTGAATTTCTTAAACCTCACGATTTAAATATAGATTCGTATCACTCTGACTTGAATCGATACATTAATAGTTCTAAAAATTATTATGTCTCAGACATAATAGCTAAAGAGTTACTTAAAAAAACCGAATTACCTAAAGTTTCGGTTAACTTAAGAGCTAAGATTAGGGAGCTATTTTATCGAGATGTAGCGCTTAAATTCCTTAAAGAAGAAGATATTTTGGTCTCTGTCAAAGAGAATATTAAAAGTCATATTAATGTTCGTTATGTTTCAATCGCAGATGAACTAATTTTTTCTGAAGAGTTTTCACAAGATATTATGCATTTTAGGTTTGAGCAAAATTGTATTAAAGAAAACAACGGAAAATTTCTATTGGGACGTGAAGTTGAAAAAATGTCCAAGTCTAAATACAACGTCGTTAGTCCAGACGATATTTGTGATCAGTATGGAGCAGATACGCTACGTTTATACGAGATGTTTTTAGGTCCGCTAGAGCAGGCAAAACCATGGAATACTGCAGGAATTACAGGTGTTTATGGTTTTATGAAAAAGCTATGGAAACTCTATCATAACGACGCTGGTTTTTTAGTGAGTGAAGAAAAAGCGTCTCCAGACAGTATGAAGACCTTGCACAAGACCATTAAGAAAGTGCAAGATGATATTGAGAGCTTCTCCTTTAATACAAGTGTAAGTAGTTTTATGATTGCCGTAAATGAGCTGACCGCTCAAAAATGTAACAGTCGTGAGGTTTTAGAACCACTTGCTGTTCTTGTATCGCCATATGCACCACACATTGCAGAGGAATTATGGTCGCTTTTAGGTCATAATGAATCTATAAGTAATGTTCCTTTCCCAGTTTTTGATGGGAAACACTTAGTAGAAAGCAGCAAGACCTATCCGATATCATTTAATGGTAAGATGAAATTTACACTGGATTTACCAGTAGATATTTCAAAAGACGAGTTAGAGAAAATGGTTTTGGAAAACGAGAAAGTACAGCAACAATTAGAAGGGAAGCAAATACGTAAAACGATTATTGTACCAGGTAAGATTGTGAATTTTGTGGTGGGATAATTAAAGAAAAATAGAACAAAATCGATGTAAAGATTACCTTAAGGTTATGATTATGAGGTTTCGTGAGATAAATCTTTGATAAGGATTGAACTGTTTTATTGAAAAGTGTATATTTGTTTCAAGTCAATTTGTTAATATATGTTAAATTAATGATTGTTCTTAACTATAGTTCCCTTTAATATTATTAATACAGAAGTAATGAAAAACATAAAATCAATAGCTTTAATTGCCTTTTTAACTGTGTCCATGACAGCTATGGCTCAACCAGGATTTCCAGATGGTACAGACGTAGAGGATGCTACTGCACCTATACCTGGTATTGCACTTGCTATAGCGGCTGCTATAGGTATAGGCTTTGTAAAGTTGAAGCGCAAGAAGTAAGCTTGTCTTCTTATCATATAAGAAAGGAACCTTTTTGGGTTCCTTTTTTGCGTTTGAGAAGTACGCTTTCGCGAAAGCGTAGAGACGCAATTCTTCATAAATCATAAATATCTTTGAAAGCATTTAAATTCCTTTGCCACAAAGGAGTTGTAAGGTATCTTTGCAAACCTTTAAAATCAACTATTTAAAACAGTTTTTTGACAGAAGTAAATGCCATAGAAAAATCACCGAGCATGGTGAGAAACTTGATAGAAATTACAAAGCCACGATTATCTGTAGTGGTGGTGTTTTCTTCTATTGCAGGTTACTTTTTAGGTGCTGAGGTTTACGACTGGACGGTTGTACTGATGCTGGTAGTAGGAGGTTATTTTCTAGTAGGCTCATCAAATGTTTTTAATCAAATTATTGAGAAAGATCTAGATGCGCTTATGAAAAGAACGCGCAATAGACCATTACCTACTGGCCGCATAAGTGTTTCCACGGCATGGTCTATGGGTTAATAATGGCATTTAGTGGAATTTACATACTATATCTTATCAATTTTGCAACGGCCTTTTTTGGTGCGTTGAGTATTATCCTTTATGCGGCAGTCTATACGCCATTAAAGACTAGGACGCCACTTTGTGTGTTTGTAGGCGCTTTTCCAGGTGCGATTCCCTACATGCTAGGTTGGGTTGCAGCGAGTGGTAATTTTGGGATAGAACCAGGTACTTTGTTTATGCTGCAGTTTTTTTGGCAATTTCCTCACTTTTGGGCGATAGGATGGATGCTAGAAGACGACTATAAAGCTGGTGGCTTTAAAATGTTGCTACTGGTGGAGCAAATAAAGGTACCGCTGTGCAAATAATCTGGTACACGGTGTGGACTATATCCATATCGCTGATTCCTGCCTTTGGTGTAACAGGTAGTTTATATATGACCTGGGTAAGTGCTGTGTTAGTAGGTTTATTGGGTTTATGGTTTTTATATTATGCCATAAACTTTTTAGAGAGCGCACTAATCAAGTGGCAAGAAAATTAATGCTAGTTAGTGTTAGTTATATCACGTTGATTCAAATAATATATGTGGTGGATAAATTTTTAAGATAAACGATGGAAGAGATAGAATTAACGCACGATGAGAAAGTAGCACGTTCCAAAAAACAAATGATGTGGTTTGGCATTGTAAGTCTAATTATGATGTTTGCTGGGCTTACAAGTGCTTATGTTGTAAGTCGTGGTCGTAAGGATTGGGTTGAGATAGAATTACCTGAAGAGTTTTTCTGGAGTACTGGAGTTATTTTGTTGAGTAGTCTAACCTTATTTCTTGCAAAAAAAGCTATTCTTAATAACAATAAAAAAGGAGCAACTATACTTACAGTTATTACTTTTATACTGGGAAGCACCTTTGTTTTTATGCAATTTGCAGGCTTTGACAGGCTGGTAAATGAAAAAATATTTTTAACCGGAGAAGGAAGTAGTGTGAATGCATCATTCATTTATGTGATTGTTGTAGCCCATTTAGCTCACATCGCTGCAGGGCTTATTGCGTTGCTAGTCATGACAATACGTGTGTTGCAGGGAAAATATTCTCCAACAAAAATTTTAGGTTTCGAATTAGGTGCCGTATTTTGGCACTTTGTAGATGTGTTATGGATATATCTACTATTATTTTTAGTGTTTGCTAAAGACATTTTTTAGAGTACTTTTGCAGCACATTATTTTTAATTAAAGATTATGGATACAACAGTAGCTCCTACTGGTACCGAAGGGCAAACTTGGGGGGGTGGTGGATCAAATCCTCTCAAGGCTAGTTATGGTAAAATGATGATGTGGTTTTTCATCCTATCGGATGCATTGACCTTTTCAGGATTTCTTGCCGCTTACGGTTTCTCAAGATTTAAATTTATAGAAGAATGGCCTATCGCAGATGAGGTGTTCAATCACTTCCCGTTTATGCATGGGACTGATGCACCTATGTTCTATGTTGCGTTAATGACCTTTATCCTTATTGGCTCGTCGGTAACGATGGTTCTAGCTGTAGATGCTGGTCACCATATGGATAAGAAAAAAGTTTCTTTCTATTTATTACTAACCGTTATTGGTGGTTTGATATTTGTAGGCTCACAAGCATGGGAATGGAAAAACTTTATCGCTGGTGAATATGGTGCTGTAAAAACTAAAGGAGGAAAAATTCTTCAATTTACAGATGCTGAAGGCGCTCGTGTAGCTTTAAATGAATTTGTGACTGTAGGAGAACGTCCTGTAGAGGCATTAGGTAATAATGAAGGTATCTGGTATCAATCAGATGATCCAATAGGTTCTACTTATACGATTGATGAGGTAAGAAAAGGTTTTGCTGCAAACCCAGATTTAAGAATTAGAACACAAGTTTTACAAGTAGATGCTGAGACTGGTGCCTCACATAAAACTATGTTATCTAGGAAGAGTCTCTATTTAAATTAAATAATCAAGCGGTAGGTGTAGTAGAAGGAGCTAATCTTTCTGAAAACGAATATGGCGCACCTTTATTTGCAGACTTCTTTTTCTTTATTACTGGTTTCCATGGTTTCCACGTATTTTCAGGTGTTGTTTTTAACTTAATCATATTTTTCAATGTACTATTAGGTACTTATGAAAGAAGAGGTAGTTATGAAATGGTAGAGAAAGTTGGTCTTTACTGGCACTTTGTAGATTTAGTTTGGGTATTTGTATTTACATTCTTCTACCTAGTATAATTTTTTAAGACATTAAAATGGCAGATCACGCAGCACATACTGACGGACACGCAGAACACAAATTAGAGATCTTTAGAGGTCTTGTAAAGTTCAAATCTAACACTCAAAAAATTTGGGGGGGTGTACTTATATTTCTTTCTTTAATAACAATCGTTGAGGTTGCTCTAGGTTATATTAAGCCAGACTCTTTAAACGGTCATATATTAGGATTGAAAATATTAAACTGGATATTCATTATCCTTACTTTAGTAAAGGCATATTACATTACTTGGGATTTTATGCACATGAGAGATGAGGTAAGTGGATTGCGCCGCGCAGTAGTATGGACAGGAGTATTCTTAATTATTTACCTTATTGCAATATTACTTGTAGAAGGAGAATATATTTATCAAGTTTATAAAAATGCAGCTGTAAGTTTTGACTTCTAATGCATACTAAATAAATAAATTATTAAGGACGGTTTTTCCGTCCTTTTTTATACCTTATTATGTCAGATTTCCCAAAGGCCGAAGGAATTAAACAAACCAGCGAGTTTTCTAAAAAATTCGTCATTGTGGTTTTATTTGCTCTACCGTTAGTAGCATATCTCTTTTTTCTTAATGGTGAACATCACTTTGAGACCTTGCCTGTTGTTACAGAAAGTGTTCATGAAATAGATCGATTTGAGATAATCCAAGGAACGGCAACACAACTTAAAGATAGTGTTACTATAATTACTTTTTTAGGTAACAATCCCTATGGACGTCTAGGTTATGTATCCAACCTTAATGAAAAGATTTATAAGAAGTTTCACGGATTCAATACTTTTCAAATGATTAGTATTATTCCAGAATCTGGTGTCGATGACATAGAGCAAATTGTAGATCAAATGGGTGAAACAACAGACCTACAAGATTGGCACTTTTTAAAAGGTAGCAATCAAGAAGTTCAGGCTCTTTATGACAGTTTTAAAACAGATGATAAATTAAATTCGGATTTATCATCAGACTATGCGTTTGTGATAGATGTAGAAAGAAACTTGAGAGGTCGTGATGATGATGAAATTGAGCAGGATGGTGTTGTCTATGGTTATAACACTAGAACTGCTGCACAGCTCAATAAAAGAATGATAGACGATATGCGTGTGTTACTTGCAGAATATCGTTTTGCTTTTAAAAAGAATCGAGATCAAAAAATTCAAGAAGATGAGTAAGTCTAAGGATACTCCATATTACATAGGGCTAGGGATAATCATTATCATATTTGGTTATTTTGCAGTGACTAATGTGATTCACTATATCAATAAAGACAAGGTTGTGGATAGCAATCGTTCTGAAGATCGAGCACCTGTTGCAGATAAATTTCTCAAAAAATTTAATTCTGTTCCTGCTTTTGAGTTCATAGATCATAATGGTGATACTATTACCAATGACTCCATGAAAGGAAAGGTTTATATAGTAGATTTTTTCTTTACATCTTGTCCTACTATATGTGCACCTATGAGTCATAATCTGATGACTGTCCAAGAAAAATTAAAAGACTACCCAGATTTTAAAATATTGTCGGTAAGTATTGATCCAGATTATGACACACTACCTGTTCTTAAGGATTATGCAGATCGCCATAATGCTATAGACGGACTATGGCACTTTGCTCGTGGTGATAAAGCGTCTACTTTTAAATTAGCAAGAGAAGGTTTCAGTGCTTATGTGGGAGAAAGTCAAGATAGCCTAATAAAGTTTGAACATAGTGGTAACTTTGCTCTAGTAGATAGAGAAGGTAATATAAGATCTCGTAAAGACGCCTATGGCAATTGGATGATGGTGTATAATGGTGTCGAGGAGAATGGTATAGAACCACAATTAAAAGAAATTATAGAAGACGCACAAACTCTTTTAAATAAGTAATATGAGTACGCTAGAAAAGAAAGGACCAGCAATTATAATAACGATATCAATATTAGTACCTCTGGTAGTAATACTATTGATGTTAATGCCCGAGAGATATAACTTCCTAGGTGTTGAGTCAGGATTGTTCCCTCTATTTCACGCAGTAATTAATGGAATGACTGCACTATTATTGTTTACGGGTTTCAGATTAATTAAAAGTGGGAATAAAACAGCACACAGAAAAGTGATGACCACGGCTTTTGTACTATCTGCAATATTCTTAGTGAGCTATGTGATTTCAAAAATCAGTAATGAACCTGTGCCATATCCTGAAGAAGCATCGTTAAGATTTGTTTATCTGTTTATACTATTAACTCATATTGTATTATCCGGCATCATATTACCACTCGTTCTTTATACAATGTACTTTGCTTGGACTCAAAAATTTGAAAAGCACAAGAAAATTGCTCGTTGGACATTTCCCATATGGATGTATGTTGCAATAACAGGTGTTTTGGTTTATCTATTTATGTACCCATATTATTAGAGATGAAAAATTAATTTTACTTCTTATAGTTCTTTTTTATTCCGCTTCCGCGAAAGCGCAATGTGCCATGTGCCGTGCAGTAATTGAAAGTGGTGGAGATACTAAAGCTGCTGAAGGTTTAAATAATGGAATCACGTATTTAATGATATTTCCTTATATTTTAGTAGGTGGGATAATTTACCTAGTTTATCGTTCGACCACAAAAAAAAGTTGAATTAACATTTAATTATCAATTTTTGCTGTAACATCTAGTGAAATTTAGGGTCTTAGTAATTAAGCTTGCTTTAAAGCATGTTTAGAAACACTAGCCATGATTGAAATAAAGGACCTGCATAAATCCTATAGCACAGGAAATAATTCATTACACGTACTAAAGGGAATTAACTTTTCTGTTAAGGAAGGTGAGTTAGTATCTATCATGGGTTCTTCTGGATCTGGTAAATCAACCTTGCTTAATATTTTAGGAATGTTAGATGAGGCAGATCAAGGAAGTTACACATTAGATGGAGTTCCTATTAAAAACCTTAATGAAAAGCTTGCAGCTCAGTATCGCAATAAGTTTCTAGGCTTTATTTTTCAATCTTTTAATCTTATCAATTATAAGAATGCTATAGATAATGTAGCCTTACCATTGTATTATCAAAAAGTAGGTCGCAAAGAGCGTGATGAGCGTGCCATGCATTACCTTGAGAAAGTTGGTCTAGCAGACTGGCAGATCATTTGCCTAATCAGTTATCTGGTGGTCAGAAACAACGTGTAGCAATTGCAAGAGCATTAGCTAGTGATCCTAAAGTATTACTAGCAGATGAGCCTACAGGAGCCTTAGACACTAAAACCTCTTATGAGGTGATGGATCTTATTCAAGGTATTAATGAAGAAGGTCGTACTATACTTATTGTAACGCACGAGCCTGACATCGCTCAAATGACTAAGCGTATTGTAAATCTTAAGGATGGTTTAATCATAGATGATACTATGGTTGATCAGGTTAAAGCATTGTCGCATGTTTAATATTGAACGCTGGCAAGAGATTTTTGAAACCATACGTAAGAATAAATTGCGTACATTTTTAACGAGCCTTTCTGTCGCATCTGGGATATTTATTTTGGTCATATTATTAGGGTTTTCCTCTGGTATTCAGAATGGTGTGAAAGCACAATTTGAAAGTGACGCAACAAATCGTATACAAGTAAGTACTAGAGTAACAACAAAAGGATTTAAAGGTCTTAATCCTGGTCGTCGTCTTCAAATGACCAATAAAGATTATGAAAATCTGAATCAAAAATATGAAGATCAGATAGAATATAAAACAAGCCTCTATAATACATGGGGGGGCGGACAGATAAATTATAAAGAAAAACAAGGAAGCTATCGTATTGAAGGAGCTTTTCCAGATCAGCAGTATATCGAGAATGCTACATTAGTAAGCGGGCGATTTATAAATAATTCAGATATCGATGGTTCTCGTAAAGTAGGTCTATTAGGATACCAGATGAAGCAAGATTTGTTTGGAGATAAAGAAGCTATTGGAGAAACTATTATTCTTAATAACAATATTAACTTTACAGTAGTTGGTGTTTATACAGATCCAGGCGGTACTCGAGAGGAAACACGATTGTTTATTCCTATGACTACAGCTCAAAAAGTATTTAACGCTGGAGAAAATATCAACCGCATTGCTTACACAGTTAAAATGAGTGATAGTTTTGATGAAGCAGTTGCATTAAGTGCTGCAATGTCTCAAAGCATTGACCAAGATTTACGCACTAGATTTAGTGTTGCGCCAGATGATCGTATCGCTGTGAGAGTTAACGATACACTTGAAGAAGCCAAGAAAATTTATGGTTTAATAGATACCATTAGAGCGGTGTTCTGGTTTATTGGTATAGGAACCATTATTGCAGGAGTCGTAGGAGTAGGTAATATTATGCTTATTATCGTAAAAGAACGTACTAAAGAAATAGGGATTAGAAAAGCTTTAGGAGCCTTACCATCAGAGATTATATGGATGGTATTACAAGAAGCTATTTTTATAACGAGTCTTGCAGGATTAGTAGGATTGTTTTTAGGTGTAGGTTTATTAGAATTAGTTGGGCCACAAATAGAAGCAGACTTCATTAAATATCCTAAAGTTGATTTTATAACATCCATAACCACGGTCATTATTTTAATAGTTGCAGGTGCGTTAGCAGGTTTTATACCTGCTAGAAGAGCGGCAAATATTAAACCTATAGAAGCCTTAAGAGACGAGTAATATGTTTAGTAGAGATCGATGGAATGAAATATTAGAGGCACTTAATGCCAATAAGCTGCGTACGTTTTTAACTGCGTTTGGAGTATTCTGGGGGAATTTTTATTCTAGTAGCGCTACTGGCGCTTACCAATGGGTTAAGAACAGGTGTAACTACCGGTTTTGCAAACGGAGCGACAAACTCTATGTTTATGTGGGGACAAAGTACCTCAATGGCTTATAAAGGCTTAATAAAGGTCGTCCTGTACAATTTAAATTAGAAGATGTTGAAGCGCTCAAGCAAAATATTCCTGCATTGCAATATGTGTCGCCTAGATTACAATTAGGCGGTTTCCGTGGTGCTAACAATGTAACCAGAAATGAAAAAACTGGCGCCTTTGGAATCTATGGAGATTATCCAGAATATATTCACCAAGAGTACATGGATATTATCAAAGGTAGATGGCTCAACTACTCTGATATCAATGCAAAAATGAAAACCGCAGTGATAGGAACTGATGTTGTTAAATCTTTATACGACATCGGTGAAGAGCCTATAGGAACCTATATTAAAATTAATGGAGTTAACTTTAAAGTAGTCGGTGTATTTCAAAATCCCAATACACAAGGTGACAGTGAAGAAGAGGCAAACAATATATTTATACCATTCACCAGTTTTGCAAATGCATTTAACACAGGTAATAATGTAGGTTGGATGGCTATCACGGCATATGATCACACTAGCATCACCTCATTAAAGCCTCAAGTCTTATCTATCATGAGAGAACAGAGAGGTGTTCATCCAGATGATCAAAGAGCAATAGGGAACTTTGATAAAGCAGAGATTTTTGCTCGCTTCACGGGACTATTTGATATTTTAGGTTTTGTGGGCTATTTTGTTGGCGCACTGGTTTTACTTTCTGGAGGAATAGGTATCAGTAATATTATGCTTATAGTGGTAAAAGAACGTACAAATGAAATAGGTGTACGCCGTGCCTTAGGTGCATCGCCATGGGATATCAAATCACAAATCTTACAAGAATCACTAGTGTTAACCATCATATCTGGATTAGCAGGTATTGCCGCTGCTGCAGGATTAATTTGGGTAATGAATTATATATTAGATCAAAGTGGACCCGTAGAAAATTTTGCAAATCCTAGTGTAAATATTACCGTAATTATCATCGCGCTTATCATTTTAATCATATCAGGATTACTCGCTGGGTTTATACCAGCATCACGTGCTACTCAAATGAAACCAGTAGACGCTTTAAGAACCGACTAATAACTAAGTAACCATAATGAAACGTACAGGAACCGTAATCACATTAATCATCATACTGCTACTTGCAACAGTAGGGATTTTTTATATCTGGCAAAAGGATCAAGAAGATCCTATCACTTATACCACAGAGCAGCCTACTAAGGAGACGATAATCAAAGAAACAGTCGCTACCGGAAGTATTGTGCCTAAAGAAGAGGTAAACATTAAGCCTAATATATCTGGAGTAATCGATAAAATACACGTAGAAGCAGGAGACTTTGTGAAAGCAGGTGATCTTATCGCAGACATTAAAGTAGTACCTAATGTTTCTTCATTAACTAATGCAAAAAACAATATCTCTGGAGCTAGAACTGCTGTAGAAACTGCAAAACTTGCTCTAGATAATCAAAAGGCCATCTATAACAGACAGAAAACACTTTTTGATAAAGGTGTTATCGCTGCAAATGAATTTGATCTGGCGCAAAATGCTTACAATAATGCACTTCAACGTTTAAAGCAAGAACAAGTAAATCTTACTAGTTCACAACAAAACTATGATATCATTAGAACAGGAACTACTGCTGGATTAGGCAATTATGCACAAACGGCTATACGTGCTACTGTATCTGGTATGGTACTAGATGTACCCGTAAAAGAAGGGAATCAAGTTATTGAGGCAAACAACTTTAATGAAGGAACATCTATCGCTGTAATTGCAGACGTTAATAAGATGATTTTTGAAGGTAAGGTAGATGAGAGTGAAGTAGGTAAAATTAAAGAAGGTCTACCATTAGAAATTACGGTAGGAGCTTTTGATAATAAGAAATTTGACGCAGTACTAGATTATGTAGCACCTAAAGGTATTTCAGAAAATGGAGCTATTCAATTTGCGATTAAAGGAACACTTAAAGCAGCACAAGACTCTACTTTTATTAGAGCAGGATTAAGTGCAAACGCAAGTATTATACTTGATAAAAGAGATGACGTTTTAAGTATTAAAGAAGCTCTAGTTCAATATGATCCAAAAACTAAAAAACCATTTGTTGAAGTGTCTGTAGGTGATCAAGAGTTTGAAAGACGTGATGTAGAACTAGGATTAAGTAACGGTATCAATGTTGAAGTCCTTTCTGGAGTAAAAGAAGGTGATAACATTAAAGTTTGGAATGCTCTCAAAGCACCTACAGGTCGAGGTGATTACGGTGGATAAACTTTTTTTGTAACATTTTAATAGAAACACATACATATCATATAGGAAGTTATGAGAATGAAAAAAATTATCATCTGTAGTATTGCCGTTTTGAGTTTCGCTTTCGCGAAAGCGCAACAATCAAAATCATGGACTCTTCAAGAGTGTGTGAATTATGCGATAGAAAACAACATCAATATAAAGCAGGCAGATTTAAATATCGAGCAAGCACAATTAGATAAGAAGGATGCGCTAGGTGCCTTTTTACCTTCTTTAAATGCGAGCGCTAGTAATTCTTGGAACACAGGTCTTACTCAAAATGTAGTTACTGGTGTTTTACAAACGCAAACAACACGTAACTCGTCTTATGGATTTAATTCTGGCGTGACATTATTTAATGGTATGCGTAATGCTTATCGTCATCAACGTGCCAAAATGAATATTCTAGCCAATCAATACAGTGCAGAGCAGTTAGAAGATAATATTTTATTGAACGTAGCTAACAGTTATTTAAACGTTCTTTTCAATAAAGAAAATTTAAAGCAATTAGAAACACAACACCAGTTAACTGCAAAGCAATTAGAGCAAACACAGCAGTTAGTAGATGCAGGTTCACTTCCACGAGGAGATGTCTTAGAAGTTCAAGCTACATTTGCAAATGAGGAACAGCAAATCCTTGCAGCCCAAAACAATGTGGTTATTTCTCGCATTACTCTTGCGCAAATTTTAAATTTAGAAGACTTTAAAAACTTTGATGTTGCAGATCCTGATTTAAGTGATCCCACGGCACTAATATTAGATCAAGGTGCAGACGGTATTTATGCCGCAGCTACTGAAAATCGTTTTGAAATTAAAATTGCTGAACAAAACACTGCTATTGCAGAACAAGACTTAAAAATAGCTAAAGGAGCAAGACTTCCTTCGGTAAGTGCTTTTTTTAACTATAACACTCGTGAAAGTGATCGATTGAATCTAGCGTTCTTTGATCAATTATCATTAAACGATGGTATTTCTTATGGTCTTAGTTTGAACCTACCTATTTTCAATGGCTGGTCGGTTTCTAATAATGTTAAACGCAGTAAGCTCAATGTAGAGAACAATCGTTTACAAGAAACACAAGCAAAACTAGATTTAAAGCAAAACATTTATCAGGCATATAATGATGCTCAAGGTTCAAGACTAACTTATCAAAGTGCTCAAAAAGCGCTAGAAGCCAGAGAGCTAGCATATGAGTATGCACAAGAGCGTTATAATGTTGGATTGATGAACGCCTTTGACTTTAACCAGTCACAAACACAATTGACTAATGCACAAAGCAGTCTATTGCGCAGTAAGTACGACTATATCTTTAAACTTAAAGTTCTTGAACTGTTTACAGGAATTGCACCAGAAGATTTAAAATTCTAAAACCATGAAAAAACCATTACTTATTATATTAATCCTTCTCGGAATAGCTGTTATCGGGTACTTTGGACTCAAAGCTGCTGGTGTAATAGGTGGTAAGGATAAAGGCAAAACGGTAGAAGTAATGACCATTGAAAAAATGGATATTATAGAAACTGTGAGTGCTACTGGTAAAATCAAACCAGAACTTGAGGTAAGCATTTCACCAGAGGTTCCAGGTGAGATTATTGAATTACCTATTAGAGAAGGACAGGCTGTTAAAAAAGGAGACCTCTTAGCACGTATCAATCCAGATTTGTTACAATCTAGTGTAAGCCGTTCTCGAGCTGGACTAGCAAATGCCAAAGCTGGATTTGAACAAGCAAAAGCATCATTAGTTGAAGCAAAAGCAAACTATGGACGTAGTTCAACACTTTTTGAAAAAGGTGTGATCTCACAATCAGATTTTGACGCTGCTATTGCTGCATACGATAGGGCAAAAGCATCAGAGAGATCTGCTTATTTTACGGTACAAAGTGCAGGAGCAACCGTTAATGAGGCTTCAGACAACTTAGGCCGTACCAGTATATTTGCTCCTATGACAGGTACCATATCATTACTTGCTGTTGAACTAGGTGAGCGAGTAGTAGGAACTCAACAAATGGCTGGTACAGAATTGCTACGTGTGGCAGACCTTTCGCAAATGGAAGTTGAAGTTGACGTTAATGAAAATGACATCGTTAAAATTGCCGTAGGTGATAAAGCAATTGTAGAGGTAGATGCTTATTTAAAGAAAAAGTTTGAAGGTGCTGTAACAGAAATTGCAAATACAGCAACAGGTCAGTTGTCTGCAGATCAGGTAACTAATTTTAAAGTTAAAGTACGTATTCTGCCAGAATCCTATACAGACCTTACAGAAGGTAAGCCAGAAAATTATAGTCCGTTTAAACCTGGAATGACAGCGACCGTTGACATTATCACACGAGAAAAGAAAGATGCTATAGCAGTACCTATCAGTCTATTGTTGTGAAAAATGATACCACTGAAAATAAGAAACGTGCAGACATCGAGTTAGACGCTGAAAAGTATGAGTGTGTTTATGTAAAGTCTGGCGATAAAGCAAAATTGCGTGTCGTGACTACTGGTATTCAAGATGATAAAAACATAGTAATACTTACAGGCCTTAAAGAAGGTGATGAAATCATCACCGGACCATACCGCACCGTTACAAAAGAACTTAAAACCGGTGATCTTATTACTACCGATAAGAGTAAAGAAGAAACAGTAGAGAAAGAATAGTATGGCGCTTATCCTTTGTGTAGAAACTTCTTCTACAAATTGTTCTGTGGCACTTGCTAGTGATGCGATGGGAGATAAAACGACAAACTCATTTCAAGTAACGCACTGTCTAGATTTTATAGAAGACAATAGCTCTAGTTATTCCCATGGAGAACGTTTACATGTTTTTATAGATGACTTACTTAAGCGCAATAACTTTACCGTTCAAGATCTAGACGCTATCGCAGTTAGTGAAGGACCTGGATCTTATACGGGATTACGCATCGGTGTTGCTAGTGTAAAAGGCATGTGTTATGCTTTAGATATTCCTATGATTGCGATCAATACCTTAGAGTCTTTAAGCTTGCAAAATACTTTACCAAGTGATTATACTATCGCCATGTTAGATGCAAGACGTATGGAGGTTTATGCTTCAGTGTATCAAGGTAAAGAGCTTGTAGAAACTACTAAAGCGGTTGTATTAGATGAGGATTCTTTTTCTCGCTTTCGCGAAAGCGGAAACATTACCTTCATAGGTACTGGTATAGAGAAATTTGAAAATTTAATTAAAGAGTCTGCACATCAATATATTACCTCAAACCCGACAGCGATAACCATGTGCGATAACGCTGTTTTAAAGTATAAAATAAGCGACACCGTTGATGTCGCTTATTTTGAGCCTTTTTACCTTAAAGAGTTTAAGGCAGGATAAATTACTTTACTTCAAAAGTGATTTTTACATTCACTCTGTATTCAGATACTTTTCCGTCTTTTACTTGAGCGCTTTGCTCATTTACATAAACAGACCTTATATTTTTAACGCTCTTTGAGGCGTGTTCTACTGCTTTATTAGTAGCCTCTTCCCAGCTGTTATCACTATTTGCTAATACTTCAATTACTTTTAAAATTGCCATAACTATATCTTTTTAAATTAATTAGAATTAAAAGATAAGTAAAATTTTAAAATCTATTTTAAAATCAACTTGATAAAATGACAACTGGATTAATAACAAATTTTAAAGGTGATTGACAGGTTTATTAGCCATTTATAGCCATCACGCGATCTACCTTACCAGGTAACATATCACGCAACATCGTTTCTATACCGCTTTTCAAAGTCATGGTAGATGATGGGCAACCGCTACAGGCACCTTGTAAAATAACTTTTACCTCTTTAGTGTTTTCATCATAACTGTCAAAGACGATGTTACCACCATCACTCGCTACAGCAGGTTTGATGTACTCATCTAGGATTTCTACCACTTTTTTAGAGACATCATCTAGATTTTCGAATTTAGGTAGCTCTATGTTTTCACCTTCTTTTTTAACTGTTCCGGCTTCATGTTTTGAAGTTCCTATCTCAGCACCATTTTCTATAGCTTCTTTAATAAAAGAACGTATTTCAAAGGTCACTTCATCCCAAGAGGCAATATCATGTTTCTGAATGGATACATAATTCTCATCGGCATAGATTTCTTTTACAAAAGGGAAATTATATAATTGACGTGCCAGTGTATTGTCTGCCGTGTCAGCAATGGATTTAAATTCTGTGCTATTCACGACTAGCTTCTTATTAGCCACAAACTTCATCACTGAAGGATTAGGAGTAGCCTCAGCATACACGGTTACCGGAACTTTCTTTTGTGTACTTTCAATATTTAAAAGCGGTGCATCGCTATTCAAGTAATTTTCTACTTGCTCTTTTACTTCATCTTGTACGTCGCTCCATTCAATAATGTCATAGCGCTCTATAGCTATAAAATTTTGAGTGATATAAACGGTTTTTACAAACGGTAAATAGAATAACTGTTGCGCTAGCGGTGATGGTTTTGCGTCATCAATATTCTTAAATTCATAGCTTTCATTTTTAACTAGAAAATGATTGCTTTCAAATTTAATGATCGCCTCATTAGTAGTAGGTGTAATAGTAATTGTATGTGAATCCATGATCGTTCTCTTATAAGTGACAAAGATACGATGCGTCATGTAGATAGTAACTTAAAGAAGTCATTGATTCTATTGATAGTGTCATCTTTAAGCCGTTAAGTTATTCTTAAAACCATATATTTACTTTTTATTAGTTAAGAAGAAATGAAAAAAGCAGCCCTTTTATTACTTCTACTAGGTCTTTGTGTTTTTTCAAATGCTCAAATAATAGTAGACAATACAACTTATACCAATATTGAGCTCGTTGAAGATGTTCTTGTGAACAGCACTTGTGCAGGTGTTAGAAATATCGCTTGGAGTACCGGAGCTGGACCTAATGAAAATGGGATAGCTTATTTTCAACATAACTCTTCTGGTTTTCCTATTCGTGAAGGAATTATTCTTTCCACTGGGCATGCCCCAAATGCCGTAGGACCTAATTACGTTAATGGTATCGAGGAACCTACTTTGTCTGATCAATTAGGAACCGCTAGTGATTCAGATTTAGATAATGCTTTGGCGGGAAGTACACCTGCGGTTAATTCAACTGATGTGACATGGATGTCTTTTGATTTTGTACCCCCCCAAGCAGGTTTTATGTCTTTTGAGTTTTTGTTTGCTAGTGAAGAGTATGATGGAGGTTTTGAGTGTACTTTTTCAGATGCGTTTGCATTTCTCTTAACAGATACTGTAACAAATACAACTACTAATCTTGCAGTTCTTCCGGGCACAACTGAGCCCATTCGAGTTACAAATATTCATCCAGCAGTTCCAGGATCATGTCCAGCTATTAATGAACAATATTTTGATAGATATAATATTCTTCCTCAAGGTTCAACAAGTCCAACGCAATTTAATGGGAGAACAGTAGTTTTAAGAGCTCAAAGTTCTGTTGTTGCAGGTAGAAATTATACTATAAAATTGGTCATAGGAGATTCTGATCAAAGTTCTCCACCTAGTGATCGAATTTACGATTCCGCTGTTTTCATCGCTGGAGGAAGTTTTGATATTGGAGCAGATTTAGGTCTGGATAGAACCTTAGTAGGTTCAAATCCGCTTTGTGAAGGAGATCAATATACATTAGACGCTTCTATAGCTGGTGCTGCCATGAGTTATCAATGGAATCGTAATGCGGCACCAATTCCTGGTGCTACTAATGCTACATATACAGCAACCACCACAGGGAATTATTCTGTAAATATTAATTATACAGCATCTTGTAGTACGATAGCGAGTGTGTTTCTAGAATTTATCAGTCCTAATTCTTCTACACCTACAGATATGCAAGCTTGTGGTTCTGGTGGAACTGCTGTCTTTGATTTAACGTCTAAAACATCTGAAGCTTTAGGTGCGTTGGCCGCAGCAGACCATACCGTAAGTTATTATGAGTCTCAGTCTGATGCTGAAGCTGGTATCAACCCGATCCCTAATCCATCAACTTATTCAAACACCGCAAATCCACAAACTGTATATGTGCGTGTGGAAGAAAATGCATTTAACTGTGCGTCTGTTGAAGAGTTTGATCTCATTATAGCAACCATATCAGCAGGAACGCCAATGGATATGATCGCTTGTGATGTTGATAATGATGGTTTCTTTGACTTTGACTTGAGTACACAGGACGCAGACATGGCAGGAACTAATGCTGCTGCATCTGTAACGGTTACTTACCACCTTACTCAGGCAGATGCAGACGCTGGTGTTAATCCTGTAGGACCAACATATACTAATACGACAACGCCAGAGACTATTTATGGTCGAGTAGAATTAAATACAGATAGTAATTGTGCAGATACTGCTAGTTTTAATTTAATTCTGAATCCTTCACCAGTCGCTCCTACAATAACAGATTTTGAATCATGTAGCACTATAGATCCTAATACTACGGTTTTCGCTTTAAGCGATAAGGATACAGAAATTATGAATGGACAAGCAAATGTCCTTGTCAGTTATTACAGCACGCAGGCAGATGCTGATATAGGTGTCAATGAGTTGCCTACTAATGGTTATACAAACACATCTAATCCACAGACTATTTATGTGAGACTTATAGACGCGCTGACTAATTGTGTCAATACCGATACAACTTTTGAACTGGTCGTTAATGACTTACCAGTAGTTACTGCGCCAGCATTATATGATCTTTGTGATGATAATACAATTGATGGATTTACTGCTTTTGATTTGGCGACTAGAGATAGTGAAATAACTGGTGGTAATACTTCTTATACTGTTTTCTATTATGCCACACAGCTAGATGCCGATAATAGGATGAATGAATTAACGGGTTCTTACACTAATACTGTAAATCCACAAACGGTATTTGTTGTTGTAGAAGATAATGTAACAGGTTGTGAAAATTATACAACGTTAAATCTTGAGGTTATTGATGCGCCACAGGCTGCAACGGCACCAGATTTAATATTATGTGATGATAATAACACAGGTGATCTTACCGAAACCTTTAACCTGACAGATAATGAGACTGCAGTTTTAAATGGGCAAACGGGAATCACATTAACTTATCATAACTCACAAGCAGATGCAGATGCCGGTTCAAATGCTATAGGAAGCCCTACAAGTTTTGATAATTCATCATCGATGCAGACTGTTTATGTAAGAGTAGAAAACACTAGTGGATGTTTCAATACAACAAATTTTAATATTATTGTAAATGAAGTGCCAGTCCCACAAATGTTTGATTTGTACTATTTATGTCTTGATGGTAACGGTAATGTTTTAAACACAGATAATTCACCACCAACATTAGACACGACATTATCAGCTACAGGATTAAGTTTTAGCTGGTCGTTAGACGGTAATGTGTTGCCTGCTGAAACAGGTGCGACACTTACAGCTACTATGGTAGGAATGTATACGGTAACAGCTACAGCTACGACTACAGGTTGTAATAGTTCTCAAACTACAGAGGTAAGACAATTAGGTCCGCCAGATAGTTTTGGTGCCGAGGTAACATCTCGATATTTTGATGAAGTTCATAGAATAGAAGCCTTTGCTCAAGGACCTGCAACACAATATATTTTTAGCGTTGACGATGGTCCATGGCAATATAATGGCTTTTTTGAGGACGTTACACCAGGTCCGCATGTGGTATTTATACAGGATTTAGACGGTTGTAACACGGTAGAAATCCCTATCGATGTCATCGGTTATCCACGCTATTTCACGCCTAACAACGATGGTTACCATGATACTTGGAACATCATTGGAATTAACAATGAACCTACTACAAAAATTTATATATTTGACCGATACGGAAAACTGCTTAAACAAATGAATCCTTCCGGTATAGGATGGGATGGTTTTTATAATGGTCAACCGTTACCATCATCCGATTATTGGTTCCAGGTGGAATACATAGAAAACGGAAGCAATAAAACATTTGGTGGACATTTTGCGTTAAAGAGATAGAATAGACTTAATAGAACATGAGAAAAATTTTAATTGTACTGGCACTAGCGTTTAGCAGTCAGTTTGCGTTAGCTCAAGAAGGTGTACCAGTATATCTGGATTACTTAACAGACAACTATTACTTGTTACATCCATCGATGGCAGGTGCCGCTAGTTGTGGTAAAGTTAGGTCTACTATCAGACAGCAGTGGTTTGATCAAGAAGACGCTCCTAATTTACAGACACTCAGTTTCAATACAGCAATAGGTGAAAATAGTGGTATTGGTGCTATTCTATTTAATGATAAAAATGGTTATCACTCTCAAACGGGTGGATACATTTCATATGCTTATCACCTACAAATAGGTGGTGGATTTGAAGACCTTAATAGACTTTCTTTTGGTGTAAACGTAGGACTTGTTCAAAGTAGATTAGATGAATCTGATTTTGACCTAACAGACTTTGATCCTATTATCACCGGAGTTTTAAGATCTGATTCTTACTTTAATGTAGATTTAGGTGCTTCTTATTTCTATAAAGAATTTTATGCACACTTCACAGTGAAGAATGCTATCTTCCAAAATCGCGAAATTTATTCTGAAGGTTTTGAAAGTACTAATCAACGTCGTTACATCGCGACATTAGGATATCTTTTTGCACCACGTAATTCAAAGTGGCAATGGGAACCATCTTTCTTATATCAACGTACAGACCGTACTGAAGAGCAGTTTATGGATTTCAATGCAAAAGCATATTATGACTTGAGTGATGAGAGTGTACTTTATTTAGGAGCTTCTTACCGTCAGAGTTTTGATGGAGCAGAGTTTGTAAATGGAACCAGTATCCAAGAACAAAATCTTTCTTTAATTTCTCCATTATTAGGAATTAAACATAAAAACTTCACGTTTGCTTATACGTATAGCTACCAGTTTGGTGAAATTAAATTTGCTAGTGGTGGATTCCACCAGATCACTTTAGGAATTGATTTCTTATGTACTAAGGATAGATGGAGTTGTAACTGTCCTGCAGTGAACTTATAATACTATTTATATTCAAACTAAAAGGACTGTGAAAACAGTCCTTTTTTAGTTTCAAAAATCTTTTCATCTTGATATGAGAAAATTACTTAATGAAGAATTAGATCGGTTGTCGGTAGATCGCTTCCGCGAAAGCGATAAAACACCATTGATCATTGTATTAGATAATGTGCGCAGTCTCAATAATATTGGTTCTGTTTTCCGTAGCGCAGATGCTTATCGAGTAGAAAAAATATATCTATGTGGTATCACAGCGCAACCACCACATAAAGATATTAGAAAAACTGCGTTGGGCGCGACAGAAACGGTAGCTTGGGAATATCGAGAGCATACTATAGACGTGATTAAAGAGCTTAATGAGCAAGGAGTAACTACTTGTGCTATTGAACAAGCAGAAGATTCAGTCACTTTGCGCGGTTTTAAGCCATCTACTAAAAAAGTAGCTGTAGTGATGGGTAATGAGGTAAAAGGTGTGCAACAAGAGGTTGTAGACGCTTGTAACACTGTCATTGAGCTAGAGCAATATGGTACAAAGCATTCCTTAAATATCTCAGTATGTACAGGAATTGTAATCTATGATTTGTTCTATAAACTCAATTCTTAAATAGCTGATGTAATTTGTTCTAGTACTTTTAAATAATCTTCTTGATTATTAACAAAGTCAAGGTCTGTAACATCAATAACTTTAATTTTTAAATCCTGTTGAGATCTTATAAAATCTGCATAACCTTGCTGGATTTGAGATAAGTAACTGGCCTCGATGTTTTGCTCATAATCACGACCACGCTTTTTTATATTTTCTAATAAACGATCTTCTGTCTGATATAAATAAATGTATAAATCTGGTTTTACCAGCTCTTTATACATCATATTAAACAGCCGTTTGTATAGAGAGTACTCTTCCTTTTCAAGGGTTATTTTGCTGAATATAAGTGATTTAATGACGTAATAATCTGCAACTGTAAAATCTGAAAATAGATCTTGTTGTGCGACGTCATCACTTAATTGTTGATAGCGATCTGCGAGAAAAGACATCTCAAGCGGGAATGCATACCTTTCGGTATCTTCATAAAATAGAGGCAGAAATGGATTGTCTGCAAATCGTTCTAGGACCTGTTTGCCATTAAAGTCTTCAGCAATTTTATGAGATAAGCTCGTTTTCCCAGAACCTATGTTTCCTTCAATGGCTATAAAATTGATATTGGTTAGGGGGGGATAGCGCTTTCGCGAAAGCGAAATCTCAAAACTAACCTTGTTGTTTAATGACTCTAAGGAGTCTGCAATTTCTTGTATACTTTTTTTAAATACTGGATGATATACCTTACCAGCTATGGCAGCAAGAGGCTGCATTACAAATGAACGTTGTTCCATTCTAGGATGCGGCACTTGCAATGAATCAGTATTGATAATTTGATCATCAAATAGTAATATGTCTAAATCTATAACACGATCCTCATAAGTATCACCGCTTCTAGGAACGCGACCTAGATCACGTTCAATTTGTTGTAATATGGTGATGGTCTCTAATGGATTTTTATGACTGTGAACTAATATACAAGTGTTTAAGAAATTCCCACCAGTAAAACCTGCTGCAGGCACTTCATAAACTGGAGCCGTTTTAATAATCAAGCCCAGTGTGCTCTCAATAAGTCGTGCGGCATCAAGAAGATGCGTTTCACGATCTCCTAGATTACTACCTAAAGCAATGAATATCTTATGGTTATGATTTGAAGTGATGTCTAAAAATTGCAGCAAATTAAGGAATTATACGCAGCCTAAAAGCTACTTTTACATTAATATGAAAACTCTTTTGGGCGCAGATTTGCGCAAGGCAAATCGTATTTATTTAGTTCTAGCGGCATTGTTTATATGTTCGCTAGTGGTATCTAATCTAATTTTTCAGAAGTTTTTTTATTGGAATCCGTTAGGGCTATTCAATTTTGAGATATCAGTAGGTCTCTTACCTTATCCTATCACCTTTTTAATTACAGACTTAGTTAGTGAGATTTATGGCAGGCGCAAGGCAAATGACCTAGTGCTTGCAGGAATTTTTGCATCGGTATTTAGTCTAGGAATTATTTATGTGGCAGATATGGCTCCTGCTACGGGATTTTCGGCCATACAGGATGATGTATTTAATAAGGTTTTTGGTGCAACAACTATTGCTGTTATTGCGAGTATGCTTGCCTATTTATTTGCTCAGTTTGTAGATATACAGATTTATCATTTCTGGAAACGTCTAACAAAAGGAAAAATGTTATGGCTGCGCAATAATGCGAGTACCATATTTTCACAGTTTGTTGACACTATGAGTGTGTTATTATTGTTATGTTACTATGATGTGATACCATGGGAGCGATTTTGGACATTATTAGGTGCTGGGTTTTTGTTTAAGTTATTGGTAGCGTTGATTGATACACCATTATTATATCTGGGTGTTTTCATATTTAGAAGATTGTTTAAATTAGATATAGGAGAAGAAATTAAAATAGATTAATGAAAAAGTTTTTAAAAATATTAGGCGTCTTTTTACTCGCAGTTGTTGTACTTGTTGCAGCAGCACCATTCTTGTTTAAAGACCAGATTGCGACCATTATTAAAAATAAACTGAATGGTGCATTAGATGCTCAGGTTGAGTTTGCAGATGTGGATTTGAGTTTGTTTAGAGCCTTTCCAGATGCAAGATTACAGATTGATGGATTATCGATTATTAATAAAGCTCCATTTGAAGGCGATACTCTTTTTTATGGTAAAGAAGTGAAACTGGATTTACCAGTTGGTGATTTATTTAATGATGCCTCTGACCCTATACATATTAATGAATTAGTCATTAATGACGCGATCTCGAGACTTAAGGTAAATGAAGATGGTAAAGCTAGTTGGGATATTGCAAAGGTGGACTCTACGGCAGTTGTTGTAGAAGAGCCGCAAGATACGACTGCAGGTTTTAGTTTTGATTTAAATCATTATGAAATTAATAATTCTGATTTTAGTTATGAAGATGTGGCTACTAAAAATAAATTAAGATTAATGAACCTGACACATTCAGGTAATGGAGATTTCTCTCTAGACAGTAGTACGTTAGATACCCAGACGAGTGCGCAAGTTTTTTACGGAATGGATGACATAGAATATTTATCTGGTCAGCAAGTAGAACTAGACGCAGATATTTTAATGGATCTCGCAAATCAGAAATTTACATTACAAGAAAATGAGGCTTTAATTAATGATCTTAAGTTAAATCTTGACGGTTATGTGCAAATGTTAGAAGATGGTACGATGGTAGATCTTGCGTTCAAAACACCTAGTTCAGATTTTAAAAATTTCTTTGCGGTGATACCTGAAGTATATCGTAAAAATTTGGACGGTATTACCACCACTGGTGATTTTACGGTTAATGGTGTTATTAATGGTATGGTAGACGATGTACATATACCAAAGCTAGATATCAACATTAGCTCAAATAATGCCTCTTTTAAATATCCTGACTTACCGCAAAGTGTTACTAAAATTGATATTGATACACAGATAAAAAATACAACCGGTCTAGCTGAAGATACCTATGTTAAAATAGGGAATGTTGCTTTTAATATAGGTCAAGATCGACTGAAAGGAAATGCGCTCATACGCAACTTGACTACTAACATGCTAGTAGATTTAAATCTAGATGGAACATTAAATCTAGGGAATTTATCTAAAGCTTTCCCTATGGGAGATGACATGAATTTAGATGGTACTTTAGTAGCAGACGTGTCTACAAAGTTTGATATGAACAGTGTAGAACAAGAACGTTATGAAAACATCAACACTAAAGGAACCGCAAGCTTAACCGACTTTAATTATGCCAGTGCAGATTTAAAAAAACCACTTTACATAGAACGTGCAGATCTGGATATGAATAATACTAGAATAAAGCTTGACAACTTTAAGGCTAAAACTGGTAATACAGATTTTGCAGCAAACGGTACGATTAGCAATTTAATGGGATTCTTGTTTAAAGATCAAGACCTTAAAGGAAGTTTTAAAGTAGATTCTAATCAGTTTGACACTTCTGATTTTATGACAGAGACAGAAGTTGGGACTACCGAAACAAGTAGTGCAAATTCTGCAGTGGCTACTACAGAGGCTATTAAAATACCTTCATTTCTCAATGCAGATATGTCATTTAACGCAAATAAAGTTTTGTACGATAATCTTACTTTGACTAATGTAAAAGGTCTTGCTTTAGTACGAGATGAAACGCTAACTCTAAATAATACCACTACAGATATTTTTAATGGTAACATAGGTCTTAATGGATCTGTAACAACTAAAGGTGACACGCCATTATTTAACATGGCGCTAGACATGAATGATCTAGATATTGCTCAATCTTTTGAAGGATTTGAAATGTTCCAGAAGTTAGTGCCTATCATACAGGCATTAAAAGGAAAGATAAATACAGAGATTAATTTAAATGGTCAACTAAATAATGACCTTACACCTATAATCAGTAGCCTTACTGGTGACGCTATTGCACAATTATTAACTAGAGAAATTGATAAAAACAAGGCGCCTTTAATTGCAAAACTAGATGATCGCCTTAATTTTATTAACCTGGATGATTTGAAACTTTCAGACCTAGTGACTAAGCTTACTTTTAAAGATGGAGCTGTTCAAATCACACCATTTGATTTTAATATTAAGGATATTAAAATTACCGCTAGTGGAACACATAGCTTAACTAACGATATGAGTTATAAGTTAGATTTAAATGTGCCAGCAAGATATTTAGGTACTGATGGTGCAGCATTATTGTCTAAGTTGAGTGATGAGGATATTGATAAAATATCAGTACCTATACCTGTTCAATTATCAGGATCGTTTATGAAACCTAATGTTGATTTAAATCTAGATCTTGCCGTTAAAAACTTAACAAATCAAATCGTTGAGATACAAACGGCTCGTATTAAAGATAAAGGTAAAGAAACACTAGACGATGCTGTTACAGATATATTAGGTGGTAAAAACCCTTTAGATGGAATTAAAGATGCTATTACAGGAAATAAAAAGCCTAGTGATACCACGCAGACTCAGGTAAAGGACTCTACTGCAGTCACAAAACCTAAAGATACTACTGCTATAGGTAAAGCAAAGGAAGAAGCAGAGGATAAAGTTAAAGAGGCTGCCGGAAATATTTTAAATAATTTATTTAAAAAGAAAAAGTCTTAATCAATCGTTAGGTCCACAACATAACCTTCATGCTGCGTGCATTCATGACGTGGCCATCTTCAAAAATAAGGTACTGACCTTTAATTCCTTTTACAATTCCGCTGTGTTCCGGTGTTTTAGAAAGGTTTACCGTTTTCACCTTTGTAGGGTATTGTAATACTGGAAAGTTGATATGCATCTCATTTTCTGGTGCTAGAATAAACTCTTTTGCTTCCTCAGGGATGTGTTCTATGACGCTTTCGCGAAAGCGCAATAAATCAACATCTTCAATATCATTAGTCAACATTTTTCTCCAATTGGTCTTATCTGCTACGTGATCTTTTAGGGCAACTTCAGCAATTCCAGCAAGGTATCGATTAGGCGTTTCTAAAATAGCAATCGCCTCATGTGCGCCTTGATCAATCCATCGGGTAGGTACTTGCGTCTTGCGTGTGACACCTACCTTTACGTTACTAGAATTTGCTAGATAGACGATGTGCGGTTTAAGCTGTACTTTTTTCTCATACTCTAGATCGCGATCTTCTTCATCTAGATGAGCGCGACTCAGCTCTGGTTTCATAATCCAGTCGCCAGCTTGTGGTGCGCTAATAAAACAATCGTAGCAAAATCCCTGACGCCATATTTTCTTATCCAGGCCACAGTTCATACATTCATTTGCAACATGCTTGATATGGATTTTTTTATCGAGCAGCTGGTTGACATGTATAAAGTTGTCTTTAAAAACCCAATAGTATTGAACGGTTTCTTGAAGTTCAGTCTGCATTTTACGTAAGGTTCCTGTAACCAGCATAGTCGCTTTATGTTTTTAGTAGTATTTTAGTACGGTAAAAATACCCAAGTTTTTTCGGCTTTATGGCTATACCATTAATCAATTCTGTAGTATCGTGGTTTCTTAAGAAACGCATACATGATATGGAGCTTTTTATGAAGCATCCACAAGAGTTGCAAAACAATCTGTTGATGGACATGATACGTTTTGCACGTCATACTGAAGTAGGAAAAAAATATGGATTTGCAGATATGAAATCTTATCGGGATTTTGCAGACCGTGTGCCATTAGGAAATTATAATGATGTTCAAGATGATATTGAGCGTTGTAAAAATGGTGAAAACAACATTTTATGGCCTACACCTATTAAATGGTTTGCATGAGTAGTGGTACCACCAGTAGCCGTAGTAAGTTCATACCCGTAAGTCAGGAATCTCTTGAAGATTGTCATTATGCAGCGGCAAAGGACTTGTTATGTATGTATCTTAATAATAATCCCAATTCAAAACTGTTTAGAGGTAAAGGCTTGCGTCTAGGTGGTAGTAAAAAACTAGATAAAATAGCTGGTACTAGTGCTGGTGATTTAAGTTCTATTCTCATAGATAATATGCCTTTTTGGGCAGATTATAGTTCCACACCAGGTAATGAAATAGCATTGATGCCCGACTGGGAAACGAAGATGCCTGCCATAGTAAGAGAAACTATTAATGAGAAAGTAACCAGTCTTGCTGGAGTGCCATCATGGATGATGGTGTTGTTGAATAACGTGCTAGAAACTACTGGAAAAAACAATATCCTAGAAATTTGGCCCGATATGGAAGTGTTCTTTCATGGAGGCGTGAGTTTTGATCCTTATGTAGATCAATATAAAAAGTTGTTACCTGACAATAAAATCAAGTATTACGAGACCTATAATGCCAGTGAAGGATTCTTTGCCATACAAGATAGTAATGATAATAAGGAGTTGCTGTTAATGCTGGATTATGGGATTTTCTATGAGTTCATACCCATGAAAACTTATGGAACACCAGATGAAAAAATCATCACACTAGACCAAGTAGAAGTAGGAGAGAATTATGCTATTGTCATTACTACAAATGGCGGTTTGTGGCGTTATAAAATAGGTGATACGGTACGTTTTACCAGTACGGCACCATATCATATTAAAGTTACCGGTAGAACGAAGCACCATATTAACGTTTTTGGAGAAGAGCTCATCATAGAAAATGCTGAGGCTGCGCTTAAAAAAACAATGAAAGAAGTGCCATGCAGTATTAAAGATTACACGGTAGCACCCATTTTTATGCAAGGAAAAGAAAAAGGTGCTCACGAGTGGATGATCGAGTTTGAACAAAAACCTGCCGACTTACATCAATTTGCTCGCACACTGGATCACGAACTACAACAGGTCAACTCTGACTATGAAGCTAAACGTGCTAATAACATCACACTTACAGAGCTTAAAATTCACGACGCACAACCTGATTTATTCTACAACTGGCTCAAAGAAAAAGACAAACTAGGCGGACAACATAAAATTCCTAGATTGAGTAATTCTAGAGATTATATGGAAGAGTTGTTGCGATTGCAGTCGCAAATTCTAGCATAAAAAAACCCCATCAATCGATGAGGTTTTTCACTTTATAGCGTGCTGCGGTTCTTAAACTACAGCTTTTAGCTGCTTTTTAATACCGCTTTTATCTAGTTTAGACTCAGCATAGGTCTTAGTAACTCTGAATTCTTTTTCTTCACTACTAGGTAAATCAAACATCGCGTCAGTAAAAATCGCTTCACATAGAGAACGCAGTCCACGAGCACCTAATTTGTATTCTATCGCTTTTTCAACGATGTATTCCAGTGCACCATCTGTAATGGTGAATGTAATATCATCCATGCCAAAAAGCTTTGTGTACTGCTTGATAATTGCATTTTTAGGTTCCGTAAGAATAGCTCTTAAAGTACCTGCATCTAATGGATTCATATGTGTAAGTACAGGTAAACGACCTATGATTTCTGGAATCATCCCAAAATCTTTGACATCTTTAGGGATGATGTATTTCAAGATATTATCTTGATCTTTTACATCGTCATTAGACATACTAGCGCTAAAACCTACCGCTTGCATATTCAATCGCTTACGGATCACTTTTTCTATACCATCAAAGGCTCCACCAGCGATAAATAAGATATTCTCTGTATTCACCTCGATAAATTTCTGGTCTGGATGCTTACGACCACCTTTAGGCGGTACGTTAACAACGGTTCCTTCTAGTAATTTAAGAAGTCCTTGTTGCACACCTTCACCAGATACATCTCTAGTAATAGAAGGATTATCACTCTTGCGAGCAATCTTATCTATCTCATCGATGAATACGATTCCGGTTTGTGCTTTTTCAAGATTATAATCTGCAGCTTGTAATAGGCGTGTTAAGATACTTTCTACATCTTCACCTACATAACCAGCCTCTGTAAGCACAGTTGCGTCTACTATTGCTAGCGGTACATTAAGCATGCGAGCAATGGTTTTTGCAATAAGCGTTTTACCAGTACCGGTCTGTCCAACCATAAGGATATTGGATTTTTGAATCTCAACATCATCATCGTTATCTACTTGTAATAATCTCTTGTAGTGATTATAAACAGCAACAGACATCACTTTTTTAGTGAACTCTTGACCTATAATATACTCATCAAGAAAAGCTTTAATATCTTGTGGTTTGCGCAGTTTCAGCTCGGCATTAGTGATCCCAGTTTCGTCTTCTTTCTTGACATCTTCTAATACAATACCATGTGCTTGCTCAATACAACGATCACAGATGTGCGCGTCTAATCCTGCAATTAGCAAATTGGTATCAGCCTTGTTACGGCCACAAAAACTGCATTCCAGTTGTTCTTTACTCATAATTTGTAGTTTGTAGTACTATGTTTTAGAATACGCTTTCGCGAAACGTAAACATTATAACAGATGTACTAGTCACGAGTTAGTACTTCATCAATCATACCGTACTCTTTAGCCTCGGCAGCTTTCATCCAGTAATCACGATCAGAGTCTGCATAGACCTTTTCATAAGTTTGCTTAGAATGCTTTGCAATGATAGTATATAATTCTTCTCTTAATTTTACAACCTCACGTGCGGTGATTTCTATATCGCTAGCTTGTCCTTGTGCACCACTAGAAACCTGGTGGATCATTACACGACTGTGTGGTAATGCACTGCGCTTACCATCTGCTCCTGCACATAATAAAACAGCTCCCATACTAGCCGCCATACCGGTACAAATTGTAGCAACATCTGGTTTGATAAATTGCATCGTGTCATAAATACCTAATCCTGCATAAACGCTACCACCTGGTGAGTTAATGTAGATTTGTATGTCCTTGTTTGCATCTGTGCTTTCTAAGAAAAGCAACTGTGCTTGTATAATGTTTGCTACTTGATCGTTTACTCCAGTTCCCATAAAGATGATGCGATCCATCATTAAACGTGAAAACACATCAAAGATGGCGATGTTCATCTGGCGCTCTTCAATAATATTAGGAGTAAGATTAGTAGGGTACATGCTACCCATGATTTTATCGTAATACATCGGGTTGACACCTTGATCTTTTACGGCAAACTTTTCAAATTCTTTAGATATATCCATGTGGTAATATTACTTTTAATAAGGTAAAAAAGGCGTTAACCTATTGATAAAGTTAACGCCCTAAAGATAAGAATTATTCCATCGAGTTTATGACTCGTAGGCTTCCTTAATGAACTCTTCATAGGTGAGCTCTTTTTTCTTGAGCTTTGAATTGTCCTTAAAGAATTGTAACATTTTTTCGTTTTGTAATTGCTCGCTCATTCTTTTTACCTCTTCTTGGTTTTGCATGATGCGCGCAACAACTCCATCTACCTCTTCATCAGTAGCATCTGTATGGCCATATTGTGCCATTTGTGCTTTGATTTGAGTGCGAGAATAATCTTTTAGTTCTTCAAATTTTAATTGAAGATCTGGATTAGTCTTTAATATTTTAGATTCAATTAACTGGTAACGTAGACCTTTTTCAGAACGCTCATACTCTGCAGCGGCTTCTTCTTCAGTCATAGGGTTTTCACCAGAGTTTGCTATCCACCTTTTTAAAAAGTCTGCTGGAAGATCAAATTTTGTGTTTTCTATTAAGCCTTCAGTTACGTCAGTTAATAATTTTTGATCTGTTTGTTGAGAGAACTGGCGTCCAGCATCTTCTCTTAAACGTTCCATTAATTCTTCTTTACTTGAAATGACTCCAGGACCGAATAACTTATCAAAAAATTCTTGATTCATCTCAGCAAGCTCGCGCTCGTTAACCTCTGTGATTTCAAAAGTTACTTTGATGTCAAGACCATGAGCTTTATCATGCTCTACTTTTAAGAAGTTCATCAAATCGTGATCATCTTCAAAAAGGCCTTTAGTTTTTAGTTCTAAAGTATCACCTACTTTACTGCCTACAAATTTCTTAAGGTTGGTTTTACCTTTGATTTTGTCCGTTTTAAAAGTAGCATCGCTGTTGATTTCTTCATCATCGTTACGGAAAACTCCTGTAACCTGGTCTCCTTCAGCAACCGTATCTTTAGCAATTAGTTTACCATATTGCTCACGGATGCGGTCTATCTGACGGTTTAATGTGTCGTCATCAGTCTTAATCTCGTAATGAGTAATGGCATTTTTACCTTTTAATTCTACGTCAAATTGTGGTGCTAGACCTAGTTCAAATTCAAAGGTAAAGTCGTCTGCATCCCAGTTGATATCTTCTTGAGCTTTAGGTAATGGATTACCAAGTAACTCAAGTTCTTCTTTAGTAATGTACTCATTCAATTGTTGTTGGATCATTTTATTGATCTCTTCAACTAGAATAGGAGTTCTATATTTTTTATTTATTAAGCTAGCAGGTACATGTCCTTTTCTGAAACCAGGAATGTTTGCTGTCTTGCGGTAGTCTGCAAGTAACTTATCTACTTTTTCTTGATAGTCTGCTTTCTCAACAGTTAATGTAAGCAACGCATTAAGTGCGTCTATGTCAGTGCGCTTGATATTCATTTAAAGACTTTTAAGTGCTGTTAAAATTGGGGTGCAAAATTACT
This sequence comes from Nonlabens ulvanivorans, assembly GCF_000755285.1. Lineage (GTDB taxonomy): Bacteria > Bacteroidota > Bacteroidia > Flavobacteriales > Flavobacteriaceae > Nonlabens > Nonlabens ulvanivorans_A. Next base: position 303,946 of record NZ_BBMK01000001.1, on the reverse strand, counting down.
CTTTATTTGCGTGTAATCAAATAGTTTGTAGCAATGAACGATTTTAAAGTCACGGTTTTAACTTGATTTTACGTTTTTGGGGTACAAAATGCTGTCGTAGTATGGAATCTTAAAGCTGGTTAATCCTTGTCCTTTTCTAGAAGTTGAAACAATATAGAGCGACCGATAGCTAATAGTAAAGAGAAAATAAAAGCCCACAAAAGCCCATCTACTTCAAAACCGCTCACTAACCAATCTGCAAGTAAAATGATAATTGCATTGATGACTAAAAGAAATATTCCCAAAGTAATTATGGTCACTGGTAATGTGAGAATTACTAAAATAGGTCTTACTATAAAGTTAAGTAGTGAAAGTGAAATGGCTACTAGGACTGCACTTAGATATCCATCTGTGGTTACTCCAGGTAGTAATTTTGAAAGTAACACAACTAGTACAGCGGTTATTAAAAGCTTGATTATAAATTTCATAATGTATGATTTAAGTGGTAAAAATAAAAAATCCGTCTCAGTAAAACCGAGACGGATTTTAATAAGGTAATGAACTAAGTTTAGTTTACAGAGTCACTAGTTTGAATAGAACGGTAGGCACCTATATTAACCTTAGGAACGTTAGCGCCATATTGAGCGTTAATTGCATCTATAATAAAGTTTGCTGTAAGAGCATATCCTCTAGGTGTCGGGTGAACACCATCTAAAGAGAATGCGCCACCACTTGCATAAGTAGATGTTAAAACACCACCATTAAATGATACACCGCCATTAGCCACTTGTGAAAGTGCTGTTCTAGCATCTACAAAAGCAAGATCATTTGCAGCTGCAAGAGCTTCAAGTGTAGAGTTATATGCTGTTTGAGCTGTGCTTATAGCAGTTTGTTCTTCAGGAGTTAAAATCCACTGGTCTTCTAATGGGAATGTAATACCGTTTACGGATAACTGACCTGCAGTTGCTTGATCTAGACCTAGACCTACTAACTCTTGGAAACGTGTACTGTTAAGCTGCGCAATCACAGTCTGACTAGTGAATACTAATAAGTCATCTTCAGTTGCTTGTCTTGCTTGTCCATATTGCTGACCGAAAAGTGCAGCTTGTTGAGCAGGAAATCCGCCTCCAATTAAAACCTGTGTAAGTTGTGCAGATATATCTGTCAAAGATTCGTCTTTAATTACTACCGCACTTGCAGCTGTAGTAGAAAAAGTAATTGATCTTTCTGGCACACCTAAAAATGCAAAAGCTTGATTTAATGCGCCAAATTGAGCATTTAATGCTGGGATTTGAGCGGCAAAATCCGGATTTGCTGGGCTTAATGGTGCAAAAGGAACAGTAGTAAAGAATGGTATAGAAGTTACGTCTGGAATGTTAACCAGTGCACCTTTAGCACCATTTGCAGTTAATGCTGTTACATATTGTGATACGACACCTGCAAATACATTTGGATCTGTTATATCGTTACCACCATACGTAGTTGGATCAAAGTTTCCTGTTTGATCAACTCCTACACCACCAGAGGTAGCAAAAGAAAGGATATCATTATTACCTATCCATAGTGTAAAGAAGCTTGGGTTTGCAGTAGCAGCATCACCTATTACAGTAGACATTCCACCAGATGCAAAACGTACATAATATGGATTAGCCTGCCCTGTAGCAACACCTGCAATATTTCCATATCCTGGTGCACCTAAATGAAAACTTTTTGCGCCTGGCACACCATAGTTATTGAGTTTACCAGTAAAAGTATTAGTAATATCAGTGGTTGGTGATTCACCAGTATAAACGGCTGGTGCAGGACTTCCATTAGCACCAACAGCTAGTACAAAACGATTAGGCAATATTTGAACACCGCCAGCAAGTAAACCACCAGCGTTGTCATTTACTAACGGTTGGATAAATTCGCCACCACCAGCAAGTTCCATCTGACCAGCCATGATTGCTGGAAAAGATTTTAATTGAGCGTCTAGATAAAGTGCGCCATCTGCATAACCAGATGTTAACGAATTACCTACAGATACGTAATTTGAAAAATCTGCTTCACCTGAAGTATACACTCCAGCTTCATCGATAGGATTATCAAACTCTACCTCACAACTTACTACCGCAGCTGCTGCGATAAAAAGGCCTATATATTTTAAATTAAATTTTTTCATCATCATTGTTTTTTTACATGCTATATGTTACTCCTATACCAGGAATAAGCGCTTGTGATTTATAAGTTCCACCAAAAGAAGAAGGTGCTGAAGCGCCCGGATCTGTAAAGAAGTCATAGGATTCATTTACTTCTTTGAATCTTAAGTAAAGGAATGAAGCATCGATAGCAAGTTTAGAATTTACCTGATAAGAAAGACCAAAAGTATATCCTACTGAGTCGTTACGTGGAGTCTCTGGTGCAAAATATCCAGATTGTACAGGAGATTCATCATAGTACCATCCAGCTCTTACTGTAAGATTATCAGTAGCAATATATTGTGCTCCTAATCTCCATGAAGAAGAATCTTTATAGTTTCTAGGGTTGATAGAAGTAGATCCATTTTCAAAAACTAGATCTAAACTTTCGTACTCACTCCATAGTGCACGGTTGTAATCAAAGGCAAGTAATAGTTTTTCATCAAAAAACGTGTGACTAAGACCTACTGTGATTTCTGCCGGTAAAGGAAGTGTCGCCGTAAATCCTGTTTCACCGTTAGCAGGCGTTAATGCAGAGTTCGGGAAATTAGAGAATGTCGCTGTACCTTCTGTACTTTCAATATTAATTAAAGAACGGTAGTTGAAACCAAAAGTGAAATGATCATTAGGCGTAAACATTAAACCAGCAGTCCAACCCCCCCATGCAGTAACACCTGAATCATCAATGCCTACATTTGAACGATTACCTTGCTCGTCAGTAAGTGATTGACCAGCGTTTCTGTTAAAGGTAACTCCACCTATCGCTAGAATCGGTCCACCACCTATACTTACGCTGTCAAAAAGTTGATAAGAAATAGTAGGTTGAATAAATATAGCGCTTAATTCAATTTCATTTACTAAATGAGAACCTGACCAATCTGTAGGCCATGTTACGTTACTACCAAAAGGAGTGTAAATACCTAAACCTACAGCAAGCTTTTCATTGATTTTATAAGTTCCATAGGCATAAACAGGAGTACCTGTAGGGCTGTCAGTTTCTGAAGAAGTTCCAAATTCTGAGTTTTGAAAAGAAACGCTTGAAAAAACGCCAAATCCACCAGCACTAAAATTAATTTTATTTTCTAGATGTACCAGTCCTGCTGGGTTAAAAAAGAGAATGTCAGCACTATTAACTACGGCTACACCAGTGTGTCCCATGGCTAACTGTCTATTACTCTGTGTACTTACTCGATATCCACCAGCATAGGCCATTGTAGAAATCAAAAGAAGCACTGCTAAAGCTTTTAATTTATTCATAATCAGTTTGTTATTAAAAAAATTGGGGGGGTTTTGTTAAGTCAAATTTAATATTTTAACTTCTTACGCAAGCGTTTTCGTTATTATTATGCTTGCATAGTATTTAATCTGTAAGAAAATTTGTGACTGTATTATAGAAGATTTCAGGTTGTTCTGCGTGTAACCAGTGTCCTGCATCGGGTATTGTTTTTAAGTCCGCTTTCGCGAAAGCGTGTTCTATAATCACGAAATCGTTATCGTTAATGTATCCCGAATTTGCACCTCTAACGAATAGTGTAGGGATATTTATTTGTGTCTGAATGGGTTCTTGAAAACCAATCATCTCTTGACTATCTCCTAACACTTCTAGATTAAAGCGCCATCCATATCTATTTTTATCTATTCTATATAAACTTTTTAATAAGAATTGTCTTGTTCCAAAATCTGGAATACGTTTAGAGAGTTGCTCATCTGCATCTTTACGATTTTTTATCTCATTAAAGTTGATCGACTTTAATCCGTTAATAATATCGCTGTGATGAGGTGCGTAGGTTTTAGGAGCGATGTCTGCGATAACTAGTTTACTAATAAGCTGAGGAAAGTCTGCAGCCACTTTCATAGCAACTTTTCCACCCATAGAGTGACCTAGTAGATAGATGTTTTCCAGTTTGTGCTCCATGCAATAGTCATGGATGTCTGTTGCTAAAAGTGTATAATTAAAATCTACACTGTGTAAGCTACGTCCATGATTGCGTTGGTCTATTAAGTGTACTTGATAACCGTTTTCACTCCATTCTTTACCAAGAGTTTTCCAATTGTCTGCCATGCCTAAAAAACCATGTAGAATAATAAGTGGTTTTCCTTCTCCTAAAATGATTGAATGCAGCATTTAGTCGGTTAATCTGGATTTATACATATTCACAACATTTTCAAGACCCATGTAGAGGCTTTCTGATATAAGAGCGTGGCCTATAGAAACCTCTAGTAGTCCAGGTACGTTGTCTTTAAAATATCTCATGTTTTCTAGTGATAGGTCATGACCTGCGTTTATTCCTAAACCTAAATCAAGCGCTTTTTGAGCAGCTTCAATATAAGGAGCAACTGCTGATTCCTTATTGATAGGATATTGTTGTGCATAAGCTTCCGTATAAAGTTCTATGCGATCCACACCAGTCTTTGCGGCGCCTTCTATCATTTCTATTGATGGGTCCACAAATATGCTGGTTCTTATTCCTTGATCTTTAAAATGCTTTACAATTTTAGTTAGATAAGCTTCATTTTTTATGGTATCCCATCCAGCGTTTGATGTTATGGCGTCTACTGCATCTGGTACTAATGTAACCTGTGCTGGTTGAACCTCGTCAACTAGTGCGATGAATTTTTCATTGGGATTTCCTTCAATGTTTAATTCTGTCTGAATTACCTTTTTAAGATCACGAGCATCTTGATATCTAATATGCCTCTCATCTGGTCTGGGATGTATAGTGATTCCCTGTGATCCAAAACGCTCTATGTCTAGTGAACATTTTAGTAAATCAGGAACATTTCCTCCACGAGCGTTGCGCAAGGTGGCTATTTTATTAACATTTACACTAAGTGCGGTCATAATAATTTATTGAGTTTCAAAAATACAAAGGATTCACCGCAACGAGTAATCACAGAAATGATTAATTTGCAAAAAAAGCTTGTTAAATGAACATTCAAGAATACATTATTAACGATGTAAAGCCGCTTCAGGTTACAGATGAGGTAACTGTGTCTCAAAATATATTCTCGCAATTGACCTATTCTCATCTTCCTGTGATGGAGAACGAGACTTATATAGGGTGTGTTTCTGAGAACGATGCACATTGTTTTGAGTCTGGATGTATAATAAAAGATGTAAAATATGCTCTAGACACTTTTTATGTTAAGACAGATACACATTGGTTAGATGTGTTAGAGGCATTTGCGCAGCATGATTGTAACGTGATGCCAGTGTTAGATGATGATAATAGGTATCTGGGCTATTATGAACTTAAAGATATTTTACAGTTATTTAATGACTCTCCTTTTTTATATGAATCTGGAGCTGTTATCGTATTAGAAAAAGGTACAACAGATTATAGTTTTAGTGAGATCACTCAAATAATCGAGTCTAATGATTCTAAATTGTATGGTTGTTTCATTAGCGGTTATAATGATCATCTAACTCAGATAACCGTTAAGGTAAGTGCAGAAAATGTTAATCAGGTGCTACAAACATTTAGAAGGTATAGTTATGAGGTGATCAGTGCTGCTGAAGAAGATACCTATCTCGACAATCTTAAAGAACGATCAGATTATCTTAATAAATACCTTAACATGTAATGAAGAAAATAGCTATTTACGGTCAGTATCTTCAAGAAGATAGTGTTTCTACCGTTACAAATGTTCTCGAGCAATTGCAATTGCGCGATTGTGATGTTTATCTCGAGCAGGATTATGTGAAACTTATAGATGATAAAATTGATTTAAAGGCTGTTGGGGTATTTGAATTTTTAGATATTAGTTATGATTTAATGATTAGTATAGGTGGCGACGGAACAATCTTAAGGGCTGTATCATATATAGGTAAGCTTAATATTCCTGTTATGGGGATTAATACTGGGCGACTTGGGTTTCTCGCGACATTACAATCAGAAGAGTTGGAGCTTGCTTTTAAATTGTTATTCGATAATAAATATCGCTTAAGTAAGCGTAGTTTGATTACCGCAACTTCTCAACATCCCGCAAATCATTTAGCTCCAGATAACTTCGCACTCAATGAAGTTACCGTAAGCCGTCAGAACACTACTAGTATGATTCAGATTGAGACGCATCTTAATGGAGAGCTGCTTACTTCATACTGGGCAGATGGATTAATCGTTTCTACACCTACCGGTTCTACTGGTTATAGCTTGAGCTGTGGTGGTCCAGTAATCACGCCAGACACAAAAGCGCTAGTCATCACACCTATTGCCCCCACATAATTTGAACGCACGTCCATTAGTGATACCAGATGACACGATTATAACTGTAAAAGTGATGGGTAGAGAAAATGAATTTCTCGCGTCACTCGATAATCGTATAGCATCATATCCAGATGAAACTGAAATTACTTTAAAGAAGGCAGATTTTACTATTGATTTAATTGAGTTGGAGCACGTGAGTTTCATAAAAACAATACGTCATAAATTACTTTGGGGGGGAGAAGATAAACGCAATTAGGCAATAATTTTAAAGAAACCTAGTTTTACATTACTCACAATCATGCATGTTTACTCATGTCAGGTAATGAGAATTGTTATATTTGCACGTTTTAAAAATTCCATGCGTTTATTATTATTAGTTAGTTTTCTTTTTTGTTTCGCTTTCGCGAAAGCGAAACCTATGAGGTAGGCCTATTTGCAGGTGGTAGTAATATCATAGGTGATGTAGGTAGCACGCAGTTTATAGATCCTGTAGATCTTACCGTAGGTGGTGTTTTTAAATGGAACCGTAGTGATCGTCACAGCTTTAGAGCGTCTCTAATTTTTTCAAATATGGTAGGTGACGATAATGATAGTGATGATGTTTCTAGAGATCTAAGAGGTTACAAGTATAATTATAACCTTATTGAAGCAAGTGTAGGGATTGAATATAATTTTTGGGAATGGGAACTTTACACTGGTAAACCTCAAATGGTGCCCTATATTTACACAGGAATTACTGGTTTTCAATATGAAGGCTTTAGATTAGACCAAGCGAGTAATCAACTAGTAGAGGATGATACCGATAGAGGATTAGCAATTCCATTTATTTTAGGAGTAAAGTATAATATAGCGCCTAAGCTAGTGCTAGGATTAGAGGCAGGCGTGAGATATACCTTTACAGATAATCTAGACGGTAGTAATAACGAGGATTTTGAAAACGTAAGCTTCGGAAATATTAACAATAATGATTGGTATGTTTTCTCTGGAGTAACGTTAACTTATGCATTTGGTAGAAAACCTTGTTATTGTAATTTTTAAGAATGGATAAAAACGTACTACATACACATAATATGCCACAGCACATCGCTGTGATTATGGATGGTAATGGTCGCTGGGCAAAGAAACAAGGCCTTATGCGAGTGCGAGGACATGAGAAAGGAGCAAAAGCCGTAAGAGAAACGGTAGAGACCTGTGCAGAACTAGGTATTAAAAACCTTACCCTTTATGCATTTAGTACAGAGAACTGGAAAAGACCTAAACTAGAAGTAGATACTCTTATGAGGTTACTGGTTTCAAGTCTTAAAAAAGAACTCCCAACATTACAAAAAAATAATATTTCACTTAAAGCAGTAGGTAGTCTAGAATTATTACCTAAAACGGCACAAAAGGAACTTCAAGAAGTAATTACAGCTACAAAAAATAATAATCATATGAACTTAACTCTAGCCCTTAGTTATGGGTCACGAGAAGAGTTAATAACAGTTATTAAAAACGTAGCAAATAAAGTAAAAGAAGGAGAGATAGAAGTAGAAGAAATCAATCAGGACACGATTAATGGCTTATTGTATACCAATTATATGCCAGATGTAGACTTATTGATTAGAACCAGTGGAGAGCAGCGTATAAGTAACTTTTTGCTTTGGCAAATTGCATATGCTGAGCTTTATTTTACAGATGTGCTTTGGCCTGATTTCAGGAAAGAGCACCTTATAGAGGCATTAAAAAATTATCAAGACCGAGAACGTAGATTCGGTAAAACGAGTGAACAATTATAGAATAATGACAAGACAGCTAGCACACTTGCTACTTATAGCAGTAGTATTTTTATTAGGAACTACTATAAAGCACAACAGGCAGATACACCTATTGGAAACGCCACAAAATACAAACTGGGTGATATTACCGTAACTGGCAGCCAGACTTATAACGAAAACACCGTTATTGCTTTTACAGGTCTACGTAAAGGAGATGAAATCTATGTCCCAGGACAGCGATTAAGTGACGTGGTAAAGAAATTATGGGATTTAAAGCTCTTTAGCGATATTAGATTCTATAAAACCAGTGTGATTCCTAATCCAGATGGTGGAGAGTTAGAAATTATAAATCTAGAATTAAACATTGTTGAGGTACCTAACCTTAGTAATGTAGAAATAACAGGTATTAAAGATCGTAAGGCGAGAGACCTGCGAGATGAATTAAAGTTAACTAGCGGTCGCAAGGCTACTGAAAATCTAGTAACTAATACACGTAACTTTATTGAGAATAAATATAAAGACGACGGCTATTTATTTGCAGATGCCTTAGTGCGCGTGCGTGAAGTTGCAGATACTTCAGATCAAAGCACTAACCGTGTAGACATGAAAATCGACATCAATAAAGGTGAAAAAGTAAAAGTTGAAGAAATAACATTTACTGGAAACCAGTTGATAGAAGATAAAAAACTGCGTAAAGCGATGAGCAACACAAAACGTCGCAATCCATTTAGACTATTAAAAAGGTCCAAATATATCGAGGCAGATTATCAACAAGATTTAAGCTCTGTACTTGATATGTATAAGGAAAGAGGTTTTAGAGATGCACGTATTATAGGAGATACTCTTATTAAAAATAGCGATAAAAGGATTTCTCTAGATATAGAAGTAGAAGAAGGTAGAAAGTATTATTTCGGTAATATAGAATTTGTAGGGAACACTGTTTACACAGACGATCAATTAAGAAGAATTCTTCAAGTAGATAAAGGTGATGTGTATAATGGAGTAGCATTTTATGAACGTATTAGTAATCCACAAGATCCAGACTCTGATGATATCTCAAATCAGTATCAAAATACTGGTTATCTATTCTCATCAGTTAATGCTGTTGAAACTCGTGTTTATAATGATACTATAGATTTTGAAGTGCGTATTGTAGAAGGTGAAGAAGCCTTCTTTAATAACATAACAGTTACTGGTAACACGAGAACTAATGACCACGTCATTTATAGAAATTTACAAACCACGCCAGGTGAAAGATATTCTAGACAAAAAATTATTAACTCAATCCGTGAATTAGGTCAATTAGGATTCTTTAATCCAGAAACGATTAATCCACAACTTAAAAACGTAAGTCAACAAGACGGTACTGTCGACGTTGAATTTGAATTAGAAGAAGCAGGAGCTAGCCAGATCGAACTACAAGGTGGTTATGGTGGTGGTGGTTTTGTGGGTACGCTAGGATTACGTTTTAACAACTTTTCTCTACGTAATATTTTTAATGGAGAGGCGTATGAACCAGTACCTATGGGTGATGGACAAACTCTTGCAATACGTGCTCAAGCCAGTACGATATTTAGAACCTATAGTTTGAATTTTACTGAGCCATGGTTAGGTGGTAAAAAACCAGTTTCTTTCAACGTTTCATTTTCACACAGTGAACAATTCCGTGTAAATCAACAAAATTTTAGAGAAGTAGATCGTAGTCAACGATTTTTAATCACTGGTGGAACGGTGGGAATAGCAAAACGTTTGGAGTGGCCAGATAACTATTTTCAGTTTTCACAAGCAATTTCATTTCAGCACTATAATCTAAAAAATTACCAAACTAACCTTTTCAACTTTCCAAACGGTTTTTCAAATAACCTAGCATATACAGTTGGATTGAGTAGAAATAATGTAGGTGTGAATCCTATTTTCCCTACTTATGGTTCCTCATTTTCTATAACTGCAAAACTAACTCCACCATATTCCTTACTAAATGGTGTTGATTATGCAACCTTAGGCGATCAAGAAGAATTTCAAACTAACGGTGAAGCTGATCTAGCAAAAGTAGATCAAGAACGTTTTAAGTTTTTGGAATATTACAAGGTGAAATTCCAAGGGACATGGTATACGAGGTTATATGATAAGTTGATTTTACAAACTAATACAGAGTTTGGTTTCCTAGGAGCTTATAATCAAGATCGTGGTCTGGTACCATTTGAACGTTTCTTTGTTGGTGGTGATGGATTAGGAGCATTCTCTTTAGATGGTCGTGACATTATAAGAATGCGTGGATATGATAACTCATCATTAACTACAAATGCAGACGGAGATACCGTTTATAATAAATTCTCTTTTGAACTAAGATACCCTATATCTTTAGAGCAAGCAGCATCAATTTATGTGCTATCATTTGCAGAGGCTGCTGGTAGTTATAACAACTTTAGAGACTACAACCCATTTGAGGTTCAACGATCTGCAGGAGCTGGATTACGTATATTTATGCCAGCCTTTGGGTTGTTAGGTATTGACTTCGGTTACGGATTTGATAAAGTACCTACTGCCATTAGTAATGATCCTAGTGGATGGAATGTACACTTTATTATCGGGCAACAATTCTAAAAATGGCACGATATTTTCTATAAACATTTTGAGCTTATGAAAAATAAGATTTTTGTTATCAGTATAATGGCCTTTATGAGTTTCGCTTTCGCGAAAGCGCAAGGAGGAACTAGAGGTATTAGAGTAGGTTTTATTGATATGGAATATATTCTCGAGAATGTGCCAGAATATCAAAAAGCTGCCCAACAACTAGAGCAAAAGATGGGGGAAATGGAAGCAAGAAATTGATGCCATGAGTCTAGAAGTGCAACAGATGAAAGATGCTCTACAAAATGAAAGAGTATTACTCACTAATGAGCTTATAGAAGAGAAAGAAGAAGATATTAAGATAAAAGAAGAAGAGCTTTTAAACTATCAAGAAAAAAGATTTGGTCCTCAAGGTGATTTTGTTTTACAAAAAGAACAATTAATACAACCAGTACAAGATCAGGTTTTTAATGAAATACGTAAGATAGGAAGTCTTAAAAAATATGATTACATCCTTGATAGTTCTGAGGCAGCAATGCTTTATAATGCAGAGCGTCATGATTTAAGTGATCAAGTTTTGAAAGCGATAGGTAGAACCGCAAAAATCGATTCTAGAAATAGAGGTAATGATAAAGAACCTACTAAAGAGGAATTGAGAGAACAAGAAAAAGATGAGCGCTATTTATCTGTAGAAGAGGCAGAAAACGTAGAGCAAAAAGAAGAAGCAAAGGAACAGCTAGTAAATGATAGAGAAAAAGCGCGTCTCGATAAATTAAGAGTGCGTGATTCTATTAAAGTAGCTAGAGCTGCAAAATTTCAAAAGCGTAGAGATAGTATTATTGAAGCTAGGGAAAGACGCAAAGACAGTATATTAAAAGTGCGCGAGGCAAAGAAGAAGGCAAATCAAAAAACGCTCCAGGCGGTGAATAATAGTGCGATACCATTATATTTGCAGCCGCATTAATAACAATTATAGCAAAACAACAATTAATAAATAGAAAATGAAACAAGTAAAAACCCTTATAACAGCAGTAGTAGTGATGTTCCTTATGGCAGGAATCAACACAGTTCAAGCTCAAGCTACTCCTAGTAAAGTATGTCACGTAGCATCTCAAGAGTTAGTTGAACAACTACCTCAAGCTAAAGCTGCTGATAAACAACTAAGAGACCTTGCTAAAACTTATGAAGCAACTCTAGGTGAAATGGATAAGGAATTGCAATCTAAAGCAGAACAATTAAAAAGTCTTGCTGAATCACGTAGCGATGAAGAGAATCAACGCGCATATGCTGAATTGATGGCCGGTCAAAAGAAACTTGAAGAGTACTATCAAAGTTCTCAACAAGCTATGGCTCAAAAAAGAACAGACCTTTTAAAACCTTTATATAAAAAAGTACGTGACGCTATTCAAAAAGTAGCTCGTGCAAAAGGTTTTGACTATGTACTAGACTCAACAACAGGTACAGGTGTAATCATGGCAGATGGTTATGATATCACACCAGACGTTAAGAAAGAATTAGGTATTACTCAGTAATGGTTTAATACAATATTTAAAAAACCGCTTAGTTGATCTAAGCGGTTTTTTATGTATTAAATTCTGGCAATCACATTATCTTTATATCATGAGTAATTTACAGCCTATTGGTTTTTTGATAGTGGAGTAGGTGGGACTTCTGTATGGAAAGAAGTGGTGCAATTACTACCACATGAAAATACGATTTATCTAGCAGACAGTAAACATGCACCTTATGGACGCAAGCCTAAGGATGATATAACTCAGCTATGTATTAAAAACACAGAGTATCTTCTAGGTCGTGGTTGTAAATTAATTGCTGTCCCTTGTAATACAGCAACCACTAATAGTATATCTTACCTAAGAGAATATTATGATGTACCTTTTATAGGCATTGAACCTGCTATAAAACCTGCCGCACTTAATAGTACTACAGGTAAAATAGGGATTTTAGCCACGCAAGGAACGTTATCAAGTGAATTGTTCAATAGAACTCAAAAGGCCTTTACAAAGGATGTAAACACTATAGAAATAGTAGGTACAGGCATTGTAGAGCTTATAGAATCTGGTAAAAAGGACTCTGAAGAAATGCGCGATCTTTTAGTAGGTATTACAGAGCCATTTATGATATCAGGTATAGATTATCTAGTGCTGGGCTGTAGTCATTATCCTTATATTAAGGACATGCTGCAAGAGCTATTGCCTAGCCGCGTTAAAATTATCGATAGTGGAGCCGCTGTAGCACGACAGACTCTTCATATTTTAAAAGAATTCAACTTACTTAATAATCAGGCATCATTAGGACATCACGAATTGTATACTAATCTCAATCCAGTAGTGTTAGACTTACTAACTAATGAAGTTGAAAATAGAAAGGTCAATTATCTTGATTTTTAACTAAAGAATTTAAACAGTTCTAACTTTCTACTGGGACTTACAGGTAGTTCTATCGTACCCAGAATGACACTACCACCTTTACCTTTTTTATAAGCCGTAACATGTGAGGCATTGATGAGATGCGACTTATGGATTCTGCAAAAACCTTTTTCTGTAAGCATATCCTCAAAATGTTTTAGTGTTTTAGAAACTAATTTATGAGAGTTTGCTAGATACACGTTAGTATAATTATCATCAGCACTGCAATAAATAATATCCTTTACTGGTATAACTTCAAAACCTTCTTGTGTAGGTATGGTGATTTTATCATTCAATTGAGAACTATCTTGTTCTTTTACAGATAAACCTACATGTACTTCTTCCTCACGCTGTTTAATACTTTTTACAATATCGACAGCTTTGATAAGCTCGTCTATTTCGATGGGTTTTAATAAATAATAAGCCGCCTGTTGATTAAGAGCTTCTTTGGCATATTGATCGTAAGCGGTTACAAAAACTGTTTCAAAATCTCTGTTTCCTAGATTATCTAATAGGTCAAAAGCAGTTCCATAAGGCATTTCTACGTCTAGAAATAAAAGATCAATATCGGTTTTGCGCAATAGCTGTAGTGCCTCATCAACATTTGATGCTTCTGCAAGGATTGTTACGTTAGGACAGTATTTAGATAGATATTTTTTGAGAATCTCTCTAGAGATTTGCTCGTCTTCTACAATGATAGCTTTTAAATTCATGGAGTAGTATTTAATTAATAACAGTCATTTTAACGACTACTTCAGTTCCTATATCAGGTGATAATCCAGCATCGTTTACAGTCATTTCTATGTGGCAATCGTGCAGCTCGTTAAGTAAGGCTACTCTATTCATGACATTACCTAGGCCTTTACTTTCACGTTTCTTTTGATGTTCTGTTTTTAATTCTTTAGACTTAGATCGTCCTATACCATTATCTGTTATGGTTACGATGATATCGTTTTTTGCTTTCGCGAAAGCGACTTTTAAAAACCCTTTCTCATTCTTATATCTCAATCCATGCCATACTGCGTTTTCTATAATGGGCTGCAATAACATAGGTGGAACTTGTAAGGATGTGCCTTCCAGTAATGGATCTACTATAAACTCATAATCAAACTTATCTTTAAAACGCTCATGTTCCAGTTTGAGATAAAGGCCTAGAAGTTCTGTTTCTTTATGCAGCGGTATAAAATCAAGTTCTGAGTTCTCTAGAACACTGCGCATGAGCTTAGAAAAATCTGCCAAGTATTTATTTGCAGCGCGCTCATCGTTCATGACGATATAACTATTTACAGAGTTAAGTGCATTAAATATAAAATGCGGATTCATCTGGCTGCGTAATGATTTGAGCGCTAGTAAATGGTTGTTAATGCGTTGTTCTTTATTGTTGCGCCACATGAAATAAGCGAGAGTGATCAATAAAAGGCTTAATGCAACAAGTGAGTAAATGATCCAGCGCTGTCTTTTATTAACTTGTTGAGTGAGTTCTCGCTCTGTATTAATAAGTGTGATTTTATTTTCAGTGAGCTCGCGATCTTTCTCCAAGGTTAAAATGCGAGTTTGTCTATTCACTAAATCTTGTGCTTTACGAGTATTTAAAGCTATTTCTTGTTCTTTTTGCTCATAAAGTAGGTCAACAGTTTCAATGTAAATCTCATTATATTTTAATGATTTTGCCGTGTTACCATTGGTGCGATAAAGTTTATAAAGATTACGCGCAGCCTCTTTTTTAGTATCTAGATCATTATTTAAACTAGCTTCTTTAAAACTGTTTTCAAAAGAAGTGATTGCTTCTACAAAATTATTTGTGGCTTTATAGGCTTCTGCGATTTTAAGTTGTTCTTTTTGTTTTGAGTATGAGGTTGTGACATTATCCGCAGGCGTCTCTAAAGGCGCGCCCACTTCTAGATCTTTCATAATGGCATCTTCCATCTCTATAACGTCACTATAACTAGGTGTCTCAAGGTTATTTGCAGTAGCCTTTCTTTTTACAGTACTTGCCTTTTCAATAAGTTCAATGTTTTTTTTACGTAAAGCAATTTCTTTATCATACTGTTGGTTGCTGTTATAAAAATCAGCAGTGGCAGATTGTGTGACAACATTACTTAAAATCCCTTCATTTTTTGAATTTTGAATAGCATCGCTATAATAAGACTCTGCAGTAGTGACTTGTCCTGTTGCGTTATAAACATTTGCAATGTTAGTGTTGAGTTGTGGTAATAATGCTTTTAAATTGTTTGTATGTGCAGTTTGTAAAGCTGATTGATAATTTTTAAGCGCTGCCTCAGTATTGTTGGTCATTTCATAGGCATTTCCTAGAGCTGTATATGCAGTTACTATTTGTTGAGTAGATAGTCCTGTATTGCGGTTAGAGGATGTTTTTCTTGATCTTTGATTTGCAATAAGGGCATCTAGCGTTTTGATAGCTTCTTGATAATTACCATTGCTTTGAAGTGATTGGCCAAGTTTGAGTTGTCTTTGTGCTGTGTTCTCAGACTTAATGGCTGCTCTATAATTAGTAATAGCTAGGTCTGCTTGTTTGTTAAAAATGTATAAATCACCTAATTTTTCATAAGCGCGAGCCTCTTTGCTAGTACTAATGCCATTAGGGTTATTAGATAAAGCGGCAATTAAAAAGTCTGCAGTTTTTTGTGCGTCCTTTTTAAGATAAACGTGCGCGCTATCCATTAAAACTTCATAGCTCAATGATTTAAGGCGGTCTTTTTGTGCGAGGTCATCGATTACTTGGATTTCAACTTTGTCATAACCTCTTATCGTATAATAAACAGTTTCAAAATCAGATTTCCTGATGATAATTTCATCGCCTAGATTTGCCGGTATTTTAAAATAGCCTTGTAAATCTGTAGTTGCATATCGGCCCATAGGGCCTTCAATATTGACACCAGATACAGGTTGTTTTTTATCGCTAATCACGCGTCCTTCTAGAACCATAGTGGTGCGTTCACTATTGGTCTTACGCGACTCATTACTTTGCGCCATAACCGTAGAGGTTAGACCCAAGGATAAAATTATATATAAGATTATTGCTCTCATTTCGGTTGTAAACTTAGGCATTAAAAGTTAGATAGATTCAGGCACTGTGCCGTTTATGGGCCGATTAGAGCTTATATGTTCCGTTAATTAAGAAGTGTACTCGATAGAATTCTCATTACACTCATTCATATACTGGTTTCACTCATTTGACATATTTATAAGAGAAGTATCCCAGTAGATTTGATTAAAATTCTAACAAAATGAAAATCATCTCAACTACATTTTTAATCCTTTGTACACTTAGTTTGAGTGCACAGCATTTAGGTAATTTTAATAACCAAGCCTCGCAAATGGAAATATCGAGAGCTAATATAGCTACTGCAGATATGGGAAATGCGAGAGTGATAGGGTACAACGCTAGACCTATTGCAAGCGTGACTTTACAACCTAGCAATATTTTAAACTTGAGCTTGCGCAGTCTTTATAACGTTGAGGCTACAGATTACACCGCAGTTTTTAATATCAATCAGGTAGGTGAGACGGCAGATGAGACCACCCAATTAATGAGCGATAAAATTAATGCTATAAAAGCTGAATTAAGAGGTAAGGGCTTTAATGGCAAATTTGCTATTGATATGATTTCTTTTATACCTCAATATGAAATTGAAGTGACTAAAAAACTTTTTAGTAAAACATATACTGAGGTGCCTGTCGGTTTTGAATTGCAACAAAACCTATTGATTTCTTACCGAGATGATGACGATTTTGAAAAAATATTATCTGCTTGCGCAAGTGCTGAGGTTTATAATCTCGTTAAAGTAGATTACTATGTAAAAAACCTAGAAGAGATATATGCTGATTTGCAAACTAAACTACTTGCCGAAGTAAAAAAGAAAAAAGAATACTATAAAGCATTAGGTTTTGATATGAGTGAATATGATGTCCACATGGCCGATGCTAAGTATTACCATATGCCTAAGGATCACTACAAAAGTTATGTTGCTGCTAATAATATAAGTATGGAAGCACTTAAACAAAAGAAAGGTGTAACACGTATTAAAAAACCGATTTCGTATTACTACGATCCTATTCCGCATTCTGGATATGATATTGTCGTTAACGCCGCAATTACAAAACCGGTAATTCAATTAGGGATGGACCTGACATTAAGGTATGTGCCCAAGCCCATAAAGCCTGCCGCGCCTATTGCACCAGTAAAAGAACCTAAACCTAAAGTATACGTGATATCACCAACAGGACCTGTTGATATTAAGCAATTACCTAACTCATAAAAATCATCCCATGAAAAATTTTCAAAATTTATTACTAGCTATTATATTAATGTCTATAACAGCCTGTAAAGGAGAGGCGACTGAAATTCATATAGATCCTGAAGTAGCGATGCTCCATATAAAACCGATGGCTCCTGTAGAGCCAGCTACTATTCAAATAGCTTTATTATTGGATACTAGTAATAGTATGGATGGTCTGATAGATCAAGCAAAAACACAATTATGGAATCTTATCAATAAAATGTCCTATGCACATTGTAATGAGGTTCAGGCAAATTTGGAAATCGCTTTATATGAATACGGTAACTCTTCATTATCTTATCAAGATAACTATTTAAGGCAAGTTATACCTTTCTCTACAGACCTAGATTATATAAGTAAAGAACTATTTGCTCTAGACACTTCAGGTGGAGACGAATACTGTGGTGCCGTTATTGATAATGCTGTTAAGCATTTGGAATGGCGCACTGGTAAGCAAGATTTAAAAATGATATTTATCGCTGGAAATGAATCTTTTTTACAGGGTAAAGTATCGTCAGACATGGCTATGGGATCTGCCATGCAAAAAGATATTACTGTCAACACGATATTTTGCGGTAATGCTCAAACAGGTATTTCTTTAAAATGGAAAGATGGAGCTGCCATGGGTAAAGGAGAGTATACAGTCATAGACCAAAATCGACAAACACATTATGTAACGACTCCATATGATAGTCAAATCCTAGATTTAAATAATCAATTAAATGGGACTTATATGGCATATGGAGCTCAAGGGGTCTTAAAGAGTGCACAGCAAGTATCTAATGACGCTCAGTTAGAGAGTATATCTGTTACAGCAAACGTTAATCGTAGTGTTGTAAAATCAAAAAGCCTTTACAATAATGCCGACTGGGATTTAATCGATGCTGCAGAGGATGAAGAGATGCTCGAAGTTTTAATTGTAGCAAATAAAAAAACGCTTGCCCCCCCAGAATTAAAAGATAAATCTGTTGAGGAAATTAAAGCTATCACCCTAGCAAAAAAGAAAGAGAGAACAAAAGTTCAAAAGAGTATCCTAGAGCTTAATGAAAAGAGAGAGGTTTATATCAAGTCACAGAATGTTGGAGAGAACGAACTAGAAAGCGCTATGGTTAACGCGGTAAAAAAGAAAGCTACCTCAAAAAACTATACATGGAAATAGGTGTGATGATATAGCACTGTTTTTATTACGCTTTCGCGTAAGCAGGTTTTAAATAATATCCTCTAGCTTAAAAACCTATAGTAGATTGCATAACTTAAAAGCTGTTGAAAAATGCTGTTACAATTACCATAACTAGCGATAACAGAATCGTATTTTTGATGTTCACTTATAAGTTTACGGTTTGTCAAAAAAGGTTAAGAAGGTCACTCCATTAATGCAACAGTACAATAGGATAAAGACTAAATATCCTGATGCCTTGTTACTTTTTCGTGTAGGCGATTTTTATGAAACTTTTGGAGAAGACGCTATTAAAACGGCTCGCATTCTAAATATAGTTTTAACAAGTAGAAATAACGGTGGAGAACCTGTTGAGTTAGCTGGGTTTCCTCACCACTCTATGAATACATATTTGCCTAAACTAGTGAAGGCAGGTGAGCGTGTAGCAATTTGCGATCAATTAGAGGATCCTAAGCAAACTAAAACAATTGTAAAAAGAGGTGTTACAGAATTGATCACTCCTGGTGTAGCTCTTAATGATGAGGTGTTACAGTCTAAGAGTAATAACTTTCTAGCAGCTTTATCTGTAAATAAGAATATTTATGGAGTAGCTTTTTTAGATATCTCTACGGGAGAATTTCTGGTCAGTCAAGGATCTCGCGAAGAGATTGATAAGTTGTTACAAAATTTTAATCCTAGCGAGGTGTTGATTAATCGCAAGGATAAGATTTCATTAAAAGATGACTTCCCATATGATCTGCCTTATTTCTTTTTAGAAGATTGGGTGTTCAAGATAGATTTTGCCCGTGAATCATTATTGAAACATTTTAAAATCAATTCTTTAAAAGGTTTTGGTATTGAAAAATTAGAAGAATCCATTACTGCTGCTGGTGCTATCTTACATTACTTAGAAGAGACACAACATAATAAGGTAGATCATATTGCTGGTATATCTAGGATTGCAGATGAAGATTATGTGTGGATGGATAGATTTACAGTGCGCAATTTAGAGTTGTACCAGGCCTTAAGTTCTGGTGCAGTGACGCTTATAGATGTTATAGATCAAACTACCACTGCATGGGTGGTCGTATGTTAAAAAGATGGTTAGCATTCCCACTAAAAAATAAATCGCAGATAGAAAAAAGACATGATATTGTAGAGTTTTTTACAAAATCTTCAGAAACTTTAGATGCAATTAAGCTTGAGTTTAAGCGCATGAGTGATTTAGAAAGGTTGATTTCTAAAGTAGCCGTTGGTAAAATATGTCCACGAGAGGTAGTACAACTTAAAAATAGTCTTGAGGCTATAGAACCCGTAAAAAAAATAGCTGAAAGTTCTGGAAACAAAGCGTTGCAGGTCTTAGGAGATAATCTTAATACTTGTGCACACATAACGCAGTTAATTAAAGAGTCTATTGATGAAGAAGCTCCTGTTAATATTTTAAAGGGTAGAACTATTGCCGCTGGTTATAATAGTGAGTTAGATGAGTTGCGAGGTCTGGCTAATAGTGGTAAGGAGTATTTGGATAATATGCTAGCCAGGCACACAGAAGAAACTGGGATAACTAGCTTGAAAATTGCTAGTAATAACGTTTTTGGGTATTACATAGAAGTGAGAAATACTCATAAAGATAAGGTGCCAGAAGAGTGGATTAGAAAACAAACATTGGTCAATGCAGAACGATATATTACCGAGGAATTAAAAGAGTATGAATCAAAAATATTAGGAGCCGAAGAACGTATTAACGCTCTTCAACAAGAGTTGTTTGATAAAATTGTTCAAGAAATAGTACCTTTTATCAAAGCGATTCAAGATAATGCTCAGCTAATAGGACAATTAGATTGTTTAATATCATTTGCTGCGCATGCTATACAGAGTAATTATATTAGACCGCAACTATTAGAAGGTGATGCTTTAGAAATTACAGGAGGTAGGCATCCTGTGATTGAGAAGATGCTTCCTGCAGACAAACCTTACATACCTAATGATGTTTTATTAGATAGAGATCAACAGCAGGTCATCATGATTACCGGTCCTAATATGAGTGGTAAGTCGGCAATATTGAGACAGACAGCATTGATTGTGCTACTTGCACAAATGGGAAGTTTTGTTCCTGCAACAGATGTTAAAATGGGTATTGTAGATAAAATTTTTACTCGAGTAGGTGCAAGCGATAATATTTCTCAAGGAGAATCCACATTCATGACAGAAATGAATGAAAGTGCTAGCATACTTAACAACATTAGTAAAGGCAGCCTGGTGTTACTGGATGAAATAGGAAGAGGAACAAGTACCTATGATGGAATTTCTATAGCATGGGCAATTACAGAATACCTACATGAGCATCCTTATATGCCCAAAACTCTTTTTGCAACTCATTATCATGAATTAAACGAGATGACGGAGATGTTTGATCGCATTAAGAATTATAATGTTGAGGTAAAAGAATTGAAGGATAAGGTGTTGTTTATGCGCAAGCTTATACCTGGTGGTAGCCATCATAGTTTTGGAATTCATGTGGCAAAAATGGCAGGAATGCCACAGCAAGTCATTAAAAAGGCAAATAAAATCCTAAAAAGACTTGAAAAAAGTCATCAACAAGAGGATTCTAAAAAAGTTTTACAGGACACACAAGAAGATGAAATGCAATTAAGTTTCTTCAACTTAGATGATCCTTTGTTGCAAAACATTAAAGAAGAGATACTTATGGTTGATATAGATACACTTACTCCGGTGGAAGCTCTCATGAAGCTCAATGAGATTAAACGTATGCTTCAAGGAAAATAATTTTTATCAAATAATTTTAATTGAAACGCTTTGCAGATAAAGGAAAGTTGTTAAATTTGCACTCGCTTTGAAATACTTTAGAGTATTTCAATTTTGCGAAAGTAGCTCAGGGGGGGTAGAGCATCACCTTGCCAAGGTGGAGGTCGCGGGTTCAAATCCCGTCTTTCGCTCTAAAGTTTGTTCTTAAAAAGATTTTAATAATACCAATGATGTGTCGTGGACACAATCGCTCGAGTGGTGGAATTGGTAGACACGTTGGACTTAAAATCCAATGGGTAGTAATGCCCGTACGGTTCAAGTCCCGTCTCGAGTACTAAGAGGTTATCTAGAAATAGGTAGCCTCTTTTTTATTACATAAATTTCAAGCTAATAGTTTAGCTCAAGGAATCAAATAGAAAGTTATTTATTTTTAAGCATAAAAAAACCGCCTAAAAGGCGGTTTTATTTCTTATAAAGAAAAAGATTATTTACCAATCATCTTCTTTCCAGCTTCAGTCGCTTTATCAGCAGCACCTTTAGCAGCATCTCCAGCTTTGTCAACTGCATTATTTGCAGCATCTTTAGCACCGTCTACAGCATTGTTTGCAGCGTCCTTCACATCACCAGCAGCAGTTTCTACGGCTTCACCAGCGTCATCTAAAGCATCTTTAGCATTGTCTAGTCCTTCCTTAGCAGCACCAGTTGCATTGTCAGCAGCATTTTCGATTGCGTCACCCGCATTTTCAATACCGTCTTGTGCGCTTTCTACAGCGTCACCAGCAGCGTCCATTGCATCGCCAGCAGCATCTCCTGCAGCATCTGCAGCATTTTCAACGCCGTTTGCAGCATCTTCCATTCCTTTTTCTACTTCTCTACATCCTACTGCGAACATAAGAGAAAGAGCCATCGCTCCGATAAATAATTTTTTCATTTTGAGGTAGATTTATTGATTTATGAAACAAATGTATACCTTTTGATTAAATAACTTAATTTCTAATTTATATTTAGCTATTTATCGATTAATAGTATGATTTTGTCTACCATTTGAAGATTAATTGTTCATTTCATTTTTGAAATTCTTTCTTTTGAAATTCATCTACCTTTTATTTTACACTTTTTCACTTAAGTATTTCCAATACCTCTTAGGTACATGTTGAAGATGTAGTTTAATATTTTTTCTTGACTTTATATTGGTACTTTTAAAATATTGATTCCATAAATCTCTATAATTGTTTTCAGTTTCTTGAAAATCTGTTTTTAACATCATACTATTCTGATTAGAATTATTCTTGGTGTTCAAGATTCCACGTTGACCTTTAGGGGGTTTTAAATTCTATATATACTTCTTGCACTTCGTTTTGATTATAACTGATTCCATAGTTCCGACTTAAATCATATATAATCCAATTCTGATCGGCGTATCTGGTTTTAAAATGCTTTATAATTAGAGGTAAAACATTAAAATCTGGCTCAATATTCGCATAATAAGTTTTCTCATCAATTAAATGAAATCGAACGAATGCTTCCATTCGGTGCTTCTCTCGACCTACCATTTTGCTGCTTGAGCAATTTTTAATACACTTGGGTTTGTGAAATCACCGCTTGGTGCTTTTTGAGCTTTAAAAGTCCATTTTATATATTCATAGATAGTATTTTCAATACCTGTTATTTCACTTAAGAAGGCACAGTATACTTGATGTGAGTCTCGGGATTCACATAATGATTTAAAACGTTTCCATACTCGCTGGGCCTTATCAATATCTGTGGTTATAATCTCTACACCATCAAAAAGATTTTTTTGTGTATTTGAAGCTTTAGAAATAATAGGTAATTTTATTTTATGATCATATATCGTGAAAATAGTAGTCAATAAACCATTCAGACTACCATCATATAATAAGGTAGTGGTCATGAGAATAAATTGAGTTGATTATTAAAATTTTCATGATATTTACTATTAGAGTTGATCATGATTAAATTTTTAATCTTTGAACTAGTCAGGTCTCTAGTCTCAAATTCTCTTGAATCACAGGTCATAAAATATTTAGATCTATTCATAGAAATCCCTATAGCTTTTAGGTGTTGCCAGTTTAGTTTTCTGTAGCGTCTAGCACTTATAATCTTACCAACTGATCGCATTCCTATACCTGGCACGCGAGCCAGCATTCTTTTATCAGCTTTATTAATGTCTACGGGAAATTGATCTAGATTACGTAAAGCCCACGAAAGTTTTGGGTCTATGTCCATATCTAAATTTTGATGTGTGTCATTAAGTATTTCTTGAATGTCAAAGCCATAAAATCTCAATAACCAGTCTGTTTGGTAAAGCCTGTTTTCTCGCATCATTGGTACTTCTGTGCCTATAGCCGGTAACCTAGAATCATTTGCAACTGGTATGTATCCAGAATAGTATACACGTTTCATCTGAAATTTATTATAAAAGAAATTAGCACTATACATAATATCCCGATCACTCTCACCAGTAGCACCTACTATCATTTGAGTGCTTTGACCGGCAGGAGCATAAATCGGTGTGTTTTTAATAAACTTCTTTTCAGACTTGTATCTTTGAATAGAGTTCTGAACCGCTTTCATTGGTTTAATAAAATCTTTATGATCTTTATCTGGCGCTAGTAGTTTTAATCCAGCCTTAGTTGGGATTTCAATATTTACAGATAATCGATCGGCATACAACCCAGCTTCTTGCATCAGTTCATCACTAGCACCTGGAATGGACTTAAGATGGATATAGCCATTGAAGTTCTCTTCTTCTCTTAGCTTTTTTGCTACTCGTATCAATCTTTCCATTGTCGCGTCGGACTTTTAAAGATCCCAGAACTCAAAAACAATCCTTCGATATAGTTACGACGGTAAAAATTAATAGTCAGATCTACCACTTCTTGTACGGTAAAGGCAGCTCGTTTGATATCATTTGATTTTCTAGTTACACAATATGCACAGTCAAAAATGCACACATTAGTCAGTAAAATTTTAAGTAATGAGACACAACGACCATCCTCTGTATAAGTATGACAAATACCCATGCCGCTAGAATCACCTAAACCTTTATTTTTATTTTTTCGTTTACTTCCACTACTGCTACAGCTCACATCATATTTTGCGGCATCAGCTAGGATTTCTAATTTTTCTTTTATTCTCTCGTAATTCATATGTATTGCCTAATGGGCTTTATTTGATCTCATTGATATTATCATGGTGTCGTTTTAATATCAGATAAGGCTCAGCCAGTTTTACTTGATTTTCTTGATGCTTCAGGTTGATGAACACTTATTTTTTCATGTGGTAATTCTAATTTTCGGTATCCATGACTATTGCCCATCCTTCGATCACGTAAATTTGATTGCTTCTCTAAACGCTGCACGGTTTGCGGATTCTCTTCTGCATATCTCGGGTCTTGAATATAATCAGCCTTATTCATATCGTGTACCTCAATAGAAAAGAAGTCAAATTCTTCTACTACTTTACCATATATTTTATAGATTCCGCTTCCGCGAAAGTTGATTTTAGAAGCTACAGGAGGAAACATGACTGTATCAAAAAAGTCACCATTAACGTCTAAAAACGTACCGAACTGCATGCGCTTGCCCTTAGCAGTATGTGTTGTTTTAATATTTACAACATAGCCATACATCAATATCATTTTATTGTGATGTGCCTTCATATCTGCACGGCCATAATTATTTTGAGGAGACTCTAATAATAAATCAAAATGTGAGCATAAAGGAAATCCTAGAAGTTCAATTTGCTCATAAGCCATTTCTAAAGCCGTTGTATGTAATTTGGGTATAGTTGCCTCTTTATGCTCAGTAATAAATAATTTATTCTGAATATATTTTTGAGGTGATTTATTTAGTTTGAAATGTGCCTGCCACAATAATTCATAACGATCTATTACTGTAAATCTAAAAGCATCTATACGTATTAAAAGAGCTAGTTGTTCAATACTAATGAGTACTCGATTTATGAAGTCTTCTAATGATTTAAAAGGCCCATCAAGATGGCGCGTCTCTATAATACGGATCATCGTCTTTTTCTCTAATTCTTTAAGATAACTATAGCCCAGATAGATGCTATTTCCTTTTATAATATTAGCAATATCGCTATTGTTAACACATGGTGATTCTATAGTTGCACCACACATTTTTGCTTCATGAACATAGAGTTCAGGTCTGTAGAAACCACCACCATTATTTAGCGTGGCTACCATGTATTCTAATGGGAAGTATCTTTTAAGATAAAGACTTTGATAGCTTTCTACAGCATATGATGCAGAGTGACCTTTTGCAAAAGCATAACCAGCAAAACTCTTAATCTGGTTCCATATTTCTAATGTTTGATTTGAATCATGGCCTATATCAATACAGTTTTGAAAATACTTTTGTTCCACCTTTTGAAACTCTTCACGAGATCGATACTTTCCGCTCATTCCACGTCTCAAGACATCTGCCTCAGCAAGATCCAGTTTTGCATAGTAGTGAGCAACCTTAATGACGTCTTCTTGATAGACCATAATGCCATAAGTTTCTGGCATTATTTCTTGCATGATAGGATGTGCTTCTTGACGTTTTTCAGGATATCGTGTGCGTAAAATAAACTCGCGCATCATACCACTTTGCGCTACACCTGGACGTATAACAGAACTTGCTGCAACAAGTCCTATATATCATTAGTGGCTAGTTTACTCAACAGCATTCTCATCGCTGGCGATTCTATATAAAAACAACCTATGCATTTTGCTTGTGAGATCATGTTATTAATCTCTGGATCTTGCATAAATTTTTTCACATCTGTATGTAGATTAGCTAGAACCGCATCTGGTTGATTGTACTTAATAATCTCAATGGTATCACGTATTTTCCCTAGACCACGCTGTGCTAGAATATCAAACTTGTGTATCCCAGCATCCTCAGCAATGTGCATGTCAAATTGAACTGTACGATAACCTTTGGGCGGTAAACTGGTAGCGCTATAGTAGTGAATAGGTTTTTCTGTAATTAGAATTCCACCGGCGTGTATGCTTATATAGTTAGGCATACCTTTTATTAAATGACTATACTTTAATACTAGTTGGTGCATTTGATCTAGTTGACCTAGTTGAAAATGGCCTGTGGTGAGCATGTCTATATCTGTTTTAGGTAAGCCAAAAACTTTACCTAGCTCTCTTACTACTGCTCGATATTGAAAGGTATTATAGGTCGCTAGTAGTGCCACATTATTAAACTCTTCAAAAATAAATCGTGTAATATCTTCTCTATCATCCCATGAAAAGTCAATATCAAAATCTGGAGGACTGGTCCTGTAATCATTGATAAAGCGCTCAAAATAAAGGTCCAATTCTATAGGATCGACTTCAGTAATTTGAAGTAAATAAGCTAGAATACTATTTGCGCCACTACCACGACCTACATAAAAATACTTTTTACTACGAGCATATTCACAGATGCGCCAGTTAATTAAAAAGTAAGTTACAAACCCTTTTTTTACTACTATTCCTATTTCTTTCTCTATACGGTCAATAACTACTCTCTTGTCTTTTTTATCTCCATATCTATTTTTAATGCCATCATAAGCTAGCTTCCTTAATTTTAAATAGTCGTCTTCTTTACTGTGTTTATAGATTTGTTGATTTGCATTAAGTTGAGCATTTTCAAAATTGAAGTTGATATAACATTGCTCTAGTAATTGAATTGTGTTTTTAAGAATGATTGTGTATTCTTCAAAGGCCTTTTTTAAATCATAAACAGGAATCATTTGATCTTCAGCATTGCCTTGTTGTGATACTGGTAGTTGACTTAAAAGTATATTGAGATCTATACAACGTAACAATCTATGTGCATTATAATCTTTTTAGATCTAAAGGTTACTGTTTGTAGGACAACCATTTTATCCAGCATTTTCACATAGCTGGTGAAAGGTAGTTTACGTAATGTAGCCATAGAGGTGCCTATGAATTCGCTTTCGCGAAAGCGAACTTTCTCTAGCTCAACAACTTTTTTAAAGGGATAGATAATATATGCATTCTGAAAAGCTGGTGCCTGTGCTGGGAAAGGAATTTTATTTTCAAGGTGATACGATAGAAAGGTATTAAGCTCTTGAAACCCTTCATTATTTTTTGCAATACCGACGTACTCCTGTTGGTGCTTATTTCTGAAATCTATACCTAGCACACCATGAAGTTGGTGTTGTACGCACAGCCTCATAAAGTTGAGGCAGGCACTTGTGTTGTTAATGTCTGTAAGGACAATTGTTTTCACATTATTTTCTAGGGCTAATTCAATGAGGTCTTGCTCATTAAAAGTGCCATAGCGCAAAGAATAGTATGTGTGATTGTTTAAATACAAGTTGAGTTTTTTATTGTTTACGGTGTGCTAGGACTACTGGTGGTAGCCCATTAAATGGGTTTAACATTCTGCCTATTGTTTTTGATTCCATTCCTGCTGCTCTCATAACAGTTCTGTCGCCATATTTTTCTCTTATTTTATCTAATGCTTTATATAAATTCATGGAGGTTTCATTATCGTCAAAGAGGTTAATTTGATAATGACCGTTAACAATGTGAGAGAACTTTATCCCTATTAATCTTATCAATAATCTACGATTGTAGAGTTTTTCAAAGATTTCTAATATGTGAGGTATCAAGATGTGATCTGCGCTACAGTAAGAGATGCGCATTTGTTTAGTGTACGTATTAAAGTCAGAGTATTTTATTTTAACATTAATACAACCAGTTAATTTATCGCCACGTCTTAATTGAAAGGCGAGATTTTCAGTCATGGCAATCAGAATTGATTTAAGTTTTTTGATATCAATTGTGTCGCGGTCAAAAGTACGCTCTGTACTGATAGACTTACGTTCATTAAACGCAACTACAGGTCTATTATCTATCCCTTGTGCACGTTGCCATATCATCCTGCCGTTTTTACCTAGTACATTAATCATCATTTCTTCAGGCATCTCTTGAATTGTATGGATGCGTTTTATACCTAAATGTCGTAGCGTTTGATATGTTTTATCACCTACTTGTGGTATCTTTTTATAGAAAGTGGTGCTATAAAAAGTTTTTCTGTCCCTTCAGAAATCATAAGTTGACTATTAGGCTTTGCCTCGCCAGTTGCAATTTTTGAAACGACTTTATTTGTAGATAATCCAAAAGATATAGGTAATCCGGTTTCCTTAATGATTTTTTCACGTATTGCTGTTGCTAGTTTATAACAGCCATAAAAACGATCTGTTCCGGATAGGTCTGCATAGAACTCATCAATACTAGATTTTTCAAAAAGCGGAGTTTCTTGTTTGATAATTTCAGTGACTTCATCAGAGTGTTTTGAATAAATACCAGCGTTACCTCTTATCACCACAGCTTCTGGGCACAGTTGTTTTGCTAGTTTCATGGACATACCACTATGTACACCATAACCTCTAGTTTCATAACTACATGCTGCTACAACGCCACGATCGCTAGTTCCACCGACTAATATCGGACGATTTGTAAGGCGAGCATCCATCTTTCTCTCTACAGAGACATAGAAAGTGTCAAGATCTAGATGTAGGATTTGTTTACCTCTCATGGTTTTTTAGTATTTATTGTTTGAAATGTTATAACCGCTACAATTGCGTATTCCTTAAAACAAGTGGTCAAAAAACCTCACAGGATTTTTCCTGTGAGGTTTATAGAGTAACTCATTTTTTTATGTACTACAGTTTAATTAATCTGCCATATTTTTAATAACGAGATCATTTACTGTAGGCTCCATAAAACTTACAAAACCTTCTTTTTCAATTTCATTTTTAAAATGAATACCATTTTGAGACAGTACTTCATTTAGTGTATGATATACTTTATGGATAAGGTCCTCTGTTTCGGCTATTTTATCAGACCAAGATTTTACTTTGTAAACTACCTTCATAGTTGCTTGTTGTCCTGCTTTTCTTGACACCATAAGTTGTTCTACTCGTTGTGTCAGCTCTATTTTTATGAGTTCTATGTTCATGTCCTGATACATTTTTAAAATAAAATGAATTGATCACCTTCGACCAGACGTTCTTCTCTTATAGTAAATGAATGATCCTCTGCATATTTAAGTCGCTCATATAAGCAGCGGTCATAATCTTTAAATAATTTCTCGCCAGTAGGTTTTAATAATTCAAGACCATTTGCATCAGGTTTTTTAATTTTTTGAGATATAGGGTAAGCATTAAATCCTTTAGAGTCGAACGGCTTTATTAGTTTTGAAATTTCAGCCGTATTTAAATTAGGTTGAATCCATTTTTGCTCATCCTCTTTACTTAAAATCACTGGTGACCTATGATGACCTATACGGTTGATCAATCTATTTGCAGTTGTAGTAACCATCGCTACGGTATGATGAATTTCTCCCGTAAGTGGATGTTGCCATGAATCATATATGCCAGCTATAGCAAATGGGCCACGATCACGATTAGGATATACCAAAAATGGTTTGTTTAATTTCTCTTGCTTTGGACCTTCAATAAAAGCATCTACTAATATTAAACATCGTTGAGATTTAATGGCATGTCTGAACATAGGCTTATTAAAGATCCCTAATGTTCCTTTGTAATCTGCTTCATTATCAATATTGTTACTACCTTCACTACGGGCATTTAACATATAGGTTTGCTTATGTGCCCAGTGAGGTGTGAAACCATAAGTGAACAACTGAATCTCTCTAGGAGCATCACTTGTAATTACAGGAAGTTGCTCACCAGCAGATATGTTTACATTCTCTGGCAAGTGAACATTGTTTTTAAAGACAGCATTAAAGCGCTTTTCTAACTGCTCTTGCGGTGTTATTATAGTTGCTCTTCCACACATAATATTTTGTTTTATGGAATTATTCCAAGAATCGTTCCGTTTTACATGTCAAATATATGGAATAATTCCAATAACTAGGAAATAATCCCATGTTAAAGTTGGAATTATTCCTAAAAAGTCTATATTTGTTCTATGGCACAAGAGATATCTATAGAAGCACAGCGCTTTAAAAAAGTAAGGGAAGAGTTAGGGAAGACCCAATCCGAGTTTGCAGACCTGCTTGATGCAGGAAGTACAACTGCAGATATTGAGCGCGGTAAAAAGAAGATTACCGGTAAAATTGTGACCGAGCTCTTGCGTCAGTTTCATATAACCCGTTATGGTTATATGGCAATAGTTATAATAAACATCTAGAAACCACTGCAAGTACAGCTCCTAAGATTATAAGTATGGACACTAGTGATCGAGAAAATATGATTATGGTGCCTATAAAAGCTAGTGCAGGTTATGCTAGTAACGTGTTAGATACTGATTGGTATCAAGACTTGCCTGCGTTTAGTATTCCCTTACCGCAGTATAAGGAAGGTAGTTTTAGAGCTTTTCAAGTACGCGGTGATAGTATGTTACCTGTATTACAACCTGCAGAATGGGTAATGGGTAAAGCGGTTGAAAGTGTAAGACAAGCAAATGATAACCGCATACATGTTGTAGTCACCGCTGATACTGTTGTGGTTAAGAAATTGCGCAAGTCTGAAATTAGTGACTTAGTGAATCTCATTTCTTTAAATAGAGATTATCCAGTCATTGAACAATCCATTTCTGAAATCAAGGAGTTGTGGGAAGTGAATTCAAAGTTGAGCTTTGATCTAGATGTACATGAAGGAGAAGAAGCTATGATTTCTTTGAAGCAAGGACTTGACAGTTTGCGTGATGAAATAGCCCAGCTCAAAAAATAAATTTAAGAAAAAGGACTTTTCTGTAATTCGCTTTCGCGAAAGTGGACTAATAAAAGGTATACTAACTTTTTTGAACATCTATAATGAGCTTTTATAAATTATATGATTTCTTGCGCGACCTACAAAAAAATAATTCCAAAGACTGGATGGATCAGAACAGAACACGCTATCACGAGGTGCGTGACTGGTATATCCAATGGTTAGATGAATTAAACATTGAGTTAGCCAAAGTTGATCAAGATTATCATAATACGCCAGGACGTAAGGCGATTAATCGCATTAATAATAATTTGATGTTTCACCCTAATAAACCTGTTTACAAAGACCATTTTGGTGCAGGAATGGACCTAGCAGCAAGTGGGAAGCAAGGTGATTTTTATATACACTTAGGGACACAAGAATCTTTTATCGCTGGTGGGTTCTATAAACCCAAAAAAGAAATTCTTAGCTCATTAAGAGATGCTATAGATTATAATGGAGAAGACTATAAAAGGATATTAAATAAAAAGTCTTTTAAAAAAACTTTCAATATTATTAACGATGGGGATTCTTTAAAAACAGCGCCTAAAGGATACTCTCAAGATCATGAGCATATCGATTTATTACGCTTAAAAACATTTGCTGTTCAACACGATTTAACACAAAAGGAAGTACAAGCTGATGATTTTCAAGCAAAGTGTATTGAAGTTTATAAAGAAATGAAGCCATTTAGAGCTTACCTCAATAAAGCGGTAACAGTTTAATCTTCTTTATAAAACACCTTAAACTCTGCACCGATACCATAATTATCGTGTCCACTGCGCACTAGAGATGAGTTTGGATTATAATTAAGATCAAAGGGAACCCATTTTTTATTATTATAAAAAATACGTCTTACCCAGGTTTGCTTTCCTTCCATCTCATTAGTAAATGGTAATAAAGGTCTATAGGTGGTAGAAACTTTTTGGAGACCTCGTACAGTCTGGATTTCTCTATACTTTTTTGCTTTAATTAATTTACCGTCTGGTGTAGTATATCCTAAAATTTGTATGGCAGCAAATATTCCATTTTTAGGAATATTAATATTTAAATGATCGATATCTATTTCTATTATATCATCTGATTTTTCAGTAATGACATAGGTCATGCTAGGATAAAAAGATTTTTGCGACGGCTGTCCATTTTCAACATCATAAAACATAATTCTTACCATAGTAGAAAAGGCCCTTAATTTCCCTTTTTTACTAACTTGACTTTCTTCCTTTACAATAGGGAATTGTAATTGTGATATACGTGTAGGTTGATTGTCAATCCTATCAAAGCGTACAGCGATTTCTGATTCTACTGTTGGTAACCAGCAATTAAAGTAATTATCATGCGCTATGGCTTTCTGTTTTTTCTTTTTGAACTTTCCATTAAGTTCAGCACTAAGCATAACAGCCTCTAATTGATCTGCTTCTTGAGTCAATAATATTTCAGTACTCACGAGGTTTGCCGCAACAGTTAAGTCTTGATAGCCTATAGATGATATGTAAAGAGAATCTACGTCCTTATAAAGCTTCTTAGTAAATCTGAAAATACCATCATCATCTGCAAAAGTTCCTTTACCGTTTCCAAAGCTAATTGTCGCAAATGGAACTCCTTTTTTAGAAGTAGCATCTCTGATTGTAATATCTTGAGCTGTTGTTATCAGAGAGCATATAAGGACACTAAGAAATAACCAGTTTTTCATCAATTTGTTTTAAATAATTAAGCACTTCTCGAGTAGCACCTGTGTTACTATTAATCCAGTGTCCACAAATCATTCCAGTTTTATCACATAGAAAATCATCCGTAAGAAGTTGATCCATAATTTCCATAAACTCGTCAGGCGTTGATACTGAAAATAATCCGCCTAGATCTTCTAATTTACCAGCTTCAGGAAATTTTTCATAATGCTTACCTATGATAACCGGTACACCATAGGTAGCAGCTTCTAGAATATTATGAAGACCACTCGTCCCCATAGCACCACCTACATATGCTATACTAGCATAACTATAAGTCTTAGTCAATAATCCGATGGTGTCTAGAATCAATATATTGCTTTGTTGTAAATGAGCCACACTTTTGGAAGTTAAGGTCTTTTGGTTTCGTTTTAAGGAAGACCATAATATAGTTTCATCATCAAGCTGGTGTTGAAGTGTTTCTATTTTACTAATTTCTATCTCATGAGGTGCAATCACAATTTTACAGTCACCTGATTCATAGTTTTCTCTGAGCCATTTCTGTAGCACTTGAATGTCTTCTGGCCAGCTACTACCTATTACTAGACATTTTTTATCACCTATAAACTTATCTAAGAAGTCCAGATGATTATCTCGTTCAATGAGATGACTCGCACGATCAAATCGAGTATCACCGCTAACACTGGCATTGTTATAACCTAATCGGTTAAGTTCCCTATAGGAATCTTCATTTTGTAAAAAGAAGTGATTTATTGCTTTTAGATATTTAGTCATCCAGCTTCCATACCATTTATTGAACGACATATTTTCTCTAAAAACTCCGCTTACTAAAATTGTTTCAACATTTCGGTTATTAAGTTCTTTTAAGTAATTCGGCCAGAATTCATATTTTACCATAATGGCTAGTGAAGGCTCTACAATTTCTATGAATTTTGAAGCATTTGCAGTAGTGTCTATTGGCAGGTAACAAACGGTATCTGCTAATGATGTGTTATTCTTATTTTCATAACCACTTGGTGAAAAGAAAGTTAGAACAATTTGATAATTTTCTCTATTTAATTTTTCTAATATAGGAACTATTTGTTCAAACTCACCTAAGCTAGCAGCATGTACCCAGATTTTGGGCATTGTTTTCTTAATGCTTTGGTCTAAAATATCCCAAGCACGAGCGCGACCTCTAGCACCTAGTTGAAGTTTTTTATTAAAAACGCCAGCAATGGGTAATAGGGCTTTGATAATGGTGATGACACTGTCGTATAAAAATTTCAATCCGATAGGTTTTAATCAAAAATAACATAAAAATTACGCTTGGGAAGACCCATGATTATTACGTATTTTTACAAGACTCATCACAACAGCCGTGGTGATACTAATATCTTTCTTAAATGCGTAAAATTCAGATGGTTGACCTTAAAGGTCAGTACGAAAAAATAAAAGATCAAGTTAATAATGGCGTGATGAGCGTTATAGAATCAACAGCTTTCATCAATGGACCAGAAGTCCATGCTTTTCAAAAAGAACTAGAGGATTATCTAGATGTTAAACATGTTATTCCATGCGCAAACGGTACTGATGCACTTCAAATTGCAATGATGGGTCTAGGTTTGCAACCAGGTGATGAAGTAATCACTACTGATTTTACTTTTGCTGCAACGGTAGAGGTAATCGCTTTACTTAATTTAACTCCAGTTCTTGTCGATGTGAATCCGTTTGATTTTAATATAGATACTGAAGCGGTAAGAAAAGCAATTACTCCTAAAACTAAAGCTATTGTTCCAGTACACTTATTTGGACTGGCAGCAAATATGGATGAAATTATGGCCATAGCAAAAGAGCATAACCTTTATGTCATTGAAGATAACGCTCAAGGAATAGGTTCTAGTTACATGCATAGCGACGGTTCTAAATCTAAAACAGGTACCATTGGACATGTAGGGACAACATCTTTTTTCCCTTCTAAGAACTTGGGATGTTATGGTGACGGTGGAGCTATTTTTACAAATGATGATGATCTAGCACACACTATTAGAGGTGTTGTAAATCATGGTATGTATGAACGCTATCATCACGATGTGGTAGGTGTAAACTCACGTTTAGATTCTATGCAAGCCACTATTTTAAGGGCAAAGCTACCTCACCTAGATAGTTATAACAATGCACGTAGAGATGCTGCAAGAAAATACACAGCAGCATTTGCTAGCAATACCAAAATTATCACACCACTAGTTTGTGACAGTTGTGATTGTCACGTATTTCATCAATACACATTGGTGATTAAAGATGCCAACCGTGATGAACTGGTGAAGCATTTACAGGCAAACGATATTCCATGTGGTGTTTATTATCCGATACCTTTGCACCTTCAAAAAGCATATGCAGATGACCGCTATAATGAAGACGATTTTAAAGTGACCAATCAACTAGTTAAAGAGTGTATTTCGTTACCTATGCACACAGAACTAGACGATGAGCAAATTAAGTATATAACAGATCATGTTTTAGAGTTTGTGAATAGATAACCTTTAGGTCTGATAATTGATAATAGAACCACTATGAAAGCAATCTCAAATATTCTTTTTATAGTGGTTCTTTTGTATTCTGCTTTCGCAAAAGCGCAATTAAAACCAGACACCTGTTATTTTATCAATGCACAAAGTGGACTCAACCTACGCTCTGGTCCAGGAACAGATTATGAAGTAGTACAAAAATTACCCTATGGAACTCAACTTAAGGTTATAGAAAATGTTCCGTCAACAGGTAAAACCCATATAATAGATAATGGTCAGAAAAAGTATGGGCAATGGGTTCTTGTAGCCCCCCCTACTTTTTATGATTATCAGTTTGATTATGAACAGAAAATGTATGTGTTTGATGTTTTTCTATCTCAACATCTAAATTCAATTCCGCGAGCGAGTATTTATAATTTTGTAGAACTAGTAAATGTTTCTGCTCACGATGGCCATGGTATCACCTCAGGAGTTTCATCTAGGAGAGAAATGTGGGAAACAGGTCAGCAATGTGATGTGCGGTATGAAAATAATCCTGCGGCTCAAGAAGCACTCAAAGATGTGATTCAGTTTGAAATTATCAATAAAGAAAACTATATCAATCAAAAATTGACAGGTAATTACACGGTGGATACCAAGTGGCAGCCTAAGAAATTCAAATTAGAATATGAATACAGACCTGTAGAATGGGAACAATATTATTTGCCCTTAGACGGTGGAAAAGACTCTATTTTAATAAAAGATCACACAGGAGAATGGGCTTCAAAAACCGAGTATTATGGTCAAATTGATGAACTCGATAGTTATTTGATATCAGGATTTGCAGAAGATGCTGAAGTAATTATGGTTAACCGAACTACAGGAAAAAGAACAATGCTATCAAATGGCTTTCCTGAGATTTCACCACGTGGTGAGTACTTAATTAGTGAGTATTTTAATGTGTTTGCAAACACGATTCAATTCTCAATTAGAGAATTTGATGTGGAGACCATACCTCAAGATTATTTTATAAGTTTTACGAGCTGGATTCCGGCAGGAGAATTTTTCTGGATTAGTGAGAATCAATTTATAATGGGAGTTTTACCCATGGACACTATCTTTCAAGATGACACTTCAAAAAGTACAGCATCTTTAATTTATTTAAAAGGAACGATACAGTTTTAATATGAGAATACTACTCACAGTTCTATTGTTGTTGAATTACGCTTTCGCAAAAGCGGAAACCACACCATCTTACGATAAAGAATGTATCTATGTAGTTGCAAAAAGCGGATTGAATATGCGTGACGTTGCTGGACCAGATGGTAATGTAATTATGAAATTACCTTATGGAACTAAGCTAGATTGGTCGCCACCAGGATCGAGAGATGTGAAAACATTTGTGATTGATAATGGTAAGAAACTAGAAGGCTATTGGGTAAAAGTCTGGAAAAGTGTTCCATATGAGGATCTTAAAGACAATCCTGGCGGTTATGTTTTTAGTGCTTATTTGAGTTATCACCTAGATGATTTGCCGCTGTTATCATTGTATCTTTTCAATGATTTCAGTTATATAGATTGTAATTATGAAAGTCTTTATAGTGCAACTTATCAAGTGAATGAAGACACTTATAACTACAGCGCTTATATAGATTGTTATCCACGTTATCAAGAACATGTGGAGCCACTAACAGTCATTAATAGAATGAAATCTGAATATGGAGATGATGCTACCGCTTTTTTAAAGTCTAAAATTAAAATAGAAGCAGTCGAGCTAGAAGATGTCATCCATAAAAAGAAGATATCGCCTTATGACATAGATGAATCCAATAAGCCAGACTATATTTATAATGACGGTAATGAAAATGATGGAGGCTGGTTTAAGTTTAATTTACCACTTAAGAATGGAACTGTTAAAACCATAGAACCTTGGCAAGGAGAGTTCTCTTATAATCATCATTATCTGGGGAAGATTGAGGCTTTAAATCTATATGTTCTTTATGCAGATTTTGAAGGAAGAGAGTATTATGGAATTGATATGGAGACTGGAGAGAAGAAACAAATTCATTTAAATATTGCTCCAAAATCTCATTACTCAGTAGAGTTTGGTCATTTCTATATGGTATCAGGTGCGCAATTAGAAGTTAAATATTTAGATAAGAATCTAGTGTTACAAAACGCTTTAAGCATCAATTTCCAGTCTTGGGAAATTGATGAAGAATTGAGCAGTTCTTTCTGGATATCAAAAAACGAGCTGATCTTAAAAGTACATCCCATAGATAGTGCTGTTACTGGTACTTATTACGATGATCGCAAAGAAGAACACAGCTGGCAATATTTGAAATTGACGATTCTGTAGCAATTTTGAAATAGCATTTTCATAACTTCACAATTCAAATCATTAGTTATGAAACTCAAATTCACTTTCCTTTTATTATTAACGGTATTTATAACCGTTGCCCAAGATATGACCACTTACATTCATGCAGGTCACGTGCTGGATAGTAAAAAAGGAAAATGGCAAGATAAAATGACTATTACGGTAGTTGATAATCGCATTTCCAAAGTAGAAAAAGGATTTCTTGACATTCCAGAAGACGGAACTTATATAGACTTAAAAGATAAATGGGTCATGCCTGGATTTACAGACATGCATGTGCATATGGAGACAGAATATAATCCACATGCATATGTTGCAAAATATGTGGATGACCCAGCAGATGTTGCCTATAGCTCTGTTCAATATGCAGAGATTACTTTAATGTCTGGATTTACAACTGTGAGAGATTTAGGCGGTAGCGGTATCAATATATCGTTAAGAGATGCTATTAATTCTGGTAAAGTTCCAGGTCCTAGAATATTTACAGCAGGGAAATCCATTGCCACAACTGGTGGACATGCAGATCCAACAAATGGAAGCAATCAAGCATTAATGGGTGATCCAGGACCACGTGAAGGCGTGGCAAACTCACCTGCCGAAGGTCGGGAAGCAGTAAGACATCGTTATAAAAATGGTGCTGATTGTATAAAAATAACGGCAACTGGTGGCGTCTTAAGCGTTGCAAAAAATGGTAGCAATCCGCAATTTACTATAGAAGAGATTAAAGCAATTACTGAAACTGCTGCAGACTATGGATTTCACGTCGCTGCACATGCACATGGTGATGAAGGAATGCGTCGTGCAGTTTTAGGTGGTGTGAAAACTATTGAGCATGGAACGTATATGAGTGAGGAAACGATGGACTTAATGAAGAAAATGGATTGTTATCTCGTACCTACTATCACCGCAGGAAAAGAGGTTGCTGAAAAGGCCGAAGTAGATGGTTTTTATCCAGCTATAGTAGTTCCTAAAGCAAGAACGGTAGGACCACAGATTCAAGGAACTTTTGCTAGAGCTTATAAACGTGGTGTGCCTATCGTTTTCGGTACTGATGCTGGCGTATTTGCACATGGTAAGAACGCAAAAGAATTTGGGTATATGGTGGAAGCAGGAATGCCTGCCATGGAGCTATTCAAAGTGCCACGATTACACCAGCGATGATTTTAAAAGAAGAAAATAATATAGGTCAAATCCAGCAAGGATTCTATGCAGACATCATAGCTGTAAATGAAAACCCAGTAAAGAATATAGCTATTCTAGAGAAAGTTAATTTTGTAATGAAAGATGGTGTGGTTTATAAGAGGTAGGTTTTCATATTAAAATACGGTCAATAATTGAGTTAAATACTTTATTATATTTGTAGGATAATAACCGTAAAGTGTTTAGAATGAAAAGAATTATCTTAATTGTTTTATGTCTAATTTTCAACCTTTCTCTTGCTCAAAAGGGCGATTGGACTACAAAATATAGTCAGCGATGGGAAAAGTACGATGGAGGAACAAAGCTTTACGTTTCTAATAATAATCTATTGCCCATAACTTATAAGATTGGATACAACCCTGTAAACTTAAAAGCTTCAAAACCTAATGGGACATTTATCGTTATACCAGCTCAATCTAAAGATGTTTTAATACTTGACTTTGTAAAAATAGATGCTACAAAAGGGTGGAAATTTGAGAAAGGAAATACCTCAATTTTCTTAGGTGACGTCACAGATACTGACTATGATGAAGACTATGTCTACGATTTACCCTTTGAAAAAGGTACTTCTTTCAAAGTAGGTCAAGGCTATAATGGTGATATCTCGCACCAAGATAAATATGCAATTGATTTTGATATGCCTATTGGGACTAAAGTCTATGCATGTCGTGAAGGCTAGTAATTGAAGTGGTCAAACTTAATAGTAAGAATTGCGATAAACCTAGTTGTGCAGATTTTAATAATTACGTCAAAATTCTTCATTCTGATGGTACAATTATGCAATACCTACATTTTAAGAAAAATGGAGTTCGAGTAAAAGTGGGACAAAAAGTAAAAAAAGGACAACATATTGGATTTAGTGGTAATGTAGGATGGAGTACAGGACCGCATTTACATATAGATCTATACCTAACTGATAAGAATAACAATTATCAAACACTACCAACTAAATTTAAGACAGAGGACAACACAGTAACTGATGAATTAAAACAAGATGCTGTTTACTTAAAAGACTATTGATTCTTTGGTCTTACAAGGCACTATGATTTTTAAATCCTTTTTCCTCAAGATACTTCACATATTCATGAGTATTTACGGACGCCTTTAAATCGTGTAATAGATTATAAAGTCCAAAGAACGTGCGGTTGATATACAAGAAGTGCTTGCTACCACGGTTACCATTCATTTTACGTAATTCTTTATCGTTGCTGTATTTTTCGCTTAATGAAGAAATCTCATCCCAAAAAGAACTGTCTGCAAAATCAAATGTTTTTTCTTGAAAAGGCTTTGTAAATAAACTCAACATTTCATGAAATAAGGCGCTGAAATAAACGATTTCTTTCTCACTATCGTCTTTGCGCAAAATTTCTAATTGGTATAGTTTTTCCTTAAAAATCTCTGGATTATTAATACTTGCAGGCACAGCAAGTTCAAAGTAAGGTTGGTAGAATTCGTCTACAATTTCTTTAATACAACCAAAGTCGATGGCGATTAGTTCCTCATCTTTAGAAATCAAGAAATTCCCTGGATGTGGATCTGCATGAACGGCTTTTAAACCGTGCATTTGAAACATATAAAAATCCCAAAGTGTTTGTCCTAACTTATTACCAGTTGCTGTTGAGAAATCTGTTTTTGCAAATTCACTCAAGTGCTGCCCAGACATCCAGTCCATTGTGATAATACGCTTACTAGAAAGCTCTGGATAATATTGTGGAAACTTCATATTAGGAATATGAGAACAGGCCTCAGTGATTTCAATACTTTGTTTTACCTCAAGTGTATAATCTGTTTCTTCAGTTAATTTGTCTTCAACTTCAGAGAAATATCTTTTAGAATCTTCACCTTTTAAATTAAACATCTTAATAGCGATAGGCTTTACCATAGCTAGGTCACTACCTATAGACTCTGCCACGCCAGGATATTGTATTTTAACGGCAAGTTCCTTACCACCTTTTGTAGCTCTATGAACTTGACCTATGCTTGCTGCGTTTACAGAATCTTTTGAGAACGTGTCATAAATCTCTTCAGGAAATGCACCTTGGTACTTCTTAAAAGTCTTGCGTACTAGTGGAGCACTAAGTGGTGGGACGCTAAACTGGGCTAGACTAAATTTCTCCACATAAGCACCAGGCAACAAACTCTTATCCATAGAAAGCATCTGCGCTACTTTAAGCGCACTACCTTTTAAGCTTTTTAACCCATCATAAATATCGGTTGCATTATCCTCATCAAGCGATGAACGATCCATGGATGGATTCACTGCTTTTTTAGAATAATACTTGATATAATTGGCACCAATTTTAGCGCCAGTTTTCACTAGCTCTGTGGTACGGCCTATTTTGCTAGTAGGTATTTTATCTAGTGTTTTCATAATAATTCACTTTGTGAAATCCACTTCGACAAGCTCAGTGTGACACTCTTGAAGTAACTCAAGATTTAAATTTCTAAATTTGGATTGTAAGAGTAACGCTTTCGCGAAAACGTGAACAACTAACTTATTCTCGGTTTATTTTCAAGCTTAATTTTAAGTTTGATTAAGCCATACGCTCTTTCCACAAAAATTTACCGAAGTCTAGAACGGCATCTAGTGGTGTATTGTCAAAAACATCAAAAATGGTGTTCACGGACTTCTCAATGGCCATATCTGTCTTTTCAAATCCAGCACTGTCATCATCCATCCAGAATTTCATTAAGAATAACATTTGCACCCAAGCACCTTCACTATAAAGTGTCTCGCTGCGCTCTAATAAAAGATTGGTTTTATTCTCGTTGCGTTCTTGAATCAGTTCTTTTGCAAACCCTTTTACGTGCTTGCGCAATCCTTTTAATTGCTCCATCTTATTCATCATGTGCTGATTCTCTTTAAGAGTAAAAAGCACATAGCTCCTATTTAAGGTAAGTAACTCAAAGAAAGTATAGAAAAACGTGAGCATTTTTTCACGATTTGAAAAATGCGCATATTCTTCGTTTTTATGAGCTACATCCATAGTCATGGTGAAGAAAGTGTTCCAAATATCTTTACGCAACCCATCAAAATTACCAAAGAAATTGTAGAAATTTGCTTCAGACATGTTGTTGTCTTTAGCAAATTTGTAAATGCTCTTAGGTGTTTTTTCATGCTCAAGAACATAATCCATATAAGCAGTAATCACGTCATGACGAGTGATTTCTTTCTTTTTAGCAGTCTTTTTTGCTGTGGTTTTTTTTGCCGTTGCCATAATAAATTACTTTAGTGTAAAGATATGAATTGTTTAACTTATCATCATATAAGTTTAAACAAAACTATGTTAAGGTTTAGTCGTTAGTTTTAGTTAAAACTTAAAGTGATTGCATAAAAAATCCCTCTTGAAAGTTTCAAGAGGGATTTTCTAGATTGATAGTGTATTGCTTACGGTTTGTTAGTAGCTACTGGGTTTTTATTTACCCATGTGTTTACTGACACGATAGCATTATTACTATAATCTACTTCTGTAAGTTTTTCATCATTCCAGAAAAACCATTTTCCAGCTTTCTCACCATTTTGATATTCGGCTTGAGCGCTTTTTTGTCCTTCTAGGTTATATGAAATCCACTCACCATGTCTTTCATTATCTTGATTAAATGTTCCTACTTGTGAAACGGCTCCATTAGAATAAAAGTAAGTAGCTTTTATAGTTCCGTCGTTTTGCTTTTCAAATTGTGGTTTTGTCTCTTGTGCCATTGCAAATACTCCTACAAAAAGTGCACATATAAAAAGAAATTTCTTCATCGTTCCATCATTTTAGATAACCAAATTTAACTTTAAAAATACTTATACGCAACATTTAGGTAACATTAAGTTACATTAGAGGTAGAAAACACTGTTTATTAGGTTGTTATACTTAGTTAAAATGAGTTGTTGTGCATACTTTAGATAAGTAATTCACGATAATCTTTACTTTAATGCTGCTTTAGATGTTTAAAATCGGCTTATTTTTGCAGCTTATTATATGAATAGTTATGTATAGATCACACGATTGTGGTAGCCTGCGCGCTAGCGATGTAAATAAAGAAATAACACTGGCCGGTTGGGTTCAAAAAAGCCGCGATAAAGGTTTTATGGTTTGGGTGGATTTGAGAGACCGTTATGGCGTTACTCAACTTATCTTTGATGAAGAACGTACAGATAAAGCTTTGCTAGAACGCGCTCAAAAACTGGGTCGCGAATTTGTGATACAGGTTAAAGGTACCGTGATTGAACGTGAATCTAAAAATGCTAAAATGTCTACAGGTGATGTAGAGATTCTAGTAAAAGAATTGAATATTTTAAGTGAGTCTAAAACGCCACCTTTTACCATTGAAGATAATACGGACGGTGGAGAAGAGTTGCGTATGAAGTATCGCTATCTAGACATACGTCGTAATCCAGTGCGCGAGAACTTGATTTTCCGTTCTAAGGTTGCTATGGAAGTACGTAATTTTCTAGCAGGCAAAGATTTTATAGAAGTAGAAACGCCTGTTCTTATTAAATCCACGCCAGAAGGTGCTCGTGACTTTGTTGTGCCATCTCGTATGAATGAAGGTCAATTTTATGCCTTACCACAGTCACCACAGACTTTTAAGCAGTTGCTTATGGTAGGTGGTATGGATAAGTATTTCCAGATTGTAAAATGTTTCCGTGATGAAGACCTGCGTGCAGACCGTCAACCAGAGTTCACACAAATAGACTGCGAGATGTCATTTGTGGAACAAGAAGATGTGTTGAACATCTTTGAGGAAATGACACGTCACTTATTGAAAAAAGTAAAGAACATTGATATTGCCGATTTTCCTCGCATGACCTATGATCAGGCGATGAAGAAGTATGGTAATGATAAACCAGATATCCGTTTTGGGGATGGAATTTGGTGAGTTGAACGCTTTCGCGAAAGCGAAGGACTTCAAAATCTTTAACGAGGCAGAACTAGTCGTAGGAATAGCAGTTCCTGGTGCTAATAGCTACACGAGAAAAGAAATAGACAAATTAATAGACTGGATAAGAAGACCGCAAGTAGGTGCCCTTGGGATGGTTTATGTGCGTTGCAATGAGGACGGAACTTACAAGTCTAGTGTAGATAAATTCTACGATCAAGAAGATCTTGCCAACTGGGCAAAGGCTACTGGCGCACAAGCTGGCGATTTGATTTGTGTCCTGTCTGGTCCAGCAAATAAGACTAGAACACAGTTAAGTGCTTTAAGAATGGAAATGGCTGAGCGTCTAGGATTACGTGATCCAGAAGTTTTTGCACCGTTATGGGTTGTAGATTTTCCGTTATTAGAATGGGATGAAGACACAAAACGCTACCACGCGATGCACCATCCATTTACTTCTCCTAAACCAGAAGACATTGATAAGTTAGAAACAGATCCAGGTAATGTGCGTGCAAACGCTTATGATCTTGTGATGAATGGTAATGAGATAGGTGGTGGATCTGTAAGAATATTTGATAAGAAATTACAAGCATTGATGTTTGACCACTTAGGATTCACACCAGATGAGGCAAGAGCACAGTTTGGTTTCTTAATGGACGCATTTGAATATGGTGCGCCACCACATGCAGGATTAGCATTTGGATTTGATAGATTAGTTTCTATCCTAGGTGGACAAGAAACGATACGTGACTTTATCGCATTTCCTAAGAATAATAGTGGTCGCGATGTAATGATCGATGCACCTAGTGCAATTGATCAAGAGCAGTTAACAGAATTAAACTTGAAGGTTACTTTATAATCGTTAAGTATCAAGATGAAATGGCTCACATTGAGCTTGTCGAGACGTGATTTACAACAATAGGTTGATTTTTTGACAAGCTCAATATTTCATTTT
This sequence comes from Nonlabens ulvanivorans, assembly GCF_000755285.1. Classification (GTDB taxonomy): domain Bacteria; phylum Bacteroidota; class Bacteroidia; order Flavobacteriales; family Flavobacteriaceae; genus Nonlabens; species Nonlabens ulvanivorans_A. The sequence continues at coordinate 259,262 of NZ_BBMK01000001.1, read as the reverse complement.
ATAGTTCAATTTTAGTGAAAAGTTTTAATGAAAATTATAAGCATACTATTAATAGGAGTCATCATTACCTTAATTATAGGTTTTTACAATCTGTATAATGGTGGTGATTATGCGCTTGCACAAAAGACGATAGGTGCCGCTGTGATGACTTTGTTTTTTATAGTAATGCCTGGTTTTTTAATCGTGCGCTATAAAGACAAGAAATTGAAATCATTCATCTGGAATCCAGATGCTTTGAAAGATGATGATGAGGAAGAATAGGCCTTAATTTAAACTTCTTTTTCTAGCAAAGAACTCATTTAAGATCGCACTACATTCTTCTTCTAGAATACCTGAAACGACTTTGGTTTTAGGATGCAACTGTGTTCCCATTTTAAGATAGCCTCTATGTTCATCGCTCGCTCCGTAAACGATGTTTGAGATTTGAGACCAGTAAAGAGCACCAGCACACATCTGGCAAGGTTCCAATGTGATGTAAATGGTACAATCCTTTAAATATTTTCCACCTATAAAACTAGCTCCAGCTGTGATGGTTTGCATCTCTGCATGTGCGGTAACATCGGTTAGAGTTTCAGTGAGGTTATGACCTTTGGCAATAATGCGATTTTGAGTAACGATTACAGCGCCCACGGGAATTTCACCACGATCTAAGGCAGTTTGCGCTTCTTGTAACGCTTTTTTCATAAAATATTCGTGGTCGTAAGGTTCTATCATGGTTTAAAAGTAAAACTAAAATCAAAATCAAAATCTATTTGGGTGTGATTAATATTAAATCATCTACAAATTGGAACTTGAATAGACATTTTTATGGCAAGAATCTTGATGTTAAGAAAACCTTAATTCAGCAATTATGGGAAAGTATTATTCATTGCGCATTCCAGAGCCATGTCATGAAGATTGGAATCAAATGACACCTAGCGATAAAGGAAGACACTGTAGTTCTTGTGATAAAACAGTGATTGATTTTACCATGATGAGCGATTACCAGATTAAAGATTTTTTAAAAATGAATCAAGGTGAGAAGCTTTGCGGACATATTAAAAAATCTCAGTTAGATTTGATTCATATAAAAGTTCCGGTTCAAGCTTTAAGTACATACCGATTAGGATATCGTTCTTTTTTACTGGCATTGTTGATTGTGATGGGGGACAAGTTTGATGAGCTGTAAGGATGATTATGGTAATAAAGTAAAGATTGATCAGGTTGAGGTTGTGGATTCTTTAGGACAATCGATTGATGATATTCCCATTACAGGAGGATTACACAGGCCACCTATGGATCCTAGTTCATGTGAATCGGCAATAGATTCCACTCAGCAGGACCTAGTAGAAGACTCAATTCCTGTAGTTGGGAAATTACCTATTCCGCCACCACCACCACCACCAAAAGTTGGAGAAATTGTGACGGTTGAAGGTGATATGGTCTGGAATGTCCCAGGTATTTCAGAAGTTCCATTTGCGATTGTAGATAAAGTACCTCGTTTTATCGATTCTCCTAATGATTTAACCGAAGAAGAGATTAAGGAGTATTTTCAGACTAAAATTAGAGAACATGTAGACAGTCATTTTAACACTTCTATTTGTGTAAACTTAGAAGGAAGACAAAAAATAACTACACAATTCTCGATAAATGAAAAGGGGGGGAAAATAGTAGATGTGAAAGTTAGAGCTCCACAAGATCAGTTAGAAAAAGAAACCAGAAGAGTTCTTGCTCTATTACCAGATTTTATACCAGGAAAACAAAATGGAGAAGTAACAACAGTAATATATTCCTTGCCGATAATATTTGAAATTAAATAATCAGCACATCAACTCATCAAAAAATTAGTTTTCATCTTACCTTTGAGCCATGTCTCAAACACTACTTTCTCAAATTAACTCACCAGCCGATTTAAAAAGGTTTAAGTGTTGATCAATTGCCGCAAATTGCTCAAGAATTGCGCAATTTTATTATTGAGGTAGTAGCTACTAAAGAAGGTCATTTAGGTGCAAGTCTAGGAGTTATCGAGCTCACCATTGCGTTACACTATGTGTTTGATACGCCAGAAGATTTACTGGTTTGGGATGTAGGCCATCAGGCTTATGGTCATAAAATATTGACAGGTAGGCGAGATATTTTTCATACAAATAGAGATTTGAACGGTATTTCTGGATTTCCTAAAAGAGATGAAAGTGTTTATGACACCTTTGGAGTAGGTCACAGTTCTACTTCTATCAGTGCTGCGTTAGGAATGGCGATGGCTAGCCAGTTGAGAGGAATCGACAGAAAACACGTTGCTGTAGTAGGTGATGCTAGTATTGCCAGTGGTATGGCATTTGAAGCGCTCAATCATGCAGGTGTAAGCGGTGCAGATATATTGGTGATCCTTAACGATAATGCTATAGGAATAGATCCTGCCGTAGGCGCATTAAAAGATTACCTTACTAAGACCAAATCTGGTAAAGAAACAGGTCGTGACAATATATTTGAATCGTTAAATTTTGATTATACAGGTCCTATCGATGGGCATAACTTGCCACTTTTATTAAAAGAACTAAAAAGGCAAAAATCTCTTAAAGGTCCACGATTACTACACGTACGAACGACCAAAGGTAAAGGACTCAAACAGGCAGAGATTGATCAAGTACGCTATCACGCGCCCGGTAAATTTGATAAAATCACAGGTGATATCACACCAGCAGATACGAGTTTATTACCACCTAAATTTCAAGATGTCTTTGGTCATACGATTGTAGAACTTGCACGGCAAAACGAGAATATCATAGGGATCACGCCAGCGATGCCTACTGGAAGTTCCATGAAGATCATGATGAATGCGATGCCTGATCGTGCATTTGATGTCGGTATTGCAGAACAGCATGCCGTAACACTTGCGGCAGGAATGGCTACACAAGGGTTAGTTCCTTTTTGTAATATTTATTCTACTTTTTTACAACGCGCCTATGATCAAGTTATTCATGATGTAGCCTTGCAAAAATTACCTGTTGTTTTCTGTCTGGATCGTGCAGGTTTAGTAGGTCAAGATGGAGCGACGCATCATGGTAGTTTTGATCTGGCTTATTTAAACTGTATTCCAGATTTAATTATCGCTGCGCCCATGGATGCCATAGAGTTGAGAAATATGATGTACACCGCGCAATTAGGTCTTGAGTTACCTATAGCATCAGGTATCCGCGAGGTCGTGGTCGTATATTGAACTGGCAACAACCTTTTCAAAAACTATCAATTGGTCAATCTCGTGTGATTCATGCAGGTACTAAGATTGCTCTTCTTTCTATAGGTTCTATAGGAGCAATGATAGATGATTTAATCAGTGATGAGGAACTTGATGTCACTCATGTAGATATGCGTTTCTTAAAACCGTTTGATCACGATATGTTAGATGATATTTTTGAGCAGCACGAGCACATTATCACCATAGAAGATGGAACCGTTATAGGTGGATTAGGCAGTATGGTAGTAGATTACGCTTCCGCGAAAGCGTATAAAAACAACATCTATAAACTAGGAATCCCAGATGCATTCATACAACATGGTCCCACAAAAGACCTGCATAAAATAGCTGGAATTGATAGTGAGACCGTATTTAATTTAATCAGTGATTTATCTACTCGATAATCATTTTTAAGCTTTGGTGATAAGTACCTGATTTGATATTCACAATATAAATACCGCTTGCAGGTTGATTTAATGAAAGGCTTTGTTGCTCACTAGAAAGGTTCATTTTTTCACGGTAAACTTCTTGACCACTTAAATTGTAAATAGTTACCTGTGCGTTATCTAACGCCGTACCTGAAACTAAGTTAATCGTTCCGTTATTTATAGTCGGAAAGAGTTTTATGTTATTTTGAGAGATTTGTGACTCTTCAAATCCTAGTGTATTGAATTGTCCTGTAAACATTCCACGGCCATGTGTAGAGGCTAGTATAGTGTTGTCACTAACTCTTAAATCTAGGTCAACCACCTTTACACTAGTCATACCATTATTAGTTTGGGTCCATGTTGGGCTTGCGCTATTGAAATCGCCTGTAACATAAATTCCTTCTTCCGTTCCTATGATCACTTCTTCTGCCAGTAATGGGTTTTTAAGAATGGCTTTTACGGGTATATCTGGTAGGTTACCTTCTTTACTAGCCCATGTGGTACCACCATCTGTACTATACCATACGCTGTCGACACCATAATTGTGCATGGTGATTAAAATCTCTTGCTCTGTGGCACCAAATTCTATGTCAGACACTGAACCTAAAAATTGAGATCCTGTAATTTCTGTCCAAACAGGTGATGCTGTGTTGGCATTATCAACCATTATTAGTCTAGAATCTATAGTTCCTAAAAATAATTTTGTCGATGTAGTAGTAAAAGGTGAAACCTTCATTGCAGTAGGTCTTGAAGTACTTATCAAAGCATTGGTAATTGTATTACAGCTTGCAGCATTAGGCCCTAATACACAAACTAATATCCCGTTAGTCCCATTAAAGGTAGCACCGTTTGCAAAAAACACATCCAGGTTTTCATCTAATTCTGCCACATTAATAAAATCACCACCATTTCCTTGAGAGATAGCATAAAGACTACCAGTCCCGAATAGTGAGTTAATCGTGCTGCCTGGAGGAATTGGATAATCTGCATAAAGGTGTGTTTGTCCTGTAACTGATAAGACTACATAATTTCCATCTTTGTCAATGTTAGTGTAAGCTCCGTCACCACCTATAGGATCAAAAAATGGAGTCAGTCCGTTAGCTGGTGCATCATTAGTAAGTTGCGAGCCATTATCTTGTGTGCCGCCAGCAAAGTCATCTCCATCTGCAATGTCAGTGTCTGCAAGATCACCATAGTAAAATTGCGTTACGTTGTATCCGTTATTTCTATTTGAAATAGCGTTAGGTGATGATATGGCGCCACTTAATGAGTTGGCATATGATACGCCACCATCAGATCCAATAATTGCTTCATTATTAAGTCCTGGTCTAAAGGTTAAGGCATGTACATCTGCATGAATAAAAGGGACATTTAATCCATTAAGGTTAGGGTTTTCAGACCATTTTGAAATTTGATTCCAATTACTTCCACCATTTGCAGATCTGTGTAAATCGATTCCACCAGCATAGATGATTTGGTCATTTGTAGGATCAGTTTCAATTACTAAATCATAAAAAGCTTGTCCTCTAGTAAAATCTGTTGCAGAGATGCTGTTGTCTGCATCATTAGGTTCATTTAAGGCAGTAATTGTAGTTAACTTGTCTGTTGAGATGTATAAATCTGCTCCAGCTGCTGCATCAACTGCTGCATAAATAAGATTAGCGTTTGTAGGAGAAGTGGCAAGCTCAACTCGATCTGTAGAGGCTATAAATTGATCGAGAGTCCAGTTAGTTCCATCAGTACTAGAATAGATTCTTCCGCCACCTTGACCTATACCTGGTGAAGCGATTGATCCCATAAATAAGGTATTGTCTGCTCCTATTTCAAAATCGTTAGGCGATACATAAAAGGTGAGTCCGGAAAAACTAAATGATAAAGCAGGATTTTCAATACGTGTCCATGTTGCGCCATCATCTACACTACGGTATAATCCAGCGTTTTGAGCTCCCAGAATATTTGAAGGATTAGCGATATTACCATTAGGTGCGGCATAAAAAGTAGAGCCTACACCTACATAGATTTCGCTAGTACCATTAACGTCTCTTATAGCAATATCATTAACGGTAAATAATCCTGACTTAAATAAAGAGCCGCCGCCACTTACAGTACCTGATCCTGCTGGTTGTATGTTAACTTGAGACCAAGTAGAACCACCATCTGTAGTTTTATAGACACCATTACCTATTGCAGCGCCTTGTGCATATTGTTCTCCTGTACCTATATAAAAGGTGGATGAGTCATTAGGGTCTAATGCATACGCGTTTACGCTTAAGTCACCTGCGATACCTGGTATAATTGTCCAAGAAGAAGTAGCGCTGGTAATGTCATTATTGATCCATAGTCCGCCACCAACGCCACCGGCAAAAACACGATTGTAATCGACGCCATCACCATTATTTGCCCCTACATCAGTAGGGTCAAAAAACACCACACGCGTTCTACCACCAGTATTTAAAGGTCCTCGTTCTTGCCATAGTGTGGTATTGTTACCTGGCGCGCCTAGGGTAGTATATAAACTTGGAGTCGTAGATTCTACTAGAAAAGGAGTAGGAATTCCTAATGCAGGATTCATGGTTAGTTCCCATTCTCTCTCATTATAAGCATTAGGTGGCAGGCTTAATTTCTTACGTTTCTCTTTAGAAAGATTTCTAGTTTCTTTAAAAGGACTATTGTTTAGAAATTCTTTGTGCTGCTGTCTTTTAAGAGCGATTTCGCTCAATGGTTCTGTTGTAGGGTTAATGATAAACAGAAATGTAATTATCGCAGTCACGGCAATTACAGATAGTAGAATATACTTTTTCATAAAAAATTATATTTTTAAAGATACAAAAAGCTCTTTATTTAATAGATCCATTGATAACACTGAAGAGTTGTAATGCTCTACTATCAGTTAATGAAGCCACATAACCACACGCATTTAAGATACGCTCATATAGTGATGACGTGTTTACTTGCAATCCTGTACAGGTATTTAATATAAGCTTATCATAAATCGATTTATTATCTTCTAGATCATTAACAGTAGCGGTAATGACCGCATGCAGTATATCTGTCAATATTTTATAACCAGCGATTTCTTTTTGGATCACCTCTTCGTTACGATATACCTTTTCTATAGTAATCGCTAGAATATCATCAATTTGTGGTTTAAACTGGGACTTATCAGTTAGGGCGTGTGTATAAGTGCCGTTAAGAATAGCCTCTTCATTATCCATAAATACATCTACACAGTCAGTAATCAGGTTATTAATAGCAAGTGATCTTAAGTAGGTTAACCTTTCTGCGGTAGAAGTTAATTGTGAATAGACTTCTGACTTAATATTCTTGCGCACCAAATTAATTAGGTATTCCAAAGCAAAATCTTCAGGAATCCAGCCTAGGTTAATTCCGTCTTCAAAGTCTATGATGGTATAACAAATATCATCTGCAGCTTCAACCAGATAGGTGAGTGGATGACGCATGTATGGTTCCATGCTAGAGGCACTATTTTTTATTCCTAACTCTTGAGCGACATCTTTAAAGTGTTCTAGATCTGCTTGAAAAACACCAAACTTTTTTTGGGATATGTGATTAGTCGGTTTTAGCGGTAAAGATTCTTTAGGATACTTAGTAAATGCTCCTAAAGTAGCATACGACAACCTTAGGCCACCAGGAGTTCCTGGAGAATCTAGATTAAGTAGTCTGTATCCATTGGCATTTCCTTCATAATCGATGAGGTCTTGTTGTTGCTTTCGCGAAAGCGAATCCATAAAAACTTTTCCTTTACCACTTGAGAAGTAACTACCTATCGCTTTCTCTCCACTATGACCGAATGGTGGATTACCGATATCATGCGCTAATGATGCAGCCGCAACGATGGCACCAAAATCTTGCATTTTATATCTTGCTTCTACTAATGATGGGTGTTTTTCTAGAATACGTTGTCCAGCCATACGACCTAAGGAACGACCTACTACTGATACTTCAAGACTGTGCGTTAATCTAGTATGTACAAAGCCTGTCTGGCTTAATGGGATGACCTGTGTTTTATCTTGTAGACTACGGAAATGTTGCGAGAAAATAACGCGATCATAGTCTACTTCAAAACCTAGTCGTAATTCATCTTGTGATTTTCTAGGTCTAGGTGCTGTGTCGCCGTGTCGTTTTAAGGATAATAGGTTTTCCCAATTCATGATGATGCTTTAAGGCTGCAATATAAGAAGGCTAAACCATAAAATCAGGCCTATATAGGTTTACCATTTCTTAACAATATCTGTGCAGATAGTTAATATTCACATAACCTGTTTGCGCTGTTTACTGATGTTTATTTGCAAAATATAAATAACACATAATGAACAAGTTAGTTTTTATTTTATTATTTTTTGTAACTGCCTTAGCGTCAGCGCAAAACGGAACTATAGCCGGGACGATTATAGATAAGGATTATAATGATGAGCCTGTGGCTTTTGCTTCTGTACAAGTAAAAGGTACAACTAAAGGAGCTCAATCTGATATGGACGGTAAGTTTACCATTTCTATTGCGCCAGGAACTTATACTCTTGTTGTAACCTTTGTTGGTATGCAAGCAGTTGAAACGCCTGTAACGGTTACTACTGGTACTACTACAAATATTGTAATACCTATGATTGCAGAGGCTGCAGCGCTAGATGATATTGTGATCACAGTTACTAAAACTCGTGAAAGTGCGGCGGCACTTATTGAAGAGAAAAAGAAAGCAGTTACCATCGTGCAGTCGATAGGTGCTGAAGAGTTGTCTCAAAAAGGTGTGAGTGATGCAGAAGGAGCTGTTACTAAGGTAAGTGGTGTTTCAAAACAACAAGGTGTTAAGAATGTATTTGTGCGTGGATTGGGTGATCGTTATAACTCTACTTCTTTAAATGGATTGCCACTACCATCCGAAGATCCAGAATATAAAAACATTGCTTTAGACTTTTTTGGGTCTGATTTAATAGAATCTGTTGATATCAATAAAGTTTTTACATCAGAGCTAGGAGCAGATGTTGCTGGTGCAAATGTAAATATTGACCTGAAAGGGCTATCGGGTAGAAAAGATCTAGCAGTTAGTTTTTCTACAGGTGCAAACTTACAGACAATAGGTGAAGATTTTAAAGGCATCGATGGCGAAGGTTATTTTGGGTTTAGTGACGCAGAACTGCCAGTTAATAATCTAAATGTTTACGGGTTTGATAATAAGCTTACTGCCACAAATCAAAACAATTTAATCAATTTAGGTCTTTCTTTAAAGGGAGGAAAAAGATTTGACATCGGTGATAATTACTTAAATGTTTATGGGCTGGTCACTTTTGATAATGGATATAGATTTGTCGACGGTACAATACGTAATACAGGTAGTACAGGTAATGTTTTCTTAGATCAAGATTTTCAAAAATATCAATATGAGACTTCTCAAATAGGTCAGGTAGATTTAGATTATCGCTTTGGTAAAAACAAAATAGAATGGATATCAATGTATATTCATAAAAACACACAAAGCTTTGAAGATTATAATGGTTTTAATAATCCAGAGCAAGATGGTGATTTAGTCTATGTAAACAGACAACAGACTAATGATAACAATCTTTACGTAAATCAATTACTTACTCACTTTGAATTATCTGATCGTCTTGAACTAGACGCAAAAGGTGCTTTTAATGCCTTAAGAGGTAGTGAGCCAGATCGTAGAAATTTTGAATATTTATTGAGAGATGGTTTTTATTCTCCTAATATAGATTCTGGTGGTAATAATCAACGTTATTTCAGTAAGATACAAGAGAACGATTATAACGCAAACGTAAATTTGAGATATGACTTAAACACTAATGATGAGGATGACCGTTTGAATTATTTCACCGTTGGTGGAGATGTGAGATGGACGCACCACGTTTTTCAAGCAACGATATTTAACCACACTTTTGATACTCGTATAGCTATAGATATTGATAATCCTGATGCGGTATTTAATCAACCTAATATTAACAACGGTAACTTTAGACTAGAAACAGGTCGTGGTAGTGCTATTAATCCACAGGCGTTTAATCCTTTTTATTATATAGGTGATAAGGTACTATTTGCAGGTCAAGGAAATTATGTAAAAGGCTTTACTGATAAACTATTAATGAATGCTGGTTTAAGGTATGAGACCGTTTCTCAAGAAGTAGAGTATGATACTAATATTGCGAGTAGTGCAAATGAAGGTCTTGCTGAAATTAATGAAAACTTATTCTTGCCTAGTTTAGGGTTTAAGTACTCTGCAAACGATAAAAACATTTTCAGAATCGCAGGTAGCCAATCTTATATCATGCCTAGATTTAAGGAAACCGCTCCATTTAGATATGATAATCCAGGAGGAACTGCAACACAAGGTAATAGAGACTTACAGATCTCTAAAGTCTCAAACTTTGATCTTGCTTATGAATTCTACCCTGCAAAAGGTGAGTTATTCTCTCTTACAGGATTCTATAAAATCATTGATAACCCAATCGCTAGAACTGAAATCCCTAGTGGAGGAAATACACTTACTTATCTTAATGTAGGTGATCAAGCAACGGTATTAGGAGTTGAATTAGAACTGCGTAAAAATATATTTGTAAAAGAACTTCCAGAGGCTGGCTATGATGTAACACGTGAAAATAAATTAGCATTTGGGTTTAACGCTTCTTATATTCATAGTGAGCAAGATCAAGTAAATCCATTGGCACAGTTTACCAACTCAACCAGTCAGTTGCAAGGGGGGGCAGCGCCTGTGTTAGTAAACTTTGATTTGAACTACAATACCTATATTAATAAGAGTAGTGTTAATACGGCTCTAGTATTTAGTTACTTCTCAGAAAGAGTTTATTCTGTTGGTACTAGAGGTTTTGAGAATATCAACGAAATAGGAGTTCCTACTTTAGATTTTGTTGGTTCTATAGGTCTTACTGAAAAAAGTAAATTATCTCTTAAAGCAAGAAACTTATTGAATCCAGAGTATCGTCTAGAGCGTGAAGGTAATGGAGGATTAGGTAACGTTATCTTAAGTCAGTATAAACGTGGGCTTGACATTAGCTTAGGATACAGCTATCAGTTTTAAACCTTTGGTAAAGTTCGCTTAACACCTTTTACAATTTATGGCTCTTAATTTGTACTAATCAAAAAAAGAACCTAATTAACAAAACAATCATGAAAAAATTATCTCTTTTATTAGTGGCTATTGCAGCAATGGTATTCACATCTTGTGAAACCGATGATATTGAAATCGTAGGTGGCGGAACTCAGAACGACTTTATTCTTTCTGGAAACCTTATTGAAAACACAACGCTTACTGCTGGGAATCCTTATGTATTAAACGGACCCTTATTTGTGAAAAGTGGAACTACTTTAACTATTGAAGCAGGAACTACAATAACAGCACAAGCTGGTGGAACATCTGTTTATCTTTTAGTAGAAACTGGTGGTAAAATTATTGCAAATGGGACTGCTGCATCACCTATTAAATTTACAAGTACGCAACAAACTCCTGCTGCTTGGGGGGGTGGAATTATCTTAAATGGTAAAGCATTAATCTCTGGTCAGGCAGCTACTGGTAATGAGGCAGGAACTGAAGTAAACGCAAGTTTATTATTTGGTGGGTCTGATGATGCTGATAGTTCAGGATCTATGCAATATGTTATCATTGAATATACAGGAGCACGTATAGATGGTGAGGCAGAGCATAATGGTCTTACACTTAATGGAGTAGGATCAGGAACTACAGTTTCAAATATTTGGATTGCAAACGGTGATGATGATGGTATTGAATTCTTCGGTGGATCTGTAAATGCATCTAACATCTTTGTGTTGAATGCAAAAGACGATATGTTTGACTTTACACAAGGTTATAGAGGTACATGTACTAATCTTTATGGAATACGTGAAAATGGATATAACGCTGTGACTTCTGACCCAAGAGGTATAGAAGCAGATGGTAACCTAGATGGAAATTCGCCAACTGATTTAAATCAATCTGTATTTACAATTAATGGATTAACGATACGTCATGAAGCAAATACAGTAGACTTTTCAGACTTGATTAAAGTACGTCGTGGTGCGACGGCAACGATAACAAATGCATTAGCAAGTACATCTGGAACTGCAACAGCATCTGACTTTGTAGATTTAGAAGATTCAAAAGGTGATTCTACAGCAGCTACTTCTATTGATGTAACAGCTGGTGGAACAGCAGATGGTACAGATCTTAAAAACGCACCAGGAGCTACGATTACAGTTACAACGTCAAATACAGGAGCAGATACTTCTGCATTTTCTTGGACTGGATATGTTTTCTAGGAATACAAATCATAATCATAAAAAAAGCCACTCAATAGAGTGGCTTTTTTTTTATGAAGCTAGGTTATGATACTTAGGTTTTATTCATATACGCTTTCGCGAAAGCGGAATCTTACAATCTAGATAAATTTATAACACTTAGGTAACGTACAGTAACTAATAAAGTATGATTTTTGCACTCTTAAATTAGCCTCAAATGGGAGATATTTATGTTTATATGCTGGTTATACTAGCCGGTCTTGCTATCACTGACTTAGTCGTAGGAGTAAGTAATGATGCAGTAAACTTTTTAAACAGTGCTATAGGTTCTAAAGCGATAAGCTTTAAAACCATAATGATTATAGCCAGTATAGGTATCGCTGTAGGAGCGCTGTCTTCTAGTGGTATGATGGAAGTCGCGCGTAAAGGGATTTTTGTGCCTAGCGAGTTCTATTTTGATGAGGTCATGATCATTTTTATGGCCGTGATGATCACAGATATATTGTTGTTGGATTTTTTCAATTCTATGGGATTACCAACCTCTACCACAGTTTCTATTGTGTTTGAACTATTAGGTGCCGCTGTCTGTATGTCTTTAATTAAAATTTATGGAGAAGGCGATTCTGGTGAAACAATTCTTGATTTAGGTAAATATATTGCTAGCGATAAGGCTATAGAAATTATTCTAGGGATTTTACTATCAGTAGTGGTTGCCTTTACGATAGGTGCTCTAGTACAGTTTTTATCTAGATTGATGCTTACTTTTAATTACCCTAAAAGGCCTGCTTATCTTGCTGGATTCTTTGGTGGGTTATCTTTAACGAGTTTGTTTTACTTTATCATTGTTAAAGGTTTAAAAGGAGCAGATTTAGGCGGTTTAACGAGCTTTTTAAATGGTCTAGATGTATATACTTTGGTGGGATGGGCAACTGTGTTTTGGATGTTGTTCAGTTACCTTTATGTATATGTGATGAAATGGGATATCTATAAGTTAATCATTATTCTAGGGACTTTTGGGCTTGCAATGGCATTTGCAGGAAATGACCTTGTTAACTTTATCGGTGTGCCTATAGGTGCTTATCAAGCATGGGAAGCCTGGAGTGGCAGTGGTGTAGAAGCTACAGCTTATGGTATGGCAGCACTAGGTGAAAAACTACCTTCAAATAAATGGTTATTAGTACTTGCTGGTGTTGTTATGGTGGTCACTTTATGGTTTTCTTCAAAAGCACAAGCTGTTGTAAAAACATCAGTTGATCTCGCTAGACAAGACAGTGGTACAGAGCGCTTTCAATCTAATGCATTATCTAGAATTCTAGTACGTTACTCATTAAATGCTGCTGAGGCTATCCAGCATATCCTACCTGAAAAAGCTACTAATTATATTGCTTCTAGATTTGAAAAATTACCAGAGCCAGCAGTATTACCTAAACATGCAGATAAACCTGCCTTTGATTATGTAAGAGCAAGTGTTAACCTAATGGTAGCTAGTATCTTAATATCGATTGCCACCTCTTTTAAATTACCATTATCAACTACCTATGTAACATTTATGGTTGCTATGGGAACATCACTAGCAGATAGAGCTTGGGGGGGAACAGAAAGTGCTGTGTATCGTATAGCAGGTGTACTTAATGTAATAGGTGGATGGTTTTTCACTGCATTTAGTGCCTTTACAGCAGCTGCGGTATTTGCATTGATTATTTATTATGGTGGATTCTATGCTATACTAGGTCTGGTTGTAGTAGCAATTATTTTATTAGTACGCAGTTTTGTGAATCATAAGAATAGTCAGCTGGTAGAAAAGGAAACTGAAGAGCTCAAAAAAGCAGAGAGTAATACGATTCAAGGTATTATCGATGAAAGTTCTGAAAACGTAGCGGCTGTATTTAAACGTTCTAAACGTATCTATAAGAACACATTAGACGGATTGATATCTCAAGACTTAAGCATTTTGAAATCTTCAAAGAAAGAAGCTAATAAGTTAAGTAGTGAGATTGATGGCTTGCGTAATAACATCTTCTACCTAATTCGTAACCTAGATGAACAACATCTAGGTGCATCAAAGTTTTACATAGAGGTATTAGGTAATTTACAGGACATATCGCAATCACTAGATTATATTTCAAAGTCTGCAACAACACACATCGATAACAATCATAAGAGCTTAAAGTTCACTCAAATTAAAGATCTTAAAGAGATTATACTAAGAAGTCACGAGGTGTTTGCGGTTTCTCAAACCATCTTTACTAAAAAGGATTTTGGTAAACTGGCCGATATTATTACCTTAAAGCAAGAGCTTCTAGGACTAATTGATCAAAAAATTGATAAACAAGTAAAGCGCACAAAGGATACTGAGAACTCTCCGAAGAACACGACTCTATATTTTGGTCTTTTATTAGAAACTCGCGACCTTATGAATGCGGCTATGAATGTAGTAGAACGCTATTATACCGAGTATGACGCAAAACGTTTTGATGACTAAAATGTATTGTATTTATTATAAAAAACCTGCCTTGAAAAAGGCAGGTTTTTTGTTTACATTAAGAAGTAACCACTACTTTCATATGCTACAATAGCTTTTCTATGCTTTAAGGTAGGTGAGGTATAAGGTACGCTTTCGCGAAAGCGTAAAATAAGCAGCCAAATGAGTAATCTATACTGATATAGAGTTACTACAATCTAATATAGACGCATTAGACATCTCAAAACTTGAATGTAGTAGCATTGTCTCAAATTCATGTATAACTTAAGTAGTAGCGCAAAAAAGCCCTTTCCAATTAAGAAAAGGGCTTTTTAAATAACCAGTTTGATAGGGTATTCTATGCTGCTTCTATATGTTCTTCTAGTTCAACAGCTTTGGGAGATCTAAATCTTCTCCATCTAAGTTTTACACGGTGTACCATATAAAGTAGAACTGGAACAATTACTAAGGTTAAGAAAGTTGCGAAAATTAATCCGTAAATCACAGTCCATGCCAGTGGTCCCCCAGAAAATCACGTTGTCTCCACCGACAAATATCTTAGGGTCAAACTCGCTAAATAAGGTAAAGAAGTTGATGTTTAAACCTATCGCTAGTGGTATAAGTCCCAATACGGTTGTTATTGCGGTTAAAATTACTGGTCTTAAACGTGCTTTACCACCTTTTACAATAGCATTAAACATATCTTCTTTACTAATGATGTCCTCATCATCGAGGTCTAGTTGCTCTTTACGACGCAGCTTGAGGATGTCTATGTAATCGATAAGTACCACACCATTATTTACTACAATACCAGCCAATGATATAATTCCCATCATAGTCATTAAAATAACAAATGAATCACCTGTAACGATAAGTCCTAAGAACACACCTATGAAACTTAAGAATATTGCTACCATGATGATAGCCGGTTTAGAAATAGAACCAAATTGAAAAATTAGAATAAGAAATATCAGAAATAATCCACCAAATAAAGCACTCATTAAAAAGGCCATTTCTTTATTTTGTTCTTCAATTTGACCTGTGTAATCAATTTTAATATCCTGTGGTGTTTTGAAGTCCAGCATTTCGTTCTGGATATCTGCTACTACCGCACCAGCATCTGTAAATCCAGGTTTTAAAGCAGAATATACGGTTACAACACGTTTTGCATCTTTATGCTTTATAGCACTGAAGCTAGAGGTGTTTTTTTGCTGTGCAATAGCACTTACAGGCACTTCCTTAATCTGGCCTGTTGCCATGTCTCTAAAAGTGATACGTTGATTAAATATAGCACTGCGGTCATAACGTTGCTCTTCATTAAAACGGATGTTAATGTCATAATCTTCACCATCATTTTTATAAATACCTGCTTTCTCTCCAAAGACAGCACGACGCAATTGCATTCCTACCTGACTATTACTAACTCCTAGTTCACCTGCCTTCTCACGATCTACACTCACTAACATAGAAGGCTTACTTCTGTTTACGTCAACTTTTAATTGGTCTACACCAGCCACGTTACGAGCGTTAAGGAATTTCACCATTTGCTCTGCAGTTACAATAAGTTCACCATAATCATTTCCTTCAAGTTCGATATTCACAGGATAGCCTTGTGGTGGTCCGGCGGCATCTTTCTCTACAGAAATAGATACACCTGGATATACACCAGCTAGGGCTTCTTGAACTTTTTTGCGCAGTACCTCACTATCTTTCCCATTGCGGAATTTGTACTCTCGCATACTAGCAGTGATTTTACCTTTATGTGGCATCTCTGCAGCACTACCACCATCTGTTTGAGGATTTCCAGCACCCATTCCTACTTGTGACACGGCACTTTCTACTAAAAAGTTGCGATCACCTTCCATATATTCCTCTGCATTGATGATCTCAAAAACACGAGATTCAATTTCTTTAGTGATTTGATTTGTTTTTTCTATAGCAGTACCTTGTGGATATTCCACATAGACAATGATCTGATTAGGCTTATTATCAGGGAAAAACTCAATCTTTGTTCTACCAGATTCTATCGAGCTACCGAAAGCCATTAAAACAGCCACAAACATGATGAACATTCCGCCTATGAATAGATATGGTTTGATTCCTCTTAAGGCAAATCTTAAGAAATTTTCATAAACTTTATCCAGCCATGCTAGAAATGTCTTTTGAAAACCGCGTGTCAACGGCTTTATTAGATATTTGTATAACCAGAAAAGAATGACCGTTAATACCATTACACTACCTAGCCTCTAACAGGTCCACCTACTATAAGAATAAAGATTCCTAAACTTCCCATAATTGCTGTTAGATACAGCAATTGTTTTACACTTAAATTACGGTCTTCAATTTCCATGAATTTAGATACCAACATCGAGTTAAAGAAGATGGCAACAAATAAAGAACTACCTAAGACTATTGATAATGTGATTGGGAAATAGATCATAAATTGCCCCATTAGTCCTGGCCATAGACCTAATGGTACAAAGGCTGCTACAGTAGTAAGTGTAGAAATAATGATAGGTATGGCAATTTCACCAACACCTTTTTTAGCCGCTTCAATACGAGACATACCTTCTTCATCCATCAATCGATATACATTCTCGACTACTACAATACCATTATCTACTAGCATTCCTAATCCCATAATCATGGCAAAAAGAATCATCGTGTTTAAGGTGTATCCAAAAAAGCTAATGATTGCAAAAGACATGAACATGGACATAGGTATTGCAAACCCTACAAAAAGAGCATTTCTGAATCCTAAAAAGAACATTAACACACCTACTACTAGTAGAATACCGAAAATGATATTATTAACAAGATCGTCGACTTGATTCAATGTTTTTGAAGAAAGATCATTTGCGATAGTGATATCTAAATCTGCAGGTAAAATTCCTGATTCTTGAGATTCTTTAACGATTGATCTAATAGCGTCTGCAGCAACAATCATGTTTTTACCAGATCGTTTTTTCACATCTAGCATCACTACTTGATCACCATATTCACGAGCAAAGGTGTTCTTATCTTCTTCTTTAAATGTAATGGTTGCAACATCTCTAATATAAATCGGTCCGTTGTCATTTTTAATCACAAAGTTTTCTAACTCCTTTGGGTCGCTTATTTCTCCTACAATTCTTATCGTACGACGTTGACCACTAGATTTTAAATTACCAGCACTTACTGTTGCATTACCACCACGTATCGTGTTTAAGATATCGTCAAAGCTTATTTGTGCTGCAGTCATTTTATAGATATCTACTGCTATTTCAACTTCTAGATCTTGAGCACCACGTATGTCTACTTGCTTGATTTGCTCAATATCTTCTATCTCATCCTCAAGATACTCTGCATAGGTTTTTAATTTTCTAACTGTATAATCACCTTTAATGTTGATATTCATTATTGGCATTTCTTCACTTAAAGTTAGATTAAAAACATTAGGTGTAACAGGCTTGTTATTGAAAGTAGGCCAGTCTTCTCCTGCGCTTTCAGAGTCTACTTCATCTTTCACAAGTTGTTTAGCCGTCTCTACTTCAATATCTTCATCAAATTCAACAATAATAATCGAGTAGTCTTCTTGAGAAGTCGATTCTGTCTCGGTAACACCAGAGATGTTTTTTAATTTATCTTCTAATGGATCTGTTATTAATCTTTCAACATCTTCAGCCGTGTTACCAGGCCATACACTTGAGATATAAATTTTAGTTTCCTTAATTTCAGGAAAATCTTCTCTAGGCATATTGTTGTATGCACTTAAACCTAGGAAGAATATAATAGCCATCATTACATAAACAACTGTAGAGTTGTCTATTGCCCATGAGGAGAGTTTAAACTCTTTGTCACTTTTCTTTTTGGTAGCCATTTTTAAGAGTTTTTGATGTCAATTAATTGTCCTTCTCTTACTGTGCGTGCACCTTCAGTGATTACTTGATCACCTATTTTAAGTCCTTCAGTTATTTCTATTAAGTCACCGCTAGCTTTACCAGTAGTTACTTTGCGTCTTATCGCTTGTAATCCATTTTCAGACTCATTAACAATCATTACATATTGTTCACCTTCTTGATTTTCACTGATAACACTTAATGGCACTAGAATAGCGTTTTCAGAGGTGTAGTCATTAATCTTCAATCTAGCAGTAAGGTTAGGTTTTATGTTACCTCTTTTATTATCTACAGGTATCTCGATAGAGAATGAACGATTTGCAGGATTAATATAACTACTGGTCTGTCTAATAGTGCTTTCCATTTTTTCTGAAAGTACTGGGAATTCTACAGTTACTTCAGTACCTTTTTTAATAGAGGTAATGTAAGTTTCTGGTACATCTACATTGATGTACATATCTTTTAAAGACACTAATCTGAACAAAGCCGTCATTCCAGGACTTACTACATTACCTTGTTCTGTAATGACGTCGTCAATTGTACCAGCAAATGGGGGCTCTTACAGAAGTTTTGGATAAAGTACGTTGCATAGAACTTATGGCTTTGCTTTGTCCTTCATAATTAGCTTTTGCTTGCAAAAATTGAATTTCAGAACCTATATTTTGATCCCATAATCTTTTTTGACGCTCAAAAGTGGTCTTAGCAAGCTGTTCTTGTACTTGCATTTGTTGAATCTGTTGTGATAATCCACCATCATCTATTTTTGCAAGAATTTGTCCAGCGACAACCTTCTGTCCTTCTTTTACATATACCTGCGTTAACAATCCAGACATCTCTGGCATTATGGTGATGTTTTGTTTCGTGTCAACACTACCTTGTAGCTCGATATAATGATCAAATAGAGTGTCTTTTACAATCATCGTACTCACCTGTGTATTGATAGGCTTATCACCATGCTCGTTTTGATAATCTTGTATTTTTTTTAGAGTTTCGTCGATAGACGCTTTTTGATTATTTAGCTCTGTCTTCTTTGCTGCGATTGCTTTTTCATCACCTTGCGCTAGTAGCTCGTCTATAGAAGGAGCTTTACCACCACAAGAAACAATAAGTGCTGTTGTAAGTATGATTAATATTTTTTTCATGATAAGAATGTTCAGTGGTGAAATTTAGTTTTTGGTTGTGTAATTGGGTACGTTAAGGATGGTTTCCAGATTTGCTTTTTCTGTAATAACCTGATACATGCTGTTCAGATACTCTGCTTGTGTGCTATATAATTGAGTTTGTGCCTGTCTTAGGTCAAAACTGGTGGCGATTCCTTCTCTAAATTTGATAGTGTTTTTATTTTCAATACGTTCTGCTAGAGCTAGATTATCTTTGCTAGTCGTATAATTGTCAATGGCTGTTTGATAATTGTTTACGGCAGTAGCATAGTTAAGACGTATTTCTTCCATGGTGCGTTGTAAATCAGTCTCGGCTTGATCCCATGCGATTTTAGTACGGTCCTGTGCTGCTTTTCGACCAAAAGAACTGAAAATAGGAACATTTATACTTACACCTGCTACCGATTGTTGATACCAAGGTTGATTGCTATTTAAAAACGAAAAATCACTATCAAAAGATTGGGTTCCATAATTGATAAAACCACTCACTGTAGGTAACCCTTTTGCTAGTTCTAGTTTGTGTTCTAGCGTCGTTGTTGTGTGTAGTTATATGCAATTTGATAATCTACAGATTTATCCATATTTAGCGATTCTTCTGTTACTGACGGGTCAATGTTGCGCATCGTTAATGCCTCTAGATCATCTGTTAATGTAACTGGAGTAGATAACTCTATACCTAGTGCCAGTTTCAACATGTCTAGCGCAATTTCGCGCTGTCTGATAGCGCTATTCAATTGATTATCTAGTTGAGATAATGTAATCTGTAACTGCTCTACATCTTCTTCTTCGGCAAGTCCGTTTTCAAAGATTTTGGTAGTCTCATTTAAGTTTTTTTCAAGGGTATTACGATTTTTAGTGATAATGTCTATGTTTTCTTCCGTGAGTAAAACACCACCATAAGCATTGATGATTCCTTTTCTGACTTCTAGTTTTGTCTTGTTATTTGCGTTTTCAGAAAAATCTAGAAAGGTTTTAGAAGCCTCTAAAGCAACGATATATGAACCGTCAAAAATCAATTGGGTTAATGTAGCTGTTAAAGTCATGTTTTGTCTAGGCCCAAAAACCACAGGTATAAAGGTGCCAGGAGTACCACCAGCAAGTTCTGCTGGTAAAGGTGTTACCGGTTGCTTCAATTGATTTTGATAATCAATGGCACCATTGATTTGTGGTAGACCTGTTGCTGTGGTTTCCCATTTTTGCTTTAAAGCCTTAGCAACATCGCGTTTAGCATTAATAGATTGATAGTTGTTTTCTAATCCGTGCTCGATAGCCTGTTCCAAGGATAAGCTATAGCTGGATGGTGTAGTTTCTTGGCTGTACGCTTTCGCGAAAGCGAGACCAAAAAGCAGTATTGCTATTTTAATTTTTAAGGGCATTTAATCGTGATTTGTGTTAGTGATTAGGTTGAGAATTTTACGTCCTGCTGGAGTTACGATACCACGCAAGTGATACTCTAAATAGTGGTCATGAAGTTTTTGAACTGGAAATTGAGTATTAGGAAAAAGGTGTAAGTCCTTAATGCCTTGTAAGCCTACATAGTAGATTCTAGAAACAAAATCCTTATCTAGATTATCACGATATAAGCCTTGCTCTATACCTATTTCAAGATTTTTATTAACGCATTCCTTCATATACTCAAACTGTATAGCACTTACCTTTTGATGTACACGTGGATAGTAGCGTTGTAATTGATGAATAGGTGATGATTTATCACCTTTAAGAGATGTTAATACCATTTTTTTGATATCATAGAGCTCTTCAATCGGGTTAGTTGATATGCTGCATATGTGATCTATGCCGCCACAAATAGTGTTAGAAATAGCAAGAGTCACTTCTGTGATGAGTTCTTCCTTATTTTTAAAATAACTATAAAGTGTTTTTTTACTCATACCCATTTCTGAAGATATATCATCCATGGTCACACTCTTAAACCCTAGGTCTAAGAACATCTCAGTAGATTTTTGTAATATCTCAGTTTTTATATCGGTCATTTTCTAATTTAAGCAGCTGCAAATATAAACAGCGGAAACTTTAAAAACGATTAGAGTTTCCAAAGTTTTACAATTGTTTAACATTACCTGTAGGTAAAAGATTCTTTTCTTATCCTTTAGGTATGATTACTTTTACCATATGAATGAAATGTCCCAATTAAGAACCGTCTTTCTAGAGGCGTTAACATCTAGAGTTACCGCAAAAGAACCTGCATCATTATATGATCCAGTACACTATATATTACAATTAGGTGGCAAGCGGCTGCGACCACTACTGACTCTTATGAGTGCACAGATGTATGGTGCACCGGTAGAAAAAGCTATAGATGCTGCTATTTCGGTAGAGGTATTTCACAACTTTACTTTATTGCATGATGATATTATGGATGCTGCAGACTTGCGTCGCGGTAAAGAAACGGTACATGTTAAATGGGATGTAAATACGGGAATTTTATCTGGTGATGCGATGTTGATTATGGCATATCGATACTTCAATTCTTATGATGCAGAGACCTTTTATGAGTTGAATCAAGTGTTTTCTAAAACGGCTCTAGAAGTCTGTGAAGGACAGCAATATGATGTAGATTTTGAAACAAGAGATGATGTAACAATACCAGAATACATCAACATGATTAAATTAAAAACTTCTGTCTTGGTAGGTTGCGCATTACAAATGGGAGCGATTATCGCTGGAGTAGATAAAAAGGAACAGGAACTGATTTATGATTATGGAATTAATTTGGGACTCGCGTTCCAGTTGATGGATGATTATTTAGATGCTTTTGGCGATCCAGAAACCTTTGGTAAGGAAGTAGGTGGTGATATAAGAGAGAATAAAAAGACTTATTTGTACCTAAAGAGTATTGAAGATGAAGGTTGTGCTACCGAGCTCAAAGAATGGTTTGCTATGGATTATCAAGAGATGAATGAAGAGCAAATAGAAACAAAAAAAGAAACGGTAAAAGTATTTTTTGAAGAAAGCGGTGGTGCTGTCGCAACTCAAGACGCCATAAAAACTTACACGGATAAAGCACTCAATATTATAGAGCAACTAGCTATAAGCGATGATTCTAAAAAACAACTTACTGCTTTTTCACTAGATTTAATGAGTCGTGTTAGTTAATGAGTGATTTACTGCCACAAATACAAGAAAAGTTAGAATCTAGACATCATGTGTTTACGATTTATAAAAATCAAGTAAATAAGGATCTGGAGCGATCTGGATTTGAGACCATAGAAGAAAATAACCCTAAAGAGTTTCTCATAGAGCTAGCTTCGTTACTTAATGAAGCTATAGAAGACTCAAATCCTAAACTACAACAACTCTACTATCTAGCAGATGTTCAAGAACGCCATTTGCAACACGGCATCATTCTAGGATTTATAAATCGGGAATGGATTAAGATTCAGTTTAGATTGAGGCAGTAAATTATGACGCTTTCGCGAAAGCGTGTCTTTAAAACAATACTCTTACAAAAGGTTGAATGCCATTATTATAAATACTGCGCTCGTTATCATATAGGACATCATATCGAGCACCTATTACAAAGTTACCTTGTCGATAACCTGCGCCTAAAAACAATGCCGGAATCCAATAATTATCATCAAAACTTGCATCTGCAAAGTTTCTATTTACATTTAGATATTCAAAATCAGCACTAACTTGTAGATAGTCTATAGGAGAAGCGATAGCAATCAAGCTACCACCAGCTACCGTTGATTTAAAATCATCAAATCTGTTTAAATCCCTTTCAGAGTAACTATAATTGAGACCTACACCTAGTCCTACCGTATTGTTTACTTGATAAATCGCTTGTGGAGCAATTAAAATTGATGTAAAATTATTACCAAAGTTGGCACCTACGTTTCCTCCAAATCTTACATTATTCCAAAAATTAGAGCCTTCTTTATCTAGTTGACCATTAGATTGATAAAAAAATAGGCTGCAAACTAAGAATATCGTAATTGATAGGGTAGATGTGTTTTTCATAATGCTGTTTTTTAGCAAATTCAATAGTTATAAATATACAAAAGTCGATGTCATACGAGCACTTTTCTTTATTTTTGCTCTTACATTTGATAAAAAGGAGAATTCCTTCGATATATGGACAAGTTTTCATTTCTGAACGCCGCACATACCGCGTACTTCGCACAACTTTACGACGAATATTTAATCAATCCAGATAGAGTAGAGCCATCTTGGCGAGCTTTCTTTCAAGGTTTCGACTTTGGGATGGAAAGCGCCCATGAAGGCGATTTTGAGATGGGTCAGGCCGCAGCACCAGTTGCGATTCCTGCTCACGTTCAAAAAGAATTTCGGGTTGTTAAATTAATAGATGCTTACCGCAGTCGTGGTCACTTATTTACAAAAACTAATCCGGTAAGGGATCGTCGTACTTATGAGCCTACACTCGACTTAGTAAATTTTGGTCTGTCAGATACAGACTTAAATACTGAGTTTGATAGTGGTGATCTAGTAGGTTTAGGTAAAACAAGCCTTAATAATATCATTACTCACTTAAAACAAGTGTACTGTGAGAGTATAGGTGTTGAGTATATGTATATACGTAAGCCTGCAGAGGTGAAGTGGATACAAAACTGGTTGCATAAAAACAATAATCACCCTAGTTTTTCTAAGGATGATAAATTGCATATTCTTAAGAAATTAAATGAAGCGGTTTCTTTTGAATCTTTCTTACATACTAAATATGTAGGTCAGAAACGTTTCTCTCTTGAAGGAAACGAGTCTTTGATCCCAGCACTTGATGCTTTAGTAGAAGGAGCAGCAAACAAAGGAGTGAATCACTTTGTGTTAGGAATGGCGCACCGTGGTAGATTAAATGTGCTTACTAATATCTTTGGTAAGCCAGTAACAGATATCTTTTCTGAATTTGATGGAAAAGATTATGAACAAGACATTTTTGATGGTGATGTAAAGTATCACCTAGGATATACTAGTAAACGTAAAACAGATAGTGGTAAGGACATCAATATTAATATTGTGCCTAACCCATCACACCTTGAGACTGTAGGGGGGGCTGTAGTAGAAGGGATTGCACGTGCAAAGCAGGACATGCATTCTCCAGAAGACTTCTCTAAAGTATTACCTATTGTTTTACACGGTGATGCTGCGATTGCTGGTCAAGGTATTGTATATGAAGTAGTGCAAATGGCACAACTCGATGCTTATAAAACTGCCGGTACTATTCACATGGTGGTAAATAATCAAGTAGGTTTTACGACTAATTATTTAGACGCTCGTTCTTCTACTTATTGTACAGACATTGCAAAGGTGACCTTATCACCAGTACTTCACGTTAATGCAGATGATGCAGAGGCAGTTGTACATGCTATGAACTTTGCTCTAGATTACCGCATGGAGTTTGGTCGTGATGTATTCATCGACCTTCTAGGATATAGAAAATATGGTCATAATGAAGGTGATGAGCCTCGTTTTACACAACCGCAATTATATAAAGCAATCAGTAAGCATAAGAATCCACGTGATATATATGCAGCAAAACTTCTTGCCCAAGGTATTATAGATAATACTACGGTAAAGAAATTTGAGAAAGCTTATAAAGGTAAATTAGAAGAGCAACTAGAAACTTCTCGCGAGAAAGAGAACACAGTAATTACACCATTCATGCAAGATGAGTGGAAAGGCTTTGAGCAGGCTACAGAAGTAGAGATGATGCAAAAAGTAGATACTGGCGTTGATCGCAAGATTCTAGAGAAAATTACCGAAACCATATCTCAACTTCCTAAAGATGAGAATTTCATCAGAAAAATTAAGAAAATCATCGAGGTGCGTAAAACCATGTTTGATGAGGATAAACTAGACTGGGCAATGGGAGAACACCTTGCTTATGGTAGTTTAATGATGGAAGGTTACAACGTGCGCATGAGTGGACAAGATGTAGAGCGTGGTACGTTCTCGCACCGTCATGCTGTTGTAAAATCAGAGAATAATGAACATGAGTTTATCTTACACAATCTTATAGATGGTGTAAAAGGTAAAATGGATATTTATAACTCACACCTTTCAGAATATGGTGTGGTAGGTTTTGAATATGGATATGCACTAGCACAACCACAAACACTTACTATCTGGGAAGCACAATTTGGTGATTTCTCAAACGGAGCACAAATCATGATGGATCAATACATCAGTGCTGGTGAGGATAAATGGAAAAATCAAAACGGTCTGGTTAAATTATTACCACACGGTTATGAAGGTCAAGGAGCTGAGCATTCAAGTGCTAGAATAGAGCGTTACCTGCAGCTATGTGCTAAGGATAATATGTTTATGGCAAACTGTACAACGCCAGCAAACATGTTCCATTTACTACGTCGTCAGATGTTAGTAAATTACCGCAAGCCATTGGTCGTGTTTACACCTAAGTCTTTGTTGCGTTATCCTAAAGCGGTAAGTGCAGTAGATGAGTTAGTAAACGGACATTTTCAAGAAGTAATAGATGTTGATGGAGACGCTTTCGCGAAAGCAGAAACACTAGTATTCGTATCTGGTAAGTTCTATTATGATTTACTAGAATACAGAGAAGAAAATAATCGCACAGACGTTGCACTGGTAAGATTAGAACAATTGTTCCCTTTACCAATTGAGCAAATGCAAGAAGTGATGAAAAAATATGGTTCTAAAGATGTCGTATGGGCACAAGAAGAACCTAGAAATATGGGTGCTTATGCTCATCTTATGTTACACATGCCAGAGACTAGAAACTGGCGCGTGTGCTCAAGAAATATGTATGCAGCACCAGCCTCAGGTAGTTCAACACGATCTAAGGCAAGACAAGCAAGAATAATAGAAGACGTATTTAATACCAACAAATAAGATTATGGCTCTAGAAATGAAAGTGCCTTCACCGGGCGAGTCGATTACAGAAGTAGAAATAGCAGAATGGCTAGTAGCCACTGGCGATTGGGTCGAAAAAGACCAAGCAATTGCGAGGTGGATAGCGATAAAGCAACACTTGAATTACCTGCAGAGGCTAGTGGTATCATTACCCTTATGGCCGAAGAAGGTGATGCTGTTGCCGTAGGTGCTGTAGTCTGTCTAATTGATACTGAAGCTGCAAATCCTAATGGTGGTTCTCAAGAAGTTGAGAACGCACCATCTAGTATGGGCGGCGGCGATGAAGGTGGAAACGATGGCGATGTTGCAATGGAAATGAAAAAAGATGCGCCGGCAGATAAGTCTGCAAACTCTGAAAAAGCTCCGCAACCTGCACAAGCTAAAGAAACTTATGCCAGCGGTACGGCAAGTCCTGCTGCTAAAAAGATTCTGGATGAAAAAGGTGTAGATGCAAAGTCTGTTTCTGGAACTGGTCGCGATGGTCGTATTACTAAAGATGATGCAGTGAATGCAAAACCATCTATGGGAACACCAGGAGCTGGGTCACGTGGTGAATCTCGTACTAAGCTTTCTATGTTACGTAGAAAAGTGGCAGAACGTCTGGTAAGTGTTAAGAACGAAACAGCGATGTTGACTACTTTTAATGAGGTAGACATGAAGCCTATCTTTGACTTACGTAAAGAGTATAAGGAAGACTTTAAAGCAAAACATGGTGTAGGACTAGGATTTATGTCCTTTTTTACTAAAGCGGTAACTAGAGCGCTAGAACTATATCCAGCTGTCAACTCTATGATTGATGGTAAAGAGATGTTGACCTTTGACTATAAAGACATTTCTATTGCTGTATCAGGTCCTAAAGGATTAATGGTGCCGGTAATTAGAAATGCAGAGAACTTATCTTTTAGAGGTGTAGAAGCTGAGGTAAAAAGATTAGCATTAAGAGCTCGTGATGGAGACATCACAGTAGACGAAATGACTGGCGGAACGTTCACCATTACTAATGGTGGAGTCTTCGGTAGTATGATGAGTACACCTATTATTAATCCACCACAGAGTGCGATTTTAGGAATGCATAACATTATTGAGCGTCCAGTAGTAGTAAATGGAAACATCGTTGCGAGACCTATGATGTACCTTGCGGTTTCTTATGATCACCGTATCATAGACGGTAAAGAGTCTGTAGGTTTCTTAGTCGCTATTAAAGAAGCACTAGAAGATCCTATCAATATCTTGATGGATGGAGACGCTAAGAAAGCGTTGGAAATGTAAAAATTTCCTAATTATAATTTACAAAGCCCAAAGGTTTTTAAAAACCTTTGGGCTTTATTGTAAACGGAAGAAAAAAATCCTCTATAAAAACATAGTTTTATAGAGGATTTTCATGTTATGAAAGTAGCTTTTAAAATTTAAAAGGATATTCCTGATACTTATTATGATATAGAGATTTAATAATTCTTAATAGTTGCTCTTCCTTACTCAAATATGCTGTGTCTATTAATTGACCATCTGATAATTGATCAATTTCATCCCTTAGAGCGATAGAATTAGATTTAAATAAGAATCCTTTGTACTCTATCAACCATGTGATTTTTCCTAAAGAAGTCTCCCAATCTGAATTACTAATAGAAATCTCAACACCATTTTTGTTTTTTAATCTTAATACATCAGTGATGCTAGATGTAGAGATTGTGAAAAATTTTGGGTTTATAAAGATATCATTTATTTCCTTCGAGTTTAGGTTGTTAATATCTGAAGATAAGCTTTTTACGTTGCTGTACACTTCACAACGATTTTCTTTGTTAAATTGAAATCTATCATAATATTTGGAAAACATTATCTCGAAATCATCTTCAATACAATCAAACTCCTTCATAAAATTTGACAGTTCTTTTTTAGTTATACCAAATTCCTTAAAAGTCAATTGGTGATTTATATTTTGCACAGTCATCTTGGTAATATGTAAGACCTGATTCAAAAATAGTTTCTTAGGTATAAAGTTTTCAATGGAATTGTTTGAGGATACTAGGTTAAAATTGACACCCGATAGGTCGTACTGATAAGAAATCATGCTATAATGAAAGCAGCCTGCTGATATTTTTTCTAAGAATACTTCATTTGGCTTAAAATTTTGAAGTTCTCTAAGTAAAGATGTTGTATCAAATTCAGATAATACATTTGTAGATGTATCGAGCTCGAAATAACCATCATCAGCATTACCAGTTATCAATTTATCTTCATAAACAAAAAGGTTATGGTAAGTGTTCTCGTTAATTATATTCCATTTCTCATCATTACTTTGCTTTAAAATTCCTAATTCATAATTATAAGCATAATTACTACCTTCAAATTCTACAACTTCTGAGAACTCAGGTAGGTCCATTTGACCCAACGACAATTGAGTCAAAAACAAAATTGATATGAGAATATAAAATCGCAATAAATTTAAATTTTACTCACCTACCACACCAGCACTCACATTCACCTCACGATTAATCTTCTTAATCATTCCCTGCAATGCTCTTCCTGGTCCAACTTCTATAAATTCAGTAGCACCATCGGCAATCATATTTTGAACAGATTGTGTCCATTTTACAGGACCTGTAAGTTGATAAATAAGATTTGTTTTAATCTCATCTACTGCTGTTGTTCCTAGGGTAGTTACGTTTTGATATACTGGGCAAGAAGGAGCTTCAAACTCGGTCGTTTCTATAGCTGCCGCTAGTTCTTCACGTGCTGGTTCCATTAATGGTGAATGGAATGCTCCACCTACTGGTAACAGTAGAGCACGTTTAGCACCTTTTTCTTTTAAAACTTCACAAGCTTCTTCTACCGCTTTAGTAGCGCCAGATATTACAAGTTGTCCTGGACAGTTATAGTTAGCTGCAACGACAACACCATCTACGCTTTTACATACATCTTCTACTACAGCGTCATCTAGACCTAGAATTGCCGCCATAGTACTTGCTTGGTGTTCACAAGCTGCTTGCATCGCAAGAGCTCGTTTAGAAACAATCTTTAATCCATCTTCAAAACTTAGGGTACCTACTGCAGTAAGTGCACTTAATTCACCCAGTGAATGACCTGCAACCATTTCTGGTTGGAAAGAGTCACCCATCATTTTTGCAAGAATTACAGAATGTAAAAAGATAGCAGGCTGTGTTACTTTGGTTTCCTTCAGTTCCTCAGCAGTTCCTTCAAACATGATTTTGAAATTTCAAAACCTAGGATTTCATCTGCTTTATTGAAAAGAGCTTTTGCTTCTGGAAATTGATCATATAAGTCTTTACCCATTCCTGTGAATTGAGCTCCTTGACCTGGAAAAACGTATGCTTTCATATTGTAGTTGTTAATTGCAGTGGCAAATTTAATGAAAAGTAGTTATTAGGTTTATTGATTTCAATATTGCCATTAATCTTAAAATCTAAGCCTTGGATATTGTTGATTAGTATTAAAATTTAGATGCGTTCCCACGTTTCAAAGTCAAAAGCATATTGATGGCTGTCATCTGTTGGGTGATTTTCTGTACGGACTAATTTCCAAAGATTAGTATCTAATTCTGGAAAATAGGTGTCCACATCAAAACTTCCGTGAACTCTGGTTAGTTCAATTCGGTCAGCTACTTCAAGTCCTAGTTTATAAATCTCTCCACCACCTATAATAAAAGGTTCTTCATCACTAGAGGCAGCAGCTAGTGCCGTAGATAAATCATGCACGACAATTCCGCCATCAGTTTTATAATTAGCATCTCTAGTAAGTATGATATGAGTGCGATTAGGAAGCGGTTTCGGAAAACTCTCAAAAGTTTTACGACCCATTATGATGTGATGGCCAGTAGTGAGAGATTTAAAACGTTTAAAATCATCTGGTAAGTGCCATACGAGATCACCGTCTTTTCCTAACTCATTATTAGCTCCAGCAGCAGCTATCATAGTAATCACTCGTCTTTTAGAAACTAGTGTGTTTATAATTTTGGTTTCTGGTAAAGGATTTGCTTTGGCCACCTTTTCTTCTAATTGAGCAATGCGGTCTTTCTGTTTCTGAACCAAACGATCGTACTGACCTTTTTCCCAGTTAGGACCTAAAAGACGATTAGTGATAAACACCTTAAAAGCATGATAGATTAAAAAGAGCAACCATACAAATAGGACCCAAACCCACCATTCTATATTAAGAATACGCAAGGGCTCTTGTTGCATTAATACTTGGCTTATTATAATTAAACCTACGGCACCTACTAGAAAAACAACAAAATGCGTAAATAAACCGCGCTTTTCCTTAATGCGACGCTGGGCATTCTCAATCATTTCCTTTTGAACAGGATCAATCGCAGGTGATTCTTTTTTCTTTCTACCGAACATATGACGTACTTTTATATTCAAATTTAAGCAGTTCTAGCTCTTTTCAATCTTTACAAATGCATAAAATCAGATCTCAGTATCCCATTCTTGAAAAATACACGTATCTCAATACGGCAAACCATGGTTTAATATCTCAAGAATTGATGGATTACAGAATCAATGAGATGGGAAAAATGCGAGATCAGGCTAGTTTATTCACAAATACTAGAAATGTTTTTATAGATGAAGTACGGTCTACAATAGCGCAATTTGTAGATGCAACGATAGAAAACACTGCTGTGATTCCTAATTTCTCTACGGGCTTTAATACGCTTTTAGAAGGAATTGATATGCAGTCTAAATTCTTATTGCTAGATGGTGATTATCCATCTGTAAACTGGCCAGTGGAGACTCGTGGTTTTAATTGTGTTTATGCGACTATCAACGAGAACCTTGAATCAAATATTCTTGAAGCTTGCAAACTGCATCAACCTGATTTTTTCTGCTTTTCTGTCGTTCAATATATTTCTGGAATTAAAATTGACTTAGAATTTGTAAAGGAGCTTAAAAATCAGTTCCCAAAAATGATAATCATTGGTGATTTAACGCAATACATAGGAACAGAGGAATTCCGCTTTCGCGAAAGCGGACTAGATATCATCCTAGCAAGCTGTTATAAGTGGTTAAATGCAGGTGATGGAAATGCGTTTATTTGCGTTAAAGAACAGGTCAAGGAAGTTATTAAACCCACTAGAATAGGTTATCGCAGTACAAAAAATGTTATCGATACAATACCTGAGTTTATAGGTAGATTTGAACCAGGTCATCAAGATATGATTGCTTTTGGTAGTTTAAAATTAGCGATGGAAGTCGCTTTACAAATAGGATTAAAAGTAATTCAAACCGAGCTGCTAGATTGGTCTATAAAAGCCAAGGCTGAATTTGAAAGTCGAGGTTTACTCGATGAAGCCGTGGTAAAGAGAAAACAACATTCCACTATTTTTAATATTAAAGGAAGTCACGATTTATATAATAAGCTTTTAGATCATGGCGTTGTTACCTCATTAAGAGGTCATGGTATAAGAGTTAGTTTTTCTTATTTTAATAACCATAAGGACCTTGCTAGACTACTGGAAGTGTTAGATTTGTAGTAGAACGATTACGACTATATGAAAAATATTTTTTATTATGCCTCTTTTTATCCTCTGTTATAGGATATTCTCAAAACCCTAATGATTGTACAGATGCTATCTTATTATGTGGTGATACTAGTTTTGGGATAAGTCCGTCTGGTGTAGGAGTTAATGAATTTGCTCAAGCCGGTAATCCAGTGCCTACTTGTTTCTCTTTTCAGACTAATCAGGCATGGTTTAGAGTAGAGATACAGACTACGGGGACTTTTAGTTTTGCATTGTCACCAGATACGGCTCAAGCAGATTATGATTTTGCAGTTTTTGGACCTGTAGTTGATTGTGATAATTTAGGTGCTGCGATACGTTGTTCTAGCACAAATCCACGTGATGCTGGTGTCACTGGTGAAACAGGTTTAAATAGTGTAGAAACAGATTTTATTGAAGGTCCTGGCGCAAATGGTAATGGTTTTTTACAAGAACTTACCGTTAATGCTGGCGAGGTATATTATGTGATAGTCGCACTTGCTGTAGGAACTGGTGGTTTTAGTATCAGTACTGGTGGAACGGCAGACTTGCCACCTGCGCCAGTAGCAAATCCTCTAATGGATTTGGAAGTTTGTGATAATAATGGTGCACAAGATGGTTTTAGAGAATTTGATTTTAGTTCATTAAACTCTGATGTGTTATTAGGTCAGACCAATTCCACAGTGACTTATCACGAATCACTAAACGATGCAAACATAGGTATCAATGCAATCACTTTCCCATATACTAATATTACAAATCCGCAGGATATATATGTAAGAGTTATTAGAAACGATTCTGATTGTACGGACTTTACAGATTTTACCATATTAGTCGATGATCCCAATATCGATACAGATATAGATCCATTTATTATTTGTTCAGATAATACTACAGAACCATTTGATTATAATACGGTCATTGATTCTATATTACCCAATGCTAGTAGCTTTAATGTGACTTATCACCTAACGCAAATAGATGCGCAAAATGGTTTAAATCCTCAAAGCTCTATGGTTACCGCAACTACGACCGAAGAATTTTACTTTATTAGAGTTGTCGATCCTACTGGAATATCATGTGATTATGTGTTGAATACATCAGTATTTGTAGCTAATCCACCTGCAATTGCGACACCTGTAGATTTATTTCTGTGTGACGACGACTTTGATGGTTTCTTAAATGTTGCCTTAACAGATCAAAATAATGAGGTCTTAAATGGATTAGATCCATTATTGCATCAAGTGACCTTTTATGAGAGTGTAGCAGATAGAACCGCTGGACAGAACGCATTGAGTAATAGTTTACTACGACACAAAATCCGCAGCGCATTTATGTGAGAGTAACAGAAACGAGTACCTCTTGTTTTAGTGATGTTGATTATCAAATTACGATAAGGCCTAGACCTATTTTACAAAGTCAAGACGACATTATTGTATGTGTAGATGCCGTGGTGTCTACAACTATTAGTGTAGCTACCGGATTTGATTTCTATGAATGGAATACAGGTGAAATGGGAGCAACGACTAACAGTATTGATATCAATCAACCTGGTGATTATACAGTTACGGTTACTAACAATTTTGGATGTGAGAGCTCTTTAACTATTACTGCCTTACCGTCAGATGTTGCAACCATTGATGAAATTGTTACTCAGGATTTTAGAAGTGGTGATAATACCGCACAATTCATAGTTTCGGGACCTGGTGATTATGAATTCTCTGTTGATAATGGTCCTTTTCAAGATTCTAACTTCTTCAATAGTTTATATAAAGGCTTTCATACGGTTAGGATAAGAGATAAGAATGGATGCGGAACAATTACTGAAGAGTTTGCCGTTCTTGATTATCAAAGGTTCTTTACACCTAATGGTGATGGTTTTCATGATTTCTGGACACTTGATGGATTGACAGATTATCCAGATGCTATTATTTTTATTTATGATAGGTATGGGAAATTATTACATCAAATGGCTCCTGATGGTATCGGTTGGGATGGAACTTTTATAAATGCTCCTTTGCCTTCAAGCACCTACTGGTTTACTATTAAGATTGAAGGTAAGCCATTAGTAAAGGGATACTTTGCTTTGAAAAGGTAGTTGTTTTAGTATCGCTTTCGCGAAAGCGTAATAAAAATTCTTCTAGCGATATACTATACTTCTTTAAAAGTAGTTAACTATACTTTTTATTTTATATCTGTGATACCACTTTATCATTGCTGACAAATGCTTTCCGGTTTTATAAAGATGGTATATAAATTGTATATCATGTAAAGAAATAATGAATGGATGAGCATTATAATGATCCAGGTATCATTATTAAAAAATAAATGTAGTCCAATACCGCAGAAAAATCACTTTAAAACGGATATATTAGTGTTTAATCGATTATTTTTGCTGTGAATATGTCAAATTACCTAGTAATCAATTTATTAGTGAAATTTGATATGTACAATTATCAAATTGAATTATGAAAACTCAAAAATTAAGACTCAAATTTCTTTTAACTTTTACGATTATGATGCTGGCGAGCGTTTATAGTCAAGCTCAAGTAGGTATTGATACAGATGTACCTATGGCGGCTCTAGATATATCTTCAACGGATTCTGGATTATTAGTTCCTCGTATTGCTCTAACAAATTTAACAACGGCATCTCCTGTAACTAATCCTAACGGTGCTAGTCTTATAGATGGTACGATGATATGGAATACAGGAACTGGCGGTGTGCCTTTAACAGGTTTCTATTTCTGGCAGGATAATAAATGGAATCTAGTCGTGAGCAATAATCAACCACAAGTTTATTTTGGTAAGTTATTAATTACAGCTGCAGGAACTATTGTTATAGAGGATCTGCCTTTTCAACCTAGAGCTATAGAATTTACTGCTGTTAATAGAATTCAAGGTTTTGATGATGGTG
Organism: Nonlabens ulvanivorans; assembly: GCF_000755285.1. Lineage (GTDB taxonomy): Bacteria > Bacteroidota > Bacteroidia > Flavobacteriales > Flavobacteriaceae > Nonlabens > Nonlabens ulvanivorans_A. The sequence continues at coordinate 224,561 of NZ_BBMK01000001.1, read as the reverse complement.
GTTATAGATCAGCTTCAAATAATTCAAATGACATCAGAATGGCTGGTGGTCAAACTATGGGATATGCACAAGATTATGGTACAGGTATAGACCAACAGGTAATCTCTAATGGAGCAAATGGTTCTAGTATTAACAACATAGGTACTTATTCTTCAGATAGTCATTGTATCGCTGCTTATTTTGTAAATAATAATGGTGAGCCTATTCACGATAATGGATCGCCTACCGGTGGTACTGATGATCAAGGTGGATTAATATCTGCTTCATTAGTAAACTTTACTGATGATGGATTTACATTAAATGTAGATAATTTTCTAGCTGGATCAACCACTAGTGATAGAACTAATCAAATCGCAGTAATTTTTAAAGCATACAGATAATTAAGTATAAAATTAATTTATTATAATAATCGCGCTCACATTTGCGCGGTTTAGACACCTCGTATAGTTTTTGTTGTGGTGGATTGTCCTATACTTAAGGTTGTGGAGACTAGCTTCGCAAAAAAAAGTCATGATTTTGATTTATCGCGTTTGCCTTATTGCATTATTCTTCGGTTTACAGTTTGCACAAGCACAACAATTCCCTTTAGATTTTGAGGGAAATCAATTTCCGTTTACAGGTTTTTCTGGCTCTTCTTTTTCTTTTAGAACAGATCCATTACAGTCCTCAAATAATGTAGGTCAATTTTTCAATGATGGTAATCAGTCCAATCAGGGCTTTTTTAGAGATCTTTCTACTGCAGTAGATTTGAATGTAGATCAGAATGTGACTTTGAGATTTTATGCGTTTGATCCTAACGCCCATAGTATCTTATTAAAGTTAGAAAATGGAAATCAACCAGATGTAGAGGTGTTAGGTCAGTCCAATGGAGCTGCAAACAACTGGCTAGATATTAATTTTGACTTCTCTAGCGCTATTGAGAGCGCTTCTGGTAATATGATCTCTGCTACAGGACAATACAGTCGGGTAACGATTTTCATTGACTATGGGTCTAATATACCAGGTACTTATCTCATAGACCAAATTAATAATGGTGCTGTTGTTGTCACTCCTAACCCGATAGATGTGGTGTATACAGATTTAGTGTGGTTTGATGAATTTGATAATGCTGGAACCAATAATCCTATAGACGCTACAAAATGGTTTCATCAAACCTTATTGCCTAATGGCAATAGTTGGTTTAATGGTGAGCAACAGCATTATACTAATAGGATTGATAATTCTTTTGTAGAAAACGGATTTTTGAACATCGTAGCAAAACGAGAGAATTTTACAGATCAAGGACAGACCAAACAATATACTAGTGCTAGACTTAATTCAAAGTTTGCATTCACATATGGAAGAGTAGATGTGAGAGCAAAATTACCCTTTGGCGATGGGACATGGCCTGCGATATGGACTCTAGGTAAAAATATTAATGAAAATGGCGGTTACTGGGATAGTACTCATGGTACCACTAACTGGCCTTTATGCGGTGAGATAGATATTATGGAGCATGGATTAGGTGCTGTTAATCATGTATCTAGTGCTTTACATACTAATTGCGGAGGATGTTCTGGAAATACCATGAATTTTCAGTCAACAACGTTACCGGATGTTGCTAATGATTTTCATGTATACTCGATGAACTGGTCGCCACAGCAAATCACTTTCTTGATAGATGATGTACCTTTTTACACGTATAATCCTGTAGTAAAAGATGTAAACAGCTATCCGTTTTATGAAGATCAATATTTGTTATTAAACATTGCCATGGGCGGCGTTGCAGGCACTATAGATCCTAGCTTTTCACAAAGTAGTATGGTCATAGATTATGTGCGTGTTTATCAAAACACCTTAAGTCTTACAGATGCAGATACTATTAACGCAACGGTTTATCCTAATCCATCTAGCGAGTTAATTTCTATTGCGAGCACGACCACCATAGATCGTATCGAGCTATACACGATGATGGGACAGCGAGTTATTGAAAAGACTATCGAATGCCATACACTAGACGTTTCTAATTATGACAATGGTATGTATGTTTTAAAAATTCATTCAGGCAATCAGGTTCAAACTGAACGATTAGTGGTCTCGCATTAATGATTAATTAATGCGCCTCTAACCAATTCTGCCCAATTCCAACTTCCACATCAAGTGGAACGGTCATTTGATAAGCATTTTGCATCTCATCTTGAATTAGCTTTTTCATATCTTCTAACTCGTCGTTATGAATATCAAAAACAAGTTCATCATGCACTTGAAGCAACATTTTAGACTTGCAATTCATTTCTTCAAACTTTTTGTGAATGTTAATCATTGCAATCTTGATAATGTCTGCAGCACTTCCTTGATAGGTGCATTGACCGCATTACGCTCTGCCGCGCCTCTTACGACTGCGTTAGAGCTATTAATATCTTTTAAATAACGACGTCTACCTAGTACCGTTTCTACATAACCATTCTCTCGAGCAAAATCTACTTGATCTTGCATGTAAGCTTTTAGTTTAGGATAAGTAGCATAATAAGTGTCGATCAATCTTTTGCTTCACCACGAGATAAATCGGTTTGATTACTCAATCCAAAGGCACTTACTCCATAGATAATACCAAAGTTGACTGTCTTTGCATTACTACGTTGTTCTCTCGTCACATCTTCTAGCGCAACATTAAAAACTTTTGCAGCTGTTGAAGCGTGAATATCTTCACCGTTTTGGAATGCGGCAATCATATTTTCCTCTTCACTTAACGCAGCAATAATACGTAGTTCAATTTGAGAGTAATCGGCAGCTACAAGCGTATAATTTTCATCTCTTGGTATAAATGCCTTACGCACTTGACGTCCACGCTCTGTACGAATAGGAATGTTTTGTAAGTTGGGATCTGTAGAACTTAAGCGGCCAGTTGCTGCAACAGTTTGCATATAGTTCGTGTGAATGCGTTGTGTTTTGGCATCTACTTGATTAGGTAGAGCATCAACATAAGTAGATTTCAATTTACTCAAGCCACGATAATCCAGTACATTTTGAATAATTGCATGGTCTTTTGCCAGGTAACTTAGGACATCTTCAGCAGTTGAATATTGACCTGTTTTGGTCTTTTTAGGTTTGTCTACTAATTTTAATTTCTCAAAAAGAATGATCCCGAGTTGCTTAGGAGAACCAATGTTAAATTCTTCTCCTGCGACTTCATAAATGTCTTTTTCTAGTTGAGCGATATCTGTTTCTAAATCACCAGATAGTGAGCTCAAAAAATCTTCATCTAGATTAATCCCTTCTATTTCCATCGCTGCGAGTACATCGAGTAATGGCATTTCTATATCATTAAACAGTTTGTCTGTTCCTGCGCTAGCCAATTCTGGAAGAAACTTTTCTTTCAACTGAAAAGTGATGTCAGCATCTTCAACAGCATATTCCTTTTGTTTTTCTAGATCTACATCACGCATAGAAAGTTGGTTCTTTCCTTTTTTACCTATCAGTTCCACTATAGATTGTGGTGTGTAATTCAAATAAGTTTCTGCTAGCACGTCCATATTATGACGCATATCTGGATTGATAAGGTAATGAGCAAGCATGGTGTCGAACATAGGACCTTTAACGTCAACTCCATATTTATCCAGTACTTTGATGTCGTACTTTAAATTTTGACCTACTTTTTCAATGGATGTACTTTCAAAAAATGGTTTTAATTGATCGACAATAGCCTGTGCTGCATCTCGATCTTCAGGAATAGACAAGTAAAATCCTTTTCCTTTTTCCCATGAAAATGCGATTCCTACTAATTCTGCTGCAAGAGCATCTAGTCCTGTCGTTTCTGTATCAAAACAAACGCTTGATTGTTGCATCAACGATTGTAAGAACAATTTAGTTCCCATTCCTTCTTGAACGAGTTGGTATAAATGATCACTAGTTGCTAGAGTTTTTCGACCAGTAGATTCGGACTCGGCTGCTGTTCCAGATCCTGGAGCATCAAACAAAGAAAACTGCCCAGCTCCTGCAGATGAACTTGAATCCGATTTTGAACTAACATTTGATTTCGTTTCCGGCAATTCTTTAGAAAATATCTTTGCCATGGTTTCTTTTGCACGACGGAATTCCAGTTCGTCAAAAATCTCATGAACGGCTTCTACATTAGGGTCGTCTAACTCATAATTTTTAGCATTAAAAGTTACTGGACAATCCAGTCTTATGGTAGCCAGTTTTTTAGAAAGCAATCCCAACTCTGCATTGGCGATTACTTTTTCTTTCATCTTACCTTTCAGCTTATCCGTATTAGCAAGAAGTCCTTCCATAGAACCGTAAGCTGCTATAAATTTCTTAGCTGTTTTATCTCCTACACCAGGTAATCCAGGGATATTATCACTGGCATCACCCATCATACCTAGATAATCGATCACTTGTTCTGGTCGTTCTACTTCAAATCTTTTTTGAACCTCAGGAATTCCCCCCCATATTTCAATACCATTACCCATTCGGGCAGGTTTATACATGAATATATTTTCAGATACTAATTGAGCATAATCCTTATCTGGCGTTACCATATAAGTAGTAAAACCTTCTTTTTCGGCTTGTTTTGCTAGGGTTCCTATTAAATCATCTGCCTCGATTCCTTCTACCACTTCTATAGGAATGTGCATGGCTTTTAAAATGCGCATGATGTAGGGTACAGCAATTTTAATCGCTTCTGGTGTTTCATCGCGATTTGCTTTGTAATCTTCATACATCTCCACACGATCTGCACTACCACCTTTATCAAATGCAACGGCTAGATATTCTGGTTTCTCACGTCTTATAACATCAAAAAGTGAATTTGTAAAACCCATTATTGCACTAGTATCCATACCAGCACTATTAATCCTAGGGTTTTTAATAAGCGCATAATAACCTCTAAAAATCAAGGCATAAGCATCGAGTAGAAATAATCTTTTATCGTCAGTACCGTCGTTAGTCATCTTCAAGTTTTATGAATGCTAAAGATAAAAAACGAACCTAGGAAAATAGGAATTCAAAACAGCAATTCTAACTTTTTATGCACAAGACTTAACCCTTTTATATAGGAATAGTTAGACAGGTGTTCGCTTTCGCGAAAGCGAAATTGCCAACATTTTTATTGTAAAAATTATAGGTAGTCTATTGAAAACAGGTCAGCTGTTAATTGATCTAACGATCCTCAAAATCCTTTCTCAAATCCAACTTTCTAAAAGTAGGAGAGACCACTGCGGTAGTAATCACAGTAATTAAAGTCATTGTACCACCGAACACTACTGCGGTAACCGTTCCCATTAATTTTGCAGTCACGCCGCTTTCAAAAGCACCTAACTCGTTAGAAGATCCTACAAACATAGAGTTGACAGATGCGACACGACCACGCATATGATCTGGTGTTTTAAGTTGTAAAATAGTCTGACGTATAACCATGGAAACACCATCAGTCACGCCACTAAAAAATAGGGCAACTACAGACACCCAAAACGAAGTGGATAGTCCAAAAACAATAATACAAACTCCAAAACCAAAAATAGCTACCAGTAATTTCTTACCAGCATTCTTACTTATAGGAAGATAAGCAGTCGCAATCATGGTAAGAATCGCACCTACTGACGGAGCGGCGCGCAATACTCCAAAACCTTCACTACCTACCTGTAAAATATCTTGAGCAAAAATAGGAAGTAAAATTACCGCACCACCGAAGAGAACAGAAATCATATCTAGTGTTAATGCTCCTAAAATCGCTTTGGTCTTGAATACAAAACCCAAACCTTCTTTTAAACTCTGGATAATAGGTTCATTGATTTTTGTGTTAAGAATAGGCTTTTTGGAAATAAAGAAAACCGTAAAAAAAGCTAGAGAAACCAAGCTAAAAACAATACACAAAGACCAGTGAACACCAAACCAGCTAATCGCAAAGCCAGAAAAAGCAAGTCCTACTACAGATGCTATTTGCCATGCAGAGCTGCTCCAGGTTGCGGCATTAGGATAAGCCTTTTTAGGAACGAGTAAGGCGATTAATGAAAACAAGATAGGACCAAAAAAAGATCTTAAGAATCCGCCAAAAAACACCAAGGCATAAATGCAGTATAAAATCGTATCGGTGGACCAACGAGAGACAATCTCTGGCCAGGTTAGTAAAAATAATCCTAAACTGATTAGTGAAAAAGCACCTATGCAAAGAGCTAGCAAATTGCGTTTCTCTTTTTGATCTACAATATGACCAGCAAATAGCGCCATTGAAAATGCTGGTACAAACTCCATTAATCCTATAATAGCAAGTGACCATGGATCTTTAGTGATAGAATATACCTGCCATTCAATTACAATAAACTGCATGGACCAACCGAATACTAGCAAGAAACGCATCATCAAAAAAATGTTGAATTCTCTAAAACGCAACGCTGCGTACGGATCGTTTTTAGTCATGTTGTGAATAGATTATAATTTTTATTTGGTAAGAGTTTTAATGGTTGCGCAAGATACCTGTTTGCCATAAGATCAAGTTTAGTTTAACAATCTACCAACATTTTGATGCTGATTTATGCAATAGATTCGCACGATGCGTTTTATCATATTTTTTGCCGTAGTAATTTTACTTGAAATTTATTCTTTTCAATTGATCAGGACCTTATCTCGCGGTCATTGGTGGAAATGGGTTTATCTAGGAATTACAGTTTTAGTTATAGGAAATGTATTTCTACAGTTCTATTTGAATCCTAATCGCGGTGTTGTTTCTGGGGGCAAGAGATCTTGCCGTTACCTTGTTGTTAGCATTTTTAGCAGCGCAATTCATCTTTGTGCTTGTTATGTTAGGAGAGGATATTTTTAGGTTTTTTGAAGGTGTTTATTACTCGCTTACGCGAAAGCAAACTCCAGATCAATCCTTCTTACCTAGTAGAAGAGCTTTTATCTCAAAAGTAGGATTAGGACTTGCTGCGCTACCTTTTGGCGCATTGCTATATGGAGCGTGGAAAGGAAAATATAATTATCAGGTTCGTGAATATGAATTAAGTTTTGATAATTTGCCAGAGGCTTTTGATGGTTATAAAGTAACACAAATAAGTGATATTCATGTAGGTAGTTTTGATGATAAGGAAGAAGTTGAATATGCGATAGACCTTGTAAATAAACAAGGTAGTGATACTATTTTTTTTACAGGAGACCTAGTAAACAATATAAGTACAGAGATGCACGGATGGGAAAGTGTATTTGGAAAGTTAAGTGCAAAAGATGGTGTTTACTCTGTATTAGGTAATCATGATTATGGTGATTACTACGGTTGGGAAGGCACTAAAGAAGAGGTGATAGCTTCAAAAAAAGCAAACATGGAAATGCTTTATGGTATACAGCGACAGATGGGCTGGCGATTATTGAGAGATGAAAATATAGCTATAAAGCGTGGTAATGATTTACTACATGTCGTCGGTGTTGAAAATATAGGGAATGGACGTTTTCCAAAATATGGTGATTTAAATAAAGCCTCAGTAGGTTTAACTGAGAAAGATTTTAAAATTTTATTGAGCCATGATCCTTCACACTGGGAAGATGACGTGAGACATAATGATTTGAATTATCATTTAACTTTAAGTGGTCACACTCATGGAATGCAGTTTGGAATTGAGATTCCTGGTTTTATAAAATTAAGTCCTGCTTGGTTTGTATATAAAAAATGGGCTGGAATTTATAAAGAATTCGGTAGATTTATAAATGTCAATCGTGGTTTTGGTTTTCTGGGCTATTCTGGAAGAGCTGGTATATGGCCAGAAATTACTGTGATTACCTTAAAAAAAAGCTAAGAATAGTGTAATCTAACATTCGTTGAGTGCTTGTTAAGAATACATTAGTGTTTCTATAATGCTTTTTACGTACATTTGATAAGCTAACTAGTTGATTATGTCAAAATTTGGGGAACTTATAAGTGCCGATGTGCCAGTTTTACTCAACTTCTTTACAGAATGGAATGAGGATTCTGTGGACATGCATGAAGTTTTAAGAGATGTTGCAGCCGCGATAGGTGACAACGCAAAGGTTATTAAAATCAATGTAGATAAAAACCAAGAATTAAGCGATGCTTTGCGCATAAAGGGATTGCCTACTCTTATTATTTATAGGAAAGGTGAGATGAAATGGAGGCAAAGCGGTGTGCAGGATTCTAATTCCTTGATTACTCTGTTAAAGCAGTATGTTTAATAACAGCTGTTTCATAGCCTTCAGATTTTAAAAATCTGAAATAGTCAGGTAAAATTACTTTTAATTTTTCAAAAGCCTTCTCGCTGTCATGAAAAACGATGATACTTCCATTTCTAGTGTTTTTCTTGAGGTTGCTCAAGCAAGATGCCGCTGTACGGTCTTTATCAAAATCACCTGATAGTACATCCCATAAAACTATTTTATAACCTTGAACTCTTAAGTTCTTTGCTGTTTTAGGAGTAATTCTACCATAAGGTGGCCTGAAGAGAGGAGAGTTAATAACAGAATTTGCTAAGTCAACATCTTCTAAATAGCTAGTGGTTGTGGTTTTCCAACTATTTAAATGATGAAAAGTATGATTGCCTACCGAGTGACCTTTAATAGATAAAAGGTCGTAAATATCAGTATGACGTTGAACACAATCACCTATACAAAAGAAAGTAGCTTTAAAATCGTACCGCTCTAATTCTTGTAATACATATGGTGTTACAACAGGATGTGGACCATCATCAAAGGTGATATAAACAACCTTATCATTACGGGAACCATGCCATAGGTATCCTGAAAACAGACCAGAAAACCATTCTTTTATTATATCAGGATACCAATGCATTTATGGTGTGTCTTGAGGATTTGTTTCTATCATATCTTCAGTGACTGTATTATCTGTCGCTTCTTGAAAAATATTATCCAATTCACTCGTCGGAATTTCTTCTCTACTCGTTCCACCTATGGTTTCTTCTGGACTATAGAATTGAGTGAATTCTAGAACATATTGATTGAAAACATCTTTGTGTTTTTGAACCATTTTATCGTCTTCATAGAAAATAGCAGATTCCACTAGACTTCTGTAACGTTCTACTGCAGCGATGATATCAGAGTAACTTGCCCTACGTTCATCAATATCAAGAGCTTTATAGAAATCAATTTCATCTTGATATTTTAAAATTACACGATCTAAAAGATCTTGTGCTTTATCAATCTGGCCTACCTCATAATATCCATTTACAAAAGGTTCTATCATTGAATAATGGCCATAAAGGTCTAAAGGCATTTTCTCCATACCTAAATCTAGAATCTCTTCTGCTTTTATAATCACCAGCTTTAGTAAGTGCTTCTGCAACTCGGGTTACATTACTACGATAACCTACACTATTACGTCTGGTTTCTACGTCATAATATATATCTGGATTACCGCTATTTCCCCAATCCCATTTTTTAAGGATCTCATAACCGTGGTCTGGATCTACACGTCCCATATCAAATGGATCACGTCTATTTTCTGGCTCTGTTTTAATAGGTAGTAGTCTAAACGCACAGCCGTCTAACTGCAAGTAGTCTTTCATCCATATGTAATCATCATCACCAAAGGCTCCACCAGAAAAGTAGATAGGACGTTCCCAATTGTTTGCATTGATAATATCAAGCATGAACATCCTGTTCTTATAAACTAAGCTACTATTGATCTCAATGACAATTTCATCTACTATTTTATCAGCATCTCTTTGAGGTACGACGCCATTTTTAAGAACAGCTTCTTTGTTAACAGGTATACGTATAAATTTAGTTGGGAAAGTGTGTTCCCAATGGTCATTGCGCATCTGCTCTTGTGTAATTTTCTTATCGCTTACAACCCATTCCATCCAGTCTTTTAGATCCAGAGTGTCTGGTAAAGAGCTTTTTCCACCAGTACGTTGCATTACACGTTCTTTGTCTGCATACCACAAGGCGTCTCTAGTGCCATAGGTATATTTGTCGTGTGTTATTGTTGAAGGTACGGGATCACTATCCCATGCTTTTTTCTTCATATCGTCCATATACCAATCTGTAGCGAGTAATGATGTACAAACAACTCTCACATCAGTGCGGTAACCTTCAACCTCCTGTAAGTACCATAATGGGAATGTGTCATTATCTCCTATAGTAAAGATTAAAGCATCAGGTAAACAACTATCAAGATATTTTTTTGCACTAGTTAGAGCTGAATATTTTCCAGATCGATCATGATCATCCCAGTTCTGAAAAGCCATTAATAATGGTACCGCTACAAAACAAATGGTAATAGATAAGACTCTGGCTGTTTTTACAGATATAGAATCTTTAATACCTTCATAAATAGCATAAACGCCCATACCTATCCACATGGCAAAGACTAAGAAAGAACCTACATAAGCATAATCCCTTTCTCTCACTTGATACATACTTTGGTTAAGGTAAACGATAATAGCTAGACCGGTAAACAGGAAAAGTACAAGTGTCACATAGAATGACTTCAAATCTTTTTTAGCATGAAAAATCATACCTATTAAGCCTAAAATAAGAGGTAAAAAGAAATAAGTGTTTCGACCTTTATTGTTGAGCATGTCCTCAGAGAGATTGTCTTGAGTTCCTAGATGCCATTCATCTATAAAAGGTATACCACTAATCCAGTTACCGTTAAAAGGATCTCCTTCTCCTTGTATGTCGTTCTGTCTACCCGTGAAATTCCACATAAAATATCTCAAGTACATATATTGTACTTGATAGTTCAAAAAGTAAGAAGCGTTGTCTAGCCCATCAGGTTTTTCAATAACAACAGCTTCTCTTAATTCTACTAGAAAATCTACGTACTCTTGAGCACCTATACGGCCGTTTTCATAATTACGCTTATAGTCAGCAAGAACCGTTTGTAGCTCCATGCTTGAAGCATATTCTGGTTTAACATAGTAATTTAAACCACCCATAAAGTCTATATAATTAGTCGCTCTAGATGGGTCCGTCATTCTAGGGAACAAACCCTTATGATCGTCATGGGTGTTTTGTAAAGAGTTTTTAAAGTTGTTTACAATTACATATTTACCTAATTTATAATCCTTTTCATATTTTGGTTTTTCATCTAGATATGGTGATTCTGGATCTAAGCCAGCATAAATATCTGTAAAAGCCTCTCCGTAAAATAAAGCTGGCGCAGGATATTGCTCACGATTATAATAGGCTAACAATGCACGTGCATCGTTTGGGTTATTTTCATTAATTGGTGTCCCTGCATTTGCGCGTATAGGTAACATTGTCCATGAGGAAAAACCTATTAGAACAAACATTACACACAAAGTAATAGTATTCAATAAAGGCTTGTTTTGCTTGCGCGAAAAACGAATCAAAAAGACAAATAGCGCTACAACTAACAGCAGCATGATTATAGAGCCTGAGTTAAAAGGCAACCCAATATCATTCACAAAGAAAACCTCCATATATCCAAATATGGAAAGAGTGTATGGTAATAATAGTTTGAAAACAAAAAGTAATACAGCAACAACTGAAATATTTGCTATAACAAAATTTAAAGGCGTTATTTTTTTATAATGTTTAAAGTACCATAGCATCCCTATGGCAGGAATAGTAAGTATACCCATAAAGTGAACTCCAAAGGATAGACCAACAGTAAATGAAATAAGTACTAGCCATTTATTACCTCGAGGTAAAAACATATCACGTTCCCACAATAATCCCATATAAAATAAAGCACTCATTAATAGCGCAGCAGGAGCATAAACCTCTGCTTCGACAGCATTAAACCAAAAACTATCAGAAAAGGTATAAGCAAGACTACCTATAGCAGATGCACCTAAAATCATAAGGTCATTACTTGCCTCTTTTAAAATATGTCTTTTTAGTAGAAGCGTTAGTGACCAAAACATGAATAAAATAGTAAAAGCACTAGAGAAAACAGACATCATGTTAACCATATATGCAATTTGACTTTTATCTAAGGCAAACATGGAGAAAAATGCACCTAGCATTTGATAAAGAGGTGCTCCTGGTGGGTGCCCTACTTGAAGTCCAGATGATGTGGCTATATATTCACCTGCATCCCAGAAACTTACAGTAGGTTCAACAGTGAGCCAGTAGGTGATTAAGGCAATCGCAAACACGATCCAGCCTGCTATTTTATTAAGTTGATTGTAATTCAGTTTCATAGTATTTTTTAGCTAAGGCGAAAATAATATTAATATATCTAACCTACATAGTGTAACTCAACTTACTCAGTTATAATTAAGTTCCAGCTATATAAAGTATTTATTCAACGGCTCATTTTGAGAAAAATGATATTAATTGAGAAAAAATCGATTTCTATTTGCTCAAAAACTTATTTGTTTTAAATTTGCATCCGAATTTGTCCCATGGTGTAATGGTAACACTCCGGTTTTTGGTACCGTCATTCAAGGTTCGAGTCCTTGTGGGACAACTCGTAAATCCTGACTCGTAATTGAGTTGGGATTTTTTTATGTTTTATTTTTAAATATTAATAAAAAAGCACCTTAATCATTTAAGGTGCTTTTTTGTATTTCGCTTTCGCGAAAGCGAAATTATAGTAACTATTTTATCCTAAATGTAACAACGGGTAAAGAAGAATGATTTACAATGTCTTCACTAACGCTACCATTGAAGAAATGCGATATGCCACGTCGCCCATGTGTTGCCATGCCTATTAAATCTCCTTTAATGTCTTTAGTAAAGTTAAAAACGCCTTCTTCGATAGAGAAGTCATTATAAATGGTGTAGTCAGTAGGTTCTACATTAATATCTTTAAGATATTCCTTTACTTTTTGTTCTGCTTTTTGAGTGTTTAAAAAATTCGAAGGTGTGTTTACGTATAATAAATGAAGTTTACATCCTGTACCTTTTGCAAAAATCGCAGCTTCTTTAAGTGCATTACTAGATTCTGGGTCTAAATCTGTGGCAAAAACAAACTCATTAACATCAAGCCTTTTTTTACGATCCTTGATAACAAGTACTGGTATTTCTGAATTGCGCACTACTTTCTCAGCATTTGAGCCTATAAAATATTTTCATACCACTAGCACCATGGCTACCCATTACTATTAAGTCTGCATTGTGTCTTTTAACAGTGTCCATGATTCCACTAAAGGCGGCACCAGTTTCAACGTCGCATGAATGGTGACGTCATCTAGATAATCTGCTTTTAATAAATTGTCAAATTTTTCTTTTGCTAGTTTCATAAAAAAAACAGCTTCTGGTAAATTCGAACTAGCGTTATTTGCTAGGTGTAGAGGAAGGTCTAATTGGTGTAATAAGAAAATTTCACCATTGTTTTCACGAGCTATATCTGCCGCAACACGCAATGCGTTGTCTGCTTGTTCTGAAAAATCAGTAGGCACGATTATTTTTTTCATAGAGTTGGATTTAGGAGTATAAAGATAAGTAATTCTGTTTCAAGCTGACAGTGTGAAATATCGCTTGCAAAAGCCTAAAAAAGTCGTATATTTGCAAAGTATTTAAACAATATGAGGGGGACAGATGTCCCCCCCTCTTTTTATAAAATATGCTGAAAGATACCGTACAAGATTTACTAGATGATGCCTTTGAGGAACGACCTGATTTGTTCCTTATGGAGATGACAATAGATGGAAGTAATGACATTAAAGTTATTATAGATGGAGATGAAGGTGTGACTGTTGCTGATTGTATTTTTATATCGCGCGCGGTTGAACACAACCTAGATAGAGATGAGATTGATTTTTCTCTTGAGGTAGCTAGTGCCGGTGCAAGTGCGCCGCTTACATTACCTAGACAGTTTAAAAGAAATGTGGGTAGACAGTTAGAGGTTGTTGATAGAGGGAAAAAGAAAGAAATTGGTGAGCTGGTATCTGCAGATGATGAAGGTATTGCAATTCAATGGAAAGCTAGAGAGCCTAAGCCGATTGGTAAGGGGGAAAGTGACAGTTGAAAAAGAGTGGTCGCTCAAGTATGACGACATTAAACAAGCAAAAGTGGTTATAACATTTAATTAATAAGTAAATATGGAAAATCTCGCATTGATCGAGTCTTTTTCTGAGTTTAAAGATGATAAAATGATAGATCGCGTCACGTTGATGGCGATCTTAGAAGATGTTTTTAGAAGTGCTCTCAAAAGAAAGTACGGCGATGACGATAACTTTGATATTATTATCAATCCAGATAAAGGAGATTTAGAGATCTGGCGTAACCGTGTTGTGGTCGCTGATGGTGAAGTTGAAGATGATAATTCAGAAATTGAATTGACTGCAGCTCGTAAAATAGAGCCAGATTATGAAGTTGGTGAGGACGTAGCTGAAGAAGTGAAGTTGATTCAGTTAGGAAGACGTGCAATTCTAGCGTTGAGACAAAATCTTATTGCAAAGATTCATGAGCATGATAATACAAATATCTACAAGCACTTTAAAGAGCTTGAAGGGGGGGAGTTGTATAGTGCTGAGGTTCATCATATACGTCATAGAGCAATTATATTGTTAGATGATGAAGGGAATGAGATCATTATGCCTAAAGATCGTCAGATCGGTTCTGATTTCTTTAGAAAAGGTGAGAACGTAAGAGGTATAATAGAAAGTGTTGAATTGAGAGGTAATAAGCCTAATATTATACTTTCTCGTACTTCTCCTAAGTTCTTAGAAAAACTTTTTGAGCAAGAGATTCCTGAAGTTTTTGATGGTTTAATAACTGTTAAGGCTGTTGTTCGTGAGCCAGGTGAAAAAGCAAAAGTAGCTGTAGATAGCTATGACGATCGTATCGATCCTGTAGGAGCTTGTGTAGGTGTAAAAGGTTCTCGTATACATGGTATCGTTAGAGAGTTAGGAAATGAAAATATTGATGTAATCAATTATACTACAAATACTCAATTGTATATTGCTAGAGCTTTAAGTCCTGCCAAAATTATTTCAATGGAAATAAATGAGGAGACTAAAAAAGCTGAAGTAAGATTGAATCCTGAAGAGGTTTCTAAGGCAATAGGTAGGAGAGGTCATAATATAAGATTAGCTGGTAAATTAACTGGTTATGAAATAGATGTCATCAGAGATGGTGCTGAGGAAGATGTAGAGCTAGCTGAGTTTAGCGATGAAATCGAACCTTGGATCATTCAAGAATTTAGTAAAATCGGGTTAGATACTGCAAAAAGTATTTTAGAACAAGATGTTGCTGATTTAGTAAAGCGTACCGATTTAGAGGAAGAAACAGTCATTGCGGTTGTGAATATCCTTAAATCAGAATTTGAAGATTAGATAAAATAAAAGTCAACCCATAACCATTTATGGCCGAAGTAAAGAACATGAGACTCAATAAGGTGCTAAGAGAATTTAATATATCTCTAGATCGTGCTGTAGAACATTTAGCTGCTCAAGGAATTGAGATTGAAGCTAGACCTACTACAAAAATCGATGCAGATGTATACAAAGCCCTTGCAGATGAGTTTCAAACTGACAAGAGTAAGAAGGTAGCTTCTAAGGAAGTTGGTAAGGAGCGTCGCAAAGAGCAGGAAGAGTTGCGCGAGCAACGTGAGAAAGAGCAGGAAGAGAAGCAAAAAAGGCAAGAAGTTATTAAAGCCAAAGCTACTCTCGACGGTCCTAAACAGGTAGGTAAAGTTGATTTATCTGGTGGTGCTGATGCAAAACCAGTTGAAAAGAAAGACGAGCCTCAAAAACCAGTCGAAAAGAAAGCTGAACCAGCTCCAACTGAAGTTGTTGAGGACACTTCTCCTAAAACCGTTTCCAACCGTCCTAAGGTTCAAGAAACAAAGGTGAAAGGAAAGATTGATCTTGAACCTAAGAAGAGATCTGTTTCTAAAAAGAAAGATGTTGCTCCACAAAAGCCTAAGGTAGAGAAATCTCCTAAGACAGAGCTTATAGTTGAGAAACAAAAAGCAGATAAGAAGTCTGATATCAAAAAAGAATCTGTTGATAAAGCTCCTGTAACTAAGTCTACAGAAACAAAAGCTTCAGAATCAAAAGCTCCAGAAGCAAAAGCTACAGAAGTAAATCAAGAGCCTGAAAAGATTAAAACCGAGTATCAAAAGCTAGGAGGTCTTAAAGTTACGGGTAAAACGATTGACTTATCTCAATTTAAAAAGCCTAAGAAAAAGGAGGATCCTAATAAGCGCAAGCGCAAGAGGATAACTAAATCTCCAGGTTCATCTGGTCCTGGAGGAAATCGTTCTGGCGGTAACAGGCGTGGTCCTGTTCAAAAGCGAACACCTATAGTTAAGGCAGAGCCTACGGAAGAAGAAATCCAAAAACAGGTAAGAGAGACTCTTGAAAAACTTCAAGGTAAGTCCTCTAAGTCTAAAGCGGCAAGATATCGTCGCGATAAAAGAGATTCTCACCGCGAAAAAGTTGAAGCTCAAGAACAGGCTGATTCAGAAGAGAAAATCTTACAAGTTACAGAGTTTGTTACTGTAAGTGATATTTCTACGATGATGGACGTTGCGGTAAATCAAGTTATTGGTGCATGTATGTCATTAGGTATGATGGTTACAATGAACCAGAGGCTTGATGCGGAAACAATTTCTATCGTTGCAGAAGAATTTGGTTATGATGTAGAGTTTGTTAACGCAGATATTGAAGAAAGTATAACTGAAGTTGAGGATAGCGAAGAAGATTTAACTACTCGAGCTCCTATCGTTACAGTAATGGGTCACGTAGATCATGGTAAGACATCTTTATTGGATTATATCCGAGAAGAAAATGTTATTGCTGGTGAGAGTGGTGGTATTACTCAACATATTGGTGCTTATGGTGTACAGCTTAAGAGCGGTCAGAAGATTGCGTTTTTAGATACACCTGGTCACGAAGCGTTTACAGCGATGAGAGCGCGTGGAGCACAAGTTACTGACCTTGCTATAATCGTTATTGCAGCAGATGATGATGTGATGCCTCAAACTAAAGAAGCAATTAGTCACGCACAAGCAGCTGGTGTACCTATCATCTTTGCAATAAACAAAGTAGATAGAGAAGCGGCTAATCCAGAAAAGATTAAAGAAGCACTTGCTCAAATGAATTTGTTAGTTGAAGATTGGGGGGGTGGAAAAATACAGTCTCATGATATCTCAGCAAAAACAGGTCAAGGTGTTGAAGAATTATTAGAGAAAGTATTGCTTGAAGCTGAATTATTAGATCTTAAAGCTAATCCTGACAAACCTGCGGTAGGAACTGTTGTTGAAGCGTTCTTAGATAAAGGTCGTGGATACGTTTCTACAGTGCTAGTTCAGGCAGGAACGCTGAGAATAGGTGATTATGTGCTTGCTGGTCGTAATCATGGTAAGGTTAAAGCTATGCAAGATGAACGTGGTAATAACGTTGATGTTGCTGGTCCTTCTACACCAGTTTCAATATTAGGTCTAGATGGTGCGCCTACAGCTGGTGATAAGTTCCACGTATTTGAAGACGAAAAAGAAGCAAAAGATATTGCTTCAAAACGTACACAACTTCAGCGTGAGCAATCTGTGAGAACGCAAAAAACACTTTCTCTTGATGAGATTGGTCGTCGTATCGCGTTAGGTGACTTTAAAGAATTAAACTTAATCCTTAAAGGAGATGTTGATGGTTCTGTCGAGGCATTAACAGATTCATTCCAGAAATTATCTACTGAAGAGATTCAGGTTAATATTATACATAAAGCGGTAGGAGCGATTACAGAAAGTGATGTACTTCTAGCTTCTGCTTCTGATGCTATCATAATCGGATTTAACGTGAGACCTCAAGGTAATGCAAGATCAGTTGCAGAGCAGGAAGAAGTTGATATCCGTATGTATTCTATCATCTATGATGCGATCAATGACCTTAAAGATGCTATGGAAGGAATGCTTTCTCCAGAACTTAAGGAAGAAATAACTGGTAATGCAGAGATTAGAGCTACATTCAAGATATCTAAAATTGGTACTATTGCAGGTTGTATGGTGACTGATGGTAAAATATATCGCAACAGTGGTGTAAGATTAATACGTGATAGTGTTGTAGTTTACACCGGTGAACTATCTGCTTTGAAGAGATTTAAGGATGATGTTAAAGAGGTAGCAAAAGGTTACGAGTGTGGTATGCAAATTAAAAATTACAATGACCTTCATGAAGGAGATATTATTGAATGTTTCAGAGAGGTAGAAGTAAAGAAGAAGTTGAAATAGTATATTCAAACTAAGCTATAAAAAAGGCGATTTCTAATGAAATCGCCTTTTTTGTTTTTTATAAATTTAAATTATGGTTTTAATATAAATGCGTTTGGAAAGTCTTTTTTAATTTCTATTAAAGCTCGCTCAGCCTCTAATTTATTTCTGTAGCTTCCTACCCATAATTTGAAATTAGGAGCTTCATATTCTAGGATTGATTCCCATGTCATCGAGCTTGCCTTATATTTAGCTTCTATCTTTTTAGCCCCCCTTCTATTTCGCCATAAAACAACTGAATGGTATATCGATCTTTGAATTTACCTTCCTTATCCATGGCTATTTTTTTAGAAATAAGACTTTCTATTTTAGTTTCTTCAACTTGATTTGATTGTTGAGCGATACCTATCGAGCTCGTCATTATTAATGCTATGGTTACTACTATTCTTGAATTCAGGTGCTTATGCATGTCTGTTGATTTTGTTATTCCGCTTTCGCGAAAGCGAGTTTATTTAGAATTGATATAAATTATTTTGTTCAAATTAACTGCTGCAAAATTATAGACTTTATACCTTATTTTTGCGGCAGCATTTACGATACGGTAAAATACCGTAATTATTGTGCCAAATTTATTGCAATATTCAGTAAAAGACATGATAAAAAGGAAATTACATTTTTCCGCTTGGCAATTTATACTTGCATCTGTTTTTGTAACGCTTTCTACATTAAGCGCTTACGGTCAGGATGCAGCCACGAATGATGGTGAGCCAGCGGCACCTGTTGAAGCATCCGGTTCTGGAAATGCAGCGGCAGGAGAGGCTTTGTTTAAAGCAAACTGTGCGTCTTGTCACAAACTTTATAAAAAAGCGGTTGGACCAGCGTTACATGAGGTATCTCAAAAATATGACCGTGAGTGGTTGTATAGTTGGATTACAAATTCAGCAGCTTTAATTGCTAGTGGTGATGCGCAAGCAGTAGCGGTTTATAACGAGTATAATCAAACTGCGATGAATGCTTTTCCGCAATTGTCGAATACAGATATTGATAATATTCTTGCTTATACCGATACTCCTAAGCCTGCTCCGGCAGCAGCTGTCGCAGGAGCGACTGGTGATGCACCGTCTGGTGGGGGGGCGACTGATAACTCGTTAAATAGTATTGTACTTGCAGCGCTTGCTCTTATTTTAGTTTTGCTAGTTGCATTACTGTTTGTAGTAAACAGTACTTTAAAGAGGTTTGCAGATGCTAATGGAATCCAAACTGACTTTGAAGAAGATAAGGAAGTGCGTCGTCCTATTTGGAAAGCTTTTGCTGAGAATCAATTCTTAGTATTGGTGAGTGCTGTCTTTTTACTGCTTGCAAGTGCGTATTTTGCTTACGGTGCATTAATGTCTGTAGGACTGGATCAAGGTTATGCTCCGGTGCAGCCTATTCATTACTCTCACAGGATTCATGCTGGTACAAGTCAAATTGAGTGTAAGTATTGTCACTCCAGTGCTCGCGAGTCTAAGCACTCAGGTATTCCTTCGTTGAATGTTTGTATGAATTGTCATAAGTCTATTGGTGAAGTTGCAGATGCAACTTATCAAGAAGGTATGAATGAGTATGGTGTCGATTATAATAAAGAGATTCAAAAACTCTATGCGGCTACAGGATGGGATTCAGATGAGCAGGCTTTTACAGGGGGGGAAACTCAGCCAGTAAGATGGGTTCGTATTCATAACTTGCCAGATCTAGCGTATTTCAACCATGCACAGCATGTTACGGCAGGAAATATTGCTTGTCAGCAATGTCACGGTCCTGTAGAGGAAATGGAAGTTATGTATCAATACTCACCTTTAACGATGGGTTGGTGTATTAACTGTCACAGAGAAACTAACGTAGACCTAGCAAATAATGGGTACTACGAAAAAATTCATGAAGAATTATCTAAGCAACGTGGTGGCAAGCAGCTTACTATTGCAGATTTAGGTGGTCTTGAATGTGGTAAATGCCACTATTAATAAATAGTTTTAGAGAGATATATGGCTACTACTAAGAAATATTGGAAAAGTACAGCGCAGCTCGATGAAAGCAATGAGGTTGTAAAAAATCTTGAGCAAAACGAATTTGCTGCACCTATTCCTACTGTAGAATTTTTAGGAAATGACGAAGTGATGGAGGAGTCTTCAACTACACGTCGTGATTTCTTAAAGTATGTTGGTTTTAGTACTGCGGCTGCTTCGTTAGCTGCGTGTGAAGGACCGGTTATTTATTCTGTGCCTTACGTTAATCAACCAGAACAAATTATTCCTGGTATGGCTAACTACTATGCAACAACTATCGCAGATGGTTATGACTTTGCTAGTATTTTAGTGAAAACACGTGAAGGTCGACCTATCAAAATTGAGAGTAATAAAGATGCTAAATATCGCGGTCATGCAAATGCTCGTGTTCATGCTTCAGTTTTATCCTTGTATGATAATAATCGTTTAAAGACTCCACTTGTTAAAGGTGTTGAGTCTACATGGGAGACTTTAGATAAAGAGGTTAGCCAAAAACTAAATGAATTAAACGGTAAAACTCTTGCTGTATTAACTCAGACTTTTGCTAGTCCATCAACAATGGCTATTATAGATATGCTTAAGGCTAAGTATTCTAATGTGCGTCATGTTACTTACGATACTGTAGGTGAAAACGGTGCGTTAAATGCTTTTGAGGCTAAGTATGGTGTTCGTGGTCTTGCAGATTATGATTTTACTGATGCCGAAACAATTGTTTCTATAGGAGCTGATTTTGTCGGTAACTGGCAAGGTGGAGGATTTGATAAAGGTTATTCTGCTTCTAGAGTTCCTTCTAATAAGAGTATGTCTCATCATGTTCAGTTTGAGTCTAACATGTCTCTTTCTGGTGCAAATGCTGATTTACGTTATCCAGTAACTCCAACTGAGCAAAAACATATACTTGCTTCCTTATATTCTAAGTTAGTAGGTGGTGCAGCTAATGTCTCGTTAAGCGATAAAGTTGCTAAGGTTGTTGAGCAAACTGCTCAAAAGCTTTCAAAAGCTGGTAGTAAAGCTGTTGTGTTATGTGGTCTTCCTGATCAAGCAGCACAACAATTAGTTCTTGCTATTAATGAAAAATTAAATAGTTCTATAGTAGATACTTCTGCACCTATAATGACCCGTCAAGGAAATCGTTTAGCAGTAGATCAGTTAGTTAAAGAAATGCAATCTGGTTCAGTAGGAGCTTTGTTTGTTGCTGGTGTTGATCCTATTTATAGTTATGATAATAGTGACGCTTTCGCGAAAGCGATGGAGAAAGTTGCATTAAAGGTTTCATTTGCTTCTCGTGAAGACTTGACAGCACAGAAATGTGATTATGTTGCAACAACACCTCATTACCTAGAGTCTTGGGGGGGAGATACAGAGATAAAGAAAGGTTTCGTTTCTTTAACTCAGCCTACGATACGTCCTATTTTCGATACTCGTCAAATGCAAGACACCTTGTTAAAGTGGTCTGGTAGTGAGCAATCTTATAAGGACTTTCTGAAAGAAACTTCAACAGGTAATGGTGCGAGCTGGTCTCAAGCTTTGCAAGACGGTTTCTTTATGTCTACTGCTAGTTTGCAAGCTGAAGCTGATGCAAAAGAGTTTGTAGCATCAGTGTCAGACAACACAGCGCTTTCATCATTGGTTAACTCAAAAAAGCCTTCTGGTTTTGAATTGATTTTATATACCAAAACAGGTTTAGGAGATGGAACGCAAGCTAATAACCCATGGTTACAAGAGCTTCCGGATCCTATTACCCGTACTACATGGGATAATTATGTTACTATTTCACAAAAAGACGCCGAACAATTAGGTGTTGAAAATGAGAATGTTGCAAACGGTGGTTTGAATGGTAACTATGTTGTAGTGAAAATGAATGGTGTTGAGCGCAAGTTGCCAGCATTAATTCAACCAGGTCAGGCTCAAGGTACTATTGGTATCGCTTTAGGTTATGGTAAAACGGCTTCGATACAGTCTGAAATGCAGACTGGTGTGAATGCTTATCCATTCTTTAAAGGAGGTTCTTCAATACAAGCTGTGACAGTTGAGAATGCAGGTGGTGTGCATGAGTTTGCTTGTACGCAATTACAGAATACTATGATGGGTCGTGATATTATTCGCGAGACAGATTTGGCAACTTATATAACTGGAGATAAGCACGAGTTTAATCCAATGCCTGAGGTATCTCTAAATCATATTGAGACACCTGTAGATTCACCGGATGTAGATTTATGGACTAGTTTTGATCGTTCAACTGGTCATCACTTTAATATGTCTATTGATCTTAATGCTTGTACAGGTTGTGGTGCATGTGTTATTGCATGTCATGCAGAAAATAATGTGCCAGTCGTGGGTAAACAAGAGGTTAGAAAATCACGTGATATGCACTGGTTGCGTATCGATAGATATTATTCATCTACTGACAGTTTTGAAGCAGATGAAGACAAAAAAGATGGATTTGAAGGCTTATTTGGAGACAATGGTTCTTTAGGTGGTTTTGGTGAGTTGGAAAATCCAGCTGATAATCCACAGGTAGCATTCCAGCCGGTAATGTGTCAACACTGTAATCATGCACCATGTGAGACAGTTTGTCCTGTAGCGGCTTCTTCACACGGTCGTCAAGGTCAAAATCATATGGCTTATAACCGTTGTGTAGGTACACGTTACTGTGCAAACAACTGTCCATATAAGGTGCGTAGATTTAACTGGTTCCTATACAATGGTAATGATGAGTTTGATTATCACATGAATAACGATTTAGGTCGTATGGTAATTAATCCAGATGTGACGGTAAGATCTAGAGGTGTGATGGAGAAATGTTCTATGTGTATGCAAATGACACAAATGACTATTCTTGAAGCTAAGAAAGACGGTCGCATGATTAAAGATGGTGAGTTTGCAACAGCATGTTCAAACGCTTGTTCAAACGGAGCGATTAAATTTGGTGATATCAACGATAAAGATGCTGAAATCACTAAACTTAAAAATAGTGATCGTATGTATCATTTATTAGAGGAAGTGGGAACTGAGCCTAATGTGATATATCAGGTTAAAGTAAGAAACGCATAATAATTAAGGAAAACTAATCGATACATTATGCTCATTACGAAGCGCCCATAAGAAGAGCTCTAGTTACAGGAGATAAGTCTTACTCAGACGTAACAAGAGATATTGCTGCACCGGTAGAAGGTGCTGCTAACAAACAATGGTGGATTGTATTTACAATCGCCCTTGTAGCTTTTCTTTATGGAATAGGATGCATTATTTATACGATCTCCACTGGTATAGGTGTTTGGGGGTCTTAACAAGACAATTGGATGGGCCTGGGACATCACTAATTTCGTTTGGTGGGTAGGTATTGGTCACGCAGGAACTCTGATTTCGGCCGTGCTTTTGCTTTTCCGTCAAAAATGGAGAATGGCAATTAACCGATCTGCAGAAGCGATGACTATTTTCTCTGTTATACAAGCTGGTTTATTTCCAATTATTCACATGGGACGTCCTTGGTTAGCTTATTGGGTATTACCTATTCCTAATCAATTCGGTTCTTTATGGGTTAACTTTAACTCTCCACTACTTTGGGATGTATTTGCGATATCAACTTATTTATCAGTTTCATTAGTCTTCTGGTGGACAGGATTACTTCCTGATTTTGCTATGATAAGAGATAGAGCAATCACTCCTTTTAATAAGAAGATTTACGGTATACTATCTTTCGGTTGGTCTGGTAGAGCAAAAGACTGGCAGCGTTTTGAAGAAGTTTCATTGGTTCTTGCAGGTCTTGCAACACCATTAGTACTTTCGGTACACACGATTGTATCTTTTGACTTTGCTACTTCAGTAATACCAGGATGGCATACAACTATTTTCCCGCCATATTTTGTGGCTGGTGCTGTATTTTCTGGATTTGCAATGGTAAATACATTACTTATCGTGATGAGAAAAGTAGTGAGCCTTGAGAATTATATTACGATCCAGCACATTGAATTAATGAATATTGTAATTATGATTACAGGTTCTATCGTTGGTGTTGCTTATATCACTGAGCTTTTTGTAGCTTGGTATTCTGGCGTTGAATATGAACAATATGCTTTCTTAAACAGGGCAACTGGACCATATGCTTGGGCATACTGGGCAATGATGACTTGTAACGTGTTCTCACCACAATTCATGTGGTTCAAGAAATTAAGAACTAGTATCCTGTTCTCATTTGTTATATCTATTGTGGTTAATATTGGGATGTGGTTCGAGCGTTTTGTTATTATTGTAACCTCGCTTCATAGGGATTATTTACCATCTTCATGGACAATGTTTTCACCAACATTTGTGGATATAGGTATTTTTATTGGTACAATTGGATTCTTCTTTGTTTTGTTCTTACTTTATTCAAGAACTTTCCCTGTGATTGCACAGGCAGAGGTTAAGTCAATTCTTAAAGCTAGTGGAAGTAAGTACAAGAAATTAAGAGAACAAAAAGGAACTAACGTTGAATCGGACACCGCTTCTGGTGATCCAATTGCTCATCCTTCAAAGTAGTAATTATGTCAGATAAAACTATACACGCTCTTTATACTGATGATGATGTTTTGCTGGGTGCAGTAAAACAAGTCAGAGAAAAGCATTATCACATAGAAGAGGTATTCACTCCTTTTCCTGTGCACGGTCTTGAGAAAGCAATGGGTATTGCAGACACACGTTTAGCTATTAACGCTTTCCTTTATGGTATCATCGGCCTTACAGTTGCAACTGTAATGATGAATTATATAATGATTCAAGACTGGCCACAAAACATAGGTGGTAAGCCAAGCTTTTCTTATTTGGAAAACATGCCTGCATTTGTGCCTATAATGTTTGAGTTGACAGTATTTTTTGCTGCTCACTTAATGGTGATTACTTTTTACTTAAGAAGTAGGTTATGGCCTTTTAAATCTGCAGAGAATCCTGATGTTCGTACTACTGATGATCATTTCTTAATGGAAATCGATGCGACAGGTAAGGATATTGAAGAGATGACTAAGTTCCTACATGACACTGGTGCTGTAGAAATAAAAATAATTGACAAAGACGCACACTAATGAATAGATATTTTCAAACATTCATTTACGCCTTTGCTGCCCTACTGATTGTATCATGTGGTGGAGATAGTAATGCAGTAGATGTTAAATCAGATAGAAGTGTACAATACTTCCCTAATATGTATGAATCTGTAGGTTACGAAACCTATCAAGAAGGCGACATATTTGAAGGTAATGTAGAGGCTCAACTTCCTGTTGAAGGAACGGTAAATAGAGGCTGGTTGCCTTATGAGTACGCTAATAGTAATGAAGGGTACGCTTCCGCGAAAGCAGAATTGAAGAATCCTTTGGCCTACACAGAAGAAAATCTTGCTACTGGTCAGGAGCTTTATAATATTTACTGTGCAATTTGTCATGGTACGAAGGGCGATGGAAAAGGACATTTAGTTAAAACTGAAAAGATTTTAGGAGTTCCTTCATATGCAGATCGTGATATTTCTCAAGGTTCTATTTATCACGTCATGTATTGGGGGGGAATTAACTACATGGGTTCGTATGCTTCTCAAACTTCAATTGAAGAGAGATGGCAGATAGCTCATCATGTTGACGCTCTAACTAGAGATTTAAAGGGTCAAGATGCTAAAGAATTTGTATCCGTTCAAGAAGAACAAAATGCAGATTCTCAAACAGAAAATCATGTTGCTGATGATCATGGTGTTGAAATGCACAGTGAAGATTCACACGATGATGATCACGGAAGTCAAGAAGATAATCATTCATCAACTGAAGGCGAGTAATCGACCACGAAATTTTATTATATGTACAAAGTTTCAAGTAAATTAAAAATTTTCGCATTTGTCCTTATTGGATTAGGGGGCATTACTTACCATTGGTGGGTTTTTAAGTGCACCTGCTTCTGAGGATGCAGTAAGAGAAATGCTAGCTAATGATACTGAGCACGGTGATGATCATGGTGCTGCGGCAAATACTCATCAAGTCGCTTCACATGATGATGCTCATGGTGATGTTCACGCATCCGACGGACACGGTGATGCGCATGCTTCTGATCATGAATCAGAACACATAGAACATTTATATCATCAATTGTCTAATAAGCCTTGGTCTGCATTGTATGTTGCGTGTTTCTTTTTCTTTATGATAGCATTGGGTTGTACAGCTTTTTATGCGATTCAAAAAGTAGCACAAGCTGGTTGGTCACCTGGATTGTTTAGAGTAATGGAAGGTATTAGCAGCTATTTATTTATAGGTGGTATTTTAATGTTTGTCCTACTGCTTGCCTCTGGTTTGGGCGCCAATCACATTTTTACCTGGATGAATCCTGGTATTGCTGAAGTTGGTCATGAGAATTATGATGCGTTGGTTGCTGGTAAAACTGGTTTCCTAAACGTTCCTTTTTGGTTGATTAGAGCTGGAGCTTTTTTAGTAGGATGGAATTTATATAGATGGAATATTCGTAAGTTCTCTCTTAAGCAAGATGAAGAGCCTGATGGGAATGTTTGGTACAAGAAAGGATTTAAGCATTCAGCAATGTTTTTGGTTTTCTTTATTGTTACAGAATCCATTATGTCTTGGGATTGGATTATGAGTTTTGATCCTCACTGGTTCTCTACGTTATTCGGTTGGTATGTTTTTGCAAGTATGTTCGTTAGTGGAATTACTGTAATCGCATTAGTAACTATTTATTTAAAATCTAGAGGTCACTTAGAATTTATCAATGATTCACATATTCATGATTTAGCTAAATTCATGTTTGGTATCAGTATATTTTGGACTTACCTATGGTTTTCTCAATTTATGTTGATCTGGTATTCTAACATTCCAGAAGAGGTAACCTACTTCATCACAAGAATTGAAGATTATAACATATTATTCTTCGGAATGGTCGCAATTAACTTCTTATTCCCGTTATTAATTCTTATGAATTCCGACTTTAAACGTGTGAATTGGTTTGTTGTTACTGCAGGTATTTTTATTTTACTAGGTCACTATCTAGATATCTATGTAATGGTTATGCCAGCAACTGTTGGTGAATCTTGGTTCATCGGTATGCCTGAGATTGGTTCTTTTATGTTATTCGCAGGGATCTTCCTTCTGGTAATATTTAACACCATTTCAAAAGCTCCGTTACTTGCAAAAGGAGATCCATTCATTGGAGAAAGTAAACATTTTCACTATTAATTAATTATAGAAAAACACTGAAATGACTGCATTTCTTATCATATTAATTGCTGCTTTATTTGTGATTGCTTTATGGCAAATTTCAAAAATCGTCCAGCTAGGAAAATCTCCTGAAGCATCAAGTGCTGATGGTGAAATCGCTAATGACGCTGATAATGATCGTCAAGGTAAATACATGCTTTACTTTGTTATAGCAATGTATGTAATGATGATTGCTTGTTTTATTGGGTATCAAGATTTCTTTTTACCAGACGCAGCATCTGAGCATGGTGCTGAATACGACTCATTATTGATTCTGACTACAGTTGTTATAATGATTGTTCAATTTCTAACTCAAGCATTATTACATTGGTTTAGCTATAAATACCGTGGTAAAAAAGGTCAAAAAGCTTTATTCTATGCAGATAATGATAGACTTGAGTTTATTTGGACAGCTATTCCAGTTGTAGTATTAGCAGGTTTAATCCTTTGGGGGGGATTATTCTCATGGAATGACATTATGGATGTTGATAAACATGAAGACCCATTAGTAGTCGAAGTTTATGCTTATCAATTTGGTTGGAAAGTAAGATATAGTGGTGTGGATAATACTCTCGGTGATGCTAATGTGCGTTTCATTGAAGGATCTAATATCCTAGGTATAGATCCTACTGATGCCGATGGTAAGGATGATATGGTAGCAACTGAATTGCATTTGCCAGTTAATCGACCTGTAGTATTTAATTTCCGTAGTCAGGATGTTTTACACTCTGCTTACATGCCACATTTCAGAGCACAAATGAACGTTGTTCCAGGAATGGTAACTAAATTTAGTTTTACTCCTACAGTAACTTCTGAAGATTATAAGTCAACAGAATTTATGACTGAAAAGGTTCGTAAGATTAATGAAATTAGACGACAAAAAAGTAAAGAATTGGAAGCTTCAGGTGATGTAGCTTTAGATCCTTATGAATTTGAATACTATTTATTATGTAATAAAATTTGTGGTGCATCGCACTATAATATGCAAATGAAGATAGTAGTTGAATCTGAAGAGGATTACAACAAGTGGTTAGAAACACAAACAACTTTTGAAACAACTTTAGCTAACGCTGAAAACTAAGATATATGGGACAAGTGATTGCAGCAGCAACAGAGCATGGACATGATGATGGTCATCACCATCACAAAGAAACATTTGTAACAAAATACATTTTCTCAACTGATCATAAGATGATTGCCAAGCAATATCTTATTACAGGACTTATTATGGGTGCTATTGGTATCTTGATGTCTGTTCTAATGAGAATGCAGATTGCAAATCCTGAGCAACCAAATGTTATTTTTGAGGCTCTTTTAGGTAAATGGGCACCAGGTGGTGTAATGGATCCTAATATTTATTTAGCATTAGTGACTATTCACGGTACTATAATGGTATTCTTTGTTTTAACTGCAGGTTTAAGTGGAACGTTTTCTAACTTTTTGATTCCTTTGCAGATAGGGGCTCGTGATATGGCTTCTGGTTTCTTAAACATGGTTTCTTATTGGTTATTCTTTCTTTCTTCTGCAATAATGATCAGTTCATTATTTGTTGAATTGGGACCTGCCGCAGCTGGTTGGACTATTTATCCTCCATTAAGTGCTGTTGCTAAGGCTATGCCTGGTTCAGGAATGGGTATGACATTATGGTTGGTTTCTATGGCTATCTTTATTGCCTCTTCTTTATTAGGATCATTAAACTATGTTGTGACCGTTATTAATATGCGTACAAAAGGTATGTCTATGACTAGACTTCCTTTAACTATTTGGGCGTTTTTTGTTACCGCTATTATAGGTGTTGTTTCGTTCCCTGTGTTATTTGCAGCTGCGTTATTATTGATTATGGATAGAAGTTTTGGAACTTCTTTTTTCTTATCAGATATCTATATTAAAGGTGAGGTATTGGCTCATCAAGGTGGTTCTCCTGTTTTATTTGAACACCTTTTCTGGTTTTTAGGTCACCCAGAAGTTTATATTGTATTATTACCAGCTTTAGGTATCACATCTGAAATTATAGCAACTAACTCTCGTAAACCGATTTTTGGTTATAGAGCTATGGTAGCTCTATTTTAGCGATTGCATTCTTATCTACGATAGTATGGGGGTCACCATATGTTTGTTTCTGGTATGAATCCTTTCCTAGGTTCGGTATTTACTTTTACAACTTTATTAATTGCGATTCCATCTGCGGTAAAAGCATTTAATTATATTACTACATTATGGAAAGGTAATTTGCAACTCAATCCAGCAATGCTTTTCTCAATTGGACTTGTATCTACTTT
This sequence comes from Nonlabens ulvanivorans, assembly GCF_000755285.1. GTDB lineage: Bacteria > Bacteroidota > Bacteroidia > Flavobacteriales > Flavobacteriaceae > Nonlabens > Nonlabens ulvanivorans_A. Next base: position 194,947 of record NZ_BBMK01000001.1, on the reverse strand, counting down.
TATTACTGGTGGATTAACAGGTATCATTTTAGGGGGGGATAGTACGCTTGATATAAATGTTCATGATACTTACTTCGTTGTTGCTCACTTCCACTTAGTAATGGGTATATCTGCTCTTTATGGATTATTTGCGGGAGTTTACCATTGGTTCCCAAAGATGTTTAATAAGATGATGAATAAGAATCTGGGTTATGCACACTTCTGGTTGACTGCAATCGGTGCTTATGGGGGGGTTTTCTTCCCGATGCACTTTATAGGTATGGCTGGTTTACCACGTCGTTATTATACTAATACTAACTTCCCTTATTTTGATGATCTTGCAGATACTAATCAATTGATCACCTATTTTGCTATTGCAACAGCTCTTGCTCAATTGATATTCGTTTACAACTTTGTAAGTTCGATATTTTATGGTAAGAAAGCACCGGCAAATCCATGGAAATCTAATACATTAGAGTGGACAACGGGTGATAAGCACATTCATGGTAACTGGGATGGACCTATTCCTCATGTTCACAGATGGGCATACGATTACTCAAAAGTTAATGATAATGGCGAGTATGTAATACCTGGACAGGATTATACTCCACAACATATCCCATTACAAGATGGTGAAGAAGAAATGAATCATTAATGTTGATTTGATTATATAAAAAAGCCGCTGTAAAGCGGCTTTTTTTATATACTGGTTTTAAGCTTCTCCTCTTGCTGGATAGTTTTTATCCTCGACAAATCAATTGATTTAATAAGGTCAGTAATTTTAGGTCTTGCAAATGGCATTGTTTGAATCGATGCAAAGAATAAAGTCTTGTCAGGCTTGATTAAAAATATAGCAGGTTCTGAAAACAAGTCGGGTTCTTTGTCACTAATCGCTTTTGATAAGTAAAGTCCCCCCCATTCTTTTGCAGTTTCTACTGGTAAATCATATCCTATGGTCAATCCGTCTATATTCCAATCATTCGATGATTTATCTGCTCTATCCTTACTGTCCATGCTTATGGCTATCACATCAATACCTCTTTCTTTAAAGTCAGGCAAGTGTTCAGTTACAGTTTCAAGTTGCTTTTTACATACGGGACAGTGATCACCTCGATAAAACACAATCATATTATATTTATCAGGCTTTTGTTCATCTAGTGACCATTTACTTTGATTTATCAATGTCACTTCTAATTTTGGGGGGGTATGTTCTTTTGGCTTCACTATTTTTATTTCAATATACAATTGTTGAGTTAGGTAAGGTCATAAGCTATTATTAAAATGAGTTAAGCTTTTGTTATCACGCTTTCGCGAAAGCGTAATAAAAACATCTCTATATTATCAAAGCAACGGATTGAACATTATCTTTGATATATGAATGAACATTTAGATCCAACTGGTAGTCATTTCTCTCATGAAGAGAATGATGTAGAAAGAGCATTAAGACCTTTAAGTTTTGATGATTTTGCAGGGCAAGATCAGGTGCTTGAAAATCTTAAAATATTTGTTGAGGCAGCAAATCAACGGGAAGAAGCTCTCGATCACGCTTTGTTTCATGGACCACCTGGATTAGGTAAAACTACACTGGCACATATCTTAGCAAATGAATTAGGAGTAGGAATCAAAGTGACTTCAGGACCAGTTCTGGATAAGCCAGGTGATCTGGCTGGATTATTAACTAATCTAGATGAGCGTGATGTGCTATTCATAGATGAGATTCATAGATTAAGTCCTATTGTAGAAGAGTACTTGTATAGTGCTATGGAGGACTATAAGATTGATATTATGATTGAAACTGGTCCCAACGCTAGGACTGTTCAAATCAATCTTGCGCCTTTTACCTTAATAGGTGCTACTACAAGATCTGGATTGCTTACGGCACCGATGCGTGCTCGTTTTGGTATACAGTCTAGGCTACAATATTATTCAACAGAATTACTTTCTACTATTGTCACTCGTAGTGCCGAGATTTTAAATGTGCCAATTCATGAGGATGCTGCCATTGAGATTGCTGGTCGCAGTCGTGGTACACCACGTATCGCAAACGCATTGCTACGTAGAGTGCGCGACTTTGCACAAATTAAAGGCGATGGGAACATAGATTTAAAGATTGCTAAGTACTCGTTGAAAGCTCTTAATGTTGATGCAAATGGTCTTGATGAGATGGATAATAAAATCTTACTAACCATTATCGATAAGTTCAAAGGTGGACCAGTAGGTCTAACAACTATTGCAACTGCTGTGTCCGAAAGTGCAGAGACTATCGAAGAAGTGTATGAGCCATTTTTGATTCAACAAGGATTTATAATGCGCACACCACGTGGTCGTGAAGTAACAGAGCTTGCTTATAAACACATGGGTAAAATCAAAGGAAATGCATTAGGAGGCTTATTTGATAATTAATGAGAGAAATAGCTCAAGTTCCAGCACTTACTTTTTTAGCTAAATCAAGACAGATTTACAAGAATCCATTACCATTCCACAGAGAGAATTTTGAGAAGTATGGGAATACCTTTAAGATAAGTCCTAAGCCAGGACTTATGATTCACTTTACCTGTGATGAGAAAATCACACAGCACATTCTTCAAAAGAATCAAAAGAATTATCATAAATCATCTTTACAAACCGATGATTTAGGGAAATACATTGGTCATGGATTACTTACAGAAAATGGTGAGAAATGGCGTGCTAATCGAAAATTAATCCAACCAGCATTCTATAAAAAATCCATTAATAACTTTATGGATACTATGGATGTGGTTATTAATGAAGAACTAGATCGTATAAAGCTATGTGAAGTAACTGATGTGTATGCTATTTTCAATGATCTAGCTTTTAAAGTGGTCGCGAGAAGCTTATTTGATTTTGCTGATATAGAGAACTTAGAGCAAAAGATTTCTAGACTTCAAGAAATTACAGAGCAAGCACAAAAAATGTTGATTAAAGAACTACGTATCCCATGGATGAAGTGGTACTTTGATAGAGAATGGCTATCTGGAACAAATAGTGTTCCTCATGCATTATCCTTAGTGGACGAGGCTCGCGATTTATTGCGTACCATTATTACTAATCGTAGACAAAGTGATAAAGAACCAGGTGATTTACTGGATATGTTATTACACAGCACTTATGAAGACGGTACTCACATGGAAGACGACCAACTCGTAGACGAGATTTTAGTATTGTTTATCGCAGGTCATGAAACTACAGCAAACGCATTAAGCTTTGCAGCACAATTACTAGCCCATCATCCTGAAACCATAGACAAGGCTAGAGAAGATATTTCAAAAGCCAATCTTGACGAAACACTCATGAGCCAATTGATGGACATGCCGTATCTCAAGCAATGCGTGGAAGAAACCTTGAGATTGTATCCACCAGCTTATGTAACGGATCGAGTAGCGCTAGAGGCAGATGAATGTGAAGATATAGTTATAGAGAAAGAAAGCATTTGGCTCGTTTCATTTTATGAGATGCACCGCCGTAAAGACTTATGGGAAAACCCAGAAGCTTTTGACCCGAGCAGATTTGAACCAGCTAAGGCAAAAAGGTATAGAGATTTTTATTTTCCTTTTGGCGCAGGACCACGCATGTGCGTAGGGAATAATTTTGCCATGATGGAAATGATGCTGGTAGTAAGACGCATGCTAGAACGATTTGACATCACACCAGTTCAAGATCATATCGATTACCATCCACTGATCACTTTGAAGCCTAAGAATGCAAATTTGTTTTTTGAAAAAAGGTAATCGATTATTTAGTCGATTCTCTATTAATCAATTCAGTTGCTAGTTCTATTTTTTTATATTCTATAGGTTTATTCTTTTTTCTGGATTTGATCTCTTTGAATAATTGTTTGAAAGCAGTTTTTCCCATCAAAAACCCTGGTTGATCTATAGTGGTAAGCTTAGGTGATATTACTGAAGACATGAACCAATTGCTGAATCCCACAATAGCTATATCTTCAGGAATTCTTACGCCAGCTTTTTGAAAGGCAGACATGGCTCCTATTGCTACTAAATCTGTATTGATAAAGATTCCATCTACATCATCATGTTCTTCAAGAAGTTTTAGTGCGTTTTGTTCTCCTTCTTCAAAACTTTTGTCGGCGCACTCACATATATAACTATAGAGGCGTCATAAGGGATGTTGTGATCTTCCAGTGCTTTTCTATAACCTAGAAAGCGATCGATGGAGTTTTGAGGTAATAAAGAACCTCTAAAATGAGCAATTCTTTTACAGCCAGTGTCTATAAGATGTTTAGTTGCATTATAAGCAGCTTGTCTATCATTAATAATAACTTTAGAACAATTTACCGTTTTAGCAATTTTATCAAACATAATGAGAGACTTATCTTGAGCTATCACTTCATTTAGATGTTGAAAGTTTACGGTATCATTTGCTAGAGATATAATGATTCCATCTACGCCTTTTCTTAACAATAAATCAACTTGTTTTTTTTCAAGTTCATAAGATTCATTTGATTGTAGAATGATTACTAAATATCCTTTTTTCTCAGCTTGTGATAAAATTCCTTTTATAACGTTAGCAAAAAAATGGTGAACAATTACAGGTATTACCAGACCTATCGTTTTAGATTCCTTGGTCCGTAAATTAACTGCAAAAGCATTAGGCTTATAGTTAAGAGTCGAGGCAAGTTCTTTAACTCTACCTTTGTCTTTGCGCTTACATCAGGATAATCTTTTAATGCTTTAGAAACTGTAGTTACAGAAATATTTAGTTCTTCGGCGATTTGTTTTAAAGTAACTGGTTTCAATACAGGTTTTTTTAGCGGTTTCACGAATATAATATATTTACCGAAAACGTTTTCGGTTATTTCGAAAACGTTTTCGGTGTGAATTATTCATTTTTATTAGGTTCTAATTATACATTAGCCAAATATTAACTACAATTTTTACTTTATAACTAAATTTTACTCAAATGAATATTTTAAAAACTACTTGGAGTTTTGTGCTCATGATGATACTGACGGTTACGACAGTAGTAGCACAGTCCACTATCAGTGGAAATGTAAAAGACGCAGCAGGTGAACCTGTTTTTGGCGCAAACGTTATATTACAGGGAACTGACAAAGGAGCAGTTACTGATATAGACGGTAACTATTCCATTACTAACGTTGCAAACGGAGACTACACAATCGTAGGATCTTCTTTGGGCTATTCTAGATACTCTAAGAAAATCAGCGTTAGTGGAGATATGACTTACGACTTTGTGATGCAAGAAGATGCCGAGTCACTAGATGCTATTGTGGTAACTGGTGTAACTAATCCAAAAGCAAAAATTGAGTCTAGTGTATCTGTAACTACCTTAGGTACCACTTCGATAGCACAATCTGCTCCTAGAACAACAGCAGAAATTTTTAGAACCATTCCAGGTATAAGATCTGAATCTTCTGGTGGTGAAGGTAACTCTAACATATCTGTACGTGGTGTACCTATCTCTTCTGGTGGTTCTAAGTATGTTCAAATACAAGAAGATGGATTACCAGTATTACTTTATGGTGATATTTCTTTTGCCACAGCTGATATCTTCACAAGATTTGATGCTAACGTTTCTCGTATTGAAGCAATACGTGGAGGATCTGCATCAACTCAAACATCTAATGCTCCTGGTGGTATCATAAACATTATTAGCAAAACTGGTCAGTCTGAAGGTGGAACTATAGGAACAACCTTTGGAGCAAATTATGATTCTTTTAGAACAGACTTTGCCTATGGTACTGAGATTGCAGATAATTTATTTATGCATGCTGGTGGTTTTTATAGAGTAGGAGAAGGAATAAGAGATGCTGGATTTACAGCAAATAATGGTGGACAGTTCAAGTTGAGCTTAATGAAGAAATTTGACAAAGGTTCTGTTCGTGTGTATGGAAAGTATCTTAACGATAGAGCCATAGCTTATTTACCAGGTCCTATTCAAGTATCTGGAACAAATGCAAACCCAACTTGGGAAAGCGCTCCTAATTTTGATGCTACTACAGGATCTTTACACACGCCTAATTTATTACAAACTTTGAGATTAGGTCCAGATGGAGAACGTTCTCGCGGTAATGTTGCAGATGGGATGCATCCAGTTTCTACAGCGGTAGGTATTTCTGCAAATTTTGACTTAGGAAATGATTGGAGTGTTTCTAATAACGGTAGATTTGCTTCTAATAATGGAGCTTTTGTTTCACCTTTCCCATCTCAAGTAGCTACAGGTGCTGATATTGCAGAATCGTTTGGAACAGGTTCATCATTACAATTTACAGACGGATCTCCTGTGGCAGACGGCAGTTTAGTAGCTCGTATCCACATGTTTGATGTAGAATTAGAGAATTTCAATAATTTTATGAATGATTTAAAATTATCTAAGACTTATGATAATTTGGACGTAACACTTGGTTACTTCAAATCGGTTCAAAATATTTCTATGAACTGGACATGGAATTCTTATCTACAAGAAGTACAAGGTGAAAATGCAAGATTAATAAACGCATTTGATCCAACTGGAGCACCATTAAGTGAAAATGGATTATACGCTTATGGTACGCCATTCTGGGGGTAACCTAGCAAGAAACTATGATACACAGTACAACGTTTCTGCACCATATGTTAACGTTGCTTTAGAGGCATCAGAAAAATTGAATATAGATGCAAGTATAAGATTTGATATGGGTAAAGTAGATGGTACTTTTACTGGTGGAACAGAATCTGCTGTTGATATTAACAATGACGGTGTAATCTCAGCACCAGAGCAAAATGTATTTAGTGTAAATAATGCAGCTCCTACTACGGTAGATTATGATTACGATTATGTTTCTTACTCATTGGGTCTCAACTACAAACTTCAAGATAGACAAGCGGTATTTGCTAGATACAGTAGAGGTGCAGCTGCAAAGGCAGATCGTATTTTATTCTCAGGACTAGATTACCAAAACTCTGATAGAATTAACGCCTTAGACTTCTTAAATCAAGCTGAGATAGGATATAAGCAAGGTTTTGATAACGGAGCAATATATGTAACAGGTTTCTATTCAAAAACTACTGAGCAAGCAGGTTTTGAAGCAACTAACCCAGATTTAATTATTGATAATGATTATCAGTCATTTGGTGTGGAAGTAGAAGGATCTTATAGAATAAACGATTTAAGTGTAAGAGGAGCTGTTACCTATACAAATGCAACTCTAGAATCCGGAGATAATGAAGGTAACGCTCCTAGAAGACAACCAGATTTTATCTATAACTTAATCCCATCCTATAATTTTGGAGCAGATAAGCAAAACTCTTTGGGCCTTAGTTTTATAGGGCAAACTAAAGCTTATGCTCAGGATACAAATGAGTTGATCATGCCTGGTTTTGTAATTGTTAACGGATTTGTTAATGTAGGAATTACTAAAGATTTAAACGCAAACCTATCTGCAAACAACCTTTTTGATACTTTGGGTATTACTGAATCTGAGGAAGGTTCAATTGTAGAAGGGCAAACTAATTTCTTGAGAGCAAGAGCACTTCCTGGAAGATCTATCTCTTTAGGATTACAATATAATTTTTAAGAATTCACCTGTTCGGTAGGGTAAGAGAAATTGTATATTTCGCTTTCGCGAAAGCGCATATTCAACAAATCATATACTCTTAACGACAGATAAGAATCAGTTAGTTTTTTGTTTTCAATAGTGTAATGGAGTTAGTGTTATTTATTTGATACTAACTCTATTATTTAATGGTGTAAGTAAATGTTGCTTTAATCTCTTGGTGTAAAACATCCATAAATTTTTAAAACTGAAAAACCATATGTTAGGGAAAGTAAAATTAAACTTCTGGCAAATTTTGAATATGAATGTCGGTTTTTTGGGATTCAATACAGTTTTGGATTACAACAAAGTGCGGTCACTCCAATCTATGATTTTTTGGGAGCGGCACCGGATCAAATTCCTATTTTACATCTTGCAGGACCTGTAACTGGATTACTAGTCCAGCCCATTATAGGTGCGATGAGTGATAAAACATGGTCACCTAAATTTGGGAGGCGTAAACCTTATTTTTTGATAGGTGCCTTATTATGTAGTGTGAGTTTATTACTTTTTCCCTTTAGCAGTTCTTTATGGATGGCAGCTGGATTATTATGGATTCTTGATGCGGGAAATAATACAGCTATGGAACCTTACAGAGCTTTAATTGCTGATAAGTTGATACCTGAACAACAACCGACTGGCTTTCAAATGCAAAGTTTTTTCACTGGTTTAGGACAGGTGCTTGCAAATCTTTCCATTTTCATTTTTCCGATTTTCATAGTCGGTAAAACAGGCTCTTTGCTACATGGGTTTATGCTTCTTCTTTTTTTCTAGGTGCATTTTGCTCCATAGCTACAATTTTATGGAGCATCAGCAAGACTAAAGAGATTCCGCCTACAGATGAAGAACTAGCTTTAATGCGCAGTGAAAAACGATCAGTATTAGGTCCATTTGTAGAAATAGCCTCTGCAATAAAGGATATGCCTAAGGTTATGTGGCAACTAGCTTTAGTTTACCTTTTCCAATGGTATGCATTATTCTGTTACTGGCAAAATTCATCAAAAAGTGTTGCGCTATCTGTGTGGAATGCTACACCAGCAAGTAATGAAGCAGCTTATGAAGAAGCGGTGAGTTGGACAGCTTTAGTAAATGGCTGGTATAATGTTGTAACATTTTTAGTAGCCTTTGCACTTGTAGGCTTTGCAAAAAAGTACAGTCCTAAATTAGTTCATTCAGTCTGTTTGCTACTTGCTGCGGCTGGATTTCTAGCATTTCCTCATATAGCAGATAAAAACTTGTTGCTATTTGCTATAACTGGATTTGGTATAGGATGGGCAAGTATGATGGGTATTCCTTATCTCATGGTGATTTCTAATATTCCTAAAGAGCGTTATGGCGTTTACATGGGTATCATAAATATGATGATTGTAATTCCTATGATTTTTCAAACTTTAACCTTTGGTTACGTATTAAAAAACTTTTTAGGAAATGATCCTCGCAATGCAATCACATTTGCCGGTGTATTATTAATTCTTGCTACCGTAGCGACGATGTTTATTCAAACTAAAAAATCTATTGTAAATGAATAGCAATCATTACATAAAATCTATTGAGTTACTTCGTAAAGCGTCATCTACCAATGGTTTTCTCGCAAGTGCTCTAGATATCTCAAATTATAAAAGGGTCTGGTCTAGAGATGGAGTAATTTGTGGGCTAGCAGCACTAGCTTCTGGTGATGATGAACTGATCAAAACTTTTGAAAAAACAATTCATACACTGGCTGCCCATCAGCATGAAATAGGCACTATTCCATCAAATGTTGCTTTTAAAGGCAAGAAAGTAGAAGTTAGTTATGGTGGTCTAGCAGGTAGAGTAGATGCGGTAACTTGGTTTATTATAGGAGTTTGCCAGCTAGCACATTATAAGCAAGATCATCAAATTGTAGAGACTTATAAATCACATATCGATAAATGTCTGGCGTTGTTAAATGCATGGGAATTTAATAATAAGCATTTAATGTACGTCCCATTATCTGGTAACTGGGCAGATGAATACATCACTGACGGATATGTTTTATACGATCAGCTTTTAAGATTATGGGCATTAAAAAGCTATAATCATTTTGAGAACAACAAAGATGTTAGCAATAAGATTATAGCTATTGAAGAGCAGTTGTATATAAATTTTATAGGTGATTCAGACTCCGATAAATTTCATCCTAGAGCTTATGAAGCCATGGATAAGAAAAGTTATCTACCAGCGTCATTTTCACCATCTGGTTATAAAACGCAATACGATGCTTTTGCAAATAGCTTGTTTGTGATGCTAGATTTAGGGACTCAAGAATTGAGAGAAAACATCATCTCATATAGTCAGAATTTATTATCTAAAACTATACTTAAAGTATTACCTGCTTTTTGGCCACCAGTTATGGAGGAAGATGAAGAGTGGAATTTGTTGAAGGATAACTGCAAATATGAATTTAGGAATTTTCCATATGAATTTCATAATGCTGGCAGCTGGCCGATGGTAAATGGTTTTTATGGTTTAGCCTTGGCTCATATGGGACATGATAATATTGCTCAAGAATTATTGAAAAATGTAAATCGTTTAAATGAGCAGAAAGAATTTTCTTTTTATGAAAATTTTCATACCAAGACAGGCGAGCCTATAGGTGTGCCGAAATGCGCGTGGAGTGCCGCAGGAGCTGTAATCCTGCATCAAACTTTAAATAATAAATTTAAAATATTAGTCAACTAGTGAAGACCATTGATATATTATGTACAGGAGAAGTTCTTATTGACTTTATAGGTCATGAGAAAAATGCTACTATCTCAGAAACCAAAGATTACCATCGTTTCTTAGGTGGGTCACCTACAAACGTGGCAGTAAATGCAGCAAGATTAGGATTAAGGTCGGCTATAGTGGCTTCTTGTGGAAATGATGGTTTAGGTGATTTTATTGTAAAAAAATTACAAGATGACAACGTAGATACATCACTAATTAATAGAACATCGGGATTACCTACTTCTATCATATTAGTTTCTAAATCTATGGAAACACCTGATTTTACAGCCTACAGAGAGGCTGATTGTATTATCCCTGAAACCTTAATTACCTCTGAATTACTAAAATCCTCAAAAATTTATCACACCACCTGTTTCGCTTTAAGCAAAAACCTGCGAGAACCTCAATTTTAAAAGGAGCAAAAGAGGCAAGTAAGTTAGGGTTACAGTTAAGTATAGACCTTAATTATTCACAAAAAATATGGCCTAATCGTGATGAAGCTAAAGAGGTGATCAGAGAGTATTTATCTTATAATCCATTGCTTAAGTTAAGTATAGATGATTGTTATAGGTACTTTGACGGTCATAAATCAGATCAAGAAATTTTTGATTATTTCCATGCTTTAGGAGTTTCAACTATTTGCCTTACAAGAGGTAAAGATGGTGTTACCATTTCTGATCTTGATAAAGGGCTTATACATCAAGACGCTATAAAAATTGATGATATTAAAGATGTAACCGGCGCTGGTGATGCCTTCTGGGCAGGATTTTTATATGCTCAAATTCAGGAAAAGTCCCTAAAAGAGTCTATAACTATTGCGCAAAAACTCGCTACTATAAAATTACAGAACGTTGGTCGTCTACCCGATATGGTAGGTCTTAAAAATATTATTAATGATATTGTTTAGTTAGCTTAGTTTTGTTAGAAAGAGCTGTAATTCATTTTATAGCTCTTTTTTTTGATTATTTCTTTAAGTTCACGCTTTTGCGAAAGCACAATTCACACAATTTTCACGAGTACAAAAAACCCATGTGAACATTATAACTTACTTTTGTTTTTGGACTAAAAATAACCCAGTTATTTATGAGTAAAGATAGCAAACGACGTGAGGCACTTGTGTATCACGCAAAGCCTACACCAGGTAAAATAAAAGTAGTTCCTACTAAGAAATACAGCAGTCAGCGAGATCTTTCACTGGCCTACAGTCCTGGAGTGGCAGAGCCTTGCCTGGAAATAGCCAAAGACAAAGCAAATGTATATAAATATACAACTAAAGGAAATCTAGTTGCCGTGATTACTAACGGTACTGCAGTATTAGGCTTAGGCGATATAGGTCCAGAGGCTTCTAAACCAGTTATGGAAGGTAAAGGATTGCTTTTCAAGATTTTTGCAGACATAGATTGTTTTGATATTGAAATTGATACTAAGAACGTAGAAGAGTTTATTCAAACGGTAAAGAATATCTCGCCTACTTTTGGAGGTATTAATCTTGAAGACATAAAGGCACCAGAGGCTTTTGAGATAGAAAAAAGATTAAAGGCAGAACTGGATATTCCAGTTATGCACGATGACCAGCATGGTACCGCGATAATATCTAGTGCCGCATTATTAAATGCACTAGAAATTGCTGAGAAGAAGATAGAAGATGTAAAGATTGTCATCAGTGGTGCTGGTAGTGCAGCAATTTCTTGTACTAATTTGTATGCAAAATTAGGTGCTCGTAAGGAGAATATCCTCATGTTTGATGTGGACGGATTGATTACTACGTCACGTACAGATTTAGGTCCTGAGCAAATGGAATTTGCACGTGACATGGAACCTATAACCTTAAAACAGGCTTTTAAAGGCGCTGATGTTTTTCTGGGACTTTCAGTAGGTAATATTGTATCGCCTGCCATGTTAATGGATATGAATGAAAATCCCATAGTGTTTGCTATGGCAAATCCTAATCCAGAAATTGAATACGATACAGCGGTAGCAACTCGTGAAGATTTAATAATGGCAACTGGTCGTAGCGATCATCCTAATCAGGTAAATAACGTTTTAGGTTTTCCATTTATTTTTAGAGGTGCGCTAGATGTGCGCGCGTCTAAGATTAATGAAGAAATGAAACTGGCTGCTTGTCATGCTATTGCCCAACTTGCAAAAGAACCAGTTCCAGAGCAAGTTAATATTGCTTACGGAGAGACGAAGCTCAACTTTGGGAGAGAATATATTATTCCTAAGCCTTTTGATCCACGATTGATTTCTACTATTCCACCAGCAGTTGCCAGAGCAGCTATGGAAAGTGGTGTAGCTATGGAACCTATACAAGACTGGGAAAAGTATGAAGATCAGTTATTATCGAGAATGGGATCAGATAATAAGCTCATCCGTTTGATATTAAATCGTGCACGTACTAATCCTAAACGTATCGTTTTTGCCGAGGCGGATAATCTAGACGTTATAAAAGCGGCTCAAATAGTACATGAAGATGGAATAGCAATTCCGATATTGCTAGGTAGACGTGATGTGATTGAAGAGTTAATGACAGAAATCGATTGGGATGATAATATTCTGATTATAGATCCTAAATCTGATGAAGAAAAGCCACGTAAGGATCGATATGCAAATGAATTATGGCAAATGCGCTCTCGCAAAGGTGTCACAGAATTTGATGCTGGCAAGTTGATGAGACAGCGCAACTATTTTGCCGCGATGATGGTAAAATTAGGTGATGCAGATGCTGTAATTACTGGTGTTGCACAATCGTTTCCTATATCTGTAAAACCTATGATGGAAATTATAGGAAAATCTCCTGGTGTTCAAAAAGTTGCTACAACTAACTTGATGATTACAGAACGTGGACCTATGTTTATCTCAGACACTTCTATAAATATCAATCCAGATGCTACAGAGCTTGCAAAAATTGCTCAAATGACAGCTCGTACAGCGCGTATGTTTGGAATAGATCCTGCGGTAGCTATGATAAGCTATGCAAACTTTGGTTCTTCAGATCATCCTCATGCTCGTAAAGTGACTGAAGCGGTAAATTATCTTCATCGATATTATCCAGATATAACGGTGGATGGAGAGATTCAGGCAGATTTTGCTTTGAATCCAGAGCTGCTTAAAAAGAAGTTTCCGTTTTCTAAGCTGGCTGGCAAAAAAGTAAATACACTTGTTTTCCCTAATCTAGAAAGTGCAAACTCGACTTATAAGTTGATTAAAGAGCTTTACAATACAGATTCCATAGGACCCATTATGATGGGTATGCAAAAGCCAGTTCATATCCTACAGCTTAATGCAAGTGTTGATGAAATTGTAAATATGGCAGCAGTAGCTGTGATTGATGCACAGCAAAAGGAAAAGCACGAACAAAAGAGAGAACAAATCACTAGAAATAGCACAAATCAAGGTGTGTTTTAGTACCCTTAATTTTATTACATTTGATGCTTTAACTTAAAATTAAGGAATGATAGCGCAGTTGCAAGGAAAGCTGGTGGAAAAAAATCTTACAGATGTAGTCATAGACTGCGGTGGTGTAGGGTACTTTGTTGAGATATCGCTTCATACATATTCATTAATTCCAGATGGTGAATTAATTAAATTATTCACTTTTATGCAAGTGAGAGAAGATTCTCAACGTCTTTTTGGCTTTATGGAAAAGTCAGAGCGTGAGGTTTTCAAGCTTTTACTTTCGGTATCTGGTATAGGTGCAAGTACAGCACGTACAATGCTTTCTAGTCTAGAACCGCGACAGATTGCGCAAGCCATCGCTTCTGGTGATGTGCGTACTATACAGAGTGTTAAGGGAATAGGTGCAAAAGGAGCGCAGCGTGTCATTCTAGATTTAAAAGATAAAATATTACAAGTATTAGAAGGAGAAGATATTTCTCTTCATTCGAGCAATACTGGACGCGATGAAGCGTTATCTGCACTAGAAACGCTAGGTTATTTACGTAAGCAAGCGCAAAAAGTGGTGGATAAAATATTGCTAGCGAGCCAGACGCCACGGTAGAAAAATTAATAAAAGGCGCTTTAAAACAGCTGTAAGATTTGAAATATAGTTCTCTTCAACTTTTCAATAGGTATGTAGCATTCTTTGGATGTTTTTTGATATTCGCTTTCGCGAAAGCGCAACAACCACCACCTACAACGGCACAAGACAGTACTAAAACTGGTGTTATAATAGGTGATATAAAGTTGCCAGATCCACCGAGTATTGTTACTCTTTACACTTATGATCCGGACTTAGATCGATATATCTATAAGAGTGAATTCAATGGTTTTCAAATTGGATACCCTTTCATGTTAACGCGTGAGCAATATCTGGATCGTGTGATGAAAGAACGCATGACTCAGTATTTTAAGGATAAAGCGGCCGCTATTGCTGGTAAAACAGAAGCCGACAAAGAAAAGCAAAAGAACTTATTACCTAATTTTTACGTCGATTCAGATTTATTTGAAAGTATTTTTGGCGGTACTGAGATATCAGTGGTGCCACAAGGTTCTGTAGAAGTTGACTTAGGAATGTTGTTTAATAAATCAGACAATCCTAGTTTTTCACCACGTAACAGATCTAATGCTACTTTTGATTTTAATCAACGTATCAATCTAAGTTTAGTAGGGAAAGTAGGAACGCGTTTAAATGTAAATGCAAATTATGACACGCAAAGTACCTTCAACTTTCAAAATCAAATCAAATTAGATTATACTCCTACAGAAGACGACATCTTACAAAGTATAGAGGTAGGTAATATTAGTATGCCTTTGAATTCTACATTAATACGTGGTGCTCAGAGTCTTTTTGGTGTTAAGGCAGAATTGCAATTTGGTAAAACGAGAATCACAGGTGTATTCTCAGAACAGCAGTCCGAATCTAGAACGGTACAAGCTGCTGGTGGAGCGTCTGTTAATGATTTTGATTTTTTCTCATTAGATTATGATGAGAATAGACATTATTTTCTGTCACATTATTTCCGCGATAATTATGATAAAACGTTAGCTAATTACCCATTTATCAATACAAACATTCAAATCACTAGAGCTGAAGTTTGGATTACAAACCGCGGTAATAGAACACAAGATGTCAGAAATCTAGTAGCAGTTCAAGATATAGGAGAATCTGATCCTGATAATATAGGATTGGGAACTGTGCCTGGTGGTTTTCTAAATGCGCCAGCTGGTAGTTTTCCATCCAATGAAAATAACGACTTTAATCCTCGAGGAATAAATGGAGCAGCACAATCTATATTAACAGATGCAATTAGAGATATCTCTACGGTGCAATCTGGTTTTGGAGGTGCTCAAGTAAATGAAGGATTTGATTATGTAACATTAGAGAATGCAAGAAAACTTACTGATAATGAGTTTACTTTAAATACTCAACTAGGTTACATTTCATTACGTCAGCGTTTAAATAATGATGAAGTTCTAGCGGTAGCATTTCAATATACAGCAGGAGGAAAGGTTTATCAAGTAGGTGAATTTGCAAATGATGGTGTCGTTGCAACAGACGTTATAGACTCTACTGATCCCGCTCAAATAGCAGTTAATAATCAAAACCTAGTTGTTAAATTATTGAAGAGTAATTTAACGAATGTCAGTGAGCCTATCTGGGATTTAATGATGAAGAATATCTATAATTTAGGTGGTTCTCAATTATCTCAGGAAGATTTCAGAATGAATATCTTTTATCAATTTCCTCCAGAATTAAACTATATAACACCTGCAGCGCCTACTCTTGCAAATCCAGTTGCTGAACCGTTGCCAGTAGATGTTGATCAAACCACATTAATCAAAGTATTTAATTTAGATCGATTAAACCAGCAAGGTGATCCACAGCCAGATGGTGATGGCTTTTTTGACTTTATTCCTGGGCTAACCATAGATCAAGAAAATGGGCGTATCATATTTACAACAGTAGAGCCATTTGGTAATTATCTGTTTGATAAATTAGATAATACTCCTGGGACTGGTTCAGAAGATTATGATCAACCTACATCATATAATGCAAACCAGGCAAAGTACGTCTATCGTGATATGTACGTAACGACTAAAGCACAGGCCTTGCAAACCGCAGATAAAAATAAGTATCTGATAAAAGGTCAATATAAAGCTACTGGTAGAGAAGGAATTCCTATCGGTGCATTTAATGTCCCACGAGGATCAGTAACAGTAACTGCTGGTGGTAGAACATTGCAAGAAGGAATTGATTACTCCGTCGATTATCAAGGTGGTCGCGTTATTATACTAGACCAAGCGTTATTAAATTCAAATACGCCTATACAAGTATCTACAGAAAATAATTCTGTATTTAACCAACAGACAAAGCGTTTCACTGGTATAAACGTAGAACACAGGTTTAGTGATGACTTTATTTTAGGAGGAACTTTTTTAAATTTAAAAGAGCGACCTATTACTCAAAAATCTACTTATGGTTTTGAGCCTATTAATAATACAATTGTAGGAGCTAATTTTATTTACAATACACAAGTGCCATTTTTAACTAGAATGGTTAATAAGTTGCCTAATATTGATACTGATGTAGAGTCTAGCGTTTCACTACGAGGAGAACTCGCTTATCTTTTTCCGGGATCACCAGCAGGTGATGATTTTGAAGGACAAGCATCAGCCTATGTAGATGATTTTGAAGGTTCGCAGACTTCAATAGATATTTTATCGCCATTTGCATGGTCTTTGGCTAGTGTTCCTCAGGCGTTTGAAGGTTTAGGTTCTACTTCTAATGCACTAGCTTATAACTTTTCTAGAGCACAATTATCTTGGTATACGATTGATCCTATTTTTTATGGAACACAACGTCCAGCAGACATTACAGATGATGATATCTCTGATCCTAGAACAAGACGAGTTTTTATAGAAGAACTATTTCCTAATGTTGATTTACAGCAAGGGCAACAGCAAGTTATAAATACGCTAGATTTAAATTATCTACCATCTCAACGTGGTCCTTATAATTATAATCCTGCAGCGGCAGGCAGTAATATATTACCTAATCCAGAAGACAACTGGGCAGGTATTATGCGACAGTTCTCTAGTACAGATTTTGAACAGACTAATGTCGAGTACATTCAATTTTGGGTAATGGATCCATTTGTTTATGATCCTACTAATACAGGTGGAACTATTTCAATTAACTTAGGTAGTATAAGTGAAGATATCTTAAAAGATAATCGCAAGCAATATGAAAATGGGCTACCTGATGACGGTAGTACTACGTTAACTAATGCAACAGATTACGGTAAAGTGCCAGTTAATCAATCGTTAGTTTATGCTTTTGACACAGATGGAGCGCAACGTACCAATCAAGATATCGGTCTAGATGGATTGAGTGATATAGAAGAGAATACACAGTTTGGGGCATTTGGACCTGACGATCCTGCACGTGATAACTATGAATACTTCTTAGCGACCAGTGGAGATATTGTTACTCGATACAGAAGATATAATAATACACAAGGTAACTCACCTACAGCAGTAACTCAAGACGACCGTGGAGCAACGACTTTACCAGATGTAGAGGATATTAACAGAGATAACACTATGAATACCATAGATAGTTATTTTGAATATGATATACCGGTTGACCCAACTAGAATGACTGTCGCTACTAACGAGTATATATTTGATACCAAAGAGGTTCAAACTACTTTACCTAATGGAAATACTATTGATACACGTTGGGTTCAATTTAGAGTTCCATTAAGTGATCCTAACCGAGAAGTTATAGGTGGCATCAATGATTTCAGAGCCATACGTTTCATGAGAATGTATTTGACAGATTTTAATCAAGAAACGTTACTTCGTTTTGGTTCTATGGATCTTGTTCGTGGCGATTATCGTCGTTACACTGCGACATTAGAAGAGGATTTAGATGATCCTAGTGATGATGGAACTGTGTTTGAAGTAGAAGGAGTTAATATTGAGAATAATGAATCACGTCAACCGATTCCATATAGATTGCCACCTGGAGTAGAGCGCGAGGAATTAAGAACTCAAAATCAAAATATAAGACAGAACGAGCAATCACTTGCTTTAAGAGTTTGTGGTCTAGAACCAGAAGATGGACGTTCTGTATTTAAGAATATAAGAATAGATATGCGTCAGTATGAAAACCTGCGCATGTTTGTTCATGCAGAATCTTTGGTGAATGAAGTTGCTATAGGTGATGATGAATTAGAGGCCTTTGTGAGAATAGGAATTGATTACACAGATAATTATTACGAAATAAGATTGCCATTAAAACCTACGGCCTTCGGCACAGCGGTAAGAGAAGAAATATGGCCAGAAGCAAATGAATTTAATATAGACCTTTCATTACTTCAAGAAATTAAAGCGCGTGTTTTAAGCAATCCTTCATTGAATATTTCTCAAGTAAATTTCTTTGATGAGTCCACACTTACTGATGCGACTGCAGGAAGCCCTAATCAACACATATATGGTATAAAAGGGAATCCTAATTTTGGAGATGTAAGAGCGATGATGATTGGTGTGCGCAATGCCAGTACAAATGATATTTGTGGAGAAGTGTGGTTTAATGAAATGCGTCTATCAGGTTTAAAGAACCAAGGTGGATATGCAGCAGTGATGAATATGGATGCAAACATTGCAGATTTTGCAAGTGTAAGTGCTACAGGAAGAAGAAGTACCATTGGTTTTGGAGCGATAGAACAAGGTCCTAATGAAAGAGATCGTGAAAATGTAACTCAATATGATGTAACTACTAATCTTAATTTAGGTCAGTTACTTCCAGAAAAATGGGGGCGTTAAATTGCCATTCTCTTATAGTATAGGAGAAGAAACTGTCACGCCACAATTTGATCCTCAATTTGAAGATATAGAATTAGAAACCAGATTAGATAACGCTACTAGTGATGCAGAGCGTGAAATTATTAGAGAGCAATCTGAAGATTATACCATGCGTCAAAGTGTAAACCTTATCGGCGTGCGCAAAGAGCGCACCGGTGATGCAAAACCTATGCCTTATGATATTGAGAATTTCACTTTTTCAGGTTCTTATAATCAAACAGATCAACGCAATTTTGAAATTGAGAAATTTCAAGATCAATCGGTTAATGTGGGAACCACATATAACTATGCTTTTCCTAAAGCTGAGGTGGAGCCATTTAAAAATTTGATTGGTGAAAACAAATACATGAAGTTTTTAAAAGACTTTAATGTGAATTTATTACCTAATAGTTTTGCGGCCAGCGGTAATATTTTAAGACAATACAACACACAGAAGTTTAGAGACCTTCAATTGGATACTAATCCTGTAGATACTAATGGTGATGGTATTCCTGATGCTCAAAATATTACTATAGATCCATTGTCTAACCGCAATTACACAATGAATCATCAATATGCTATTAACTGGGATATTACAAAATCATTACAATTTAATCTATCTGCAAATAATGACCGTGTTGTGCGCAGTTATATTAATGATGATGATTCTATTGACGAGAGTTATGGAATATGGACGGATTTTCTAGATGAAGGTATTCCTAACTCGCACTCGCAGCAATTGCAAATGACTTATAAATTACCGTTTGATAAGTTTCCATTTCTTGCTTTCGCGAAAGCGAGCTACACCTACACAGCAGACTTTAACTGGCAACGTAACTCACAACAATTTGCACAATTGGATGGTATTCCTGATTTAGGGAACACTGTGCAAAATGCTAATACACATCGATTAAATACCACATTAGACTTAGATAAGTTGTATAAATATGTAGGGCTTGAGAAGGTTAAATTCGGTCCAGCAACAAGTAGAGCTCGTAGCCGCAATAATACAAGGTCTAGAAATGCTAGACCATCAACACCAGGTGCCGCAAATACCCAAGAAGAAAAAGATAAAACACCTAAAAAGAATTTTGGTAATAAAGCCTATAACACATTAATAGGTATTGCAACCTCTGTAAAGAGAGCGCAAATTAATTATCAGGAAAATAACGGTATCTTTTTACCAGGTTATACGCCGTCAATAGGATTTATAGGAACGTTAAAACCTACCACAGGATTTACTTTTGGTTCTCAGGCAGAGATTAGAGATGTTGCTGCTAGAAAAGGTTGGTTGACTTTATTTCAAGATTTTAATCAACAATATAGCGAGGTAGAAAGCCGTCAATTAGATGTCAATGTCAATGTTGATTTATTAAAGGATTTAAAAATTGACCTAGTAGGAAATAGAGCTTATCAAGAAACCTATACAGAGAATTATAGAGTAGATCCAGAGAACTTAACCTATCAATCATTAACACCTAACACTTTTGGTAATTATAGTATTACTACAAACATGATTGGTACGGCTTTTAATAAAAGCACGATAGATGGATCTAAAAACTTTGATAATTTTAGAAATAATAGACTTGTAATTGCAGAACGACTGGCAGAACAGTTTTATGGTAACACGACTTACTCTCGTGACGCAGACGGTTATCCGGAAGGATTTAGTAGGAACAGTCAGGATGTGTTATTGCCGGCTTTCCTAGCGGCATATGAAGGTCGTGATGCAAAAGATCAGAAGACTAGTGCGTTTAAAGATATACCTTTACCTAACTGGACTATTAAATACACAGGATTAATGAATCTTAAATGGTTCAGAAAAAGATTCCGTAGATTCTCTATAAATCATGGATATAGGTCTAGTTATACCGTTAATCAATTTCAAACGAATCTAGACTACTCTGCTGGAAACAGAAATTTAACGTATAGTGACCAAAGCCCTGACGCCTTAAACCAGACAGGTGACTTTAAGTCTCGTAATTTGTTTTTTAATATCAATTTATCAGAGCAGTTCAGTCCATTAATTAAATTGGACTTTGAGATGAAAAACTCTGTATCTATAGCTGCGGAAGTAAGAAAGGATAGAGTAGTTTCTTTAAGTTTTGATAATAATTTATTGACTGAGATTAATGGAAACGAATTCATTCTGGGATTAGGTTATCGTATAAAAGACCTCAAGTTTAAAACTAATGTTGGTGGTCGTAGTCAGATTATTAAAAGTGATTTAAATATGCGATTAGATGGTTCTATAAGAGATAATGTAACTATCATTAGATATCTAGACTTAGGAACTGAAGAGAATTTACAGAATGGGATCTTTACAGATGCTAGTCAGGCTACAGCTGGTCAGACTATTTATGGACTTAAATTTACTGCAGATTATAACTTGAGTCAGGCATTTACAGCTATATTTTATTATGATCATACATTCTCAGAATTTGCGATTTCTACTGCTTTTCCACAGACGACAGTTAGAAGCGGGATTACATTGCGATATACCTTTGGTAATTAGTAAAAAATCATTGCTTATATCTTTGAGAGATATCTTAAATTTACCACCATTAAAATAAAATTATGAATATCCCAGCAGAATTAAAATATACTAAAGATCACGAATGGATTCGTATTGAAGGCGATACTGCAATAGTAGGTATTACTGACTTTGCTCAAAGCGAATTAGGAGATATCGTTTATGTAGAAGTTGAAACCGTTGATGAAACGCTAGATGTAGAAGAAGTTTTTGGAACAGTAGAAGCTGTTAAAACAGTCTCGGATCTATTTTTACCACTATCTGGAGAAATTACTGCTTTTAATGAGAAGTTAGAAGATGAGCCAGAACTTGTGAATTCTGATCCTTATGGAGAAGGATGGATGATTAAAATGTCTTTTTCTGATGCCTCACAAGTAGAAGGTCTTTTAACTGCAGATGCTTATAAAGAGTTGATAGGTGGCTAAATTATTTTACTGGATAGCGCCAGTTTATACTGCATTGATTATTTATTTTTCAATCAGTGATAGTCCAGCTCCTCCAGTTGATATAAGTAACATAGATAAATTATACCATTGTGGCGCCTATTTTATAATGGGGGCTATTATGGTATTTTTTCTTTTATAGCAGGTTCTTAACGCAACAATCTCACTTTAAGTTCACATGGAAGGATATGGTTGCAGCTTGGTCTAGAACTATAGCAATAGCGGCAGCAATATTTTCCTTTTTGATAGGAGTGTTGATAGAGATTGCACAAGAGTATATTGCAGCCAATAGAACTATGGATATTATGGACGCTGTAGCAAATACTATTGGCATTATTCTTGCGATTACCTTCATATGGTTGTTATCTAAAAGATTTAACACATATTCATGAAGAAACCTGTTCACATGTTTAGGTTTTTTATTTATTTTTAGCCTTCAAATTTTATCCTACTATGGAAATCAAGAAATCAGAATCATCAGATTTACGTACTAACATTAAATTGTACGTGTTAATGGGTCTTGCCTTTATGCTTTTATTATCATGGCAAGGTCTTGAGTATGAGACTAAAGAAGTAACCGAAATTGAGGAGTATGTAGAGCCAGAGGCCTTTGTCGATGAGGAAGAAGTTCCTATTACTATGATGTTGAACACGCCACCACCGCCACCGCCACCGCCACCAGCACCTGAAGTTCTACAGGTAGTTGAGGACGAAGTGGAAATTGAGGAGGTAATTATCGAGAATACTGAAACGACTGAAGAAGAAGAAATCGTTGAGGTTGAAGAGGTAGCTGAAGAAGTAGGTGTTGTTGAAGAAATTGCTGAAGTTCCATTTGCGATTATTGAATCAGTACCAGTTTATCCTGGATGTGAGAAGATGAAAACAAATGAAGACCGTAAAAAATGTATGAATGAGAAGATCAAGAGATTTGTAGATAGCAATTTTGATACTGGTCTTGCAAATGAATTAGGTCTAGAAGGACGTCAGAAGATAACGGTACAGTTTAAAATTGATTCTAAGGGTAATGTTGTAGGAGTACAATCACGTGCACCTCACCCTAGATTGAAGCAAGAAGCCGCTGATGTAATTAATAGTCTTCCTAAAATGACTCCAGGAATGCAACGTGGAAAAGCGGTAACAGTAGTTTATGCATTACCTATTATTTTCCAAGTACAGGATTAATAAACAAATCTATTATAAAAAAGCCGAGCATTTAATGCTTGGCTTTTTTATGGTATGTTTCTTGAAGTGTTTTCATAATAATATAAACCATTAATTATGAAAACTAATTTATTTAAAGAAGGTGCTGCAACACCTTCTAAGAAAGATCGTTTTGACAAAAAGAAAGTCAACGTTAAAGTTAATCCAGTTATTAATTTCCAGATAGGTTTGATAGCAGCGCTATTGTTAGCCTTTGTAGTCATCGAGCTAACTACACAAACTATCGAGCCAGAAAGAATTGTTGTATCAAACACTGAGATTGACGATCCAGACTGGACTAATCCTACTTTTAGGATGGTGCCTAATAACCCAAAGCCAGAGGTTGTTGTAAGGCCTAATAAAGAATTGCCTCCAGTGGTTGTTCCTGATGATACACCTGATCCTGATCCTATTCCAGACGATAAACTGGTAGAACCTGTTGAAACACCAAGCGATACTGTTCCAGTTGACGCTACACCAGCTGATGCTAAGGTCGATATGCCAGTGAAACCAGTTGTCAAAAAATCGATAACAACCACTATGGATGGATTGCATTCAATGCCTTTATATCCAGGTTGTGAATCATTAGATAATAATACAGAGCGTAGAAAATGTTTTAACGACAAGATGCAGCGATTTGTACAACGCAAGTTTAATAAGAGCCTTGCAGGTGAATTAAACCTTGATAGCGGTGAAGTGGTTAAAATTGATATTCTTTTCACGATTAACGAGCAAGGAATGCCAGTTGATGTAAAAGTAAAGGCACCACACGCAATACTAGAAAAAGAAGCCTACAGACTTATAGGCAAATTACCTAAGATTACACCAGGGAAAATAGATGGAGATCCAGTAAGTGTATATTTTCACTTACCGATAAGATTTAGGATGAATTGATAATAAATAATAATTTATTTATGAAAGGGTCACAGCTAGCTGTGACCCTTTTCTATTTAAAGACTCCTATAAAACAAGTATCTTAGCCGCTTAATGCAGTGATTACAATGAAGAATTTATTTCTGATTATAAGTTTGTTTAGTATAGGGATATCAATGGCTCAAAATCCGGTTGAAAAATTTCCATATTTTGAAGTGTGTAAAGAATTGCCTGTTAATCAATTAGAAGATTGTTTTTACAACAATTTATATGCAGCTCTTTATAAAAATTATGAGCATCCGGAACAACTTCCCTTAAACGATGGTGAGAAAGTGACATTGCGATTTGAAGTAAATCGCGAAGGTAAATTTATTCCAATTCGTTTTGACGCAGTATATGCAGAGCTTACCACAGCAGTGAAGAATTCTTTTGAAAAATTACCAATAATTGCAGCACCTACTTATAATGGTAACCCTACATACATGCAATTTGTATTAAGAGTGCCAGTTCCCATGACACCTGATGGTTCTTTCCAGGTTTTCAACGGTAAAGAACAAGAAAAAAGTGCAGCTGCAGTAAGTTCAAATGCTTTAGATAGTATCGCTTCGCGAAAGCGAATAAAGAATACCCACAAATAATCTCAAATCAATATAAAGGACAACAATTAAAGTCTAATGGGTTAATAGCTTTATCAAACCAAAGATATCATAGATATGAAGCGGCTATGAATAGAGTAGGGAATAATGCTCATACTGCCGTGAAACCATATACATTTTCATATGTGGATCAGTACTTTGACCTTGAGGCGGAGAGAGTATCTTTAATGAAGGACGAGTCTACGTGGCTAGGTAAAAAATGGTGGAACGAACACTTTTTTGAATTAGCAGGCGATGATTACTGGTTTGTAGTTGATCCAGGAGTAGATTTACAAATAGGTAAGGATAGTGGTGATGATATTAACACCTTTAACAACACAAGGCTTGTTAACGTTAGTGGAGGAATAGGTAAGCAAATAACATTTGGTGCTAGTATACAAGAAAGTCAAGGACGTTTTGCTGGTTATTTCAATAGAGAAATTGAAAGTCGTGCACCAGATGGTGGAAATCCTGGTGTTGTACCGGGACGTGGCATTGCAGAAGATGGCGGAGAAACTATTTACGATTATCCTGTAGCAACAGGTTATATTAATTATAAACCTAGTAAGTACTTTGATCTTCAATTAGGTCATGGACAACATTTTATAGGCGATGGTTATAGATCATTAGTTCTTAGTGATAATTCACAACCATTTCCATATGCAAAAGTAAATGCTAAGTTTTGGAAATTAGACTATACTGTTTTATACACATCTTTAAGAGATGTAAGGTCTGAGGTAACAGCAGATGATTCTTTCCGCACAAAATTTATGGTTCATCATTACCTAAGTTGGAATGCAACGGAAAAGCTTAACATAGGACTTTTTGAAAGTGTGTTGTGGCAGGATGATAATCAACGCGGCTTTGATTTTAATTACTTAAATCCTATTATATTTTATCAAGCTATTGAGTTACAAACAGGCTCTCGAGGTGGAAATGCTTTAATAGGAGCTACAGCAAAGTATAAATTTACAGATAGAATCACAGGTTATGCACAGTTAGTATTAGACGAATTTTCTGGAGCATCTGTAGTGAATGGTGATGGTAGTTATCAAAACAAAAGTGCATTTCAATTAGGCCTTAAATGGCAAAATGCATTCAAAATAAAAGATTTAATGCTACAGGCAGAGTATAATAGAGTGCGACCATATACCTATAGTCACAATACTGTTGTGCTTAATTATGCTAATAGTAATCAAGCACTAGCACATCCATGGGGGCGCAAACTTTTATGAAACTACTTTTATAGGAAGGTACACTAAAGATAGATGGTATGGTAATGCCCAATTCACTCTAGGTGAAAGAGGACTAGACATTAACGATGGGATTGATAACGCTTTTTATGGTGGCGATATATACCGTAGTGAAGATGATCGTATTGCTGATAATGGTAACGAGTTAGGTCAAGGTAACAGAGTGACCTTTATGTATGCGCAATTAGAAGCTGGTTATTTAATTAATCCAGCAAGTCAATTGAGAATCTATGGCCAGATCATTTATAGAGATTTTGATCCTCATTTTGAGATTGGAAATGTACAGGAACAAAGTACGACATGGTTAAATATAGGTCTGCGTACAGATATTATGAATTGGTCTTTTGATCGCTAGATGATTTTCTAGCCTCAAATATTTTTAAAAATATAAATGTAGACATGTTGCGTGCTCGGTTTTTAGCTAGTTGAGCAGTTTCCCCCATGGAAATTAGCATCGATGGTTTCAAACCACAATTGGAGCCAGATTCCAAAGTGTTCCATTTCAATTGAATGATTCACTGCATCATCAACCTCTTGATGTTTTTCAATAGGATTACCGTGGTAGCTCTTTGCTCTTAATAAGCTAGTATCCCAGAAATTTGTTAAATGATTAAGGTGTGCAGGCCAATCTATAATAACCGTATTGAATATAGGACCTAGTTGCTTGTTGATACGGACCTTTTTATAAAATTCATCGACTAGTAATGCGATTTGTTCTCTAGAGTTAAGAAGTGATGTAGATATCATAGTACGGTGGTCGATTAAAAAGGTGAATAATCACTTTCAAATGTAACTTTAATAAAATGGTTTCGCTTTTTTAAAATAGTCATTTATTAGAGCTATTTTTAAGTATTAATTAAAAAAATAAAATTATCATGGGAGGAATGATGGGTTACTATATAATTGGTGGAGCAGTTTTTTTACTGAGTATGTTTGTTAGTAACAAGCTTAAAAGTAAGTTTAAAAAATATTCTCAAATTCATTTAAAAAACGGTATGAGTGGTGCAGAAATCGCTCAAAAAATGCTTGATGATAATGGAATCACAGATGTAAAAGTCATATCTGTAAAAGGTCAATTAACGGATCACTACAATCCCTCAAATAGAACTGTAAATTTAAGTGAAGTAGTATATTCTGAACGTAATGCAGCAGCAGCAGCAGTTGCAGCGCATGAGGTTGGTCATGCTATACAACATGCAACAGCGTATAGTTGGATTGGTATGAGGTCTAAGCTGGTTCCTGTAGTGAGTATTGCATCAAAGTATTCTCAATTTGTAATTATGGGTGGGCTAGCCCTTGCCGCAGCATCGGCCTTTGGTAATACAGTATTGTTAGTAGGTATCATTATGTATGCAGTGGGAACATTATTTGCCTTTGTAACCTTGCCAGTAGAGTATGACGCTAGTAATAGAGCACTAGCCTGGTTAGAGAATGAAAACATGTTGACTCAAGAAGAGCATGCTGGTGCAAAAGATGCACTAAAATGGGCCGCTCGTACTTATCTAGTGGCAGCAATAGGTTCTCTAGCAACCTTATTATATTTTATCTCTATTTTTCTAAAGAGACGATAAAGGAAGTTTATTATAAAAACAATGAGGATGATTGTTCAAATCATCCTCTATATTATAACTGTAAGCAGATTATTCTATAAGCTTATTGGGTTATATCCTAGATACTCCATCTCGCTTTCGTGAAAGCGAATCCCGTAATCTTCTAACTCTTTTAAAATGGGCTCGTAAATAGGAGCTGTAATAGGTATTTGCACTCCAGGTGTGGTTATCTCACCATTTAAAATTTTAAGAGCTGCAATCGCAACAGGTAGGCCAACTGTCTTTGCCATTGCGGTTTGCATTTTGCCATCACCTAAACAGACCATTGTGCTATCTATTTGTTTTTTCTCACCATCAAGTTCATAACCAAATTTATGATACATGACGATCATATCCTTTTCTCCATCTTGTAGGTCCATGAATCTTCAAGAATTTTTTGCAAGATTTGTGCAGGTGTAGCTTCTTTTAATTCTACCATCTTAGTAGCGTTGAATAAGTCCAATTCTACCAATTTATCCCACATGATATCATCTTGATCGATTTTAAGAACGTGACGCATTTTTAGTTCTGCAGAGTCTGTAGGTGAATATGGTAAAAAGCTATTCACAAAATCTCTGTAACTCATGTTTTCAGAATCTTCAATGATATAAGTGTCATCAGTCATTCCTAGTTGAACAAACATATTCCAGCTTTGCTAAACCCCACACGACGCATTGTACCTCGATATAAAGTAAGAATGTCATCGAGATCATATACCGAACGGTATTTTAAACTATTTCGATTAGCATACGCTTCAAATCGGCCATAGCCATCTACATCTAGAAATTCAGTTCTTCTAAATAATTTGTGATACGGTATATATTTATATTGTCCTTCTTGAATAAACTTTGCTGCACCACCTTGACCTGCGGTAACGACATTACGAGGATTCCAAGTGAATTTATAATTCCATAAATTATCATCATTTTCAGGAGCAACTAAACCACCGGTGAAGGACTCAAATAATAATATTTTGCCACCTTGTGATCTTATCCTATCTAGTACTTGCATGGCGCTCATATGGTCAATACCGGGATCAACACCTATCTCATTCATGAAAACAAGATTCTTTTCTATTGCGCTTTCATTTAAGGCCTGCATTTCTGGACTTACATAACTGGCGGTAACCATTGATTTTCCATAAGTAACACAATCTCTTGCTACTTCAATGTGGAATCTTGCTGGCAGCATTGATATCACAATTGATGCTTTTTCTATATAAGATTTGCGTTGCTCTTCATTAAAAATGTCCAGCTCAACAGCTTCCACATTTTTATGATTTTGTCCTAGTAACTTTGCTTGATTTATGTTTTTATCTGCTATTAAGAGCTTTAAGTTCTCTTGTTCTGATTTTTTTAAAAGATAATCGACTAGTACTCCAGTTGATTTACCTGCACCTATAATCAGTATATCACGCATATCTGTTGTAATTTTGAAGCAATTTAAAAGACTTCTTACAAATAGATATGCAAATGGTTAAAAAGTTATTGATAGTAGGAATTATATATGCGGTTACTGCAGTTGTTTTAGGAGCTTTAGGAGCTCACGCATTAGAAAAACATCTAACGATTGATCAGTTGAAGAGTTTTGAAACAGGTGTGCGTTATCAAATGTATCACGCACTTGCTTTAATACTAGTGGCATCCATACCAGGAATCACCAATAAGACTAAAAAAATGGTACTTTACTTTTTTTCCATCGGTGTTATCTTATTCTCTTTAAGCATATATCTGTTAACAACTGCAAGTTTGTGGAGTTTCAATTTTTCTTTCCTCGGGCCTGTTACACCCATAGGTGGATTGCTTCTTATCTGCGGTTGGATTGTGCTTTTGTGGAAAATTATTTCAAATAATTCTGTTAATAGATAGGGAGAGAGGTATTTGATTTCTATTTTTGCAACCTAAACCTTAGCTAAACAAAAGGATAATCATGGGTTCAAATACCTTAGTTACGAAACGATTTCGTTAGAAGAATGGGGGGGAATTAAAAATTCCAAAATTAATTATCAACTACCACCAGCAGAGCTGCAAAAGATTAGTGTTGCGAGATATGATGGTAAGGAAACCGCAAACGGCACACTCGCAGTCAATACCGGAGAATTTACGGGTAGGTCACCAATGGACCGATTTATCGTAAGAGATGAAGTTACTGAGGACAAGGTCTGGTGGGGGGGAAATATAAACATCCCTTTTGAAGCTGATAAATTTGACGCTTTACTTCATAAAGTTACTTCTTATCTAGATGGTAAAGATATTTATGTGAGAGATGCATATGCATGTGCTCACCAAGACTATCGTCTCAATATCAGAGTTATTAATGAGTATCCATGGTCTAACATGTTTGCTTATAATATGTTCTTAAGACCGGAAAACAGTGAGTTAGATAATTTCTCACCAGAGTGGACTGTGATTAATGCACCTGGATTTATGGCTGTCCCTGATCAAGATGGTACACGACAACATAACTTTGCCATACTTAATTTTTCTAGAAAGATTGCTTTAATAGGTGGAACTGGTTATACTGGTGAGATCAAAAAAGGAATTTTTAGTGCTCTTAATTTTATCTTACCGGTATATAAAGATACATTACCTATGCACTGTAGTGCAAACGTAGGTAAAGATGGAAGTACAGCCATCTTTTTTGGTTTAAGTGGTACAGGTAAAACAACTCTTTCTACAGATCCAGATCGCGCACTAATTGGTGATGATGAGCATGGCTGGACTTCAAACAATGATGTTTTCAATTTTGAAGGTGGTTGTTATGCAAAAGTGATTAATCTAGATGCAGAAGGTGAACCAGAAATTTACAATGCTATCAAGCCTGGTGCAATTTTAGAAAATGTCATTTTAAATGCTGATAAAACAGTAGATTTTAAAGACACAACCATCACTCAAAATACGAGAGTTAGTTACCCTATTTTTCATATAGATAATATCAAAAAACCTTCTGTAGGAGACAACCCTAAGAACATTTTCTTCTTAACGGCAGATGCTTTTGGTGTGTTGCCTCCTATATCAAAATTAACTCCTGGTCAAGCGGCATATCATTTCATTAGTGGTTATACTGCAAAAGTTGCTGGAACAGAAGCTGGTATTACAGAGCCAGTGCCTAGTTTCTCTGCTTGTTTTGGAGCGCCATTTATGCCTCTTCACCCAACTAAGTATGCTGAGATGTTGAGTGCAAAAATGAAAGAAACAGGTGTTAATGTATGGTTAGTAAATACAGGATGGACCGGTGGACCATATGGTGTAGGTTCGCGAATGAAGTTGAAATATACTCGAGCGATGATTACAGCAGCTATGGATGGAAGTCTAGAAGCGGCAAATAAAGATAACTATCATCTACACTCTGTGTTTGGAGTAGCGCAACCACGTACTTGTCCAAATGTGCCTACTGACGTTTTAAGTCCTAGAGCAACATGGAAAAATGATGAAGGGTATTATGCTACCGCTTCAAAGTTGACTAATGCATTTAGAGATAACTTTAAGCAATTTGAAGAATATGCTTCTTCAGAAATAATGGCAGGGGCTCCTTTAAAATATTAATTACGTTAGGATAGTATATAAAAAAAAAGTCCCTTTTTAAAGGGACTTTTTTGTGTTTATAAATGATGCTTTCGCGAACGTAATATTATTTATCTTCTTTGATATAATTTTCAATAGCCATAGTCATAGAAGGTGACTCAGGTGTAGGTGCTTGTATGTCGATACGCAATCCCATGTCCTCGGCAGTTTTCATTGTAGTATTACCAAAAACAGCAATGCGCGTTTTATCCTGAGTGAATTCAGGGAAATTCTTAAACAATGATTCTATTCCACTAGGACTGAAGAATACTAAAATATCGTATTTCACATCTGCTAGATCAGAAAGGTCACTTATTACGGTACGGAAAAAAGTTCCTGAGGTCCACACTACTCCTAAAGCATCCATTTGTTCCGGAACTTCGTCTTGAAGCTTGTCAGAACTAGGGATTAAAAACTTTTCGTTTTTATGCTTTTTAATAAGAGGAACTAGTTCTTTGAAGGTACGTTTACCAACATAAATTTTACGCTTGCGGTACACTACATATTTTTGCAAATAATAAGCAACAGCTTCACTTTGACAAAAGTATTTTAACGAGTCTGGAATTTTATATCTCATTTCTTCAGCGACTCTGAAAAAATGATCGACGCTATTACGACTGGTTAAAACAATGGCAGTGAACTTACTGATGTCTATTTTTTGCTCGCGTACTTCTTTTGAAGGAACACCTTCTACATGTATAAACGAACGGAAATCTATCTTAACCTTAGTACGGTCTACTAAAGTCTGATAGGGTGAATTTTCCATTTTAGGTTCAGGTTGGGAAACTAAAATTGTCTTCACTTTCATAGGCATTCTTTTCTTTATTAGTAGGCTCTAGACAGCATAATATACTTATATAAAAGTAGATAGGGTGCTGTTTCAAGCGCGCAAAGATACAAAATAAAATAAAAAGAGTGTTGAAGTAGTGCCTTTGAATAGGTATTAAGAATTATTAAATGGTAAACGGCGAATATGAAAATACTTACAATGCTTAAAGAGCGCACCACTACTATAGAATCACGGAATGTATAATATATTAATAGATTTATGATAAGTAATAATATTCCTAAGACAGCTCTGTAAGTATTGCGATGGTATTCAATTAATTCTAATATCTCATCAAATTTCATTAATGAGGCAATCATCATAGAAAAATATCTTTTTGCTAGAAAAAATATAGTTAACCCAGTAAGGATTAGTGTGAACGTTTTAAAATCTAATGATGTTCTACCTTCTGTATAAGATAGTTTTGTAATCCATAATGCGAGGCCAATAGTATATACTGTTACTGTTAGTATCCTTAAACTGTGATGCGGATTCTCGTTGCGGGAAACTTTAATATATCGATCACTTACTGCAGCACTTAATAAGTGATGAAATTCATTCTTATAAATCCATTTTGCAATTACAAGTAGTAGCAAGCAAAATGCTATCACAATGGTTGCCCAATTATTATAATATGATTCTCTCAGTTCCATGCGGCGTAAAAATAAGTTCTTTTGTTTTTCGTTAGTACAGCTGGGCTATTTATTTCGTTATTTTTACCAACTCTATGAAGAAATCAATTGTAATAATTCCTACATATAACGAAAAGGAAAATATATCCTTGATAATTGAGTCTGTTTTCTCTCTTTATCAAGAAGTGCATGTATTAATTGTAGACGATAATTCACCAGATGGCACATCATCCATTGTAGAGGATTATCAGCTACGTTTTTCTAATAGACTTTTTTTAGAAAAAAGAACTGGTAAACAAGGTTTAGGTACTGCTTATATACATGGTTTTAAATGGGCTCTTGCTAGAGATTATGATTACATATTTGAAATGGATGCAGATTTTTCACATAATCCTGCCGATCTGTTTAAACTTTATGTTGCTTGTGAACGTGGAGCAGATCTTGCCATAGGAAGTAGATATGTAAAAGGTGTTAATGTAGTCAACTGGCCTATGTCACGTATTTTGTTGTCTTATGGAGCTTCAAAATATGTTAGATGGATTACTAGAATGCAAATACATGACACTACAGCAGGATTTGTGTGCTATAAAGCTAGTTTATTAAGAAGATTTAATTTGAATAAGATTAAATTTGTAGGCTACGCATTTCAAATAGAAATGAAGTTCAAAGCTTGGTTACTTAAAGCACAAATTGTTGAGGTGCCAGTAATTTTTACAGATCGTTCTAGAGGTAATTCAAAGATGAGCGGTGGCATAATAAGTGAAGCCGTTTTTGGGGTTTTAAAAATGAAGATAAGTAGTTTATTAGGGAAACTAGATATATGAGAAAGACGTTAATTAAAAATGCCAAAATTGTTACTGATGGAATCACTAGAAATGGTGATCTTCTTATTGAAGGTGACATTATAAAAGAGATCTCTGAAAGCATAAGTGCAAAAGATGGTAATACAATCATCATCGACGCAGAAGGCAAATACTTATTACCTGGTGTTATAGATGATCAGGTTCATTTTAGAGAACCAGGACTGACTCATAAAGGTAATATAGAATCTGAAAGTGCAGCTGCAGTGGCTGGAGGAATTACTACTTATATGGAGATGCCTAATACCGCACCACAGACTACAACCATAAAAGAATGGGAGAATAAAATGGCTATTGCTGCCAAGGATAGTTATGCAAACTATGCTTTTATGTTTGGTGGTACAAACGATAACTTAGAAGAGATACTCAAAGTAGATATTACTAAAGTACCTGCTATAAAGTTGTTTTTAGGTTCGTCTACCGGTAACATGCTAGTTGATGATAAAGAAGTGCTCAAAAAAATATTCTCTAATGTAAAATTAAGAATCGCACTACATTGTGAAGATGAGGCAACAATCAAGGCTAATTTGCAAAAAGCTATTGATACCTATGGAGAGGATATCCCGATGGAGCAACATCCTATTATAAGAAATGAGGAAGCTTGTTATATAAGTAGTTCTGGAGCAGTAGAATTAGCAAAAGAAACAGGTGGTAGAATTCATGTATTCCATCTTTCAACAGGTAAAGAAACAACGTTATTCAATAACAAGAAGTCTATAAAGGATAAACAAATCACATCAGAAGTGTGTATACATCATCTATGGTTTAGTGATGAAGATTATGCTTCAAAGGGTTCATTAATTAAATGGAATCCAGCTGTAAAGACAGCTAAGGATCGTGAAGAGATTTGGGAAGCTTTACTTGACGATCGCATCGATGTAATCGCAACAGATCATGCACCACATACTATTGATGAGAAATCTAATTCTTATTTAAAATGTCCTAGTGGTGGACCTCTAGTGCAACATGCATTACCAGCAATGATGCAATTTGTTGCAAAAGAGAAAATATCTATTGAAAAAGTAGTAGAGAAAATGTGTCACAATCCAGCATTGTTATTTGATATTGCAGATCGTGGTTTTATCAGAGAAGGTTATAAGGCAGATCTAGTACTGGTTGACCCTAATAATCCATGGACGGTAACTAAAGATAATATACTTGCAAAATGTGGATGGTCACCTTTTGAAGGTGTCACCTTTAATAGTCGTATCACTCATACTTTTGTTAATGGTCACCTTGCTTACCAAAACTTCAAGGTCAATAAGGTAAAAAATGCTCAAGCACTTACTTTTCAACGATGAGAAAGCTATTAGTCATTTTAAGTTTATTGATAATAGGAGCTTGCTCGGGTATTCAAAAATCACCTAAGCCAGATCCTTTTTTGATACTGAAAAAATGGCTTCTATAATGACAGATGTCTATTTAATAGAAGGATCTATGACTTCTAATCGTAAATCTTTTGTCGATTTAGGAATTATACCAGATCAATATGTTTATCAAAAACATGGTATTGACAGCATCTCATATAAGAAAAATTTTAATTATTATGCAGATAGAGTTGAGGACTTCATTGAAGTTTTAGACTTAGTTGATGTAAAATTATTAGTTATTAAAGATAGCGTTACAGCAAGACAAAATAATGTCAATAAGGATGTTCCACAATTAGACTCTATTTCAAAAAATAAGATTGATAAAGTACTAGAGTCCGTAAAATAAGCTTCTTCTTATTTTAAATTTTTTAAGTAGTAATCGCTTACTCGCTGGATGCTTTTGTCGATAGGTGTATAGTTAAAATCTACATGCTCTTTAATCTTTAAACCGTCATACTTACTGTGAGAGGTTAATGATTGAACGGTAGCACGTTCTAGGCCTCTATTAAAACCTATCCAGTGGCCTACCTTCATCGTTGCAGATATGAGATATAGCATCCATTTAGGGACCATGATCTTAGGTGCTTTCTTTTTTAAGCTATGACTTATCTTATTTAAAATCTCTTTATAATGAATCGATGAATGAACGATAATAAAACGTTCATTTACTATATCAGAATTCATAAGTTGTATCATCGCATTTGTGACATCTCTTACATCTACAAAACCACTAGATCCATCCGTATAAAAAGGTTGTTTTCTATACGTCTGAGAGAATAATTTTCCAGATCCACTTTCCCAGTTTCCTTCACCTATAATAACACCAGGATTAACTATAACAACATTCATCCCTTCTTGAGTTGCACGCCATACTTCCATCTCGCCACCGTATTTTGAAATGGCATAGTTACTGTTTTTTGCGTCTAGATTAAAAAAGTCTTCTTCATTTATAGCTCGTTGTCCAACTGGATCGCCCAGTGTTGCTATACTACTGACATAACATAGTTTATCTATTTGATGAGCTTGTGCGGTATTGATAACATTAGATGTGCCCGTTACGTTGACCTTTTTCATTTGCCAAAAAGGAGCGCCATCTACAATGGCTGCGCAGTGATAAACTTGTGTAATGCCATCCATGGCTTCTTCAAGCTTGGGATTTCTAGAATATCGCCTTGTACCCATTCTATATCGTCGACTAACTGGTCTTTGTTAGCACCATAAGAATTAAATATATCACGTGTCTTATCGATACTCTTAAGATCTCGATATATCGCTCTTGTTGGAGTTCCGCTTTCGCAAAAGCGGTATAACAAATGTCCACCTACTAGTCCAGTGCCGCCAGTTACTAAAATCATATGGTAAAAGTACATAAACCGCGCTTTAAATACTCTTAAAAGTGCGGTAAAGCCTATATATTTGCAGCTTAAATATTTTGAGATGGCTTACAATTTTGCAGAAGAACTAAGATGGAGAGGTATGATACATGATATCATGCCAGGAACTGAAGAATTACTTGAAAAAGAAGTTGTTACAGGATATATAGGTTTTGATCCTACTGCAGATTCTTTACATATAGGTAGTATGGTGCAAATCATTTTATTAATGCATTTACAGCGTGCAGGTCATAGACCTATTGCTCTAGTAGGTGGCGCCACAGGTATGATAGGTGATCCATCTGGTAAAAGTGATGAGCGCAATTTATTAACTCAAGATATACTGGATAAAAATATTGCTGGTGTACAGTCTGTATTATCTAGATTCATTGATTTTGAAAAAGGAGATGATGCTACCAGAGCAGTTTTAGTGAATAACTATGACTGGATGAAGAATTTTAGTCTTATAGATTTTGCTAGGGATGTAGGGAAACATATTACTGTTAACTATATGATGGCAAAAGATTCTGTAAAGAAACGTGTTCAAGGTGAAGGCGAAGGAATGAGCTTTACAGAGTTTACATACCAGCTTTTTCAAGGTTATGACTATGTTCATCTGTATGAAAATATGGGTTGTAAGCTACAAATAGGTGGTAGTGATCAATGGGGAAATATAACAACAGGTACAGAATTAGTGCGTCGTAAATTAGGCGGTAAAGCATATGCCTTGACGACACCATTAGTCACTAAGGCAGACGGAACTAAATTTGGTAAAACAGAGTCTGGGAACATTTGGTTAGATACAGATAAAACATCGGTTTATAAATTCTTTCAATTTTGGATCAATGCTACTGATGAAGATGCGATAAACTGGATTAAAATTTTTACATTCTTAGATAAGGAAACTTGTGAGTCTTTAATTGAAGAACATGCAAAAGATCCAGGCTATAGAGTGTTGCAAAAACGTCTTGCAGAAGAGGTGACTGTAATGGTGCATGGACGTGAGGCTTATGATACAGCGCTCAAAGCTTCTCAAATATTATTCAGTAAAACGGTAACGCCAGAGCAATGGAGTGAGTTCAATCAAGAAACTTTATTGGATATCTTTGAAGGTGTTCCACAAGCTGAGATTTCTAAAGACGCCTTAAAGGATGGAGTAGATCCTGTAACGCTTATGGCAGATTTAACGAGCTTTTTACCGTCTAATAGTGAAGTAAGACGTGCTCTTAAAGAGAATAGTTTGTCCATAAACAAGAACAAGATTTCTGAAGATACAGTAATTACATCAAGTGATTTAATTGCAGAAAACATGTTGTTGTTACAACGTGGTAAGCGCAATTACTTTTTAGTGTTAGTGAAGTAAAAGTTATTCCACAGCCATCAAATTGCAGCCTCTTATATCAGACTGATCAAACCTTCCTAGAACTTGAAAAGTGCCATCGGGTAATACTTTACCTAGATCTTGTGTAGCAATAAAGGAACAGGAATTATAGTTAGCTAGATCTATTATGTTAAGTCCACCAGTTTTTGAGGATTTTAATAAGCTTAGTGGATCATTAGTATCTCGGGTACTCACTTTCATCCACGGCGGCGTGGTAAAGTTGATACCATCGCTAGCATATGCTTGTGATAACAGCTCTGTCATCCCGTATTCACTTTGTATACTCGCTTTCGCGAAAGCGGATTTTAAAATATCATGCAGCTCTTGTTTGATGATTTCTTTGCGCATGCCTTTCATTCCACCAGTCTCAATGATGATGGTTTGGGGGTAATTCTTGAGGGAACTTTTCTGCTAGTTGAAGTAGGGCAAATGTGACTCCTATAAGAATGACTTTTTGATTCTCTTGTTGTAAAGCTTTAAGTACCTGTGCAAGTTCATCTATATTGTTAAGATAGAAACCGCTAGATGGATGTTTACTCTTTTCTATCCAGCGTTGTGCCATATAGACTAAAGAAGATCCACTGCGTTCTAAATAATGTGGTAATAATGCGAGTACAGCATACTCTTGATGATTACCATAAGTGATTTCAAAGCTTTTATCCAAGCTTAAATCATATACACCAGTATCAGAGACATGATGTTTAGACGTGGTCGTGCCTGTGGTGCCACTACTGGTAAAAGTAATTTGTGACTTGTTAGTATTACTAACAATATGGTGGCTTTTAAAAAATGAAATAGGAAGATATGGAATTTCGTCTACCGATTTTGGCATTGTTCTTCCTATTAAATGACAGTATTTATGATACACAGCGTTGTGATCTAATTGATGTTTAAAGATGGCTAGTGCCATTTCTTCAAAATTAGATGATGAGGTGATATTAAAAACTGACTGAAACAATACGTTGCGTTTATTGATTTCAAAAGTAAATAAAAAAGCGCCGCAGTGTTACTGCGGCGCTTGATTTATAAAAGTTTTGTAATTCTTATTGAACGACTAACTTTCTAGTTTGTGAATTTCCATTTTGAGAAACCTTTACAATGTAAAGACCAGCATTTAATGAAGATACATTGATAGAGTTAGTTACTGCTTTTTGAGAAATAACTTGCTGTCCTAAAGCAGAGTAAATAATGACATCTACAGGATTACCATTCTCCACAGAGATATTGATTTCATTACCAGAAACTGGATTAGGGAATAATTTAAAGCTGTTTTTAGTAAACTGCTCATTTGATAATGTAAAGTCGTTTACAGCGCCTGGTGTACCTAAGTCACCAGAACCATAAGCACTCGTTGCAAGTCCCCAGTTAACACCTAGGTCGTTATCAGTTGCATTATACTTAGATGCTGCAAGTTCCATACTTACACCAGTTCCATCAGGGAAAGTTGCACCATTATCCCAAGAGACTTCATCAATTACTGTTCCACCACATTGGATTGAGATCTCATCTGAACTATTTCCTAAGAATGTTGAAGTACCATCATAAACATAATCAGGTGTAATCCCACCATTTAATGTTGTGTTTGCATTCGCTACAAAAACAGCATATCCATTTGCAGGAACTACAACAGATGTAACAATCGTAAAGTTTTCTCCAGAATTAGTAAGATCAACTATTTCATAACCTAACATATCGATAGGTGCGCTTGTTGTATTGTAAACCTCAAAATACTCACCTTCATTATCCTGAGAAGCATTTGGGTTTTGCATGATCTCTGTTAGAATAATATCACCAGGATTTGCACATGTAACGTTTGCTAAACAAGCTGGGCTTGAAATATTACGAGATAAATTACAAGCGCTGTTTGCTGGGTCACCTGTTACTATAACTGTAAAGTCAACACCTTCAGTAACACCAGTAATCATAATTTGACCAGCTGCAACCGTTGATGGATTGTCTCCAGCAATAGTTCCATTTCCTGCCGTATCTATTGTATAAGTAGAAGTACCACCGCCGGTATAATCGATAGTTACATCATATAAATCTACACCAGATGTTGAAGTCTGACAAGTTTCAGTTATAGTCGCTAATTGTAAATCACATGGGAAAGAAACGTCAAAGCTAGTAGCGTCTGTAGCAAGTACGGTTGCGCCATCTAACATGTCAACTGTTACAGCATAAGCCATACCATCACTTACTGCTACTGCAAAAGGCGATGTAGCATTCGCAGTTGCCGTTCCATTTACAGTTACCGTAAAAGTTCCACCTGCAGGTAAGTTAAGCGCTGTCCATGTAACATCTACACTAGTTGTTCCTCCTTGTAGGCTACTACCATTTCCAGGAGCGGTAATGGTTACAGTAGGGTTGGTATTAGGAGTAGAAGAATAAGATCCAGTTCCAATTATTGATTCAAACGTAGTTGTGCCACACTGACCATCTAAAGTATTAGGAGCGCTTGTTGCCCAATTAGCTTGATTGAAAGTAGCGTCAGGACCTGTTCCGTCTACTCTTTTTGCGTAAGAATCTAAATATTCCCAAGTTTCTCCTGTTCCGTCTACTTGAGTTCCGTAAGTATCAATAACAGTCATTGTAGCGCTTTCAATAATACGAACAGCATCATCTCCATTGTTGTTAGCTGTTCCAGCTGCTTGATAGTCTGCGGCAACAATACCAGGGAATTCGCTATTTAATAAAGCTTCAGTTCCTGAGTATACATAAACGAAAGAATTTGTTCGAGTTCCAAAAGGCGTTAAATCAAATGGAGTACCAAAAGCACCACCATTTGCAGATTTCTCTAATGTAAACTGTGTGAAATCTACAGTTCCATTTGCATAAATTTCGATAAGTTTTGGTGTTCCACCTGTACAAGTACCATCAGCTATAGAAGTGATTATAGGTTGTTGTGCGAAAGAAATTGCTGCAACGAAGAACATTGCAACCGTAAAGTAAATTTGTTTCATCTCTGATTGTTTTTTGCAAATATACATTATTCATAATCCTGCAGTCTTGACTTTAAGGGATTTAATGTTAACATAACATCAGATGTAATAAATTAATCAACCATTTAAAATATTGATTTTAATCTATTTTACTATAATCTTTTCTACATGATTCGTGTCTTCTCCAGTAATCGAGATTAAGTATATTCCTGCTTTTAGTGCGCTTAAATCAACTTTTTCTATTTCATTAAAATTTGATTTTTTATTTAAAACAACTCTACCATTGAAGTCATATATGGTTAGAACACCATTGTTGACTTGATTCAATGAAGCAATAGAGACTAGTCCGTTAGTAGGATTAGGGAAGATATTGAAAGAGTTAATAGACTCACTATCATTGCTTAGAGGTGCTGGTGTGTCAAATGCTTCAATTTGATCAAA
Source organism: Nonlabens ulvanivorans (assembly GCF_000755285.1). Taxonomy (GTDB): domain Bacteria; phylum Bacteroidota; class Bacteroidia; order Flavobacteriales; family Flavobacteriaceae; genus Nonlabens; species Nonlabens ulvanivorans_A. The sequence goes on along the minus strand of NZ_BBMK01000001.1, from coordinate 153,967 downwards.
TCGGTTGTTGCTGTCTCCTTGTGTAGCACTAAAACCTAAACCTCTGGCTGCAAAAACTTCCCATATTCTATCACTGTTAACACCGCCATTTGCAATCATGTCTGCCTGTAGAATGGCGTCTCTACCATCTACAAAGCCAGGATTACAAGGCTGTAGTTTCATGCCGTCCATAATTAGTTGCATTGCAATATTGTTTCCGCCAGTTCCATTAAATAGATCAGGATCATAACCATAGTCATCGATAAACCTCCAAGATAAATCCCATAACATACTAGCCCATATAGAGCCAATCCCATGTGGAGCGGAGAAGTTTGCATTGTTAGTGTCGCCAAATGTTACTGGATTGATATTAAAATCAGTGCTGTAAGGAAAATTTCTAATTCCTGATCCGTTAATAGATTGATTTGTTGCATAAGTCCCAATACCTCGTAAATCTGCACCTTGATCACCAGGTTCTATGGTTATAATAAGGCTAAACCAGTCGCTCCAGCCTTCACCCATTTGTTCATTATTACTTAAGCAACTTGGGTTTGCAGGACCACCTGTCAATCGTGTAGAAATACCATGGCCATATTCATGTGCTACAATACCATTATCTAAACTTCCATCTTTTCTAAAAAGTCCAGTATTATTTAAACTAGCATTGATGTTAGTGCCACTTTGTAGCGCTGCAATTAAGGCATTACCATTTGCTTGGCTTATCATTATTGATGGTATAGTGACTAGATTCCCATCATTACCCGGTGCCATCGCGATAGGCGCAGTCGCGGCATTGTTCACTACTATTACAGCAATAGCTCCTTGATTTTGCGCAGCAAGAACTTTTGTCCCAAACTGACAGTTACCACGACGCATTACTACAATTTTACCAGTTAATAGAGCTCCGTTTGTGATGACATCACAGCCATCACTGGTGTCTGTAGAGACGCCGCCAGAATTATCGTCTATAACTAAAGCTAGATCTGCTATCAAAGGACTATTAGGACTAGGTAAGGTACTACCAAAAGCAGCTGGCTCACCATCATAACTGCCAGCGAGGTTACTGTTGTTTATCGTTAAAGGGTTTACACCACCAGTGGTAGGCGCGTTCCATAAAAACATATTCATTCTAGGATTACCACCATCTCCAGGAGTACCAAATGTTGCGTTGTTAAATCCGCTACCATCCTGAGCATCTGCAACGACAAAGTCTCCTTCTAGACCACCATTACCATAGTTATTAGATTGGAAATTTCCACTGGCTTCATCAAAACCGTATTGATACCAGATATCATGCATCATATTATTCATATAGAATAAGTTAACAGTTGATCCATCAATATTATCTCTAGCAGGAACGTCCAGTTGCTGTGGGAAACTAAAGTCTAGTGTAATTCCACCATCTGGTGATGCGCCAACAGTAGATCCATCGCCATCAAAATCATCTTGTGCAAATACATTATTTCCTCTAGTGATGGTAAAATCGGGTCCTATAAAAGCGTTTGTATCATGCCATCCAAAAGGTGATGCAACAGGATCTGCAGGACTATTCACTATAGATTCACTTCCGTGATTAGGACTTTCCAATGGTAGTGCATAAACATTATATTGAGAGTTGTCCATAAAAGTTGCAGCTGTTTGCACCGAGTTGAATGCTGGTGTAAAATGACTAGCGCCACGTGGTTGATGTTGATCACCATCTTCATGACTAAAATTACAACTGATAACTAGGTCTATTTCCTTTATCAATTTACCTGTTATACCATCAATATATAACAGGTACATATGTTGGTTATCATTCGTCTCGATATAAACTTGCCAGGTAAGCCTTAATATATTTTCAATCTTTATGTAAACAGGTTTTAGGGTGATTTCTTTTGAAGAAATTGAGCCATTTGTAAACTGTAATAAGTTGTTTTGATTTTGATTGATTACAATAGTATTGGTATCAAAGTTTAATCCCTTAGAAGTAGCTGCTTTATGAATTGCAGCTATGGGCTCAATGACGTTATTGGTCGAATTAATCTTATTAGAAATATTTTTTCAAAAGAGATAGTTGCGCTTATGACTACATTATCTCTAATTAAGAACATTGAAGAACTGCTCGCTATTTCAATCCCTTGATAAAATTGAGAAATGTAAACAGTCTGTGCATTTAAACTTTTTGAAAAAGAGCTTGTGGTAACTTGTAGTTCATTAATATCTTGAATATCAATTTGATACTGGCTTTTGTTTTGTTTTAAAAACTCTTTTGCAGTACTGGTAAAGTCTTGTGAATTGGCTTGTAAGCAAGTAAGTAATACTAATAGGGATAATAAAATTCTCATATGTAATTGATAATCTGAGTGGTAATAAAGCTCCAATATACATCTTGAATCTCATAATTCTATCACAAGACTTTGTTCATGTGTCTATTTTTTAAATTTCGCTTTCGCGAAAGCGGTTTTCAAGAAAGAACTTAGATTTAATATCGCTTAACTTAAAGCTAACAATCAATTAATTTTATTTGCTGATAAACTTATTAACTTAGCACCTTACTTGACACTAAGATGAAAGACGCTATTGCAAAGATTTTATTGGTAGATGATGAGCCGGATATTCTAGAAATTGTAAGCTATAATTTGAAAAACGAAGGTTATCAAGTTTTTACAGCCGAGAATGGAAAAGAAGGTGTACAAAAAGCAAAGAAGAAAAAGCCAGATTTGATCATTCTAGACGTGATGATGCCTGTTATGGACGGTATTGAGGCTTGCGAGCAAATCCGTAAAATTCCAGAATTAGATCATACCATTATCACCTTCTTAACTGCTCGTGGTGAGGATTATTCAATGATTGCAGGTTTTGATGCTGGTGCAGACGATTATATTGCAAAACCAATTAAGCCGCGTGTATTAGTTTCTAAGGTAAAATCCCTATTGCGTCGCAATGCGATGCCTAAAGGTGATGAAGGTAATATTATAAAGATAGGTGATCTAATTATCGATAAAGATCAATATAAAATAGTCTTCAAGAAAGAAGAAATTATTTTGCCGCGCAAAGAATTTGAACTACTTTCATTACTTACCTCAAAACCAGGTAAAGTTTTTAAACGAGAAGAAATTCTCGATGTGGTCTGGGGGGGAAATGAAGTTATTGTAGGTGGTAGAACTATTGATGTTCATATCAGAAAACTAAGAGAAAAACTAGGTGACGATAGCTTTAAAACCGTAAAAGGTGTAGGCTATAAATATGTCAAATAACTCTTCTAATACTAAACGCAGCTATCGATTTGCAGTTAGATCATCTCTATTTATTACAATAGTTTTTGGTCTATTATTGCTATTGTTCCATCTAATCTTTGACCTTGAGTTTAAAAAATGGTGGCATGAATTAATCATGGTACTACTGCTTTTTTGTAGTTCCTTTTTCATAATACAATATCGTGTACAGCGATTTATATATCGTCGTATTAAAAAAATCTATGAGGACGTAAGCCTATTAGAGACCAGTAATTTTACAGATCGAGAGATTGCTACAGATATGCGCACGTTGACTGAGCAAGTGGAACGTTTTGCAAAGGATAAAAAAATAGAAATAGAAACACTTAAAGTTAGAGAGACCTATAGGAAAGAATTTTTAGGTAATATCTCACACGAGCTTAAAACACCACTTTTTACAGTACAAGGTTATATAGATACTCTTATTGACGGTGCTCATAAGGATAAAGTTATTCGTAAAAAGTATTTACAAAGAGCACAAAAAGGAGTGGAACGACTGACCTATATTGTAAAAGATATGGACATGATCACAAAACTAGAAGTAGGTGATATGTCTCTAGAGGTGATAGAGTTTGATGTTGTAGAATTAGTACAACAGGTATTTGATCAGTTTGAGATGAAGGCTGCAAAAAAGAATATCTCCTTAACGTTTGATATGGATTATAACGATCCTATTATAGTTTTGCAGATCAAGAAAGGATTCAACAAGTCATCGCAAACCTAGTGGTGAACTCCATTAAATATGGTAAGCAGAATGGGACAACAGAGATTGCTATTGAAGACCTTATAAATAATAAAGTCATCGTTAGAGTTACAGACAATGGCGAGGGAATTAAAAAAGAGTTTATACCACGATTATTTGAAAGATTCTTTAGGGTAGATCAAAGTGGCTCTCGTCGTGAAGGTGGATCTGGTTTAGGTCTAGCTATCGTAAAACACATTGTAGAAGCTCATAATGAGAGCATCTATGTGGATAGTGAACCTGGTATAGGGTCAGAGTTTTCATTTACCCTTGAGAAGGTCTCTGATAATATAGCCGATATTGAAGTAGTCGTTGAAGAATAGACGGATTGTAGGCCTTTATATCTTTCAACTCTTTCTAACATTTCAATTTTAAATTCTTCTTGATTTATAAAAGGTACAATGCCTTGATCATCTAATGATTGAGCGAGATACTCCTGTTCAAACTGTCCAGGTGTTGGGATAAAAAGCTTTTTTCTAGTTTATGTAGGTCCATGATTGTGGTATAACCACTGCGACTTAAGATGATATCACTGCGATCCAGTGCTTTTTGTAGCCCTTCAGTAGATAAGTAATTGTAATAGGTTACATCACCTTTCTTTTCCATTTGCTGTTTACCACGGACATTACCTGCAATAAAAAGGACCTCGCCATTAAAGCGCTTTACTTCATTTAATAATTTGCGTTCTAATATGCTGCGTTGAGGCTCTGGTCCAGAAAGTAAAACCATTAAATCATATTTTATTTGTGATTTAGGATTATGTTCAAACCTGCTCAAAGGGCCTAAGTAAACTTTAAAAATATCATCATCATTATGTTGAGATAGTAATCCAGATAAATTCTGAACACCATCTACATCAGGTATCCAGCAATAATCAAACTTCTTTATATAATGTAAATGAAGTTGAGTGCTTAACCAAGTCGTTGAGCCCGATAATACTTGTAATTGATGTGTGATAATCACACTAGGGATTACCTTACTGTATAGACCTAATCTATTATCAGAAATGACGCCGTCTAATTGATGATGTGCAATAATTTCACCTAGCATCAGGTGTTCTTTTCTTATGGCGTTCCAGATTTTAGGAGAATCTTTAAGTAATTTAAGCTTTAAAAACTGTCCTTTTTCTGGATACGAAATTTCATAACTAGGTAATTCAATAAATTTCAGCTTCGGAAATTCTTTTTTTAATAGCTCTAAAGCCATTCCATCGCTTGCTATGATAGGGTTGTCGCCATTTGAGATAATAGCATTAATGATAGGAATACAACGAGTTGCATGACCTAGTCCCCAATTTAGTGGTGCAACCAGAATGTTTTTAGATATTTGCATATTCAAATATAAGCGTCTTTAAGCCGCATGGCTTTAAGGATTAATTATCCATCTATTAAATAATTGTATTGGGATCTAAGAATAAATTAAAGCGATTTAACGAAAACGAAACATTTGATAACGTTATCCAACCTACTAGGGAAGAGATGACTACAGCATTTGAGTGGAAAGGTAAATGGGCTGCGTTTTTTAAAAATGATAATCCTATAACTTTAGAATTAGGTTGTGGTAAAGGAGAATATACCATTGATCTAGCGCGCAAATATCCCAACCGTAATTTTATAGGTGTAGATATTAAAGGAGCTCGTTTCTGGCGTGGTGCAAAAACAGCCATTGAGGAAGGATTGACTAACGTCGCTTTTCTGCGGACTCAAATAGAACTCGTTGAGTATGCTTTTGGCAAGCATGAAATAGATGAAATATGGATTACTTTTCCAGATCCACAGATAAAGTATAAACGTACTAAGCACCGCATGACTAATCCAGAATTTTTATCGAAGTATAAAAATATACTTGTAGAAGGTGGATTTATAAATCTCAAAACAGATTCTGAGTTTATGCATGGTTATACATTGGGGGGGTTATTGCAAGGACTAGGTGAGGATATTGTATTTGCGCATCATGACATCTATACACATACTGAAGCGCCTGAAGAAGTAGTAAGAACACAGACTTTTTATGAAAAGCAGTATCTTGAGCAAGGTAAGGCCATAACTTACCTTAAATTCAGATTGCGATAAATGATTACATTATTACATTTTATTTTTGGTTTTTGTGTCGGTTTTGTGGGAGTTATTCCTCCAGGATTATTGAATTTAACAGCAGCCAAGATAAGTGTAAAACAAAGTAGACGAGCCGCTATTGTTTTTGCTTTAGGAGCTGCCGTTGTTGTAATTGCACAGGTTTATGTAGGAGTGTTTTTTTCTAAGTTGCTTAATGATAATCCAGATATTTTAATTACTCTTGAAAAATTTGCGATAGCTGTCTTTATAGCCTTATCTATTTTCTTTTTTATAAAAGCTAGATTGGATAATTCTCCAGAAATACAACCAGTAGATAAATCAGATGTGAAGCTTTTTAGTCAAGGTATTATTTTGTCAGCATTAAATATTTTCCCAATTCCTTTTTACATTGGTTTTAGCTCTTTCCTAGCAGGTCGCGGTCTATTTACCTTTGAATATCCCATGGCTCATTTATTTATACTTGGAGCTCTATAGGGACTTTTATGATGCTGTTTGCGTATATAAAATATGTCAAGAAATTTGGTTTTGACAGTCATACATTTGCTCGTAAAATCAATTATATTCTTTCGGTATTAACCATGGTGATTGCCTTATTCACTTTAATACGTATATATGAAGTCTTCTAATGATTTTTATGAGCGCGTTTTTAAAGTAGTAAGACAAATTCCTTATGGTCGTGTCACTAGTTATGGCGCCATAGCTAGATTCATTGGAGCGCCGCGCAGTAGTAGGACGGTAGGGTATGCTATGAATGCTAGTCACAACGTGCCGGGTATACCAGCGCAACGCGTTGTAAATCGCAATGGCTTATTAACGGGGAAGCATCATTTTCAGGGAACTAATCTTATGCAACAACTTTTAGAAAGTGAAGGAATCACTGTGATTGAGGACCAAATTCAAAATTTTAAAGAAATCTATTGGGATCCTAATCTAGAGTTACCTGATTTTAAAGATTAACAGAGGTTATTTTGACTTTCGCTTTCGCGAAAGCGTAATTCTTAACAACAGATTATCAGTTTCTTATTTAGATTGCTTTTAATTAAGTGTCTTGCTGCTTATCTTTGTAGTATTCTAAAGAAGCTATGAAAATAGAAAAACAACAAGTAATGAAGGCGCTAGAAACCATATCGGTTCCTGGTCATGGGCAAAATATGGTAGAAAGTGGTGCCATTAAAAACGTACTCGTTTTTGGAGATGAGGTAGTGGTAGATGTCACTATTGATAATCCCACCTACAGGCAAAAAAAAAGACAGAGGTTTCTATTCTGCAAGCCATTCATAAAGAAGTTTATGAGAAAGCACAGATTAAAGTAAATCTTAAAGTAGAAGCACCTGTTACTGAAAACAAGGCTCCAGAAATTAAAGGGAAAGCCATTCCTGGTATAGATAATATTATCGCTGTAGCATCTGGAAAAGGTGGTGTAGGTAAATCTACCGTAACTGCAAACCTTGCGGTTTCACTCGCAAAAATGGGTTTTAAAGTAGGTCTTTTAGATGCAGATATTTATGGGCCTAGTGCTACCATAATGTTTGATGTTGTAAATGAAAAACCACTATCTGTTAATGTAGACGGAAAGTCTAAAATGAAACCTGTAGAGAGTTATGGAGTAAAGATTCTTTCTATAGGGTTCTTTACACAGCCAGATCAAGCTGTCGTATGGCGTGGTCCTATGGCTGCAAAGGCTTTAAATCAAATGATTTTTGATGCTGCATGGGGGTAATTTAGATTTTCTTGTAGTTGATTTACCACCAGGTACTGGAGATATTCACTTATCTATCATGCAATCATTACCACTAACTGGTGCTGTTGTAGTTAGTACTCCTCAAACTGTTGCTCTAGCAGATGCTCGCAAAGGTGTCGCAATGTTCCAGCAAGAAAGTATAAATGTACCTGTATTAGGTATTATTGAGAATATGGCTTATTTCACTCCACCAGAATTACCAGACAATAAATACCATATTTTTGGTAAGGATGGAGCAAAGCATCTAGCCGATGATCTTAAAGTGCCATTCTTAGGAGAGTTACCTTTATTACAAAGCATTAGAGAAGCAGGTGACATAGGTCGTCCAGCGGCACTGCAAGAAGGAACAGAAATCGAATCAGCTTTTACAGAGATTACTAAGAATGTTGTAGAGCAAACTGTGCGACGCAACAGTGCGTTGCCTCCTACTAGAGCAATAGAAATAACAACGATGGCAGGTTGTAGCGCAGTAAACAAATAAAATTATGACAGGAACCGAACTTAAAGCCGCTGTTGAAGCTGGACTAGAAGAAATCAGACCTTTTTTACAACGGGATGCTGGTGATATCGAGCTCGTAGATATCAAAGAAGATAAATACGTCACAGTACGCTTGTTGGGGGGGACTTGTGTAGGTTGTCATGTAAATCAGATGACTTTAAAGTCTGGTGTTGAACTCACCGTTAAAAAATATGCTCCTCAAATAGAAAGTGTTATAGACATTTCTGGTCAGGATTTAAAAGAAGAATATCGCGATAACATAGAGTTATAAACTCTAACAAGCATAAAAAACCGATTCGTGAGAATCGGTTTTTTTATGATATAATTTGTCTATTAGTAATTAAGAAAAGGCGTTTTCTCCAGTAATATCTAAACCCGTTATTAATAAATGAATGTCGTGTGTACCTTCATATGTAATAACACTTTCTAGGTTCATTGAGTGACGCATAATGCTGTACTCGCCAGTGATTCCCATACCACCTAACATTTGTCTTGCTTCTCTAGCTATGTTGATGGCTATTTCTACGTTATTACGTTTAGCCATAGAGATTTGTGCACTAGTGGCTTTTCCTTGTTCACGTAGTACACCTAATCGCCATGCTAGTAATTGAGCTTTAGTAATCTCAGTAATCATTTCAGCCAGCTTTTTTTGTTGTAATTGAAAGCCAGCAATTGGTTTACCGAATTGTATACGTTCTTTTGAATATCTTAATGCTGTATCATAACAATCCATAGCAGCACCTATAGCGCCCCATGCAATCCCAAAGCGGGCACTATCTAAACAACTTAAAGGCGCGCCCAGTCCACTGCGTCCTGGTAATATATTTGATTTAGGAATTTTTACATCTTGAAAAATTAATTCTCCAGTCGCACTAGCTCTTAAGGACCACTTGTTGTGCGTTTCTGGTGTTGTAAATCCTTCCATTCCACGTTCTACTAAAAGACCGTGAATACGATCATTTTCATCCTTTGCCCATACTACAGCAACATCGCAAAATGGGCTGTTAGATATCCATAGTTTTGCACCGTTGAGTATGACATGATCACCAGCATCTTTAAAACGAGTAACCATTCCACTAGGATTAGATCCATGATCTGGCTCAGTTAAACCAAAGGATCCCATAAACTCGCCACTCGCTAGTTTAGGTAAGAATTTTTGTTTTTGTTCTTCAGTACCATATTTCCATATAGGATACATTACTAAAGAAGATTGAACAGATGCTGTAGAGCGCACTCCACTATCACCACGTTCTATTTCCTGCATTATTAAACCATATGAAATTTGATCCAGTCCAGCTCCTCCGTACTCCTCTGGTATATATGGTCCAAAAGCACCAATAGAAGCAAGTCCAGGTATAATACTTTTAGGGAACTTTGCATCTTGTGCTGCTTTTTCAATTATAGGAGAAACGTCACGCTTAACCCATGCACGGGCAGCATCACGTATCATTATATGTTCCTCAGTTAAAAGGTCGTCCAGGTTATAATAATCTGGTGCTTCAAATAAATCTGGTTTCATCGTTTCAATCGTTTTCGTAAATATACTTTTCTTAAGTCAGATGCTCAAAGTGTTGCTTACATTTTTAAATAGAAATCTTTAACAAGGCAAGTATAATCTTTAGTATACTCATGTCTACTTAATTCGATAGTAAGTAGGTCTCTTTCTATCTCGCTTTTGCGAAAACGTAACTCTAACAAGCTTCTCTTAACAGAGCTAGCCTCAGTTCCTTTTACATGTGTAATGCGTGCTGGAAGAAGTTTATAATGAGCCGCAATTCTCAAAAAATGGTCCTCTCGGTCACTTGGTATTACACAGGCAAAAATGCCATCGTCATCTAGTAACTTATAGACTCCGTAGATTAATTCCTCAAAAGGTAATGCATCATCAAAACGTGCTTGCTCTCTGCTTTTTTTAATATCTGAATCTATTTTAACACTGCTAGAATCAAAAAAAGGTGGATTACTAATAATCAGTTCGTAAGTCTCATCTATTTCTTCAAAATACTCTTGAAATGAGGCATGAAAACAAAATAAGCGATTACCCCCCCATGGACTTTCTTCAAAGTTAGTAGCAGCTTGCTCAAATGCATCTTCATCCAGTTCTACAGCTTCTATCTGTGCGCCATGAAACCGTTGTGCAAGCATTAATGAAATAACGCCTGTACCAGCTCCTATGTCTAGTATGTTGTATGGAGTTTTGTTTTTACAAGCCCAAGCGCCTAGGAGCACACCGTCAGTGCCTACTTTTTGAGCACAACGATCTTGAGTCACTTCAAATTCTTTGAATTTAAAAACGCTCATAAAATTTTATTCGGAAAGATACATTTCTATAAGACCATCAGGCGTTTCAACGGTGATGGTTTTAGTCTCACGATTTACTTCTTTTATAAAGTCATCGTTCATAGGGATTAATATTTCGGTCCCATTTTGATCTACCTCAAATAAGGCTTGAGATGTGGTATCATTTACACCAGTAATAATTCCAACCTCTCCATAATTAACATCAATCATTTTGTAATCGATAATCTCATGAAAATAGAATTTATTTCCTTTTAAAGCTGGTAAAGCAGTCAGTGGCAGGTACAAGTCGTGTTTCATCAATGCGTCTGCAGCAGCTTCATCATCGATATCTTCAAACCTCACTCTTAATAGAAGAGATTTGTGTAATTGACTAGATTCAATAAAAAATGGAACCAAATTTTTACCGATTTCGATAAAAACTGATTCCATTTCTGTAAATAGCTCTGGCTCGTCTGTGTCTAACTTGACTAATAACTCACCTTTAAAACTAAATTTATTTACTATCGTACCTACGTAAAAACAATCTTTCTTACGCATGACAGTAATTTATTCTTCTTCGCTAGATGCGTCTGCAGATTCTTCAGCAGCAGTTTCTACAACTGATGCATTTGCAGCAATACGAGCTTCATTAATAGCTTTTTCTGCATCAAGTGCTTTAGCAGCAGCAGCATCAGCATCTTTTTGAAGTCCACCTGCTTTTGCAGATATCTTAGCTTCTTTTTCAGACGTCCAAGCGTTGAATTTCTCTTCCATTTGCTCTTCAGTAAACGCTCCTTTTTTAACACCACCTTTAAGGTGCTTTTTAAGCATTACTCCTTTATATCCTAGGATAGCACGAGCAGTATCTGTAGGTTGTGCTCCGTTTTCTAACCATTTTACGGCTCCATCAACATCAAGGTTGATTGTTGCTGGGTTCGTATTAGGATTGTAAGTACCTATCTTGTCTAGATATTTACCATCTCTTTTTGAACGTGCATCAGCTGCAACGATCCAATAAAATGGTTTACCTTTCTTTCCGTGTCTCTGTAATCTAATTTTTACTGGCATATCATTAAAATTTGTGGGTGCCCGACCCGAGTTATTAATTTGAGTGTGCAAAAATATACTTATTTTAATAATGAGCAGCATATCTTTTATTTTTATTTACATTTGCTCAAACACATTTTTAAGAATGAGATTGATTAAACAGCTTTTTATTTATTCGCTTGCGCTATTTGCTTTTACCGCTTGTGAAGACAATTTAGAGGATGATAACATCCCAGCAATCCAGGCCGTGCGCAACGGTGATTTTTTTAAGTCTACTCAAATGACTGCTGTGGCAAACGCAGATGGCTCAGTGACAATCACTGGTTTGAATAGAATTGAACAACTTCAATTTAATTTAGAATCTGCAAATGCAGGTACATATCCTCTAGGTTCTGGATCACCTAACGAGGCTGTTTATACTTTTAATAATACAGACGTTTACTCTACAAATGAAGGAGCTGGTACTGGTCAGGTTGTATTATCTGCTGGCACACCTGCTGGAACTTTAACAGGTACTTTTTCTTTTGTGAGCTATTTACCTATGAATGCAGACTCACTTTACATGCGTCAGGGCGTTATCTTTCAAGTGCCATTCGGTAGTCCTATAGGACCAGGTAGTAGTGCTACTGCTAGTAGTCTTGCAGCAAACGTGGATGGAGTTGCGTTTACACCAACTGTTATTTCACCTATAAACGCAGGTGGCTCAATTGTAGTGAATGCATCAAATGGGGCTAATTCTATTGTATTAACCTTTCCAGAGACCATAACGGTAGGTTCATATATGTTTGCTAGTTCAGGAATGTACACTGCTAGTTATATCTCAGGTGGTACACCTACACCAGCAGTATCTGGTACGCTAGATATTACAGCTGTGGATGCGGTCGCTAGTTCTGTAACAGGAACATTCTCTTTTATGACAGGACCACCTAATAATTTTAATATTACAAGTGGAGTTTTTACTGTATTTTATTAAGTAAATCTATTTAAATAAAAAAGCCTCTTGTTTTAAGAGGCTTTTTTATGGAGTTAATTTTTTAGATATATTTTTTTACCAGAATAATCTATAATAGCTTTTGATTTTATCAAGAAGTCTGCGCCTAATAAGCCACTTATACTTCGCATTCCTTCTGCTTTTAGAGCTTGATTAATAAAGCTCATGTCCATAGTTAAAAGGCTGCAATCGTGATCTGTCCATTTACCTAATTGCATCATGTTGTTATGTGCAATTTGTGGAATTAAGGATCCACTTGCGGTGCCTATTTGTTGATTCAATTCTTCAGATTTTAGTTGAAATTTTTCTGATAAATCTTGATTTAAACAAGTCGCACTGGCGCCAGTATCTATTATAAAACGCCCTGTATGTCCGTTAATTGATGCTTTAGTAATAATATGGCCACTTTTTTCAGATAGCCGGATAGTGTGCGATTGATATCCGCGACTTTCTAGTGTTTTTTTAAGTGAAAACATGAGTTGAGTTTGTCGTAAATATAAATACGCTTTCGCGAAAGCGTGCTTCAAACAAATCTTTATTTTTGCAAAATGATTTTAACAGATACACATACACACTTATATAGTGAAGCATTTGATGAAGACCAAAAAGAGATGATGCAACGAGCAATTGATGCTGGTGTTGAACGTTTTTTTGTTCCGGCTATTGATTCTACTTATACACCTGCAATGCTGAAATTAAAGAAGGATTATCCTAGTCATGTTCATTTAATGGCTGGTTTACATCCTACGCATGTTAAAGAGAACTATCTAGAAGAACTAGCGCATGTTCAAGAGATGCTGGATAAAGAACTTTTTGTTGCGATAGGTGAGATAGGTGTCGACCTATACTGGAGTGATGAGTTCAAATCACAACAGATAGAAGCTTTTAAGACTCAGATTGACTGGTCTATCAAGCGTGAGTTGCCCATTGCAATTCATTGCAGGGATGCGTTTGATGAGGTTTTTGAGGTGCTTGAGTCTTATCGAGGTACGTCTTTGAATGGTATATTTCACTGTTTCACGGGCTCACTTGAACAAGCTCGACTAGCTGTAGATTTAAATATGAGTTTAGGTATAGGTGGTGTAGCTACCTTTAAAAATGGAAAGATTGATAAATTTTTAAGTGAAATTGACTTAAAACACATTGTTTTAGAAACCGATGCTCCTTATCTAGCGCCAGTTCCTTATAGAGGTAAACGTAATGAAAGTGCTTATGTAGCGCTTGTAGCGCAGAAATTGGCAGAGGTTTACGATACCAGTATAGAGCAGATTGCGCAGGTAACAACCTTAAATTCTACTAAAATCTTCGGAGTGTAAGTGTTGAGATACTTACATTTACAGCCCCTAACTTAATTAGAAATATATTGGCTCAATTTGATGACATAAGATTTTTTAATGATGCCGAGGTGAATATTGCGCTTCAAAGCGCAGTGCGACATCCCATGATTAAACTTTATTTCAATATACGTTTCCAGACATGCCTTATGAAAAGGTGAAGGAAATTGTGTTGAACTGTAAATCAATTAACGATTTTCAAAGAGATGTAATTAGAGAGTCTGTAATGAGAATTTTAAAAGAAAGTTCTGCGGGATTAACAACTTCAGGATTTGAGAATTTAGAAAAAGACCAGTCATATCTATATATATCAAATCATCGAGATATCATATTAGATACCTGTTTACTCAATGTAAAATTGTTTGATCATGATTTAATTAGAACGGCTAGCGCAATAGGGGATAATCTAGTACAACGACCGTTTGTTAATGCTTTAAGCAAGTTGACTCGTAATTTCATAGTGAAAAGAGGTGTAGGTCCTCGAGAAACTTTGTTGAGTAGCAAAAAGTTAAGTGAATACATTAGGACATTACTCCAAGAAGAGAATAGAAGTGTTTGGATTGCTCAAAGACAAGGTAGGACTAAAGATGGTAATGATGTAACAGAACAAGGCGTGCTTAAAATGATAGGTCTTGCGTCTGGCGATATGCCTGTACATGAGTATCTTAATAACCTTAAAATAGTGCCGGTAAGTATTTCTTATGAATATGATCCTACAGATATACTTAAGGTTCCAGAATTGTTAGCAAAAGCTGCCGAAGAGGAATATATAAAGTCAGAAAATGAAGATTTTAATAGTATTTTAAAAGGTGCTTTAGGTCAAAAAAAACATATTCACATTGCCGCTGGTAAACCGCTAAAGTTTTCAAATGAAACTGCTGTTGGTACTAATCAAGTTTTACAGCAAATAGTAAGTCAGCTGGATGATACAATACAGTCTAATTATAAGTTATGGCCTACCAATTATGTAGCTTACGACTTAGTATCAAGTAAAAAGAAATATAGCGAGTATTATACTGATCAGGATCTTGCCTATTTTGAACGCCGCTTGCGTCTCAGAGTTAATATTGAAGATGAGAAAGCGGTAGAGAGTTTCTTAATGATGTATGCAAGGCCCGTCTTTAATAAAGAAAAACTTGCAGTCGTAGATGAAGCCTAGAATTCTGCTTATATATACTGGTGGTACCATAGGGATGATTAAAGATCCAGAAACAGGTGCTTTACGATCTTTTGACTTTACGCAACTTCTATTTCATATACCAGAGCTAAAGCAGTTAGATTGTCAGATAGAAACTACCTCTTTTAAAGAGCCTATTGATTCTTCAGACATGGACTTAAGTCACTGGAAAGTTTTAGGAGATATCATTAACGCAAATTATGATGACTATCATGGTTTTGTAGTATTGCATGGTAGTGATACGATGTCTCACACAGGAAGTGCTCTCAGTTTTATGTTTGAAAATCTTACCAAGCCGGTAATTTTAACCGGTTCTCAATTACCTATAGGTGATTTAAGAACAGATGCCAAAGAGAATCTTATAACTAGTATTCAGCTAGCTAGTGAATGGGACGATAATGAGCCTATTATTAAAGAAGTTTGTATTTATTTTGAGTATCAATTATATAGGGCAAATCGAACAGCAAAAATGAATGCAGAGCATTTTGAGGCTTTCAGTTCTCCTAATTATCCGCCATTAGCAATAAGCGGTGTTCATTTAAATATAGACAGACAGTTACTGTGGAAAGGCGGTTTTGATCGTGTATCTATTGCCAAAAAGGAATCGCTTGAATTGAGTCCGCGTATAATGATATATAGACCAGAAATGGATTCTAAAGTAGTGGTGCTGAAGTTGTTTCCTGGTATCACTGAAGAGGTTGTTAAGGCGATATGTCAGATTGAAGGTCTGCGCGGTATAATTCTAGAAACTTATGGTAGTGGTAATGCTCCTACCTCTAGTTGGTTTATTGGAGCGTTGAAGGATGCCTTATTAAGAAACGTTAGGATTATAAATGTAACTCAATGCCGTGGTGGTTCAGTAGATATGGGTAAATATGAAACTAGTGTAGCTTTAAAAAAATTAGGAATGGTATCAGGTTATGACATTACTACAGAGGCTGCGCTTGCTAAAATGATGTATTTGCTAGCGTATATGCCAGAGACTGGTGATTTTAAAAAATACTTTGAAACTTCTTTAAGAGGTGAGATAAGTGTGTAAAATATTCTTGATATAAGGTTAATTTTTTGTAATCTTGTCGTGAATTAGAGAGGTGGCCGAGTGGTCGAAGGCGCACGCCTGGAAAGCGTGTAAACGGCAACGTTTCGAGGGTTCGAATCCCTTCCTCTCTGCAAAAACCCTTCTTGTCTTTATGATTGAAGGGTTTTTTTATGCTCGGTAAGATTAGTTTAAACAGGCGGTTTGTGCTTGTTTTTCTCCTTAATTCAATACTTATTAAGAAAGATTTTCTTACTTGTAAAGCGGTTATTTTGCTGTTATTCAGAAGGTAGACTTGTTAATTAGCAATAATTAACATTGGTATAATAATAGAAGTTCTGTTTTTTAAGAGATAAATTATATATTTACCCCCCCTTGACTCGAAAATTCAAATAAATCAATAAATCTTAAAATGAAACGATCACTTTCAATTTTGTTCATGGCTGTAGTAATGATGTTAGGTCTATCTACAACTGCAAATGCTAGCACAACTGCAACTACAACTAGCGCAATTACAACTATTATTTCTCAAGACGACGATGCTTCGGCAAATGTTACTGAAGAAATCACATTCCACCAGGAGCTTAAAAAGCGTTTTATAGAAGGTGGTCCAGTATTCATGTCATTTGTATTGATATGTCTTATTTTAGGTTTAGCAATCGCTATTGAAAGAATTATTTATTTAAATCTTTCTACTACTAACTCTAAGAAATTAGCAGCACAAGTAGAAGACGCTCTTAAGAGTGGTGGTGTTGAAGCTGCAAAAGAGGTTTGTAGAAATACTAAAGGACCTGTTGCGTCTATCTACTACCAAGGTCTGGATAGAGCAGATGAAAGTGTTGAAGCGGCAGAGAAAGCTGTTGTAGCATATGGTGGTGTGCAAATGGGACAGTTAGAGAAAAACGTTTCTTGGGTTTCTTTATTTATCGCCCTAGCACCGATGCTTGGTTTCATGGGTACAGTATTAGGTATGATTGATGCTTTTGATAATATCCAGTCTGCTGGAGCTATGGAGCCTGCACTTGTAGCTGGTGGTATTAAAGTAGCACTATTGACAACTGTATTTGGTCTTATCGTAGCAATTATACTTCAGATTTTTTATAATTATATCGTTGCAAAAATCGATAGTATTGTAAATGACATGGAAGATGCTTCTATCACACTTATAGACATTCTTGTGGACTACAAGAATGGAAAGCTGTAATTAACCCTTTAAACCAGATTTAAATCATGGTATTACATAAAGTATTTAAATATCTAGCGCTTTTATTGTGTGTTATCGCAGCTGGTTTCTTTCTCTATACTATTTCAGTAGGAGATGAAGCTATCCAGGCAGAAGCAGCAGATTTGACAAATGATGGTGCGTTGCAAAATGCGACACTGGCACCTATGATGTATCTAGCATATGCGGTAATGGCTATTACTGTAGGACTAGTATTGTTCTTTGTTTTAAAAGGAATTTTTAGCAGTCCAGCTGTATTAAAGCGTTCTTTGATTTCAGTTGGTATACTTGTTGCTATTTGTTTAATAGCATATTTCGGTTTTGCAGATGATGCGGTAACTGATCCTGGGACTGGACAATTAGTGATGTTAGATGAAGGTGAGCCACTTACGGCAGACACTTCTAAATTAGTAGGAGCTTCTATCTATACTTTCTATATCGTCGCTGTTCTTGCAGTAGGTTCAATTTTATGGACTGGAGTAAGCAAATTATTAAATAGATAAATTATGGCTAGAAGAGCAGCACCTGAGGTAAATGCAGGATCAATGGCAGATATTGCCTTCCTACTTTTGATTTTCTTCCTAGTAACTACTACTATTGAAGTTGATAGTGGGATTGTAAGCAAGCTGCCGCCAGAAGTTGATGAGAAGACTCCACCACCGCCAGTTAAGAAAAAGAATATTTTTCAAGTATTGGTGAATAAGGATAATCAACTATTAGTTGAAGAAGAGTTAATGGAGTTAAAGGATTTAACTGAAGCCGCAGTAGCGTTTATAGATAACGGTGGTGGTGAAGGTAAAAGTGGATGTGCTTATTGTGAGGGCGAAAGAAGTCCTGATTCATCTGATAATCCTAAAAAAGCCATTGTTTCTTTAGTTAATGATAGACAAGCAACTTATAATTATTACATATCTGTAACTAATGAGTTGGTAAGAGCTTATACGATACTTAGAAACCGCGCGGCAACGCAACGTTATGGTGAGACTTATGAATCTATGTATGCTAGATACAAGGATACACAAGAGTCAGATAAAGAAACACCTGAGTATTTAGAGTTAGAAAAAAGATTAGACGTCATAAGAGAGCTTTATCCAAGAAATCTTTCTGAGGCAGAACCACAAGTAGCAGGATAATTATGTCAAAGTTTAATAAGAAAAAGAGTGGTGATTTACCACCAGTATCGACAGCATCTTTGCCGGATATCGTATTCATGCTATTATTTTTCTTCATGGTTGCAACTGTGATGAGAGATGATGAGATGCTTGTAGAAAATCAATTGCCAGCTGCTAATCAAGTAGAAAAGCTAGAAGATAAAAATAAACTAGTAAATATTTATATTGGTAAGCCAGGCGTTAATTATCAAAAAACCTTTGGTACTAGTGATGTAGTGCAATTAGGAGATAAAATTTCTCGAGTTGAAGACGTGTATAATTATGTTAACACTAAGAGATCTGCAATGCCGGAAAATCTACAAGACCAGATGATGGTATCCTTAAAGGTTGATAGAAATGCAAAAGTAGGTGTCCTTACTGATGTGAAGCAAGAATTAAGAAAAGCGCAAGCACTTAAAATTACTTACACTTCTAATCAAGGTGATCCTATGAATAACATAAAGAGAAGATAATAATTCTCTTATTTATATCTAGAAGCCGTTTCTTATTGAAACGGCTTTTTTTATTTGACCACGTTTCAAATTCATATCTTTACTTTATGAAACAACTCATAATTCTATTAGGTCTATTGATAGCCTTTTCTAGCAATGCGCAAAGTAGTGAAGATGGTAAAAGAGATAATGCCATTCCTACCGTGGTTGATTCACTCTACAGGGAAGATCAGTTTTATATAGGCTTATCATTTAATCTTATTAATAATGAGCCTGCGGATTTTACACAAAATGGTTTTTCTGGTGGTTTACACCTAGGGTTTATAAGAGATATGCCTATAAATAAACGTCGTAACAAGGCGATAGGTATTGGATTAGGTCTATCCACTAATACTTATAATTCAAATCTATTTATAGGTGAAGATGAGGTTGGTAACTCGATATATTCAATCATAGATTCTGATGTTGATTATAAATCAAATAGGTTTAATACTAATCTAGTTGAAATGCCTATTCAATATAGATGGCGAACTTCTACAGCAACAAAGTATAATTTCTGGCGTTTTTATACCGGTATCAAATTAGGTTATATTTATTATTATAAAGCGCGATTTGAACAAGCTAGTAACACCGTTATACAAACTAGTATTCCGGAACTTAATAAGTTTAGGTATTCAGCAACTCTGACACTAGGAAATGGTAGTTTCAATGCATTTGTTCAATATAATTTAAATACGCTGTTTGACAATACTGCTCAGATTAATGGAGAATCAGTCAACTTGCAGCCTATTAAATTTGGTATTGAATTTTATCTTCTATAGATAGTAGATACCTGTCATTATTTGCGCAATTAGCCCAGTAAAAAATCCAAAGAGCAGTTCATGACCTTTATGAGCTTTCATTGATAATCTAGACGTTGCGTTAATCCTGCAAGTATAAATAGAAAGGAAATTGATAAAACGGAAGGTGTTTCTATGCTCGAATGCAACATAATTGTAAACCCTATTACTCCACCCATTGCCATCATGTGTAAGCTTAACTTATAATGCGCTATCGCCATTACAAAAGCGACTATGGTTGCGATAAGTACACCTACAAAAAAATAATATAGAGGTAAATCCGTTAGGTCATTAAAACCACCTCTAATTAGAATAAGCAACAATATAGCATATGTGGCTAGCGGTGTGCGTCTTTCTTTAATATGTGGTAGGTGAATGCTTTTAACAACTCCTAATAGCTTTAAAATGGCAAATATAAGCATGGGAAGTACACCCGTTAATACTAGAATTAAGTACATCTTTAATTCTATTATTGTACCGTCAGTGTATGACACATTTAAAAAGTACCATAAGGCAACTATCGCTGGGATAAATAACGGGTTAACCAGATAACTCCAGAACCTCAAAAAACCTTTCATGACTTTCTTTTAAATTTCCTTGCGCAATCGAGCGACAGGAATGTCTAATTGTTCTCTGTATTTTGCAACTGTACGTCTAGCAATAGGATATCCTTTTTCTTTAAGTAGTTCTGCTAGTTTTTGATCGGTTAATGGCTTTCTTTTACTTTCTTCACCGATGACTGTTTCTAGTATTTTTTTGATTTCTCTAGTAGATACTTCTTCACCGTCAGAGTTGGTCATGGATTCAGAAAAGAATTCTTTAATCAGTTTAGTACCATATGGTGTATCTACATATTTAGAATTTGCCACTCGTGATACGGTTGAGACATCCATTCCTATTTCGTCTGCAATATCTTTAAGAATCATCGGCCTTAAATTACGTTCATCGCCTGTTAGAAAATATTCTTTCTGATAATACATAATCGAGGACATGGTCATAAAAAGTGTTTCCTGACGTTGTTTAATGGCCTCAATAAACCACTTTGCACCATCTAACTTTTGTTTGATGAACATCACAGCATCTTTTTGGGATTTGCTTTTTTCTTTAGCCTCTTTATAGCCCTTAAGCATGTTAGAGTAATCTCTAGAGACATGCAATTCTGGCGCATTACGACCATTTAAAGTAAGTTCGAGTTCTCCATCCTTAATACGTATCGTAAAGTCGGGAACCACTTGTTCAACCATTCTAGTACTACCACCAGCATAAGCACTACCAGGTTTTGGGTTTAAGTGCTCTATTTCTTCAATCGCATCTCGCAACTCATCTTCTTCGATATGATACTTTTCCAGAATTTTTTTATAATGCTTTTTGCTAAATGCGTCAAAGGATTCGCCCACCAACTTCATGGCTAGCTCTGTGCTATCGTTGTTGCGCTTTCGCGAAAGCTGAATCAATAAACACTCTTGTAAATCACGTGCGCCTACACCTGCAGGATCTAATTGTTGTACCACTTTTAGCACTTGTTCAACTTCTACTACATCTGTGTAGATATTCATAGTAAAAGCGAGGTCGTCTGCAATGTCCTCCATGGATCTACGGATGTAACCACTGTTATCTATGCTACCTACTAGAAATTGAGCAATTCCATAATGTTGATCGCTTAATCTTCTTGTGTTTAATTGATCAGTAAGGGATTGTGTAAATGATGTGCCAGAAGCATAAGGGATGCTTTTTTCATCATCGTCTGCACTGTAATTATTTGCTTGTGTTCTGTATTCTGGAATGTCATCATCGCTCAGGTACTCATCGACGTTGATATCTGCTTCAATAGTGTCATTCTCATCACCATATTCATCTTGATTAGAAAATTCATCATAATCATCATCTAGACTATCTTTACTATCGTCCAAGGCAGGATTCTCTTCTAGCTCTTGTTTAACACGTTGTTCAAATGCCTGTGTAGGCAATTGTATCAACTTCATCAACTGGATTTGTTGAGGAGAAAGCTTTTGTGATAGCTTGAAATTTAACGACTGTCTAAGCATGAGATTATTAATTACCTAGTAAAAATAACAAAAGCCTTATTTATAAAGGCAGTTTGTTTATTAAATATAAACTAATACTGTTGTTGGGTGCTTAATTAAAAATTAAGTCCCAAAACCAATGGATGATTTTGAGACTTAATAAATATTATGCGTTGATTATTTAAAATTCTGCATTTCCAGGTGTACGTGGATAAGGTATTACATCTCTAATGTTCCCCCCCATTCCTGTAACAAACATTACTAATCTTTCAAATCCAAGGCCAAAACCACTGTGCGTTACACTACCAAATTTGCGTGTTTCTAGGTACCACCATAGTTCTTCTTCAGGAATGCCCATGGTGTCCATTTTATCTTTAAGCACGTCATAACGTTCTTCACGTTGTGATCCACCTATTATTTCACCTATACCTGGGAATAAAATATCCATTGCTCTTACCGTTTCACGACCTTCACTATCTGGATCGTTTAATCTCATGTAAAATGCTTTGATGTCTGCAGGATAATCAAATAAAATTACTGGGCATTCAAAATGCTTTTCAACCAGATAACGCTCGTGTTCACTTTGTAAATCTGCGCCCCATTCTTCAATAAGATATTTAAACTTCTTTTTCTTATTGGGTTTAGAACTTTTTAAAATATCAATAGCTTCGGTATAAGAAACTCGTTTAAAATTATTTTTTAAAATAAACTCTAGTTTCTTGCGCAACTCCATAGGGCTACGTTCAGCTTGTGGTTTACTTTTGTCTTCTTGTATTAACCTATTTTCTAGGAAATCTAAATCGTCTTTACAGTTATCAAGTGCATATTTCACAACTGATTTGATAAAGTCTTCTGATAGATCCATGTTTGCATCCAGATCGTTAAATGCAACCTCAGGTTCAATCATCCAAAATTCTGCAAGGTGTCTAGAGGTGTTCGAATTCTCTGCTCTAAAAGTAGGTCCAAAGGTATATACCTGTCCTAATCCCATTGCATATGTCTCAGCTTCTAGTTGACCAGAAACGGTAAGGTTAGACTCTTTTTCAAAGAAATCTTTTTTGTAGTCTATGTTTCCTTCCTCATCTAGTGGTGGATTCTTTGGGTCTAACGTTGATAATCGGAACATTTCTCCGGCACCTTCTGCATCACTTCCAGTAATTATAGGAGTATGAGCTTGATAAAACCCATTTTCTTGAAAGTACTTGTGAACGGCAAAGGATAATGCAGCACGTACTCTCATCACTGCGCCAAATGTGTTTGTACGAACTCTTAAATGCGCCTGCTCACGCAAGGTTTCAAGTTTGTGACGTTTAGGAGATAGAATTGTTTTTGCAACTTCTTCTGGATCTGCCGTTCCTAATATTGTAACATTTTTTGCTTGTAGTTCAACTCGTTGACCGCTTCCTGCACTTTCTACTAGTGTACCGGTTACTGCAACTGCTGCAGCTACATTAATCTGGTCTAGAAGAGCGCGTTCAAAATTATCTGGCTCAATAACACACTGTAAATTATGAATGGTTGACCCATCGTTTAAGGCGATGAATCGATCGTTTCTAAAACTACGTACCCAACCTTTTACAGTAATCTCCTGCATGCTAGGTTCTGCTTGCAATAACGCGGCAATTCTTTGATGTTGCATTCTCGATTTTTTAAGAACAGCAAATATAATTTTTATGACATGGAATGCCAATGATTATCAAAGGGATTGTTGTTATAATGCTTAAGCGAAAGCGAAATATTATTTACTCTTGCTCATCATCACCATCTTTATGGATGATAGGGATAGGTAATTTCTTAAAAGTGCGCTCATTTGCGATGCTGCGTTCTAATGATAAAAGCATACTAGGAAGTAATAATAAATTAGAAAGCATTGCAAATAGTAATGTGGCACTGACTAATGCACCTAATGCTACCGTACCACCAAAACTAGAAATCGTAAATGTAGAAAACCCAAAGAATAATACGATTGAGGTATAAAACATACTGACACCTGTTTCTCTTAAAGCTGCATAAACTGACTTTTTAACACGCCACTTGTTAGCTATTAATTCTTGTCTATATTTTGCCAAGAAGTGAATGGTGTCATCCACAGATATACCAAAGGCTATCGAGAAGACTAGTATCGTTGAAGGTTTTATAGGGACACCTAAGTAGCCCATCAAGCCTGCAGTTATAATTAATGGTAAAATATTAGGTACTAGCGAGACTAGAATCATGCGCACAGACTTGAACATCCATGCCATAAATAGAGCAATAAGGATAATGGCAAGTGTAAGTGATATGATTAAGTTATTAATGAGATAGTTAGTCCCTTTCTGAAATACGAGCGCTTTACCAGTTAATAAAACTTCATATTTCTCTTCTGGGAAAACCTTGGCGATTTCATCACGTAAATCTTCTTCTACACGTTCCATACGATCGGTTCCCATGTCTTTCATAAACGTAGTTATGCGTGCATATTGGCCTGTACTATCTACATAGCTTTTCATAAGCATAGCGTCACCGCCGCTATCATCTAGTAAGGTAGAGATACCAACGCGTTCATAGGTAGTTGGTAAATCATAAAATTCTGGGTCACCACCATAAAATGCCTGCTTTGTATATTTAACAATGCTTACAATAGACATAGGTCTAGAAAGCTCTGGCGTTTCAATAATATGGCTTTCGAGTTCATCTAGTTTTTTAAGCGTTTTAGCTTTAGAAACTCCTTTTTTACTTTTAGTATTAACCACTATTTCTAATGGCATTATACCGTCAAAACTTTCTTCAAAGAATTTAATGTCTTTATAGAATTGCATTGATTTAGGCATGTCTTCTATAAGGCTGCCCGAAACTCTTATTTGATACATTCCTATGATAGAAATGACTAATACAATTAGGCTGGTAATATATATAGCAATACGATTTTCCTTTACCATACGCTCTGTCCAGTCTACAAATGTACCTATCCAGCGCTTTCTTAAATGTTCTAAATGCCTGTCTTTAGGAACTGGTAGATAGCTGTAAATGATAGGGATAATCATTAAACTTAAAAGAAAAATAGAAACGATACATATGGAAGCCACGATTCCAAATTCACTGAGTAGCGTGCTGTCGGTAAAGATAAATGTTGCAAATCCACTGGCTGTAGTAAGATTAGTCATTAAGGTAGCGTTACCTACCTTAGTAATAACACGTTGAAGCGATTTTGCCTGATTACCGTGTTCTTTAATTTCTTGCTGGTATTTATTGATAAGAAAAATACAGTTAGGGATTCCTATCACAATAATTAAAGGTGGTATGAGAGCTGTGAGTACCGTTATCTCATAGTTAAGAAGCCCTAGAAATCCGAAAGCCCACATCACACCTATTATTACGGTTACTATAGATATAAAAGTAGCTCTCCATGATCTAAAGAAGAAGAAGAAAATTGCAGATGTGATAAGTAATGCTGCCAGTAGAAACATACTTATCTCATCAACTATATTCTGTGAGTTTAAAGTCCTGATATAAGGCATTCCAGAAACTCTTAATTCTGAAAGTCCATGATTTTCTTTATAATCCTCAATGAGTGGATTAAATTTCTCCAGTACAAACTCCTTTCTAATAGAGCTATTGACGATATCTTTTTTAATATAGATAGCTGTTCTAAGAACTGAGTCTTTCTCGCTAAAAATAAGATTGCGATAAAAAGGTAACTCGCCAAATAGTTTTGTTTTATATGCTGCGAGCTCTTCTTTTGACGTTAAAGGGTCCTTAGACAATTGCTCGATAATGAACTTAGAAGCGTCTTCAGATTTTTTAAGTACAGGTAGGTTAGAGGTGGAAAGAACGAGCTCTACTTCATCATATTTTTCAATAGAGTCTGCAAGTGTGTTCCATGCATTAAAATCTTCATAAGTTTGAAGATCACTATTCTTTATACCTAAAATGATTAAGTTTCCTTCTTCACCAAATTTATCTAGAAATTGCCTATATTCTTGATTTACAGGATGGTTGTCAGGTAACAGATTTGCTTCAGAATGGGTGAATCGCATATTACCCCATTGGGTAGCAAGACCGATGGTGGCTAGAATAATAAGGCCTAGAAGAATCTCTCGATTACGCAAAATGATTCTTGCGATGCCATTCCAAAACGAAAAACTAAATAACTTTTGCATAGTCCTTTAACAGGGCTGCAAAGGTAGCTTTTAAAGATAGTTTATACAGATTTTTGAGAGTATGAATTTTAAATTTCTAGGTAGAAAGTAAATTTAAGCGCTAGGTTGTCAGAAAATTGAGGTAAATGATAAGCTCCATATCTATAAGTTGCACTAATCCCAAAACCATAAATTAACTTGTTTAATTCAAAACCTGACTCTGTATAGCCTTTATTAAGCCTGTTAAAATCGATGTTAAGATGATCTCCTGTATCGTTAAAATCTCCAATAGCATATCGAGATGTAATAACTAATTCTGGGTTGAGCCATGATGCTATGTGAAAAGGTGCAAAGTTGTGACGCATTTGTAATGTCGCGATGCGGTCAGAGAAAAACTCATTAAAGTACATAGTTTCAAAACTATTTCTACCAGCTACAGAGAACCGTTGCAGTACTTCATCTTTAGTAGGTGAGTTGGGATATGCATGAAATAGATGACTTAAAGGTACGTCACCACTTGCATAATGACCTTCAAGTGAAAATGCTGTTCTAGATCCATTTATTCTATTGATAGTATAAGATGCTTTACCGGAAATTTTTAAATAATTAAAGTCACTATCTAAAAGGCCTTGTATCCCTTTTGTGATTTGTCCACTTATTATTGGATATCCTTTGATTGTTTCTTGATATCCCTTTGGTGTTTTCATGAATTCGCTTTTAGGGCTCCAGCGAGCTGCAACAGTAGCCTCAGATAATGTGTAATTCACAAAAGGATTACCATCAGGTGCAAATACATAGTTTGTGGTTTGTGAAATACGCTTTCGCGAAAGCGAGAACTCACTAATTACAGAAGGAAACAAGCGTTGTTGTAAGGATACACCATATTCTTTATAGAGGTAAAATGTCGGTATGTTAATTAATCGAGGCTCAAATAACGAGTATACTCTCGCATCAGTTAAGAATCGAGCTCCTGCAAATTCGTTAATATCATCTGTTTTATAGGCGCTAATCCAAGTGTTGTTTTCTTCACTAATTCTATATCCTAAAGTAATATTGTGTTTAAATACCTTGTCTTTGGTCCCGAAGGCGCCGTAGCCACTCACTCGCCATTTCTCAGAAAATTTATCGTTGGTCGTGCCTCCTACACCTATTCTGAAGGCCTCATATTCATTAAATTTTATTAGATATTTAAGGTCTATATCAAAAAATCCAACTGGATAATAACCGACTTTAAATTTTTCTATCACTTCCAGTTTACGCGTCACTTTTTCTGCAATCACTATGCTGTCTAGCTGCATGAAATTTGCTAGTTCTTCAGTTGTGAAGGGTTCTGCATTACGATAGGTGTCCCAGTAATTTAGTGGTTTATTAACAGCAGTTTCAGGAATCTCAATAGAGACACCTTTCTGCCAAAGTTTACCTTGCGATTAGTTTTAAAATCATTTTGATACCTTTTCATGATTAGATAAAGCTCATCTGTGTCTTTATCAATTTCATCTTGGTTGCGTGTACCTACCTCAAAACGGCCACCAAAAAGCTCTATCTCTTTAACGTTATTAGTCTTTTTTATGAAAAGCTCGCTATAAGAGCAATACCATAAATGATGTAAAGAGTCGTATGTGAAATCGTGTTTGATTTCAACTCTCAGGTCTTTATATATATTATAATGAGCCTTTGCAATTGCCTTAGTTTCTTGATCAATATAGAGTGTACCGGATAGAGTAGAGGTAGATGTTTCAATAGGGGCAAAGCCAATTATATTGATTTCTCTATTTTCAATTAAAGTGTCGCCCATAGTTTCATAATTATAACTATTAAGGCCGCTAACGGAAATAGGGTTTATATAATGTTGGTCAAAAACAACATAGGTGTTTTCATATAAATTGCGCGATTGAAAATTTATATTGTAGATTGGATATACTGGTTTTTCAAAGCCAGGCATAAATGCGGCTGTAATGAGCTCTTTATTGCCTTGTATTTGATCGTTGACAATCTCAGAGGTCTTTTCGGATAGAAAGACGCCAGTTTTAAGTAAGGTTCTTCTCAGTTCCGTCTTTTTGTATCCAGATCCAGTTATCGCTTCGGGATTCCCTGCTATCTTAAGGTTTTCATAACTATTATATTGAAATGTATTTAATGCTTCTAAAGGATTGTTAAAGGCGCTATAATCAATACAGGATTTTATTATTTCTAATGCAGGTGTTACATCTTTTTGCGCTTTAACAAGGATGCTTAAAAAAAGAAATAAGATGAAAGGCCAGTACCTCATTGAAAACGTTTATGTAATAATTTTACCACTTAACTAAGTAACGATAAAAGTATAAGAAGCATATACTCTATTGAAGAATATTATGAATAATTTAGAATGTAGTAACAAAAAACGCAGCATTAAGCTGGCGTTCAAATGATGTGTTGCGTATTAAACTTTCATGATTTCAGCTTCTTTCACAGCTACGATTTTTTCAATCTTAGCGATATAAGCATTAGTAAGTTCTTGCACTTCTTCTTCAGAGGTTTTTAAAAGATCTTCTGATAATTCTAATTTCTTTAAATCGTTCATAGCGGTCTTACGATCATTACGCACGCCTATTTTAGCGTCTTCACCTTCACTTTTTGATTGTTTTGCAAGGTCTATACGTCTTTCTTCTGTTAGTGCAGGTACGTTTATAATTACGCTTTCTCCATTGTTCATAGGGTTAAGTCCTAAATTGGCATACATGATACCTTTTTCAATTTCTGTTATCATTCCTTTTTCCCATGGTGTGACAGTAATTGTTCTAGCGTCTGGTGTTGCAACATTAGCAACCTGTCCTAAAGGTGTCTGGCTACCATAATAGTCTACAAATACACTACCTAACATTGCTGGACTAGCTTTACCAGCACGGATATTTAATAATTGCTTTTCAAGATGCACAATGGCAGAATCCATTCCTTCTTTACAAGCATCTATAACTAGTTCTAATTCTTCGTTCATAGCTCAAATTTATACTTTACGGTTAGCAAATATATTGCCACTATTTATAATTGTACTCTTGTTCCTATATTTTCACCACTTAAAACTTTCATTAAATTACCTTTTTTATTCATGTCAAAAACAATGATAGGCAATTCATTTTCTTGGCTTAAAGTAAATGCTGTGGTATCCATTACTTTTAACCCTTTACGTAAAACATCATCAAAGCTGATGAAGTCAAACTTAGTAGCATTATTATCTTTTTCTGGGTCTGCGGTATAAATACCATCTACACGAGTACCTTTAAGAATAACATCGGCTTCAATTTCTATGGCTCTTAATACTGCAGCACTATCTGTAGTAAAATACGGGTTTCCTGTTCCTCCACCGAAAATAACAACGCGACCTTTTTGTAGATGCCTCATCGCTTTGCGACGTATAAAAGGTTCTGCAACCTCGTTGATCTTAATCGCAGATTGTAGTCTTGTAGGTATGCCAGCATCTTCAAGCGCGCTTTGTAGGGCAAGACCATTAATAACGGTAGCAAGCATTCCCATATGGTCTCCTTGTACGCGATCCATTCCTGCGCTAGCACCAGCAACACCTCTAAAGATATTACCACCACCTATTACGATAGCTACTTCTATCCCTTTGTCAATAGCTTTTTTAATTTCTTGAGCATATTCGGAAAGACGTTCTGGATCGATACCATATTGTCTGTTTCCCATTAATGCTTCTCCGCTTAATTTAAGAAGTATGCGATTGTATTTCATAAGGTGTGTCTGTAGTTGTGCAAATATAACGGAATTCCTTTTTGAATTATAGGCAGATTATATTCTTAATACAATTCATATTAAGTAAT
The DNA here is from genome assembly GCF_000755285.1 of Nonlabens ulvanivorans. Lineage (GTDB taxonomy): Bacteria > Bacteroidota > Bacteroidia > Flavobacteriales > Flavobacteriaceae > Nonlabens > Nonlabens ulvanivorans_A. The sequence continues at coordinate 124,188 of NZ_BBMK01000001.1, read as the reverse complement.
ATATTGAGTTTATTCTTACCAGATTAATTTGTAAAGTTCTCCAATAATTTTTGCTTCATCATCACCCAGTTTTACATTAACTGCCTCGCTAGTTAAGTAATATATGTCTTTACCATTAGTGTCCTTTCCATAATATGCGATTGCTTCAATTTGTGCTCCTTCTATAGGTAAGTCTATTTTTTTTACCATTTTAAAAATGCCATTATTGTATTCTAGTTGGATAATAAAAGGCTGAAGACTCTGGTTATAACCACATAATAGAACTGTGTTGTCATTATTAAATGTAGCGTCAGTTACTAGACCTTTTGTGTTGATGACTTGAGAGCTTTTAAGTAAAGTGTCGCTGTACAGTTGTAGGTTATAAACCGTTGTAGAGTAATTGATCCAGTCTTTAGAAAAAAGATACATAACTTCATCAATAACAATGATTGCCTCTGCATCGTAAGAATGTCTTTGACTACGTTTTTTAAAATTGGTTTGTGTCGAATATGATATACTAGAGATGTCAATGTCAATTTCTTTCTGCCAAATTCCTCCTTTATTAATATGGTATATTTTTAGATCTTTCCTGTCGCCTTGATTGTTACCTATGTCTGCAATATGTATTGCTTTGTCTGACTGTGCAATAGCTTCCCAATCTCGATTTGTTAGATAATTATATTTGATATAATTAGTAATTGTTCCTGTTGTGTCTAGTTCATATAGCATGGCCATATTTCCGGAGTCGTTATGTGTAATTAACTTACCATCCATTACAATTAATCCAGAGCTTTCGTTAATTGATGGTGGCAAGTCGCTAATTTTCTTAAACAAAAAACCATGGTCGATCTGTTTTGGTAGATGAGCACAACTTGATATTAATAAAAATGGTATAAGGTATTTAATCATAATGCAAAGGTAAAAACATGTAGTTGTTAAATTCTGCTTTCGCGAAAGCTAAATATATTGCATAAAAAATCCCAACTAAGTAGTACCTAGTTGGGATTTTAAATTACTATATTAAGATATTAAGCTATAGAGACTCTTTTGAATCCTACAACACTAGCATTTTTAGACTCTACATATTGAGCAACAGTTTTACTGTCATCCATTATGAAATCTTGATCTAAAAGGGCAAGTTCTTTATCTAAAGAAACGTTGTCAGAAATAAAACGCTCAAGTTTACCCGGGATAATACGATCCCAAATAGCTTCAGGTTTACCTTCAGCTTTCAACTCGTCTTCAAAACGTGCTTTAGCTTCTGCTAGTGCAGAATCTGTAACTTGAGATCTAGAGATGAAAAGAGGAATGTTTTTCAATGCTTTACCTAAGCGTCCGCGCTCGATGTTATCTTTTTCGATAGCAGCGATACGAGCTTCAGTTTCTGATTGTACAAAATCAGCATCAAAATCTTTATAAGAAAGAGTTGTCGCTCCCATAGAAGCTACTTGCATAGAAACAGATTTTGCTACTTCACTTGCGTTATCTGATGCAGTAGAAAGTCCAGTCATAGCACCGATTTTCCCACCGTGCACATATGCGCCTACAAATGGAGCTTCAAATGCTTCAAAACCACCTATTTCTAATTTTTCACCTATAACACCTGTTTGCTCAATAAGCTTTTCTGCAACCGTCATACCATCAAAGTTTGCAGCAAGCAATTCTTCTTTAGTATTCGTGTTAAGAGCAACATCAGCTATTTTAGTTGCTAATGCAACATAGTCATCATTTTTTGCAACAAAGTCAGTTTCACAATTAAGTGAAATCATAACACCTCTCGTGTTGCTATCATTTACTTTTGCAACTACTACACCTTCAGAAGAGTCACGATCAGCACGCTTTGCAGCTACTTTTTGACCTTTCTTTCTTAGGATTTCAATTGCTTTGTCAAAATCACCTTCAGCTTCTACAAGGGCTTTTTTACAGTCCATCATACCAGCACCAGTGGTCTTTCTTAATTTTCCTACTTCAGCAGCGGTTATTTTTGCCATGTTGAAAATATTTTAGATTCTGGATTCCCAGAGATTATGATTTATTCTTCTTCTTCAGTTTTTACGGCTTCTTTTTCAGCTTTTGCAGGCTTTTCAGCTTTTGCTTCTTTAGCTTCCTTTTCAACTTTTTCTGATTTTGCTGCTTCGTTGTTCTTTTCGTTCTTACGATCTTCAAGACCAGCTTTTATAGCTTCGGCAGCAGAGTTTACGATAATATCGATAGATTTTGATGCATCATCATTTGATGGAATTACATAATCGATATCACGTGGATTTGCGTTAGTATCAGCCATTGCAAAAATAGGAATACCTAATTTCAATGCTTCTTTAACAGCGATGTGCTCACGTACTGTATCAACGATGAAAAGTGCCGCTGGCATACGAGTCATGTCTACAATAGAACCTAAGTTCTTTTCTAGTTTAGCTCTCATACGATCTACTTGTAAACGTTCCTTTTTAGAAAGAGTTTCATAACGTCCATCTTTCTTCATACGGTCTACAAGAGCCATTTTTTTAACAGCTTTACGGATAGTTACAAAGTTTGTAAGCATTCCACCAGGCCATCTTTCAGTAATATAAGGCATGTTAGCATCACCTGCATGTTGTGCAACGATATCTTTTGCTTGCTTTTTAGTAGCAACAAAAGGATCTTGCGACCAGATGCAGCGATTTTACGTAAAGCGTCATTAGCTTCGTTCAGCTTAGCTTTAGTTTTATAAAGGTTGATGATGTGAATCCCATTACGCTCCATATAAATATATGGTGCCATGTTTGGATCCCATTTGCGTGTAAGGTGACCGAAGTGGACACCTGCGTCAAGTAGATTCTTGACTTCTGTGTTATTTGCCATGTTTAGATAGTTTACGTTCTGTCAGATAGCAATGATTAAGTGGTCATTTCAATACAATTGAAAATCGCCAGAATCATTTAGATGCTAAACTAGGTCCCGACGGCAATCGGGATGACAGCAAATTAAAAATTAAAAAAAAATAAGAACAAATCCCATTTGATTGTGAAACCAAATGGATGATAATTTCTTTGCAGTATTAACGCTTAGAGAATTGGAATTTCTTCCTTGCTTTCTTCTGACCAAATTTCTTACGTTCCACCATTCTTGGGTCACGCGTCATAAGGCCTTCTGGTTTCAATACTAGACGGTTTTCTTCATCGATCTCTACTAGAGCTCTAGAAAGTGCAAGGCGTATCGCCTCTGCCTGTCCAGTGATTCCACCACCATATACGTTTACTTTAACGTCGTATGTTCCAGTAGTTTCAGTTAAAGCAAACGGTTGATTTACTTTATATTGAAGAGTACCAGTTGTGAAGTAATCTTTAAGGTCTTTGTTGTTTATAGTGATATTACCTTCTCCATCGCTAAGGTATACACGAGCTACGGCAGTTTTTCTTCTACCTATTTTGTGTAATGTTTCCATCTTACTTGATCTCGTTTAAGTTGATAGTCGTAGGTTGTTGTGCATCTTGACCGTGTTCAGCACCGCTGTACACTTTTAAGTTACGGAATATTGCTGCACCTAATTTGTTTTTAGGTAACATTCCCTTCACAGCTTTCTCAACTACTCTTGTAGGGTCTTTATCGTAAAGCTCCTGAGCAGTAAGGCTGCGCTGCCCACCTGGATAGCCTGTGTGGCGTATGTAAGTCTTCTCAGACCACTTATTACCAGAAAGCTTAACCTTGTCAGCATTTATAACAATTACATTGTCTCCACAATCTACATGTGGAGTGAAATTTGTCTTATATTTTCCTCTTAATAGTTTTGCAACTATTGAAGACATACGACCTAGTGGCTGGTCTGCTGCATCTACAAGTACCCATTCTTTGTTTACTGTAGCGCTGTTAGCAGAAACTGTTTTGTAACTTAACGTATTCACTTTGAACCTGTTTTAAATTGTAACGATTTCAATGGTTAAAATCGGGCTGCAAATGTATGATTTTATATTTGATTGACAAGCAGTGAGATTCAAAAAAAATAAAGTTGTTCTTCACTTTTGATCATTTTATTCTTCTTTTTGTATCTAGATACTGATTTTTACAACAGTATTATTACATCAAGATATCAATAGATTCAAGGGTTGAGCCTTTCTAATCGTTTCAAAAATAGTACATTATTATATTTTGTTATCTTTAACAAAAATAATAATGATGAAAAATTAATCTTTCCCTTAATTGCCATATTATTTGCTTTTACGGCATGTACTGATGATGAAAATCAATCAATTAATAATAATGCAGCTCTTGTTGGTAACTATGTTTTAAGCACGCTTACTGCCGATGTTGCGGTTGATTTAAATCAAGACACGATTACAGATATGGAATTGACCAATGAAACTAATTGTTTTGATAGCATGGCAATCAGCTTTAATGCAGACGGTACTTTTACATCTACAATTGCAGAGGTTAGTTTTGATACTTCCAATAACTTAGTTTGCAATACAAATGTGGAAAGCGGCACATACTCCTATGCAAACGGTACTTTAACAATAACGGTAAATGTTAATGGAGGAACAGCTACCGAATCTCAACAGATCCTTTTGACGCCTACAACCTTATCCTTTAATGTCGATGATAATGATGTTGCACAATATTTTAGTGGAGCGGCAGGTACTCCTGCTAGCGGGATTATGAGTTTAGATTTTGTTTACAACAAAATCTAACATCCTTAGCGGTTAGATAATATGATCTTAAATAAAAAAGCCCATAATTGAGAAACATTTTCTTAATTATGGGCTTTTTGTCGAGATTATCGTTTATTCAGAGATGGAAACTCCTTTCCAAAAAGCTACATATCCCTCAATTTCTTTTGCAGCATGTTTAGTGTTTGGATAATACCATGCAGCATCTTTATTTTTTTCTCCGTTTACTTCTAAGGTGTAATAACTAGCTAAGCCTTTCCAAGGACAGTTGGATTGAGTGTTACTCTCTTTAAAGAACTCTTTTTTTATACTGTTTTTAGGGAAGTAGTGATTGTTCTCAATAACTTTAGTGTCGTCGCTTTCAGCAATGATTTGATTGTTCCAAGTTGCTTTCATTTTCTTCTATTTTTTTATTTTAAATAAATAATCCTTGAAGAGCTTTTGATGGTCTTCATAAATCTTTTCAATTTTTAAACCTGATTGATTTGCTAACCATTCTACAGTGTCATCGTCATATTTTTGAGATATTTCGCAGTGTATGGTTTCCCATTTTTTGAAAGTCGTCTTTAGCTTCAACTTTTTTATTTCTACATCACAAGGCTCTGTTGCTATAAGATAGCTTTTTGCAGTACCTGTTTCTGGGTCGTAAGATTCCCAATGTTCAAAGTTGTTGACTGGAAAGTTTCCGTCCATTTCTTTATTGATACGATGTAGTAAGTTGCGATTAAACTCTTGAGTTACCCCTTGAGAATCGGCATATGCATGCTGAATAGTTAATGGATCTTTCTTTTGGTCAAACCCCATAAAAAGAAAATCTTGGTCAGACATTACGTCTTTGATTTTTTTCAAAAACTCTATTGCTTGAGGATGATCAAGGTTTCCTATGTTTGAGCCTAAAACGATAATGATTTTAGGTCTTTTGTTGTAGGTTGCTAGTCTTTCAAGGACTTTAAAATATGTCCCTTGTTCACCCTGAACCTCTAATGTAGGTAGTAATGTGGTAATAGATGTGGTCAAGTCATCAATGGCGTGCTGACTAATGTCTATAGGTATGTATGTGAAGTCTACACTGTTGATTACTAATTCATTTAAGAGTACCTTGGTTTTTTTACCATCTCCAGCACCTAATTCGATGAGATCAAACGCTCCATGAGTGTTAAAAACTTTTCTTAAATTATCCTTATAAGTATCTATAATATTATATTCTGCCTCGGTAAGGTAATATTCTGGAAGGGCCATGATTTGCTGAAATAATTCATCACCACGGTCATCGTAAATATATTTGGAACTTAAAAATTTAGGAAAAGCTTTTAGCCCTTCTATTACGTGATTTTCAAATTCTAATTGAAATGTTTCTTGCTTTGTCATATAGATTGTGCGAGTCTCAGACTCGTAAATTGCCATCTTAAATACGGATGAAAAAAGTTTCTGTAAGTTGATCTTGTGTGATTGTTAGGAGTAGCGACAGAGCCACCTCTAAGCACCTTCTGGTTGACCATAAATTTACCATTATACTCTCCTAGGGCACCATCAGGTTTTTGGTAATTAGGGTAAGGTAGGTAGGCGCTTTCTGTCCATTCCCATCTTTTTCCCCCCAACTAAATTTTTGTTGTGCGGCTTCCCATTCAAACTCAGTAGGTAGTCTCATACCTTTCCATTGTGCAAAGGCAAAAGCTTCATAGTAGGATACATGAGTAATGGCACTAGATTTATCAATACCAGCAATACCATTTAAAGTGTATTGATTCCATTGATTGTTTTCTTCAAACCAATACATAGGTGCGCATATATTGTTTTTTTGAACCCAATCCCAGCCTTCTGTGTGCCATAGCATCACATTAGAGTAGCCGCCATCATTAATAAAGTTTATCCATTCTCCACAAGTAACTAACTCACTAGATATTTGATATGCTTCTAGAAAAACACGGTGACGTGGTTGCTCGTTGTCATAACAAAATGTTTCTTCAGAATGTCCTACTTCATAGATTTGCGCTGGCATCTCAAGCCATTTATGAATTTTATTATTTATAAATACTTCATCCTCTATATTTCCATATACAGGTGATAAAGGATTGTTACCTAAGATATATTTAATATCAGTGAGTAATAGTTCTTGATGTTGTTTTTCGTGATGAATTCCTATTTCTAGTACTGGGATCAAGTCCTCGTCCCAGTGAAGTTCAATAAGCTGTGCCATGTGTTTTGTAACATGTGCGCGATATTCATACACTTCATCCACACTAGGTCTTGAGAGATTTCCTCTGTCTGTACGTACAACACGTGCACCTATACTTTCGTAGTAGCTGTTAAAAACATAAGCATATTGACTATGAAATCTTTTATAACCAGGAAGGTGTCCGTCTAATAAGAATTCTTCAAAAAACCACGTTGTGTGTCCTAAATGCCATTTAGGTGGAGATACATCAACAATCGGTTGCACGACATAGTCTTCTTTTTGTAATGGTTTACATAAAGCTTCTGTATGCTTTCTAGTATCCAAAAACAGGTTAAGAATGTTTTCTTTTATATTCATTTACTCAAATTTAAAAGGAATTTGTAAAAGTCTAGCAAACTAATAGGATTTTGTGAAATAGTTAGGACGTTTTTAGTGTCGCTTTCGCGAAAGCGTACTCTAATCAAGGTTTTCTTTTACGTCGGTCATAGTCTTTGAACTCTTCCTTATCACCAGCAAATCTAGCAATCAAACCTACGACCAGCGCAAGTAAACCAATGCCTCTAAAAATCCATCGCCACGGAATCTCTTTTGAAGATTGATGATTGCGATTGTCTTGCTCTTGCATTTGCTTTAAGAGCTTCTCCATGTTTTTGCGCTGTTCTATCTCTGATTTATAATTGGTTTGAGCTAGGGTAGAGGTCTTAGGTTTTCCTTTAAGATTTAAGTGGATAGGTGATACAACCAGTTTTGCACTAGCTGGTATTTCTATCGATTTATCTCTATAAACCTTACGGTGAAACAATGTATTATTTGTGGGGTCATAAAGCTCTACTAGAAACTTAGTAAGTGATTTATGCGCGTCCCAACTTGCTATTGCCATTCCTGGATCAGAAGCAGTCATTCTTAAATCAACTACATAAAAACTGGGTGAATCCTTATATTCTGTATCATCAACTTCCAAAAAATCTGCATATGCGGGATCACTATCTTGGGCAAATGTAAAGGTTGAAACTAAAAATAATAATGTAATTATAGATTTCATACTATATAGCAACGGCACCTTTAATTGCTGGGTGCGGATCATAATTCTCTAATGTAAAGTCCTCAAAAGTGAAGTTGAAAATATCTTTGATGTCCGGATTTATTTTCATAATAGGTAATACGCGAGGCTCTCTAGATAGTTGTAATTTGACTTGTTCCATGTGGTTAGAGTAGATATGAACATCGCCGAACGTATGGATAAAATCACCATATTCAAATCCACAAACTTGTGCCATCATCATGGTAAATAGAGCATAGCTTGCGATGTTAAAGGGTACTCCTAGAAAAACATCGGCACTACGTTGATATAGTTGACAACTTAGTTTGTTATCTGATACGTAAAATTGAAAGAAAGCATGACATGGAGGTAATGCTGCTTTGTCATTTGCTACATTTTCAGAAAAACTGACATTAGTGTCTGGCATAACGCTCGGATTCCATGCGCTTACCATCATGCGGCGACTGTTAGGATTGTTTTTTAACGTATTGACAATGTCTTTTATTTGATCTATATCCTCGTTATTCCAATTGCGCCATTGATGTCCATAGACAGGTCCTAGGTCACCATTTTCGTTTGCCCATTCGTTCCAGATACGTACACCATTATCTTGCAAATACTTCACGTTAGTATCGCCGGTAAGAAACCATAATAACTCGTGGATTATAGATTTAAGGTGCAGTTTTTTTGTGGTAACCATGGGAAAGCCTTCTTGCAAGTCGAATCTCATTTGATAACCAAAACGCTTCTGGTTCCAGTGCCTGTGCGGTCACCTTTATCAGTTCCTTCTTTTAATATATGTTGTAGTAAATCGTGATACTGTTTCATCTTTCCCTGCTTGAATTATAGAATTCTATATTGACCCTAATTAAGTACAAAATAGGAGAATTAATTATCCAATCTGGCAAAAAATAAATTTAAAAATAAAAGACTTTATCAACGGGTTTTTAAGACTAACCTTCTACTTTTTGAAAAGTATTAGCCCAAGCGATAGCGCTTTCTACGTTTTTAAATAAGCCAAAGGAACCAGAGTATAATTGTTGTTCTTCAACTGCGCGCTCTATTTCATTTTCATGCGGAGATACTATCGCTATCCCTACTAGCTTTTTAGGATTTACTAGTTTGTAAACTGATAAATCAATATTATGTGAGAAAGCTCGATTTGCAATGTATACGAATTGTTTGCTAGTAAAATACTTGTTTAAATCGTTAAGAATGATTTTTGCTTCTGTGGTGCCAATATTTATTTGATCATTTATAATACCAATTACATAATGGTCAAAACAATAAAGATTACCAAAATCATATTGAAAATGGTGATTTGCACGTGCAATATGATCCGTTGGTAGCATAACTTAAACCAAATTTAGGGTTGGCAAAGTTATTAAAATTTTCTTAAAAAATGATTTTTGTTGACATAGTACGATTACGGTATGTATAAATGCTCAAAACTATACAAGACGTTTTTACCTCAATTATCCAAAAAGCATACCTGCAATAGTAGCTGTAAGTAAAGCGGCACATGTACCACCTATTAAGGCTTTGATACCAAAGGCTGCTAACGTTTTGCGCTGACTAGGTGCTAGTACACCTATTCCTCCTATTTGAATACCTATAGAGGCAAAGTTAGCAAATCCACAAAGAGCATATGTTGATATTACTATAGATCGATAATTAGTTAATACACCAGCAGCTTTTAATTTACTCAGGGATGCATATGCAAAAAACTCGTTGAGAATTGTTTTTTCTCCTAATAATTGACCTACGGCTACAATATCATTAGCAGGAACACCGATAATCCATGCAATTGGGGGGGCAAATAAATTACCTAAGATATATTGCATAGAGAATTTTTGATAGCGTCCATCAGTAGCTTCTACTATTAAATCGTTGAGTCCGCTAGGTGCACCTATAAGATCTCCTAAAAACCAGTTGACTACAGCTATGATAGCTGTAAAGACCAATAGCATGGCACCTACATTAACAGCCAGCTTAAGACCATCTGTAGTTCCTCTTGAAATAGCGTCAAGAACGTTAGATCCAATTTTCTCTTTAGAGATGTCTAACTTGCGATCAATTTTATCTGTTTCGGTTTCTGGAAATAACATTTTTGCCATGACAATTGCTGCTGGCGCACTCATTATAGATGCCGTTATTAAGTGTCTAGCAAATTCTGCTTTAGCTATTGGATCTGTACCACCTAGAAATTCGATAAAGGCAGCAAGAACTCCACCGGCTATAGTAGCCATTCCACCAACCATTAAACAAAGAATTTCTGACTTGGTCATTTTTTCTAAATATGGCTTTACTACTAATGGTGCTTCGGTCTGGCCTATAAATATGTTAGCTGCAGCTGCAAGTGATTCTGCACCGCTCAATCGCATAGTCTTACTCATTACCCAGGCAAATACATAAACAATCTTTTGCAAGATTCCCAAATAATAGAGTAGTGAAGTAAATGCAGAAAAGAACACAATAGTAGGCAGCACTTTAAAAGCAAATATGTAACCCATGCTCTGTGATGGGTCTACGAGATTACCAAAAACAAACTGGGCGCCTTCTTCTGCTACTGCTAGAAATTCTACAACTTTCTCTGCAATCCATTGAAAAACGGCTGCAACTTCTTCCACTAATAAAAATAAGGTTGCAAATATTATTTGTAAACTAATACCAATGATTACTAATCGCCAATCTATTTTTCTTCTATTGGCACTAAAAGCGAATCCTATTCCTAGTAAAAATACGATTCCGATAAGTCCTCGGTAAATACTTTCAAAAGTCACATTAGGTTCTGTAACATTAGAAAGAGAGATATTATTTGTTGTTATTTCTTGAATTACTGCAATACTAGAGACTGGTAATATCGCTTGTGCTGTAAAAGAGATAAATAGTAATAAAACACTCAAACACACATTGCGTTGAGAAAGTATGGATGGCAGTTTCATTATCGTTTTGATATTTCATCACGCAGTCGCGCGGCTAGTTCATAATTTTCATTTGATACAGCGTCGTCTAGCATTTTATGTAATTCTTTAATGCTTAAATGGCTGTAGTTGTCCTCATTATCATGGTCAGTATTGATTAATTCTTCTATGAACTCATCATTACTTAAATCTAGAGGATCTTCTTGTAATTCTTTATCTGGTCTGATGTGCGACTGCACGCCAGCTTCATCTAATATGTTTTCATAAGTAAAAACAGGAGCTTTAAACCTAACGGCCAGCGCAATGGCGTCACTAGTCCTTGCATCTATGATTTCCTCAATTTTATCTCTTTCACAAATAAGGCTTGAGAAAAACACACCATCTACCAATTTATGAATGATTACCTGCTTTACAGTAATGCCAAAACGTTCTCCAAACGTTTTAAAAAGATCATGAGTAAGTGGTCTAGGCGGACTTATTTCTTTCTCAAGTGCTATAGCAATGCTTTGTGCTTCAAAAGCGCCTATTACTATAGGAAGCTGTCGATCGCCACCTACTTCTTTGAGGACTAGTGCATAAGCACCATTTTGTGTCTCACTATATGATATGCCGCGTATGTTAAGTCGTTTTAGACTCATAGAGTTACACCCTTTATAAATGAAAAAAGCTGTGCAAAAATGAGTGTTTTTCTCATAATGCACAGCCTTAAAGCTAACAAATTATTAAGAATTAAGCATTTGCTGCTTTGAATGCTTTTAATTTTTCAATTAAAGCAGGTACCACTTCAAAAGCATCACCTACTACACCATAGTCTGCAGCCTTAAAAAATGGCGCTTCTGGATCAGTGTTGATAACTACTTTTACTTTTGATGAACTTACACCTGCGAGGTGTTGTATCGCTCCAGAAATTCCTATTGCGATATAAAGATTTGTAGCTACTGGCTTACCGGTTTGACCTACATGCTCTCCATGAGGTCTCCATCCCATATCGCTTACAGGTTTAGAACAAGCTGTTGCCGCTCCTAGAACCTCTGCAAGTTCTTCTATCATTCCCCCCCAGTTTTCAGGACCTTTAAGACCACGTCCGGCACTTACAACTACGTCTGCGTCTGCAATACTTACTTTGTCAGTAGCTTTATCTACTGATTGTACTTGAACTTTAAAGTCATCATCACTTAAAGAAGGTGTGAATGCTTCAGTTGCGCAATCTGCTGCGTTTTCTTTTAAGCCATAAGAATTATTAGCAAGACCTATTAGTTTGTTTGCCGTAGAAATTTCAGTCATTGCAAACGCTTTGTTTGTAAAAACCGATCTTTTAACGGTGAATGGGCTAGTTGACGATGGTAACTCCATCACGTTAGTTGCATATCCCGCTTCTAGATGCACACTTAATAGGCTCCTAAATATTTAGAATTTGCACTTGAACTAATGATTACTGTCGTTGCTCCTTCAGCTTTTGCCGCCTGTGCAATAGCATCTGCATAAGCAGCCGCATTAAATTTTTCTAATTTTGAATCTGTAATATTCAGTTGTTTAGAAACTCCATAAGTTCCCAAGTCACCAGCGTCATTTGCATTAAATGTTATTGCTGTAACTGGTGTGCCTAACTGGTCTGCGATGCCTTTTCCATAGCTCGCAACTTCATAAGCCGCTTTCTTAAAAGAGCCGCCTTCTGATTCCGTATATACTAATACTGACATAGTTATATTATTTTGAGTAGAGCATGTTGCTCTTTACTAATTATTAATATTGTGATTCCGCTTTCGCGAAAGCGTACTTAAAATAGCTCTATTAAATCGCTTTTGCCTCGTTATGTAACAAGTCAATAAGTTGATCTAGATTATCTGCAGCTACTAATTTTACATCTCCTTTAGGAGCTGGCTTTTCGAAAGAAACCGTTTTTGTTTCTGTAGCTGTAGCAACAGATGGTACCACGTTTAATGGTTTTTTACGAGCCATCATAATTCCACGCATGTTAGGAATTCTTAAGTCGCTTTCCTCTACAAGGCCTTTCTGTCCACCAATTATAAGAGGTAATGTAGCACTTACAGTTTCTTTACCACCATCAATTTCTCTAATTGCAGTAGCGGCGCTACCGTCCACTTCTAGAGAGATACATGTATTTACAAAACTAGCTCCTGTCATGGCAGCTACCATACCTGGTACCATGCCACCGTTGTAGTCTATAGATTCACGTCCTGCAATGACTAGGTCATATCCACCATTTTTTACAACTGCTGCAAGTTCTTGCGCAACTGCATATCCATCTAATGCTGGAGCATCAACGCGTGTTGCACTGTCTGCACCTATAGCAAGGGCTTTTCTAAGAGTAGGTTCAACTTCTGCACCACCTACTGTGACAACTTCTACACTAGCACCTTGTTTTTCTTTAAACCACATGGCTCTAGTTAGACCAAATTCATCATTTGGATTAATAACATATTGAACACCATTTGTGTCAAACTGAGTATTGTTATCAGTAAAATTAATCTTTGAAGTGGTATCTGGCACGTGGCTGATACAAACTAAAATCTTCATATTTCACGGTTTTATTATGAGTTTTCAAACGTTTGCGAAAATACGTAAAAAACACTAAAAAAACTATGCATGCATAATAAATTTAATCTCTTTTATACTCTGAATCAGCATTAGAGACCTGTTTTATAATAGCATTGTTGTTTATTTAACGCAACTATAACGCAGTTACGAAAACGATTTCAACGACATAATGCACTTTTTTATAACCTTAAGGGGGACATTTTTTATCTTAAAAATGTGGTGTGCTAAGGTTGGGTAAGTTATTTTTGTTGCTCTTTTGTTATAAACAGTAGTATTTATGAAGACTATTCAATTCCGCGAGGCAATAGCCGAAGCATGAGTGAAGAAATGCGCCGAGATGAGTCCGTTTATTTAATGGGTGAAGAGGTTGCAGAATATAATGGAGCTTATAAGGCTTCAAAAGGAATGCTAGACGAATTTGGTGCAAAGCGTGTAATTGATACACCAATTGCAGAATTAGGTTTTGCAGGAATCGCTATAGGAAGTACCATGACAGGTAATAGACCGATAGTAGAGTACATGACTTTTAACTTCTCGCTAGTAGGAATTGATCAGATTATCAATAATGCTGCAAAAATTCGTCAGATGAGTGGTGGGCAATTTCCATGTCCTATTGTTTTCCGTGGTCCTACAGCAAGTGCCGGGCAATTAGCGGCGACACACTCACAGGCTTTTGAAAACTGGTTTGCAAACACGCCAGGTCTTAAAGTAATTGTACCTTCAAATCCTTATGATGCAAAAGGTCTTTTAAAAGCAGCGATACGTGATGATGATCCAGTTATTTTTATGGAATCTGAGCAAATGTATGGTGATAAAGGTGAAGTGCCAGAAGGTGAATATGTATTACCTATAGGTGTTGCAGAGATAAAAAGAGAAGGAACTGATGTAACAATCGTTTCTTTTGGAAAAATTATAAAAGAGGCTTATAAAGCAGCAGACGAGCTTGAAAAAGAAGGTATTTCTTGTGAGATTATCGACTTAAGAACAGTACGTCCTTATGATAAAGAGGCTATTTTAAAATCTGTTAAAAAAACAAATAGATTAATCATTCTTGAAGAAGCATGGCCATTTGGTAATGTATCTACTGAGATTTCTCACATGGTCCAGGCAGAAGCATTTGATTATCTAGATGCACCTATCTATAAGATTAACACACAAGATACACCAGCACCGTACTCTCCGGTATTATTTGCAGAGTGGTTGCCTAATCACACTCACGTGGTTGAAGGTGTTAAGAAAGTGATGTATAAAAAGTAATTCTTTTTATTAAGAAGATTTAAACCCAGCTCAAAAAGCTGGGTTTTTTATTTGTCTATTAAATAGCCATTCATGGTACTTCCAGATTGCATATTGTTTATAGTCTCTCCGGCGTCTATAAACAAAGGCATAGCAAGTGCCTCTACATTTCCACTACGACTGTTATTTGTTCCTGATTGAGTTACCGCGGTGGTACCTATCCTTATTTCGGCAATGGGAAGTGGAGAGCTGTTGTTATTACTAGTTAAATAAATAAAAATTTTGTTTGCTGGTACTGTATAAGAAGAAAAGGTATAAATAGGCTCTACCGTGGCATCAACTAAAAAACCATTAAATACAAAAGTACCACTCAAAAGATCATTTTGCCCTACGAGAATGGGGGTTGTTAAATGTTGGAAAAGTATAACTAGCCTCAGTATTAGAAATTAGAGTAAAACTTAAGGATGTTGTATTATCTAGAACAATCATATCGCCTATATTTCTTGAGTTATAGAGTGAAGTTATGTATAGATTCTTGCCTGCTGGGACAGAGTATCCTCCTGTTTTTAAGTCATAAGTGACAGGCTGTATACCTTTCATCCCATCAGGAAACTTCGGATTGCGATACATTTGCAAACTTTCAGCACTGGCACTATCGATTAATTTTCTCCAACCGCTTCCATGTTCGTAAAACCAGTAACCTTTATTTATGCTACCATTTCCAGTAATATAAATCATCATACTATCTTGATCTGAGGTCATAGTAACGGGAAATTCGTCTAGTTGAGGTAAAATAATTCCGTTTTTCTCGTTATCTGAAATGTTGTTAATGTGCAACGCTGCAGCAGGATTAGAAGTATTAATACCAACTTGAGCATCAGAGTGATGAAATAGTAAAAAGAATATAAGGTAGTAAAAATATTGACGTTCCATATGAGAGTTTATGATTTAATGACTGGTTGAGATAAAAGGTTAACAACTATTTTTAAAATTTGTACCTCTGTTTAATTACAAGAAACCTACTTTTGATTTTTACTTTCTTATAATATGATTGATTTTTTTAAATACGCTTTCGCGAAAGCGAGTTCATCACAACTGATGGTGATCATCATGTTTCTTGTGACTACTACGATAACCGCACAAACCAAAGTTGGTGGTGTGGTCTATGATGAATTTGGTGATGGTGTGCCATTTGCCAATGTTTTTTTTCCTGGATCAAGTGAAGGGACTATTACTAATGATAATGGTCGTTTTTATTTGCAGTCTAACTCTAATTATGAGACGATTCAAATCTCCTTTATAGGTTATGAGACACTTACCTATACACTTGAATCAAAGGTGAACCTAGAGCTTAATTTAACGCTCAAGACTGAAGCGGCAGCTCTAGATGCAGTAGTTATCTATACAGGTAAAACTTCTAAAAAAAATAATCCAGCATTGGATATCTTGCGTAAAGTATGGGAAAACCGTCGTAAGAATGGCCTTTCTCAATTCAAGCAGTATCAATTTGATAAGTATGAAAAGTTAGAGTTTGATATGAATACCATCGATAGCCAGATGGTAAATTCAAAACTTTTCCGTGGTATGGAGTTCATATTTGACTATGCAGATACGAGTAACGTAACAGGTAAAACTTATCTACCTATTTTTATTAACGAATCCTTATCTACAGTATATGGTGATAATGAAATTAATAAAGAAAAGGAAAATATAAAGGCCAATAAAAACTCTGGTTTTCAAACAATCAAACGATTATAGCCTTTGTGAAAGATCTGTATGCAGATATTGATGTGTATGAAAGATATCTTAAGTTTTTTGATAAAAGCTTTACAAGTCCAGTAGGTAAAAGTGGTATTGATACTTATAATTATGTGTTGAGAGACACGGCAATGATCGATGGAGTAGAGGCATATAATATAATTTATTATCCACGTAGAAAAGGTGAGTTGACCTTTAAAGGAGACTTTTGGGTAGCAGCAGATTCCTATGCAATTAAGGAGATTAATCTGCAAGCAACAAAAAGTGCTAATGTTAACTGGGTAAAAGAAATTTATATCGAGCAAGAGTTTGATGTTTTAAACGACAGTCTTTTTCTGATTACTAGAGATTATTTTATGAGTGATTTTGCACTTAATAAAAAAGAAGAATCCAAAGGTATGTATGGTAAAAGAACGACGCTGTTCAATAATTACCAATTTGACATCGCTAAAGATCGGGATTTCTATAAACGTCGAGTTAATGATTATGATCCAGAAATTTACGATCGTGATGAGGCTTACTGGGATGAAAACAGATTAGAAAAACTTAATAAGGATGAAAAGCAAATCTATACCATGCTGGACACTCTTAAGACTAATAAGAAGTTCAAGCGTTTATATAATATCGGGACCATTCTCGCGTCAGGATATTATGAAATAGACAATTTTGATATAGGACCTGTTTTCAGTGTTTTTGGTTTTAATGATGTGGAAGGATTGAGATTGCGTGGTGGTGGTAGAACCTATTTTTCTGCAAATGATATGTGGAGATTAGAAGGCTATGGTGCTTATGGTTTTAGAGATAATCAGTTCAAATATGGTATCGCTGGTAAATGGTTGATGGATAAAAAAAGTAGATTAACCATTTCTGGTGGAAACCGTCGTGATATAGAACAATTGGGCGCTAGCTTAACTAATACAAATGATGTGTTAGGACGCAGTCTCGCATCAAGTGCCTTGATCACCTCTGGAAATAATTCCAGTTTATCCAGTATCAATTTATCTACACTAGCATTGAGCTTTGAACCTAAATATAATCTTGAATTTAGATTAGGTACCAGTTATCGTACAATTAAGAGTGGTAATCCAGGTGTTTTTAGTTTAGATTATTTTGATGCAGATGCGCCAGGTGGTATTGAGACAGAAACTAGACAAGCAGATGCAAGTCTGACAATGACCTATACACCAGGTCGTAAAACCTCTAACTATGGAGTAGATAGGACGATCATTAATAGTGGTGAATATCCTATACTGTTTGCAAGTTATACACGTGGATTTGAAGGTTTGCTAGAAAGTGATTTTAATTTTGATAAAGTACAATTCTATTACAGTCATCCATTCCAGTTTGGGCCTTTTGGAAGATTAACAGCTCGTGTTGAAGCTGGAAAGACCTTTGGTGAAGTACCATTAGCATTATTAAATGTAGTTCCTGGTAATCAGACTTACTTTAATATCACAGGTGCATTTAATACCATGAATTTCTACGAGTTTGTCACAGATGAATACGTGACTCTACACTTGAATCATAATTTCAACGGTAGACTATTTTCACGTGTTCCTTATTTACGAGATTTAAACCTTAGAGAATTAGTAGGTGTACGTGCTGTTTATGGAAAGATAAGTGATGAGAATATTGCTTTAAACGCCAGTGGCCTTAATTACCTAGCTCCAGAAGATATTTACTGGGAATACAGTGCTGGTATTGGTAATATTTTTAAGGTATTTCGTTTAGATGTAAGCTTTAGAGGTGGTTACAATTACTTGCCAGATGCGCGTTCTATGGCAATCACCGGTAGTTTTGGGTTTTCTTTTTAGAAGGTCATACCGCTGTAGAGCGGTATCGGTTAGTATGACCTGAATTCTCCTTAATACTTTCCTTAATTGTTATACCGCTTAATTAAGGTGTCGGCTAGAATTACCTCAATCTCTTTTAAGCTTTATGTAAAGATTTCCCTTACAATTAACTATTAATTGTATTTTGTGGGCTGTTTTTAAATATTATGGATCTTATATGAGAATTTTTACCATTGTTTTTTTGTTTTTTGGAATCTTTGCGAGCGCGCAAACTATAGATGATTTTGTGTTTGACGTAGATGTAACTAATTCCTATAGGTTCAGGATAACTTCAAATGCTAGCATAACAATAGATTGGGGCGATGGAATGACTAATTCTTACGGATCACCTAATGATATACAAGTTACACATACCTATCCAACAGCTGGTATGTATACAGTAGTAGTGACAGGTCCATTAGAGACTATAAATTTTTATCAGAACAATAGCGTTATCATTACGCAATGGGGGTAACTCTCAGTTCCAAACGATGGAAGAGGCATTTAAATATTGTCAAAACCTATCCATAAACGCTACAGATGTACCAGACTTAAGTAATGTAACAAACATGTCTGAAATGTTCTCCTATGCCATAAATTTTAATTCGGACATATCAAACTGGGATGTTTCAAACGTTACGGACATGGAAAATATGTTCAAAGGAGCATATGCTTTTAATTCACCATTGTCCAGTTGGAACGTCTCTAATGTCACTGAATTTAATGGGATGTTTCATCTCGCTAGAAGTTTTAACCAACCTTTAAATACATGGGATATAACTAACGCAAGAATATTGACATCAATGTTTAGTGGTGCTCAAGACTTTAATCAAACATTAAAATCTTGGGATGTAAGTAATGTCACTTTAATGAGTGGGATGTTCTTCGGTGCTTTAGAGTTTAATCAAGATTTGAGTTCTTGGGTGTTTAATTCAGGAGCAAATGTTGTAAACCTCGTTCAAAACACAAATATAGATACTTACAATTACGACGCATTATTAAGCCGATTTGTTGATTTACAATATCAAAATAAAAACCTCGGTATTACTAATTTAGAATATTGTGACGCTTTTTCTAGAGCGGTATTGATGAATAGAGGTTGGTCTATAACTAGTGATTCTTTAGCTCAGAATTGTGCTGCACAAACCTTGAATGGTTTATTTTCCTATGATATAGATAGCAATGGATGTGACATCAATGACCCTAAAGCATTAAATGTGCATTTGAATATTAGTAATACTGAAACTTCCATTGATGTGATTGCTATAGATGGAGAGTATAGTGCAAACTTAAGACCAGGAACATACACTATAACGCCGATTATCGACAATCAGCATTTTAATATATCGCCTATTAATGCAAGCGTTACAATTAATCAAACAGGTATAATTACTCAGGATTTTTGCATAACTGATTTAGGCATGTTTAATGATTTAGAAGTTGTGCTTTTTCCAATCGGTGATAGTCGACCTGGATTTGATGCTAATTACAAGTTGGTCTATAGAAATAAAGGTACGAGTGTATTATCAGGTACTATTAACACTCAATTTGAAAACGATTATATGACCTTTTTAAATGCATCACCTGCTGTAACCTCAACCAGTCTAGGAGTTTTGAATTGGAATTATTCAAATATTCAACCATTTGAGACAAGAGAAATTTTAATTAATTTTAATCTCAATACGCCTACAGATCCTAATTTCCCTTTACAATTAGATGATTTATTAGTGTTCAGGTCTGATATCAATTATAATGGTACGGATGCAACACCATACGATAACACTTTCATTACTAGGCAAAAAGTCGTCAACTCCTATGATCCTAATGATAAAACTTGTTTGCAAGGTGAAACTATTTTACCTAATGAAGTAGGAGAGTTTGTTCACTATAGAATCCGTTTTGAGAATGAAGGAACTGCGAGTGCGGCTAACGTTAAAATCATAGATTATATTGATACCGCAATGTATGATGTATCGACTCTAACTCCTTTAAGTTCTAGTCATGACTATACGACTACCATTTTTGATGGTAATAAGGTAGAATTTCAGTTTGATAACATCAATTTAGCCTTCACTGCTCCAGCAAGTTTAGGTTATGTGTTATTTAAAATTAAAACGTTGGATACATTGGTTCTAGGAGATGATTTTTCAAATCAGGCTGAGATTTATTTTGATTTCAATGCACCCATTATTACTAACCTAGAGACAACAGCTGTTGCGGTTCCTGCAAGTATAACAGATCGTGATTTGTTTCAATTACAACTAGTTCCTAACCCAGCAAACAGTCTGGTTACTATTTCTAGTAAAATAAATTTCCAGCATATTACTATTTATAACACTTCGGGTCAGGTAGTGTTTAACAACTCCTTTTCATCGTCTATTCTTAGTCACACACTTGAATTAGAAAACTTGCCTTCGGGACTTTATTTTGTAGAAATTTCAAATACAGATCATAAAGCGTTAAAAAAGTTGTTGAAGCAATAAAGTATATGCCATTGTAAATTTTGTTTGTATTCGCTTTCGCGAAAGCGAATCCCTAAGAATCTTACTCCTATAACGTTATAGTTTTGTTAACATAATTTTATTACATTAGCGAGATTAATAAAACCAAACAAAACAAAACATATGGAATCATACATGATTTACATGCCATTACTGATGGCAGCTCTAGGATTACTTTACATGTTTATCAAGAAATCTTGGGTGTTAAAACAAGATGCAGGAGATGGGAAAATGAAAGAGATTTCAGATCACATCTATGAAGGAGCGCTCGCCTTTCTAAATGCGGAATATAAATTATTAGCCATTTTTGTAGTAATAGTAAGTGCTTTACTCGCAATTGTATCTTTTGTAGTTCCTTCTACGCACTGGATGATTGTCATCGCTTTTATTTGCGGCGCCATATTCTCGGCATATGCAGGTAATATAGGGATGAAAATTGCAACTAAAACTAACGTAAGAACAACTCAGGCTGCTCGTACCAGCTTGCCTAAGGCCTTAGGTGTATCCTTTGGTGGTGGATCTGTAATGGGGGGGCTAGGTGTTGCAGGACTTGCAGTTCTAGGTCTTACCGGATTCTTTATTATTTTCTTTCATGTATTTATGAATGGAGAATGGGCAGCAGCAGAGTTTATGGGAGAAATGAGAACACCTGGAGACTTAATGACCATTGTTCTAGAGACACTTGCCGGATTCTCGCTAGGTGCTGAGTCTATCGCGCTTTTTGCGCGTGTCGGTGGTGGTATTTATACTAAAGCGGCAGACGTAGGTGCAGATCTAGTAGGTAAGGTAGAAGCAGGAATTCCTGAGGATGATCCTCGTAACCCAGCAACTATTGCAGATAATGTAGGTGATAATGTAGGTGATGTAGCTGGAATGGGTGCTGACCTATTTGGATCTTATGTAGCAACAGTTCTCGCAGCGATGGTTTTAGGTAACTATGTGATAAGAGATATGCAGGGCGATATTGTGAGTGAAGGTTTCGGTGGGATAGTCCTATCTTATTACCTATGGCTATTGCAGGTGTAGGAATCATTATATCTGTAATAGGAATGATGCTTGTAAAGATTACAAGTAATGAGGCAAAAGAATCTCAAGTAATGAAAGCCTTAAATGTAGGTAACTGGACTTCTATCGTACTAGTTGCTGCAGCTTGTTATGGTCTATGTGTGTGGATGTTGCCAGAAACGATGCAAATGAATTTCTACGGTGAAGGAGTAATGAATATTTCTTCTATGAATGTATTCTATGCTACTCTAGTAGGTCTTGTGGTAGGAGCAGTAATCTCTTCTGTAACAGAATATTATACAGGATTAGGTAAAAAACCTATTCTTAAAATTGTACAACAATCTTCTACAGGTGCCGGGACAAACATCATTGCTGGTCTCGCGACAGGTATGATATCAACATTCCCATCGGTATTATTATTTGCTGGTGCGATATGGGCTTCTTATGCGTTTGCCGGTTTTTATGGTGTTGCGCTTGCAGCAAGTGCTATGATGGCAACTACGGCTATGCAATTAGCCATCGACGCATTTGGTCCTATAGCAGATAATGCTGGTGGTATTGCAGAGATGAGTGAACAAGAACCTATTGTACGTGAGCGTACTGATATTCTAGACGCAGTAGGTAACACTACAGCGGCTACTGGAAAAGGATTTGCTATTGCAAGTGCAGCGTTAACATCACTAGCTTTATTTGCAGCATATGTGACTTTCACAGGAATTGATGGAATAAATATTTATAAAGCTCCGGTACTAGCAATGCTATTTGTAGGTGGAATGGTACCAGTAGTGTTTAGCGCACTTGCAATGAACGCAGTTGGTAAAGCAGCCATGGAAATGGTAGAAGAAGTACGTCGCCAGTTTAGAGATATTCCTGGAATTATGGAAGGAACTGGGAAACCAGAATATGATAAGTGTGTAGATATTTCTACAAGAGCTTCTCTTAAAGAAATGATGTTGCCCGGTTTGTTAACCATTGGCTTCCCACTGGTAATTGCATTCGTGCCTATGATATTTGGAATGAATCCGCTTGCGATTGCTGAAATGCTAGGTGGTTACATGGCTGGTGTCACTGTGAGTGGAGTGCTTTGGGCTATATTCCAAAACAACGCTGGTGGAGCATGGGATAACGCAAAAAAATCTTTTGAAGCTGGTGTTGAAATCAATGGAGAAATGACTTATAAAGGTTCTGATGCACATAAAGCAGCAGTAACTGGTGATACAGTAGGTGATCCTTTCAAAGATACTTCTGGTCCTTCTATGAATATTTTGATTAAGCTTACGTGTTTAATAGGTCTAGTTATAGCACCTATCTTAGGTGGTCACGCAACAGACGGACAGGCAAATGTTATCACGCAAAAGATTGAGCAAGAAGTGGTGCAAAATAATGAAGAGACGAGCTCATTTTATAAGAATATGGATATTCAAAAATCTGTAGATGCAGAAACGGGTATAGTCACTGCAAATGTTACTTATCAATCGTCTGCAAATGGTGCAACGATAACTAAGTCTCATAAGTATGTTGGAACAGAAGCACAAGTTGAGGCTAAAATAAAGGCTCTTAATCAAGAGGTAATTAACTTTAAATAGTTTTAAGATACAAGTAACTAAGTCCCATTCTGGCATTGCTAGAATGGGATTTTTATATCAACCATTTATTACTTATTTTCACGTTATGGCATTGTTTAAAAGAGATCCTTGGATTCTAGATATTTACCGCACTTATAGCGGTAAAAACCACCTATATATACGTGGTCGTGCGCTAGAAGATCAACCTCTTAAACATTATGAGCAGCAAACCTTTTACCAGACCTTGCGCAACACCTGGCGTACATTTAAGACTGATGAGATACGCAACGCATCGGTAGGATTAACGCTGCCTAACGGCACACAGTTTGAGACCAAGGCCGATCATGAAGGGTATTTTTTATTTGATATCACGGTAGACGCAGACCTAGAAGATCTATCTGATGATGAAGGCTACTTAAGTCTTGCTGTAAAGTTTGATGAGGATAATGCCGCTTTCGCGAAAGCGAAAAAACAAAAAAGACTCACTACAAATAGTTTTAAAGGTGAAACATTAATACCACCATACACTGCAGTTTATGGAGTGATAAGCGATATAGACGACACCATTATGCATACTGGTGTTACCAGTTTCTTAAAAATACGTGTCGCGTTTAATACATTCTTTAAAAACTATGATCGCAGACTGCCTTTAAAAGGTGCTGCGAGTTTATATCAACTGTTACACAGAGGTCCATCCGGTAATGATCAGAACCCGATGTTTTATTTGAGCAATAGTCCATGGAATTTATATAAGTACCTCGAGAAGTTCTTAGATTTTCATGGTTTTCCTAAAGGACCTATTCTTCTTAGAGATTTTCCCACACCATGGGATAGAACACCTAAATTAAAAAGGCCTCATAAAGTACACGAATTACTTAATATTTTAAAGCACTATCCAGACATGAATTTCATTCTCATAGGAGATAGTGGCGAGCATGATGTTGACTATTATAAAGACGTTGCAGAGCAATATCCTGATCGTATCATGGCCATTTATTTAAGATCTGTCAATCATGATAAGAAAATGGCTCGAGTAAAATCCATTGCAGACTCTTTTACCATATGTCCAATGCTACTCGTTCAAGAATCTAAAGAAGCTGTTATTCATGCCCGTGAAATGGATGGATCGTTTAGATTATTATCTTTAATCCACAAGCACGATTATACGACAAGTGTGAATCAGTTATCAGGTACGATAGCTTTTGATAAACGTCAGCTATAGTATTAGATTTATTTTAGGAATATCAACTGCGACAGGCTTAATGCAACAATGGTTTTAGAAACTAAAAAAGAATTTTTAAGCAAACAGTCCAGTAAGCTCTGCATCAATTTTATTGATAATATCTCCTAGATCCTCAGGATTGTTTACAAAATCAATATTGTCCACATCGATGATTAAAAGGTTTCCTTTATCATAGCCGTGGATCCATGCTTCATAACGCTCATTAAGACGACTTAAATAATCAATTGAGATGGTGTTTTCATAATCGCGACCACGTTTGTGAATCTGGTTCACAAGATTAGGTATAGAGCTGCGCAAATAGATTAATAAATCTGGTGCAGCGACTAATTTCTCCATTAAATCAAAAAGAGAAGAGTAGTTATCAAAATCACGTTGCGATAATAAACCCATTGCATGTAAATTGGGTGCAAAGATACTTGCGTCTTCATATATCGTACGGTCCTGAATGATTTTCTGACCGCTTTCACGTATTTCTAATACCTGACGGAAACGACTGTTTAAGAAATATACTTGCAAGTTAAATGACCATCGCTCCATGTCTGTGTAGAAATCTTCTAGATAAGGGTTTTCTAAAACGTCCTCAAATTGAGGTGTCCATTTGTAGTGTTTTGCAAGTAGTTTTGTAAGAGTAGTTTTTCCAGCTCCTATATTTCCGGCGACAGCAATGTGCATATTAAGATTTCTTCAGGTTGATAGTTTGAACGTGCAAGCGTTTCTGGTGGTAAAGATAAAGTTTTCCACCCTTTAGATAAAGCGATTCTGGTGAGTATTCTTGAGAAAAAGGTGTTGTTAATTCGCTTTCGCGAAAGCGAAATTCTTTATCAAATCGATACCATTTCCAGCCACTAACGGTTTGAAAGCCTAATTGCTCAAAGTCAAAGGCTACTGGTAGCTTTAATTCTTCAAGTATACGGCTGGTTTCACTCGCATAAGTGTTATAAGTAATGATGCCTTTTTCAGTAATTAGATGACAGAAGTTATAATCACTTTGCATTTCTATAACTTGATCTTTTATAGGCGTGGTGCTGTTCACTAATTTATGATTTGCATAATCATAGAGTTCTAACCTGGATAGGTCAAGATTGTATAACCATAAACGTCGCTCGCCAGCCAGTCGCGCGTATTCTATAAACCGTTGTGGTTTAAGCGTGTTAAGGTTGAGTCGTTGTTGCTCATTTAGGCGATTATCTAGAAAAACTAGTGTTTGTGTATCTCTATAGAATATTAGTATTTTAAGTGGATTAATGATGTCTACACTGGTAATATCGCCCAGTTGTATGTCAAAAAACTCTAATCTGTTGGATTGTGATTTTTTGTACAAAACATTATCTGTACTGTAGTATAGATTCTCGAAATCATCTACTCCATAAAAGAAGTCGCATGATAGCGATATACTTTTATCAGCAGGGATTTGAGCCATTAAGTTATACGAGCTTATTAGGAAGAGCAAAAGCGTCCATTTCATTATTGTAAAATACAAACAATTATTCAATTGATGTCTTGATGCTTAAAAAAGTGTGTGTTTATGGAGCGATAAGTTTATAACCATAACCACGCACATTTACGATCTCTATTTGTGAGTCTTGCGCTAGTTTTTTACGCAGTTTTGAAATAAACACATCCATACTACGGCCAGAGAAAAAGTCATCGTTGCCCCCCATAATTTTTTAAGAATAAAAGTGCGATCTAATACGGTATTTTTCTTTTCTAAAAGATGATAAAATAGATGCGCTTCGCGATGGGTTAATTTAATAGGTTCTTGAGATCGATAAGCTAATCGCTGTTGAGGAAAGTTAAAAGTATAATCTCCTATTTGATAAACTGCTGCTGTTTGCTGGGTCTGTTGTCTAGAAAGTAGATTGTTAATGCGCACGATAAGCTCTTCCATCGAGAAAGGCTTTTTGAGATAGTCATTACCACCTACATGAAAACCTTCTAGAACATCTTCTGTCTGCGATTTTGCAGTTAAAAATATAATGGGCATTTCTTCATTAACCAGTCTTATTTTTTTAGCTAGAGAGAAACCATCCAGTTCGGGCATCATAACATCGAGTACCGCTATTTGTGGATTGTTGTTTTCAAAGGACTCATAGGCCTGCACACCATTCATGCAATGGGTTACTTTAAAGCCTCTGGTTTCTAGACTTTCCTTAATGATCATACCTAGTGCAGGCTCGTCCTCGGCTAGTAATATGTGTGCCTTTTCTTTATTCATAAGGCAAAACTATTTTAAATTGAGTAGCAGGCTTAGTAGCAACGGTAATAGATCCACCATGCTTTTCAATTATAGATTTTGTGTAATACAGTCCTATACCAAATCCTTTTACATCATGTACGTTTCCTTTAGGAACTCTGTAAAATTGATTAAAAATTTGCTTGGATTCTTTGGCGGTTAATCCAGTTCCAGAATCAGTTACGAGAAGTTCGTACTGTTGTGTAGATTTATAAAGTTCTAGTTGAATATTTGTGCCACCGTATTTAATAGCGTTATCTATAAGATTATTAAAAGCATTTTCTAAATGAAATCCATCACCTGCAAAATTTGAATCACTCGTATGATTTATGAAGTTAATAGATTTAGAGGTCTGTGATTTAAACTTTGAAACCAAAACATCAATCATATCAGCGATGATTAGTTCTCCTTTTTGCAAGGCTAGTTCTTTACCATCTAGACTTGCGGTTTCCAATAGTTTTTCTACCATATTATTAAGCTTATCTAGTTGCTCGCGACCCATATTGAGATAGCGATCAGTTTTCTCCATATCACCGGAGTTTGTAAAGTTTTGCACGCCTTCTAGAGCAGCACTGGTTGTTGCAATAGGTGTTTTAAATTCATGGGTGATATTTGAGATGAGGTCATTTTTCATCGCATTTAAGTTCTTTTGTCTCTTAATGATATTTAATAGGTAGAACAGACACAAAATGATGCTAGTAATTAATAAAGTAGATAGCAATATGCCAGTAAGATTTCGTTTTAACACATTAGTATTTAAACCGCTATAAGTCAATTCAAGTTTATTCTCGTCATCGATAAGCTCAGATAAACTAATAAGTGTATCACCTGGAAAAGAATGAACTGTTGTCTGGTATGTAGAGTCTAGTGTTTTATAAACCAATTGATGGTTGATAGAGATGTTTTTTGCTTGCAGTTGATTTCTGAATATACTATCTACGTTTTCAACTCTTAATTTGTCAGACTTAATCGAGAACACGATGCGATTTGTAAGTTCTTGTATTTCTGTTACAGACTCTTCGTCCTCAAATTTTAGATTTGAGATTCTAATTGAGGTAGAGTCTTTACCTTTTTGATCTGTTATAAGCATCTCAGGTAAATTGTTTTTTGATTTTACTTTAAATCTAGGTAAGGTATCTGCATGTATACCTTTTAAAATAGTAATTCCTTTTATGTCGACACTATCTGGGAATCTTAGTTCATCATTTTCATCAAGATCTTCAAAGTCAAATTGCTCAAAAACTTCTGTGATACCAAACTCATTATCACCATTATTAATGAAGCTTATGGTGTTGTTTTTTGCACGTAGGGTAAAATAATCCTCTACACTTTGGTCTAGTGTCGTTTGAAGATCTATTTTTAACTGGCGCTCACTTTCTTTAAAGTTTTTATAATTCCAATATACTTGTATAGCTAGTGTTATCGCAATGACCACACTAATTAAGTAAAGTAAATATCTATAGGATTTCTCATTCATATTATCAAAGGTGCAATAATAAAGCCTTGTAAAAAAGCTGGTTAACACTCGTTAACGTTGGTTAACGCTGTATTTGAGTTAATTACTACATCTTTGAGTCATCAAAAACAACAATTATGAAACCGATACAAATTACACTGATCAGCTTTTTAATTCTCGCTTTCGCGAAAGCGTATACCGCACAAGCACAGCAAGATTTTAAAGCAAAAGCAACCTACATCGCATTTACAAAGTTTGATATGCCAGAAGATTCAACAATGACTAAAAAAGCCGAAAGCGATCCAATTGTAAAAGCTATGATGGATCAATTAAAAAAAGGTAGTAAACAGGAATATACTCTTGAATTTACAAGAACAGAATCTTCATATGATAAGGTAAAAGAGCTCGCAACACCAGGTGGACCTGCAAATGGGATTTCTATCTCCTTTTCTGCCAGTGGTGGAGTAGGTAGTACTATCTATAAAAATATTGAAGAGAATAGCTATATCAAGCAAGGCAACATCATGGGTAAAGATTTTGTCATTGAAGATGAATTACCTACTTATGAGTGGCAACTGTTAAGTGAGACTAAAAAGATAGGTCAGTACACCTGTTTTAAAGCTATTTATGTACCAGTTGAAGAAGAACTTGAAGAAGAAATAGAGCAAGAAGATGATGAGGTGAATAGCAGTATCACGTCTATGGTTATTGATTATGATCCTACTATAACAGCTTGGTACACGCCAGACATACCAGTAAGTAATGGTCCAGGAGAATATCATGGTCTGCCAGGTTTAATTGTCGAGGTACAGCAACAAGAAACAACCATATTATTAAAAGAGATCGTTTTAAATCCTGAAGAAAAATTAGATTTAAAAAAACCTAGAAGTGGTAAAAAGATTAATCAAGAAGATTTTGATAAACTACAAAAAAAGAAGTCTGATGAAATGATGGAGCGTCGAGGGAACGGTAGCGGTTTTATTATTCAAACCATAGGTGGATAATTAAACCTTTATACTTTTTGATAGTCTTAACTTTTGAAAGAAAGCTTCTAGCTAATTTTAGCCAGATTATATTTACAAGACTATGAAAAAAATATTACTTCTAATTGCTGTAGTACTAGGTGCTACTACGATGAATGCTCAAGATATGTATGGTGAGGCCACTTACATGTCTAAGGTGAAAATGGATAATAGTTGGATGGAAGGAGATCGCGAGATGACTCCTGAACGTCGCAAGCGTATTGAAGAAAACATGAAGAAAATGACTGAAAAGACATTTGTCCTCAAATTTAATCGTACGGAGTCCACCTATAAAGAAGAAGTTGCCCTTGAGGCACCTGGTCAAGGTCGCGGTTGGGGCGGCATGATGGGAACCATGATGGCTGGTGCAAAGTATAAAAACATCAATGACGGTTTATACACTGAGCAACGCGATATGATGGGTAAAACTTTTTTAATACAGGACTCGCTACCACAATTAGAATGGAAAATCACAGGAGAATCCAGAAAAATAGGTAACTACAGGGCTATGAAAGCAACGGCGACGATGCCTAGTGGAGAATTTGACTGGAGTAACTTTAGAAGAAGACGTGGTGGAAATGCTGAAGAAGAAGCTGCTCAAAAGAAAAAAAGACAGTATTGCCCAAGCAACTGGTGATCTTACAGAAATGTTTGAAAAACCAGATGAAATAGTAGTGACAGCATGGTTCACGCCGGAGATCCCAGTACAACATGGTCCAGATATGTATGGTGGATTACCTGGTTTAATTCTAGAAGTAAATGCTGGCAACACCACTTTACTATGTTCTCAAATTACTATTAATCCAGAAGAACGTGAGGAAATCAAGCCTGCAAAAAAAGGTGATGTGGTGACACAGGAAGAATATGATGCTACTCTAAAAGAAAAAATGGAAGAGATGAGACAACGATGGAGCGGTGGTCGCGGTCGTGGTCGTCGATAATCTATTTTACATTATACCATATTATAAATGCGAGATTAACCTTCTCGCATTTCTTTAACCAAAAAATAGAATGCCATTGAGCATAGAATTGATATGAAAAAAAATATACTCTTATTGTGTTTAGCATTACTTTGTTTGAGTACTGCAGTAGCACAAAATTATAAAATCACCGGAACCGTTGTTGACAGTTTAGGTGTACCATTACAAATGGCAAACGTGATAGCTTATCAACAAGATAAAAATCTTGGTGCTTTTGGTATTACAAATCAAGAAGGTAAATATAAATTAGAAGGTCTTAAACAAGATAGTACCTATACAATTAAAGTATCTTTTCTAGGTCTAAAACAAATCGAGGAAAAGGTAGAAAAATTACAAGGAGATCTTGTGAAAAACTTTGTGATGATGGCTGGCGCAGATGAGCTGGATGCTATTAACCTTACTTATCAAATGCCAGTTTCTATTAAAGGTGACACCATCGTATATGATGCAGATAGTTTCACAAACGGAACTGAAGATAAACTAGGTGATGTTCTTAAAAAACTACCAGGTGTTGAAGTAAACGATGACGGAGATATTACTGTAGAAGGTCAGGTCGTTGAAAAAGTCCAAGTTGAAGGGAAAGATTTCTTTGAAGGTGACTCTAGACTTGCTACTAAGAATATTCCAGCAGATGCGGTGAGTAAGGTGGAAGTACTTAAAAATTACAATAACCAGTCACAGTTGAAAGGACTTGGGAATGATCAAGATCGATACGTGATTAACATTAAACTTAAGGAAGGGAAAAAGAAATTCTGGTTTGGTGAGGCAACAGTTGGTGCAGGATATGGTGGACAGGCAGAGCGTTATCTAATCCAGCCAAAAGCTTTCTATTACAGTGAAGATTTCTCTGTAAATATTTTGACAGATTTTAATAATTTAGGTACTCCTGCCTTTACAGGTAGAGATTATTTTAGATTTATAGGTTTTAATCGTCGCGATACTAGACAAAACAATGCATCAATAAATGTAAATGCTGCTAGTACTTTTAACGCTTTTGCAACTAATAGAGCACTTTCTATAGATAGTA
The DNA here is from genome assembly GCF_000755285.1 of Nonlabens ulvanivorans. GTDB lineage: Bacteria > Bacteroidota > Bacteroidia > Flavobacteriales > Flavobacteriaceae > Nonlabens > Nonlabens ulvanivorans_A. The sequence goes on along the minus strand of NZ_BBMK01000001.1, from coordinate 93,010 downwards.
AGTTTCTTGCAGGTAATGCATCATGGAAAGTAAGTGATAAGTTAGATATGAGCGCATTTGCTATCTTATCTAGTACAGATACGAGAACAAAGGTTTTAAATAGTAATACCTTTATTGATAGTGGATTGGTAGAAGAAACTGATGATAGAGCTTTAGAACGCAATCAGGTAGGTTTATTCAAATTAGGCGCAAACTATAATCCTAATTCTGATTTGTCCATTAATTATGATGGTCGTTTTAATATTTCTGATCAAAGTCAAGTCACAGATTTTACGTCTAGTCGATCTGGAGATGTAGAGGATATTGATCAATTAAACAGTCAAAAACCGGTTTCCTATAACCAGTCTTTAAATGCGTACTATACGGCTGGAGAGAAGCACATATTTGCATTTGAATCACAGTTTTTAAATCAAGAAGAAGATCCATTCTATAATGCTATTCGTAATATTAGAGATCAACAAGATCCAGAACCGTTTAATGGAGCACTAGGATTAGAATCTGCAGATCCTTATAATATCAATCAAGAACGCTTTGTGAACACAAACAAAATCGATGCAAAACTTGATTATTTTTATGTGTTGAATAAAACTAGCAATATCAACTTTACCTTAGGTTCAACAATTTCTCAACAAAATTTTAGTTCTGACATATTTCAAATAACAGAAACTGATGACAGAAATGAATTACTAGATCCATCGCTGCGTAATGATAATGTGCAATATAATTTTACTGATTTATTTGCAGCAGTACATTATAAGATTATCACAGGTAAATTCACTTTTACACCTGGTGTAACGGCACATAGTTTTAGAACACTAGATTTTCAAAATGATGTGGAAAACGTTATAGAATCACAACGTCTTGTTCCAGATCTTGAGGTCCGTTATGATATTAAGAGTTCGCAATCAGTAAGATTATCATATGATCAAACAGTGACATTCACAGATATTGATAATTATGCAGAAGGTATCATATTTACAAACTATAACAGTTTGCGTAGTGGTAATAACCAATTAGAAGGATCATTAAATGATCGCGTATCGTTAAGGTATAATAACTTTAACATGTTTAATTACACAACAATTTTTGGAAATATTACTTACACCAAGCAACGTGATGCTATACAGTCTCAAACACAGTTAGATGGTATTAACCAGATAAGTGCACCTATCAACTTTGCTTTACCTAATGAGTCATTAAATGGAAATATATCTTATGGTAAAGAAATAAGAAAGATTCAATTTGGTGTGTCAGCAAGTGGTAGCTGGTCTAGTCGTAATAATATTATTAACAATGTTGAACAAGAATCGATTAACATTAATCAAACTTATGGAGCGACTGCTAGATCTAACTTCCAGAAAGGAGTCAACTTTGATTTAGGGTATAGACTTAACTTTAATGATAGTGATAATGGTGGTTTTGAGAATAACTCAACTACTAATGTTTATAGCGCTGGTATTGATTGGCAACTTGGTAAAAGATGGTTGTTGAGAGGTAGTTATGATTTAAATGATTTCTCATCAGATAATGGTCAAGAAAACACATTTGAATTTTTAGATGCCTCCATCCGTTATCAAAAACCTTCTTCTAGATGGCAATATTCTTTGATTGCAACTAACCTTTTAAATGCTGAGGTGAATGTTAATAATAACTTCGGTCAGATTGCTACATCGACAACACAAACATTTGTATTACCACGTTACATCTATTTCCAGATGCGATTTGATTTGTAATATTAGAATGATTTTATTTAAAAAAGCAGCTCATATCGAGCTGCTTTTTTTATGTCCTTATATTAATTGAACTTACCTTTACAAACATGAGCGGCATTTATATCCACATTCCATTTTGTAAGCAAGCCTGTCATTACTGCGATTTTCACTTCAGTACAAATATGAAGTATAAAGATGATATGGTTGCTGCGCTATGTGAAGAAATTCGCTTACGCAAAAGCGAATATGAAATAACCAATGTAGAGACCATATACTTCGGTGGTGGAACGCCTAGTGTGCTTGAGCTGTCTCAAATCAATCAAATCATCGACTCTATTTATCAGCATTATCAAGTTGCTGAAAACCCAGAAATTACTCTAGAGGCAAATCCAGACGATCTTACCACAGAGAAATTAGCACAACTTAATGACTCGCCAGTAAATCGTTTAAGTATAGGGATTCAATCGTTTTATGAAGAAGATTTAAAGCTGATGAATCGGGCTCATAATGCCCAAGAAGCACTGTCTTGTATCGTTCAAGCACAAACTTATTTTGACAATATTTCTATAGACTTGATTTATGGAATTCCTGATATGACCGCAGACCGTTGGAGAGAAAATATATATAAAGCGATAGAATTAAAAATACCGCATATATCCAGTTATGCTTTAACCGTAGAAGATAATACGGCTCTTAAATCATATATAGAAAAAGGACTTATCCCTAAGGTAGATGATGAACTCGCCCAAGAGCATTTTCATATCTTACTAGATGCGATGCAACTGCACGGTTATAGCAATTATGAGTTTTCCAACTTTGGTATAGAAGGCTATTTCTCAAAAAATAATACCGCATATTGGACCGGTAAAAGTTATATAGGTATAGGACCTAGTGCACACAGTTTTGATGGGAAAAGACGCGGCTGGAATATCAACAATAATGTAAAGTATCTCAAAGCTATTCAGGCTAGTCAATTGCCCATAGAGATAGAAGAACTGACAACAGTAGATCGTTATAACGAGTATGTGATGACAGGACTACGTACTATCTATGGTATCTCCTTAGAGAAAATAGAGCAGGATTATGGTGTGCTTTTTAAAGACTATTTACTAGATCAAGCAGCCGGATATTTAAAAGACCATTTACTATATTTAGATGGCGATACATTAATGGTGACTCGTAAAGGAAAATTTCTAAGTGATGGAATCGCTAGTGAGTTATTTATGCTCAATTTGAATTAAAACATAAACTATGAAATATAATCAACTCGTTAAATTATTATTTATATCTATAAGTATGATAAGCTGTGAGCAAGATCCTAAGCTTACAGCGATTACTTATGATCAAATGATGGAAATGGTTGAGAAGAATCAAATCACCATCCCTAGTGATGTTACCTATTATAGCCTAGATGGAAAAGAATTATCTAAGGAACAAAGAAAATCACTCTCAAATGATTTACCATTTGCAGACTGGATGATTAATTCTGACAGTGTTTTAGTTAAAGTACAATTACAGGATTCTGATAAAGTACGTATCGCTCAAAAATCTACTCCATTATTAAGAAATGGTGCGAGAGATATCAACTGTGATAATTTAGGTGGACTACTACAAAATATCTATTTAAGAGATCAAGATTCTCGTGCAGACAACCTTAACGTAGCCTCAATTGATGAGGCTAATCTAACGGTGGTAGAGCAAATCCTGGGTAAATGTGGCATGCCAGCACCAAAAAGTGTCGGTAAATTAGGCTATTCCGCTATATGGCTAGTAATACAACATGCCAGTGCAGATAAACGTAAGAAATACTTTCCTATGATTAAAAAAGGACTAGAAGATGGGCTTTTTGAAAAACAAGATGTTGCCCTTATGGAAGATCGTATGCTTATGGATGATGGACAACCACAATTATATGGCTCGCAAGTAATGATGAATACCGACGGTACTTATGAATTATATGAGCTGCAAGATCCAGAAAACGTAGATGCACGTCGCAAAGAAATGGATATGGGATCTCTAGCTGGATATCTTAGTTTTTTCAATATCGATTTCAACGTTCCACAAAAAGAATAATATGAGATATCAACTGATTCTATTTTTATTCCTACTTAATTCTTGCCATACAAAGACGACTACTATGCAAACTACCATTCAGTTAGAAAACGAAAAAGTCTCCATTGATTTGTCGCAACCTATAGACATCAGTCTAGCGGTACAAGATAATGCTGGAGTAGGAGCGTGGTATATCGACCAGCCACAAATTAAGCATGTTGAGGTAGATGGTTATGTGGGAAATGTAAAACTGGGCGGTTCTACAAATTTTAACAACGTACATTTTAATCCTCATAGCCATGGGACGCATACCGAGTGTATAGGTCATATTACAGAGGAATTTCATAGCGTGAATAAAGCGCTAGATAAAACCTTTTTTAAAGCACAAATTTTTTCTATAGAGCCAGATAAGCAAGGAGAAGATCAAGTTATAACTCCTCAACATTTTAAAGACTTAAAATCTGGAGTTGAGGCTATCATCATCCGTACGTTACCTAATGGAGAGCAAAAGAGCTCAAAGAACTATTCTAATACAAATCCACCTTATATCCTTGAGGAAACGATGATACGCTTTCGCGAAAGCGGAATCAAGCACATCCTTATAGACCTACCTAGTGTAGATAAAGAAAAAGATGATGGTGCGTTGCTGGCGCACAAAGCATTTTGGGATTTTAATGGTGATCAAAGATTAGACGCTACAATCACGGAATTAATATATGTACCAGACACTGTTAAGGACGGATTTTATATGATGGATTTACAAGTAGCTCCTTTAGAGAATGATGCTGCGCCATCACGACCTATTTTGTATTCTATTCTATGAAGTGGTTATTAAAATTAGAAGGCTTAGGTATTTTAATGGTAGGCCTTTATGGTTTTTATTACACTGATTATAGCTGGTGGATATTTGCAGCATTATTGCTTACGCCAGATATAGGTGCTTTGGGATACTTAATTAATAATCGATTAGGAGCAATGACATACAATTTTTTCCATCATTTACTTGTCGCTATTGCAGTTCTAGCGATAGGGAAGTTTTTGAAAAGTGATATTACTTTTATGTATGGATGGATTATGATAGCACATATAGGTATGGATAGAATATTTGGCTACGGACTCAAATATCCTGATGCTTTTAAAAGCACTCATCTCGATAAATTGTAAATTTGAATATGGAATTACTATTTATAGGACTTGCTGTAGGAGCTGTGATAGCTTTTTTTGTGTTTAAGATGCTAATGGGCAAAATGGGCAAAAAAGAAAACACTAGAGAGCAAAGTGTAGTGCTTATGGAAAAAATACGCTCTGTATGTAAGTTCATTACCGTAGAAGGAGATTTTGCAGAGATTTATCATTATGAAAATGTAAAAGAGAAATTGATGAGTCTTTTGTTAGGAAAGAAAAAGGCTATTATTCTTATTAATGCAAAGGCTCACATAGGTTTTGACCTTACTAAAATAGAGATGGATAGTGACCCTAACTCAAAGACCATACGACTCACCAACTTTCCACAACCTCAAGTATTGAGTATTGAAACAGACTTTAATTACTACGATAAAAAAGAAGGTTGGGCAAATTATTTTACTAGTGAGGACCTAACGGAGATATCGCGCAATGCAAAGCAGCATATCATAGATAAAATTCCAGAAAGTGGATTATTAGATCAGGCTAGAAAAGAAGCGTTACAGACCATTCAACTTATGGAAGGACTTGCGGCAACAATAGGATGGAAGCTAGATTATAGTACACTTATTCTTAATGAAGTTGAGCCTCAAAAGAAAATTGAATCCTAATGCATATTGATGAGTTGCGTGATTATTGCATGTCTAAAAAAGCGGTAACTGAAGAGTTTCCCTTTGATGAATCTACATTAGTGTTTAAAGTTATGGGAAAAATGTTTTGCCTCACAGGACTAGATCGATGGGAACGTGGCGAGCCAGCCATTAATTTAAAATGCGATCCAGAGAAAGCCATTGAATTAAGAGAAGAATATGATGGCACGGTCATAGGTGGTTATCATAGTAATAAAAAACACTGGAATACTATTTTTATAGATAAAGCCATGGAAGCTTCAGAGCTTAAAAAATGGATCGATCATAGTTATGAGTTAGTCATAGGAAAATTAACACGAGCTCAAAAAGAAGACCTTAAAAATTTATAATTGAAAGAGACCTTACAATCATTCTATCTAGAGCGTATTGCGCAATTTAAAGAACACAGAGATTCTATTAAGAATCAATTACGATTATCAAGTACCATCAGACTATTACTGTTTATAGCAGGTGCTGCTGGTGTATATTTTTTGTGGTCTCAGTGGCAGGTAGCTGTTGTAATTGCTGTCGCAACTTTTATTTTATTCTTGTTTCTAGTATCAAGGCATGAAAATCTTAAAAGAAAACGAGACTTTCAACAGGCTTTACTAGATCGCAATGAGTTAGAATTAAATATGCTAGAGCGTAAATTCTATGACAGACCCGATGGTGCACTGTTTTTAAGAGATGATCATGAGTTTAGTCGTGACATAGATTTATTAGGTCCAGGTTCTTTCTTCCAGTATTTAAATAGAAGTGTTACTAAAGATGGAGTGAGCACATTGGCTACTCATTTTCTATCTAATGATATTACAAGAATTACTGAGAAACAAGAAGCGATTAAGGAATTGTCTGAAAAGATAGATTTCAGACATAATTATGGAGCAACAGCGACACTTCTCAACAATGAGAAAGATCCTAAAGGGATGCTAGCCTGGATTAAAAGCTACGAGGCATTCGTTCCCGCATTATTCGCTTGGTTGCCTTGGGTATGGTTTGCAGTTTCTATCGCATTAGGAGTTGCTTATTTTAATGATTGGGTAAATGGTTATATTTTCTCAGCAGCGTTCTTTGGTGGACTAGCTGTAACTGGTAAGTACATAAAGCGCATTACCGCTTTCATTGCAAATATTAGTTCTTTAGAATTATTTTTCCAGCAGTACAGTCAATTAATTCTCGCAATAGAAAAAGAAAGTTTTAAAAGTGATTTGCTCATAGAATTAAAATCTAGAATAATGGTAGGTGAATCGCCAGCCTCTATTAGATTTCAAGAGCTAGCGGTTGCTATAGGTAGGTTAGATCAACGTAATAATATGTTGTTTGGAGTGCTTGCAAACGGTTTTGGGTTATGGGATCTAAAGCAAGTACATACTATAGAGAACTGGTTGCAAGAAAATGCTGGCCATATAGAGAACTGGTTAGAAACCGTTGCGCAAATAGATGCTATGAACTCGCTAGGAAATTTTGCCTATAATCATAAGGATTATGTCTATCCTACGATTGAAAGTGGTGATTTTAAAATGCAAGTGAACGATGCGAGACATCCTTTACTAGATCCTGCAAAAGCAATAGGGAATGATATCAACATTGCTAGCGGTGAATTTTTCATCATTACTGGTGCAAATATGGCAGGTAAAAGTACCTTCTTAAGAACTGTCTCTATGAAAATTGTAATGGCAAATGCTGGCCTACCGGTATGTGCACAATCTATGATTTATAGTCCGATCAAGTTAATTACCAGTATGAGAACTAGCGACTCATTAACTGATGATGAGAGTTACTTCTTTAGTGAATTAAAACGATTAAAATACATCGTGGACAAGATAGAAACCGAACGGTATTTCATTGTTCTAGATGAGATATTGAAAGGAACTAATAGTCAAGATAAGGCAAATGGCTCTAGAAAACTCATAGAAAAGCTTTCTAGAAAACATGCTACCGGAATTATCGCTACACATGATTTGAGCCTTACAGAGGTTGCAGATGAGTATGACAGCATTTCTAATTACTTCTTTGATGCAGACATCACAAACGATGAACTCACCTTTGACTACACCTTTAAAAATGGAATTGCAACTAATATGAATGCTAGTTTCCTGTTGAGGAAGATGGGAATTGTGGATGACTGATGAACTTGAGTCTTTCAGTCAACAGCTAACTATTACCCCCCCAAAATCCCTTTCTGCTTTTTATAAAACGCATCGGCTTGTTCTTGCATGAGTTCTCTTGCTATTTTCTTTTTGTAAGCATAGAGTGCGTCTTCCTCGGCAATATCGGCATAGACTCTATTGTTGAGTGTTTTGTCGGTTTGTACTAGGATTTCTTGTTGTTGTTTTTGTTGGATTACCCATGATTTTACAAGGTCTTCACGCTCGGCAAGTTTAAAGTCATACTCACCACGTGGTGCCAGTAATTTAGCTATGATAGGTGATGTTTCTACCGCAAGAAATAATAAGAATATAAAGAACGATGTGAGAAACGGTAGCTTGTTTAAGGCTTCTATACGCGCCATTAATCCATCAAAGTTATCTATTATGGGTTGGGTAGAAGCGATCATAGTAGCTTCACTTTCTTGTAGCGTTGCCATTTGTAATTCTATAGCTGCTATTTTATCGGTATTGTTAGTTTTTAAAGTATTGAGGTCAGCTAGTGCGGCGTCGTGTTTGTCGCGTTTCTCTTTATATACCGGACCTTTCCCTAGTTTGTTAGTTCCTGAGGTTCCTTCGGCTTCGGTGATGTAGGTGTTGTAGAGTTCGTTGACTTCGGTTTCTTTGGTTTGAACCTCTGTTTTTAAGTCTTGTATCGCTTTCGCGAAAGCGGTTTCTTCAACCAAATACAGCTGTGCAACTTGTTCCTGATTCTCAAGCGTTAACTGATTCTTTTCCTCTAGTAATACCTGATCTATCTCCTTCTCAAAAATCTTTAATTCCAGTGGTTTAGAAATGACTACAGCGATTATGACAGCTAAGATAATACGCGGAGTTGCCTGCCAGACTTCGTTCATTTTTTTATCACTCTTTTTAAGTGTAGAAACGATATAGCGGTCTAGATTAAAAATTAATAAACCCCAAACAAATCCAAAGGCAGTAGCGATTAAATAACTATCAAAAACGGTGTATAGTGCATAACTGGCTGCAAAAAAAGCCATAAGTGCCGTGAAGAAAACTGTAGCTCCTATACCAGCATATTTGGTACGCTCACCAGCGCTACATTTGTCGAGTATATCAGTGTCTGCACCGCTGCAGGTGATGAAGAAGGATTGCATAATAGATCGATTAAGGTTCTATCTAATAACGCAATAATTATCAGTTGTTACGGAGATGATTTGATTTTATAAAATCATTTGTGTTTTCAACCACTCCTGATGCGAAACAAGTTTCACATCTGTTCTGATGTATTCCTCTCGCTATGTAAATTTCACTTTTCAGATTCGGGATTTAAGGAGAGGAGTTTTTTAATGTAATTTTTAGAAATATTTTTTAAACACTTGATAATTTGAGTTGGTCTTAGCCCAAGAGTGTGGTCCTAGTGAAATAGTTATGTGATCCTTTCTTTGTTCCACGTAACAAACATGTCTGTTGTATCGATTTGTAAAGCTTCCTCGTAATCCGTTGTATGTCCGCCATTAAATTGTAGCGTAACTTGATTGTTCTTAAAAGATTCAATTATCTGATTATCATTGAGAAGTTCTTTGGTTTTTTCTTTACCATTCCACCATACAGGTCTAAAACCTATTTTAAGTTGTTGAACTTTTTCTTGGGATAGCATTTCATTATTGTGGTTATAAATTTTAATATTATTAAGGTCTTTTGAGTTGTATGCATAATTTTCACCTTCTAAAACAATTTCTCCTTCCTGAACTTTGGCGTCGATTGTAAATATGTTACGATTAGGACCTTTGATAGATGTATATGTGATTTGCTTATTAGTGTCAACTACAGATTTGTTGATATTTTCATTTGCAGAAGAATTTAATGATGCTCCTGACTTTAATTTTGCCGGTGGTGGTGGTGGTAAATCTTCCTTTTCTACTTGAGTGACTGTTTTACCTTTAATATCAATTATGTTTCCTTTGCGGTCATAGAAATTGTGATCTCCATCTTTGGTAGTGTAATAAAAGATACGCTCATCTACTTTAATATAACCTGTAGCTTTTAAAGGTGCTGGTGGCGGTGGTGGCGGTAACTTCCCTTTGTTCTCTTCAGTTTCTAGAATTTTAATAGAGTTTACACCATTTGCGTCAGGACTAATCTCAACTCCTTGTTGGCCGTATTTTTCTATTATTTTAATGGCAACATCTGCAGGGATTTGATCTTCTCTTAGATAATAATTTAATTCGTCCTTGTGTTCATTTATATATTCAATGGCGCTTGGTGCAGGTGGTGGCGGTGGCGGAATTTGTCCTGCTTTTAAATCATTATCTCTTCCTAGATATGGCCATGGTTCATTAGAAGATTGTTGTTCTTCACTCATAGAATGAAATATGGTTTGCATGTGTTGAGTTTCATCTTTAAATACTATTAAATTATTATTTGCATCCATGTAGTTTTTGTGTTTAATGGCCAGACGATTGTATTCTTCAATATGTTCTTGAGTTAAATTCTCTAACACTTCATATACCTCAATAATTTCTGTTTTATGACTATCATCTACTACTTCTTCAATTTCTAAAATCTCTTCTATTTCTTGAAATTCCGTTTCTTCTTTTCCACAGCTTATTGTAAGTAATGTAAGAATTGGGATTAGTGCTAAGCTTCTAAATATTAAGCTATTTTGTGATGTTTGTGTTTTCATAATTGTAAATCTTTTTTTAATGATTGGAAAATTAAAGGTATTTGCTAGTGCCGCGCTGTGACTTTGTTGTGTATAAAGTAGTAGGGTTTCTTGATAGGTTACCGTGTCTATTCCTTTTTGAATTACAGCATTGTCTGCAAGGAACTCGTGATTAAGTTTAATGGAAAATCTTATGATATATAAAAGTGGATTGAACCAAAACAATATTAATAGTATCTCTATGAAAAGGATGTCTAAGGAATGTTTTTGATCTAGGTGTGCTTTCTCGTGTTCTAATACAGTGGTAGGAATAAGGTTTTGCTCATACTGTTTCTTAGATACAAAAATACGTTGCAAGAAAGAATGTGGAACAGTGAATGTATTGCGCAATATAAGCTGGTACTGGCTATAGGGACTCACTTCATCTTGTTCTTGAATACGGAATGCTCTTAGGTTTTTGATAAATCGCCAAAGCATGATGAAAACTCCTATTCCATATATAGCCCAAATCATGGATTTCCAGTCCAGTTGTAATTGTTGTTGAGCAACAATCTCAGTGACTACGGTAGAGGTCGCAAAATCTATCATGGGACCATTTTCAATAGGAATTACTATGGTTTTTACAACAATAAATGGAATGGCAAGCGCAATTAAAATAGAAGCTAGTAAATAGTATCTTTTCCATTGGTGCCATGAGGTGTTTTCAAGTACTAGTTTGTAAAACAACCATAACACAAATAAACAGGTAGAACTGTTGATTAAGAAATGTTCCATAATTATTTCTTTTTAATTTGTTGATCTATAATAGCTCGCAGTTCCTCCAATTCTTTTTTACTTAAATCAGTTTCTTTAGTGAAAAATGAGGCAAATTGTGATGAACTATCATTAAAGAAATTTTTAATCAAATTATTAACGTGCTTAGAGAAATAAGCTGTCTTTTCTACCAGAGGAAAGTACTGTCGACTTTTACCGAATAGTTCATAACCTACAAAACCTTTATCAGACATGCGCTTTAATAAAGTAGCAATGGTGGTTGTGGCAGGTTTAGGTTCTGGATATTCTTCTAGTAAGTCTTTCATAAATGCTTTTTCAAGCTTCCATAAGTGACTCATAAGTTCTTCTTCTGTCTTAGACAATTTCATGCTCTACAATTTTAGAATGTATTCTACAAATGTAGAGTAAATTTTATTTTCTACAAGTGTAGAGGCGTTTTATTTAATGTAATGTCTTATGTTTTAAATTTTATAGGTCTTAATATCAGTTGATTAAATCTTGTAAATGTTATTAATTGTTGCAGTTATACTTATCTAGCTACTTTTATTATATAATCGGTAAGCAAATAATTGACTACTAATGAAAATTTAAAGCATCATGTAACATTTGTTAGTTTTATCGTTAAAGAGTAGATGTTATTCACTATTTAATGTTAAAAAATGTAATGTTTTATTAAAAACAGGTCGTTATTTAACCATGGATAAGCAGTCTAGGATTTTGTATTTATGATAATGGTATTTTTATTTTACAAACTGTTATTATGAAAGCTATATTTACAACATTTATGCTGTTAAGTGTATATTTCGCCGGCTCCCAGGTTGGAATTAATACAGACTTACCAGACCCAAGTTCAATTTTGCACATTTATTCTGAATCCGAAGGTGTTCTGATGCCCAGAATGACTACTGCACAAAAACTAGCAATTGCTAGTCCTGCCACAGGATTAATCATCTTTGATACCTCACTAAATGCATTTCAATTTTATGATGGTACGGATTGGGTTTACCTCTCTAAAAGTCAACGTAGAGATAATTATAAACTAGTTAAAGATATTTCAGACCTCGCTGATGAGCTTACTGCGGGAAGTGGATCAAAGTACTTGTTAAATACAGATTACCTTTATGAAATTAATGGGACGATCGTATTTGATTTTCCTATCGATTTAAATGGGGCTTATATAGAAGGTGTAGATTCTTCTGAAGATATTCTTATCAATAACTCCAGCGGTAGCCTTTTTGAAGGTTCAAAAGGTGGTGGCTTACGTAATTTAACCTTATCTGGTAGTATTCCTATGGGTTCAAAAAACAGCTGTTTGACATTAATACTACTGCAACAGGTGAATTATTGCTTATTAATAATACAATTATTGCAAATGCCAGTAAAGTAGGAACCATCGATGGCCTGAGTACAGTATTTTTAAGTGTCACGCAATATGTGAATAACGACGATGGCTTTACTATAAATGATATCAATAGTTTTTTTGTCAGTAATATATTTTGGACGTCTTCAAATACAGGGACTTTTTATGGAACTGTTAGGCTCTTTTACAAATCTACAAATGAATGGTGGACGTATCGAGGCAGATAATATGGAAACCGGTATTGATGTAAGTGCAAATCCTGCGATTGTAAATGATGCCACGCTATCTCAACTTAGTTTTGTAGGTGCTGGAACATTAATTGATCCTTATACTACAGGTACCTATGCAGGATTTAATTTTACTAAGGATTGGAATGTAAATTGTTCTGGTATCCCATTAGAAACAGATGCTCAAGCTGTAGGTGATATTAATTTTAATTTTACCGCAGGTGGCGGTGCGTCAACAACTTTTTCTTCTAATGGTGTTCCTAAAAAATTAGAAGGATTAACTACATCTAATAACTTATTTCGCTTCTCAAGTTCTGGTAACAATAGGGTTGTTTATGAAGGGAAGAAAAAACGATTTTTTAACGTGTCTGCCAGTGTTTCTTTTGAAGGAAATACTCCTGGAGATCGATATATCTTTTACATAGCACGTGGTAGAGCTGGAGATGCTGTTCCTACTGTAATAGATCAAACTGGTGTGTGGAAAGTAGTGCCTGACGGTGCGACCGTAGGTGCTACCGCAATAAGAGATATCAGCGCAGTGCCTATTGTAGGTGTTTTTGACCTAGAGCCTAATGATTATATAGAGGTTTGGGTAGAGCGTTTCAGTGGTACAGGTCAGATATTTACGGTAGCTTTAAATCTTGCTTTAAATTAATCTTATTACGCTTTCGCGAAAGCGTGCATAAAAAAAATCCCATTCAATTATTGAATGGGATTTTTAATTCAATAACTCTTTATTTATTTACTCATTGCAGTAAAATGTTTGTAGAAATGAGGAATGGTCTCAATACCTTTAAGGTAGTTCCATACACCAAAATGCTCATTAGGTGAGTGAATCGCATCGCTATCAAGTCCAAAGCCCATAAGTATAGACTTGGAATTTAATTCCTTTTCAAATAATGCGACAATCGGGATAGAACCACCACTGCGTTGTGGAATAGGAGTTTTTCCAAATGTATCTTCATATGCTGCACTAGCTGCTCTGTAACCTAATGAATCGATAGGTGTTACATATGCAGTACCACCGTGATGAGGTTTTACTTTAACTTTTACACTTGCTGGGGGGGCAATGCTTTCAAAATGTTTTTGAAACAATTCTGTTATCTCGTGCCAGTTCTGGTCTGGTACTAGTCGCATTGATATTTTTGCAAATGCTTTACTTGCGATCACCGTTTTTGCACCTTCACCAGTATATCCACCCCAAATTCCATTAACATCCAGTGTAGGTCTTATACTGTTGCGCTCATTAGTAGTATAGCCTTTTTCGCCATGCTCTTGCGAGATGTCTAAGGCTTTATTGTAAGCCTCTTGAGAAAATGGAGCTTTAGCCATTTCGGCACGCTCTTCAGTGCTTAAATCTTCTACCTTATCATAAAATCCAGGAATAGTGATGTGATTATTTTCATCATGCAGCTGAGCAATCATATCACACAATATATTGATAGGGTTTGCAACAGCACCACCATACAGGCCTGAGTGTAAATCACGATTAGGACCAGTAACTTCAACCTCTACATAGCTTAAACCACGCAGTCCAGTTGTGATACTAGGAACATCTTTTGCAATCATTCCTGTATCAGAAATTAGAATCACGTCGTTAGCTAGCTTTTCACGATTACGTTCTAAAAACCAACCTAAAGACTCGCTACCAACTTCTTCTTCACCTTCGATCATAAACTTCACGTTACATGGTAGCTCGTTATTTGCTGTCATGTATTCCATGGCCTTAACATGCATGTACATTTGACCTTTATCATCACAGGCACCACGCGCAAATATGGCACCATCTGGATGTAGTTCTGTATTTTTAATAACTGGTTCAAATGGAGGACTGTCCCAAAGCTCTACTGGATCTGGCGGTTGAACGTCGTAATGACCGTAAACTAGAACAGTAGGTAAGTTTTTATCAATTATTTTTTCTCCATAAACTATAGGATATCCAGGAGTTTCACAAATTTCAACATGATCGCAGCCAGCTTTTTCTAAAGAGGTTTTAATAGCCTCACTGGTTTTAATAACATCCTTCTTATAAGCTGGATCAGCACTGATAGAAGGGATTTTAAGTAAATCTATCAGTCATTTATGAATCGATCTTTGTGTTGATCAACATAAGTTTTAGTATTCATTTATTGCAAATTTTACGTAAAGATAAGAAAGGTGTAATTTTTATTTCAGAAAGAATTTGTAATATCTGAAAAGTGTGTATATTTGCCGTCCCAAATAGGGATTACCAGAATGCGGATGTGATGGAACTGGTAGACATGCTAGACTTAGGATCTAGTGCTTCACGGCGTGCAGGTTCGATTCCTGTCATCCGCACATAAAAAGCTCTTCAGAAATGAAGAGCTTTTACTTTATGAATCCTCTCAGTTTTTTGTAGATGAAAGCATTGGTCTTAATACCGTATAAAGAGATCAGGCATACTATAGTTATAAAAAGTATTGCACCTACAGCTGCTTGATATGGATTTAAAGTTTTACCTATAAGTTGCGACAGTCCAATTCCGGTAAGACTTCCATAAATTATTACAAAGTGTACGACATATATAGATAAGGTTTTTTGACCGATCTTAAAAATCATTTGATTTTTCACAAATCGTTCTAGTGCATAAAAAATACCTAATAGGATAAGTACATTGCCTAAACGTGTAAATAGATAATTAAAATAAGCTACATCTTTTAAAATCTCGATATCACTCCATCTATACATCCACATTAAAAATTGAGATGAATTATAAATAAGTAGCGAGCCTATGATGATAAGACTAGATACTAAAATGGGTTTGAACTTCTCATTTCCTACATATCTATAAAATAAAGACGCAATAAAGGCACCTATGGACATATATCCAAGCCATGGTAAAATCGTAAAGATGGAGCCGTTAGACTTGCTTAAATAGTTTGCAAATATTAATGGTATGCCTGTAGTGTCTAATTCTCTATACCACGGTTCCGTAATAAAAATAGAAATCCCCCCCAAAATAAGCATGAGAATAGAGAAAATTAAAGATTTTTTAAATGTTAAATAATAAATACCGACGGTTATAATAATCGAGAGACCTATGCATTGTAAGACATCTATCACTAAGAAATATGTTCTAAAAGTTCCGGTTAGCCATTCAAAAACAGGAGCTCTTAAACCATAACCGATGGCAATAAGCAATAATCCACGTAGTAATCCCTTGCGTATACGTTTTGGTGCTTGGCCTTTTTTCTTGGATTTCATCAACAGATAAGTGAAAATTATTCCAGATATAGTAAAAAAAATGGGTGCTGTAATACCTCTAAAATAACTCCATATTTGAAATATAGTGCTGTCTGTATCACGGTATTCTGGCGCAAGTAAAGTGTCTATAAAATGACCTTGCAACATCATTATTATAGCAAATGCACGTACAGCATCTATAAAAAAAAGGCGGTTTGTTTTCAATCTAGTTAGTTGGTGATGTAAAACTAGGTTTTATTTCGTAAAAAAAGCAGCTGTGATAGCTGCTTTTCAAAATGGTGTGATTACAATGACTAGTTGTCGGTTTTGACTTTTTCTACATCACCGTTTTCATCATATTTTATTTTGGCTTCACTGCCATCTTCATTTTCTATTTTGATCTTGTCCTCTTTCACTTTCATTTCATCAGCATTCTCGATAAGATCTTCTGCTTTTTCTTCAGCAGTTTCTGCTTCATTTCTACAAGCTGTTAAAGAAATAGAAAATAGTAATATCAGTAAGATTTTTTGAATAGGATTCTTCATAATAGTTTAGTTTTAATACTTATTGTGAATAATCTAATTGTTTTAATCTGTAAAATGTAAAAAATTAAGTTAATAAATAAGAATCATTAAGATGCTTACATCTAAATAAGAAAAAGAGTAGGGATAATGTCGAAAAAACCTTTGTAAAACAAAAAAGCCTCTCCTGTTCGGAAAAGCTTCTCAAAAAGTGTCTGTTGACACCTTCTCAAGTCCTCAATTATTTTAGAGGACACACAACTTGAATTGTTATTCTCAACAGTTGTTGAAAAAAAGCGGTCTGGACGGGATTCGAACCCGCGACCCCATGCGTGACAGGCATGTATTCTAACCAGCTGAACTACCAGACCGTGTTCTTTGTTGAACGTCGCTTCCACATTTCTGCGTTAGCGGATGCAAATATACTTTTACTTTTAACAACCACAAGTACTTTTTGAAAAATATTTCAATTTTTTTTTGACCTTGTTTAAAATAGAACGATTTACCTTTGTTTTTCAACTACATACGATGATACAACTGCTTGCCTCAGATATAGACGGAACACTACTAGATAGCGATCGATTTCTATCAGCACGTACTTTACAGGCTTTTGATAAGGCAAATCAATTGCCAGTCATACTTATTTCTGCTCGCATGCCGCAAGCTATGTATTATTTGCAAGATGCTTTGAAAAGGAGAGAAATGCCTATTGTCTGTTACAATGGTGCACTCGTGCTTGATCAACAAAAACAGCTTTATAGTACCACAATACCTTACATCGATATTGAGAATATAGCTCGTATAGCCATGGAACACGATCTTCATTGTAGTTTGTATAGAAATGATGAGTGGTTTGTGCCTCAAATGGATTACTGGGCAGATCGTGAGGTAAATAATACTCGTGTCACTCCTCAAGTACAAAATCTAGAAACGACTTTAGCATACTTTAAAGAAACCCAGGGATTGGGCGGTGCTCATAAAATAATGTTGATGGGCGATAGTGATGCTATGGATTCCGCTTTCGCGAAAGCGGGAAATTTACCATCGCAGTTACATCTTTACCGATCTAAGGATACCTATACAGAAATCTCACCACTTGAAATTTCTAAAAAATCTGCATTGGAATTACTAATTAAAGAATGTTTCCCGGAAGTAAAAGTGGAGAATGTTGCTGCCTTTGGTGATAATTATAATGATGTAGAAATGATTGCTGGAGTAGGGCACGGAGTTGCTGTAGACAATGCAAGAGATGAAGTAAAAGCTGTTGCAAACTATCATACCGACCATCATAAAAAAGATGGTGTGGCACAATGGATTGAGAAATTTATATAAAAAAGAAAAGGCGAAACTCTTTAAAAGAGTAACGCTTCTCCACCTCAAATGATAACATTTGAATCCCTGAGCGAGATATTTTTATTGCACTATAGTGATGATATCTTGAGTTGTCAAACCGGCAAGATTCATTACCGAGTCGTAATCTGTGATGTCTAGTAATGGGTTAGAGGCTAATTCAGCTGGTAATATTATAATCCTAAATATTTGATTGTCCGTATATTCTGCGTCTAAGAGGTTAAAGTCTGTTGATAAAGGTCCGTCTAGAAATATTTCTACATCATCAAAAGTGTAATCATAATTATATTGAAATTCACCAAAACCTGTATAAACGGTTTGTGGTAGTAATCTCCAAACATCAGTAGGTAAACCATCACTAGCAGTAACTTGACCGAAGCTTTTATACACTAATATAACGTCTGTTTCAAAAACAACTATATCATTTGGATGATTAATTAAAATGTTATAATCTGGTGCTGTGATACTGCGCACTCTTTCATATGATTGTGCAACAAAATCACTTCCATCTAGTCCATCAAATCCTGGAGGACCTTCTGGACCTTCACAAGAAATTAATACTACGGCTAGTGTAAAAAGTAAAGCTAGTTTTTTCATAATAAGAATATTTCCATGGTTCTTTCAATAACCTTGCCTAATTTTAGAAAATGAAGAATAATTTATTAAATATCGTCTCTTTATTGATTTCGGTAGTCGCTATAGCACAATTAGATAAAGGTGATGAGCTAGCACAAACAGGTAACTGGAAAACGGCTATAACAGCATATCAAAGTGCACCATATGACGCGATTCAGCAATTTAAACTGGCGCAGGCATATACACAATTGGGGAATAGTGCAAAGGCGATAACTTATTATAGGGCAGGTTTTGCCTTAGATAGCACTGCTGTAAAACCTATGTATGATTATGGCAAACTACTAGTTAATAGTCAGCAATCTGTTGATGCCATACCGGTATTTACATTACTGATAGAACGAGATTCTACAAATGCAAGTTTCCATTACTACTTAGGAGAAGCATGGTCTGGTTTAAATCAGGTGAACAATGCTATACTAGCTTATCAAAAAGCCCTGTCATTTAATGAAGATTATCGTGCAGCAAGACTAGATTTAATAAAGAATTTAATCCAAAAGCGTGAGTTTTCCAAGGCTATTAAATTTGCAAAGCAAGGCATCGCAGCAGACTCTACTGATGTGAAAATGAATAGTTATCTAGCTCAAGCTTACATGAATTCAAAATGGTACGATAAAGCAATTCCTGTTTTTGAAAGGTTATTTGAACTTGGTAATGATACAGAGTATAATCGTAATGGGCTTGCTTTTTCTTACTACAGCACGAGCCAATATGAAAAGTCTATTGAGAATTATAAAGTCTATGTTGAAGAGTATAATGATAAAGAAGCCTCTGTATTTTCAATATGTCCGTAGCCTACATGAGAATTGAAAAATATACTGAATCTATTAAAGCGATAGAAAAAGCAATTGCTATTAGGAGACCTGTATTAGATAAAGAATATGTACAACTTGCAGCGGTCCATGCACGTAATGAAGATATAGGGAATGCATTTTATGCCTTAAAAGCTGCGCAAAAAGAACGAGCAGATGATGCAATGATCAATTATCAACTCGCCATCGCCGCAGATCGATATTTTAAAGATAAAAACAGCATCATACCGTATTATGAAAACTACCTAGAAATACATGGTAAGAAAAGTCCATATGGAACTCTAGCCGCAGAGCGACTTGCAGATTTAAAGGAAGCTATTTTCATGAATGGCGACGATTAGAAAAATGGTACTTTTACAACCATGATGCGATTAACTATCTTACTGGTAATCATGATAGGTGCTATTACAGCATCTTGTCGCACCGAAGTGCAAAAAAAGCAAGAAGCTTCTCAACTTGCTCAAAAAAGATTTCAAGAAATAGATCTTTCTCAACCTGATAAATATCCGCTATTTGATGGTTGTGGAGAGTTAGATAATGCCGCAAATTGCTTTTTCGAAAAACTACAAGAACAAGTACTACTCAAATTAAACGACCATCACTTACAGTTTGAGATGAGTCAACGGGATAGTGTAATGGTTCAATTGCTAGTAGATAAGAAAGGTAATATTAGTTATCAAGGACTGCAATCTGACGTTATTAATGATAGAGAAAGAACGATAGATTCTTTATTAAGAGTTAGGCTTCAGCATATTTGCAAAATAGAACCTGCATACAAACAAAACGTACCTATTAATTCTTCATACTTACTTCCAGTGATTTTAAAACCAGCTACAGTTCAACCTGACGATCTTTCCAACTAGGTTTACTGAGAGTTTTAAGCGCAATCGAGATCACTACAATGGGATAGATGACTAGCTGCGGCAATAAGTAAATAGACCACTTTTTATTACTGAAAAACCTATTTCCTGTAAATATGACGATGACGTCCACAACAATTTTAATGATTAAAACGGTAAAAAATTGAGCGTTATTTAGCCAGTTTAAAAGCCATAAAAATGGTGCAAGTATAAAAAGTAAGTTCATCATTAAAACTTGAAAACTCACTAATTTATTTAAAGTGCTCTTTGTTGATTTTCCTTTTTGGGACCATCGTACCCGTTGATGGATCATTTTTTTCCAACTAGATTTAGGAAATGTTTTTACGACAGCGTCTTGTGATTTTAAATAAGAGCATTTTAAAACATCTTCTGCAGCCAGTTTTTCTAGTAAAAAAATGTCATCACCACTAGATATGTGATCATTACCTTGATAACCATTTACCTCTTTAAAAGCGGTTTTTGTAAACGACATGTTAGCACCATTACACATAAAAGGTTGTCTTATTGAAAAACCACCTATGGTTGTCATTTGTAAGGCAACCATCTCACTGTGTTGTAGTTGAGATAAAACATTATTTGAATGAATCATTTCTACAGGACCAGCAATAAAGTGAAGATCTGGCAATAGTTGATAATGTTTTTCATAAGCCATCAACCATCGTTGAGGTAGAATAACATCTGCATCGGTACAAATGATATGTTCATGCTTTGCAATTTCTAGAGCTTGAGTGATGCCATCTTTTTTAGCGCTTGCACTCTTTACTTTACGATTGATAAGGTGAATCGATATTTTATAATGAACAGATTTGAATGATTGGAGTAGGTTTAAACTACTATCAGTAGAGTCATCATTAATGAAAATGAATTCTGTTTTTGCATAATCATAATTAAGTTCAGTAATGCTTTGTAAAAGGGCTTGTAGATTTTGAGCCTCATTTCTATAATTGATAATGATACTGAAGCTATAATCACTACTCACACTAGGTTTACTAGCTCGATGAGGTCTTGCCTTATAAGTAAAACCTTCTAGGACTAGTCCTAAAATCACAAATAAATAACCTAGCGATATGACGATTATAATAAACATCATAAAGCTTTTAATTTTTTAAATGGTATCAGTATACAACCCAATAATGTAGGGAATAGTGTGTTTGTTAACCATATTAATGTGGTCGCGATAACGATAGGTGATTGTAAAATACCACCGTTAAAAATCAAATCTGCTACGGCCCATTTTACAGGGATATCAAATATTTGAAACATAGGTACTATAGATACTGCAAGATAATTTACCGCTATATTATCCAGCCATGTATACAAAGCAACATCACTTTTTATAATTTGTAAAACGATCAACCAGTTACTGGCAAATAGGACATACCTAAGTAACGATAGGGCTAAAGTCTTCATCCATAATTGACTCACAACATCTTTAATATGCCACTTTTGTTTTATCCATTCATATAATATGAAGATCGTACTTAAGCCTATTAATGTCAGTATGATCAAAAAAAAGGTGTCTTGTATTTCATTCTTTAAGAAAAAAATCAGGCCTATTAAACCTAATAAAATCGTAACTATCATCTGACATAGGTTACCTAGAAACACTCTACTCAAAATAGTTTTTCGATCATCTCGCTCATAAAATAACGCTTTATAAGCAAATTCGCCTGCTCTTAATGGTGTGATAAAACTTGCCGCTTGAGCAGTGAGACTTTGTATTACGCTTTCGCGAAAGCGTATTTCTTCAACATCTTTAACTAATACTTGCCATTTTTTACTTTCCACCAGCCAGCTTGCAAGGCTTAACAATAGCATCAATGCAATCGAGTATAAAGGAATTTCTTTTAAATAAAAAAGCACGCTATCCATTTTTACTGGTCTATCAGTCCATTGAAAATAGAGCAGTGTTATACAGCCAATGAACACCAGAATCTTAATAGATGGAGCGAGGAATTGCTTAGCTTTGTGCCAGGTGCTAGTCATAGCCCGAAAAATACAACAATTGGCAACAGAAAAAATCATTCTCGGTATAGATCCTGGAACCGCTTTAATGGGTTTTGGAGTTATAAAAGTAGTAGGAAATAAGATGAGTTTCCTGCAAATGAACGAGTTGGATTTACGCAAATACACAGATCATTATGTGAAATTGCGTAAGATTTTTGAACGTACTATTGAACTGATCGATACTCATCATCCTGATGAAATCGCGCTAGAGGCACCTTTCTTTGGTAAAAATGTGCAATCCATGCTCAAATTAGGTCGTGCACAAGGTGTTGCGATGGCTGCAGGATTATCTAGAGATATACCTGTAACTGAGTATGCACCACGTAAAATCAAACAATCTATTACTGGTAAAGGAACCGCGAGTAAAGAACAGGTTGCAAAAATGTTGCAAAGTCTACTAGGTTTTAAAGAAATACCTAAGAACCTAGATATGACAGATGGACTCGCAGCAGCGGTTTGTCATTTTTATAACAGCGGTAGAATAGAAGTAGGTAAAAGTTATACCGGTTGGGCTGCTTTTGTAAAGCAAAACGAGAAGCGCATTAAGAAATAATACAAAATTGCCATTTCTGTAACATAATTGTGAGATAGGAATCGCATTTTTGATTTATAATTAATCCTATGTCTAATACAAACGCTTTAATCATATTTACTCGTAATCCAGAATTAGGAAAAGGGAAACGTCGTCTAGCGGCTACCGTAGGTGATGAGGCAGCTTTTGAGATTTATAAATTTCTTTTAAGTCATACCCGTGAAATTACAAAATCTGTAAATGCGCAACCGCAAGTATGGTATTCTGAAAAGCTCCATCAAAATGATGATTGGGATAATGAGATTTACCAAAAACATGTTCAGCAAGGTGAAGATCTAGGTGTGCGCATGCAGCATGCTTTTGACACAGCATTTAAGACACATGATAAGGTTGTTATTATAGGCAGTGACATGTATGATCTTACAACTCAAGACCTAGATAAAGCGTTTGAATTGTTAGATAGTCATGATGCGGTCATGGGACCTGCTATAGATGGTGGTTATTATTTGTTAGGATTTAAAAAACAAGTGCCTTCAAATGTCTTTTTAAATAAAGAATGGGGGAACAGAAACAGTACAGGCGCAAACTTTAAAAGATTTAAAAAACTTAAATTACACGTTGCTCGAGCCACGTAATGATGTCGATTTTTATGAAGATATCAAGGACGTTCCAGCATTTCAACACTTTTTAAAACATATCAATGCTTAGTAAAAAACAACTTTCAGACTCTATAGAATATTTATTATCACAAGGTTTTGATGCTCCAGAAGTAGGTATCGTATTAGGTACCGGACTAGGTCAACTGGTCGATAGTATAGAAAATCAAAAGGTTGCTCATTATAATAATATTCCATGGTTTCCTCTGGCAACGGTAGAATTTCATACCGGTAAATTGATTTATGGTGATTTAGGTGGTAAAAAAGTGGTCGTAATGCAAGGTCGTTTCCATTTATATGAAGGATATGATTTTTTAGATATAACATACCCGATAAGAGTAATGCATGGTTTAGGTATTAAAAACCTATTGGTTTCAAATGCTGCTGGTGCCGTTAATCTAGATATGAAAAAAGGAGATATGATGGTTATTGATGATCATATCAATCTGCAAGGTGGTAGCCCATTAGCATTTAAGAACGTGAGCGAATTTGGAGAACGTTTTACCGATATGAGTGCACCATATGATGCAAACATGAATAACATATTGCTAGAACTAGCACAAGAACATGGAACCAATATGCATAAAGGAGTTTATGCCAGTGTAGTAGGTCCACAGTTAGAAACTAGAGGAGAGTATAGAATGTTGAAACTTATGGGTGCAGACGCCGTAGGGATGAGCACCGTACCAGAAATTATAGTTGCAAATCATTTGAACTTACCAGTTTGTGCCGTGTCAGTACTGACTGATGAGTGTGATCCAGATGATTTAAAAGCAGTAGATATTGCAGAGATCATTGCTATAGCTGGCGAGGCAGAACCTAAAATGGTGCGTCTTTTTCAAAGTCTTATCGAGAGATTATAGAACTTTCCTGATGGTTGGTATATAGTTCACGTTATGCTAGTATTGTGATGTTCTTGTGATGTAATCTGGTTATTTTTGATTGAATCTAGGGTTGTTATGTATCTTTTGTGCATACTTATCAAAACTCCATTCCAGTTTTTATCGTACATATTGCAATTATTTAAAGAGTAAAACATCATGAAATTTATATACAGTATTATATCATTATTCATCCTATCTTCCTGTGTAGGAGGAAAGGATTTAAATTATACCAGCTTAAATAGTGGCGAGCAAATTACAGATGCTACTAGTACAGTTTTAGATCACCAGCCATGGGATAACCTATTAAAAAAATATGTAGACGATAAAGGGTTTGTAGATTACAAAGCTTTTAAAAAAGATCACCATGCACTTAATGAATACTTGCAATATCTAAATACTAACGCACCTACAAAAACTACCAGTATTAATGAACAGTTTGCTTATTATATTAATTTATATAACGCAGCAACGGTAGATTTAATTTTAGAAAATGACATGCCAGCAAGTATTAAAGATATTAGCGGACCACTAGGTCAGGTATGGCTAGTAGAGCATGTAATGATTAATGATAAGGCTTATTCTCTTGCTGCGGTAGAAAAAAATGTATTGCAAAAAATGGGTGATCCTCGCATTCACTTTGCAATTAACTGTGCAAGTTTCTCCTGTCCTAAACTTCAAAACACTGCGTTTACAGCTGCAAATTTGAACTCCTTAATGGATAAAGCCGCTGCAGAATTTATTAACTCAGATAAAAATGATTTGTCTGATGTGGCAAATCCACGTTTGAGTAAAATATTTGACTGGTATAAAAGCGATTTTACAGACACAGGTGTTACCATTATCGAATACATCAATAAATATGCAAATAGTGCGATATTAAAAGATGCTTCCATATCTTACAAGGATTATGATTGGTCTTTAAATAAACAATAAGATAAAAACCACTTTTACTTCCTTATCGTAGCTATAGTATGATTAGCATTATTATACCTGTTCTTAATGAAGAGCATTCTATTTATCAGTTACTGACGCATTTGGTTGATAAATCAAGTGATATCAATACAATAGAAATCATTGTGGTAGATGGTCATAGTATAGACAATACAGATGGTCAGGTTTCCGCTTTCGCGAAAGCGTATCCATCACTATCTCTACAGTTTCATACAGCCTCAAAAGGTCGTGGATCACAAATGCATGCAGGATCGCAAATCGCAAATGGTGAAATCCTTTATTTTCTTCATGCAGATTCTTTTCCACCACAAGATTATGATAAGTATATCATTCAAGCTGTTTCTCAGGGAAATCCAGCAGGCTGTTTCCGTATGCGATTTATGAGTTGGAACTGGTGGTTAATCATTATAGGATGGTTTACTAGATTTTCATGGCGTGCCAGTCGTGGTGGTGATCAATCACAGTATATTACTAAAGAGTTGTATAAAAAAATAGGTGGCTATAACACAGATATTCCCATTTATGAAGACTATGATCTTATCCATAGATTATACGATCACGGAAGCTATTATGTGATTCCTAAATGGTTAAAAACCAGTGCCAGGCGTTATGAAGAAATAGGAGTTTATAAACTGCAATGGTTTTATATCACTATTTATTGGAAGAAGCGTAATGGCGCTACCATAGATGAGATCTATGAGTATTATTTAAAATGGTGCCAGACCAGCGAGCTACAAAAGTCTAGTAGTCAGAATTAGGTCTAGGCCTCGCCATTCCACTCGGCATAGAACTGATTGAGGAAACCTTCCATATATTGATGACGCTCTTGTGCTAGTTGTTTACCGGTTGAGGTATTCATGCGGTCTTTTAAAAGCAATAGCTTTTCATAGAAATGGTTGAGTGTAGGAGCAGTACTTTTTTTGTATTGTTCTACAGTCATGTTCAAATCTGGTTTGATGTCTGGATTATAGATCGTTCTATTTTTAAAACCACCATAATTAAAGGTGCGTGCAATTCCTATTGCGCCCAGCGCATCAAGTCTATCGGCATCTTGAATAATATCCAGCTCTTTGCTTTTAAATTTTTGTTCTTGATGTCCACCTTTAAAAGAAATGTATTTAATAATATTCTCTACATGTAGAATGATATCTTCAGATAGGTTTTGTTCTTCTAGAAATTTGCGAGCTACTTGAGGTCCTATCGTATCATCTCCATCATGGAATTTAGAATCTGCGATATCGTGGAGTAGGGCACCTAGTTCTATGATAAACAAATCTGCGTTTTCTTCACGAGCAGCGATGAGCTTAGCATTTTTCCATACACGTTCTATGTGAAACCAGTCGTGTCCACCTTCGGCATTGTGGAGTTGTTCTTTGACAAAATTGATGGTGTTGAGGATGATTTGCTGCTTATTCATACCGTAAAGATACTACTCAGCTATAATCTTTCCTGCTCTTTTAAAAGCATTGTAAAATGCGGTGTCTTGTTTGAGATTTGTTTTTTTATCAAACCAATCTATGCCATTTGATTCTTTAAAAAAACGCAGAGTATTTTTATCTGAAAGTTTCGGATTTTCCATAACATCTTCGCCTGCAAAAATAAGATCACATTCTAAAACTAAGAAGGCATTACCTACTTTCCATCTAGTCATTGTACTTTGCTTATAAAAACTAAGAAATGGTTTTTTATCAATGGTTAGTACTAATTGTGAATCTTGATGATAATCTTTGATTTTTTTGTCATTCCAAAATAAGAACAAGCATTTTTATTTAATAATAATTGATTTGTTGTAAAATCAAATCCTATTATTTCATCATCACTAATTAACGGAGTTTGTTGTAAATCACTTTGAATAGCTTTAAAAGCGCCATTAGGTGTCCAATTTCCATCTTCGGTTGTCCTTAATACGTCTTTGTAACGTTCTGTAAATTGTGGATCCATTTTAGTCATCTCATCCGTGAATATAACAGCTTCTCCTTCATAACTAGCTATTCGCTTATTAAGTTGATATATCTCAATAAGTGGCTTCGATTCCTCTACCTTTTCAGTACATGATATACCTAGGATTAAAACAAAAAGAATGGACAGTATACGCATCATATAAAAATAACGAAAACTCTTTAAATAAATTACCCAAACTAAACTTTCAATAATTATTGAAAGTTTAAAATATTAATGTATATTTGTCGTATGAAATTAGAAGAAGGAAAATATAAATTTATACAGGCTTGGGGCTCACTAGGTAGTTCTTGGGGAATCTCAAAGTCTATGGCGCAAATACATGCGTTACTACTTTCTTCTCAAGATGGATTAAGTACTGACGAGATCATGGAGCAAGTACAACTCTCTAGAGGTAATGTGAACACAAACGTACGTGAGCTTATTAACTGGAGACTGGTGCGCAAGGAAACGGTGCTCGGAGAACGTAAAGAGTATTTTGTTGCTTTACACGATGTACATTCCATCGCTCAAAACATTATGGAAGAACGCAAAAGACGCGAGCTAGAACCAGTACGTAGATTGCTCAACGAACTCATCAATACTAAAATTGAAGGTGATGAAAAAGAAGTAGCTCATTTCCAAACACTACTTGCAGATCTTGCAGATTTTGTACACCAAATGGAAAACCTAACTAATTTAATGACTAAAATCAATAACAATAATTACATGAAAAAATTAATCAAGCGATTTCTTAGCCTTTTTTATTTCAATAAAACTTTCAGTTATTTCTGAAAGTTTAAAAACTACACTATTATGAAAACAATGTATCGAGTAAATCTGGTCTTAATAATCCTCAATTTACTTTTATTTCTCATTCCTTTTTTCGGTCTGTTATTTATGATACCACTTGGAGCGGTTCAGGTTGTATGTAGTCTGTGGTTGCTTAATCAATATAAAAGAACATCTAGTTCTATACAATGGATGAATAAATCATACTTATTGCTTACCGCATTAACATTAGGTACTTTGTTCTTAGTAGGTAAAGACTATGTGCACTTGAGTTCTAATATGGAAGAAATGGTATTTATTCTAGGGATGATAACCTCAGGTCTTTTAGGTATCTACTTTATGTACATCTCTTACAGATGTTATATAGAGAATGAAGAACAATTATCACTAATCACTAAATAGCTATATCATGATCAAAAATCACAAACTTCTCATAGATCAACATTGTCCCATGTGCGCGGCTTATGGTAGCACCTTTACTAAACTAAACATGGTAGATGGCAACACGATTGATCCTTATCAAATCATTGATGAAGAACACACGCAGCATATAGATATGCATAGAGCAACTAATGAAATCGCACTACATAACACGCAAACTAAAGAAACTAAATATGGTCTGGATGCTATGTTTCACATCGTGTCTCAAGGACAACAATGGATTAAGGATATTTTATACTTTCCACTGTTTTTTATACCATTAAAATATCTCTATAAACTTATTACTTATAATCGTAAGGTCATTGTAGGTGATACTTCTTTTCATAAAGGAGAACGCGCTTGTAATCCAGATAGAAATTTATTTTATAGAAGTCTTTTCATAGGATTGAGCGCTTGGTTTACCGCAGTGGTTCTCAATAGCTATTTCGGTCTGGTAGGTCAGTATTTTGGTTTTGAATCGCCGTGGTATGTAGAGTATTTTATCTGTTTTGGACAAATCGCTTGGCAAGGAATCATGATTCAGTTTATCTCTCCTAAAAACGGTTGGGATTATTTAGGGAACATGAGTGCGGTATCTGCTTTAGGTGGTATATTATTATTGCCTGTGTTATTGCTTACTTCTTTTGTAACCTTAAGCGGTTATGCGCTTCTAGGTATATTTGGATTGGTAGTAGGTGTGATGTTAATGGAACACGTGCGTCGCTGTAAATCTATGCAACTAGCTGGTGGCCTACTATTTCTTGGGTCTTGTATCGCAATTTAGTACTCGTCCTTTTTACTTTAATGATATTATCATGAAAATAATTATCGCAGGTGGCACAGGATTTCTAGGTATTTCACTGTCGCAATATTTTGAGAATAGAGGAGATGAGGTGATTACGCTTTCGCGAAAGCGTGATTCTCAAACCACTTACTGGAATGGTAAAGATTTAGGAGATTGGACTGTCCATTTAGAAAATGCAGATGTCCTCATCAACCTCGCAGGTAAGTCAGTAGACTGCAGGTATACTCATGCTAATAAAAAAGCAATATTAAGTTCGCGCATCGATAGCACTAGAGTTCTGAATTTAGCGATGGCCAATGCTATCAACAAGCCAAAGGTGTTTTTAAACGCAAGTACCGCAACCATCTACATCCATTCTGAAACGCAAATGAATACTAAAGAAAATGGTGTCATAGGTGACGATTTCTCTATGGGAATAGGCAAGGCATGGGAAAAGGAATTCTTTTCAACGACTATTGAAAGTGTGCGCAAAGTAGCATTGAGAACTTCAATCGTTTTAGGAAATGATGGTGGTGCATTGCCTAAAATGAAAGCTATTACTAGAGTAGGAATAGGTGGTAAAAACGGTCGTGGTAATCAGTTTGTAAGCTGGATTCATATCAATGATTTTTGTAGGTCTATTGAATTCTTAATTCAATCTGATTTGGAAGGTACAGTAAACATCACGGCACCTAAGCCAGAAACAAATGCAGATTTTATGAGGCAATTGCGTAAATCTATGAATATACCATTCGGTATCTCGCAACCCGTATGGCTGTTAGAATTAGGAACATCTATTATAGGAACTGAAACAGAACTGCTTTTAAAAAGTCGTAATGTGTATCCACAACGCTTGCTGGATGCTGGGTTTCAGTTTAACTATGATAATATAGGTCTTTGTTTAAAGCATCTTAGTTAAGCTTATATTCTACATAGTAGGCAGGATCTGTTTGAATCACAGCTTTATCTGAAGGTAGTTTTAAAACTTGTTTTGACGCTGTTGGATTTATAAGTACTATTTCATCATCGATTACAATGCGTATGGGTAACTTAAAGTTATCTACTATATTTTCCCAGTGATAACTTAATTTGTTTTTTTTCTTTTTGAGAACCAGTTTAGGGATTTTGGTATTTCTTAAATACTGATTAAAAAAGCCTTCTAAATCATGACCTATAGATTGAGATAAAAAATCTTCAATATCTTGAGTGGAGACAGTACTGTGATAGAAAACTTTATTCATGTCTCGCAATATTTTGCGCCATTGATCTTTATCATTCACCAGCATTCTTAAGGTATGTATCATGTTTGCACCTTTGTAATACATGTCGCCAGATCCTTCGTGGTTCACGTCATATTCACCTATCAATGGTCTGTCATTTCGAATACTGCGTCTGGTACCTATCACATATTCATTTGCTGCTGTAGTACCATAGTGAAAATCCAGGAATAAACTTTCGCTATAAGCGGTAAAGCTCTCATGAATCCACATGTCTGCGATATCTTTATTGGTAATATTATTTGCAAACCACTCATGCCCAGATTCATGTATAATAATAAAATCAAATTTCATTCCCCAACCTGTGCCAGATAAATCTCTTCCCAGATAACCATTTCTAAATCGATTCCCGTACGTCACAGAACTTTGATGTTCCATGCCCAGATAAGGAACTTCAACCAATTTAAAGCTGTCTTCATAAAATGGATATGGCCCGAACCAGTGTTCAAAAGCTTCCATCATTCTTGTGGCATCTTTAAATTGTTCTTGAGCTTTCTCTAGGTTGTCACGCAGCACAAAGTAATTCATATCTAGATCACCTTTTTCTCCTTGATATACTTCATTAAAATTAACATAGTCACCTATGTTAATATTGACCCCCCCATAATTATTAATAGGATTTTTTACAAACCAGTGATAGGTTGTGGTATTGTCATCTTTAGGTTCTGTTTTGATTAAACTACCATTTGAAACGTTCATTAGTGGATTAGGTACATTAACACGAATGGCCATGCTATCAACCTCTTGATACATATGATCTTTATTAGGCCACCATACACTAGCGCCCAATCCTTGACAAGAAGATGCGATAAAATCATTCCCGTTTTTATCTTTTTTCCAAGATATTCCTCCATCCCAAGGAGCGTTTCTAGCCTCGCGAGGATTACCTTCATAAAAAACTTGAACTTGATTAATCATGCCAGGCAATTGTTCTTTAGTCAGTTTTATAAAGTGAGCATTTCCATCGTGTTTAATTTCAAGATCACGACCATCTTGAACAGCCCTAGTCATATTTAATGGTGATTGTAAATCGACCTGTAAGACATTACTAGGTTGCAGTACTTTATAATGTATCGTATTAGATCCAGCTATATATTTATCTGCTGGTGTAACTTTTATATCTAGATCATAGTAGGTGATATCCCACCAGGCACGTTCTGGTGTGATCGATCCACGTAAACTATCCTGTCGGGTAAAGCCTTTCTTATTTTGACCTAATTGAGCATAAGTTGATTGACCTATTGCAATTATGATGAGTACCGTAAAGACCGATTTTAAATGAATCATAATTCGTTAGTTTCTGATCTGTAAATAATTTTCTGTAACGACTTTTTCACCTTCTTTTCCTTGTGTTGTAAAACGTTTTGTGAAATCTCGATGTCTACTATCTTCTGCATGGTGTTTCCATAAAAAGCCACCTGCAAACCATTCTTCTTTCCAGACGGCATCATATAATCCTTGTAATAGAATTGCTTGTGCTTTTTGATTTTCCAATCGATCTTCACCAGCATTTTTCCAAGGTTCTAGACCAGCATAGTCTGCACTTATATAGCCATATTCTGCAAAGAGTATTTTTTTATTCAGCTTTCGCGAAAGCGTGCTTAACTCATCTACCCATTTCTTCCAGGACTCCTTTATAGTAAGTGGTTCTGGTGTTTTTTCTTTACTTACCGGAAAATAAGCATCAACACCTATATAGTCTAACTGTTCCCAAAATGTACATTTTTATAGCTATCCCAATTCCCTGCATAGGTCAGTTTCCCTTTGTAGATATTACGAATCTTATAAATCAGGTTATCCCAATATTTGGGTCTTAGTTCAACAAAAGAATCTAATTCGGTACCTATACAAAACATAGCGACGTTTTCACTAGCAGCGATGTTTACAAATTTCATGATATAATCTGTGTAGCTGTCTTCTAGAATTTTCCAATCATCTTCTGTCTTTAAGTTAATTTCACCAGTGTATGATCCACGACCTATCCATATTTGTGGTTTAAGTAATACATCTAGATCCTGTTCATTCATATGTTTTATGGTGGCTTTTACACCGGTAGGTTTCTCGCCCCCCCACCAGCCACGCTCTTCTTCATAGTTAACTTGGGGGTTCTTCTAAACTGCGCATCCATGCATATGGTACAATAACAGCATAATTTGCGTTATAATTTTTAATAGGTGTAATACCAGTGGCATCTATGGGATTGCGAGTTGCAACTAATGTAATACCATTAATTTTTTCTTCTTTTTGTAAATCTTGACCATCACAAGAAGTAACGGTGATTAATAATAAAAGATAAAAGAGTGATTTCATAAATGATGTTCTAAGTGGAGTTGTAAATATAGAGTCTACTTTTGATTCAAGTTCCAATCGTAATTCTTAAATTCTAGACTAAAGCCCGCTGGAATCGTTTTATCAATATACTTATTGATAAAATTAATGATTGACTTATACTTCTTAAAGTCTGACTGATACCAATCAAATATTTTTGAGACAGACGCTGTTTTCTCATGCATGTCAATGGTTATGAACTTAGAGTCGTTGAGTGTCGCTTTAGTTATTTTGTCCAGTCTAGACTCTATATTCTGACTGTTAAAAATGGTGTCTTTAAGTGGTGGGCAAGATATAGCACCGCACACTAAAGCAAAATGTAATCTTGCATCTGGAAATTTTTTTAAAAGCCAATTTTTTTCCAGATCATTAAGTGTTACAGACTTTCCAGCTATCTGATGTTTATTTTTATCAAAAAAGCCATCGATATCCATAACCGATGAGGTAGGATAGTTTTCTACAATAGAAATAATGATAGTCATGTTATAAGCATTTATTAGAAAGACTTTAAGTTCTTGTGGAGTTAGCTCATCGACCTTAGTTTTTGAGAGACTTTCTTTTAAAATATCAATAGTTTTCGTGTCCTCTTTAAGGTTTTTATAATCTACTAGACCACCGCGCACATATGAATTGAGTAAAAATTGAGAGCGTTGTTGAAATACATCTAGTTGGGCACTCATCATTAAAGATGTCATTAAAATGAGAATTGTGACGTTTATGTGAACTCTTTTATGCATTATTGTTTTAAATTAAGGACTGTTTAACTGATGTGTTGTTTAGTTAAAAATCAACAATTGAGCCAACTAGTTAAAGTTACACTTTAAGAGTTTTATAATACTTAAAAGTATGCAAAGACTCTAAAAAGGGAATTATGTACTACTATCTAGGGTAAATGCATAAAGCAACAATTGATAACAAATCTTTAATTTGTCGTCACCAACTAAAATTACCACTTATGGAACATATCGTCATTATAGGCAATGGTATCGCTGGAGTTACTGCAGCTAGACATATCCGTAAATTGTCTGATAAAAGAATAACAATCATCAGTGCCGAATCTGAGTTTTTCTTTTCTCGTACAGCATTGATGTATGTTTATATGGGACATATGAAGTTTGAGCATACTCAACCTTATGAGAATGATTTTTGGGCAAAAAATCGTATCGAATTAGTGCATGACTATGTACACACGGTAGAAACAGATGCAAAAAAAGTTCATCTCAACTCTGGTAGAGATATTATGTATGATAAGCTTATTCTTGCCACAGGTTCTATTTCTAATAAATTTGGATGGCCAGGTCAGGACCTAGAAGGTGTGCAAGGGCTGGTGTCTAGACAAGATCTAGAACAACTAGAAATAAGTGCTCCTAACAATAAAGTATGTAAAAGAGCTGTGATTATAGGTGGTGGATTAATAGGAGTAGAGCTGGCAGAGATGATGGCATCTAGACAAATACCTGTCACTTTTTTAATAAGAGAAAAAGGTTTCTGGAGCGGTGTGTTACCTATGTCTAATGCTGAAATGATCTCGCGTCACGTAAGATCACACCACATTGATTTGAGAGAAGAAGAGGAAATGGCAGAGATCATAGCCGATGATGCTGGTAAAGTAAAGGCTATTATTACTAAAAAAGGAGAAACTATTCCCTGCGGTTTCGTAGGACTGTGCGCTGGTGTAAGACCACGTATAAGTTTTTTAGAAAACTCGGGTATTGAGTTGCAACGTGGTATCATGGTGGATCGTCATTTAGAAACTAGTGTAAAAGACGTTTATGCGATAGGTGATTGTGCACAGCAAAGAAATCCAGTAGGTGAGCGCAAGCCTATTGAAGCTGTTTGGTATACTGGTAGAATGATGGGTGAAGCACTTGCACAAACCTTATGTGGTAATCCAACAGAATGGAATCCAGGACACTGGTTTAATAGTGCAAAGTTTTTTGATATTGAATATCAGACCTATGGTTGGGTATGGAGTAAGCCTAAAGAAGGTCATGATCACTTTAACTGGCAGCATGATGACGATAAAAGAGCGGTTACCATTGAATATGACCTCGGTACGAGAAAGTTTATAGGTATCAACACCTTTGGAATTCGTATGAAGCATGAAGTTTTTGATCTATGGTTGTCTGAGTCCAAAACAGTAGATGATGTCGTAGCAAATCTTGATAAAGCTTGTTTTAATCCAGAGTTTTTTAAGAGACCTTTTCAGGAGATAAAACAGGCTTTCTCATCTAGTCAACACGTTAAAGTCTAATAAATTAATAATATCACAAACTTAAATTCATTTGTTTTTAAGTATTGAAAACTATATAACTATGAGTGTATATCAAAGAAACATGTCTTTAACTGGTGAGCCGCCTAAAGCATTAAGTACTACAGAAAAGATAGCTAGTGCTATAGGTATGGTAGGTCTATTTATTCTGATACTTGCCTTCTTTAATGTTAACCTACCATGGAAAGGTGCCTGGTTAACTGCTGCACTAGTACTTATCTCTGGTGGTATTATCGCTTTTGCTAGAGCTCAGTATGCTCATAAACAGGCTGGTATTAAAAATGACGGTGTATGGTTTAAAGACTTGTCTAGTCGTGGTTTTGGGGGGGTTGGGTACTCGCTATCTTTCTCACCTCTTTTTATATCGTTTTATATTTCTTTCCAGCAACTCTAGGTCAAGGAAATGATGGCGCTGCAAATACCGGTCTTATAGGCTTATTTGATCCGTTATCGTATTTGTTAAAAGGACAAGCAGCGAGTCAGTGGTTTGTTTATGGAACCTTATATACGGTCGCTATTTTATCATTCGGTATCAAGTTCATTTTAAAATATCGTCATAATAGTTACGAGGTGATTCGTACTGGTAGTGTGATGTTTTTTCAAACCACATTTGCATTTCTAATTCCAGAGATTATGGCTGGATTAAATAGCACCAAAGATTTACCATACTACGATTTGAAAAATGTCTGGCCTCTTAATTATTATTTATTTGAACAGTGGAATGTAAATGCATTATTAGTAAATGGCAGTCTTGGGATGACGATGTTATTATTTGGTGTTGCTTCTATACTAGTAATAACTCCTATATTAACCTACAAATTTGGTAAAAGATGGTATTGTAGCTGGGTTTGTGGTTGTGGTGGTCTGGCAGAAACTGCTGGAGATTCTTTCCGTCAACTGTCTGATAAATCTACCAGTGCTTGGAAAATTGAACGTTGGTTAGTGCATAGCGTTTTAGTCTTTGCAGTGATCTCTACTGTTGGGATTGTTCACTCCTATTTGCCTAAAAATAACACCTATAAAATATGGGAAGACGGCGCAGTCGTTAAACAATATGACACCTTTTTTACACAGTCTAACTTTTTAATTTTAGTAGGTACTTCTTTGACTATTATATTTGCGTTGATATGGATTTTTAGAAGAAACGAGTTAAAGCAAGATGCCCGTTATGGTGCCATTGGCTTTCTATTTATGATCCTTGCTTTTATAGGAATTCATTTTATGTCAGGTACAGAAAATCTGTTTTTCTTTAATCATGGAGCTGTAAAATCTGCTTATGGATTCTTAATAGGCGCAGTGTTTTCGGGTGTTATAGGTACTGGTTTTTATCCGATACTTGGGAATAGAGCTTGGTGTCGTTTTGGTTGTCCTATGGCAGCTATATTAGGTCTACAACAACGTTTATTTTCTAAATTTAGAATTACCACTAATGGTGGTCAGTGTATTTCCTGCGGTAACTGTTCTACCTATTGTGAGATGGGAATTGATGTGCGCAGTTATGCACAGAAAGGGGGGGAAAACATAGTACGTGCTAGTTGTGTGGGATGTGGTATTTGTAGTGCCGTGTGTCCACGTGGGGGGGTACTAAAACTAGAGAATGGACCATTAGAAGGTCGTATTAATAGTGAAGCCGTACTTCTAGGGCAAGAGCCAGATTTAATGGAACTATTAAGTAATAATAAGAAGTAAGATATACAGTTTTACGCTTTCGCAAAAGCGTAATAACATTACTATCCTGCTGATACAATAGCTTTTATAATCTGCGGTGCATGCACGCGACTGTTTTCTATAAACCATTTATGGGTCTCGAGTCCACCGCAAATAACACCAGCTAGATAAATACCTTTTACATTAGTTTCCATAGTATGGGAATCATATACTGGAATTTTATGAGGTCCAGAGAGTTGTATTCCTATTGATTTTAAAAACTCAAAGTTAGGTTGATAACCGGTAAGGCTAGTACTTGATCATTTGCAATAATATGAGTTTCTTTATCTTTTGTAAAGGTCACAGTGGTTTTATCAATACGTGTGAGCGTTGCATTAAAATGTGCTTTAATACTACCTTCTTCAATACGGTTAATAATATCTGGGCGCACCCAATATTTTACACGATCACCTATCTGATTTCCACGTACAATCATGGTGACTATTCCACCTTTTCTGTAAATTTCTAATGCGGCATCTACTGCACTATTACTGGCGCCAATGACAGCAGTTTCTAAAAAAGCATATGCGTGTGGATCGTGGTAATAATGGTTTAATTTATCTAGATCTTCTCCTGGTATATTTAATTTTACCGGAATGTCATAAAACCCAGTGGCGATGATGATATGCTTACTAGAATATTCATCTTTAGAGGTCTTGATCCTAAACTCTACATCTTTTGTTACTGCCAGTACTTTTTCATAAAGGCGTATCTCTAGCTTTTTAGATGTTGCTATACGACGGTAATATTCTAGAGATTCTTGTTTGCTAGGTTTGGAATCTTTAGATATAAACGGGACTTCGTCAATTTCTAACTTTTCACTAGTCGAGAAGAAATTCATGTTTACCGGATAATGATATAGCGAATTCACCAGTGCACCTTTTTCTATAATAAGGTAGCGCAATCCAGCTTTCTGTGCTTCTAGGCCACAGGCTAAGCCTATAGGACCAGCGCCTATAATTATAACATCATAAATTATTTTGCTATCCATTAATATATAGGTCGATGTGAGTCGATATTATTACTCTAGATGGAAGGATTAACCATACTTTTAAGTCCAGCTATGGTAGCTACTTGATCACTTGATTTAAACACATAACTACCTGCTACTAGCACATCTGCACCAGCATCTACTAGTTGTTTGGCATTTTTATCAGTAACACCACCATCTATTTCTATGAGAGTATCTGCTCCTTTTTCAGTGATGATCTTTTTAAGCTCCTTTACTTTATCATACGTATTCTCGATAAAGCTTTGCCCACCAAAACCAGGATTCACACTCATGATACATACCATGTCTATATCTTTGATCGTGTCTTTCAATAAATCCACAGAAGTATGCGGATTTAATGCCACACCAGCTTTCATGCCGTGCGACTTTATAAGCTGTAAAGTTCTGTGTAAATGCGTACACGCTTCATAATGAACAGTAAGAATATCACAACCTAGTTTTGCAAATGTCTCCACATAACGATCTGGATCTATAATCATTAAATGGCAGTCTATCGTTTTTGTTGCATGCTTAACAATATCACGCAACACTGGCATTCCAAAAGAAATATTAGGTACAAAAACACCATCCATAATATCGATATGAAACCAGTCAGCATCACTGCGGTTGATCATTTCTACATCACGTTGTAGGTTAGCAAAATCTGCGGCAAGTACTGATGGTGCGATAAGTTTAGACATCTTGTGTGTTTTAAGGTTTTGCAAATTTAGGTTTTTGATTCCGCTTTCGCGAAAGCGGAACATTAATATTTGTACTCAAATAAAACTAAGACTTTGTGAAATTCGCAAACACTAATGTTGCGATTTGCTTTTCACACCGTTTTAAACTGCTTAATCACAATACTTTTGATTAAAACTATCACATGAAAAATTTAATTCGACAAACGATTAAAAGCTGTTTATTTATATTCTTAATTTTTCTTACAAGTTGCTATTCGGCAAATGGTTTGTTACGAGAAACTAAAAAGGAAAATCAACAAATAGTTAGTGATGAAATTGAAGGTTTGTGGAGTAATTCTAATAAAGACCGTCCTCATTTTGACCTACACAGAATTCTCAAAGAAAATATCACTTGGGATATAGAGCGAGATACAATTAAAGGAACAACTATAAAACTCAAGAAAATTGATGATCAAACTATCGAAGTCTTAAAGATTAAAAGCGATTTAATAGTGGATCAATTTTATTTAAATGGTGTTTTTGAAATGAATAGTTTTGTAGTAGATAGAAATTTAAAATTATTCCCCCTTTTTCCCAATTTATTATGTGCATTTAGAGCGCAAAACAGTGATAGGAATTAACAATTCAGATCAACTTGTAGTTGCGTCAGGTTTAAATCGAAGTGCTATGATTTTAGTAATGGCTGGTGGTAAGAATTATAAAAGCATAACAATACATGAACGAATAAAGTTGTGATTCAGCTTTTGCGAAAGCTAATTAAACAACAAAAAATGCCTCCTGAAATTTCAAGAGGCATTTTAAATCTATAAACTAAGAAGAATTTACTCTTCAGACTTACTCTCAGATGAACTGTCATTAGAATCACGACGTGGACGATCATCTCTCTTACGATCATCACGACGTGGTGCGCGACGGTCATTAGAACGACGGTCATCACGCTGGCGTGGTGGACGCTCTACCCAACCTTCTGGTTTAGGCATACATTCTTTACGAGATACTTTTTGCTTCTTAGTACGTGGATCTACACCCATGTATTTTACATCTAGTACATCTCCTACTTTAAGAACGGTAGACGGATCTTCTATACGCTTGTAATCAAACTCACTTACGTGAAGTAAGGTTTCTTTACCTGGACGCAATTCTACAACAGCACCAAAGTCTAGCATCTTTACAACCTTCACCTCATAAACTTCACCTACAGTAGGTTCAAAAATGATGTTTCTGATTTTCTCAAGAGCCGCTTCAATCTTAGCGCGATCTGTACCTGCGATTTCAATGATTCCCATATCACCATCTTCTTTGATGTTGATAACAGTCTCAGTCTCTTTTTGCATCTCTTGGATAACTTTTCCACCAGGTCCTATTACAGCACCAATGAATTTACCTTCAATCTCTAAAGATTCCATTTTAGGAGCGTGAGACTTCACATCTGCATTAGGAACAGCGATAGTATCCGTCAGTTTTCCTAATATGTGCATACGACCATCTCTAGCCTGCATTAAAGCATTAGTGAGGATTTCATAAGAAAGACCTTTTACTTTAATATCCATTTGACAAGCGGTGATACCATCTTCAGTACCAGTTACTTTAAAGTCCATATCTCCTAAATGATCTTCATCACCTAAAATATCAGAAAGTACTGCATAGTTGCTACCATCAGTAATCAATCCCATTGCGATACCAGAAACTGGTTTCTTCATAGGTAAACCGGCATCCATCATAGCCATAGTACCAGCACAAACTGTTGCCATAGAAGAAGAACCGTTAGACTCTAATACTTCAGATACAATTCTTACTGTGTAAGGAAGGTCTTCTGGAAGCATTCTTTTTAAAGCACGTTGAGCTAGATTTCCATGACCTACTTCACGACGAGAAGTACCACGTAGTGGGCGAGCTTCTCCTGTACAGAAAGGTGGGAAATTATAATGTAAGTAGAAACGCTCTTCTCCTTCTTGAGAAGCCATGTCTATAACATTTGCATCTCTAGAAGTTCCTAAAGTCACTGTTGCTAGTGCTTGAGTTTCTCCACGAGTAAACACAGCACTACCGTGAGTAGATGGAAGGTAATCTACCTCACACCAGATATCACGTATGTCTGTATCTTACGACCATCTAGACGTATGCCTTCATTAAGTAGTACATCACGTACTGCCTTTTTGTGCGTTTTGTTGAAATATTTAGAGATAAGATCTCCATTTTCAGCTTGGTCCTCTTCTGAGAAAGTTGCCTTAATTTCTTCTTTAATTTCAGAGAATGCTGCGCTACGTTCGTGCTTTGCACTACCTTTCTTAGCAACATCATAAACTTTCTGGTAAGCAAGTTCTGCAACCTTAGCTTCTATGGTAGCATCTTCTTTTTCACCTTCGTACTCACGTACTTCTTTCTTTCCTACTTGTTCAGCAAGAGCGATTTGAGCAGCACATTGATCTTTAATAGCTTCGTGAGCAGCTTTGATAGCAGCGATCATATCTTCTTCAGATACTTCACTCATCTCACCTTCAACCATCATTACAGAGTCAGCACTTGCACCTATCATCATCTCAAGGTCAGCCTCAGCCAGTTGAGCATAACTTGGGTTCACAACAAATTCTCCATCTACACGTGCAACACGTACTTCAGATATAGCACATTCAAAAGGAATGTCAGAAAGTTGGATAGCAGCACTCGCAGCAAGACCTGCCATAGCATCTGGCATTACTTCTGGATCATGAGACATTAATTGAATCATCACCTGTACTTCTGCATGATAATCTTTAGGGAATAATGGACGTAATACACGGTCTACAAGACGCATAGTAAGTACTTCTCCATCGTTAGGACGTGCCTCACGTTTAAAGAATCCACCAGGATATTTACCGGCAGCGGCAAATTTCTCACGGTAATCTACAGTAAGTGGAAGAAAATCTAGACCGGTTGATTTGTAGCCGGACACTACAGTTCCTAGAAGCATTGCTTTTCCACATGTGATCACAACAGATCCATGTGCTTGTTTTGCAAGCGCTCCAGTTTCGATAGTGATATCTGGCCCATTGGCATCTTAATCACTTGTTTAAAAACTTGTGGTTTCATAAATATAGTTAAACGTTAATCTCAAGTTGTGTGTGTAGAGAAGGCGTTTACTTTGTGAGAAACCAGCTTTTGTAATGTCGCGATAATTTGTTTTAATTCTGCTTTCGCGAAAGCGGAATAGAGATAAGCTCTCTTACTTATTATATAAAATAAAAAAGGGGACACAAGGTCCCCCCCAATTTATTATTTTCTAATACCTAAGTCCTTAATCAATTCACGATAAGCGACGATATCTTTCTTCATCTTATAATCAAGAAGTGAACGTCTTTTACCTACCAATTTCACTAGACTACGCTCTGTGTTGTAGTCGTGACGGTTGTTTTTTAAGTGTCCTGTTAAATAGTTGATACGGTAAGTGAATAACGCGATTTGCGAGTCAGTGTTACCTGTGTCATTTGCGTCTTTTCCGTACTTTGCGAAAATTTCTGCTTTTTTTCTGGTGCTAAATACATGCCAAAATTATTTTATAATGAATATTATGTACGTCAGATGATCTGACTTCACGATAAGACTTGTTCTTAAAGTGGCTGCAAAGATACACTTTTAATTAAATCCGGTTATCTTATAAATATCTTTAATTAAAAACGCCTGTGATTTTAATTCAGAGGCGTTTTATAAATTTAAATCTTGTGTACTAAACGATAGGTACTTCTCTATTAAGTATCAAGTTCAAATAAAGATTAACCTTTTCTTTTAACTCGTGACGTGGCACGATAAAATCTAGGAATCCTTTTTCTAGCAGGAACTCTGCAGTTTGAAAACCTTCTGGTAGTTCTTTACCAGTAGTATCGCGCACCACACGCGGTCCCGCAAATGCAATTAGTGCGCCAGGCTCACCTATATTAATGTCACCTAACATAGCAAATGATGCTGTAGTACCACCAGTAGTAGGATCTGTACAAAGTGATACATAAGGTATTCCTGCATCTGCTAGCTGAGCAAGTTTTGAACTTGTTTTTGCTAGTTGCATTAATGATAATGCGGCTTCCATCATACGAGCACCACCAGACTTAGAGATGATCATAAATGGAATGTTGTTTTTTAAAGAATGGTCTGCTGCACGAGCGATTTTTTCTCCTACAACACTACCCATTGATCCACCTATGAATCCAAAATCCATACAGGCAACAACTAGATCATGTCCACCAGATTTACCAACGGCAGTTCTTACCGCGTCTTTTAATCCTGATTTTTTCTTAGCATCTTCTAGACGATCCACATATTTTTTTGAGTCCTCAAATTTCAATGGATCTTTTGAAGTCATGTTTGCATTAAGTTCTTTGAACTTATTATCGTCAAAAAGAATTTCAAAATATTCATTACTACCTATGCGCACGTGGTATCCATCTTCTGGACTTACGTAGTATTATTCTTTAATTGCTCTGCGTCTACAATTTTACCAGTCGGTGATTTATACCACAGACCTTTAGGAGTATCTTTCTTTGCCTCAGTAGGCGTAGTGATTCCTTTTTTATCTCTTTTAAACCAAGCCATATCTTTTTCCATAAAAAAAGCATTCAAATCATTAATGATTTAAATGCTCGGGTTATTCTATAATGTGTTGATGTTATTTAAGTCTTCAAAGGCTGCTTTTAAACGAGCTTTAAAACTTTCTTCACCTACGCGTAACCATTTGCGTGGATCATAATATTTTTTATTTGGAGCATCTGCTCCAGATGGATTACCAATTTGTGATAGTAAAAAATCATTGTTTGTATCCATATAACCTTTTACACCTGTAGCAAAAGCCCATTGTAAATCGGTATCGATGTTCATTTTTACAACACCATAACCTATTGCTTCTCTTATTTCTTCTAGTGTTGAACCTGATCCACCATGAAATACAAAGTCGATATGATTGTGCTCAACGCCATACTTTTGGGTGATATACTCTTGTGAATTCTTTAAAATCTTAGGAGTTAATTTTACATTCCCAGGTTTATACACACCATGAACGTTACCAAATGCTGCTGCGATGGTAAAGCGATCACTCACTTTTTTTTAGCTCTTCATAAGCATATGCTACTTCTTCTGGTTGCGTGTATAATTTTGATTCATCAACATCGCTATTGTCTACTCCATCTTCTTCACCACCAGTAATACCTAGCTCTATTTCTAGTGTCATGTCCATTTTAGACATGCGCTCTAGATATCTTTTACATATTTCAATATTTTCTTCAAGTGGTTCTTCACTTAGGTCGATCATGTGAGAAGAGTATAGTGATTTCCCGCTTTCGCGAAAGCGTGCTTCACTAGCATCTAGTAATCCATCAATCCAAGGAAGTAATTTTTTTGCACAGTGATCTGTGTGAAGTATTACAGTAGCTCCGTATGCTTCTGCAAGTCTGTGAACATGTTCTGCTCCAGCAATTCCACCTAGGATAGCGGCACGGTGACCATCATTGTTAAGTCCTTTACCAGCATTAAAAATGCTTCCTCCATTAGAGTATTGTATGATCACTGGTGAGTTCAACTCTGCAGCGGTTTCCATCACAGCATTAACTGTGTTAGAACCTACAACGTTAACTGCCGGTAGTGCATAACCATTTGCCTTGGCATGGTTAAATATTTCTTGAACTTGGTTACCTGTGGCAACACCTGGTTTGATATTATGACTCATGATATTTCTTAATGTTGGATTACAAAAGTAAGGAAAATATAGGCTCGATTAACCTGATACTAGAATGGATAATTGATACCTACATTAAATACTGCTTTAGGTATTTTGATCTCTTTAAACCACCTGCGACCTTCTTCTAGTGCTGGGTTAAAAGTTTTAAAACCTGTATCTAATCTTAATACAAAGAATCCAAAGTCATATCTAATACCGAATCCTGATCCCACTGATATGGTAGATAGGTCTGCAATGCCTTTAAATTGTGCGTCTGGATTATCTTCATTATCCAGCACGTTCCAAATGTTTCCTGCATCTATAAATAGGGCTCCTTTAAAACTGCCGTTAATAGTAAAACGATACTCACCATTAAATGCAAGCTTCATGTTTGCTTCATTAAAGTCATTAATTCCACCAGTACTACCAGGTCCTAATTCATATGCCTGC
Organism: Nonlabens ulvanivorans; assembly: GCF_000755285.1. Classification (GTDB taxonomy): domain Bacteria; phylum Bacteroidota; class Bacteroidia; order Flavobacteriales; family Flavobacteriaceae; genus Nonlabens; species Nonlabens ulvanivorans_A. The sequence goes on along the minus strand of NZ_BBMK01000001.1, from coordinate 48,530 downwards.
CATGCTCTGTTGTCGTTAGGTCCACCACCAAAGAAAGATCGAGTAAAAGGTATGTTATCTGAGTTGCCATATGGAATCGCTATTCCTCCAAAAGCTCTAATGGCAAACACATTATTGCTGAAAAGCTGCCAGTGTTTTATATAGTCGATTTCTGTTTTTGCATATTGAGAGTATTCTACTCCAAATGCAGTTCTGTTTCCATCACTGTTAGTAGGTTCTCCAACTAAAGAAGTAATGCCTGCTAATACATTTCCTGCAGACTCTACTCTTATACTAAATAAGGAGTAGTCATCGTCATAGATTCCTTTTTGTGTATTTCTGATCCAGTTATAACTCGTTGATACGATAAGATTGTTTTGAGTCAATCGATCTCTACGTTCTTCTATATTACGCACTGTTTCTCGTTGATCACTAGTGGTTACAATACTACCGTTTAAGACGTCTCTGGTAAATAGGGAAGTGCCTTGTGGGATACTTAAATCATTGTCATCATTTAAATAAATGGGGGTTGCTTATATTTAAATCTTCAGCAACGGCATTAAGACTATTATAAGTACTGTTATATACATTAAAGAAATCTCCAGGATCAAGATTGCGCACATATTGAGCGTTAATTAAATCAAATCTACTGGTGTTAGTAGGTTTGGGTTTCCATCGATAACTTAATATGCTATTAAAGCTAGTTTTATCTAGTCCTATGTTAGTCTGGCTTATGAACCCCCCCAATGATAGGTTAGTGCTAGGTGACATATATTTAGGAATCAGCTTTTCTGTTTTAATGGGAAAAAATAAACGCGGAAAACTCAATCGCGCATCTGCACCATATTCTTGAAGATCAAAAAATCTAGTGTCTCCATTTCCTGCATTTGAACTAGCTCCTATACTACCTCTGAAATTGATGTCTAATAATTCACTTCCTTGAAAGAGGTTTCTAATAACTAATGAGCTATTTAATCCTATCCCTAATGCTTGAATATTACTATGGGTGGTTTCTGCACTATTTTTTAAGAAGAATTTCTTTTTTGATGTTAGAAGAATGTTTGCGATTAAACTAACGCCGGTAGAGTCTGCTGGATCGGGTTCAAATCTTATCGATGGAGTAAAGAAACTTTTTAATTCTGTAATTCTATTAAAAGTTCGATCTCTATCAATATCTCTATAGATATCGCCTTCATGAAAGAATATAGCATCTGCAAGCACAAAGTTGCGATACTTTTTCTCTCCATATCTTATAATATTAATGTCTTTATATCTAGTCGTATCTGGTATACTACCTGCTAATGCCTCTTCATAATCTGGATAGACGTTAACTTTACTTATTTTATGAATTAGAAAAGGTTTTTTAATAATAGAATCACCATCCTTAATCTCTCTGTCGTCAATGATTACAGCAATGTTTGCTTTGTTCTTTGTGTTTACAGTGTCGCCTTCAAATTTGATGAATTCTTTTTCCATGTAAAAGACTCCATTATTGCGGAATAAGGTCATTAATCGATCTCGTTCTGCATTAAAATCTGGAGTGTAATATTGCTCGCCGGCAGTGATAAGTTGTCCTCGAGTATTTGCTTGATATAAAGAATCTACTAGTGGAGATGATATGCGTGTTTTAATACTATCAACCTTATAGGATTGGTGTTTTTTAATTGTGTAGACGACTTCAGCACGTTGTTTTTTATCACTATCTATTATTTCATGTGTCACTTCAGTATTAAACCACCCTTGATTCCAATACCATGCTCTAAGTCTTTCTTTGGATTTTGTGATGTCGTCTAGTTCAAGTATTGCTGGTTCTTCTCCAGTACGTTTTATCCAACTATTAAAGTCTACTAAACCTTGACCTAACTGAATAGTTTGCTTTTCTGATAAGATATTATTGCGACGCTTGAGACCATTTGGATTTTCTTGCATCCATTTTAAATAGATAGAATCTCTGTGAGGTCTTGCTAAGTTGTAAAAATGAAGTCCAACGGGAACGGTAAGAATTCGGTTATTGGGCTGTTGGACCAGTAAAGTTTTTACTCTAGGGTCTTTAGGAGCAATACTATCAACAAGAATAGTATTGTTTACCAATAGCTTTTTACCTTTAGGAACACGTTTTATAGCATTACATGAGGTTATAACTATGATAAGCGCGATAATTAAACCTATTTTTGCAAGTAGACTCGATTTCTTCATATGGATAGTCAAAAATACAATTATAAATGGTTACAAAAAGCAGATTAAAGCTTCTCAAAAGTCTCTCACGTAAAAAGAATCGTGATGATCATCAGCTTTTTCTAGTAGAAGGTTATAAGTCGATTCTAGAATTATCTCAAACTGATTTAGTGCGTCAACAAGTTCTTGTGACTGAAGGTCATCATGCTTTAGATTCTTTACCTACGATATTATCTCTAAAAAAGATATGTCGGGTATCTCTACATTGAAAACGCCTCCAGGATACCTTGCAGTATTTGAGATGCCTATAAAAAAAGAAATTAATCTGGATGGGCTAGTAGTTGCACTTGATGACGTTAAAGATCCTGGTAATTTAGGTACTATCATTAGATTATGCGATTGGTTTGATATCCAGCAAATTATTTGTACTGAAGAAACCGTGGATGTTTATAATCCTAAATGTGTTCAGGCTTCTATGGCTTCTTTAGGTAGAGTGCAAGTTGATTATGTAAACCTAGAAGAGTTTCTTACAGACGCGCAGCCTGATATTTATACGACGGCTATGGATGGAACGTCTATTTACAATTTGAGCTTGCCTGAAAATGGTATACTTGTTATGGGAAATGAATCTGCTGGTATTTCTGAAGAAATTATGAGCTTGGGTAGTAAAATAAGTATACCGCAATATGGTTCTCAACCTAGTACTGAAAGTCTTAATGTTGCGATGGCAACAGCTGTAGTTTTAGGGGAATGGAGACGTTCTACTGAAAAGTAAAGTTTAAGAAAATCCCTCTAGATTGCATACTAGAAATGTTTCCAGTATACGGGCTGTTAGGATCCACGTCTCTCACTAACTCGTCATTAATAGCAAATACACCTCTAATCGAAGGAGTAAATTTAAAATAATACAAGTAAAAGTCAATTCCGAAACCTAATTCATAATTAAACACATTAGTCACCTGACGGAACTGATTTGCGCTATTATCATTAGGATTCTCTTCATTACTGGATAGATTACGTGACCACGAGGCTCCACCTACGATGAAAGGTTTCCAGTTATTTAACCTTTTAGTTGAAAACTTAACTAATAAAGGGACGTTGATGTAAGTAGAGGTTACCTCTCTTTCAAAATCACCTGGCATTGTAAATGACGGGTCTTCAAAATTCAACGTTCTAGTCACAAAGCTTATTCCTGGCTCTAATCTTAAGTTTATATAATTGTTGATTTTTAAATCACCAATGAGTCCTACATTGAAACCCATGGATGTTTCTACAAAGATATCATCTGTAACTTCATTATAATCAAATTTATAATCATAAGAATTAAGCCCTAAAAAGTATCCCCAGGTATATCTTTTCTCATCAATCTGACCTTGTCCACCAGTGGCATCATTAGATATTTTTTCCTTTACAGATTGCGCACTAGCGACTTGAAAGCCTATCAAAAGGCTTATAAGGATAAGAAATGACCTCATATGATTATTTAATTGCTTTGTAAATAGTTGATGCACCATGGAATTGTAAAAAATGTTCCACATTATTAAACCCAACTTTCTTTAAAATATTGTTGAAACGTTCACCATAAGGAAAAGTCGAGGCGCTTTTTTGAAGATATCCATAGGCTATCTTATCCTTAGAGAATAATTTTCCTATTGTGGGAACGACTAATTTAGAGAATACATAGTAGCCTTGCTTAAATGGAAATTTAGTAGGGACACTAGTCTCTAATATTACAAGTATACCTTGAGGTTTAAGAACACGTCTTATTTCTGACAACCCTTTTTCTAAATCTTCAAAGTTACGGACACCATATGAAACGGTAACAGCGTCAATAGAGTCATTTTCAAAAGGTAAGTCTTCAGAATCTCCCAAAACCATCTCAATACGATTGTCTAGATCCTCTTTTTTGACTTTTACCTTTCCTACCTCAAGCATACCGCTAGATATATCTAACCCTATAAGTTAGAAGCATTAGTTTTTTGCGCCATTTGTATCACTAGATCACCAGTACCCGTCGCGATATCCATAATGGTATCTGGATTAGTCGCTGCTATCATATCTACCACATTAGCACGCCATTTCTGGTCTAGGCCTAGTGATATCATGCGATTAAGACCATCATATTCTCCACTTATAGTGTCAAACATTTTAGTCACCTGTTCTTTTTTACTGCTGTCTTCTTCGTTATATGGTTTAACCTCTTGAGCCACGATTCTAGTAATTTGTTACAAAGATAAGGCAGAGCAGTGAGGTTTGAGTAATTACGCTTTCGCGAAAGCAAAATATTAACAACACCTTACTAAAAATCAGCTTATCTCATTGAATTTTATAGCTTTCCAGTATCTTTGAAACATAGATTAGATTTTATGAAGATCATTATCGCCGGAGCTGGAGAGGTAGGTTTCCACCTTGCAAAACTCCTTTCTTATGAGTCGCAAAACATTACCTTAATAGATCCAGTTAAAGAAAATCTGCATTATGCAGATACACATCTGGATATTAGAGCCTTGAGAGGTGATGCAACTTCTATTAAAATATTGCAAGAAGCTAATATTAACGATGCAGATTTGGTTATTTCTGTAACAAGTAGTGAGACGACCAACATTACTGTTTGTGTATTGGCAAAACAATTAGGAGCAAAACGTACTATTGCACGTATCACAAATACAGAGTTTTTAGATTTTCAAGATGAAATAGGTTTTCAGCAATTTGGTATTGATGAATTAATCTCTCCTGAATCATTAGCTAGTAAAGAGATTGAGCTACTACTCAATCAAAGTGCTTTTAATGATAGTTATGAATTTGAAAATGGAGCGCTCACTATGGTAGGCGTTAGTTTGCAACGTACCGCACAATTTGTTGGTAAGACTGTACAAGAAGCTGGAGAGATTTTTCCAGAAGTACATTTTATGCCTATCGCAATACAACGATTTGGAACACAATATACTTTAATACCTCGTGGTGACACACAGTTTAAAGAAGGAGATCAAGTATACTTTATTACAACAACTGATGGTGTTGCAGAATTATATAAGCTTACCGGAAAGACAAAGCACGTGATGAGAAATGTTATGATCCTAGGCGGTAGTAATATAGGAAAGCAAACGGCAAAACATTTATCTGCAAATGGAGTCAATGTTAAACTTATTGAACAAAATGCAGAAAAGGCCTTTGATCTTGCAGATGAGTTATCTGAAACTCTAGTAATTAATGGTGACGGACGTAACGTTGAATTATTACAGGAAGAAGTATCCACGAGATGGATGCTTTTATTGCTGTAACTGGTAATAGTGAGACTAATATTTTATCGTGTCTTATGGCACGATCTAAAAGTGTCAATAAAACTATATCGTTAGTGGAGAATATGGACTACTTCCAACTTTCACACAGTATAGGGATTGACACCTTGATTAATAAAAAGCTGCTAGCAGCAAACAATATCTTTAGATTTATAAGAAAAGGAGATGTCGTTGCGATGACCAAACTCAATAATATGAACGCAGAATTACTTGAATTTATTGTAAAGGCTGGTAGCCCGATGTGCGATAAGTTTATTAAAGATGTGAGTATACCACGTAGTGCTATCATAGGTGGTGTAATTAGGGATGGAATAGGTAATATAGTATTGGGTAGTTTTAAAGTTAGAGAAGGAGATAGAGTTGTAGTATGTTCTTTACCACGATCTATTAGTAAGGTAGAAAAGTTATTCTTATAAGCGACAATGACTAAACTTAATTATCAGATCATAGCTTACATCATGGGTCTACTGCTGCTATTTAATGGCGGTTTTATGTTGATTTGTGCTTTAGTAAGTGCTATATATCGGGAGACAGAAGGCTATGAAATATTAGCAGCTAGTGCTGTTGCCATTTTATTAGGTGCTATTGTGATGTATCTAACCAGAAATCATGTTAAAGTACTTCATAAAAAAGAAGGTTACTTGATAGTTACCCTAGGTTGGTTGATTATGGCTTTTGCTGGGACCATGCCTTATATATTTACCGGTTCTATTGGTAACTATACTGATGCGTTTTTTGAAACCATGAGTGGTTTTACCACCACTGGAGCTAGTGTTGTAAACGATATCGAGGCAATGCCTAAGGGAATCCTTTTCTGGCGTAGTCTCACACACTGGATAGGAGGAATGGGTATTATTGTTTTAGCGGTTGCTATTTTACCACTTTTAGGAATTGGTGGAATGCAGTTATTTGCTGCAGAAGCACCAGGTCCTAGTGCAGATAAACTACATCCACGAATTACTGACACTGCAAAAAGGTTGTGGCTTATCTATGTGAGTTATACAGCTATAGAAGCCGTATTACTACGTATCGCTGGAATGGGATGGTTTGACGCAGTAAACCACGCTTTAAGCACCTTATCTACCGGAGGTTTTTCTACTAAAAATGCAAGTGTAGCTTATTGGAACGATGCACCCGTGATACAATGGATTATCATCATATTCATGTTTATTGCAGGGATGAATTTTGTCTTGAGCTATTTTGCGTTTAAAGGGAAATTCAGTAAAATTATCAGAGATACAGAGTTTAAATGGTACAGTGGTTTTGTAATCGGGTTTAGTGTTATTGCCGGATTGCTCATTTATTTTCAAGCTGATGTAAGTTTGTCAACAATTGATCATCCTATGGTATGGGGGGGCGAGTTTGAAAGTGCTATGCGACACGCAAGTTTTCAAGTGTTAGCGATTATTACAACGACAGGATTTGTGAGTGCAGACTATACGTTATGGACGCCTTTTTTAACAATTATGTGTTTTGGGTTGTTTTTCTTAGGTGGTAGTGCAGGATCTACATCTGGTGGAGTAAAGGTGATGCGTCACATCATATTAATACGAAATGGTATTATGGAATTTAAACGCACACTGCATCCTAATGCTATTTTACCTGTGCGTTATAACGGTAAAGCATTACAGAGTGGTATCGTGTTCAATATCCTCGGTTTCTTTATTCTGTATATGTTGTCGTTTATCATAGGAGCGACAGTACTTGCGGCACTTGGGTTGGATTTTGAAACGGCTATAGGTGGAGCTTTAAGTTCCCTAGGGAATGTAGGTCCAGCATTTGGATCTCTATCACCGGTTGACAATTTTGCAAATTTACCAGCACTGGGTAAATGGTGGTGTTCTTTCTTAATGTTGATTGGACGTTTGGAACTGTTTACCGTATTAATATTATTGACACCATTCTTTTGGAGGAATAGGTAGAGGTTATAAATCATAAAAGCTGGTTGTAAAGGATTGCAACCAGCTTTTATGATATGATTTTGATAAGGTTTAAGACAACACCTTCTCAATCCTTTTAATCGCTTCAGTGATTTGATCTTCGCTCGCTGCATAAGAAAGTCTTATACAATTAGGTGCGCCAAAAGCATCACCAGTCACCGTAGCTACAAGAGCTTCTTCTAGTAATAGTAAAGAGAAATCTGTTGCATTTTCAATTTTATGACCTTTAATAGTCTTCCCAAAAAATGAAGAAATATCAGGGAATACGTAAAAAGCACCTTCAGGGATGTCTGTTATAAACCCATCAATTTTTGATAATAATTCAAGTATTAAATCACGACGTTTATGAAATGCGTCTACCATGTATTGAATCTTAGAAACTGGAGCTTCTAGTGCTGCAATAACGGCACGTTGGGCTATACAATTGGTTCCGCTAGTGATTTGTCCTTGCATTTTATTACAGGCACGTGCTATCCATGCTGGGGGGGCTCCTATATAACCAACTCTCCAACCCGTCATGGCAAATGCCTTACTTACTCCATTAATAGTAACAGTGCGGTCATACATTCCATCTACGCTAGCCATACTTGCATGCCCACTACCATAATTGATATGCTCATAGATTTCATCGCTTACGACAATAATTTCAGGATAGTCTTTAAGAACAGCAGCCAGTCCTTCTAGTTCTGCTTTGCTGTAAACACTACCGCTAGGATTATTAGGAGAAGAGAATAAGATCATTTTTGTACGTGGCGTTATAGCATCACGCAATTGATCTGGAGTAATTTTAAAATTTTGTTCTACGCCTGCTCGTACTTCTACGGGAATACCTTCTGCTAGTTGTACAATCGCAGCATAGCTTACCCAATATGGCGCTGGTAAAATACATTCGTCACCTTCGTTAAGCAATACCATAGCAACATTTGCAATCGATTGTTTAGCGCCGGTCGATACTACAATCTGATCTCTCGTGTAATCTAGATTATTATCTCTTTTAAACTTTAAGATGACAGCGTCTTTCAATTCTACATAACCATCCACGGGTGTGTACGAGTTGTAATTATCGTTAATCGCTTGTATAGCAGCATCTTTTACAAAGTCTGGTGTGTTAAAATCAGGTTCTCCCAGACTAAGCCCTATGATGTCTTTACCTTGTTCTCTCAATTTGCGTGCTTTGGCAGCCATTGCGAGTGTGGCACTTACTGGTAAATTATTGATGCGATCAGATAGATTGTTTTTCATAGGGTAGGTATTAGATTTACAAAAATATCATTTCATTAATTCCTAGCTTTCATTTCACTAGATTATTAATGCGTTATTTTTGCACAAAATATTGACAGTGCATCAAATCATAAAAAATTATTTTCCGCATTTATCACATCATCAAATGGAGCAATTTGCTCAGCTAGGTGATTTATATGCAGAGTGGAATTCACAAATCAATGTGATTTCTAGGAAAGATATCGATCAATTGTATACTAGACATGTACTCCATTCTTTAGGTATAGCTTGTGTAGTACGCTTTCGCGAAAGCTTGCCTAACACGCCAGGTGGTACTAGAGTCATGGATGTAGGTACTGGTGGAGGTTTTCCAGGGATACCTCTTGCTATCATGTTTCCCAAAACTAGTTTTCATCTTGTGGACGCAATTGGGAAAAAGATTAAGGTCGTAGATGCCGTTGTAGAGGCATTACAATTAAAAAATGTCACTACACAGCATGGAAGAGCCGAAAAGGTGAAAGGCAAGTTCGATTTTATAATAAGTCGTGCGGTTACTAATATGCCTGACTTTGTAAGTTGGACACGTAATAAGATAAGAAAAGATAGTTATCACGAGATTGAGAATGGTATTCTATATCTTAAAGGTGGTGATTTAACCGAAGAGTTAAAGCCATTTCCAGACACCTATATTTATGAACTACCAGATTATTTTGAAGATGAATTTTTTGAGACTAAAAAAGTAGTTCATCTACCACTTTAGTAAACAAAAAAAGACCTCTGTGATGAGGTCTTTTTTGATCTAATTTTTAAAAACTAGAAGTTTGTTGAGATGTTTAAAGTAAGCCCAGTGTTTTCTGGCACAAACCTACATACACCACCTACACAGACTAATCCACCACGCTGGCGGCCATAGTTCATAGCGACACGAGTTCTTCCTCTAGTATAACTACCACCTATAGAATAGTAATGTATGTCAGTCTCGTCATAATTATATAAATCAGTTACGTACATGGATAGGTAGGGACTAAAAGCATACTCTGCTGTTGCAGCAGCCCAATTTCCACGATCAGCATCGGCACTTAAGTGTTGTAAATCCATTCTGACACTACGTCCACCATCTAATTTGTAAAGTGCGTCTACTATAAATGCGTCACCCCCTCAAAAAATCACCACTACCTTCAATAATTGTCGTATTATACTCTGTGTGTACAGCTGTAAAAATGGTTGAGAAGTTACTACTAAATCGTTTTTTAACTGCGACACTAGCTTCTTCAAAATACTTTTCGTTTCTGCTCAACAATGAAGCCTGATAGGTATTATTTGTGACATCAAATGTGGCATCTAGACCACTCCAGTTTGCATAATTGAATTCGAATTTTGTACCGTATTTACCTCCTAGTGTACTTCCCTTTTTTGCGGTATAATAGACGTCGATTTGTCCTCCTATTTCACCAGCTTTTCCTTCACCAGGTGAAACAAAAGGTTGTGGAGCATATACATAAATATTTGAAACAGCATAGTCTTGTTGTTTTGTATATCCAGGAACATAGTTAATTGTGTTAGTTAAAAAAGCATTTCCGCTGGCTTCTCTGTCAGAGTAAAATCCCATGTTTTCAACAGCTCTAAACGTGGCGTTAATTCCAAGTCCTTTTGTAGCATATCCTGTATTTAATAAAAGTGCTCTACCATCTTGATAATTATTATTTGTCACAAAACCATCTAAAACAAAAGCATCTTGTTCCTTATAAACGTACTCAGCACCTAAAAAGAACTTACTAAAAGTTATATCTGCACGAGCACTATAGGCACCAACATCTGCTGGGAAGTTTAGGTCTGGACTGGTAGATGCTTGATAACGGTTTACATAACTAGCACCTATCTGTATTCCAGTTTCTAAATCTAGAGCGCTTGACAAATCTAATTCTGCATTTAGACCAGTAATTGTTCCTTCAGAAACTTCAAAGCCTACACGTTGATTACCGGTAAAAGCTGTGGCTACTAGGTAATCTGTGAATTCATAATTAATTCGTACTCCTCTAATGGAGTTGTCTATTCCTAATTGTCTGTCTTCCCATGAGCGATAAATAAGACCACTACCAAATTGATCATAAAAATGTCCACCGGTAATATCTAAACCTTCATGTTTAAAGTTGAGGTAGTATGTTCCAATTCCATTTCCTTCAAAACCTTCAAAATATCCTAATAATGGATTGGGCGCAAATAGTTCGTATTGAATACCTGCGGTGAATTTATCATATGAATACCTAAGAGTAAAGTAATTGTTAGAACGCAATTGATCCTGTGGCGCAACTGTACCTAGACCTTCATCATCTTGGTACCATTGACTATTAGATTCAAAGCCTCCAGAGAATGTTCCTCTATTTTCTTGCGCTATAGTAATTTGCATAGTAGTTAGAGCTACTAGGGCTATTAAAAGTTTTTTCATTGTGAATTTTGTTGGTTATTTATGGCTGTTTAAGTTGTTTTATCCTGCAAGTTCTTTGAACTTATCAAATAATTCATCTTCAGCACCAGGAGTAAAGCTAGAGTGACGATAAACAATAACACCATTTTTAATAATTAAGGTAAGTGGTACATTAGGATTTCCTAAATGTCTTCTTACATCATTATTAGGGTCTAGTAAAACTGTGTATTCCCATCCTTTACCCATTACTGCTGGTTTAACTCTACGTGTAGAACGAGAGTCGTCTACTGATATAGCAATTAATTCAAAATTAATTTCTTCTTGCATGTCCTCATAAACGTCTGCAATAGTGTCTAGTTCTCTAATACAAGGTACACACCAAGTGCCCATAAGGAAACAACTACGGTTTTGTTTTCACTGATAGAGGTTAGTGATACTTCCTTTCCATCAAGGTTTTTTAAGGTGATTTCAGGTAGTGATGTTTGAGCTTTCGCAAAAGCGAAATTAAAAATGACGGCAATAATTAATAAATTTTTCATAATTATAAGTGTAGTTAAGGTTTACAATGATATAAAGAATATAAGTAACTATCGTGCCAAAGCGTCTTTTCTATCTACATTATTTACAGATTTCTTAACATAAATTAGGATAATATTATGAAAACGTTATATTTGGACTTCCATAAATTAATGTAAATAACAAACCAATGAAAACAGCAAACTTTTTAAAAATGATGATATTGTTCCTAGCAGTGGGAATAACATCATGTTCTTCAAATTCAACAGACGATGGCGGTGGAACTGGCGGTGGTGGTACCAATGGTGTAACTTTAGAGTCGAGTAAGACTAGGGTTTATGATAATACTTTAGTAAACTTTACCGTAAGAGATGCCTCTGGTGCAATAGTAAGCTCTCAAGCTGTTATTACAGTTGATGGAACGCCTATTACTGGGACTTCAGCTATTTTAACAGGTGTGGGAACTAAGAGTGTTCAAGCAACTTTAGGTAGTGATACTTCAAATACAGTAAGCGTGAATGTTATCAATCCATCTTATTCAACTAAAGCCTTGATTGAAGATTACACAGGAGCTTGGTGTGGATGGTGTCCACGTATTTCTCAGGGAATTATAGATGTGCACAACATGTCTGGTGGTGAGGATGTTATCGCTGTTGCTGTGCATAATGGTGATGCTATGTCATTTCCTTTAGAGGCTCAGATGAGATCTCAATTTGGTGTAACAGGATTCCCTACAGGGATTCTTAATAGAGATGCTCGTTGGGCATCTGTTAGTGGTGATGCAATGAATGTAAGTCAACCTATGCAATTGTTAAATACAGTTAAGCCAGTAGGTCTTGCTATCAACTCTTCTGTATCTGGATCTACTGTTAATGCAACTGTAAAAGTTGGTTTTGATTTAGATCAAACAGGTATGAAATTAGTTGTAGTACTTCTAGAGAACGGACTTGTTGCTGCACAAACTAACTACACAAGTAATTTTGGTGGAGGAAGTTCGATTCCTAACTTTGTTCATAATGATATCTTAAGAGCTTCTTTTACAGATATTTTTGGAGATGCTATCCCAGCTGATCAGCAAGTAGGTGGTGGAGTTTATAGTGTTGATTTAACGGCCAGTGCTTCTGCAAATTCCACTGATTGGGATGTTGTAGCATTTGTTGTAGATGCAACTGGTGAGGTTGTTAACGTACAAAAGGCTACAGTTGGATCTAATAAAGATTTTGACTAGTATAAAGTATTATATAAAAGACAAAAGCGCTCTTCAAAGAGCGCTTTTTTTATGCCCATATTTTTTGATATAGGTATAATTAAGAAACTTTAGAGTATAGTGGTAGTAAGTAAATAAATGATGCGGAGTTTTGCATGTCAAATAGGGCAGATCATACTAAAAAAAGCCGTTATCAAAGTAATGATAACGGCTTTTGTTATTTTGTAGAGAGATAAATTACTCTCCTAAGAAAGGGTATCTGTAATCTGTAGGAGTTACAAATGTTTCTTTAATCATACGTGGAGAAACCCATCTAAGTAAGTTCAATTTAGAACCAGCCTTATCATTAGTTCCAGAAGCACGAGCACCACCAAAAGGTTGTTGTCCTACTACTGCTCCAGTACATTTATCATTGATGTAGAAGTTACCAGCGCAGTTTTCTAACGCTGTAGTTGCTTGAGATACTGCATAGCGATCTTGACCTAGAATAGCACCAGTTAATGCATATTCACTAGTTTCATCAACTAACTTCAGCATTTCAGCATATTGATCATCTTCATACACATAAATAGTAATTACAGGACCAAATAGTTCAGTCTCCATAGTAACATATTTAGGGTCTGTAGTAACGATAACTGTAGGGTCTATAAACCATCCTTTAGATTTATCATAATTACCACCTATAACCACATCTGCATTAGAATCGCTTTTTGCACCGTCGATATACTTAGCAAGTTTATCAAAAGAGCCTTCGTGAATCACAGCAGTAATAAAGTTGCTCATGTTTTCTGGAGATCCCATTTTAAAACTATCAACGTCAGTTCTAATTAGTTTTTCAACTTCTGGCCACATACTTTGCGGTATATAAGCACGAGAAGCTGCACTACATTTCTGACCTTGGAATTCAAACGCGCCTCTTACTATGGCTGTTGCAACTTGTGCAGGTACAGCGCTACTGTGAGCTACGATAAAGTCTTTACCACCAGTTTCACCTACAATTTTAGGGTATGTCTTGTAGTTATTAATATTTTCTCCAACTTTAGTCCATAAGCTTCTAAATACAGAAGTTGAACCGGTAAAGTGAACACCAGAAAAATCAGGATGCGTCATTACTTCATCAGTCATCATAACAGGATCTGCATTTACCATGTTGATAACACCATCAGGTACACCAGCTTCTCTAAAAATTTCAACAATTACTTGAGCACTTAACATCTGGTGGTCACTAGGTTTCCATACACAAACGTTACCCATTAAGGCAGCACTTGCTGGTAAATTACCTGCTATAGCGGTAAAGTTAAACGGAGATATACAGTATACAAATCCTTCTAAGGGTCTGTATTCTAATCTATTCCATGCTCCAGATGTAGATTCTGGTTGCTCTGCATAGATTTCTGTCATGTATTGAACATTAAATCTCAAGAAATCTATCAATTCACAAGCTGCGTCAATTTCAGCCTGAAAAATTGTTTTAGACTGATTGATCATAGTAGCCGCGTTGATACGTGCTCTATATGGTCCTGCAATAAGCTCTGCAGCTTTTAAGAAGATACCAGCTCGTTGTTCCCACGGTAGTTGTGACCACGTTTTACGTGCCTCTATGGCTGTTGCAATTGCTTCTTGTACTTCTTTCTTTCCACCTCTATGATAATTACCTACAATATGTTGGTGATCATGTGGTGGTCTTATAGCTGCGGTATCGCCAGTTTTAACTTCTTTTCCATTAATATATAGCGGTACTTCTGTGTTTGCATTCCACAATTCTTTGTAAGCTGCTAACACTTGATCTCTTTCTACAGTTCCTGGAGCATAAGTTTTAATAGGCTCATTTACAGCAACTGGGACTTTGAAAAATCCTTTTCCCATGATGTAATTTATTTTTTAATTTCGGCGTGAAATTACAAATAATAGCTTGCTTTATGGCTGTATTATAACCTAAAGAATTCTTAATCTAGTAAGAGAGATGTGTAATTACGCTTTCGCGAAAGCGTAATAAAGATTAATTAAGCGCAAATGGAGCACTAAGTTTAAATGCAGGTATCACAACGCCAAACTTCTTTGTCGTGGTGAAATCAACCATGGAATAATAGCCACTCATATTGCCAAACGGAGAAGAAAGTAAGCAACCACTCTGATAAGTATGTGATTCACCTGATTTAATAACAGGTTTTTTTCCTATGACGCCTTCACCATCAACATGTTCTGTTTTACTGAGCTGTCCTTAATCTTCCAGTGGCGAGAGGTGAGTTGAACAGAGTTTTTACTTTGATTCTCAATAGTTATGACGTAGCCAAAAGCAAAGTGCATCTTATAATTTTTATAAAATGTGCCTTCAAAACTGGTCTGTACAGAGATTTTAATTCCTCTTGTAACTTGTTGAATCATAAATTAAACACTTAAATAAATACTACCTGCCATGAACAAGGTACTACTTATGGATAACAATACGAAAAATACAAAATTTATAAATAAGAATTTTAAAATTGTCTTAAATCTACCTTGTTTATAAAATTTACGCAAGGCTTTATATAAATAAAGAGGTCCTATGATTAACAGAAATAGTCCAGCAATAAAGCTGGTGCCTGTTAAAGACTTTTCTGCAATAATTAAGTATAGCATGAGGAATACAAAAGTGAGAAGATGAAAGTTGAAAACCATATGCTCCATATAGTTCCACTTACCACGAGCGTATACCAGCCAAAAAAACAAACTCATTACTGGAGCAAAGAAAAATAAGAATAGAGGTATTTTAGGTAAAATGACATTGATCATTTCAACCGGATTAGCTTGATAAGCATTCAGTTTTTTAGCTTTTTTGAAACGAGATATGTTTTTAGAATCGATCCTGTGGCCTAAGTTCTTTAAAGCATCTTCAATAGAGGAATTAGGGTGGCTCCTTTGATAATCTCCATAATCTTCCACTTGTTCAAAGTATGCTTTTAAGAAATTTGACCGATCTATTTCTTGTTGAGTTAAGTGTTCTTTTCCTAATGATAGTGCAAGAGTGTCTTTTTCTAAAGCTTCTATGGTTTTTTCTATAGCCATTTTTTGAAATACATTTTGATCTTTCCCAAGGCTATCTTGTTGTTTTCTCATAGCGTCTATGACCTCTTTGCGATCAGTTATTGTGCTGTCTAGGGAGACATTAAATATACCTGCGTTTGCTTGTTGAGGAGAGATCTTAATATCAGAGTTATCTGAGAATTGTAAGGCCACTTGTAGCATTAAGAAAAAGACAATGCTTACCGTTAGAAAAAATCGAAACGGGTTTGCGTATTGGATACGTTTTCCTTCGCAATATTGTTCCGTTACATAACCTGGTTTTATGAGAATATGTGTTATTGTGCGCCATACTCTAGAGTCGTATGCGATAAAATTTGCAAAGAACTCAGTGAAAAAATCTTTTAAAGCCAGTCGCTTAGTGGTATTGAGTTGACCACATTGGTGGCAGTACTTATCGACAATGTCTAGTGGTGTCTGGCAATTAAGACATTGATTTCCTCTGTATTTTGCAAGGGATCGTACGGTTGGTTTCATAAGGTTAGTTGGTGGATGTAAAGATATCTAATTCCTAATATCCTCACTACTTCCTGCGCCTTGACCTATTAATCGATCATAACGACCACCTGGTTCACGATAATAGGCCAAAACAGTGTAGATGTTTTCTGTTTGCCAGAGGTTGCCAGATATAAATCCAGGATCCTGTTCTCCGTTATCGTACACCACTGTATATCTATAGTTATAGAAACCTTGTTTTAAAAGAATAGTGGCTTCGTACATACCTCTTTTCTCGTTGTAGATAAGTTGATTTTCGGGTTGTAATTGAAATGCATTATAATTTCCCATCACATAAATACTGGCATCTGGTGGTAGATTAAAAGCTGGTAAAAGTGAGAAGTGGATGTTTACATATTCTGCTTGAACAGCGTTATCTTCGTTATCTAATGTGGTCACTAGATAGTTTCCATTAATATCTGGGAAAAAAGTATATTCATTGCCGTAACGAGGTTTGTGCACAAATAGATATGCTTCATATAAATCTTTCTTGCGCACATAATCTATATTCTGGTTAGGAGACCTAAAGTCTCTATTTTCAAAATTTAAATATTCGTTTCCTGCCCAGAAAGAGGTTTCTGTATCGTACCTGTATTCCTGTCTATTTCCTAGATTAAATTGTGGTTTAATGTCATAGAGAGCGGTCTGAATATCCGAATTTTGAATAATTACTGTTTTTAGATTGTCAGCAGGGTTTATGAAATTAATTTCTTGAGAGTCTACCGTGTATTGAACTCTTTGTTGAGTGTTAATATATTTAATATCTCTTGCTCTTTTAATTTCTACACCTACTTGAGCTTTTTCTTCCATAATCATGAATTTTCTAGAAAAAACAAGTTCTCTTTTATCATTGTAAATGTGAATCATATAATTCCCACTTACTTTAAAACCACGTGTAAATTGATTAGGTATCGATAAAGTGTAATGAGAGAATGACTGTAGAGTAGTAAAAGAATTGCGGTAATTAAAGATGCGCATGTCATCAATACCGTCTAAAAATTCATTTTTAAAGAGCCGACTAGGTTGCCAGTTATAATCATAGTGCTCAAATTGATAGTAATAATCTGCTTCATCACCAATCACGTCATCAAATTCTATGGCTACCGGTTCTCCCATTTGAAAAACAGGAAGCATATATTCTGGGTCTTTGTTGAAGGTTACAGACTTAATGTAGTCTGGATCATTAACAAGATCCTCCAGAGTTTGTGATTGAGCGATAAATACAACTGATAATGTTGTAAAGACTAAAATAAAAAACGACTTCATAGATGGTTAAATACGTTATAAATATACGGTTTATTGTGTATGTTGTTAATACTTTCGCGAAAGCGATGCCAAACTTTTGGAGTTATCCTATTAAGAATAATTCTAAATAAAATCAGCATCCAATAATCTGCGCATTATCGCGTAAATTTGCACGATTTTTAAAAGGACTAAATCCATCATCCTATGTCAAAAGACATTAGAATTAAAAAAGGTCTCGATATTAAGTTAGTAGGAGCTGCTCAAAAAGAGCTTGATAATGCTTCTGCTTCATCTTTTTATTATGTACGACCTGAAGATTTTCACAGTATCATTCCAAAGCTAGTAGCTAGAGAAGGTACTCGCGTAAAAGCCGGTGAGACTTTGTTTTACAACAAGTCTATCGAGTCAATGAAATTTGTATCTCCAGTATCAGGTGAGATTGTAGAAGTGCAACGTGGTCCTAAAAGACGTATCGATGCCTTTAAGATCAAAGCAGATGATAGCCAAGATTATTTGAATCACGGTGCATTCAATCTGTCTGGTAAAAAAGCTGAAGATGTTAAGAATCATTTGCTTGCATCTGGTTGTTGGGCATTTATAAAGCAACGTCCTTATGACGTAGTTGCAAATCCTGCACTTACACCTAAGGCTATTTTTATCTCGGGTTATGCTAGCGCACCGCTTGCTGCAGATTTAGATTTCACCCTTGCTGGTAAAGAAAAAGAAATACAAGCAGCTATTACTGCCTTAGGGATGCTTACAGAAGGTAAGGTACATGTAGGTGTAAAGAAAGATTTTGATTCAATCTTTAGTGGATTGAGTGGAGTTGAGCTTCATAAAGTGTCTGGACCGCACCCTAGTGGTAATGTGGGAACTCTCATTAATAAGATTGATCCTATCAATAAAGGTGAGTCTGTTTTTACAATTGCAGCGCAGGACTTAGCAATCATGGGTGAGTTACTTTTAACAGGTAGGTTTAATGCAGAACGCGTGGTAGCGCTAGCAGGATCTTCTGTAGAAAAGCCAAGATATTTTAAAACAAAAATAGGTTCTACACTAGAGAGCTTCATTTTTAAAAACGGTATTGAAAAAGGGGCTAATCATCGTGTGATTTCTGGAAACGTTCTTTCTGGTAAGCAGGTAGGTGAAGATGGTGTTCTAGATTATTATAGTGACATTGTAACTGTAATTCCAGAAGGAGATGATTACGAATTATTTGGTTGGAATAAACCAGTTTTTGATAAGATTTCTCCATCAAGAGCATTGACCTTCTCATGGTTAAATCCTAAGAAGAAATATGACTTAGATACTAATACCAACGGTGAACACAGAGCATTTGTGGTTACTGGTAATTATGAAGAAGTATTTCCTTTAGATATTTATCCTATGCAGATCTTGAAGGCTTGTATGTATAAAGATCTTGATGAAATGGAGGCTTTAGGTATGTATGAAGTTGCACCTGAGGATTTTGCGGTAACAGAATTTATTTGTGTGTCTAAACAACCGCACCAAAAGATAATTAGAGAAGGATTAGACTTAATGCTTAAAGAAATAGGATAATGAGTTTAAAAAGCAAATTACACGACTTAAAAGAGAAGTATAAAGGAAAGAAAATGGCGCCTGCATTTAATGCACTCCATACTTTTCTATACTTGCCTAATGAAGTGACTCACAACGGGACACATATCAAAGCGGCAGATGATTTAAAGCGTACTATGAATACGGTAATTATGGCATTAGTGCCATGTTTAATATTCGGTATGTATAATGCTGGTTACCAGCACTACCTTGCTCAAGGAATGATTGAAAGTGCAAATGGGTTCTTGGGAGCATCATTTTGGACGATTGATAACTTACTGATTGGAGCCTGGACAATTTTACCACTTGTAGCTGTTTCTTATGGAGTAGGTCTTGCAGTAGAATTTTTATTTGCAGTTATCAAAGGTCACGAGGTTGAAGAAGGATATTTAGTAACAGGTATGCTTGTTCCATTGATAGTTCCTGTTGATATTCCGTTATGGATGCTTGCAGTAGCGGTAATTTTTGGTGTAGTAATAGGTAAAGAGGTTTTTGGTGGTACAGGAATGAATATCTTAAATCCTGCATTAACTATTAGAGCATTCTTATTCTTTGCATATCCTACATGGATGTCTGGAGATAAGGTTTGGGTGCATGGTGCCGTAGAACGCGATCAAATGATTGCTGCTGGACAAAGTAACCTGGATGCTATATCTGGAGAAACGATTCTAGGATCTTATGCTCAAAATAGCACAGTTGCTTACGATTACTGGGATATGTTCTGGGGATTAATACCGGGATCAGTTGGTGAGACTTCTAAATTTTTAATAATTATTGGAGCATTATTCTTAATCTTTACTAAGATAGGAAGCTGGAGAATTATGTTAAGCACTGTCGTTGGTGCACTAGTGATGGGATTGATTTTTAACGGTGTAGTTGATGCAGGGATCATAACAGATTCTAGTAAATTTTATGGATTAATGAGTGTTCCTTTCTGGCAACACTTAATCATAGGTTCCATCCTTTTTGGTGCTGTATTTATGGCGACAGATCCAGTAACTGCTTCACAAACTAATAAAGGGAAATGGATTTATGGTTTCTTAATTGGGTTTATTTCTATTATGATACGCGTGTTCAATCCAGCTTATCCAGAAGGAGTATTCCTTGCCATTTTATTAATGAATGTTTTTGCGCCTACAATTGATCACTATGTTGTTCAAGGTAACGTAAAGAAAAGAATGAAGCGTTTAAAAGTTAAAGCAGCTTAATTATGGAAAATAGAACTGATAAAAATTCATATACTTTACTCTTTGCCGTAGGAATGGTAATCGTGGTAGGTGGGATATTGGCCTTTTTAGCATCTAGCTTAAGCCCTGCAATTGCTCAAAACGAGAAAATTGAAAAGCAGCAAAATATTCTTTACGCTCTTGGGATTAATAATAACGAAGGTACAAGTGCTAATTTTATTGATGCAGCACTTGCGCCAGAAGAGTTTAAAAAGAATGTTACAGAACAGCTGGTGCTTACTTTTAAAGATGGAAGCATTGTTAAAACTCAAACACGTCAAGAGTACATGGATGAGGCAAACCAAGAGCCTTATTTAATTGATGTTAAAAAGCAACAAAACCTACAGAAAACTGAAGGAACGCGTTTGTTGCCATTGTTTGTTGGTAAAAACCCAGAAGGTAAAACGTTATATGTAGCTCCTATTAGAGGTAAAGGTCTATGGGATGCAATATGGGGCTATGTAGCAGTAGATGAAGATATGATTGTGCAAGGTGCTTATTTTGACCACAAAGGAGAAACTCCTGGTCTAGGTGCTAACATAAAACAAACTTATTTTATGGATGATTTTACAGGGGAACACCTGCTTAACGAGTCTGGTGTCTTTAAAGGAATCACTGTTGCAAAAGGTAATGCAGATCCTAAAAATAATGATAAAAATGATTATGAGGTAGATGCCATTGCAGGTGCAACCATAACAGGTGATGGTGTAACAGCGATGATTAAAAAAGACTTAGGTCTTTATGTACCTTATTTTAAAACTTTAAAGAAATAGATATATGGGACTTTTATCAAAAAAAGATAGTAAGCTAATATCAGATCCATTATTAGATAATAACCCGATTACCATTCAGGTACTAGGGATCTGTTCTGCTCTAGCAATTACTGCAGAGTTGAAAGCATCGATTGTAATGTCTATTTCAGTACTTTTCGTACTAGGTGTAGGTAATGTTGTAATCTCTTTAATGAGAAATATCATACCATCTAAGATTAGAATTATTGTACAGCTAGTTGTTGTGGCAGCTTTAGTTATTATAGTAGATCAAGTATTGAAGGCTTATGCTTATGAATTAAGTAAAACCTTATCTGTATTTGTTGGATTAATAATCACAAACTGTATTATCATGGGACGATTTGAAGCTTTTGCTTTAGGTAACGGACCATGGAGATCTTTCCTTGATGGAATAGGTAATGCAGCTGGTTATGGATTTATTTTAATATTAGTAGGTTTCTTTAGAGAATTACTAGGTTCTGGTACTTTATTAGGTTTCCCAGTACTAGGTGATCCAATTGAGAAGACTGGATTATATTCAATAGGATATGAGAATAATGGTTTCATGCTATTATCTCCTATGGCATTAATTGTTGTTGGACTTATCATATGGGTACAACGTAGTAGAAATAAAGCTTTAATAGAAGACTAGATTTAGATTATTACGCTTTCGCGAAAGCGTAATTCAAACATACAATATGGAACACATAGAATTATTTTTCAAATCAATCTTTATAGATAACATGGTGTTTGCTACATTCTTAGGAATGTGTTCATACCTTGCTGTATCTAAGAAAGTATCTACTGCAGTTGGATTAGGTGCTGCTGTAATTTTTGTATTAGCTATCACGGTGCCGTTAAACTGGATGCTAGATCAGTACATATTACAACCAGGTGCCTTAAAGTGGTTAGGTGCAGAGTATGCTTCTTATGACTTAAGTTTCTTGTCATTTATCATGTTTATCGCCACTATCGCGACGATGGTACAGTTAGTAGAAATTATAGTAGAGAAATTTTCTCCTTCACTGTATAACTCATTAGGTATCTTTTTACCACTCATGCGGTAAACTGTGCGATTTTAGGAGGATCATTATTTATGCAATCTAGAGAGATTCCATCATTAGGCTTGCTACTACTTATGGTGTAGGGTCTGGTATTGGATGGTTTCTAGCAATTTTAGCTATTGCAGCGATACGTGAAAAAATACGTTATTCATCAGTGCCAGCGCCTTTAAGAGGTTTAGGGATTACATTTATTATCACAGGATTAATGGCAATAGGTTTCATGAGTTTTGGTGGAATGTTAACTGGCGGTGATGAAGAAGAAAAGTCAGATACTAATGAATTATCTGTTAAGCCAGTAGAAGATAGTAATGAGTTGACTTTACAAGCGACTGCATTAGAAGACAAACTAACACAAGTAAACCAGTAATAGAATGATATTAGCAGCAGGAACTACGGGAACGATTATTGCTACAGTAGCAGCGTTTTTACTATTAACCTTGTTATTAGTAACGCTTCTTTTAGTAGTAAAGCAAAAATTATCTCCATCTGGTCCAGTGACCATCAATGTAAATGGAGAAAGAGATTTAACTACTGGATCTGGTAGTACTTTATTAAGTACACTAGGTGATAACAAACTATTCTTACCATCGGCTTGTGGTGGTGGTGGAACATGTATACAGTGTAAATGTATCGTTAAAGAAGGTGGTGGAGGAATCCTTCCTACAGAAGAGCCACATTTTTCACGTAAAGAAATCGCTGAAGGGTGGAGATTAGGTTGCCAGGTTAAGGTAAAACAAGACATGGTTATCGAGATTCCTGAAGAGGTTTTTGGTATCAAGAAATGGGAAGCAGAAGTTGTACGTAATTATAACGTTGCTTCTTTTATTAAAGAATTTGTAGTTCGTCTTCCAGAAGATATGCACTATGAAGCAGGTGGATATATCCAAATTGAAATTCCTGAATGTACAGTGAATTTTAAAGATATGGATATTACAGCTCACCCAGAAGAGCATGAAACTCCAGATAAATTTCAAGCAGAATGGGATAAGTTCAACTTATGGCCGCTTGTAATGAAAAATCCTGAAACTGTTGAAAGAGCATATTCTATGGCTTCTTACCCAGCTGAAGGTCGTGATATCATGTTAAATGTACGTATAGCTACGCCGCCATGGGATAGAGCTAAGAGCGGTTGGATGGATGTAAATCCTGGTGTTGCTAGTTCTTACATATTCAACCAGAAACCTGGTGATAAGGTTGTAGTATCAGGTCCTTATGGTGAGTTTTTTATCAACGAGTCTGAAGCAGAAATGCTTTATGTAGGTGGTGGAGCTGGAATGGCGCCTATGCGTTCTCACTTGTATCACTTATTCCGTACTTTGAAAACTGGAAGAAAAGTAACTTACTGGTACGGTGGTAGATCTAAACGCGAGTTATTCTATCTAGATCACTTTAAAGATTTAGAAAAAGATTTCCCTAACTTCAAGTTTTACCTAGCCTTATCTGAACCGTTAGAAGAAGATAACTGGAAAGTGAAAGATGGTATTGATGGTGAAGGTGATGGATTTGTTGGTTTTATTCACAACTGTGTAATTGAAAACTATTTAAATCATCATGATACACCAGAAGATATAGAGTTGTATTTCTGTGGTCCGCCATTGATGAATCAAGCCGTTCAAAAAATGGGTGAAGACTTTGGAATTCCAGACGAGAACATCAGATTTGATGACTTCGGAGGATAAAAATTCATTTTATTATATAAAAAACCTGACTTATAAAGTCGGGTTTTTTATTTGATAGAATCGAAGTATTCACGTAATTAAAAGTCTTTTATCTACATCCATTCTTAAGTTAATAAATTATTTGTGCTACGTCTAATTGATTTATAGAAAATGATCTATAGTCGGTTTTTATGATTCTCTTTTTATTAAACCATAATAGGCGATATAACCATAACAGAAGGTGAGGCATAGAAAAGCAATTCCTAGCCCTTGTCCTGTTAGATTTCCACCTTCATCAGTACTCACGGCATCTGCTACTGTTCCTATTATCTTTGGTATAATCGCGCCACCTACAATTGCCATAACTAGTAATCCTGATGCTTGAGCTTTTAAATTATCTAATCCATTTAATGCTAGACTGAATATCGTAGGAAACATAATTGAGTTAAATAGCCCTACAGCTAATATGGTAAACATAGAGGTGGTTCCAGTACTACTTACAGATATTATAATCATCGTTATAGCTAGTAATCCAAATATCATTAGTAATCTGCCACTACTAATAAAACGCATTAAGAAGGCACCTATAAATCTACCTATCATTGCACCACCCCCCAATAAAGTGTCACAAATGATCCTAGTACAGCTTTAGCATCTAATTGATCAATATCCTTACCCATTAATAAAAAGGACGATAGCCCTCTTAAAAACTCATTATTTTGAATACCTCCTATTACTTCTAGTTCTTGAAAATAATTTACTAAGAAACTACCGATAGAAACTTCAGCACCTACGTACATAAATATACCAAGCATGCCTAAAAGGAATTTTTTATTACTAAGTAATTGAGAATATCCACCTACCGGTGCAGCTTTAATTAAAGACGGTAGTTTTTTCCATCCAAAAATAGCGGCAAGTACAAATAGTATGAGTGCAATAACTATAAATGGCTCTTGAACGGTCAATGCTTCACTAGCGTAATAATTAATACGATCTGACTCATCTAATTTCTCTATAGCTTTACTATCCATTACGGTATCACTTAACAGAAATAGTGCACCAATTATAGGTGCTATTAGGGTTCCAAAACTATTAAAAGCTTGTGATAGATTAAGTCTACTAGATGCCGTTTTTTCATCACCTAAAAGTGTGACATAAGGATTTGCCGCTACCTGAAGTAAGGTGATTCCTGCTGCTAATGTAAAAAAAGCAGTTATAAATATCCAGAACTCTCTTAAGCTTGCGGCTGGATAAAATAATAAACAGGCTATTCCCATAGTACACAGCCCTATTACAATTCCACGTTGATATCCTATTCTTTCAAGTAAAAAACTTGATGGTATGGCAAAGCAAAAAAAAAGCGCCAAAGAATGCTAGTTGTACCATTATGGATTGTCCATAACTTAATTCAAAAACATCTTTCAATCTAGGTACTAAGGCGTCTACTAACACGGTTATAAAACCCCACATGAAAAATAAGGTTGTTAAAAAAGCAAAAGCGGTGTTGTAATTATTTTTTGATTCCATTGGTATGTTTCTATGAGTCTATTGCTGCTACTGATGTTATACGTGAATTAGTACCATCTTTATACTGCATCATTGCAAATCCTGGATGTATACAATAACTGCCTGTTTCTCCCTTTTTATTGAGAGCAATATAAGCTACTTGGAAATTTTCTATGTTTTTATTTTTTGTAACGATGCGTTGCACGGCCTCTTCACAAGCTTCTTGTGGTGATTTACCTTGTCTCATCAATTCAACAATTAAAAAACTACCGACTGTTTTCATGATCTCTTCGCCCATTCCAGTCGCTGCAGCACCACCTATTTCATTATCAATAAATAAACCAGACCCTATGATTGGAGAATCTCCCACACGACCTTTCATTTTATAAGAGAGTCCTGAGGTTGTGCAAGCACCACCGATATCACCATTCTGGTCTAGGCATAACATTCCTATGGTGTCATGATTTTCTATGTTGATAATAGGTTTGTATTCACTAGTTTTGAGCCATTCTCTATAAGCAGCCTCTGAAGAATCAGTAAGTAATTGCTCTGCTTGAAAGCCGTTTTTATAGGCCAGTTCTTCGGCGCCTTTTCCAGCTAACATGACGTGTGGAGTTTTTTCCATGACAACTTTAGCTAGAGCAGCAA
This sequence comes from Nonlabens ulvanivorans, assembly GCF_000755285.1. GTDB lineage: Bacteria > Bacteroidota > Bacteroidia > Flavobacteriales > Flavobacteriaceae > Nonlabens > Nonlabens ulvanivorans_A. The sequence goes on along the minus strand of NZ_BBMK01000001.1, from coordinate 22,518 downwards.
CATTTGTTATATTTTCTACGCAAACTACAGCGCCACAATCGCCATTTGAATTCATCACACAGGCATCTAAGGTTACGTTACCTTCTCGATCTGGTGCGCCTCCTTTACCTACAGTCGTATTTTTTATGTTTTCTTCTTCTACCGCTACACCTTTGATTGCTGCATCTAAGGCATTCATACCTTTTTCTAAGGCTTCACCAGCAGTATTATTAGCTTTTGAAAATCCCCAGGTGCAAATCGCTATGGGTGATGTCTTATTGATCATAATCTCTTTTTTTGCAGAATCTACGCAAGATAGTAATGTGGCGCCCATGGTAAGAGCGACACTGCCTTGAGCTGTTCTTTTTATAAAATGTCTTCTTTTCAATCTGGGTTAGTTTACGTTAATTTCATCTATGAAAATCCATGAGGTACCGTCAAATGGATGACCTAAATGCCATTCAGGTAATTTCCCATAGGTGGTTGCTTTCATTTTAATAAATTTAATCTTATCGTTAATATCAGGAGTTTCTAGGCGTGGTCTAAATACTTTGGATACTTCATCTTTTCCTGTCTCTGGTAAATCACGATTGATGACTTTTACCAATTTACCATTTTCATTATAGAATTCAAATGTTATAGTCCTAGGCCAAAAAATCCAGCTGCGTTGATCTTTTAAAAATCCTACTATTACATTATTAACGGTTCTAGGGTTGCCTAAATCTATAGTTACATCTAAGTCTTCATTCTGAGTGCCTTGCCAGGCTCCAGAACGAAAGTCTTCAGTACCTCTCATGCCGTCGATTAATGCATCATTACCACCAGCACTGTACTCGTTTGCATAAGAATGCCCAAGAGTCACCTTCATATTTTTATCATATTTATAAAAAGTGGTGGTAACCACTGGACTTTTTTTATCTCCTTTACGAGCGATCACAGATAATGTTCCCGCATTATATAAAGTAATAGGGTCTTTATATTCTTGCCATGTAGACTCATCTATGGAGTAGAACATAGTCGCATTTTCATTAACCTGATTTAAATGAACTACGGTAGAGTCGGCAAAAGCGATTTTACCTTTTTCTATAAATGGTGGTGTGATAATAAGTTCATCTTTAATAGAAGATACTGGCCAGTTTTCTTGAACTGTTCCCCAATCGGTAGCTTCGTTACTCATCTCAAACGCTAGCGTACCACCGTTCATAATAAGATCGTGAGTTATGTGAGAGTTGTTGTGTGGTTGAGAATTCGCTTTCGCAGAAGCGATATACTTACCATCACCATGCTTCTCAATAGTGAACTGTTTCCCGTTTTCTAGGTTGATGGTTGCTTTATCAAAAAGCGGTGTTCCGATTGCATATTGATTACTTCCTGGAGTTACAGGATAAAAACCTAGAGAACTGAGTACATACCAAGCGCTCATCTGTCCACAATCCTCATTTCCAGAAACACCATCTGGATCGTTATGGTATAATGTGGTTAAGATTTCATGAACTTTTTCCTGCGTTTTATAAGGTTTGCCTACATAATTGTACAGATAAGCCATGTGGTGGCTAGGTTCATTACCATGAGCATACTGACCTATAAGTCCAGTGATATCTGCTTGATGACGTCCTGAAGTTTCCATGGGCGCATTGAACATTTCGTCTAGATGTTTTTCATAAGCAGCATTTCCTCCCATTAATTTAATATGGCCAGAGATGTCCTGTGGAGTATATAGACTGTACTGCCATGCGTTTGCCTCAGTATAATTAAAGTTCACCTCTTCTGGCTTGAATGGTGCGAACCATGTGTTGCGCATTCTACCTTGAAGAAAACCTGTGGCTGGATTATAGAGGTTTTTATAATATTGAGCTCTTTGAATATAAGTTTTGTAGTCGTCAGGTTTTTTTAATTCTTGAGCCAGTTGTGCAATGGTCCAGTCATCATAAGCATATTCTAGCGTTTTTGAAACAGACTCACTTTCTAATTCCACAGGAACGAAACCGTATTTTTTATAAGATTTTAAGCCTAATTTATCTCTAGTTGCACTGTGTTTCATAGCTTCAAAAGCTAGGTCTACATCATAATCACGTATTCCTTTCATGTAGGCATCGGCTATTACAGGTACGGCGTGGTAACCTATCATACAACCGGTGTAATTACCGCTCAAATCCCAAATGGCAAAATGCCACCTTCTTCAAATTTAGCAGTAAATGTGTTGATAAAATCGTTAGTTCGTTCTTGTTCAATGATGGTGTATAATGGATGAGCAGCTCTATAAGTATCCCATAATGAAAATACGGTGTAGTAATCAAAATCTTGTGTTTCGTGAATTTCTAAATCCATTCCTCTGTAACGACCATCCACATCATGATATAAATTTGGAGCAATCATGGTGTGATATAGAGCGCTGTAGAAATTTACTTTGTTATCTTGATTTTTATCTTCTATTACGATTTTATTCAATTGCTTTTCCCATGTATCGTTAGCTTGTTTTTTAATGGTTTTAAAATCTTTTTCGCCTATTTCAGTTTCAAGATTGCGTTTTGCTCCTTCTTCATCCACTGGACTTATTCCTATTTTAATGGTTACTGGTTCGTTGTTTGGGTTGTCAAATTTTAAGGCGTCTATTGTAGGTGTAGTTTCCAAATCATCTAGCTCGTATGAACTTGAAAAAGGATGCGATGTTTTTATATAGAAATAGAGCATTTGCTTAGTAGCCCATGCGCTGGAATATCGTTTTCCAGAAATCTCAGTATTGGATAAAAATTGTAAATCATGCTCCAGTAATTTATCTCTATGTAATAAGTCTAGGATGACGTATTGGTTCTCGCTTTCGCGAAAGCGATATTCATGCATACCAGCACGTTCAGTAACTGTTAATCGCACGTCTATGTCAGTATCGTCCAGATGGACTTCATAATATCCTGGACTTGCATTTTCCTTATCGTGAGAGAATTTTGAAGAGTAGCCTTCTTTTCCATCGGCACCGTTGTGTAGAATAGGCTTTGTAGTAGGCATCAAAAGAATATCGCCGTAATCGCTTACACCTGTTCCGCTTAAATGAGTATGTGAGAATCCATAAATCACATCGTCTGTATAATGATAACCGCTACATCCATCCCAACCATCGAGTCTAGTGTCTGGACTTAATTGCATCATTCCAAAAGGCATCGTCGCACCAGGATAAGTGTGCCCATGTCCACCAGTTCCTATAAAGGTGTTGACGTATTCTGTAAGAGGTCTGTCTGTTTTTGCTACAGAATTGTCAGTTATAATAGTTTTATTTTTCTGTTGACAGGAAAACATAAGAATTGTAAAGAGTGCGCATAGTGCTATTCTTTTCATAGATGTAGAGTCAGTTTGTGCCTAAATATAGTCATATCTAAATTTTTAATAAACCGCTCGTGGTTTTAAGTAAACCTTTATAGTCTATTGATGAGTTAGTGACTATTTTTGTAACATGACACCACTTACAGAACAAGAACTACATCAACTGGCGATGAATATCGTAGGTAAGGAAATGGAAGAATTAGGTTTTGAATTTATATCTATAAATTCAAAACCTAAAAAGAATCCACAGTTTGTGGCACTCAAGGATAAGCTATTACATTTTGTAGTAGTAAGAGCGATTTCTTATCCTGCAAATCCAGTTGAGTATGATCAAGCGTTTATGAATAAACTTAAAGATCATGGCATTAAATTTAATGCACGAACTTATTATGCTGGTGTAGGACTGGCTAATTCAAAGAATTATGAAATACCAGTGCATCACGAAGAAGATTATACCGTGAATTTTGCTGGACTAATTGAAATTAAATGAAAAAACTAATTCTATTACTTATCCTTACAGTGATCTCTTGTGAAAAGAAACAAGAGCTTACTGCTCCTCAAACCTTTGTTGGTAATGCCATAGGCACCACTTATGGAATTAAAGCTTTTCACGATGAGCAGCTGGAGCTTACAGAAGATATAGACGCAATAATTGATATGTTTAATCAAAGCATGTCTACATGGGTAGCTGGATCTGACATAAATAGAATTAATGATGGAGATTCGACTGTTGTAGTTGGAGAAGTATTTAAAGAAGTTTTTGATGCCGCTCAAGAAATCTATCGCAAGACTGATGGATACTTTGACCCTACAGTTGGAAACTTAGTTAACGCTTACGGATTTGGAGCAAATGGTGAACAAACTAGTATTCCATCACAAAAACAAATTGATAGTCTAATACAGTTTGTGGGTTTTTATAAAATGGATATACAAAAAACGGCAAGTGATAAAGGTTACCATGTGACAACTACACAACCAGGAATGTATCTAGAGTATAATGCCATTGCCAAAGGTACATTAGTAGATTATATCGCTAGATTGCTTGATGAAAATGGAGTGCAAAATTACATCGTTGAAGTAGGTGGTGAAGTAATTACTAAAGGTAAAAATTTAGAAAAGGATGCGCCATTTCTAGTCGGTATCAATGATCCTAAAAGCGGCGCTCAAGGAACTAAGACTCTTATGGCTATTAATTTAGAAGATAAAGCCATGGCAGGTAGTGGAAATTATCGCAAGTATAAAGTCGATGAAACGACAGGAATCGAGTATGTTCATACCGTAAATCCTATAACCGGACTAGCGCAACCATCACAGGTCATAGGTGTTAATGTTATCGCAAATAATTGTACACTAGCAGATGGTTATGCAACAGCCCTTATGGCAATGCCACTAGAAAAATCTAGAGTACTGCTCAAAAACATACCAGAAATCGAGGTTATCATTATGTATATTGATGATAATGGAATGCTGCGATTTGAACTCACGCCAGGTTTTAATCAATATATTAAACCACAGATTTAGTGACTACAGGGATTAATTCTCCTTTTGATAGTCTGTATTTATCCACTTCACTTGCAGATAAGTGTGCTGTGTAATCAACCGCATTTACATCAAATCCTATGGATCTTAAACGGTCAAAATAATCCATTCCATAAACTCGCACATGGTCATACTGGCCAAAAATCCTAGCGCGTTCTTCTTTATCAGTTATAGAATCATCCTCAAAGGTTACGTCTCGGTCATTTTCTAGCGGAATTTGCAAGATGGCTTTCCCACCAGGTTTTAAGACGCGATACAATTCTTTCATTGCAGTCTCATCATCAGGAATATGTTCTAGGACATGATTACATAGTATGAAATCATAACTGTTATCTTCAAACGGTAGGTTACAAATATCTGCCTTAACATCTGCCAGTGGAGAAAGTAAATCTGATGTGGTGTATGTTATAGTTTCGCTTTCGCGGAAGCGTGTATAAAAACATTGTTCTGGTGCAAAATGCAATAGCGATTGTGGACGAGTAAGTAAGTCTGTTTCTCTATTAAGGTACAACCAAAGTAAACGGTGACGCTCGAGAGATAGAGTAGAAGGAGAAAGGACATTTTCTCTCACGGTTCCGTAACCATAAGGTAAAAAGCTCTTAAAAGATTTCCCATCTATAGGATCTGTATATCGGTCACCACGATACCACCACGCCATTATTGGACGCACCCAGTAACTCATGCTGATAAGCCATGGCCTTGGGATAAGGTTGAGGAAGAATTTGAAGAGTTTTTTCATTTAAAGTTGATCCTAAATCAATCCTTACTTAATCTTTCCAGCGATAAGGATCTTCTTCGTTAGAAGTAATTCCTAGTACTTCATAGATATAATCAAACGTACTTAATAAACGAGGTTCTCCATCTACAATGGCGATATCGTGCTCAAAGTGTGCACTAGGTTTCATGTCACGAGTTTTAATAGTCCATCCATCTGGATAGTGCTTGATGTCTTTAGTACCTAGATTAATCATAGGTTCTATAGCAACAGTCATTCCTTCTACAAATTTTTTCCCACGTCCACGTTTTCCATAATTAGGCATTTGTGGATCTTCATGCATGGTGCGACCTAGTCCATGACCTACTAGTTCACGTACTACACCATAACCAAATCCTTCACAATAATTCTGGATGGCATAGCCTACATCACCTACACGATTCCCTACACGGAATTGCTCAATACCCAAGTACAAAGAATTTTTAGTACGATCTAACAAATCTTGCGTCTCCTGAGGTATTTCGCCTACTGCAAATGTATAAGCATGATCTCCATAAAATCCGTCTACGATGGCACCGCAGTCCACAGATAGTACGTCACCATCTTTTATTTCTACATCTTTTGGTATACCATGTACTACTTCTTCATTAGGTGAAATAAGTAGTGTGCTAGGGCAATCATATAAACCTTTAAATCCTGGAATAGCTCCATGATCGCGTATAAATTCTTCGGCCATGGTGTCTAATTTTAAAGTAGTAACACCAGGTTTGATCTCGGCAGCAACCATAGCAAGTGTTTTACTTACCATAAGTGCAGCACGACGCATTATTTCTAATTCTTCTCGAGTTTTAGTAACTATCATAGATTGTAATAAAGTGCAAAAATAGCAATTCCAAACGCGATGCTTTTAAAAATCAAAATTAAAAACACATAGGAAAGCTTGTTTTAGTAAGCGTAAAGAATACTTAAGAATATTTAGGCTGATTTCTGAAATCATATCCAGTCTAGCTCATCTTTAGTTAACTCATGTTCTACATCGCCAGTATGTGCTGTGCTTGTAGGTTCAAATAGCATTACATGAACTTCTTTATGCGCGATAGGTTTATGTTCTACACCGCGCGGCACGATGTACATTTCTCCTTCTTTAAGAGTAATCGTTTGATCTCTTAGTTCAATAATTAATTGACCTTTCACAACATAGAAAAGTTCATCTTCATTCTCATGTTGATGCCATACAAATTCACCTTTGAGTTTTGCAAGTTTTACTTGTTGCCCATTAAGCTCGCCTATAATCTTAGGAGTCCAGGTTTCTTGAAATAAGGTGAGTTTTTCATTCAGATTTATCGCGCTCATAATTCTTCTTAAAAAGAAACCCAGCAAATGCTGGGTTTATAGTTGTCATTTAATTATCGTAAGAATGTTTATAAGGCACTCCAGTTACTATTTTTAAAATATCCTTTTCTAGACTTTCTCTTGGTCGTTCTACATATCGACCTATTTCCTGTCCACCGCGATAAAAGATAAAAGTAGGTACTCTTACTACATTAAAACCAGATACTAATTCTTCTGGTTTTGATTTTGATCTATCTACCGTAATCAGTGTTAGATTCTTTTCTTTAAAACCTACTTCATCTAATAGTTTATAAAACATAGGTGTTTCACGTTTTGAATCGCCGCACCAAGTTCCCATATAAGCTCTGATTTCAACATCTTTCATAGCATCGGCCAGCGTGCTTTTTGTTTCTTCATCGAGACTGTATGCGTTATAACGTGGTGTGAACCATGTTGAAAATGGCTCTTGCATAAAAGCATCCTTAGTTTGAATACCAGATAAGTGCCCATTAACTAAAACTGGCGTTTTAGGTGGTTCTGGTGTTGCAGGCACTTCAGGTTGAGCAACGGTCGCTTCTTTTTCTGTTGTTGCTTTTTGCGTTCCACAACTAGCTAACAGTATTACGGTTAATAAGAGTATAATCTTTTTCATAGGGTTAAAGTAACGAATTTTGAGTCATTTCTTCAGGTTGTTTAACACCTATTAACTTTAATATAGTAGGTGCTATATCACCCAAGATGCCGTCCTTAACTTCTTTTAAATCTTTATCTACTAAAATAATAGGTACCGGATTGGTCGTGTGTGCAGTATTTACAGATCCATCAGGATTAAGCATTACCTCGCAATTTCCATGATCAGCAATAACAATAATGGTGTAATCTTGTTCCATTGCAGCTGTTATGACATCATGTGCTGCTTGATCAACAGCTTCACAAGCCTTTACTGCAGCCTCCATGGAGCCTGTATGGCCTACCATATCAGGATTTGCAAAATTAAGACATATAAAATCTGCAGCCTGTCTGTTAATTTCGGGTATGATACTTCCTGAAACGCAATCTATAGACATCTCTGGTTGTAAGTCATATGTCGCTACATTAGGCGATTTACACATAATGCGTTCTTCTCCTTTGAAAGGAGTTTCTTGTCCACCATTAAAAAAGAAAGTTACATGTGGATATTTTTCGGTTTCGGCAATACGTATTTGAGTTTTACCTGCTGCAGACAGTACCTCACCTAGAGTGTTTTTTAAATTATCTTTTTCAAAGATGATTTTTACATTTTTATAGCTATCATCATACTTTGTCATGGTCACATAATATAAATCTAATGCATGAGTGTTTTGCTCGTGATAATCTTGCTGTGATAACATCTGAGTTAACTCGCGACCACGATCAGTGCGGTAGTTAAAGAAAATAACTACATCACCATCCTCAACAGTAGCGACTGGTTCTGTCCCATTAAGAACCACGATAGGTTCTATAAACTCATCAGTAACACCTTGATTATAAAATTCTTTTATAGAGTTAGTAGCATCATGTGATGGTTGTCCCATTCCGTGTACAATCACATCATATGCCTTTTTTACTCTTTCCCAACGTTGATCTCTATCCATTGCATAATAGCGTCCTGTAACAGTTGCTAGTTGAGCATTTGTTCCTGAGATATGCTTTTCAAGATTTTCAATATGACTTGCGCCAGATTTTGGGTCTACATCACGTCCATCGGTAAAGGCATGTATAAATACATCTTCAACCTCTAGATCTTTGGCAACATCGAGTAAGGATTTCAAATGATCAATATGTGCATGCACACCACCATCAGATAACAATCCTAAAAAATGAACTTTTCTAGAGTTCGCTTTCGCGTAAGCGAGTGCATCAACAAGAACCTGCTCATCTTTAAGCGTATCGTCCTTGATAGCTTTATTGATTTTGGCTAGATCTTGATAGACAATACGGCCAGCACCTAGATTCATGTGGCCTACTTCACTATTTCCCATTTGCCCTTCTGGTAATCCGACGTGCTCACCATCTGTACGCAGTGTCGCATGTGGATAATTATCATATAGACTATCTATAAAAGGAGTCTGTGCTTGAGCGATGGCGCTAACTTTAGGGTCTTGAGTGATTCCCCATCCATCGAGAATCATTAATATCGTTTTCTTGTTCAATGTCTTTCTTTTGAAAGCTAAAGTTAAGAAAAGCGATTTTTTAAAATGATGATTTGTGAATAAGATTGCGCAATCGGTTTCGGTAACGTCTTAATTATAATATTCGATTTTTCGATGCCAGATAAAAAGTGGTTGACCATCAACTGATTTTATTTGTTGAATCCAATTGCCATGTGAGTCGTACTCAAATTTAAAATCTATCTTATTTTTAGTGATTGCATTTGACTCATCATAACTTACTAATTGAATTGATATCACGTCGTTTTGTGAGTTGTAAGTATAATGTCTTTCAGCATTGAGAACATCTTTAAAATACCTGAGGTAAGAGATGATGCGATTAGAATCATCAAATTCTTTTTCAATTAAAGAAACCGAAAGCTCGTCTTTAGTAATAGAATAAGAGGTTTTAATGTTTACTTCTAGATTATTTTTGAACTGCCTTTCTATTGTTTTGAAATGTTTTATAGAATCATTATTGCTATTATCATCGTTATATAAAACCTCTTTAACGATATTGTTATTATCATCATATTCAAGCGTGCGATGGAGCTTTTTTAAAGGAATTGATGAGTATCTTCTTTTTAAAGAGCCATCTTCGGTAACCCATTTGTAGTATAGTAGTTGATATATTTCTATTAATCTGTGTTTTTCGTCATATTTATACTCGCGACCTTGATCATATTGAGAATTACTATAATCATAAGGAGTAGCTTTAATTAGTAACGTATCCTCATATCTATAAAGCTCTCCATCCATCCGATGACTATTTTCAGGATTAGAGTAATATCTGAATTTATTGATAAGTTTTTTGTTCTTATCATAAATATAAGTATCAAAATCTTCCTTATCCTTCCAATAATCTTCTTCTATTTTCCTGATTAATAGATTTTCTTTAAAATAATATTTTTGAAAATCGCAATATTTCTCAATTATTAAGTTTTTTTCAAATTTGGAAATAGTATTTTCTTGTTTTAAGTTTGAGTTATCGTTATAGAAATATCTATAATCCTCAATAAGTTCATCTTTTTTATTAAGCCATAATTCTTTGATAATTCTATCCTTTTTATCTCTTTCTTGATAGTAATTTAAATAACGTGTTGCTGTAGTTTCATACCATATAGAATTAAAGTTGCTTTTTACAGCTGCAGGACTTATGAAACCAGTATGTCCATAATCATTATCAATACTAAAAAGTTTTAAATTTTGAATGGAGTCACTAACAAATTCTATGGTTACTCTCATAGATTTTACTTCTCCTGATAAAGGTTCTTTAGTATTGTCAGTTTGACCATAAGTGAAATATGAATTACCAGCAAATAGCAAAAGGATGCAGATATATTGGTGAATATCTTTTAAAATCATAAGATGCTTTTAGAGACTTAAAGTACCTAAAAAATCAAAGAATTGTAGATTTTAGAGTAAAAAATTTAATCATCAATCGACTGCGCAATCATCCAGCCGCCTGTCCAGGCATTTTGGAAATTGAAGCCACCAGTGATGGCATCTATATTGAGAACTTCTCCCGCGAGATACAGGTTCTCTTGTTTTCTAGAAGCAAAAGTCTTAAAGTTGACCTCTTTTAAATCCACACCACCAGCGGTGACAAACTCTTCTTTAAAAGTACTTTTACCATTTACAGAAAAAAGTGCTTGCGGTCAGAACTGTTGCGAGGTTTTGTAAATCAATGTTTGAACAGTCTGCCCAGTTTTTTTCTGTGAGGTAGATGCTTTCCACTAGAAACTTCCAAAGCCTTTTAGGTAGATCAAATAACCACTCGTTTCCGACTTGCCTTTTACTAGAACGTTGTGCAACTAGAGTTTCATAGCAATCTTGTCTAGAAATGTGATTCAACCAATTAATTACTACATCAAACTTATAATCTGATTGATTTAATTCTCTTGCGCCCCAAGCGCTCATTTTTAAAATCGCTGGACCAGAAAAGCCCCCAATGCGTGATTAATAAAGGACCTTGAGATTCTAATTTTAATTGTGGAATCTCTACAGTTGCCTCAAGTGCAATTCCTGCAAGCTCTGTAATTCTTTTATCTACTATATTAAAGGTAAATAAAGAAGGAACGGCTCTTTCTATTGAATGACCTAAACCACGCATCATTTCCCAAACCTTAGGACTGCTTCCTGCGGTAACCACTAGATTTTTACAAATGAATTCTTCTTCTTTAGTATGAACGGCCCAGTTTTCTTCTTTAGTTATCGAAGTTACATTATGACTGGTTAAAATTTCTATGTTGAGTTTTTGTGTGAGCTCAAGAAAACAGTTGATAATCGTTTGTGAAGAATCTGTAGTAGGGAACATGCGTCCATCATCTTCAATTTTTAACGACACGCCACGTTCTTCAAACCATGCAATCGTATCACCGGTCATAAAACTATGGAACGGACCTAATAGTTCTTTCTCACCACGCGGATAATTTAAAGACAATTCCTTAGGCATAAACTCTGCATGAGTTACATTACAACGTCCACCACCAGATATGCGTACCTTTTGAAGTACATCTTTCCCTCGTTCAAGAATTGCGATTTTAGCTTCAGGCAATCGCTCTGCAAGATTAATGGCTGTAAAAAATCCTGCTGCGCCGCCGCCTATGATGATGGTGTGGTAGTTAGTATTCAATACAAATATTCTTAGGTTCCGTAAAGAAATTTAAGGCTTCAAATCCGCCTTCACGTCCTACGCCGCTGTCTTTAACGCCGCCAAAAGGTGTCCGTAAATCACGATTCAACCAGGTGTTTACCCATACGATTCCTGCTTCTAGCTCGTTACTCATTCTCATGGTACGGCTTAAGTTGCTGGTCCATAATGTGGCGCTCAATCCATATCGAGTTCCATTTGCGATTTCTAGTGCATGCGCTTCGTCTTTGAACGGCATGATGGTTACAACGGGTCCAAAAATCTCTTCTTGGTTCAATTTGCAGTCATTGGACTGGACTTCTATGACACTAGGCTCTAGGTAATAGCCACCTTCGTGACCTTCTATAAGCAACGAGTTTCCTCCAGATAGTATGGTGTATTCTTCGGGATTCGCTTTCGCGAAAGCGATATAATCTAATATTTTATCTCTATGAGCAGCACTTACTACAGCACCTAGTTTAGAGTCTGCCGCACTAGGATGACCTACTTTGAGTTGTTGTACACGAGCGACAAAGTCTGTTTTGAACTTCTCATAAAGTGATTGTTCCACCAGGATTCTACTACCGCACAAACAGATTTGACCTTGATTTGCAAAGGAAGATCGTAGGGTAGTGGAGATCATTTTATCATAATCACAGTCGGCAAAAATGATGTTAGGATTCTTACCACCTAGCTCTAGAGATAATTTTTTAAACATAGGTGCAGCCGTTCTAGCGATGTGCTCGCCAGTAGTAGTTCCACCTGTAAAACTAATGGCTTTAATACCTGGATGTGCTACAATCGCCTGACCACAACTGCCGCCTAAACCATGGACTATATTGAGGACACCAGCTGGTAATCCTGCTTTTTTCACAATTTCTCCTAGAAGAAAAGCTGTTGCTGGAGTGACTTCGCTAGGTTTTGCCACGACGCAATTTCCTGCTGCAATCGCCGGAGCAATTTTCCAGCTGAATAAATACAAAGGCAAATTCCACGGAGAGATGCATCCTACCACGCCTATAGGTTTGCGCATGGTAAAATTCATTGTGTTTTTACCTGTAGTTTCATGTGCATCACTAGAATACTGAGTAATCGCGTTTCCATAAAAACGGAAGTTAGAAGAAGCACGTGGTATATCAACTGCTCGTGCTAGCCATAGTGGTTTTCCATTATCACGAGATTCTGCCGTGGCGAGTTCTTCTAGATTTTCTTCAATCATGTCTGCGATGCGCAACATGATCTTAGAACGTTCATCAATACTAGTATTGGACCAACCTTTAAAAGCAGCGTTTGCAGCTTGATAGGCTTTTTCAATATCATCTTCGTTTGAATTAGGAATTTGTCCATAAACGAGACCGCTTGATGGTTCATAATTATCGAGCCACAATCCACTTAGCGGAATATACTCGTCGTTATTGATGAAGTTTTTAATGTCCATTTTGTGATGTTTTAATTATTATCTAGAACTTCAGTCATTATGTAATCCTCTTTTTCTTTAGAAAATGTAGAAATATAAATAGTGTCTTTAATTATATTCTTGATTATAAATGGTGGGTACTTGTCTGTAAATAGTATATCAAAACCATTATGTTGAAACCTATGATAATCAAAATTGTTATCTCCACCATGTGCCCAAGAGTTACTCGTGTAAATTGAGTCATTTAAAAAATGGACTGTGTCTGTAAAGGATTGAAATTTTCTAGAATATTTTTTATCAGTTAATGAAAAATCAACAGCTTTGTGTTTTAAAGAATCATCAATACGTCTAAAGGTTTCAATGTTTTGATATCCAATATAATTAGTCGAATGAATTTCAATAATGTTTGAATTTAATTGCTTTAATTCTGAACTATCTTCCGAATCGCCGAAGAGAAAACTGTTCTTTTTTACTTGGATCATTCCTTCAAATTGTTCTGGATTAACACCAAAACCTGAATTAAGAAACTTGTAATTCCCATCATCAAAAGAAAGAATTATGTTTCCAGGCGGCGTTCCTACTTCATAAAAAGTATTTTCTTTTTGAAATTCATTTTGTGAATCTACAATTATCCAACTTCCGTTTAAGTCCTTGACATCTTTGCAAGAAAAGACAGAGCAAATTAGTAATATGTACAATGTTGTTTTTTTCAAATATCTGATCTATTTACTATATGTTGATTTCAAACCTGTTCTCGACTGCCCTCGAACTGAAAATTCTTTTTTTCTTAACTCTTAACTCTTAACTCTTAACTCTTAACTCTTAACTCTTAACCGGAGAAAAAGCCATCGCTTTAATCTCTATCAGTAAATGTGGATGAGGTAATTGATGCACAGCAACGGTTGTTCTTGTAGGTCCGTCAAAGTCAAAGAACTCACCATAGGTTTCATTATAACCACCAAAGTCGTTCATGTTTACTAAGAACGTAGTTACATCTACGACATCTTTTATAGAAGCTCCTTCTGTTTGAAGAATGGAATCTATGTTTTCTAGAACCGCTGCGGTTTGTGCTTTGATATCTAGATTTGTTGTACCCATTTCATCTACTTCTACACCTGCAAACGTATTGTCTGCTCTACGGCTGCTGGTTCCTGAAACAAATAAGAAATCTCCCACGCGCTTGATGTGTGGATACTTTCCTCTAGGTCTTGCTTTATCTTTTAATACTGCCATTGTTGTTATTTTAAATTATCCTCGCAACCACAACACCTCTGCGGTTTTTTGCTGGATGGATTTTAATAAATCGTTTAAATCGTCTTCTACTTTAATGTGGTCGTTTTCTAGCAACCATAAGATGGCTTTGTCTTGCGCACGTCCTTTAAGCATGGCTTCTCTATAGCTTATTCCTTCTTGAGGGAATGTTACGAGTGAATATTTAGATTGGTATTCCGCTTTCGCGAAAGCGGCTTCTAAACGCATCTCGATTTGCCTTTTCAACTGGAAATTAGGATTTGCCACACTATCTCGCATCTCTACAAAATTATCCAAAGCAAGGTCTGCAATAGCATCGGCATCTGGTTTTCTGTTGGTGGAGAAAGCTTTAAAGGCGTCAGACCAGTTTTCGTGCTCATCAATAAGCTTATCAAAAACGACGACATCTTCAAAACTCGCATTCATTCCTTGACCATAGAATGGTACAATCGCATGAGCAGAATCTCCAATAAGCAGACTTTTATCATAAGCATTCCACGGTGAGCAACGCACAGTTCCTAGCGGTGGCGCTGGATTAGTTTTATACTGTTCTACTAGATCTGGAATGTGTTCTAGAATGTCTTTAAAGTAGGTGGTAAAGAAATCGTTGATCTCTTGATCGGTCTTTATATTATTAAAAGCTGGTCCATCACCATCATACTGCATGAAAAGGGTAAGTGTAAACTACCGTCCAGTAGGTAAGGCAATCAACATAAAACCACCACGTGGCCAAATATGTAAGAAGTTTTTCTCAATGCGCCATTTTCCATCATCCGTAGGCGGAATGCTTAGTTCTTTATAACCGTGCGGCAACCAGTTCATGCTGTGCGAGAATAGATAGTCACGCTGCTTCATCATCGCTTTGCGTACTACAGATCCTGCGCCGTCAGTTCCTAGAAGGATATCTGCTTTCCATTCTTTTTCGGTATCAGTTTCAGAATCGCGGTAGGTGACTGTTGCGTTTTTTAAATCTACAGAGGTTACGGCGTCATCAAAGTCTATGTGTGCATCTTCATACTTATCTGCCTCATCAAGTAACAATTTATTGAGTTCTTCTCGCGAAATAGAATTGATGTACTCGCCATCGCGACCACTATAGTTAGAAGCAAAGGTGTTTCCTTCTACATCATGTATCAATCGACCATGCATAGGAATACACAGTTCGCGCACTTTTTCTTCTAGACCTACCAACTTTAGACCAGCTAGTCCACGGTCAGATAGTGCTAAGTTAATAGAACGACCACCATCCACAACTGCTTTGCGCATGTCTGGTCGTTTTTCTAGTATATCTACGTGATAGCCTCGTTGTGCCAGTCGCAGTCCCAATAATGAACCACAAAGTCCAGCGCCAGTGATGAGGATATTTGTTTTTTTGTTAGTTGTTTTCATTAAGAAAGTTTCATTTATTGGAACATCGTCTTCGACAAGCTCAGACTGACATATTAATTTTCAAATACTCGTGTCACACTGAGCTTGTCGAAGTGCGATTTCATCGAACTTATTATTATAACTCTGACTTCAACACATCCACAAATCGCCAGCAATCTTCATAGTTGTTATATAAAGGCACTGGTGCGATACGTATAACGTCTGGTTCTCTCCAATCTGCAATAACACCTTTTGCGGTGATAGCATCAAATAATGATTTATCGGCATTTTTAACGGCTAGTGATAATTGACAACCGCGATCTTTTGGGTTGCTAGGTGTGATGATAGAAATACGATCACCATCTAATTCATTTAGGAGAAATTCTAAATAGTTAGTTAGCTGGATGGACTTCTTTCGCAAGTTCTCAAAACCTGCCTGAGCAAATAAATCCAGACTTGCTCTTATGGCTACCATGCTTAATATAGGTGGATTGGATAGTTGCCAACCTTCAGCACCGTGCATCGGTTCAAAGTCGTCACGCATTTTAAATCGCGTGTCTTTGTTGTGTCCCCCCCACCAACCTGTGAATCTTGGAAGTTCGGGATTATTGGCATGTCTTTCATGAACAAAACAACCACCTAAACTACCAGGTCCTGAATTCATATACTTATAAGTACACCACACGGCAAAGTCGGCTCCAGAATTGTGCAATTGTAAATCTACATTTCCTGCTCCATGCGCACAGTCAAAACCTACCATGGCTCCAGAGGCATGTCCTAGCTCTGTGATTTTCTTTAGATCAAAAAATTGTCCTGTATAATAATTAACAGCTCCTACCATGATAAGAGCAATCTCGTCGCCTTGTTCTTTTAAAATGGTTTCTAGATCTTCTATTCTAGGTGTGTGTTCGCCAGCTCTAGGTGACCACTCGATAATATTTTCTTTATCATCATGCCCGTGAAATTGCACTTGAGATGCAACGGCATAACGATCACTAGGGAATGCATCTGCCTCTATGATGATTTTAGTGCGCTTACCTTTAGGCTGGTAAAAACTGACCATCATTAAATGAAGGTTAGTGGTAAGCGTATTCATAATCACCACTTCGTGCGGTTTTGCACCTACAACTTGTGCTGTCGTCTCTGTAAGAAACTCGTGATAAGGCATCCACGGATTCTCTGCATGAAAGTGACCTTCTACACCTAGTTTTGCCCAATCGTCAAGTTCTTGATTTAAGAAATCTTTGGTCTGTCGTGGTTGTAAGCCTAACGAATTCCCACATAAATATATGGAGTCTGTTCCGTCGGTATGTTTTGGTATATGGAAGCTTTCGCGAAAGCGAGATAAAGAATCTTCTTGATCTAATTGTAAAGCGTAGTCTCTAGTAGTCTTGAACTCCATTACTTATTGAATTCTATGTTAGTTAAATATATGCGTGTCATGCGGTCTGGCGTGCGGTGGTCTGTTGCTACTTTTATACCATTAATGGTATCAAATTTTTCAAATGTGGTCATCATTCCTATTGCTGTATCATTTTGCTGTCTATAAACCCATTCTCTCAAGTTATGTTTTTTATCATAATAAACATCATATGCGTCACCAGGTGTGTAACCATCATCATTGCTATACATAATGGTAAACATATCTAGTGTGTCTTTTGAAATAGGCGCGACAGTGTTGCTCTTTTCAACGATTTTTGTACCACTATCTGTGATGAATTTAAATTCTGGTAATAGCCAGTAAATGTCATTTACAAAAGCGCGGTCTGCACTGGTTTGTATAGAATCCATAGGTTGACGGCGATTATAATGTACGGTGTCTGGTGATGCGATAAGAGTTACGTCACCAGTATGGCGATTCCACGTCCAGTTACGGTCATATAAATTACGTCCCATTTTACCAACTGAAAAGGTGAATTTCACTTCTTTAATAGCGTCCCAATTATCAAATCCTGCTGCTTGAGCGACTTGTTCTGTATTAGAAAGGGCCTTTTTTTCTTCCTTATTTTCAGCGTTTTTACAACTGTAGATTGCGATAGTTATTAATAGAAGGGTAATCGTCTTTTTCATCATTTTCAACTTTGGCTTAAAAGTACAATTTATCTAGTGGTTATAAAATCGTAAACCTTTCCTAATTGTATGCTTTAGGCGTTCTCAAAAAAGTAATTTTGCAAGGTGAAAGTTAAACAAGTAGATAAAGAAAACGTAAGTAAAGGAAGGAAAACCAGTGTCATATTAGTGTTAGGAACGCTGATAGCCATAGGACCATTTTCTATAGATGCCTATTTGCCTGCTTTTAAACAAATTGCTGGAGACTTTAAGGTGGATACTAGTGCTATAGGTTTCACTTTAACGACTTATTTTATTGGGATAGGATTAGGGCAACTTGCCTATGGTCCATTGATGGATCGGTATGGTAGACGTAGACCACTTATTGCTGGTTTAATTTTATATATCACAACTAGTGTTTTAAGTGCTTATGCATGGGATGTTTCTTCACTAGCAACCTTGCGCTTTTTTACAGCTTTAGGAGCTTGTGCAGGTATGGTAGCCAGTAAAGCAATTGTAAGAGATTTATTTGATGATGATAAAGTTGCTGAGGTGTTGAGTACCTTAATGCTTATCATGGGAATTGCACCTATTATAGCACCTACCATTGGTGGTTTTATTATAGAACATTATCACTGGGATATGATATTTTATGGACTAGCAGGTTTTGCAGCCTTAATGTTGTTTAACGTGGTTTTTATTCTTCCTGAAAGTTCTAAGCCTAACCTTGCGACTAGTTTGCATCCAGTTCCGGTATTGAGAGAATACTGGACTATTTATAAAGACAAAGCCTTTTTCTTATTTTCAACTGCTCGAGGTTTTGTGATAGGTGCTTTACTGGGTTATGTGGCGGCGGCACCATTTATTTTCTTGGACTTTTTTGACATGGCACAAAGTGATTTTGCGATCATCTTCGGTAGTAATGCTGCTGGGCTTATTGCAGGTAGCCAGATCAACCGATTTTTATTAAGACGTTTTACGACTTTTCAAATCACTTATACAGTCAGTATTTTGCTAGTCGTGACTACATTACTTTTAGTAGGACATGTTAGCTTCTTTGAGCCGCAATTCTGGGTAGTGTATCCTTTATTATTTTTAATGATGACCTTTATCGGGTTTCAAAATCCTAACGTTACAGCACTTGCCTTACAACCATTTACAGTAAGAGCTGGTAGTGCTAGTGCATTTGTAGGAGCTGTGAGTATGATTTTTGGTTCCTTTGCGAGCTGGTTTGTGTCTAGTTATGTAACAGTTTCATTATTGCCGCTAGCCTTAATGCTTGCAGGATGTGCATTACTGGGATATACTGCGATAGAAACCTTTAGGATAAAATATGCTCGTGGATACGCTTTCGCGAAAGCGTATTTAAAACATCCATACGTAAGTTTAAAAAGGGAAAATGCGTCTTAAAAAGAAATACCCCACAGAATCTTAAGATTTGTGAGGTACTTCAAACTAACCAACCAAAGTTATCTTCATATTTCTTATTTGCTTACTGTCCCTGTTGGGAAAGAGTTCACTACATTATTGTTGAATGACTGTGAGTTAGGTGCGGTGTCAGATCCAGCAATCGCTGCAAGCGGCTTTAATGTAAAAGGTGCTGGAGAATTATCTGGTACAGGCTCTACAGTAATCACTACATTACGGCCGACTACACTAAATGGTAATGATTCACCCATAGGTAGGTTGTTGAAAAAGTCTTCTCCTGGTACTGGTGGTCCTGCATTGTTTTGAGTCCCTGAAAATCCATTACCAGAGTCTGTTGATGAGAAGTCTGTAAACGTACCTGTAGAAAGTGCTCCAGCATCGCCCACGACCCAACCTTCATATACCCATCCCGCTGGTAGTGTAGGTAGATTAAAATCTGCCGTTGGTGGCATGCCTGGTAATCCAAACCACACACCGTTAGTATCGTTTCCATTATTTGCTGTTCCTGCTGGCTCATCTGTAGGAGTTCTTAAAAAGAAACTACCGCTGGCCATACTGAAATCACCAGGTGCTGGTCCAAAATTTGTTGATAGACTAGCAGTATTATTATTGAATTCTCCTGCGATGTATTTTGAGTCTGCAGGAGCAGATCTGGATCTGGGCTAGGTTCAATCGTTAAGATAAATGCGGTTGCTGCATCTAATGTTGCCGCGTCTACAGTAAATGATGTCTGGCTTAAGTTTCCAGTATCGTCTACAGTAAATACACCCGTTGTTATAGGTAAACCATCAACCATTACCCATCCTTCATAAGCATATCCCGATCCTAGGTCTTCTAAACCTTGTAAATCGAGAGTTAAATTTTTTGTGGCTATATTACCGCTGTTATCGTCATCGTTATTACAGCTGGTAAATGTTAATGTAGCTGCTGCTAATAGTGCTAAATACTTTTTCATTTTTTTTAAGTTTGATTATTTTACTGTACAAACTAATGATTATCATATCCCATTAGCGTCACGTAATTATCAACTTTTATCGCAATGACGTGATTGTTTTGTGATATACTTTGTGGACTTTTATCCTATGGCAAATCAAATATTAATTGTAGAGGACGATTTAGAGATTGTGGATCTACTAGAGATACACATGAAAGACCTTAATGCTGAGGTTGAAAGTGTTAATGACGGATTAAGCGCATTAGAAAAAGCACAGCATAAAGATTATGACTTAATTCTATTAGATTTATCTATTCCTAAACTTAACGGTGTAGAAGTGTGTCGAGAACTACGTAAGACTAAAAACACACCTATCATAATGGTTACCGCTAAAACCGAAGAAATAGATAAGGTACTAGGGCTAGAGATAGGTGCAGATGATTATATCACTAAACCATTTTCTATACGTGAATTAAAAGCGAGAGCTAAAGCTGTAATGAGAAGAAGTGATGCCGCTAACCAGCAAACTGGTGACTCAAAATCTGCAGAATTAGATTTTGGAGATTTGAAAGTTAATATTGAAATGCGTCGTGTCACTTTAGAAGGGAAGAAAATCGATCTTTCACCTAAAGAATTTGATCTTCTTATACTGTTAGCAAATTATCCTGGCCGCAGCTATAGTAGGTCAGAATTATTGGATGTTATATGGGGGTTATAACTTTTCTGGTTATGAGCACACTGTAAATTCACATATCAATAGGCTGCGTGCAAAAATTGAACCTGACATGGGGAATCCTATTTACATATTAACTACTTGGGGGAATAGGTTACCGATTTAATGAAGATATATAACTATGAGTAAGCAATCTACATTAACTCCTAAACTAGTTTTTAAACTATGGCTCGCGTTATCTCTATTGATTTTAGGGATGGCGGCCTGTTATATATTAGTAACAACCTATTTTTCTAATCAACATCATCTCGCTACACAACAAGAAATTAATGCGCCACTAGCACAGCACCTTATCGATGAGAAATTTGCAGATGCTTCCCCCCCATTTATGGAAGATGGTACCGTTAATAAGGCTGTGTTTGGTGATTTAATGCATGATATGATGGCGGTAAATCGCAGTATTGAAGTGTACTTACTAGGTGTCGATGGTGAAGTTTTACATTCGGTTGTTTTAGATCATAGTCCAAAGGAACCTGCACAATACGTGGATACAAAACCGATTACTGATTTTATTGAATCCGATTATAAGGGTTTTTGTTTAGGTGATGATCCTAGAGATCGATCAGAGCGTAAGATTTTTTCTGTCGCTCCATTTGAAAATAACGACAGAAATGGATACATATATATAATACTTTCAGGAGAAGCTTATCAGCTTGCTAGTAGTAATATATTTAATAAGTATATTAAGAGTTTTGGTCTAGGAGCAATTGCTTTGACTACATTTTTCACTCTATTGATAGGCTTTGTTTTGATCTGGTTTATAACAAAAAACTTACGTACGATTACTCAAGTAGCTCGCAGGTTTAAAGATGGTGATCTTAATGCAAGAATAGAAGATCCAGAAAAAACGGATGTTGCTGTTTTTGCCCATACTTTTAATGATATGGCAGACACTATCAACGAAAATCTGGAAGAGATTAAATCTGTAGATGAATTGCGTAGACAATTAATAGCAAATGTTTCACATGATTTAAGAACTCCACTTGCAGTGCTAAAAGGATATGCGGACACTTTACAAGAAAAATCGAGCAGCTTAACAGAACAGGAGAAAAACAAATACTTAAATGTGATAAGCTCTAACAGTGATAAGCTCACTAATCTGGTCGAGCAATTATTTGAGTATTCTAAACTAGAAGCAAAGCAAATAGAACCTTTAATGGAGCAATTTTCAATAACAGATTTGTGTCTGGATTTAGTTTCTAAATATGATATTCTAGCTAAAAAGAAGAATATAGACCTTAGTATCGCGGTAAAGAATAATGAAAATATACTAGTCTATGCGGACATAAGTTTAATCGAGCGGGCTTTACAAAACTTGATTGATAATGCCTTGAAGTTTACACCTGATAACGGATCTATAAGGGTTGAGTTAGAAAAGTCAGGAGAGCAGTGCTTAGTTAAGGTTAACGATTCGGGTATAGGTATCGCGCCTGAGATGCAATCTAGCATCTTTGAACGTTTCAAGCAGTCTAGTGAAAGCTTTGCAAAGAATGGAGCAGGATTAGGATTAGCAATAGTTAAAAAAATACTTGATCTACATCAATCTACAATTACCGTTATGAGTAAACAAAATTCAGGTAGCACATTTAAATTTAATCTTCCAGTGGCTTAGTGTGATTTTGCTTTCGCGAAAGCATATTCTAAATGACAAAATTGGC
>NZ_BBMK01000002.1 GCF_000755285.1 Nonlabens ulvanivorans | reverse complement strand
TGATTACGCTTCGCGAAGCGTAATCATTCAGTTAATTTCTATTCTCAATATCCTTGTAAGCAGCAATGACTTTTTTAACCAGTCTGTGACGCACAACATCACTATCGTCTAGGTACATCATACCTACACCATCGACATCTTTAAGTATTAATAATGCTTCTTTAAGTCCAGAAATAACACGGCGTGGTAAATCAATCTGTCCTGGATCACCTGTAATGAAGAATTTTGCATCTTTCCCCCATACGCGTTAAGAACATTTTCATTTGTGCGTGCGTGGTGTTTTGAGCTTCATCAAGTATTACAAATGCGCCATCGAGAGTTCTACCTCTCATAAAAGCAAGTGGCGCGATTTGAATAATTCCTTTTTCTATGTAGCTCGATAGCTTTTCGGCTGGGATCATGTCACGCAAGGCGTCATAAATAGGTTGCATGTATGGATCTAGTTTTTCTTTAAGATCACCTGGTAGAAAACCAAGATTCTCACCAGCTTCTACCGCTGGTCTGGTCATAATAATACGTTTAACTTGTTTCTCCTTAAGCGCTCTTACAGCCATGGCTACACCCATATATGTTTTACCTGTTCCTGCAGGACCTATCGCAAACACCATGTCATTCTTCTTAGTAAGTTCTACGAGCTTGCGCTGGTTAGGAGTTTTGGCCTTAATAATCTTACCACTTACCCCATGTACAAGAGTATCACCACTACCTTTTGAATTATCATAATCTTCTCTACTAGTGCTAGTGATACTCGTTCCATAATATTTTCATCCATTGTGTTATACGTTCCATAGTGCTCTAGCATCATCTGAATACGTTTATCAAATTCCTGTAATTGTTCTTCATCTCCAAAAACCTTCATCGTACTACCACGCGCGACTATTTTAAGTTTAGGAAAGTGCTTTTTTAAGAAAGCTAGATTTTTATTTCTTACCCCCCCAAAAAACTCTCTAGGATTAGATTCTGAAAGGTCAATGATAAGTTCGTTCAAAAGCGTATGATTAAATGAATGATTGCGTTTATTATTTTATAATTTTGCTAGAGCATGTAACTCTTGCAAAACTTGTAACAATTTAGAGAATTGATTCAGGAAAATAGCAATTGTAACAAAATTTTAATCCTTATTTAATTAACACCTTTCCAGCACCTTTATGCCTATAATTACATTGACCACAGATTTTGGATTAAAAGATCCCTATGTAGGCGCGGTTAAAGGAGCTATCTTTAATGAGTTGCCAGATGTGAATATTGTTGATATATCTCACCTAGTAACACCTTTTCATATTGCAGAAGCAGCTTATATTATTAAAAATGCTTACTACACTTTCCCTAAAGGCACGATACATATCATAGGTGTAGATGCAGAGCATACACCAGATAATAAACATGTAGCCGTTTACATGGATGGACACTACTTTGTCTGTGCAGATAACGGAATTATGTGTTTACTAACTGCAAAATTTAATGCAGATAAAATTGTCGAAATTAATATACACGATCGCATTACCTCAAATTTTACGGTAATGGATGCTTTTGTACAAACGGCATGTCATATAGCTCGTGGTGGTACCTTAGAAGTTATAGGGAAACCTATTGAAAGATTAAAAAATATATCTGGCATGCAACCTGCCGTTGCTAATAACTCTATTAATGGTCAAGTTATTTATATCGATAACTATGGTAATGCAGTGACAAATATTACCAGAGATCTTTTTAAATCCACCGGAAAGGGACGAGAGTTTACACTTACTGCACGCAGCGAGAAACATTATAAAATCTATGATCATTATTCTGGTTTCATAGATTTTAGTAAAGAAGACTATAAACGTGATATTGATGGTAGAGCTATCGTGATTTTCAATAGTTCTGGATATATAGAAATTGCAACTTATAAATCTAACCCGATTACCATAGGTAGTGCCAGTAGTCTCTTTGGGCTTAAGGACAACACACCTATCAACATAAAATTTAACGAGATATGATAGTACGTATCGTAAGAATGCATTTTAGACCAGATGCTGTCGCTGCATTTGAGAAATTATTTGACACTCAAAAAGAGCAAATACGCAACCAAGATGGTTGTAGTTTACTAGAACTTTATCAAGATAAAGAAGATCCATGCAGTTTTTATACCTATAGCTATTGGGAAAATGAGGAGGCACTTAATAATTATAGACATTCTGCGTTATTCAGTGAGGTATGGCCAGCTACTAAAGCGCTTTTTGATGAAAAACCATCAGCCAACTCTTTAAATAAGATACATAGTCTTTTATGAAAGCAATTTATTTAAAAGAATTAAGAAGCTATTTTTCTAGCATAACTGGTTACCTAGTGATTGCTATTTTTTTACTTGTAACCAGTCTTTTCCTTTTTGTATTTGATGGCGAGTTTAACATCCTTAACTATGGATTTGCAGACTTATCGCCTTTCTTTTTACTGATACCGTGGTTATTTATTTTTCTTATTCCAGCCGTTACCATGCGCAGTTTTACTATTGAGCGCAATCTAGGAACCCTAGAAATGATTTTTACTCGACCTATATCTTTTAGAAGCATTATCGCTGGAAAATACCTGGCTGGTGTCACTCTTATTGTTATCGCTTTACTGCCTACTTTGCTTTATGTATTTACCATAGCACAGTTAGGAGAAACGGTAAATAATTTAGATTTAGGTAGCACGATAGGCAGCTATGCCGGTGTGATGCTATTAGTGTTATGCTATGTGGCTATAGGTATTTTTTGCTCCTCGATTACCTCAAATCAAATTATCGCCTTTTTACTCTCTGCCGTTTTATGCTTTATAATGTATTTTGGTTTTGAAGGTTTTTCTACAGTAATTGAAAATGATGGACTGGCTTTTCTTGGCTTAAAATATCATTATGAGAGTATGGCACGAGGCGTTATAGATACTAGAGATGTCATTTACTTCTTAAGTATTGCTGTATTGTTTTTCGCTTTAAGCGAATTGAGTCTTAAAATAATCACCCAGAAGCAATAAGAATGAAAAAGATTGTTATTTCCCTTATCGTTATTGTTGCTGCGCTAGTTCTTATAAATTATGGCGCTAGTAAATGGTATGAACGATTTGACTTAACCAAAGACCAACGTTATACACTATCACCTGTAGCAACACAACTGGCACAAAGTGTTGAAAGCACCATGCTTATAGATGTATTTCTAGATGGTGAGTTACCACCAGAGTTCCGCAAACTACAGTCCGAGACGCAACAATTACTTGAAGAGTACGCTGCGGTCAATAAGAATATAAAATTCAATTTTGTTAATCCTACAGAAGATGAAAACACAGAAGCTGTAGAGCAAATCACCATACGACTAGCACAGTATGGTATTAAACCAGCCATGGCTACGATTATGGAAGGTGGAAAAAGCACTAAAGTAGTCGTCTTTCCATGGGCTATTATGGTCTATAATGGTAAAACAACTGCAGTTCCTTTATTAAAAACCGTTGCTCGTGCAACGATGGAGGAACGAGTAAACTCATCTATACAACAGCTAGAATATCAGTTTGCCGATGGAATGAGTAAAGTTATTAATGAAAAATCTAAAACAATTGCCGTTTTAAGAGATAGCGGTGAGTTAAGTGATTTACAGATTAGAGACTTTATTAAAACCTTACAGCAGTATTATCGCGTTGCTCCTTTTGGGATTGAATTTGTAAAGGATAATGATAGTGTCACTCCTGTAGATGTTTTAAATCAACTTAATAAATTTGATTTAATCATTGAGCCTAAACCTACTGTTGCCTTCAGTGAGACTAAGAATTACATCATTGATCAATACATCATGGATGGTGGGAAAATGTTACTAGCCGCAGATCCAATTATATTTGAAAATGATAGTCTTGCAAATCCACAATCTATAGGTTATGGAATGCCTAGAGATTTAAATCTAGACAACTTACTTTTTAAATATGGATTAAGACTTAATAACGGAATCGTAAAGGATGAACGTGCTGGTGGACTTGCACTGGCCACTGGGCAAGGTCGCAATACACAATATGAAGCCTTTGACTGGCCATACTACCCTATTTCAAAATCTGATAGTGACAATCCAATTACTAAAAATCTAGAAGAAGTAAAATTTGAATATACAGGTACGATTGATACTCTTAAAAATAGTATCAAAAAGACAGTGCTATTAAGCACATCACCTGATACTCAAATTAAAATATTACCTGCTGCTATATCGCTAGCAGAACTAGATCAACCTATCGATCCTCTTGCGACCAAGGTAGGTGAAAAACCTCTTGCTGTTCTTGCCGAAGGTAGTTTTACTAGTGCCTATAAAAATAGAGTAAAGCCTTTTGAACTGACTAATTCCATAGATGAAGGTAAAGAAAGTGCTATCGTTTTAATCGCAGATGGTGACGTGATGAAAAATCAAATCGATGGAGGAAAAGCGCAAGAACTAGGATATGACATGCGCACAGGTGCTCTATATGGCAACAAAGAGTTCTTAATGAATACCGTAAACTATTTACTAGATGACACTGGATTAATACAGTTGCGCAGTAAAAATATTACTGTTCCTTTTCTAGACCTTAAGAAGAGTTATGATGAGCGCACAAAATGGCAAATGATCAATGTGCTATTGCCTTTAATTGCGGTCGTGATCTTCGGTATTATATTTAACTACTTAAGAAGAAAGAAGTATTCAGTTTAAGTGAATACTTCTTTCTAGCTGAAGCTTACTCTCCAGATGTTTTCTTTACATATTGGGTTAATAGTACAACTTGTGTAGGACCTACAGACCTTCAATTTGATCTGCATTATCATGTACTAAAGAAATATTGCGCACAGCGGTACCTCGTTTTGCAATCAGACTTGATCCCTTTACATCAAGATCCTTTATAATGACAACACTGTCACCTCTTTTCAAAATGTTACCATTTACATCTCTGTGAATAATTTGTGGGCCACGTTGTATTCCTTCTTCTGCCCCAGTTTCTGGTATCATCCTCTAGATACATCATATCTAATAAATCTTGAGGCCACCCTTCAGACTTCAATTGGTCTAACATTCTATAAACAACCACTTGTACTGCAGGTACAGTACTCCACATAGAGTCATTAAGTGCTCGCCAGTGATTTACATCAACTTTACTTTCATCTTCTAACTGTTCACGACAAACTTTACAGGCCAGTATAGCAATATCTTTCACGTTTTTAGGCGAGTCTGGCACCTCATAAACAGCAAGTTCCACTTTTTGTTCTAGGGTATCTGTTGATGCGCAAAGTTCACAAGCGTTTCCAGATCGATCTTCTAATTGTTTCAGTAAGTCTGACATGTTGATTTTTTAAGAACGGCAAAGGTAAAAAACCTAAACGCTTTAAATAACATTTTGTAAAAATCTTCTTTCATACCACTTTTGAGAAATGAGATTATGAACTATATTGTAGGCGACTTAAATAACAACTAACCGATAACAAATGCAGAAAAAGAACATGACTGTGCTTAAATCCTTAATGATTGTCTTTCTATTAGGGTTTTCAATTCAATTAAGTGCTCAAAAATCAGAAAAGGTAATAAAGCTATTGCTCAACAACGAGCGTGCTGATGCCCTTAAACTAGTTGAAAAACTAGATCAAAGTAACGTAGAGAATTACTATTTAAAACAAATTGTCCTAAAAGAAAACGGAGAGATTGCAAATGGTTATAACTATTTAGAAGGTTTGCTTAGTAAAGCAGATTTTGAACCTTATTTATTTGCCTCGTGGCATGAGACTTTTTTATTCTCAGATTACGAATCTCAAGGGTTTGCTCCTTTAGAATTAAGAAGATTACAGGAAATTAAAACACCGCAGCTTCAAAATGCTAGTCTTAGAGATGCTTATTCATATATGCAAAGCATTCATGCAGAGGTATCAAGAGATTTTGATAAACAAAAACAACTTGTTGCTTCTATCAAGAATATAGAAAACTGGGAATTAGTAGGGCCTTTTGAAAACCTAAATGATAGTGGATTAAATATTACCTATGCACCAGAAGGTGAAGCTACAGCTGCAAAAGGTTTTGATACTAATGGTAACGGAATTGTGAACTGGTATGTCGCACCTGATAATCCATTGAGCCCATACAAGGATTTTATCAATCATGATGAATATGGAAATAAAATTAACTATGCTCAAACCTTTATTCAATCTGATAAGGAGCAAAGAGCGATATTACAGTTAGGTCGCGGTGGTATCATTAAGGTATTTTTAAATGGTGTTGAAATACTTGAAGATAAGGAAGATGTGCGTACTGAAATAGATGCGCATCAAATAGAAGTAACCTTAAATGCCGGTACAAATAGACTTCTTATAAAATCTGCTTCTAGTGGTACTCCTTATTATATCGCAAGATTTATGGACACTAATGGGAACTTGCTTGAATTGGGCAATGACCTTAACAATAGATCTTATAAAAAAGGAACGACTACAAGCGTTAATGCTAAAACATTAGAGCACCCAATGGAGGCATTTTTCAGAAATAAACTGAAGAGTAACCCAAATGACTTCTTAAGTTTTTATGGATTATACCACAGTTTACAACATAATGCTCGCTATAAAGAAACCATCAATTTAGTAAAAGAACAATTAAAGAAAAATCCGCAAAGTTCTTTATTGAATACCATGTTGATGAATGCTTATACTGAAAGTGATCAAGGAGACGAGGCACTTAAAGTAATGGAGAATTTGATGAAGAATGACCCAGATTATTATCAGTCTTTAATTTTAGAATTTTCTGATACTGATAAACTTATGAATCTGGATCAACAAGAATTCAGAAAAAAAATGACTGCTATTCAAGGTGCAACTAACCTGAATACAATCGATGAAATGTGTGATTTATTTATCGCATTACGTAACGAAGAAGAAAAAGAGGCTGAAAAGATTTTAGATAGACTTGTTGAAGATGAGAGAACCACTATTAAAGGTCTAGCTACCTATGCTGGTTTTTATAACTCAATTCTTAACGATGAAAAGAGATATGAGCAAATCTTAACAGATGCAGACAAGAAGTATTTTTCATGGTATATCATCAACAACCTTGCAGGTATCTACAGTAGAGAAAACCGTAAAGATGAATGGGAAGATATTATGAAGACTAACCTGTTGAGGTATGACTTCTATAACAACTACTTACAAAGAATGGTTTATGTCTATAATGAAAATAAGAAGTATGACGAGTCTTTAAAGTTGATTAATCAAGGATTGAAAAATTATCCAGATGCCTTAAGACTGCGCTCATTAATGGGTGATACTTATTTGAAGTTAGAGAATAAAAAAGAAGCTATTAAGTGGTATGAAGAAAAACTGGACCGCAGCTTATCTGACCTATCCTTAAGACGTAAAGTCTATGATCTTAAAGGGATTACAGACCCTATGGAAAAGATTAAAACTAAGGATCATTACAAGTACATAGAAAAGAACCGTGATAGCGGTATGGAGAACAATTATGGTCTTAACATCATACTTGAAGAAAACAACCTGATGTTATATAGTCGTGGTGGTGTACGTTATCACGGTACCATGATTTATGAAGTGACTACTCTTAATGGAATAGAGTCTATTAAAGAATACAATCTTGGTCTAGGTGGTAATTATATGATCACAAAGTCAGAAATTGTAAAGAAAGATAAAAGTATAGAACCAGCAGAACGAAGTGGATCTAGTATGGTATTTAATAACCTAGAGATAGGCGATGTTGTTTACTTAGATTATGAAACTGAATATTATACTTATGGTAGGTTCTATAAAGATTATGATAACGTGTATAATGTGAAAGGATATCACCCTATCAAGCAATATCACCTAAGAGTTATTACTGAAAGTGATAGACCATTATATCACGAAGTTGTTAATGGTGAAATACCAGTTAAAAAATATAAGACTGATGGAATGCAAACTTATGAGTGGAGCATTAAAGATATACCAGCTATTACCCTAGCTGAAGATTATATGAAAAACTTAGTGGACCAGACAGAACATATTCACATCAGTACTTTAAAGGACTGGAAAGACATTTCAGAATGGTATTCAGATCTAGTGCGCAGTCAGATAGAAATCGAAGATGAAGTTACAGCTGCTTACAATACGATATTCCCTAATGGACATGAAGGTAAATCAGATGATGAAAAAGCAAAAGCTATCTATGATTACATCACAGATGAATTTACATATAGTTATGTAAGCTTTAAGCAAAGTGGATATGTACCTCAAAAACCATCTAAAACAATCAAGTCTAAACTAGGTGACTGTAAGGACTTCTCTACTCTATTTGTAACATTAGCTTCCATGAGTGATCTAGACGCTAACCTCGTTTTAATACTTACGTCAGACTATGGAGAGAATGCTTTAAAATTACCTTCTAGAGATTTTAATCACTGTATTGTTAAAACTAAAATTGATGGAAAAGAACAATTTTTAGAGCTTACAGATAAGTATCTACCTTATAAATCTGTTCCTGGATCATTGAATCATGCCATAGGTCTCGAAATACCATATGATAAAAATGATAAAATGACCAATGATCTGTTCATTCTTCAAGATGCTGCATCAGCACCTAGTCAATATAATACCACAGCTTACATCACGGTTAAGGAAGATGCTTTTAAAGCAAAACTAACGACTAATCTTAAAGCGAGTACCTCATCGTATTTACGTAGTCTTGCAGATGAGGAAAATGAAGAGTTGAAAAAAGATAATTTAAAATCATTCTTAGAAAATCGTTCTACAGCAACATTTGATGTAGAAAAGATTGTAAGTGCAACATATGATCACCAATCAGATGGAATAGAGGTAGAGACAGAACTCAATCTATTATCTAAGCCTGGATCTATTGGACAGATGAAAACCTTTCAATTACCGTTATTCTCTGTACCATACACACAAAGCATTATTGCTGAGGATGAACGCAAGCACGACATTCTATATCGTGATTATGAAGACACATCATCTTATACAGAGTCTATCACTATAGAATTAGAAGAAGGTAAAAAGTTTATTGAAGTGCCAGAGAACAAATCGTTGAGCTATAAACAACATAGCTATAGCATAACTTATAAAGAACTAGCACCTAATAAAATAGAAGTGAAAATCGTTTCTAAACCTAGTTTAGAGGTAATTAAAGCTTCTGAATATGCAGACTTTAAAAACTTTGTAAAATCTGTAATTGAAACTAGAGAGCAATATCTTGCTTATAAGTAATAGTCCAATAAATTATTAATTACAAAAGAGGTTATGAATTCATAACCTCTTTTTTTATTTTAGAGTCACGCTTTCGCGAAAGCGTATCTTAAAAATCACCTAACCAATGCAAGAAGAATACTCCATATTTAGAAGATTTCCAACCTTAGAACTAGCACTAGAAATAAAGGAGCTCTTAGAAAAAAACAATATAGAGGTAATACTAGATGACAATGTACCACCTGTAGATGTTACGTTTTCAGGCAGTACCCTACAACATAAAATAGAATTGCGCATCGCTGAAACCAATTTTGAGAAGGCCGATGATATTCTAGATCAACACTCAAACGCCGTACTAGATGAAATTGATAAGGATTATTATTTATTCAATTTCACAGATGAAGAACTATACGACGTCCTATTAAAATCTGATGAATGGAGCAGCCTGGATTATACTCTCGCTCAAAAACTATTAAAAGAACGTGGGAAATCCATTGATAAAGAATTGCTCATTTCTTTAAAAAAACAACGATTAGAGGAGCTTGCAAAACCCGATGATAATCAACAATCATGGATTATTGCTGGTTATATTTTTTCCATTCTTGGTGGCTTTTTAGGCCTTATCATTGGTTACTTTTTATGGACCTCAAAGAAGACCTTACCTAATGGTCAAAAAGTTGATTCTTATTCATTAAAAGATAGGAAGCATGGCAAAAGAATCTTTTATATAGGTGTTGTTATAGCACCAATAATACTTATCACAAAAATGTTGAGCTATTTCTAATGCATTTTTAAGGAAAATTTAAAATAACTAAATAATTCAGGACGTAAGTTGCCATCTCTTTTTACAACTATAATGTTGTAATAACAAATGGTGATAGGATGGAAAAAGTACAACACATAGAAAACCAAATTTCTGACTTAAGAAATCAATTGCAACAACATCAACTATACAATAATTTATCAAGTATGGATGATGTAAAAATGTTTATGGAGAACCATGTGTATGCAGTATGGGATTTTATGTCTTTATTAAAATCACTACAAATTAAATTGACTAATGTTTCTACACCATGGACACCTGCACACAACCCTACTCTAGCACGTTTTATTAATGAGATAGTACATGGAGAAGAAAGTGATATTAATGAAATAGGCGAGCCTAAAAGTCATTTTGAGATGTACCTAGATGCTATGAATCAGGTAGGTGCAGATACTAATCAAATTCAAGATTTTATAAACTCAATTCAATCTGGTGAGACTGTAGGATCGGCATTAAGAAAACTTGAAATCAATAATGGCGTTATTGATTTTGTGAAATTCACCTTTGACATCATTGAGACCGGTAAAGTACATTTAATTGCATCTGCGTTTACCTTTGGTAGAGAAGATGTCATTCCAGATATGTTTATTGAAATTCTTAAAACTGCAGATGCTAAGAATAGTAAGTTCAATAAATTGCGCTATTACCTAGAAAGACATATCGAATTAGATGGAGATGAGCACGGTCCTTTATCATTAATGATGATAGAAAAACTATGTGGCACTGATGAGAACAAATGGGATGAAGTCTTAACCGTTGCAAAATTAGCGCTCGAAAAAAGAATAGCTTTATGGGATGCTATCAATGATCAGATTATTCAAGAAAAAATGCAAGTATCTTATAGCCATTAAAAGCTTTTCCCTAGTTCAGATCGCCATCTTATGATAATGGGGGGCTGTTTTGAAAAGGATTTATTTTTTTAAGATTAGCATTTACATTAAAATCTATGATGTTACCGTTTTCATCTATTTTTAGGACAGCAGGTACATAACCTATACTTAAATTTTCCAACAGGCTTCTAGCTTCTCTAGGATTGGTACTTAAATGTGATCCAGCTATCTGGGATTTTAAAAACACATCTTTAAATACAGCTTTAATGCGGTCTGTACCTAAACCTATAGTAATAAAGCGAGCATCTTCGTCTCGATGATTCAAATAAAATTTATTCCATTCTAGAAAGTTGTTATCAATATGGACATCTTCTGGAGCATATAGCAGTATATATGCCGTTCTACCTCTAGCCTTCTCTAAATCTATTTCTTTATCATAAAAATCAGTCGTTTTAGGAAAAGGAAAGGGATCTCCCAGCGTTAACCTATTTCTTTTATTATAAATATTCTTTACAGATCGGTAATGAGAAGGTGAATTAGAAAACCTGTTGACTAACTGCATATATTCCTCACTTCGAGAATTTCTTTTATAAATCTGATCAGCCCAAATAGATATTAAACTAAATTTGAGAATTCGTGAATCAATATCCTTCACAACATCTTTCATACTATCATAATCCTGCAGCGAATTAATTTTTAGATAATGGTAAGCCAGGCTTAATTTTAAATAGTCTCTATAATTAAAATGATCTTTTTGAATATCATAATCCATTTCAGGAAAATCAGACAGTTCTAGTGATGTGAAATCTAAATCTTCATTACGTAGTGCATCATGAAAAACGTAATGATAATTGAGATAATAATTCCAATATTTTTTTTCATCCGCAATAAAAGAATCTGTAAGCCCTAAGGATCCAGCTATGGATAGCATACTGTCCTTCTTCTCTTCTAATAATAACTTTGCCTGTACTCTATCTGACTTTTGAAAAGAAGCATCTGTTTCTAGTTCTTGTAATAATCGAACTCTATCTAAAATATAATTGTTTTTAATAGCTCCTACATCACCTGCATAATAGAAACTATACTCATCAAACTCCTGACCTAGTACAATATTAAAAGTATCTTCCTCTTCAAGATGTAACTGGACTTTATGATTTAACCAGTTTAAATATTGAAAACCTTCATAAGGTAAATAGCCATTTTCCATAGCTTCTAGAGAGGTACCATAATCTAATCCTGGTTGACCTACCCAACAAATTCGTTAATGGTAAGTGTATCTGTATACTCAAAGGTTAAGTTTACAGGAACTTTCTTTTGAGATCGAGCTACTAAAAAGCAAAAACAAGTAAATAGAATTATCAGATATCTCATTATTTAAGATTTTTTAAAATAAAATCAATGGTTGGATCAATGACTGGATCTAATTGCAGGGATAGTGATTTATATTTTGACGGTATGGCTAGTCCTTGATTCAATAACTCATTAACTACTGGAGCATACTCTAATGAGCATTTCCCCCCCATCATCAAATGATCTAGTGAGTTCCATCTTTATACAGATCATATATTTTCTTAAGACCAGATAAGTACAAGGCGTCTTTTGTAAAACCTCCACCACGGTGCACACGCAAGGTGATATTAAAAGCTTTTTCTTTATGCAGCTTATATTGATTATGTATAAGATCAAAGGTATCTGCAAAGGAGTAACCTTTGGTAAGAGAATCTACCGCAATAACTCTATATGCCAGTTCATGTAATCGAGTCATGGTAAGATTACCACTTAAATATTCTGACATGACCGCAAGCCCTTCTTGAGTCTCTACATTATTAGGAAAACCATTACTAAACACTTTCAGTGGCTGTTCCAGTGCATTAAATGTTGTGACAAGGTGTACTCCTATTTCATGATGACCTAATAATTCAAGATCGTGATGCGAAAATTTTTGATTTTTCTTGAGATATAAGCTTTGCTCGTTGTTAGAAACCATGGCGGCAGCGCTCATCGCTGTACTAGTTTTTATGGAAAAATCAAATCCATATTGGTCTCTAAATTTTTTAAAGTATTCAATCGCATCCTCAGTAGATAAAGTTTTTTCAAATAAGGTCTTTTCAGAAACAGGCACTTGATGATGCAAGATAAACTTTGCATTATCGACCATCTTTTCCGTAGGTGTCCCAAAGAATCTTAGACTATTAAAGTAAAATTTGTTACCTGGCTCTTTAATCGTCTCAATACATTGTACAAGACCACTATAGGTATAAATAATATCTTTATACAGACCTTGTATCAACTCATTTTCAATTCGCTCTAATCGTTGAGAAAAGAATAGTCGATGAAGCTTGTATGGTTTAAATTTTACCTTACGATACTTAAAATCAGGTTCGTAATTGAATTTTTCCTTAAAGAAATTTTTACGCTCTTGAGCGATATTTAATGGATTAATATAGGCCAGCAGCTCTATATTACGGACTAATCTATGAACGTTAGCATCTATATCATAGATGGCAGCTTGATTAAGCTTTTCTTCCTTAAACGATACGTTCATGTCTTTCATAAAATCTATGCGCGTGCGCTTGTATATAATACTTAAATTGATCTTTTACTGCGTGAACCACATCTGGATATATCACTCCTGTTTCTTCATCACAATATACTTTAGATATCTCTGTAGCTAGGACCAGTGTATTCAATGAGTTAGACGTAACGTATTTTAAAAAATATCCGTTGCCTTGAAAAACATCATTGATACCACAACTAACCTCTTGCTCAATGGGTAATTCTATTTTATCTAATATTTCCTTCCATTGCTGTATATCATGTACAAACCGGTCTTGATCTATATTTTTAGCTCCTATGTTAAACACAGGCACTTTACGATCCCATCTTTTCCAGTTATAGGAGTGTACATCATAAAAAACGGTAGACCCAAACATTTCTTCTAGTTTTACTATCAAAGACAGTACCACTCTATAAAAATTATTATGTCTTAGTATAGCTTGATCTTTTCGCTTTCGCGAAAGCGGTTTTCTCCATAACTCTTTGCCCCCCCAAGCTGTCTCATAGATGGCTTCTAATGGATCTCTATTTAAATCATATTCAAACCTAGAATCATGAGCAATAAGCGTAATAGGCAACCCAGAAATCATCTCGCCAGTACAAGGATCTTCCTCATACCAGCGGTCATGCTCTGTATGTAAACAATCGTCCCACAACTGTTTTTGAAAGTGATGTCCATCATGTACTGCAGCACATACAAAAGGTACGTACTTATCTATTTTAATGGAAAAGGAATAATCACTAGCCACAGCATGAAATCGTTCTTCTCGCTCGATTTTCAAGAGCATTTCACTGATACTTAATTTAAGCATTGCGTATAGAGCTTTTTAGTTTATCTCTTCTCTCTGAAGCTAGTATTTTTCTCCGACTACTTCTTCAAAAAAGTCTACAACTTTACATTGAAGTTTCACTTTAGAAACTTTATTAATATAAGTAATACCACCTGGCGACATCACATTAACCTCTACTAACATGCCGTTAATAACATCAATACCTACAAAATATAATCCATCCTTTACAAGTTTAGGTCCTATTTTATGACATAGATTCTTTTCTGCTTTAGTTAATTGATGTCGTTGAAAAGTACCACCAGCGCTAATGTTTGAGCGATGATCTTCGTCTCCGGGCACACGCTTAACGGCTCCTATAGGCTTACCATTAAGTAATAAAATACGTGTATCTCCTTGATCTGCTCCTTCTATATAATCTTGAAGGATGACATAATTAGTGGTGCCATCCTTATTATCAATATAGAAGTCTAATAAAGAGTTCACATTATGCATTGCATTTTTCTCAATCATAATAACGCCACTACCACCGAAACCGTTTAGAGGTTTCATAATCATACGTTCTTTAGGATTGTCTTTTATAACGCTTTTTAGGTACTCTTTGTTTTTTGAAACATGTGTTGCTGGAATAATCTCATTATTAGGATCTTCAAAGCAAGCAGTATATAATTTGTTATTTGCTTCTCGTAGTCCTTCTATATCATTAACAATAAAAACATCATCCTTAACAGAATCTAAGAAGTTTAAAGCTATTGGATCTAATGGCGGATTTGCTCTCATCATTATAATATCAAAGCCTGCGAGAGGTAACATTTTTTCTTTAAGCTCTACTTGCTTATAAAAAGATTTAAACTGTGCAGGCACCTTATCCATCTTTTTAATCACACTAGAAAAAGCATATGCAATACTATCTCTAATGGTAAGATTTGCAGGTGTGGCAACGGCAACTTTATGGCCTCGTTTTACACATTCATGAATTATTGCTAGTGTAGAATCGTGTTCTGGTTGTATCTCGTTCCACGGATACATAATGAAACAAATATTCATGTTTTCGTTTTTAGTTGGTAGTGTTTAAAACTAAGAAGAAAATCTGATAGTAACCAGAGTCGTAATGGAATAATAAGGCTTTTTTAACAGCAGTATCTAGAAGGTAAAAAACCTAGTACTTAATTGCCAGTAACGATTATATTGTCAATATAAAAAACTCATCTCCAGACCAGTTTTGAAATCTAACTCTGATGACTAAGGTAGAACCACTTAAACCAGTTTGTGTAACTGTATCATCTGGAAAAAAAGGCGCACTTCCTGCTCCACCGCTTATATAGTAGGGAATTAATGTATGGTCTGTTGTACCGTTACCATTGAAATCTGTAATTGTTACAAATGCACCACCATCTATAGAGTATGACACATCCATATAATCATTTACCGTGTTTGTATCATCTGTACTATGAAGTGATGGATTATATTCTAGCTCTCCAGCACCGCTTAAATCTATACTAAACGAAATATTACTATAACCACTAATGTTAATAGATTGAGTATCTAGTTCTATAGGTCCATTAGTATCATTAATTTCTAGTACACCTGATTGTGTCTCTACATAATCTGATGATGCTAGCGAGCTGTATACATCATTAAGAGTCCATTGAGAAACAGATGCTGGATAATCTCCTGAATTTCCAGAACCGTTAATCCCAGTACCTGAGGTATAACTTTCAAAATCCTCTGAATACAATGTAATAGGATCTAAGTTAAGACAATTTATTTTTTGCCAGACGTCCTGTTGTCCATCATAAATCTCAAGACATCTAACGCCACTTGCGTAAGACACAAAAACTATGGTTCCTTCAGATTGGGCTGTGGTTATAATTTGAGCTCTTTGCAATTCTGTCACTATAGGTATAGACAGTCCACCATATCCTACGGTATTCTGACCATAAATATCTAGAGCAGATGCTGCGTTAGGCAAATCAGTATTAATACCAACTTGAGCAGTGGACATAATAGGTAGTATAAGAAGTAGTAGAATTAAATATTTCATAATATTAATCGACAATAAAATTATCTACTGCAATATCTTCATCTCCAGCATCCATACTAAACGCTAACCTAAATTCAATTGTGCTAGTAGGAGCTGCAACAAAAGAACCAGTAAAGGTCTGAAAGGAATCAGTCACAAAAGTTCCTAAAGGAGTTCCTCCTGCATTTTGAGTAACTCGCGGCTCAGTATTCGTTCCAGAACCTCTTACCTCAAAAACGGTTACCCAAGCACCACTATCTAAACTATATTGAATTCTAAAATAGTCTGCTGCATCCCAATCTTGTGAAGATCCATCATCATCTTCTGCCAAATCGATAGAATAATTAAAAGTAGTTGAACCTGATAAATTCAAATTATTGAAAACTAATTGCTGAGCCTGCGATCCTCCTAAACCATCAATATCTTGAGTAGCAAAATAAGAACCGTCAACATTATTAAATGTAACATCGATGTTTAAACCATCAGTTCTAGAGAAGTAATCAGTCATATTTGAAGAAACTGACTCAGTTCTTGATGTTGAATATCTAGATCCATTCCCATCAGTATCAAAATCCTCATTTATATAATACAATGGCACCTCATCATCCACTATAGTGAATGTAGTAGATGTATTTGTACCTATAACGGCACTTACTCCACCAGATATGTTTTGTAAATCAAGTATGATTGTTTCGTTACCTTCAGAAATGAGATCATTAGTAATAAAGAAATCTATTTGTTGTGAAGCACTCGTATTAGCAGGAAATGTTATTGTGATAGGAAAATTTAGTGCTGTTCCTAAACCATCTGTATCATAATCAACTCCATTTATTGCTGTAGATGATGCATTAAGAGCCACCTCAACTGTGGTCGCTGTTATAGCTGAAGGATTAATGATATTAATATCTATAGAACCTACTAATCCGTTTTCTACTTCTGAATAGGTGATAGAATCAAAGGCAACTTCAGTAGCACTGTCATCATCGATAAAAGTTACTGAGTGCGAATTTACCGTACCTATAATCGTATTTATACCACCACTTGGGTTTTGTAAATCTAATTGCAACATTTCATCTACAGCGTTATTATCATCTGCATAAACGTATACATCAAAACTAGCAGTTGTTGCTCCGGCAGGAATGGTCATGGTGAATGGAAAGGTAGTGACCGCTACACTGTTATTATCGATATCATAATCTGTACCTAAAACACCGACGGTGCTTGCAGCATTTAAATTGACCTCAACAGTTGTTGCAACCGTCGGACTAGGATTGAGAACATTTATATTGATTGTCCTCACATCATCTTCTGGAATAGTACTAGAAGCTATAGCAAACTCGATTTCTGTCTGTTTGAACTCGATTTCTCTATAAGGACTTAAAACTTCAATACCTGGACTAGCTCCACTACTTGCTCTAGGAGTTACTCCTACTGCAACATAAAAATTACCATCTGAAGTAGTGGTTAAATAAGTAGCTGCCGTTGCTCCTGAAATAGCCATAACATTAGTTCCAGTTGCATCGTCTGCACGATACCATTGATAAGAAGTTCCAGATTCTGTATCATTTTCACCGTCTGTGTATGTGTAGCTACTCGTTAAGGTTTCATCCACTTCTAATGTACCTGTAAAATCTACAAGGGATGCCTCTGGCAATTCATTCATACAATACCAATCCATCCATTGACTACGTGTGCCATCATAAACCTGCAAACAACGATTGTTCCCATCGCTCAGGTAAATCATTAAACCATCTGGTATTGGTGCTGTTATAGTTGCTCTTTGTGCGAGAGTAAGCGTCGGCAATTTTAATCCACCATAAACTCCTGGGCTGATTTCAGAACGCACATCTAATATTGCTGCAGGATCAGGCGTTTCAGTACCTATCCCTACCTGCGAATAGCTGTAATTAAATGCAAATAAGCACAATAGGAATAAACGTAAAACTTTCATAGATAGGTGCTTTAGTATTTTAAAAGTACCTATTTAGTTTCACTTCATTGTTATTTAGGCTTTAACAAATCGGTGAAATACCTAAATTTTTATTAACATAACGTTAAGACGTTACATCATCAAGGTTATCATCCCAATTCTCTACATGTGGTTTACCAAATTTTCCAAGAGATTTTGCTACAATAGAAGCTACTGTCGCATCTCCAGTCACATTAACTGTAGTACGTAGCATATCTAAAGGTCTATCTACCGCAAAAATTAATGCCAGAGCAACTGGTAGTAATTCACTAGG
This sequence comes from Nonlabens ulvanivorans, assembly GCF_000755285.1. Lineage (GTDB taxonomy): Bacteria > Bacteroidota > Bacteroidia > Flavobacteriales > Flavobacteriaceae > Nonlabens > Nonlabens ulvanivorans_A. The sequence goes on along the minus strand of NZ_BBMK01000002.1, from coordinate 430,894 downwards.
GAAATCGATAGACTCTAGAACAATAACCAGCATTACCATTCCTGCTCCTGGTACGGCAGCACTACCTATAGAAGCTAGTAACGCTGTTAAAATAATAGTCAATTGAGCGCTGAAGCTTAAATCAATATCTAAAGCCTGACAAACAAAAACAGCTGCTACAGCTTGGTATAAACTGGTTCCGTCCATGTTGATGGTAGCACCAACTGGTAACACAAAACTAGACACTTCTTTCTCCACACCCATATGCTCTTCTACACGCTCCATGGTAACTGGTAACGTTGCGGCACTTGAACTGGTAGAGAATGCTAGCAACTGAGCTGGAGCAATTTTTTTGTAGAAACCAAAAAGGTGATTTCTTTACATACAGAGCAAATATCAAACAGTAAATTACAATCATAATCAATAGTCCTGCAACTACAGTAAGTGCATAGTATAATAAAGCTAGTAAAACCTCTGGATCATCAGCACTTACAACCACATTTGCTAGTAAAGCAAATACTGCAAATGGAGCAAAAAGCATTATTAAGTCCACCATTTTAAGAACCGTATCATTTAAACTGTCAAAGAAGTTTTTCAAAGGCTCTGCTTTCTTTTCTCCTATGAGCAGCATGGAAATACCTAAGAATATCGCAAAGAAAATTACTTGCAACATCAGACTATTATTAGACATTGCCTCGACAGCATTACTAGGTACCATATCTACTAGAGCTTGTAATGGTCCGGAATCTTTGGTTTTTGCTGCAGTAGCAAGTTTACCAGCGATGTTTGAGTTACCTTCATAGGTAGAGCTTAGCTTAGCGATAGTTTCTTTAGAAATCCCTTCTCCTGGCTTGAATAGATTCACTAATCCTAGACCTACGGTAATAGCTATTATAGTCGTTCCTATATAAATGACGATAGTACGCAATCCCATATTACGAAACTTTGCAATATCTTTTAAATCGGATATACCTTTTATTAATGAAGCTAGAATTAACGGCACCGCAATTAGCTTCAATAAATTAACAAATATGGTCCCAAAAGGATTGATCCAGTCACCTACAAACTCTTTTCCCCAATCCATTTGAGTCATAATTAACCCAAAAGTGATCCCAAGAATCATTCCTATTAAGATTTGCCAGTGTAGTGCTAGTTTTTTCATGTATTGTTTTATTCTGTTCGAATATAATATTTTATAATCTTGTAGTTCTTGCTCTTAAAAAATGGTCTGCCATAACCAGTGCGGCCATAGCCTCAACAATAGGTACAGCACGCGGTACGACACAAGGGTCATGTCTACCTTTTCCTTGCATCATCACTTTCTCGCCAGCACTGTTAATTGTTTCTTGATTTTGAATTAAAGTGGCAACTGGTTTAAAGGCAACTCTAAAATAAATATCCATCCCGTTAGAGATTCCACCTTGTATTCCACCACTTAAATTAGTCTTAGTCGTACCATCTTCGTTATATAAATCATTATGATCACTTCCTTTCATTTTAGCACCACAAAATCCACTGCCGTATTCAAATCCTTTTACCGCATTGATAGATAACATCGCTTTAGCGAGATCTGCATGGAGTTTGTCAAACACAGGTTCTCCTATACCGCTAGGCACGTTTTGAATCACACAAGTAATGGTTCCTCCTATGGTATCTCCTGCCTTTCTTACTTGCATTATTTTTTCTTCAAACGCTTTCGCGAAAGCGGAATCAGGACATCTTACTGCATTATTTTCAATCTCATTAAAGTCAAGATCTTGGTAAGGTTTATCAATAAATAAATCACCAACACTACTGGTAAAAGCATTAATTTTAAAGGAGCTCAATAGTTGTTTTGCAATGGCACCAGCCACTACTCTACTTGCCGTTTCTCGAGCACTACTGCGTCCACCACCACGATAATCGCGCACACCATATTTATCATCATACACTTTATCTGCATGACTAGGCCTGTACGTATCTTTAATATGTGAATAATCTTTAGATTTTTGATTCTCATTGACTATTTGAAAACCTATAGGTGTACCGGTGGTTACACCTTCAAAGATACCAGACATAAACTGTACGGTATCAGATTCTTTGCGCTGAGTAACGATTTTACTTTGTCCTGGTTTACGTCTATCTAGATCTCGTTGAATAGCTTCCATATCTAGTGTTAAACCAGCTGGACAGCCGTCTATAATTCCTCCTATTGCGATACCGTGTGACTCACCATAAGTAGTAAGTTTAAATAAAGTACCAAATGTATTTCCTGCCATATGCGCAAATATAGTCAGACATATTCATAACTTTGAGTTCAAATTCATACAATGAAAAAAACGATACTGCTAATCGCTCTGATCCTACTATCAATCGCTTGTGGCTCTCAAAAATCTGGAATGAGTCAAAACGGTAAGAATTCAGAAAAATCTGATGATCAAGAATATCGCGATCGATTTCAAAATGCCAAAGAATTAATAGGAAGAGAAAAGTACTCTAGCGCCATTCTAAACATTGACCATATGACGGCATTACAACTTAATAGTGGTGACTATACTCCACAACGTTACAAAGCGATGATATTGCAAGTAACTGGTGAAAAAGAAGAAGCAAACTTAATTTATCAAAGCATCATTAATGCTAACGATGTAAGTACTGGTGAAAAGAAAAAAGTGCAACAATTAATGTTGATTAATAACGAAGAGAAAGCACCATTAACGAAAGAGATAGAACGCTTAAAAGATTCTACTGAGTTTAAAAATGCAATTAAAGCAATTGAAGTACCTCCTATGTTTCCCGGTTGTGAAACTTTACCACAAGAAACATGGAACAAATGTATGTCACGCGGTGTTGCAAAACATATTGTACGTACTATAGATGTGGATATCGCCCAGGTGACTTCTAATACAGGATTTATAAGATCGTATGTTAATTATGAAATTGACACAACAGGACATATTAGTAATATCAAAGCTACTGGTAAAAATAAGTTCTTAAATCTAGAAGCTCATCGTGTTATGGCGCAATTACCACAGGTAACACCTGGATATACAAATGGAGAAAAAGTAGTCGTATCTTATACTATACCTATACGTTTTACTGTAGATTAATAAATTAAGTAGTTTTTCAACGATTAATTAAGCCTGTTCGTCTTAATCATATTTGCTTAAAGTTGAATCTCTAGTAAAGCCTTCAAAAAATGATATCTTTATCCCATAAATATATAACATGAAAAAAATAATATTCTTTATAGCTGTGTTCTCAAGTGTAACTCTTACAGCTCAAGTCCAAGAGGCTAAAGATGTATCTTATGCAGTAATTGAAAAAGCACCTACTTATCCTGGTTGCGACAATGGCGACAAAAAATGTTTCCAAGCTAAATTACAAGAAGAAATCACTAAGAATTTTAACAGTAAAATTACTTCTAGTTTATCGAGTAAACAACAAGTCGTTGTTCAATTTACAATCACTGCAGATGGTGATTTTACAGATGTAAAAGTTAAAGCTCTTAATAATGATATTAAAGAAGAAGTCATAAGGATTTTTTCTTTATTACCTAAAGTGACTCCAGGAACTATGAAAGGTGAATCTAAGGCAGTTACATATACATTACCTCTTATTGTAGAGCCTGCAAAAAAGAAGATATCTAATTCACTTGTAGCTCCTTCTCAACCACAAAATAATTAAAAGATGTTTAAGAAGATTGCTTTAATTTGTATTGCTAGTGTTGCCGTCATTTCTTGTACAGAAAGTGATGATACTGGACGTAGCAATGATAACTTTAGTTATTTACCACTAGCAACCAATAATACATGGACTTATGATGTTGCTACTGGAACTGATAGTTCTAGTGATGAACTGACGGTAAGTTCTGTTTCAGGTTCTAATTACACACTAACTGCAAATCCTGCAGTTCCTGCTGGATTAATGACAGGCGTACTTTCTAGTGGTGAGTTAACCGCTGCAAATGGGCAATTAATCGGTAACGGAACTATCGGTTTTGATTTTCAAGGTGTTGGTGATTTCTCTATTGATATCGTAGACGGTATATTATATGATCAAAACGCTAATAATAATGAAGAGCTTTACACAACTTCTGGTACGTTTACAGAAACCGTAGATGGTTATGACCTAGACATTAACTATGTTGTTTCTACTAAACAATTATCAGATGAATCGAGTATAACAGTTCCGGCTGGAACGTTTACGGACTTATTGCACTCACAACTTATTATTAATGTAAGTATTAGTACAGACATTGCTATAGGCCCTATTTCACAGACGATTACCTTATTAGACGCACAAGATGTAATAGTAGTAGATAATTACTGGGCACAAGATGTAGGACTAGTAAAGTCTGATAATCAATTAGACTATATGCTTGAAGACTTTTCTTCATTAGGCGTTAATCTACCTGTACCACAAAGTGCAAGTGTACTAACCACTCAAGACTTAACTATTTACACTGTAAATTAAAAAGAGTATTTAAAACTAGAAAAGTCCTTTTCATATTCTGAAAAGGACTTTTTTTATGCGATTTATATTAGTTAACGAGTTTATATTCTGGATAAGTTTGCTCTAGATAGATTTGAGCTTTTTTAGTGATTTCAAATCTGATAATGTAACCTATCATCAACATTAATACGACTATAAAACTTAAGACTCCTGTTATGAAAGGATTCAAGGAAGAAATATCGGTAAACCCATTATTAATAATACTCACAAATTGAATGGGAAACATAAAAACAGTCATACCTGTCCCATATTGAAATATCATTTCTTCAAACATCCATTTCTTCTTTCCTTTTTTTTAAGCTTATATCTTGCACGTCGTTTTCTAAAACCATCTACACCTATTCCTATTACAAGGGCTGTTATCAAAATAGTTAAAAGCAACGTTCCTATAATTTGATAGGAAATAAATACATACAATATTACTGTTAAAGACATCAATAATAAAATCTTAGGTAGTTTAAAGTACTCTTTGAGATGTTTCCAGATAAGTTTGCTATACTTTCTTGCCATTGCTTTCTGTCGTTGTTCTACCACTTCCGTAAACCCAAAAACGCCAAATTTCTTAAACTCTATTTGCAGCGCGTCTTCAAAGAATAAATGAGGTTTTAATTCCCATTGATCTTCGATTGCATTTGCAAGATGATCCACAAGCTCTGTTTGTAAATCATAATACTCTACGTAATGCTTTCTAGTAAAAGCATATAAGTCTTCTATTTGAGAGTCATTCAATTTCATTCAAAACTTAGTTTAGGATTAATAATACGTTGCATATTTGCAAGAAACTCATCTAATTCTGCAAGTCTGTTAACGGTCTCTTCTTTTCCTGCTGGTGTAATATCATAATACTTGCGTATTCGATTATCTACTTTCTTTGCAGTAACGGTAAGATGTCCTGCCGCTTCCATTTTATGTAATGATGGATATAGCGCTCCTTCTTTAATTTCTAAATCACCTTGCGTTAATTCCTTTACACGTTGTGTGATTTCATAACCGTACATTTCTCCATTTTCCTCGACTAACTTGAGAATTATGGTGGTGAGACTTCCTCGATATAATTGTGATGTAGACATACCTAAAATTCTTATGTAAATATACATAAGATTCTTAAGTAAACAAATAAATTTGTGATTTTACGCTTCCGCGAAAGCGTCATAAAGATTCTAAACGATTCTCACCAGTCCATCTTCATCAATAACATCTAGCGTTACTGTTTGAAGTTCATTCACTAATTCTGGATTCCAGTAAGTTTTCACCTTTACATAGTTCTCTGTAAATCCTTGAATAAATCCTTCTCTATTCTCTGCTTCCCATAAAACCGTTTTGGTCTTACCCAACTGGCTTTCATAAAAAGCACGACGTTTTTTAACTGACAGACCGCGCAACATCTTAGAACGTTTTGCACGTACATTTTTAGGCACAACACCTTCCATGGTAGCAGCTTCAGTGTTATCACGTTCAGAATAAGTAAAGACGTGTAAATAGGATATATTAAGACTACTCAGGTAATTGTAAGTGTCTAGAAAGTGGTCATCAGTCTCACCTGGGAAACCTACAATCACGTCCACACCTATACAACAGTCCGGCATGACTTCTTTAATCTTTACAACTCGATTTGTGTATAATTCACGATTGTAACGTCGTTTCATTTTACCCAGCAGCTCATTATTACCAGCTTGCAACGGTATGTGAAAATGTGGTACAAATGCATTTGCTCCAGACACAAATTCTATAGTTTCGTTCTTTAAAAGATTGGGCTCTATAGAAGAAATACGCAATCGCTCGATTCCGTTGACTGTGTCAAGTGCGTGAACCAGATCAAGAAAAGTGTGCTCATGTCGTTTATTACCAAACTCACCTTTTCCATAATCTCCTATGTTCACTCCGGTAAGCACGATCTCTTTAATACCTTGCTCAGATATTAACCGAGCATTTTCCATCACGTTTTCTAGCGTGTCACTTCTTGAAATACCACGAGCTAATGGAATAGTACAATAAGTACATTTATAATCACAACCATCTTGTACTTTTAGAAAAGCACGAGTACGATCGCCTATAGAATAAGATCCTACATAGAAGTCTGCCTCGTCAATCTCACAAGAATGAATCTGAGTAGGCTCTTCTTTACTTAACTGATTCAGATAATCGGTGATTTTAAATTTTTCTGTTGCTCCTAGTACGAGATCTACACCATCTACAGCTGCTAGTTCTTCTGGCTTTAATTGTGCATAGCAACCTACAGCAATAGTAAAGGCATCTTCATTAACTTGTTGTGCTTTCTTAACGATAGATTTAAAACGCTTATCTGCATTTTCTGTGACACTACAGGTATTGATTACATAAATATCTGCACGTTTTTCAAAATCAACGCGCTCAAATCCTTCTTGCTCAAAACTACGAGCAATAGTACTGGTTTCACTAAAGTTGAGTTTACAACCTAGCGTATAAAAAGCAACAGATTTTGTAGCGATTTCTGTAGACATAGAGGTAATTAAATAGGCCGGCAAAGATAAGAAGTATTCGTTAGGTATCTGTTAATACTCTTAGCCTTATTGAGTTGTTGCGATAAATTAATTTTTAAATGCTAACTATCATTTAATCTTAGGTTAATACAGAATCGCTAAGGAAATAATTACTTTGAACAAACAGAGTAGCCTTGAAAAAAAGACCCGTTAAAATAGTTGTCATATCAGATGTCCATCTAGGCACCTATGGTTGTCATGCGAGAGAGCTTAACGCCTACTTAAAATCCATTAAACCAGAGCAATTAATCCTAAATGGTGATATCATTGACATCTGGCAGTTTAGAAAAAGATATTTCCCGCAGTCGCATTTAAAGGTTTTAAAAACCATAATTAACATGGCCAGTAAAGGAACTGTGGTCACTTATATCACTGGTAATCATGATGAGATGTTGCGCAAGTTCTCGCCTACCATTTTAGGGAACATCACCTTAGTAGATAAACTAGTACTTGAATTGAATCATCAAAAGATATGGATATTTCATGGCGATGTTTTTGACGCATCCATTCAACACAGTAAGTGGCTTGCAAAATTAGGTGGTTGGGGCTATGACCTACTGATTTTAATCAATCAAATGATCAATTGGTTTTTACTTAAAATGGGCAAAGACAGGTATTCTTTGTCTAAAAAGATTAAAAAATCAGTGAAAGGTGCTGTTAAATTCATTACTGATTTTGAAGAAACAGCTACAGATCTAGCCATAGAAAACGGTTATGAAGCCGTTATTTGTGGTCACATACATCAACCTCAAAAACGAGTAGTCACTAATACAAAAGGAAGTACATTATATCTTAACAGTGGTGATTGGGTAGAAAATTTAACCGCATTAGAATATCACAATAACCAGTGGAATATCATCACTTGCCAGCCAGAAGAACATCCCAAAAAATCTGAAGAAGAAAAGTCTACATATCCCTGATGCTGCATCGCTCATTCATTTAGTAACTCAAAATTGATTAAAAAATAAGAGTTAAGGTATATTTACAGCATGATTAAAAATTGCTGTTTTTTATTACTGTCGCTCCTATTCGTCAATTGCGGTGATACTAGTATTACCATTGATGAAACAACAGTTTTCAGATATAATGAACATGCAAACATTACTACACTAGATCCTGCATTTGCAAAAGATCAACGCAATATATGGGCTTGCAATTTAATTTATAATGGTTTAGTAAAACTGGATAAAAACCTCGAGGTAGTTCCCGACCTTGCTAGTGAATGGTACATTAGTGAAGATGGACTAGTTTATACTTTTCAACTTAGAAAGGATATTTATTTTCAAGACTTTGACGCTTTCGCGAAAGCGAGAAAAGTAACCGCACTAGACTTCAAATATTCTCTAGAACGATTAACAGATCCTGTGGTAGCATCTCCTGGTGCTTGGGTTATGTCTAATGTTGCTGCGATAAACGCGATTGATGAGAACCAATTAAGGATCACTTTAAAAAAGCCATTTCCAGCATTCTTAGGATTACTTACCATGAAGTTTTGCAGCGTGGTACTACCAGAAGCTGTAGAAAAATATGGAAATGAATACCGTTCAAATCCTGTGGGCACTGGACCTTTCTATTTGAAACGATGGGAAGAAAATGTAAAAATGGTACTGCGTAAGAATAATAACTACCACGAAAAAGACAGCACTGGTAAGGCATTACCTTACCTAGAAGCAGTCGCCATCACTTTTAAAAGCGATAAACAAAGTGAATTCCTAGAATATGCTCAAGGAAATCTAGATTTTATAAATGCTATAGATCCTAGTTATAAAGATGAATTGCTGACCACAACTGGAGACTTAAAAGCTAAATACCTTTCCACAACTAATTTGGTGAAAGCTCCATTTTTGAATACAGAATATCTAGGTTTATACCTAGACAGCGACACACCAGAAATACAAAGCAAATTACTTAGACAGGCGATTAATAAAGGATTTGATAGAAAAAAAATGATCAAATACCTGCGTAACAACATAGGTATTCCTGCAACTAGCGGAATCATTCCCGCTGGGTTACCAGCTGGTGGAGTTGTAAAAGGTTATGAATATGACATCAATGAGGCACAACGATTAGTACAACAATACATTACCGAAACTGGAGATACAAATCCTGAGATCACCATCACCACTGGTGCTAACTACCTTGACTTATGTGAATTCATCCAGAAAGAACTAGAAAAAATAGGTGTAAAAACGAGTGTAGAAGTCATGCCACCATCTACATTACGCCAAGCCCGTAGCGCTGGAAACCTAGATATCTTCCGCTCCAGCTGGATTGCCGATTATCCCGATGCCGAAAATTATTTATCGCTAGGATATTCTAAAAACTTCTCTCCTAACGGACCTAACTACACGCACTTTAAAAACGACACTTACGACCAGCTCTACGAGCAAGCACTCACCTTACCTAACGCTGCAGATCGTAAAGAACTCTATATAAAAATGGATTCTATCATTATTAGTGAAGCTCCTATCGTTCCTCTTTATTATGATGAAAGTGTACGATTTATAAGCAAGAAAGTTTCTGGTTTAGAAACGAATGCGGTGAATATGTTAGATTTGAGTAGGGTTAACAAAACAAATTAAACCTACTCACCACAACCTATAGGACTTCCATCTGGCAAACTAGGTAAATTCACTACTTTAAACTGAGTTGGATCTTTAAAATATTGCTCGATTTGAGAACGTAATTCTAGAGCCGTGGCATTTTTAAGTCTTTTAAGTTTCTTGTCGATGGTTAACAATTGATTTCTGATTAGACCTTTAGCTGCTAGATTAGTTCGTGAGTTAGCATGAGCATTTATCAATTGCATGACGAGTCGTTCTTGAACTCGTTGCTCAATGGCATTTTGATAGTTAGAATTGGTTTCATTTTCAAAAACCACTTCAGTAATGTTTTCTAATAACTCTTTTAGTCCTAGATTATCTTGCTCTATAGCTTTAATTTGAACCAATCGATTCACACGCTGTGGATGCATTAAGAAACTCAATGTCATGTCTGCACTACTGGCAGCAGCATGCAATGGATCAAATGCCACGCCTACTTCACTCTTAAAACTTTCTCTGCCGCGAGAGTAACCATAAGCTCGTGGTGGGAACAACTCTAGTAAATCAGTCGGTATCATTAATTGTTCTACCTCAAGAGTTTTTAAAAGAGCTTTTAAAGCACTCATTTGTTCTTGTTTTGAAAGATATCTCATTTCTACAGGATCACCTTTTGTAGCATAGTTGTATTCCATTCCGCCTATCCATTTTGCGGTTGCTTCTACCTGATAACGATGGCCATAATAAACAGGTACAAAAACATCTTCTAGAACGCTTAAAGGTTCATCAGTTCTTATGTTATCAATACTAAATTGATTCATCGCTACTTGACGTATTTCTAGCATACGCTCTAGTTCTGCTCCAGGTTGACTTCCATTATCCCATAAATGTGCCTGAGCATGTGCGCCACCAGCAGCTCTAGAATCGCTGTCTGATATAAATCTTAAATTTTGAGCAGTAGCTTTATCAATAATAGCTTTTAAATATTGCTCTTCAGATTGAGTCTTATCTGGGTTTCCATAAGAATATTGAACCGTTAAATCATCCATGCGCCCATTCCTGCATCATAAGCATCTTCAAAACGTATTTCTCCTTCAACTAATTCTAATCTAGGATGTGGATAATCCATCACACTAGCTCTATCATTGGTACTGGCAGCAAAATTATGTGCAAAGCCTAGCGTGTGTCCTACCTCATGAGCTCCTAATTGCCTGATACGTGCTAGTGCTAGTTCCATCATCTCATTGTGGTTCTCATCGCTATCTTTAAAAGGTTCTTTAAGTAAACCTTGAGCGATCATAAAATCTTGTCTTATTCGCAAACTTCCTAGACTTACATGACCTTTGATGATTTCGCCAGTTCGTGGATCCGTAATACTCGCGCCATAACTCCAGCACGTGTGCTGCGGTGTACCCATTGAATGACATTATATCTCAAATCCATAGGATCTGCGCCATCGGGTAACATTTTTACTTGGAATGCATTTTTATATCCTGCACTTTCAAAAGCGGTATTCCACCAGCCAGCTCCATCTAACAAGGCACTACGCACTGGTTCTGGTGTACCAGGATCTAGATAATAAATAATAGGCTCTACTGGTTCACTTAAAGCAGCGTCAGGATTTTTTTTCTCTAATCGATGTCTGGTTATAAAACGTTTTTGAATAGGTTCATAAACTGGTGTACTATAATCCATATAACTCACATAAAAAAGAACCACTACGTGGATGAAAAACTCGAGGCTCATACCCAGCATCTGGTAATTTTACAAAACTGTGATGTTGTATAACAGTAATGGACTTTGCATCTGGTGCGACGCTTCTTATATTGCGACCAGTCGGTGTTCCTGTAAAAGTGAGCATGGCTTCAAATTCACTGTTTTCAGGGAAGGATTTTGTGTTTTCCATCCACAGGACACTACGAGATTTATCTACTTTATAAGTACCTTCTTTGTTTCGTTTGAGTGTTGCCGCTACACCAAAAGTATCCTGCATTAAAAACGATGTTATATCAATCGTGTAAACACCATCTTTCTGTGATTTTATTTCAAAACCGTATAAAACCGACTGTGCAAATGCTTGATTGATAGAAGCGCGTTCCTTTTCATTATCACTACTCGCACGGTATTTAAGGTTGGGCTGCATGAGTAGTAATTTATGACCACTTTTTACCCATTTCACGACAACTCCATCACCCAACTTACCTCTATCGAGACCTATATCATTAGATCCTAGACCAGTACTTAATGAATAAACATATAGAAATTCCTTATCTAAATCTTTGACTTCTAGAAGGATGTTACCTTTATCTTCTGAGTAAGTAAAGTTATAGTAGCCTTTAAATTCTTGTTTGGATGATTGTGATTGCGCTTTCGCGAAAGCGGAATAAAACAAAACTAAAGTACTTATAAATAGAATTCTTTTCATGTTATTGAATTAAAGCCGTAAGTTAAGAAAAGAGATTTGAGTAATTTGCTTGTTAAAAGCAACTATTTTTGAATAATAGCATCTTAATATAAAAGACCATGAAACAAATGTTTTTCACCCTAATAGATAATTCTCTTGATCAGTTGCGATTCTAGCGATGATGCAGGAAATGTTTTGACAAGCGACATTGTAGGAACCTGGCAATTGACGGCAAATCTGTCTGATCCTGGCGATGGAAGTGGTAGTTTTCAATCGGTTAGTAGTAACAAAACTATAACCTTTAATGCAGATGGTACATTTACATCAAATGGAGACGTTTGCGATATGTCCATAACGACCAGTACAAATAATAACGGTACTTATAACACTACTGACAAAACGATTAACGCAAATTGCGGCACTACTAACTTACCTATCTCCTACACTATCGATAATCTTACCATGGACATCAGCTATTTTTGCATAGAGGCTTGCCAGTCTAGATATAGAAAGATTAACTAGTCTTTTCTATAAGCGGCAGTTTTCTCAAATACGGCATCTAATATGTCAATATCTATTTGTTGTAATGAAAGACCGCGCCTTTTCATCACCACGTCTGCGACTTCATAAGCCTTATTAGTCTTGTAAGTCATATTACCTTGAGGTCCACCCCAATTGAAAGATGGGATAAAATTGCGAGGATATCCTGCACCATAAATGTTAGCGCTCACGCCTACTACAGTTCCTGTATTGAACATGGTATTGATTCCACATTTTGAATGATCGCCTAACATAAGACCACAGAATTGAAGACCAGTTTTTGCAAAACGACCAGATTCATAGTCCCATAGTTTCACCTCAGCATAGTTGTTTTTAAGATTACTCGTGTTAGAGTCTGCACCGATATTGCACCACTCGCCTAATACACTGTTTCCTAAGAATCCTTCGTGACCTTTATTACTATACCCAAAGATGACTGAGTTATTTAACTCGCCGCCAACTTTAGAATGAGGTCCAACGGTTGTAGGTCCATATATCTTTGTTCCCAGTTTAGTTGCACTGTGCTCTAATAATGCAAATCCACCACGTATAATACTACCTTCCATCACCTCAGCATTTTTACCTATATAGATAGAACCGCTACTTGCATTAAGAATTGCAAAATTTAATACGGCGCCTTCTTCGATAAAAACACGCTCTGGATGAATGACTTGGACGTTATCTGGTATAGGCTGGCTTGTTCTTCCTTTTGTAATCAGCTCAAAATCTGCTTCTAGTGCTTTTCCATTTTTTGAGAAAATATCCCAGGTATGATTAATCCCATCACAATCACCTTCAAAAAGGACTTGTGTTAATTCAATGGTTGGTGTATGAACTGCTGCAGCACGATAAGCTACAATGGTATCGTTATACATTAGTTTTTGCCCTAAAGCTAGTGTGTTTATTGCTTTACATAATTCATCTGTCGCAAAGATATTTCCGGCAATAACGATGTTATCATTAGTTTCAGTCAGTGGATATTTAGTCTGTAGGTAATCTTCTGTCAGATGACTAACAGTAGCATTTAGCCTTTGCTCCCATTTCTCTTTTAAGGTTAAAATTCCGCAACGTATGGCGCTGGTCGGTCTTGTATACGTAAAAGGTAAAAGAGCTTTATGTTTATTAAAGTCGGCTAGAATGTAGTTCATGGGACGAAAAGTTTTGCGAGTGCAAAGGTAGAGATTTTGGTTTGTTTAGGTATTGGGTTTTTAGATTGTTGGGTTACTAGGTATTTTAAGTTTTGATTAAAATCTAGATTTCAGTTTTAAAAGTATCTTAGCACCATGCTCGGAACTAGAAAACGTCATGTAGTAATAGCGATAGGCCTTCTGGCTCTACAAATACTGACCTATTATAATCTTAGAAACTTCCCGTCATTTATTGAAAAGTATTACAGTAATGGGATATATCCATACATTTCTAAAGCCATGCGCATCGGATTAGGTTGGATTCCAATATCCTTTGGTGACTTGATATACATCGCAGGAGTTGTAATGATATTAAGATGGTTATGGATATCAAAGAAGGATTTAATTACGCTTTCGCGGAAGCGTTATACGCAACTCCTATTTTCATTAAACATCATCTTATTCACTTTTCAAGTTTTATGGGGGATTTAATTATTATCGACAACCGCTGAATGTGACGCTAAACATTGAACGAGAATATACCGTTGATCAACTTAAGAAAACAGTTGCCATATATGCTGACTTTTCTAACGAGTTACATGAATCCTTACAACCTGTCGATAGTTTACCGGTAGCTTTCAATCGATCACAAAAAGAACTATTCAAAATCGCACCCAGCGGATTTGAAAAGTTACCACAACCGCAATTGAAACAAAAATTAAGGCCAAATAGCATTAAAAAATCCTTGCTCACCATGCCGTTAACCCATATGGGATATAGCGGTTATTTAAATCCTATAACCGGAGAAGCTCAAACTAATGCATGGATCAATTGCTATAAAACACCTGTGTTAATTCTGCACGAGATGTCTCATCAATTGGGATTTGCAAAAGAAAATGAGGCTAACTATGTTGCCATTCAAGCTGGTCTGAATCACGAAGATTTACATTTCCAGTATAGTGCAAGCATTTTTGGGTTGAAGTATTTATTGAACGATTTATACACTAAAGATCCTGAAGCTTTTGAAGAAATAAAAGCTTATCTAAGGCCAGGTATTTTAAAAAACTATCAAGAACTGAGAGACTTCTGGGCGCCATATGATGACAATGTTATTGAGCAAGTGTCACAAGCCACTTATAATCAGTATTTAAAAGCAAATAATCAACCAGATGGAATGAAAACCTATAGCTATGTCGTATCGTTGCTCGTGAATGGATAAAGTATACTGCTCAAATAGATAGTAAAATTCAAGCAGTATACTAAGAATTTAAAGATGGCTAGTTCTTTATAATTTTAAAATCACTTTTTAACCCATTAATATCTTCGATCATTAAATTATATAACCCGGTTGGTAAATGATGAATCGATATTCTTTCATTTGTAGATTCCATAACTTTTCTTCCCATCATGTCATATAATTCAACCGTATGTATTAACTCTGGTCCTTCAATAAACACGAATTCACTAGTTGGATTTGGGTAAACTTTAAATGGTAGATTTTCTATTGCTATATCACTGTTTGATAAAGTGCTATTATAATTAAAGGTAGTACGATAATTAGGTGAAAACATCATAGCTGCAGAGTCATATAGAGACTCTGTTGAAGTTATTACTTTACTGACATAAGGACTTTCATCATATATAAAATCGATACCCGTTTTATCTTTAAAAGGATGGTCTAATGTGCTAAGCTGTATACTAGTATCAAAGTTCAAATCGATCTTATAATCTTGAGATGGGTTACCTATAAAAGATGAAAGTGTAGAGATTCTATTTCCAAAGGTGTCTGAGGTATAGGTTTCTCTATCTGTTTCATTCCAAGTAGTACCATCCCATTCCTCATAAATTCTATTAGTGCGTTGATTACTTCCGTTATAATTTATTAAATCGCGTTCACCTAATACCCATTGAGAACCTACCCAGTATTCTATTAGAAATTGTGTGATATTAGAACCATTATAAGATAAAGTAAATCGCTCTTCAAGATCGTACTGTGAACCGTTCCAAATCTCTATTATAGCAGTAGTTAAAACACCATTAGTATAAGTTACAGTAAATCGATCACTAGGTACCCAAGCAGATCCTACATATTCTTCAAACACCTGACTAATCAATTGATTTGATGAGTTATAAGAATACGTAATCCTATAGCTATCTTCATACTGACTGGTTGTACTATTGTAATTCTGCTCTAGAACCATCGTGGCGAGACTGTTAGCATTATAAGAATAAATAGTCTGGTAGCTTTGTTGCCATAAAGATGTAGATGTGTCCCAAAAGAAATATTCTTCAGAGGTTAAATTACCATTGCTGTCGTAGGCATAATTATTTCCTGAACTATTTATCCACTGGCTGGACGCTGTGTCATAATACTCATCTATAGATGAAAGTAATTGGTTTTGAGCAACAAGTAAAGTGCTGAACAAAAACATAATAATTAAAGTAAAGTTTTTCATAATAAACTGATTTAAAGTGTTTTTCAAAACTACATGGAATTGATTATGCAGGTAATACCCCCCCATACAGGTATTTTTTATCCTCGTATTTACCAAAAGTGGATGTGAATTTTCTGTAGTTCTTAACACTTTTTAAGAATTGTAGATTAATGGAATACCTATCTTTAAAAGCTAATTTCAAAAACTTTATTAATGAAACGAGTTCTACTACTCTTATTCCTTGTATATGGTATGGCCAGTGCACAGGAATACTTCCCTAATAATGACGATATTTCTGCACGTGGTGAGGTGGTAGTTGCGATTACAAATGCAACTATAGTGACACAACCAGGTACCGTTATTAATAATGGAACTATCATCCTTAAGGATGGTAAAATCTCTAATATCGGTAGCGGTATTACCATTCCTGCCGGAGCAGTTATTCAAGATGCAAATGGAAGTTACATTTACCCATCTTTTATCGAGCCTTATGCAGATTTTGGAATGGAAAAAGCAAAACGCGCCTCAGGTAGCGGTCAGCAATATGATGAGAGTCGTCAAGGTTACTACTGGAATGACCACATCCGTGCAGAGCAGGATGCACTAGACTTCTATAAATATGACGAGAAAGAAGCTAAGAAAATGATCGATGCAGGTTATGGTGCGGTTCAGACACATATGAATGACGGTATTGCTCGCGGAACTGGTATGCTGGTAGCTCTTAACAACAACGGTGATGATGGAATGAGAATTCTTAAAGAAGAAAGTGGAAGCTTTTTCTCATTAAAACGTAGTGTTCAAACTAGACAATCTTATCCTACTTCATTAATGGGTACATTGGCACTATTGCGTCAGACTCATTTTGATGCAGACTGGTATTCAAAAGGCAATAGTGCTACACGCGATCTATCCCTTGAAGCTTTAGTCGCTAATAAAAACTTAGTTCAATTTATTGAAGCTGGTGACAAGAAGAATGTATTGAGAGTAGATAAAATGGGTGATCGTGTCGGTAAACAATTTGTGATTGTAGGTGGTGAAGATGCTTATGAAATGATTGAAGATATTAAAGCAACCAATGCGTCATTAATTTTACCTATCAACTTTCCAGATGCATATGATGTGACTAATCCATATCAAGAATGGTATGTGAATTTAGCAGATATGCGTGAATGGAAACAAGCACCAGCAAATCCATTTTTACTTTCTAAAGCTGGAATTAATTATGCCATCACAAGTCAAGGATTAAAATCACCAGATAAATTGATGGAGAAATTAAAGATGGCAATGGAATATGGACTTACTGCAGACCAAGCTCTTGCAGCATTAACGACAAAACCTGCACAGATTTTGGGCGTAAGCGATATGGTGGGAACTCTTGAAAAAGGTAAAGTCGCTAACTTTATTATGACTTCAGGGCCTTTATTTGAAAAAGACAGCAAGATATTTGAAAATTGGGTTCAAGGCTCTAAGCATGTCATTAAAGATCGTCACCTTAAGGATATCGACGGATCTTACACGGCTCTTATCGCAGGAGATACTTATAAAATGGATATCTCTGGAGATGCTAAAAAAGTTAGTATCAAAATAGACAGTACTAAATTAGGTGGAAAAATCGCTTATGATGGTAACTGGATTACTATTACGGCTTCTCAAAAAGATGCAAATGATAAGACCTTTACTAGAATGATTAGTAAAGTATCTAAAGAAGATCGTTTGACAGGTACTGCATACCTATCAAATGGTAATGAAATTTCTTTTACCGCAACTAAAGATGTTGAGAAAGAAAAGGATGAAAAAGAAAAGGACGAAGAGAAAAAAGAGACTAAAACTTTAGGTCCACTCACCTTTCCCAATGTAAGCTATGGAAGCGCTACAAAACCCCCCCAAGAAGAAACCATTCTATATCGCAACGCAACCGTGTGGACTAATGAGAAAGATGGAATTTTAGAAAACACAGATGTACTGGTTAAAAATGGTAAAATATCTAAGATAGGTAAAAACCTTAGTGCTGGTAACGCTCGTGTTATAGACGCAACAGGTAAGCACCTAACCAGCGGTATCATAGATGAACACAGTCACATTGCTATTGATAGTGGTGTTAATGAAGCCGGACATAACTCTACTGCCGAGGTTACTATCGAAGACGTAGTAGATCATGAGGATGTAAATATTTACAGAGACCTTGCTGGTGGTGTTACGACATCACAACTATTACACGGATCTGCAAACCCGATAGGTGGACGTAGTGCTATTATCAAATTGAAATGGGGGGGCTATTCTCCAGAAGAAATGATTTATTCAGACAGTCCTAAGTTTATCAAATTTGCATTAGGTGAAAACGTTAAACAATCTCGTTACCAGAATGGTGTGCGTTTTCCGCAGACTCGTATGGGTGTAGAACAAGTATTTGAAGACTACTTACTCGTGCACGAGAATATGCTGATTCAAAAGGAAAAAAGAACTTCCGCTATGATGAAGAAATGGAAGTTATTCTAGAAATTCTAGAAAGTGAGCGTTTTGTGTCTTGTCACTCTTATGTGCAGACCGAGATCAATATGTTAATGAAAGTTGCTGAGAAACACGGTTTCCGTATCAACACCTTTACGCATATTCTAGAAGGTTATAAAATGGCCGATAAGATGAAAGAACATGGTGTAGGTGGATCTACATTCTCTGATTGGTGGGCTTATAAATATGAAGTAAATGACGCTATACCTTATAACGCAGCCATCATGCATTCTCAAGGTGTCGTTACAGCAATCAACTCTGATGATGCTGAAATGTCTAGACGTTTAAATCAAGAAGCTGCAAAAACAGTAAAGTATGGGAACGTAAGTGAAGAAGATGCTTGGAAATTTGTAACCTTAAACCCTGCAAAACTTTTACATATCGATGATCGTACAGGAAGTATTAAAACAGGAAAAGATGCAGATCTAGTTCTTTGGTCAGATAATCCGTTATCAGTAACCGCTACTGCAGAGATTACTATGATTGATGGGATTGTATTTTTTGATAAGGAACGTGATTTACGCTTTCGCGAAAGCATAAAAGAAGAACGCCAGCAGCTCATCAATGAAATGATCTCTGCAAAGAATAAAGGACTTAAAACACAAGAGCCTAAACAATCTACTAAAACTCTTTATGAGTGTAACACGCTAGAATGGTAATCATGAAAAGAATCATATATATATTATGCGCTGTAGTAGGATTTACCGCAGCAGCACAACAAACTCCAGCACCTGCCACAAATAAGTCATATACTATTATGAACGCTACGGCACACATAGGTAATGGAGAGCTTATAGAAAATAGTGTCATCGTTATAGAAAACGGTAAAATTACCACAGTCGCTGACGCTACAACTGTAAAAATGCAACCTAAAGGTGAAGTTATAAATGCTAGTGGATTACATGTCTATCCTGGGATTATCGCTTGTAATACAACGCTAGGTCTAGTAGAGATAGATGCTGTAAAAGCAAGTGACGATGATAGAGAAATAGGAACTTTTAATCCACATATACGCAGTTTGATAGCTTATAATGCCGAGAGTCGTGTGGTAGAAACCATGAGACTAATGGTGTTCTTATTGCTCAAGTAGTACCACGTGGTGGTCGTATTTCTGGTCAGAGTAGTGTGATGCAAATGGATGCATGGAACTGGGAAGACGCTGCTGTGCGAGTAGATGATGGTGTACACATCAACTGGCCTAGAACTTTTAGTAGATCAGGCAGCTGGTATGAGCCTGGACCTACTATTCCAAGTAAGAACTATGATGAGCAATTAGACGAGTTAACTCAATTCTTAAATGCGGCTAGAGCTTACACAGGAACTGGAAAAAAAGATTTAAAGTATGCTTCTTTAAAACCAGTGCTTGCGGGAAAGGCAACGGCTTATATTCATGTAAATGGAGAAAAAGCTATACGCGATGTACTAGGTTTTATAAAAGATCAAGATTTAAAAAAGGTAGTTCTTGTAGGTGCTCAAGGTGCTGAAAATGTGACTAAAGAACTGGTAGCGATGAACATTCCTGTTCTTGCAGGTCGTGTACACGATTTACCAGCACGAGATGATGCTGACTATGACATGCCTTATAAGTTCCCAAAGTTATTAAGTGATGCCGGTGTTATGGTTGCTCTTGAGAACTCAGGAGATATGGAACGTCACCAAGCACGTAACTTTCCTTTTTATGCAGGAACTATAGTAGGTTTTGGTATGGATCCCGAAAAAGCGTTACAATTAGTAACCTTAAATGCAGCGACTGTTTTAGGAATCGATAAAGATTATGGATCGCTAGAACAAGGTAAAAGTGCTACCCTTTTTATCTCAAAAGGCGATGCCCTAGATATGAGAGGTAATCAATTGACTCGTGCTTTTATAGATGGACGTGATATCTCTTTAAATACCAGACAGAAGGATTTGAACGATCGCTATATGGAGAAGTATAATAAGCAATAGATTAGAATTATAATTCTTAAAGCCAGTCCTTTGTGACTGGCTTTTTAATATCTTTTCATGAAATACATAATTAATAACGAAAAAACAGTCTACAACGGCTTCTTCAAAGTCATAGAGGCTAAGGTCACTCACGATAAACTCAATGATAGTGGTACTATAGAAGCAACACGCCTTTGTCTAGAACGTGGCGATAGTATTGCTGTATTAATTTATGAAAAAGATACTGATACCTTTTTGTTTACCAGACAATTCAGATATCCTAGCGCAAGACGTGATTGTCCATGGATGCTAGAACTCGTTGCAGGATCTATAGAAAAAGGTGAAAACCCAATCGATTGTGCGCAACGAGAAATTGAAGAGGAAATAGGTTATGAAACAAATGAACTTGAATTAATCACGACCTACTTTCCGTCGCCCGGTGGTTGTTCTGAGCAAATTCATTTGTATTATACTGAGGTCAGTTATACAGACAAAACCCTAAAAGGTGGCGGTGCTATAACAGAGAAAGAAGATATTGAGCTAATAAAAATCAAAAAAGGAGAACTTAAAAAGCTCCTTAATGAAGGTGCTTTTAATAATTCTATATCATTAATTGGTATACAGTGGTATTTATTAAATAAAATGAATGATTAATTTAGGGCAGTTTTTGAGCGATGTAAAAAATTAAAGCTCCGGCTGCATAACAAACTATATCCCAAAAATCACTGGTGTACCTCGCATTATTCAACGGTAAATAATATTCAAAATAAACAGAATACAATATTACTAAACTTAGTAAACTAATCGTCCCTACACGTAATTGACGATTCTTTTTAACCATCCATATCACATGCAGACCTATTGTAGCTACAATAGGAATAACTACTAAATCATTTAAGTGATTATAAACAAATGGATGTGTCACGTAACCTACTGACTTCATCACTTGAACTGTCCAGTAAATCAATAGGCAAATGACAAATATAAAATGAAGTATTTTTAAAGGCAATCGCTGTATCATGTCGCGAGTAATGCAATAAGCCACGCTATAAACATCCCTACTGCCATAAAAACCATCCAAATAGAATGAAGTACTTTATAAGATCCACTAACGAACCAGTAAGGACTTTGCTCCCATTTTTGAATAAAAGACTTCTTATTTAGTACCTTCTTAGGGTCAATATCATCAGGTTTGCCTGTATTGAGATTTTCCTCTGAATTATTGGAATCATTTTGAAGTAACTGTTTATCTTTCATTTGGTTTCATATTGGGAATATCAAAGATTTACTTATCCATCACTACAGTTTTAATATTACAAAACTCTCTGATACCAAAATGCGATAATTCTCTACCATAGCCTGAGATTCCTGTACCACCAAATGGTAATGCAGGATGACTAGCAACCTTAGCATTTACAAATACAGCACCATCATCAAATCTAGAAACGAGTTTTTCAGCTTTTTCTAGATCTTGTGTAAATAGAGATACTCCTAGACCAAATTCAGAATCATTTACTAACTCTACTACTTCTTCATCGGTTTCAAATGTGGTCACTGCCATTAAAGGGCCGAAAGTTTCTTCTTTAAATACTGGCATTTCCCTAGTGACATTTGTCAATATAGTAGGTTCAAAAAATGCTTTTTCACGCTTTCCTCCTAGCTCGAGTTTTGCTCCCATTTTTATGGAATCATTCATGAGTTCTTGAAGCTCTTCGGCAAGGTCTTCTCTGGACATGACGCCTATGTAAGTATTCTCATCTTCGGGATCTCCTACTTTTAAATCTTTTACAGCAGTTTTGAATTTTTCCATAAATACATCTGCAATAGCTTCATGCAATAAGAGTCTCTTACCTGCAATACAGCTTTGTCCAGTGTTTTGATAACGTGCTGCTACACAAGTCTCAACAGATTTATCAATATCAGCATCTTCAAATACGACTAGCGCATTATTGCCTCCCAATTCTAATACAGTTTTTTTAATTTCACTTCCTGCCGTTCCTGCAACAGCACTACCTGCTGGTTTTGATCCTGTAAGGGTAACTGCTTTGACAATTGGGTTCTTGATGATATCTTCTACCGCTTTACTACCTACAACCAGATTTGTAAAACAACCTTTAGGAAATCCAGCTTTTATAAATATATCTTCCATCAGTATAGCGCTACCCATGACACTACTAGCATGTTTAAGTACGCCTACATTACCAGCCATTAAGGCAGGTACAATAAAGCGCATCACTTGCCAGAACGGATAGTTCCATGGCATAACTGCTAGAATTACTCCTAAGGTTCGTAAGCCACATATGACTTAAAATGATCTGTATCGACTTGTTCACTTTTAAGGTGACTTTCTGCGTTTAATGCATAATACTCACACAACCAAGCGCATTTTTCAAGTTCACTGCGAGATTGGGCAATGGGTTTCCCCCATTTCTCGAGTCATTTTAATAGCATAATCATCCGTGTTCTTGCGCAATAAATCTGCAACCTTTAATATAAGTTGAGATCGGTGTTTATAGCTTGTTAATCGCCATTGTTCAAATTGATCTTGTGCGTTGTTCAGTTTTTCCTCTATTGCTTTTGAGTTATCTTCTTGAAATTGTTCAAGCTCTTGACCGTTATATGGATTGATTGTCTGTATCACTTTTTTATTTTAAAGGTACTGATTATAGGTACTACAATAAGAAAGATTTACACGAGTTTAACGACTACAAACACGGTGTTGATAAGGTTGTTGAGAACCTACGCTTTCGCGAAAGCGTAATAACCACTAGCCTTCTTAACTTTAAAAAACCTTCTACTATGAATAATCGAGACGAATACCTAGTAGCATTAAGACCTGAGATTCCTAATGCACGAGTAAGTGATGACATGTCTGTTGAAGAACAATTTCAAAATAGGACACTGAGGCCGATAGCTAAATTGCAGCACGATTTGTTAATAGCCGTTTTTCACAATTACATCAAAAAACATAAGAATGTTTTTTGGTCTAACCTCTAATAAACGTATTGATTATATCGAGAATGCTGTTAATAGAGATCAGAAATTCCGTAATTCTTTAAAAGGGATCATAATAGGTCAATTAACTGTTAATGAATACCTTATATACATCAAAAACTCTAGTGCTCTTAACAAGCGTATGATGAATTTAGTGCGTGAACGATTGATAAATAGCATTCAACTTTTTGAACGTCCACCAGTAGAATTATAAAAGTTTAAGTATACATTTACATAGGATAGTATAATGGTTATCCAATACTTAAAACTCTATATATCATGCTTAAAATCAGTGCTGTAAATAAGTGTAAAGAGGTTATACAAAGTAGTATAGACCGCTATAAAGTGCGTGTTCAAGAATTAAGTGATTCTCTAGCAGACAACGATGCTAGTAATGATGCAGAAGATGATGATGGTTCTGGCGAATTAATGGCCGATTTTGAGCGATATAATAATCTTAAAGATGAACATGAAAAGCTTAAAAGGGTTTTTGAAAATATCTCTTACGGTAGTGGAAAAACAATGGTCACAGAAGGTGCCTTAATTACTACAGATTCAAATACTTTTTTAATAAGTGTCTCATTAGGCGAGCTTATTACAGATGAAGGAGATAAGTTTTTTGCTATTTCTTCCAAGGCGCCTATCTATGAGGCTATGAAAGATTTAATCGCTGGTGATTCTTTTACTTTTAATGGAATGACTCGCAAGATTTTAAAAATCAATTAAATTAAAGATTCACCATTTAAATCTGTAGTTAAGACATCTGTCATATAATCTAGGAATGGTCGAGCAACTTTAAATGCTTTATTCACTTCATTAAAAAAATCTGGACTTTGAATTTCTTGATCTGTGAAGCTTTTCAAAAAGTGATAACTTTTAAATCTAATAAGATCAATATCTGGGTGTGTTTTATCAAAATTTCGAGGTGCGGTTTTTAATTGTTCGCCTTGAAAAGTTCCCCCCCATGTTTTTGAAAACTCTGGTTTTTGAATAATGTTTCTCAATTCTTGTGCATCAATATCCAGTTCCTTTCGTACTCTTAGCAAGTCTTCTTTCTCCGGACCAAAAAACCCTACTCCTATTAAATGATGTCCTGGCTTGATACGCATATAATAACTACCACGTCGATCTACACCTGAACGCATCCAGTTTGCACTTCTATGGACCTTAAATGGTGTTTTATCTTTGGAGAACCTAATATCTCGATATATTCTATAAGTTTTAGATTTTTCAATAACATCATGTTGATTCAGTAAGCTCATAATGTCATTTACTTGATTTTTAAAACAATTATCTAATTTTAAAAATTGCTCTTTATGGTCCTCAAACCATGGCCTATTATTGTTTTTTTCGAGCTTAGTTAAAAAAGTAAGAAGTTCATTATGTATCATAAATTGAAGATGTAAAAAACCGCTTCATTTAACTTGAAGCGGTTTATAATAAAAGTAAGAATATATTATTATCTAACTATTAACTTTCTTGTACTTGCCGTTATACCATTTCCAACTCTTACAAGATAGATACCAGAATTTAAGTCGGCCGTAGAAATACGTTGCTCAAATAAACCATTGTTGTCAAATGATTTAGACATAACTTGTTGTCCTAACACGTCATATACATTCACATTAATCTTATCACCAGATAGTTGGTTATTAAAAGCTACAGTAAAATGATCTGTAGCCGGATTAGGATAAATACTAAAACCATCTAATTGATCTTCTTTATTAGAGAAAGTTGCAGGATCTGCACCTGTTATTATTAATGAAAAAGCTTGTGGAGCAAAAAATAGGTTTCCTTTATGAGACACAGTAATTGTGTAAGAACCAGATGCATTATCAATTTCTATTTTCTCAAAATTATCTACATCGTTAGAAGCTATATTAGTCGCAGCAGCAGCTGGTGTTGCCGGATCTAAGCTCCATGGATAGTAAGTATTCCCTGAGGCATCAGTTACCACCATATCTAAGTCATTTGTAATGGCTGGACGTGTTGGGTCCTCTGAAGTATTATCAGAACTAGGAAATGGTTGTAGCGATCTAAAATCAGTCCAAGAAATTGATATTACTAAATCATTTCCTCCTGACACTGAAAAAGTAGATTTTGTATAAGTAGTTGAATTTGCTAATGATAATTCTTCTATTGAAGAACTGTTACCATTATCTTGAATTGCTAAAGCAGCAGCCTCAGTATCTAAAAGTCCCCCCCATCCAAACTGATAATCAGGACCATCAAAAGTACCTGCTTCTTTTACTGTATGCAGGGCTAAACCTTTTACAGTAGCAGACTTCATATATTGAGAGTTCAATGAGTTATAATATTGTTGCAATAATATTAAACCTCCAGAAACCGCAGGTGCAGACATACTTGTACCACTTATAGTTGCATATCCAGAATTACCTTGATTATAATAAGAAGAATACATGTTAACACCTTTAGTAGTAATGTCTGGCTTTACACGACCATCATCAGCAGGACCCCCCCAAGAACTAAATGATGACATAGGGACAGATGCAGGACTCGCATAGTTAGGATTTCCTACAGCAGCACCTACTATCATAGCGTTTTTAGAAAGCTTATCACCTGTTAAAAGGTCATAGCCATTGTCCATGGTATTAACTCCTGTGTTTCTAGAATTACCAGCAGACATAACCGGTAAATAATATGGAGCGTTAAATGTAATATTATCAACTGCTGCTGCCTCAGTACCATAACGTCCTAAAAATACTCTATTGACATTTCCAGCAGGTATACCATAACTATGGTTAGAAATTAACATACCATTACTAGCTTCTGTTGTCATTTCTGAGTTATCATTTGCAAAATTATAAAACTTAGCGGTAGCTTGAGGTGCAATACCAGTGGCATTATTATCAGGCCCATTTGCTATAATTGTTCCAGTAACGTGCGTTGCATGATCATCATCATCAGGATCTCCAGAAAAAACTGGCGCTTCTCCTGCAACTACTCTACCAACTAAAGCTTCATGAGTTTGTAGTACTCTCGCACCATCCCAAACACCGACTTGCATATTTTGCCCTTCAATGTTAATACCCAAAGATCCACCATTCCATAGTTCATTTGCACCTTGCATTAAACCAGCTATTCTATTATCTGTAGTAATATAAATAGGTTTACCGTCAATTACATCGTATAATGAACCAGATGAGCCATCCTCAAAAGTTTTACGTAATGGCCATCCATTGTCGTTTGCAAGACGAGTAGCACGTTCAATTCTTACTTCATACTCTTGTTGATACTCAAGTCTTAGCTCTTCTAATTTTGCTTGATCATAATCTTTTGTAATTTGTGCACGCTCTTCAGCAGTTTGCCCAAAAGAAAGACCTGAACTAAGCAAAGCTAATCCAAGGATAAGTGTAGTCTTTTTCATGTTTTTATTTATAAGTAGGGTTCTTTTGTTAATAAGTATCTTTCAGCTTTATCGATATTAAAATATCTTTGCAGAAATTACTGTATTAGAGTCGAAAAATACGTAAAAAAATTACAATTGGTTTGTATTTAACTAATTCTAATGACACAAATAAGCTATAATAGTATCACAAAAGCATAACACAATATGAAATTTATTGTCTCAAGTTCTTATTTACAGAAACACCTTCAAATGTTAGGTGGCGTTATAAATAGTAATAACACACTACCAATATTAGACAACTTTTTACTAGAGTTAAATGGTAAAGAGCTTAAAGTATCTGCATCTGACATGGAAACAACCATGCTCACTGCACTAGAGGTAGAAAGTGAAGATGACGGTAGCATCGCAATACCGGCAAAGCTATTGCTCGATACTTTAAAAACATTCCCTGAGCAGCACTAACCTTTAGTGCTGATAAGAATATCATGACTGTGAGCCATGACAAGGGTAGTTCTGAAATAGCCTGTGCAAACGGTGAAGAATTCCCTAAGGCGGTTAGTTTAACAGACCCGAGTAGTACCTCTATATTAGGTGATACTCTAGCAACTGCTATTAACAAAACCATTTTTGCTGCTGGAAATGACGACCTTAGACCAGTAATGTCTGGTGTATTCTTTCAATTCTCAACAGATTCATTAACCTTTGTAGCAACAGATGCTCACAAATTAGTAAGATACCGTAGAGAAGATTTATCTGCAAGTGAAACAGCAGAGTTCATTATGCCTAAAAAGCCATTGAATCTCTTAAAAGCAATGTTGCAAGGTAGTGAGACAGAGGTTTTAATTGAATATAACGAGAGTAATGCTCAATTTACTTTTGATTCTACAAGTATCATATGTAGATTAATTGATGGTAAGTATCCTAACTATGAAGCGGTAATTCCAAAGGAAAACCCTAATAAATTAGTGATTACACGAAATCAATTTTTAAACTCTGTTAGACGTGTAAGTATCTTTTCTAATAAGACAACTCACCAAATCAGACTTAAAATGGCTGGTGCAGAGTTAAATATATCTGCAGAAGATTTAGACTATAGTAACAAGGCGGATGAAAGATTAACTTGTGATTATCAAGGAGATGATATGCAAATAGGTTTCAACAGTCGTTTCTTAATTGAAATGCTAAATAATCTAAATTGTGAAGACGTATCTCTTGAAATGTCTATGCCTAATAGAGCTGGTATTCTAACTCCAGTAGATGGACTAGATGAAGGTGAACATGTAACCATGCTAGTAATGCCGGTTATGCTTAATCAATAAACGTTATCATTTATAAATAGAAAAAGGCTCGCAATGCGAGCCTTTTTCTATTATTAGTCAGACAACATTATGCATGTTGTTCTTCATGTTTTCCTTCCTTAACTTCTTCTACGAGCTTGGCATTAAATGCATCCAAATCATCTGGTGTTCTACTAGTGGTAAAACCTTCATCTACCACAACTTCCTCATTCACCCAATTCCCGCCTGCGTTTTCAATGTCTTTTTGTAATGATGGATATGAGGTTAGTTTACGTCCTTTTAAAACATCTGCATCAATCAAGGGCTGTATACCATGGCAAATGGCGCTTACTGGTTTATGTTGTTTAAAAAAGTCCTTAATTAAATCTATTGATTTATCATCTTGTCTTAGTTGATCTGGATTTAATACTCCACCTGGTAGCATAAGAGAATTATAGTCACTTGCAGATACGTCTGACACCGCATAGTCTACTTTATAGGTGTCTGACCAGTTTCCATCATTCCAAGCTTTTATAGACTCTCCTGATGGGCTTATAATATGCACAGTTGCTCCTGCATCTTCTAATGCTTTTTTAGGACTGGTTAATTCTATCTCTTCAAATCCGTTTGTGGCTAATATGCTACTTTCTTTTTCATGGTATTTATTATTTTCTGATTCCATACAAAAGTGCCACACTATCATTAGTTTATATAATAAGAGCTGCTAAGATTTACTTAGCAGGCTCTTAAAATTTATTATATTATCAAAAATTAACTTAAATAACGTTCCATTATTACATTTTCATGGTGTTTATTATGTCCAGCTATTAAAAAAGGGATCACTCTTACACTCATAGCACTATCACTTGCCATTCCTTTAGTCATAAGCTGATCTGCTGTAATGGATTTAAATAAATCAATTGTTGCATTTCTTGTTGTTTGAAATGAATTTAATAAATCCGCTTTCGCGAAAGCGTAATTTTTATAATCTCGTGCAAAAATATCTTGATCAAATCCTGGTAAAGGCGTTAAATCGCCTCTCATAAAACGAAGAGCTCGATAAGCAAATACTCGTTCTGTGTCTATATTATGCATCAATACTTCACCTATGGTCCACTTTCCTTCTCCATAAGTCGAATCAAAAGGCTTATCTATGGCCTTTACAAAATCTAAAGTGTCCTCTAAACTAGTTTTAAGAATCGTATCAATGGTTGCTGCCTCTGGCACTAAATTTAGATAATGATCGTAATAGCTGTTGTACTCTTCTGATTTTAGTTCTTTACGAGTCATTATTTATAGATCTTGAAAAACTTTATGAAGTAATCTTTTCTTATCATTAATGCTTTCCTCTAATGAAATCATCGTTTCTGTGCGGCTAACTCCTTCGATATCATCTAGCATAAAAATAATTTTCTTTGCATGAGTAGTGTCTTGTGCTCTAATTTTACAGAAAATATTAAATTTACCTGTAGTAATATGAGCTACGGTAACAAAAGGAATTTCTTTAATACGACTGATTACAAATTGAGTTTGTGATGTTTTCTCTAGAAACACACCTATGTATGCGATAAATGTGTATCCTAATTGCTCATAGTCTACAGTTAGCGACGATCCTTTTATAATACCGCTTTCTTCCATCTTTTTAACACGCACATGAACCGTTCCTGCAGATATGTTCAGTCGCTTTGCTATATCTGTAAAAGGTGTTCTTGTGTTCTCTATTAACACATCAAGTATTTGCTTATCTATATCATCAATCCTTGCCATTTCTTTATTTTATCAATTATTTACAAAAAAACACAAAAAACTAAGATAAACCCGAATAAAAACACAGTTTTATAATATAATTAATAGAAAATTTGAATATCTAAACTATTACTAATAATTTTTTGCCCAGTAGAGATCTCAAAATCAACTGCTATATCATTCAATCGCATGTCTATAATACGATGAGCATTTTTTACTTTATCATCATTAACACCAGTTAGAAACGGTACAAAGTATAGAATATCATCTTGTAAAACTTCTCGATACATTATAGATAAATCAACAGTGCTATTCCCAGACGAAACATTTTTTATAAGGATATCGCAAAAATTAGTTTCTATTGGAGTGATCGAATGATACTCACTAGGCACTTTTTGAGAATCTACCTCATCATTTGACGCTATAACCTCAATAGCGCGTTGTAATGACTTAAGTATTGAATGAACGGTTTCGGTACGATAATAATCATCGTCATCCTGTCCTGCCTCAAATAATATCGTAGGCACACCTAAAGATTGAAACGTATCACCAACACAATTTGCGTTAAAACCATCACCATATCTTCCTATAACATGATTAGAATCAACTTTAATATGATTGGCGATATGATTGATAATATTCATGGCGCTTAAACGCGCTGGTGTTATATCTCTAGTTTTATTTGCTGCAGGAGACAAGAAAGAACAATGAATCCCATGCTGTCCATCTGGCGTTCCATAGATTGTTCTTTGGTCATGTAGATTAAAACAATAGTCTGGTTTAAAAGTACCAAAAGCCGTTTTTAAAAGAACGCTTTCTGGTTGAGAAAGATCTTGAGCATCTCGATTTAAATCTACAGAATTTGCATTTTCTCTAGTCCATTTCTTTAATCCATCTGGATTTAAAACAGGAATAATATATAATTTGTATTTATGGAAATAATCTGAATTAAGAAACCATTCTATAAAAGGGAACAGTGATCTAGTAGTGGTAGATTCATTACCATGCATTTGTGACCATATCAAAATTTTAATGGAACCAGATCCTAATTGTAAATTATAAATAGAATCTCCTAAAACAGATTTACCCAGCTCATTCATGACACAATGGTCGCCCTTAAAAGTAGCTATAACGGTATCTAAAGAACTAATAAAATCTTCATAGACAAAGTAACGTTTATCAAGAATAGGTGCCATAATGGTAGGGTTAAATAAGTTGCTGTGTAATGTTTTAAAATCGGTGATACAAATGTAACGCATCTACAGTTACATCTGTAAACATTTACTAATTTACAATTGTAAACAAAACAAGCTGCCTGATTGTTTACAAGTGTAATCAATAGAGATATTCAAACACGCGATGTGTGCCCCCAGAAGAGCATTAGCAATAACTAGTCAATCAGTTAAATATATTAGTTATTTTAATATCAGTTTATTAAGTACAATGAAGTAACCTAATACTTTATTCAAAAAACACTATTTAAAAGGTCTTATTGCATATGAAGTACATATTGTTTAGATTTGTAAACACTAAAACAAAGATGTTTTTGTTTACAAATGTAACACATGATTAATTCAGTCGATTTTACTAAGAGAATCCATAAAATCATGGAAAAAAATGACTTGAATGCTTCATCATTTGCTGAGGCTATAAATGTCGGTCGTAGTTCTATCTCCCATATATTGTCAGGAAGAAACAAACCTAGTCTGGATCTTGTGATGAATATCGTTGATCAATTTCCAGAGGTTGATTTATATTGGTTACTAAATGGTAAAGGATCTTATCCTAAAAAAGAAATACCAAACGTTTCTATTCCTTCACCAATAACTCCTGATATTAAAAAGGAAGAGAAAGTTGAAACACCTACAGAAGTTAATCCACCGGCACACCATTCTCCAGACCTCTTCTCTACTTCAAATTTAGAAAACAACAAAATACAGACTGAATTAAATAAAGGGAAAAATATATCAAAAATAATCATCCTTTATTCTGATGGAAGTTTTAAAGATTACTTCCCAGAATAGATGGGCTATTGCTTAAATTTGTTTAAAAATAAGTCATGCGCATATTAGGAATTCTTTTACTGGTTTTTATAACTAGTTCATGTTATCAAGTAGAAAGAAGTTGTTCAGATTTCAAAACTGGTACCTTTATATGGGAACAAGAAAGTGGTGGTAAATTATTGAAAACAACTTTTACAAGAACAGACGAATTCCAAATTGAAACCTATGAAGGAGTTGTTGATAGTTCTCGAGTAGAATGGATAAATGATTGCGAGTGGAGAATTATACCTATCAATCCTAAAACAAATGCAGATAGCAGGGCTTATCTTTTTAGAATTTTAAATACTACTGAAGACTCTTACACCTTTGAATTTAAACAATCCGGTAGAGATCAAACTTATCAAGGTATTGCCGTAAAAAAATAAATCACATATTATGTTTGAAATCTTCTCAAGTGTTGATGCCTGGATTGCATTAATAACATTAATTTTTCTAGAGATTGTCCTAGGAATAGATAATATCATATTTATTTCCCTAGCGGCAGACAAGTTACCTGCAGATCAAAGAAAGAAAGCTACTAACATAGGTCTAGCGCTTGCGATGCTTTTACGTATCGCACTACTCTTTGGGATTAGTGTTTTGATATCTCTACAAGCTCCATGGTTTATATTCGATTGGGGCTGGCTCATGGATCCATATCTGGGCAGTCTTTAATTCTTATCGCTGGTGGTATTTTTCTTTTATATAAATCTACTCAAGAGATTTATGAAAAGGTTGAAGACATAGGACATGACCAAAGAGAAGTGAAACGTAAAAGAACATCGGCATTATCAAAAGTTATCATGGAAATTACTATGATCAACATCGTGTTTTCTTTTGATAGCATACTGACTGCTATAGGAATGACTAATGGACTTAGTGATGACCCAGATGGTGCTTTACTGTTAATGATAATAGCAATCGTAATATCTGTTATCATTATGCTGGTATTTGCACATCCTGTTGGGAAGTTTGTAAATAAGCATCCGTCTGTACAGGTTCTAGGACTAGCCTTCTTATTATTGATTGGATTTATGCTAATTGCTGAAGGTGCTCATATGGCAGACCTAGTTATCTTTAATCAAAGTACTGGTACAATTCCTAAAGGTTATTTATACTTTGCTATTTTCTTTTCCATGTTCATAGAGTTCTTAAATTTTAAATTAAGAGGAAAGAAAATTAAACACAAGAAAACTACAGACCTTCTAGAGGAAGATGAAATCATTAAATAGCCACTCACTAATTAAAACTTAAAAAGCGCCGTAAATTATTAATTTACGCGCTTTTTAATGAAGTGATAATATTTATCTACCACCGTTAGGCCTACCGCCTTGACCAGGTCCTCCAGATCGTCTTTCTGGTACAGGAGCGTTTTTAAGCTCTTCTAATGATAGAAAACCGTCATCATCTGTATCTATAGTATCAAAGTCATTTTTAAGCGGTCCCTGAACCTCTTCTTTTGATAACTTTCCATCTTTGTTAGTATCCATTTGTTGGATGAGAGTTGCCGCGTCCGGCTTTTCTCCGTTTCTAGAAGTTGCTGATTTTTCAGCGGTATTTGTTGAACCACAACTCGTTAATATTACAACTCCTACTGCTATTGCTACTGATTTAAGTGCTTTCATATAAATTGGCTTTCTTATTTGACTTAACAATTGTGCAATAGTTTAGTCATAACATAAAAAAAGCCCATCATAATAGATGGGCTTTTTAAATTCCGCTTTCGCGAAAGCGATATGAATACTTCTAATCGTTACTTAAAGCATCTAGTTTTTTTTCTAATGCATCAATACGCTCCAGTGATTGTTCTAATTTTTGGATTCTTATTTCTTGAGCTTTTAATTTGGAATGTAATTCTGTTATGTAAAGAAATTGTTCTTCTAATTTTTCTAAATTCTTAAGTGCCGTCTCGGTAACATTTACCGTCATTCCTTGTGCTTGAATATCCTCAATAGACTTCACTCCTATTAAATGTCCATTAGCCCTAACAAAAGCTTCTGCCTCATCAATAGTTGGAAATTTATAAGTTTTACTCAATTCTGATTTGCCCTCATAGTAGATATCAAATACATAATCTGCATAACCGGCAACACCAGTTGAAGAGACAAAATTGTTTGCTGTAATGGTACCCGTAGTTTTAATATTTGCAGAAACAGCTTCTAATTCAGAAATGTTTCCTAATATTAATTGGTTATCTTTTGTAGTGATTGCTCCATCTCCTAATGCAATGGATCTATTATGCTTAACTACAGTACCAGTACCAATAGCAACTGAGTTAGACGCAGCACTATTGCTAGCTCCAGATTGAGAACCTATAGCAATATTGCGAGTTCCTACTACAGATGCAGCGTTACCTATCGTGATAGCATCTACACCACTCGATGTTGATTTCTTACCTATAGCTATTGCCGTATTTTGTGATGCTTTGGCTTCAAAACCTAGTGCTAGTGATTCGGTACCAGAGGCATTTGCTTTATTTCCTAAACTAGATGAATTGTTTGCACTTGCCTTAGCTTCAGCTCCTATCGCTGTACTTAAAGCTCCACTTGCACCTGAATTGTATCCTAATGATGTTGCACTATCTGAAGAACTTAAAGCGTCCTGGCCTATTGCTAGAGATCGAGCGCCATTTGCATTAGCCTTTGTTCCTATAGCAAGAGCATTTTCTCCTAAAGCATCTGTATCTTCTCCTATCGCTATAGAATTTTGTTTTGAAGCACGTGCCATATTTCCTATAGCTACCGCAGAAATATTCTCTCCGGATGATGAGTTTCCTATAGCTATACTATTAGTAGCAGTAGTGCTAGATCTATGACCTAGAGAAATAGATTGATTACCGTTTGCATCAGATTCATTACCTATAGAAACAGCATTAAGATTATTAGCTTTTGCGTCATCTCCTATTACTGTAGAACTTTCTCCTAGCGCTTGAGCATCGCTACCTATAGCGATTGCTGTAAGTGTAGCATCAGTATTTGCTCCTACGGCGATGGCATTAGATCCAGATGTGTCTGCATTTCTACCTACATTTACAGAGTTTTGTCCTGTCGCATTTGTATTAGATCCTATTACAACAGAGTTTGCGGCTGTGTTGATGGCTGTATCACCGATCGTTACACTATTGCCACCTGTATTGTTAACGCTACTACCTATGGCAACAGAGTTGCTTGAAGTATTGGTAGCGCTATTACCTATTGCAATGACATCAGATCCTGTCGCTTTAGAAGTTGTACCTAAAGCTAAGGCATTAGTTCCTGTAGAGATAGCTAGATAACCAAAAGATGCTGCATTATCACCTGTAGCCTCAGCGTTGAATCCGACAGCAATAGCACGAGTAGATGCTGTAGTAGCATTTGCTCCTATAGATATAGCATATTGCTGTGGTGCTGCTGTTGATGAACCAATTGCTATTGAACTAGAGTTTGCAGCACTAGCGTTATGACCTATCGCGATTGTATTCACACCATTAACAGTGGCATCACTTCCCATCGCAATGGCGTCATTATTACTAGCACTAGCGGACTCTCCTATAGCGATAGAGTTAGAACCATTTGAAGTACTCAGGCTACCTATAACTATAGCATTTTGAGCAGTTACAGAACTAGACTGTCCTAATGCAATAGAATTTTGACCAGCCGCAGTTGATCGGTATCCTATCGCTGTAGCTGTATTATTACCTATTTGGGATTGATTACCTACTGCAACAGAATTTGATAAATTCCCAGCAGTCACATCTGCATTTGCACCTATAATAGTATTACCTGCACCGTTACTAACAGAATTACCTGCTTGATATCCAACAGCTACATGATTTGAACTGCGTGCATTTGCAAGAGACCCAGCTCCTATTGCAGTGTTATCAGCACTATTAGTTGCATAACGCATGGCATCATTACCTATCGCAGTATTATTAGAAGACGATATTGAATTCTCCAAAGCCTCATCACCTATCGCTGTATTAAAATTACCATCTATATTTTTAGATAGACTCAAAGTACCTACCGCCATGTTATCACGACCAATTGTATTAAGAGTTCCAGATTGATAACCTATAAACACATTTTGTTCTCCTTTCCTTCCACTTCCATCAGTAGGTATATAACTATTACCGGCATCTTCACCTATAAATATAGATTTTGCATCGGTAAAAACTTCTAGTTGACCAGATTCAGTCATTCTAAACCTTTGAATATCGTTGACCTTAAATACTACATCTTGTGCTGTGGTGGTTCCCATAAAATGCTGGGTATCGTCAATGTTATCATTACCTTCTATATTCCATCCGGTTCCACCGGCTGTAATTGATATCCAGTTTGTAGAGGCATTATCCCAGTAATAAAAACCAGATTCATAAGTTTCAACTCCTGTACCAGTAATGTTACGATTTACTGCCGTAGTAAGATATACAAGTAAAGATTGCTGGTTTATGTCTGGATTAGTAGTGGCAAAATCATCTACTCGTGGAATAAGTATTCCCGTACTAGGTAATACCGGTGTATCTGTATTTATATCTAATGTTGCAAATGGATTATCTGTATTAATTCCGACTTGAGCAACAAGAACGGTAGACAGACTAAAAAAAAGTAAACTGATAAAAAATTTCATAACGCTATTAATAGGGAATGCAAATGTATAACCTGCTTATTCATTTGCTATTAGCGTCATTTACTAAATACTACAAAAAGACAAAATACTTAAATACACGTCAAAATACATATTTTTAAGTAACCTACTTAACCGTTAACCGATGTTAAGATTTTTTAGAAAGCATTTCATTTTGTTCTTTCATCAATTCTTTAAGGTCTGATAGTAATTCTATATCCTTAGGTGTTACCACAGTTTTATTTTTAGAATCATGTGACTTATTACGTAGTTTGTTCATTCCTTTAACTACTAAAAACACTGTAAAGCCTATGACTAGGAAGTCCAGGCTTACTTGAAAAAACTCTCCATATCCTATTTCAATAGCTTTTGAAGCATCTCCTGTTAAATCTGGATTTGCGGCTCTTAGCACCCATTTCTTATCCTCATAATTAATACCATCTGTAAGGTATGATAATGGCGGTAGTAAAATCTTTTTAACTAAGGTTTGCACAACATTATTAAACGCCGTTCCTATGATGATACCTATAGCCATATCAATCATATTCCCTTTTACAGCAAACTCTTTAAATTCAGTTAGTATTCCCATAGTTTTTTAATTGTGGTATAAAAATAAAAATCCTGCTTTCGCGAAAGCAGGATTATATAAATATTTAACTTTTAAAAGAGGCTAGCCTGTCCACTATCATCGATATCCGGATCTGGCGCATTATCATCTTTAGTTTCTTTATTAGGTTTTGCTGCTGCATTACCATCTGAAGATTCAGTACTAGATACTATAGTTTCATCATTAACCTCTACCTCAACAGCAGGCGTGGTTTCTGGCTCTTCAAACGGTAATGGATCTAGCCAATTGATTTGTTTTACTTTACTCTTAGTAAGCTGGTTACCTTGTGCTCCTATTCCTTTTACCGCGATAAACTCATCTACATCAACAGGCTCGTTAGGTGGTTGTTCCTTACCTCTAGG
The DNA here is from genome assembly GCF_000755285.1 of Nonlabens ulvanivorans. Taxonomy (GTDB): domain Bacteria; phylum Bacteroidota; class Bacteroidia; order Flavobacteriales; family Flavobacteriaceae; genus Nonlabens; species Nonlabens ulvanivorans_A. The sequence continues at coordinate 393,422 of NZ_BBMK01000002.1, read as the reverse complement.
TTTGTTAAAAACAAGCTCGGCAACTGGTTTATAGTCTGTAGAAACAACTTCAAGATAAGATCCATCTACTTCTGGTAAGAATGTTTCTTCTCTTTCCTCATTTTCAACTAAGAATCTCTTAACGTAAAACAATTCTTTTTCACCATGAAAATAAATAGCACTAATAGGCTTTTTTGGAGACCATTTTTCTAAAACAATCATGTCATCATCAAAACGTGCGGTCACCTCAGGAATGATAGTTTTTACTAATCCTTTTTGATTGATAATTAACAATCTATCTTCTCCTCTGAATTCACCTAAAAGCTCTCCTCTTCCATCAACATTTAAACGTTGTACCGTGTCATCAAACCAAATTTTACGTGGTTTCAATGTACTTACACCTTCTTCTTTGAGCTCTACTTTCTTGATATTATATTTAGTCACCTGATTACCTCTAGAAGCTCTACCTTTAATTAGAATTTCAGAGAAATCTAAATCCCATTTCACTTTCTTAATACTTCCTTGCTGGCGTAAGTTGATGCTTACGACTCTGCCTCTCCATTAGGGTTTGCACTGAAGTAATGTATTTGAGAACCTTTATCTGCCTTGCCCATAGGATAGGCTTTATCTCTGGTCATACTCGTTACGGCAAATCTCTTTACATAACTAGGTCCTGTTTTACCATCTCGATAAATCACATTATAAATGGTACGTTTATCTTTTTTCTTAAATACAGCAACATGGATAATGTCTTTACCAATAAAGGTTTTTGCATCAACCTTAGTGACCATCATCGTTCCATCTTTAGTAAATACTATAATATCATCAATGTCTGCACAATCGGTAACGTATTCATCCTTTTTAAGGCAGTTCCAATAAAGCCTTCTTCTCTATTTACATACAGCTTAGTATTTCTCATGACTACTTTAGTAGCCACGATGTCATCAAAAGTTTTGATTTCTGTCTGGCGTTCTCTTCCTGCTCCATAATTCTTTTTAAGAGAAGTAAAGTAATCTATAGCATACTCAATAAGATTTGCTAAATGATGTTTGAGTTGTGCAATACGTTCTTCAAGAGCATCTATTTTTTGCTGCGCTTTATCAATATCAAATTTTGAAATACGTTTGATACGGATCTCTGTTAATCTTGTGATATCATCTTCAGTAATAGCTCTTTTTAAGTGACCTATGTGTGGTTTTAAGCCTTTATCTATCGCAGCGATAACACCATCCCAGGTTTCCTCTTCTTCAATATCGCGATAGATTCTGTTCTCAATAAAAATACGTTCTAGAGATGCAAAGTGCCACTGCTCTTCTACTTCATCGAGTTGTATTTCTAATTCTTGTTTTAATAAGTCCACTGTATGATCTGCACTACGACGCAACATCTCTGTTACACCAACAAATAGTGGTTTGTTATCTTCAATAACACAACCTAGTGGAGAAATACTCGACTCACAATTTGTGAATGCAAATAAAGCATCCATGGTCTTATCTGGTGAAATACCAGCATGAAGATGAATCATTATTTCAACATCTGCAGCAGTGTTGTCTTCTATCTTTTTAATTTTGATTTTACCTTTTTCATTGGCTTTCAAAATCGAATCAATCAATGAGCTCGTATTTGTAGAATACGGAATCTCAGTAATAATAATCGTGTTCTTGTCTGGCGCATGCATTTTGGCACGTACACGCACTTTTCCACCACGCAAACCGTCATTATAGTTAGAAATGTCTATTTCTCCACCAGTTGGGAAATCTGGATATATGGTAAATCGTTTGCCCTGTAAGTGCTTTATAGAAGCATCTATTAATTCAATAAAGTTGTGTGGTAAAACCTTAGTACTTAGTCCTACTGCGATCCCTTCAGCTCCTTGTGCGAGTAGAAGTGGGAATTTTACCGGTAGGTTAACGGGTTCTTTACGACGGCCATCATAACTAGATTGCCACTCTGTAATTTTAGGATTAAAAAGAATTTCTAGCGCAAACTTTGATAATCTTGCTTCTATATAACGAGATGCAGCTGCTGGATCACCTGTAAAGATATTTCCCCCAGTTTCCCTGCATATCGATGAGCATATCTTTTTGCCCAATTTGCACCATAGCATCACTTATACTAGCATCTCCATGTGGATGATACTGCATCGTGTGACCTACAATATTTGCTACCTTATTATAACGTCCATCATCCAGATCCTTCATAGACTGCATGATACGGCGCTGTACTGGTTTAAAGCCATCTTCTATCGCTGGTACCGCACGTTCTAGAATTACATAACTAGCATAATCCAGAAACCACTCTTTGTACATTCCCGTAATACGAGTTATACTTTCAGTAGGCTCCAGTATTTCACCATCATTTATGGACTCTAATTCTTCGTTTTCTTCACTCATTTGTTAGTTAACGGTTATCGGTTAACGGTTGTTAGATTAATCACGCTTTTGCAAAAACTTACTATACAGTATCTTCTTCAATTATATCAAGTTCTACCTTCAAATTATCAATGATAAACTCCTGACGGTCTGGTGTATTTTTCCCCCCCATATAAAAACGTAGTAAATCTTCAATACTCATATTATCATCTAGCATTAAAGGATCTAGACGCATGTCCTCACCTATAAAATGCTTAAACTCATCTGGGCTTATTTCACCTAATCCTTTAAATCGAGTAATTTCTGGATTTTTACCTAGTGCTGCTAGTGCTGCAGCGCGCTCTTCAGGTGTATAACAATATCTAGTTTCTTTCTTGTTACGTACTCTAAAGAGTGGCGTTTGTAAGATATAAATGTGCCCTTTCTTTATTAATTCTGGAAAGAATTGTAAAAAGAATGTAATAAGTAATAATCTAATGTGCATACCATCCACATCGGCATCAGTAGCAATTACGATCTTGTTATAACGCAAATCTTCCATACTGTCTTCTATATTAAGAGCAGCTTGTAAAAGATTAAATTCTTCATTCTCATACACAATCTTCTTAGACATATTATAAGAATTCAACGGCTTACCTCGCAAAGAGAAAACGGCTTGTGTATTTACATTACGAGATTTTGTGATAGATCCACTTGCAGAATCACCTTCGGTAATAAATAAGGTGCTTTCTAGATTATTCTCTTTTTTACTGTCTGTTAAATGAACACGGCAGTCACGCAGTTTTTTATTGTGTAGACTTGATTTTTTAGCACGATCACGAGCCAGCTTTCTAATTCCAGAAAGGTCTTTACGTTCGCGCTCTGCCTGTATAATCTTGCGCTGTATAGCTTCGGCAACATCACTATGTTTATGAAGGTAATTATCTAGTTTAGTCTTTAAAAAATCGTTTATAAAAGTACGCACAGTCGGTAGATCGCCACCCATATCTGTAGAACCTAGTTTAGTCTTTGTCTGTGACTCAAAGACAGGCTCCATTACTTTAATAGCAATAGCACTTACTATAGACTTGCGTATATCACTTGCCTCATAGTTCTTGCCATAAAATTCTCTTATTGTTTTTACCAGTGCTTCTCTAAATGCGGCTAGATGCGTTCCACCTTGTGTAGTATTTTGCCCATTTACAAATGAGTGATATTCTTCACTGTACTGCGTTCTACTATGTGTAAGCGCCACTTCTATATCATCACCTACTAGATGAACAATAGGATACATACGGTCAGTATCTAATATGGTTTCACTTAGTAAATCTTTTAATCCATTCTCAGAGAAAAACTTCTCGCCATTAAACATAATGGTAAGTCCAGGATTAAGATACACATAGTATTTCAACATACGTGCTACATATTCTGGACGGTATTTAAAGTTTTTAAAGATCTCACTATCGGGCACAAAGGTCATTTTAGTTCCTTTGCGTCGCGATGTTTCTTCTAACATCTCCTGATCATTTAATTCACCACGAGAAAACTCGGCACTGGCGCTTTTTCCATCTCTGGTAGACTCTACACGAAAATAGCTCGACAGCGCATTTACGGCCTTAGTACCTACTCCATTCAAACCTACTGATTTCTTAAAGGCACGAGAATCGTACTTACCACCAGTATTCATTTTAGAAACTACGTCCACGACTTTACCTAGCGGTATACCACGACCATAATCTCGTACGGTAACGCGTTCACCTTGTATAGAAACCTCAATGGTTTTACCAGATCCCATTACAAATTCATCAATAGAGTTATCGATGACTTCTTTTACAAGGATATAAATTCCATCATCTGCACTGGATCCATCGCCCAGTTTCCCAATATACATTCCAGGACGCATTCTGATGTGTTCTTTCCAGTCTAGTGAGCGGATGTTATCCTCGGTATATTGCGTGTTTTCAGCCATAAATTAATTCTGCAGTCTTTCCCGAAATATAAGTATATCTGTTTGAATTTCGCTTTCGCGAAAGCGAAATTAATTAACATCATTTCTAATTCAATTGTGGATAAATATCAACAGCTATCGAGACGCTATAAAAGTCTAAAAAGCAGTAGCTTTAAGCTTTATTAAAAAATCATGAAAAAGTTATTATTACTCGTAACCATCTTAAGCTTATTCTCTTGTAACACAGGCCCTAAACAAGGAGAGCCAGTTGATAATCAAGGAATCACTACGTTTTATTTTATAAGACATGCAGAAAAACGTACCGACCAAGGTAGCGATCCTGAACTTACTGAAGAAGGAAAAAAACGTGCTGATGCATGGGTGAACTATTTTTTTCTTAAAAATGTAGACAACATCATAAGCTCTGATTACAAACGTACCAAAGCTACCGCTGCACCACTTGCTGCCGCACACGATATGGAGGTGGAAATCTATGATGTGCGCACGGTTAAGGCACTCGATTTACTAGAAAAGTATAGAGGTAAAACGGTTGCTCTTTTTGGACATAGCAATACGATTAATGAGTATACTAACCAGCTTCAAAATGATAGCATTTATAACGCACTAGATGATAACGATTATGACTCTTATTTCTATGTGCGCGTTAGCGGATCTGGTAAGTCCAGTGGTGTTAAGGAATCTATGGATTTTATGGAGGATTAACTATGAGCAAACAACCTAACAATCCGTTACACGGTATTAAACTGGCTCAAATCGTTGAAGATCTCGTTGAGAAATTTGGCTGGGATGAGCTGGGCGACCGTATAAGAATCAACTCTTTTAATACTAACCCTACCATAAAGTCAAGTTTAAAATTCTTAAGGCGTACCCAATGGCTCGTGATAAAGTGGAAGCACTTTGGGTAGAGACCTGCGCTTCTGTAGATGAGGAAGAATAATATATGGAGCTACAGTATATTTTCTTAATCATTTGGCTAATTGTAGCTATTTTGATCTGTACAAAATTTGTAATTGACGGTAGAAAAGCGCTAAAACCTTTTCCTAAACTAGGCAACTCTAAATTTATCTATAAAGAAGATGGCGCTTCTGGTTATTCAACAAAATCCATTATTACAAAATATGGTGGTGCAAATAAAGCTTTAAGAATAAGAGTTACTGATGAAGAATTATGGATTACTACAAACACCTTTATGGCAAGTATTGCAGACAGGTTTGACTTGCTTCATATCATCCCATTAAGGTCGTTGAAATCAGTGACTAGAGATCATAAAAAAATCGAAATCCAATTTGATCATAATAGAATTTGTAAAACCATTATCCTGTTAAGTAAAGATCCCGAGAAGTTATTTCAATTATTAAATGCCAAAATGAGTTTTTAAGAAACAAACTCATTTAGTATATAAAATAATAAACATAACAAGTAATTAACAATATGCCAGACATATACTGGATATTTTTGTTAAATGAATGAAAGAGCTATAAAAAAGAAAAAGTGGTTTAAGCGTAAGAAGGTTCTAATTCCACTTACTCTAATTATCATATTAGTTGCAGGCCGAATTTACTTGCCATACTATGTGCGTGATGAGTTAAATAAAACATTAGCTGATATCCCAGGATATTACGGTCATATAGATGATGTAGGTATCTCACTATACCGTGGTGCTTATCAACTTAATGGATTGTATTTAGATAAAGTTGATTCTAAAACACAAACACCTTTTCTCAATTTCCCCCCCAAGACAGATATCTCTATACAATGGGGGGGCGCATTACTCGATGGTCGCGTTGTTAGTGAAATAGAAATGCAGCACCCATCTATAAGCTATACTTTTGAGGATCACGTAGCAGCTGATGGTTCTCTAGATGAACCGAGTGCCGATGTGTGGTATGCAGTTCTTACTGATATTGTTCCTTTACAAATCAATCGATTTGAAACTATAGATGGTGAATTTACATTTACAGGTTTATATGCTGAGCCTAATATTGATTTATACCTATCTAACGTAAACGCGCTTGCTACTAACTTACAGAATGCAGAGCAATCATCTCTCGCATTACCTTCTACACTTAAAGCTACTGCAACCACTATAGGGAATGGAAATCTAGATTTAAATGGGAAACTTGACCTTATCAAAGAAATCCCAGATATGAACCTGGACATGACCATAAAAAATGCCGACATAACAGCACTCAATGACCTCACCTTGCATTATGCAGGAATAGATTTTGAAGAAGGAAAGTTTGAACTTGCTAGTGAACTGGCAATAGCAGATGGTTATATGAAAGGTTATTTTAAACCACTGATGACAGATACTAAAATTGTCGATAAATGGAGTGATGAGGATACTAATATATTTAAAATAGCTTGGGAAAGTTTTGTAGGTTTATTCAAATTTGTTCTTAAAAATCAAGGTACTGACACACTTGCTACTAACATTCCTATTGAAGGATCTGTAGAAAATTCAGAGATTGGAATTTGGAGTTCTGTTTTTAACATTTTTGAGAATGGATGGTTTAATGCGTTTGATAGCAATGTAGATGATACAATAGGATTCAACGACGCCATTACTGAAAAAAATGATTCGGCTGAGGCGCGCAAAGAAGCAAGAAGGTTACGTAGAGAAGAACGTCGAATTGAACGTGTAACAAATCGAGCCCAACGCCGTAATTCAAATGACAATCCTGATGATAACATTGATCTAGAATATGAGATTGAACAAATAAAAAGTGATACTTAATATTAAGTATTCTCTATTCTTAGGATAAATAAAAAACCGAATCTACATAAAGTAGATTCGGTTTTTTATAGATTATATTTCGAGTTGAACCTCGAGATTTAATTTTTAAACATTAAACAAGAAGTGCATCACATCACCATCTTGCACGATATATTCTTTACCTTCAATTTTAAGCTTTCCTGCTTCTTTTACTTTTGCTTCAGAACCATATTCTACAAAGGTGTCGTATTTAATCACCTCAGCACGTATAAATCCTTTTTCAAAATCTGTGTGGATGACACCAGCTGCCTGTGGTCCCGTTGCTCCTATCTTTACCGTCCATGCTCTTACCTCTTTTACACCAGCGGTAAAATATGTTTGCTGATTCAGTAATTTATAAGCACTACGTATTAATTTTGCACTACCTGCTTCTTCTAGACCTATATCGGCTAGAAACATCTCGCGCTCTTCAAAATCTTCAAGCTCGGCGATATCTGCTTCTGTACCTACTGCAAGCACAAGTACTTCTGCATTTTCATCTTTTACCATTTCACGTACCTGGTCGACATAAGCATTACCAGTCACTGCAGATGCGTCGTCCACATTACACAAATACATTACTGGCTTGTCTGTGATAAACTGTAATGGTTTGATAAACTCATCATGAATAGCTTCATCAAATTCTATCGTACGTACAGATTTACCAGCCTCAAGAGCATCTTTAACTTTCATTAAAGCTTCTTCTTCTTTTTGTGCTTCTTTATTACCAGTACGAGCAGCACGCTTTACTTTTTCTAGTTTTTTATCTACCGTCTCAAGATCTTTTAATTGTAACTCTATGTCAATCGTTTCTTTATCACTTATGGGGGGGTTGATCTTTCCATCTACATGTATGATATTATCATTATCAAAACAACGTAAAACGTGAATAATAGCATCTGTCTCACGTATATTACCTAAAAACTGATTCCCTAATCCTTCTCCTTTACTTGCTCCTTTAACTAGCCCAGCGATATCCACAATCTCTACAGTTGCTGGAATGACACGTTCTGGATTTACTAGCTCCTCAAGCTTTTTCAATCTAGGATCTGGTACGTTTACCACACCTACATTAGGTTCTATGGTACAAAACGGGAAGTTTGCACTTTGCGCTTTGGCGTTAGACAGACAGTTAAAAAGGTAGATTTTCCCACGTTAGGTAGTCCTACAATTCCTGCTTTCATGTGTTGTAATGTTTGTTGTTATTGCGCTTTTGCGAAAGCGAGATAAACCATCATCACTATCTTAAAAGGCGTGCAAATATAAACCGATTCTTGCAATTTGTTATATTTAAAAATGGTCACTTTTAAACACAAAAAAACCGCCATAGAAAACTATGGCGGTTTCAAAATAAAAATGCTTATTCTTACTCTTTACTATTCATGTCAATATTCAAATTAGTAGTATCCATACCTTTTGAAGCCATAATCTTTTTAACGGCTTCTTCATCTATTTCTCCTTCTTCATTTAAATCTACACCTATGTCTTTAAGAATCTTATTAATACCTGTTTGATCTAGATTCACGTTTTTCATTTCTTCCATCATTTTCATAATAGAACCCAGCTTCATGTCGTCACCTAATACTCTAGCGACACCTAATCCCATTTCTGGAGAAGAACCGTATATAATCATCTCATCAATGCTCTCGCTAGAACCGTCGTATAAAAAACGCATGTTAATACCATCAGACTTGTGAGTCATTAAAGTTTTAAAATCATGCTTTTTAAAATCGCATTAAGTTGTGCATTTTCTTTTTCAAAAGCGGCTGTATTTTGCTTATCAATTGGGTAATAAAGTAAATTTACTTTATTAATTGAGTTATAAGCTTCTTGAGAACTAGCGCTCATTTGAGAAACATCTAGTCCCAATATACTCTTAGGGATGGTTGTTGTGATAAAACCTTGCTTTTCTTGACTATCTACAAAATATTGTTGCAATGTAGGATCTGAACTGCATGAAGTAAGAAACAGAATTAAGGTTATACCTAATGCAAGGACTCTAATTATAAGATTATTCATAATGGTAAGTTTTAATGGTTTGTAAATAAGGCCAGATACTGGTCAACTATCTGGCCTATAAGTTATGAGTGAATGATTAGTTAGTAGCGTCTTCTATTTGCTTCTGACCTGGCACATTCATCATTTTAGTAAGTTTTGATATTTGATTTAAATCAATATCTCCAGATATAATGAGAAAAACGGTGTCTTTATCATCATTATCACCAGATCCATTAATCAACATCACTAGATCACGTACTTTTTTATCATTACTACCTTTGCGCATGTGGAAAGAGAACATCTGTCCATCTTCTTTAACATGCATTAATTTCACAAGGTTATTATTTGCGATATATTTTTGAGCAAATGAATTTAAGGTCGCAGCACTAGTAGGGTTATCTGTAGCATATATGCGTAATTCCTTAAGATTATCAATGATTTTTTTAATCTCGTTGAATTCTTTATCATCACTATCGATATCTACTCCTGCAATTAATGCAAACATCTCATCGGTCACAACAGTCTCTGATGTGTTTTTAAGATTATCTAGTGCGCTGAAGTTTTGTGCCATTGCTATACCGCTGGTAAGCAAGAAAGCTGTTATGTAAATTAAATTTTTCATGTTTTTTATTTTAAGAGATTCTTGATTTTAATTATTTAGTTTTAAAGACTTTCTCTGTCTTATTATTAATTTCACTTAATGGTTTTAGATTCTTACGTCCATTATTAAACTTAGTAGATACCAGTTGTAAAGCCTCTACCGTTGCATAATATGCCTCTTTAGGATCTTCATAGGTTCCTAAATCTGTGTTAGCTTTAGTTGTTCCTATATAATTAGAACCTACAGCTATTAATGCGGCAAGTCCTGCAGCAATACCTAATCCCTTAAGTACTCTGATTTTTGAGTGATCTTTAGGTTTTTCTTCTGGTGCAAGTTTTGCAAAAGCATCAAAATCTATTTCCTCTTTCATCACGCTTTCTTCTTCAAAGGCGTTAAAGATGCTGCGGTAGACCTCATGTTCTGGAGCTACAGCCTCACTATTAAAGTAAGCTATGAGCTTTTGCTCTTCTTCCAGACTGGATTGTCCTTCCCAATATTTATGTAATAGTTCGTTCATGCGATGTCTATTTGATACTGTTCTTCAATTTTTTCTTTGAGCATTTTACGGGCTCGACTTAAAGTGACTCTTACTGCGGTGGCTTTCATATCTAATATGCGCTCTATGGCTTCAAAGTCATATTGCTGTATATCTCGCAGTTGCAGTACCACTTTATACTGCTCTGGTAAGGTATTAATCACATTCTGTACCATTGTGACTTTTGCCTTGCGTTCCATCTCTTCTTGAGCATTGCGATGGTCATCTTCATAATTGCTATGTACAATTCTTAAATGTCCAGCCTGTTTACTCTTCAAGCGATCTAGAGAAAAGTTTTTTACCATTTGCATGGCATATGCTTCTTTATTTTTCACCTCTTCTAGAGTGTCTCTTTTCTCCCATAACTTTGCCATTACTTCTTGCACAGCGTCTGCTGCCTCTTCATGCGAGGTAAGCAAGCGTTTTGATAAAAAGTACATTTTGTGTTGTACTTCTTTAAAAACAGCTATGAATTTTTGTTGGTTCATTGTGTTGGTTATACTACCATGACGAGCATGTTATTTTATTGTTACAAGATCCTTTATTTTTTTTCAAATATCATCCTTTCATAAAGAATCAATGGGTATTATGAGTTCGCTTTCGCGAAAGCGAATCCTGAAAAATCAAACTAAATAAAAGAATAATACGTTATGTACGTGTGATAACTGCTCGTTATCTTTGAGTTCTAAATCCGAAAATGTTTTCATGAAAATATTATTCTTTTCGCATTTTTTTTACTGTGTAGTATTTCGTTAAAAGCGCAGTATCAAGAAGGCATCATTATCTTTAATAATAACACTAGTAAGGCTGGTTTCATTAAAACACGAGCAAATGACAGTGTGAAATTTAAAGAAAATGAAGAAGATGAAACCGTAGTCTATGACCATAAGCACATCATAGGTTTTGATATTGATGGATTAAAATACAGGTATGTAAGGACTAATCGTACTGATCCACCATCACTTTATTTAGAGATTGAAAGTGGAAAAATCATGTTATATGGATTATACATGCAAGGTGGAACTTCTAGTATAGGTTTTGGACCTGGTACTAACTTACAATCTGTTTATGTAGATCAAGAGCCATATACTATATATTTTATGGTCATAGACGACCGTTTTGTAAGAATAGGAACTAAACTTAAAAGGAGACATCTTAAAATGTTGAAAGACTGTCCAGAGCTCGTTTCTAAACTCGAAGATGGAAAAATGAAAAATAAAAGAATTCCTGAAGCTATAGAATTCTACAATGATAATTGTGGTGATTAGAGCATTATCTAGAATACAATTACCTTTAAACCTTAATTATAAGCACTAATAATGATGAAATCTTATAAAAATATAATCCTATTATGCCTTACCGTTTTAATTACCGTGAGTTGTTTTAAGGATAACGACGATAATTTTGCTTCTTCCACTTCTATAAAAAACTTTGTTTACAGAGGTATGAATGCTTTTTATTTATATAAACCAGATGTTCCAGAACTGGCAGACGATCGTTTTGCGACAGTTCCAGAATTAGAAGAGTTTCACAGTATTTATGATATACCAGAGGACTTTTTTGAATCATTAGTTTTTGATCGATCACTCACAGACCGGTTTAGCGTTATTGTAAGTGACTATATAGCATTAGAACAATTATTTGCTGGTACCACGCTTAATAACGGTATGGAATTCGGTCTGGTAGGTGAAACAGGAAGCGCGTCTAATGTATGGGGGGGTTATGTGCGTTATGTGCTACCCAACTCGAGTGCCAGTACACAAGGTGTTGCACGCGGAATGATATTTAATCAAATAGATGGAATTCAATTAACACGTGATAACTTTAGTGTATTGTTAGGACAAAATTCTTATACCATAGGTCTAGCAGATTTAAATACTGGTGTTGCTACTAGTAATGGAATGACAATCACCTTAGATAAAACATCCATAACTGAAAATCCTGTTTTCAGAACTGCCATAATTGATCAAGGTTCACAAAAAATAGGATACTTAATGTATAATAGCTTTACGTCAAATTTTGATGAAGAATTAAATGATGCATTTGGGACTTTACAATCTGCAGGAGTAACTCATCTGGTATTAGATTTAAGATATAATGGTGGTGGATCTGTAAATACTTCCATCATCTTAGGAAGCCTTATAGCAGGACAACCTACTACAGACGTTTTTTCGACAGAAGAATGGAATCCTGATGTACAAGAATTTTTTGAAAACAATCAACCAGATCGTTTGACTAATTTCTTTAAAACAACCACTAATGCTGGCACACCTTTAAATACTCTAGGACTTTCTAAAGTTCATGTCATTACAACTGGTAGCAGCGCTAGTGCTAGTGAGTTAGTTATTGCTGCTTTAGAACCTTATGTAGATGTTATTCAAGTAGGTGATGATACCGCAGGTAAATTTCAAGCAAGTATTACCTTATATGACAGTAGCGATTTTGGTAGATCTGGTGCAAATCCTGCTCATAGATATGCATTACAGCCATTAGTATTAAAAAGTATCAACAGCGCTGGATTTACAGATTACTTTAATGGCCTTGCTCCTGATATAGCATTGCGTGAGGATTTTGAAAACCTAGGAGTTATAGGTGATATAAATGAACCACTACTAGCGGCATGTCTTCAAGACATTATGGCAAATGGAAGACCTAGTTTTAATAAATCTAGCATCCAATATGACGAGTTAAGTGGCAGTATGGAGCTGAAACCTTTTAGTCAAGAGATGTATGTAGCTCCATTAGATTAAGTAGTTAACTAATCATTTAAATTATAAATTAGTTGTATTTTAGCGAATTATCTTACAATTTTTTAATAAATTTTGTCAAGTTTAATTATCACTAAATTATTTTATTCATGACCAGCCAGAATATCAACGAATTTATAATTAAAAAAGCCGAAAGACAAGCAATCCTTAGACACCGCAAAGTTGAATTAGAGCAATTAGATTTTGATTTAATAGGTTCTAAATTCACAAGAGGTTTACGCACCACATACTATTTCATAAAAAGAATACTGTTATTACTATTAGGAATAGTTTTGTTAGTAACAGGATTGACTTTTTTTATAGCACCTGATATTATATTTGACTCACCTGAAACTAAAGCACTTATTATAGATGAGGTAAGTAAAGATGAAATCAAAGATTTTAAAACAAAGGTAGTTCAAGCCAGTTTAGAGACAAACCTCACAGAGCGTAAAAATCTATTTGACCTCACAATTGACACTTTTGTAAATGCTCGTAAAAAAATGATTGAAGAAGAAGTTACTTTCACTATTCAATTTCTAGCTGTTTTAATCATATTGCTTGCAATAAGTTTCTTTTATATAAGTCGATTATCAAGAAAATTACAGAAACGAAATCAATTAATATCTAAGGCTGATACTTTGACACAAAACATCCTAAGAGATTATCAACTTACCATAGACGAAGAGGAAAAAGAATTGGATTTAATGAAAGATATGTTAACTCAAAATAGTCCGAATAGTAATCCAAATAAACCTAATTAATGGAATCCTTATCTGACCTAGAAATCCTAAACATCATCACCGATGACAAAGATTCTCACAAATTAGCTGACATAAAGCAAGCGCAACTTATTGCAGAAAAGCGAGGTCTTGACATTTATTTATATATTAATGATAGAGACACTTATTACAGAATTGCTAAAAAAGAAAAAGTAATTGAAAACAGAGCATCAATACGATTAAGGCTTATTAACTTTATCGTTGACTTTTTCAGTTTTGTAGTTTTGATTAGTTTAATACATGTTATTCTTTCAAATTTCGGCTCTGATAGTATTAAGTATAATTGGTCCAATTACCAGCGTATTATAGGTTCTGTTATACTATTTCTGTATTATTTTATCCAAGAATTCTTTTGGAATAAAACACTAGGTAAAATTGTGACTGGTACCATTGTCGTTTCAGAAAAAGATCAAAAACCTAGTATTACCGAATTATTAATGAGAACGGCTTGTCGTTTTATTCCTTTAGAAGCCCTTTCTTTTGCTTTTATGAAAGACGGTTTTCACGATATATTTTCTAAGACTAAGGTGATTGAAAATAAAAAATAGACAGACTTGTCTGTTTTTATAAATATTTTCTATATTTGCATCGTGAAACGATCAGAAATTAAACATCACATTATTGAGACAGCCTCGCAGCTGTTCTATCGCAATGGATATAATCTTACTGGTATCAATGAGATTATCTCAACTTCTGGCGTGGCAAAAGCCACTTTATATAATCATTTCAAATCTAAAGAAGATATTTGTGTAGCTTACCTACAACACAAAAACAATTCATTTATAAAACAAATTGAGGCCTTTTGTTTTTCAAAAGAACATGGTAAAGGTAAAGTCCTTGCTCTTTTTGAATTTTTGGAACTCTTTTTTAATGATCAGGATTTTAACGGTTGCTGGTGTATCAAAACCGTTGCTGAAATCCCTCGAGATAACGAGATTATTTTAGCCGAGATTCAAACCCAAAAAAAAGATTTCATACGATTTATTGAGCAGCTTATTATTGACAACATTCAAGATATTAACGTTCAAGAAAGTTTTATAATGGCAAAACAAGTGTACCTCTTATATGAAGCAGCAGTTTCAGAAAGTCATTTACATAAGGATGCATGGCCTATCACTTCTTCAAAACAATTATGTAACAAAATTATTTAACCCTTTTTTTTAATCTAAAAAAGACAGACTGTTCTGTCTTTATTAAACTTTTATTATGTCAGAATTTAAAAACAAAGTAGCCATCATAATAGGTGGAACCAGTGGAATAGGAAATGCTACTGCACAAGATTTATTACAACAAGGAGCTCAGGTTCATATTGTAGGTCGTAATACAGATAAAGTAGCAGATGCTCCTAACCTATTCAAACATCAAGTAGACATTACTAACAAATCTGAAGTAGAGAACTTTAGAAACTCAATAAATACATTAGACAACGTAGATTATCTGGTAAATGCTTCTGGTATCTTTGGACCTAAACCATTCTTAGATCATACTATAGCAGATTATGATTCTTATCAAGATTTAAACCGTGGATTCTTTTTTATTACACAAGCCGTTGCAAATAAAATGAAAGAAACTCAAGGTGGATCTATTGTTAATATAGGCGCTATGTGGCAAAGCAAGCCGTAAAAGCAACACCTTCAAGTGCTTATTCTATGCAAAAAGCTGGATTACATTCTTTAACACAGCATCTTGCAATGGAACTTGCAGATCATAACATACGTGTTAATGCAGTATCGCCAGCTGTCGTTCATACACCAGTGTACGATGCGTTTTCGGTGGATCTGATGAAGCAGCAAAGGCACTTGAAGGTTTCAATGCCTTTCATCCTATAGGTAGAAATGGTACCGCACAAGACGTATCTAATACGATTACATTCTTATTGTCTGATAAAGCATCTTGGGTAACTGGAGCGATTTGGGATACTGATGGTGGTGTACGAGCTGGTAGAAATTAAAATATTCTAAATACATTTAAGCAAGGTTTTAATACAATTATTAAGACCTTGCTTTATCTTTTATGAAAAACAAAAACATCATCATCCTAGGAGCCGGATTATGCGGACTTACACTGGCTTACTTGCTTAGAAACTCTAATTATCAAATCACGGTAATTGAAGCAAGAAATCGTTTAGGAGGACGCATTCTTACTAAAAATACGTCAGGTGAAACTCCTATCGATTTAGGTCCAGCATGGTTATGGAACCAAAACACCAATCTTCTCAATCTCCTTAAAGAATTAGAGATACCTATACATCAACAATTTGCGACTGGTAACGCTTGTTATCAATCCATGGCTAGCCAGCCACCACAATTATTTCAATTGCCAGAAAATCAAGAACCTAGTTATAGAATGGCTGGTGGTACAAACTCTATCATTAAAAAACTTTCCTCCATATTAAGTTCTATAGATTTAAAACTTAATGAACCGGTATTAAACCTTGAAGAAAATGTTCATCAAATTGATGTAAGGACTTCACAGTCTACTTACCAAGCTGATTTGGTTGTTTCAACCATTCCGCCAGGATTGCTAGTTAACAATATTGAGTTTACTCCTAACCTTCCAGACTCTTTAGTAAACATTGCAAATAACACACACACATGGATGGCAGACTCTATAAAATTTGGGCTCTCTTACCATAAACCGTTCTGGAAAGAGAAAGGTCTATCCGGTTCTTGTTTCAGCAATGTAGGTCCATTTACAGAACTATATGATCATACTAATTATAATGAAAATCGTTTTGCACTTGCTGGATTTATGAAACCAGCGCTTTCAGATTTATCGTCATCCCAGCGCAAAGAAATGATTTTAAATCAATTAGAGAACTTTTTAGGTAAAGAAGCTCTAGATTTCATTTCTTATGAGGAACAATGTTGGGCTCAAGAAAAATTCACTCGGGCGCAAAGCCATCATTTATTATCACCTCATCAAAATAATGGCCATTCAGTATATAATCATTTGTACTTCAACAATAAACTAATTATTTCAGGTACTGAAACTGCTTCTCAATACGCAGGTTATATGGAAGGTGCCGTTAGAAGGGCACGGTCTGTTTTTGAATTTATAGTTTCTTCAAATAGTTAACGGAATCCAAATGCTTTGTTAACACGCTTTCGCGAAAGCGGTTTCATGACTTATCTTTAGAGTTCTATAATTTTTACCATGAAAAGAACTCTACTATTATGCGTTTGCTTGATTTCCAGCTTCGCATTTTCTCAAAAACTTGATTTAGAATTAGTTAAAAATCTAGAACCTCGCAACATAGGTCCTGGCGGTATGTCTGGTCGTGTAACGTCTATAGATGTGGTACACGATAATCCAGATATTATTTATGCTGGTACGGCTAGTGGAGGACTATGGAGTTCACATAACGGTGGCGTGACCTGGGAACCTATTTTTGAAGATGAAGTTACTGCTTCTATAGGTGCTGTAGCCATACAACAATCTAATCCTAGTGTGATATGGGTAGGAACTGGCGAGGGAAATCCACGTAACTCTTTGAACGGTGGATATGGCATATACAAGTCACTCGATGGTGGTAAATCATGGAAATCTATGGGACTTAAAAAAACCCGTAACATCCATAGAGTCATTATTGACCCTACTAATCCAGATGTCGTTTATGCCGCTGCGATAGGTTCACCATGGGGAATTCATCCAGAACGTGGTGTTTTTAAAACCACTGATGGTGGAAAAACATGGGAAAAAATTCTTTACACCAACGATAAGTCTGGTGCGGCAGATCTAGTAATGGACCCTACTAATCCTAACAAATTAATTGCTGCCATGTGGGAACACAAACGTGATCCATGGTTTTTTAAATCTGGTGGTGAAGGATCTGGATTGTATATGACACATGATGGTGGAGAAAACTGGAAAAAAATAACCGATGAAGATGGATTACCTAAAGGTGAACTAGGTCGTATAGGTGTTGCCATTGCTCCTAGCGAGCCTAATGTTGTTTATGCACTAGTAGAGGCAAAGAAAAATGCATTGTACAAATCTACAGATGGTGGTTTTAAGTGGAAAAAGATTAATGATAAAAGTGACATAGGTAATAGACCTTTCTATTATTCTGAAATATATGTGGATTCACAAAACGAGAATCGTGTTTACTCTGTTTTCACATACATAAACGTCTCTGAAGATGGTGGTAAAAGCTTTAAACAACTGATGCCTGCTTATAATGCAGATAATGGTGTCCATCCCGATCACCATGCCTGGTACATCCACCCTACTAATGGAAAATTTATGATTGATGGAAATGATGGTGGTTTAAACATCACACGTGATCGTGGTAAGACATGGCGATTTATAGGGAATCTACCTGTGGCACAATTCTATCATATTAATGTAGATAATGAAGTGCCTTATAACGTTTATGGTGGTATGCAAGATAATGGTAGTTGGCGTGGACCGGCATACTCATGGCGTGCGCAAGGCATCAGAAATAGTTACTGGCAAGAGATCAGCTTTGGTGATGGATTTGATGTTGTACCAGATCCAGATAATAGTAGATTCGGTTATTCTATGAGTCAGCAAGGATTTGTAAGTCGTTATGACTGGCAAACCGGTAATAACTATAGTGTTAGACCTACACATCCAGCTCCTGATGTACAGTTACGTTTTAACTGGAACGCAGCCATTAATATGGACCCATTTGATAGTGCTACCTTATACTTTGGTAGTCAGTTTGTTCATAAATCTACAGATAAAGGACTGACGTGGAAAGTGATTTCTCCAGACTTAACAACTAATGATCCTGAGAAGCAAAAACAATCAGAATCTGGAGGATTAACAATGGATGCTACCGGAGCAGAGAATCATACAACTATACTAGTGATAGAACCTAGTGCTGTAGAACGTGATGTTCTGTACACAGGATCAGACGATGGCCGAGTACACATCACAAAAAATGGTGGTGATAGTTGGGAAGATATTTCAAAAGGTTTAAAAGGTCTACCACAAGGCAGCTGGATTACTCAAATAAAAGCCTCAAAAACTAAAAAAGGTCATGCGCTACTCGTGGCAAATGATTATCGTAGATTCAACTTTGAGGCCTATGCATATCGTACCACGAACTATGGTAAAAGTTGGACTAGAATTGTAGATAGTGATGATGTAGAAAGCTATGCCTTATGTATCATCGAACATCCAGAAGAGAATAACTTGATGTTTTAGGTACTGATGATGGTCTGTATGTAAGTATTAACGCTGGTGATGATTGGGTAAAATATACTAATGGTTTCCCTACCGTTTCTGTTAAAGACCTTGCTATTCAAGAGCGCGAGAATGATCTAGTGATAGGTACATTTGGTCGTGCGGCTTGGGTTTTAGACGACCTTGCTCCTTTCGTTGCTTTCGCGAAACGCAACCTCAACAACCTATTGCTCTATACCAGCCACCTACTGCATACTTTGCTAGATATCAACAACCTACTGGAAGTAGATTTGGTGCAGACGCGATGTTCCATGGAGAAAATCGTGGTAGTGGTGCTAAATTTAAATATTTCTTTGACAAAGAATTAAAAGCAAAAAGCGATACCGTAAAATCAGATTCAATCTATTTAAAAATCTATGATGATGAACGATTGATACGCACGTTATCTAGTAAAACTCCTAAAGAAAAAGGTATTCATACCTGGAGCTGGAGAATGCGAGAAAAAGGAGCTGATCGACCATCGAGAAACATCAATACTTCAAAAAGAGAACCTAGTGGTGTACAAGTTTTACCAGGAACTTATAGAGCCGTATTAGAATATGGAAATACCAAAAATGAAACCAGTATTACTATTAAAGAAGATCCTAGGATTGATGAGCTGAGCATGGCAGACATGAAGTCTAAATATGAAGCACAAAAAAGATTAGAAGCCCTATCGATTACCGTATCTGGAATCACTGAGCAACTGGCCGAAAACAAAAAGAAAGCTCAAACCTTCCTTAAGTTGATGAAGGATAAGGACAAAAAAGCATACAAAGATCAAATCAAAAAGAACCGATTCTATTATAAAAGGTATTGAACTTGAGCAGAATAAATACTTTGGTACACCAGATAAACGTCAGGGAATTACTCGTAATCCTGAAGTAACTGTAATGAATCGTGTAGGACTAGCAAATCAATACATAAGCAGCCGTCAAGGTCCACAAACTGCTACAGAAACACAATTATTTAATCAAGCTAGAGAATTAGCAAATGAAAGAATTATCGAGTCACAAACATGGCTTACAGAAAACTGGGATCCTTTTGTGGTTGAGATGAAAGAAGTGACTATAGACTTATGGGAATAGCATGAAATAAAACACTTTAAGCTCAATATCGTGCATTACAATATGAACTATATATTAGGAATTAAGCACAATGATAAAATCATTAAAAATTTCCTGATTCCTTACGCATAATTCCCGCCCATAGTTAGTATCATTTAGTGATGTTGTAAATTGTAGAGATAAATAGAGAAACGCATGAACTTTGAGAAAATCAACTTTAAAAATACCGCTGGTTATGAACTTAGCGGTCGTCTAGAATTACCTGCAGACAGGCATCCACACAGTTATGCCGTCTTTGCTCACTGTTTTACTTGTAGTAAAACTTCAGTGCCACTAAGAATATTACACGGGCTATGACTAGTGCTGGATTTGGTGTATTGCGTTTTGATTTTACAGGATTGGGAGATAGTGACGGTGATTTTGCCGACTCCAATTTCTCAGGAAATGTTGATGACTTATTGGCTGCAATTGATTATTTAAAAGAGCATTATAAAGCTCCTTCTCTACTGGTTGGACATAGTCTAGGTGGTGCTGCGGTGATATATGCCTCTGCAAAAGCAGACTCTATAAAAGCTGTAGCTACAGTAGGTGCTCCTAGTGATACTAAACATGTTCGACATTTATTTGGTGATCAACTTGATGCTATCGTAGAAAATGGAGAGGCTACCGTACAATTAAGTGGCAGACCGTTTAAAATTAAAGAGCAATTACTTAAAGATCTTAATGAGCAAAAGGTGACACAAACACTTAAAAGCTTACGTAAACCTATATTGATCATGCACTCTCCACAAGATCAAACTGTAGGTATTGAGCACGCAGAGAAGTTGTATCATGCAGCAGTTCATCCTAAGAGTTTTGTCAGTTTAGATGGTGCAGACCATTTATTAATGGATAAAAAAGATTCTAAATATGTAGGTGAGGTCATTGCAGGATGGTCCTCTAGGTATATTGACATCAAGGAAGATATCGCACTAGCAGCAAGACACAATGTAGTGGCTAGTCTAAATAATGATAGCTTATTTACTACACAAATGCGAGCAGGTAATCATTATTTTACAGCAGATGAACCTACTAGTATAGGTGGTAATGACTTTGGTCCTACTCCATACGAGCTTTTGTCCAGTGGATTAGCAGCTTGTACGGTCATGACCATTCAAATGTACGCTAGACGTAAAAAATGGTTGATCGAGAATGTAGAATGTCATGTAGATTATGATAAGCAACATGCGATAGATTGTGAGAATTGTGAAGAATCAAGTGCAAAAATAGACACCTTTACCAGAGAGATTAAAATTACAGGAGACCTAGATGAAAAACAACTACAACGAGTTCTTCAAATAGCAGATAAATGTCCGGTTCACAAAACTTTGCATAGCGATACTCAGGTAGTTACTAAATTAGTACGTTAATGACCTTTACCTTTGAAACATCTATAGGTAATAATGGTTATACAGGAGCCATTTTAATACCAGATGATATCGCAGCACAACTAGCTACAGATAAAATTAAAAGAGTTGTAGCCACTGTAATAGCAAACGACAAAGAAATTACTCTATATGCAGGTATTGGAAAAAAGCATGGTGTCATCTACATGATGTTTTCAAAGGCCAATCAAAAAACACTAGGAGTGACAGCAGGAGACTCGTTAAAAATTGACATGCGAGAAGACACTAGTAAATATCAAGCTCCTATGACAGAAGAACTTGAAGCTGTTCTTTTAAGTGATTATGAAGCTTATGAGATATTTGAATCTCTATTACCAGGTAAACAACGTAACATCATCTTTATGGTTTATCGAGTAACTGACTCTCAAAAACGTGTTGATATAGCCTTAAACATTATGGAAAACCTTAAAATAGGTAATCATAATCCTATCAAATTTGAGAAACTCTTATGATGAAAATCAACTAGAGTTGCTTATTTTTAAATCAAAATTAAACAACCATGAAAAAAATAACACTAGCCATAGTGGCACTAGGATTAATAGTAGGTTTAAACTCTTGTAAAGAATCTACCAAAGAACAAATTAACGATATCACCGACGATATGTCTTATGATGACGATGGTGGCGATGATGATGGAGGACACTCACACGATGATGGCGACCATGATCATGGTGATACTTTAATGATAGGTAAAGAGGTTATTGTAGCAATGGGCTCTAAAAGTGGTAGTAATGTAACTGGTAAGATTATTTTAACTCAAGGCGAAAAAGAGGTTAATATGGTCGTATCATTAACAGGTCTTACTGCTGGTGAACACGCTATACACATACATGAAAATGGTGATTGTAGTAGTGATGATGGTAAAAGTGCAGGTGGACACTGGAATCCAACAACAGAAGATCACGGAAAATGGGGCGATCACGATCACCATATGGGAGACATAGGTAATCTAATCGCAAATGATGAAGGTGGAGCGACACTTACTTTTAACACAGATAAATGGTGTATAGGATGTGATGACGAAACACGCAATGTATTAGGAAAAGCATTTATTGTACATGCTACTGCAGATGACTTTGAATCACAACCTAGTGGAGCTGCTGGTGCTAGAGTAGCCTGCGGAGTTATAGAGTAATTCTGTTCAAAATAATTAACTAAAAATCCGCGTGGAAACTCGCGGATTTTTTGCATCTTGAACTTTACAATATTTATTTATGAGTAATCAACCCGATTTACTAATACTAAAAATGCAAGAAGGAAGCGAAATGGCTTTTTCTCGTGTTTATGAAAGATATAATGAGGCCTTACGAGGAATTATATTTGCCGTGGTTAAAGATGATGCTGTTGCCGAAGAAGTTTTACAGGATGTTTTCATGAAATATGGAATAACTCATCATCATATGACGTAAAGCAAGGACGCTTTTTTACATGGGCATTAAATATATCGCGTAATGCTGCTATAGATCATCTAAGATCTAAAGCACATAAGAATAATCTTAAAAACCTTAGTCGTGATTATTTCGTAAATATCCCAGAGGATGCGACTGATGAAATGGAAGTGCAAACGGACAGTCTAGGTATAATGAAATGGGTGAACAAATTAAAGCCTACTTGCATTAAAATAATAGACTTGATTTTCTTTAAAGGCTTTACTTTTAAAGATGGCGCTGCTGAATTAAATATTCCAGAAGGCACTCTCAAAACTAGGCACAGAAAATGTGTAAATGAATTACGTAATGTAATGGGAGAATGATAGACACAAAAGAATTAATAGACAGTGGTGATCTTGAATTATATGTGTGCGGTGCATTACCGGCAAATAGAGCTCAAGAAATCGCACAAATTTCAAAACAGCATCCTGAGGTACTGGAAGAAATTATAAGTATAGAAAATGCATATCAGCGACTCGCTGCAGGACTTGCACCAGATCATAACGATGAGACCTATGCTAAGCTAGAGGCGATTATAGGAGCTAAAAATAACATGGTAAAATCTCGTAGCTCATGGAGTCCTTATATAGGATGGGCTGCAGCTGGTTTGTTACTAATTGCTTCTGGTTATTTCTACAATGCAAATAATGAGGCAAATGAAGAAATAGTGCAAATTGAGCAACAAAAGGAATTTCTAGAAACTGAGAATATAGAAATGGAAAGTATTAATTCTCAATACGCATCTACCTTACAAGTTTTATCAGATCCCGAAACGGTTAAAGTAAATCTAGCTGGTCAGGCTGGTTTTGAATCTAGTAACGCCGTTGCCTTCTACAATAATGAAAAAAATGTTACTTATATAGATATTCAAGGTTTACCAGAGGTGCCAGAAAATATGGTATATCAATTATGGTCTTTAACTCTAGATCCATTAACGCCTACTAGTTTAGGAACTCTACCTACAGAAAAAGATGCTTACAATGAGCTACTAAGAATAGATAACGCATATGACACGCAAGCATTTGGGATCACACTTGAAGAAGCTGATGGTGCGGATGCTCCTACCCTAGAAAGACTTTACACACTAGGTGTTATTGATAAAGGATAATCCTATTATCAAATATTTTTTAAAACCAGTTCTTATTAAAGAGCTGGTTTTTTTTGTCCTATTTTTATAATGTGATTCAATGAACCAACATGGTAACTTATATTAACCTTTTATGATGAAAAGCATTATAGCTCTTACAATAATCACTTTAAGCCTTCATCTAACCAGTCTAAAGGACACTATATCAAGTAAGTATCAAATCATTGCTGAAGCATATGGAGATTTGAATGCTGATGGAATCGATGAAAAAGTTTCAGTTCTGGAAACTATTGAAAAATCAGAGTCAGGAAATATAAGACACATTCAAATTTATAGAAATATTAATGGAATGTGGATCTTGTAGCATTCATCAGAGAAAGCAATTTTAAAATATCAGAAAGACATTATGATGAGTGATCCATTTGACGGAATTGAAATAGATCATGGTACTTTATTGATAGCTTTTTCTGGCGGCAGTAGCTGGAAATGGTCTTATACCGATAAATATAGATATCAAAATAATCAATTTGAGCTTATAGGTTATACCAGCGACTATTTTAAGCTTTGTTAATATTGGTTAACTGTGGATTATAATTTATCCACAGGAAAACTAATTACCACTAAAGAATTTGAAAAATGCGAGAAACAAGAACAAATCATCTATAAAAAAGAAAACGAGATGTTCTTTAAATCAAATGTTGATATTAATTTACAAAATAGAAATACAAAAGAAGTGACGATAATAACACCAAAATATAAAAGACAAATTTTCATATAAGTTGGTATCTAAAACAGAAACCCGACCTGCAAATGCAAATCGGGAATCCCAACTAACCAACCAAAAAGACTTTCCCCAAAGCCATCTAGAAATACTCATGCATCTTTCTAGACTTTACAATTTGAGAGGAAAGTGAATCATCATTCTTTTACTTACTTACTTACTTACTTACTTACTTACTTACTTACTTATGAGTTGATGATTCTTTAACGATTATCAAATTTGTTCTACTTCTTTATAAGTGACTGGACCTAATTCATATCGAGCCTCCAATAATTCTTTTTTAATAGTTTCTACAGGTTCCGTTATATCATTACGTTTTAAAACTTGAGCTAGATGTAACTGTGCTAAAGGCTCAAACGTTTTATTCTGTACAAATTGTTTATGAATTTCTAATGCTACATCAGGCATTTTATTAACTAGATAAGCATATCCTAATAAATCGTAGGTTTCTGGTGTAGCGCGATTCTCAACTTCTATAATTGCGAGCTCTAGACCCGACTTTTGCTGAGTTTCAGTACCTGCCAGTAAATTTTCTATTCTATAGGTATTATACATACCTCTATATGATGGCTTATTAGTTTCTTCCAAAAACAATTCTCGTAATTGAAGGGCTTGTTTTTCATCATTTTGATAGGATGCATATTCTGAAAGGATAAGATTATAGTCTGGAATATGATGACGTGATTGTAATTTACTAATGATTTGCTTTGCCAGTACTGTGTTATCATCGTTAGAATAAGCTATCCACGATATTCCTTTTAAAGCATAATCATTTTGTGGATCTAACTCGAGTGTTTTTAAATAGTATTTATATGATAAAGCGAGATCTCCATGATGCCCATAATAATCTGCAATGTTAGAGTAGCTCCATAACATCAGGTTTTCTGAACCACTTTCTTCAGCAAGTTCCATTGCCTTTTCCATTAATCTAATGGTATCGTCTAGATTGCCTTTATAATCGTTCCACTTTGCCGCTCTAATCAGATAATTATAATCATTTAAGTTTCTCAGAGTGTTTAATAATTCTTCTGCCTCAGTATAATTCCCTAACTCCATGGCAATATCAAATTTGACTAACTGATCTTGCTTTTCGTTTGCTAACTCACTTTTCATTAAACTATCTGCTTCTTTAAAACGATGTTGTTTAATGTACATCTGTGCGAGTGATCTTCGTGAGCTTTCTGGTTTTATTACTGTTTTTTTAAATACGTTTTCGCGCAAGCTTACTGCCTGTTCTAAATATTTAATGTCTCCAGTCACGTCATATAACTGATTATTCAATGCTGCTAATCGTGACATCTGAACGATACGAGTAGAGTCTTCCTCAATATCTAATTCTAGTGGTGCTGTTTTTAACTTTAATGCTGCGACTAGGTCATCTCTATCTATATCAAGATAGGATTGAAAGTCGTTAATGTCTGTTATTATTGCTTGGTTTTGATCAGGTGCCGTGGCACAAGAAATAAGAAGCAATAAAAATAAAAGAGTGATGAGATTTTTCATGATTTGGGGTTGTTGTACTTAAAAATATAACTAGGCTTTGGGGGGAAGCCTAGTTATAAATTAAAATTGATCTAGAACTGCGCAGCAGTTAAGTATGGGAAAGTTGTCGAGGAAGTTCCTGCTTCTTGTGCAACATTATCAGAAACTAGATTAGGAGTTCCATTATTACCGTCAAATCTTGCTCCAGTATTACCACCGAAAAGTAAAATTAAGGATACATCAATAACGTCATCTTCAATTGCACGGCCTGTTAATGGTACACCAGCAGCACTGAAATATGAAGTAGGTGCATCTGGAGAAACCTGTAGTACATCTAGAGCTAATGCCGTTGTTAAAGTAGGTAAATCTAATCCTAGAATGTTAGTTTCATAAGTAGCACCGTAAGCATTATAGTAAGCCTCGATACGTGATTGAAACGTAGGTTGAAACATTGCAATTCCATTTGCAGGAACAGTAACATTAAACATGTTTTCATCAGCTTCTGTAGGTGTAAAAACAGTATTGATTCCTGGACGACCCATTTGATCTTGTTGAGTAAAAGTTCCAGAAAAGTCAGTCGTTGCTGGGTTACCACCTACTACATCATCGTCATCACCACAAGATACTGTAAGTGCAGCAACAGCGGTAAGAGCTATTAAATATTTAAATATTTTCATTTTTGTAAATTTTAAATTGTTAGTTTTTATCTTCTTTTAGTTTCTACCCATACGTTATAAGCCACTGGCAAACCAGGACCATTAGGGGGCAAGTAATTGATCAACGATGTGAGTAGGTGCTGTTCCTAACATACTATTAGGTACCTCAATAACTATTGCATTTACATTCAATGGCGCAAAGGTGTTATTACCAGTAGTACCAAAACCAGTAGCTGGCGCCATGCTAATCACGTTGTTAAATGCTTCAAAATCAAAGAAGAATGCATCCTGTCTTAATCCAGCAAAATAATTAACGCCACCTGTTGTAGTCATAGATCCTATGTCTACACTAGCAGCTAGTTCATTAGTATCGATTGTACTGTTAAGTCCAGTTGATGATGGTGCATAAGGACCAAAGAAATACATCTTATCACCTTGTCTTAATGCTTGAATCACTAAATCTTCAGTTACACCAGTTGTTCCTGCATCTACACCGGTATTATCGATATTGATTTCAATAAGAACATTTTCATCAAATTGAGCTGATGCGTTTGCTGCTGGTAAGGTCACAACAAAGGTTGTTGAATTAGAGTCTGCACCTTCAAAGGCGTAAAAGTCTGCGATGTCTGCTGTTGTATTAGCCACAGCTGGTGCATCTAAGTGATCTGCTGCGATAAACGCTCCTACACATACTGCAAGTGCAAGGCTAGACCAAAGGGCAATTTTTTTCATGTTAATTGGGTTTTATAAATTGTTATATACCTTATCTACGCAGGATTGCTAGATGCAGTTTTAATTCTATTGTTAAAACTCTCTTAATGCCCAAAAGTCAATTTGTAATCCCATAAAAAAAGCGATTCACTTATCAGTGAACCGCTTGTTATCAAATACTTAATGTTTAAATTTATTTCTCGAGCCAGTTTTTAAAATCTTTAACACGTTCTCTACTCACTATTAGATCCATCTCTTTAAAAGAATTAATTTTAATCTTGAGACGTGAATTTGTATAAGATATCATGTCATCTATCGCATTTACATTGATAATGGCCTGTCGTGAAATGCGGAAAAACTGTGCCGGATCTAGCTCTTTCTCTATAGCCTCTAGCTTATCATCTATTAAATAGTTGCGACCGTTTTCTAAATTTAGGTAACTACCCTTATTCTCAGAATAAAAAAGCTGTACATCATCTGTATTAAACAATTTAAGATGCTCTCCTACTTTGGCAGTATATCGTTTTTTATAAACACGATCAACAGGATTGCCTAGCATTTTTGCAATTTCATTAAAATCGATAAGCTGTTTTTTCTCGCTTTCGCGGAAGCTACTTGAAATCGCTCGACTGCTGCTTTTAATTCATCCTCATCAATAGGTTTTAATAGATAATCAATACTATTAAGCTTAAAAGCCTGTAATGCATACTCGTCATATGCTGTGGTGAAAATTATAGCACTATTGATGTCAACCTGATCAAATATTTCAAAAGAGAGTCCATCACTCAATTGTATATCTAAGAAAATCAGATCTGGCGCAGGATGATTTAACAAATATTCTACTGACTCGTGTACAGAATGTAACATCACCTCTGGCGTGATACCGATGTCACCTAACATGCGATTTAATCTTCTGGCAGACGGTTTTTCATCTTCTATGATTATAGCTTTCATATTAATCTTCTTTATCTAGGTATTCTTTAATCTTACGCTTCTCCCATTTTTTACTTACAAATGGATTCCATTTAAATACAATCATCCACTGGATAAAGATGCCCATTCCCCCATGGTAAAACAAAGAAGTTTATAAAATAGTTCACACTAAAGTCAATGTATAGCACTACTGCAAGGAATATTAAATTCATCACCACAAAAATGATTAAGTGGTTATAGACACCTTTAATATTTCTAACCTTGGCCTTTGCTTTTTCTAGCTCTTTGCTCATAGTTATTGATTTTCCTGTTCTTCAATAAACTGTTTAAGCTTACGCTGTTCCCAATCATCACTGGTAAATGGGTTCCATTTAAAAACGACTATCGCATGAATAAATAGTCCAATTCCCCAACCTAATAAAGTAAACGTTATAAAGAACCTTAAATCACCGTTAAAATAAAGTACCACTGCAAGGATTATTAAATGAATGACGATAAAGACGATTAAATGATCATAAAAACCTTTTAAATCTTTCACTCGTTTTCTTGCTTTTTCTAAGGCTTTTTGATCGTTAAAATTAGGTTCCATGACTAGTTATTTAAACGTTCTTTTTCCATTAATTCTTGAATCTTGCGTTGTTCCCAGTCCTTACCTGTAAACGGATTTGCGCTGAAGGTGCCTAACGCGTGACCTACTAAACCTATTCCCCCCCATCCACCTAAAGGGAATAAAAACCATGCAAATTGCCACTCATTTTGATAATAGTTAAGTGACGCAATACCTATATTAACAATGATATAAATAAATAGGTGGTTATAAAATGATCTAATCTCTTCAACTCGAGCCTTTGCTCTTGTGTAACGTTCTTGATATGTTTCTTCTTTTTTCATCTTAAAAGTTTTTATCGTTCATTAATTCTTCAATTTTACGGTCTTCCCAACCTTTACCTAAAAACGCATTGTTTTCATAAGTACGTAAGTATTGGAATAAGAGTCCTATACTCATACCTACCGCAGGGAAAATCACCCAAGGAAAGTCTGATGTAAAATAATTAATCGCGGCCAGAAATAGTAAGATCCCTACTGTCTTAACAACATCATCATAGAACTCTTTTATACTAGCTACTCGTTCTTTGGCTTTGATTAATTTTATGTCTTCTACTGGTGTCATATCTTCTATGTTTGCGGTTAATAAGTCTTGTGAATTAATTAGAATAGGAATTTGCACTCTAAAAAACTGCTCATCTTGCGAGATGCTCATCTTACGTTTAGTAAGTAATTGATAACGAGAGGCGATGTTTTGAAGTCCTACACCACTACTACTGCCTGGAACTTGCTTTTTTTGCAAATTGTTCTCAACTATTAATTGATGGTTTTCTTCATAGATTCTCAATTTCAACGGTTTACTATCACTTACAACGTTATGCTTCACCGCATTTTCTAACAATAGCTGTAAGGATAATGGTACTACCTTCATTTCTGGATTAGAGCTTTTTTCTGGTATATCTATTTCGATACTGTCTTCAAATCGAGTTTTTAATAAGCCTACATAAGCTCTTGCAAAACTCAATTCATCATCTACCGTTACCAGTTCTTTATTGCGCTGTTCTAGTACATATCTATAAACCTTAGAAAGTGAAGTCGTAAATTTAGTAGCGGCTTTGGGGGGGTTTTCTTCAATGAGAGAAACCAGTACATTTAAACTATTGAATAAAAAGTGAGGATCTAACTGATTTTTTAAAGCATCAAATTGCGCAGTGGCAGATCTTGCGATAACTTTTTGTTCATTAACCTTTTGAGTTTGTGACAATCTATAAAAATAAATAGCATGATAGATAAGTGTCATCACTAGGGTAATAAATAACCCAAACAAATACCAATCTATAGACTGTTGACTCACAAAGTTACCCCAGCTACCTCCATAGATGACCACATAAGTAAAAAAGTTAAGTATGGTTAATAAAACCATGGTAATGATTACTGATCCTATTGCACCTAGCACAATACGTTTTAAAGTATGTTCTTTCCAAGAATACTTTTGGTCATTAAATCAAACCACCATTGATTTCCCACTGTTAACACGATAGAAAACATAAAGTTGATACCAAAACCTTCTATTTCTTTTACGATGGTTAAAAAGCCACCTCTCATGTATGCATTAATTAAATTAATGACAATAGAGATGACTATACCTGCGATTATAAATTTTATGAATTTCTTAAATGACATACTTTCTGTTTGTAATTCTAAAAATACTTTATTCGTTTAGAACATCACAAATATGAAGCAGTCTTCTCTTTATATAAAGTCATAATAACCCAATTGTAGAAAAACACAACTCAATTGTAAAAAATCACTCTTCGGCTATTATATTTAGCTTTTATAATACATTTCTTGCATGCCCATTTTTAATCTTTTCCGTAAAAAGTCACCAGCTCCATCCACAGATCATTGGGATGAAATACTATTAGAACATGTCACCTTTTTTGAAAAACTGGAGCCTCGAGAACGATTGTTTTTTAAACTGCGCATGCAGGCTTTCTTAGATGAGATTGAGATTGAAACCATAGAAACAGAACCTACAGAAACAGATGCTTTATTAATAGCGGCAAGCGCAATTATTCCTGTTTTTCAATTTCCAGACTGGCATTATAGTAACTTAAAAACGGTTATCCTTTTACCAGAACATTTTAATGAGGATCTAGAATTTGAAGGCCATGGAAATGGTAGACGCATTTTTGGAATGGTAGGAACTGGTAAGTGGAATCATAAAATGATACTTTCTAAAGAAGCACTTTACCATGGTTTTAAAAATGAGACCGATAAATTAAATACCGCTATACACGAGTTTGTTCACCTTATAGATAAAATGGATGGTACTATTGATGGTATACCTCATGCTTTATTAGAACAATCATACGTGATTCCATGGATTAATTTAATGCATGAAGAAATGGAACGTATCAATAAAGATAAATCAGACATACGTCATTATGGAGGTAGTAGTCAGATAGAATTTTTTGCGGTTGCAGCAGAGTATTTTTTCTCGAGACCTAAATTGATGAAGCGCAAGCATCCAGACATCTATCAAATGCTTTATAAATGTTTTACTCCAGAAGGAGAATAATTAATATATACCTAACATTATTAAATCAAGCGATAGTAACTTGCCACAAAAATAGATTCATGCGTTTTATTATCACTTTCTTAGTATTTCTAGTAGCTTTTACTGCACAAGCAGACGATTGGGGGAAAAACAGGTCATCGGGCTACTGGTGCGATTGCAGAGCAGTATTTAAATAAAAAAGCTCGTAAAGCGATTGCCCAATTACTAGATGGAGAATCACTGGCACTAGTATCTACTTATGCAGACGATATTAAGAGTGATACGCTATATAGGGCCTATGGACCACAGCACTATGTAAACATTCCTTTTGATCAGACCTATGACACGCATCCTCATAGTGAGAAAGGCGATATCATACAGGCCATAGACCACTGCATCACTACCTTAAAGTCAGATACTGCTACAAAAGAGGAAAAAGCTTTTCAGCTGCGCTTGCTAGTCCATTTTATAGGTGATTTACACCAGCCATTACACACAGGAATAAGTGAAGATAAAGGCGGCAACGATTTTCAAGTACGATGGTATAGAGATGGAACAAATTTGCATCGCGTCTGGGATTCTCAAATGATTGAAAGTTATGGGATGTCCTATAGTGAACTGGCTATGAATATGCCACAGCTTTCCAAAAAAGAACGCAAAACTATCGCTAGTGGTACCCATAGAGACTGGTTAGAAGATAGTCGCATAGTGGTAAAAGATATCTATGCAAACACATCCGTAGGTGAAAAACTAGGTTATAGGTATATGTACGATTATTTTGATGTTCTTAAAGGACAATTGCAGAAAGGTGGAGTACGCCTTGCAGCCCTACTCAATGAAGTATTAGGATAGGATTTATGAATACGCTTTCGCGAAAGCGTATTCATAAATCTTATATATTTACTAAATGAATCTTACCTACGACAAAACCAGAGTTAACAACTTTACGGACGCGGTATTTGCCATTGCGATGACCTTGCTCGTACTCGATCTAGCAGTACCTAGCTATCAAGCAATACAGGCTAATACATTTGCATTTAATATTACTAAACTGATACCTAATTTTATAGGGTATGTAGTAAGTTTTCTAGTAATTGCAGTGTACTGGGTAAGTCACATGAATATTTCAAAGCATCTCAAACATTATAATACATCAGTGCTATGGCTTAATATTATGTTGTTATTTATGGTGGTATTAATGCCGTTTACAACAGCTTTCTATTGCAAGACATTTTATATAAACGAACCATTTATGGTTTATTCTGGAAATATAATAGCACTCAGCTTGTTCAAATATTTAATGGTATATAGGATTCAGAAAGATGGGTTATTAAATAACCCTAAAGAGAAGATTACTCTACAATGGATAAAAACTCGAGATCTAGCAGCTAGTTTAATCTGGTTACTAGCGATAATCGTTTCCTTAGAATTTGTTGTTGTCTCTAGATTTGTACCTATCCTATTGTTGCCTTTACTTAAGTTTATTGATATCGTTTATAAGCGTAAAAGTACCCGACGTGGTAGACGCATCTCTCGCAAACAGAAGACATAAATTGTCCATTTTAAGACCTTCATTATAAGACTCATATTTAGTAACTTAGATTTATGAATAAAATTGATATTCGTACTGTAGATGTTGTGCGATACGTGCAACCCTTAAGAGAAGGTGGCTCACTACCTGCCATCGTTAAGGCAGACGATGATTTTCTCTATGTCATAAAATTCAGAGGTGCTGGACAAGGTAAAAAAGCTCTTATCTCTGAGCTTTTAGGAGGAGAAATAGCTCGTTCTATAGGTTTAAATGTACCGGAAATAGTCTTTATGAACCTCGATGACTCTTTCAGTAAAACAGAACCTGATGAAGAGATACAGGACTTACTTAAATTTAGCGTTGGTTTAAATCTAGGATTACATTTTTTAACTGGTTCCATAACTTACGATCCTTTAGTAAGTGAAACAGATGCTCTTACTGCATCAAAAGTTGTGCTGCTGGATAGCATCATCAGTAATATAGACCGTACTGCAAAAAATACAAATTTACTACACTGGAATAAAGAATTGTGGGTGATTGATAATGGCGCCAGCTTTTACTTTCATCACGACTGGAGCACTTGGGAAAATCATTTAACGAGGACTTTTCCATTAATTAAGGATCATGTTTTACTACAAAAAGCAACAAAACTAGAAGAAGCCGCCGTTGCTATAAAGAATTCTCTACGTCCAGATAGAATATCAGAAATAATTTCAAGTATTCCCGAAGACTGGTTGACAAGTGAAACAGATCATATGACTAGTCTAGAGATTAGAAATGCCTATTCTCTATTTTTAAAAACGCGTTTATCTAAAATTGACTTACTCATTAAAGAAGCTATAGATGCAAGATAGATTTACATTTGAGTACGCGATTATAAGAATAGTTCCAAAAGTAGAAAGAGAAGAGTTCTTTAATGCAGGTGTAATTATGTTTTGCAAACGCAAAAAGTACATAGGGATTAAGTATAACGTCAACCCAAATAAATTGAAAGCCCTTGATCCAGACGCTGATATTGCTGACTTTGAAGAATATCTTAATGCCTGGAAATTAGTTTGTGATGGCACACCGTCAGGCGGTAAAATAGGTGCTATGGAATTATCTGATCGTTTCAGGTGGTTATCTGCTTGTAGAAGCACCATTATTCAAAGTTCTAAGACACATTCTGGCCTTACTGATGATCCACAGAAAACTCTAGAGGAATTATTTGAAAACTATGTTATTTAAAACCAACCTACTTTATTGATTTAACCTGTATTGTTAATGAACTAATTAGATAGAATTCACGTCTTTTTGTTAACTTTGTATGGCTTAAAACAACTATAAAGTTAAACGCTTTATGGCTCGCTTTTATAGTTGTTCTCAATTTGATCATTTATCAATAATTCTTCATTATGAAGCTACGTCGTGTTGTTTATACTAGTAAAGCGACCAGTCAGTTTAATAAACGCGATTTATTAGACTTATTACATGACTCTAGAGCTTATAATTCATTAGACCATATAAGTGGTGTACTAATACAAAAGGATGGTTACTTTCTTCAAATCATAGAAGGTGAAAGTGATAAAATAATAGAGCTTTTAGGGCGATTGGTTATTGATAAGCGTCATTCACATTTTAATATTATTAGTGATGATATAGTAGATAATCATTTATTTTCCAAATGAGCTATGGGCTGCGCAGATTTTAATGACCCATCATTAAGTATGATTCCCGGAATTTTAAGAAACTTTGAAAACCCTAAGGTTGCACATCAACTTTCGGATCAGTTACCAGCCATTGCTAATTTTTTACATGACAATCTTAGTGAAGAACAGGTATATGGTTAGTGATATAATAACTACATTAAATTAGATATGAAACCGTTCAGAAAAGAAGTGCCTAAATAATAATAGTAATGCACAAAAACATATGAATTGGATATTATTAATTATAGCAGGTTTATTTGAAGTGGCATTTGCAACGTGTTTAGGAAAAGCAAAAGAAAGCTCAGGTTCAGAAACTGCGTATTGGTATATAGGTTTTGTGATTTGCCTTTTCATCAGTATGGCACTGTTAGTTAAAGTGACTAAAGAATTACCTATAGGTACGGCTTATGCGGTATGGACTGGTATAGGCGCAGTAGGAACTGTATTATTAGGGATTCTAGTTTTCAAAGAGCCCGCAACATTCTGGAGGTTGTTTTTTATATCAACCTTAATTATGTCTATAGTCGGATTAAAAGTTGTTTCCAATTAATCCATGGAGCAGCAATTAAAAAACCTCAAAGAAAGCAAGAGTTCTCTTTGAGGTTTTAAGTTATGGAGTCCGTATAGACTTCCCTACTTAAAGAAATGTATAAAAGACTTCTCTAGATTGATATTTGCTGGTTGCGGAAACTCTGCATGCACAATAATAGCATTCTCATGGTGCTGCTCAAGTTCACTCAATACTTTTCTATTTAATAACAAGATAGTGGAATTGCCATGGTGATCCATTTTATCTAAAATTGTTTTCCCATTAAACTCGCATATCCAATGCGTTTCAGACATATTCTCTTCATAAACGATCTCGATTGTAGGTACCTGATAATAGTTATGCTCACCAATATCCTTAAGATCAAAAACTAGACGCAGTAATCCGCTTTCTAAATTCACCACATCCTTTTCAAAACCCATTGTAGCAAATGATAGCTTACCACTGCTTAATCCTTTAAGATTTACTTTAATTTCTCCTTGGTTAATTTCTACGTTATTCATGATATGAGTTTTTGTTATTCATTCAAAATTAAATAACAAAAGGCTCAATTAACATGACATATATCAGGATTGAGAAGCCGTATAAATAATTATTATTTATTATTATCTCACAAATAATTGCACCGTATTTACTGGCGTTGCATTTGATGGTAAGCCACCACTCCATTGATTAATACTTCCTAAAGAATAATACCAGTTCCCCCCCGAATTTACTGAGCCGTCTAAAAAAGTATTACCACCAGATAATTCTAATCCACCCCCCCAATTATTATTGGTCATATCAATACTAATAGGATTATACCCAGCGACAGGTCTTATTCCCGATGCGCCGCTTCTAGGATCAAAAGTTTGTGACCAATGATTTGTTAAGACTAAAGTCGGGTAATGTAATCTAAACTCATAAGCCGTTCCACTTATAAGCTCATCTAGCTTACTTAAAATAGAATACTTATCAGTAGTTAAACCAGGTAATGCAACGTTGAATTCGCTAGCTTCTGTATTATTTGCCCAATAACCACCAGCGGTATTATGATTAAATACTAGTGTCCATCCACCACCATCATTGGTCATATCACAATAACAATCATAAGCAGGATTTACACCAGGCCCATCTGGATCTATATTATAAACTCCATCTGTACTAAAGCCAGCATTGTAATAAGCTAGACAATTAGGTAATACCGATGTAACATTAATACTGGCAAGACAAGTATCACCTCTACCTGCAAATGTTATTGTAAAATCGTCTGATTGTTGAGCAATAGGAGTTCCGGACCCAGTAAGAGTGATGGTATTTAAACCTATATGAGTAAAAACTCCTGTAGCTGTAAAACTATAACCATTTAAAGTATTTGTACTTATCGTATAAGATTCTATAATATTAACGATAACACCAATGGTAATGGTATTACTGGCATTTAAGGGATATCCCGTTAAATAGGCACCATTTACGGTAGTCGATGTACAATCCAGAGAATTCACGGCAGCTTCACTTAAGCAACCAGACCATCCTGTACCTTTATAATATTGGAAACAATCACTATCTAAATTGTATATAAAAAAGTCCTTCAACAGGACCTGAAATGGCGTTTCTCTCTGCTGTTGTCATTCTAGGGAACAACACACCTTGTGTCGTGGATTCTATGTCTAGAATAGAAGACGGTTCTGGTAGTATTGTGCCTATTCCTACTTGAGAATAACTAATAAAACAACTAAATATTAAAAGAACTGCACTGTAATAAAACTTAAGCATTTTTAAATCAGATAAAATATGAGCAATATTTAAGAGTCAAATATAATGTTTATCAAGCAAGTGCGTAAAAA
This sequence comes from Nonlabens ulvanivorans, assembly GCF_000755285.1. Classification (GTDB taxonomy): domain Bacteria; phylum Bacteroidota; class Bacteroidia; order Flavobacteriales; family Flavobacteriaceae; genus Nonlabens; species Nonlabens ulvanivorans_A. Next base: position 356,222 of record NZ_BBMK01000002.1, on the reverse strand, counting down.
TTCCCACAAAAAACACTGCAAAAATTAAAGCCGTTATTAAATTAAAAATAACCCTTTCACATAATTAATAATCTGGTCTCTAAAAAATGTGTTGACTATGAATTCAATATTTACCAAAACCATTTAACGGTAACCAAGTATTAATTTAAGAAACTCAAATGAACATTTTCAAGCTTAATCTCACTTAACAATTCAAGCTTACCGTCCATAAACAGTTGATCCATTTGTGATAAATCAGGATCTTGAATGGTTTCTTTATAGTTATTATAATCTTGAATAGTTACTCCTTGAAGGTTCCTGCGGTTTACGCTTTCGCGAAAGCGATATCCACAATCTTCTTCACAATAAGAATATGCCAGATAATCTACAAGAAAAGTGTCTTTATGAATCCAGTATATGAATTCATCCTCATGATCCTCGCCACCACCATTAGGGTCAAAAGTCACCTTAATTTTATAATAAGGTTCATTTTTAATAATCTTATCTCCTACTAACTCTCTATAGACGGCTTTACCGTCTAGACTGTATGGTAATTGTGCAAAATATATAACACTATTGACACTACTTGCATAACCAGCCATGGTTGAGTCTGCAATTTTCTGAGGCACTTCATTAATGGTACGTCGACTAGATTGATTATTGAGTCTATCTACTACTGTGATAGAATCTTTTACACGAGTTCTGGTAAAGTTAAAAATACCATTATCGCGTAAAGCATGATAGCTAACGCCTCTAAAATCAAAATCCATTGTAGATTGCTCTAATAAATGCCCACCATGAGCATTTATCGCCTTATCCATGATTTGATCTGCGTTTAATGATACTTTGTTTCCACATGATTGTAGTAAAATAGTGGAAATACAAAGAAAAGTGAATATGATTTTTTTCATTTCACAAATATATAACGATGTCTTAGGACCATTAAATTATATTTGCCAATGTTATATGAAATTTAAGAACAACATAGAGATTAAAAATCGCAAAGCGCGATTTGAGTTTGAAATACTGGATAAGTATATGGCTGGTATCGTTTTGGGCGGTACTGAAATAAAAGCTATACGTTTAGGAAAAGCCAGTATCGCCGAGGCGTTTTGTGAATTTACAAATGGCGAACTTTTTATAATTAACATGACAGTACAAGAATACTCTCATGCAACTTATTTTAATCATAAGCCTAAACAAGCTCGTAAGCTACTACTTAACCGTAAAGAGCTTAAAAAATTAGAAAAGGATGTCAATTCTAGTGGTAACACGATTATACCCCCCCTTAAGTTATTTATCAATGATAAAGGACTTGCTAAAATGGACATCGCTCTTGCAAAAGGTAAAAAACTTCACGACAAAAGAGAAACTATTAAAGATCGAGATAATAAAAAACGCCTGGATCAAATTAAAAAAGCCTACAAATAGTCTTTTAAGAAAATTCACAGCCAGTGCACTACTGACACTAGAAGGTTATGACGTTCAAAAAAAACCTATGATTATAGGCCTCTAAATTTTAGTTAAAACGAGTTACGAAAACGTTGTAGAAGTATTACTTTTGCAGCCAAATAAAACCCACAAAAACCCATTCAATGAGTAGCTTAGATACTTATGAAAAAGAGCTCGCCTTTCAAACTGATAGGCGTCGCGCAGCAGTTGCATTTATTAAAGCCGTAAGTGATTTATGGTATGATAAGTCTATAGAGCTGGTGCTTTTTAGAAATCAATTGATTGATCGTAACGTGAGTGAGATCATCAACCTGCATGAGTATGCTGGTGAATTTGTACAGAAGCCTATCTCGGTTTTTGATAGTGTAGAAATTGCTCAGGCTATCCTACAACTGGACATGCCACCTGCAAAACTAGACATAGGTAAACTAACCTATGAGTACCACCTAGAAGATAATGACTATCAAAATGCGACCGCATTTGTTGCAAGTAAATTAGGTGATGCACAACAAGCAAATGATATCAAGCCTAAGGATGTGGTATTATACGGTTTTGGTAGAATTGGTCGCTTATTAGCACGCGAGTTAATGACTAAGGCTGGAAAAGGTAGCCAGTTAAGATTAAGAGCTATTGTAACTCGAGGTAAAATTGATGAGACGGTTCTTGAAAAGCGTGCGTCGCTTCTTGCTCAAGATTCTGTACATGGTGATTTTTCTGGTACTGTAAGTTATGATGTAGCAAATGAATCGTTAATCATTAATGGTACTACCGTTAAAATTATAAGCGCAAATGCTCCTGAAGATATCGATTACACATCTTATGGAATTAATGATGCATTGATTATAGATAATACCGGAGCTTTTAGAGATGATGAAGCTCTAGCTCGCCACTTAAAAGCTAAAGGTGCTCATAAAGTTTTACTTACCGCACCAGGTAAAGGTATTCCTAATATCGTGCATGGTGTCAACCAGCTAGAGAATGATCCAGATAAAGTGGATATTTTCTCTGCGGCTAGTTGTACAACTAACGCTATCACTCCAGTATTAAAAGCTGTGGAAGATACCTTTGGTGTTGTAAAAGGTCATTTAGAGACTATACATGCATATACTAATGACCAAAACCTAGTGGATAACATGCACAGCAAGTACCGTCGTGGTCGTGCTGCTGCTTTAAATATGGTTATTACAGAAACCGGTGCTGGTAAAGCAGTAAGTAAAGCATTACCATCTTTTGAAGGTAAGTTAACCTCTAACGCTATACGTGTACCTGTTCCTAATGGTTCTCTTGCCATTTTAAATCTAGAATTAGAAACAGTTACTAGTAAAGAAGGCATCAATCAAATCATGAAAAAATATGCACTAGAAGGCGACCTTGTAGAGCAAATCAAATATTCTATTGATAATGAACTGGTATCCAGCGATATTGTAGGATCTAACGCTCCATCTATATTTGATTCAAATGCGACTATTGTAAGTGCAGATGGTAAAAATGTCGTGTTGTATGTATGGTATGATAATGAATATGGATACAGTCATCAAGTAATAAGACTTGCAAAATATATTGCTAAAGTAAGACGATTCACGTATTATTAGTAGCGTAATTGTAGACTAAAAGGTAAAAGCCATCTCTTTTGAGATGGCTTTTTTTATTCGTTTCAAAACGGTTTTACCATATGAAAGAACCTAATTTCATATGTTTTGAGCATTAGATTTTTAGTAATTTGGAAGCTTGCGTATAACCACCTTGATCACCATCTAAAAAGTGTACATGATAATCATCTATAGCGGTAACATAACAAGAAAGCACACTAGTATTACTAACATAGTACCCATACCGTAGCTGGCCTTTATCTTGCATGGACTGCAGTTCAAGTAGCAATAACTCACGTTGTTTACCAGTTCCGGCAATCACAGTATTTATAGTGCCATCCACCATTAAGGACTCTGTAAGCTCAGGTAACTCTTTTAGGTAATTACGTCCTTTTTTATTATTTTTCAAATACCAGCGAGCCATAAAAGAACGCATCGCACTCGCCACAACTTCTACCCATTTAAGCTCAGAGAACTTCATTAATACCTCATTTTTAAGCTGACCTAGACTATTAATCATAATCAACTTTTCGATAGTGATAGGATGTCTCATTTTAACATCACCATATATAAATTCCATCTTAGTTAAAACTTCACTATAAACAGAACTTTGTAAAGCTGTTGTTTGCGCTTTTATGATAAGTGTGAGTATTTCATTATTATCAATAGGTGGTGCAATTTTATCCCACTTACATTCCATGCCTTTTAAATTGAGATTATAGGGAATATTTGCCAATTCTATTTTTCGGCTTTTAGACTTTACCTGATCCTCGGCAATTTGTAAGGCATCACCCAACACTACTGGAATGATATGTAACTCATTCAATTTAACCTTTGTAATTTTTAAAGAAGCTCCTTTTTTAATCATGTCTCCTACTTTGCAAGAATCTACTCTCAAAAAGAAATCAAAATTAGATTGACAATTTTCTTGATGCAAAACAAGAGCATGTAAACACTCCTTAAGAATAATATCAGGCACGATAATGGTCGCACCATCACCACCAAAAAAAAACGGAATCATAACATCCCTATCTCTAGCGATATTGAGACACGCCACAATACTACCCGTTGCGGCTAGATTAACCAGTTGGTGATTTCCTGCACTCACAGCTGCTGTAGAGTTCTGTACGTCTGTAACTATTATGTTCCAATTATCAGGTACATTCTCAAATAATGAAGGATCTAGCAATACCTCTTGAATAGGCATGTACTGGATGAATAAATTGCGATAAAAGTCATTATTTGCCATATTCAAACTTACAGTTAATAAATATGATTACACAACAGTTTAATAAAACGTTAATGCCTGTTAAACATTTTTAGATTGAATAGAAACGACCTACATTTATTCTTAATTCTATTAAGCTATGAAAACCTTTTTTTCGTTACTCTTATTAATTTTAAGTATTTCATTAACTCAAGCTCAAGAAATTAAAAAAGTTTCTATTGGAGGATATAATTATCAACTAGGTGATGATTTTCTCAATATTTCTGATTTAAATAAAGTCTTAGAATCAAATGAAGAGGCACATCGTTTATTTTATGATGCCAGACAATATCGAGGGATATCTCAACTTTTAGGATTTACAGGTGGCGCATTAATAGGTTATCAATTAGGAAAGGTAATTGCCGGTAAAAATTTTAATAACGTTCAAGGTTTTCTAGGCGCTGGTCTTATAGCTATTGCAATACCTATAAATATAAGACAAAATAAAAAAATAGATACCGCAGTAGACATCTATAATTCAGGCCTAACAGACTCTGGTGATATTCCAACTCAATTGTCATTCATATCAACAGGTACCTCTATAGGATTATCGTTGCGTTTTTAATTATTGGATAACTACTTTATAATTAACTATTTCTTATTCTAGGAAGCGTGAAAACAAACGTATTTTGCGCAAAATCCCCTAGAATGAAAAAGTTAATCACCTTTGTAGCCATTTCTCTTTTTGGTATCGCTTTCGCGAAAGCGCAAGTAGTCATCAATGAGCTAGACTCAGATACGCCTAGCACAAATGACAGACAGTTTGTAGAACTCAAATCTGATATACCTTTCTTTTCTCTTAACGGTTATGTTCTCGTATTTTTCAATGGTTCTACTAGCGCATCTACTGGGATGGGACGCAGTTATTACACCGTAGATCTCGATGGACTTACTACAGATGACAATGGGCTTGTAGTTTTAGGAAGTTCTTTAGTTTCTCCTGTACCAGATCGCTATCTAGCAGAAAGTAATATTCAAATAGGTGCAGATGCCGTCGCTATATATGCAGGAAACGACACAGACTGGCCTGACCAAACTTTTGCCTCGCAAACTAACCTGATCAGTGCTTTAATTTATGATACAGACGACGCGGATAATATGGCATTAATGAGCCTGTTGGGTATAAATGATCAATATAATGAGAATGAAAATGGGAATAAAACTACAGAGTCTGTTCAACGTAAAGCTGATGGAACTTATGAGACCAAAGCTCCTACTCCTCATTCTTTAAATGATGCAACAGTACCTACCTACACAGGTATAGGATTTACAGTAGCTCCTTTACCCATTTCTGAAGGCAGCAACTTTGACATTACCTTTACTTTGTCACAACCGCAAACCACTGACTTTGTTCTAAATTACACTATCGATTTAGGTAATTTTGATAGTACAGATTATACTGGTCCTTCTCAAGTTATATTTACCGCAGGACAAACGAGCGTCATTGCTAGCTATACAATCATAGACGATATTATTGATGAAGGTGATGAAGAATTAAGAGTCAATCTAGATAATAATGTTCCTGTAGGTTTTAAAAGATTGAAAGACAATGAGCGTCATTTAGTTGTTGATAATGATTTTCAAGTAGCCGCTTATGGTACTCCACTAGCACCTACCTATGGAATTGTTAACAGCACGGCACCAGCAAATTATTACGACTCTCTCGATGGGTTAGCTAGTCCACAATTAGAAAATGCAATAACCAGCATCATAGCAGAGGAGTTTGTAGTACGCATTCACACTTATGATGATATCGTACAAATCATGAAAGAATCTGATCAGTCACCTTTAAATTCTAATCAAGTATGGTTAATGTATACAGAACAAGAACGTTCTAAAGCAGATTATCAAACAGGTAGTAATAGTACCGGAAAATGGAATCGTGAGCATATCTATCCACGATCACGCGGTGGTTTTTATGAGATTGAATATGACGAAACTATCGATGGTATGGCTGTATGGACTAATACTAATGTTGATAGTTTAAGGCACGGACAAAGTGATGCACATCATTTAAGAGCAACTGATGGTGGTGAGAATAGTTCAAGAGGTAATAAAGATTATCCAGAATATGACGGCCCTAATGGTACACAAGGTTCCTGGCATGGTGATGTAGCGCGTGCTGTATTTTATATGACCTTACGCTATAACAATATTGATGTAGTAAATGGTAATCCTAGTAATACTACGGTAGGACAATTAGGAGATCTAGCAACCCTATTGCAATGGCATAGAAATGATCCACCAGATGATTTTGAAATGAACCGTAATAACGTAATTTATAACTGGCAAATCAATCGTAATCCATTTATCGATAATCCAGAATTAGTGGAATACATCTGGGGGGGAAATCAAGTAGGTCAAAACTTCACCTTATCTAATGAAAGTGAACAATTAACTACTGTAAAACTATTTCCCAATCCTAGTGAAAATAACTTTCATATTTCTGGGATAGAACAAGATACTCAAGTAACCATTTATGATCAATTAGGAAGAATGACTATTCAAAGAGATATTGATCAAAACACGACCTTTGAACACAACTTACCTATAGGTTTATATATTGTAAAAGTTCAAACGGAAAATGCGTCACAAAGTCTGAAGTTGATTGTAAAATAAGAATGATTAAAAGGTCTGATATTTTAAAAGAAGCTCGTTTAATGCTCTGTAGTATTTTAACAGGTAGATTACAATCGATCTTTTTATTTGCCTTGATTCTTTTTATAATTCCTTTTGTACTTTGTATCACAGCACCTATAATTGATTATAAAATTATCATAGGTAGCATTCTATGTATCATATTTGGACTGTGGCTGGTTAGCTCTAGATTAAGAGACTACAAAGAAGAATACAGAAGACTAGATATAAAGGAAGAACAGGATAAAAAAGGACTGAGAAATTGACTTAAAAAAGATCATGCTCCATCTTGCGTGATTGGACCAAAATTAAAAAGCCTGTTTAGTTGATACTAAACAGGCTTTTTTTATACTTATAACTTGACTACCACTTACGACCTTTAAAGCCACCACGGTTACCACTGCTATCATTTCCACTTGAAGAAGAATCGTTTCCACGACGCTACTTCTATTACCACGGTCACTACTATCAGAATCACTACGTTTTCCTTTATAGCCACCGCCGCCGCCAGAATCATTACTACGACGACCTTTAAATCCGCCGCCACCGCCAGAATCACGACGACCTTTAAATCCGCCACCGCTACGACCACCACGTTCTCGAGCTGGCTCGCTTACGACACCTTTATGTTCATTAACTCTTAAGTCATGACCATTACGTTGTTTACCGTCTAGTGTAAGGATTTGAGACGCTACATCTTCTGCAACATCCATATAAGAATGAGTCTTATCCATAACGATACGACCTATCTGAGCACCAGAAATACCTGTGGTATCACATACATATCCTAGTAATGCACCTTTATTGATATCATCCTTAAGACCTAAATTGATAAAGTAAGTCTTCATTCCTTCTTCAGTACCACACTAGTGCGTTTACCGCGCTCACGTCTTGGACTATCATCTCTATCACGACTTTTAGAACGGTCATTTAGATCAGATATAGAATTACGTTTATAAATAGAGTTGTATTCTTTAGTCAACAACTTGGCGATTAATTCTTCCTTAGTTACCTCAGCAAAGCTTTCTTGAACCTCAGTTAGTAACTTCTCATCTATCTTCTCATTGATATCTTGTTTGATCATATTTTCTGACCATCGAGAAATACGTTTTTGAGTAATAGCCTCTAATGCAGGAACTTCTCCTTGTGTGAATTCAATCCCTAATTTACTAGCGATAAATTTTAACTTGCGATTATCACCACGAGTTATTAAAGCTATAGAAACTCCTTTCTTACCAGCTCGAGCCGTACGACCAGAACGGTGCGTATAGAACTCAGGATCATCTGGTAACGCAAAGTGTATAACGTGAGTAATATCATCTACATCAATACCACGTGCAGCAACATCTGTTGCTATAAGTAACTTTAAGTTCTTATTACGGAAACGTTTCATTGCAGCATCACGCTGTGCTTGTGACATATCACCATGTAAGGCTTCAGTAGCATAACCGTTGTTGTTCAACTGATCTGCTACATTTTGAGTATCACGTTTTGTACGACAAAATACAACACCAAACATATCTTGATCATAATCTAAGAAACGGCGTAAAGCCTCTATCTTGTCAGATGCTTTTAACTGTATCGATTGGTGTTCGATATTTGTATTTACAATATTTTCTCTATTGATACGCACCTCTTCAGGTTGCACCATATAAGTATCTACAATACGCTTAATTTCACGTGCCATTGTAGCAGAGAATAACCAGATATTTCTACCAGTATCACTCTTTGAGAGAATAAAATCAATATCTTCTTTAAAACCCATGTTAAGCATCTCGTCAGCTTCATCAAGTATCATATACTTTAAAGCGTCGAGTTTTACTTCACGGCGTTTCATTAAATCCATTAATCGACCAGGTGTAGCCACAATTACTTGTGCACCACGACGTATGTCTCTAATTTGATTCATAATATTTGCTCCACCAAAAACGGGAACAACATTCACTTTACCTAAGTGTTTAGACATTTGTTCCATTTGCCCACAAATCTGTTGAGCAAGTTCGCGAGTAGGTGCCAGAATAAGGGCTTGTACTTCACGAGAATTAACATCTATAAGATCCAATAAGGGTAAACCGAAAGCAGCAGTTTTTCCCGTACCAGTTTGAGCAAGACCTATAAAGTCTCCGTCATGCTTTAATAAAAGGGGGGGAATAGACTGTTGCTGAATCTCTGTTGGTTTTCAAAACCCATGTCAGCGAGGCCGTCTAATAACGGCTGTGAGAGTCCTAAGACTTCAAAATTTTTCAAATAACTTCTTTTAAATATTTTGCAAAAATACGAATTAAAAGCTCTACTTGCTAATTAATAATCAACTGATTATCAATTCACTTATCGTAAAGGCTCAACTTTTTAAAGCAAATGCATCACGTGTATGTTGTACTGTATTGATGCCTATATCATAATTTACTTGAAACTGCTCAAATAGTGTAATAATCTCATCGGTATCCTGTTCCGTTTTGGCCCTATTTTCAATCTCTTGCAATAACATCGTTTCCATTTCCATATCTAATAATCTATAACTAGATTTTATTTTATGTGAGGTCTCACCAGCTTCTTTAAAGTTTTTTGATTGTATTTGTTCTTCTAGTAATTGGTAATCTTCTGGCACTTCTTGCAAGAAAATATCAAGTATTTGTACAAAGGTTTCATTATCCTCGCCAAAGTTATCTGTAAGCGTTTCTAATTTTAAAATTTTACTCATTTAATTTAATTAATTTATCCTAGCCAGCCATCTCTATCCAGGCTGCGGTATTGTATAGCTTCTGCAATATGTGTGCCCGTGATATCTATAGAGCCTTCTAGATCTGCAATTGTTCTTGAAACTTTTAAAATCCGATCATAGGCTCTAGCACTAAGGTTTAATCGTTCCATAGCACTTTTAAGCAATTCTTTACTACTATCATCTAACACACAATATTTTCTAATGTCCTTGACACTCATTTGAGCATTATAATGTGTTTTCTCGCTTTCGCGAAAGCGGTCTGTCTGAATATCTCTAGCGGCAGTGACACGCTTTCTGATCACATTGGATTTTTCTGCCAACCGTTCTTCTGTAAGTTTCTCAAATGGGACTGGTGTAACCTCTATATGAATATCGATGCGATCTAGTAGTGGACCAGATACCTTACTAAGGTATCGTTGCATTTCTGCCGGACTGCTTTGTACAGGCGCGTCTGGATCATTGAAATATCCGCCAGGACTAGGATTCATACTTGCTACTAGCATAAAACTAGATGGATAGGTCACCGTAAACTTTGCTCGAGAAATAGTGACCTCACGATCTTCTAGAGGTTGTCGCATCACCTCGAGCACAGTTCGTTTAAATTCTGGTAACTCATCTAAGAAAAGTACGCCATTGTGAGACATTGATATCTCACCAGGTTGTGGATAAGCACCACCACCTACTAATGCCACATCTGATATTGTATGGTGTGGACTACGGAAAGGTCGTTGCGCCATCAAACCTGCTTTTTCTTGAGTACGACCAGCGACGCTATGAATTTTGGTTGTTTCTAATGCCTCATGCAATGTCATGGGTGGTAATATAGATGGTAGTCTTTTAGCAAGCATTGTTTTACCAGAACCTGGCGGACCTATAAGAATAATGTTATGTCCACCAGCAGCTGCTATTTCCATACATCTTTTAATGGACTCTTGCCCTTTAACATCTGCAAAATCAAATTCTGGATGTTCTAGGGCTTGAAAAAACTCATCTCTAGTATCCACTATCGTAGGCTCTAGTGGCTTTTCTTCATTAAAAAAATCTATTACTTGTGAGATATTATCAACGCCATAAACCTCTAGTCCATCAACAATAGCTGCCTCGCGAGCATTTTGTGCAGGCAGTATAAATCCTTTATATTTTTCTTCTCTAGCTTTTATGGCGATGGGTAAAGCGCCTTTAATAGGTTGTAAGCTACCGTCTAAAGACAGTTCTCCCATAATTAGGTATTGATCCACCTCATCTGCCTTAATTTGACCAGAAGATATAAGTATACCGATTGCTAGTGTTAAATCATAGGCACTACCTTCTTTACGCAAGTCTGCTGGAGCCATGTTAATGGTAATTTTTTTACCTGGCAGCTTGTATCCTACATTAGATAACGCTGCTGCGATACGATAGGAACTCTCGCTGATTGCTTTATCTGGTAACCCGACAAGGTGATATCCTATTCCTTTTACACTATTAACTTCTACCGTAATGGTTGTTGCTTCCACACCAAAAACGGCACTTCCATAGACTTTTGTGAGCATATTATAGGTTTATGGTTTAAAAGTAGGAAATTTAATAGAAGTGTTATGTATCTAATCTATAGTTATATAAAGAATGGGACCTAAGTCCCATTCTTTCAGTTAATGTGTCACTAACGCAGGCAATATGGTTACCTTAAATTGATGGATTGATACATTTTCCCCCCGAAAACTAGACGACCCTTAACCATCAAAACGATTAGCAATACTTATTAAAAAACTCAATTCAAATACGATTTCTGTTTTAAAAAAGGAAAGCAGAAATGAGGCGCTAGCCCCATTTCCTTTCCCCCCCTTTAAATACTCTGTATACAGAGTGTGTAATTTCAAGTTCAACTCATAAACCTTTTCCCCTACAAAACTGAATAAAAGAAGAACTCTAGCTTAATTACAATACAAAGTTATGCATACCTCATCGTTCATGAAATAGGTATAAATACCTGTTTTTGTATATTGAACAAATAGTGCGAAATAGAAAATGAGGCCGAAGCCTCACTTTCATTGCCTTAGAATATGATTCTGGAAGGTTAAATAAGTAGTTTTCAAACAGAATCAGAAGAGTCTCTCGGTTTCCCCCTACAAAAACAAGAAAATCACCTGGTTAAAACTACTTACTTAAATATACAATATTTATATCGATTAACAAACTGAAAATCAATACTTATTAAGGTCATTAAATAGTAAATGAGGCCTAAGCCTCATTTACATTTTTCTAAAAATAAATTTTTGATGCGTCAAAATTTATTTTAGTGTTCAAAGTTGAGATATCTTCTTGGTTTCCCCCCCTACAAAATCAAAAAGAGTCTTCAACTTCTCTTATTTACTTATTTTACTTGTTCAAATTTAGACAGCTTAAAAGGTGTACACAATAGGTATAAATACCTGTTTTTTGATAGAAAGTCAAATTTCGACTGTGATAATGGCGTTTTGAATCGCATAAGCTACAAGTCCAGCGACGTTTCTCATTTTTGTCTTAATCAACAAATTATTGCGATGTCCATCAACCGTACGTTTAGAAACACAAAGTTGCTCTGCAATTTCAGTGGTTGTAAATTGCTCACAAATTAACTGTAACACATCTAACTCTCGAGGCGATAGCAAGTTATGGTCTAGTGTGCTGCGCTTATAATTTCCATCTTGTGAATTATCCTGTAAAATGCGTAAAACATTTTTATCATAATAAAATCCCTTTGCCGCTACTTCTCTAATAGTAAGCTCTACTTGCGCAGGCGTGGTGTTTTTTACTAAATATGATGCGGCTCCTACACCTAGCATATTAGAAATAAAGACATCGGTGTTATAACTGCTTAATGCGACAACACTTAATTCTGGAAAAAGTTCTTTGATCTTTTTAGTAGCTTCTACTCCATTTAATTCTGGCATTTTAAGATCGGTAACTACCACATCAGGTAAAGGTGTTTGAGTAGAAAGTTGATCCACAAGATCCTGTCCATTTGTTGCTGTAAAAACCACATTAAAATCTGGAATTCTTTGCAACATAAAACTTAAGGTATCTAGAAATAAACTCTCATCATCTGCTAGGGCGATGTTAATCATATTGGTTTAAGTTTTTGGGAATTTAAAAGTATATACAACACCATTACCATCACTAGTTTCTAGGTTATGGGTTCCATTTAATAGGTCTACTCTACTGCTTATATTACTTGTTCCTAGACCTATTTGAGCATTATCTTGAAAGCCTATCCCATTATCACTATAGCTAATTAATCGATAATGATCATCTTCTTGAAGTATTATGGATACTTTATCTGACTGTGCATATTTTATGGTATTATTGAGTAACTCTTGTATGACACGATATACATGTAATTGAGAATCAGGATCTAATTGCTCTTCATTCCAGTCACAAGAGAAATGAATATCAATTTTATTGCCGTTAATGCTCTTAACAACTTCGGTAAGAGCTGCACATAAACCAAATTTCTCAAGTACAGGAGGCAAAAGGTTATGAGCTATTTTACGTGCGTTTTCTAATGTTTTACCTGTTGCTGTTTCAATACGTGAAATCAATATTTCACGCTCTTCAAGAGATAAAGATTCTTCCTTAAGCATGTTAGTATTCATCGCAATCACATTTAGTTTTGCACTGATTTCATCGTGTAAATCTCTGGCTATGCGTTGTCTTTCTTTTTCTTGAGTTACCAGTGTAGCAGACATGACATCTTTTTGTGCTTTAATTTGAGTGTCCCTTACTTCCAGATCAGCTTCTGTGATACGCTTCCGCGAAAGCAGGAAAAAAACAACCATACCTATAGAAAATAGAATAATAAAAATCATCAATCCTATAGCTATATAGTTGATCGACGTATTTGAGATTTGAAGTATAACAAGCATTCGTAGATGAATAATAGATGTAACACAATTAATGGAAATATATGAAGAGTTCTTAAAAAGTCTCTAACATAAGAAGAGACTCCTTCATAAAACTGAATGGTCATTAAAAAAATTAAGGTATTTCCTAGGATTAAAAATAGGCCAATATTAATAAAAGGATATCCCTTTTTATTTTTTAATAGTTCAATAAAGTAATAGGTACTAAAAAACAGTAACAACGGAATCGTCATAAAAGGTAACCATACAGAAAAATGTAATAACCACGATGGATTAAATACATAGGGAACTAGTCCTATAATCAAAACAGCTAGCACTAAATATTTAAAATATTTTTTAAATATGGAACACGTAATGACCTTTTTAAAAAAATAGGATAAGAATAGAAACTGTAGGATAGAGAACAAAAAAAAGAACGGTGCATTAGTCTTCTCACCAAAAACTAAAAAATAATCCCTAGTGATCATTTTACTCATGACCTCTGTAAAAACACCAGATATTAGGTATAAAAAGATAGGCTTGAAATCATTTTTACCTATTATAACAGCTATGGAATAACAAACAAAATCGAAAATCAACAAGCTAAAATAGACTACGGTAAGATTATCAAAAATTGTTTCCATCTGCTCATTAGAGATTACCGCTGTATGCGTTGCAGTTTAATACTATCTTCTTCTTTAAAAAACAAATATGCTCCTAATAAAAACATAGCATACATAATGATCAAAACTATTCTATTAATGGATTCTCTAAAATACCAGACTTCAAGATCAACATCAACATAAGTACCGTTCACTGCACTTGATATTAAAAAACTACCCGACACTAAAAAAATCCCTGTTGTGATATAAGGATATCCGTCAGTAGCTCTTAACAATTGAATAAAATAAACCATCGATGCTATGATGATAGCTGACATTAAAGAGAAAGCTAACCATGGATCATTTTCTAACAAATAATGTTTTAATCTTGATTGAGAAAGAATACCTATTACCGTACAAATGGAAAATAAGGAAATAAAAAACCTTTTTGTTGCCTTACTTTTTTGAACACTGTATAAAAAGAACCCAAAAGTTAAGAAAGAAGTCCATTTATAAACATGACCAACAATCGCGTTATTTTTTTCTCCTAGTATTAATAAGTAATCCTCACCTATTAAAAATGTGAAAAATTCACATAGACAACCTATTATTAGACAAATGGTAATGGGTAAAAACTTTCTAGCTCCATAAACAATTGATACTGAATACACAATCGTAGTCAGTATCAATAGTAAATAATAAAAATCAGTAATAAAATCTGAAAAAGACAATGTTTAAATCTAATTTAAAGGACTTGATGGATCTCCATTAGGTGGAATACTGCTAGAATTATCATAGATATAATATCCATTTTCTGCATCGATTAAGTCTTTACCATCGCTCCCTACAGCCACTAACATTACCTTTGCCACACCACCGGCACCTTCTTCTGTCAGTCCTAAGTAAATTCTACAATCTACACCGTTTTCTCCTGTGACCTGAGATAGATCACTACCTGGGACTAGAAAGCCTTGTAAACCGTTTGCTTGCATCCAGCTTTACCAGATGCTTTCCAGTTGCTGCGCCATTGTTGCGCTAGTTCTAATGGGATTGTGTTTTCTGCCATAATACTCTAAAATTAATTGGGGTTAAAAATTCATAATTCGATATAAATCTAACATAATTTTGTTAAATCGTCATTAAAGCTTTTTGTATGCCTATGAACATCCACCACATTCATACTATCTTTATTAAAAAAAATGCTAGATCATATCATTAAAACCCGTCGCAGTGTTTTTCCTGCCCAGTATACTGCAGAAATAATACCAAGAGAAGATATTCTTAAAATCATAGACAGCGCCAGATGGGCACCTAATCATCGTAAGACAGAACCATGGCGTTTTCAAGTACTGACCGGTAAAGCATTAGATAGGTTAGGAAATTTTATGGCAACATCTTATGCCCAAACTGAAGGCTATAAAAAGTTTAAACTAAAAAAACTTCAAGAAAACCCTACTAAAGCTAGTGCTGTCATATTAATCTTTATGCATCGTGACATCAATGAAAGTGTCCCAGAATGGGAAGAAATAGCAGCGGTTTCTATGAGCGTGCAAAATATGTGGTTGACTAGTCATGATTTGAAATATGGCGCTACTGGAGCTCTCCTAAACCATTTGTAAAAATTAAAAACCTAGAAGGAATCCAAGTCACAGACAATGAGCAATTTTTAGGCTTTTTCTATCTAGGGACTTATCCTTATGAGGAGCAAGAACTTCCAGAACGTAAATCGATAAATGAGATTGCTAGCTTTATTAACGAGTAGATCAACTTTCTATAAAATCTTTGTATTCCCGGAAAAACAGTTCAAACTTATCCATGTAGGTATAGAAAAACTCATAGACCTCTGGCCACTGCGTCTTTTTCTGGATTTTAACACCTTCTAGCATCACATAGACACGAGAAATCTGCTTACCAGACTCTAGAACATAATCTGCATCTAGAATAATATCTGAAGAGACTTCTTCTTTAAGAATCGCTTGAAGACTAACGAGTTTTTCAAAATAATACTCCCGATAAAAAGTCTCATCATGTTCTATGTCAATAGAAACTAATGCACGTCGATCCTCAAAAGAGAATTTAAGTACGATGTCTTTTAATTTAGTATTATAAAGTAACCACTTACGATCATATCGTTTACCGAACATAGTCCAGAATTGCTGTCGTACTAATTTTGCTTCCTCACGTGAATACATCTTGCAAAAATAAATGTGATTAAAGAGTAAATCCTAGAAATGAGACTTTTTTATTTTATTAATTTAATGATTTAAAGGAAGATTACTGAGTATATAAAAATGAATTATGGATTAATTTATGAATATCTTAATTCTTCTATATTTTCTTATAAATTACTCTGTTTTATTATTTAAATGTCACATTTTTATGCGCTTATACTCATTTATGAATAACGCATATATTAAAGGAACTGGATCCTATGCTCCAGAAAACATCGTAAAAAATGACTTTTTGAATCTGTAGGATCTAATGATGCCTGGATACAAAAAACTTAGGAATAAAAGAAAGGCGCATCTCCACAGGTGAAACTACAAGCGACCTCGCTGCCATGGCTGGTAAGGAAGCTATTAAAAATGCTGGTCTCACTCCTCAAGATATCGATTTAATCATTCTTGCCACCGCAACACCAGATAAGCTTGCTCCATCTTGTGCCTGTTTTGTACAAGAAAAAATAGAAGCGTTTAATGCTGTAGCCTTTGATATATCTGCAGTTTGTTCAGGTGCCTTGTTTGCTACTACCACTGCAGTGCAGTACATTAAATCTGGAATGTATAAAAATGTGCTTGTTATAGGAGCAGATACTTTTTCAAATATCACAGATTGGAATCGTAGAGACGCTGTATTTTTGGTGATGGTGCTGGTGCATGGTAATCTCTCATACTAATGAGGATAAAGGATTTATAGATTTTTTATTACATACCGATGGTCGTGGTAAGGATTGCTGGAATATACCTGCTGGTGGTTCTCTCACTCCTACTACCCCCCCAGAAACCTTAGAGAAAGGGCTTCAATATTTTCAAATGGATGGTCCGGCCGTTTTTCAAACCGCGATAAAAGTTGTTCCAGAATCTATTGAAAAATTGCTTCAAAGAAACAATACTCACATAGATGATATTGATTTTCTCATACCACATCAACCTAGTGTGCGCATCCTTGAAGAAGTTGCAAAACGTGTTTCCTTACCATGGGAAAAAGTAATGACTAATATGGATCGTTATGCAAATACCTCTGGAGGTACTATACCTATCATGCTTCATGAAACCGTTTCAAAGGGAAAACTAAAAGATGGAGACATGGTCTTATTTGCAGCCGTAGGCGCTGGATGGACCTGGGCAACGTCACTTTATAAATGGTAATTTTATTTTAATACTAAAACTTCACATCACATGATGTTCTCAAATAAAACTTTTTTAATTACAGGAATAGCAGACGAGCATTCTCTAGCCATGTATGCTGCAAAAGAAATTATAAAAAATGGCGGTAAGGTTGTTTGTACAGGTCTAGGCGTAAGTCGTTTTCACGAAAATTTATCTGATAAAGCTAAGTCCTTCTTAAATAAAAACTTTGAAGATTTTAAATCCTCGGTTCACAATTCTTTAGGAGATGCCATGGTAGAGATCCTAGATGTTTCACTCGATGAAAACATAGAAGCATTTGCTCAAGAACTAGCATCACGCAGCATTAAACTCGATGGATTCCTTCATGCCATTGCCATGGATAAAACCATACGTAAAAAAGAAGTAAAACCACTTATAGACGTCACACTAGATGAGTTTTGTGATACCATGAATGTAAGTGCTTATTCCTTAATAAGAGTAACACACTATCTTTTAAAACATGGTGTGCTACAATCTGGTGCTTCTATTTGTTCTCTAAGCTATATCGCTGCTGCAAAAGTGACTTTCCATCCTTATAGAAACATTAGTATTGCCAAAGCCGCTTTAGAACGTATCACCGTAGAACTAGCAGATGAGCTAGGACGCAAGCATGGTATACGTGTAAATGCCATAAGGTTCTCACCATACATGGGAAGTAAAGCAGGAAATGCAACACTAAAAGAAGAAGACGTCGCCACGTCTCATAAAATGAGTCCACTTGGGAATGCTTTACCTATCGATCTAGCTTACGAAATTGCGCACCTTTTTAGACCAGAAAGTCGCATTACAGGTGAAATAAGACATGTAGATGGCGGTTATAATATTACCGGTTAATAGATTCTATTAACGATTGCAGCAATATCTTAATTTAAGAATTGTCATAGGATTAAGATAGAACTGCTGGCTTCTCTTTACCTTTGTATTATGTATAAAAACGATACCATTGTAGCGCTGGCAACTCCAGCAGGTTCTGGAGCTATTGCTGTTGTAAGATTATCAGGTTCTGAATCTCATGAGATAGCAAGTAAGATTTTTGTTCCCGCTTTCGCGAAAGCGGACTCCAAATCAACGTCAGAGCTATATCATAATCTAGGAGCAAACACAGTTACTTTAGGTCATATCTATGAAGGTAATCGCATGGTAGATGAAGTGCTGCTTACTAAATTTAACGCACCACGATCCTACACAGGTGAGCACGTTGTTGAAATATCGTGCCATGGATCTATATATATACAACAAGAAATTATTGCGGTATGCCTTAAAAACGGTGCCCGCATGGCAAACGCTGGTGAGTTCACTTTACAAGCGTTTTTAAATGCAAAAATGGACCTCAATCAGGCAGAAGCTGTTGCAGATCTAATCTCTAGTGAAAGTGAGACGGCACATCAAATTGCGTTACAACAAATGCGTGGTGGTTTCTCTAACGAGCTTAAAGATTTGCGAGGTCAACTGCTCAACTTTGCCAGTTTGATAGAACTAGAATTAGACTTTAGTGAAGAAGATGTCGCCTTTGCAGATCGTGAAGACTTGAAAAGATTGCTATCAGAAAGTCAGCAAACCTTACGTAAGTTAATCGACTCGTTTGCATTAGGTAATGTTCTTAAAACAGGTATTACTGTTGCGATAGTAGGCGAGCCTAATGTAGGCAAGTCTACTCTACTTAATGCATTACTTAATGAAGAAAAGGCTATCGTAAGTGACATTGCTGGTACCACTCGTGACTCTATAGAAGATGAAATCAATATCGATGGCGTGCGATTTAGATTAATAGATACTGCAGGATTAAGAGAAACGACAGATACCATTGAAGGTATGGGAATTCAACGTTCTTATGCCAAAGCGGAACAGTCTAAACTAGTGTTATATCTACTTGATGCCACACAGCTTAATACGGCACCTAGAATCATGCATTGCTTAATGCGCATACAGATTTTAAGAGAGAAATTCCCAGATAAACCACTGGTTGTAATTATCAATAAAATAGATCAAATCACTGGTCTAGAACATGCTGAGATTACTAAACAAATTAACTCAAAGTCACCCGATACGATTCTAATTTCATTAAGTGCCAAGTCTCGTGCTGGTGTGGACGAATTAAAAACAGCGCTCGTAGGTAGTTTTAAAAGTGGTGCCCTATCACAAGATGATACTATTGTGAGCAATGCTAGACATTATGATGCCTTACAGCAAGCCTATAGCTCTTTACTAGAAGTTCAAGAAGGAATAGAAAATGACATCTCTAGTGAGTTTTTAGCCATCGATATACGTGCCACGGCAGAGTCTCTAGGAATCATCACTGGTGAGATTACTAATGATGAGTTATTGGGTAATATTTTTAGTCAGTTTTGTATTGGGAAGTAAACGATCAAAAACGATCTTTTCTAGGCTATTAAAATAACCTATTCCTTTTCTTTATCTGCATTTTTTGTGGCATAAAAATACAAGGAATGTTCTTCAATAGAAACATTAAAAACCTCTTCTATAGTTTTCTTAATCTCATGCACCATAGGATCAGAGAATTCTAGAACTTCTCCTGTGTCCGTCATTATAATATGGTCGTGTTTACCATCAAAGAAAGATTTTTCATAGAAAGCTGTATTGTTATCAAATTGATGTTTACGAACCAGTTTAGATTCTAACAAAATGTCTAGAGTATTATATAATGTCGCCCTACTGACTCTATAATTTTTATTTTTCATTCTTAAAAAAGCATGTCGACATCCAGATGCTCTGTGGCATTATATATTTCTTCTAGAATTGCATAACGTTCTGGCGTCTTGCGATGTCCATTTTCTTCTAGATAAACTGTAAATCGTTCTTTAATGATCTTAAAACTACTTATACAAGCCATAATTGCAGTATTTATTATGACCTCAATCCTATTCTATTGAGGTTTAATATTTTTATTTGTAAGAATAGATAAAAGACTATTAAGTATATATTAAAAGTCTTTTATCTATTAGGTAGATGAGTTGATGTCACTTAAAAACTAGTCTCTCCTTGATTAGGATTATAGACATAGTTAAAGGTGTAGTAACGACCTTCTGCAGTGGTATCTTGATTTTCATAATAACTAAGGACTTCAATTTTAGCATATCTACCGTCTCTAGTTCTTATTACTATAACCTGTCCTGGAATAGGCGATACTATATTAGTCATGAAATTATAATTATACCAGCCGTTATCACTACCAGTTGGAATGGCAAATGACGTAGAGCTATCTTGATTAAAAGTAAATCCATCTACCGATTGTATACTATTAAAAGTTCCTGTAGCAATGGTAGCTGCTGCATCACCAGTTCGAGCAGGTTCATCTGCAGTTCCTGTTTCTGTACCACCATTAATGGCAATAGTTGTACCTCTAAAAGCAATATCCCAATCTGTATCACTAGTAGTTTCTAGACCTGTGCTAAAGTCAAATTTTGTAAATTCTCCACCTATAGGCTGACCTTGCCCACCAGTTTGTGGTGCATATAAATTAGATATAGTATCAATTTCTAAAGCAGCGGTAGAGTTCATATCGTCATCGTTATCACAAGAGGTAAAGCCTATAAATAGTAAAGCAATGGCTAGTGTTTGTAATGTTTTCATTTTTTTCATTTTGGGTGTAATTATGGTTATTGATTATTGTTAGAATTGATAATTAATTTTAAGGTAACCTTGAATCCCTGGTAATGTAGGAATGTTGTTATCTGTATAGTTCAAAAGGTTATTTGCACCTATTTGTAAATCAAACTTGTTATAAAAAGTTTTTGTAGCAGCTACATTTGCAGTAAGGTATCCATCAATAAAACTGCTATCATAGCTATCGATAATTCCATTTCCGTTAGTATCAAATTGACCATACTTACTTCTATATAACAGTCTTAGATTGATATTTGATCGATACTTTTTTAAATCATAAAAGATTTTAAAATTAGCATTATGACGTGAGCGATTCACCAATCCAAAATATTCAGATCTCTCAATCGCTACGGACTGATTAGTTTGTGCATCACGTATAAATACACGACCATCTTTAACAGCTTTTTCTTTTGCTTTATCAAATGCATAAAGCAGCTGATATCCGGCACTTAATCGAATGTTTTTATTCCATTTATAGCCTGTATTTAGTTCAAATCCTGTGGTGTAGATTTCGTCATAATTGACATAACTAAACACATTTTGACCATTAGTTTTACGAGCTATAATTCTAGTATCAATTAAATTTTTAAAATCATTACGGAATAGGTTTAACTCTGCATTCCATTTACCTTTCTTGTAAGTTGCCCCCCCTAGGTTATACCCTATACTACTTTCTGCCTCGAGAGGATCATTCAATTCACTAAGTGGTACTACAACATCTAAAATTTGATCTTGTTCTTGTAATTCATTCAATTTATCAACTGCGACATTGTATCCTAATACGGTATACCCTACAGATGAGTTTGTAAAATCAAAATATAATTGTCTAAAATCTGGCGCTTTAAAACCATACCCTACAGATCCCTTTAAAGCTATAAAGTCATTTAGTTGATATAGAGCAGCAAGTTTAGGACTGAACTGGTCACTATATTCAGAATGATTGTCATATCGTGCACCAGCTATTACATTCCACTTATCATTGAGATTGACATCATATTGCGCATAGATATATTGAGAATCAAATTGAACTAGTTGATCAAAAAATGTTCTATCTAATGCTTCAACTTGATAGCCCATACCAGCGGTAAGTGTACTATTTGTAGAAAGCTTATAATTAGTTCTTATTTCTGGACGCAATAAGGTCTGGTCAAAATCACTATTACTAAGTATTTCATCATCTATAATGCTTTGAAGTAATTCATTTGCTTTATAGTTTGTGTAGTAAAACTCATAAGACGCAGAAAGACGTTCATTCCATTGATGATCCAGTCTAGCATGTGCATTCCACTCTTTTTCTTTACTATCTCCTTCATATAACACATGATCTAATGAAAAGTCAGCGTCTTGAGATTGATCATAATATCTAGCAGATGTGAAAAGCGACAGACGATCGCTGAAGTCATAAAATACACGAGAACTGAGTGTATAATTTGTAAAGGGATTTACAGTCTGACCATCTGTGTCTGGTGTTAAATCATAACCGTTACTCGAGAAACGATTTGCAAACAACCCGACACGCCATTTATTAAATTTCTTATTGATATTAAGATTGATATCTTGCTGGGCAAAACTTCCTATTCTATAAGAAACATCACCTTTAAGTTGATGACTTCTAGGCTTTTCAGTAATAATATTGATAACACCACCTAGCGCTTCACTACCATATAGACTACTGGATGGTCCTTTTACGACTTCAATTTGTTTGATATTACCTACAGTAAGTCTACTCAAATCAAAATTTCCTGCACTACGACCTACTAAGGGCACTCCATCAATTAAAATTAAGATATAATCTGATGAAATACCTTGAATTTGAACACCTTCAAAGCCGCTTTCGTCTGCCACGGTAATAATACCAGTTTGCTCATTAAGAATCTCATTAAGACGTACTGTACCAGATTGCGTTATTTTCTTTTTAGAGATCAATGTGACCGGTAATGGTAATGAAGATAATTGACGTTCTGTGCGCGTGGCAGTTAGCACAATTTCTTCTAGTTTTTCTGTCTTAGTAGTATCCACTATTTTTTGTTGTGAGTCCGCTTTCGCGAAAGCTAAAACACATAAACAATAGGAAATCAGGAACTTATACATATCACTACTTAGAATGGTTCTTAATAAAGCGCAAATATATATATTATTCTTATTTAGATTCAATAAAAACAATTAATTTTGCCGCAGAATTTTTAACTATTAAAACAAAACCACGATGAGAACAACTTTTGTCTCTTTACTAGCTCTATTTATGGTCATAATGGCCACCGCACAAGACAAAAAGCAACAGGATATAGACGCCATTAAAAGCATGTGTGGCTGCTATGAAGTAACTTTTAATTTTACCGAAACATTTAATTATTCTAGTGATTCACTTTATAAACCGTCTGCTACTAAAGTGGATAAAGCGCTAGAATGGGCGCAATTAGTAACTGATGATGAGGATAAAATTCAAATTCAGCATTTATTACAGGTCGGTAATCCATCAAAACCTATGATTATTAAGCACTGGAGACAGGACTGGTTATATCAAAATCAAGAATTATATACCTATGACTTTGACAATAAGTGGAACTATGAAGAAAAATCAGAAGACGAAGTTCAAGGTCAATGGACTCAAAAAGTGTATCAGGTTGATGATAGTCCACGGTATGAAGGTAGTGCAACCTGGGTTCATGTAGATGGAAAAAGCTATTGGGAAAACACAACGCCTGCTCCACTAGCCCGCAGAGAATATACAACACGTAGTGACTATAACATGCTGTTGAGAGGTAATCGTCATGAAATTACAAATTATGGATGGTTGCATGAGCAAGACAATAGCAAGGTTATTAAAGAAGAAGGAAAAGAAGATGTTCTTCTTGCCAAAGAAAAAGGATACAATACTTATGTAAAGGTAGATGACAGTCGTTGTGCTGCCGCAGCTAACTGGTGGAAAGAACATAGTGATAAATGGGAATTAGTGCGCGCAAAATGGAATCAAGTTTATAATCGTGACCGTGACTTAACATTAGAAAACAAAGTAGATAATAAGACTTTATATAAGTTCTTATTTGATGAGAATGTGGACCAGGCAGACCAAATCGATACAATCATTGAATCCTTTGTAAAAAAATAATCCCATGAAAAATATATGGATCACTACACTCCTATTTTTAATAGGAATGTCATCTATCGCACAAGAGAATATATTTCACTCTACCGACTTCTGGAATACCAACCCAAGTCTTGAAGAGGTAAAGCAATTGATTAAAGAAGGTAACAGTCCTGTTGCGTTGAACAAGAATGCTTTTGACGCTACTGTGTATGCTATAATCAGAGGTGCACAAAATGACATCATTGAATACCTGCTGAATATGGAAGGGAATTCACCTAATAAAAAAACACACGATGGTCGCAATTATCTACACTGGGCATCATATGCAAACAATGTTGCTATGGTTCAAGAATTATTAGTGAAAGGCTCTTCAGTTTCTAAAAAAGATAGTCATGGTTACACACCTTTAGCTTTTGCCGCAAATACTGGAGTTAAGGATATAGAACTTTATAAGCTATTCAGTAAACATGGAGTAAATCTTAAAAAAGAGCAAAGTGAACATGGCGCTAGTTTGTTATTATTAGTTGCCGCGAGCTTACAAAATGAAAAGGAACTTAATGATTTTTTAAATCTAGGACTTGACTTACATAGTGTCGATGAAGACGGAAATAACATCTTTCATTATGCCGTTAAAAAAGGAAATATCCCTTTCTTAAAATTACTGATACAAAAAGGTGTCAACCATAAAGCGATCAATAAAAATGGAGGAAATGCTATGCTTATGGCTAGTCGTGGTGCAAGAGGACATCAAAATACTTTAGAACTGTATACCTTTTTAGAATCACACGAGATTCCTGTGAATATTATAGGTGATCAAGGCCGTAATCCCTTACATGCTATTGCCACTAATTCTAAAGATATAGATATCATCGATTATTTTATAGAACGTTATGTTGATGTAAATCTAGCTGACATTGATGGCAACACGCCTTTTATGAATGCAGCGAGCTATAATAATTTAGAGGTTGTAAAATATCTTTATAAACATGTCAATCAAGTAAATCTTAAAAATAAAGATGGGAAAACAGCTTTAATGATGGCTGTTTATAGAAATGAGCCATCTGCTGTTCAATTTTTAATTGATGAACATGCTGATTTAAGTCCTACAGATCATAAGGGAAATAGTCTTGCTTATTATTTATTGAAGTCCTACAGCGATAGAAATACAGATTATTTTAATGCAAAACTTGAATTATTGACTCATCTAGGTGTCTCTATGAGTACAATTCAAGAAGATGGTCATACCTTATATCATATCGCAGTAGCTCAAGGCAGCTTAAATCTATTAAAGCAACTAGAGGAATTTGACATAGATCTTAACTTAAAAAATGACGATGGATTGACTGCTTTGCACCTCGCAGCGATGACCGCAAAAAATGAATCCATCATTAAATACTTGATTTCAAAAGGCGCTGATATTCATATAAAAACAGATTTTGAAGAATCTGCTTATGATCTAGCAAAGAGAACGAATTATTAAACAACACCGCTTTAAACTATCTGAAATAATGAAACGTATTTTTCAAATATTACCAGTCTTTATATTAGGCTCATTTTTGCTTTTTAGTTTTATCAATCCCATAGAAAAAGCAAGTTATAAGTGTATGATCCAGCTCAAAAATTATACTGGAGAAGGTGCTTATATCGTCATTTCCTTATTAAATCCTGAAGAAGAATATGTAGAGACTCTATATGTACAAGGTAAGGACAGTGAATGGTATAGCGAGATTGCACAATGGTGGAAGTTCTATGGTAAGCGACGTCCAGACATAGACGCTATTTCTGGTGCCACAATAAGCGGTGGCGAGCGTGTCATAAATCTTATTCAAATTCCTAAAGATAAAATTGATCAAGGCTATTTTATCAGGTTTGAAACCGCGGTAGAAGATCAAGAATACTATGTAAAAGATCTACAATTTGAGTTAACCAGCGAGAATCTTAAAGGTAAAAAAGAAGGAAGCGGTTTCATACGCTACGTTAGATTATTGCCTCAGTAAATTAGAGTTCCTATGACCAATTCTTTTTGGAGATATAGTCACTTGCTTCTTGCAGGTACGTCTGCTTTGTTTTTAATTATCGCATCAGTTACTGGTGTCATACTAGCTTGCGAGCCCATTGCAGATCAATCTCAATCGTATAAAGTTGTCGATTTAGAAAATGTATCTACTGCAACGGCTATTATAGCACTACAAAAAGAATATGATGAAGTACTCTCATTACAAGTTACTTCTAATGATGAAGTAATAACATCAGTCATTACGGAAGATGGTATAAGTGAGGAAATCTATGTGAACCCTACTAATGGCCGGCGATTAGGTAAGGTAAAAGAACGACATCCATTATTTATATGGACCACAAATTTGCATCGTTCTCTATTTTTAAAAAGCCTAGGTCGCATTTTTGTTGGTATCATCTCGTTATTACTATGTTTTATAGCCGTAACAGGTTTATTAGTATTAATACAGCGTCAGGGCGGTTTATTAAAACTATACAGCAAGGTTAAAGAACGAGACTTCAACCAGCGTTATCATGTTATTTTAGGTCGATGGCTTTTGATTCCTCTAATCATTATTGCCTGTACAGGTGTTTACCTATCATTAGAAAAATTTGATTTGATACCAGTTCATCAAGCAGAACTGGACTGGAGTAAAGAACCAGTCCTGCCTGTACATTATCAAGGATTGAGCAAGATTGCCTTCTTCAAAGAATTGAAATTAAATGAGGTCAGGCAAATTACCTTTCCCTTTTCTGAAGATGAGCTGGATTATTATGAATTTAATTTAAAAACACGCGATTTATTAGTCCATCAGTATAGCGGCGAGATTATTAGTGACATAGAACAACCATTTAGTTTGTTACTTTCTCGATGGAGCTTTAACCTACATACGGGAACAGGCAGCATACTATGGTCATTAATTTTACTGGTTGCCAGTGCCAGTATTTTGTTCTTTATATTTTCTGGATTAATGCTGTTTATAAAACGACGCCGTTTATCTGATAAAATTACCACAGTAAGCGATAAAGATGAGAGTGAGATTATCATTCTAGTAGGTTCAGAAAGCGGTCAAACCTATGCTTTTGCGCGCCACATCACACAAGAGTTAATACAGCAAGGTAAAAGCGTCTTTGTAAGCAGTTTGAATAAATATACCAGCTATAAAAAAGCAACCCATTTACTAGTATTAACGGCTACTTATGGTGATGGTGACGCACCTACTAATGCTAGACACTTTTTATCTCTATTATCTACCATACATCAACCTCATCCTATTCAATTTGCTGTTTTAGGTTTTGGTTCAATGGATTATAAACATTATTGCAGATTTGCCATAAAGGTAGACACCAGCCTGCAAGACCATCATAGTTTTGCACCTCTTATTCCTTTAGAAAAGATAAATGAGCAATCAGAAAAGCAGCTTAATGCCTGGCTAGAAAAATGGTATGCCGCTATAGGAGCTCATCATAAATCTTATCAGTCTAAAAAGAAAGACATCACATTTGCAGAATTTAAAGTGATAGAACGTACCGCTCTCAATCTAGATCAAACCTTTCTATTAAAATTAAGACATGATCATAATCAAACTTGTCAATCAGGAGATATAATACATATAAAAGCTCCCAAAACCGATAAGCCCAGAGCGTATTCTATCGCAAGAATAGAAGATGATATAGTACTCAGTATCAAAAAACATGACCACGGTATTTGTTCTTCATACTTGAGTGATCTGCAATTAGGCGATACCGTACATGCCTATATAGAAGAAAATGCCCATTTTCATTTACCCTTAAATCCAGAGTCTATAATTTTTATCTCTAATGGAACTGGTATAGCTCCTTTTCTAGGAATGATTCCTAATTTGATAGACAACGGTCAGCAATTCCAGTTTTTCTGGGGGGGTGGACGGTTTAAAGAAAGTGTTGAGCTATATCAACCATACCTTCCAATAACAGTAGGTGCTCAATCATCTAGCGTGCATCTCACCTACTCGCGTGCACCACAACAAAAATATGTACAACACGAGATCTGGGATCAACGCAAACTAATCGCAGCCCGTTTACATAATGGCTGTCACATCATGATTTGTGGTTCTATGGCTATGAAAGACGACGTCATTGACCTTCTAGAAAAAATTTCAATTCAAGAAAATCACACAGCACTCACCTATTATGAATCCCGAGGACAAATCCATATCGACTGTTACTAAATATTTAAACAATGTGCCATAACGTAAAAACCATTGCCAAAAATAAATATGGTCAACTCTCCTATTCCACAGATTGTAAGGTTTATCGATTGATTTTTAATAACCTACAATTGGATTTCAGTACTCAACATTTAAACAGGTTTAAGAAATATATCGACCAGTTAGAAACGGAATACTGGGAATTGAGATATGAACGTATCGTTAAGGAAAGAAAAATACCAGTTCCATCTGCTCAAGATAATCTCGTGATGATTTTTAATAAACACGAGCTGCAATTGCTGCGCTCTTTACTTCATTTAGACACGCCTCAATCCATGGAATTTATTGACATTGTGGATATCAATTATACGTTGTTTTTGAATTAGATGAATTGATACGCTTTCGCGAAAGCGTCTCCACAACAAACTAATAATACAACCTAAAGTCTAGCAACTGACAAAGTTTATACTGCTTGTAAAACAAACGCTCCACAACCTCTTTTAAATCATCGTTCTCATAGAACAAACTGAAAAACAAACGATCTAGCGTAAACGCACTGGTCATGTGAGCCGATGAAACTCCATAACCAGAAATGGCTCTGGCGCCAGTGACATCAAGAAAATACTGTGATTCCTCATCGGTAAGGTCTAGTAGTTTTTTATTTGCAAAATGTATGACTTTACCATCTATTTTACCTTCAAAAAGCTCTGCAATTTCCTCGATGCTGTAGTAATAACCGTTGATTAATATATTGTTAGCCTCACCAGGCAAGACCAGATAAATCATTTCATAATCTTTAAAATGATGATCATCATACAGTAAATGATTGATACTATCTTCTAGGTCTTCAATGGTATCACAAGCTTTATAGATACTAGTGATTTGTTGTTGCAGTGCCATATCTTCTAGTATGGTAAGCACCTCAGACGTTTCAGTAGAATCTGTATCCGGAACGACCTCTAGACAGTAAATAAAATTCTCAATCTCAGTTATGGGGATTTCCAGTTCGCTCATAGACGCCTCGCAGTTCAATTTTAAAATACAATATTAACCTTGAAAAGTTAGAATCAGACACTTCAAAATCTTAAAATGTCGAGGTGATTGAGTTACCTGATTTAACTATTGCATTTAATTGAAAAACGTGTATTGACTAAAATCCACAACTTTATATTTCTTGCATCTTATTTCTAGGAAACAAATAGCTTTTACTAATCTATTAGTCAACTCTGCTTCTCTGATACTGGTAGGTAAACCGTCTGGAAGAAATAATTGTATGGTTTGTGGTCGCATTTATTGAAGTTTTGTTGCTTTTAAACACATATTTAGGAACTCTACTTATTTAATTGAGCTTGTAATACATATCCTCCTGTTTTTGGTGAACCTAGGAAAACTATTAAATTTTCTTCTTTTAATACTTTAAGATATCTTTCGGTCGTAGAAATTCCTTTACCTATTAAATTTGATATTTCTGTTGTATTAAGTTTTGGGTTATTTCTTATTATAGTTAGCACTTCATTAATCCCTTTATTTACTCCTTCATTTACTCCTTTAAAAACTATATATTTTACTCCTTTATTTACTCCTTCATTTACTCCTTCATTTGAGTTTTTATGTTTTACTCCTTCAAAAACAACTTTAAACGTTTTATCTTTCTCTTCCCATTTTGGTTGTTTAAAACCATTTATTTTACAATCATTAATCATTCTTAACGTCCCACTTCCTAACATTTCAATATACCTTCTTGTAAAACATGTTTGGGCTATATCTGGATTTCTCAAAATAGAATTGTGCTCTTTTTTTAAATCTTTTATTGTGATACCTTCTGGTAAGGTTCCATAATTAGAAATTTCTGTTCTATCAGAAAAAATACTGATTTGAAGAAAGCTATTAACAGAATTATAGTCCCTGTGAACTACAGCATTCATAAGAGCCTCTCTAATAGCTAATAAAGGATAATTTTGTTTCTCTGTTCTTAAATTATTTACAACTTCAATTGTTTTACCAAAAACTATATCAAGGTACTCTAAAGCATCTACAATATTTTCAAAAAGGTTTCCATTTAATAATCGATCTCCTATAAAAGTATCTCCGGTTTCTTTTCCAGGAAAAACTGTAATTCTAATAGGAGATTGTGGAATAAAACGTACTGGTGTGTTTGCAAATAATAAAACACATGCGTTTGTTAAATTGCTGTTTTTTATAAGTCCAGTTTGTATTAAAAAGTCTTCGTTATCCTCAAGTCTTACTCTTGAATCTCTTTCCTTATATAAATTTATGGTCTTTTCTATCTCTCTCTGAGATAGATCTTCAAAATCTGCTGCGAGAACAGTTCTTCGCTCCCAATGAAAATCAGCATTTTTGCGTTCTTCAATTAAACTTTGAATAATACTTGAATTAGAAATTTTAGTTACAGAATAATCTCTTACATAAATAATATTCTTAAATTGATAAGGTTTTTTAGAACCTTCCCATGTACTTATAAGAATAACATCTTTACCTTTAAAATTAATTACTTGAAAAGATATTGGCGCTTCTGGCTTTATTCCTTCTAACAAGGTTTTTTGTAATTTGGCTAACTTTCTTTGTGCGTTTTCAACACCTATTAAATTCTTTTCATCATCTATACCTATTACAACATCGCCACCTTCTGTATTAATAAGACTAGTCACAATTTTACCTATAGAAGCTTGTGATACATTAGCTTTGAATTCTAGTCTCGTATCTTCATCTTTATCTAGTAAATTTTTTATAATAAAACTATTATTCATCATTACTATCTTTAATTAAACTTTCAATAAATTCTTTATCTCCAAACTGAGCTTGTATATATGTCATAGCCTCATCTAGTCTATAAAATTCTTGCGCCCAATTACCGTTCCTTAGTGCAATTGGTTCTTCATCTTTAACTACATGATTATAAATATTAATAGAACGTTCATCAAAAAATCTATTTTTCTTAATCGTATATCCTTTTCCATCTTCACATTCTATCTTACCAAGTAATAATCTTCCAAAAACTACGTCTCTATGCACTAAAAACCAATATGGTTTATTTAACTTAATAGCTGCTTTTATTTCTTCAAAGGTTATGTTTTTATCATCAATGTTTCCTGTACCATAATACGGTCTAATAATACCTACAAAAAAATCACATTCTTCTACAGCGTTTAAACAATTATCTAAGTTAGAAAGATTTGGATTAACCTTTACAGTTCCATGATGTGAATTAATAACATCGAAACCTAAAGTAGATAACTGACCAACTATGGCTGACAACTCATTTTCAAAACCATAAACGGTTGAAGCAACCATTACTTTAATATTTTGTTTTCTTTTTGCCATACTACTAATTATTATTTTGTTTTCCAGAAATCAAAACTTTTCTTAAACCATTTGAATCAGATATCCGTTTTACCTCAATTTCAATTGCCTGCGATAGCATAACTTCCTCCTTTTTATAACTCATCAATTTTAGTTCTATGATAGAGCATTTAGAACGTATTCTTTTTTCTAAAGCTTGTTTAATATTATTTATAAAGTCAGATGCTCCATTGAGACTGCCAAAAGCTAAAAAAGATGCAACTACAGTTATCATCGCAAACGCTCCAATCCATGTAAGTATTTCTCCAAGCTCTTTAATATCAAAACCAAAATAGAGGATGCTGACAAACCCAATGAATAAGGAAATCATTATCACTTTCACACCACCATAAATCAGTTTGAATCTTCTGTTTAGTTTGCCATTAATCAATTCACTTTTACTAATAATTCCTTTAACTCTTGAGTGTCTATAATGAAGTTTTGAAAGCTTTTCTTCATCTTTTACTACTGTGTCACCTTGTATTTCAATTCTATCAAATATTTCATTAGCGCCATTTTCTATTGCTAATTCTTCTTTTTGTTCTAACTTTTTTAAAATATCTACATAACCAATCGTGATTACATATGTAAGTATGATGATTACAATAATTAGAATTATTAAAATAATCTCTAGAGTTGATAAGCCATCTTTCTCTTGCCTCATACCACAACCTCTTTTCCTCCCTCAAAAACCTCCTTCAATACACTTTGCATCATCATCTCGCTATGTTGCTGGCTTTGTTGTACTTCTTGCTCTAGCGCATCACATAAACCCATTAAAGAGTTGACTTTTTCTACAATGGCTATTTGTTCTTCATACGGAGGTAGTGCTATAATAATAGGATATACCTTTCTTCCAGAAATTACTGGTTGAGCTGTTGCATTTTCATCTTCTTTCAAGTTAGTTCCTCGAAGCAACCATAAAAGAAAATCTCTATAAATATTTTCTTCTGAATATTTAGTAACAAAAGCATTATCAGTAACCCAAGCATTTGCTTCTGTTAAATGAATACTTCCACAATAATAACCAACTCTTCCTATAACAATTGTGGGTTTTTCAACATTACCTAAATTATGATAACCTGTTATTCCATTTCCTCCGTAAACAGGAATATTTCCGGTTTTATCCATATTCGCAGATGTCAAACCTTTTCCTGACGAAATTTTAATAATTTCTTGAAGTCTACACCAAACCCAACCATCAGGCAATTCATAAGGAATTTCATCTTCCGTAATTGGTGGTAAGGCTTTTTCTTTTTTTATTTTTTTGTCTGCAATGAGCTGTGCTTTCTCTTCTTGGATGCGTTTTAAGAGTTGGCTGGCATCTTCTGTATTAGGATGACTGGAGCGCCAGTCTGCTGTGAGTTTTCCTTGTACGGCTAATTGTAAAATTGTTTCTCGTAGCTTTTTAATGTTTGTGGTTTCATTAAAGAAGCTTTTAAAATGGTCTTGTAGGTTAGTCCACTCTTGGTTTGTGCTATTGGCGGTGAGTTGCTGTAATGCAGATGTTACGTAATCTTCTTTTAACCCAATACGTGCTACCGTTAATTGCTCTAATTGCTCTACTTCTTTAAAAAGGGTTTCTACGACCTTAACGATTTCTTTTTGTTCTTCTAGTGGTGGAATGGGAATATAAATTCGACTTAAATGTGTTGAACCAAAATTAGGTTGTATTCCTACTAATTGTTCAGACATTTGGTCAACAAAAAAACCAGATGAAATAAAAGTTTTCAAATATTGTGGATACCAATCGTGACCATAGAAACACATTCTCACCATACTCGTGTTAAGCATCACATCATAACCAGGATCTATGAACCAAGCACTTTTTCCCCCAGCTTCCTCCTGAACTAGCAAACAAGAGGTCTCCTTCTTCAACTTTAAAATGCTCATACTTTTGTTCAAACTCCTCTCTTTCAACGTGCAAAGTAGTGTTCTCTAAAACTAAATTATCTCCTACAATATTTCTAACATTCAATAATTTAACTCCTGTTTCTCTATATTGCCATTTACGTATACCTGGACCTTCTTGAAAAAAAGCTACCTCAGAGAAATTATACCAAGCCCAACTTTCGGGAATAGCATACTTCATATCTTGAATGACCTTAATTTCACTAACTTTTTTTACACGTAATTTTCTTTTTTCAATTAATTGAGCTTTTTCATCTTGAATATCCTCTAATAATTCAGAAGCGTGTCGAATATTTAAATTTTCTTTTCTCCATTTTTCAGTTAAGTTACCTCTTAATGCGAGGCGAATTATCAAGCCTTTTAATTCTTGCGCGTTTTTAGGACGTAGGGTTAATTCTTTAAAATGTTGTAGTAGTTGCATTAATGGATTTCCTAAAAGGTTTTTGGTTTATAAATTGTTCTCGATAGTAAATCGTTCTTGACTTTAACTACACTTCGACAGGCTCAGTGTGACATGGTTCTCGATTTCAATTGCACTTCGACAAACTCAGTGTGACAGCTCGAGATGTTTGTTCTTTTTGCTTCGCGAAAGCGTACTTACAACGAATCTATTTCAAAGCTTCTGTTAGTACGTCTATAATTTTATCTTGTATGGATGAGATCTTAGTTTCTGTAGCTCGATACTTTTCTAAAATCACTTCTGGACTTTCTAGATTATCTGCTTCTTGATGTGGGTTTTTGATATCAAGATTATAACCGCGCTTCTTAATCTCTTCTATAGAAACTTTCCAAGCATATTCATTTTCTACACGTTTGTTCCACCATTTTTTTTCAACATCAAACTCTTTGATATTTATAGGTTTGGTTTTATTGTAGCTTTTGGCACCTTTTGGGTATTGGTGTTCATAATACCATACTTCTTTAGTAGGCGTGCCTTTTTCAAAAAATAACAAGTTGGTTTTAATACCTGTGTATGGGTTAAAAACACCATTTGGTAAACGCACAATGGTGTGTAGGTTACATTTATCGAGTAGCTCTTCTTTAAGGCGTGTTTTCATCCCTTCACCAAACAAGGTACCATCTGGTAATACAATGGCACAACGTCCTTTATCTTTTAAGAGCTTGATGATAAGGGCAAGAAATAAATCTGCCGTTTCTTTAGTTCTAAACTTTTTTGGGAAGTTGGTTTCTGTACCATCTTCTTCTACTCCACCAAAAGGCGGATTAGAAAGTATGATATCGAGCTTGTCTTTTGCACCCCAATCTGCATAGGGTTTACTAAGTAGGTTATCTCTGCGCACAACTGGCAAGTCAAAACCGTGTAGCATTAAATTGGTAGTACATAGCAAATGCGGTAGTGGTTTCTTTTCTATACCACGTATGGATTGCTGTAATACGTCTCTATCCTTTGGTGTTTTTACTTGGTTACGTACGGCATCAATAGTACAGGTTAAGAAGCCTCCAGTACCACAAGCTGGATCTAAAACGCTTTCTCCTAACTTTGGGTCTATCATATCTACCATAAACTGCGTCACGGCTCTAGGTGTGTAATACTCACCAGAAGAACCAGCAGATTGTAGGTCTTTTAATATGGTCTCATAAATATCATTAAATAGATGACGCTCTGTTGTGCTATTAAAATCAATCTCATTGATAACATTTATTACCTGACGGAAGAGCGTTCCGTTTTTCATAAAATTATACGTATCATCAAAAACGGCACGTATAATTTTTGCTTGTGGGCTTATGGTAATGTCTAAGTCTTTTAAAGTAGGAAACAGCTCGTTTTCTATAAACTCCATAAGGGAATCACCTGTAAGGCCTTCATCGTCTGCCGCCCAGTTTTGCCATTTTAGATTTTCTGGAATAGGCGATTGGTAATCGTCTATGGTGATTTCCCATTCTTCTTCTTTATCGGCAAAAATCTTCATAAAAAGCATCCAGACCATTTGCGAGATGCGTTGTGCGTCTCCATCTACTCCTGTATCCTTACGCATGATATCGCGTATGCCTTTTATGTTTGCGGTTATGTTGCTCATTGTTATTTCTTATTGAGGAGTTGCAAAAATGCAAGTCCTCTTTTTGTTATTTTATATTGTTGTTTAGAGCTACTTGGCTTATCTGGTATTGTTCTTTCAATTAGATTATCTTCTAGCAATTTATTAGAAATAATATTTAATTGACTTGATATAGACTTTTGCTCTAATGCTATTGAAATTTCTTTTTTGGAAGATGTTTTTCCTTCAATAATTTGTAAAACTTTACTATATAAAGACTCTTGCTGTAACTCTTGCTGCAACTCTAGCTGCAACTCCTGCTGCAACTCCTGCTGTAACTCCTGCTGTAACTCTTGCTGTGACTCTTGCTGTGACTGATAATTTTTCTTAACAAAAGAGACTCTAAAGGCGATTCCTGGCTCTTTCCAAGCTAATGCTATATTTGGATACTCTTTTAAATTATCTGCAATTAGTTGCAAACCGTTTCCCCCCCATTTTTCAATAATACCCAAGCGTTTAAAAACTGGTGCTAACACTTTGTTTCTCACATCAGATTGACCTGCGTCCATTTCATTATAATCTACCGTAGGTAATAGCTTACCAGGGCTTGTAACTTCTAACTTATCATCAAAAATGGCAATCTTAATATCTTTACCTGTAAGTGAATAATCTCTATGGATTACAGCATTTCTAATCACTTCCCTAATCGCAATGATAGGATATTCCCATCGATCATTTCTATAAACACCTTGATAATCTTCTGTTCCTTGAGAAATGTGACGTAAAACAAATTGATAGGCCTCTTCAGGTTGCAATGCAATGCTAGAATTGATTGATTTTTGGTCAATAAAATTGCCTGGTGTAACTCCTTTAAACCGCGCACATTCTATTTTTGCATTCGGAAATATTTGATTGCGCACTTTATCCTCAGATAATAATAACAACGCATTGGTTGGCAACACTCTACCTTGCTCCTCTTTAATAAGCTCTAACTTATGTAAGGTTTGAATAGATATTGTTTCGTTAGTTTGCGCTTTAAAAAGCTGTTCAAAATTGTCAATATCTAGATCTTGGTGATTTTTATTAAAGTATAATTCAGAATCAAAAGAAACATGCTGCCCTTGCCTTTCTAATTCTCTACTAATATCTGCACTTGCCAATCTATTAGAAGAACCTACTCTAATAAATGTTCCTTTTTCTTTTCCTTTAGAAGTTATAAAATAGGGAGGTTTACTTCCTTTATGAATGTAAACTCTAATAATATGTTTTCCATTTTCTTCCACAAAAGAAATTTCCGGTAAAACAGTTGGTGTACATTGATCGTTTACAATGTTGCTTATTTGATTTTCAATAACATCTAATTGGTCATATTGCAATCCTGAAATTTCTCTAGGATTATTTTTTATACCAATAAGCAATTCACCACCTGCATCATTAGCAAAAGACACTATTGTTTTAGCTAATTCTGCTTTAGTAGGCATCAGCTCTTTAAACTCGAGACGCCTACCTTCAGGTTGTTTCATTTTGGTTAGAATATTCAATTATGCAATATTATATATTTCGTTTTCTAAATCTTTTATCGCTTGGTCAAAGTCTTTCTTTTTACCAAAAGCTCTAACCAATTCTACTGGAGATCCCATTTGACTCAACGGTTGTACTCTGAGAACGGAACCTTGTTCTATCGAGACAATTCCTTCTTTTTCATATTTATCTAATAAACTATTTAACACCTTTTGTGCGGTCTCGCTGTACTTTGTAAAGTAATTGCGCTTGCGCACATTGTTAGCTCGTTCTTGTCTGGTTAATGCAGGTTGATCAAATGCGATGTGGCAAATTAAGTCAAAATCATCTAAGTCTTGCCCTACTTCTTCTCGCAGTGCTTCCAATAATACACCATGCTCTGCAAGTTCTTTAATAAGTTCCTCTTTCTTTTCAGAATCGGTCCATCGTTGTATAAAGTCATCGAGTGAGGCAAATTCTTTTTCAATGTTTTTCTTAGAATAATCTTTTAGAGATTCTGTGATAAGTTTTCCGTCTTTACCATAATACTGAACACGTTCATTTACTACAGAAACAGGAATATCGTTGATGTAATATTTTTTCACTTTTTCTGGATCATCATCGATATCTATATTAGGTCCAGTTGTCGTACTTCCATCTGGTAATTCAACATCGCCAGGATGCTGTGGTTGTGGTGTATCATCTGCATCTTCTGGAGGGACAACAGGTTCTCCTGGTCCAGGCTCATAAATTTGTACAGGATCACCGTCAAAATCTGGTCTGGCAAATATATTAGTCGCTTTTCTGAAATCCATGATGGTAAAAAAGACTTTGCCTTCTGCTTCTCTTATACGCGTTCCACGACCTATGATTTGTTTAAACTCTGTTACCGACTGTATGTTAGATTCTAGAACAATAAACTTGACCATTTTAGTATCTATTCCAGTAGTCAACATTTTTGAAGTCGTTGCGATTACAGGAAAACGTTCTTCTACATCTGTAAAATTGTCTAACTCTTGTTTTCCTACCTCATCATCACCTGTGATTTTTACACAGTAATTCCAGTTTTTTGCAACAAGATCTGCATTTTCATTAATCAATGCCTGTCGCATTCTATTAGCATGATCTATATCTACACAAAAGACAATGGTTTTTGCATATCGATCGGTTGCTTTAAGGTATTCGGTAATTTTTTTGGCGACTATTTCTGTTCGCTCATCTATAGCGAGTTTCTTGTCATAATCTTTGAGATTGTAAATACGGTCTTCAATTTCGTTCCCATATTTATCAATTAAACCTTTAGTCGGTCTCCAGCCTTCATCAACACTGGTTGTGATTCTAACTACTTTATATGGAGCAAGAAAACCATCATCGATTCCTTGTTTTAAAGAGTAAGTATAAACCGGTTCACCGAAGTATTCCATATTAGAAACATCTTTAGTTTCTTTGGGAGTAGCTGTAAGTCCTATATGTGTTGCAGAGTTAAAATAGGTCAGCACATCTCTCCATGCTGATGCTTCTGATGCACTACCACGGTGACATTCATCAATTACAATTAAGTCAAAGAAATCCTTACTGAATTCTTTATAAGCATTTTTATCTTCATCATTTGAAGTTAAACCTTGATACAATGCAAAATAGATTTGATACGACTTATCAATCTTTCGGTTCTTGATAATGTGCATGATATCATTACCAAATGGTGAGAAATCACCATTTTTAGTTTGTGTGAGTAACGCATTTCTATCGGCTAGAAAAAGGATACGCTTTTTAACACCTGTTTTCCAAAGGCGCCATATGATGTTAAAAGCAGTATAGGTTTTACCAGTTCCTGTAGCCATCACCAAGATAATTCGATCTTGACCTTTAGCAACTGCTTCTAGAGTTCTATTAACTGCATTTTGTTGATAATAACGCGGTGACATACCACTGTCATCTACATAGTAATCTTTCTCAACTATTTCTTGCGCTTGTGGAGTGTCTAGATTTTGATATTTTAAATACTTATTCCATAGAACCTCTGGAGAAGGGAAATCATCTAAAGAGATTTCTTGTTCTAATGAACCATTAGAGTCTGTTTTATCATGAAAAACAAAAGAGTCTCCATTTGAAGTAAAAACAAAGGGAATTTGAAGAATTTCAGAATACTCTAAAGCTTGTTGCATTCCGTGACCAACTGCTTTCTTATTGTCCTTAGCTTCAATAATTGCAATAGGAATATTTGATTTGTAATAAAGTATATAATCAGCTCGCTTGCTTTTACCACGAGTATGCAAATTACCTTGAACGATAATTCGACCATCCGTAAAAGAAACCTCTTCTCTTACTTGCGTGCGCATGTTCCATCCTGCATTTTGAATTGCTGGATTGATGAATTTAGTGCAAATATCTCTTTCTGAAAGGTTCTTTTTATTCATAGTTGGTGGTTGGTATCGCTTTCGCAAAAGCGAAACGCTTAAAACAAAAAACCCTAAAACGCACTGATCCAATGATGTAGGAAAATCTGTGTTTTAGGGGAATGTGAATATAAGAGAATTAAAAATAAATGGGAAATGAAAAGCATAAATATGATGATAGCAAGTGCAGGGAAACCGCCACCATCAAACTAAAGTTTCCCACGGCAACCATCTATAAATCCATCAAGTTTCTAATGGTGAAAATCAATTCCCAGCAGCCTCTGCTTCTAGTTGTGCTCTTAGGCTTTAAGGTCTGCCATTTGTTGTTCTCTTGCGGCTTGTTCAACCTGGTAAGCAGAGTCTCTTAGTCGAGTTTGTTCTGCGAGTTGGGCATCGATTTCTGCCTGGCGTTGGTTTTGAATCAATTGTTGCGCTTGCTCTTGCGATACTGCATTGACTTCTTGCAATCGCTGGTCGCGATCGTATTTTTTATACAATCTACCTGCAGTCACAATAATGATTAACAATACGACAATGATAATTCCCCCCCAAGTCTTTTTCATAATAAAACGGTTAGTATTCAAATATATGAGTATGATTTGAATATTAAAATACCTTATTGGGGGGGAATTTTTACAGCACTTATTAATCTGGAATGTCCTGCATTAAATACTTGAGAAAGTATTTATAATACACTTTATCCTTATAGTTTTTATGACCGGTCGCGCGCTTTTTCTTAATAGCTTCTACAGACAGGTAGATCCTAATAATTAGAAACGCCAAGAGAATTAAAAAGCCTATTAAAAAGTATTGATTCATTGTAATTACCTAGTCCATTTATTATTGAAGCGTTTTATGTATGGTTACATCAAATACAAAATTAGCCTCAATTCAGTTTTAAACTGAAATAAATATAAGAATATTCTTCATTACATACCAAATACCAGAAATGGAGATGAATCACCACAAAGGATAGTGATAGACGATTAATTCAATAAGTCACTGGTTTCTTTAATTCTATAAGCTTGTTCCACACCTAGACAGTCTGGATCACCTAGCTCTTCTGACCAAAACCCGTCTAGAATATCCATGGTCAGACATTTATACACCACAACACCTTTAAATATCACACCAGCATCTGATTGATAATTAAAGTTAATGACCAGAATATGGTCTTTATAAAAGCCTACTCCTTGTTGGACTTGATCATCACCTATTTGCCATAGGGCGACAATTCTATCGTGTTGATCTAGTGATAAGGTAAGGACACCGCGATAGCTGCTTTGCGCTCGATCTTG
Organism: Nonlabens ulvanivorans; assembly: GCF_000755285.1. Taxonomy (GTDB): domain Bacteria; phylum Bacteroidota; class Bacteroidia; order Flavobacteriales; family Flavobacteriaceae; genus Nonlabens; species Nonlabens ulvanivorans_A. The sequence goes on along the minus strand of NZ_BBMK01000002.1, from coordinate 315,367 downwards.
ATTATGACCACTAATTTCATAAGTTCCTACCAGATCATTTACGGTCATCGTTATTTTTATTTGTAAAGGTAAGTGCTATCTTCAAGTATTCAATATCGACTACCTTTGTCGACTGATGATATCCTCATGGCCAAAGCTGGAAAAGAAAAAAATACCAAAAATAAGAGTAAGCACACCAAGCTTATGAATCGCAAGAAAAATAAATTGCGCCAAGAGAAAGAAGCGCGTGCCCTACGTTTAAAGGCTATTGTAAAAGCTGGGCAAAATAATAAAGAGGCTTAGTTATTTCAGTACGCTTTCGCGAAAGCGGAATTCAACAATCCATCTGCCCATTATACCAACGCGTCTAAATAGACCCAATGTCCATTCTCTTTACAGAACCTAGAATGCTCGTGGATAATTTCTAATCGACCGTTCTCCATAAAAAATGCTTTAAACGCTACCGTACCGGTAAGATCATCTTCAAGCCCATGACTGGTTTGCAACACCTCTAATTTCACCCATTCTACAGACTGAGTCCATTGTTTCATCTCACGAGCCTCTTTTTTACTAGGCCTTTTAGAGCTGTGATGACTGCGTTGTAGATAATCGATGTCACCCATCACAAAAGCGCTATAACGCGATCGCATCAACTGTTGCGCCGTGTTAACATCGTTGATATGATGATGTGCGATAGCACAACAGTTTTTATAGAGTCGTTGAGAATCGCAAGGACAGTTCAAAAGCGTGTTTTTTAATCACAAAATTAGTCACTTATTACCATATTGATTTAAAGCGATTACTTATTTCACCCTAGTAAAAAGTAATGCGTCTACCGTAAAATCTGCAGGACGTGATCCACCACCGAAGCCTATTGCGAGATTCAATTGATCACGTGATTTCATATCTATAATTCCTTTAAGACGTCCTAATTCAGAATTTTCGCTTTTATCTATCATTATAAAATCGATATGTGCTGGTGTTTTCTTATTGTCAATTTCATAAGTCATAGCGAGTTCTACTCCATCATTATAATATGATTTACCACCCATTTTTTCTCCTTGAAATTCAAAGGTGGCATATCCATCACTGGTCAATTCTAGATATCCCATATCACCTTTATCTTCACCTTTCCAAAGACCTACATGTGCGCTATCGCCCACTGATGCTGTAAAGGATGTTAAAAACATAAATAAAACTGCGGTAAGACTCAATGCTTTTAAAATTTTCATGTGTAATGTTTTCATAGTTGTTCTTCAATAATACGAATTCTTTTAAATTTTAAAAAGGTTAGGTAAGAATTGAATTCCCAAAGTAAACTTTCCATCTGCTAGCTGATTTTGTGAACTGATCGGTTTAAGATTTACTGATATCCTCATAGAGTCTTTAATTGTCACGCCTGCTGTTATGAATCCAAAATCAAAAACCTTTTCCTCAACACCTAATCGTTCTCTAAAAGCGCTTGCTCCAGTATATGCGCCATAACTGGCTTGCACATAAAAATTAAAGGCACGATCATCACTATTAATAGCCAGTACCATATGGCCAGTGCTGCTCAATATACCAGAACTGGTATCGACATCATCAGAAAAATCATTAAGTTCTAAAGACATTCTACCACGTATATAACCAAAAAACGTAAATCGATGGGAACTATAATATAATAATGGAAGCTCTAGTCCTAGATAAGTGTTCCCACCACCAGTAATTAAACGCTGTTTGCTTTCTTCGCTCACTTTTACCTCTTCTACCATAGGGCTAGTGGGATCACTTGCCTGTACTTCATCATCTGAGCCAGTGCTTAAAACCGTTCCAAAATTGACTCGCAACGGTCCAAAAAATGTCGCCGCAAATTCTGTATTGACCACTGCCGCATCGGTATTGAATTGTAAGGCCGATTCATTAACAAAATACAACTCGCCATGATCTCGAGCATATATTTGTTGTACTGGATCTATCTGATTCTCTTTAAAAATATTGTATTTGATATTTGTTGATTCTCGGGCATCGTGAAACAGTGTTTTTAAAGTATCAGCACTTATTTGAAACTTCTTCTCTATTATCGTCAGTCTCTCTGCCTCGATAAATTCTTGATTATCCAGTAAGGCGCGCTTCTTCTTTCTGACCGCATCTAACTGTTCTAGCGTTTGATGATACTTGTATTTAAAAAGAGGAAAGTTACTTTGAGATGCTGGTAAGGATTCTGCTATTAAATGCGTATTGATAAAATGATCTAGTGTAGCGTTATCATAATCTAAAGATTTGATGTTTAAAATATGGTCATCTAGATCTTCTACATTTTTCTGAATCACATTATATAAAGCTATTTGGTCTGTGCTTAAGGTTTTACCATTTGCTGTAGCTATCTTATTTTGAAAAGTACTGAGGTCTGTTGTTTGCAAAGCATCATAATCTAGACTTGGGTCAATTTTCTCTTTTAAGAATACATCAAGATCTTTTTTATAAATAGAAAACACTACTCTATTTGCAACAATGCTATCACCAAATTTTACAGAACCTTCCTCATTAGAAATTACAGGAGCATAATACTTATCACTAGCTCTAAAACTGGGAAACTGTGCCATCGTTATATTTATAAATAAACCGAAAGCTATACTGATCAATAAACTTTTCATAATTCATCGTTTTTGATTAATGATGAAAATTACATCGCAATTGAATAGTAAAACATTCCCATTATGGGGGGGATTTTTGAGATTCCTTTATATATGGTTTGGCATATCATTAAATCTAGTTTCCTTTCAATTCTGCTACCTTTGTATCATGCACGACATTCATATCAATAACAGCTTTACAGACGCGTTACCACAGGACCCAATAACAGAAAATTACACCAGACAAGTTACAGGTGCTGCTTATTCCCTAGCGCAACCTTTAGTTTTTAAAAACGCACAAGTCATTCATGTATCTGAGCTAGCACAAGAGCTGGGTTTTACAGATGATGAAGTACAATCTCTTGCTTTTAAAAATATAGTAACTGGACAAGAATTCCCTGATGGCGTTGCACCCTATGCGATGGCATATGCCGGACATCAATTTGGCAATTGGGCTGGACAGTTAGGTGATGGACGTGCCATCAATTTATTTGAGATGCTGCAACATGACCAGCGATGGGCATTACAATTAAAAGGTGCTGGTCCTACTCCATATTCTCGCAGTGGCGATGGACTTGCCGTGCTGCGCAGTAGCATACGCGAGCATTTATGTAGCGAGGCGATGCATCATCTGGGCATACCGACCACGCGTTCTTTATCATTGTCTTTAAGTGGTAATCAGGTATTGCGTGATATGTTGTACGATGGCAATGCTGCACATGAAAAAGGCGCCATTGTGTGTCGTGTGGCGCCTAGTTTTATACGCTTTGGAAATTTTGAATGGGCGGCAGCGCAAGGTAATCCAGAGTATTTGAAGCAGCTTACAGATTATACCATTAAAACATTTTATAGTCATATTACCACGACCGGTAAAGAGGCCTACTTACAATTCTTTAAAGAAGTTACCGCTCGCACACTCGATACCATCATTCACTGGCAACGTGTCGGGTTTGTACATGGTGTTATGAACACCGATAATATGTCTATTCTAGGTCTCACCATAGATTATGGACCTTATGGCTGGTTAGAGCCTTATGATCATGGATGGACACCTAACACGACAGACCGACAAAACAAGAGATACCGCTATGGTGCACAACCAGAGATAGTTTATGGAACCTATTACAACTGGCAAATGCATTGTATGAATTAATTAATGATGGTCCTGCATTAGAAGCCATTTTAAACGATTATAAAGCAAATTATCAGTCGCAGTATCTCACGATGATGCAAAGTAAATTGGGTCTTCAAACATCGCAAGAAAATGATCAAGAGCTTATCGCTACTTTAGAACATCATCTACAGTTACACGAGACCGACATGACCTTGTTCTTCAGAGAACTAGCTTTGATTGAACCACAAATGGATGCCGATAAAGCTTTTGTAACTATATCAATGGCTTTCTATGATCTGGAGAACATCAGCGAGCCTCATCAATGGAGCTGGCTAGAATGGTTAGAGCGTTATTTACAACGATTACAGCTAGAACAGGATGCGTTGGGTATGGATGGTATCGCTTTCGCGAAAGCGAAACAACAACAAATGAATGCTATAAATCCTAAATACGTACTTAGAAATTACATCGCACAACTGGTCATCGATGATGCCGATAAAGGTGATTATACCTTATTAAATGAGGTCTACCGAATGTTGCAGCGACCGTATGACGAACAACCAGAATTTGACAAATGGTATGATCTGCGACCTGATTGGGCTCGCAACAAAGTTGGTTGTAGTATGTTGAGCTGTAGTAGTTAATTTTTATTAGTGAGATTTTAATATTTGAGTCATAGCTTGATGATATCTTAAGTATGTTAAAAATCCAATTTAAGCTATGTTAATTGGAATTATTCCATAATTTTGGAACATTTCCAAACTACATCATTTGAATCATCTTGAAAATTTATATTGTGTCGTTGACATAGAGACTACTGGTAACCGTATGAGCGGTAATCGTATGACCGAGATTTGCATAGTACGCATGCGCGGCGATACCATACTGGATAAATACAGCTCTTTAATAGATCCAGAAGTTTTAATCCCAGATTACATTACGACTTTAACCGGTATTGATAATGCTATGGTAGCCAGTGCACCAGTATTTGCAGATGTTGCCGAAGAGATCTTGAGCTTTACCAAGGATTGCATTTTTGTAGCACATAATGTCAACTTTGACTACAATGTATTGCGCAACGAGTTTAAAAGACTACATCACGATTTTAATCGTAAAAAATTATGCACAGTAAGATTATCTAGAGAGTTAATACCAGGAATGAGGTCGTATAGTTTAGGTAAATTATGTGATGCGATAGACATTCCATTAATCAATAGACATCGCGCCGAAGGTGATACCGATGCGACGGTCATCCTTTTTAAAAAGTTACTCGCAATAGATGATGATGGTGTGACGTTTGACAAATTTGTTAAAGATACATTTAAAGAAGGAACTTTTCCGCCACATCTGGAACGTTCACAATTTGATGAATTACCTGAAACCGCTGGCGTTTATATTTTTAAAGATAAAGGTCATAAAATCATTTACATAGGTAAGGCTATTAATATACGTAAACGTGTATTATCTCATTTCTATTCTAAAACGTCTAAGTCTTACTTGATGTGTCAAGAGATTTTTCATATCGATCATATCGTGACGGGTAATGAGCTGGTTGCTTTATTGCAAGAATCTGACTTGATTAAAAAACATTATCCTCGGTTTAATGTGGTTCAAAAAAAGCCTAAACCAGCCTATCAAATCCTGCATTATAAAAATCAGCTAGGGATTGTTCAATTTGCAGTAGGATTGGTTAAGTCCTATGATTATTCTGTAGTGACACATTATAACCGCGCTCATGCAGTGGAGCAACTAGAACAGCTTTGTGCAGATTATAATTTGTGTCCTCGATATTGTAGCTTTAAAACTAAAGAGGATTGTACATCACATTATAAATTAAAGAACTGTAAAGGAGTGTGTAAAAAAGAAGAGCTTGTTTCTTTATACAATTTGCGCGCACAACAGGCGATAGAATCTTTACATAATCAGAATCCTAATTATATCATCAAACAGCCTGGCAGAACCCATGAAGAATCCTGTTTTATTCTCGTAAAAGATGGTGAATATCAAGGTTATGGTTATGTTGATCGTTATGCAACGATCAACTCCTTATCAGACTGTGAAGATTTCATAGATCGCAAGGCTGCAAACTTTCATACCAATCAAATTATCAGAGCTTACCTTAAAAAATATGGTGAGCAAAATGTGATTCATGAAGAGGTTGCTGTTGAATTGTAAATGGATTGTTTAGCCAACTTATTATTTATGTTAATACAATATCAATTAAGAATTTATTAAAAACCTGAAATAGACATTTCTTCTAAATTTATAAAAAAAACTATGGATCACACATTTTCACCTAACGGCTATAGCGATTACAAGCGTAAGACTATTGATGATCATGAAAATTATGATGACGAAGACATGAATATTACACCATCATCTTCACGCTTTGAAAGCTATTTATAAAAAAAATCCGATCAGCTGATCGGATTTTTTTTCATGATATTCAGATATTACTATCTGTTTTGCTCCATAAATTCTTGATAATCTTTTGCTAGACTAGTTTTTTCTTTTTCGTTAAGTGCTTTACCTGCAAGTTGAAAAACCTCTTGTTCTTCTTCATCAAGATGATGTTCTACTTGATGTGCCAACTCTTTCATGTACTTGAGCCATGCACTGCTATCCATGTCTGTTTCTTCTAGTTTTTCAACTAACTCATCCATTTCGTGATGCTCGGCAATACTATGTCTAGCTTTTTCTTGAGTAAGATCAGATTCAATTAAGGGAACATAAAAATGTCTTTCCTCAGCATCTGCATGAATAGCTAGTTCATGTTTTAATTTTTTAAACATGTTTTTTCTCAATGCTGTATCACCAGATGTATGGACTAGTTGATCACAAAGTTCTCTTTGGATTTCATGATCTTTTCTAAGGGCTTCAAAAATATTCATATCGTTGGTTTTATAATTTTAAACTTCCACTAGTTCCTATTTCTGTTTCATCACCGGTAATAGCAGTGTAGGCTAATTTTGCTAAGGTTAGAATTGAATTTGTTTTAGTATCCCAATATTGAGCCTGCTCTGGTGTGAAGGTCAACACTGTGATTGTTGGGTCATCTTTTCCATCAAACCAATTATTATCAAGATTTCCATAAAGTTCCTCAATTAAAATTGGATCCTTACTAATACTAGTAGCTCCATAAACGCTCAAAAACTCTTTAGACTTCACATCACTAAAAATCAATTGAGTATCTGCATCTTTTTCAATGTTTTTATTGTGATCACTCGTGCTTTTACTGAAAAATAAGATTGATCCATTATCATTAATTCTCTTAGGCGTCATCGGTATACTGTCAACTGGCTTTGATCCTAGATTAGTAAGCATCATACTGGTCTCAATCGATCTGGATAATTCTAAGTATTTCTCTAAAGCTTCTCTTTGGTATAGGTTTTCTGAACTCATTTTTTATTTTCAATATACAGAGGTGTCATTTAGAATACTCTTAATTAATTACGAATTAACTCGTTTTTTAGAAGTATCGATAATCATATTAATACTTAAAATAGTTATTTACAGACACTTTAATAATTACAAACAATTTATCCTCTACCTATAAAGCTTTAAAAATGTTAAAATATGTTAAGGAACCAAATCAGCATTTCATGGAATGAAACCAACCATTGAATAAATCACCATTGTCTTTTCTTAATATAAGTCTCTAATTGTTCTTGTTAAATTGAAGAAGCCTGAATTAATTATTCAATTGAAGGTGACTTTTTATCAAGACTAAAACATTATGGGGGAAGAATGTTCAAATCGTTTTTACATTATTATTGTGTTTATTGATGGGTTTTCATGTTAGTAAAGCACAAGATGAAAAAGAAGATAAAAAGTCACCTGTTCAGGTGACCGGTAGTTTAGGTTTTTACTATGACTACTACTCCTACACTCAAGAAAATTATGCGAGCTTTAGACCTCGATATCCGGAAAACCTGCTAAGACTTAACGCTCAAATGAGCATCAACTTTGGCAAGCACTTTAGTATACCTATAAGTGTCAACGTTACTAATCAAGACGTTATTTATAATTTGCCTAGTGTTCCAGAAGAAAGCGCTCTAGATTATATTCAAAACCCAGCGAACAACATAAGCATCAATCCTAAGTATAAATGGGCTCAAGGCTTTTTTGGTACGCAAACACCTATGTATACACCACTAACTACTGGTGACATACCCATCTTTGGAGTTGGTCTAGAAATAAACCCAGGTAAATTTATTCTATCTGCAGCAGTAGGAAAATCTCAACGTGCTATCGAACCAGATATATTGTTAAACATACCTGGTGCCTATGAACAAAGTATTATCACGGCACGTATAGGAGTAGGAAAAATAGAAGGCTCTAAATTCACGATTAACGTAGTACGTGTAAGAGATCATAAAAATTCTGTATTTGCTAATCCTATAGGAATAGAACCTATTGAAGGTTTGACCATTTCACCATATGCAGAATTTAAGGTGTTTAAAAAACTAAACATCCGTACAGAGACTGCTGGATCTATATTTACCAAAGATCTCTTTAATAATGGAGTCATTGATGAAGATTATATTACCGCAGTAGAAGATTTTATCACCGTTAATGCAAGTACTACTGCAGACTTCTCTCATAACACACGCATAGACTGGAAAGGAGATAAATTTCAATTAGGTGGTGAAGTACAATATATAGGTCCAGGATTTTTACCCGTGGGATATCGATTTGTAGAACGCGATATACTAGACTATAAGGTCAATACAGGTATGAAACTATTTGACAACAAAGTAAACTTTACAGGTAGTTTTGGTATCAGAACTAATAATTTAAACAATACAAAATTATCGTCTTCAGAACGTATTATTTCTAACGCAAACCTATTTGCACAAGTGACAGAATCTTTCTCTGTCAACCTCAACTACAGCAACTTTGGATTCAAAAACGATGCTAACATATTGAATCAACGCATAGAACTAGTCAATAATTCCATCACGGTATCTCCTTCCTACACGTTTAAAACAGAAAAGTACATGCACTTTATTACAGGTAATGTGGCGCTGACCAGTTTTGAGCAATTTGATGTCGTTAGTAACGCTTTCGCGAAAGCGGAAAACGCCACCTACTCTATCAATTATAATATCTCTTTCTTAGAAAAGCCTCTGAGCATCGGTTTACAAGGTATCTATCTAGAAAACGAATTACCTACTGGAGATTTTACCATGTTGAATTATGGTCTTATAGCCAGCTACAAAATGCTAGATAAAAAATTGACACCTTCCATAGGATTCAACTTTGCTCATGTAGACGTTCCTGGATTCACTACAGATTATAGAAAAAACTTAAACCTAAGATTGGGTTATAAACTGACTAAAAAACTGCAATGTAAACTGCAGTATCGCTATACAAATTTCAGATACGGTAATTCTAAACCTGGTGCCGCACTGGATCAAAATAGAGTACAATTCTCTATTCAACAACGATTTTAATACACTGGATTATGAAAAAGATATTATTAATATTAGTTTTTGCATGCTGCTGCCACTGGCTCAAGCACAATTACAAGCCACACTTAATGTAGATTCAAATCCTACTCCAGAATTAAGTGAATGGGTAAATCGTAATAATCTCGCCATTTTAACGGTGACCAATCCTGTTGCTGGTCTGACTATAGATTACCAAATTAAAGTTAGTCTACTATTAGATGGTGATGTAAAATTAACTACCGATAGATCTGTACCATATATGACCGCTGATCTAGGTACAGAAACATTTCTTGCAGATGAGTTGATCCCATATACTGCGGTACAGTTTATAGATGCTAAGTTTAAAGACAAAGTGTCTCGTACTGGTATGTTACCACCTGGCTCCTACAGTTTTTGTGTAGAATTATTAGATCAAGAAGGTCGCAGTTTAACGCAACCAGAACAAATCTGTAGACCTATGATCATTACGGATTATCAAATGCCAGAACTACTATCACCTGTAGATGATAAAGTAATCGATCCTTTATTGATTAACAGTCTCATGTTTCAATGGACACCACTAGTTCCAGTACCAGATGCTATGACTGGTATCACTTACCTAATTGCCGTAAGTGAAGTGCAGCCTGGACAAACACCTAGTCAAGCTTTCAGTGTGAATTACCCGATTATAGAAGAAGAAGTAACCATCGGAACGCAGTTCATATGGCCACTAGATATCCCAGCACCAGATGAGGATCAACAGTACGTATGGGGGGGAATTAAACCTATGACTCGAGAAGGAAATACTTATCGAGAAAAAAATAATGGTTTTGTAGATTATGGAGTGTTTACCGTACGCGGCAATAATAAAAGCGGTGATGAAAAAAGCAATAACAATGATTATACAAGTAATAATAAAGATCAACGTAGCAATGATGATTTAAGTGGCGATAATAAAAATCCTAAAGTTCCTATTACATGGGAATGTGAACCAAATCCATTCACAGATGGCAATGACTTATTTTTCTCCTACGACAATAAGGATAATGGAGCTGATTTAGAGTTAAACGGATTAATGCAAGTTCAAAATCAATTTTTATCACAATATCCTGGTGCTATTTCTCTAAGTCAGCATCAATTAATTACTTACATCGATTGGGGGGGTTGTGACGCCCATAATATGGAAATGATAGCTCCTAATACATCAAGTGTAAGGCATGATTATAACACTAACGATCATCAACAGACTCCTGAACGCCATGATATCTCTACACCTGATGAGGTAACAGTTCATTTTAAATTAATTAATAAACAAACCGGAGAAAGCTGTGACGTTCAAGTATCTAAAAAATTAACTGGTTGTGATTTCCCTTCACAAGATGATTTTGAAGACACTGTAGAATTTGTTATGGATCCAGATCAAGAAAATTATCCTCTTAACGTATATCTAGATGGAATTAGCGATTTTACAGAAGAATTAGATAGCTATGTATATGATTCCAGAAATACTAATAAAAGACCGAATATAGAATTATTTATAAGCTATGACAGTGAGCATGAAGAAGAACCTATTATAGATGGCAGCCCTAGGTACAATGGAGCTGTATCACCTTATCCCTTTGGTGATGATGGCACTATGCAATTCTTATCTCATAATTATTCTCTAGATTGTATGGATGGAACAGACATTCAAACGGAGATATGTCTGACCTATGTAACAGAACGTAAGATAGATGGTGAAATCATTATTTGTCAGAAAACCTATTGTATACCATTACCAGATGAGACCATTGAGGCTTTAATTGACCTATATACTAAAAACGAAGATGCTGCTGACACAAATGATAAATCTGGTGAAGAAGAATGTGCTTGTTTAGATGATAGTACTGTTACTATTCCTGAGCTAGAAATGAGATACAGTATCAACGATGCAGGAGATGAACAAACTCTGTACATAGTAGATTCTGATGTGGAACTTCAGAAGATCATAAACTGTATGACCACAACAAAAACATTTGATAGCACTGAGAATGTCAATAATGATCCAGAATTTAATCATCAATCACAATTTTTCACAGGTACAGTAACCCATGACTGGGATGACCCTAATGATCTGATCGATACTGATTATATTCATACCTATAACACAGCAGTAAACGATATCTCTACACTTCCACAATTTGTAACCGTTACCTTTACTATTGTAAATCCTAATGCTGGAATCAATTGTACGTTTACAAAAGACGTTCCCTTACCTACCGATGATCTTAATATGCCAGATGGAACTGCTACAGAAGATACTGAAGACGAAGAAGATTGTGAATGTGATCTTACACCACTAGTAGAACCTATTATTACTATTGAACAATTAGAGCCTGACAATTATCCTAGAAAACTGAGCTTAACAAACATAACAGAACTGAGAGATTATTTAATGGGATGTAAGTCTTCATATAATTCAAATCCAGGGAATTACACTATAGAAACCACTATAAACTGGGACAGCGACCATGATGATGCTGCTATCCAAGGAAATAACGCATTTGAACATCAATACGGCGCTGGCTCTCACGAGATTCCTGAAGAAATTTGTATCACTTACACCATAAGTCCTATAGAAGGTATTGATGGTGAACCGTGTGTAAAAGAATATTGTATAGATGTACCGAGTAGTTTCCAAGATTTAAACACTAGTGATACTGCAACTAATTCTATCGCTGTAGGAGAAACAATAAATGCAGGTTATACGCACGAATTTGAGGTAGAAGTTACAGAAGTTGCTGTTGATTCTACAAATCAACTTACTGGTAAAGGATTTGTAGAAGTAGGATGGTTGGGATCTCGTGTTGCTGTTGAATTTACTGAAATCACGATTGACTCCAACAATAATTTATTAACTGGAAAGATACTAGGACAAATTTATGAAGCACCTGCACCGGTATACCCAACAGAATGGGGGGGAATGGAAGTTCTAGGAAATGGATTAGGAGGTAACACTGCTGCAGGAGCTGTTGAAGATTGGGTAAATCCTAAGGTTGCAGATGTAGTAGAATGGGTAAATAGCACATCAGGAGATGCTGTAGATTGGGTAAATAGTACCGCCGGCACTACTATAAATGCACCACAAATAGGCAATACACCACAGGTAAATGAACAAACTACACCTGTTAAATTACCATTAGGTGTGAATTATGCCAATGGTGATCAGTTTGCCATTACTGAAATGGTATTCAGACCTAATTTATCTGAGTTCAATCTAGTAGCTGCAAAAAATACTCCACCTAGCTGGCAAGGTCCTGGAGAAGATCCACAGCTTATAGGATTTATAGCAAAAAATATAAAATTCCATCCATCTAGCGTAGAAACTCCACCAGAACGATTAGAATTATTAGAAAATGTTACAGTAGGTAACATGAATAACAAAATCACCTTTGAATTTATTAGTCCATCAAGCAATCCACAAGGTGGTTGTTATATAGAATGGGATGAAAACGGATTTTCTCAGTTTGGAATTGAATTAGAGAGCACTTTTACTAGAGACTGGTTAGTACCTGTGCCTGACAATGGTTCCTCTAGAACAACTGCAACGTTTCAAGCTATAGTTCAAGACTGGAATGATATGGTTTTAACAGGTAATCTAGACGAGTGTGAAATTGTGGATTCACAAGGGATGACCATTTCTGCAGGAAATATTTCTTTTGATATGTCGGATACTTTAAATCCTAATAATCTCCAAGCTGCAAGTGATTTCCCATCCAATTATACAGGAGAAAACACGGTACTATTTAGAGGTTTCCACATGGAACAACTAACGGTAGGAATGCCTACCTCATGGCAAACCAATAACAATGGAGTTCCTCAACTTTCTATCTATGATATGATTATCAATGATACCGGTATTACTATGGTCGCCGAAGCTGAGAATGTAGCTGGTTTTAGAGGTGCTAACGTAGCAGATTTAATTGCAAGTATTGATACAGTGAGAGTGGATATAAGAAGTAGTTCTTTTCATGATGCTTATGTAAAAGGAAGAATAGGATTACCGGTTAGTAAAGCTGACTCCATTCAAAATCCATTAGCGTATAAAGCTTTATTTACTACAGCCACTACTCCATCATCTTTTCAGCTTACTATAGAGCCTACCGGACCAATAAATGCTAACCTTTAAAAGTACAATGGAGTTAACTCCTACTTCAAATATAATGGCTTGGGTGGATAAAAATAAAAAGACCTTTGATATCGATCTTAATGGAACATTTGTCTGGGATGATGTAGAGTTAGGTCCTGTGAAAAACGTGAATATGGAATTAGGGTTTCAAGGGATTGAAATGAATTATGATTCCAGTTTATCCAACAATAAATTTGCATTTGAGCCAGGTACTTGGGCTTTTGCTAGTCCCCAAAAAATGTTATCCAATTTTCCAGTAACCATTTCGAATATTGATTTTGAAACCAAATCAAACTCTGGAAATCAATTGATTCACGGTGATTTGACATTTGATGTTATTTTTAACTTAACTGAAGATATTGGTGGACAAACTAATATGGCAGTAGAACTGGCAATTGAGGATAATCCAGGTGTAACTGGTACAGGAAAGTTTAAACCTAAATATTTGAGTACTGGAATTAACGATATTTCCATTTATGCACATTTACCAGCGGTTTCAATTGATGGGACTCTTCAGTTTAGAAACGATCATCCTGTTTATGGCAACGGTTTTAAAGGAACGTTAGAAGCTTCTTTTAAACTCCTAGTATTGGTATCTCTGCTTTAGCTGAATTTGGTAATACAAGTTATCAAAACAACGGTACAACCTATAGATACTGGCGTGTTGAAGCAGCAGCAAAATTTTCTCCAGGATTACCGTTCTTACCAGGTCTTTCTTTTAATGGTTTTGGTGGTGGCGCATATAAGAATATGGAAAGCTCATTAGTAGCTACAAGCGGCGCTGTTCCTGCACATTACACGTTCTCGCCTAAGCCTGGGAATCTGGGTTTTATGGTAGAAGCAACCATCGCAAATTCTGCTAGTCCAGATTCTTTTAATGCAGATGTAGGATTGAATGGTCAATTCTCACAATCTCAAGGCTTGATAAACATTGGGTTCACGGGAGATTTTTATATAGGTGGACCACTAACTCCACAATCTGAAAGAGATGAAGCACAGGTAAAAGGAAGTGTGATAGCAGATTATAATTTTCCTGATAAACATTTTACACTTAATGTAGATGCAAATGTGAATACTGAAAAAATTTATACACCATATCCAGCAAATCTAAATGTAGATATTAATGGTACTACAAACCTATGGCATTTCAAATTCGGACAGCCATCTGCTTTGAATACAGTGAATGTCTTTGGGATCTCGCTTTATGAATATCTAACCTTTGGAAATAACATAGAATCTCCAGATGGCTTTACTCCTATTTTTAAAAATGGATGGGCTGGAGTTTTTAATGGAGATCAACCTGGCATTCCTGTCACAAGTGGTGTAGATGGAAACTCAGCGTTAGGAAAAGGATTTGCTTTTGGGATAGCTTTCAATTTGAAAAAAACATCAATAAAAATGTTATTGGAAATTACGATATCAACCTTGATCTAGCCGCAGGTGCTGAAATCAACCTAAGTATGATGAAAAAGCTAGGCGTTAATTGTGCAGACTCTAGTAAAGAGTTTGGTCTTAATGGATGGAGAGCAAGAGGCTCGCTTGGTTTTTATGCTGCAATAGATGCTTATGTTTCTAAAGGAACTGAAAGATGGGATTTATTAAACATAAAAGCAGGTGGCTGGTTAGATGGTAAATTCCCTGGTCCTACTTACGTAATAGGTGAAGTAAGAGCAGATGTTAAAATAGGTGGTATCACAAAAAGAGTGCACAATGTACAAGGTGATTGTAATAAATGTAGAGATAATGGTAATCATGTAAAGACACTTCATAGTGGATCACATGGAGGATGGCCTAGACAACCCTTAACCTGTCAACATTGGGAAACCATTTATCTTGTAAACAGAAGTTTTCAATCTAATTTTGAATGGGGAACGGATTGTAATGGTTCTGCTCCTACGCCTACACAAACCTTTGATCAAGAAGATGCAGCAGCAGATCAAGCACAACGATTGATCACTTACATTCATCCTGATCCACCTACCGTAACTTACAATTTCCCAGTTGATCAACCTATTGCGATTAAATTTGGATTAACTCCTGAAGATGAATTTGATGTAGGAGAACAACAGGATACTGGAGCTGTTATTAACAGAACATTTAAACTAGAAAGAGAAGTAAAGTTATTTATAGATGCTCAAGATGATGGTACACTGGTACAAGTCCCTAAGGCAAGTATGTTTGGAGGTAACTTTAATACAACAGGATTAATGAAACACGACAATAACCTTGGAGAGGAGCTTTATGTAATAGGAACAATGTCCATGCAAAATTTAAATGGCGCAGCAAATCAAAATATAGCTTTGTTACCTGATTTAGGGAATAACACAGGTTCTTCAAATAATGGATTTTCTCCAAACAGCACTGCACTAGTAGCTAACATGCCTATGGCAACTATGACAGGTGCTGGATTAAATACAGGCGCATATACTAATAATATGTTATCAACTGTGGCGGCTGGTCCAGCAGTTATGTTTCCTGCGCCACCATCACATCAGGTCCAGCAGTAACGCCGCCTCCAACACCAGGTGGAAGTTCTGGACCAGCAAATTATGGAACTTTACCACCAGCAGCTCCACCAGTAGTAAATGATCTTCAAATAAATAAAACTTATAAAATAGTAGTCGTAGCAACATTAAAGGAAAAGATCAACAACAATTGGGTAAATGCCACAGATTCTAATGGGAATGCTGTTACAGAAACTAAAGAAAAAACCGTACGAACTGGACCTATGCAAGCCGTAAACGTATCGTCTACTGCTGTTAATTCCAGGTTTAATAACGTTGCGCCGTCTAGTGCTAGTAATGGCAATAATCCTACTCCACCACCTAGTGTGTTTACAGGATCTAGAGCAACAGCGACTAACAGAAATGTACTTGCCGGGAATAGAGCCATGCGCAGCAGTAACTAGTAATTAAAAAGCAGAAAACTGTCCAACAATTAAAGCAAAGAAAATGAATAAATATATAATCTTAATCATACTTTCCCTATTTACAATGGTTCCCTGCCAGGCGCAATTCACTGATGGTATAAAACCTTCTAGCACCATAAATGTAATAGGAAGATATACCGATAACGCCGTAGAACTTATCTATTTCCCTGATAAAAACAAAGCGCTCTATCAAGGTCTTAAAAAAGGTTTTATAATTGAACGAGCAGAATTTACAGCACATAGTGACTCACTATCCTATAAACAAATAGCCGAAGTATTTCCTTATGAAGAGAGCGCCTGGAGTACTTTAATGGATAGCAGTAAGGAAGAAACTAAAAAGGATATCACACTTGCTAAAGAGTTTTATGATAATAGGGATCGACAAAGCGGTGGTAAGTTTTCCTTTGATAAAGGAATCAAAGAAATGCAAGAACAAAAGTTTAAAGAAGATTTTGAGTACATCATTTTTGTTATGAATGCTATAAAAAACAATTCTGTTGCTCGTGCACTAGCTCTTTCCTATACTGATAATAACACCGAAGAGAATAAGGAATACGTCTACCGTGTAACACTTAAAGAAGATTTACAGGATTATACTGTAGGCGATGGTATTTACCTAATAGAAACAATTAAAGGAAGTGATAAAGTTGAACGTGATATTTATGTAAAAACTTGGGATAAAAAACTCACATTTATTTGGGAAGAGAATGACATGATTACAGGAGCATATGTAGAACGTAAAAATAATATCACAGGAGAATTTGAATTACTAAATAAAAAACCAGTTTTAAAATCAGACCCTACTTCTACTAGAAATAGTTACACAGATGAAAATCTCACCAACTACATCAACTATGAGTACCGTTTTTATGGAATAAACCCATTTGGAGAAAAGGCCTATTTTGGAACGGCAAAAGGAATGCCTAAAGATTTAACACCACCAGTAAATCCATCAATTGTTAGTGGTAAAAATGATCAACCAGAAGAAGTAAATATCACATGGAAAATGCCTATAATGGAAACTGATTTAAAAGGATTTATCGTGGCGCGATCTACTAAAAATAAAGGTAGATATCAAATTTTACATTCTAACTTGTTACCTAAAACCACCACTAGCTATACTGATAAAACCTATAGTAAAGAAAAAGATAATTATTATGTAGTACAAGCCATAGACACTACTGGTAACATAAGTTCTTCCAGTCCTTATTTTGTAACTGTTATAGATTCTATTCCTCCTGTAAAGCCTGAATTTATTTCTGGAAAAATTGATTCATTAGGAATTGTAACCTTAGATATAGACTTGAATAAAGAACGTGATCTCATGGGGGGGTATCGACTATTTAGATCTAACGCTCCAGAACATGAGTTTTCGGCTATAAGTGAAGGATTCCATGAAAAAGATACTATCTATAAAAAAGCAATGACTGTTTTTAAGGATACAGTAACTTTAAAATCTTTAACACCATACATTTATTATAAAATCAAGCTCTCGATTATAATTTTAATCAATCTCCTTATTCTGAGGTCTTAAAAGTAAAAAGGCCTGACTTAATACCACCTGAAACTCCAGTTTTTAAGAATGTAAAAGTGGGAAAAGAAACTATTGAGTTAGAATTTGTTTTAAGCAGTAGTGATGATGTTATAGCCCAAACCTTATATCGTAAAATAGACTTGAATGAAGCTTGGGAAGAATATGCCACTATAGAAAATGATGAAAATAAATTTATAGATAAGGAAGTTAAAACTGGAGTTAAATATTATTATAGTTTACAAGCCAAGGATGATAGCGATAATCTATCTGAATTTTCGGTACCAGTTATGGGTAAACCATATGATGATGGAATCAGACCGCCAGTTCAAAATATTAAATTAAGTAATCAGAAAAACCAAGCTTCCATTACCTGGGAATATAAAGAAATGGATGATAAAACTTATTTTGTGATTTATAAAAAAAATCAAAAAGGAAATCTGGTCCAATACAAATCAGTTTCTGAAATGATCTTCAGTGAAAAAGTAAAACTTAATGATGAATTTGCAGTAAAGGTGTTTACTAAAGATGGTGGACAATCTAAAATCAGTAAAATAGTGAAAGTAGTTAAAATTTGAAAACAGATATATTTATATTAGAAATTAGTCTCTTTCAATACGCTTCAGCGAAAACGAGAAAAACAAAAGCACCTATGCTGTTAAAGTATTTACAACTGACGGTGGGCAATCTAAATTAAGTAAAGAAGTAAGTATTTAATAATATTTTTATACAGAATGATAAAGTCGTGGATTCTAGTTACTTTTTTTATCGCCTTTAATTGGAGCGCTGCACAATCTTATACCAATTATTCTGAAAAAGATGGTTTACCTAGTAATCATGTTTACAAAATCACACAAGATTCAAATGGCTTTATATGGATTGCTACAGATGAAGGTCTCGTAAAATATAATGGCACTGACTTCAAAGTTTTTACTACTCAAGAAGGCCTGCCTACTAATGATATATGGAATATTTTTCCTGCTGAGGATGGTAAACTTTGGTACATCGCAAAAAGTACTAGTATGGGATACATTCTCGATAACGTGGTCCATAATTTTGTAAATAAAAAGGCGGATGTAAGTATTGATCCCATCTATAGTGGATTCACCGGCGATTCTTTAATACTATCGGGAACCTTTAGATCTCATAAACTTAATTCAGATTTCAAATGGGAAGAAATCAATTATAATATTCATGAGGATTATTCAAATGTATCTTATTTATCCCATACAAAATATAAAGGTATCGTAAGAAGCGTATTAGATAATGATAGACTTAATTTAGTGACTAGAGATAATAATTTACAACCATTACAGGATTCATTATTTACATTTGACAGCCATTCTAGAGGTCAACTAACAGACTCACTTTATGTAGGTAACTCCAAATATTCTTATGGCATTATAAATTTTAATAATTTAGAAACAAGAAGATATACCTATGAAAGTGAATTAAACGTGCCATTTTTAAAATACTCTCGTTTACATCTAGCAAACAACCATATACAGCTAACTGGTGAGCATGTTGTTGCAATACTTGATGATTCATTAAAAGCCAAAGAGGTTGTTCACATTCCTATTGATTTGAAATCGCATTACTCCTTTATTGATAAAGAAAACACTGTATGGATTGCTACATTTTCAAATGGTATTTATAAACATTCTATAAATGAAAATAGAATTAAAGAAGAATTAAAACATTTTAAAATTGTTGATATAAAGCGTGTTAATAACAAAATTATTGCGCTAGTAAATGAAAAAGGTTTTTATCAATTAAATGAGAAAACCAATACTTTTCAACCCTATATGGATAGTAATGACTTTTTATATGATGCCGAATATATAAAGGAAACGAACACTTCTCATTTTATAACAAAAAAGAACATATTTTCAATCACAAAAAACGATTCTCTCAATCTGAAATTTGACCTGGTTAATGAGAGAGCACGATCAATGACTTTTTATAAAGGCTTCATTTATGGTCACTATACAGTAGGTATAAATAAAATAGCACCATATAGCTTAGAAAAAATAAAACCCTATAGTTTAAGCGGTGTGAGATGCTCAACAACCATGGAAGACCGATTAATTTTTGGAGGATCTAATGGACTGTACGAGTTAGTAAATGATAAAATTACTGGAATTGAGTCTTTAACTAATTTTAAAAAACCTGTAATTGATATCGCTAGCGTTAATGATAAAACTTTAATCGTCTCTACTAGTGGATATGGTGTATATCAAACCGATTTAAAAACTATTACACTACTAGAAGGAAGTGAATTTTTAAAATCTAATAATCCTTGTATCTCAGAGAATCAACTCTATTTATCTACAAATAAAGGTATTTATAACTATGAATACATAAATGGTAAATATCAATTTAAGCATTCATGGAATAATACTAATGGGTTACCCACCGATAAGATTAATGGAATTGAAAAGGTCAATAATGAATTGTTAGTTGCTACTAATCAAGGTATCATCCACTATCCTATTGATTATGTTTCTTCTCAAAATTTAATAGATATATATGTGGATAAAGCTCTATATGCAAGTCACGATTTAAAACTTAACAACCACACCAGTTATATTTCAGATAGTGATCTTCAACTCGTCATTAATAATATTGATTATAGAGTAAATAAGAAAATGTACTATGAGTTCAGGTTATTACCTACTCAAAAAAAATGGACCGTTGCAAATTCTTCTAACCTGACCTTCTCAGATTTAAGCCCAGGCGAGTATAATTTAGAACTGCGCAGTGAAGGAATTAATAAGAGTTTTAATTTTCAACTAGAACCGCGCTGGTATCAAAGCTGGTGGTTCTATTTAATTACTCTATTGACCGTAGTGACACTTATCATATTAGTAACAAAGGCATTAACTAAAAGATCTGAAGAAAAGAAGAACAGAGATTTATTACAATCTCAAAAATTATCAGAATTACAACTTAAGGCGTTGCGCTCTCAAATGAATCCACATTTTGTTTTCAACTCTCTAACAGCGATACAGTATTATATCAATGAAAACGACTTTGAAACATCAGATCGATATTTAGTTAAGTTTTCTAGATTAATTAGAGAATTTTTTGAACTCAGTAAAGAACAACACATCACTATAGAACGAGAAATTGAACTTTTAAAAAACTATCTAGATTTAGAATCTTTACGTTTTAATAAAAAGCTCAATTATAACATCGAGGTAGATTCAGACTTAAACTTAAAAGACATTATCCCTAGCATGCTCTTACAGCCTATTGTTGAAAATGCTGTCAATCATGGTATTTTTAATAAACCGGTTGCTGGATTGATTACTGTTAAATTTGTAAAATTGAATAAAGAACAAATCCAAATTCATATTATTGATGATGGTGTAGGGTTTATGTTCAAGAAGGATGATGTTAGGTATAAATCATCATCTGTTCTAGAAGACCGTTTGAAATACCTAAAAGCCTCTGGCTTATGGGAAATAGAACTTAAAAGAGGACCAGCATCTAGTGACATTGAATATCCAGGACATGAAGTCATCTTTGAACTGAAAAAATTAAGCAATGAAAACCTATAAAGCGATACTGGTAGATGATGAACACTCTGCTTTACAAAATCTTAAAAAGAAGATTGAAAAAGTATGTCCTAACGTGTACGTGATTGCTACTTTTCAAGATTCTAAAATGGCATTAGATTATATCAATTCACATGCTACAGATATTTTATTTTTGGACATTCAAATGCCGGGACTCAATGGATTTGAATTATTAAATAGTATTGATGAATTAAAATCTCAAGTCATTTTCTCGACCGCTTATGGAGAATATGCTCTAGAGGCTATTAAAAAAAATGCCGTTGATTATATCCTTAAACCTGTAGATAACACAGAGCTTAAGGAGGCATTAGAAAAAGCTATTTTTAATATAGAAAAAGAAAACGCAGATCAAAATACAAATCTTGTCGAGTTATTAAATAAAATTATCGATCGTGATCATAAGCTAAAAGTACCTACTCAAAAAGGCATCTCATTCATACCTCAAGAAGAAATTATACATCTAGAAGGTTATGATGGTTATACAAAAATTCACCTAGCAGATGGTAAAACCCTTACTAGTTCCTATAGCTTAGGTAAGTTTAATGATTATCTCGATGACTATTTTTTTAAGTGTCACAAATCCCACATAGTAAACATTAAAGCCGTTAGAGCTTTTGAAAATGAAGGATATGTGGTAATAGGCGATGATTATCGTGTCCCAATCACTAAGACCTATAAACAAGCTTTTTTGGAGTTATTTAGCTAGATATTCTACGCTTTCGCGGAAGCGTGCTAACGATCTACAATAGGATTATCATCTGACTTGATTAATTCTTCAATTTCTTTCTCGGTAACATCTGCTCCTTTATCGGTAATAATAAGCTCTTCTCTATACTTTAAAGATTTTGAACTAGGGGGAAATTCCATTACCATAACGAGAAGCATATATTTTAATGAATTCTGCCCCCCCATAGAAAAGAATCAGTGATGAATAAGACACCCATAAAAGTAATAATACAATAAGACCTGCTGCACCATAAGCACTAGCTGGCGATGATTGCGTGAAATAAATTTCTAATAAAAATTTCCCAGTTTCAAATAAAACACCCGTTAATAAGGCTCCAGGCCATACCATTTGCCATTGAAGTCTTGCATCTGGCAAGTATCTAAACATTAAACCGAATAAAAACGAAATGATTGCCAGCGAAACGATATAATTAACAATTAAGCTAGTTGCCCTAAATACTCTGCAATGTGAATTTGAATCCAATCCTGAAGAATTCCTATAATTGCAGACAGCATAAAGCTGATTAAAATTAAAAACCCAAGAACGAGAATAAACCCGAAACTCTTTACACGATCCGTAATAATTTTATACCACGGTGTTTTGGGATTAATCTTAAGCTTCCATATTTTATTTAAAGAAAGTTGTAGCTGATAAAAGACACCTGTTGCAGCAAAAACTAATGTCGATATACCCACAATTTTTGCAAACCAACTGTCTGAATCTCGGCTTGCTGCTTGTAAAATTCCATTGATACTTTCGGCACTATCATATCCTATTAATGATGTAAGGCTAGAGGTTAATCTACCTGTGGCAATTTCAGTATCCCATACCGCTCCTACGATGTTAATCATAATGACTAGCAATCCTGGTAGTGCTAGTATAGTGTAATAAGCGACACTAGCACTTAATTGCCACACATCATCATCGTTCCATTTTTTGCACTTTCCCATAATATGGAAGGCAAATGAAGCCATTTAAATTTTTGCTGAGACATTGTTTTTTTTAGCATGTTACTACGAATTAAAGAAGTAATCTTAAGTATTCCAGTATCATTAGATATAGTTTAACTTAAAAATCTATTAATTTTTAATTATAAAATCTAGGGCTTCTCCTAATCTTTTTTGACTAATGATATTCACAGCTTCTTCAGTAAGTTGTAGAACTCTAGGATAACCACCTGTAGTTTGTGCATCTCTCATTAAAACAATTAATCTACCGTCTGGTGTTAACTGAATCGTTCCTGGTAATACAGGACTACTTTTAATAGCTTCTAGATCATTAACCAGAATTTCATTTAATTGATAAGCCATACGATTCCATAATTTTGAAATTGTAAAAGAGGTACCTAGTAATTGTTCTTGTTGTTTTCTATTGAGCAAATGAAATTCTGGACCTGCATATGCTTTTAAACTAGCGTTTAAATTTGATGGTATTTCATCAAATTGGTCTATACTTTTTTCTGCTCGATGATAAGAAAGGTGATCACCTTTTTTAAGTAATGCGTTGTCTAAAATATGTGGATAGTAAGATTGACTACCTAGAGATTCTTCAGATTGAAAACCTTCTTTAATACTCATATAAATGAAATTACCTCTTATCGCTGGGCCTATTTTAACTACATCTCCTGTTTTTACTGCTATAACACATGGACTTTCATATCCCATGCGTTGAACTACTATCTTACAATACGCACCAGTGATTGCAATTTGTGTAGGTTCTGAAAAGATAATTTCTGCACCTGATAATGTCATTTCAATTACCGCATCATCATCCCTATTATTTAATAATCGATTTGCGAGACGCGAGCTATCTTGATCCATAGCGCCACTATGTGGCACACCATATTCTCTATAATCTAGTCTACCCATATCTTGAATAGTAGCATTAAATCCAGGATTAAGAATTGTAAGTCTAGCCATTTTTAAATTTATTAATATCTAAAGGATTTAAATTTTGTTCTAAATCTTCAAAAATCGATTGATCGACTTCATAAAATTCAACTTGATCATTGATAGATAGTAAAAAAGGTTGTTCTCGTTCTCTATTAAATAGTGGTACAGGACAGTTCCCTAATACATACCAGCCACCAGGACTACTTTGTGGATAGATTCCACAAGTTCCTGCCGCAATAGCTACAGATCCTGTTTTGACCTGTAATGATGGTGTCACCTTACGAGGAATGGATAATATATCAGGCAATCCATTTAGATACGGAAAGCCAGGCAAAAACCCCCATAAAATGAACGGTATAAACTGCTTGTTGATGTAGACGAATTATTTCACCAACTTCCAAATCTGTATACTTTGATACCGCTCGTATATCTGCGGAAAGACGATCATAATAAACCGGTAATTTCCATTTATTGATAACACGCATTGGTGATGGAGTAATGCCTTTTAACAGCAATTTTACCTCATCGATTAACTTACTAGAGACAGACTCTTCACGCCATAATATGAGAACAGAATTAAATCCTTGATTTAATACAACCCTATGCCCATATTGATCATTAATTAATCTCGTAATGTATGAACGGTATTCTTGTACATCGGTGTCTATATCAATAGTAACCAGTAAACTATTCTCACTATATCGATGATATACAATGAAGCTATCCAATTTTAATTCGATTTAAATTCAATGCAGTAATTACCTCATTAAAATTGTGAACTATCGATAGATTATCTCCATGCACACAATAGGTTTGTGCATTTAAGGGGGGATTTCCTGCTCATCTATACAAATCACTTTATGTTCATGAACCATCATTGATAGTTGATTAACAAGCTTTGACACATCTTCAATAACAGCATTGGGATCGTTACGTGAGACTAATTTCCCTTTACAATCATATCGCCTATCTGCAAATGCTTCTCGATCATAGGATAATCCATGATTCTTTAATTCTAGTTCTAATAGACTACCAGGTGGTACATATAATTTAACCTCAGGATATTTATCTTTAATTAATTGAATGGTCCATTTTACATAATCAGTAAGGTGTGCTGTGGCATGATATAAGGCACCATGCATCTTAATATGATTCATGGTCATTCCTAGTTCTAAAGCTACATCATGGAACTGTTGGATTTGTTTAGATACGCTTTCGCGAAAGCGTGCTTCATCCCAATCTAAATGAATTCGACCAAAATTCTCTCGATCTTCAAAAGAAGGATGCGCACCTGTTTTAACACCATATTTTTGAGCTAGAAGCAAGGTCTCTTTAATAGAATCGTAATTTCCATAATGGCCACCGCATGCAACATTACAGGAGCTTATAAACGGCATAACCTGTTTTTCAATAGTCATTCCTTCTCCTAAATCCATATTAACATCAATCGTAACCATATCAGATAATTTCAAATACCTTTAAAAGTGTTTTTGCACCTAACAGAATGGCTATTGCGATAACGATAAGAGCCATAATGTTTTGCCAACTGCGATTTTGATAAGCACCTAGAAACTTTTGATTCACCAGCCATAATAATAGAATAGCCATGATAGGTAATAACAATCCATTTGCTATTTGAGCAAATGTGATGATGTCTAGTGGCTTTAAACCTATACTAGAAAACAGCACACCTAGCGCTAGTATAATCATCCATACCGCTCTAAAAGACCAACTTTTCATATTTCCTTTCCATCCTAGACAACCTTTAACGACATATGCGGTAGCAAGAGGCGCAGTAATCGCACTGGTAATTCCGGCTGCTAGAATACCGATAGAGAATATATAAGTTGACGCCAAACCGTAAATCGGTTCAAGAGCTTTGGCTACATCTGCTCCTGTAGAGACTTTTGTAGACTGTAAAGCAGTTGCTGCTACAATAATGGACATAGATACTAATCCTCCTAAAATGACGCTTATAACAGTATCTTTTCTAACGGCACTTAAATCTGTTGCTTCATTCCACTTCTCACTTACTAATGACGCATGTAAAAAAAGATTATAAGGCACCACTGTAGTACCTATTAAACCGACAATGGTTAACAAATTACCTTCATTAATGGATGGAGTAAATAGACCTTTTAAAATCAAATTAAAATCTGGTCCTATCGCTATTGCGGTTGCTATGAACGATATTCCCATGATAACGACTAGCGTGATTAACACACGTTCTAATACTTTATAATTTCCATAAATGAGTAGACAAAAAGCAATCAATCCTAGTAGTAATGGAAAATACCATTGTGTACCGAAAATGATATTTAAACCCAGTACACCACCAGAAATATTACCAGCTTCATAAGCCGCATTACCGACTGCGATAGCAGCAAGCACAAGGATAACTAAAGTTACTCTTATGATTTTATGGTTAATCGTAGTACGCAATATTTCTGGTAATCCTTTACCAGTAATCAATCCTAATCGGGCAGCCATCTCTTGTAATACAATCGTCGCAAAAACAGAAAGCAGCATCGCCCAAAGCAGGCTATAACCATAATTTGCACCTGCAAGAGTACATACGGTAACCGTTCCAGGACCTATAAAAGCCGCAGCTACTAAAGTACCAGGACCTATATTTTTAAAGATTTTCTGGAACATGCGATGCATTTTGTAAAGCATAAATAGCAAAACTACCCAACCAGTGTCCGCCGGCATAGTCGTCTGCTACCAGATTAGGTAACGTATTGGTCAAATGTGCATCTGCAGTTTCTTGTAATGAAGCATATTGCTGTGGATACTGACTGATCAAGCCATAAAGCACCCATGCACGACTTAAGTTTAATCCATCGATATGTACTAGTTTACCATCACTGCGGTCTGATACACGTCCTATTTCAATATCTAAATTTCCATTTTGAATATTAGGTATAAACGCAGCAACCCATTGATGAAAATCTGCAGCTGGTAAAATGCGCCTCATGATATCAATTTCTTCAAGACATGGTGATAAGAAGTCATAGCCGCTAGGTTCCCACGATAATGGACAATCGGTATCATTCATATAAAATTCTTTGGCCTTAGACTCTATGACTGCTTTCAATTCTAGTTCACCGGCATGTGTGGCATAATCCCAGGCAAATACCATCCCAAATGCTGTGTTTGAATGCTCACCTACTCTTATGGCATAATTAAGTTTAGGTAAGTAGTCTGTATATCGCTCTATAACGACATCACTTAAAGGTTTAAGAATTTGAGCTAGTTCTTGTCCTTGAGGATCTTCCCAGGTGTCCAGTTCTTGTTGTAGTTTAAGCAACCATGCCCATCCGTAAGTGCGTTCAAATGTTTTATTATTCTCCGTATTTAAGTACGCTATTTCGACCGCGATATTCTCTGTGGTAAGATTGCGTTCTATTTTTGCTAGCAATTCTTCTCTAGCCTCAAGTTCTGAAAACTGCTTTATTAAAGTCACAGCGCTCCAGTAGCCGTGTACTGCACTGTGCCAGTCAAAACAACCATAAAATACCGGATGCTGGTCTGTTGGTCTTTTTTGATCTTCTGGTGCTGCGGTAACATGCCCCCATTTTATTAGGATACTCTGTCTCAATACAATGTAAAGGTAGTTCCGCAAGATTGTTAGCCTGATCTAGAAGAAGTTGCGGTGTCGCGATATGATCTACAATCACTACTGTTTGATCTTCAATTTCATTTTTACAAGCTATTAAGCTCAATACTATGAGCGAATAAAATAAATGCCTCATCTTTAAATCTTAGTTAAGATTCTAAAGATAAAGCATCCTTGATGGATTATAATAATTACGCTTTCGCGAAAGCGTAATTCTCAAACCTCAATTCCTACACAGCGATATCATCTTCTATAAAAACAGATTCCTCAGTTTGTATAGACTTAGACCAAATCGCAAGGCCAAAGGTCAATACTCCTAGCCTACCTATGAACATAATCATAATGATTAACATTTTACCTATGCTAGATAAATCGCCTGTTATTCCCATACTTAATCCTACTGTACCTAATGCAGAGCTAACCTCAAACAGTGATTTTTCTAGAGTGAAGTCACCAGTAAACGTAAGTGCTAGAGTGAACATAAAGATTAAACTAGTATAAAAAATAAAGGACGATGTAGCGATATATAATCTTTCAAAAGGAATCTTACGACCTAGAAAAGTAATTTCTTTTGAGCCTCTAAGTCTACTTTTCATGATAGCAAATACGGCAGATAGTGTTGTTATTTTTATTCCTCCAGCAGTACCAGATGGCGAGGCACCTACATACATTAAAAATATGGTGACGAGTATGATAGGTATAGAATAGGATCCATAATCAACAGTATTAAATCCTACTGTGGTCATTGCAGACATGGTTTGAAAAAATGCTGCATATAATCGAGCACTTCCATCCAATGCCGTAATAGTAGGCTCAAAGAAGTACATAAATATAAATCCAAAACTCAACAAAAATGCAAAGCCTATAAATATAATGCGTGACGTAAAACTTAATTGATGAGTACGATCTTTAATCCATAGCACTAGATCCGTCACAACTATAAAGCCTAACGAGCCTGCGATTGCCAGAAAAGCAATAATAAAGTTTACAAAGCCATCATCTACATAGTTAGTAAATCCACTGTTAAAAAGGCTGAAACCAGCCGTACAGAATGCACTAACACTATGAAAAATAGAGTTCCAAATTGCCTCGCCTATGGGCATACCATTATGATAAAAGGCTATAAAAAATAAAATAGCTCCTATCGTTTCCATAACAACTGTAAAGAGAATAACGGATTTTAAAAAGTCTTTAATTTTAATGGTTACCGGTAAGGTAAACTCACAATTCAACAACTTTTTATGCCAGTGAGTAATACGTCTGGTGGTGGATAATAGCATAAAAGTTGTAAAGGTTAGGTAACCTATACCACCTAGTTGAAATAATGACATGATCACTAATTGACCTGCAAAATTATAAGAATCATATATACTTACTGTTACTAGACCTGTAGTAGACACTGCACTAGTAGCGGTAAATAAGTTATCTATAAATGCTACATCAGTTTTTTGCAACCATGGAAAAGACAGTAATATAAATCCTGCTATGACATAGGTAAAGAAGCCATAAAGGAGATTTTGCTGAGGACTTAACTTTAATTTGAACTTAGTGTATCGATTTTTCCAAATTTTAAGCTTGTCCATAACAGTAGCATCTATTGTTATTGCAAAATTCTGAATCAATAATGAGACAATGCGTTAACAAAATGCCATAAAATTAAGAAAGTATAAATTACAACATGATATTATATAGCTTCAAGAAGTACAACACCACGATTAACTTGAACCGTTACCTTACCATTTACCACGTCTAGAACAGCACCTGTATAAGCATTACGTAATTGAGTCGCTTCTTTGAAAACGCGAGTAACCTCTATAGTCATATTACCATCTTTTAATCCTGCTCCTGCGATTATTTGATCTTTAAAACCGTTTTTATCATACCATCTAGCAAAAATGGTTCCTGATCCATCATGTTCTAGGGAATGATGGCTGCCTGCTCCTACCGCAGGATGGTTGTTACGGTACTTACCTAATTTTTGCCAGTGACTCAATAGATCTGTATCACTAGTATCCCAGTCCATAACGGATCTTAATGTGGCATCGCCTTTAGTTCCTTCAATGATAAGAGGTCTCGCTACCTCATCGCCATAGTAGATTTGAGCCATTCCTGGTGAAAGCAATAGCTTAGTAGCGCTCTCAAATGTGCGTTCTCTAG
The DNA here is from genome assembly GCF_000755285.1 of Nonlabens ulvanivorans. GTDB lineage: Bacteria > Bacteroidota > Bacteroidia > Flavobacteriales > Flavobacteriaceae > Nonlabens > Nonlabens ulvanivorans_A. The sequence continues at coordinate 285,623 of NZ_BBMK01000002.1, read as the reverse complement.
CTGCATCAAATGGTTGACCATCATCATGACTGCTGATATAATTCATAAAATAAGCAGGATCTTTAGGGGGGGTATCTAGAAGTAAGCTATCTCTAAAGCCATCATATCTTTTAAATAGCTCTTTATAAGGCGCTATAGCATGTCTCTTGAAACCAAAATTAATCATCGCGTCATAGCCATAATCAAAATAATCTACTGGGTTATCATTAAAATAATATTTTCTACCACCACTCGTCTCATAACCGTATAATTCTCCTAGAATGAAGAATGCATCGTCGTGGATTTTCTTTTCAGGATTGGTTTTCTTCCAATCTTCATAAGCTATTGTGGCTTGTTCATTAAAGACTTTCCAAACCTCTTCTTCTACATGCTTCACCGTATCAATCTAAATCCATCGACACCAGTTTCACGAGCATAATCAGTAACCCATTTAATAATATAATTCACAGGCGTGCGTGGTAATCCTGTGCGATTAAAGAAGTCATCTAACTCTTTAAGTTCTACTTCAAGGCGACCTTCTTGTTTCCATTTTTGAACCAAATGTTCTGGTAACTCTACCTCTTCTTTACTATCCGTTCTAATATCTGGCAAATTATTAGTCAAGGTACAACTTACAGCAGTTTCTTGATCCTGGTATGTACAAGCAGGTCCTGTACGCACCCAATCTGCTGGCCATACAGGATCCATATCTGTCACAGGTCCCGTATGATTGATAACGACATCTAGCAAAATCCTTATATTTTTATCATGAGCCTTTTTGAACTAATGATTCAAATTCTGCCTGTTTGCCATAACTAGGTTCTACTGCAGTCCAGTCTTTTGCCCAATAGCCGTGAAAGGCATAAGAATATCCAGTTCCTTCATCAACACCATCGTGAATTTGTTCCCAGATAGGTGTTAACCAAATGGCATTAACCCCCTAAATCTGTAAAGTAATCATCGTCTATTTTTTCAATGATACCGGCAAAATCTCCACCTTTAAATCCACGTAATTTACCTGTCTCTTTATTTCTGTTGATGATGGTATCGTTTGAAGCATCACCGTTCTTAAAACGATCTGTCAGTAGAAAATATACGTTTGCTGCACTCCAGTCAAAATGAGCCTGCTCTTTTTCTAGTGGTATGGTTTTACTTTCAACCTCGGTCTTACAGGAATAAATTACTAATATTAAAAATAGAAAGAGAATGGAGTTTTTCATGAACTTATTTTTACTTGCTCAAAAATAAAGGATAGACAGTACTTTATACTAGAATAGATTTCTAATATTGAGATAACGTTGTAGTAAGTGCAACAAGTAGTAATTTTATAACTTATAAAACGACATTATATACATGCAAGATTATATAGATCTATTTATTAATTCCTTTTCTGATTACTGGAATTATCTCGTTAAAGAAATCACCACGCATCATGGACCAATTATTTTTATTGGCTAGTGGGACTTTCATTATTAGTATTTACTTTAGAAATTATAAAGCCGTGGCGCAAGGATCAGAAAGTATTACGTCGTGATTTTTGGTTAGATTTATTTTACTTGTTCTTTAATTTTTTCTTATTCTCTTTAGTAGGTTACAATTCTATATCAAATGTTGCTGTTGCCGCATTTAATAACGGTCTTAAAAGTATAGGAATTGAAAATCTAGTTGCCATCGAATTGGGTAGCCTTCCCGTATGGAGCCAGTTGCTTATCATGTTTATTATTGCAGATTTTATACAATGGAACATCCATCGTTTATTACATCGTGTACCTAGATTATGGGAATTCCATAAGGTACACCATAGTATTAAAGAGATGGGATTTGCTGCGCAGTTTAGATTTCATTTTATGGAAACTATTATTTATAAAAGTCTTCAATACTTACCATTAGCAATGTTAGGTTTTGGCATTGAACAATTCTTTATAGTCCATATGCTCAGTGTTTTCATCGGGCATTTAAACCATGCAAATTTGAATTGGGATTATGGTCCTTTAAAATACATTATCAATAATCCTAAAATGCATTTATGGCATCATGCAAGAGATTTACCTGCTGACCATAAGTACGGTGTTAATTATGGGTTATCCTTAAGTATCTGGGATTACCTTTTTGGCACTGCTCACGTACCCTACCACGATGCTCATCTAGAATTAGGGTTTCACGGTGATGAACACTATCCAGATAGTTTTGGGAAACAACTGGTTGAACCTTTTAAAAAGTAAATTGTTTTTAATTACGCTTTCGCGGAAGCGCACTAATAATGGACAATAACTTCAAAAAAGTCATTTGAAGAAGAACCTACCGTATATTCTGTTGAATTACCACCACCATCCACAAACAACTCTACTTCAATAGTGTAAGTTGTTCCTGAAGAGTTTCCCGTAAGAGGTTTATATCCTTTACCGTTCAAATACATGAATCCTGAAGCAATGCTACCACCAGTTGCTGCAGATGTATACATCTTTGAGGTCTGACCTATAACACGACCATCGACTTTAACTCTTATCCCATATTTTCTAGGTTTACCATCTGTTATAGCAGTACCTGTATGTCTCCTCACCGAGAAAGAAGTCTGGTAAACCACTTCTAACAATCCGTCATCGAATAACTGTTCTGAAGTCGTATGAAGCACTACGGTACTTTCACCTTGAGCCGCATCACTTAATGTGACACCAGATGATAAATAAGCAGATTCAAATTCAAATTGTGGTAATTGAGTAATGTGCGGTGTCGCTTCTAAAATTAATTCTCCTTCTTGATTTACGTATAGTAATGATTGATCGACACCGTTATTATTACTATGCGTCGCTCCTAGACTGTGAATACGGACATTGCTAGTTACTCCTTGAACATGCATTGAAGCTTCAATCGGTGATGTTGACGCTATCCCTAAACTGTTTGAACTAGCATCCATTTGTAGCACTGGCGTTGTGTTCCCTTGAATAGATAAATCAATATTTTCTTGAGACGGATTTATAACTACAGCATTAGTCGCAGCGGCAGATATATAGTCTTTACCGTCAAGACCTATTCTTAAATCATTTCCCAAACTATATGCACCTATTCCCGTATTAATCATAGACCATGACGGATTAGATATCGTACCATTATTATGAGCAACTAATTGTTGCCCAGTTGTAAAGTGTAGGCGAGGTAAACCTGCTGTACCTATAATGAAGGAGTTATTATCTGCTGTGCCTAAAAAATTAGAACTAGACAAGTTATCATCGCCATAAGTACTCCAAAAAAAGTTATTATTAACATGATTCCAAGAGCTACCATTCCAATAAGTAAAACCTTTACCTAAAGTAGCATTAGTATTATAAAGTAAGAGAGATTCTGTTTGCGAACCTACAGGCAAATTAAAACTATCAAAATCATTAATCGAGATACGTGGTAATAACAAACCTTTATCAACAGAGTATACGTCCATCAATGTTTCTGGTTGAGGAGCACTGGTACCAAATCCTATTTGAGCCGTAGCAGATAGAAAGCTCATTGAAAACAATAAGATTGTATATATATTTTCAAGCTCATAATATTAATATCTTACTAGAACTTGAAAAATGTCATCTCCATTACCACCATAAGAACACCTAGTAGAAGCAGTGTTTCCATAAACCTCTGCAAATACTTTAATTTCATGTGTCGTTCCCGTAGTAGATCCAGGTAATTGAACATAACCATTACCATTAAGGTAAAATGGTCCATTCACTATAGTCGTTCCTGTCGTACTTCTACTGGTGTAAGCATCTCCTTTATAAGCCACTTTTCTTCCATCTATTTCTACAAATATTCTATAGATTCTAGGTCTTCCATCATAAATAAAAGCATTTGATGTATCTGTTATCGTTACACCTGCCTGATAAACCACTTCAATAAGTGCGTCTCTAGTTAAAGTAACCGTTGTCGCATAAAGCTCTGTAATTGTTCTACCACTTGATGTATTGTCTACAATTACAGGTGTTGATAAAAACGCTGTATTATCTTCTACTAGTTGAGTAATAACGTTTGAACCTTGAATACTTAACTCACCATTTGCATCTACAAATACTGGTGTAGAAACAGATCCTTTATTATTAACATTATTAGTAGAATTAAGAGCATCTATTCTAATAGTACTAGTAGCACCTCCAACATGAAGTGTTGCTTGTGGGTTGCTATTTGCAATTCCTATACGGTTTGTACCAGCGTCTACAAAAAGCATATGAGATTCTCCTTGTGATGCGATGCGAGTATCAGCATCTGCATTAGTAGGATTTAAAATTGTTTGAGGACTAGATCCTCCATCAAATTCTACCATATTAGTACCTGCTGCACTCATATTTAATTTATCTGTTCCTTCAGAATAGATACCTGTATCACTGTCTGAATGGAAAGAAAAAGTAGGTGCTGCTGCAGATCCTGCGTTAGAGGCCAAAACTTGTCCATTACTAGTAACTCGCATCACCTCTGTGCTATTAGTAGCTATAACTAAATCTTGTGCGTCCTTAGTTCCTAAGTAATTCTCACCAACTGATGTGCCAGGTGTTGTTCCAGTATTACCGTCTTTTTCCCAGTACAAACCTTTACCTACAGGAACCCATTCGATACCAGACCAAAAATAGAATCCTTTACCAGTAGTGGTGTTTGTATTATAAACCAGTAGACTTTCTGTAGCACCACCAGTAACAGGTGCTATAGTAGATAAATCTGACAGATCTAATCGTGGTATCAATATACCTTTATCAGTTCCTTCTATATCTAAAGCAGCGTCTGGAGCAGGTGTGTCTGTATTGATTCCAACCTGACCGATAGATTGAATACTGAATAGAATTAACAAAACGAATAATACGTTTTTCATTTGGGAGTTATTTTTTTAACGCCGCAAAGGTATCTCGTTAAGATAGGTTGATATATTAACTTTTGATAAAAGAAATCGGTTTTCGTTAAAGAATACTAAATTGACGTTTAACAACAACTTCATATTAAACAAACACCATAAACAACTGATTTACAACATCAATACAACTAAACTTTCTCTCTATATCTTTTATAGATCTTAAATAAAATCATTAAAATAGCCGCTAGTAAGAAAATCCCAACTACTCCATAAATCCAATTAATAGCACTTTTGAGTATCACTAAGAAAACAACTGCAAATAAAATAAGTGTAGCTCCTTCATTATACAATCTCATGCCATTTGAGGTCCACTTCACTATATTATTCTCTAATTCTTTAAAAATATAATGGGTTTTAATATGATATATAAAAAGTAACACCACAAAACCCAACTTAACCTGCATCCATTGTGCTTCAATTATTGATGGATTGATATAAATCAAGCAAATTGCAAATAAAGTTGCTAGAACAGCACTAGGCCATGAAATGATATACCATAATCTACGAGTCATTAATTGAAGTTGTTTTAACAAGATTGATTTTGCTGGTTCTTGTTCTTGATGAGCCTCAATTTGATAAACGAATAACCTAGGAATATAAAAAAGACCTGCAAACCATGTTACAATAAAAATAAGGTGTAAAGACTTGAAATATAGATAGTACTCTTCCAATGATTCTCTTTTATGAATTGTCGTAAAAATATTAAATCAATACCAGTATATCACTAAACATTAAAATTCTTTTGTAAGAACTTAAGAGCTGACAATTATCATTTTTTTAAAATAGGTATACCGCTAGTTTTGAATCCTTAAACGATGCACACATAGGACTCATTTAAGAGGTGTGTTTATTAAAAATCAGGTATGTCTTCACTCGTCCAAAAATACAATGTGGCTGGACCACGTTACACTAGTTACCCTACAGTACCTTACTGGGAAGAAAATTCTTTTACTAAATCAGATTGGGAAAGTTCTGTTATAAAAAGTATTAAAGAATCTAATCAAAAAGAAGGGATCAGCTTATACATTCATTTACCATTTTGTGAAGCGATGTGTACATTTTGTGGCTGTAATAAAAGAATAACAGTAAATCATAATGTAGAGCTACCTTATATAACACACGTGCTTAAAGAGTGGTCATTATACTTAGCACTATTAGATGAGACTCCTATCATCAGTGAATTACACTTAGGTGGAGGAACACCAACCTTTTTCTCTCCAGAAAACTTAAAAGTGCTCATTGACGGTATATTTAGAAATGCTCATAAATCAAAAAATGCGGCTCTTAGTTTTGAAGGGCATCCTAATAATACTACAAAAGAACACTTAAAGACTTTATTTGAATTAGGTTTTAATCGTGTGAGCTATGGTGTACAAGATTATAACCTAGAAGTACAAAAGGCCATTCATAGAGTACAACCTTTTGAGAATGTTCTAAACGCTACACTTAACGCAAGAGAAATAGGTTACACCTCTGTCGGACATGATTTAATTTACGGCCTTCCTTTTCAAAAGGAAGAACATGTTATTCATACTATTAAACAAACGATAGCACTCAAGCCAGATCGTATAGCCTTTTATAGTTATGCATTTGTGCCATGGATAAAAGGTAACGGGCAACGTGGTTTTAGTCAGGATGACTTACCTAGTCCAGATGAAAAAAGAGCTCAATATGAAATAGGTAAGAAAATGCTAGAAGATGCTGGTTATATTGAGATAGGCATGGATCACTTTGCACTGGCTAGTGATGAGTTGAACATAGCTATGGAGACAAAAAAGTTACATCGCAATTTTATGGGATATAGTTCTAGTAGTACACAAGCTATGATAGGTCTAGGAGTTTCTTCTATCAGTGACAGCTGGTACGGGTTTTCTCAAAATGTAAAAAGTATTACAGAGTATAAAAAGTTATTGGATCAAGATCAAATTCCAGTTTACAGAGGACATTTATTAAATAATGAAGATTTAATCATCAGAAAACACATTCTAAATTTAATGTGTCATTTTGAAACCCAATGGGAAAAGAATGGAGAATTGTATATTGAAGAGATTCCAGATATATTGATCAGTCTTAAAGAGATGGAAGAAGATGGATTGCTTATTCTAGAATCTAATGGTATAACTGTTACTGAAAAAGGCAGACCATTTGTACGCAATATTTGTATGGCTTTTGACCTAAGGTTAATAAGTAAAAAACCTAACACGCAATTATTTTCTATGACGATTTAATGTGGCAAATAATTTCAATGATCTCAAAAATCTCCTTTAACTAGGAGATTTTTTTGCTTTAAAGTCGATAGTTTCTTGTTAAAATATTTAAGCTCATTACAAAGAAAGAGGTACTCTATACAGAATACCTCTTTCAACCAATTAACCAAAATAAATCATGACGGGCCTTACAGCTCGCCCTGAAACATTCTCACTATGGACTTATTCAGTCCTAGTACTTTCATCCTTTTTCTTATCTGTTTTCATCATATTCATAACTATCGCGACCAGTGCGATGCATACCAGTGCAAACACACCTATTAAAATTGCTCCCATGGTCCAATCTACTAGAGGTAACATATTCATAACTTTTATTTTTGATTTGTATTTAAAACTATAGGTGTATGACAAGACTGCTGCGCAGACTGTTGATTCTTCATATTTTTAGGCGATAGATATGGTATACCTAGTCCTAATCCTCTCACGATAAAAAGCAATCCGATTAGAATAACAAAAACAGGAACTGCTTTTTTCATAAACGTTTTTACCTTTATTGATATAACGTTACCTAGATAAACGGCAGCTGTCATTAATGGCACCGTACCTAATCCAAAAAACATCATATAAGCAGCTCCTTCCAGTGCATTTCCAGATCCTACTGCTCCTATCACAGCCATATAAACGAGACCACATGGCAATAGACCATTTAAAAAACCCATGGTAAAAAAAGCATCATAAGTTTTCTTTTTAAGCTCCTTACCCATCGCACTTTTCAACTTACCTACCAGTCTATATAAAGGTTTAGTAACTGTAAAATTCATACCTATGAAATAGGTTGTTATCACCATTACAATCATCGCTACTCCTACTGCAATGCTCAACTGTTGTTGCCATCCAAAAAGATCAAAACTTTTACCTAGTAGGCCTAGTAAAAAACCTATTAAACCATATGCAAACAATCTGCCCGCATGATATATACTAACTTGAAAGGCCTTTTGAGTTGGGTTCTTGTGATTTACAGGTAATAAAAAGGCTATAGGACCACACATTCCCATACAATGGAAACTGCCCAATAAACCTAATATAAAACCAGACCACAACATATTAATAGATTATAGATTCTTTATATTTAAACGGTTGACCATCTACGGTACCCGTTATAAGAATGTCCCATCGACCGTCTGTTAAGCGATTGTCAGGTATGAGCAAATATTTACCAGATAAGACAATAGGCAAGTCAAAATCTAGTTGCTTATCTGACGGTCTATATAGGGACACTTTTCCTTTAAAATCAGTCTCTTTTATACTTTCTGGAAACTCAATAGCCCATCCAGTAGTAGTTTTCAAACCTTTTATCTCACCTAGATTCTTTGCATTCTGTTCTGCATCAATTTCTTGTTGAAATAACAATTCCTTTTTATAATATTCAGTCGTGACCATATCGTGATCAAAACCTTTATCTGTAAGCATCGTTACAACCATCATCATTATAAAACCTATAAATAGTGTAATTGCAATCGCTATGCTGGTTCCCCCCCAATTTAATTTCATAATGTTAATATTTGTTGTCAATACGCTTTCGCGAAAGCGAACTTTAAATCAATAATATTCTATTTATAACTTCTAGGTCCTAAAAATGATGTGGTCGTTGTTTCAATCAAATCATCACCACTGTAAATTCCTATTTCTACACGTTCTTTATCGCCTTTAATAGCTCCAGTTTTTAATTCAATAAATAAGGTTCCTTCTGCAAGGCCTTCTTTTGCTATATTAAAACCTTGATTTTTAACTAGGTTAATATTTCCTTTATGGGATAATAATTTAAAGTGTATATCCTCTACAGGCACAATGGTCTTATTAACTAGTTTATATGTATAAACATTACTGATCACGTCCTCGCCTTTATGCTCGTATAATGATCCTGGCAATCTTAAAACACGCGCCTCAACATCGTTGCGCAGTAACATCATACCAGAAAAAATACCTAGTAAAATTGCTAGTACAGCGATGTACCCTTTTAATCTAGGCGTCCATTCAAACTTGATACCTTTAGTAATATTATCTTCACTTGCATAACGTATCAAGCCTTTAGGAAGATCCACTTTTTCCATTATATGATCACAAGCGTCAATACAGGCTGTACAATTAACACATTCTAACTGAGTTCCGTTTCTAATATCTATTCCTGTAGGACATACTTGAACGCATTGTCCACAATCGATACAATCTCCTTTTCCTGTTGCAGCTCGATCTTCATTCTTTTTAAATAGAGCACGACCTTCTTCCTTCTCACCTCTTTTATGATCATAAGCAACGATAATAGATTTATCATCGAGCAAAACACCTTGTAACCTACCATAAGGACAGGCGATGATACATACTTGCTCTCTAAACCAGGCAAACACAAAATAAAATACTGATGTGAAAATTATTAAAGAGAACAACGTGCTTAAGTGAGCAAATGGTCCATCTTTAATGTATTTAAATAGCTGATCACTACCAATTAAATAGGCAAGAAATACGTTTGCGATAATAAAGGAGATGACTGCAAATATGAACCATTTAGTTCCTTTTTTACGAATTTTTTCGGCATCCCATTTTTGTTTATCTAATCTGATTTGTTTTCCTCGATCACCTTCTATCCAATACTCAATTCTACGGAAGACCATTTCCATAAAAATAGTCTGCGGACACATCCAGCCACAAAATATTCTACCAAATGCAACTGTAAAAAAGATGACAAACACAACGCCGATAATCATCATTATAACAAATAGATGAAAGTCTTGTGGCCAGAATGGAAATCCGAAAATGTTAAATCTCCTTTCCAGCACATTCATCATAATGAACTGGTTGCCATTTATTTTAATAAACGGAGCGGCCAGTAAAAATGCAAGTAATCCATAACTCACCCATTTACGGTAGTCATAAAATTTACCTGTTGGTTTTTTAGGATACAACCAGTTACGCTTACCATCTTCATTAATGGTACCGATACTGTCTCTAAAAACTTCATTTTCTGGTGTCTCCATTTTACCGTTCTTTAAACTTAATCGTTAAAAGTTACTGCTGTAGAATCTACTTGAGTTTCTGGTGCTGCTGGTGCAACGTCTTTAGGTGCATCTGGATCTTCCCAAATTTCACCTTCTGCCTCTTTAGGCTCTGCAGGTGTGGTTCCTTGAAATGACATTACATAACTTGCTACTTGCGCCATTTCGCTAGGTGATAAATCTGCTTTCCAGGACACCATTCCTTTACCATCACGTCCACCTTCACTTATGGTATTAAAAACATTTTTAATACCACCACCTAGAATCCAGTGTCTGTCTGTAAGATTAGGTCCTATACCACCACCACCATCGGCTTTGTGACATGCTATACAATTGTCTTGAAAAATACCTTGACCAGCTTTAAGATCTGATGCATCAGTAAGTAAGGTTACTGTATTGACGTCTATTAAATTTTTTGCAGTTTTTTTGTATTCTTCTATTTCCTTTTCGGCTATAGCTACCTCTTGTAGGTATTCTTCGGCTTGATCTGGTGCGATATCAAATACATGGTATTTAGCAAGGTATACAACCCCCCCAAAAACAATTGACGCATAAAATAAATAAACCCACCATGGCGGTAAGTTGTTATCTAACTCACGTATGCCATCATAATTATGATCTAATTCTATCTCACCTTCATCTTCAATAGGCTTACTACCTAACATTTTTGCATAAGTACTTTTAATACCAGAAAACTCTTGTTCTTTGCGAGCGATTGTTGCTGCATCATAACGCTCTTTTGCTTCATCACTTAAGGTGTTGTAAAGAACTCTTTCAAGAGTTTTTACACTAGTCTCTAATAAGTAAGCGCAAAGAAATAATACTCCAAGGATTAACCATATTAGTGGATATTCTTGTACAGCCCAAGTTCCTTCCTTACCAGCTACTAGTTCAAATAGAACTAAAGCTAAAATCATAAAAATGATTATTCTAAAAAGTGCTGATTTATTCATCTTCTTGTTTTTTAGTTGGTTCGTTAAACGGCATCTCGCTTAGTGAGTTGATATGATCTTTTTTTGCAGTAAACACATAAACAAAAAGCAAAGTGAAGAATGTAAAAAAGATAATGAGTGATATAATTGGATAAATGGACACGCCATCTATTGCTTCTAGGTTTCCTTTTATAAATTTGAGCATGGTTTAGTCGTTTAGATTAATACTTAAATCATCAGCATTTTTAACCTTTATATCAGTCCCTAGTCGTTGTAGATATGCGATAATAGACACCACTTCTCTATCTCTCATTTCTACAAATTCTTCTCCATTTTCTTGAGCATACTTCTTATCAGCATTATAGATTTTTGCAAAATCAGGATCATTCATCAAGCTCAATTCAATTTTTAAAGCTTGAGCCGCCATGGTTTCTGGTGCGTTTTCTATATCTGCTGGTGAGTAAGGAACTCCTAGACTTACCATTACTTCCATCTTATCTTGAGTCTCGCTGCGATCATGTTCGTTTTCAATTAACCATTTATAAGATGGCATTATAGAACCTGAACTGGTTGTTTGAGGATCATAAAAATGATTCAAATGCCAGTTATCATTATACTTACCACCTATCCTCATTAAATCCGGTCCAGTTCTTTTAGAACCAAATAAGAATGGGTGATCATAAACATATTCTCCAGCTTTAGAATATTCTCCATATCGTTCTACCTCGCTACGGAAAGGTCTTATCATTTGCGAGTGACATCCAACACAACCTTCTCGTATATAGATATCTCTACCTTCTAATTCTAATGGAGAATAAGGTTTCACACTAGAAATTACAGGGATGTAATCATCTACCATCAACGATGGTACAATTTGCACTAATCCACCTATTAATATAGCTACCGTTGCATACAAGGTCATTTTTAATGGCTTTCTTTCTAACCAGGTATGCCATCCTTCACTTGCTGTTCTCTTTTTAGACACTCGAGTTAATGGAGCAGCTTCTACAAGCTCATCAGTCACTGCGCTACCTTGTCTTATAGTCATTATTACATTATACACTAGTACAAGCATACCAGCGATATATAGAGTTCCACCTATAGCACGCATCCAGTACATAGGCATAATTTCATTTACAGTCTCTAAGAAGTTACCATAAGCCAATGTCCCATCTGGATTAAACTGTTTCCACATAAATGCTTGAACAAATCCTGCTACATACATAGGTAGTGCATATAGAATAATACCTAACGTCCCAATCCAGAAGTGGAAATTTGCCAATTTAGTAGAAGCTAACTTTGTTTTGAAAAGTATAGGAACTAAATAATATATGATACCAAATGTCATAAAACCATTCCATGCTAGTGCACCAACATGAACGTGTGCAATAATCCAGTCAGAAAAGTGAGCAATTGCATTTACATTTTTAAGTGATAATAATGGACCTTCAAAAGTCGCCATACCATAACCAGTTATAGCTACTACCATAAACTTTAAAACTGGACTTGTACGTACTTTATCCCACGCACCGCGTAGTGTCAATAATCCATTGATCATTCCACCCCAAGAAGGCGCTAATAACATAATCGAAAATGCAACACCTAAATTTTGAGCCCAATCTGGTAAAGCACTATATAACAAGTGGTGAGGACCAGCCCAGATATATATAAATATTAATGACCAGAAGTGAATAATAGATAACCTATAAGAATAAACAGGTCTATTTGCTGCTTTAGGAACAAAATAATACATCAATCCTAAGAAAGGTGTCGTTAAGAAAAATGCTACCGCATTGTGACCATACCACCATTGTACCAGCGCATCCTGTACACCAGCGTATGCAGAGTAACTCTTAAACATATTAACTGGTAAGGCCATACTATTAAATATATGTAGAACAGCAACAGTAACAAAGGTTGCTATATAAAACCAGATAGCTACATATAAATGGCGTTGTCTCCTCTTTATTAATGTCCCAATTAAGTTAACTCCAAATGCTACCCAAATTAATGCTATTGCAATATCGATAGGCCATTCAAGCTCTGCATATTCTTTTGAAGAGGTCATTCCTAATGGTAAGGTAATCGCGGCAGCAACTATAATTAATTGCCATCCCCCCCAAAAGTTAACTTTTGATAAAAGTCACTCCACATACGTGCTTTAAGCAAACGCTGTGTAGAGTAATAAACACCTGCAAAAATAGCATTACCTACAAAGGCAAATATTACTGCATTAGTATGGAGAGGTCTTAATCTACCAAACTAAGCCATGAGATGCCATCTGTCAGGTTAGGAAAAAGAAACATAAACGCCAGTAATAAACCGACTGTCATCCCTACTACACCCCAAAGTATGGTAGCATAAAGGAAATTCTTAACGATCTTATTATCGTAATGGAATTGTTCTAATTGCATAATTATTTTGAATTAATTTGGTTGTTTTCTTCTTTAGTTTTAACGACTTCGTCATCAAATAGCATGCGTACACTAGGCGTGTACGTATCATCATACTGCCCGTCTTTTACAGAAACTATAAATAGAATAAAAAATAGTAGCGCTACCACAACGCTCACTGCTAATAACATATATATGATACTCATACCTCTTTGAATTATCGTTACAAAAATATTTCTATAGCCTTCCTTAAAACATGACAATTATCAGTTTTGAGAAGTTTTATTAGAAAATTTTCTTCCCATGTAATTAGTCATAATCGTTGTAAATGCCACAACACTCAATGAACTTAATGGCATTAAAATAGCTGCCATCACAGGTGTTAAGTTCCCGCTTAGTGCTATAGATATACCAATTAAATTATAAAATAATGATAAGGTAAAACACCAGTTGATAATGCTTACCGCTTTACGCGAAAGCGTAATCACCTCATCCATGCGATCTAAAATACTTGCGTCCATGATGCCATCACAGGCTGGTGTGAACACGTTCACATTTTCGGCTATTGAAATACCTACATCAGACTGTGCTAATGCACCTGCATCATTTAAACCATCACCTACCATCATTACTCTAGCTCCCTGAGATTGTAACTCTTTAATATAGTTGAGTTTTTCTTCTGGTTGCTGGTTAAACTTAAGAACTACACCAGATGGTAATAGGTTTTCTAAATGCTCTTTTTCTCCGGCATTATCACCAGATACCACATGCAATTTATAGTCCTTTGACAAGCGTTCAAATAAAGTATCCACACCTGTTCTATACTTATTCTTAAAAGTAAATTTCCCCCTTGTACTGTTGATTATAGTTTATATGAACAGCTGTCTCCACATGTTCTTCTTGAGCCGATAAGGATGATGTAAATGATGGAGACCCTACTTTAATGACCTCTTTATCAATTCTAGAAATAAGACCTTTACCTGCCACCTCTTTAAAATCATCGAGAGCTGGTAGGATATCATTTTTTTAAGTTCATTATAAAGTGCTCTACTTAATGGATGATTTGAACCGCGCAAAGTACTGGCTAGGTTTTTTTCTTGAACCTCGTTAAGTGGTTCACCTTGATATTCTATTTGCGAGGTAGAACTGGTTGTTATCGTTCCTGTTTTATCAAATACGATAGTATCTATTTGAGCCATGCGCTCTATTATGACAGATTCTTTAAGATATAATCCCATATTGCCATAGATGCGCAACATATTACCCATCGTAAATGGAGTAGATAAAGCAATAGCACAAGGACAAGCAACAATTAAGACTGCAGTAAATACATTAATAGCTGTAAGTGGATTAATAAATAACCATATTAAAGCACCTATTACCGCTACGGTGATAATGGTAATTGTGAATTTTTTTGAGATACGATCTACCAGTGTTTGAAAACTAGAATGACGTTTTTTCTTAAAAACGTCATTACTCCACAGACTGGTCAAATAACTTTGCTCTACATTTTTGATAGCTTCCACCTCGATAAGTCCGGATTGCTGTCTGCCACCAGCATATAGTACCTCGCCTAAATATTTAGTAATATGATCAGACTCACCCGTTACAAAACTATAATCCATCGATGCTTTATCACTTAACAAAACAGCATCTACCGGTAAAATCTCGCCAGACCTAATTAACAACCTATCTCCTTTTTCGATTTTATAAATAGGTACTTGATCTTCTTCTACTTGACCATATTT
The DNA here is from genome assembly GCF_000755285.1 of Nonlabens ulvanivorans. GTDB lineage: Bacteria > Bacteroidota > Bacteroidia > Flavobacteriales > Flavobacteriaceae > Nonlabens > Nonlabens ulvanivorans_A. Next base: position 270,432 of record NZ_BBMK01000002.1, on the reverse strand, counting down.
TTTAAGTAGTCTAGTTACGGCTATTGGAAAATAAGATTTAAAATCTCTATCAAAAGATAGGTATGCATAGGTACGTTGTTGGAAAAACCGACCTAATAACAGAAAAAATACTAAGCCTGTAAGACTATCTAAAAATCCTGTCCCAAAGTCAAAAACAATTTCAATCGTACTGCGCACAAACAATACAACTATACCTAACGCTATAGGGATATCAATATTCAAAACACCAGATGTAATCCCTTTATAAGCAGATTTAAGATAATCTATACCTGCATAGAATACTACTGGTAATGAAAACGCAAACATCATCCAACGGAATAATCCCTTAAATTGATCTAACCAGAACTCTTCAACCTCAAAATATTCTGGAAACGATAAAAACATGACGTTACCAAAAGCAAATCCTGCGACACCTAATTTATAGATTAAAGAACGGTCGACATTATTATCCTTTTTTTCATAATCTTCAAGTGATATATATGGTTCATAACCTATCGAAGCCAACAGTATTGCTAGAGACTTGAGATCTAACTCGTTAGAATTGAAAGTGACTCTTACTGTTTTTTTAGGGAAATCAACCTGAGAAGATTTAACACCTTTATGTATGCGCTGTAAATTCTCTAATACCCATATACAAGAGCTACAATGAATTGATGGTATGGATAGTTGCACTACCTGTACCTCTTGCTCATTAAACTCTAATAGCTTTTGAACAATTTCATCATTCTCAAGAAAGTTGAATTTATCTCTTGTAAAAGATGGAGATGTTCCTGGGTTATGTTCTATGTCATAATAATTGCCTAGATCATTATCACTTAATATTTCATAAACCAGTTTACAACCATTACAACAAAACTTCTTATCATCATGTATGATAGTTTGTTCTATGCATGGATCTCCACAATGGAAGCAATTATCCATAATTTATTTATTTGCTCATTATACCTAATGCAAATTTCATTCTAAAAGAAGACCTAAAACATGATAATTATCACATTAATAAATGAGCATCACTTACCTACATCCTTTAATTTTGTAGTAGCACAATCTAATAATACCATGAGTACAAAATGTGAAAACTGCGTCATTAGACAATACAACGCTTTACGAGTATTGAATACAGAAGATCTTGTGGAAATCAATGCCACGAAAGAACTTCAAACCATTTCAAAAGGTGAAATCATCTTTAAAGAAGGACAACGTTTAAGTGGTATATATTGTGTGCGCAATGGCGCTACAAAGTTGTCAAAAATAACGGCTTCAGGTCGCGACCAAATTGTGAAAATTGCATCTAAAGGTGAGATATTAGGTCAACGCTCTATAGTGTGTGATGAAAACGCAAATTTAAGCGCAACGGCACTCAACGATATGGAAGTTTGTTTTATACCTAAATCTGCCATAAAAAATAGAATCGCCCATAACCCACTTTTTGTAAAAGAGTTATTGGTAAATATGGCTACAGAATTAAAGAATGCAGACGATATGATTGTAAATTTATCTGAGAAAACTGTAAAACAACGTCTGGCTCAATCATTATTATATCTTAAAAAACAATTTGGTGAGGATCCAGCTACAGGTGATTTAACCTTGGTATTATCTAGAGAAGATCTCGCCGCAGCTATAGGCACTGCAACAGAATCATGCATTAGGCTATTATCTGACTTTAAAAAGAAAGGTTACATTACAACACAAGGAAAAAACATCAAAATTATACAACTTGACGCTCTAGAAGAGTTGACTAAAGACTTTTAAAGCTTGTAATGTTTCTTGAGCATTTTTTCATAACGCTTTTCAGGCAATATTTTTTTGAGAACAATTGAAAATTTCTGTAAAAAACTACCTACCTTATAGTGTATTCCAGGATTTTTTTCTTGTAGGATATCATAAATCTTATAGGCGACTTCCATAGGGTCACTACCATCATCGACATGCTCATCAATAAGCTTTAAAGTTTTAGAATATCCAATAGCATAATCACTACCTTCTATAACTGGCGCATGAAAACGACCTGCTGCAATATTAGTAGCAAAATCTCCCGGCGCTACATTGCTAAAATGTATATTTAAATGAGCACACTCCATACGATACGCCTCGGTAACGATTTCTAAAGCTCCTTTACTAGCGCTGTAAATTCCTCGATAAGGTAATCCCATATAACCAGCGATACTGGTAATATTAATAACTCTACCAGACTGTTGTTTCCTCATATATGGTAATACAGCTTGCAGCACACGCAATGGACCATAGAAATTTGTATCCATCGCGCCATGTATTTCTTCAATAGGCGTTTCCTCTACGGGACCGGTAATACCTACTCCAGCGTTATTAATAAGGATATCTATTTTACTTTCTTTATCAATAATCTCAACAACAGCCTCCTTAATAGAGATAGGATCTTTAACATCCATAGCAACTAGATTTATAGGACTGTCTGGATACCGATTAGGATTTCTACTCGTTCCATAAACGGTATAACCTTTACTTTTAAGATAAATAGAAATAGACTTTCCTATACCGCTAGAACCGCCGGTTACAAGAACAACTTTATTCATAAAAACCTATTATTGAGATGATTATATTTGAGTATTGGACACAAAAAAAGGCAAGCTACCTACATCACACTGCTACGACCGCTTACCTTTGCTGCGTTCCCGCCCTGGAGGAGTTCAACAGGAGCTAGTTGTGTAGGACTTGCCAGCTGCAAATATAATACCTTGTTTATACTCTGCAAAGATTTTAAGCAAGCAATTTTATCGTTATATTTCGACCTCTTAAAAACCATATATGAACTGGAAAAATGCCGCTACAATCTTACTTGCAATCATCTCGTTAACAGCCTGTAAGAATGATATCGATACCTTTAAAGACAATTATAGTTTAGAGATAACTAATCCTAAAAATTCATACACTAACTCAGATTCTATCAATTTATCCGTGATTGATGCGTCAGAAATAGGAAATGACAGCATCATCTGGCACATAAATGCTGGTAAAGTTGAAGGAGAAAATGGTGTTATGCTTTCGCGAAAGCTAAATACTCAACTATGGGAAATTAACATTTGAAGCGTCTATATATAAGGACGGCAAAATGATAACTAAGTCTGCGCACATCACAAGACTTTCTCCTATTAATGTAAAGGTTTATCAAATAGAAGAAATTGCTACTTATCCTCATAAAAAAGAATCGTATACGCAAGGGCTTGAGTTTTATGGCGACTCACTTTATGAGAGTACCGGACAGTTTAAAGAAAGTGACCTAAGAATTACAGATGTAAATACTGGAGAGGCTTTAAAGAAGTTTGAATTACCAGACCACATATTTGCAGAAGGAATGACTATTCTAGATAATAAAGTTTATCAATTATCATGGCAAGCTGGTTATGGTTATGTTTATGATTTATCTCTTAACCGTATTGACGAATTTAAATATGGGCGCAGTAAAGAAGGTTGGGGACTTTGTAACGATGGTCAATACCTCTATAAGAGCGATGGAACTGATAAAATATGGAAGATAGACCCAATAACTTTTGAAGAATTAAGTTATGTACAAGTCGTATCCACTAAAAATAGTATTACAAAGATTAATGAACTAGAATGGATCGACGGTAAAATCTATGCAAATGTGTATCAAACAAATGGTATTACCATTATCAACCCACAAACTGGTGTCGTAGAAGGTATTGTCGATTTAAAATCATTAACGGCTCAAATCTCTAATGCAAATAAGGATGATAATGTTCTAAATGGTATTGCTTTTAATCCTAAGAACGGTACTATTTTTGTGACTGGTAAGAGATGGGATAAAATGTTTGAAATTAAAATTAAGAAATAGTGATAAGTGCAGATTTACCAACATATACAGTAACTAGAAAAGTTACAGATGCAGAAATTGATGATCTTAACCATGTTAATAACGTGGTTTATAATCAGTGGGCAAATGAAATTGCAATAGAGCACTGGTTAAACGTAGGTACAGAGGCTTTAAAAAAGCAATTTGACTGGGTAATGATTAAGCATAATCTAGAATATAAAGCTGCTGCATTTTTAGGCGATACTATATTGATTAAGACTCAAGTAGGTCAGGCAACAAATGTTAAATACGAGCGTTTTATAGAGATATATAACGCCACAACAGAACAGCTATTAGTCAAGACTAAATCTGTCTGGTGTGCTATTAATAAAAAAGGGAAACCTGTAAAAATATCTCAAGAGTTAAGAGACCTTTTTGAAACACTTACATGAAGAAATACTTTATAATCATTCCGTCTCTTATCCTATGTATCATCTTTGCTTCTTGTAGAGATGATTTTGCTTTTTCAAACAGTACGGGAGATTTAGGCTTTTCTCAAGACACCGTTTTCTTAGATACTGTATTTACTAATATAGGATCGAGTACTCGTACATTTAAAGTTTATAATAACAGTAGTAATGATATTGTTATTCCTCGTGTTGCTCTCGCTCAAGGCGAAAACTCAAAATACAGACTGGCTGTAGATGGTATACCAGGCCGCATATTTGAAAATGTAGAATTACTTGCCAAAGATTCTCTTTTTGTATTTGTAGAGACCACAATTGATATCAATGACTTCTCTTCTGGAGATGAATTTTTATATACCGATACTATAGAGTTTGATAATGGACCTAACCAGCAAGTAGTTGAGCTAGTAACACTGGTCCAAGATGCCATATTTCTATTCCCAGAAAGAGATGCACAAGGTATAGAAGAAACGCTATTATTGGGCACTACAGATGACGGTGAGGAAATAAGGATTAGCGGTTTCTTTCTAGATGATACTGAATTAACATTAACAGCAGCAAAGCCCTATGTTATATATGGATATGCTGGTGTACCGCCCAATAAAACATTAATGATTGAAGCTGGAGCAAGACTACATTTCCATAGTGGAAGTGGTATTATTGTAGCAAATGAAGGTAGTCTTCAAGTTAACGGCTTATCTTCAATGACTGATGATCTAGAAAACGAAGTGATTTTTGAAGGCGACAGATTAGAGCCTACTTATGCAGACATAGCTGGTCAATGGGGGGGCGCTATATGGCTTACCGCTGGCAGTAAAAATAATATTTTCAATAACGCTACTATTAAAAATGCGAGTGTAGGTATTATCATGGATAGTGTTAATACAACTTCTACAGGTGCAACTTTAAAACTTAGTAATACACAAATTTATAATAGTTCAAACTCTGGTTTAATAGCAACTGGTGCAAATATAGAAGCAGAAAATCTTGTCATTAATAATTCTGGTCAATCTTCTTTGGTATTACGTTTAGGTGGTGAATACACCTTTAACAATTGTACAATAGCAAATTATTGGAATAATAGTTTTAGACAAGATCCTACTCTATTTATTTCTAACATTATCCCTAATACGGATTTAACAGAGGATTTAGTACAAGCTCGATTTACTAATTGCATTATTTATGGTGATCGAGATATAGAATTTATACTGGCAGATGATGGCGTGTCACAATTCAATTTCAGCTTTGAGAATTCGTTAATTAAATTTAATGATCGCTTTGATGATTTTGTAGGGTTTGCAAATTATGATTTTAATAATGCTAGTTTATACAATCAAAGTTTCTTTAATGTCGACCCTATTTTTAAAGATGAGGATAATAATCAGTTACAGATCGATACTACAGGCGGAGCAAATGGAATTGCAAATCCAGCTAATACGACTGTTAATGATATCTTAGGTAATTCTAGAAGCTCTGCTCCTGACGCAGGTGCTTATGAATCTACCGATCTAAGCGCAGGATAAACCGCCTACCAAAACATCGATAAAAAGGACTTATACTACCAAAAATCTGTTAAATACGACCTTTTAACGTCAAAATCTCTTAAAATAGTTGCGAGACAACAGATTAAAGTATATGTTTGTCTCATCTTAAACAAGAATATAATTCTTTTCAAGATATTTAGAAATGATAAATGCCCAGTAAAGAATCCCTACATTCTTACTGGGCATTACCTTTTAAAAATAAATACCAAAACGGAATAGGCACAGAACTATTGATAATTGCGTAAGTATCATAGTTAGTTAACCTAGACATATTTGAATCTTGCTCAGGGACTCAAGTCCACTATGTAGATAACGCATTTACTACATAAGGATAAAGAGCGCCTATTCCCAATCTGGCATTATAGCATTTGTAAATAAATCTTCTCTAGTATCTGCTATAGTTAATTCTAGAGTTTGTATTACTGGAGCTGAATTTCCATCATTATCCTGATTTTTACATATCACTAAACCTTCAGTAGGAGAGAAACGAGCATCTAGATCATTTGTTCCCGCAGGTTTATTAAATGACACTTCTAATTCTAGTAAAGTGTTTAAATTATAAACAAAGAGTCTAGAGTCTAGCTGTCTATATGCAATATTTTCAAATCCGGTGACATCTCTAGAATACAATATGGTAGAATTATCTGCACTTAAGTCCACACTACCAGCAGCACCAGGCATACCCGTTAAAACAGTTTGAACTAATACAGCCTGCATATCTAACACTAGAATTTCAACATTATAACCTGCAAAATCATTAGTTTTTACGGCTACTCTAGGCTCATTAACATCCACATCTGTAATGACGTTACCATTAGAAGTTTGATAAAATTGTGTCAAACCTGCACCGCTAGGTTGTATTGAATATAATTTATCTAGTGATGGATAATAAATTAAAGAGCCGTTAGTCGCCCATGATATGTCAACTTCATCTAAGTTAAATCCTGCTACTGCCACAGTAGATGTGACTTGCTGTACTTGTGACCCATCTAGATCCATAGTAAATACATGCACCTGTGCTCCTACACTTCTTAAAAATGCTATCTTATTAGCCTGTCGATTTACTCTAGGTCGCCAGCTATTAGTAGTCGTTGTAGTCAATGCTACTTCTGTACCATTTTCATCACTACTATAAATAACATTATTACCGTTCACCTTACGTACGTATAGAAACCTATTGGTCGGGAAATCAGAAGTACTGAAGGAATACAAAGCACTATTAATAATCTGATTGATACCATCACTTGCTCTTACCTGCCATAGATAGGTAGTGCCAAAATCAAGAGTCATGTCCAGCATAGGCTCTGTAAGATCTTCAAATAATTCAACCGTATTGTCAGATGTATTTCTCAGCTCTATAGTAAAAGTAAGCTCATCCTCTTCAGGATCAGTAGCTAGCCATTCTAGAGTTACATTTGATGACACATCGACCTCATTATCTGCTGGCGATACAAGTACAGGCGTATCTGGAGCTCTGTTATTTGCCGTCTCAACCAGCAACTCAAATACGATCTCTACTGTTTCATCTACCTCGACAGTAGCGCTCTCAAAGTCTGTTAAAAAACCATCTTTTTCAGCTTGTACAGAATATTGACCATTATCTAATTCAAATTCAAACAATCCATCGGCATCCGTAAACACCGTATTCGTATTGGGATTAGTTGATATTTTGACATTTTCTTGTGGTAAAAAAGTCTCGGCAGCTACTACACGGCCTTTCAATATTCCTTTACCGTTAATTTGTAATTTATCCTCGCTACATCCTGATACTAAAAGTAGGATGCTAATTCCAGCTATATATTGCAGTAATTTCATTTTTTCTATCTTTTAATTATGGATTAGGGAAGTTTGAGTTATTACGCTTTCGCGAAAGCGTATCGCCAACAACCTCTTGCTCTGCCTGAACTCTTAATTTCATTTTCTATACGTCTTTGAGTACGACGGTATTTTCTCATTTTACGTTTCTCATCATTATCCTTTGCCTCATTACCGCCTAGATAGATGTTAACACCTAGCCCAAATTTGAGATAATGATCATCACGCTGCCCAGCGACCACATAGTCTAGTTCATCAGATAAAACTGCATTATAGTCAGCATATATTTTAACACCTATAGATGGCGATAAGGTATATTCAAGACCTAATCCTGCTTGAACCTTTAAGTCATTTTGTTCAAACCAGTTTGCATGATTTAAACCACCACCACCATATACATAAGGAGTAAATTTATCATAAGGTAGCATGGTTAAGTGCACATTAAGTTCTGATGCTGCAAATTCTCGATTAAATAAATCAGTATTTTTTAATCTAAACTTATGCACAGAGGCATGAATACCTACATAAGGTGAAAAATTATATTGTGCGCCTAAAGTTGCTGCATATTCATAGTAAGCGTTAGGGTAATCACCATTAACCAATGTACACCTGCACCTGCATCTACTCGCCATTTACTGCGTCTATTAACCATATTACGTTGATAGACATCTGTGTTTTCTGCAACTGATTTTTCTTCTTTATAAGCGGCAACCATTTGATCAGCCACAGGCTTTCCTCCTTTAGGATACCATAATTGTGCATCGATTCCCTCAATAATCAGTGCCTCAACTGCTTTTTCTATAGCCTCTTTAACGGCTAGTTGTCCTGGTTCATTTCTTGTAAAACCAGTTTCTGCTTCTAATAGTCTTTTAAAACTTACGTATCTAAATAAACTCGCATCTACCGCTTGAGAGTAGATTGTTTTTGACACATAAACGGTCTTCATTATTTTACCCGTTTTTGTAGAAACCGCCCTTAGATAAACGGTCACTCGATCCTGTCTATACTTTGTAGAACCACCAGCGCCAAAATATCGAGCACCTGCACCACCCGTTAAAACATTGGTGTCATAAGAAACAATTCCTCCTTCTATAAGCACGCCTGCATATAGTAATGGATCTAATTCTTTAACTTGTGTATTACTGCGCGCTGCATAATCTTTTCTGGTATTGAGTATAATATTACGTTCTTGAAGTAAGTTCCCTAGATTCTCTCTTTCAATAGGTGTGAACCATTTTGAATCCTCTAGCGCTTTTACTAATATGGTTGTTCCACCTTGGGTAACAGCGTTACTGAAGGTACTTCCATTTTCTGATTGTTTGAATTGACCAGTTTGATCTTCAAATTCATAGACACCAACCACTGCTGGTGCACTGGCTCTGGTAGAGCGATTAATCTCTTAGAGACTTCTGTCGCTTCTCCTATACGGGCTGGTTGAGTTCCCATAGGTTGATTCATGTATGCTCCACAAGCCGATAATAGCATGGTAAGCATCATGAGAATCATGATGTTTTTATAAGATTTCATAGTAGAGTTCTTTGGCCCTAATTATTAGGAATAATAATTTGGGTTTGATCTCCTGTATTAGTGTCTAATAGATTGACTACTAAACCTTCCAAAGATTCCAAAACCTCTACTTCATAAGAACCTATCGTAAAAACACCTGGTCTTAATTCTTCTTCACCTAATTGTAGATTTAAAATCTGACGTGAAAAGCCACTAAGTAGTTGCCTATTTAAACCGTCAGTAAAAGCATCCAGTTCAGAGGTATCATCTATTGCAGATTCTGCTGGATCTGTGAATCTATTTTGTGCCTCAGCACTTTGTATTAACCATTGATAATTGAAAGTATCACCGCCAAAAGCAGGATTGATAGGTTTGTAAGTAAATTGTTGTGCGTTACAAGCTGTATAAGCTAGAACTAAAAATAACAACGAGAGCAATGTTGTAGATTTTGTGAGCATGATATATTTATTTAATTAGTTTCTTCTTTTTTTAATTGTAAAAACTTTTGAAAAACAGAGCGTATGGCATTATCTGCCATCTGTTTCATGTACTTCTTTTTAGGTGTTACAAAGAATTGATAAACAACTTCTCTTCCAACGGTAACTTTGATAAGTGAATTTCTTCCTTGACCAAATTCCTCTTCTACGGTAACAATTCGATTACCATTAATTTTATATTTATGATATTCTCCATAGAAATAATCATAAAAATCTCTAGCCGGTTTAGTTCTTGTTTTTTCAATAACAATTCCTCTTATTTCTACACCATCATTAGTTACTATTTCTTCTTTTTCTAATTGCAGAGAATTTTCTTTTAATACTTGAACAGCCTTACCTACCAGCTTATTATCTAAATCATAGATAAGCAACATGATCGTTATTTTTGAGGGACTATTAATATTTACTGTAGTTGTGGATAGGATGGCTTTAGTCTGTGCATTTAAAACACCGCGTCCTTCTTGCTTATTTTTTGATGTATTATTAAGACTATCTTTTTTAAAAACTGTTAATTCGTACCTAATACTTGCTGATACATCTGTAAGATTTAAAGCAACACCTTGAATAGATACATAATCTCCTTTTTGTTCTAAAAATAATTCACCACTTATCTCTTGATTATAATAAGACTTTTGCTCTTGCGCTTGAGCGTGCAATGAGCAAAAGATGAATAGAGCAAAAATGTTTAAGGCAGTTTTCATGATACCTTAAAAGTTAATTACAAAAACAGATCTACCGTTCCCTGTTTGATTAATTCGCATATTTTCAGATATGCCATTTGAACCTGCAGTAATCGATGTATTGTAATTTCCATTCTGTATAATATCTAAAGAATGATTTGCTGCACCAATGGTACTATAATCATAAACAGCATTAGAATTTCCAATTTGCACAATGTTTTGTCTGATTCGATCTGCTGTGTGATTCAAAACAGTATTATTAAGAGTTCCATTTTGATAAATATTGATCTGACTATCATCTGATGAAACACTTACAGTAGCATTATTGCTAGTACCTACTTGTTCAATAAAAACACTATTTTGATTGACAAATTGAGTCGTCGTCGTTGCTGATGAATTTTGATCAGATGCTAAATTGAGCTGCGCATTTGCTGTCTGTAAATTTGCTGTATTGATTACCTGACTATCATCTACATAAGTCTGACCAAAAGCTGTAAATGCGGTGAAAACGAGTAAGAAAAGTATTTTTTTCATAATGATAGTTTTAATGAAACCGAAAAGCCATTCGGGCTTCTCAGTTCAAGTAATTAAGCAATATTAAAATGTGTGAGCTTTGGTAGCTGCAGCACGTTGAGTTTGACGAGTTAAAGAAACATTTGCATTTCTTTGAGTAACTGTGGCTGTATTACTACCACCTGTACCTGCCGCAGTTCCTAGACTATTTTGATTAATAACAGATACATGATTCATTCCTAATTGATCAACATCTGCGATATTTCCATTTGCCATCTGATTCACGTAAGAATCGTTATTCATTCCATTTTGGATAGTTAACGCTTGGTTTCCTACCATTTGCCCACCACTTTGTATAACAATCGTTTCGTTTAAAACACCATATTGTTCTTGTGATGCAGAATGATTCTGACCATTTTGATCTATAAATGCTTCATTTAATCCACCTATTTGATATTGGTCAGCATAATTATCTCCACCTGTAGAAGCTGTGTTTTGGTGTACTTCTGCCGTATTCACTAAGCCATTTTGTTCTTGGAAAGAAGTATTGTCTGATCCATATTGTGTAGAATATGCATTATTATAACCACCAGATTGTACTTGTTGCGAGAATGCTCTCTCTGCTGTTATCGCTGCATCTCCTTGATTAGCCTCAGCATAATTATTACCACCAAACGGTTGATATTCACTATCTTGACTTTGAATAATCTCATTGTCATCTCCATATTGAGTACCTATAGCTTTATGGCCTGGTGTTTGGTTCCCATCAGAGATTTGACTTTGATAAGATCTATTTCCTACTCCATTTACAGCATCATTATTCTGGGTAATAGTAGATTCATTGTTGTCATATCTTTGTTGTACCTCGGCAAAGTTACCTTTACCATCTTGATTTACTAAAGCAAGATTGTCTTGAGCTTGTTGAGCTAGATCAGCACCTTGTTGAACAATTGCTGTAATGTCCAAACCTGTCTGAGTACCAAAAACTTGATTCATGTCTCCTTGTTGAGTTACCGTGAAGTTATTTCCTGCACCATTTTGATTGATATCAGAATAATTTTCTTCACCACTTAATGCAGATACATTTCCCCATTGCAGGACATCAACTGAATTACGATTACCAGCATCTGTACCAGTTTGTTCGATGAAAGAAGCATTAGCCGTTCCTTGTTGTTGAACTAATGCATCACTACCGATTCCCTTTTGATTGATGTTAGAATAATTTCCTCCTACTGTTGCACCAGCTGTCGGAGATACTTGTTGTGCAGGCGCCACAATATTCTGTTGTGTCTGTGATGTTTGAGCGATTGCGATACCACTAATGAGCAGTGATAATCCGCATATTATTGAGCTTTTCATATAAAATATTTAGAAATATTAAAAAAGGATGGTAATGGTGTGACACTACTACCATCCTTAAGTACTTATTTAAATTAAACCGTCCCTACTGGTTTAATAATTAAAATGTGTGTCTTTTAGACGCAGCAATTCTTCTAGTTTGTGGAGTTAATGCTACGTTAGCATTTCTCTGAATAACGGTTGCATTGTTATAACCACCTGCTGCTGCAGCTGCACCAGTCGTTGGGTTATTTTGGTTGATTAAACTTGTTTGACCATCACCTGTTTGATCTACCATCGACATGTTTCCATGAGATTGTTGGTTGATTACAGAGTTGTTTAAAGAACCATCTTGTATAGATGTTGCCATGTTACCAGCATCCTGTCCATAACGTTGCTTCACACTAGAGAAGTTATCTTGACCATATTGCTCTTGGTTAACAGTGTTACCGTTACCATTTTGATCAGAACGAGCCTCGTTACGATCTCCATCTTGGAATTGCTCAACTAAGTTGTTTCCTCCAGAAGAAATTCCACCAGTGTTTTGTTCAACAACTGCTTTGTTGTCCGTACCTAATTGCTCTTGGAAAGACTCATCACTAGAAAGATATTGAGTAGCATATGCTTCGTTAGTTGCACCAGACTGAACTTGTTGTGCAAATGCACCAGTCGCTTCAGTAGTAGCGTCACCTTGCTGAATTTCAGCATGGTTTCCACCACCTAATGCAGGAGAACCACTATCTTGAATTTGTACAGCTTCATTATTATCTCCCCCCCATTGTTCACCTATCGCAACTTGACCTGCAGATTGATTAGGGTTTGAAACTTGACTTTGGAAAGAACGGTTACCAACACCAGCTACAGCATCATTTCTTTGAAGAATGCTTGCTTCATTATCATCATAACGTTGTTGAACTTCAGCATAGTTATCTTTACCATCTTGATCAACTTTAGCTAAATTGTTTTCGGCTTGTTGTGGAGTGTTAGCTCCTTGTTGTACAAGTGCAGCGTTATCTAATCCATTTTGTAAACCTGATATTTCATTTTCATCACCTTGTTGTGTAGCCATAAAGTCATTACCAGCACCATTTTGCTTAATATCAGAATAGTTAAGGTGCCCACTTATACTAGGTTGTACGTTACCCCATTGTAGAACATCTACTGAGTTACGGTTTGCTACATCAGTACCTGTTTGCTCTATAAATGAAGCATTTGCAGTTCCTTGTTGTTGAACTTTTGCATCACTACCAATACCTTTTTGGTCGATGTCAGAATAGTTACCACCTACTGTAGCCGCAGCTGTCGGAGACGTTTGCTGTACGATTGGTGTGATTGTTTGAGGAGTTTGTGCAAATGCAAAACCTCCAATTGCTAGTGCCGCAGCACTTAAAATTACTCTTTTCATAATTATTGATATTTAGATTTAATTGGTTTGAGAAATTAGAAGTCTTATTTTAAAAGTCGACTAAGGCTCTCAGATACCTTAGCCAACTTTAAAATCACATTAAACCGTCCCTACTGGTTTATTAAATAATATTAAAATGTGTGTCTTTTTGTTGCTGCCGCTCTTCTAGCTTGAGGAGTTAAAGCAACATTTGCATTTCTTTGAATCACAGTTGCAGTGTTTTGACCAGAAGTTAATGCTGGTTGTCCTGCTAGTGGTGCATTTTGATTGATTAAACTCATTTGCCCATTACCTGTTTGATCAACCGTAGAAACGTTACCGTTTGCACGTTGATTGATAACAGAATTGTGATCAGCTCCATCTTGAATAGAAGTCGCCATGTTACCAACTGCTTGTCCATTTCCTTGACTTACACGAGAATAGTTATCCATACCGTATTGCTCTTGATTCACCATATTGTTGTTACCGTTTTGAGTAGAACGTGCTTCGTTACGATCACCATCTTGGAATTGCTCAACTAAGTTATCACCGCCATTTAAAGATCCAGCAGTATTTTGATTAACAACAGCTTTGTTGTCTGTACCTAATTGCTCTTGGTAAGATTCATCACCAGATAAAAATTGTGTAGCATACGCTTCGTTAGTCGCACCAGACTGAACTTGTTGTGCAAAAGCACCTGTTGCGTCTTTCGTTGCATCACCTTGCTGGATTTCAGCATGGTTTCCACCACCTAATGCAGGAGAACCACTATCTTGAATTTGTACAGCCTCGTTATTATCACCATTGCTCGCCTATTGCAACTTGACCTGCAGATTGGTTAGGATTTGAAACTTGGTCTTGATAAGAACGGTTACCTACACCAGCTGCAGCATCATTTCTTTGAAGAATGCTTGCTTCATTATCATCATAACGTTGTTGAACTTCAGCATAGTTATCTTTACCATCTTGATCAACTTTAGCTAAATTATTTTCAGCTTGTTGTGGAGTATTAGCTCCTTGTTGTACTAAGGCAGCATTGTTTAATCCAATCTGTAAACCTGAAATTTCATTTTCATCACCTTGTTGTGTAGCCATAAAATCGTTACCAGCACCATTTTGCTTGATATCAGAATAGTTAAGGTGTCCACTTATACTAGGTTGTACGTTACCCCCCCATTGTAGAACATCTACTGAGTTACGATTTGCTACATCAGTACCCGTTTGCTCGATAAATGAAGCGTTTGCAGTTCCTTGTTGTTGAACTTTTGCATCACTACCAATACCTTTTTGGTCGATGTCAGAATAGTTACCACCTACTGTGGCTGCAGCTGTCGGAGATGACTGCTGTACTATTGGTGCGATTGTCTGCGGAGTTTGTGCAAAGACAAATCCTCCTATTGCAAGTGCCGCGGCACTCATGATTACTCTTTTCATAATTAAATATTTAGAATTAATATAAACACATTTGTGAGCGATGATAATAGCCTTACATGCTATAATCATTTGCGAACCAAGGTTCATTAATCTAAGGGGTTAATTATGACAGGAGATAGGGATATCTGCCAATTTGCTTTTAAGAAACTTGAGCTGTTACTTAATTACATGCCAAATATAACAGCGAATTTTAAACTTATGCAAGTGGTGAAAGCCATTATATTATGAAATTCATAAAAAAACTAAATTTTTATAGTGAAATCAATCTATTCGACGTTATGTTAATTTTATGTTAATACGAAAAGATGTAAGTAATTACCTTAAACCAAAGATGTCCGAAAACGTTTTCGTTTAATTATTTACATTAATTGCTCAACAGATCACTAAATTTACACCTGTTTTTCTTACAAAAATTGATTCAATTTAATAATGATACTATCCATTACACAGATTTTATCATGCTAAATAGGAGAAATATAATGTTCCAAATATGGGATTTATAGGCATAAAAAAGCACTCACTAAATAATTAGTGAGTGCTTTAAATAAGTACTTTGACTTTTGTTATTTGATCAAATCATAACTTCTATTCACAAAATCTGTAAGAGCTTCTCCTTTTAAAAGACCTTGAGAAAGTTTAGCCAAATCAACTGACTGTTTTATTAAACTCGCTTTCTTTTCATCAGATTTAGAATTAAAGATTTCTTGAACAAGTTCATGATTAGAATTAACAACAAGATTGTACATATCTGGCATATTACCGAATCCCATCATACCACCACCACCAGTAGCTTGCATTTCCTTCATACGTCGCATGAACTCAGGTTGAGTGATAATAAATGGTGCCGCATCACTACTCATCGCTTCTACTTGGACGGTGTAGTTAGTATCTGCAATGGTTTCAGTGATTGATTTTTGAAGGGTTTCTTTTTCTTCATCAGTGAGCTTTGAAATTTGCTCATCATCTTTCTTAATAAGATTATCTACATGGTCTGCATCTACCCTAACGAAAGAAATATTCTCTTTAGAAGTTTCTAATTTTTGCATCAAATGAGAAACGATAGGAGAATCTAATAATAATACTTCATATCCTTTATCTTTTGCTGCAGTTACATAACTATGTTGTGCCTCTTGATTTGAAGTATACAGTAACACCGTTTTATCATCCTTATCAGTCTGTGCTGGTTTTACTTTTTCTATAAGTTCATCCCAAGTGAAATAAGAACCATCAACTGTAGGATACAGTGCAAACTTGTCTGCCTTTTCAAAGAACTTCTCCTCGCTCAGCATTCCGTATTCAATCACGATTTTAATATCGTTCCATTTTTCTTCAAACGCTGCACGGTCATCATTAAATAATGATTTCAACTTGTCTGCTACTTTACGAGTAATGTAGCTCGATATTTTCTTTACAGCACCATCTGCCTGTAAGTAAGAACGAGAAACGTTTAGTGGTATATCTGGAGAATCTATAACTCCTCTCAACATAGTCAAGAATTCAGGAACGATTCCCTCTACATTATCTGTTACATAAACTTGGTTTTGATACAGCTGGATGCGATCCTTTTGCACATTCAAGTCTTGAGTCATCTTAGGGAAATATAATATCCCAGTAAGATTGAATGGATAATCTACATTTAAATGGATGTTAAATAGTGGTTCCTCAAATTGCATAGGATACAACTCTCTATAGAACTCTTTATAATCTTTATCCTCAAGATCTGCTGGTTGCTTGGTCCATGCTGGAGTAGGATTATTAATAATATTATCTACCTCTTGAGTAGGTGCTGGATCATCCTCTTTTGCATCTTCTGGCTTAGGCAAGGTCTCAGTCTTAGTTCCAAATTTGATAGGAACTGGCATAAACTTATTGTACTTGTTTAATAGTTCCTTAATACGAGACTCTTCAAGAAACTCTGTCTCATCCTCAGAAATGTGTAAAATAATCTCAGTACCAAATTCTTTCTTATCTGCCGGCTCAATGGTGTAGTTAGGAGAACCATCACATGACCAGTGTACTGCTGGCTCATCTTTAAATGACTTTGTTATAATATCTACCTTATCTGCTACCATAAAAGCACTGTAGAATCCTAAACCGAAATGTCCAATGATTCCACTATCTTTTGCAGTGTCTTTATATTTTTCTAAAAATTCTTCGGCACCAGAGAAAGCTACCTCATTAATATATTTTTGCACTTCTTCCTCACTCATCCCTAGACCTTGGTCTATAATGTGAAGAGTCTTTGCTTCTTTATCAATCTTAACTTCAATTTTTTGATCGCCCAGTTCAACCTTTGCTTCCCCCGATTCTTGCCAGGTGCTGCAATTTAAGTGTCGCATCTGTAGCGTTTGAGATAAGCTCACGTAGAAAAATCTCGTGATCACTGTATAAAAACTTCTTAATGAGCGGGAAAATATTTTCCACGGCTACGTTAATGGTTCCTTGTTGTGACATAATATATTTTATTATTTAGGTTTATTATTTTACGCTTTCGCGAAAGCGTCGTTGTTACTATCCTCTACCACTCAAACGCAATACCAAATCAACAATAATGACAAGGTGGCAGCAATATTGAAATTCAATCAGACATTAACTCATACCAATGCTAGAGTGAAACCTACCGTTTATCAAATGTTACTGAAACATTGTAGTTATAATTACAATATTTGAACTCTACTTAAGAAAGAAAATATTACTGATATAAAGCGTAAACAATTTAAGGGGACAGCGCGGTATGGAGCAATCTTGCAGCGCTGGTTCTTTTTACTTAACGATTAAGAACATAATGCCTTATAACTATTGTCATAAATCTCATACCTTTATTTCCTAACCTTAAACCAACTATTATGAAAACCAAACAAATAACTTATTTACTTCTTGCTGGGATTTTAATCCTCGTTACTGCCTGTAACTGGCCAGCAGCATCAAATGACGATGGAGACCAACCACTAGCTTGTGAAGGAGAAAATGGTCAGATCGAGCGTGAAGAAGCTGTCAAAATGGTAGACGACTTTTTATTAGTAAATAATATGATCATAGAACGTGATCTACCTTACATCAATACTAAAGGAGATACTATTAATTATTCTCACTCACCTACTGTTCATTTTAGTCTAGAAGACATGAAATGCTTTATTGAATATGTAGAAAGTTTTGAAGGTGATTATAATAACCTAGGGATAAGAGCTTACCTAGCGGCAAAAGATAATGGTAAAGGTAATTATGAAACAACCATTCTATTTGCACCTACAGGATACCCAATGTTAAAAAATAGTTCTGATTCTATACAGGGCAATCCTAATATTCCAGGAACTAATCTATTAAACCATGGTACTGCAGGTATGCCACCATCTGGAACAGAACTTACCAATCCATAATTAATGGATATTATACAAATAACGCAACCATTTTTATATGGCAGCATGATGATAGCATTTTTATATGCTATCATCAACTGGCGTTACATTAAGAACAAACCAGAGAAATGGTTAGTTCTTTTTTTAATGGTCACCGTCATCATAGAAATAATTGCTAATTATTACAAAAGAATAGAATTATCTAATCTTTTAGTGTTTAGCAACCTAGTTATCATAATTACGAATACTATTTTATTCTTATGGTTTTATGAGTATCTAAAAAACAAACTTCTATTAATCATTAGCATTAGTCTTGCGGCGATAAGTTTTATCATCAATTCTTATTTTCAGGATTTTTTATACCATATATTCTATTACGCAAATTTTGCCATTTCCATCATGCTAATAGTTAACGTATTTGCTTATTTCAATAAATTACTTAAAACAAGTGATGTGTTACACTACAAGAAAATTCCAGCATTCTGGATATCCATAGGTGTGATTATTTATCAATTAAACCTAGTACTCGTATTTTTCTTATTACGTGACTTAGTTACCCTTAATAGAAATATCTATTATACGATTATTACAATAGTTAGCGTCTTACTTTACGGAAGCATCTGGTACGGTATTAAATTAAATAAGATCAATGGATGATTTAGCCATAACGTATCTGTTTTTATTCATTCTCATCATGCTAGTGATTTTGGGAATGATATTTCTATTTATCACTTTTAATAATCGCAAGAACCAGCTTTTACAACAACAACTAGAAGATCAGCTCGCAGCACAAAAGAAACAATATGAAAGTGAACTCAACGCACTGCGCAGTCAGTTAAATCCGCATTTTGTACATAACAGTTTGAATGCCATTCAATATTATATACAGCGCAACGAAGTAGAAATAAGTGAAGACTACCTCACTAAATTCTCAAAATTAATGCGCCTGTTTTTTGATTACTCTAGGACCAAAACTATTACCCTTAAGGAAGAAATTGCTTTTATTAAAAAGTATCTAGAGATTGAAAAATTAAGGTTTGAAGATAAGATATCCTACCATATTAACATTGACAAATCACTAGACACCACAGATTTAAACATACCTACTATGATGATACAGCCTATGCTAGAGAACGCTGTCAATCATGGCATTTTTCATAAAACCTCATCTGGTACTATAGAAGTAGATTTAAAAAAAACTGAACTAGATAATCAATACCAAATCATCATTAAAGACGATGGTATAGGTATTAACAAGACTAAGAAGCATAATAAAAAAACCACAGGTACTGCAACAGCTCATTCTAGTGCTGTCATTGCAGAGCGATTAGATATTTTAAACGACAGTGGCGAGTGGAGCATCTCTTACTCGATTAAAGATCGATCTGATATTGGTAACGGGACAGGTACCATCGTTCAATTAACTATTCAAAATTTAAGTGACTTATGAGTATAAAAACCATCTTAATAGATGATGAGCCTAAGGCCATCGCCATACTTAAAAATAAGATCGAGCGCTTATGTCCAGATCTTGAAATCGTCGCTACCATTGAAAAACCTTCACTTGCATTTGATATCATCAATGAGTTACAACCACAACTAATATTCATTGATATTGCCATGCCTGGTATGAGCGGTTTTGATGTTTTAGAGCAGTTTAAAAAACCACAATTTGAAATCATCTTTGCCACAGCTTTTGATCAATATGCCCTAGACGCTATTAAACAATGCGCTATAGGCTATCTAGTTAAACCTATTGATAATGAAGATCTTGTAGAAGCGGTCACTAATGCCACTACAAATATCGAGCAAAAAAATGCGCTAGTTAAAAACACGCAACTTCTTGAAAATATCAATCAAGAAAATTTTCAAAAAAAGAAAATTGTGATTCCATCTACTGACGGATTAGAATTTGTAAAAGTTAAAAGTATTACACATTGTGAAGGCGTGGATGGTTATACCAAAATTCATTTTACAAATCGCAAACCCATCCTTAGTTCCAGCAGCATTGGACATTTTAAAAAACTGTTATCTCATCCCGATTTTTATCATATTCATAAATCCTATGTCGCAAATACTAACCATATTATCAAATATTTAAACGATGGCTATGTTGTTTTAACAGGAGAAACGACGATACCAGTAGCAAGAGCAAAACGGGCAGAGTTTTTAGAAAAATTCCGAAGTATTTAAGTGTTATCGTTTACTCACATATTTGCTTGTATTCAAGTAAAAACGCCATGGCAAATTCTTATCATCACCAGCATAATCGATTCCTATTCTAGTGGTTGATGTAATATCGCTTTCGCGAAAGCGTAATAAATCATTCTTCTCGATCCATACCTCATCACCGGTTAAATCTGCTCCATAATGTGACTTATCTAAAGCAAATGCTTTACTAAAATTGCCAGGTCCTGATGTTAGTGTTTTATCTAATTTCTCTTTATTTCTACGTTTGAGCATGATATCGATACCTTTTACAGGCTCTATTGCACGTATTAAGATAGCGTCTGCATTGCCATCAGTATTAGTAATAATATTGAATAAGTAATGTATACCATAACACAAATAGACATAAGCAACGCCACCTGGTTCATACATCACTTTAGTACGATCTGTAAAACGCCCTAAATGTGCGTGACAAGCCTTATCATCATAGCCTCGATAGGCCTCAGTTTCAGTTATGATGCCGCTTGTTAGTTCTCCATTAATGTTACTCACAATCTTTTTACCTATTAAATCTCGAGATAATTCCACGACATCGTGATGTTGATAATATAATATAGTTAACTTCTCAGACATAGTTATGGATTGAAAACACTAATTTAAACCTTGCAACGTTTTTCTATTGTTATGAAGATGATAAAATACTTTTTCCTACTAATTACAACTATAGGATTTTCTCAAGTTTCGACTGAAGAATTTTCTATATACTTTGAAACCGATAGTGCTATATTATCAGAGCAGTCAATCTTAAATCTAGAAGCTCGATTAGTCGTAGATAAAACGACCAAAATAACTGCAATTTCACTAATTGGTTACTGTGATGATCGTGGTAGTGTTTCTTACAACCAGCAACTCGCGACTAACAGAGTACAATCAGTCATCAGTTATTTAAAACCACAATTTTCAGACGACGATTTTGAACAGAAAATTGTAGGTGAGATTCCATTAAAAAATCGTAATAATATAAAAGCACAACGATATAGAAATAGACGAGTAGAAATAAGTATTACCTACAAAAAAACAATAGAAATCCCTAAAGCAGTCGTTAATGATAGTATTGAAAAATATCGTTCTTATGATATCCTTAAAGACAGTCTTAAAATAGGTGATAAACTAGTTTTTAATAATGTAATATTTTATCCCGGCAGGCACGTTTTAAGAGAATCTTCTTTTCCTGTAATGGACTCTATAATCAACTCTTTATTACTTCATAAAAAGTATGAAATCGAGATACAAGGCCATATATGTTGTCTATCTGCTGGTGTTTATGGTCGTGATATGGACACAGGCCAATGGAATCTATCACAAGCTAGAGCAGAACAAGTAAAACGTTTTCTTGTAAAATATGGTGTCGCTGCTGATCGTCTAACGACCATAGGAAAACAGGCTAATTTTAAAACCGGAAAAGGTGATTTTTATGATCGTAGAGTTGAGATTCACATCACCGGAATACGTGAAGATGATTAAAATAATCAACTTGAAAATTTTATAGTCTTAACTTGAGATTTAAAAACTAAATCGCTCATCAGTTACACTAACCAAGACTGCAACATTTTACTGCAAAAACGAGCTATCTTTGCAAGGTATAAAATCAACTTATGTCTTTTGAATCCTTAGGGTTATCTAATCAGTTACTTTTTAAATTAAGAGAAAACCAATTCTCTAATCCTACGCCTATTCAAAAATGGCCATTCCTGAGATATTGTCTGGTAAAGACGTTTTAGGAATTGCAAAAACCGGTTCTGGTAAAACCATGGCCTATGCCCTACCACTATTACAGCGATTAGAAGGAACTGTTTCTGAAAACAGACATATTACAGCATTAGTTTTAGTACCTACTAGAGAACTTGCTGCACAAGTAAGCGATGTTTTTATTCCTTATTCTAAGGCTCTTACTAAGCCATTAATTACCATGGCCGTTTATGGTGGTACATCTATCAACACGCAAATGATGAAGATGAATAGTGTTGATATTCTTATTGCTACTCCAGGTAGATTGCTGGAACTGATAGAATCAAACGCTGTTCATTTAAAAGACGTACAAGCTCTAGTACTGGATGAGGCAGATAAAATGCTGACTAAAGGTTTTAAAAAAGAACTAGATCAGATTTTAAAACTATTACCTAGTAAAAGACAAAATTTACTCTTCTCGGCCACATTAAGTATGATGTTGCTGCGTTAGAGAAAGAGATTCTTAATAATCCAGTAACCGCATCAGTAGAAGAAAAAGAGGAAGACATTTCTCTTATCAAGCAAATAGGATATCGTGTTACCGAAGATAAAAAAGGCGCCTTATTAAGACATCTCATGAAAGAAAAAGAGATGACACAAGTCCTTATCTTTTGTTCTTCTACCTATCAAGTAGATCATGTAAATGATAAGCTTAAAAAGAATGAAATAGCCTCAAAAGCCATACACAGTAAGAAAAGTCAAGGTGCAAGAAACTCAGCTTTGAGCGAATTCAAATCAGGTGAATTAACAGCACTTGTTACAACTGACTTACTTGCTCGTGGAATAGACATTGAGTTCCTACCATTTGTCATCAACTACGAACTTCCTAGATCTCCTAAAGATTTTGTCCACCGTATAGGAAGAACCGGTCGTGCTGAAAATCCAGGAGAAGCTATTACATTCATAAGCTCAGAAGAATCGCACCACTGGCGCGTGATACAAAAGAAAATGAAGATTAAAGTCTGGACAGAAGATTTACCAGAGTGGAATTCTAAATAAGTTATAAAGACCTCAAATAGATTAAGATTCTTTAAGCTAGTTATAACTCAGTAATCTAAAAACTACTCAGCCTTAAAATCCACACTCACACTGTTTACACAATGTCTTATTCCTGTCGCTGTAGGTCCATCGTTAAAAACGTGTCCTAGGTGACTGCCGCAGTTTGCGCACATAATCTCGGTACGTATCATTCCATGAGTAACATCGCGTTTGCGCATTATGGCACCTTCAATTTCATCATCAAAAGATGGCCATCCACAACCGCTGTCAAACTTAGTTTCTGACTTATATAAATCATTTCCACAAGCAACACAGCTGTAAGTTCCATCTTCATAGTGCGTATTATACTCACCTGTAAATGGTCGCTCCGTTCCTTTTTCTCTTAGAATTCTATATTGCTCTGCAGTGAGTTCCTTTCTCCACTCGGCATCTGTTTTTTCTACCATAATAATGTTGTTTATGCGCTTAGATCTGTAGTTACGCTTTCGCGAAGCGTAATCTATACCAGCTCATGAGATTATTTATTTAATGCAGGAAGCGCCTCACCTTCAGGTAAAAATTCTAGAGCTACTCCGTTTATACAATGGCGCTTACCTGTTGTATCACTAGGCCCATCATTGAATTCATGACCTAAATGACCACCACAAGTATTACATTTTAATTCTGTGCGTGCATATCCTATTTTATAATCTACATCACGTTCTACTTGACCTTCTATAGCACGGTCATAGCTGGGCCATCCTGTACCTGAGTCAAATTTATGTGCATTATCATAAACAGGAGCATTACAAGCTGCACAAATTAAGGTTCCTGCGGCGTACTGCTTATTTAATGGGCTTGAATGTGGTCTCTCAGTTCCTGCACGACGTAGTACATCATATTGTGCAGGCGTTAATTCTGCTTTCCATTGTGCATCAGATTTTTGCACTTCATATACTTTTTCTTGAGTATCATTCTGTGCTAATTCTGTTGTTGATGTTTTACAACCTATGGTAGCTATAAGCGTTAAAGCTATTATTAAATATTTCATGTCTGATTTTTAAGTAAAGTTACGTGATTAAAGAGTTTTCGGTTCTTTAAGATTTGTTAACTATTATGTCGTTAATATCACAAAAACATTGCAGTTGTGTAAACACTGCTATCTTGGTTTTTAAGTACATAAAATAAACACAAAAATTGATCATAAATAGGTACTCGCTTTAGCGCATAATTCATAATTTTAGGGCATGAATAAAAAAGTAGCAATAATAATGGGTTCAACTAGTGACCTGCCAGTGATGCAGGACGCTATAGATGTTTTAAAAGAATTAGGGATAGAAACCGATGTAGACGTTGTAAGTGCACATCGCACACCAGAGAAAATGTATGATTTTAGTAAAAACGCCCATAAAAATGGGATTGCTGTGATCATAGCTGGTGCTGGTGGCGCTGCTCATTTACCAGGTATGGTAGCAAGTTTATCTCCTTTACCTGTGGTAGGTGTTCCTGTTAAATCATCAAACTCTATTGATGGATGGGATAGTATTCTATCTATTTTACAAATGCCTGGTGGCGTACCTGTCGCAACGGTTGCTCTTAATGGTGCAAAAAACGCAGGAATTCTTGCTGCACAAATCATAGGTGCCACACAAGAAGACGTACGTGAACGCATTATCGCTTATAAAGAAAGTCTTAAAGAAAAGGTGACTAAGGCCGCACAAGAGATGCGTAAGGATGTCTAAATCTTTTCAAATCACCTCTATTATTATCATAAGCCTTACTGTTGTTTGGTTTATGATTATGGGAATGGATAAATACACACCGCAATGGCAATTTCTTACCGCTGGTGGTATTCATTTCTTAATGTCTATCATTATTAATAGACAATTTGTAAAAGCACGTTATAATTATTTAGGAATCATACACAGTATATTAATGATTGCGTTAGGTGGTTATGGCTACTTCTTTGTTTAAATTATTTTGTTTAACCTTTATGTACAAAAGTTTAACAGTTCTGCATGGAACATATTAACTTTTGTCGATTAATTTTACCATATCATGAGTGTTACTAAAAATCCTTTACTAGAAAAATTTGATACTTTTCAAAACACTGCTCCATTCTCTTTAATTAAAGAAGAGCATTTTGAGAAAGCATTTGATATTGCCATAGAAATGGCTCGTAAAGAAATAGACGCTATCGCAAATAATACGGCTGCTCCAACTTTTTCAAATACCATTGAGGCACTAGACGCATCTGGTGATCAATTAAGTCGAATCTCGAGTATATTCTTTAATCTTAATAGTGCCGAAACTAATGATGAGATACAACGTATCGCAAGAGACGTGAGTCCCAAACTGTCACAATTTGGTAATGATATTACCTTAAATGAGTCATTATTTAAGCGTGTTAAAGAGGTCTATGAATCTAAAGAAGATCTAGATTTAAATGTAGAACAAGCTACTTTATTAGATAAAAAGTACAAAAGTTTCTCACGTAATGGTGCCAATTTAAGTGAAGATAAAAAATCACGCTTGCGCGAAATTGATAGTCAACTATCCCAGTTGACCTTAAAATTTGGTGAGAATGTATTAGCTGCTACTAATGCCTATGAATTGCATTTAGAAGACGATTCTAGATTAGCTGGTTTACCAGAAAGTGCCAAAGAAGCTGCCGCCGAACTTGCCAAAAATAATAACAAGGAAGGTTTTCTATTTACATTAGATTACCCTAGCTATATCCCTTTCATGACTTATGTAGATGATCGTGAATTGAGAAAAGAGCTCTCGATGGCTTTTGGTTCAAAAGCTTTAGGACGATTATGACAATCAAGATAATGTGCTTCAAATAGCTACTTTAAGATATGAAAGAGCACAGCTATTAGGTTATGAAACACATGCACATTTTGTCCTAGAAGAACGTATGGCCATGACACCAGAAAAGGTCATGGAGTTTCAAACGATATTCTAGAAAAAGCAAAACCAGCAGCAGAACGTGACTTTTTGGAACTTCAAAATTTTGCAATAGCTGCGGCTTCAAAATCTGAAATTAGTAAACCTATTACACAATTACAGAAATGGGATGCTGCTTATTATGCCGAGAAGTTAAAAAAACAACTTTTTGAATTAGATGATGAATTATTGAAGCCTTATTTTAAGCTAGAAAATGTTATTCACGGAGCGTTTGAAGTAGCAAATCGCCTTTTTGGACTAAGCTTTGAAAAGTCAACACAAGTAGATAAATATCATGAAGATGTCATGACTTATGAAGTTAAAAATGAAGATGGAAGTTTAAACTCTATTTTTTATGCAGACTTCTTCCCACGTAAAGGGAAACGCAATGGTGCATGGATGACTTCTTTTAAAAGTCAATACATAGAAAACGATAAGAATGAACGTCCACACGTTTCTATCGTTTGTAATTTTACTAAACCTACAAATACAAAACCTTCATTACTCACGTTTAATGAAGTAACTACTTTGTTTCATGAATTCGGTCATGCATTACACGGTATGCTGGCAAACACACATTATCGTAGTTTATCGGGAACATCGGTTTACTGGGATTTTGTAGAATTACCTAGCCAGATTTTAGAAAATTGGTGTTATGAAAAAGAGGCTTTAGAAATCTTTGCTAGACATTATGAAACCGATGAAGTAATTCCGCTAGAATATATAGAGAAAATTAAAAAAGCGGCAAATTTTCAAGAAGGACTACAGACCTTAAGACAGTTATCTTTTGGTATGTTAGACATGAGCTGGCATGGTATTAACCCATCAGATATTACAGATGTAAAAGCTCACGAAAGAACCATTTTTGAAAAAACAGATTTATATCCAGACGTTGCGACTAGTTGTATGAGTACAGCTTTTGGTCACATTTTTCAAGGAGGATATAGCGCTGGATATTATAGTTATAAATGGGCAGAAGTACTTGATGCAGATGCCTTTGAAGTATTTAAAGAAAAAGGGATTTTTGATAGATCGACTGCAACCAGCTTTAAAAATCATATCTTATCAAAAGGAGGAACAGAAAACCCTATGTTGTTATATAAACGCTTCCGCGGAAGCGAACCTAAAATAGATGCCCTGCTTAAAAGAGCAGGACTCGTTACATAAATAAACGATGCCAGAAGTAAAACTGATACCTGAAAAATGGGTAGACCGCTATGGTGACTACCTGTTCAACTTTACCATTTCTAGAGTAAATGATTCTATTATGGCTCAAGACTTGGTGTCTGAGACATTTCTGGCAGGTTTAAAAAGTGCTCATCGATTTAAAGGACAATCTACAGAACGTACTTGGTTAATCTCTATCCTCAAGCGCAAAATAATAGATCACTATCGTAAGTCTAATTCAAAAAAAGGTCAGGCCGAAGTGCGTATGAGTTACCTAGACAGTGGTGATCAGAATGGCGACTGGATGGAAGAACAAGTTAGAGACCTGCGCAATCCAAATATTGAGGATGAAATCGAACAAAAGGAATTGGGCGTGGCGTTAAATGAATGTATTGCTGCTTTACCTGAGAGATATGCTACTATATTTGTTCAAAAGACCATTGATAAGTTGGATACCGAAACTATCTGTAAGGAACATGATATCACAGCGTCCAATCTATGGGTAATCATTCACCGTGCGCGTGTGCAGTTGATGGATTGCTTGAATAGCAAATGGTATAAGAAGGGTTAACAAAATGAGTAGAATTTTTATCTCCTGTGACGAGGCGAGTATTTTAAGCACTAGAGATCAATATAATGATCTTTCTCCTAAAGAAAAGTTTAGGCAAAAATTGCATCATGGACATTGTCTGGGATGTAGAAGTTTTGATAAAAAGTCACGTTTGTTTTCTAGAACTATTAATGGTCTAAGTTGGGTTAAACTATCCAAATCTCAAAAAAATTCTATTAAGCAAAAGCTTAAAGACGCAATGAAGAAGTAAAGCTATAAAATGCAATGCATGGTTAACCATAATAATGGTATAGCTTCTACAAATAAACTTGCATAATGATCTGATTTAAATTTATCTGAAAACCAGATGGCTACTCCAGTTATAGCAACCATAATAATCTCGCTGTATGGAAAATCTTCAATTTTTAAATTATGAAAGAACAGCAATAAGAGATAAAGTGCACATAAACACAACCCAATATATTTAGATACTTGAACTCCTAGTACTTGGGGGCAATGTCTGTAGTTGTTCCTCATCATATTTTAAGTCTCTAATTTCAAAAGGTATACAAAGCGCTATTACTAAAATGAAAATTTTTAGAGTATGCAGCTCGATATATTCATTAGGGTCTAAAATCAATCTGTAGTCGTTAATCAGGTGTGCAGCAGGAATAGTTTCATAATATAAGAATTGAGGTACGGCAATAATTAAAATAGCCCAAACAATTGAAACAGAAAATAGTTTAAAAAACGGGCTGTACCTTAATCCATGACCTTTCCAAATAGGTAAAACATATAGTAAGTTGATTGCTGTAATCATCATTAATAAAATCAACGCATAACTACTTATTTCTAGTTTTATTAAAATTGCTAAAGCAACTATTGTTGCCATAAGTGATAACAACTTATAAGTGATGTTAAATACTAGTGGCTTTTTGAGCCATATAAAACCATATTTAATTAAGTTATATCCTGCAATGGCAGAACAAAATAAAAAGACATAATATCCAAAAGGAACATATAATTCATAGACGTTATTATAAACAATAGCCAAAGCCACAAAGCAAATCGCCACGTGTAAACTACTTCTTATATAAAAGTCCAGAATTATTTTCAATAACCTCATCATTCAAATTTACAGCGCATAGTTAATAACTAGGTTAAAAAGGTTGAAAAATACATCCATTTCTTGCGAACGCTTGTTAGTTTAAAAGTCTTAAACGACTACTTTTGCACTATCTCAAATAGACCATATAAGTACTATGAATACAGATCGTTTTGCCCTAAGACATATCGGACCTCGCAAGGCAGACCTTGCCTCCATGCTAGAAACTATAGGTGTTGAATCTATTGACCAACTAGTTTATGAAACCGTTCCAGAAAACATACGCCTTCAACAGGACTTACAGTTAGATCCTGCCATGAGTGAATATGAGTTTTTATCTCATATAAAAAAATTAGGTGATAAGAATAAGCAATTTAGATCTTATATAGGTCTAGGCTATAACGCGCCTATAACTCCAGCAGTGATCCAAAGAAATATTTTGGAAAATCCAGGATGGTATACTGCCTACACGCCTTATCAGGCAGAGATTGCTCAAGGTCGTCTAGAAGCTTTATTAAACTTCCAGACCATGATCACTGATCTTACTGGTATGGAGCTAGCAAACGCATCTTTACTAGATGAGTCTACCGCAGCTGCAGAAGCAATGACATTACTATTTTCAGTAAGAGAAAGAGCTCAGAAAAAAGACAAGGTTGTAAAATTCTTTGTAGATCAAGACTCCTTACCACAAACTAAAGAGTTATTAAAGACTCGTGCTATTCCACTAGGGATTGAGTTAGTTGAAGGTAATCCGCAAGAAATGGATATGAATGATGGCTATTATGCTATTCTTTTACAATATCCAGGTGCTAGTGGTAATGTCGTGGATTATACTGCTTTTGCAAAAAAGTGTCAAGAAAATAATATCCGTATAGCAGTATCTGCAGATATTCTTTCATTAGTATTACTAGAAGCTCCGGGACATTGGGGGCGCAGATGTGGTTGTGGGAACAACGCAACGTTTTGGAATACCACTAGGTTATGGTGGACCTCACGCGGCTTACTTTGCTACACGCGAAGAATTTAAAAGACAAATCCCAGGTCGTATCATAGGTGTTACAAAAGACACTGATGGAAAACGTGCACTGCGTATGGCGTTACAAACACGCGAGCAGCACATTAAGAGAGATAAAGCAACTTCAAACATTTGTACCGCACAAGTACTACTAGCAGTAATGGCTGGTATGTATGGTGTTTACCATGGTCCACGTGGTTTGAAATTTATCGCAAATAAATTACACTCACAAACAGCTACTCTTGCAGACGCAATTGAAAAATTAGGAATTTATCAAACTAACGAAAACTTCTTTGATACTTTAAGTTTTAAAGTAGATGCTGAGGCTGTTAAAAAAGAGGCTTTGGCTTTAGAAATCAATTTCTATTATCCAGATGCTGAAACAGTTCAAGTTTCTTTAAATGAAACTACTTCTTTGACAGACTTGAATGATGTTGTTTCTGCTTTCGCGAAAGCGGTAAATAAAGACTTCTCTCCTATTACCAATTTATTAGAAAGCACTCACTTAGGAACAGGACGTCAAACAGATTTCATGACCTATGAGGTATTTAATTCTTATCATTCTGAGACAGAATTAATGCGTTATATTAAAAAATTAGAGCGTAAAGATCTAGCATTAAATCACTCTATGATTGCGCTAGGCTCTTGTACGATGAAATTGAACGCCGCTGCAGAAATGTTACCACTTTCAAATCCGCAATGGGGAAACATTCACCCATTTGCACCAATAGACCAAGCTCAAGGTTATCAAGAAATGTTGAAGAAATTAGAACTTCAATTAAATGAAGCTACTGGTTTTGCAGGTACTTCTTTACAACCTAATTCTGGTGCACAAGGTGAATTTGCTGGGTTAATGGCTATACGAGCTTATCACCACAGTCGTGGAGATCACCATAGAGACATATGCTTGATTCCATCTAGTGCACATGGTACTAATCCTGCAAGTGCGGTGATGGCAGGTATGAAAGTTGTGGTGACTAAAGCGCTAGAAAATGGAAACATCGATGTAGATGATTTACGTGAAAAAGCTCTTCAATATAAAGATAATTTAAGTGCTTTAATGGTGACTTATCCATCTACACATGGTGTATATGAAAGTGCCATTAAAGAAATAACAGGTATCATCCATGAGAATGGTGGACAGGTTATATGGACGGTGCAAATATGAATGCACAAGTAGGATTAACTAATCCTGGAAACATAGGTGCAGACGTTTGTCACTTAAACCTACACAAGACATTTGCTATCCCACATGGTGGTGGTGGACCTGGAGTAGGACCTATATGTGTGGCTCCACAATTGGTACCGTTTTTACCTAGTAATCCTATCATCCCTACAGGTGGTGATCAAGCGATTACTCCTATCAGTGCAGCACCATATGGTAGTGCATCGGTTTGTTTAATCTCATATGGTTATATCTGTATGTTAGGAGCCGATGGCTTAAAACGTTCTACTGAGTATGCAATAGTAAATGCAAATTATATCAAAGAACGTTTAAAAGGTAGTTATGAATGTCTTTATACTGGCGAGAAAGGTCGAGCAGCACATGAGATGATTATAGACTGTCGTCCATTTAAAGAAAACGGAATTGAGGTAGTTGATATCGCAAAACGTTTGATGGATTACGGCTTCCACGCTCCTACTGTATCGTTCCCGGTAAATGGAACGATGATGATTGAGCCTACTGAGTCTGAATCTAAAGAAGAAATGGATCGTTTTTGTGACGCTATGATTTCTATTAGAAAAGAAATAGCAACCTGTACTGAAGATGAGCCTAATAACTTATTAAAGAACAGTCCTCACACCATGCAAATGATCACGCTGACGAGTGGGATTTCCCATACTCAAGAAGTCAAGCCGCTTATCCTTTACCTTACGTAAGTGATAATAAATTCTGGCCTACCGTGCGTCGTGCAGATGATGCTTATGGAGACCGTAATTTAATGTGTACTTGTGCTCCTATGGAAGAGTATATGTAGCATTTAATTGTTATATATTTTAGTAAAAAAAGGCCTAATTGACTAGCAGTTAATTTGGCCTTTTTATTAATACAGTAATTAAACAGTTATTTACTATGCAGTGCATTATATTATTCGCAACGAAATCGTTGTAAACGTAGCAAATTCTTAAACAACAGAAAAGTTCTATATATTAAGTTGTCGATTATTAGGAAAACATCGCATTTATCACTTTTTTGTCCTTACAAGTTGATGAACATGAGAGCAAAAATTACAGGAGTAGGTAGTCATATACCTGATGTGGTAAGAAAAAATGAAGAATTCATGAATCATGAGTTCTTAAATAATGATGGAAGTTCCTTCGGTAGTGATAATGCTACTATTATTGAAAAATTTGTAGCAATTACAGGTATTGAAGAACGTCGTTACATGGACGACAAACTAGTGACCAGTGACATAGCAACTTTTGCAGCACAAAAAGCCATTGATGATGCTAAATGTGATCCAGAAACATTAGATTTTATTATTGTTGCTCATAACTATGGCGACGTTAAAGCTGACGGAAGCTCTAGTGATATGGTTCCTAGTCTAGCTAGTCGGGTAAAAAATAAATTGGGTATTAAAAATGCAGCCTGTGTTGCATACGATGTTCTTTTTGGTTGTCCAGGATGGATTCTAGGAGTTACTCAAGCAGACTCTTTTATAAAATCAGGTCTTGCAAAAAAAGTATTAGTAATTGGTGCAGAAGCATTATCTCGAGTGGTAGATCCTCATGATCGTGACTCTATGATTTATTCTGACGGCGCTGGTGCTGTAGTTTTAGAACCTAGTAGTGATGAACATGGTATACTAGGTCAGGCAACAGCCACTTATACAGAAGAAGAAGCTTTCTTTATTTTTAATGAGACTTCTTATAATAAAGACTTACAAGACAAGACTAAATACATTAAAATGTATGGACGTCGTATTTATAACTTTGCACTATCTAAAGTACCTGAAGGTATGAAAGCCGCAATGGATCAAGCTGGTGTTGATATTAAAGACTTAAAAAAATCTTTATTCACCAGGCAAATGAGAAAATGGATGAAGCTATAGTCGACCGTTTTTATAAGTTATATGACATGGATGTTCCTAAAGACATCATGCCTATGATCATACATAAATATGGTAATAGTTCTGTAGCAACAGTACCTACTGTTATGGATCTTGTAGTACGCGGTAAAATGCCACAACATAAAGTTGAAAAAGGTGATGTGGTTATGTTTGCTAGTGTAGGTGCTGGAATGAATATTAACGCCATTGTTTATCGTTATTAATTGCAAACACTTCTTTAAATTTTAAAAAAAGTTTCCTTTTCAATGATTGAAAAGGAAACTTTTTTAAAACTATTAATTGTTAAGCTTATTTTAATATTATCATTTCTATATAAATATCATTCTTAGGCCAGTCTCTTGAATCAGTTTCAACTTTTGAAATCGCCTCTGCAACTTCCATTCCTTTAGTAACACGACCAAAAATAGTATGCTCACCATCTAGATGTTCTGTTGCTCGTAAGGAGATAAAAAAGTCAAAAGGATTATGCCAGTTTTCTGGATTGTTTTCCCAATACTTAGCACTACTCAAGGTTCCGTAGGCATGCTTTACATCTGGTAAAATATGCATAGGTAATTGATAATTTCCCGCACTACCCTTTTTTTGAGCAGTAATCATATTATCACTATTTCCAGCCTGAACTATAAATCCCATAACTGCTCGATGCACCACAGTCTCATCAAAGTATCCATTATTAATTAAAAACAAAAAACTAGCTCTGTATAAAGGTGTCTCTTCAAATAAATCCATTTCTATATCGCCATATGTAGTAGTCATAAGCACTTTGGTCTCTGGATGTTCTTTGCCATATCTAGTAAAAAACACCTCTACAGAGTCTTGTGGTATGTATGGTAATAAAGTATCACCTTTTCTATTCAACGTACGTTTATAGAACTTAGCGATTTCATTTTCCTTACGTTCTTTTAAGATTTGTTCTTTAGTACGTGTTTCCTCTACTTTATCGATAACTGGTGTTTCTTTTTGTGAACTATCTTTACAACTTAAAGTAAAGAGTATCACTAATATAAAAAACAGACCTTTTGATTTCATTTAACGCATTTAAAGATTCGGTTTCAAAAATAAAGAAAATGCCTTTACCAGGTTTTGAAGCGCAACTTAAAATGGCTGCGGTAGAACGACTGGAAGAATTGCAACGCGAGTCACTTTTAAATAAAAAACCGCGCAAGGCCGCTGTTATGATGTTAATTTACCCGATCAATGATATCGCCCATTTTGTACTTATTGAACGTATGATTTCTAAAGGTGCACATAGTGGTCAGATAGCTTTTCCAGGTGGTCGTAAAGAAGAAGAAGATCAAGATGATGCTGTTACCGCTATAAGAGAGACTCATGAAGAAGTAGGTATTATCCCAGAACAGCAAGAAATTATCACTGCAGGCACTCCTATCTATATTCCTCCTAGCAATTATATGGTAGCTCCTTTTCTCGCTTTCGCGAAAGCGGAATTACAATTCACACCACAGCCCAGTGAAGTCAAATCTATTATTGAAGTACCATTACATGAGTTGATGGACGCTAGAAATGTAAGGCAACATACACTTTCTACCAGTTACGCTACTGATATAACAGTACCATGTTACTGCCTGCAAGATCAAGTAGTTTGGGGGGGCGCTACCGCAATGATGCTTGCAGAATTTAAAACAATGTTACAACAAAGTTTATCTTTATCA
Organism: Nonlabens ulvanivorans; assembly: GCF_000755285.1. Classification (GTDB taxonomy): domain Bacteria; phylum Bacteroidota; class Bacteroidia; order Flavobacteriales; family Flavobacteriaceae; genus Nonlabens; species Nonlabens ulvanivorans_A. The sequence goes on along the minus strand of NZ_BBMK01000002.1, from coordinate 235,646 downwards.
AATGACTAAAAACTCTCTATACATCTTCATATATTGCTCGTTAGTCTCGCTGATCACAGCAGCACAAGACCGTGTATTCATCGATTTTGGTTCTACTAATGAAAGTCAAGCTAGCACCGAGTATATCAATAACATTTCCTCTAGTTATCAAGCTGGATATTCAAATGGAGTATTACTTTTTAACAACCTAGGAATATCTACAGGTATAAACTTACAGGTACACGATGCATGGCTTAATGTCAATTCTTCTGGGACAACTACTCCTTCATATCAAATTAATGTACCACAAACTGCTAGCTCAGATAGCTTTTTTGGTGCGACTGGATCTTTTAACGGGAATACCCAAATTACTGGCGGTTTAAAATTACGTCAACTCGACCCCCCCAATAAATATTATAGTTTTGCCGTATTTGCTTCTAGAATTAATGTCACCGATAATCGTGAGACCTTATACACCATTACCGGTAATACAACACAGACTACGACTGTAAATGCATCAAACAATACAACTCAAAGAGGTTTTGTGTATAATATACAGCCAGATGCTAATGGCGAAATAGAAATTATAGCAACTACTGGCACAAACAATAATAACAGTAATGGATTTTATTATCTGAATGCGCTTGAAATACAGATTGAAAATGCACCTATTTCTCAGCTCATTACTCAACAAAACTTACAACTCACTTATCCAGTGCAGCCAGCGATATGGGAAGTCGGTAAAACAGTTCAATTATTATGGAAAAGTGAAGATGTCGATCTAGTCACTCTTCAATACTCCACAGATGGTGGTAACTCATTTAGCTTTGTTGCCACTGTGCCGGCAACAGATGCTAGTTATGACTTTATAGTGCCTAATATTACTTCCAACAATGTAGTCATCAGAATTAGCCATGGTAGTCAGGTTATAGATAGCGCACCAGTAACTATTATACCAAATGATCTAACGGTTTATAGAATTGTTGTTTTAGGTTCCTCGACAGCTGCTGGCAGTGGACCTTCTAATCAATATAATGCTTGGGTATGGAAATATCGTCGTTATCTAAAGCAATTAGACACACGATATGAAGTTATTAATTTATCTCAAGGTGGATTTGTCACCTATAATATATTACCTACTGGAACTGCAATACCGGCAGGTGTTAATAAGACCATTCATGTAGATAAAAACATTACTAAAGCTGTTAATCTTAATGCTCATGGAATCATTATCAATCTACCTTCTAATGATGCTGCCAGCAATTATCCTGTCACAGACCAATTGCATAATTATAGTCTAATTACTCAAACGGCATCGCAAAACCAGATACCGTTATGGGTGGCAACACCACAACCACGTAATTTTTCAGCAAACGGAAGTCAGGTCGCTATACAAACACAAATGGTCACAGAGACATACAACACTTTTGGAAATAACGCTGTTGACTTTTGGACAGGTTTAGGAAATACCGCTGGAAATCAAATTTTATTACCTTATGATAGCGGCGATGGAGTTCACGCTACAAATGAAGCTCATCAGATTTTTTATGAACGATTACTTTTAAAAAATATACATAGCACGATAAAAGCACAAGTAGACGCAGCTTTAACTACTCCTGATGCAGAAAGTTTGCAGCTCACGCTATATCCCAATCCTGTTAAAGATTTATTATTCATAGAGGCCTCAAATCCTATGGAATCTATTAAAATCTTTAATCAACTAGGACAACTAGTTTTAGACAAAAAAGAACCATTAAGCATGATCAATGTTCAAGAATTAGAACCAGGCTTCTATTTGGTTCACATTCAAATCGATGGCGTTAGTTATCATCAAAGACTTCTTAAAAAATAAGTCATTTTCACAAGTTATAAACGGCTAGTATCTGCACAATCCCTATATTAGCCGTCCCTTAAACTTAAATGACTCTATGGGATTATTCAAAAAGAATCCTTTCGGACATATACTATGGATTAAACGTTTTTTAATACGTTTTTTAGGTGTGTTATCACACAGACGTTTTAGAGGTTTTAATGAACTCCATATTGAAGGTAGTGACATATTAAGAAACCTGCCTGAACAAGGTGTTCTCTTTATATCAAATCACCAGACATATTTTGCAGATGTTGTAAGTATGTTTCATGTTTTTAATGCAGCTCTATCTGGTAGACAAGACTCTATTAAAAACGTAGGTTATTTGTGGAACCCTAAACTTAATATCTATTATGTTGCTGCAAAAGAAACCATGACGAGTGGTTTTTTACCAAAGGTATTTGCTTATGTAGGCGCTATTACTGTAGAACGTACCTGGCGTGCAAAAGGAGAAGAAGTAAATAGATCCGTAAATCCAGACGATACTAAAAATATAGGTATTGCCTTAGATGATGGTTGGGTAATTACATTTCCACAAGGAACCACTAAACCGTTTAAACCCATTAGAAAAGGTACTGCCCACATTATTAAACAATATAAACCTATTGTTGTCCCTATCGTTATCGACGGTTTCCGTAGAAGTTTTGATAAAAAAGGATTGCGTATTAAAAAGCGTAATATTCTTCAATCTATGGTTATCAAAGAACCACTAGATATCGATTATGAAAATGAAAGTGTAGAATCCATCGTAGAAAAAATTGAATATGCTATTGAACAGCACCCATCATTTTTAAAAGTAATTCCTCAAGAAACACTGGAAGAGATGGAAGAGTTGAATCAAAAACGTAAATGGGAATACTAGGAATATTGCATTAAATAATTTTCAGATTGGAAACCTTCATTTACCTTACATTTTTACTAACTGCCCTAGCCATGATAGGATTTGTAGTAGGAATGTTTTTCTTAATAAGGTGGTTGGTAAGAAAAGCAAATAAAGAAAAAACTCCACAGCAGACTCAAAATGAAAAACAGCAGCTGCTAGCACGAGTAGATTACATGAAAAAATCTCTCGCCCCCCCATGGGGGGGAGACCGCAGTTTTACAGATATCTCTTCATGGATGACCTATCAATTCTCTAAAGGAATGACGAGACGCTTGATAGGAACCGTTTATGCCACAGATCAAAAACCTATAATGGCCTTCAGTCGTGTAGAGCGAGGTTTTAGACAGATGGTCAGTTCTATGTAGGATCATCTATCTTTAACTTGGGCTATGAAGTAAAGGAAGACACCATTTACATCACTTTTAATAATCAATATTTAGGTAGTATTACAAATTCTGGTGGCCTATTTGACGCACAAAAAAAATACATAGGTAACGCTGTTCACCCTGCAAAGGTTTCTCTAAGTTCAGGTAATTTTAGATATCGTTTTGGCGATTCAAGTTATGAGGTTATCATCAATGAAAAGAGATTAGCGACCGTTTATGTCGCACCTAACTATGCAGATTTTCATGAAGGTCTTTTCAAAAATAATTTTAATGAAAACGCCATAGGGCAACCCATAATGTCTTTACTTAATACGCCATCTCCAGAAGAGGAAAAATGGTTGCTTGCCATAGCTGTTTTAGAAATAGTACATCATGGTCACTGGATGATATAATCCTAGTGTGATTATACTGGATACGCTTTCGCGAAAGCGGCATTAATACTATCTTTACCGCCTTAAAAACTACAATTTTATGAAGGTTTCTTACAACTGGATACGTCAATTTATAACTGTTCCTGAATCAATAGAAGAGCACACGGCTTTGCTTACTTCGCTAGGTCTAGAGGTAGAAGGTATTGAGAAATTTGAAAGTGTAAAAGGTGGATTGCAAGGTATTGTAGTAGGTCACGTGCTGGAGTGTGTGCAACATCCCAATGCTGATAAGCTTAAACTTACTAAAGTAAATATAGGTACTGAAACAGTACAAATCGTATGTGGCGCACCTAATGTCGCTGCTGGGCAGAAAGTCCCTGTAGCCACCATAGGCACTACCCTATATACAGCAGCTGGTGAGGCCTGGAAAATCAAGAAAGGGAAAATACGTGGTGAAGAAAGTCATGGAATGATTTGTGCCGAAGATGAACTAAATATAGGGACATCACATGATGGTATTATGGTACTAGATGAATCATTATCACCAGGAACGCAATTCAATGAAGTGATTAATATTGAAAATGATTACACTATAGAGATAGGTCTAACACCTAATAGATCTGATGCGATGTCTCACTTAGGCGTTGCGCGCGATTTAAGAGCTGGACTTGCTATTGATGGTGATTTATTAGAGTTTATCACACCATCTGTAAGTAGTTTTCATGTAGATAATCGTTCCCATAGAGTTGATATAGAAATTGATAAACCAGAACTAGCACCTAGATATTGTGGTGTTACACTTACTGGTTTAACCATTAAAGATTCTCCTGAATGGATTCAAAATAGACTAAAAGCAATAGGAATTGCTCCTAAAAACAATGTTGTTGACATTACTAACTATGTGATGCACGAGTTAGGACAACCATTACACGCTTTTGATTTAGGAACTATAGAAGGAAATCAGATTGTCGTTAAAACATTACCGGCCGGAACTAAGTTCATTACTCTAGATGAGGTAGAACATGAATTACATGAAGAGGACTTAATGATTTGTGATGGTGTAAAACCATTATGTATCGCAGGTGTTTATGGCGGTTTAAATAGTGGAGTTAAGAAAGCAACCAATTCTATCTTTTTAGAATCTGCATATTTTAACCCAGTAAGTGTACGTAAAACAGCAAAACGTCATGGTTTTAATACAGACGCCTCTTTTAGATTTGAACGCGGCATAGATCCAAATATTACAGAGTATGCCCTTAAACGCGCAGCTATACTGATTATAGAAACAGCAGGTGGAGAGATAAGTAGTGATATTACTGATGTTTATTCTCAAAAAATCGAAGATCAGCAGGTCTTTCTCCCATTCTCTAAAGTGAATTCTTTGATAGGTCAGGAAATCCCTAAAGAAGAAATTAAAAGCATTTTAAGAACCTTAGATATTAATGTTAATAATGTGACTGAATCTGGACTAGGTTTAACAATCCCTGCATATCGCAATGATGTTACTAGACCAGCAGATGTGATTGAAGAAATCTTACGAGTTTATGGGTATGACCGTATAGGTACCAGTGATAAATTGAACGCAAGCATTGCAAAAAGTTCTAGACTAGCTAATCATAAACTACAAGACCTAGTAGCACAGCAACTTGCTGGACAAGGCTTTTATGAAATGATGCTAATAGTCTTACCTCTGATAAATACCGTACCCTTACAGAGCAAATATCGCCAAAAAACGAAGTGCGCATGTTAAATCCTTTAAGCAGTGATTTATCTGTAATGCGTCAAAGTTTAATTTATGGTGCTTTAGAGGCTGTTTCTCATAATATTAACCGTAGACAAGAAAATTTAAGATTGTTTGAATTCGGTAATACGTATCATCAATATCAAGAAAGACAATTTACAGAGCAAAAGCATTTAAGTTTAATTACCGCAGGTACGATACACGAGCAAAGTTGGAATAATCCATCTCGCACTGCTGATTTCTTTTATATAAAAGGTGCCGTAATGAGTGCTCTTAAAAGATTAGGTATTACTTCTATCAATGAAAAGCCTACTAAGATGGACTTTTTAAGTGAAGGAATCTCTTTGAATAGCGGTGCTAAAATCGCAGATCTAGGAGTTGTAAAAAAGAAAGTTTGTAAATCATTTGACATAGATGTTACAGTACATTATGCAAACATCTATTGGGACGAAGTATTGAAACTAGTTAAAGAAGATCGTAAATCTGTTGTCGCTATTCCTAAATTCCCTGCTGTTAAAAGAGACCTCGCTCTATTAGTTAATGACGAGACTAGCTTTAAAGAATTACATGATATCGCTTTACAAACTGAGAAAAAACTTCTTAAAGAGGTTCAACTATTTGATGTTTATGAAGGTAAGAATCTAGCAAAAGGTAAAAAATCTTATGCACTAAGCTTTTTATTACAGGATGAAGTAAAGACACTTACTGATAAGCAAATTGATAAAGCAATGCAAAAGATACAACAGCAACTAGAAAAACAAGCTGGTGTTGAACTACGTTAAAAAACATTTTTAACTGATAGCTTTTAAACTCCTTTACGACATAGTTTGTGAAGGAGTTTTTAAATGTAAAAAATTCCTCATATTTTTAAATATCTAATTATAGGAATTTATGTTTGAGCGCACAGATATTGAACAACAACTTCAGAAGGCTAGAAATAAAAAGTATCAAGAGGTTGATATTTTAAAACAAGTAGCTCAAATTCTCAAAGAAGATCAGTTGAAAGAGGATGCCATAATGGCTCGTATGAAAAGCCCTCAAAAACCAACTCCTCGTAATCAGTTTAATCTAGATTTATTAGAGACTAATCGTATCTATCATATAGATCAAATACGAGACATATGTGTAGATTATAGATTGAGATTTCTCGATACAAAGTATTTTAAAAATGAGATTCCTCAAGAAGCCGTAAGCAATATTAAGCAAATGGAAAAAGAGCACAATATAACCTTGAAAGGTTTTAAGATAGTTGCTCCTTCAAAAATGTTCAAATTAGAAAATGCAGATGACCCATTACTATTTGCTCCCATAGGAAACGGTTACTTTTATCTAATCCATAAATGGGGGGGAAATGATTTAAGTCCGATGAGAAAAATATGGGCTTGGTCCTTTAAATGTTTTGAAAATTTAATAGTCTCTACTTTATTAGTGAGCTTATTAATAAGCGCACTTGTACCAGGTGGCGTTTTCTCACCAGAAACTAGCGGGATTCAATTCGTATTAATTTTCTTCTTTATGTTCAAATCAGTTGCGGCAATAGTTCTCTACTATTCTTTTGCAAAAGGTAAAAACTTTAATACCGCCATATGGAATTCAAAATATTTTAACGCCTAATTGCTGATACAATAAAAAGTCAATAGAACGCTCCTATTTTTTAATAGGAGCGTTTTTTTATTATCTTGCTTTCTTAAATAAGAATATGAAAACTAGAAACCCTTTTTTAGGAGGTATCATCGCTGCTGTCATGATAGGATTTGGTTCTTGGAGACTTTACAATCACTTTGTATTGGGCGAGGAAATGCCAACATGGCGTGTAGTATTATCAGTAGCAATAGTAGTTTACGGGCTTGTTGTAGCTATAACGCTTTGAGTAAAAAAGATGCAGAATAAGGAGTCCATTAAATTTTTTCTAGGACTTGCTTTTCTAGGGTTAGGCACATGGAAAATATATGAGCGCTTTGTCTTAGATAAAGATATCTCAACTCTGCAATTAGTAGGCTCTTTTTTCCTGGTTGGGTTGGGATTATATAGAGCTTTTGAATATCTTAAAAATAAAAATCAAGAGCCTAAGGCATAGACATTTAATAATCATAATAAATAAAAAAGCCCATTTCTAAACTACAGAAATGGGCTTTTATTGATTTATTTACAATTTAAGAATTGTACATTTTATTTCTCAATTCTCTAATTGTTTTATCATCCATATATTCTTCAAATGTTGTGTAACGATCTATTACACCATTTGGTGTTAACTCAATTACTCTATTACCTACCGTTTGAGCAAACTCGTGATCGTGCGTAGTAAGCATTACAGTACCTTTAAAGTTCTTTAAACTATTGTTTAACGCTTGTATAGACTCTAGATCCAGGTGGTTTGTAGGCTCATCTACAATAAGAACATTTGCTCTCTTCATCATCATGCGAGATAACATACATCTTACTTTTTCACCTCCAGAAAGTACTCTTGCGCTTTTTAAAGCCTCTTCACCAGAGAAAATCATCTTCCCTAGAAATCCACGTAGATGAACTTCCTCACGTTCTTCTTCAGTTTGAGCATATTGTCTCAACCAATCCACTAGGTTTAAATCAACGTCAAAAAACTCTGCATTATCAACTGGCAAATAACTTTGTATCGTTGTAATTCCCCACATGAATGATCCTGCGTCTGCTTTCATTTTATCATTTATAATTTGATAAAAAGCTGTCGTTGCACGACTATCTCTAGAGAACACAACTACTTTATCACCTTTTGCAAGGTTAATATCTACATCTTTAAATAACACCTCTCCGTCAATAGATGCAGCAAGTTTTTCTACATTTAAGATTTGGTCTCCAGCTTCTCTTTCTCTTTCAAAAATAATTGCAGGATAACGACGTGATGATGGTTTAATTTCTTCAATATTTAATTTATCAATCATCTTCTTACGAGAAGTTGCCTGTTTAGATTTTGCCATGTTTGCACTAAAACGTGCGACAAATTCTTGAAGCTCTTTCTTCTTCTCTTCGGCTTTCTTATTAGCTTGTGCTTTTTGTCTAGCCGCAAGTTGTGATGATTCATACCAGAAGGTATAGTTACCGCTATATTGATTTACTTTACCAAAATCAATATCTGCGATATGTGTACAAACCGCATCTAGAAAGTGACGGTCATGTGATACAACGATGACAGTATTCTCATAATTTGCTAGAAAATGCTCTAACCACGAGATCGTTTCATAATCTAGGTCGTTAGTAGGCTCATCCATTATTAATACATCTGGATTACCAAATAATGCCTGAGTAAGTAATACACGCACTTTTAGTTTATTATCCATATCACCCATTAAGGTGTAATGGTACTCTTCACCGATACCGAGGTTAGAAAGTAAAGATGCTGCAGCACTGTCTGCATTCCATCCATCCATTTCTTCAAACTGTACTTGTAGCTCACCTATTTTCTCTGCATTCTCATCAGTATAGTCTGCATATAGAGCGTCAATTTCAGTCTTTAATTTATATAAAGGCTTATTACCTTGTAGCACAGTTTCTAGAACTGTTACCTCATCATAGGCATTGTGATTTTGCTCAAGAACAGACATACGCTTACCAGCCTCCAACGAGACGTGACCGCTTGTAGCTCCATTTGACCAGTTAAAATCTTTAAAAATGTAGATTTACCTGCACCATTTGCACCTATAATTCCATAACAATTACTACCACCAAATTTTGCGTGAACATCATCAAAAAGGATGCGTTTACCAAATTGAACAGATAAATTAGAAACTGATAACATAATTTTGTCTTTGAGCGTGCAAAAGTACTGATATTATTAGGTTTTTACCATATTGATTTTATTGTTTTTAACAGCTCATTAACTACTTTTAGTGTAGATAAATCTTTCTTTTGTTGTTAGCCCTAATTAGTACCGTAAATGACACTTTATAGTTTGCTTTCGCGAAAGCGTAATTATCTTCTTATCAGCTCCTTAATAACTGGAGTAATGTTGCTATTCACATCATGTAAAGAGGATAATTCAAATGCAGCTACTTACATATCAGGTAAGATTATTAACGCTCATAAAGACTTTGTAACTTTGAGAGACTTTAATGGTTTAACAGACACTATCCCACTAGCGCCTGACGGATCTTTTTCAAAATCTTACAATACATTAAAGCCAGGTTTATACACCTTTGCCCATCCAGGAGAATACCAATCTGTCTTTCTATCGCCTGGAGACAGTACGATTTTGAGATTAAACACAAAGGCGTTTGATGAAACACTAGCCTTCTCTGGTACGCATTCCAAAGAAAATAATTTTTTGATCAATCTTTTTGTACAGATTGAGAAAGATGATCGTGAGTTTTTAAATAATTACAAGTTATCACATACGGATTTTAAAAAATTATTAGATAGTATTACCGAGGCTAGAATATTAAATCTAGAAACTGTCGCTAAGGAGCATTCCTTTGATCCAGACTTTTTATGCCATGCAGATAAGGTCATCAAATTTTCAATGTGGTCAAAGATAGAGCGCTTCCCTTTTGTTCATTATGGTAAAAATGACTTTTTAGAAAGTAAAGAGTTACCTCAATCGTTTTATTCTTATAGAAAAGAATTTGATATCGATGACAAATCGTTACTCAATAATATTGCTTTTAGACCTTATGTGAATTCACTCATTTCTAATCTTGCATTTACTCGACTAGCAGAAGAGTTAGGATCAGGTGTATTGGTGGATCGATCAAGTTTAAAATATCAAAAAAAGAGACTTGCTGTAATTGATAGCTTATTCACTCGCGGAATAATTAAAGATATTTTTGCTTCTAATATTACTCAGCATTTCATAATGAATCGTAAAAATGCTAACGAGATTAATGAATTAGTCGACTTATTTACAAGCATGACTGATGACGTTGAGTTAAAAAATAGAATTACCACTACTGCATCTACTTTTATAAAATTGGATCCAGGTAATGAGATGCCTAATATTAAGATTCAAAACACTAGCAAGGATAAAATGGAATTATCTGAGCGAGTTGAAAGGCTTACTGTCCTATTTTTTTGGTCTGATGATGAAAGAGAATATGCTATAAGAGTGCATGATAAAATTAAAGATTTAAGATTAAAATATCCTGAAATTGATTTTATAGGTATTAATCTAGACGATTCTGAAGGTAACCAATGGGAAGAAGCCTATGAGCGTTATAGTTTCAATTCTAATATGGAATATCAAATTTTGAATACCTCACCTGTGACCGCACAGTTAGCACTGCGCAATGATAATCGCAGTATGGTTATCGATAAAAACCTTACCATTATAGACCTAGTATAAATCTATTTCACTATCAGATTGAAACTACTTTATTGGGCTACATCAATAGATAATTAAATTTACAGTACATAAAAAAGGGCTCGCGATGCGAGCTTTTTATGTATAATAGGGTAAAGATTAGTTACCTTTTTTATAATCTGCAAGAAATTTTGCTAGACCTATATCAGTTAGAGGATGTTTTAACAATCCTTCAATAGAACTTAATGGTCCAGTCATCACATCTGCTCCTAATTTTGCACAGTCTATAACGTGCATTGTATGTCTTACTGAAGCAGCTAGAATTTCTGTTTCAAAACCATAGTTATCATAGATCATTCTTATCTCTGCAATAAGATTTAAACCGTCTGTAGATATATCATCTAATCTACCTATGAACGGAGAAACATATGTCGCACCTGCTTTTGCTGCAAGTAATGCCTGTCCTGGACTGAAAACCAAAGTAACGTTAGTCTTAATACCCTTATCACTGAAGTATTTACAAGCTCTAATACCGTCTTTAATCATAGGTAGTTTAACAACAATCTGATCATTCATTGCTGCTAGAGCTTCTCCTTCTCTCACCATTCCTTCAAAATCTGTCGATATAACCTCAGCACTTACATGCCCGTCAACAATATCACATATCTTTTTATAATGATTCAAAATATTCTCGCTTCCAGTAATACCTTCTTTGGCCATAAGTGATGGATTAGTAGTTACTCCATCTAAAACTCCCATTGATTGGCTTCGGCGATTTGATCTAGATTTGCGGTGTCAATAAAAAATTTCATAGTTGTGGTGTATAATTATAAAAGTAGTCACAAAAGTCGTCAATGTAATGTCTAAATTTGTAATCTTGTAGTCTTAAGATATCAAATGTTTTTAACAGCTAAGTTTTTCTTTAATGAGTTTATTTAAAAAATTTCCTTTACTTCTAATTTCCCTACTAACGTTAACCATTAGCTGTGGTCCTAAACCTAACAATACCGATGTTGCAATTGAGTTAGAAGATATATCAATCCCACCTGGAACTATAAAACTAACGGAGAACCTATATATAGATAGGGTACCTGTAACGAATCTAATGTATTCAGAATTTCTAGACCATCTTCAAAATTACTGGTCCGAGAAAAAACATGAAAAAATGAAATCCTATCCAGCTTATGGATTAGAAGCAGATTCTGTTTTTCAACCTTATAACGGTAGTACAAGATTAATGATAGGAGCTACATTAGACCCTAGATTAATGGTAACTCCTAAACTTACATTAGGGAATTATACTAGCCACCCATATTACCAATGGCATCCGGTAGTTCACGTATCAAAAGATAAAGCTGAACTTTTCTGTAAATGGCGTACAGATATGGTGAACGCAGTATATGGCATACGTAGTAAGAATGAGAATCAAAGGTCTCAGTATCCAACAAAAGTTTCTTATCGTTTACCTAGTGAAAAAGAAATGATTGCTGCTCAGAACTTACTGGACAAGAAATTAAAACTACTTACCTATCAAGATGAAATCTATAGCTATGCTGGAGATTTTTACAAATTCAGAAGAATTCAAGACGACTATCACATGGCTGTTTTTGAAATGAAAGAATTGTCTAAAAACGGACCTTATTTACCATTATACGAATCGCTATCTTATTATGAGGCCAAAGAACTTAATACAGGTTTCCGTTGTATATGTGAAGTAACGCCTTAATTATATAATTTAAGTTATTCTATACCATCTTCTCTTATGAGTTTATTTTATCTATTAATCGGTTTAGTTCTTTTAGTTATCGGTGGTGAATTTCTAGTAAGATCATCTGTAGGTCTATCTTTAAAGTTGAAACTATCTAGAATGATTATTGGGCTAACGGTGGTATCTTTTGCTACTAGCGCTCCAGAGTTAATAGTAAGTATTCAATCTGCATTAGATGGTCTTTCAGGACTTGCGTTAGGTAATGTAATAGGTTCAAATATTGCAAACATCGCATTAGTACTAGGAGCAACAGCTCTCATTGCACCATTGGCGATAGACAAAGATTTCTTTAAATTCAATTGGCCATGGATGATGGCTTTTAGTATATTATTATATGTCCTTTTATTATCTGACAATAACCTAGTACGTTGGGAAGGTGGCGTCTTATTGGGTTCGATAATTGTTTTCCTTATACTATTAATAAGACGAGCTCGCAAGAATCCAGAAGCTGTTAATGTAGAAGAAGAATTACAAGAAACTAAATGGTGGAAGATTTTTATGTATTTAACCTTAGGAGGACTCGCTTTATGGCAGGGAAGTGAATTATTAGTTAAAGGCGCTGTTGATATCGCTGCCAGCTTAGGGATTCCTGAAAGTATAATTGCTGTTTCAATGGTGGCGCTAGGAACATCTGTACCAGAACTAGCGGCTTCTATAATAGCAGCATTAAAAAAAGAGAAAGCAATCTCATTAGGTAACCTAATAGGGTCAAACATTTTTAACATAGGTTCTGTTCTCGGTATCACGGCTTTAATCCAACCTATTCAAATCAATCCTGAAGGAATGGGATTATTAGATAACGATATCTATTGGATGTTAGGAATTTCTTTTGCGTTATTACCACTAGCATTCTTACCTAAGGCTTATAATATCTCAAGATATAAAGGCATAATATACTTAGGTGCATATCTATTATTCATTTACCTAGCCTTCTCTACTATCATAAATTAGGGGGGGTTATTGACATAATTTAATGTTTTGTTGATATTACATCCCTAAAAAAACAAGGGTTGATTCATAAAAAGTATTATTTTTGCGGTGTATTATTATAAAAATAACACCATATCATGTCTACATTAAGATTTAATGCTTTAAAAGAAACACTCAACCGTAAAAATGTTGAAGTAAACGAACCAGTGCGTCGCAGCGATATTTTTGGAAAGAATGTTTTCAATAAAACTTCTATGCGCCAGCACTTAACTAAACAAGCTTACAATAGTGTTATCGACGCGATGGAAAACGGTACTAAAATAAGCCGTGAAGTTGCTGATCATATTTCTACAGGAATGAAAGAATGGTCTATCCAGAATGGTGCAACACACTATACGCACTGGTTCCAACCTCTTACAGGCGCAACTGCTGAGAAGCATGACGCATTTTTTGAGCTAGAAATGGATGGTACAGTTATAGAAAAATTTGGTGGTGGACAGTTAGTACAGCAAGAGCCAGACGCTTCTTCTTTTCCTAATGGCGGAATAAGAAATACTTTTGAAGCTCGTGGTTACACAGCTTGGGACCCTACATCACCAGCTTTTATAATGGGAACTACACTATGTATCCCAACAGTATTTGTTGCCTATACAGGTGAAGCTTTAGATTATAAAACACCTTTATTAAGATCATTACAAACAATAGATCAAGCTGCAACTGCAGTATGTAAATATTTTGACAAGAACGTAACTAAAACGATGGCTACGTTAGGATGGGAACAAGAATACTTTTTGATCGACAGTGCACTTGCAGATTCTCGTCCAGATATTCAACTTGCAGGACGTACATTATTGGGTCATTCTTCTGCAAAAGGTCAACAGCTAGATGATCATTACTTTGGTGCAATTCCGTCTAGAGTATTGAACTATATGCGTGACATGGAAACTGAATGTATGCTTGTAGGTATACCTGTTAAAACACGTCATAATGAAGTAGCTCCTAATCAGTTTGAACTTGCCCCCCCTATCTTTGAAGAAGCAAACCTTGCCGTAGATCACAATTCCTTATTAATGGATGTGATGAGAAAAGTAGCATTGCGTCACAATTTTAAAGTATTATTCCACGAGAAGCCGTTTGCAGGAGTTAATGGATCTGGTAAGCATAATAACTGGTCACTTGCTACCGACACTGGTGTGAATTTATTATCACCAGGTAGCACACCTATGAAGAACCTACAGTTCTTAACATTCTTCATTAACACAATTAAAGCTGTACACGATCATGAAGAACTTATTAGAGCAACTATTGCAAGTGCATCAAACGATCACAGACTAGGTGCAAATGAAGCTCCACCAGCGATTATATCTGTATTTATAGGTTCGCAATTAACTAAAGTACTAGACGAATTAGAAAAAGTAACTGACGGGAAATTATCTCCAGAAGAGAAAACAGACCTTAAACTAAACGTAGTAGGTAAAATTCCAGAAGTAATTCTAGATAATACAGACCGTAACCGTACATCACCTTTTGCTTTTACAGGAAATAAATTTGAATTGCGTGCAGTAGGTTCTACAGCAAACTGTGCAAACCCAATGACTGTTCTTAACGCAATTGTTGCACAGCAATTAATTGAATTTAAAGAAGAAGTAGATGCCTTAATTAAGGATAAGAAACTTAAGAAAGACGAGGCTATTTTTAATGTACTACGTGAGTACATTAAAAAGTCTAAGAAAATCCGATTTGAAGGAGATGGGTACGGAGAAGCTTGGGAAAAAGAAGCTAAAAAACGCGGCCTAAGTAATAACAAGACTACACCAGGTGCACTTAAAGCAAAGGTTTCTAAAAAAACCATTAAGCTTTTTGAAGACTTGAACATCATGAGCAAGGTCGAGACTGAATTGCGTTATGAAATTGAAGTAGAAGAATATGCATTACGTATCCAGATTGAAGGACGTATCTTAGGTGATATCGCACGCAATCACGTGATCCCTACAGCCGTTAAATATCAAAACAGATTGATTGAAAACGTAGTAGGATTAAAAGAGATCTATGGTAAAGAATTCAAAAAAGTAGCAAAAGAACAAATGATTCTTATTGAAGAAATCTCTGAACACATGGAGAAAATAAATAAAGGAATTACTGAAATGACTGAGGCTCGTAAAAAAGCAAACAACGCTAAAAATGCAGAAGAAACTGCTGCATTATATTGTGATAGCGTTAAACCTTACTTTGACGAGATTCGTTACCACTGTGATAAACTAGAATTATTAGTAGACGATGAATTATGGCCACTTACAAAGTACCGTGAGTTATTATTTACTCGATAATTAACTAGATTAAATATTATTTAAAAGCCTCTAATCTAATTGTTAGAGGCTTTTTTTATACACGCTTTCGCGAAAGCATATACTTAAATAATCGTAGCTACAGAATCTATGATAGAATTAAATATTCTTTCCAGTTTCTTAACAACCTATTCATACTTTTTACTTAATACTTAAAACTTAATACCTTATAATTATTAGTAAATAGTAAATTTGCCATATGAGCCAAGACATTTCTAAAAGATATGCACAGCGTGGTGTAAGCGCTGGCAAAGAAGACGTACATAACGCGATCATAAACGTAGATAAAGGACTTTTTCCACAAGCCTTTTGTAAAATTGTACCAGATACGTTGACTGGTTCTCAAGACCATTGCCTGATCATGCATGCAGATGGAGCTGGTACTAAGTCCAGCCTTGCCTACATGTACTGGAAAGAAACAGGTGACATTTCAGTCTGGAAAGGTATTGCTCAAGATGCATTAATAATGAATGTAGACGATCTACTATGTGTAGGCGCTACAGATAACATTCTTCTCTCTAGCACCATAGGTAGAAACAAAAACCTTATTACTGGTGAAGTAATCAGCGCTATAATTAACGGTACGGAAGAACTTATTGCAGACCTCAAAAAACACGGCGTGGAGATTATTTCCACTGGTGGAGAAACTGCCGATGTTGGAGATCTTGTAAGAACCATCATTGTAGATTCTACAGTAACGGCACGTATGAAACGTAGCGATGTAGTAGATAATGCAAATATTAAAGCTGGCGATGTGATTGTAGGACTTTCTAGTTCTGGTCAGGCTACTTATGAAACTGATTACAATGGTGGCATGGGATCAAATGGTCTTACTAGCGCTAGACATGATGTATTTAATAAAACGCTAGCCCAAAAATACCCAGAGAGTTTTGACGCAGCGGTACCTGAAGAATTAGTATATTCTGGATCTCAAAATTTGACTGATTCAGTTGAAGGTAGTCCTCTTAATGCAGGTAAACTAGTCCTTTCTCCTACTCGTACTTATGCACCTATTATCAAAAAGATTTTGAGCGATGTGAATCGTGCTGATCTACATGGTATGGTTCATTGTTCTGGTGGCGCACAGACTAAAATTTTACACTTTGTAAAAGACTTGCATATCGTTAAGGACAACATGTTTGAATTACCACCACTTTTCAAAATGATACAAGCAGAATCTGGTACAGACTGGAAAGAAATGTACCAAGTTTTCAATATGGGACATCGCATGGAGCTATATGTAAATGAATCTATTGCACAGCAAATTATTGATATCTCAAAGTCCTTTAATGTCGATGCTCAAATCATAGGTCGTGTAGAAGCTGCTAGCTCTAAGAAATTGACTATTGATAGTGGATTTGGGGTTTTTGAATATTAAGTTTTAAAGAGTCACAATGCGCTTGTCGAGATGTATCTTTATGTTAAGAAAATCTTCGACTATACCAGACTGACATTTAGTTTTTAATTATTTCACTAACCAATTTTAACTTCGGCTCGATATATCGTTTACAAAACGGCGCATCAGGTCTGGTTTTATAGTAATTCTGGATGGACTCGCGAGATGGTTTAAATTCTACAAAAGGTAAAATAGCAGTGATGTAATTTTTACTACGCTTCTGCGAAAGCGTGCTTAAAATAGAGTTTATCTCTATTTGAGTCTCCTTATCAAAATAATAAATAGCACTACGATAGTCTTCTCTCCTACTATGTTGTTGTGTTGAGGCATGCGTTTCTAAATGAACGTCAATAAGTTGCTCTAGATTCACTAAATCATTAAAATGTACTATAACAGCTTCACTCAAAGAATCGTATGGTGTTGTGCTAGAAATATAACCTTGCTCTACTTTCTGAACAACAGCCACTGCTTGAAAAACAGCCTCGGTACACCAGTGACAGCCGCCACCCAACCCTATTTTATGAATTGTTTTCATAGAGATTTATATAGTAAAAAATTGTGCCGAATTTTGTATTTTCGCAAGACTTGATATAGACCATGATAGATAAATTAAATATAGTAAAAAATCGTTTTGACGAGGTAAATGATTTAATCATCCAACCCGATATTATTTCTGATCAGAAACGATACGTTCAACTTACTAAAGAATATAAAGACCTTAAGGCTTTAATGGAAGTGCGTGAAGAGTACATGACTCTTTCGGCAAATCTAGATGAAGCAAAAGAAATCATAGCAGATGGTAGCGATGCAGATATGGTTGAAATGGCCCAAATGCAATATGATGAGGCTAAAGATGCCATCCCTGAATTAGAAGAAAAAATACGCATGATGCTGGTCCCTAAGGATCCAGAAGATGCTAAAAACGCTGTAATGGAAATACGTGCTGGTGCTGGTGGAGATGAAGCGAGTATTTTTGCAGGTGATCTTTTCCGTATGTACGAGAAATATTGCTCTTCAAAAGGATGGACAACTAGTGTGGTAGATACCAGTCATGGTACAAGTGGCGGTTATAAGGAAATCATACTAGAAGTAAATGGAGAAGATGTATATGGAACGCTTAAGTTTGAGGCTGGAGTGCACCGTGTACAACGTGTTCCACAGACAGAAACTCAAGGACGTGTTCACACAAGTGCTGCTACAGTAATGGTATTACCAGAGGCAGAAGAATTTGATGTGGAACTAGACATGACTGAAGTACGTATTGAACGTACCACTTCTACTGGTCCTGGTGGGCAGTCTGTAAACACAACTTACTCTGCCATAAAATTACACCACGAGCCGACTGGAATGATTGTGAGCTGTCAAGATCAAAAGTCTTCTCATAAAAACTTAGAAAAAGCCTTAAAGGTTTTACGTTCTCGTTTATATGAAATCGAACTTGCAAAGAAAATGGAAGCCGATTCTGAGAAGCGTAAGAGCATGGTAAGTTCTGGTGACCGTAGTGCCAAGATTAGAACCTACAATTATTCTCAAGGACGTGTTACGGATCACCGTATCAACTTGACGTTGTATGACCTAGATAATATCATCAATGGTGATATTCAAAAGATCATTGATGAACTTCAACTCGTAGATAATACAGAGAAGTTGAAAATGACTGATGAAGGTTTGTAGAACTTGAATTTGAACTCGAAGTTGAACTTGAATTCTTAAAATGACCTTACAAAAACTTACCCAGCAAATTCACGATAAGAAATCCTTCCTATGCGTAGGCCTAGACGTTGATCTTGAAAAAATACCTGCCCATTTATTACAGGAAGAAGATCCAATTTTTGCATTTGCAAAGGCCATTATAGATGCTACTCATGATCTTTGTGTAGCTTATAAACCTAACACTGCTTTCTTTGAAGCTTATGGAGTGAAAGGTTGGCAAGCACTAGAGAAAACAATCCAGTATCTTAACAAAAATTATCCTGATCACTTCACCATAGCCGATGCTAAACGTGGTGATATAGGAAACACATCTACACGATATGCAAAGGCTTTCTATGAAGATTTGAACTTTGATAGTGTTACGATTGCCCCTTATATGGGTAAGGATTCTGTAGAGCCATTTCTAGCTTTTGAGGATAAGTTTGCCATTCTTCTGGCACTTACTTCAAACGGCGGCAGCGCAGATTTCCAAACTAAATCGGTTGACGGAAAACCGTTATATCAAGAAGTGCTCAGAACAGCTTCACAATACAAAAACAGTGAACGATTGATGTATGTCGTAGGTGCTACAAAAGCTGAGTATTTAAGTGACATAAGAGCTATTGTACCTGATGCTTTCTTACTAGTTCCTGGAGTAGGTGCACAAGGTGGTTCTTTAAGTGAGGTTGTGAAATATGGTAAAAACGATCAAATAGGATTGTTAGTGAACTCTTCTCGAGGCATCATTTACGCATCACAAGGAACTGATTTTGCACAAGAGGCAAGAGAAAAAGCTATTGATTTACAACAGCAAATGGCAGAATTGTTATAAGAAAAAGCGCTTAAAAACTGTCTTTATAATTTACCTTTTAAGCTTATCATCGAGATATGAGTCTATTTAATTAATTATCACAACCAGATTTAGAACCTATTTTTGTGATATAACTTACCATCTCTGGTATAAGCACGCCATGTTCCTGTTTTTTCTCCTTTATTGAAACGACCAGAAATCTTTAATTGCCCATTGAAGTAATAGAGCTTATAGCGTCCATGTGGCATACCATCTTTTAGATATACTTTCATTTCTGTTTTACCCGTATTAAATTTAGTTTCATAATTATTTGCCGTGAAATCGCTAGGGAAAATTTCTGGAATATTAAAAATCGTTTCCTTGCTAATTTCCTCCTTTTCAATTTCTAAAACCGAAAACGGTATGCCTTCAGATTTTTTTTCAAGACGTTGTGCCTCAATATCATAATCTGCATCAAAATGAATCACCGCTTTTGTCTTGAAATGATTCCCGTCTGCTTTTAATTCCAGTCCTACTTGTGTAAATTGAGAAAAGAAACTCTCATTATTTTGAAGTTCTTTCTTAGAATCAGTATTTAAGTAAGATTGTGAAGCATGCGCTAATCTGTTTGTATCCACATATAGAAATACGTTGCTAGAATTACTGAATTCATCTATAAAATCACGATAATACTCGTCTGTAAACAAGGTTTTCTGAGACTCATAAGCATCTATGTATAGTTTCAAGGTTATAGGTGAATTACTAAAAACTACGTACTCATTAATCGTGGTGTAATATGGTTTTTCTATGTTTTCAAATAACGAACCTAATATCAACTTAAAAAAGCCTTTAATATTTAAATAGTGGATGTCATACCCTTTGTAATCTACAGTTTGGAACTTTACTGGCGTCGTTTTTCTAATCTGATTTTCTATGTGCTGTAAATGCTTATTACTATCATCTATGTCTTTAGTTTTAAAGGCAACGGCAAGTCCGTCCTTATCGTTGAGTTGTGGGAAGTCCGCTTTCGCGAAAGCGATCTCATCATCAATCCAGCTATAAAAATCTTTTTCTAAATCGATGTCTATGAACTCTTCTACTCTAGTTTTTCCATCTTCATACTGCTTCACCAAATCAGGCTTTTTTTCACCCAATAAATCGTAAAAAGACTCATGTAGTGTGATAAAGTCTTCAAAGCCAAAACTCATGTACAGCGCTGTTTCCCGAGGCAAAATACCGATGGCATCTATAGAGCCCGTGCCCGAATCATCGAGTGCTTTTACCAGCGCATCCATTACCTCATTACCGCTAGAATAACCTGTTGCAGTTAACAAACGATCATCATCTTCATCTATATTAAATCCAGAGAAATTAAAATTGGTTTCTAGTGTTTCAATAATTGCACTAGGCTCATTAGAGAAGACTTTGTAATAGCTTGTAAGTTGTTTATGATTAAGATATAAACGAAATAAACCTTTCTTTTTAAGCTCTTTTTGGATCTCTAAGAATTGTAAATCTCTACCTATTTGTGGATTTTCATATTCTGTAATTGAGTTCTCTACCAGCGCATGTGTATAAGAGGCTATCATTTGGTTTTTTATAAATGCTACGGAAAGAGTTTCAAAGGACTCTAGATCAGTGATTTCTGTAATTTCAACTTCTTTAAAAATTCTTTTGGTTACTTTAAAATCTTTATTGAGTAATTGATTAATATTATTTTTAATAACGCCTAATCGCGATAACTTATCCATATCCACTACATAGAGAAAAGCATAATCATCACGCTTAATCATATGGGCAGATAGTAAGACATCGCGTTCTCCTATCATATTAAAGAGATCACTTTTTTGCTGGAACAAAGAGTCTAGCGCATTAACTTTGGCAGACATCTCATGAATTTGATCATTAGTCTGTAAATGATCCCATAGAGCACTCTTTGAGAGTGTCTCAATATTCTCGAGCGGCTCATCAAACTCCATGATGAAGATAGCGTCACTTGGTATTAAATATACCGAGTTAATTTTATCTTCTTCTAGGCCAAAAAAGCTTATCGCTTGATAGCCTAAAAATGCAATCATCGCAATAATGATAATGTAAATGATTTTTTTAAAAGTCAAAATATTACAAATTAAGAGGTTAACTAAAATTAATCAATATGTTTCTTTTGTAAGAAAATTAAATTGACTTAATTTGAGTAACCTACATTTTATGAAAAGTACATTTATCAGCTCAGATAAAGAAAACATCATCGTTTTACTTCACGGAAACTCATCTTCATCTAAAGTTTTTAAAGATTTAAAGTTAAATAACTCAGTTCTAATCCCTACGCTTTCTGGACACGAAATTAACGAGAATCCGGATGATAATATTGATTTTAGCTTACAGTTTTACAAACAAGAACTAATATCACTTATAAATAGTTACAATAAACCTATATTACTGGTAGGAAACAGTTTAGGCGGTCATCTTGCTATGGAAATCGCAAATCAAATAAAGGAACTTAAAGGGTTGATTATTTTTAGTGCGCCACCGGTTAAAAAGCCTATTAATTTTGAAGAAGCTTTTTTACCTGTAGAGGCATTACAAACCTTTTTAAAAGAGAAATCTACTGATGAAGAAATAGCAAGTGCAGCATCTGTAGCGGTGTATGAGCAAAAATTTACAGAACAAATAGTCTACGATTTTAAAAATTCTAATCCCAAGGTAAGATCTGCGACAGCTGAAGATTTATTTAATGGTAATTGGTCAGATCAATATAAGTCTTTTACTAATCTAAAGTGTCCTAAGGTAATAGTAAGTGGCTCGCATGACCCATCAGTAAACAAAGAATATCTGAAAAAGGCAGTTAAAGAATCATCGCATAACACCAATTATATTGAGCTAGAAAACTGCGGCCATTATCCAACTTTAGAGCGACCTGAAGAGATGTCTACTATTATCAACCATCTTGCCAGTGACGTTTTTAAGCTTCATTTAATATAGAGAAATGAATCTATTTACCGAGAAAGAGTACCGCATCCAATCACAACATCTTGCCTTTAGGTTAAAACACTTATTCCAAAATGATAGAAATAGTTTTAACTCGATAGTAGATTTTCTACCTCAACCGGTTTATGTTAATGATAGAGAAACCTTAGAGTATGAAGTTTTTGCAGATGTATTTTTTAGCTACGGCCAAGAACTAGAATTACTTTATGAAATTGGAATAGAATATTTACCGTCTATATCAAATCCTCACTTATACCAAAATGCTGTCAATAAAGCTAAAATACTAAATTTCAAAAATGACTTTGATGAAGTTAGTGACTATTTGCAATGTGTGTCTATGAACGGTAGTATGGTTACCTATTTCACAAATAAGATATTATTGAATGAAACTTTAAGCCTCAACACTACTTTTTTCCACATCAACAAAGTGGATTAGAAAAATGCTTAAGCAAATAATTCCATGGGGAGAAAAATCGCTACTACAATGGCAACGATTTCAAACCTTAACTAAAAGAGAAAAAGAAATCATTAAGCTTATCGCAAATGGTAAATCTAATCAAGAGATAAGCGAAATTCTTATTATTTCTAAGCATAGTGTCCATACCCATCGAAAAAATATTTACAGAAAACTTGATGTATCAAAAATTGCTGAAATTGTTAAAATTTCTTTAGCTCTTGAATTGTTATAAAATATACCCCCCCAAATAGGGTATTTTATACTCTATGCTATGATTGTAGTTTTGACCAAACTACATATTATGAAAATTAAATTACTTATTATCATTGGGTTCGTGCTCAATACCTCTTTAATGACAGCTCAACCTAATGATTTTATGGTTGGCCTGTATCAACTTACCAATGGGACTACAGGAGTTGGGACTGCTTTTACGGCTTCTAATTTTAATGAAACAGATGTTTTTATTTCAGTCGGAAACACGCCTAATGAAAGAGTATTTACGATTCAATTACTACCTGAGTTTAATGGTGCAACGGTTTCGGTAGTTTTAGATTTATCAAATAATGAAATAGCTGTTCCTTTATTAGACACAAACCTACAATGTACCACGGCTCCTAATATCTTCTATGATGAAGCTAGTGCTGGCAACAATTCTTTATGGAGTATCACTAGTGGTGATAATAATTTTACTATAAATTATACAGAAAACACTATGGCAGCTTGTGGGATTCCAACCGCTCAAGCCACATTTAACTTAATCAAAGTAAATGTTCCGGCAGGACAAACGGTAATACCTGATGATAATTTTGAACAAGAGCTTATCGCTTTAGGTTATGATACGGTATTAGATAATTTACTAGATAGTGCAAATGTAAGTGCCGTAAACACTTTAGATATATCTAATAAAGGTATTAGTGATTTAACCGGTTTAGAGGCGTTTGTTGCCCTAGACACGTTGAGAGCAAATGATAATTCCATAGCTACATTTAATTCTCAACTAGTTAATAACGCTCGCTTTGTGAATCTAGGTAATAACTCTATCACCACAGTGGACATGAGTTCAACAAATTCAATAACATATGCCAGCTTTATCTTTAATTTTAGCTTACAGAATATTGACATTTCCGGAGCTACCAACCTTGAATTTCTAGATGCCATAGGCGGAACCTTCTCCAGCATAAACACCAATAATAACCCCCCAGTTTAAGAGTCTTAAGACTTGCATTTGCAAGTCAATTGATATCTATTGATGTTACTCAAAACCCTTTATTAGAACTTCTAGAATTGCTATCCTGTCCATTACTAACAGGTATTGATATTACCCAAAATCCACAATTAGAATATTTAAGATTTGGTTCAAATAATTTTGATCGCACCAGTACTGACTATCCAATAACATCGATTGATTTTACTAACAACCCAAACCTTATAGAGCTAATCAACGTTGGTAGTAGAATTTCAAATACAGATTTCAGTCTTCTGGGCAGTGTAGAATCTCTTTTTTGGGAAAATAGTGAACTTACTGCAGTAAATATTAATAGTAACGTAAACTTGATTGAGGTTGGTTTCACAAACAATCTTTTAAGCACAATAGACTTTAGTCAGAATGTTTTACTAGAAGGCGCTTATTTCAATAATAACAATTTAGCAATTTAGACCTATCTATGAATAGCGCTCTTAAATTTCTAAGAGCAGAAGATAATAACCTAGGTCAATTAGATTTATCTTCAAATGCTTTACTCACATTTATCGACGTAGACAACAATCAATTAATACAACTTAATTTAAATAACGGTGCAAATGGCCTGCTTGCTGCAAATGACTCAACAGATCCTACCAATCAAAACTTATGGAGTTTTAATGCTCTTAACAATCCAGGTCTTACTTGTATTGAAGTATCTGATATAACCTACATGAATAGTAATTTTGTAAATAACATCGATCCTACAGCTTCATTTAATATGAATTGCGCAACAGCCAGTCTAGTAGACATTGATATTGTTGTGGAACTATTTCCTAATCCTTCACATGATTTAGTAAATATCAATACGGTTAACTCATCTATAGAGGCGTTAAGTATATATGATATTACTGGTAAAAATATCAAACGTATACAATTAGAAAACCAGAGTGATAAGTATCTACTTAATATTGAAAACCTAAGTAAAGGACAATACTTAATTGTAATTGACACTAACGACGGTAGAGCTGCTGAAACTTTTATTAAAAACTAAAGCAGCAAGTCATATTTACCTTAAACATAAAACCTCCCAATTCTGTTATAGAATTGGGAGGTTTTTATTAATAACATTAAGCCTGACTCTCCACTCATCAGCTTCAAGTTTTATTCAAGTGGTTAGGTCTGTATCACACCAAGATTAAAATCCTTAGTAATAGGCGCATGATCTGCGGCCTCGATTCCCATAGAGATCCACTTACGTGTATCTCGTGGATCGATAACACCATCAGTCCATATGCGCGATGCAGCATAGTATGGAGATACTTGCTCATCATAACGATCTTTTGTTTTTGCAAATAATGCTTTCTCTTCTTCTTCAGTCAGCTTTTTACCTGACTTTTCTAGCGATGCTTTTTCAATTTGCATCAGTACTTTTGCGGCACTATTACCGCTCATCACAGCTAGCTCTGCACTAGGCCATGCTGCTATTAATCTAGGATCATAAGCTTTTCCACACATCGCATAGTTTCCAGCACCATAACTGTTCCCTATGACGATTGTAAATTTAGGAACTACACTGTTGGATACAGCATTTACCATCTTAGCTCCGTCCTTTATAATTCCACCATGCTCTGACTTAGAACCTACCATAAAACCAGTAACGTCTTGTAAAAATACGAGCGGTATTTTCTTCTGATTACAGTTAGCTATAAAACGTGTAGACTTATCTGCACTATCGCTGTAGATCACACCACCAAATTGCATCTCACCTTTTTTAGTCTTTACAATTTTACGTTGATTTGCTACAATTCCTACCGCCCATCCATCAATACGAGCATAACCTGTAATAATAGTCTGCCCATAGCCATCTTTATAAGGTTCAAAAGTATCTGCATCTACCACTCTATTGATAATTTCCATCATATCATATTGCGCAGATCGTTCTCTAGGAAGAACGCCAAATAATTCTTCAGGATCCAACGCAGGCTTTAAAGCCTCAACTCTATTATAGCCAGCGCGATCATAGTCTCCTATTTTATCAATGATGCTTTTAATCTTATCGAGCGCATCTTTATCATCTGCAGCTTTATAATCTGTTACACCACTAATCTCGCAATGTGTTGTTGCTCCACCTAGTGTTTCATTATCGATACTTTCCCCCTATTGCAGCTTTTACTAAATAAGAACCAGCAAGAAAAATACTTCCGGTTTTATCAACGATAAGCGCCTCATCACTCATTATAGGTAAGTATGCACCACCGGCTACACAACTACCCATAACAGCGGCTATTTGTGTAATTCCCATACTGCTCATCACGGCATTATTTCTAAATATGCGACCAAAGTGTTCTTTATCTGGAAAAATCTCATCCTGCATAGGTAAATAAACACCAGCACTATCTACTAGATAAATGATAGGCAACCTATTTTCCATCGCAATCTCTTGCGCTCTCAAGTTCTTTTTACCAGTAATAGGAAACCAGGCTCCAGCTTTTACAGTAGCATCATTTGCCACCACCATTACTTGTCTGCCTTTTACATAACCTATTTTAATAACCACGCCACCACTAGGGCAACCACCGTGTTCTTTATACATTCCATCACCTGCAAATGCCGCTATTTCAATACAATCTTCTGGATTATCAACCAGATAATCAATACGTTCTCTCGCTGTCATCTTACCTTTAGAATGCAATTTTTCAATGCGTTTCTTTCCGCCACCTAGATGAACTTCACCTAGCCTACGCTTTAAATCTGAAAGTAGTAACTTATTATGATCTTCGTTTTTATTGAAGTTGATGTCCATGTATAGAATGTTTGCTCAAAAATAGCGATTTTAGATGTTAGAAAAATGTGAATTATTACGTTCGCGAAAGCGTACCCCATCTTAACCTCTATCTTTAAAAGTTAAATTATTGATTATGAAAAAACTGGTCTACTTAATATTGATCCTAACTATTATAGGTTGTAATAGTCTTTCTAAAACACTCAATGGTGGCAAGGTGGCAAAGGATGATTATATGGAAACTATAAAATTTAATTATGATTATAATTTTGCATTAATAGATGTAGTGATCAATCAAAAAACTTACACTTTTTTAGTGGATACCGGTGCTCCTACCGTTATTTCTAACCAGATTTATAAGGATCTTAATATCAATCCGGCAAATAGTACAAACGTGACAGATTCTCAAGGCCAGTCCAATGATCAAGAGGTTGTAATTGTGCCTGAAGTAAGGATAGGCAACTTAATTTACAATGACATAGGAGCCATAGTTGCTGACCTGCGCGATGTATTTGAATTCAACTGTATGGAAATCGATGGAATAATAGGCGCTAATCAAATGGCAAAATCATTTTGGAAATTTGATTATCAAAATCATGAAATAACCATTACAGACCAGCTTGATAATTATGATATAACCAGTTACAAAGACAAGCTTAGCTTTTATACTAGCCCACAAAAAACACCTTATATCATAGGCTTTGTTAATGGTATCAAAACCAGATTCACTTTTGATACAGGTTTTGCAGGCCATATAGATGTTGATAGTGATATTGCAGATTTTAAAGAATCAATAGGCTATGTAAAGTATGGTAGTTCTAGCGTCGGTCTTTATGATGTTAAAGACTCTACGTCTACCAGAACGATAAAGGCAGATAGTTTAAAGATAGGCTCGATTGAAATGGGACCACAAATTGTAGAACTAGATCATGGCAGTTTGATAGGAAACGATTTTATGAATAAGCATGACATGGTCATAGACTGGTCTTCTAGTATCATTTATCTCAAAAAATTAAATGATTTTGAAAAAGCAGAGAAGAGCTCTTTTGGTTTTCAAACAAGATTTAAAGACAATAAAGCTATTGTCGTAGCTCTTATTAAAGAAATGAATTTAGAATTACAACTAGGTGACCAACTGTTAAGTATTAACGATTATGATTTAAAAGAACTTAATGATCAAACGTCTTGTGACGTGTACAACGATCTTGAGTTAGAAGAGCTAGAAACAATTGACATTGTCTATTTGCGTGATGGCAAAGAGTACAGTACACTTTAAAACGGGTAAAACTTATAGAATTAGATAGCGATAAATAAATTCCTTCATTATATTTTCTTAACTTAGGCAAGACATTGAAAACTAACCATTAACATAAGTCATGTTAAGCAGCCTATATAAAAAACAAACAGCCCAAAAACCCACTTTACTACATGATACATATTTTAACGATTTAAGACGCAAAGAGTACTCGCGTCTATGTAATCAGCAACATACGTATCTAGACTTTACTGGTGGTAATTTATATGCTCAATCACAACTTGATGAGCATCAATCTTTATTGCGCAATAACGTATTAGGTAATCCACATTCTGGAAATCCCTCTAGTTTACTAGCAACCCAATTAGTTCAAGAAGCTCGAGATAAAGTCTTGACTTTTTTTAATGCTAGTGAAGACTATCATTGTGTTTTTACACAAAATGCTAGTGGTGCCTTGAAGATTGTAGGAGAATGTTATCCTCATAGTAAGGATAGTCATTTACTTATGATTGCAGACAATCACAACAGCGTGCACGGCATGCGAGAGTATTGCAGCAACCAAGGTGGTAGCTATAGCTATGCACCACTCAATTATGAAGATCTTACGATAAGTGATTCAGATCTCGAGGAAAGCCTTCATCAACATTCGGACAAAAGGCGTAAATTATTTACCTATCCTGCGCAATCTAATGTGTCTGGAGTAAAACATGATCTAGAATGGATAAATAAAGCTCAAGAAAACGGCTGGGATGTATGTCTTGACGCCGCAGCTTATGTGCCCAGTAGCCCTTTAGATTTAAGAAAGTATCAACCAGAATTTGTTGCTGTTTCATTTTATAAAATATTCGGATATCCGACAGGTCTAGGCTGTTTATTAATAAAAAAATGTGCTTTCCATAAACTAGAAAAAAAATGGTTTGCTGGTGGTACGGTTCAATATGCTAGTGTTAGTAATCCTTTTTATTTCTTGGCAGATGATTATGAACGTTTTGAAAACGGCACTATAAATTATCTGGATATTCCTGCTGTGACGATAGGTCTTAATTATATTAATAAAATAGGTATGCAGCGCATTAATGAGCGCATCACTTCGATGACTAAATACCTATATCAAGCACTTAGGGATATTCAATATCTGGATGGTTCTAAATTTATTCATTTATTTGGTCCGTCATGTCGTGAGATACAGGCGGCACCATAATCATGAACTTTTTTGATCGGAATGGAGAGTTAATATCTGTATATGATGTTGAAGAAAAAGCAAACGTCATGAATATCTCTCTAAGATCTGGATGTTTTTGTAATCCAGGAATAGATGAGCTTAATAATCACATCACAAATGATGGTATTGAGAATGAATTTTACACATCAAATGATAGCAATCGTAAAGACCTTGTGCGTAAGTTAAAAAATATGAGAGGTGCTACTCGTGTGTCAGTAGGCATAGCTACCACACTAAAAGATTTAGATTACTATATAGAGTTTGTAAAATCTGTAAGAGCAGAATTTACTTAAATAAGCACATATAAATCATTGTTAAAATATATCAATATAAAACTAGTAATAGTTTTTACTTATAATGATGTAGCTATAAAAAATTACCTTTCTAAAATTGAAACCTAGCGAACACTTAATTTTAACCATAATATAATTTAAAATATTCTACATATGGATTCCTCTAATAATACAAAAGTCTGGGACATCAATAATTCTGATGCCGCCGCAAAATGTCCTTTCATGGGTGGTGCCTCACCTAATACAGCAGGTCGTGGTACCCTTAATAAAGACTGGTGGCCTAACCAATTAAGATTAAACGTATTACGCCAAAACGCAACAAAATCAGACCCAATGGACCCAGATTTTGACTATGTAGAAGCTTTTAAAAGTTTAGATATGGATGCGTTAAGAAAAGATCTTACCGCATTAATGACAGACTCACAAGACTGGTGGCCTGCAGATTATGGTCACTATGGAGGATTCTTTGTACGTATGGCGTGGCATAGCGCAGGTACCTACCGTGTAGGTGATGGACGTGGTGGATCTTGCTCTGGTAGCCAGCGATTTGCTCCTTTAAACAGTTGGCCAGATAATGGTAACCTCGATAAAGCAAGATTACTACTGTGGCCTATCAAGCAGAAATATGGCAAAAATATCTCTTGGGCAGATTTAATGATCCTTACAGGTAATGTCGCCATGGAGTCCATGGGATTAAAAAAATTAGGCTTTGCTGGTGGTAGAGAAGATATATGGGAACCAGAACAAGATATTTATTGGGGGGGTAGCGAGACTGAGTGGTTAGGAAACGATGCTCGTTATGAAAATGGTGAGCTCGAAGGGATGCTGGGCGCTGCTCATATGGGATTGATTTATGTCAATCCAGAAGGTCCTAATGGAAAACCAGACCCAATAGGTAGTGCACACGATATTAGAGAGACTTTTGGTCGTATGGCGATGAATGATTATGAAACCGTTGCTCTAGTGGCTGGTGGTCATACTTTTGGAAAAGCACATGGTGCGTCAGATCCAGATCAATACATGGGCGCAGAACCAGCTGGTGCTCGTATAGAAGAGATGAGTACAGGATGGAACAGTACTTATGGTACAGGGCATGGTGATGACACTACGACTAGTGGTCTAGAAGGTGCGTGGACACCTAATCCAGATCAATGGGATCACGACTACTTTAGAGTACTACTAGATTATGAATGGGAACTCACAAAAAGTCCTGCAGGTGCTCATCAGTGGAGACCTACTGATGCTTCAAATGCAGACCGAGCTCCTATGGCTGGTGACTCTTCAAAACGTCAGGATTTAATGATGTCTACCGCAGATATCGCATTAAAAACCGACCCAGAATATCTTAAAATCTCTCAACACTTTAGAGCAAATCCAGATGAGTTTGAAGACGCTTTCGCAAAAGCGTGGTTCAAATTAACACATAGAGATATGGGACCTACTACAAGATATTTAGGAAATGACATACCAGAGAAAGAAGAACTATGGCAAGACCCAATTCCTGCCGTAACGCATGAATTAATTAATGATGAAGATATTGCAAGTCTCAAGTCACAAATCTTAGATAGTGAATTATCCATTCAAGAATTAATATCAGTAGCGTGGGCTAGTGCATCAACTTATAGAGATAGTGATAAAAGAGGTGGTGCAAATGGCGCGAGAATAAGACTGGCTCCTCAAAACCAATGGGAAGCAAATAATCCAACACAACTACATAAGGTCTTAGATGTTTTAGCTAAAATAAAGGACAATTTTAATAAATCTCAATCTGGTAACAAGCAGGTTTCTATGGCAGATTTAATTGTTCTAGGTGGAAATGCCGCTATTGAAAAAGCTGCAAATGACGCTGGCCATGATGTAACTGTACCTTTTACCGCTGGAAGAGCAGATGCCTCTCAAGAGCAAACTGATGTTGAATCGTTTTCTTATCTAGAACCACGTGCAGATGGGTTTAGAAATTTCTTAGGTAGTGAACAAAAAGCTGCTGGTGAAGATTTATTAATAGATAGAGCAAATCTATTGAGTTTATCTGTCCCTGAAATGACAGTTTTAGTAGGTGGATTAAGAGCCATGGATGCAAATTATGACCATTCTAACTATGGAGTTTTCACAGATTGTCCAGGTTTATTAACTAACGACTATTTTGTGAACGTACTAGATTTAAGTACTAAATGGCAATCTAAATCGTCTGCAGATTTATTATTTGAAGGACGTGATCGTAAGACTGGCGACTTGAAATGGACAGGTACACGTGTTGATTTAATATTTGGTTCTAACACAGAGTTAAGAGCCATTGCCGAAGTCTATGCTAGTAATGATAGTAAAACCAAGTTTGTAAAAGACTTTATCGCCGCATGGAATAAAGTGATGAACTTAGATCGTTTTGATGTAAAATAAGATCGAAATATCTTTCATGAAAAAAGGTGGACTATAACAGTCCACCTTTTTTATTTATATCAAAATGTGAATTTATACCTCAGCATCTAGTAAGTCTGTTGCGATATGATATCTAGGATCCTCGATACTACTTTCTATAATGGTATCAAACTCTGGATTATTTCTTATAAGTAACTCTTTACATTCTGGACTAAGATGAGTCAACTTAATTTCTTTACCTAGATCTAAATATTTATTAGCAATACCTCTTAAGGCCTCGATACCAGAATGATCCTGTACACGTGCCTCAATAAAGTCAATTTCTATCCTATCTGGATCATTTTTAGGATCAAATTTCATATTGAAATCGGTAACCGAACCAAAAAACAATGGTCCCCCCCAAATTTCATAAACTTTAGTTCCATCCTTCTTAATGCTTTTGCGAGCTCTAATACGTTTTGCACTTTCCCATGCAAACACTAAGGCTGAAATAATTACACCTACAAATACAGCGATAGCAAGATCAAATATTACCGTTACAACAGATACAATTATTAAAACTAAGGCATCGGACTTAGGTATTTTACCTAGTATTCTAAAACTAGACCACGCAAAGGTCTCTATTACCATCATAAACATAACACCTACTAAGGCTGCAATTGGAACTTGTTCAATATATTGATCTGTAAAAAGTAAGAAAACAAGTAATGTTAACGACATCATTACACCACTTAAACGTCCACGTCCACCAGCATTAATGTTAATAACGGTCTGCCCTATCATACCACAACCACCAGTTCCACCAAAAAGACCGCTAACGATATTACCAGCACCTTGAGCGACACATTCACGATTACCACTACACGTGTTTCTGTAAGTTCATCAACCAGATTCATGGTCATCAATGACTCAATAAGTCCTACGGCTGCAGCAAGAAATGCATATGGTAATATGAATTTAAATGTCTCAAGTCCTAATGGTAATTTTTCCCATAGCTCTGTATTAAAAGTTGGTAATTCACCTTTTAAACCTGTACCACCACCATCTCTAATATATGAACCTACAGTACTTACTCCTTCCATATCACCTAGTATGACGATGGCCGTTACTACAATAATAGCTGTTAATGCTGCAGGTATTTTCTTAGTTAGTTTAGGTAATAAGTATACAATCGCCATAGTAAGTGCTACCAGACCTATCATGATATACAATTGTGATCCTTGCATATAGCTCGCTACATAATCCGTCACACCATTCTCATCAACGACAGCTGTTCTGTTTCTGAACATTTTCACTTGCGCCCAGAATATCACTATCGCAAGACCATTCACAAATCCCATCATCACAGGATGTGGAATCAATCTCACAAATTTACCTACCTTAAAAACACCAGCTAATACTTGAATAATACCCATTAAAATGACTGCAGCAAACAGGTAGATATATTGCATATTATCCACAGGCACTTCCATGGCAAGACCTTTCTCGTGACCTTCTATAATTAAATCTGCAAATATGACTGCAACAGCACCAGCTGCACCAGATATTAGTCCTGGTCTACCACCAAAAAGAGCTGTAATCAAACCTATCATAAAAGCTCCAGAAAGAGCTACTAAAGGATCAATACCTATTACAAAAGCAAATGCTACCACTTCTGGTATCATCGCTAGAGAAACGGTGATTCCTGAAAGAATATCATCTTTAGGATTTTTAGTAAAGTTATTGAAGATCTTACGCATGCTGCTTGATTTTTAAGCGTGCAAAAATACGTCTTTAAAAAGAATAACGTGAATTACGCTTTCGCGAAACGTTATCAACAAATAATAAGGTCTAGTAGCGATAACTCACGTGGTGAATAAGTGAAAAGATTAAATACCTAAATGATCTTGATCACAATAGTAATCGTGCAGACTTAAGTTTTCACAATGCTTCTCTGCAATAAGAGGTGATTGATTGTTATATGCTCCTTTTCTAAATATTTCAATAAGATTGAATAATGATTTTACGGGATTTTTCATGATGTATCGTTTTATGATTATTGATGATACAAAGATGATAAGAGCTTAACGTTCTAAGAAGATGTGTTGTTCCCTATCAATGATTAATTTTTCCCTTAAACGACAAAAGCCACGATTTGAATAATTAAATCGTGGCTTTTAAATAATTGTTTAGAAAACAGTATTAGTATCTTCTTCTAGCTTATTTGTGCTTGAGCTTTTAGATCCGCCAGATTTAGGCTTACCGCTACCAGATCCACCACTACGTTGTGGTCTACGGCCGCGTTGCCCTTGTTTTTTCAAACTAGGCTCAGCAGCGTCTTCCATTTTAAAAGGAAAGTTGTGCTCTTCTATCACTGGGATTTGTTGCTGTATTAATTTTTCAATATCCTTTAAGAATGGTCGTTCTTCTAGCATACAGAATGAGACAGCCAGACCGCTTGCGCCTGCTCTACCTGTACGACCTATGCGGTGTACATAAGATTCTGCAACGTTAGGTAAATCATAATTCACTACATAGCTCAACTCATCGATATCAATACCACGTGCAGCAATATCTGTTGCAACTAATGTTTGAATTTTCCCGTCTTTAAAATCACCTAGAGCTCTTTGTCTAGCTGCTTGTGATTTATTACCGTGAATTGCAGCACTACCTATTCCTGCTTTTTCAAGATCTTTAACGATCTTGTTAGCACCATGTTTAGTACGTGAAAAGATAAGTGTAGAATCTAATAATTTAGTTTCAAGCAGTTCTATCAATAGATCTGTCTTATTCTTTTTATTAACGTGATAAATTTGTTGCTCTACTTTCTCTGCAGTTGTTTTTTCAGGTGCGATAGTCACACGCTCAAAATCACCAAGAATCTGTCGTGATAATTCGACAATCGTTTTAGGCATGGTAGCACTAAAGAAAAGGGACTGTCTCTCTTGAGGCAATAATTTCAATAGTTTTTTAATATCGTGGATAAAACCCATATCCAGCATTTGATCTGCTTCATCCAGGACAAAGTACTCAATATGCTTTAAGGTAATAAAGCCTTGATTAATTAAATCTAGCAATCTACCAGGTGTCGCTACTAGAACATCGATACCACTTTTAAGTCTATTTACTTGTTGTGCTTGTTTAACACCACCATAAATAACCGTATTTCTGATATCTGTATATTTTGCATAGGCCTTGAAATTTTCATCAATTTGTATAGCAAGTTCTCTAGTAGGTGTTACTACTAATGCTTTAATAGGTCTGCGCCCTTTAGGCGGTGCACCGTTATATAAATGTTGTAAAATTGGAATTGAAAACGCGGCTGTTTTACCGGTACCTGTCTGAGCAACTCCTAATAAATCTTTCCCTTTTAATAAAACAGGAATGGATTGCGCTTGAATAGGTGTAGGATTTTCATATCCTTGGTCTTGCAGCGCACGCAAGATAGGCTCTACGAGCCCTAGTTCTTTAAATGTCATGAATTGTATTAAGCTACAAAGGTAAACTAATTAAGCTGGGCACCATAGCCCAGCTTATTATTGTATTTGCAATGAGAAAAAACGCTCATCTGTGTAAGAGCATAAAGAATCTCCATCTTCTAATGGACCGTCATCATCATCAAACACTAGATATTGTGGTTCTACTTCTAGATAAACTTCTATACTATACCTGCCTGGTGATTGTGGCGTTCCAAAAATGTATAAATCCTGTCCCACAAATTCATAATCCATACCAGCTGGCAAACCAGTTACTGTAAAATAATACCAGTAATCACGATCTCTAGGTTCGTTTCTAATTTCGGCTCTAATAAAGTCCTCATAGTACACGCCTTCTCTACCATCTACAAAGTCCGTATGTGGTAAGTGTGGACGCGTGTTAACAATACAGTCTGTGACAGGATCACAGCTCATCATTACCATAGTCGTAAAAATCAATAAAATAAGTCTCGTAAAATTTTTCATAATTCTGGCTTTAGATAGCTACATCAAAACCTTTGCCAGAATGATTTTACTCATCTCAAGATTTACTTACTCGCCAGCGCTTTGCTCTAACTCTTTAAGCAAGTCATCATAATCGATTTGTAAACCACTATCATCACTCTCTACGTCATAGTCCAACTGCTGGATCGTTTCAACCGATTGATAAAAAGCTGGAAAATAACGATCTCTTCTATCTGTTAATGTCCAGCAAGTGATATAAAATATATCGTGATCACTTTCAATAGTTGCGATTATATAAGATACATTAAGACCATCAATTGAAGCGTTTGCCTCTACGATCATAGCAGGCATATCGTTAATAACCGTTGTAGTTTTTTCTTTTACTACATCATAAGTGAACGACTCAGTCATCGACTCTAGTTGCATGTCCATATAATTCTCTGCATAAGAAAGACTATCATTTCCCATACCTAGGATTTCACTAGCAAAATCAAAATCAGTCTTCGACTCTGCCATGACGATCATGTAGGTCTCACGGGACATGTTTTGCATTTGCATCTCTGCATCCTCATTTAAATCATCTGTTTCTGTTAAGTAATCCGGCACTTTAATGCTGAATTTTTTACTTTCAAAAAGCTTAAAGTCTTTTTCTACATCTAGTTTTTCAGGTGCATTAGATCCACCTAGACAGCTAGATAAAGTTGTTAATAATACAAAAATGAAGGATGCTTTTAATAGAATTTTCATGAAATGAGGTAAAAGGTTGGTTAATGGTTTCGCTTATGCGAAAAAGTAATTACAACACAAATGTACTATTATTTGAGTCCTTTTATACAACCTCACACTACTACTCTATTTACATCTCAAAATACTTCATAAAAAGAACAGTTGGTATCATCAATACGCCGTTATATAAAGCATGAAATAGCATAGAATAAAGTAAGCCTACCTTTACACGTATCAATCCTAGAAATAAACCAGTCACGATTTGTGGTCCAGTGATGATGGGTAATAGTAATATGGTCGTTAAACTAACTCCATAGTTTGAGATATGTACAGCACCAAAGGCTAAGGCAAACAAATAAAATATCCATCTAAAATCACTGCGATCTACCGTACGGAAAAGTGTTATAGGTGCTCTAAAAATTAATTCTTCTAGCAATGGCGCTAGCACAACAGCAGCCATCAATATAAAATAGACGGACTCATTCTTTACCATGTCCATGACCGCATGATTATCGGTATCAATAAGGCCTATGGCTTCAATACCATAAATCAGAATGGAAAAAGCGATGTTACCAACCATGATCATCCAGAACGATGTCCAGAATAATTTTACCTTTTGAGTATTGAAAACATTATCACCTTTAAGGCAATCGGGATTTTTAAAGTAATCGAGAATATCTTGAACCATCTAACTTATTTTAAAAGTTAGTATAGGATAACGCACATTTGTTACAGTTGGGATATTGGGTTATTAGGTTATTGCAATGTGATAAATCTAATTTCAAAGGTTGCAACGATAATCTATCGTGTTTTTAACCGTTCCTATGCTTATAATAAGAGCTTTGTACTTTAAAATTCATCAACTACCAGCCACCGCTGGCACCACCACCACCGAAGCCGCCGCCGCCAAAGCCACCGCCAAAACCGCCACCACCAGACGATCCACCACCAAAACCACCACCGCCAAAGCCGCCGCCCATACTGCCACGCCCCCCCATATTACTTAAAATGATGACGTCTAGTAAAGATGGACTACCGCCACCGCGACCACCATTATTGCGGTTGTTTTTACTAGCGCTTAAAATGATGAAAAAGAGAAAAATCCCAAAAATGATCAAAGAACTCCATGGAAAATCTTCTTTAGTAAAATCTCGTGATTCTGTAAATTCTCCAATTAAAACTTTAAAAATAGCATCTACACCATCGTCAAGGCCTGCATAATAATTACCTGCTTTAAACTGTGGTATCATAACACCATTTATAATGCGCTCAGACAATAAATCTGTCATGCGGTATTCTATACCGTAACCAGTTGATATATCAACTTTACGATCTTCTACAGCCAGTAAAATAACGATTCCATTATCTTCCTTTTCCTGACCTATGCCCCCATTTTTGTCCCCCATTGTGTGGACACCATAGAGATGTCGTCACCGTTAGTAGATTTAACGATAAAAACCACAATTTGTGTAGACGTAGAATCTGCATAACGCAGTAACTTACTTTCTAGCGATACACGTTGTGACTGGTCCAGCAAACTGGCATAATCATACAGTGATGTTTGTAAATTATCTACCGGTTTTGGCGGAATGATAAATTGCCCATATGCCTGTAAAGAAACCAGCAACAACAATCCTATTATAAAATGGAGCTTCTTCATTAACTGGTCGTTATCTCATCTGGTAATTCATTGACATCATCTACATCCCATGGGAAATAGCATGCTAGCTGTTCACCGGTAAGGTGTATGGCATCTATAAGGCCTATGTGAAATACGCTTTCGCGAAAGCGTGATACCAACAACTCTTTAATACTTACCCAAAAATCGTCTCCTACATGCTGGTGTATCCCATGATCACCGATAATGGCAAATTTGCGATCTGTAACGGCGATGTAAAATAGGATGCCGTTTTCATCTTTAGTATTATCCATTTTAAGTAGATGAAAAATCTCTTGCGCACGTGCATAAGCGTCACCAGTGCAGTGAGACTCGAGATGGACTCTTATCTCACCACTGGTGGTACGTTCTGCCTTTCTAATAGCGGCAATGATTTGCTGCTCTTGTTCGGCGGTGAGAAAATCTTCTACTTTAGAACCCATATAACTAGTTGAATAGATCTTCTACAACAGGTGCGGTTTCTGATCCAGCCTCTGCCTGGAAATATGGCGAACCAGTAAAGCCAAACCATGATGCATAGAATCTACCTGGTATCATACCTATGTGTGCGTTATATGCCTTAACGTCACCGTTGTAACGGTTGCGCTCTGTATTGATACGATTTTCTGTACGTTCTAGTTCATTGATGAGTTCTAGAAAATTCTCGTTGGCTTTAAGATCTGGATAGTTCTCATAGGTAGCAAGTAAACGTCCTAGTCCAGAACTTACCGCGCCTTGTGCCTGAGAGAATTCTTGAATTTGCTCACTGGTTAAGTTTGATGCATCGACGTTAATAGAAGTTGCTTTGGCACGAGCTTCTATCACTTGCGTCAGTGTTTCTTGTTCAAACTCTGCATATTTTTTGGCCGTTGCGACTATATTAGGGATAAGATCTGCACGACGTTGATAACTGCTTTCTACGTTTGCCCACTGTGCTTGTACATTTTCTTTAAGTCCTATCGCACTGTTATACCAGCTGTATGCATTAATCGCTATAATCACAGCGATAACCGCTACACCTATTAATCCTAATCCTGCGCAGCCTAAACCCGCAAATTTTGCTTTACTCATATTCTTTTATTTAATGTAATTGATTGGTATCTTATTGAGGCATAAAGTTACAAAAAAGAATGGTGGACTGTTAAAAGGAAAGGTGATGTTGCATGCTATCCGACTAAGGTTAGTTTTGTATCTGTTAAACGCGTTTTTGAGATCTCGTTTCTACATATTTATCATTTTTAAGTAAACTAAATTGCTGTGGAGCTAGCAGATAACTTTGCTATGGATTCATAAAAAAGACCTGATCGCTCAGGTCTTTTTTATTTTAAATAATTGAAGTGGTTTAAGCTTTATTTCCCATAAGAAGTAGCTCGCTGCATACAATCTCTGTAACGTATCTTTTGATACCATCTTTATCTTCATAAGATCTAGAGGTCAGTTTTCCCTCTACACCTATTTGGTTGCCTTTTTGAACGTACTGCTCTACAATGTCTGCAGTTTTTCCCCAAGCGATAATGTTGTGCCATTGAGTATCATTCACTAGCTCGCCTTGCTTGTTTTTATA
The DNA here is from genome assembly GCF_000755285.1 of Nonlabens ulvanivorans. Classification (GTDB taxonomy): domain Bacteria; phylum Bacteroidota; class Bacteroidia; order Flavobacteriales; family Flavobacteriaceae; genus Nonlabens; species Nonlabens ulvanivorans_A. Next base: position 195,803 of record NZ_BBMK01000002.1, on the reverse strand, counting down.
ACGATCTGTTGTTGCGATTGAGAATTTTGCCAGTTTATTACCAGAGTCTAAAACTTTGATTTCTGGAGTCTGACCTAGGTTACCGATTAACTGTACTTTGTTTCTTAATGTGCTCATAATTAAATTGTTTTTGTATGGATTAAATTAGTTTATGTATCGTGACATCACAGTTTGTTTGTTGATGACGATGCAAATATGTGACGAGTTAAAAGTTGTACAAGTATTTTAAACGTTTGTTTACGTTTATTTACGTTTGTAATGGTTTAAATCTGATAAATCTGCTTTAAAGTGGTGATTATGATGTTTTAAAAGTTTGAAAAATATTAAAGCATCACGTTGAATAATCCATTTTAAAATTGAATTGATTCATAAACAAGTGTAGGAGAAGGTTTATATTTGGGTGGATAAATTAAGCTAATAGTTAATAAGAAACTCTCGAATGGATTCTAAAGAATGGTATATAAATGAAAGAACTAATTTTAAGCAGTTAGCATCAAAAGTCGAGTCAATAATTATCGAGATTCTTGAAGAAAATAATATTGAATTCCATTTTGTTTCAAGTAGAGCGAAAACATCTGAAAGCTTTTTAACGAAAATAGAAAATTCTAAATATTCTAACCCTAAAGAACAAATAACTGATTTAGCTGGCATCAGAATCATAACTTACGTCGAAGATTTCATTCCTTCTGTTTGTAAAATAATTGAACAAACTTTCGAAATTGACCCTTTAAATAGTATGGATAAGAGTGAATCTCTTGGACTTGATAAAGTTGGATATAAATCTGTTCACTATGTCGCCACATTGCCAGAACCTAGATTAGGATTGGCAGAATACAAAAAATTTAAAGGGATGAAGTTTGAGATTCAAATAAGAACTATCCTTCAACATTCTTGGGCTGAAATTGAGCATGATAGAAATTATAAATTTTCCGGAGAACTACCAAAAGGAATTCAACGAAGGTTCAAGCTTTTAGCTGGATTACTTGAATTGGCCGACAATGAATTTAATAGCATATCAAAAGAAATTGACTCATATTCTGAAGTTGTAAAAGAAAAGGCAAATAACGGAGAACTTGAAGTGGAATTAAACTCGACATCTTTATTAGAATATTCTAAATCAAAATTTAAATCTCTTATTGATTCCGGATTAACACCAGTACTCAAATCAAATAGTATTGTAACTGATTTGAAGAACTTTGGAGTTTTAACTCTTCATGACTTAGATGAATTAATACCAAATGATTTTATAGATAAAGCGAAAGGAACACCTATTGAGGAGAAATCACTATTAGGACTTTACAGAGTTCTTATGATGATATCTGACTATGAAAAATTTTTTAAGAATTCTTATTCTAGCAATTGGGAAGCTTTTTCAAGATCTACAGCAGAGTTATTTAAAAGATATGACGTTGATATATCCCAAGTTAGAAAAGAATTAAAAGCTGCTAACAAGACTCGTAAAAAATAGCTTAAGCAATTAAAACCAAGAAGTTTTGTTTTTACTAAAACCACCAAATTTTGTAAGTTGATCTTTTCCAAAAAAGATTTAAAGTGAAATTCAGAAAATTGAACATCTATATAAACCGAAAAGTCTTATCGTATATTTAAGCGCTACTTTTCATATACGGAGCTTTATAACACATTAAAAAATGCGATGATAAAAGATTTAAAAATCATACAAGCTATTTCTAGTATTTCTCAAAGAGCGGAACGACAAAGAGACATTGATAAAATAATTAATTCATACGTAGATGTTGGTATTCTACCTCAACTTATGAATAATAATAATCAAATTCTATTTGGAAGAAGAGGAACTGGAAAGACACATATTTTAAAATATTTTCAGAATGTACATAAGGATGACAACCATAGAACTATTTGTTTTATTGACTGTAGAATACTAGGTAGCTCACCTCAATTTTCAGATGCCAGCTTATCTCTATCTCATAGATGTTCATCGTTATTTATTGATATACTAAATGAAATTTGCAATTCATTATTGAATCATATTGCATATAAACCTAATTCAGAGTCGGACTTAGCTTTAAATTCCTTGGATGATTTCTCAAATTCATCAATAGGAGAAATTCAAAAAGGAAAAAAAATTGTAGAAAAAAGTTCTAGTGAGCACAATGAAGATAGAATAAATAAATTTAGTCTCAACACTCAAGAACTAAGTTATGGGATAGAAAGGACAAAAGGCAAAAGTAGTCGTAATGAAAAAACTTCGGCATTTGACAAAGGAGAATATGAAAAAATAATGTTTCCTGATTTAAATCATCATCTAAATAAAGTCTTAAAATATGCAAGTACCGAATTAATATTAATCATAGATGAATGGTCTGCTTTACCATTAGATATTCAACCATATTTAGCTGAATTCTTCAAAAAATCCTTTATTGCATCTCCAAAAATAACTTTGAAAATAGGTGCTTTAGAGTATAGATCGAATTTCACTATACCTAGAGAAAAGCATAACTATATTGGTTTTGAACTAGGTAGTGATATAAGTTCCAATTTGGATATTGATGAATATTATGTTTATGATAGGAATCCATTTGAAATCACAAAGGTGTTCACTGAAATATTATATAAACACATCAGTTCTGAACTTTCAGATGATTACTTAAAGTCAAAATACGGTATTAAAACATCAAATCAGTTTATACAAGCCGTATTTTCCGGTAAACCTGCTTTTAATGAATTAGTTCGTGCTTCAGAAGGTGTAATAAGAGATTTTATAAATATATTTAACATTGCTTTTTTCGATGCTCAAAGGAAAGGACAAAAAAATATAGACAAAAAGACTATTATTGAATCTGGCCGACAATGGTTTGAGAATGATAAATCAAAAAATTTAGATGAACAGCTTCATAATAAAATTAGAAGAATAATTGATGAAGTTATTGGGAATAAAAAAGCTCGCTCTTTTATGGTCTCTAGAGAATTAGAAAGACATCCCATAATTCAAAAATTATTTGATGCAAGAGTTATTCATCTGGTTAAAAAAGGGTATTCAGACAAAGATAATCCAGGTATAAGATATAGCATATATTCACTTGATTATGGAACCTATGTGGATTTAATAAATACTTCGAAACAACCACAAATAGATTTTATAAAAAATCCAGAATTAGACACTTCTACCATCGTACCCTTTGATGATAACAGAAGTATTAGAAGGATTATTTTGACACAAGACATTTTAGATTAATTTGTTAAATCAAAACCTAAGGTATAAAACTACAATTCTATTTAATAATTTAAGATACTATTATTCTAGGATTATAGATGAACACTAACATTTAAAAGAGTCGGTGGATATTACATCCACGAGAAAGTACCGTAAAACAACTACCAACGATACTTCAAGCTTCTTTATCTTTACCGTTCCATAAATTTTTAGATTTCAAATACCATTGAGTAACGAGCAGCAACATCATTCTTGCTGGACCAGCTGTCCAGATTGTCAAGGTCGAGGCAAGAAAAGTGGCCGCTTGCGCAAAAAAGATAAATTAGCTTATCAAAAAGCTTTAGAGCAATTTTTAAACAGTGATCAGAAAGGCATCGCTCCTACTCGACCTAAAGCGCATTTACACATATGCAAAACTTGCCATGGAAAAGGTATTAATCCTTCAACAAATTTTCCAACTCCTGACATAGATAACTATCCGCACGTGGCTATAATCGGCGGCGGAATCGGTGGTGTGGCACTTGCAGTAGCTTGTTTACATCGTGGTATACCGTTTACTTTATATGAACGCGACAGTAGTTTTGATGCAAGATCACAAGGTTATGGATTAACCTTACAACAAGCTAGCAAAGCTATTGAAGCTCTTGGTATCTCGACGCTTCAAGATGGAGTGATATCCACAAAACATGTAGTACATACACCTGAAGGTCATGTTGTCGGTGAATGGGGGGAATTAGAAAATGGTTACCATCAGAAAATAAACCATATCCAAAACGAACCAATATTCATATTGCGAGACAATCCCTTAGATTGGAATTAATCAACCAATTAGGTGGACCTCAACATATTCAATGGAATCATCAATTAATCGATACCAGTCCAAATAATGGTGGAGTATTGACTTTTAATGTCGACGGAGAAAAGAAAACCGTTCAAGCAGATTTAATTATAGGTGCAGATGGAATACGCAGTACGGTGCGCAAACAACTTATAGGAGAAGAACGCACACCTTTGAGATACCTGGATTGTATTGTGATTCTAGGTATTTGCCCTTTGGACCAACTTAAGAATGTGGAAAGTTCTTTATTAGATTCGGCAACGGTTTTTCAAACTGCCAATGGAAATGAGAGAATCTATATGATGCCATACGATGCTCATTCTGTAATGTGGCAACTCAGTTTCCCGATGTCAGAACAAGAAGCTAAAGATTTAAGTTTAAAAGGTGCTCAAGCCCTAAAGACTGAAGCCCAATTAAGAACTCCATGGCATGATCCTATTCCGCAAATTCTCGAAGCTACTAAAGAATCAGACATTACCGGTTATCCTGTTTATGACAGAGAACTTTTAAAACCGGACATACTAAATCATAGTAAAATGGTCACCTTAATAGGTGATGCGGCGCATCCTATGAGTCCATTTAAAGGACAAGGCGCAAATCAAGCTCTATTAGACGCTTTATCTTTAGCTCGCAGTATCACAATAGGTTGCAGACCACAATCCAACTGGCGAGAAATAGGATTAAAGAAAAGTGTCTTAGAAGACTTTGAAACTGAAATGCTTCAACGTACCGCTACTAAAGTGAAAGATTCGGCTGCCGCAGCACAATTTCTACATTCTGATATTGTACTTCATGAAGGTGATGAACCTAGAGGTCGTTGTCTAAAACGTAGATAATTGTACCAGCCCGAATCCATTAATATTAATGTTTCACTTAAACTGGAATAAGGTTATTGATAATTATTAGTTAAAAGCTTTTTTAATACTAAACGGTTGGTTAGTTTTGTATGGTATTAGAAATAATGGCTAGAAAAAAGGAATATATCGAGAGTGAAGTCATTGAAAAAGCGATGACTCTTTTTTGGCGTAATGGCTATGAGAATACCTCTATGCAAATGCTAGAGAAAGAAATGGGCATTAACAAATTCTCTATTTATTCAAGTTTTGGTAGCAAACATGGCGTGTTTATAGAAAGTCTAAAAAGCTACAAAACTAAGGTCAAAGATGTATTTGATAAACTGAAAAATGCTTCAAATGGTGTTGAGGATATCAGACAATTCTTCTATGATTCTGTACAGTTAGGTCGCGATAATGAAAAATCAGAAAAAGGTTGTTTGATCACAAATACCTATAATGAATTTTCTCAAAGCCTGATGAATTAATTAAAGAACAGATGAATGCTTTTATGAATGACCTTAAAGAGGTATTTATAGAAAAATTGAGAATGAATGTATCTAAGGATGAAGAAACCATTCAAAAACAGGCTAATTTTTTATTGTTAGCTAAGCATGGTCTAGCCGCTGCTTCTAGAGTAAACAGCACCAAAGAAATTGAAGATTACATCGAGATGACATTCGATAGATTGTAATATATTTTTTACCCTATAACTAAACGATTGTTTAGTTATAATTAACATAAATTCAAAATTAAAATTATGACCACTTTAAAAGTTCACAACATTGAGAGCGCACCAGAAGAAAGCAAAGCTTTACTAGAGAATTCTCAAAAAGCATATGGTATGATACCAGGTTTACATGGTGTACTAGCTGCTTCTCCACAATTATTAACGGCATACCAGCAATTACATGAACTATTTGTAAACTCATCATTTAATGAAGATGAGTTAACTGTTGTATGGCAAACTATTAATGTAGAGCATGCCTGTCATTACTGTGTACCAGCACACACTGGTATTGCAAAAATGATGAAAGTAGACGATAGCATCACAGATGCTTTACGTAATGAGACTCCTTTAGAAGACTCAAAATTAGAAGCACTACGTAACATGACTTTATCTGTAGTACGCAATCGCGGTAATGTATCTCAAAAAGACTTAGACGCATTTTATGCTGCAGGTTATGGAGAGAGACAAGTATTGGACATCATTCTAGGAATGTCACAAAAAGTAATCAGTAATTATACAAATCACATCGCACATACTCCTGTTGATGCTGCATTTGAAAAATTTGCATGGAAAAAATAAATTGTTGATTCCCTAAATCTCAATTTATTACAATAAGCCTTCCGTTTAAGTGCGGAAGGTTTATTAACTTACTAAAATAAATATCATTATTATGATTAAAGTATCTGTAATGTATCCTAACGGCAAAGACGTTCAGTTTGATACAGATTATTACAAAAACAGTCATTTACCTATGATTTCTAAATCATTAGGTAAAGATTTAAAAGGACTAGAATTTGAAGTAGGAATTGCAGGAAGACAGCCTGATGAACTAGCTCCTTATGTGGCAATCGCGCATTTACTGTTTGACGATGTCGCTAGTTTTAAATCTTCTTTTGCTCCGCATGCTGCAACATTTGCTGCAGATGTAAAAAACTATAGCAATGTTGATGGTGAATTACAAATTAGTGAACTTATAACTCTTTCATAATGGCTGAGAAATTAAAAATAGATATTGTATCTGATGTTGTATGTCCTTGGTGTACCATAGGCTTTAAGAGATTAGAAAAGGCTATTGATGAACTAGGTATTCAAGATCAAGTCGAAATAGAATGGCAACCATTTGAATTGAATCCCAATATGCCCGTTGAAGGTCAAAACCTTAATGAACATATCACAGAAAAATATGGTTCCACTAAAGAACAGCAGCAAGCTTCTAAACAACATATGATAGAGGCTGGAGCAGAACTAGGCTTCACCTTTGATTACTTTGACGAGATGCGCATGGTCAACACCTTTGATGCTCATATCTTACTTGAGTATGCAAAAGATTTTGGTAAGCAAACTGAGTTAAAAATGCAGCTTACAAAAGCCTTTTTTAGTGATCGTAAAGATGTTTCTCAACACGATGTTTTAAAAGAAGCATTGACTTCAGTAGGTCTTAATGCTACAGAAGCTTTAGCTCTAATCGATCAACCTGAAGCACAACAAGAAGTTCGAAAAAAGGAACAATTCTGGCAAAACTTAGGAGTAAGTTCGGTTCCTACAATAGTATTCAATAGAAAAAGCGCTGTTTCTGGTGCACAACCAGTAGATATTTTTAAACAAGTACTATCTGAAATCATTGCAGAATAATATCCAATCTCAACTATAAAAAAAGAAAAATGGAAACCAAAAATGGAGCATTAGACCGTTTACTAGCGCCACAGCGCGAGGCAGGAATTGAAAAATTTACAGCCGAAAAGAATAAAATCTATAATGATGGTATTGAAAGTGTTGCAAATTCAGGTGTTCTAGAAAATGCATTAAACATAGGTGATAAAGCCCCAAATTTTGAACTTAAAAATGCTATAAATCAGTCCATTTCTCTGTATAATCAGCTAGAAAAAGGTCCAGTTATTTTAACTTGGTATAGAGGTGGATGGTGTCCATATTGTAATATTACATTGCACTATTTGCAAGAAATATTACCTGAATTTGAAAAGTTCAATGCTCAATTAATTGCACTAACACCAGAACTACCTGACAATTCACTGAACACAGCTGAGAAAAATAATTTGAAATTCAACGTTTTAAGCGATATAGGAAACACCATAGGTAAAGAATACGGTGTAGTTTATCAATTAACTGATGATGTTGCTGCGATATATGAAGCTGGGTTTAAATTAAGTGAGAAAAATGGTGATCATAGTAATGAGTTACCACTTGCTGCAACTTATGTCATTGATCAAAAAGGAATTATTCAATATGCTTTTTTAGATGCAGATTATAAAGAAAGAGCAGAAGGAACAGATATACTAACTGCATTAAAATATTTAAAAGCATAGATAAATCATTTGAACATGAAACCTAAAATCAAGCCTAAAGTATTATTCTTTGACGTCAATGAGACTTTGTTAGACCTTACACAAATGAAAAAACAGGTTTCAGAGGCCTTAGGTGGAAATGATCATTTATTACCGCTGTGGTTTACAACGATGTTACAATATTCACTAGTAATGTCTGCGAGTGGTCGATATGAACCTTTCGGTCATATAGGTGCGGCAGCTTTACAGATGGTCGCTGCAAATCACGATATTAAGATGACCGAAGAGGAAGCTAGAAATCTTGTCATTAATGGATTGCGCAACTTACCACCACATCCCGAAGTTAAAGAAGCCCTATCAAAATTAAAAGAAGCTGGATATACATTAGTTTCTCTTACTAATTCATCTGATGAAGGTGTACAACATCAATTTAAAAACGCTGGATTGAATAGCTATTTTGATCGCAGACTAAGTATTGAGCCCGTAAAAAAGTTTAAGCCTTTTACCGATACTTATGATTGGGCTGCAAATCAACTTCACGTACAGTCAGAAGACTGTATGTTAATAGCTGCTCACGGATGGGACGTTGCTGGTGCTCTATGGGCTGGATGGCGTGCCGCTTTTGTGAGTAGACCAGGACAACAACTTTTTCCACTAGCTCCACAAACGGAAATCAACGCTCCAGATTTACTGAAAGTGGCAGATTTATTAGTAGCATACCATTAAACTGTTTATTTCAGTGATTTACGATATTGACAGTTCTTATTATTTGAGAGAAGTCAGATAAATGTAAAAGTTAAAACATGTATTAATTCTTATATTTCGCCTTGTTTATACCATACTCATTTTTCAAAATCCATATATGCAGATTCTCATTTCCATTTTATTAAGTTTTATCGCTTTAATTCACGTCTATATTTTATGGTTTGAAATGTTTGCTTGGGAAACTAAAGGAAGAAAAGTATTTAAAAGTTTCCCCCCAAAGAATTATTTGCTCCTACTAAATCCATGGCTGCAAATCAAGGCTTATACAATGGTTTTCTAGCCGCAGGATTAATATGGAGTTTATTGATCACTGATGATATATGGCAATCATATGTTGCCCTATTTTTTCTAGCCTGTGTTGCCATCGCTGGTATTTATGGTGCTTTAACAGTGGAAAGTAAAATACTTTTTGTTCAAACCATTCCTGCTGCGATTACTATCTTATTAATATTGGTATTTTAATAAAGATTGGATGAATTATAATAATCAAGAATTCAGACCATGGGGGAATGGAGCTTAACCAATTTTGCATGTTGATGCACCTTTCTCAATTTGCAGGATATATCGTTCCCTTTATAGGCATTGTATTACCTATCGTGATGTGGTTAACTAATAAAGATCAATCCTATGTAGTTGATCAACATGGTAAACAGATTGTTAACTGGATGATTAGTTCTTTTATATACGGCATTCTAGGTTTGATTTTAACTTGTGCCATTATAGGCGTACCAATATTGATAAGATTAGCAATATTAACCATCGTTTTCCCTATCATAGGAGCTGTAAAAGCTGCTGAAGGTAGTTTTTACAAATATCCAATTAACATAAAGTTATTGCTTAATTACTGGTTAAGGTAAAACGGTATTCCCTAAAAAACCTCAATATCGGATCTTATAATTGATCCTTTATTTTTAACAACTCTGCCTTGACATGCTCTAGTTTCTTGATGATCTCTAGATTAGACAATTCGTTTTTATGAGACTTCATATATTCTCTCGCACCTTCTAGAGTAAATCCACGCTCTTTTACGAGATGATAGATGGTCTGTAAATTCTTTACGTCTTCTTTAGTAAACTTGCGATTACCCCTAGAGTTCTTTTTGGGCTGTAGAATATCAAACTCCTTTTCCCAGAATCTAATTAATGATGCATTAACCTGAAAAGCTTTAGTAAGCTCTCCCATAGAATAATACAACTTATCGGGCAGGTCTATATACATTAGTCTAACGAGATATTTTCTTGTTGAGAAGCTTTCAATAGTAAGTTAAACTCTTCTGGAGTTAAATTACCATAATAAAAGTTAATAGGATTGATACGATCCTTATCCTTAAACACTTCATAATGTAAATGCGGTGCTTGAGAACGGCCTGTACTACCTACATAGCCTATGATATCACCACGCTTTACACGTTGACCTACTCTTACATTATAGGGTTTATTCTCTCTTAAGTGAGCATATAGCGACACATAGCCAAAACCATGGTCAATACGTATATGATTACCATATCCAGCACTGTTTGCATCTGCCCTATCCACTACTCCATCACCAGTTGCAAACACAGGTGTACCACGCGGTGCTGTAAAGTCCATACCATAATGGAATTTACGGGTCTTATTAAATGGATCTGTACGATAACCATAACCACTGGCCATGCGCGTTAAATCTTCATTACGCACTGGTTGTATCGCAGGAATAGAACTAAAAGTTCTTCTTTACTCTTTGCTAATTCTTCAATCTCATCCAGTGATTTAGATTGTATAGCAACACGCTTTTTCAATTTATCAATAGACTCTTTAAGACCTACAATCTTTTTAGAACTATCATAACCTTCAAAATCCTTATAACGATTCACACCACCAAAACCCGACTGTCGCTGCTCATCAGATATAGGTGCGGCATCAAAATAGATACGATATATTGAATTATCTCGCTCTTCTACATTTTTAATCACTTTTGCGAGATCATTGACATCTTCTTGCGACTCTTTAAGACTTAATTTAAGAAACTCGTTCTCACGCTTCAATTTACGAGCTTGCGGCGATTCATAAAACTGTGATGCCAGATTAAAAAACAAAAAACCAAACAATGCACTGGCCACTGTAAACAGTGCTATTTTTCTAAAAGTATTGCGTTTACGCTTCTCTACTTTGCGGTAAGAAAGCGTTTCTGCATCATAGTAATACTTGACCTTTGACATATGGTATAAAGTGCTATTTTTGTGTCGTTAAATGGATTGTTTTAATAACGCATAAAGATGGTAATTGTTACGCTTTCGCGAAAGCGAGTTCTCAACAACCCAACTACTCCATTTCAACAAAAATAACAAATTACCATTAATCGCTTTTAAAGCTGCACATGAAATCACAACAGATACGACAAACGTTCCTAGACTTTTATAAATCCAAGCAACATGAGGTTGTGGCCAGTGCGCCTATGGTAATTAAAAACGACCCGACATTAATGTTTGTCAACGCAGGAATGAATCCTTTTAAAGAATACTTTCTAGGGATAAGTGAGTCTAAACATAGTCGTATCGCAGATTCTCAAAAGTGTTTACGTGTAAGCGGTAAGCATAACGACCTCGAGGAAGTAGGTGTTGATACCTATCATCACACGATGTTTGAGATGTTAGGGAACTGGAGTTTTGGCGATTACTTTAAAAAAGAAGCGATTGCTTGGGCCTGGGAATTACTGACTGAAGTTTATAAAATTGACAAAGACTGTTTATACGTCACCATTTTTGAAGGAGATGCCAGTGAAAATTTAGAACGCGATACAGAAGCATACGACTACTGGAAAGAATTTATTGCAGAGGATAGAATCCTAAACGGTAATAAGAAAGATAACTTCTGGGAAATGGGTGATCAAGGTCCTTGTGTCCATGTTCTGAAATACACGTAGATATAAGAACTGCAGAAGAAAAAGCCACTGTAGATGGTGCTAGTCTAGTAAATGCAGACCATCCACAAGTTGTAGAAATATGGAATCTAGTGTTCATGCAATTTAACCGCATGGCAGACGGATCTCTTAAAAACCTACCAGCACAACATGTCGATACAGGAATGGGATTTGAACGCCTTGCTATGGTTATGCAAGGTGTACGATCAAATTATGACACAGATGTATTTACACCATTAATACGTGAAATAGAAACTATCACTGGTCATGCTTATGGTAAGACAGAACAAGAAGATATTGCTATAAGAGTCATTGCAGACCATGTACGTGCGGTATCCTTCTCCATAGCCGATGGACAACTACCGTCTAATAATGGTGCAGGTTACGTAATCCGTAGAATCTTGCGCCGTGCGATACGTTATGGATTTACATATTTAAATAAAAAAGAGCCGTTTATATACATGCTTGTGAATACGTTGTCTAAACAAATGGGCGATGCTTTTCCTGAGCTTAAATCACAAAAGAATTTGATTCTTAATGTGATTAAAGAAGAAGAACAATCATTTTGCGTGCACTGGATCAAGGGCTAGTCCTTCTGGATTCCATGATTACTGCAGCAAAAAGTAACTCACAGAATATCATTGACGGGAACAAAGCATTTGAGCTTTATGATACGTATGGTTTCCCTATCGATTTAACGGCATTAATCTTGCGTGAAAAAGGGATGGAGCTCGATGAAGCTGGATTTGAGAAAGCAATGGCTGCTCAAAAACAACGATCGCGTGCTGCTAGTGAAACCACAACTACTGATTGGACAGAATTGCGCAGTGATGACGCTCAAGAGTTTATAGGCTATGATAAACTTGAAGCAGATGTGCGCATCTCTCGTTACCGTAAAGTGACCACTAAAAAAGATGGTGATTTGTACCAACTAGTCTTTAACATGACTCCATTTTATGGAGAAAGTGGTGGACAGACTGGTGATAAAGGATATCTAGAAAGCACCAGTGGTGATACCGTTTATATCATAGATACTAAGAAAGAAAACGGACAGACCGTACATCTTACTAAGAATCTACCTAAAGATTTAGAAGGCTCTCATAAAGCAGCTGTGGACGCAAATCAACGTCATAGAACAAGCTCTAACCATACAGCTACTCACCTATTGCATCAAGCATTGCGCAAGGTATTAGGAGATCATGTAGAACAAAAAGGTTCTATGGTACGTAGTGCGAGTTTGCGATTTGACTTTTCACATTTTGCAAAGGTGACACTAGAACAATTACAAGAAGTAGAAAACTTTGTAAATGCCCGTATCCGAGAGCAATTACCGCTTGAAGAAAATAGAACCAATACCTATGACGCCGCTGTTGAAGATGGTGCTATGGCTTTATTTGGTGAAAAATATGGGGGGGACGTGGTACGTACTATAAAGTTTGGTAAGAGTTATGAACTTTGTGGTGGAACGCATGTTGCTAACACTGCAGATGTATGGCATTTTAAAATCATGAGTGAAGGAGCTGTTGCGGCAGGTATACGTCGTATTGAGGCTATATCTAGTGATGCCGTTAAAGATTTCTTTGCAGAACAATCTAGACATTTTGATGAAATCAAAACCATCTTAAAATCTAATACTAAAAATCCTGCGGAAGCAATAGGTCAACTACAGGATGAAAATGCCGCTCTTAAAAAAGAAATAGAACAACTTTTAAAAGCCAAAGCCGGTAATTTAAAAGGTGATTTAATGGCAAGTGCACAAGATATCAATGGTGTCAACTTTATCGCGACGCAAACTGATCTTGATGCTAAGTCTGTAAAAGAACTAGCTTTTGAAATTGAGCGCGAGATGGACAACCTTTTCCTTATTATAGGAGCAAGCGATGGAGAAAAAGCAACCTTAACGATTATTATTTCTAAGAATTTAGTCGATGAGAAAAATCTTAATGCAGGAACCATGGTACGCGAACTAGGGAAACACATTCAAGGTGGTGGCGGTGGTCAGGCACATTTTGCAACTGCTGGAGGAAAGAATCCTGCTGGAATTAGTGTGGCGCTTGATGCGGCTAAGGAGATGATTTAAATGGATATCGTTAAGGAGAAAATTACTTTAGAGGATAATTTAATAGGGCTATTTTATAAAGCACAGCATTCTAAAGAGTATCAAGCAAAACTTCTAAAAACGAGACTCACTTTACCATTAATTTGGTCAGCTTTAGTAATTGTACTTTTTATAATAAATGATACGATAAGTTGGTTTGGAATTATACTATTGATAATTAGCATATTTTGGTTTTTCTTTTACCCATTAAGGTATAAACGTTTAAACATCAAACATTATAGCAAATATCTTGAAAACAAGAAAAAGGAACTAGGCGACAGCTATACCGAAGAAGATATATTTTATCTAGATCAAACTGATTTTAAAATCTATAGCGATGGAGTTGAATTAAGTATCCCTATTTCTCGCATCGAAAAATTAGTTGAATTAAATACCCATCTCATTCTATTTATAAAAGCTGGAGGATTGATTGCTTTCAATAAAACCTCTGATAATTACGATAGATTGGATGACTATTTTAAATCTATAAATATTCCTACAGAACAAGATTTAAACTGGTCGATGTAGTTCATTAAAAATATAGAAGGTGTAGATTAAAGTCTGCACCTTTTTTTTTGGACCTCAAAAATTTTGTAACGTTTCATTGACTTATCAGACTGATTAAGTAATATGGGTTCAGGCGGCAGCATATCATCTATGGTAACTATTATGAGAAACAACAAGAAATTGTTTCTCGAGAGAAAAGAACGTCGTAAAAAAAGAAAACAATCTCAAGCTACTTATTCTCAAGGTGTAGAAAGAAAAGATTACACGTTACAAGAAGTAGAAGCAGCAAAACGCAAGATACGCAAGCAGGCAGATAAGGATAAGAGAAAATCACTTCTTATCATCATCATAACGGTTATCGCGGCACCTATCGTTTTTTATGGAATTGGCACCTTGCTATATGAATTAATGAAGTTTCAGTCTAATTCTTAAGCCGTATGTATTATAACAATCATCTCTATAAAAAAATACAGGCTATTCAAAATAAAGCGGCGCAACGTAGAACCAACAGAATAAATGATGCACGTGATTCAGTTTACAATGAGCAGACGAGTTCAAAAATGAGTCTGCAGTTTACACCAGAACAAGTCGCAAGTACTAAAAGAAAAGTAATAGCAAAGGCGCTTAAAGACCAGCGTGACAACAAACGCTTCTGGTACCTCAAATTAATACTCACCATCGTTTTATTACTCTTAATTTATTGGTGGTTATTTTTATAACTACAGCATTGCTTTACCTTTGATGTTATTAAATGTGAAGATAACAATGCAACTTACCACACCAGTTCCTATTACTCCATTACAACCTGCCATTAACTATGACAGTTCTCTGGTATTTTTAGGTAGTTGTTTTACAGAAAACATAGGTAGCAAAATGGCTTATCACGGCTTTAAGACTTGCGTAAATCCATTTGGGATCATATTTAATCCTCATAGTTTACTGGTATTGCTCGAGCGTTCTTTGAGTGGCGACTTGTTTACTCTAGAGGATGTAGAAACTCATTTTTCTTACCTCGCGCATTCTGATTTAAATGGTTCTACTAGAGATGCGGTTTTAAATAACCTGAATACTGCTGGAACATTACTTACTCAACAAATTAAAAAAGCCTCACATGTGTTTATCACGCTAGGCACGGCTTGGGTATATGAGCATATCGAGCAACAATCCATTGTCGCAAATTGTCATAAACAACCGCAAGGATTTTTTGTAAAGAAACTATTATCTATAGCAGAAATTACAACTAGATTAAGTAACATCATCTCCATCATAAAAAAGGTAAAACCAGATGCGACTGTAACCTTCACATTATCACCAGTACGTCATATTAAAGATGGATTTACAGAAAATCAACGCAGTAAAGCAAGACTTTTTGAAGCCATTCAAACTATAGTAGATCAAGATAAAGCTTGTTATTTTCCAGCCTATGAGATTACTATGGACGAGCTGCGTGACTATAGATTCTATGGCCGTGATATGGTTCATTTAAATGAAATTGGCATTGAGTTGGTCTGGGAACGCTTCCGCGAAAGCGTGATTTCTACAACTTGCTTACCTATAATGAAAGCCGTAGATAAACATCGTAAGCTTGTGGCGCATCGACCTTCAAATACTGATTTACATCTGGAACAGATTGAAAAATCTCTGATAAGCCTGCAACAAAAACATCCTCAAGTTGAATTATGAAAAATTTAAAAACACTAGTTCTAGGTGCTTTGATGATGCTTGCCATCGTTTTGATTTATGACTACATAAAAGGTTATCGCACAGAGCAAGCAAACCTTATTGCGCAAACAGAACTTATTGAAAAAGAAGTGCGCAGTGTCAGCAAATTAATCGTAACTGAGGCTAGCTATGGTAAGGTCTACACTTATGAAAACACAAAATCCTATGGCTGGGATTATTTCTCTAGCCAGAAAACAGCCGTTGTGATTTCAAATGCAAAAGCACAAGTGATCTATGATTTAAAAAACCTAGAGTATTCTATTGATAGCGAGCGCAAAGAAATTATATTTTCAAAATTACCAGAAGCAACAATTAATATTAATCCCAATTTAAATTTCTATCAGCTAGACAATGGTATTCTCAACACCTTTGAGGCTAAGGACTTCAATAGCATGAAGCAAAAAATATCTAAAGATATTGAGCGCCAAATTAGAAATAGTGATATCCTCAAAAACGCAGACGAGAGACTATTAATAGAACTGACACGTATTTTTGTGTTGAGTAATTCTATGGGATGGACCGTTGTTTATGATGGTAAATCTGTAGAAAACGCGACTGAAATAACCGAATTTAAAGGTTAGTCTGCTTTGATTTGATATTCTTCAGACAGTTTATCATATTCTGTCTGTAACATTTGCCATCTCGTATTAAAGATTTGTTTTTTAAGAGCACACATTTTAGCATTCTTCTCTAGCGCTTTTTCAAACTCTGGTGCTGTAAGCTCTTTATTCATGTAGGCATTGGTTATTCCTGGACGCTCTTCTTTGCAAGCTTGATATTCATTAAAGGCTACCACATAATCTTGATATGCCTGACTGCCTTTAATGCCGTCTGTCGCCTCGATAGTAGCTGTAGAATCCTGTTGATTGCACGATGCTAATCCTATTACTAAAAAGATTAAAAAGAACTTTTTCATGATTATTAATTTTGATTCAAATTTAAGCTTTGATATTAAATTTTAAAAACTAAAAAAGCTTTTCAATTGCTTTTTGAAAAGGCTTTAATCCATTAATAAATCAAATAAACCAACAGTTGTTTAAGGTCTGTCTCTACCTCTACGTTCTTTGTATTCTTTCAACATCTTTTTTCTGAAATCCATTTCGGCTTTCATTAATTTCAAGAACCTTTTTGCTCCTATAATTTTTACGATCTCAGCATTGTTTTGCTCATAGCTAGAAGCGTGTATTTGATTATCTAAATCTGTAATTTTACTTACATAATTTGTCGCTTCACTATTTGACATGGTGTCAATTTTAGCTTCCATTTCGCGAATCAAAGCTTTCTTTTTACGTTCTAAGTCATGACGCTTTTCTCTCAATTTATTAAAAACAGGCCAAAATTTACTAGCTTCATCAGGTGTCAGTTCTAGTTGCTCAGTGATATAAGCTACTGCTAACGCTTCAATTTTCTCTTTATTCATACGACGATGATCATCTCGATCACCATCTGGTCCTTGAGCCATACCTATAGTACTTATGAGTACAGCTATTATTATTATATACTTTTTCATTCTGTAATAATTTCGTTTAACTCCATTTCTTCTTCTAGATAATCATAAAGCACATCTGTATCTACACTTTCTGTAAGATTGATGTTATCTAATATATCGTTGTCTGCAAATAACATATCTACTGTAGCGTCATCATATAAAAGATTCTTCTATAAGATAATCTTCGAGAACTGATGTGTCTACACTTGCAATATCTACAGACTTATTTCCACTATTTAAAGTTAGGACAATAGCTAGCATTGCCGCTATCGCAAGGACTGGATATAAGAAAGTAGTTATATTAGACCTGTTAGGTAATTTTCTTACCTTATCATCAACTACAGGTAATAATTGTTCTTCTAGGGATTCAAAATAACCATCAGGCACTTCAAAACCAGTTTCTTTACCCAGCTTATCTTCAAGATTCCATTGTGTCATCATGTTTTCTTCAAAATTTTTGAAGAAGTCTTGAGGCACTTGAAAACCTAAATCCTTATTATGTTTATTTTCTTTTTCCATGTTCTGATTTTAAGACTCTTAAGTTCTCAAATAGTTTAATCCTGTTTTATAAATTGTTCAATCTTTTTTGCGGCAATATGGTAACTAGACTTAACAGCTCCTTCACTTAACTCTAACAATTCTGCAATATCTTTAAATTTAACCTCATCATAATAACGCATTTTAAAAATTTCGCTTTGTCGTTTAGGCAATTGAGCAAGTGCTTTTTGTAAAGCTAACTGTATCTCATCACCTGTAAAATATACATCAGCCTCTATTTGTTCTACTAAATGAGTTTGTAGCTCTGTATCATTTATCTGTAATTGTTTTCCTTTTTTGGTTAAAAAAGTCATGCTTTCATTATAAGCGATACGATATAACCATGATGACAATTTACTATCACCTTTAAAGTTTTTGATACCTTTAAAAACCTTTACAAAAACATTTTGTAACACATCATGAGCATCGTCATGATCGATAACTAGCTTTCTTATTTGCCAGTATAACTGCTGTTGAAACTCTTTCAACAGCATGCGATAGCCAGCCTCAGTCGTATGAGGAGCTTTGATAAGCTCTAGAATCTCGTATTCTTTATCTATTACCATAGTCTACCTTATGACTCAAAAAGAAAGATAAGGTTTAATTCAATTGTAGAAAATTTTATTAATGTTTTAGCGTTGTAAAAAAGTAGATGATTTATCTTCACTACCTATTAACGTAAACTAACCATGGATCATAATAATATTTCATCATACCAACCGCTTATCGCTGCTAGCGATGATACCAGAGTTGCTTTTTACAAGCGCACTTATGCGCATGTGGCACTAGCTGTTTTACTTTTTATAGTAGTAGAATCTATTTTCTTGCGTATTGAGCCACTGGTTGAATTTGCTCTTTCTATGACCCAAGGATGGAGATGGTTATTAATGCTAGGTGGATTTATGCTAGCAACTAACTATGCCGAAAATATCGCGCATAAATCACACGATAAAACCAAACAATATCTTGCGTTATTACTTTATGTAGTGGCTGAGGCTTTTATCTTTCTTCCTATGATATGGATTGCTATTGCCTACTCTGGCGGTAGCATGAACATCTTTGATAATTCTATTATTAATCAAGCAGCTGTTATGACTCTAGCTTTATTTACAGGTTTGAGTGCTATTGTATTGTTTACAAAAAAAGATTTCAGCTTCTTGCGCAATATACTTATGGTAGGTTTCTTTATCGCTATAGGTCTAATTATAGCCGGAATGATTTTTGGATTTAATCTAGGCCTTGCTTTTAGCGCAGGAATGGTAGTTCTAGCTGCAGGTTCTATACTCTATCAAACCTCTAACCTTGTACATAAATATAGTACAGATCAACATGTAGGTGCATCACTAGGTCTGTTTGCTTCGTTGATGTTATTATTTTGGTATTTACTGAGTATATTCTCTAGAGATTAGATCTCTATTTCACATACTCGTTATCAATTCAGATACAGAATGGATGGCTCCATATGCATTTGCAGCTGTAGCCATAGGTTTCCTACTCTTCTTTGGTCATCTTATCTTGCGCAAATTACAGCACAAGAATGATTTTGTATGGAATAGACAACCCTTAACGTATCGCAGGTTACCGCTTTCGCGAAAGCGTATTCTAGAAACTTATCCTTTCTATCAAAAGCTCTCTAAAAAATACCAGCGACAGTTCGAACATCGCATGGTAGCCTTTATAAAAGATAAGGATTTCAGGCATCGATATGAAAATAAGGTGTCAGATGCACAAGTTATTTACTCAGCAGCTGTTGCGATACAATTAAGTTTTGGTAGAGCAAACTATTTGTATAGTATGATGAATACGGTATTGTTTTTTCCACAGGCATTTCAAAGCCCTACTAATGAGGCAATGCATAAAGGCGAGTACAATCCACGAGCCAAAGTTCTTGCTCTATCCTGGGAAGATTTTTTAACAGGCATGGCCATTGATAATGATAATCTTCATCTAGGACTACATGAATTTATGCATGTCATGCATTTTGAAAGTAAACATAGTACAGATGTAGACTCTGCGAGGTTCCATAAATATGAACAAAAGATATTGCGCCATATCATGACTCCTGAAGTGAGACTGCGATTGGATCGTACTAAATATTTCAGAGAATATGCATTTACAAATGAATATGAGTTTCTATCTGTACTCACAGAATACTTCTTTGAATCGCCAGCCGATTTTAAATCTGGTTTCCCAGTATTGTTCAATTATTTAAAAACAGCCTTACTTTATAAAGACGAGTGGATTTTTGAGCGTTAATATCTCGCCATATCATTGCGACCATTCCATATCAAATAAAGTCCTAGTACAAAAGGAAATGTATAAACAGCAATCACAAATTTATTTAAGGTGACAATATTGTAAATAAATGGAAAAACGCAACCAAAGAATAACAAAGTAATCCCTATCCATAATTTAGTTTTACCCGTTTGATGAATCCCTTTCAATTCTGTTAATCTAGCAGCTCTTTTATCAACTCTATTAACCGTATATTTTACGTCCTCTAGATCCATCATTTGATTTTTAAGCTTGTTGCGCACAGCACTTAAATCCATCTTGCCACTACTCACTTCTTGAGCATAAAACTCTATTTGAGTTCTTAAATCTGCCGTTTTAGGAATCATTTATTATATTTTTTCAAATTAAATAAAAAATGTCCGTAGTTCAAATTTGAACTACGGACTTTATATTTAAAACCATAAGACTTAAACTCTAGTCTCTAATTAGTTTCTTATAACGTATTCTCTTAGGAGTGACATCACCTAATCGTTTTCTCTTATTCTCTTCATATTCTGTAAAACTACCTTCAAAAGAATAGATTTGAGAATCTCCTTCAAATGCAATAATGTGAGTACAAACTCTATCTAAAAACCATCTATCATGCGAGATGATCACCGCACAACCGGCAAAGTTATCCAGTCCTTCCTCTAGAGCACGTAACGTATTAACATCTAGATCATTTGTAGGTTCATCGAGTAATAGAACGTTTCCTTCTTCCTTAAGCGTCATGGCAAGGTGTAAACGATTGCGCTCTCCACCTGATAATGCAGATACTTTTTTGTTTTGCTCAGATCCTGAGAAATTAAAACGACTTAAGTAAGCTCTAGAGTTGACCATCTTACCAGCCATCATCACCATATCTTGCCCATCTGCAAAGTTTTCCCATATAGATTTATCTGGATCGATATCACTATGCGCTTGATCTACATAGGCTAGCTTAACTGTCTCACCTACTGTAAAAGAACCTTTATCAGGTTGTTCTTGTCCCATGATCATTTTGAAAATGGTTGTTTTACCAGCACCGTTAGGACCTATAATCCCTACGATACCATTTTGAGGTAGTACAAAGTTTAAGTCTTCATATAGTAATTTATCGCCAAAGGCTTTACTAACACCTTTTGCCTCTATAACATTAGTACCTAATCGTGGTCCATTAGGAATGTATATTTCAAGCTTATCTTCTTTCTGTTTCTGGTCTTCGTTCAATAACTTATCATAGTTATTTAAACGTGCCTTTTGTTTAGTCTGGCGACCTTTTGCACCTTGACGTACCCAATCCAGCTCACGCTGTAAAGTCTTTTGACGTTTAGATTCTGTCTTTTCTTCTTTTCTTAATCGGTCACCCTTTTGCTCTAACCAGCTCGAGTAATTTCCTTTCCATGGGATACCTTCTCCACGATCCAGTTCAAGAATCCATCCAGCAACGTTATCTAGAAAATATCTATCATGCGTTACTGCGATTACTGTTCCTTTATATTGAGCAAGATGTTGCTCTAACCATAATACAGACTCTGCGTCTAGGTGGTTGGTAGGTTCATCTAGTAATAAAATCTCTGGTTGTTGTAACAACAAACGACATAAAGCCACACGTCTTTTCTCTCCACCAGATAGGTTTTCAATGCTTGCATCACCAGGTGGTGTGCGCAAGGCATCCATAGCAATTTCTAGTTTAGTGTCTAATTCCCATGCGTTTGAAGCGTCTATTTTATCCTGAAGCTCTGCCTGACGGTTCATTAACTTCTCCATCTTATCGGCATCAGAATAAACTTCTTCTAGACCAAAATCGTCGTTGATTTTATTATACTCGTCCAGTATAGCAACAGTCTCTGCAACACCTTCACGCACTATTTCCATTACGGTTTTAGTATTGTCTAGTTGCGGTTCTTGCTCTAGATATCCAACATTATAACCTGGTAAGAAATTAATATCTCCTTGATAGTTCTTTTCAATACCAGCAATGATTTTCATCAATGTAGACTTACCAGATCCGTTAAGACCTAGAATACCAATTTTAGCCCCCCCATAAAAGAAACTAAGGTGAATGTTTTTAAGAACTTGTTTTCCAGTACTTTGATAGGTCTTTGAAAGACCTGACATGGAAAATATTACTTGTTTATCATCGCTCATAATTGCGCTGTTTTTTGTTGTATTAATGTATGTAATCGTGTGAGAGATTCTTCTTGAAAACGCTTTCGCGAAAGCGTCATCTTATCCATCTCATTTATTTTAATGATCAATCCAGCATCAGTCAGTTGATACTTTTCAATATCTTTAAATTGAAAACCAAAAGTTTTATGGCCTAATAATTTTGCTGTCAGACCTGTGTTTGTAAATTTAATAGTGTTGCGCTGTCTAATATTTTTAATTTGTGGAATACCGATGAGGATAATCCCTATAAACGCAGGTATAATATAATAAAGATGAGCACCATCCACTATGATTAAGGTTCCAAAAACAAAGCAAGAAACTATAGCTATTATAGTAGGAACAACTACTTTAAGAGCTGTAAGATCTTCAAATTGAATTTTTTCTTTCACTAAACTCGACCTTTCAATGCGTTAAAAACCCAAGCGATAGCAAAGAAACCTACACCTACTGCAGCAAATCCATAACCAGCTACATCATTATATCTAAAAGCACCTAAAGCTATCAAGCCTAGACCTATAATTATCATAATTAAAGTCGCCCAACCTAAAACACCATTTTTATTTAATGCCATAAACTAATTTTTTCAGCAACAAAGATAAGGCGTTAAATGCTAGATATTAAATTATACAAAGCTCAACTTTACAAGGCCTTTAGCGATGAATTATTGCTGTATGTTGTTGTTAAATCTCAAATTGTTAATTAGAATTGTTTTCTTCTTTGGTATCGTTATCAACTAGCTTGTGCAATTTCTTAGTACCACGATACATTTCATATTTCACAAAACGAGCTTCTAGTTTACCATTATATACTTTAATCTTGCGTGAAGGGCGCAGTCCTACAGATTTCAACGCCTCAAGATTACCGGTTATCATCCATGCGGTAGAACCGGTATAACGTTGTTTTAAAGTATCTCCTATTGACTTATAGAATGCATCGGTATCAATTTCAATACGCTCATCATATGGCGGATTGAACATTAAAAAGGCTTGTGCACTTTGATGATCCCTAAAGAAATCACCTTTTTCTAATTTTATAAAATCCCCAAGATTTGCATTTTTTACATTTTCTTTTGCTTTATCCAGCGTGTATCCATCGGCATCACGTGCGATGATTGGGCCTTCAAACTCGCGCATTTTCTTTAAGCAACTTTCTTGAATCGCTTCAAAGAGTGCGTTATCATAGTCCGGCCATTTTTCAAAGCCGAATTCTGGTCTGTTTAAATTAGGAGCAATGTTTGCAGCTATCATAGCGGCCTCGATTGCTATCGTTCCACTACCACACATAGGATCTATAAATTGAGATCGTTGGTCCCAATCACTCAGTAAAATTAATCCTGCAGCGAGCACTTCATTAATAGGTGCGATATTAGTCTCTTGACGATAACCACGTTTAAATAGCGGCTCACCACTAGAATCTATAGAAACATCTACTTTTTGATCATTAATATGTACCGATACTCTTAAGTCTGGATGTTTTGTGTCTACATCTGGACGTCTACCTGTGTTATTACGTATTTGATCTACAATAGCATCTTTAGTCTTTAATGCAACGTACTGACTGTGATTAAAATACTGTGATGCTACCGTACCATGAACAGCAAGTGTATCGTGTGCCGTCAGATACTTAGACCAATCCATTTGATAGATACCATCATATAAATCTACCTCATTGCGCGCTCTAAATGAATGTATGGGTACTAGTATACGTATTGCAGTGCGCAACATCATATTTGCCTTATACATAAAGCCTAGATCACCTTCAAAACTAACCATGCGCACACCTGGTTCAATACGTGTTGCACCTAACTGGCGCAGCTCTTTTTCAAGTACTTCTTCTAGGCCAAAAAGTGTTTTGGCAATCATCTTAAAACTTTGGGACATTCTTCACAGATTTGAGCCGCAAAATTAAGCTATTTTTGTCGCCTATGAGCACTGCATCCCAAACAGATCAATGGTACGCGAGTTGGTTTGATACTCCATATTATCACATTCTTTATCGCGATAGAGATTATCTAGAAGCTGGCGCATTTATGCGTCGACTTACAGACAGCCTTCACCTATCTAAGTCTTCTCATATCATGGACCTAGCCTGTGGTCGTGGTAGACATAGTATGTATTTAAATAGATTAGGTTATCGCGTGACTGGTGTCGATTTAAGTCCTTCTAGTATCGCTTATGCAAAAGCACAATTGAGAGACAACACCACTTCTACCTCAGATGTAGAAAATGATCAGTCACTATTGCCGCTTGATTCAAGTCGTATAAATTTTGAGGTACATAATATGACGGTACCCTATGACGGTCAATTTGATGCGGTATTCAACCTTTTTACTAGTTTTGGATATTTTGATGATGTGGCAGATAATGTAAATACCATTAAAGCTATACATTCAAATTTAAAGCCTGGCGGATATGGAGTTATCGATTTTATGAATGCTCCTTTTGTCATTAAAAATCTAGTTGCCTATAATGAGAAAATTGAGGATGGTATTACCTTTAAACAATGGCGTCGTTATGAAAAAGGTCATATCTATAAAGATATTAAATTTACTGATCAAGAACGTGATTACCATTTCACAGAACGTGTGAGTGCCCTAGAATTAGCAGATTTTACGAACTATTTTAAATTAGCTGGATTAGAATTAATAGAGGTTTATGGTGATTATCATTTGAACAGTTATGATGCTGCAACTAGTGAGCGACTGATAATGATTGTTAGAAAATAATCTTCTTTTTACTGATAAATTTTATTGTACAAAAAGCCTAACTAAGGCTTAGATAGTTCTTAAATATTACTTTTACTTTTTAACAAACCAACTAACTTGAATTTTTTACTTCCATTTATCGCAGTTTTAATAGGAGCTGGAGCAGCAATGATATTCAAATCACCTGCAGCAAACAGGATGAAATTACTGCTTGCATTTTCTGGTGCGTTTTTATTAAGTAGTGTTGCTTCAGAGTTCTTACCAGAGATTTATGAAGATAGCGATAGCAATATGGGTATCTATTTAATTGCTGGTGTTTTTATACAAATCATACTCGAATTTTTCTCAAAAGGAGCTGAACATGGACACCTACATGTGCATAAAGAAATCCAACAATTTCCATATTTACTCTTTGGTAGTTTATGCTTACATGCTTTTCTAGAAGGCATGCCTTTACAAGACCATGGTGGTATGATTTATGGAATTTCTATTCATAAAATTCCTATAGCTTTTATTTTTGCTAGCTTTTTATTGAACAGCACCATGTCAAGATGGAAGGCTATAACTATTCTACTATTATTTGCGGTCATGTCACCACTAGGTAGTTTACTAGCCAGTGAGCTAAGTTTCTTTGATGCTTATATGACACCTATTAAAGCTATTGTTGCAGGTATTGTACTGCATGTATCTACTACTCTAATTCTTGAATCGAGTGAAGCGCACAAATTTAACCTTGCTAAGATTTTAGTGATGTTAATGGGTGCTGTTTTGGGGTTTGTAGTTTAGATTTAAACAACCTCATAAACCATTATAAAATGACTGATACTACCACCTAAAACAAATAGGTGCCATATCACGTGGTTGAAATAGAGTTTATTCCAAGCATAAAAAATGATTCCCACGGTAAAGAAAACGCCACCTGCGATTAACCAAAAAATCATCGAGTCAGTAAATAAGGTCTGTACACTTTCTAAATCTAGAGCAATCAACCAGCCCATCACCAAATAAAGGATGCTCGAAAATGCCTCATATTTACCTGTAAAAAACAGTTTCCAAATAAGCCCAAATAATGCGATTCCCCATACGGCATATAAAATCATCCAGCCATTACTATCTTGTAACATTAATAAACACATAGGCGTATAAGTCCCTGCAATAGATCCGTATATCGCTATGTGATCCATCTTACGCAATACGTCTTTTCTTGACCCTACCGCAACCCAATGGTAGTAGGTAGATGAAAAATAGAGAAAAATCTGTGAAAATGCATATACTATTATCGCAGGATATACATTTGCCTGATTACTATCTTCTATCTTTAAGAATAATAATACAGCACCTATTAAGGCTAGTAAAAAACCAAAGCCATGTGTGATGACATTCCACTTTTCTTCTAGTGGTGATTGTGCTCTAGCCATGTAGTGACCTATTCATCATTTCTTTTCTAGCTTCCTCATATTCAGACACCATATTTTCAACGACTTGTGCCGCCGGTAAAATATCATTAATCAATCCCGATATTTGACCTATTTCAAGTTCACCTTCATTTAAATCTCCTTCAAACATTCCTTTCTTAGCTCTCGCGCGACCTAGTAAGACTTTTAATTGTTCAGGTGTTGGTGCTGTTTTGTACAATTCTTGCACATCACCCCCCCAGAATTTATTGCGCAGTAAACGTACCGGTGCTAATTCTTTAAGTGTTAAGTGTGTATCGCCTTCTTTAGCATCCACTACAGCTTGTTTAAATGCTAGGTGGCTACTTGCTTCATGGGTGGCTACAAAACGGCTTCCTACTTGAACAGCTTCGGCTCCTAATGTCATGGCAGCCAGCATACCTCTACCAGTCGCAATACCACCAGCAGCAATTAATGGAATTTTTAAAGATGCTTTTACCATTGGAATTAAAGTAAGTGTTGTCGTCTCTTCTCTACCGTTGTGCCCACCAGCTTCAAATCCTTCTGCAACAACAGCATCTACACCTGCATCTTGACATTTTAAAGCAAACTTCACTGAGCTGACCACATGTACTACAGTGATTCCTGCGTCTTTTAATCGTTGGGTATAGGTTTTAGGATTTCCAGCACTGGTAAATACGATAGGAACTTTTTCTTCTATAATTATTTGAAGTATTTCTTCAAGATCTGTATACAGCAATGGTACGTTAACACCATAAGGTTGATCAGTTGCTTTTTTTACTTTTTGAATATGTTCTCTCAATACATCTGGATACATGGATCCTGCACCTATAAGACCTAATCCACCAGCATTGGATACGGCGCTGGCCAGTTTATAACCACTAGCCATATCATACCACCTTGAATTATGGGATATTTTATACCAAATAACGAAGTAATTCTATTTTCCATAGCTTGTGTTTACACCTGCAAATTTAAAAGAAATTGAGAGGTGTGGAACTCAAAATTTAGAGAATGGATGCAATTGATACTTAAAAAACTACTTTTATTGATCTATTCATATCTTTGATATGGAATATATAAATACCAGAATTAAAAGAGTTCAAATCTAATGGCTTTTCATTCTCAAGCATGCCATTCCACACGCACTGTCCCATAAGGTTATACAGTCTGGCTTTTACCGCTGGATAGTCTTGTGGTAAATCAATCACGAACTGTTTACTACCATTGATGTAGTATTTAAATCCTACACCTTCAAACTGTGTTGTACTCAAAGTTTGAAATACAGCGCCAAAATCAGGAATACCATATCCAAATTGATTATTTGGAGTCATAAAATTATCCGCACTTTGTTCTACAGCGTTTTTAATTTGTAAAGGTGTTAAATTAGGGTATGCTTGTATAAGACAGGCTACTGCTCCGCTAATCAAAGGCGCGCTATAAGAGGTACCACTACCAGAAACTAAAGCTCCGTTTTCAGTAATTAGGGCCGTACTGCTTCCTTGTGCTACTACATTAGGTTTTAAACGATTGTCAAACGTTGGACCTATACTAGAGAAATTAGACAACTGTTCCATTGCTGTTACAGATCCTATGCTAAAGGCTCCATCAGCATCTGCAGGTGCACTTATATATGGATGCGATGTAGACGCTCCAGAATTACCGGCACTTACCACGACAAACAATCCTTTCTCAAAAGCCACGTTTGCACCACGTGATATAAAAGCCGTTTGTCCATCGAGATCTGTATAACTCAAACTTTCTGCAGGATTATCAAATCCCAAATAACCTAGCGACACGTTGATAACATCAACACCTAGCGAATCTGCGCGTTCTGCTGCGGCAACCCAATAGCTTAATTCTACCGGTGTTTCTGTTGCAACATCTTCCGTTCTGAATAAATAATATTGCGCATCAGGCGCGCTTCCTTCAAAATTACCAGCCTCATGTGCTGCCATAATACTCAACACTCGTGCACCGTGAAAATGATCTCCATAATAACTGTTATCGCCTGCTACAAAATCATAACCACCGGCGATTCCATTATTATTACGCAATTGATTAAATGCAGGATTAGTATCTACATTAGGGAAACCGCTATCAGTTACAGCGATAGTCACACCAGTGCCCGTATTGGCTAGGTCGTGTAAGTCATTAAGCCCTATCATGTCTATTTGATTTAAAGCATTTCCATAATTTAGTGGTGGTGCTGTAGTCTGGGCAAATTTATTGTGGTTATTGATTTGAACCATTTTAGTTGGATCTGCAAAATCGATGCTGGACACAAAAGAAAATGTAGTTAATGCATTAATATCTGTTTCTAAGCCCGTTACATGCACACAATTAAACCATTTGGATTGTGTTTTATAAGTAATACCAGCTTGCGACTGGATTTGAGCTACATAACTTTGATTGACAGGCACGTCTCGATCATCAATAGCGATTCCATGTCTAGCCTTGCGTTGTATTGCTTTTTGAGTAAGTATACTTTGTGGCGACGCTATGCTAGCATTGACATTAGGCTTATCTGTAAAGTAAATCCATGCATGAAGTTCTTGCGCATACGCTTTCGCGAAAGCGAGATACAAAACGATACATAAAATAACTCTCATTTGAGCAAGTTAAGAAATAACACCCGAACCTAGACATTCATTATCTTGATACCAAGCTGCAAACTGTCCTGGTGAAATAGCACTTTGTGGTGTGTCAAAAATTAAATAAGCGCCATCATTTACTACATTTAAAACAGCCTTTTCTAAAGTCTGTCTATAACGTATTCTAGCCATAACATCCATGGTCTGTCCTGGTTGAAGTGCCAGATCTTCACGGATCCAGTGCAACTCGCTTTTATCTATAAAAAGTCCACGACGATAAAGTCCTGGATGCTGTTTTCCCTGACCTACATAAATGGTATTACTCTTTACGTCTGTCTCTATCACAAATAATGGTAGAGGCGTTCCTCCTACCGCTAGTCCTTTGCGCTGTCCACGTGTAAAGTAATGAGCTCCTTGATGTGTACCCAGTTTTTTACCTTCATGTGGTTGATAATGTCGCTTACGCGAAAGCGTCATCATAGCATCCTCATCTTCTACAACTGCAGCTTTATCCATACTTACTTGGGCTGGGATTTCTACAATGTCACCGGTTTTGGGTTTCAACTGTTGCTGTAAAAAGTCTGGCAGACGTACTTTACCTATAAAGCATAAACCTTGAGAATCTTTCTTGCCTGCAGTAATTAAGTCCTGTGCTGCTGCGATTTTACGTACTTCAGGTTTTTGAAGATGACCTATAGGGAACAATGTGCGCGCTAGTTGTTCTTGAGATACCTGACATAAAAAATAGCTTTGATCTTTATTAAGATCTGCTCCACCAATAAGATGATGTATCTCTTTACCGTTTATCGTTGTCGTTGTTTTCTGGCAATAGTGTCCAGTAGCGACATAGTCTGCTCCTAATTCTAGAGCAATATCCATAAAAACATCAAATTTAATCTCACGATTACATAAAACGTCTGGATTAGGCGTGCGCCCACGAGCATACTCATCAAACATATAATCTACAATACGTTCTTTATACTGCTCACTTAAATCTACTGTCTGAAACGGTATACCTAGCTTATCTGCTACTAACATAGCGTCATTTGAATCCTCTAACCACGGACACTCATCACTAATAGTAACGGTATCATCGTGCCAATTTTTCATAAAGAGACCTATTACCTCGTGACCTTGTTCTTTTAAAAGATATGCCGCGACGCTAGAATCTACTCCACCTGAAAGTCCTACTACTACTTTTGCCATGTTGCAAAATAATTCATCTGTATTACAGTTAACCTTGTAGGCAGGTTGATTTTTCTTATAGTGAGCATGATAAAAATTGATAATGTCCCGTCTTAAGTTTCTGTTTAATAGTTTTAACAAATCGTTAAACATAATGGATAACATTTGAGACTATCTTTGAAGAAGAAAAAAAACTAAAACCCAAACTCATGAAAAAATTAGTAACAAATTTCAAGGTATTGATGCTTGCGGTACTTACTGTAAGTGCAGTATCATGTACAGACGATGATGACAACGGCGGAGTATTAGACAATAACAATTCTGCTTACGACTTAACAGTAGACAATGCTGATTTCACTATTCTTAACGCGGCATTACTAAGAACAGGATTAGACGCTACACTAGATCAAGCAGGAGGAACGTTTACAGTTTTTGCACCGACAGACACAGCTTTTCAAACATTTTTATCAGCAAATGGATTTGCTACTATAGATGATGTGCCAGTTTTAGTTTTAAGAAACACATTGCGCAACCACGTGCTGGGAACCGTTGCTCGATCCACAGATTTAACAGACGGATATGTAAAGACAAGTGCTACTAACAGCGATGGAGATACACTAGATTTATATGTGGACCTTACATCAGGTGTTGTTTTAAATGGTGTTGCAGAAGTAACTATGCCAGACGTAACGGTAGATAATGGTGTAGTACATGTAGTTGATGAGGTAATCACTTTACCTACAGTAGTAACACTTGCAGCTGCAAACCCAAGTTTTTCAAATCTAGTTACAGCAGTAGATCAACAAGGACTTGTTCCAACATTAAGTGATGACACAGCAACATTTACTGTATTTGCACCTACTAACGACGCTTTTCAAGCTTTAATAGATGAAAGTACAACAGACGGATTAAATGACATATCAGACGTACTTGCACTATCTAATTTAACAGACGTTCTTACTTACCACGTAGTAAGTGGTGCAGCTGTAAGAGCAGAAAATATCGTAGATGGCGCAAATGTGGATCCTATAGGACCTGGAACTTTTTCTATCACAGGAACAATAATTACAGATGCACAAACAAGAGACACAAATATTATTGTAACTAACGTTACAGCAATTAATGGAGTAGTACACGCTATAGACAACGTGTTGTTACCATAAACTTTTAGGTTAGTAGAGAAAAAGCCTCATTGCCTCGTGCGTGAGGCTTTTTTGTTTTATGACATCTCGTGTTGATATTGTTTACTTTTACAATCTAATATGATCTATGAAATCTACTGCCTTTAAAAAAGAAATATACCAGCACTGTTATCAAATTCTTGAAGATCGCATGGCAACCATTACTAAAAACCTAGATAGACTTATGGATTCAAAACAAAATGAGACCAAAAGTAGCGCTGGTGATAAGTATGAAACAGGCATGGCCATGATTCAAAACGAAGAAGATCTATTTAAAAGACAGCTTGCAGACACCTCTAAAATAATAGAGCATTTTCAAAAAATAGATGCCGCAAAAAAATGTGATATCGTAGAACCTGGTGCTCTCATCAAATTACCTGCAGGCTGGTTTTATGTAAGTGCAGGAATGGGGAAAATCACGATAGATGGAGAAGGGATCTTTTGTATTTCATTACAGTCTCCTATAGGCGTAGCTCTGAAACACAAAAAGACCAGTGATATTGTAAATTTTAATAATCAAAAATTTACGATCCAAGAAATTTATTAAAGATGCAAAAGCTGAAATTACAACTCACGGAACTTCAAAAATATGTTGAATTAGACGATCAAAAAACGACGAAGTATCTAAGGCAGGAAGCTACTGGCATATTGATCATACTTTGCGTGTTTTTAATGGTATACCACAAGCTTTAGAAAGTTCTAGCCCGCAAGATTTCAAACCTCAATGGTCTTTTATTAAATGGATCATAATGACTTTTAAGAAAATACCTAGAGGAAAAGGTCGTGCTCCTAAACATGTATTACCAGAAGATCATATCACAAAAGCTGATTTACTTCAACAAATACAGCTAGCAGAAAATGGCTTAGAAAATATTGAACAGTTAGATGCACGATGTCATTTTAAACATCCCTTATTTGGGCATTTAAATTTACAAGAATCGCAAAAATTCCTTGCCATTCATACCGAGCATCATTTAAAAATTATCAGAGACATTTTTAAATAATCGCCTTATGATTATTCCTCCTCGTCTTTAACTTTAGGAACAAACATTTCTGTGCGTTCTAGAAGTTTATCAGATATCTTAAATTCTGTACTGAAATTATAAGTTTTATCTTCATAAAAGCATTTATAATAAGCAGTTTTTAACCATCTTACGTCAGTTGCTTTCTTATTGAACTCATCATGAGTTGCTATTTTAACCACTTCATTATCTTTCCAGACTAGCAATCTATATGCTCCTACTCCATTACTCGCACATCGTTTAATAAGTTCTTTAAAATGATCTGCATTAAACACATAAATAGATTCCTTTTTCACCTCATAATTAAGGTCGCTGAAAAGGGTTTGCGTTAAGAATTGTTCTTGTGGAGTCATGAAAATAAATTAAAGCACAAAGGTAGGTTGAACTATAGTGTCAATAACATCTTTAAAGAAGAAAATATAAACTCAAAATCCTACCTTTGCCACATGTCTGAAAACAAAGGAATACGCATTAATAAATACTTGAGTGAACAAGGTTTTTGCTCACGTCGTGCCGCAGATAGATTAATCGAGCAACAACGCGTCACCATCAATGGTTCTGTACCTGAAATGGGAACTAAAGTTCAACCCGATGATAAAGTTGCTGTAGATGGTGAACCTATTTCAAAAAAGAAAGAAAAGCCTGTTTACATTGCATTTCACAAACCTACTGGGATTGTATGTACTACAGACACACGTGTTGAACCTGATAATATTATAGAGTACATCAATTATCCGACACGTATTTTCCCAATCGGTCGTCTAGATAAAATGAGTGAAGGATTGATTTTTTTAACTAATGATGGAGACATTGTAAATAAGATACTGCGTTCCCGTAATAATCATGGGAAAGAATATATTGTTACCGTAGACCATAGTATAAATGATCAATTTATTCAAAAAATGGCTTCTGGAATACCTATTCTCGATACGATTACTAAAAAATGTGAAGTAGAACAAATAGGTCGCAAAACTTTTAGAATTGTGTTAACACAAGGGCTCAATAGACAAATACGTCGCATGTGTGAGTATCTAGATTATCGTGTGACAAAATTAAAACGTATCCGTATTATGAATGTCGAGCTTGATGTCCCTAAAGGAACTTACCGTGATTTAACTCAAGAAGAACTCGATGAAATCTACAGACTAACCGCAGAAAGTACAAAAATATATCAGGAAGAAAATAATATTTCTGACGAAGTAGATTAACCATTTATTTATAAATAAAAAGCCTCGATAACTCATCGAGGCTTTTTTTATTAGAATTTAATGAAGCATTTAATTATTGCTTCACCACTTTAGCGGTATAAGTTTCATCTCCATTGCGCAACTCAGCAATGTAGATTCCAGCAGGCAGGTCAGTAAGATCTAGTTGAGGATTATTATTGGTCAGCTTTCGCGAAAGCGTAATTCTACCTCTGACATCGTATAAAACAACTTGTGCGTTATCTAAAATACCATTTTGCAAGTTTACCTGTACGATTCCAGAAGTAGGATTAGGTACGAGGCTGAAGTTTACTGTTTGTGGTGTATCAATACTTAACGGCGTTTGGAAAGTTGATGTAAACGTATTAGTAATAATAGGCGGATTGAAATCAAAATAAATTTCGGCCGTATTAGGTATTACCGTTCCTTCTATTGATATTGTAGGTTTGATTTTAAAGTACACATAACCATTTGCGCCTACTGGATCTGTGGTAGAGTCTGGCAATAAGATATTGTCAAATCTCCATATGACTTGATCTTCCATACGTTCCATAACATAAGTATGACTTGCGTCTATCATCTCTATAGAATCCCAGTCTAGTTGTGCGTCTAGTGTATCTTCTATACGTACATTAATCGCACTAGCGGTTCCTGTATTTTCAAATCTGATGGTATAATAGAAGTAATCGTTAGGACCAAACTCTGCTGGGTTAATAAACGCTCCACGAGATTCCATTTTATCATTAGGGTCATAACTACCTATGACGATTTGTGAACTTATACTTAAATTGTTGTTCGGCGTGATGTCATTTGCAACAGGTGTTACACTTGCGGTATTTGTTAAAATATCTCCTAGATTAATATTAGGAATCACTGGTATTTGCATCTCTATTTCCATAGTGCGGTATTCAAATGGTAATAGATTAGTATAGTTTAAGTCCACAGTCAACGGGTTAATGACCGCCGCTGGATCATCTACAGCAACTATAGAGAGCTGTGTGTCATAAGTATATTGTAATTGTCCCGTTGCCACAGGTGTAGTTCCTAGATTTGCATAAACGACGGTTTCTTTATAAGTAAAACCTGGTCGTGGTTGTTGTTGCGGTATAATGTAAACCACTACATCTTCATAAGCAGCAAGAGGTGTTACTAAGAAATCTCGTTTTGTTACTCCTGATCCTGCTGGGATAGTCTGTCCTGCATATGTTGCTGGAGAAACAGAATAATTAGCGGTATAAGCTGGTAATACAGCATAACCTAAATCGTAACTATTTGTTGGATCTGAATCATATAATGTATATGCAGATTGTGGTGTTACCACTTGCATTACATTACCAGACATGTTCTTTTCCCAATCAAATATTCCTAATGGAAAAGGAACATCTGTTGCGTCCACTACTCCATTTAAGTTAACATCTAGCATAGATTGCATTCTGATTCCATCACAATTTACAGTTGCAGTGCTTCCTGCACCTATTTCTACTTTTAAGAAACCTGGAGTACTTGAAAAGTTTGAAGTCAACAGTAGATAGTATTCTCCAGCTTGTGCATTATTGATTTGCCCAACTTCTGGCATGTTTACAGAGAAACTATGATCTACATAATTACCTTGAGTAATTCCATTTGCACAACCACCTGTAGCGGTTGTAAACGGACCGTATAATGCATAATCGATATCTAGATCTTGGCCTTGGAAATCTGGTTGGGTATTTTGCCACACCTCAATAGTTAAATCACCGCTAGTTTCAATAGGAATATAAAACCATGACGGATTGCGAGGTCCTGTAGCTGAAGAAAAGGGATAATAGTTCCCAGCTTCGGCAGTTGAACCATCAAAAATATTAATGAATGGTTGACCTATACGATCACACAATGAGAGTGCATTGTCACAGAGGTACGAGTTATTACAATTGCCTTGAGCGTTTAACTGTATGGAATAAATCACATCACAATCACCAGCTACCGTTTCTCTAACAAAAACAGTATTGAATTGATTATTCACTGCAAAGCTATAAATAGAAGGGTTTATTATAGGTGTTGTTTCATTTTGCACACTAGATATGTCTTCATAGTAGGTTAATACGTTACCTGTGTTAAGTTGATTTGCCACTACAGTAAGATCAAAATCTACATTTCCATTAAGATCGACATCGCACTCATCTAATATCAGTGAAGTTGTGTTATCATAGGTATAAGTATTAATAAAAAGATCAAAACTACCTACTCTATAGGCTCCTGTTGCATTTTCTTCTAGTCTGAAGTATATGATCTGATTACTATTTATACAGTAATTGTTAGGAGCTGATATCGCGCTTGTATCGGTATTTGCATCTGCATCACTGGTATGATAAGAAATACTGAAATCAGTAGGATTATTATTTGCCATTATTTGACCAGCGTGTTGTGTGAGATCAAAACACACTTGAACTCCAGGATCTGCACATTGTAATAAATGAGACGGATTGCCTATGGAGAAACAATTTGGGTCTGTAAATAACTGTAATGGAGAGGCGCTAGCACAACCCGAAGGGAAAAAATCTGTTCTAACATAAACTTGACTGACTGTTGCTGTCGTTGAAAAGTTTGCTCCAAAACCTATTAAATTAACACGATCTAAAGCATCTTGCTGCGTTAAATAGTACTCTGTAAACGCACTGTCTATATTAGGTGTTGCAGTGGCGTCAATCTCTGCAAGTACCGTACTACTGTCCCAATCTATAATTCCATCTCCATCGTTATCACAACCATCAATAGGTGTTAAACTAAATACTGGTGGTGCTGGATTGATAAATAAATTAAATGATTGAGAAGTATCTCCACTTCCTGTAGTAAGGTCGTGTACTCTAACAAAGATAGGTTGAGATGTAGATGTACAATAAGGAGAAGTTAATGGGTTTACGTTGTTATCAGCATCTGCTTGAGAAATATGATAAGTGACACTATACTGGTTTGGTGAAAGTGTTCCGAGAGCTGGAAAATCATTCACGTTTAAATCAAAACACGTTGTGTTATTTTGATCCTCGCACTCTTCTAGATCTACTACTTGAGTATTCTGATTACAGTCTGTTAGAATTGCAACTACATTAATGACTATATGACAATTTAATGAAGTTTGTACTCGTATAAATAAATCTACAGGAGAGTTTGCCTGATGGATAAAAGTTGTAGAAAGCGGATTTGAATTACTATCTGCATCTTGCTGACTTAAAAAATAAGTGAAAAGCAAATTGTTCTGACCATTTGACATAAATGGCTCGATATCATAAAGATCTACTTGAACCTCACCGGTAGCAGTAATTGAACCGCAATAAGTAAAGGTCTGTAGATTATTGACAACAGGTAAGGTCTCAACTATTAAATTACCTGTAGTGATATTAAAGTTACCCGTTGCATTATCATCTACACGTATAAATATCAACTCGGGATTAGTGACGTTTGAATAATTTGCCATGGGCAATTGATTCAAATTATTAACAGCATCAAATTGGGAAGAAAAATAAGTTGCACTGTGCGTCGCAGGACTTTGATTCCCAATTGCCGTAGCATCCCAAAAAGTTAAATCAAAAAGTTCTGTTCCGTCATTGGAGACATCATCACATAGAATATAATCTGGAACTGGACCTACAGTTACTTGTGCTGTAGCAATGGTAGTTACCAGTAAAACTGTTAAGAGTAAAAATCTTTTCATGGCGGTTGGTTTATGGTTAGAAGTTAGTTTAAATCATGGTCATTAAATATCAATACTGATTATTTTAGACTACTGACTTATTCTATAGATGAACTAATTACCAGATGGTTGCGTGAAAAAGTTTCCTACGTTTACAAGTTCTCTGGCATTACCGCTAGGCTCTTAAATAAATTTGCTTTTGATATAAAGAGCTTTTTATAAGTATTAATTTCTTTAAGCTTTGAATCGATAAGTTTAACTTCTCTACTATTGATAAGAAACAAAGAGCTATCTCCTAATTCAAATTTGCGTTCTTCTCCTGTCAACATTATCTGTGATGACTCTACAATACCTGTAATCATATTCACCTGTATATTATAAGAATCTAGTTCATTAAAAATACTGGTAACTTTATTTTTTATCTCTAATTGTGAAGATGCAAGGTCATATTGCGCATCTGCAATTTTAATTTTTGCTAGTCTTAAATCGCCTCGTTCTTTTCTTAAAAATAAGGGCATAGAAAAAGTAATACCACCTTTATAATTTGCTGTTTGAAAACTATTTAACTCATTCCATTCTGGAGACAGAAAATTGTAATCCAGTGTTAACTTAGGTAATAATTTATTTGCCTTTAGTCGTCTATCAATATCTAACTGATCTATTTTAAAATTCATAGAACGTAACTTAGGATGGTTCTCGATAGTAAACTCATTTAAAGTAAATCCATAAATCTCAAGTGTTGTATCAATCTCGTTATTTAAATCTTCTTGAGGCACTATATTAGGCTGTAATTCTACTGGCACTTCATTGAGCCATAGAAAATTAGAAAGTTCGAGGCGCTGTTTAACTAGCTGTATGCGTGCTTGCTCTCTATTAAGTGCTCTGTTTTGTGCCGCAATGCCTGCCTCAACAGTATCAATGGCAGCTTTATCACCGGCTTGAAAGCTACTTTTTACTGCTTGAAATCTTATCTGAGCATTTTCATAAAACTGATCATAAACTTTAAATTCTTCATGGATTTGCCACCACTTAAAATATGCTAGTGCTGCTTCATATAACACCGCATTTACCAATAAATCACGATCGACTATACTTTGCTCATTATAAATTTTTGCTTTGCGCAAAGTCGCCATACGGTCATTTATCAAAAAACCTTGACCTAGATTAACGCTTACACCAGCATTATACAATCCATTTTCGGGAACTGTATTTGAAGGATCTAAAAATGTACCTTCATTGCGTTCTACACCAGCTTTAAATTCAACACCATACCAGGTTGGTATTTTGAACATCGCATTAAGTTGATCATAATACTCTGTTCCTTTAAACTCTTTACGGTCATAATCTACTTCAATCTTAGGATCAAATCCACCACGAGAACGCAGCAAATTTGCTTGTCCACCATCGATAAGTAACTGCGCTTGTTTTGCAATAGGATGATGCGCTTTCACAAATCCCATATATTCTCTAAAACTCATCTGAGTTGAGTCTAGAGTAATAGTTGATTGTTGATAGCTATAATTTATACGCTTTCGCGAAAGCGAACTCTCTACCACAACGGCATTCATTAAAAAGCTTACCAGCAATCCAAGAATGAGTAATGTATTACTTCTTTTTCTTATCGGCATCATTTGTGGTTTTAGGCTGATAATAATTAGGTGGGAAACCATTTAAACGTCGCCATAGTTCATACCAAATAGGCACATCTTCTAAAAGTGCAATCGTGTATGCACCAGAGCCGGCACGCAATGCTGTAGGCCATGGATGATCATTCTCATCTGGTGCTAGTAAGACGCGATACTTTCCGTTATCACTGATAAAAGTCTCAACAGCAACTACCTTTGCGCCGTAGGTACCGTAGGAAACATTAGGCCAACCAGAGAAAACAATTGCAGGCCATCCATCAAACTGTACACGAACCTCTTCACCGAGATGAATTAAAGGTAAATCTAGTGGTTCAACAAAGGTTTCTACTGCCAGATCGTAGTCTGCAGGCATAACGTTTACTAATGGCTCACCTTCCTTAAAGGTTTCTCCTAATCCTCCAAAGATCGCTTTATTAATGTAACCGTTTTGTGGTGCTGTAATGAAATACAGGTCATTACGCATTTGATAATTTGTGCGATCCGTTTCTAATTTAGAAACTTGTGCCTCAGCATCAAATTGACTGGATTGTGCGGTATATTGATCACTACGAGCTTTGGCAATCTTTTCGGCATATTCTTGCTGTATGCGGTTTAAATCAATTTGTGCATTGATGATATCGTTACGACTGGTTAATAATTTGTTTTCTTGCGATATTAATTTGGCTTGAGTCTCCTGAGTTTTCAACCGTTTTTCTTCAACCTCAGTCATGGGTTTTAAGCCTTCATCATTTAAAGTTTGAGCACGTTGTAATTGAGTTTCGGCTATTTTTAAATTAGTTTGTGCAGCGATATAATCAATACTATCGGTGGTCACCTTTAATCGTGACTGCATCAACTTATTACGTCCTTGCTCAAATTTCAACTCTCTTTCTTGTGCGAGAGCAGCAATCTGATTATCTAATGCTTTTACCTTCTCACCATAAGATGAAACACTCATCGTTTTAGCATCAATTTGCTGTCCGGTACGTTTTACCAGATTAGGATCAAAGTATTCATTTTTAATCTCGCTAATGCGTAAGATGGTATCACCCTTTGCAACATAATCGCCTTCTCTTACATGCCACTGCTCTATCCTACCTGGAATAGGTGATTGAATAGTTTGAGGTCGTTGATCTGGAGTAAGTGTAGTTACATACCCATTACCAGTGACATTTTGAGTCCATGGTAAAAACAGGATCACTACACAAGCAATAGCCGCACCCGTTAAAAATCTATTGAAATATTTATAGTGTCTACGTTCTAGAACACGCTGACCCGACTTATAATTAATAAGGTCTAGCCTTTTAACTAATTCTGTTTGAGATATATTGAGCATCGTTCTTTATTTATCTTCTATTAATCTTCCTTGATCTAGTGTCACTACTCGACTACATTTACTAATCCACGCAGGGTTTTGACTCACTACTATTAAGGACCATCCATTACTTTTATCTGTTAAGAACTCCATGATTCTATCAGCCTCAGAATCATCAAATTGATCTAAAGGATCTTTGAGTATTAACATCTTAGGCTTGCGCACTATACTACGAGCGAGTACGATCTTCTTAGAAACGGTATAGGATAGTTGTTTTCCTTCTGGGAATAACATCGTTTTTAACCCTAGAGGTAATTTTTTCAAAAAACTATTTAAACCTACTTTACTTAGAGCCCAGTATACCTGATCATCAGTAATTTCAGGATCTCCAAAAGTTATATTTTCTCTCAATGTACCTTCAAAAGGAGATTCTTCAGTTAACGACTGGCCTATGTGAGATCTGTAATAATTTAAATTAACACCTCTTAAGTCCGTATTATTCACATAAATATTACCGTGTGTAGGATCTATAATACCTGTAATAAGTCTCAATAAAGTTGCTTTACCACTTCCATTACTACCTCTTAAAGCGATATTACAAGATTGTGTGATTTTAAGCGATACATCATTTATGATAGGTAAACTTCTATCTTCTACTTCATAAGTTACATGTTCTAAATCGACAGAGAAATTATCATCATCTTTGAATGGCTTTTCTCCATCCATAGGCTCTAATTCTTTATCTACTACATTTCCTAATTTCTCTAATGAGGTTAAAACATCGTAGACCGACTCTAAGCCTGTAATTAATTTTTCTACGGCACCGATGATGATAAGAATAATCAACTCTGCGGCTACAAACTGACCTATATTCATTTCTTGGCTCAATACTAAAATACCACCTATCAATAGTAGTCCTGCGGTTACCAGCACCTTAAAACCTATCATTTGTGAAAACTGGCTGATTAAAACATTAAAATGCTTTTCTCTGTGCTTTAAATATTCAGATGTAAGTTGATCATTTTTATCTACTGCAAGTGTTGTCTTACCAGATAGTTTGAAACTTACAATTGATCGAGCAACCTCTTGTAACCAGTGCGCTACTTTATATTTACTTTGGGATTCCATCAAACTACTATCGAGACCCTTTTGTGCCGTGAATTTAAATAGGATATATACTAGCAACACTAGTAGAAATCCATAAATTATAAAGAATGGATGGTAGAATGAGAGTAATAATAAGCCGAAGAGAATTTGTAATAACGCAGTAGGATAATCAACTAGGATTTTTGAAAGACTTTTTTGAATAGTTAGTGTATCAAAAAAACGATTTGCTAGCTCTGGCGGATATATACCGTGTAGTTCACTCATTTTTATTTTAGGAAAACGATATGCAAATTCAAAAGAAGAACGTGTAAAAATCTTTTGCTGTATATTCTCAGTAATCCTTATTTGCATAAGTTGTAATACACCACCAAAGGCAACTCCTAGAGTTACTAAAATAACCAGTATAATCCACGATGTACTAATTTGTGCACCTTGAATTAAATTAATAATAGCCTGTATCCCTAGTGGTAATGATAAACCCACTAATCCAGCAAATATGGCATAATAAAAAATCTGACGTACATCTTTTTTATCCAACTTAAGCATTCTTACTAAGCGCTGCCATGCGGTTAAAATATTCTTACTTTTTGCCATGATTTATTTTAAAGTTTGAAAAACTAAATGTTTGAAGTAGTCTGTAGGAGATACTTGATCATTACAATCTGTTAAATTTTTAAAATGATCTTTTAAAAAATGTTGATGTAATGCTCCTTCTAGTACGGTGCTACTTAAAGAAGAAGGATATGGATAATCTGGATTCACCATTAAAATCATGTCCTTTACTCTTTCCACTAATCTTTTATAAATAGTAAAGTAGCCGCTTTTATTCTCTTCATCAACCTCTTTAGTAAGATAAGATTTAGAATACTCTGAGATAACGATTTTATTTAAAACCACCTCATCAATGTGTTCAAACTTTGAATCCTGTTCTATAGGTTGTGTAATAATTTCTACTGCTCTACTCAACCGGTCTCCAGAAACAGTAATTTTAAGTGTTTCAATGACTAGCTGATACTCTAACCAGCCCCCCAATACCATGAAGTTAGGTATAACAACAGCTTATGTTTATTTTCAAAATATCTATAAATAGAACTCTCATTAGAGCCTATTAACTTACCTAGTTTTTTAAAGGTAAATTGCTCAAAGCCCATTTCATGTATCATAGTAATACTGTTACTAATGATACGCTGGCCTAGCTCTGATGATTCAGGATCTTTTACAAAGATCTTGTCGTTAATCTGTACTTTTAAATTTTGTAGTAACTGATCCATAGTAATTGTATTACCGCACAAACATAATAGTATTACTATTAATAATAAATAGTTTTAGTATTATTTAACAATACTAAAACTCTCAATTTATAATTTGACATAAAAAAACCTGTGAGAATCACAGGTTTATGAAGTTATTGTGAGATTTTCTTATTCAATCTCTGCCGTTAATCCAGCTTCTAGTAATTTTGAACAACGTGGTTCTAAGTCTTTATAAGCACCTGTTTTAACGCTGCATTTACCTTTATAATGCACAATCATAGAACATTGTTCTGCCTGCAATGGTGTGTGGTCACAAGCTGCTACTAACATATCTATAACATGATCAAAGGTGTTTACCTCGTCATTATAAAGAACGATCTTATTCTCTTGTAGTTCTAGCACCTCTAAGTCTAACTCTGGAGATACTTTTTCTTTTGTACTCATAATCATCATATTACAAAGGTAAAAAAGATATTAATCTATATTAAAAAAGTGTCTTAAATTTTAATTTTTTATCATTTTTAATCCTACCAATTATCCTTAACCATATGTGAGTCGTATTGTATACCTACTTTATTACAAGCTTCTTTAATTAAATCTAAGTCATCTGTATAGAAACCAGAAAAAAGTATGGTTCCACCAGATTTTAAACTTTCACCGTATACTGGTATATCTTGAAGCAAGATATTTCTATTAATGTTTGCTATAATAAAGTCATACATTCTACCTGCTAACTGCTCAGCACCACCCAGGATCACGTTTACTTTATCGGCTTTATTACGCTCTACATTTTCGATAGCATTTTCATAACACCAGGTATCAATATCAATAGCATCGACCTCTATTGCACCACGCATTTGCGCTAGAATTCCTAGCACACCGGTACCACTACCCATATCTAAGACCTTTAAGTTACTTAAATCTTCATTTAATAAATGCTGGATCATCATATGTGTGGTCTGGTGATGACCAGTACCGAAACTCATCTTTGGTTCAATAACTATGTCATACTCTACACCTGTTGTCTCATGAAAAGGCGCTCTAACTTCACAGCGACTATCAACCGTTATAGGGTTAAAATTCTTTTCCCATTCTGCATTCCAGTTGGTCGGTTCTATTTCCGCTTTCGCGAAGCGATATTAACTAGTTCATTGCTCATCACATCTACACCATCTAGAATAGAATCGTTATCGAGCGATTTTAAAATGTAGCCTGTGACACCAGTTTCTGTCTCGACAAAGCTTTCAAATCCTGCCTCGCCTAATTGTGCAATTAAGACATCATTCCATGGTTGAACTGGTATGATAGTAAATTGATATTCTATATAAATTTGATCTGTGACGCTATGGCTCATATCTGTAATGTCCTGTTATTTTAAATTGAAACAGGCAATCTTCATATACCTGTCCTGCTCCTATATTGTGTATTAAATAATATCTACTTGTTCCTTCTACTTTCTTTTTACTTACGATGCCTATGTGAGTTAATCCATTAGATAGTACCCAACTTACTATATCGCCTGGTAAATAATCTGACTCTATTGAAGTAACTGCTATAGAGCTATTATGTCGTTCAAAAAAGCGTCTCAAATTAGGCACGCGCCTGTGGTCTATGCTACTGTCTGTACGAGTTAAACCCCCCCAGTTTTGTGGATACGCACTGAAGTGTTTCTTCATATCCTCATGTACTTCTTTTTGAAGATCAATGTCTACTGCTCTATATGCTCTTATGATGACATCTGTACAAACTCCATAACCAGATGGTACATCACCGCCAGGATAATCTATCGAGAAATATGCGCCATTATATACAACATCATCATTAGTAAGTTCACCTGCAGCATGCGCAAGTTGCCACCCAAAAGTAGTTTGACAAATTCCGGCAAATGGGATTAAAAGAAATGCGGTTAACAGTAATATTTTAAAAAGCATCTGCTATAGCAAGGAAGGATTTTGCGTCTAGTGATGCTCCACCTACTAATCCACCATCAACATCAGGCTTTGCAAAAATCTCTGCAGCGTTGCTAGGTTTCACACTACCACCATAAAGGATGCTTGTATGTCTAGCCGTCATGTCGCCATATTTTGCCTGAATAAACAATCTAATGTCTGCATGCATATCTTGCGCCTGCTCTGGACTAGCTGTTTCTCCAGTACCTATTGCCCATACTGGCTCATATGCTATTACAATTTGTTCCATTTGAGAAGCATTTAATTGAAAAAGACC
Source organism: Nonlabens ulvanivorans (assembly GCF_000755285.1). Taxonomy (GTDB): domain Bacteria; phylum Bacteroidota; class Bacteroidia; order Flavobacteriales; family Flavobacteriaceae; genus Nonlabens; species Nonlabens ulvanivorans_A. The sequence continues at coordinate 150,966 of NZ_BBMK01000002.1, read as the reverse complement.
TTTTTCAATTTGTGCCGTTACGGTACTTACATGATTACCGGATTTGCGCTGCTCTAGATGCTCTCCACAACAAAAAATGACACGCATACCTTTCTCTACTGCAGCAAGAGTTTTAGCAGCTAATAGCTCATCAGATTCTGCGTAGATATCGCGTCGCTCTGAATGCCCAATAATAACTGTTTTGACACCTACACTTTGTAGCATGTCTATAGAAACTTCTCCTGTAAAAGCTCCTTTCTCATGTTCACATACATTTTGAGCCACTACTTCTATAGGTGTATCTAATGTACTATTGAAAGCTGGATATAGACATGGATGAGAAGGTGCTATCATCAACTCACAGTTATAATCTGCCTTAAGTTCTTTTTTTAGGTCACCTATTAAGGTTTGCGTCATGGATAAATCACAATTCATTTTCCAATTACCTGCAACTATTATTTTTTCTCATCGTATTTATTTTTAAAATGATATTAATCTAACTTAACTCTTGGATCGAGCCATACATAAATTACATCCACAAAGATATTGATAATTATAAAGAGAGTAGCAATAACTAAAACGGCACCTGTAATTATGGGTAAGTCTAATGTGTTAAGTGCTTCTACTATTTCTTTTCCTAATCCGTTCCAGTTAAAAATGTATTCAACAAATACTGCACCTGCAAGCATACTAGCAAACCAACCACTAACAGCAGTAACCACTGGATTTAAAGCATTTTTAAAAGCATGCCTATTGATAACCTGTAATGTTGTTAGACCTTTTGCATATGCTGTGGTTATGTACTCTTGACTCATCACCTCTAATAAACTATTGCGCATTAATTGTGTAATAACTGCAAGTGGTCTTATTCCTAAAACTATAGCCGGCAATACCAAATTGCGCCATTGAATGTGCATCGCTTCTCCATAGTCATCCATTTCATACAGACTACCACTCATCTTTAATCCAGTAAATTCATGCAAGACATAACCAAATAAAAATGCAAATAAGATGGCACTAAAGAAGGATGGTACACTCATTCCCATAGTACTTACTACCTGTATGAATTTATCTAACCAACCATCACGATATAATGCTGAAATCACACCCAAGAATAATCCTAAAATTAATGCAACACTTATAGCTGCTATAGCCAGTATCATCGTATTAGGCAAAGTTTCACCAATAACAGTACTAACATTTTTTCCTGTTTTCTGAAATGACTGACGTAGATACGGGAATTTTAAAACCGTGCTTGTTTTACCAATTGTAAATAATACAGCACTCGTATATTTTACATCATCAACATATGTAAAATCAGTAGTATTTATACTGTGAAATGATAACGGTGACAAGTCATTTAAAAAATAAAGATACTGTGTCCCAATGGATTGATCAAAACCATATTTATGCTTTACAATGGCCAGTTGGTCTGCACTTTCATTTTGCCCCCATCATCATTTGTGCAGGATCACCTGGCAATAAATAAAAGAGTAAAAAAACTACCGTCACAACTCCATAAAGAGTGAGCATTGCATAGCCTATTTTGCGCAGCGCATATGATATCATAACTCTAGGCTATCGATATCATTCCAGTGTGATTTTGCCATTATGGTTCCTTTATCTAAGAGCATGATTCCTGGATTGGAACGTATAATTGTCTTAAGTGCCGTCTCATCAGTAACATAGAAAGTAGTTTCAAATCCATACTTTTTCATGATCTCTTGTGCTTGACTATCACTGGATGCACTTAATGCTAGGACTTCATATCCAGCACTTTCTGCACGATCGATAAAAGCGTTTAATTTGTAGAGACCATCACTTTCAGACTTGCTTAAGTTATAGGTGATAATTACCGCTATTTTCTCTTTAGAAAGTAAATCTGCAGTAAAGTCTTCTCCATTTCTTTCAATAGAAAAATCATGAATAGGTGGCACATATCCTTTTTCAACTAGTCGTGGTTCCACTTTATCATACTTTGGATAACCACTAGGCGGCGCTCCTTCGGTAGAGACGATTTCCTCTTTTCCATCTATAGTATAATACCAGTCATATGCATATACATCTGGATTATTAGGATCTTCTGCCATTCCTTCTTCAATATTCACACCTACTTTATATGCTCTAAAATCTAGGATTGGTAAATGCATTAACACATAATAAGCTATTGCAAAACAAAAGATGGTGACTACTAAAATGATATATTTCAAAGACGCTTTCGCGAAAAGCGGTTGAATATACCTCATATTAAAGAACATGATCACAATTAAAATAGTAAGCAATACATCTTTAAGGAAAGACTCAAACGGTACTAAAGGTATGGCATCACCAAAACAACCACAGTCGGTTACTTTATCAAATGCCCAAGAATAGAAGGTTAAGAACGTGAAAAACACAATCATTAAAAGTAAAGACCAAATGGTAAATTTCTTTTGAAACCCTATGAGTAACATGATACCTAAGACCACTTCAAAAATGACTAAAAATACAGCTAGTGGTAGAGCTAGCGGCTGTAAAAATTCTAATCCTAGAACTGCTGCACTAAAATACTCATCTAGCTTATAAGAAAATCCTAGAGGATCATTTAACTTTATTAATCCACTGAATATAAATAAGATACCTACAAACCAACGACAAAACTGTACAATTACTTTCATGTTATTTTTTTAGCAGCTCAAATATAGGAATTAGCGTCGAGTTGTACGCTTTGCATTCTTTAGTTTATGAGATCTTTGGCTAGAAGTCGTTTTGTAGAGTATGATTAATTGCGTTTTATAAAATCAAGATTTTGTTATTTGAAACTAGCGTTGAGTTAATTTCATAAAAAAAGCACCAATTCGATAGAATTGATGCTTTTAAAATATGTCTTAAATAATTACTTAATACCTACTAATTCTACGTCAAATACTAAAGTAGCATCAGGTGGAATAACGCCACCAGCTCCAGCACTACCGTAGCCAATATGTGATGGAATCACTAATCTTGCCTTATCTCCTACCTTAAGTAATGCAATACCTTCATCCCATCCAGCAATAACTTGTCCTGCTCCTAATTGGAAATCAATAGGCTGCTTGCGTTCAAAACTTGAATCAAACACCTTACCGTTAGGCAACATTCCTTTATAGTGTACAGAAACTGTTTTACCATTCTCTGCTTTTGCACCATTACCTTCTTGAATAATTTTATAACGTAATCCACTTTCTGTTTTATCAAATCCAGCTGCTATTTCATCTAGATCTTGGTCTGCTTGTTTACGTGCTTGTTCTTCACGTAATTTTGCAGCTCCTTCAAATTGACGAAACTCTTCAACAGCATTAAAAGATTGTGCAGCTGCACCTTCTCTAATGATCTCTACGGTTTCAATAGAATCTCCTTGTGCGATAGCATCTACCACATCCTGACCTTCTACAACTTTACCAAAAACGGTGTGCTTATCATCTAACCAGGCCGTTTCTACATGGGTAATAAAAAATTGAGAGCCATTTGTTCCAGGACCAGCATTTGCCATACTTAATACTCCAGGACCATCATGACGTAGTTCTGGGTGAAATTCATCATCAAATTTATAACCAGGTCCACCTGCACCAGATCCTTGTGGATCTCCACCTTGTACCATAAAATCAGGAATTACTCTATGAAAAGTTAACCCGTCATAATATGGTGTTCCTTGTGGTTTAGCATCGTTTTCTAGATTACCTTCGGCTAAGGCTACAAAGTTTCCAACTGTACCAGGAGTTTTATCGTGGTGAAGTTGAATCAGAATTGAACCTTTAGTCGTATTAAATTTTGCATAAATACCTTCTTGCATGTCTTCTTTTTTTAAGGCTGCAAAGATACGCAATCAACTCAAAGTCTAACTCATAGCTTTTTCACAAATTCTCATAAAAAAAGTCACCACAACAATAAAGTTGTGGTGACTTATTAAATTCAATAGGTAATAACCTAATCTGTAGTTCCTCTTTTAAAGAAAACTCCATCATCCCAATCATCGTGATTATCATCTGGAAAATGACCAAAATCTTGATTATGAGTTAAACGTTCTCTTAAGTTTACTTGACCACGAGCTGCTATTAATTTACCATTACGGTTATATCTCACCTCTAATCCACCAACTTGATTTAAAACTCCACCTCTACGAGTATAATCCATATTAAGATGACCTATACGGGCTACTTGACCACTTGCAAAGTATGAAATGCGTGTATTTCCTATTTTAGTAACTTGACCTTTACGGTTATAGCTTACAAAGTTGCGATTGCTAGAACGGTTAGAAGATCTTCTATTCGTATCATACCTGCGATAGTTATTGCTATTACCATAGGATTGTCTCGTGTTAGGTAATTCAAACTCAACACGGCCATCTGGAAAAACAGCATAGTCTACGTTATTAAGAGCAAAAAGAACTGGTTGCGCATTGCGGTAACGTGTTAATTCACCCTGTAAATTATCTTGGTTTACAAGAACTTCATTTGCCTGTGCAGTAGTCATCATCATCAGACCAGCTGCCATTAAAAGTATCATTTTTTTCATGACTTTAATATTTAGGGTTTTGCCTACTCTATAAGCTTTTCGGCGTTCGCTTATTAGGTAGGTTTCAAATCCCGTGCCATTTTACGCAAACGTTTGCGTAAAATGTAAGTGACTGCAATTTAAATAATTGAAAATGTGCAAATTACTATCGATTTCAATGCTGTAAATAAATTGTTAAACAAAAAAAACTCTCTTAATATTAATAAGGGCGTTTTGAATTATTTGTAAAAATGGTAATTATTTAGTTAGCCACTTCACTAATAAATTTTAAGCGATATAATCGTATTTCTTCTTCTTCATAATCGCCATCAAACTCCTCCATCGCATCTTCTATTTTATCTGATTCAGACTCTATAAAATACTCGTGTAATTCTTCTTGTTGATCTTCATCGAGTACTTCATCAATCCAGTAACCTACATTTAGGCGAGTACCGCTATATACGATACTTTCTAGTTCTTCAATCAACTGGTCGATTTCCATTCCTTTTGCACTAGCAATATCATCAAAACTCAATTTACGATCGATACTGGTAATGAAATAGAGCTTATTTCCTGATTTAGATCCAGTGGATTTAATAATTAAATCGTCTGGTCTTGTAATATCATTATCTTCTACATAACGCTGTATGAGCTCTATAAATTTAGCTCCGTATTTTTTTGCCTTTCCTTCTCCTACTCCATGGATATTTGCTAGCTCTTCCATATTAATAGGATACTTAGTAGCCATATCGTCTAGCGATGGATCTTGAAAAACTACATAAGGTGGAACATTTTTTTGCGCTCCTACTTTCTTACGTAGTTCTTTAAGCATTTTAACTAGCACTGCATCTACTGCGCCACCTTGACCAGCGGCTATCACTGTGTACTTGCATTTTCTGGATAGGTGTGATCCTCAGTCATCATAAATGACTTACCATTCTTTAAAAACTCTTTACCTGCTTTTAAAAGCCTTAAAGTTCCATAAGACTCAATATCCTTTTTTATATATCGTGCTACTAGTATTTGTCTTATCAACGCCATCCAGTAGGTAGGTTCTTTATCCTTACCACTACCAAAAAAGTCCTGTTGATCCAGTTTATGCGAGCTTATCATCGCATTAGTCTTACCTATTATTATATTAACGATGTCTTTGGCCTTATATCGCTGTCCAGCAGACTCAATAACATGTATTAATTTTTTAACTTCTTCAACAGCTTCTTTTTGTGGTTTTGGATTGCGCATGTTATCATCCATATCACCACCATCGCCGGTAGCTGGATCAAATTCTTCACCAAAGTAATGTAAGATGAACTGCCTACGACTCATACTTGTCTCTGCATATCCTACCATTTCTTGTAGTAAAGCGTGACCTATTTCCTGCTCGGCGATAGGCTTTCCTGCCATAAACTTTTCTAGCTTTTCAATATCCTTATAAGAATAATATGCTAGACAATGTCCTTCTCCACCATCGCGACCAGCACGTCCAGTTTCCTGATAGTATGACTCTATACTTTTAGGTATATCGTGATGTATAACAAATCGCACGTCTGGCTTATCAATTCCCATCCCAAAAGCGATGGTAGCGACAACCACATCACAATTTTCCATTAAAAACTTATCCTGGTGCAATACTCTAGTTTTTGCATCTAGTCCAGCATGATAGGGAACAGCATCGATACCATTGACCTGTAATACTTGAGCTAGTTCTTCTACACGTTTACGTGATAGACAATAAACAATACCACTTTTACCTTCATGTTGCTTTATGAATCTCGTTATATCTGCATCTACCTGTGAAGTTTTAGGGCGCACTTCATAATAAAGATTAGGTCTATTGAAAGAAGCTTGATAAGTAGTAGCGTCCGTTATCTGTAAATTTTTAAGAATATCTTCTTGTACCTTAGGTGTTGCCGTTGCTGTCAAACCTATAATAGGAATACCTTCATCAATACGGTCAATAATTTTACGCAGGTTGCGATACTCAGGTCTGAAATCGTGTCCCCCCCATTCACTAATACAGTGCGCTTCATCTACAGCAAGAAAAGAAATCTTCTCACCTTTTAAAAAGTCTACATATTCTTCTTTAGTAAGTGACTCTGGCGCAACGTACAGTAATTTTGTAATACCATTGGAGATATCATCCTTTACTTGTTGAATATCTGTTTTTGATAATGAAGAGTTCAATACATGAGCTACTCCATCATGATCACTGATCCCACGTATGGCATCTACTTGATTTTTCATTAATGCTATTAATGGAGAAACCACAATAGCGGTTCCTTCTTGCATTAATGCTGGCAATTGATAACAAAGAGATTTCCCACCACCGGTAGGCATTATTACAAATACATCTTCCTTATTAAGGAGTGATGTGATTACTTTCTTCTGTAATCCTCTGAATTGGTCAAAGCCGAAATACTTCTTTAATTGTTCCTCTAGTCCTATAGACGATTCTGGCATGGGGGGGCTGATACGTTTTACTTATCTTTGTAACTTGAAATTTACGATTTTTATCTTTTTCTACAAACCATAAAAAACAATTAACTTTTTTGGACACTGAGAATAATATTTTAGAAGTAGCAAAACGCACGATTCGCATAGAGTCTGCGGCCGTTAAGAACCTTGAAAATAGTTTGGATTCCGCTTTCGCGAAGCGGTACAACACATCCATACTGCTCAAGGCAGAGTCATTATTACCGGTATAGGTAAAAGCGCTATAATAGCGATGAAGATAGTAGCCACAATGAATTCAACAGGTACACCAGCCATATTCATGCATGCTGCAGATGCGATACATGGAGATTTAGGAATCATACAAAAGAATGATGTTGTGATCTGTATTTCAAAAAGTGGAAACACACCAGAGATAAAAGTTTTAGTTCCTTTAATTAAGAATTTTGAAAATAAATTAATCGCTATCACTAGTCATAGAGATTCTTTTTTAGGTAAAGAAGCAGATTTTGTACTACACGCACCTATAGAAGAAGAAGCATGTCCTAACGGCCTTGCTCCTACGACCAGCACAACCGCTCAATTAGTTGTAGGTGATGCACTAGCGATTTGCTTATTAGAATTAAAAGGTTTTACTGATAAAGATTTTGCTCGCTACCATCCAGGTGGTGCGCTAGGTAAAAAATTATATTTAAGAGTTCAGGAGCTTATAGAGCAAAATGCAAAACCACAGGTAAGTTCAACAAGTTCACTTAGAGAGGTGATTGTCAATATATCAGAAAATCGACTAGGAATGACTGTTGTTATAGATGATTCAAATCTGATAGGGATTATAACTGATGGTGATTTAAGACGTATGCTTTCCACAGGTAAAGATATCGATAGTCTTACTGCTGCAGATATTATGACCACATCACCTAAAACAATCGCTGCCGACGATATGGCCGTACAAGCTCGTGAGGTCATGGAAGAGCACAATGTTTCTCAACTAGTGGCTACAGATGAGAATGGCTATGCTGGAGTAGTACATATTCATGATTTAATCAGAGAAGGAATTTTATAACATGGCACGTAAAAAGGCAGACCCTAACAATATGTCATTTCTAGACCACGTAGAAGAGCTGCGCTGGTCTCTCATACGTTCTATACTAGGTATTCTTATAGCAGCAATTGTTGCTTTTATTTTTACTGAATTTATATTTGACACCATCATTTTTGGCCCTAAGAGTAAAGACTTTGTTACTTACGGTGCTTTATGTGACGTAGGTCGTTTTATAGGTGTAGAGAGTGAATTTTGTGATCCTCAACTAGACTTCATGCCTCAATCGCGTAAGATGTCTGATCTTTTTAGCGCACATGTATGGACCTCTATTACTGTAGGCTTTGTTGCTGCATTCCCATGGGTTTTATGGCAATTCTGGAAGTTTATATCGCCTGGACTTAAAGCCAGCGAGCGCAAGTACTCCAGTGGTTTTATTATCATAAGCTCTATTTTATTTTTTATGGGCGTTGTTTTTGGATACTATCTAATTGCACCATTATCTGTTCATTTTCTTGCTACTTATGACTTGAGTGATGGTATTAAATTTGAACCAGATTTACAAAGCTATATAGCATTAATAAGAGCCAGTGTACTTGCTTGTGGACTTATGTTTGAGCTACCGGTTATCGTATACTTCTTAACTAAAATAGGTCTTTGTACACCACAAGGAATGAGAAAGTATCGCAAATATGCGCTGGTACTTATTCTTATTGTAGCAGCGGTTATTACACCACCAGACATTCAAAGTCAGGTCATAGTTGCTATACCTGTGTTAATTTTATATGAGCTAAGCATTTTTATATCGATGTTTGTACTCAGAAATAAACGCAAACAGAAATTAGCTGCTTTAAACAATGAGTAATATCGTAGAAGAATTTAATGAGTATCGTGAGAAAATGAACGATGCCATTCTTGAGGACAACAATAAAATCATCAAACGTATCTTTAATTTAGATACTAATGCATTTACAGAAGGTGCATTAGATAAAAAAACTAAAGAATTACTAGGCCTTGTTGCCAGTACTGTACTGCGTTGTGATGACTGTGTAAAATACCATCTAGAAGCAAGCCACAAAGCTGGCCTGACTAAAGAAGAGGTTGTTGAAGCACTATCCATTGCAACATTAGTAGGTGGAACCATCGTGATACCGCATTTACGTCGTGCATATGAGTACTGGGACGCCGTAGAGAAACAATCATAATCATTTATGATTTATGATTTATTGAAAGATTACAAAACTTCTATCCTATACGGGATAGAAGTTTTTTTTTTGTAATCAACTGCAATAGAAATTGGCTATTCTAGTTGCTCTATTTTATATTTGAGAAATTAGCTTTTATGTTTTATTGGGGGGGACTTTTTGGTTTTGGCGGAATCTTCTTTTTTATTTGGTTAAGTAATAAGAATCGTAAGTTGCGACTACAAAAAAGGAAAGGTTATCGCAATAATTTAAAAGCTAGACTTAAAGAAAACAGAGAATACACAGAAGACAGAGAGATTAGGTAGTAATCACTCTTTAATTTAAGATACAACATACCAAAAATGAAAATATATACTAAAACAGGTGACGAAGGAACCACAGCATTATTTGGCGGTACTAGAGTACCTAAACATAATTTACGTATCGATAGTTATGGTACTGTTGATGAATTAAATTCATGGATAGGACTCATAAGGGATCAACCTGTAGATGACCACAGTAAAAGTATTCTTATTCAAATACAGGACGATTTATTTACCGCAGGTGCCATATTGGCAACTGATCCTGAAAAATTAATACTCAAGAACGGTAAAGAAAGATTAAACATTCCTAAAATTAATGACAAGAAAATAGAACTACTTGAAAAGGAAATGGATGCCATGGACCAAGAGTTACCACCTATGACTCACTTTATCTTACCAGGCGGCAATCAATCCGTGTCATTTTGTCACATAACACGTACGGTGTGCCGTCGTGCTGAGAGACTAGCGACCGAATTACATGCACAATCACCTATAGATACTCAAGTATTAAAGTACTTAAATAGACTATCTGACTACCTTTTTGTCTTGGCACGTAAATTGTCACAAGACCTACAAGCAGAAGAAATCAAATGGATCCCAAAGAAGTATTAAAAACGTGGGGGGGCAACTGAAGAGTATTTTTCAGCAAAAACATTTTGATTCTCAAAAGCTTACACGCTCTTGTAAATCTTGATATCATTAATTCAAAAATAACTTGCATAAATTCACAAGAAGTTTATTTTTGCAAAAATTAAAACGGTAAAACTATGTACTGGACATTAGAACTAGCATCTTATTTAAGTGACGCACCTTGGCCTGCTGAGAAAGACGAACTTATTGATTACGCTATTCGCACAGGTGCTCCTCTGGAAGTGGTAGAAAACCTTCAAGCAATTGAAGATGAAGGTGAAATGTACGACTCTATTGAAGAGATCTGGCCCGACTACCCTACAGACGATGACTACCTCTGGAATGAGGACGAATATTAATAGCGGTAATCGCTGCTTAAAAAAGTCTCGTAAAGAGGCTTTTTTTTGCCTTAATTTTTAGATATTGCAACTGGAACGTGTGTTTTCATAAACCACTATAAACCAATTAAATAACCACATAATGGGACTATTAGATTCCGTACTTAAAGTATTTGTAGGCGATAAAGCCAAAAAGGACGTTAAAGATATTCAACCTCTAGTTGATAAAATCTTAGCTGTCGAGCCGTCTATGGAAAAACTTTCTATAGATGAATTAAGACATAAAACGGCAGAGTTCAAAGAGAAAATCGCTCTTGCAAAAGCAGATACCGTTGCAAAAATCACAGCCTTAAAAGCTGATGCAGATAATGAAAATGATATTGATAAGCGTGAAGATATCTATAATGAAATCGATAAGCTTGAAGATGTAGCTTATGAGCAAGGTGAAGTTGCTTTAAATGAATTATTACCTGAAGCTTTTGCCGTTGTAAAAGAAACTGCAAAACGCTTTTTCCACAACAGTACGATAAAAGTAAAAGCAACAGAGCAAGACCGTATCCTATCTGCAAATAAAGATTATGTAAGTCTGGAAGGTGATGATGCCGTCTGGCAAAACTCATGGGATGCCGCTGGTAAACCTATTGTATGGGACATGATTCATTATGACGTGCAACTTATAGGTGGTGCTGCATTACATCAAGGTAAAATTGCCGAAATGCAAACCGGTGAAGGAAAAACTCTTGTAGCGACCTTACCCGTTTACCTTAATGCCCTTTCTGGTAATGGTGTTCATGTTGTAACGGTAAATGATTACCTCGCAAAACGTGATGGTGCATGGATAGGACCTCTATTTGAATTTCATGGTTTAACGATAGATTGTATTGATTACCATAAGCCTAATTCTGAAGAACGTAGAAATGCCTACAATGCAGATATTACTTATGGTACAAACAATGAATTTGGTTTTGACTACTTGCGTGATAACATGGCGCACAGTCCAAAAGATTTAGTACAAAGACGTCATAATTATGCGATTATTGACGAGACAGATTCTGTTCTTATCGATGATGCACGTACACCTTTAATTATCTCTGGACCAGTGCCTGAAGGTGATCGACAAGAGTTTGACGTTCTTAAAGCACCTGTAGAAAGCATTGTTCAAGTACAACGTACAGAGCTAATACAAACACTTGCACAAGCAAAGAAATTAATCGCAGACGGCGACTTAAAAGAAGGTGGAAAGCAACTACTACGTGTTTATAGAGGTTTACCTAAAAATAAAGCTCTTATCAAATTCTTAAGTGAAGAAGGTATTAAAACTCTACTTCAAAAAACTGAGAATTTCTACATGCAAGACAATAACCGTGAAATGCCTAAATTAGATGAGGCACTTTACTTTGTTATTGATGAGAAGAATAATCAAGTAGAACTTACGGATAAAGGTATTGATTACCTATCTGGTCAGGATGATCCTAACTTCTTTGTCATGCCAGAAATGGGAATGGAAATAGGTAAGATTGAAAATTCAGGTTTAAGTATTGAAGAACAAGCAGAAGCAAAAGAAGATCTTTTCCGTGAATTTTCTATAAAATCAGAACGTGTACATACCTTAAACCAGTTACTTAAAGCTTATACGCTATTTGAAAAAGATACTGAGTATGTAGTACAACCGCATGAGAAACGCACACCTAATGGTATCGTGCAAGAAATGCAAGTAATGATTGTAGATGAGCAAACTGGTCGTATCATGGATGGTCGTCGTTATAGCGATGGGCTACACCAGGCGATTGAAGCAAAAGAGAATGTAAAAATTCAAGATGCTACACAAACCTTTGCTACCATTACATTACAAAACTATTTCCGTATGTATCGCAAACTATCTGGTATGACAGGTACAGCGGTAACAGAAGCAGGTGAATTCTGGGAGATATATAAACTAGATGTAGTAGAAATACCTACTAACAGACCAATCGCACGTGATGACCGTCAGGATTTAGTTTATAAAACAAAACGTGAAAAGTATAACGCTGTTATAGAAGAAGTAACACGTTTAAAACAAGCTGGTCGTCCAGTATTGATAGGTACAACTTCTGTTGAGATCTCTGAGATTTTAAGTCGCACCTTACAACGTGCAGGAATTGATCATAACGTACTGAACGCAAAACAGCATAAACGCGAGGCAGAGATTGTAGCACAAGCTGGTGATCCTGGACAGATTACGATTGCTACTAACATGGCTGGTCGTGGTACAGATATTAAATTGTCTGACGAAGTAAAAGCCGCTGGTGGTCTTGCTATTATAGGTACAGAACGTCACGATTCACGTCGTGTGGATAGACAACTACGTGGTCGTGCTGGTCGTCAAGGTGATCCAGGAAGCTCTCAATTCTACGTTTCTCTAGAGGATAACTTAATGAGACTCTTCGGTTCTGAGCGCATGGCAAAAACCATGGACAGATTAGGAATGAAAGAAGGCGAAGTAATTCAGCACTCTATGATTTCTAAGTCTATTGAACGTGCTCAAAAGAAAGTAGAAGAAAACGCATTCGGTGTACGTAAGCGTTTACTAGAATATGATGATGTGATGAACGCGCAACGTGAAGTGATTTACAAGCGCCGTTATAATGCTTTATTTGGTGATCGTCTTGCAGTAGATATTGCAAACATGGTCTATGATATTGCCGAGGTTGTTACCGAGACTAATAAACAAGCTCAAGATTATAAAAACTTTGAATTTGAAATCATGCGTTACTTCTCAATGAGTAGCCCAGTTTCTGAAGCAGAGTTCGGTTCTAAAAATGAGCAAGCAATCACCGGTATAGTTTATAAAGCAGCATACCAGCATTATAAAGAAAAAATGGAACGCACCGCTACAGAGGTGTATCCAGTCATCAAAAATGTTTATGAAAATGATGAGCGCCAGTACAAGCGCATCGCCGTACCATTTACAGATGGAATTAAAACTTTAAACGTTGCGACAGATTTAGATGAAGCTTATGAATCTCAAGGAAAATCATTAGTCCTTGATTTTGAAAAGAACATTACACTGGCCATTATCGATGATTCTTGGAAAACGCACTTGCGCAAGATGGATGAATTAAAGCAAAGTGTTCAACTAGCCGTTCACGAACAAAAAGACCCATTATTAATCTATAAGTTTGAAGCTTTTGAGCTTTTCAAAAAAATGGTTGATAAGGTAAATAAAGAAGTAATCAGCTTTATGTTTAAAGGTGACCTACCTAGTCGTGACACTGCTGCAATTAAAGAAGCAGAACAACGCAAAGCCGAAAAGACGACTACACAAAAAGAAGAAATCTTAAACAGTGATGAACGTGCCGCACAAAATCGTGCCGTAGGTGCTGGAGCTAGTAACGCAGGACAGCGTCCACCAGTTACGGAGACCATAACTCGCGACCAACCTAAAATAGGCCGTAATGATAAAGTCACTATTAAAAACGTAATGAACGGCGAGACTAAAGAAGTGAAGTATAAAGCTGCTATCCCTTTGATTAATAAAGGAGAATGGGTTTTAGAACGTTAGATGATTAATTAACGCTTTCGCGAAAGCATAAATGACATAATGCCTTACGTTATCGTAAGGCATTTTTTATTTCAAAACAAATGTCATATTGAGCTTGTCGAAATAGGTTGTTAGCAAAAAGTAAAACATCCTCAACTAGCTCAGCCTGAAAATAATCTTGATTTCAAATCCTTATAATATAATGATTCCTTTCTTTAGAAAAAGAAAGCTGAGCAAAACGAGCGACAACGAGCTTTAGTTGTAAAGATTAAAAATCTAATCCATTAAAGAACCTTCAGGTTTTCAAAACTTGTGATGTTTCGATATGGTAACTACAATTATTAGTATTTTTAAATTTCAAAAACCAATCACTATGAATCCAATTGTAAAAAACATTCTAGCCGTACTCGCTGGAGTAGTCATAGGTAACGTCGTTAACATGGGATTTATCGAACTGGGCAATATTGTGGTCCCTATTGAAGGTGTGGATGTAAGTGATATGGAAGCTTTAAAAAAAGCCATACCTGATTTTGGTGTTGAAAATTTTATCTTTCCATTTTTAGCCCATGCTTTAGGTACCTTGGTAGGTGCTTACATAGCAGCACGTCTTGCTGCTACTCACAAAATGAAATTTGCGATGGGAATAGGTGTCTTTTTTCTAATAGGTGGTATTGTCGTAAATATGATGCTTCCTGGGCCTACCTGGTTCACCATTATGGATATCGCACTGGCCTACATCCCAATGGCTTATATAGGTGGAAGTATAGCATTGAAATATTCCAAAAAATAAATTGTAGTTAAGCTATATTTCTTTCGTTAACCTTTTTCTAAAAAAGAGTAATGTAATCACTAGCAAAATAGCTATTCCACTATAATACCATAGTTGATGATTATTTATAGTGGTTTCTTTTTCATTTAGCTCAATAATAACTTTGTAGTTGTTCAACTCACTAAGGATAACCTTGTTTGTTTTTCCATAAATATTATAGGAGAAAATAGTTTGATGTTTTCCATTTTCTTTAAATGCAGGGATATAAACTTCAATTTCCACAATATCTTGACCATAAGGTGGTAACACAAATTTTAAATCTGTTTGATGACTTCCTAATTTGATACCGCCTTTTGCAAGTGTGACGTCAACATTATCAAGATGCACTTCAAAATTTGATTTAATATAATTGACGATCAATTCTTTAAAATCTTTTTGATCCATGCGATCCAGCTCATCTAAAGTGTGCGATTCTAGCAATACTTTATTTACTGCATCTTGACTTAAACTTATAGTAAGCAAACTCGCATTTTCAGTCACTTCAAAATAATAAGTTGCCGATAAAGGATTATGCGACCACATTAAAAAAGGACTGAATAAAAACATCAGTCCTATGATCATATTTTTCATCATTAAAGAATTATTGATATCTAAAAGAATTATTTGCTGCAACACCTTTTAAACAAGCAGGCACATTAGGTGCTGCTAGTGTACTGGCTACATAATGATATACACCATCAGGAAATTCGGCTGTTATAGCATCTCTACCTCCACATTCATCTACATCGCTAGGTTCTACAGCATAAGCATAAATAGGAAAACCATCTTTTGCAAATCCAGATAAGGTCACATCATTAGTTTGCACTACGTTAGTACAAGAGATTTCAGTGATCCCATTTGCTGCCAGTACTTGATTGGCAACTTCAGGTACAAGATGCCAGTGATAATAACCGGCAGGATCGTGATGTCCACCACAAGGATCAACAGACGGAAAGTTAATTTGTGTTGAAGTGCCACCACCAGGTCCACCCATCATAGGTCCACTTATCGCAGATGGCGGACTACCATTTACAGGTACACCATCTAGAGATAACCCTACCAACTCTACTTCAGAAATTACATTATTTGAAGTAGCTAATTTAGGTGTTGCCGGAATAATAAAGGTAAGCAGTAAATTATCATCTGGAGCAGCGGCTAAACAGTAAGATTTACTTGAATCTGTCTGACCAATTGCAAAATCATCTACGTTTACCGTACCATCATCATTTACCATATTATACCCATCGGCCTCTATGTCATTCAACAAAGCAGCCGAAAACACTCTTAATCCTGGATTAGTTGCTCCATCATAAAAACCCATTCCGGCTACATCATTAATTGTAGCAGGACAAAAAGGTCCACTTGCTACAGGATTGCTAGAAAAAGTGATTTCATAACAGGCAGCTGTGGTGCCATCTTCTAGAGTTGAAGTAATGCTTTGAAAAGATACAAGTGACGCTGTATTGAACATCGATTCTTGAATTAGAGCAGTTCCTCCATCTCCACTACCATCGTCTGTATTTCCAGTACCATCGTCGCTAGAATCACAACTAATTATCATCACACTACATGCTATAAGAAGCATTCTTTTTATATTCTTTCTACACATCGTTTATTTCTTAAAATTATTTTTTTTTTAAAAGCAGTAAACCTATACCTAGTACTGTTAACATTCCTATTATGATTGCAGTCCACATGTTGATATAAGAAAAGCTATTTTCTTTTATGATAGAAAAACCATTCTCAGTTCTTTCTAACTTGATATGATGCTCATTAAGCGTCTCTAAAGTGAATTTTTCTTTTGTTCCATCTCGAGTAGCGATGACTAATAAATTTTTATTTCTAGAAACATTACTGAAGCTACTATTTGTAAAATCTATAGCGTTGATGACACTAGGCACCTTCATAACCTGAAAGGTTACCTTGGTCTCATGTCCCAATTGTACGATAGGCATTGTAAAATCAACACTTTTCCCATTATTGAAAGTGAGGTGTATATGATCTTTTAAAAGTTTAATGACTAATTCTTTAAACTCTTCTGGTGTTGCATAACTATCTTTACCATAACGATGACCTACTTCATATTCATATGCCGTTAAAGCACTACTCACTTGTAAAGCCCACACACTGTCATTAACCTGATAAATCAAACTACCAGACTGTGAAGGGTTATGACCCCCAAACTATACTCGGACCAACCGTAAATAAGAATAAGATTATATATTTCACAAAAGGCTTATAAAGCATACGCACCTTTCAAACAATTGATAAAGTTATTTGCTCCGGCTTCATCTACATGATAATGGTATCCACGAGTATCATCATAGTGTCCTAGACATTCATCAAGATCAGTAGTTGCATCACCGTTAGAGTCTAGTCGTCCATAAATCCCATGACCATCCATTGCATAACCTATGAGTCCAGAATGAAGATCGGCTTGCGCAATCTCTGTACTTACTCCAGTAGCCGCATGATAGTGATAACCTTGGTTCACATTAATGTGTCCACCAGCATCATCAAATGGCGCCAGTGTATAAGCAGCAAGTATATTACTAACAGGTGCTGGTGCAGAAAACTCAATACCGTTTAAGGCAATACCTCGAGTAGATGGACCTGTAGTTCCACCTATAGGACCACCAGGACCTGTTGCAAAGTTATAAGTCACATCCAGTACTGGTGTAACGGGTATAACCCATGTGGTAGTAAGATTTGTGATATAAGAAGGTAAACATTCAACACAAAAATTTTGATATGCAGTACCTACATTAGGATTTGCCGCATCGATACACTCTTGTTCTGTATCTGTTGTATATATATCACCGTTTGCATCATACATTAACCAAGTATTGTCATTATAAAAAGTTGCCATATTTTGCACAAATGCACCATCCACGTCATATACAACTCCACCTTCTAACCATATTCCTCCAGCAGTAGCGTCATCTGCAATGTTATCTGGACACCATGGTCCCATCTGGTGATCAGTGGCGGCACCTGTGGTTTCTATTTGGTAACAGTCCGTTACCGTACCGTCAGATAAAGTACATGGAACAGTTGTAATCGTTACACCACTCACAAAGTTGGATTGTTCTACATCTACGACAACAGTATCTGTGCCTGTGTCTGAAGAACTATCATCTGTATCGCTCGAGCAAGAGATAAACGTCGCGCCCACAAAAATGATAAAGGCTGTGATTTTTGTTAATTTCATAACGTTAGTTTAAGGATTGATATAAAATAGGACTCATCATTTTAAAAAAGGTTTAATCGATCTTCACATAATTTTATGAAATAAAAACTTTACTTTGAAGCTTACAATTTTATCAACTATCATTGGCAGCAAACTCATATATCAATCCTAAAGCACGGCGTAAAAAAGAAATTATAAACGTCGACTCACTATTTAATGACTTGAAATCTGGTCATGTAAGTGCATTGAGTCGCGCGATTACTTTGGTAGAAAGTACCGCTAGTGGTGATTCCGTTTCGCGAAAGCGATTATAAAACAAGCCTTACCAGAGTCTGGAAAATCCTTTAGATTAGGAATTACCGGCGTGCCCGGCGTGGGAAAATCAACCTTTATAGAATCGCTGGGAAGACAGCTCATAGAACGTGGTAAAAAAGTAGCCGTACTCGCCATAGATCCATCCAGCAATATCTCACGAGGCAGCATACTGGGAGACAAAACCAGAATGGAACAACTGGTCAAAAGTGACCAAGCCTTCATAAGACCTAGTCCAGCAGGCACAACTTTGGGCGGCGTGGCACGCAAAACACGCGAGGCGATCATCTTATGTGAAGCGGCAGGATACGACTTTATCATCGTAGAAACCGTAGGCGTAGGACAAAGCGAGACCGCAGTCCACTCCATGACCGACTTTTTCTTATTATTAAAACTAGCAGGCGCTGGTGACGATTTGCAAGGCATCAAACGCGGCATCATGGAAATGGCAGATGCATCATCATCAATAAAGCCGATGGTGAGAATCAAACCGCCGCAAAACATGCTAGACGCGAATTCAAAAACGCCGTACACCTCATGCCACAAAAAGATCACGGCTGGCCTACACAAGTACTGACTTGTAGCGGATTAAACAACATAGGGATCACAGAAGTCATTGAAGAAATCAATAATTACCAGACTCACGCGACCACAAACAGCAGCTTTACTAATAAACGCAACGCGCAAGAACTCTACTGGTTCCATCAGACCATAGAAGACGCCATCAAAACCAACTTCTATAACCGACCAGAAGTGATCTCAAAACTAGTAATTTTAGAAAAAGAAGTTTTGGGTAAGTTGAAAAGCCCTTTTGATGCTGCTGGGGGGGAATTGTTGGGGGTTCAAATTAGATTAAGAACACAATCATCATTTATGAAAAAGACAAATAAAAAAATAAACTGAAAGAATATGATGAACGACATCATTATTGGAGAGACAAGGTTTTTTCTCAACTAGGGTTTTCGATTAATTTTTTTATCACATTCGGAATCGCTTTTTTAATATATTTAATTGAAAAAAGATCATGTTATAAGGAATTAAACACTAACTCGATAATATTTTTTCTTTCGTTATTATTAATTTTTATTTCAATTTATTTCGGATCATTAGCTATTTTAAGTAGATTATTTGACTTGAGAATTACCAGCAGAAAACTGAAAACAAGGAAGAAATGTCTTAAGAAGCTAGGCAGAAAACTTCCCGATGATTTTCCTGAAAAGAACAATGTCAATTTACTTAAAGATTTCTGTAATCTTCTCCTTAAGAAATTTGAAGGATTAAGTGATTATGATTATGAAGATTATGAAACTGTTAAAAGTAAGTTCTTATATTGGAGACAACTAACGCAAAAATTAGGGAGATTAACATGGAGGTCACATAAAAGACAAATTATTTTTTTCTACATTTCAATTTTATTATTTGGGATAAACATAGTTATCAAGTGAAAACCTATCAACTCATATGAGCTGAATTTCAAATAAATTACTATTATTTCTCAGTGAAACAACTAAATGCTATCCAAGATTATTATAAACATTAGCCTAATAAACGATATTACTTCAAAAGAATTCAAGGATTCGGTTGATTTGGGAGATAAAAATTCAAAAACATTAGGGTTTCTACCTAAAGCTGCATTTGAAAAATACGCAAAGCAAAATCAATTAATCGGAGCTTTTGACAAACATTCAAAGACATTACTAGGATATCTTTTATATAGGATTTCATTCAACAAGGTTACTATAGTTCATTTATGTATTGATCAAACCAAGAGAAATAATAGGACCGCCAGTAAATTGGTTGATTATTTAAAAAAGAATTCTAAACAATATGAAGGTATTAAATTAAGTTGTAGAAATGATTATGGAATTGATTCAGTTTGGGAAAAATTAAATTTTGTTCCCATAAAGGAGAAAATAGGAAGAAGTAAAAGGAAACTTCCACTCACTATCTGGTGGTTTCCACATTATCAGCATAATCTACTCACTCAAATTTCCGATTACGAACTCAACAATAAAATTGTTGCGGTAATAGATATGAACGTTTTCATCGATATTAAGGAAGAACGAGAAGAAGAGAGTTTAGCATTAAAGAGTGATTGGCTATTAAGTGAAGCAATCCTGTATTATACACGTGAAATTCATGTTGAAATTAATAGAGCTAAAACCGCGGAACAAAAAAAATCAAGTCGTAAATTATTAAGCTACTTTAAAGACTTACCGTTTAAAGACGAAAAAGAATTCTTGGAAGTATTAGAAATTCTTAAAGATAAATTCCCTGTAAAACATAAAAACGATAAGTCAGACTTAAACCATATAGCATATGCTATTTGTGGTGGTGCACAATATTTTATAACAAGAGATAATGAAGTCTTAAAAATCATGATTTTTACTAGGTTTAATTTAATGATTTATAGACCTAGCGATTTCATTACGCATCTTGATGAAAATTTACAAGTTTCGAAATACAAACCAGAACTGCTCATTGGAACAAGTATAAATACCAAAAGAGTAACTGCCGAAAATATTGATCTATACACAGAGATATTTCTTAAACCGAATGAAAAGAAAATTAGTTTTCAAAAGACTATACGTGATTCAATGTCTTATCCAGATAATTTTGAATTAATAACGATTACAAAAGAAGAACAGCTTTTAGCTTTTATAGCCTTTAATAGAGTTTCAAAAGATAAATTAGAAATACCAATATTTCGATTCTTAAATAATAGTTTAAAAGTGACTTTGATTAAACACATGCTGTTTAAATCGATTTTAACGGCTATAAACGAAAAAAGAACACATATTGAAATTCAAGAAAAACAATTGGAAGGAGATATTACCAGCGTCATTCAAGAAGCGCGATTTGTAAAAATTAATAACATTTGGGAAAAAATAAATATTAAATCCGTTCTAGATATTAAAGAGCTTCTTTCAAAAGTTGAAACCCAATCTGGAATTAAAAGTATCCTAACTAAAGTTAATGAGAAATTAAAAGCAACTGGTAACAACTCAGAGTTTGTGATAAAATACAATTATGAAAGACACTTATCTCCTTTAAAAATTATAGATTTAGAGATACCAACATATATCGTACCGATTAAACCTCAATGGGCAGAACAATTATTCAATGATAAATCGAACGAAAAGTTGAATTTATTTGAACCAAAGTATGAACTTCTCCTCAATAGAGAAAATGTTTACTATCGTTCTTCGTCTCCCAATATTTTACAAGCACCTGCGAGAATTTTGTGGTACTCGAGTGGAAATAAATCTACAAAAACAGGTGGTTCAATAATTGCTTCTTCTTATATTGACGAGGTGTTTGTTGATAGACCTAAAACCTTATTCAAGCAATTTGAGAAATTGGGCATTTACACATGGAAGGATTTAAGTAAAACTGCAGGTAATAAAGATAAGATTATGGCCTTTGTTTTTTCTGATACTGAATTATTCCATAAGCCAATATCATTAAAGAGAATAAATGATGTTTTTGAAAATTTAGAAAATAAGAGTTTTATGATTGTTGCGCCTTTAAAAATAAAAACTGAAACTTACGTTACCATTTACAAAGAAGGGATAGGATTATGATTCTAAATGAGGACTTGTTAATTATTTCTGTAAAACCAGAATATGCGATTAAAATCTTAAAAGGTGAAAAAACTATTGAGCTGAGGAAGTGTGCACCAAAAAAAGTTGGTAAAAATGGTTATCTTTTAATTTACGTGACAGCACCTATAAAAGAGCTTTGGGGCATTTATAAAATTGAGGATATTATAAAGGAGAACCCCCCAACACTTTGTGGGATAACTTTGGAAGTCAAACTGGAATCACTAAGTTAGAATTTAATAATTATTATAAAGAGAATACAAATGCTTTTGGAATTAAAATAAAAGAGGTTAAAAGTTTATTTAATCATTCCATAAAATTAGATAATTTAAAAATGTTAATTCCTGGTTTTATACCACCGCAAACTTATAGCTACATTGACAAAAGTTTAATCAACTTCAGTTCTTTGAGGGAGTTAATTTCTGAATAATACAATAAGTACGAAACTTTTATAAGGAGTTAAATTAAATTAATCAATCATTTACCACTACTAATTCTCTTCCCTTTAGATTACTCTTACACACAAAACTTCCAGAAATGAAAAACACCATTTTTCTAATTCTAGCACTACTTTTCACTTTAACCAGCTGCAAAGAAAAAAAGCAAACTGAAACTGAACTAGCTTCAGAAACCTACCTAGAAGAACCCCATTCCTACGCACAATCTAATGATGCGGTAACAACACATCTAGATCTAGATATCAATGTAGATTTTGATACACAAGTAATTAGCGGTACGGCAACTTATGAAATTTTCAATAATGATAGCAATCAAATCATACTAGACAGCAAATTTTTAGAAATTGAAAGTGTAACCGCAAATGGTGTAGCGACTACTTTTAAATTGGGTGAAATGGATGCTACTTTAGGGCAACCGTTAACTATTGCCATTAAGGAAGACACTCAAAAAATAGCCGTCACCTATAAAACCACTGCAAAAACAGAAGCCTTACAATGGCTCACCGCTCAGCAAACTGCAGATAAAACCAATCCATTTTTATTTACACAAGGTCAGGCGATATTAACACGTACATGGATTCCTATTCAGGATAGTCCCCAAATACGTATTACTTATGACGCGACCGTAAAAGTTCCTCAAGAACTAATGGCAGTCATGAGTGCCGAGAATCCTAAAGAGAAAAGCGCAAATGGAGTTTATAATTTCAAAATGGGATATCCTATTCCTGCTTATTTAATTGCACTTGCTATAGGAGATATTGAATACAAAGCGATAAGCGACAGAACTGGTGTTTATGCAGAGAAATCCATGCTCAATAAAGTCCATGAAGAATTCTCAGACATGGAAAAAATGGTCGTTGCTGCAGAGGATCTTTATGGCGACTACGACTGGGAACAGTTTGATGTGATTGTATTGCCACCTAGTTTTCCTTTCGGTGGAATGGAGAATCCGCGATTGACCTTTGCGACTCCTACGGTTATTGCAGGCGATAAAAGTTTGACATCTCTTGTGGCACATGAGTTGGCTCATTCTTGGTCTGGTAATTTGGTGACCAATGCAACATGGAATGATTTCTGGCTTAATGAAGGTTTTACCGTTTATTTTGAAATCCGCATTATGGAAGCATTATACGGAAAAGACCGTGCTAATATGCTTGCCTTAATAGTAGACAGGATCTTGAAGATGAACTAGAAGCTTTAAAAGACTCACCTAATGACACCAAACTAAAACTGGATCTAAAAGGTCGCAATCCAGATGATGGAATGAACAGTATTGCTTATGATAAAGGCTATCTATTTTTACGCACGTTAGAAGAAAAAGTAGGACGTGACAACATGGATACTTTCTTAAAATCCTATTTTAAAAAGAACGCTTTTTCTACCACAAATACTGAGGACTTTATCACCTACCTCAACGAAAACTTACTAGATAAAAACAATATCACGTTCAATACTGAGGAATGGATTTATGAGCCTGGCATTCCAGAAAATGCTGCTGTCATAAGGTCTGATGCTTTCACTAACGTTGAAAAAGTTTTAGAATCGTTTATCTCAACAAATGAGATAGATACAGCAATAGCTACAAATTGGACGCCACAAGAATGGGTACACTTCGTCCGCAATTTCCCTGAAGACATCACTGTTGAGCAATTACAGCAGTTAGACGATACCTTTAATTTGTCTTCTTCTACTAATTCCTACATTACCATGGTTTGGTATGAGCAATCTATTTTAAACAACTATCATGGTAATAACGTGGACACAAAAATCGCTGAGTTCTTAAATACCGTAGGACGTCGCTGGTATGTGACGACTCTTTTTAACGCTTTCGCGAAAGCGGAACGCAGAAAAGAAGCACTTGAAATATATAAAACCGCGCGAGGTAATTATCACAGCGTTACTGCAAATACGGTGGATGATATTTTGGGGTTGTAAAAGGTTTTTTAGGTTAAAACCAGCATCTTTCAACCACTCCTGGTTTGCAGCATAGCTGCTAAACCTGTCTTTTGCATTCCTCTCGCTGAAAAAGCTCGTCGGATGCAGGATCTAAGGCGAGGAGTTTTGCACTTACTAAATATCACAACTCCTTTCCTTGACACCTGCATCCGACGAGAATAGTTTACGGAACGAGAGAGATGCACTAATGAGCAAAATGAGCGATAGCGTGTTTTGGTCAGAAAAGATCGGTGCGCTGCTATTTAAAATCTACTCATAGTTTTAAGATTTTTTAATGCTGATATTATAGAATAGCAAAGTATCTTACTACCTGTTAAATGAGCGATTCACAATTATAGCATTATGAAAACATCCCTAAGCATTCAAGATTCTCTATTACCATTCTTACCACTACTCTACATCGCTTGGGCCGATGGTGTTCTTGAAGAGCATGAAATGGCTTTTATAAAAAAACAAATTGAGGAAAATGATACCATAAATCCAGATACAAAATTACTGGTATATAAATGGCTAGACCCCACAAATCAGCCTACTGCAAGAGAACTCGCTTACTGGAAAAGTTACATCAGACAACATGCAGATTTACTGAACCCAACAGAAAAACAGGATCTTTTTAATACAGGAAGTCAACTGGCCAAAAAGCAGGATAGTGAACAATGGTCCAACATAGAAACCAGAGAATCACTCATTCTTATAGAAGATTATCTAGGGATTGCGAGTGATGAAGCGATACGTTCTGTTTATGAAATAAATCCGGTTTCTTCTTCACAAAAATCAATAGAGATAAAACCTGAAGCATCTTATGTAGAATCGTTAAAAGTGTTATTGCAACATGGCAATGCAGACTTAAAAAGAAAAGTTCAAGATATCTTAAATCCTCATAAGGAATCTATTGAAAGCTATGATGATGATTTAAAAACACGCAAAGAGAAAGTACTAAAATGGACTCAAGAACTAGCAAGTGCTGGATTAGGAAATCTAGCATATCCAAAACAATATGGTGGTGCAGATTCTATGGTACAATATTCTGCTGTGTTTGAAGAAATATCCAAATATGATTTGAGTCTCACCATTAAGTTTGGTGTTCATTTTGGGTTATTTGGTGGTAGTGTAGCTTCACTAGGCACAACATTTCATCACGATAAATATTTAAAAGATATAGGTAGTATCGCCTTACCTGGTTGTTTTGCGATGACCGAGATGTATCATGGTAGTAATGTAAAAGCATTACAAACCACAGCGATTTATCAAGAAGAAAGTCAAACTTTTATTATTCATACACCTACTCAAAATGATCGCAAGACCTACATCGGTAATGCTGCAATGCATGCTCAAATGGCAACGGTTTTTGCACAGCTTATCGTAAATGAAGAAGAACATGGAATTCATGCTTTTTTAGTTCCGATAAGAGATCAACATGGTGTTACCATGCCAGGTATTACTATAGGTGATAATGGCCATAAAATGGGACTAAATGGTGTAGATAACGGAACCCTACATTTTGATTCTATAACTATTCCTAAAAAGAACTTGTTGAATAAATATGGAGATGTAGATGAGGATGGACAATATACAAGTCCTATAAGTAGTCCATCTAGACGTTTCTTTACCATGTTAGGAACATTAGTAGGTGGAAGACTTTGTGTTCCTATTGCTGGAAACACGGCTGCCAAGAAAGCTTTAAACATGGCTGTTTATTTTGCGCTGGATCGCAAGCAATTTGGTCCACCAGGTAAACCAGAGCAGTCCATAATGGACTATCCAACGCATCAAAAAAGTTAATGCCATTAATTGCAAATGCCTATGCTTATGATTTTGCACACCATCACTTATTAACTGAATATACAAATCACACAGGAACTGATCACCAAGAAATAGAGGCGCTTGCTGCTGGATTAAAATCATTAAGTACATGGAATGCTACGGCAACTATACAAACGTGTAGAGAGGCCTGTGGTGGTAAAGGATATTTAAGTGAAATGTATTTTGATTTATTAAAAGCAGACACGGACATCTTTACCACTTTTGAAGGAGATAATACGGTCTTACTTCAACTTACCGCCAAAAGTCGATTGACTTATTTCAGAAAACAATTTGGTAAAATGGACTGGTGGGATACTCTTAAATATATTTCCAGCATTGCTTCCACAAACCTAACAGAACTTAATGCACTCGTAACAAGAGACACTTCTGAAGAACATTTATTAGGCGATGAATTTCAACTAGCTGCTTTTACTTATAGAGAAGAATATTCACTGCGCTCTCTAGCAATGAGACTAAGTAAGAAGATTAAAGGTGGTATGGATAGCTATGAGGCTTTTCTAGACGTGCAAGTACATTTAATTGATATGGCTAGTGCTTATATCGATCGCATCGTTTTAGAACAGTTTATAGAAACCATTAAAGAACAGGAACAGAATAGCGTAAAAGAAGTTTTGATTTCACTTAAAAATTTATATGCACTGCATCGTATAGAGGAATATAAAGGCTGGTATCTAGAACACGATTATATCTCAGCCTCTAAATCTCTTGCTATTAATAAGCTCGTTTCAAAACTGTGTAAAGAATTAAAAGAAGAAAGTCAGCATCTAGTAGATGCATTTGATATTCCAGCGCACATGACTGCAACCGCTTTAAAGTTTTATTAAAAGAATTTTCTAATATTAACTAAACACAGGGATATTTGATAAAGGCTTTCAGGTTAAGTTTAAGTAGGTGAAATAAAGCACAATTTATAACCTGCATACATTGATTTATTAATTATACAATTTGACTATTATTGCACTCAGAAAATAAATACCTGTCATTAAGAACAAGTTAATAATTTAACCGTTTGAATCACTAAAGTAATACGGCTTATTGACACATTGAAAAACTATAAATGGATGATTTAATAACGTTTGCAATTACGGTATTCACTGGCTTTTTTGCCATCATGAATCCTATTTCTAACATGCCCATTTTTTTGACACTCACAGAAGGAGCTGATAAAGAAACTAAACAAAGGATAAACCTTAAAGCTGTAATCATTGCTTTTATAATAGTTACCACTTTTGTTTTACTAGGGAATTATATTTTTGATCTATTTGGTATTACAATTCCAGCATTTAAAATTACTGGTGGAATTTTAATATTCTTTGTAGGTTTTGAAATGTTACAGTCTAAGAAGTCAAACATCAAAAGACTTAAGACTGTAAATTATGATGAAAATATTGCCATATCACCACTAGCAATACCTATTCTAGCTGGACCTGGAACCATTGTTACCGCTACCAATTTTGTTGCTAACACCTCTTCTTATTTGAGTATAGGTGTCATAATTTTTGTATTTGCATTGATGTGTTTACTCAACTATATCGCATTTTCTTTAAGTGATATTATCGCAAAAAAAATTGGAGATAACGTGATTTCTGTAATAGGTAAATTAATGGGACTGATTATCGCCATAATAGGTACCAATATGATCATACAAGGGATTAAATTATCCTTTGATATTATGAACTAATAAAGTATCGGTAGCTTAATTATTAAACCTACTCTGCTTGTAAGGTCTTTACATCTGCAATAAGTTGATTCACTGATGCTTTATTCAAGCCATTATAAATACCGCGAATGTGCTTATTTTTATCAATTAATATAAAGTTTTCAGTGTGTAAAAAATCATTGACATCTTTAGTGGTACCCAAATCCTCTTCAACAAAATATTGATTTCTACCTAGGTCATAAATAAGATTTTTATCACCGGTAACGAGATTCCACTTTTTAACATTCACATCTTTACGTTGTGCATATTCCAATAAAACAGCAGGCTTATCATAATCTGGCGTGACAGAATGTGAAAGTAATAACACTTCTTCGTCTTCTAAAAATTCGTTTTGAAGACGATTCATATTTTTAGTCATCGCAGGACATATACCAGGACAAACGGTAAAAAAGAAATCTGTAATGTAAATCTTATCCTTGTAAAAGTCTTGTGTGATGGTATCACCTATCTGATTGATAAAAGTAAAATCAGGAATACTGTGAAAATCATTAAGTGAGTCACTCTCTTTTGAAAACCAGTGTGGTGTAAAAGTAGCTTCTTTGTAATAAGGTAAAGTTGCTACTCTACTTACTACTTGCTCTCCTACAGGATCAGGATTTTGTTCTTTAGATCCACAACTAGTGATTAAAATAACATTACAAAGTATCAGTAACAACTTCTTGATTCTCGAGAGAGAAACAAAGTGTTGCTTTCTTAAGCCCAAAAATTCTGCCGTTTTTTGCTTCATAATTATTATATAATTTACCATTCTGACGGTAAGATTTTTGCATACCTTGCTCTTTACCATCGACTAATTGTATTTCTTTAAAGATAACACCACTAGTGTACCATTGATACTGTTTACCTTGTGCCACACCATTCTCAAAATTACTTTGAGAACGTTTATGACCATTATTCCACCATGATATTGTCTTACCATGCTGTAGTCCATTCTCGTATCGAGATTGAAAACTCAAAGTTCCATCCATAAACCACTTCTCATACAATCCATGGCGCAATCCATTGAGATACTCAATCTTTTCTGCAATTAATCCATTAGAGTAACTAACTACAGAGTAACCTGTAAAGGCTCATTGTTATAATACATGAGCCCTTCATTAGGTCTTAATTCTAAAGTTGCTTTATCAATCTCAAACTTTTCAGTTGTTTTCACAACATGATTTGAATCTGTTTTACAGCTTGATAAAAGCAATAAGATTAATATACTACTGTATGTTATTAGGTGTGCCTTGATAATCGCCAGGGAATATAATATAGTATTGATTTAAGTATACCGTATTCTGAATATGGTAATGATACTCTGCGGTTGTTGTATGTTGTGTAGTAGAGGTATGCCCACCAGAAGCATCTAGATCAGTAGGATAAGTACCAGTTGAATTACACTTTCTACCGTAAATAAAGAAACCATCGCTTATGATACCAACTAGTGCATCATCATCATCAGAGAAAGCTTTAGGTTCTAAGTGGTAGTGGTAACTTTGTGGTCCTGTATGCGCTGCGGTATAATCTAATGAGCCTACCGCGCTATCTAGTGGCACATTAGGTCCTTCTTCATCATTATAAATTACGGAACCACTAACCGCAATACCTATAGCTCCTAATCCGGTGGCTGATGAATTACTAGCTTGCGTTGGACTAGATGGAACTGTTAAAGAGAATGAACCATTAAAATCATCAATGTTTCCAGGCGCCATTTGATCTCCACTTGTAACTACAGGATCTACGTATAATGGATGATCAGTAGCTGCAGGACCAGTTACCACTGCATTACCATTAGGTCCTGTTAAGGAACGTACATTTGTACTAGACCAGTAAGGTGAAGTATGATTAGGTAAACCGTTAGTCTCAATGTTCACAGATGAAGTTCCACTCATTATAATGGTGACATTATCTACATCAAATTCTGCAAAAGCCGCATGCAACTCTGTTGAATCATTACCACTTCCATCATCTGTGGTGTTTCCATTATCGTCATCGCTAGACGTACACGAGTAAACTCCTGCGGTACACATTACCGCAATTCCTATATAGGTAAGGAGTGATTTGTTTTTTGAAATATTCATAAATTCAAGGGTTATGCGCTTCCAATTCAAGCGCTGTTAATTGATTTATTCTTTAGACTACTAAAATATCTAAAAGTTTAATCAGCTCATAAAAAAATGTTAATTAACTTTAATCATAGGGATTACGTCAATCTCAAAATTGACAGAATTTGCTATGAAACAAAGTTGATGTGCCTCTTCATGTAATTTTGTAGCCATATCTATTTGTTGAGCATCCAGAATTAAGACTTCGGGATTAAGAATAACTTTTTGAAAAGCTCCACTAGCATCATCGTTTAATAATAAAGTACCTGAAACCTTATCTGTATATTCTAAGACATCTATACCATGCCGCTGGCACACGTAGAAATAGGACATCATATGACAAGAAGACAATGCGCTTAATAAAAGGTCTTCTGGGTTGTGTTGATTCTTATCTCCTTTAAATTCATGGGCTGCAGATACGATGATATCTTTTTTCCCTGCTATAATAGAGGTATGGGTTTTAGGGTTTTTAAATTGCCCTTTATTCCACTGAGTTTGAACCTCAAAAAGAATTCTTTTTTCATTCTACAGTGTTGATGTAGTTGAGGATGCTGGTGCATATTTCGCTTTCGCGAAAGCGAATAATCGATAACATAACCAACCTATTACAGTTCCCATAAACATACCCATCAACACATCACCTGGATAATGAACTCCTAAATAAACACGGCTATATGCGACTAAAATAGCCCAAACAAAGAGTAGTATCCCTGTAATTTTATGAGATCGTTTGAGCATGTGCCACATAAATACAGCAAGTGCCATAGCATTACTAGCATGACCGCTATAGAATCCATAAGTACCACCACTTTTACCTACTTTAGAGATCAACCCTTCTAAAGCTGGTTCTCTAAACGGTCTTAATCGCTGTACTAATGTATTTTTAAAAAGCATCGCTATCTGATCGCTTACCGCCACAAGAATTGCAATAGTAATCAATGCAATGACTAGTTCCCGTTTACCCAGCTTTTTATAAAGTAAATAGAGAAGATATAAGTATAAAGGAATTGCATAAAACTTATAAGTAATGATATTGAAAATTAAGTCAACCGCATCATTTCCCCCCCAATCATTGAGAAAAAGCATTATATCCCAATCCAGCTGCTTGATATCTTCCATTACTCTTTATCATAAAGAGCACACTGCTCATCATAAAAACGGCTCGCTTCTTCTATGAGGTTTTTAGTCTCATCTTCAAGTTCTTCTTTATCTTTCTTTTCTATATCTTCTAGGAATTCTAGAGTATCATCTTTTAAATTTATCACAAATCGAGGATAATCGAGGTGAACTACAAAAATATCTTCGGGATGGTGAGCGTTATCGCCCATAAGAAATCTAGGGAAAGCCATGTTACTAGTTATGAATTATATGTTATCGTTGAGAATTGTAAACTATTGCTGTCGCAGCAGTTTTACTAAAACTCTAGGTTACCTTAACTTAGTTTTTAATAATAGTGCAATCTAAGAAATTCTAAATTCAGAATTATAAAAAGTATCTTTGTTTTATGCAACAACTAAGAGCAGATAATTTACAGAAGTCCTATAAAGGCAGACCAGTAGTTAAAGGTGTTTCTTTTGAAGTGAACCAAGGCGAAATCGTAGGTCTACTAGGACCTAATGGAGCTGGTAAAACAACATCTTTCTACATGACTGTAGGACTCGTTAAACCTACTGGTGGTGATGTGTGGCTAGATGATAAAAAGATTACTCAATACCCGATGTACAAACGTGCACAAAATGGTATAGGTTATCTGGCGCAAGAAGCTTCTATCTTTAGAAAATTAACTGTAGAAGAAAACATACTGGGCGTACTGCAATTAACTGATCTGACTAAAAAAGAGCAAAAAGAACGTTGCGAGATGCTGCTAGAAGAATTTAGTCTTGAAGATAGACGCAACCGTAATGGTGATTTATTAAGTGGTGGAGAACGACGCCGTACTGAGATTGCACGAGCACTTGCGACTAATCCTACTTTTATACTGCTAGATGAACCATTTGCTGGAGTAGATCCAGTAGCTGTAGAAGACATACAACGTATTGTCGCTCAACTAACTAAAAAGAACATCGGTATTCTTATCACTGATCACAATGTTCAAGAAACTCTTGCTATTACTGATCGAACCTACCTGATGTTTGAAGGTAATATCCTTAAACATGGTAGCCCAGAGGAACTTGCTGAAGATGAAGTAGTGCGCCGTGTTTACCTAGGTCAGAATTTTGAATTGCGTAAGAAAAAATTGTTTGCAGACTAGAGATTAAACTTAAGGTTTTGCAACCCTTAAATTGTTGAAAATGCTCATCAATACATAAAGAGCAATAATACAAGGTACTGCATATACCTTAAGTGTTATAATCATTGCGATACAGATCGCTATAAAAACCCATCTTATCTCATTGCTTTTCCAGCCGAAGCTTTTAAATTTTAAAGCAAACAACGGTAACTCTGCATTAAGTAAGTAACAGCTTATGATAGTAATAAGTATTAAAATATATGGATTACTTAATAATCCAAAAATAAAATCGCTAGTTGTAATTTGAGCAATAATCCCTAGTGAGATGATTAAAATAGCATTTGCTGGTGTAGGCACACCTATAAAAGAATCTGTTTGTCTGGTATCTATATTAAACTTAGCTAGTCGATAACCACTTGCTGCAGTAATTAAAAAACCTAAAAAGGTGATTTCTTTAAAGAAACTGGTCGCACTACTCCATCCCAGATCGCCATTCATAGCAAATAACGTTGACGAGTGTCCCGTCGCGTCTGCCAGTAGCTGACACATTACAATCCCAGGCACAACACCACTTGTCACCATATCTGCAAGTGAATCTAACTGAGTACCTAATTCACTAGAAACCTTTAATAACCTCGCAGCCAAGCCGTCAAAGAAGTCAAAAAATATACCTAATGCCACAAAAATACCAGCAAGAATCAACTCATCTTTAAAAGCATATACTGCAGCGATGCAACCAGACAATAGGTTTAACATCGTTATTATATTGGGAATCCATTTCTTCATTCTACAAATATGCAGATTTCTACGATACTTGTTTCAACTTGATATGCAATATCCTAGGGTTTTGCTAGTTATTTAGTGAGAAACCTAGATATTTGCATCTAGATTGTATATGACCAGAAAAGCTAATTTTATTATTGTATTGTGTTGCGTTCTCGCTTTCGCGAAAGCGTATTCACAAACCTCTAGAGCCTACTCTAATGAATTCTTAAACATAGGAGTCGACGCAGCAGCACTAGGTATGAGCAACGCAGTGGTTGCTAGCACTAATGATGTCAATGCCGGTTACTGGAATCCTGCAGGATTAATGCGCGTCCAAGAACAAGAGATTAGTGTAATGCATGCTAATTATTTTGCAAATATTGCGCAGTATAATTATGGCGCATTTGCTATGCCTATAGATGACTTTAGTGCCTTTGGGTTTTCTGTCATACGGTTTTCTGTAGACGATATTTTAAATACCACTCAATTAATTGATCAACAAGGAAATATTAATTATGATCGTATTTCTACCTTCTCAACTGCAGATTGGGCTTTTACATTTTCTTATGCAAGAGAATCACAGTTAGATGGTTTTAGTTATGGCGCAAATGTCAAAGTAATACGTCGCGTTATAGGAGAATTTGCAAGCGCTTGGGGTTTTGGGTTTGATGTAGGAGCACAATTTAAACGTGGTGACTGGGAACTAGGTTTTATGGCTAGGGATATTACAACAACCTATAATACCTGGACCATCGATGAAGAAAAATATGCCGAAGTACAAGGAGCAGTTGCAAATCAAAATCAGGATTTACCAGAAACTACAGAAATTACTTTGCCTAAATTACAATTAGGTATTGCTCGTACTTTCACATTTCACTACGACCATATTCTAACTGCCGAGGTTGATTTAAACATGCGCTTTATACAAACTAACGACATTATATCTAGTAGTGCTGTAAGTGCTACACCTGCACTAGGATTACAATATGGCTTTACAGATTTAGTTTTTGTAAGAGCAGGCGTCGGTAATTTTCAAAACGTGCAACAACTCGATGGAAGTGACAATGTGAACTTTCAACCCAATATAGGAATAGGTTTTAAGTACAAAGGTATTGCGGTAGATTATGCACTGACCGATATAGGCGATTCTAGCGAGGCACTTTATTCAAACATTTTCTCGCTTAGGGTAGATCTTTCTACATTTTCTAGATAAGTTTGATAACTTAGCACCTTAGTTTTCTTATGAAGCACTCCAGCATTCTTCTCGCTTTTTTATCAGGTATATTACTATGGTTAGGATGGCCTACTTATGGATTTCCATTGTTATTATTTGGTGCTTTTGTTCCCTTATTATTTGCAGAACTTCATATCAGAAAATCTGAATTAAAATATAAAGGATGGCGTGTTTTAGGGCTTTCTTATCTCAGTTTTTTTATATGGAACATTGCGACCACTTGGTGGCTCTATCTTGCAACTGGATTTGGAATGTGGTTTGCAGTTTTGGTAAACAGTTTATTAATGGCGCTCATATTTTTATGCTATCATAAATTTGCTAGAAAAGTATCACAAGGCGCTGCGTTTACCTTCTTAACCTGTCTATGGATTAGCTTTGAGTACATGCACTTGCATTGGGATTTTTCATGGCCATGGCTCAATTTAGGTAATGGATTTAGTGAATATATAAGCTGGATTCAATGGTATGAATACACCGGTACATTTGGTGGCACCTTGTGGATCTGGTTATTGAACATCGTTCTTTTTTACGCTATTTCTAGTTTGCTTAAAAACGGTTTCACCATAAAAACTATCCTTAAAAAATCAGTAACTCCAGCATTAGTAATTTTAACTCCTATAGCTATATCTCAAATCATTCTCTTTAATTATTTTGAAATAAATAAAAGTGATGGCACTGAGGTAATTATTGTACAGCCTAACATAGACCCATACGAAGAGAAATACACAACGAGCAATGATAAGATATCCCGTCTAATTACAAGTCTTACTTTACCTGTATTAACTCAAAATACCGAATTTGTTATCGCACCTGAGACAGTTATTGCAGACAACATAAGGATAAGTCAAGTTAATTATCACCCTACGTTACAAGGACTAAGAGGTAGTTATGCGTCATATCCTAATCTGAGTTATTTAGGCGGTATTTCTCTGGTAGATGTATTTAAAAATCCTGCGCAAGCAACCAGGCAAACTAATCTGGCTAGTGATGGTGTGACCTATTATAACGATTACAACAGCGCGATGTTTTTTAACCAGCTGGGACCTGTTGAGCTATACCACAAATCCAAGTTGGTCGTAGGTATAGAGAACTTCCCTTATAAAAGTATTCTTAAACCGATACTAGGTGATGCCATGATAGATTTAGGCGGAACTGTAGCTACTAAAACCACACAAGAAGAACGTAGCGTCTTTACTTCACTAAAGGAAACTAAAGTAGCATCGATAATTTGTTACGAATCTGTTTATGGAGAATACGTCACTGGATACGTCAATAATGGCGCGCAATTCCTTGCTATTATAACTAATGATGCCTGGTGGGGAAATACTCAAGGACATCAACAACATTTAAGTCTAGCTAGATTACGTGCTATAGAATCCAGAAGATGGATTACAAGAAGTGCTAATACTGGTATAAGCGCTATCATCGATCACCGTGGAAATATTCTACAATCATTACCATATGGTGAACAAGGCGTTATAAGTGGCACCATCAGAAAACGTCATGACGTCACCTTTTATGTAAAACATGGTGATTATATCGCTCGTATAGCAATATTTATGGGTGTATTTACATTACTATTTGGCTATACTAGACGCCGAAAAAAACGTGCTTAAACGGTGTGTTTTTATATAATTTTAGAATAACTATTACATTAATGAAACCTGAACTAAGATTTACAGTTCGTTACTGTCCTTTAAAAAAAATAATGGTACTCAGTGTTTTAACGATGATTCTTAGATCCAGAAATAGACTACGATGTTTTATATAATATAAATCATATTGTAACTTTCTTAGACTGTCTAACTCTGACTCTCCATATTTAGTTTTAACCTGTGCCCAACCGGTTAGTCCAGGTTTTACGACATGTCTGGTTTCATAGAATGGTATCTTCTCAGAAAGTTGTTTGACAAATACAGGTCTCTCCGGTCTTGGTCCAATAATGCTCATTTCGCCTTTTAAAATATTATAAAACTGGGGGGGAAATTCATCAAGACGAGACTTTCTTAAAAACTTTCCAAAAGCAGTAATTCTACTGTCATTTTTAGTAGCAAATTGAGCTCCATCAACTTCAGCATTTTTAACCATAGTTCTAAATTTGTAAATCTGAAAAGACTTACGATTTTTCCCTACACGCTCTTGTTTATAGAACAACGGACCTCTATTGCCCATGATATTACCTATAAAAATCAAAGGCAATAACACTAATCCCAAAATCAAACCTAATATGGAACAAAGGATGTCAAACAATCTATGGTATACCATATAAAGTTTGTTTTGATTGCTACGTGCAAATGGAAAATATTTGTAAAAATCTTTACCTACATATTGAACCGGTACACGATCCGTAATCTCCTCATAAATTTGAGTATATTCTCTTACCGAAAAACCGTTTTCTACTAACTCAATAAGCCACTCGTATAGCTCTGGTGTGATCCCTTCAACATGTGATGAAGCTATAACAATCTCACTCACCTCTTGACCTTCTAATCTATTTTTTGCTTCCTGTATCGTTAATATACTTATACGATCATCATGGCCTATCTCAAGATCTCTATCTGTGTTGATATAACCTGCTATTTTATAATTAGGATCAGCTTCTTGTAATGTGTCTGCAACTTGAGCAGCATCGGTGGCATCAGCAATAATCAGTATATTTTTATAAAATCTAGAACTAGAAAAAAGTTTTATGTAAAGGCTCGCCAAATTAAAAGTGATAAAGTAATGGCTAGATAAAAATATAAAATCTGTAATCTATTCTCTGGTAAAGATGGTGTTAAGAAAGGTGTTAACAGGTAAACTAACGAGGTAATTGAACTTGTAAAAACCACACCTCTTAAAGTAGAGGTAATTCGACTAGCGCGTTGTAAATGATACAATTCAAAAACAGTCGCAAAAAACAATAAATATGCACCTAACAATATAATCCATGACCAATGTTCTTCATTGATTTTAAAATAATCAAAATTAAATACGGTACCTACTAGATGAAGTGCGCCTAAGACGACTGCTACATCTATGATACGCAATAAAACCTTACGTTCAGAAATTTCAAAATGTATAGAACCTGGTTGGGACATCGTTCAATTTGGGGGGGCTCTAAAGATAAGATTACCCTTCTAATAATTGAAGCCATAATCCTTTAACTTTATCCCAGTCAAAATTTTCAGCAGTTGCTCTCGCATTTTGAGAGATAATGGCACGATGCTCACTATGCTCTAACAAATACTCAATATGGTTTGCCATTTCTACTGTTTGAAAAGGTTGAGTTAAAAATCCATTATCACCTTGTTCAATTAAATATGGAATACCGCCTACATCTGTAGAAACTACCGGTAATCCCAATGCCATAGCCTCAATAACGCTTACTGGAAGGTTATCAAAATTAGAAGTGTTTATAAAAATATCATAGCCTTTACTCAATGTAATCCAATCTTCCTTGTCGAGTAACCCAGTAAATTCGACGGCCAAATTCTTTTGAGCAGCAATAGAGATACATTTCTTCATTGATCCATCCTTATCGGGCCCAACCATACATAGTTTTGCATTTGGATATTTTTCTGAAATTAACTCGAGTACTTCTAGAGCCATTTCAGGATTATAAATATCTGCAAATGATCTTACCCATAATAATCTCGGTTGCATCTCAGATCGCCACTTAAAAGGATATTTTTTTAAATCTATATGATTGGGTATTTTAACGAGTTGTTTGAAATCCGCTTTCGCGAAAGCATTTATCAAATAATCACTAGGGCTTACCACAGTGTATGCATTATTTATAAAAGCTAGGATGACTTTAGGATTTTTATTCAATCGATCTGGTAAATTTCCACCATGTAGTATAGGAACATAATTGATTTTCAAAGATTTACATAAACGTGCTATTGTTATCGCATACCAAAAATTACGCGTACTATAAGTATCGATTAGAACAAAATGAGCCCAGTTTCTACATAAAAAAGTAAGTCGCATCATATGT
Source organism: Nonlabens ulvanivorans (assembly GCF_000755285.1). Lineage (GTDB taxonomy): Bacteria > Bacteroidota > Bacteroidia > Flavobacteriales > Flavobacteriaceae > Nonlabens > Nonlabens ulvanivorans_A. The sequence continues at coordinate 112,828 of NZ_BBMK01000002.1, read as the reverse complement.
AATAACCTGGCATTGGTATTTTTTACGGAAGATGCATAACGTAATTTAAAACCTTCCTTTTGAAGCAAAGGCCCAAGTATATCTATCGTTGTGGCGGTGCGTCCTTTACCTGCTAATTTATTACCTATATACAGAATGTTTTTCATTAGGCGATAAGGGCATTATCTGTATTATTTACAGTTGATATTTTCTTTTTAATTTTCACAGGCCTAACGTATAATAAAGCCATACCGTAGAAAAAGGCTGGTGCTGCAATGCGCATCGCACTATGATTAATAGTTGCTATCCAAAAAATTAAAAAAGCATAGAAATATATATTGCCTTTATGAAAAAGGCGGAAAAATAATGGAGTGAATATTAAAACTAATAAAGAAAAAATCCCAATTGCACCATGTTCAGAAAGCAATCTACTGGTCTCATTATGAGATGCGGCTAGGATACCATCTTTTTTTGCTCTGTAATATTTCACTTGTCCAGCGCCGATACCGGCGATAGGATTTTCAAAAAAAGCCTCAAGCTCTATAGTTATTAACTCTGCTCTACCAGTAGATAAGTCATCTTTAGCACGGCCGGCAGCATCTTCATTTGCATAGCGCTTATCAATCAAACCATTTGTAACCAGTGAGGTAAAGCCCCAAGCCATAATTAAACCTAACGCTATAACTGCAAGTTTTGGAATAAAAGAAACTCTGAATTCACTACGTTTTAAAAGAAATAAAGTTCCGATGACAGCAATTATCATTAAGAAAGAGGTATAAACGCCACCTCTTGAAAATGTGACCCATGCACGATAAGTCATTGCGAGAAATAGAACGATATCTAAGACATTAATCATTAAATTCTTAATACGTAAAAACCGTACAAAGGTTATAAACATACCTATCCCCAAAACGGTTGCTACTTGATTAGGACCATATCCACCAGATGTTGCAAAGTTTGACGCCGTATTTGTGACCACATCTCTAATGTCTGGTGTTACTAAGAATAAATAAGTAGTTATCATCACTACAGGTCCCACACACAGTTTTAATATTTGATCTAATCTAGTATTTGTAATTGACCTTTGATAACAGTAAATCGCAGTTATCCCTAAAGTAACTGGACCACTTAAATTGAACGCAACAGCTTTACGTAAACTTTCTCCTAACGGAATATTTCCAGCGGCGACAATTATACTAGGTATTAATAATAAGAGATAAAAAACATAAGGGATGGATTTTAAAGAAAAACCTCTCATGATGATCCCCCCCAAAATCATAAAAACAATGACTAAGTATTTCATAAATTCATAAAAGAACAAGGCATTATTCATCCTTAAGAAAACCTCTAAGGTCACCAAATAAGCACATCCTAAAAGCGCTTCTTGACCTGAATCCTTTTGCAATAAAACCCTAAGTCCAAAGTAGATTATTGTCGCATAAAAAAACAATGGAATTAAAAAAGGGGGGCTGCTATCATGAAAATGGTCAAAATGATATGACCAGCAATCAACAGCGGATATGGTAATTTCTCAAATTGAATCATTACAGGGAACTATAAAAAGTCTCTAACTTCTTGATGTAAGAAGCAGCTCCAAAGGTAATCATTACATGCTCCTGAAACGAGTGAGCCATTGCTTTTGCTTCTTCCGGATATTGTATTAATTCTTTAATAGCTTGAGAAAAAGCAAGGCTATCTCGAGACGGCACGACTTTACCATAACTCAATACCACTTCTTTACATGCACCTACATCTGTAACCACCACTGGTAATCCTGCAAGTCCATATTCTAGTAGTGCGACCGGTAATCCTTCAGATATTGAAGAGAGAACTGCTATATCAACTTCGTTTAGTATTGCTGAAGTATCATTTCTAGAGCCTAGAACATGAACATGTTCCTCTAAACGTTGAGCTGTTATTTCTTCTTTAACTTGATCAAAATAAGCATCATTAAAATTCATCCCTACTAATAGTAATGACCATTTTTGATCCAATTTCACGATATTTTTAAAAGCTTTTATAAGTGTAAGGTGATCTTTTTGAGATCTTAAATTTGCTAAATGAACCAATCTTTTACCTTGAATACCTGGCAATGGAGATTGTAATGATGTTTGTTGTGGATGTGAAACAAAATTCATCAAATAAATAGTAGGAACGGCCTTCAAACTTTTAATAGCCCATAGTCTTAAATCATCATTGACACTTATAATTCCATTAAAAAAAATGGAGCATTTTCTTAAAATACCAAATTTACGATTTTCAAGATCTTCAGCATTACCATAATGGTCATGCCAAACCAACTTAACAGATGGCAACCACCATTTTATAATTGTTGCTGTAAAAAATGATGTGCTATGCGCATGAATTGTATCAATGTTATTTTTAACAATATAGGTCTTCAACTTGGTCATCGCCTTAATACCCAGCTTACCCTTTTTTTCTATAAATAGATAACCTACCTCATTATTGATAGTTTTTTTAAGTAATCCTTCTCTTCTTGTTGCACATAAGTGCGATTCATGTCCTGCGATCTGCAATTCATTTGCAATTTGCACAGCCATACGCTCAGCTCCACCAGCATCTAAGCTATCTATAATTTGAAGTATTCTCATGTTTGAAGCAATTTAACTATTTCGCTTTCAAATTTCTCAAGAGTATATTCTTGTGACCACTTTTGTGCGTTTTGAGATAATAAATTGATGTCTTCTTGTTGAGTTAAAAGTTGTTTTATAATTGCAATGGTGTGGTCTATATCTGTAAAAATAATACCTCTAGAGCCTAAATTTTTATTATTACTTATACCTAGCATCCACGGCACACAACTTACTGGTGTCACTATAGGAATACACCCATACCACATAGACTCAGCAACGGCTTTAGGCCAGCCTTCACTTTGTGATGCGAGGAATGAAAAATGTGCTTTTCTATAACCATCTTGAACGACTTCCTTAGGTTGATTACCGTAAAAATAAAATACATCATCTTTTACCATTTGTTCTCGATTCTCGCTCAAACTGACAATTGATTCTCCTACCTTAAAATCTGAACTTTTAATCTTTAAATCTTCCATCATATCACCATCGCCATAGAAATGTGCTTGAGATGGTATTCCTTGAATATTCAAATGCTTTACGAGTTCCACCAGCAATTGCGGATTCTTATTTGATGAAAGGGTTCCTACAAAGATGAATTGGTTCGGTTCTTTATATTTCTTTTTAAACATGGCACAATCATCCTGTGAATAGGTAGCTGTAAAAAAAGATTTAATATTTTTAGACTGACCTGGCCATTCTCCATAAACTAACACATCTATATTTTTAGTTACTGAAGTATTCGATAAGATTCTCTTTTGCCATTTATAAGAAAGTGGTTGCGATGAACTAGGGCTAAAATTACCAGCATATTTAACGGTTTTACGCTTTCGCGGAAGCGTGATTTGAACGAGACTTGCCAGTAGTGCTAAATTACCTGGACACCTCAAATGAATATGGTCTGCCTTGCGCATTGCTTTCCATAAAACGATAGCCTGATAAGGAATAGTAATTAATGATATAAGCGTTGATAAGATGTTATGAAACTCAATTCTACGGAGCGATACAACTTTAAAATCCTGTCTTTTAAAAGACTGAGTCAACAGTTTACGATCATATCGAGTTGGACATACAAAAGAAACATCACTAGCGTGTTGCATCCAGAGATCCATTTCTCCTACATAAGGTGCATAAGCTCTTTTTTACCAGAATGGCTTAAAATGGGTGCGTCTGAAATTACGAGCAGCTTCATGAAATATAGTCGGCTGAGTCGTTATCACTCACTTTAATAGCTGGAACACCTACTACGGTTGTGCTGGCTGCTACATCTTTAACAACAAGACTATTTGCTCCTATAACCGCTTTATCGCCTACAATGACTTTACCTGCAATAGTGGCATTTGCTCCTATATATACATGATTACCTATAATAGGCACACCACGATGATTACCACGGCCACTAACGCCTATCGTTACTCCTTGAGAAATATTACAGTTTTTACCGATTACAGCATTTGCATTAATAATGATACCTGAATGATGGCCTATGTAAAATCCTTCTCCTATGGTTGCGCTATATGGAATGGTAATTCCTGTCAAAACTTCAATACCTTTCAATTTGAGGACTCCTATGCCTAATAATGGCCATTTTAATATTTTAGGTAAACTAGAAGTATAAATCCAATTGAAAAAACGGTATTGTAATAAGGCCCATAATCCTTGCTGAGTTAACAACATTAATAAGGCAGGTTTACCGCTATAATCTGTATACCGTTTAATGTCTTTTGAAAACTTCATTACTTAGGTTTATTGAAAAGCAAACTTAAGATCCCAACGGTTCTACCCATCGCTTCAGTAAATGCTTCTTTGCGTTCACTAGTAGTAAAGATATTGAGAAATCTTATAGCAGTAAGTAAAATGGTGATTTGATACCATTTGATTTTGTTTTTGAAAGATGGTTTACGATGTTTTACTCGCCATACATACCAGCCATTGCGTACGACCATTTTACCGTAGTTATATTTATTAGGTCTTCCAGCGGCGTCGTGATGGTGTTCTAGTTTTGCGGCTGTATTAACATATAAATCTCCTATGTGAGATAATCTTAAGGTAAAATCTGCATCTTCATAGAGACCATAACCTTCAAAATATTCTGAAAACTTATTTTCTTTTAAAATTGTCAATGGAAAACTAGAAACTCCACCCATTAACTGTTCTACCTTATAAATTTTTCCTGATGGTGGCAAGAAACTAATAGATCTGCCATGACCAAATTCAGGATAAATAGCTGGTTGTGTAGTTTGTGCCAGTCCTAATTTCCTTCTCAGTTTGTAACGACTGCTCTCAGTTCTCCTATAACCATCGTAATAGAAATGATTTAAATCTGCTGGATTTTCTTGCGATGATTTTTCCCAAGAAACTTCGTTTGTTATATAACCACCAACACCTACAGCGTTAGGGAAATCAGAATAGGTTTTTAAAAGGTTCTCAAAATAATCTGGCTGGAGAATTGTATCATCATCTAAAAATGCTACGATTTCTATATCATCCTGTACTCTTTCAATTCCATAATTACGTTGTTTAGTAAGACCTCGATGCTCTGTTGGTACTTTATGATACTTTATGATGTTGTTTCCGCTTTCGCGAAAGCGAGATCCTGTATCATCATTAGTAGAACCATCAATGATTAAAACCTCATCAGGTACTTGAGTTTGCGACATCACACTTTCCAGTAACCTTGACAGTGGCTCTGGACGCATGTAGGTGCATATGATGAGAGAAAGATTCAATTTATAAAAGTGCTTTTAAGGAATCATGCAACTTACAAAAAAACGCATGTCTAACTAAGTAATTTTCATAGAGCGCGCGATTTGATTTTTGTAAGTCTCGAAAACTGCCAGGTGTTTGGGCTTTGTGAAAGGCAATTAGTTTTTCGGCAAGATTTTCATTGGGCAACATACGACAGATATGTTGATCCCAGTCTATTTGATCTTCTAATGGTAATTGCACATCTGTATCCACTAAAACTGGAATACGACCACAAGCTAATGACTCATAAAATCGCACTGAAAAATTACCAGCACCGCGCAAGCAAAATGTATAAGGTGAGTTATTTAAGTTTTCAAAAAACTCTTGGGTAGATGTTTCCCTTTGTTCATTGGTGACTGCACCAGCACGATATTTATTTCTATAGATAAAATCTGTATCAATTTGTGGGTGGATTTCTAGCTCTTTTAAATATGTAAACCTAGATTCGGCAGCGTTATAAAATGATTGTTTATCACTCCCATCAACGTCTATAGTTCTTTTTAAATTGTTTTGTATAGTAGATAAAACTATGCGCAACTTTTCTTTCCTATTACTTACAGCAAATCCTGTAAATGATATTAGTGGACGTTGCTGATATGAATGAATTTTAAAATTCAGATTTTCCCGTTCTAATGGATCATTTATTAACGACGGAATGATAGTCGTTTGATGATGATTGCTAGATTTAAAACCTGCATTACGCCAAGTGATGATATTATTATCCTGAAAAGTCTTCCCATAATCACCACCAGTATACACCATTATTTTTTTACCAAGTGACACAGCCAGCTCATATAAAGACTTATAATGCATTTGGTAGTCTTTTTGTTTTATTGAGAAGTAGTTGATGGGAAAAATAAAAACATCTGCATTAATCGGTTGATTTACTAATTGATAATGTTCTTTTACTGAATGATGTGTATGCTCAAAGTAACACAAATCAAAGAGCAGTGGAAAAATGGCTTTCCTATTCTCTGGAATGAGTAATTCCTGAAATGTGTAAATTTTAATCATAATTGGTCTGCCCATTTTTCACTTTGACTCCAAGCTGCTTGATACTTTTTATAATGCCTAAACGGATTCTTAGTACCTAATTCACCAAAGCTTTTTATAAGTTGAATCATCTTATAGCCTAGCAATTGCTGATGTGTATAATTGTTCTTACGGAAATACATGATTTGAGGAGATGGTTTTGGCTGAACCTCATCCTCTTTCCAAGGAAAACTATGTGGCTTTCTAAATCCACCTACCGGTGCTTTTAAGTGTAATATTTGAATTTGAGGAGCATAAATAATGTCGTAGCCTTCTTTACGTATTTGCATTCCATAATCTACATCTTCCCCATAGCCATGTTCTAGTGCCATATCAAACTTACATTTTTCGATAACATCTCTATGTGCTATAGAACAACCAGAACCGAAAAACTCCCATTGTTTAAATGTCTTTTGTAATTCTTTTTCCCCCCTTTTTGAAGGTAAGCCACATTTAAAACCTTAGTACCGGTTAATTGAATGGCGTGAAACATAGATTCTAATAAATCGCTATCAAACCGATTATCATCATCAAACAAAAGAATCCATGATGCAGTAGTTTTACTGATAGCAAGGTTTCTAGCATTACAAGCGCCTGTTTGATGAATGAATGAATGTATAATTTCAAAAGGCCAGTTTTCATTTTCTAAATAGTCTAGCTCAGAACTCAATTTCAAATCTGGATTTTGCTCTATGATGATGACCTTTTTAGGTAATAATGTCTGAGCAGAAAGATCTTTAAGCACATCTTTTAAATAGACTTCTCTTCCCATTGTTGGAATGATCACATCATAATCTTGAATCACGGTTTCCTCAACTTCATTTAATGTTTTGAATGATAGTTGGTTGGATATGGCTGGAGAAAACAACGCTTTCGCGAAAGTAAAAAAAGGAAAAATCTTCTCATACCTATTCATTAAAATGAACAAAATAAATACCCATATCTTTTTATAATGCTGCCCTACAAATTGAAAAATAGATGTAATCCTATTCCTTTTATTAGAACTTTTTTTGAATGCAGCTGGAATATGATAACAAAATAATCCTTGTGGCTGCCCTATTCTCGCCACGGAAGTTAGAAAGTATTCTAGACTTTTATTCTTATAACTTGCTGCATTAAATTGATTGATGATACTGGCAGCAATCACTCCTGCAGCTTCTTGCATTAACCACGATGGATAAATATTTGTTTGAGAAACTGCTAGAAATGGCCCATCAGTAACATATCCTATGGCTGGATTGAGAAAATGATGCTCAATATTACCTAGACTCAACATATAATGAGAACCTTTGAAATTTGCAGTTAAATCATCTAGGTCTATCTGATGAGCGATATCTTCTTTTATCCAGATGAGGTTTTCGTCTGGAAACGTTTTTGCGATTTTAATGAACTGTTCTATGATATTGTTAACAACAGGCACCTTAATTTCTGTGCAAGATGAGTGACTTTTACAAGTTGCTTACCATTATGTAAGATGTGTATCATAATCCCAGCAATTCTTTATAATAAAAGATATTTTGTTCTACAATGACATCTGTAGAAAAATGCTCTTTTACTCTTTTTCTAGCATTTTTCCCCATTTGAGTTCTTAACACTTTGTCATCTAACATTCTCTTGAGATATACAGTCATATCTGCATGTTTAGAAGGATGCACCATAAAACCAGTCTCTCCATGAACCATCATTTCTTGAGCCCAACCTATATCAGAGGTTACTAGTGCTTTTTCCATACTCATAGCTTCTAACCAAGTCATAGGATAAGCTTCGGCATAGCTGGGTAAGCATATAACAGTCGCTTTAGATAAATATTCTTTTACCTCATGATATGGCACTTCCTCTATAAATGTAGTTTGTTTGCTAGCTTTTTCGGTAAGCATAGATGTTACAAGTACTACCGTAGAGCTTTGTGTTTTATAATCTGTAGTGTCTTTTCCTAAAAATATTAATTGCGATTCTGGTCGTAATTCAATTAGTTTATTAAAAGCTACTGCAAGATCTAGAACTCCTTTTTTTCTTATGATCGTTCCAAAATATAAAATCTGATTTTCTAACTCTTGTCCTTGTGGTAAAAATGATTGAGCATCTATAGCATTATGAATAGTAGTGAACTCTCTATTCATATTAAAAACTTTTTTAGTTATTTGAGCGGTATATGAGCTTGCAGATAACAAACCAGTAGCATTCTGAAGATTTAATTTTTCAAGATAAAAATTTTTCTTTTTTTGTGGTCTATTATCAATATGACAAAAGTAGGCATCACTTCCATTCAACCTCACTGTAATAGGACAATTTAAATTCATAAAAGCAGAAATCCCAGTCCAATCTGGCGCCTCTATAATGTCAATTTTATAAGCAGCTATAAATTGATTAATGATTTCAGCAACAGCTTTCTTATAGAAATACCAGTTGGCAATAGGATATTTTTTTTGAGCTATTTTAAAAATTTGAATACCATCACGGTTGATTACTTCAGATTTATCTTGATAAGGAATAATCACACTTACGGTAATGCCTTTATTAAAAAGAGCTTGAGCTATATTACTTATGCTCGTCCCTAATCCGCCACTTTTTCCAGTTGTAGCATCAGGATATTCTGGTGTGAGAAAAGCAATATGCATTATAAGTTAAAATCTTTAATGAGTTGTCTAGTAAAAATTTGTGCACCCTGAAAATTCATATGTGTACAATTTGCAAAGTAATCTTCATTCTTATAAAAAGAGGCGTAATTGATATAATCTTTATAGTCTTCCTTAAATTTATTGAAGGCAATTGTATTCTTCATTTTAGCACAATAAGGTGATGTATAAAAATGTATACTTGCCTGATCTTGGATTGCATTTTCTTTTAGGTATTTCACATATTTGTTTTTCAATCCAGACAGCACAATTTGACTAGCATAATTATCTCCTATTTCATATTGCGGAATGAACCTAGGTTCACATCGTCACTCTTATTTTTATACAGTTGCGCAAAACATGCTCTCATACCATATAAATAATCATACTTGGCATATTTATAGAATGGAATATTCTTTTCGGACCATGATAGTTTTAATTTTACATCTTTTACTTGAATATTTGAATCTATAAATGGAACTAATGAGGCCTTAAAGCTTCTAGTCATTGTTTCATTTTTCACCGTTGCATCAAGTTGAATAAATAGATGACTATAGGTCAGTCCGTTTTCTTTTAGCAAATTAAGTAACACATAGGAATCCTGATACGAGGTACCACTCATCCCAAAATTCTCACAAGTTTTACCTGTCGTTTTTTCAATGATGGAGCAATCTATATAATTTTCAACTCTTGAATTACCAAGAAATAAGTAATCTACGTGACCTTGTTTTTGCTTTATAGCCAGTTGCACTTTATCTCTTGGGCTAGTGTTGAGGAATATATAATCATAAATTTGATCTGCAGCTAAGACGATAATTCCTAGAATCAACAACATCCATAAGATATATTTAGAAAAACGGCTCATTAGAATTGAAAATATATAAAATCTTGATGCTTTGAATAAACACCTAGAGTAAGTAACATAATCAGTGTTCCTGCGATTTTAAACCACTTCCACCTACCCGTAAAAGGATGTTCTTGATTTCTATGAAACCATTCTATTAATATAAATATCAATAAAATCAATAACATTTCCACGCTGTAGCGTTCTATATTTAAATACTCAATTTTAAAATTAAAATCGGCTACTATCTTATTGAGATACTTGAAAGCTTCAGTAATACTATGAGCACGGAAAAAGACCCAAGCTACACAAGCTAGTAAGAAAGTAACTGTTATTTGTAACAGCTCTTTAAGTGATGGTAATAACCTTTCTTGAGCCACTTGATCTAAATTACTACGATTTTTATTTAATAAAAGTATTGGAACAAAGAATAGTGCGTGTAAGAATCCCCCCCAAAAAAGAAAAGTCCAGTTAGCACCATGCCATAGGCCACTCACCATAAATATGATGAATACATTGCGCAGTTGCATCCATTTGGATCCTCTAGAACCACCTAACGGTATGTAAACATAATCCCTAAACCAAGTAGATAATGAGATATGCCAGCGTCGCCAGAACTCTGCCATGTCTCTAGAAAAATATGGATAATTAAAGTTACGCATCAAATCAAATCCCAATAATCTAGCAGTCCCTATAGCTATGTTTGAGTAACCTGCGAAATCACAATAAATCTGAAAAGCAAAGTAAACAGCTCCTAAAATAAGACTTAAACTGTTCATGCTTTCATAATTATCAAAGATGCTATTTACATAAGGCGCACAACTATCTGCAATCACAACTTTTTGAAAAAGTCCCCCCCAAAGAATTAAGTTAATTCCAGAGATTCCTTGCTCTTCATTAAAAACCCGTTTTTTAGAAAATTGAGGTAATAAATTCGTAGCTCGTTCAATAGGTCCAGCAACTAATTGTGGAAAAAAAGCAACATAAGCTGCAAAATTGATGAAATTTCTCGAGGGCTTGAGTTTTTCTCTATAAACATCTATGGTGTAACTGAGTGTTTGAAAAGTATAGAATGATATTCCTACTGGCAATATTATACTCAAGGTAGTACGGTGCATTTCTACACCTAAGGATTCAAAAGCATCTACCCATGAGTCTACAAAGAAGTTATAATATTTAAAAAAACCTAATAGCCCAAGATTCACTACTAAAGAAATGACGAGCAATGCCTTTTTTCTTGACTTTGAGTTCGACTCATCAATGGTTAGTCCGATAAAGTAATCTACAACCGTACTAAAAGCAATCAAAGCTAGAAATCGATAATCCCACCAGCCATAAAAAAAGTAGCTAGCAATTAGAATAAATGCATTCTGAGCCTTTAAAAAATTCTTTAAAACAAACCAGTAAATTATAAAACACACTGGCAGAAAAACAAGAAATTCTATGGAGTTAAAAAGCATATTACGCTATTTCATTTATCCCATCCCAAATACGCTCACTCGCTTTTTCTGGAGATTCAGGTTCATTAACTATTCCATACCACTTTTTAGTCATAGGTACTGGATCTAAATCACCATCCAGCAATCCTTTAATTCCATCATAAATTTCTCTCTTATTCATCGCCCAAGTGACTGTTGTATCATAATCCGGCATCGAACGGAAATGGACATATTTATAATTTTGCCCTATATCACGTATTCCTTTTTTGAGTTGTGGTTGCTCATAATTAGGATAGATAGTAGGCTTATCATGCGCAATAAAATCAAATACCATACTAGAACATATATTAACTACTAGCTCACAATGGTAACATGTATTCACTAATAATGTAAAATCCTCTTTAGTTGGCATCACTTGATTCCATTGATTCCCCCCCATAGGCTTCCATAATGGATCTATAGCTGTAATCACGTCTTTATATTCTTCTAAGATCGCATCATAACGGCCTGAAAAATCAATAGGTACTTTGCGATAGATAATTGCCACGTCGCGTCCTTCATCCCGCAATCTACGGACTGCAATCGCGGTATCTTTTAAATAATATTGATCCAGCGGTGAAGTCGTTTCGTCATCTCCAGAAAAACATATGTACTTAGTATTTTCATTTAAACCATGATCTTCACAAAAACGCTTTCGCGAAGCAATATAGAAGCATCATAATGAGGCTCAAATTGTGGTGTTCCTGTAACAAATATTTGTTCTTGTCTAGTCTTTGGATAATATTCTAGCAACTGTTCTTTCATCAAATCTGACCAGACAAAATAATAATCCGTCTCAACTGTCGTCATTCCTTTAGGAAGATTATCCCAGCTATAAATCCAACAAGCTGTTTTAATCCCAAGATCTTTTGCAGCAAGAATAGGTGCAATAGCCTGAGTGGCTCGTTGTGTAGTACAAAAAACCAGATCTGGTCGGTGTTCTTCCAGTTGTGTTTTAACCTCACGATAACGCGCTGTTGAACGCTCTGCAGCATTCATGTCATCCATTAAGCGTTGCCAGCCTTTTGGTGTAGCGCTAAAGGTTTCATGAAACTTAACAAATGAACTTTTAGCTATATTCTTAATACTATTCCATCGCAGTGGAAATCTATAAGTAGGATAGACATTGTCCTTAGTCCGCTTTCGCGAAAGTGATAACTCGACTCTTTTACGAGCATGATTGATCACAGGTGTTTTAGGATGTATCCTGGTACTTTCTATCTTTAATTCTGGATAACCTAATTCTTCTTTAAGTGAGAAAATAGTATTGTTCCAGTACGTAATATCAAAGCCTTGCTGCTCACCTATTTCTTTAAATTGAGTAAATGCAAAATTGCGCAATCCTACTCCATCAGGAAAGAGAATAAATACTTTTGACTTTTTAGAATTAGAAATTGACACAGTGCGGTTGTATTTTTTCAAGTTCGAATTTAAATTCGAGTTCGATTTAGACTTTACGGAATTTCAACTTATCACGTTGCACTTGCTCAATAGGTAAAATGTCTGTCGCTTTATAGTCTAATGCTTGGTAAACAGCTTTTAAATCACGAGCTAGTTTTCTCATTCCAGCTGGTTCTAAAGATGCACTGTGATCTGTTCCTTTCCACGTTCTATCAAGTGTGTAGTGACGTTCTACAACATTTGCTCCTAGTGTGTAGGCAGCAACATCTACAGCGATACCTAAATGGTGTCCAGAGAATCCTATTGTTTTTACTCGCTCACCATATTTTTGAATCATCGTTGTTATATCCAATAAACAAACATCTGGAAATGGTACTGGATATCCTGATGTACAGTTGTAGAGCACTAAATCTTTTGCACGGTGATGCTTTTCAAAAAACTCTACGAGTTCTTCCACCTCATCCTTAGTAGTCATTCCTGTAGAACAATGTATTTCTCCTTTATAATTTTCACACAACCAGCCTAGCATTTCATAGTGATTGTTACATGCACTAGGGATTTTAATAAATTCAGGGTTTAGACCTGCTATTTCTTTGGCACTGGTAACATCCCATACACTTGTAGAATAAGTAATTCCTACCTCTTCACAATAGGCTTTCAATTCTGCATGCTGGTTGACATCAAATTCTAAAAATTCTCTATGCGCTCCATAAGTATCTCCATATGAGTTTACTGGATTAGGATGCGGTGCCTCGTATTGTTCTTTAGTTAACAACTCTACGTTATGACGTTTTTGAAACTTTACCGCATCTACTTTACAAAAAATAGCAGCTACTTTGATCAACTCTTTTGCGATTTCCATATCGCCTTTATGGTTTCCACCTATCTCTGCAATGGTATATGGTGCTTTATAATGACTCATATCGGTTGTTATATTTTATGATAAATTCTGTCGCCTCACGGATGGCTCCTTCGGCGCTATTGTTTTGCAGAATCACATCTGCATGATTTTTTATAGGTTGTGTTGCATTTGCTGGAGTAAATGACCAGCCAGCGGCACAAATGTTTGCCATATCATTCACATCATCACCGATGTAGGCAATGTTGGAGAATGATAAGTTCCTGTCAGTTACTATCCTAGAGAGCAAACTGTATTTATCTTTTACACCTAGATAAAGGTCTTTAATTTTTAATTTCTTCATTCGGCTTGCGACTATCTGAGAATCCTCAGAAGTCATCACCATTACTTCTACTCCATACTGACGTAGAATTTCTAAGCCCATTCCGTCACGCATGTCAAATTTCTTCATCAACTCACCATCTGCACCGTAATAAATACAACCATCTGTAAAGACACCATCTACATCCAGAATTAAATGAGTGATGCGATTACTTTGTTTCTTTGATTTTAAACGAGCTGCTAATAATTCTTCAACTATTTTCCAGTCTGTTAAGGAATCGATCTCAGTAAGACTATCCTCGGGCATAAGAACTGTTGCTATATTACCGCTTATTCTATTCTTGCTTTCGCGTAAAGCGGAATCAGTAGTCACATAACAAGCACCGTTTTCAATTAATAGTCCTTCAAAATCCTGTCTACGAGGTCTATTGAAAATATCATAGTTTTTAGGAGTACCGTCTGCATGCCAGGTGAATCGATGTGAATTTACGACGGTTAAGGCACTGTCATAATTCTTACCATTTACAACGGCATCTAGACAGTTGTTGATATCAACAGCAGTGGTAAAAGGTGAAGTCGCTTGAAGTAAACAGAACAAATCAAATGCAGAATCAATGCTGTTTACAAATTCCATCATTGCTAGTTCTGTACTTGCGGTATCTGTAGCGCTGGCATCGCTGCGTTTTATCGCTTTTACCTTAGTAGTCCAATGGTACTCTTTTTCTATAAAAGATAGAATGTCTTGATCATCTGTATAAACATAGACTTCGTCGAGATCTGAAGCAATGGCTTCACCTAGCGCCCAACAAAAAAGAGGTCTTCCTAAAAGCTTCTTTTTGTTTTTACCTGGTATGCCTTTTGAGCCTGCTCGTAATGGTATAAATCCTATGGATTTCATAGATATAGGGTTGTGAGCAAATTTAAGGAATCGAGTGGATAACTTGTTAAAAATATTAACGATTAATCTTTGAGAGTCGGTGTTTTGGACGATTTTAAATCATTTGCGAGTTTTAAACTAAATATGCGAGCTCCTTTCGCATTTAAATGAGAGTTATTATAGAAATATTCTTTTTGGTAACTTATATAAGACTTTGAATAGTCTATCAATAGTACAGATTGCTCATCAGCAATTTTACTGATGATGCTCATATTTTCATCTTTATTGAGAACTATGTCCTGACCTACTATATAAAACGGTGCGACAACTAAGGTAACGTTTATGTTCTCTGACTTCATGTCAATTAGAAATTCTTCAAACAGATTTAAAGTTTCAATATCAAATTTTTGATGGAATGGTTTTACGTATTGAGATTTCCATTCTTTACTGAAACTTTTAAAGCCTTTCTCTCTTTCTATTATCGGACTATTTTCTTCAATGAAACTTCTAAAGGGATTAATTCTGCCAGCATATCTATAAAATGGAATATAAAAATCCAACAGACTAGTTGCTTCATTATCACCTAAATATTCAATGCTATTACGATTCCATAGCATATAAGGTCTAAACTGATTTGAATTATATAAACCTTCTTTTTCTAATTTAAAACTCATCCAGTCTACAATTAAAATAATTTGTTTAGGTTTCTTATTGTATTTTAAATATTCTTGATGACGGTAATGTTGCATATGGAATGAATATCCATCTATACCTAAATTATAACTCGAAACATGTAAAATACTATCTATAACTGTAGGGTCTACATGTACCCAAGCTCTAGATGACCCATAAATAGCAACATCTGTTTCTATTTTAGATTTATAAATATCATTCCACACACTTTGCTCATCGCTTAGATCTGATTCTATAAGTTGCGAAGTTTTAGAAAAGATGATATCTAACACTAAGGCAATGCTAAAAACTAGCAGTACTGAAACCAGCAAGTATGAAGTAAATTTTTTCATATAGAAAGATGATAATTTCTAATTAAAACGGTTGATCTCATTTCCTAGAGAATTATATGCTTTTATAACTTGATCTTGAACAACTTGACGACTTAATCGTGGGACGACCTTTGAAGTATTGAAATCAACTGCATTTTGCAACAGCTGCTTATTTGTAATCGCATTTTTTATTTGAACTTTAATATGAGATACGTCTTCACAATTCTCTATGAGTAATCCATTTTTATTATTTTCTATAAGTTCTGCAGTGGCACCACCTGGATTAGACTGTAGGAGAAAAGAACCTGCACAAATAGCTTCTAGCAGTGTATTAGGCATTCCGTCACTGTTTGAGTTACCTATATAAATCGAACTAGTACACAGTAATTGAATTAGATCTTCATACTCCATCAACCCTAAAACTTGAATATCTAAATCTTTACTTTTTTGAAAATGGAAAACCTCTGGATTCTCAGCTCCAAAAACAACAATTTTATAGTCTTGTAATTCTTTATGCAACGATTCCAGCGCTTTTAAAACAGGTATCGCTCTACCGGATCGATTTGATTCCCTTTAATCGCGATGATGTTACGTTTCTCAAAAAGAATTTTATATTTTTCAAATAATGACAAATCAAAACCGCCACCACCTGGAAAAACTCCCAAATGTTTTCCGTTAAAACCGAGTTCATTAGCAATTTCCTGATCTCTTTTACAGTCTGCAAACATATAGTTAACACGTGGTAACACCGCTTGAATATCTTTTAATAGGTAGGCTCATTTCTGTAATAAAACAAATCACTGCCCCCCCATGATGAATATATCCATGAAACATCTGGATGTGAATTCATCACATTTAAAATAGGTGTACAGGATACGTATAACGCAAAACTGTGTACCAGGTCAGGTTGTATTTCTTGTAACGCTTTTGCAAAAGCGTCTTCAACTAAATTATCATACTTATGTACTAGCGCATTATATAATTTAGGAAGTTTATTTTTTAAAAATGTGCGGCCTCTCTTTCTTAAAAATCCCTTTTTCCATCCGGTGATTTGAGTCATCCAGTTCATAGATGGTGAATAACCTTGATCTAAAATATCAAACCAAAAAACCTCATGTTCAGCATCTCGCAACTGGTCAGACCAGCGGCGGAAGTGAATAGAATTCATGGAAACGAGTAAGATTTTCATAGGTTAAGCTTATGTCCGTTTCTTTAGAGCATATAGATAATGTTTAAGTCGCTGCAATGATGGGTATAAAAAAGAGAGCTTACAAAAATAAATAAATGCCTTGCTTGCATGATTTTCGTTATGTAGGGCGAGCACTTGTTTAAACTTTTGAGCTTTCCAACCATCTTTAAGTTCTTTACTAATAGATTTCATAAATTTTTCAGAAAGTAGATGCTCTAAAATAAGTGCATTATTTTTATAAACCTTTGATAAGGTCTGACGCATTTTAAAACTCTCCCCCCCAGTTTGCAATCGATATACTGAGGTTAAACCTGGGAGAACACAAGCCTTAGCTTGATACTCTTGAAGTGCCATTAAGTATAGTGGCCAGTCACCATAAGGCATATCTTTAAACCAACTCGGTAAGGATTGTATGGTTTTATAATTTCTAAAGACTGCCGTAGGAGCTACTATTTTATTATCGGCTATCATTTCAGTTAATGAATACTCTTGAAGGTGAGCAGGTGATTTCTCTCTTATTTGACCATCATTTAAAAGTAATTGAACGCCAGTTCCTACTACCGCATACTGAAGATTCTCTTCTAAAAAGCTTACTTGTCTCTCTAATTTTTCCTCATTTATCCAGTAATCATCACCATCGCAAATAGCAATATATTTTCCTTCTAATCGGGATGCTGTTTGAACAAAATTCCCCATTAATCCTAAGTTCTCCTCATTTCTATGATAATCTATGACTTGAGGAAATTTAAGGGCATACTCTTCACATATACTAGACGTAAGGTCTGTACTGGCATCATCACCAATTACGATTTTAAAGGTAAAACTAGTCTTTTGAGCGAGTAATGAATCTAGAGTTTGCCTAATGAATTTCTCTTGATTATAAGCAAGGACAAATATACTTGCGATTAAATCTTCTCTTTTATAATGATGAGCGCCTGGCATTAACGATTCAAATTTATAGAGAAGTAAATTTCAGATTTATAGCTATCATAATTATAGCTGTAGGCACAATTATGGTAATTTATGATTAGAGCTTCTAATAAAAACGGTTTGCCTCATCTAGCACCATGAAATCAGGAATCTTTTTACCTAAGATATTTTTTACTCCAGATTTGAGAGAATTAAATTCTGGATGTGGTGTGATGCGCACTTCAAGTATTTCTGAATTAGGGAGATCATTTGTATAATGTATTAGAGCTTTTATCTCTGGTGCGGTGGCATGTCTAGAAATTTTCATGGATGGCTGTGCTAATTGTTCATAGAGTTTGCTATCACAAGCTATTCCCCCCCAAGATCTATTTTGATTTGCTTTAACTTTTTTAGTTGCTTCCGTTAGCGATAAATAGGAATGGTTGATTTGTTCCAGACCAGAATGAAATGGTGCTGTACTGTTTTTACTACGATACGTTTTTGCATGCCACTGGTGTTTGAATAGGATCTCGCTTTCGCGAAAGCGTACTCCATAACCAGCATGTCGTAATCTCATATGAGCATCTGTATCTTCACTGCCCCCCCAACCGTGATAAAATTCATCAAAACCGTTGATAAACTTCAAGTGTTCAGTAGGAAAAACTGTTATTCCTGTTGCCTCATCATTAGTCTGAAATTTTATAGCTAGTTTTTCAAAAGGTTCATCCAGCTTGCTTTCTTCTTCGGTCATGACGCCTACGGTATAATAGACGGATTCATTAAGAGAAAAAGAATCGAGTTGATTTTCAAAAAATTGTGGATGCCATATCATATCCATATCAGACACCATGAAGTGCGTGGTAGTACAAGTCTTCAAAACGATATTAATACATCGTGATTTATTCCATAACTGGCCTTGCGTGGGACAAAGAATTAATTCTATGGTTGTAAATTTTTGAAGCAAATTCTGCAGCTCTTTCTGATAGGAAAGATGACTACCATAATCTACTACCACTAATCTATGATTACTATCCAGTTGTGGTACTATAGAAGCTAAACTGCGCTCCACCGTTCTAAGGTCGCGATTGCGGTTAGGAATGACTATGGTAATACTGTTAGACATAGAAAAAAGTACTTTTCAAATTTATAAAGGCCATAGGTAATATAGCTTATTTATTTCAACCTCAGTGCTCGTTTCTCCACAAGATGCCATGAAATATAACCCATAATTATAGATAAAATTATCGAGTAAATGATAAACTCTACAAGGTCTAAGTTGAAATTATAAATCAATATTTGCTGTATCGGGAAAGCATAAATATAAATACCATAAGAGCCGTCTCCATAATTACTAAATCGCTGCATGAATTTAATAGGTATGAACCCTAAACTCATTATACATAGCGGAAATAGCACATGCTTCACGTCATTATAAATTCCTAAATAAAACGCGATTAATATTAATGCGGCTGTAATTGCAACTATTCTTAGATGATTCCATTTTTTAAATTCAAATTGCGCAAGTACTGCTCCCGCCACAAAAAAACCACCCAAATTAAGTACGTGCACTCCTAATATTTGGAAAACCTGACTGTTGTGAACGTTATAAAAATTTGTGCGGTACAAGACAATCATTACAACTAATAAGGAAATAGTACACCACAACTGGAGATTTTTAAAAGGTTTGATAAAATAGAGCATTATTAACGCAACATACAATGAAAACTCATATTGAATGGTCCATAACGAGCCATTAATAGAATGGTAAGGAAGTTTCTCAAAAACGCCATCTATAGGACCTTGAAAACCGTATAAAGAAATATTACGAGGCAAATAAGTAAAGTAAGATGTATTAGTTAGCAATGGCTCGCTTACCGTGTACAGCAATGGGATTATACATAATGTAATTAGCAAAACCACTAGCAAACCTGGAATGATGCGCAACAATCTTTTCTTGAAATAAATTTTCAAATTAGGACTACGCATCAAGCTTACATAAATAAAATAACCACTAATGGTAAAAAAACCGCTCAAACCTATAGCAGAGAAACTAGTTTGATGATGTGTGAAGGCTACCAGCCATTCCTTTTTATCTGAAATACCGCTGAGTGCAAAGGAATGTGTGATAATCACAAAAATGGCAAATAAAAACCGTAAGAAATCAAAGTTATTCTTATGTCTAACCATTAGAATTTTTCTGGTTTATTTGATAGGAAAGACAATACTTTAAAGTATCGTTTAAAGGCATAGAATATGTCTACAAACATATTTTTTACAGCACGATAACAGTTCATTACCAAACCTTTAGAGACTGCAATAAACGAAATATCCTCATGCCATAGCTGGTAATTACCTATGATATCATTTTTAAATCTAAAGAATAATTGAGCCTTAGTACGGTGGATATGATAATTAAAAATAGACGGTACAAATTCAATATCATAATCTAACTCGAGGACTCTTTTAGACCATTCCTTATCTTCAAAAGTGGCTACATCTTCTCTAAACGGGTGTTCTTTCCATACTCTTCTATTAAAGGCAGATCCTGAAAAAATGAGTCCAGATTTATTAGGATCATCTTTTGCCTGTATCCCATTAATATAGTTTTTATAATCGTTTGAATTATGAAGGCATCGTAATCCAGCGAGGTTTTCATTTTCATTGAACTTTTGCTGTATGAGCTTAAAAAAGTCGTGACTTACTGGATAGGAATGTGCACTAAAAATCACTACGATGTCATGCGTCGCTTTTTGAGCTGCGAAATTTGCACTACCACCATAACTGAATTCCCTGATGGTTTCGAATCGAGCGTTATACTTTTTTGTAATCTCTTCACTTCTATCTGTAGACAAATTATCTACAACCACAATCTCAGCAATATCTTCATTGTAGCGTTCTCTTAGGTTTTTAAGCAAAAACTCTAAGGCTACTTCTTGATTTTTATTACGTATAACTACAGATATCATTTAGTTATTACTTTTTTATCATTTTATTAATAGCTGCTACTGGACTCGCCATTTTCTTTGAGAGTTTATATGCCAGTGAGTTTTTTACTTTACTTCCTTCATTTCTATAGGTCCTAAGTTGATAGAACATTACTGAAGTGAAGTTTTCAAAATCCTCTATGTAACTTCTTTATGTTTTTTAATAATATACTCCTTATTATCTTCAAAATGACTTTTAATGGTATCGACTAACATAGATTGAACTGCCTTGCGATAAAAGAATAAAAACTCTGGAACAATCTTATAAAATTTATTCTGTTTAGTTACCGCTATCCAGAATTCCCAATCTTCAAAACCATTTTTCATGGATTCATCATAACCACCTACTTGTTCCCATAACACTTTACGGTATAATGAAGTGGCGATGAGCTGGTTTTGATACAATAAGTCTTTAATTGCACTTCCAAAGGGCTTTAATTCATCTATAACATTAGAAGTGGTTCCTCTAAAAATTGACGTATAGCAAGAAACAATACCTAAGTCCTTATTTGATTCTAGAACAGGTACTAGTTTAGACAAGTAATCTTTATGCAACGCATCATCAGCATCGAGTGGTAGAATGTAAGATCCATTTGATTTTTTAATTCCTGTGTTACGTGCGCTTGAAAGACCGCCATTTTCTTTTGACACATACTTGAATCGTTGGTCTTTTTCACACCATTTTGCAGCTACTTGATCCGTGTTATCTGGACTACCATCATTCACTATAATACATTCCCAGCGGTCATAACTCTGATTGAATACAGATAGTAAACTCTCATCAAGAAAATGTGCTTGCTTATAGCAAGGAACGATTATAGAAACAAGAGTGTTAGAAACTGCCATATTCTTAACTAAATAAGCTTTTTACAAATCTAAGCGGTTTTAAAAGACTTGCTCCTATTTTGTGGTCAATGGAATTTTGAGTTTTGGTAATTTTATTTTTGAGCAAGTTGTTTTTAAAAACTAATTGTGCATAAACTTGATTTGCATGTTTCACGTATAAATCTTCATGCTTGTTATAAATTTTTAGTTTCAATTCTTGGTCGTGTTGTGATGAAGCACTCTGATCACGAGAAGTTTCCTTTATTCTGTATTTAAAGAGTAGTTCTGGAATTACGTACATCTTCCATCCATTTTTTAACATTGAAATCCAGAAATCCCAGTCTTCATACCCTTTATCAAAGCTCATGTCATAACCATTCACCTCTTCCCAGCATGATTTTCTAAATAATGCATTACCTAGCCCATTATTTTGAACTAGAAAATTCTCTACGCTGCCACCTAAAGGTTTAACCACTTCTCCTACTAACTTACTTTTATTAAATCTCTGATAATAACAACATACAGCGGCAATATCTTCTTGAGTTGAAATGATAGCGTGCGCTTTTTCTAAAAAGGTAGGTTCAAAATAATCATCGGCATCTAGTGTAAGAATGTAGTCTGTAGCTGCCATTTCTATAGCTCTATTTCTAGCACTGCACACTCCTGAATTTTCTTGATAATCAATTTCAACTAATGGCGATTCTATTTTTCTCAACACATCTAACGTATCTTCTTGAGATCCATCATCTATAATTATGATTTTCTCTGGTAGCAAGCTTTGTTTCAATACAGAATTCACAGCTTGATTGATGTAAGGACCATCATTATAGCATGGGATAACCACTGTAGTATTACTATTTATCGCTGTTTGCATTACTTATATAAAAAGCTAAAAAGTTCCTTTCTTTTTCTAACCAGTGGAAAATATTTTATAGGAAAGTTATACAAAGATAGTGAAGGGAATTTTAGAAAAAATCGCAACCAGTATGCGGTATGCTTTAAAAGAGAATCAGATTGTTTGAATCTGTAAACCCATAAAGAATTCATCAACTGATCTTTCATTTGTAAACTAATATCATTTTTAATGGCCCAAGAAAACAAAGAGTCATACATCAATGGTGTGTATTCTTTATACAAATCATTTTGATAAAACACATTTGTTTCATGCACACCTCTTAGTGCCACAGGATTCTCAATGCTTGAGGCTTTTAATGCACATTTCATGGCTATTTTAAAAATAATATCAGTGTCTTGGGTAACTCTCAAATCTACATTCATCAAACCTACTTGATCAAACACCTCTTTTTTAAAAGTCAGACCGTTTAAATGTAAATAGCCTAATTTACTGGTAACAATATTCTCAAATAAATCTTCAGGCGGTACAGGATGAGACAGCGTACTTATTTTATAATGTTGCTTTTCTTCTTCTTTAGGTGCTCTGTAAAAATGAAAGCCTACGGCATTATAGCATCCATCTATAGATCTGTCTTGTAATATTTCAGCATCCTTAGTAAATCGATTTTCAAGATAAAAATCATCGGCATCGAGGAATGCTATGCAAGGCGCTGTAGCTTTTATAATCCCTAAATTACGACTGGCGCCTCGACCTTTATTAACTCCATTTTCATGTTGGAACAATTTTACGCGCTCATCAACTATGGATTGAATGGTTTTAAAAGTATGATCCGTACTACCATCATCTACTACAATCACTTCAGTCACTTCAGTCTGTTTTAAGGCAGACTGAATAGCTTGTTCTATATATAACTCCACATTATATGCAGGAATGACTACGGCTACTTTTAATTCCATAGACCACTGATTTTATTTTTAATACTCTTACGCTTATAGTGAATTGGGAAATACTTCCATGTCAGATTAGAAAAAAGCAATCGGGAGTTTTTCATAAAAGTACTGCACCAGACTTTGAATAACTTACCTAATCCTTGATTATTCTTATCTGTTGTGATAAACAATCGTTCCATAAACATTTCAATTACATGCAGTTCTTTGCGTTCTCTTAAGGACCAGTCCAGCATTTCTTTAAAAACTGCTTGCTCATATTGAGTATAAACCGCTGTATTATTAAAGATATTGGTCTCATGCACGCATCTCATGGCTGCGTTTTCCTTAAGCTTCCCTGATAGTAGTAAGTGGTTAAAAGCCAGTTTCCATATCCATATGGTATCTTCAGCAACGGGAAGATGTTCTGGAAACTTAAAAGTCATTGCCACATTTCTTTTTACAGTTAGACCATTTAAATGTAAATGACCATACTGACCTCTCACTAATTCTACACCTAAATGTTCTGGTTCAATAACTTTAGATAAAGTAGTAGCCTCTGGTAAATCGTGTTGACTCACCGTTTCTAGATTTAAATAAGTAAATCCTACCGCATTATAAACTCCAGAAATCTCTTGATGTGATTGAAACAGTTGTTCATCTAAATCAAATCGACCTGGTAAATAATAATCATCGGCATCGAGGAAGGCGATATAGTCTGATTGAGCATTTTGTAATCCAAGATTCCGACTGGCACTACGGCCTTTATTTACAGCATCAGAATGGTGAAGTAATTGTACACGTGAATCTGTTATAGATTCTATAATCTCACGAGTACCATCATTACTGCCATCATTGATCACTAAAACCTCTACCACTTGTGATTGCTGTAATACAGAATTAATAGCTTTTTCTATAAAAGCCTCTACATTATATGCAGGTATGATGACAGATACATTCACTACTTATTTAGTTTTAAATGCTGTGTAAAGGTTGACTAATTTTCTACTCCATTTGTAAGACGCACTGTTTCTAATCTCTTTATTTTCTTTCCTCAACTGCAATAGTTCAGACTGTAGGCTATAATAAATATCCTGATGATGAGTGAGATAATCGCTTTTATATTTTTGATACATCAACATGCGCATTGATAAATCTTGCTCTCTGGTAATGGAAGATCTTGAATCCTGAGTTTGCGTATAATTAAAAAGTGCTTGCTCAATAATCCCTACGGTAAATCCGTTTTTTAGTAATCTTATGTTCAAATCCCAATCTTCATGAGCATACTGCATCGCTGGATCATATAATCCAGCTTGTACTAAGGCTTTTTTAGGAAATAACGCACAAGCATGCATACCGTTATTATATAAACAACTGGCTAAATCAAGTGGTTTAAAAAAATGTTCTTTACTAGGAACGCCGTTGCGTATTTTTCTGTAACCACTTATTACCGCGCCGTGCGTACTGTTTTCTATAAATAAAGTGAGTGCTTTTTTTACAAAGGATTGGTCAAAAAAATCGTCTGCATCGAGCATGAGAATATAATCGCCCGTTGCAGCAGTTATTCCATTATTACGTGCCACGCACACGCCTTGATTCTTTTGATTGATAACCTCTAAAGTATTGTAAACTTTTTTAAGTTTTTCTAGTACTTGTAATGAATCATCTATAGAACCATCATTTACCACTATAATTTGTGCTACCGCATAGCTTTGTTGAGCACAAGATTTTACGGCTCGTTCTATAGTAGCAGCACTATTATAGCAAGGAATAACCGCAGATACTTTCATGGGATGAGAATTCAATTAGGTTTACAAATGCTAAAATACAAGTCTCAGCATTGTGTCACAGCATTCTAAGGTCTTTTTATCGAGAATACTCGATGTACCTCAAAAACCGGACACCTTTATTGCTTATGTAATAACTAGGGATGGCAAGAATCCAACGGGTTAGGTATTTTGTCCTTTTTCGCTTTAAGCGAAAATAAAAGCGAGAACATCTCACCAGATATTTATAAACTATCCAGCTTTAGACCATTCTTTGAGTAAGATGAGTTTCTTGTAATATTCAAAAATATATTCATATAAATGATCTTGGGTTTGTGGCAATAGCTCATTTCCCAGCGTTTTAAAACAATTCAAGCGTACCTTAAGATTTGAAATAATTTTAGATGATTGATTAGTCACGCTACTGGACATTCTCTGTGAATGAAAGTGTAAATAGGCAAGCACCAACTCTGTAGTATGAAAAATAGCTAATAAATACTAATAGTCTACTAATTAATAGAACGCTTAGTTTTTATAATAAAAGAAAATGCACCAATAATGAAATTTAATATTTTACGTAATATCTTATTTGTGATTACAACTTTAATTTCTGGATTTACAACTTTTAATAATCTGATTGAATTTTCATTTTCTAAAATAAAATCATCATAACTCATGTCGTAATAATCAAAATATTCGATTAACACTTGTTTACGTTCTTCTCTGTGACTTAAGACACTTTCAGAATTATTTGAAATACCGCCTTTATAGAAATTTGAAATTATTAAATTAATTTTTAGATACGACACATGGTTAACACATATCGTATTAATAAAGAATTCCCAGTCAGAAACAATCTTCAAATCTGTACGGTAATATCCATAAATCTCAAACAATTCTTTTTTTATGAAAGTTGATGGATGTCCGAGAGAACTTTTTTTAAAAAATTAAAATTTAATTTCTTTGGATAACTATTGATGAAATTTGTTTTATCCTCACATATCATATATAA
Organism: Nonlabens ulvanivorans; assembly: GCF_000755285.1. Classification (GTDB taxonomy): domain Bacteria; phylum Bacteroidota; class Bacteroidia; order Flavobacteriales; family Flavobacteriaceae; genus Nonlabens; species Nonlabens ulvanivorans_A. The sequence continues at coordinate 86,612 of NZ_BBMK01000002.1, read as the reverse complement.
ATCTCCATAAACTATCTGAGATTGATAACTTTTAAGATTTGGTAACACTTTACTCAAAATATTTTTATCATAAAGAGTATCACCACTATTCAAAAATAATAGGTACTCGCTATTAGCTTGTTTAATTCCTTTATTCATGGCTTCATAAACACCAGTATCAGGTTCGCTTATGAAATAATCAAAATAGTCTTTACTTCTGTTAAGAAAATCCTTGCTACCATCATTACTACCGCCATCGATAATAATGTATTCAAAATCCTGAACAGTTTGTTCTTGAACACTATTTACAGTTCTTTCAAGACCAACCTTATCGTTGTAATTTATTGTGATAATTGATAATATGCTCAATATAAAAGTTTAAGGAATTACTTATTTGATAAAATTTCTTTGAATAAATTTACATACTTAGTTGCTTGTATACTCTCATCATATTTATCAACGGCATTTTCTCTTATTTGATTTCTAGTTAACTCTACACCATTTGTTAAAAATTTTTCAATTGTATTTTTAAGAGACTCCACACTTAATTCTGATGCTATCAATCCATTCTTACCTTCATCAATCATATCTGGAATTCCTCCTACAGGGAAACCTATTACCGGAATACCACAAAGTAATGATTCCAGAACCGTATTAGGTAAGTTATCCATAATTGAAGGAATGACAAAAACATCTGCTAGCGAGTAAATTAAGCTTATGATTCTTTCATCATTGAAATATCCTAAATGATGAATATTAATGGTTGATTCTAAATCTGGCATATTTTTACCGATGGAACAACATATTACATCATCATCCTTAAGTAATTCAAGTGCGTTTTTAAGATAAATAAAACCTTTTCTACCGTTATCCACAGAGTCTGCAACAAAAAGAATTACTTTTTTATCTAGCGGAATATCAAATAATTCTCTTGAAAAGGATTTATCACGAGCATGGAATAATTTGATATCAAGTCCGTAAGGAATTAAATGCACAGTTTTTTGTTGAAATAGAGTACTTTGTTTTGCCTCGTTTTGTAACCATTTGGATGGGCTCACAATTGTCAAATTATCAAAATTTGTTAATGAATCCATTTTTACATTCAAATATTTAGCAGAATAAGATTTCTCAATAGATGAGACATTTCTTAACCTAGGTAGACCATGCTTATTTACTCCATTAAATTTCTCGAGATAATGTTCACCACCTGTAAAAGCATTCATATCGTGCAAAGTCCATATTATTGGTTTATTTAGGTTTTTAAAGAAAGACTTATAATCTAAAAATCCTGCAACCCAATGTAAGTTTATCAAATCTGCTTCCTTGAATAAGTCAGACTGTGTAATATCAAAATCTGAATAGGGTAAACTGTATAAGTCTAATCCTGCTTCACGCTCATTTTTTACGATTTGTAAATCCGTTTTTTTTCGTTTTAAAAATTCAATATTGAATTTATTACCGATTCTAAATTTTAACTGTTCTAATCTTTTTGACCATTCATGTTTTGGAATATTGTTTCGTTCAAATTGAAAAGAATTAAGCGTATTTTTAGTTTTATGTAACAGCAATAATTTTGAAGAAACACCTTCCTTTAAAAGTCCGTTATGTAATCGTAAACAAGCATTTGCAGCTCCACCAGTGTCGTAAGTATTAACAATAAGTATTTTCATAAATTAGATTAAACTTTAAACACTGTTACCGCGTCTTTAAATATAGATGCATTTTCCATTGGATAAGCATATAAATAATTGTTAGAATCCTTCAATTTATCAACACAATACTGCATTCTATCAAACATTGTTACACCTTCCATTTCAATAGCGCTAAAATGTTTACCATGATCCTCCATATGAATAGATGTCCAGTCTTTTCCAAAATCTGCTTTACTGGAAATCTTTGCGAGCTGTTTATCAAAAAAATATCGACTATTATTCATATCGACACCAACCATTAAAACATTATGATTAGGATACTCTATTGAAATCGTATTAAATACCGTGGTCAAACTTCCTCTAAAATGAAACAAAGGCTGATCATAACTTTCACCCCATTTATTTTCTACATCAAATAGTTCTTTAATCTCAACATAACGTATAATCTTATCCTTCGAAAAATATAGCGGATTACGTTTTACCTTTTTTGCAAGTGTTCCATTTAAATTGTCAAACAGTTTACGGCTAAATGGTTTTAAAGTTTTTCTAAGAATAGATGTTATTATAGAAATTGTTTTATTGGTAAAAATTCGGGAATTGAATTTGACTTTACTTCTAATTACTTTATTCTTCAACTCATCACTAATATAAAATTTAATGTTTTTTTGAGATGATAGTTTTTTTATCGAAGCTTTTAAGAAATAAAAGGCAGTTTTATTTTTATAATCATGAAAATATAAATCTGTAGGAACAATTTCTGTTTCATCATAAAAATAGCCGAATTTATTTATGGCAATTCTAGCATCACATCTATTAATCCAATTGATCAAATTTTTAGGCAAATAATTAATGCTATTTCCAGAACCTAGAATTACGACCCAATCTTTAGGATTTTGATTTATCATTCAGCGGTTGTTTAATGAAATACGTTGCGGACATTTGCCTTAGAAACTTCAAATAGTTCTACCTGCTTTGATTCGATAAATTTAATTCTCTCATCAGTATTTTTTAGAGATTCTAATACTCTTATTTTTAAATCTTGTATATAGGTATTTGACTGGACATCAACAGCCCAGTTAGATTGTCCGATGTCATCTAAGAACCATTGTAATTTATTATGTGAAACAATCGAAATTATGGGTGTTTTACAACCGAAAGGTATCATTTGCGCATGTCCTCTCATACCTATCACAAGCTTAGGTTTAGAATAAGCTTCTATCATTTCCGCTGGATGTTTATGATTAAAACGTACCAATCATACTTAACATTGTAACTATCTAAAAATGGTAAAAAAGTTTCATCTGATGGCATATGACTATAAAACTTTAAAGGAATGACTTCTGAAAGTTCTTTAAGTACCAAAGCGGTATCGGTAAGTATTTTACCAATGTTTTCACCGAAACGGAATTGAGACCTATCAAAGGCGGTATTTATAGCAATAAAATTTTCTTTAGTATTGAAATCAAATTTGTCTGGGTAGAGTTGCGCAATGAATGTAGTCATACACGGCTGAAAACGCAGTTACTGTGCAGGTTTTCAGGCAAGTAGTTTTTAACAGCATTTATACTTCCATAGTTTCTAAGTCCTATATATGCTGATTTCTCTGCAAAAGCTGTTATACTCTCCTTGAAAAAAGGCTCAAACTCTTCTTGTCCCCCCCTAAATCGATTATATCCAACCGCATAGAAAATAATAGGAACCTTAATTTTATGAAGCATCTCCATAGAACATGGCCATTGCCATCCACTGATTTGATTAGGATTAGTATCTCTCAAAAACAATCCACCACCACCAATAATAACTCCATCAGATTCATTTATTTGATTAATTAAATCTATATCAACTGTTGCGTGAACTTTCTGATTAATCCAATCAATTTTACCAAATTCATTCTGCCAAGTATCCTGTAAAACAATGGGCAGTAAAACGTCACCGGCATTCCCATAATTAAATGCAGACACGTGAACTAATTTTAAAGAATTATTGGAAATTGGGTATTCAATTATATAAGGTAACTTGTCATTTGTCTTAGGAACAGTATGTTCATTAAATATTGATTTAAGTAATTTCTTTAAACGCTTTTTTAATTGTTTTATCATCAAAAATTCTATTTAAAAACTTCTACATAAAGTGATCTGTAATCTTCATTTGCCTCAGAAAGATAAGTACCTTCAAAAGAAAATACATCGCTTTGACTTTTCTGAAAAGCTGATTTGCTTATTTTTGCTTTTTCAAATCCAGCAGTCACTAAATCCGAAAGAATAGTATTATAATCCCATGCGTTTTGATGGGCTAGAGAATTTTTACCTAGCAAATTAACTTGACCACTAGGTGAAAGAAAGTCTTCTCTCAGGCATTCAAATAAAGTGTAATCTCGGTTATAATTTATAGCAGCTCTTTCTTTTCTTCTCTTAAAAAGTAAAAAATCTTTGTTTCCTTTTACGTATTCATGAATACTCTTTTCCGCATCTGGTAGGATTAACCTAAAAACTCCATCTTTTTTTAATACTCGGTGTATTTCGCTAAAAACCTTAGGTGTGGTAAATATGCTCATATGCTCAAAAACGTGAGACCCATAAACTGCTGTAACAGAATTATCTTCTAGAGGTAGCGATTCAAATTCTTGAAAGTTCACAATAATATCTCCCCATTTAGGATCGATATCAACAGTCAGCCATTCATCATCTGGTTTACTCCAATTAGGACCAGGACCAAAGTTGATTTTAGTATTAGCACCATTAAAAACTTTTTTTATTTATAATTGATTTCGATTCTCGATTGCTTTTTTCAACTTTCAATGATACTTCCAGCCCAAATATCTTTAGTTTTTTTTTCATAATAATTTTTATTAACTATCAATTTCTTTGAAATCTAATTTTGTATTTCTAACAGCTCTGTATTTAATAGAAATGGAGGAAAGGATTCAGTCTCACTATCAATAAATAATTGTTCAATATTATTTATCCGATATAAGATATTATAATTGAATTTTTCATTTAGCATTATATTGATTGTGTAAACACCTCTAGAAAGCTGTAAATTTTTATGAGAAAAAGAGAGTGATATAAGTCCTTTGTTAATTTTAATTTCTTTATACTTATATCCTACAATGCAACTGGCCTATTTTCTTTATCAAATATACTTAAAGACACGTAGGAATAAATTCAAGCTTTTGGTTTACGAATGTTATTTTAAAATCAAAATTTTCATTCCACGATATTTTATTCCCATTTTTTACAATTAACTTTAAATCGCTAATAGCTCTATCATCCAGTAAAACATTCTGAGTAGTATTTGTGAATTTCCCATAGTATTCGCTAATCCCTAATGATACATCTGTGCCATAATATTCAATTAATCCTTTTTCCATTAATAAAATATGACTGGATATTCTAGAAACCATAGGCATACTATGTGAAACAAAAATTACGGCAGTGTTAGGTAGGATGTAATCAATTTGCTTGAAGCATTTGGTCACAAACCCTACATCACCTACCGCAAGCACCTCATCGATGATTAATACGTCAGGTTCCATTTGTGCCGCAACGGCAAATCCTAATCGCACGCGCATCCCAGAACTGTAATTTTGAACTGGCATGTCTATAAACTCTCGTATCTCGGCAAAGTCTATAATCTCTTCTACCTTATCCTCTATTTCTTGCTTAGTGAATCCTAGAATAGCGCCGTTATTGTAAATATTCTCTCTACCAGAAAGTATAGGGTTAAAACCTGCGCCCAGTTCTATAAGCGCTCCTACTCTACCACGCATAGTGACTTTACCATGATCGGGATTGATCAATCCATTTAAGATTTTAAGTAAGGTAGATTTCCCTGCACCATTATGTCCTATAAGGCCTAGACATTCTCCTCTACGTAATTCAAAGTTGATATCCTTAAGAGCCCAGAATTCATCTGGTCGCAAATCATCACTAGTAGGTTTACCCATTAAATTTGCCGCCAGGTCATGTATCCCGTATTTCAAGCTCTTTTTAAGACTCTTACAGAATTTTTTAGAAAGTCCTTCTACTTTAACCAGTACTTCTTTCTCCATAATTATGCGCTTAAACGTTCTACTATGACTGGTATACTTACTCTATAAATGACTAAGGCTAGTAATAATAAGGGCACCGTGATAGCCGTAAGTACAAAGAAGTAATTTAAATAATTGATATCTAATCCTAGAATAATATTTCTATTAATCAATAAAATAGGTGTTAATGGATTGAGCTCCATTAAGGTTTTCATTAATCCATCTTTAGGTATGGTATATACTACTGGAGTTATGTACATGATAAAACGCAATGCCATACCTATCACTTTTGCCACATCATTATAAAGCATACCTAGTGGTGTGAGCCATAGACCTACCATAACGCCAAAGGCGATAAGAATCAAAAAAGTAAGCGGCATCCATAGCAAGGCTACCGTAGGTAGAATTTGAAAATAAATAAAGAAGAATACAAGCAGCAAAATTTTAAATGTACTATTGAATAAAATTTTATAAACTCCAGAAAGGATAAGCGCTTCTTTAGGAAAGTTAATTTTACTGAGTAGACCTTTGGCTTCACGTGTCGCCGTGATGGGCATATTTATAGATTCTGTAAGCACAGACCACAAAAGTGTTCCCGTAAAAACAAAGACTGGATAAGGCACACCGGTATCTTCTAGACTAACCGCACCAGAACTATTGATAAAAATCCAAACAAGTGCTGTGGTAATAGGTGTAATAAATGCCCATATAATTCCTAGAAACGACTGTCTATAACTAGAAGAAATATCTCTTTTTGCCAGTTGTTTTGCAAGAAACCGTGACTGGTATAAATCTATCAGCATTTCCTTAACCAGCAAGATCAGGTTAAGCTTATTACCGCGTTGGTATATTTTAGTTTCTAATTCTACAGACATTATAACTTTAAATGATAAGTTTTACTTAGTAATTTTTATTTGTTTGAAATCAGCTTGATAGACTTTATTATAATACTCTAATAAGCATCCTTCTAACCATAACTCTTCAGTAATTAAATAATTATTATCCGGTAGTAATTTAGATTCCTTAAGTAAGGATAGCGTTAAAACCTCATCATTATTTATAACTGCTTGCCGAATCAATAAATCTCTTTTTTCAATACTTTTCTCTCTCTCCAAGAAATTATTTTGGGATATTTCAGTATAGATCAATCTATAATTAGTTGAGTTATATATACAACCCACAAATGCCAATGCTAACGTTAGATACAAATAGGTTAAAGGAATAGCATTAACAACTATATTTTTACATATCAAATACCTCATTTGGGTAAAGATATTAAGAAATAAGAGTAAGATGACTATAAGAGTTATAACATTTCCAACCCTACCGTCACGCTCTACAAAAAACCCAGCTGCGTAATAGAGAATAAAAACTACTGTCATTAAGATTATGGCTGAGATGCTAAAAACTAATATTCCTGATAGACTTATTTTTCTTGATGGATTCTCCCTATGAAGTATAAGACTTAATGCCATGAATATTGCAATTAAAAAAAATCCTTCTAGAGAAAATAAAATCTGAAAAGAAAAACTTAACGATTCAGTAACCGAATGATAAATAGAGGCTAAAAATTTCCCTCCACTTTTCATTAATCCGTGCCTGTTTGAGGTACCAGGAGAGAGATAAACGGCTAATGATGAAATTACAGCTATAAGCTGAAGAAATAAAACTTTATAACTCAATTTTTTACTACTCAAAAAGACGGCAATCTGTTTTACCATTAAGCCGAAAGAAACTGCAATGATGTATAATTCACTCGAGCCTATTAATAAAATAATTAACAAGGCTAGAATTAAAGTTTTTTTAAAACTCACTGCCCTAATCAGTAATCCAGAAATAAACAAAATTAGAGAGGCTGAAAATGAATAAACAGTAGCACCTGCTATCCAATATAAATAGGATTGAATATCAGGCATAAAAGAGATAATACTGCTTAAAATCAATATAGATGTTAAAAAAACAAATTTAAAATCAATGTGATTGAAAGCAACAAGAAACAATGATGTTATAAAATAGAATAATGCCGTTATATTAATAACAAATAAGGTTATCAGAGAAAACTGCATAATAGGTTTTTCATAGATAGGCAGGCTTGTTAATATAGCATTTGTATACCTGCCGTTATGATGAAAATACCACTCCTTAACATTAAAAACATAATTATTTACATCCCACGTAGCTCGACAATAATCATCCAGACTTAATGTAACAAATGGGTAGACAAAAAAGAAGCATCCAATACAAACAATTGTAAGAACCAGCAAGAAACAATAATGTGCAAAGTGCTTCATTAATTGTAAGTTTTATTTATTGTATACAACTCTCCAAGTAATTTAAACATGACTCTAGTTGGAAAATTCCCTTTATCATTAGTTTCATTTAGACTAAGTAAATCCACAATTCCTATTTGCTTTTGTTTAATACTGAACTGATATTTAAGTCTTAATAAAAGCTCGATATCGAAAAGCCAAGAGGAAATAAAGGGTTCATTAAAAATGGAAATCACATCGCGCGAAATTAACTTACAACCGCATTGTGTATCATTTATCGCAAAGGGGAATGCCAAAATTAGGTTTGCTAGCTTATTAATAAATTTACTTCCTAGATACCTCTTAAAACTGGTGATAGAATAAGTATTTATTCTATTGCTAATACATACTAAAGCTTCCTTATTATTCTTCTTAAACTCTAATAATTTAGTAATTTGTTGAAGTGGGATTTCTAGGTCAGCGTCTATAAATACACTATTATCATAATTATCACCCATTAATAAGATTGATTGTCTAATCGCCTCAGCTTTACCTAGGTTCTCTTCAAAAGACAATATCTTTACATTTCTGACATCGTCAAAATGAGTTTTTAAAATTAACAAGGTATTATCCTCACTTCCATCGTTAACAAAACAAAAGTTCAAAAATTGATTAGATTCAATAAACTCTAACCACTGAGCAGGTTTGAATCGATTTTCTTCATTATAGCAAGGTATTATTATAATATCCATGTAATCATCTCAGCGGTTATTTTAAAGAATATATCAATAGCATTCTTATCTACTTTTTTTTAAACCGTATTATAGTTCAATTTTATTTTTCTTTTAAACAGCTTTAAACTCCTGCGGAAATGCTGCTATCAAATTAGTCCTTAATCCATTTAGAACCTCTTCTTGTGGTAATAATGGAGCTGCCGTAAGCATGTTGCACAGCTCTTCATAAGTTTTATCATAACCTACTGGCTGTAGTGAATAAGGTTCTATTTCTACTGATCTAAAATAATCTTCAAATTTTACATTATCTCCGCTCAACTTATTTGAAAAAGGCACCCATAAAGCTGGAATTCCATAAGCATGAGCGACTATGACACCATGTAATGATGAACTTATAATTTTCTCACATTCTACAATACGGTCTGTTACATAAAATACATCATCATTCAGTAAATCAATTACTGTAGCTCTATCATCATTATCATAAACGGCCTGCGCTTCTTTAAAATCTACATAATGTGGTATGATTCCTATTTTATATTTTTTGCTTACCGCAGGGTTATAGTACAATGACCATAAAATGGCTGGATCGCCATATACCGCTGGACAATGATGCCCTAGTTCAAGGATACGCTTTCGCGAAAGCGGACCTCTAACCGCATAAAATGTAGCACCAGCAATCTGGTCTTCTCTAGTGATAATACCACTACCCCCCCAAATATGTGCTTTATTTTGAGCATGAGCTAAGATACTGCCTATAGCCATTAAGTACTTTTTCTTAAAAATAGATTTGCGCTGTTTCAAAGCATTAAAAAACACTACTGGTGCACCACTCAACCTTTCCACAATGTGACAGGATAATATATCCCCCCCATAATTCTCTTGCGACTTATCCTCATATAACTTTGAGGACCAGTAGAATAGATTCACTTTATTCATACGTCATCATTTTACAGCTCTAGTGTTTTACTAGGATTTAACTCCTGGTATAAAGATTTTTTTAAGTATGGTCTTGATTCTATGCAGCAGCCCATATTTCTCATCATTTTCATGATATCCATTTCCGTAAGCGCCATAACCGTAGCCATAACCATAGCCATAGCCGTAGCCATAACCATATTTACCGCGTTCGTTGAAATAGTTAAATACAAAACTAAGGCTCTTAATCTCTTTACGGTTGTACTTCTCGTTTACTACGTCTAGCATAGGTTTTTTAGTATATCCTTGACGGACCATATAAAGTGAAGCGTCTGCATGTTTGGCAATCTCCATAGCATCTGCCACGAGTCCTAATGGTGGTGTATCTAAGATAATATAATCATAATCCTTTTTAAATTGCTCAATCATATCTGCAGCACGTTTAGACATAATAAGTTCACTAGGATTAGGTGGTACTGGACCAGAAAGGGCGATATCAAGATTTTCCATCCCAGCAGATCTTATAATTTCATTTAAGGAACAATCGTTCACCAGATAATTAGAAACTCCTAAATCATTCACGATACCAAAATCATCAAAGATTTTAGGCTTTCTTAAATCCATACCAACTAATAAGGTACGTTTACCGCTTAATGCAAAAACTGTTGCAAGATTAATACTTGTAAAGGTTTTTCCTTCTCCACTCACACTACTAGTCACCATAATGGTACGAGAACCGTGCAGTGATTCTTGATCGTATATAAAATGCAAACTGGATCGTATACCTCTAAAAGACTCTGCAATAGTAGACTTGGGTTTATCCTTTACAATTAAATTTGTTGGGTGATCCATTTTACCTACTACACCTATTAATGGTATTTTAGATAATTTTTCAATATCTTTAGGTGTATGAATATAATTATCTAATATGGTAAGTATAAATGCTAAAGAGAGAGGAAGGTAATCCCTATAAGAAGCGCCATGAGATAATTAAGATTTGAATCTCTACTTGTTCCACCACCACCAGTATCTTTTGCCTCATCGATTACATAAACATCAGACACGTTTGCAGCGCGCACGAGTTCTGCTTCGGTTCTTTTGGCCATAAAGAGGTTGTAGGCGTTTTGATTGACGTCAAACTTTCTTTGCATTTTTAAAAACTCTTGTTGCTCTTTAGGTAACTTTTTAATTTGAGACTCTAGGTTACCTATTTGACCATAGATTTGATTCAGTTCTCTATTTAATAAATCTGTAGAACTGGTTATATTTTCATAAATCACGTCCTTAACCGCATTAATATCTCGATCTATTTGTTGAAAAACTGGAGCATCTGCTCTCATCGCAAATTCACGTTTCTTACGTTCTTCAGATAATGCTATTAATCGCCCTACAGCACCAGAGATACTTCCTTCATCTATTCCTACAACAGATGGTGCTTGAATAGTAGTATAGTCTGTTTTATTCTTTAGATATGATTTTAAATTATCATAGTAATTCAATTTATTCTGAATTCCACGTTTTTGAATTTCAAATTCAGAGAGTCGTTGATTAAAATCAGAGTTTTGAGTGATGGCATCTAGCATTTGAGATTTATCCTTAAAATCTTCAAGATCTTGTTCTGATTTTTTCAAGGCTTTTTCTTGAGCTACTAGTGAACTATCTATATACTTAATTGTACTTACTGCAAATTTATTTTTACGTTCCAACTCTCCACGTTCTAGTATGACAGAGCTCGTATTGATATAATCTATCAATCGCTGTTTGTTACCACCAGATAAGCTCAATTTTAAAATAGAGGATCCTGAAGGTTCTTGTACTATCCTTATTCCTTTATATTGATTAACCGTACCCCCCCAATAATTACCAAAATTAAACAACCACTCTCCAGTCGCCGTGGTTTTTCCTCTTTTATCTATTATCACATTTAAAAAAGGTAATTGTATAGAATCCCCCCCAAATTTGAATCGTTGTTTCCAATCGCCTTGAGGAACTTGGACACGTTCACCTACTTTCTTATTATAGTTAAAACCGCCAGCGGTAGCACTAGGGAAATTTGCTGTCAATTCAAAGTTTTGCTGATCGAGAACTTTAATTCTTATATTCTTGCTGTAAAGTTGCGTTTTAATAGTGTCTGCATATATAAAAAACGGCGTTTGTTTGTAGGCATCAGTATCGTAGAAATCACCTTCTTTAGTATAATTGATGTAATACTGCAACTCGTCTACTACTTGTTCTGCATGTGTACGAGACTTAAATTGTACTATGGCGGTAGTTACCTTATCTGTTGTTCCACCCCCCCAATTGAAGGTAAGACTGGTATTATTAGTAAAAAGAGGATTTGAATTATCCTTAATACTTATTAGCGAATTAGCACTGTAAATCGTTCTTATGAATTGGTTTTTATAATACGCATATCCAAAACCTATTCCTAAGCAAATTATAAATAACCACCATAGACTAATCAGATTAGTTAAAAACTGACGTATATCAAATATACCTGACAAGGAATTAATGTCTTTTTCTTCTTCCATTTTATAAACGTGTAAAGAACAGTACTGTAGTCACAAGTGTAGTTAATACTGAAATTATAGTGGTAAAAGACGCTAAACCAGTAGTTCCCGTCCCTAAGGATTTCTGAGGCAAAGGATCCACCATAATCATATCATTAGGTTGGATATAATAGTATGGCGAATAAATAACATCTAATTGTGTCAAGTCTAAATGATGCACTTTTACACCATCTGGATATTGCCTTACAATACGAACGTTAGTTAAATCACCAGTTATTGGAACGCCTCCACTATTTGCTATGGCCTCGATTATCGAGACTTGATCTCTATAAATAGTTTGCTCTCCAGCACCGTTTACCTCACCTGCCATAACATAACGCAATCCACCGAGACGTACGGTCACAAATAAATCAGCATTTTCTTTAAAGTATTCTGTAAGCAACCTTTTCTCGATAAGCTCTCTAAGTTCCTCTAAAGTCAATCCTAAAGCTTTAATTTTACCTAGCTGCGGTACTCTTATGTCACCATGTTGATCTATAGTATAACCAGAAAAATACAAACCTCCTGAAGAGTTTGTATCAGTGTTAGCATTACTAACATTAAACATAGAAACTAACTCTGGATCATAAGGTGCCTTTATTTGAATACTTAAAACATCATTGATTTGTAATCTATAAGGTGGTTGCACTTTTTGAATGGTAATAAGCGAGTCATTTTTAACAGTTGGAGACTCTTGTAAATAAGTAATATCACGTGTAGGAACGCAAGAGCTCACCATTAAAACCAATACAACAATTAATAAACCTAATACGGTACGCATAAATCTTCTCGGAATAAGCTGTAAATATAAAGTTATCTATTTAAAATGCCTATAAACACTATGCTATTATCACCACAGTTCTATGAACAACATCTCTTAATCGCTTTTATTTCATACTTAAGTAAAAACAACTCCTTAATTTTTGAATAGAATTGCTCATAATTAATCAAACAACCCTTAGAAAACCAGTAATCTTAAATATCAAACCCCCTTAAAAAAACACGTATTATTGCAATCTCTTAAAACATAAGGTTTCATGAACTATATATCTGTAGAAAACGTCTCTCGTAACTTTGGAGAACGTGTGTTGTTTGAAAATATCTCATTAGGTATTAATGAAGGTCAGAAAATAGGTTTCGTGGCAAAAAATGGATACGGAAAAACATCTCTTCTAGACATTATCATAGGAAAAGATGTCCCGAATTCTGGAAGTGTAAATCGACGTAACGATTTACGTATGGCTTTCTTACTTCAAGAGCCTGATTTAAATCCTAACTCTACCATTGAAGAAATCATTCTTGCTTCTGATATTCCTGTTATAAGAATCATAGCAAACTATGAGAAAGCATTGCTTAATATGGATGATGCAGATAAGTATCAGACAGCATTTGATGCTATGGATTCTTCAAACGCTTGGGATTTTGAGACTAAGTATAAGCAAATTCTTTCTAAGCTTAAATTAGACGATTTGTCTCAAAAGGTAGAAAACCTAAGTGGTGGACAGAAAAAACGCATCGCAATGGCGATTGCCTTACTATCAGATCCACAGTTATTAATAATGGATGAGCCTACTAACCATCTAGATCTAGAAATGATTGAGTGGTTAGAAGAATATTTTAAACAAGAAAATTATACCATTCTTATGGTAACGCACGACCGTTATTTCTTAGATCGTGTATGTAATGAAATTATAGAACTGGATAACGGTAAACTTTATACTTATAAAGGAAATTACTCCTACTATGTAGAGAAAAAACAAGAACGCCTAGAGATTGAGCAAACCACTCAAGAAAAAGCACAGCAACTTTATAAAAAGGAATTACAATGGATGCGCCGCCAGCCTAAGGCACGTACTACCAAATCTAAATCTCGTATAGACGATTTTTACACGATTAAAGAAGCGGCACACAACCGTCGTAAGGACCACCAAGTGGAGCTTGAAATCAATATGGAACGCCTAGGAACCAAAGTCGTAGAGCTGCATAAAATATCTAAATCATTCCCTGGCAAAAAACTTATCGATAACTTCTCATACAATTTCATTAAAGGAGAACGTATTGGGATTATAGGTAAAAACGGAACTGGTAAATCTACTTTCCTTAATATGATTACCGGCAATCTACTTCCAGATGCTGGAAAAGTGGTGAAAGGTGAAACCGTTAAAATAGGATATTACACTCAAGGTGGAATAGACATCAAACCTGGTCAGAAGGTCATTGATGTTATTAAAGAATACGGTGAATTTATCCCCCCCTTAAATAAAGGAAAAATGATAAGTGCCAGTCAGTTGCTGGAGCGCTTCATGTTTGACAGTAAAAAGAAACACGACTTTGTAGAAAAATTAAGTGGTGGCGAGCGCAAGCGATTGTATTTATGTACGGTTTTAATTCAAAATCCCAACTTCCTGATTCTCGATGAACCTACTAACGACCTGGATATTCCTACCTTAAATATTCTTGAGAATTTCTTAATGGATTTCCCAGGTTGTTTAATGGTTGTAAGTCACGACCGTTACTTTATGGATAAAATTGTAGATCACTTATTTGTATTTAACCAGTCTGGTAAAATCACAGACTTCCCTGGGAATTATAGCGATTTCCGTGCTTATGTAGGAAACACAGATCTTGCTCTAGAACAAGATGATAATGCCGCTCCAGGCGAAAAAGTAATCGAAAAAAAGCCTGTTGTTAAAGCAGCCACTACCACAAGTTCAGGACCTACTAGAGAGCAACAAAAAGAAATTTCTAGACTAGAAAATAGCATTAAGAAACTAGAAGAACAACGTGTGAAACTTCAGGAGTCTTTTTTAGACACTTCTCTTACACCAGAAGAACTAGCAGCTAATTCTATAAAATTAGATCAGGTAAAAGCAGACCTAGAAGAAAGAGAAATGGAATGGTTGGAACTTACAGAGTCGATTGAATAGGATTTTTATAAAATTAAAGTTGAATTCAAATGCTACTTTTAAATAACAAGAAAATAGTAACCCAGAAATAGTTTCCTCTTGCTCCACCAACTCAAGAACTATATAAAACACAGCATTAAATCCTTCCATTTACACGGGATTCACTCGCCGTTTGTATTTACACTTGAGAAGAAATGCTTAAGAGATAAAACGGTGTATGAGCAGTTTGATGCTATGAAACGCTTTCGCGAAAGCGTGAAAAACAATCATACTATTCTACACATCAAGGATTATGGTGCTGGAAGCAAGGTGTTTAAAACTGATGAACGTCGTGTGAGCGATATTCTGAAATATAATTCTAGCGATGCAAAATCTGCTGAAATGTTATTCCGGTTGTGCAGTTACTTTAATGTAAAAAAGGTATTAGAACTTGGTACTTCTATAGGTATTGCGACACATGCGATGTCTTTATCAGGTGCTCATATAACCACAATTGAAGGCAGTCCTGAAGTACAAAAGTTTGCACAATCCCAATTTGAAAAATTTAATCTCGATAAAGTACAAAGCGTTTGTAGCAAGTTCAAAGAGTTTCTTACACATCAAATAGGGACTACATACGACCTTATCTATATAGACGGACATCACGATGGGATGGCAACTATAGATTATTTTAACGTCTGCTTAAAGCATTCTCATAAAGACACGATTTTTGTACTGGATGATATATACTGGTCGCAGGATATGACAAATGCGTGGAATCAACTATGTCAACATGCAAAGGTTACTGCCAGCATTGATTTATATGATATAGGCCTGTTATTTTTGAGAAAAGAACAATTGCAAGAACGTTTTTACATCAAGTTGTAACGTTAAGAGAATTTGAACGTCCTATGAGAAAGGCTAATAATTCCATACTTTTAACCTATGAGTGATAATGTAATAGATGTGCGCGGTATCGTGCGTAATTTTAAACTGGGACAAGAGGTTGTCAAAGTTCTTAAAGGAATAGATCTCGAGATTAAACGTGGTGATTATGTTGCACTTATGGGACCATCTGGTTCTGGAAAATCTACATTAATGAACTTACTGGGTTGTCTAGACACGCCTACATCTGGTTCTTATAAATTAAATGGCACTGACGTTTCTAGTTTGAGTGATGATCAACTTGCAGATATTAGAAATACTGAGATAGGTTTTGTATTTCAAACTTTTAACCTTTTACCTAGAACGACAGCATTAGATAATGTCGCGTTACCTATGGTTTATGCTGGTAAGTCTAAGAAAGAACGTAACGCTCGCGCCACTGAAGTACTTGAAAGTGTAGGATTAGGAGATCGTATGGATCACCAGCCTAATCAATTATCTGGTGGACAGCGCCAGCGTGTCGCAGTAGGTAGAGCTTTAGTAAATAATCCATCCATCATTCTAGCAGATGAACCTACAGGAAATCTAGATTCTAAAACAGGAATTGAAATCATGGCTCTTTTTGATAAAATTCATGCAGACGGAAACACAGTTATTTTAGTAACGCATGAAGAAGAAATTGCTGAGCATGCCCATAGAGTCATCAGACTACGTGATGGCGTTATTGAAACAGACATTAGAAATAAAGAATGGAAGGAATAAACGAGTATAAAGACTGGTTTTACATAGGTGTCGTAATTATTGCCTTTTTTATATTTCTATTATGGAATCGCAAAACACATGGCCGTTCTAGGACTAAAGATAGACGCAGCTTTAAAGCTCGTCTTGAGGAACGTAAAAAAGAACAAAAGAAATAGTATTACTCGTTCACCATTTCTCTTAATCTAGCAGACAGGTTCAAATGCTCTGCAATGATATCACCATAGACCTGAACAATTTTGCCGTTTTTATCTAATAGTAAATTCATAGGGAAAGCTTGAACGCCATAATCATCTATAGCAGGTCGCACGTCTGTAATATGCTCAAAATTGAATGCTTTTTTATCTAGAAAATAATTGACCACATAATCTTCATCAAAAGTAATGGCTACAAAATTAACCTCGCCATTAAACTCTTCTTCTAATTGATTTAAATATGGGATTTCTATAATACAAGGTCCGCATCGCGTAAACCAAAAATTAACAACTGTAGCTTACCGGTATAATCCACATCATCAATTCCAGAACTATCACTAGCTATAAACTCCTCCATAGGAAAGCGATCACCTATCTTTTTACGATGAACTAAAAAAGGATCATAATAATTCGAATCTGGATTACTATCTACAACAGTAACTTTAACCGTTTGAATTACTGAATCTTGAGCCGTTCGTGTACTAACTGAATTATGTATCACTAGACCTGTGGATAATGTTTTCTTATACTTTTCAAACTGAAAAAAATCCATCACAGTTCCATCCTCTAGCTGATAGTAAGTAATTTGTGCCTGGGACAATGCAGCTGCACTGATCAATAAAATACTAAAAAACAACTTTTTCATAAGTCAAAAATACGGATTTGTAGAACGTATCACAGTATTCAAAGAAGATGCCACGTTCTGATTGAATAACTTTTATAAATTGACAATGTTGAAATAAACTATTTCAACAACAAATAAAAAATGCTTCTTTAGTTCTCACCCAAAGAAGCATTGTTCATTATAAATTTAATATTGTATTAAAATACAAACATTACTCTACCGGCGTACCATAAAGGTCAAAATCTTCTGCCTCTGTAATGGTAACGGTTGCAAACGACCCTACAGACAGGTAATGCTTTTCTGCATCGATCAGTACTTCATTATCAACATCAGGCTATCAAACTCTGTACGACCTACAAAGTAATTACCTCTTTTGCGATCTATAATAACTTTAAAAGTCTGACCTATTTTATGCTGATTCAATTCCCAAGAGATCTGTGATTGAATTTCCATGATCTCATTTGCACGCTCTTGTTTTACTTCTTCAGGCACATCATCTTCTAACTTATATGCATGTGTATTCTCTTCATGCGAGTATGTAAAACATCCCATACGTTCAAAACGTTGATCTTTTACCCATTGTTTTAAAATCTGATAATCCTCTTCTGTTTCTCCTGGATATCCTACAATTAGAGTTGTACGTATCGCCATTTCAGGAACCGTAGCTCTAAAATCTTCCAGAAGCGCATTAGTCTTCTCAAATGTAGTACCGCGACGCATGGATTTTAATACTGGCGTCGAGATATGTTGTAAAGGAATATCTAAGTAATTACACACTTTAGGCTCTGATTTCATAACCTTAAGAACATCCATAGGGAAACCAGTTGGGA
Source organism: Nonlabens ulvanivorans (assembly GCF_000755285.1). Taxonomy (GTDB): domain Bacteria; phylum Bacteroidota; class Bacteroidia; order Flavobacteriales; family Flavobacteriaceae; genus Nonlabens; species Nonlabens ulvanivorans_A. Next base: position 68,323 of record NZ_BBMK01000002.1, on the reverse strand, counting down.
ATGCATAGTGCATGCGTATCCATTCTATTCCTTCAACCTTTGCCAGTTCTTTTAATAAATCGGCAAGGCGTCTCTTTTTATATAAATCAAGACCATAATAAGTTAAATCTTGAGCGATAAGAATTAGTTCTTTAACACCATTTGCAGCCAGTTTCTCAGCCTCAATAATTAGGTGTTCAATAGGTGTACTTTTATGGCCACCACGCATTAAAGGAATGGCACAAAATGAACATGGACGATCACAACCTTCGGCAATTTTAAAATAAGCATAGTTCTTAGGTGTTGTAGTAACACGCTCACCTATTAGCTCATGCTTATAGTCTGCACCAAGGGCTTTTAATAAAGACGGTAACTCTGTAGTACCAAAATACTGATCAACATCTGGAATTTCCTTTTGCAAGTCTGGCTTATAGCGCTCTGAAAGACAACCCGATACAAATACCTGATCTACTTCACCATTTTTCTTGCGCTCTACAAAATCCAGGATTGTATTTACAGATTCCTCCTTAGCGTTATCGATAAAACCACAGGTGTTTATCACAACGATATTCCCTTCTTCCTCATGGACTACATCTTTGCCACTGGCCTTCAATTGTCCCATCAACACTTCACTATCATAGACGTTCTTTGAACATCCTAGAGTGATAACATTAATCTTATTCTTTTTTCTTGATTTTGTTCTCATAAGCGGCTGCAAATTTACGACTTAACTAGATGTAAATGTTGTTTTTGATCACGCTTTCGCGAAAGCTATTCACAAAAATTAGTATTTTCATCAATCTCAAGTAAATCAAATGGTAATATTTAACGGAGCTGCTTTTTTTCAAGGACTATTATTGGCCTTATTTTTTGGTGTAGTTTATTTTATATTATACCTATTTAACGTAGATGATAGCATCTGGGAGATAGGGAATGCACGTCCTATGGCCGTTATATTTCAAGCTCATTTATGCGCATGGATTTGCATGCTCACAGCAACTTTTGGTGTTAACGGAAGATTGTTTTTTATTCCTACTTGGATTTTATTTACTGCGTTGTGCATCATTTTATGTTTGAGCCCAGAAGCACATTGGTCTCGCTACATATTTATGATGGTGTCATTTACGATTCCAATTGCATTTTTCCGTTTGAAACGTAGCTTTATGAAAACATCATGGGCTGAGGCTCACGAGGCTCTTACATTATTAAAATCTGGGAATGATACTTCTCAAATAGAATATTGGAAACTTGTGCAGGCTTCGGCTATTGTACCACAGTATACTTTTTTTACCGTTCATTTTTATTGGAAAGCTATGTATTACGGAATTTACAACGGTAACGACTGGCTTAACCATTATAAAGAATTACTCCCCATAATAGGTGATCGATATGTAGGTTTTAATCAAAAACAGCAACGTAAATATGTTGAATTACAGCAGGCTGTCACTAACGCTATGGACTGGAAACAATACAGTCACCCGATGCATGCATTAAGCACCTTACATTACTCGATAGAAGGAAAGATTAAAATGATAGAAAAATACCGCAACCACAAGTTGCTCCTATCACTGGCCCATCTCCTCCTGAACATAATTTAAAGCCAGAGAAAAAAGTGCGTGCTAATTTTGACCGATTGTAAAACGTCCTCAATACTTCTATTTTTAATGAAACATAGTTTCTTTCTTTTTTTATTACTGTATTGCACCACCTGCGTCGCTCAAAGGACGATTACTGGGAATGTGAGTGATACAGATGGTGAAGCAATTTTAGGAGTTACTATTGCTATTAAAGACTCTGCTATAGGTGCAGTATCAGATTTTGACGGGAATTATTCTATTGTTGCAAGTATTGAAGATGTATTAGTATTCTCATATCCAGGATATATCACTCAAGAAAAAGTTGTCCGTAACAATATTCAAATAAATGTAATTTTAAATATTGATCCTGATATAGAATCAATAACGTACTCTTGCTTTCAACGTTTCTACAGAAACACAGCTTACCTTCAACATGGAGTTCATAATGGAATGACAGGAGTGTTATTTGAAAGTAGTGGTGATATTTTACCTATCAAATGGGATTCTTATTTCTCCATAAATTATCTGACAGATTTTGAAACTAGTAATTATCTCAATATTAAAAACCGAAAAAACTCCAAGCTTGGAAAAAAATTTTACTTTTCAAATAGCTTTGAATATGAGTCAACTAGATTAGATAACTTTCAATATGACAGTTATGAATTGAGCTTTAATAAATCTATTTTAATCTCAAAAAAAGATAAGTATCACTACTTAAATATGGATATAATTGCCGGTTATATAGATTATCATAGCGACATGTCTAGTTGTAGTTTTGGTTATGGAATCGGTTTAGGGAAAGAAATTTTCGACAGATTTTATTTAGGCACTAATTTCATTCATTGGAATGAATTTAATGAGTATAATGTTGAGGCTATATACAGCACAAATCGTTTTAGATTTATTGCCAACTACAGGAATATTAATCAGTTTAAAGATTTGCAAATTGGTTTAGGTTATAGATTCCATCTATAAAAGCTAGTAAGCATTTACTAATGAAATAATATCCTCAAAAAAGAATCGTGTATACAGTGATACCAATATGCAGGCCACTGTAACTATCCAAAAGTATTTTTTAGTTACCATCATCACGCCACAAATAAGTAGCATGATAAAATGTATACCAGCGACTATATATATAGGCAACTGATAGGTATCCACGATTGTTGATTCTTCAGATAGGGAATCCACATAAGTTTTTCCTAACACGGTTATAATATGAAAGGCAGCATAGATCGCCATAAACTTCGTTAGAATAACGAGGCTTTTAGAACTAAGCAACAACGGCTTTTGAGTTGAATTTTTCAATGACTGATGATTTTAATTATAACCTTTAGGCATCTTACGGTGTTGGGTTGCTTTTTCATAAGCAGCTGCCCATTGATAAAGCATCTTCTCTTCTTCAGTAGGTGCAATAAAAGTTAATCCAAACGGCTGACCATTCTCATCATATCCCATAGGTACAGTGATAGCAGGATAAAAAGCCACAGCAGCCTCTGCCGCATTGTAATTATTAACTGATAAGAAACCATCTAGATTATGAGACTGAATGTAATAATCAAAGTACTCTTGTGCTTGTGTTGTTAATCTAGTTTTAAGAGCAGCAGATTCTGCTGGAGAATAAACCTTCTCATCCATTATACCATGAAACAATCGTTGACCATAAGGCATATAATTTAATGAATCTGCTTTATTTAATTCCATCACCTTAGCCACATCCCATCCTTGATACTCAGGCAATCCTAATCCCATAAAATATGCAGGCAAATCCTTTTTCATATCGACATTAAGTAAAGAAACAAAACCGTCTAATTGTGGTTGTTTTTCTTCTAGCTCCACTACGGTAGCTCCTAGTGCTATAATTTGTTCAACGGCACGAGCATATAACGGATTCTTCTTGTAACCAGGGAAAACTCCAAAAACTCGACCTTGAACCGTAGAGGTCCCTAAGTTTGCAATAAATAAGTCGCTAAACATGCGTTTATCGCTTAACATACCACGCATTAGAATAACATTATCCACTACATTTTTAGACATAGGACCTGCCGTATCTAAATAAGTTGAAATAGGAATAATACCAATCCCACTTAAGGTTCCTACAGATGGTTTTAATCCAACCACACTATTTTGAGAGGCTGGCGACAATATAGAACCTGCTGTTTCAGAACCTACAGCAGCTACTGCAAAGTTTGCAGCTATTGCAACACCACTACCGCTACTCGATCCACCGGTATCTATTTCTTTACGTCCGTATGGATTTAAAGTTTGTCCACCTACAGCGCTATAACCGCTAGGACAATCTCCACAGAAAAAATAAGCCCATTCACTCAAGTTTGCTTTTCCTAATATAATAGCATCTGACTCAATTAATCGTTGTACGATACGTGCATTTTGAGGTTCTAAATCTTTTAAAACCAAAGCACCAGCAGTCGTTTTCATTCCTGCGGCGTTAATGTTATCCTTTAATAAAATGGGCATTCCCATTAAGCTATAAGGATTGAATTTACCTTCACCACGTCTGAACTCATCGATTCTTAAATCATAAGCATATGCATCTTGAATTGCTTGCGGATTAAGAGCTATTACTGCATTTAAGGATTTTCTATTCTCTCTATCATACTTTGCAATTCTATTGATATAAAACAAGGTTAGTTGTTGATAAGAGAGCTTACCATCATACACAGCTTGCTGAATCTCAGGAATGCTTTTTTCTAATATTAAAGATTTAAGTTTCTCGCTTTCGCGAAAGCTGGATAATTCTTCTTTGAAAGGAGCTATAATATCCTCTCTTTTCAAAAATCTAGAATCCAACACTTTGAATTGCTCATCATCCTGATTAACAGTTTGAGATGCTTCGTTTACAGCCTTAGGAGAATTGCAGCTCCATACCGTTAACGCTAAAAAAAGTACTAAAAAACGCATAAAATATTTTTCTTAAAAATAGAAAAACTCTTAGACCTAACCATCGTTAGATCTAAGAGTTATAAACTGTTTAATGACCGTTCTAATTAAAGAAACTGTCAACAAATTCTGTTTTATTAAAAACCTGCAAATCACTTATTCCTTCTCCTACACCTATGTATCGAACTGGGATTTGAAATTGATCAGAAATACCTATGACAACACCACCTTTTGCGGTACCATCTAATTTTGTAACTGCTAGTGAACTCACTTCTGTAGCCGCAGTAACTGTTTTGCTTGCTCAAATGCGTTTTGACCAGTAGAACCATCGAGAACTAACATTACATCATGTGGAGCGTTAGGAATTATTTTTTGCATTACGCGTTTTACCTTAGTAAGCTCATTCATTAAGTTGACCTTATTATGTAAACGACCTGCAGTATCTAGAAGCACTACGTCTGCATTTTGGGCGACAGCACTTTGTAAAGTGTCAAATGCGACACTAGCTGGATCACTACCCATATCTTGCTTAACAATTTCTACACCTACACGATCTGCCCAAATTTGCAATTGATCTACCGCTGCTGCTCTAAATGTATCTCCAGCACCTAGTACAACCTTAAGACCTTTTTGTTTGAATTGATGAGCTAGTTTACCTATGGTAGTCGTTTTACCTACTCCATTAACTCCTACTACCATAACGACATATGGTCCATCTTGTTTAGGGATTGTAAAATCTGTTGCGTCACCATTGTTGACCTCACTTAATAAACCGGCAATTTCATCTCGTAGAATACCATTAAGTTCTGCAGTACCAAGATATTTATCTTTTGCTACACGTTCTTCAATACGATCAATCACTTTAATGGTAGTAGCCACACCTACATCACTAGATATTAATACATCTTCAAGATCATCAAGGACATCTGCATCAACTTTAGATTTACCGGCAACGGCTTTACCTAATTTATCTAAAAAAGTTGTTTTGGTTTTTTCTAGTCCTTTATCTAGGGTTTCTTTTTTCTCTTTTGAAAATATCTTTTTAAAAAAACTCATTTTTGGCTGTTTCTGGTGGTTGCAAAGTTAATCATATAAGTGATACTATAGAAGCATCATCACGTTATGCAGTCAATTTGCGAGCCATAAGGAGATGACTGACAAATGGTCCATAAAAAAGACCGCTCTGCAAGCAGAGCGGTCTTTTATCATCTTAACTAACCAACTTATTTCTTTTTCAAGAAATCGTTTACTAATTCAGGTGCCATAATAGCACTTACGAAAGTATATGCACCTGACTTAGGTGATTTAACCATCTTGATGGCTTTCGTTAATCTCTTTGACCCAGTTTGTAGGGTTGCTACTGATTTCTTTGCCATGTCGTATTATTTAATTTCTTTATGAACAGTCATACGCTTTAAGATCGGGTTGAATTTTTTAATTTCCAAACGATCTGGCGTGTTCTTTTTATTCTTAGTCGTGATGTAACGAGAAGTTCCAGCTTGACCTGACTCCTTGTGCTCTGTACATTCAAGTATTACTTGAATTCTATTACCTTTCTTTGCCATCTTCTAGTATATTAATAGATTACTTAGTAAGAAACCCATTTGCACGGGCCTTTTTCATTACCTCAGTAATACCTAATTTATTGATGTTTTTTATCGCCTTAGCAGATACTTTAAGTGAAATCCACTTATCCTCTTCAGGAAGGTAGAAACGCTTAGTAAAAAGATTCACGTTGAATCTACGTTTAGTCTTATTCATTGCGTGGGAAACATTGTTTCCTGACATCGCTCTCTTACCTGTAAGTTCACAAACTCGTGACATGATTATCTGTGTTTAAAATCGGACTGCAAAATAACGATTATTTATTCGTTCTCACAAGCCTAAATTGGACCCTTTTTTAATATTTTTTCTCAAACGTCTATTTTATTGCTATTTAAGTATAAAAACAGGCGTGTATGATTCTCTCGTAATCTTAACTATTACTGAGCTATTAACTCTTTTTGCAATAGTTCCAATGCTTTGTTAATTGTTTTTTGAACTACTCTATCTCTATGATTACCCATCATAAATTTTAGTGCGTATGTTTTTTCTGGTGTTGCTATCCCTATATAAACAGTTCCAACAGGCGCATCACTATCTCCTTGTGTAGGTCCTGCATTACCGGTCGTTGCAACGGCATAATCTGAATTAAACTTTAATCGTGCCTTAGAAGCCATCTCATAAGCTACCTGTTCACTTACCACACTATATTTTTCAATAATTAATGGGTTAACACCTAGCATATCGACTTTAGACTGTGTAGCATAAGTAACAGTACTACCCATAAAAACATTAGACGCTCCTGGAATCTCTGTAATAAGACTCGCTATTTTTCCACCCGTACAACTCTCTGCAGTTGCGACTGTTTTATTATTCTCTTTTAACAAGTGAACCACAGCATGAACTAAACTTTCATCATTACTTTCACCAACTATTACATCATCTATTATAGCATACAGTTGTTGAATCTGATCATCTACTGATTTAAGAATAAAATCTTTATCCATTCCTCGAGAGGACAATCTTAAACGCACAGTACCTAAACTAGGCAAATAAGCAAGTTTGATATGAGAAGGTAAATTATTCTCCCATTGCTCTAACCTTGTAGCTATTGTACTTTCTCCTTGACCTGCTGTAAGAATTGTGCGGTGATGTATAAATGGCAATTCACCTATATTAAGAATTTTAGGTAACACACCATCTGTCATTAATGCTTTCATTTCAAAAGGCACACCTGGCATAGAAACAAAAATTGTTCCTTCATCTTCAATCCATAATCCAGGCGCCGTACCGTATTGATTAGTAATCACCTGTGCTTTAGATGGAACTAGAGCTTGGTCTTTATTCATATCAACCATAGGTGCTTTAACGTACTTTTCAAAAAGCATGACCACATGATCTAAAACTTCTTGATTCAACTCCAGTTGGTCATCAAAAAATTCACAAATTGTTTTCTTTGTGATATCATCTTTAGTCGGTCCTAAACCACCTGTGACAAGCACGATGTCTGATTGTTGTTTCGCTTTCGCGAAAGCGGAAAGAATATGCTCACGATCATCACTTATTGAGATAATCTCATAAACATTTACTCCTATCTTATTGAGCTCGTTTGCCATCCATGCAGAGTTAGTATCTACAATTTGTCCTATAAGAATTTCATCTCCTATGGTAATTATAGTTGCTTGCATTTAGAAGTCTCTTTTAAGTTGTATTAATGCCATATCAAGCTCCTGATTGACACGCATGAAATGTTCTTTAATATCCATTTCATCATTTGATTTTCCCCCCCATGCCTCAATAATTAATATATCAGACAAGCATTCTAATCCAAACATATCGATACTAGGTTTCATCTTATGAGCATACTCATGCACTCGTTTTCTATCGTCATCGATTATAGCAACAGCGAGATGCTCGAGATCCTTAGGAATTTCTGTAATAAACATTTCTACCATATCCTTAATAAAGTCTGCATCATTATCTGAGAGCTCTATTAACTTTTGTAGATTATATAGTCTTTGCTTCATTTTACTTTAATCTGGAACATTTCTCTACCAGCGAGCGTTCCTTTTAAAACATCATTCTCTTCTACTCTGGAAACACCTGCCGGAGTTCCAGTAAAAATAAGATCTCCTATTTTAAGTGTGAAAAATTGAGAGACGTGTTCTATGATTTCATCTATTTTCCAAAGCATATGACTGGTATCACCACTTTGCTGCAAGTTATCATTTTTAAATAATTCAAATGACAAGTTATTTAAATCACCTAATTCTTCCTTATTTATAAACTCTCTAGACACCACACTTGCACCATCAAAAGATTTTGCTTTCTCCCCATGGCAAACCTTTTTCCTTGCAACGCTGCTGCACATCTCTAGCTGTAAAGTCAATACCTAACCCAATCTCATTATAATATTTATGAGCAAATTTTTTATCGATATGTTTACCTATTCTATTAATACGCACAACTACTTCTACCTCATGATGAACATCATTAGAAAATGATGGAATAAAGAAGGGCTGTTTGTGTAATAAAATAGATGTATCAGGCTTTAGAAACACAACAGGCTCTGTAGGTCGCTCGTTTTGAAGCTCTGCTATGTGATCTGTATAATTACGACCTATGCAAATAATTTTCATATTTATTTACGACTATAATTAGGTGCTTCTTTAGTGATGGTCACGTCATGTGGGTGACTTTCATTTACACCAGCTGCTGTAATTTTAACAAAACGGCCATTATTCTTAAGTGATTCAATATCACCAGCACCACAATAACCCATTCCGGCGCGTAATCCACCTATAAACTGAGTCATGCTTTCTACTAGATCTCCTTTATAAGGTACACGACCTACAATTCCCTCAGGAACTAGTTTTTTAATATCGTCTTCTACGTCTTGAAAATAACGATCTTTTGAACCGTGCTGCATCGCCTCAACAGATCCCATTCCACGATAAGATTTAAATTTACGACCGTCATATATAATGGTTTCTCCTGGAGACTCTGTAGTACCAGCAAGCATAGATCCTAGCATCACACAATCTGCTCCTGCTGCTATTGCCTTAGGTATATCACCAGTGTAACGTATTCCTCCATCTGCAATTACAGGAACTCCTGTACCTTTAAGTGCATGAGATGCTTCCATAACAGCACTTAATTGAGGAAAACCTACACCAGCTACTACACGAGTTGTACATATTGATCCTGGACCGATCCCTACTTTAACTGCATCTGCACCAGCATCTGCTAGATATTTTGCAGCCTCAGCAGTAGCGACATTTCCAACCACAACGTCTAGATTTGGATATGCGGCCTTTACTTTTTTAAGCACATCAACAACACCTTTTGTATGACCATGTGCAGTATCGATAACTACTGCATCTACACCAGCCTCTACTAATGCACCTGCTCTTTCTACCGCATCACCAGTCACACCTATTGCCGCTGCTACTCGTAGACGACCATACTGATCCTTATTAGCATTTGGCTTTAAAGTTAACTTTGTAATATCTCTAAATGTAATAAGGCCTACCAGTTTATCCTGATCATCAACAACTAATAATTTTTCTATTTTATACTCTTGCAAAATCGCTTCTGCATCATGTAATGATGTTCCAGCTTTGGCTGTAATCAAATTTTCTGAAGTCATCACATCAGTTACCGAGCGATTATCATCTTTTTCAAAACGTAAATCTCTATTAGTAACAATTCCTTTAATAAAACCAGCATCATCTATAATTGGAATTCCACCAATACCGTGTTCTCTCATACTAGCTTTTGCATCACCAATTGTTGCTTGGATAGTAAGAGTTACTGGATCGATAATCATTCCGCTTTCAGCTCGTTTTACACGCCTCACTTTCTGAGCTTGAGCTTCAATAGACATATTTTTATGTAAGATTCCTATTCCTCCTTCTTGAGCCATAGCAATAGCCATACGGCTTTCTGTAACCGTATCCATAGCGGCACTGATTACAGGAGCGTTAAGAGTAATGTTTCTTGAAAATTTAGTCTTTATACTTACTTCTCGAGGTAGTACCTCACTGTAGGCAGGTACAAGCAGTACATCATCATAGGTTAAACCTTCACCTAGAAATTTAGAATCGTGGGAAATCATGCAATAGAATTTTATTGCATGCAAATATACGTTTTTTAATTAGTGAGAATTTACAAAGAAAATCACAATACTTATTCACTCAAATACTTACCTATTTAGAATCAGTATTAATAACAAAAAGTAATGCAAATCCAAATTCACATCAAAAATATCAATAACGAATTAACGACCTTATCTTTATTAAATCTAAATAAGGACTTAAATTTGCAGCCGAAATCAAATCAACTATTTATATTAAGTCTAAATAAAACCAAAATGATCTTAAGAAAAACATTTTTAATAGCCGCTGCTGCAATAACAGCTTTCTGTACTACATCCTGTGATAGTGATGATGATGTCGCAGTGAACAATGTCATAGTACCTGCTACTTACTCGTTTAACAGAGGAACTGAAAGTACAGTAAGCTATTCAGGTCAAACGACACGTATAGCAATGGCTGAAGAAATTAAAACAGCTTTTAAAGAAACAACCACTACTGAAACGCAACTAACTAATATGTTTGCTCATGTAGCGGGATCTAATGACTTTAGCGATACAGATTTAAACGCCTCAGATAAAAGTGTCCGTAGTAAAGTTGCTGCCAGTGCAGACTATTTTTCTAGCAACGCAACAGATGCAGCTGCCATTAAAGCAGATTTTGACACCTATATATCTTCTCAAGTTAACGATGTTTTTCCTGCATGGAATAATACAGCTAGCGCTGGTGTACCTGGACAAATCCAACAAGCTGGTGGAGGAACTATTAGATATGTAAATGCAAAAGGACTAGAATATGACCAAGCGTTTGCAAAAGGGCTTTTAGGAGCTTAATGACCGATCAGATTTTAAATAATTATTTGAGTACTACGGTCCTAGATGAAAGTACTAACAGGGCAGATAATGATAACGAAATTTTGGTGTCTGGTAAGAACTACACCAATATGGAGCACAAGTGGGATGAAGCATTCGGGTATTTATACGGTGCAGAACCAGACGCAACCATGCCTATACTAGACCAAGACAGTTTTTTAAGCGAATATATTGATCGTGTAGAAGGTGATGCAGATTTTACTGGTATTGCAACAACGATTTATAACGCATTTAAATTAGGCCGTGCAGCGATAGTTGAAAACAACTATACGGTAAGAGATGAACAAGTAGCAATTATTAGAGAGAACATCTCTTTAATTCCTGCTGTAAGAGCTGTGTTTTACTTACAAAATGGGAAAGATAATCTGACCACAGATCCTGCAAGAGCATTTCATGGATTGTCTGAAGCTTATGGATTCATCTACAGTCTTCAATTCACACGCAATCCTAATACAAACGCACCATATTTCAGCAAGACTGAAGTGGACAACTATTTGCATCAATTAATGACAGGCAATGGATTCTGGGATGTTACACCTACTACTCTAGACCAAATATCAGATGAGATTGCTGCGAGATTCAATTTTACTACTGTACAAGCAAGTAATTAAATTATCATTTATTTAATGTAGTTAATAGGACAATCTCTCGACTACAACGGTACATTTGCAAACTTTTAAAAAATCAACGATGAAAATCAAGCAATTAGCACTAGCACTGTTTTCTATATTAACGATAACGTCATGTACAGAATCTAACGATGATTCTACTAACGGATCATCTGATAACTTTGATAGAAAAGCACTTTTAGAAAATGCAGCAGATAACATCATAATACCTGCTTTACAAGATTTAAATTCTGACTTAACAAACTTAAAAGCTTCAAAGGAGACTTTTATAACAACACCTAACCAGACTAACCTTGACAACTTAAGAGCCGACTGGTTAACAGCTTATAAAACATGGCAGTACGTTGAGATGTTTAATATTGGTAAGGCTGAAGAGATTTTATATAGTTTTCAGATGAATATCTATCCAACAAATACGACTGATATCCAAAACAACATAGCATCTGGAACCTATGATCTTACCAGTCCTAATAATAATGATGCTGTAGGCTTTCCTGCATTAGATTACTTACTATACGGTCTAGGTAATGACGACAGTGCTATAATAGACTTTTATACCACTGACGGCAACGCACTAGGATATAAAAACTACCTAAGTGATGTGATAGACCAGATGGATGCTCTTACCACAACAGTACTAACAGATTGGACTAGTTCTTACAGAGATATATTTGTCAACAGCACCACAAACACAGCTTCTAGCTCTGTTAACATGCTGGTAAACGATTTCATTTTTTATTATGAAAAGGGATTGCGTGCAAATAAAGTAGGAATACCTGCAGGAGTTTTTTCAACAACACCACTTGCAGATAAAGTTGAAGGATTATACAGTAAAGTTTATTCTAAAGAACTTGCCTTAACTGCTCTACAAGCGGTTCAAGACTTCTTTAATGGTAGAGCTTATAATAACTCAACCATTGGTATAAGCTATGCAAGTTATGTGACTCTTTTAAGAGACAACAGTGGAACTTCTGACCTTACAGCCTCTATAAATAGTCAGATAGAAGCCGCTAGAACTGAGCTAGATCAACTAGATAATAATCTATCTAATCAAGTTAATAATAATAATGTTGCCATGTTAATGACCTATGATGAATTACAACGCGTCACCGTTTTATTAAAAGTTGACATGTTGCAAACACTAAATATAAGCGTAGATTATGTTGACGCTGATGGTGATTAATTCTTATTAAATATTAGAAAAAGGTTGTCCTCCATATTAAATGATGCGACAACCTTTTTTAGGTTATGAAAAAAACGATACAATCATATCTGGACAAAAGCTCGTCTGCGGCACCATTAGCGGTCTTCCGTATTGGATTTGGCGTTATGATGACCTATAGTATCATCAGATTTGCGGCTCATGGTTGGATCAATAGTCTTTACATAGAACCTCAATTGCATTTCTCATATTTTGGATTTGGATGGGCAAAACCATTAGGTACATTTACATATTTATTATTTGCTATTTGCGGTTTAGCCGCTTTTTTTATTTCGATAGGATTTAAGTATAGATTATCCATTATTCTATTTTTCTTAAGCTTTACGTATATAGAGTTGATGGATAAAGCTACTTATCTCAATCATTATTATTTCATTAGTATACTTAGCTTTTTAATGATTTTCTTACCTGCAAACCGGTATTTTTCAATAGATAATTATCAAGGAGATCGCACAATATTAAAGGCACCAACCATACCTAATTGGACTATTGATAGTATTAAATTGCTATTAAGCATCGTTTACTTCTATGCTGGATTAGCAAAAATTAATAGCGACTGGCTTTTAAAAGCCATGCCTTTAAAAATATGGTTGCCTTCTAAATATGATTTACCATTTCTGGGCAACCTCATGCAACAAGAATGGGTTCACTATGCGTTTAGTTGGACTGGTATGCTTTATGATTTGCTCATCCCTTTTTTATTACTCTATAAAAAACGAGGCTTTGGGCATTTATAGCTGTGATTATATTCCATGTATTGACTCGAGTATTATTCCCGATAGGAATGTTTCCTTTTATAATGATCGTAAGTGCATTGGTGTTTTTTGATAGTTCACTACATGAAAAAATAATTGCCTTTTTAAGAAGATTTTTAAGTCCTTTTAAGCTCTTTATTAAGTCCGTTTCGCGAAAGCGTACCAACAACAAACCATTTGAAATCGCATATCAGAAAATTATTATACCAGTACTAGTGATATTTTTCACAATTCAATTACTACTACCATGGCGGTACCTGGCGTATCCTGGAGAATTGTTCTGGACTGAGGAAGGTTATAGATTCTCGTGGCGCGTGATGTTGATGGAAAAAATGGGTAACACACAGTTTAAAATTGTTGACGGATCCGGACAGTCATTTTATGTTCAAAATGATGATTTTCTAACGTCATTTCAAGAGAAGCAAATGAGCTTTCAACCTGACTTTATTTTAGAATACGCACACTTTTTAGGAGACCATTATAGCTCGCAAGGATATAAGAATGTAGAAGTTTATGTAGACTGTTATGCCGCGTTAAATGGTAGAACCAGTCGCAGACTAGTAGACCCCCCCAAAGCAAACCTATATCAAATTAAAGATTCATTCCAGCATAAAGACTGGCTATTACCATTAGAAGATGAAATTAAAGGATTATAGTATTTTAATACTAATGATATTGACATGGTCCATATCATATGCACAGTCATATCAAGTAACTGGTACCGTTTCTGATGGTACCACTGGTACTGCCATTGAAAATGTTACTATTTATGATAAGAATGCTGGACAACTAGCCATTACAGATGTAAATGGAAAATATCGATTTGAAACTACTCAAACGGAATTAACTCTAATATGGTTCAGTTATGAATATGTTGTTCTAGAAGAATCTCTTACTATCGACAGTGACCTTATTAAAGATGTACAGTTACAACAATTAGGTGAAGAGTTAACAGCCATTGAATTAACGGTGCGCAAAGAAAAACTATTTCAACTAGAGCGTTTAAAAGATGTTGAAGGCACTTCTATATATGCCGGTAAAAAACTGAAGTGGTTCTTATTGAAAATTCTACCGCAAATTTAGCGGCAAATAACGCACGTCAAATTTTTAATCAAGTAGCTGGTTTAAATATCTATCAAAATGATGATGCTGGTTTACAATTAAATATAGGTGGTCGTGGATTAGACCCTAATAGAACTGCAAATTTCAACACTAGACAAAATGGTTATGATATCAGTGCAGATGTACTAGGCTATCCCGAAAGTTATTATGCTCCACCTGCAGAAGGTCTACAGAGTATTCAAGTAATACGTGGTGCGGCATCATTGCAATATGGTACTCAGTTCGGTGGTTTAGTGAACTTTGTAATGAAAGAACCTCATCAATCAAAACCTCTAGAGCTTATTACCAGAAATACTATAGGATCTAATGGATTGTATACTAATTTCACAAGTCTAAGCGGCACCAGTGGTAAATGGAGTTATTATACTTTTTTCAATTATAAAAAAGGTGATGGTTTTAGACCTAATTCTCAATTTGAATCAAAAAATGTGTATGCTCACATCGGTTATCAATTTAGTGATCAGACTAAGGTAACAGGAGAGATCACTTATCTTAATTACCTAGCACAACAAGCTGGTGGCCTTAATGATCGACAATTTGAGGAAAATCCTTTTCAAAGTAATCGAGAACGTAACTGGTTTGAAGTAGATTGGCTTTTATACAACCTTAAGTTATCTCATGATTTTTCTGAAGACACAAAATTCACTTTTAACGCCTTTGGACTTCAAGCACAACGTAATGCATTAGGCTTTAGAACTAATCGTGTCGATCAAATTGATCCTGGTACAGAAAGAGATTTAATAAAAGGAGATTTTAGTAATTATGGAGCCGAAGCTCGATTATTAAGCCACTACAATCTTGCTGGAAAGAAAAACATTTTCTTAATCGGTTCTAAGTTTTATAAAGCAAACAATACGAGTACTCAAGGTCCTGGTAGCGATGGTAGCGATGCAGATTTCAGCTTTAGATTTGACGAGTTTCCTAATTACTCTAATCAAAATGACTTTGTGTATCCTAATTTAAATATTTCTCTATTTGGCGAAAACATCTTTTATGTAAATGATAAGCTTTCTTTTACTCCTGGCTTCAGACTAGAGTATATAAAGACAGAAAGTGAAGGCTTTACTACAGAAATAAGAACTGATGCGGCTGGTAATGTCATTTTTAATGAAGTAATTGATGAAAACCGATCTAACGAAAGATCATTTGCACTACTAGGACTAGGAACAAGTTATAAAGCAAGTGAAGCTATTGAGTTTTACGGTAACATTTCACAAAATTATAGGTCAGTAACATTTACCGACATAAGCACTATTAATCCTGCTTTTGAAATTGATCCTAATATCGATGATGAAAAAGGTTTTACAGCAGACATAGGTGCTCGTGGTAATTTCAACGATTTCATATCTTATGACGCTAGTGCATTTGCGTTATTCTATAATGACCGTATAGGCTTTACTCAGGTTGTCTCAAATGATGGTCGCGTAAAAAGCCAACGTGGCAATGTAGGTGACGCTGTTATCTATGGATTAGAAAGTCTAGTGGATCTTAATCTACAGAAATTATTCATTAAAGACCGAGCTTATAAATTCAATCTATTTTTCAACACTTCTCTAGTTAGTTCAGAATACACAAATTCTGATGCCAACGGTATTGAAGGAAATAAAGTAGAATTCATACCAGAATTAAATTTTAAAACAGGTTTCCAATTAGGATATAAAAACTTTATGTCTAGTATCCAATACTCATACCTATCACAACAATTCACAGATGCTACTAATGCTACTGATGGAAATCTTAGTGGTGTAATAGGCGCAATACCGGCTTATGATGTTTTAGACTTTTCGGCCTCTTATAAATACAATAGGTTTAAACTAGAAGCTGGAATTAATAACGTACTAGACAACTCCTATTTTACAAGAAGAGCAACTGGATATCCTGGACCTGGAATTATCACCTCACCTAATCGTAATTACTATGTAACTTTAGAGATTAAAATATAATTACTAGACAATTTAATTTGCTGAATTCTCAAAAGCTACTTGTTTCAATTATAAATACTGGAATATTCTTACTAATAATTAGCATATTTTCATTTTATTCTATTGTATCTAGAAAACTATTTTACTAAATTGCTAACGTTTTGTAAAGTTAATTCAAAATGCTTTCCCCCCCTAAAATGCCCTAATTCATAAGTAGGGCATTTTTTATGCCTTTACAGCTCTTACTTCAAAAAGCATTGGATACAATCCATCTTCTAAATAATACAACCCATCATTCCTCAATTTCATATTAGGAAACACGTCGTATGGGCTACCATCATGCTCTGCCATTAGATTGACAGAAAGCCCAGCATCTATAAGCGATTGCACGACTTCGCTAAGACTGTGGTTCCAACCGTACTCTTTACTTACCATTTTAGATGTATCATTTGCATAGGTACCTTCATACTCATCATATATAGCTTCTTCTCTAGCATAGTGGTATTTCATAACCGCAGGCGTTACATTATAATCATACATCCACGCGATAGGATGAAAATCTACTATATAGAAAACCCCCACCAGACTTTAACCGTTCACTAATCATCTGTGCCCATGGCTTTAAATCTGGCAACCAGCCTATGGTACCATAGCTGGTAAAAATGATATCAAATTTTTCTTTAATATAATTTGAAGTTTCTAGCACATTACAGCAAACAAATTGCGCAGGTATACCTAGATCAACACTTAATTTTCTAGCAAGTTTTATAGCCTCATCACTTATATCTACTCCAGTAACCACAGCACCTTTATGTGCCCAACTTAAGGAGTCCTGACCAAAATGACATTGTAAATGCAGTAACTTTTTGTCTTTTACATCACCTAGTGCGTTTAACTCGTAGGAGTTAAGTGAATTTTTCGCTTTCGCGAAAGCGTCTTTATCATAGAACTCACTCTCAAAATGTATGGCTGTCTTTTGATTCCAGGTAGCTTTATTTACTTCAAAGGCTTTTTTAAGATCCATAATATACTATTTGATTTATATAAAACAATAATAGATAATATCTCTTTGTAAAACAGATGACTAAAAAATGAAGAATAAATAAAATCGGCTAAACGCGCTTTTAATCGGATGAAAACACAATAAGTTCAGTTCAACAGTAAAATTCTATCAACAATTCACCTAATAAAACAACAGTTTGAAAAACAACCACTTACAGATAAACCAAGGATTAAATCTTAGCAAGTAGCAAGAATAAAATTACCGAAATCTTAAAATTTTAACATATAAATTGATTAACTATATGTCTTTAACCCTAAAAAAATTAAAGAATGAGAATTACTACTAAACGTTTAGTTTGTTCTTTCATCGGTCTATTAGGACTTCTGTCAGTCGCTCAGACAGAAAAAGAACGTGAGATGATAACCAGTAGAATGGATCTGGTTAAACTTCAACAACTTGAAACTCAATTTCAACTCGAGTCTATTCAAGAAAAACAGGAAGCTATGAGCTATGCCATAGCAAACAACATACCTATAAGAAAAACACTAGATGATGGCACATTAGTGGAAATACAAAGAATGGTAAATGGTACACCTATCTACTATTCCACCTTAAATGTAGATGCCGCAACTTCTACACGTACTAATTATCTACATAACAATGGTGGACTAGGACTTAATATAGAAGGTCAAAACATGACCGGTTATATTTGGGATGGCGGACTTGCACGTGCTTCACATCAAGAGTATGATGGTCCTGGTGGCACTAACCGTTTTACCATAGGTGATAGCTCAACCACACTAAATTTTCATGCCGCACACGTTACCGGAACTGTGATAGCTTATGGAGCTCAACCAGCTGCAAAAGGTATGGCTCCACGTGCTAGTGCAGTAGGTCATGATTGGAATAGCGATAAGGCCGAAGCTACATCACAAGCTGCAAATGGTATGTTACTTTCTAACCATTCTTATGGATATGCGACCAGAGATCAATTAGGTAATCCTCAATTACCATCATACTTTTTTGGTGGTTATATTGATGAGTCCAGAGATTGGGACATTATTATGTACAACGCACCTTATTACTTAATGGTTGTTGCCGCAGGAAATGATGGTAATGATAACAGTGCAAACTCTGCTCCACTAGATGGAAATGCTAGTTATGACAAGTTAACCGGTCATGCCGTTTCAAAGAACAACATGGTTGTTGCAAATGCAAATGATGCTAATATCAATTCAAACGGTACATTAAACAGTGTTTCAATCAATAGTAGTTCTAGTGAAGGTCCTACAGATGATTTACGTATCAAACCAGACATCACAGGTAATGGTACAGGAGTTTATTCTACTTATGAAAGTAGTAATACGGCATATAATTCAATAACCGGAACATCGATGGCATCGCCTAATGTGATGGGTTCTCTACTATTATTACAACAATATCACAACAGCCTTAATGGCTCGTACATGAGAGCTGCAACCTTAAAAGGCCTAGCACTGCACACAGCAGACGATGCTGGTAGCAATGGTCCTGATGCCATCTATGGTTGGGGACTTATGAATACTAAAAAAGCGGCCGAAACTTTAACGACAGAAGGTACTAATTCAATTGTTTCTGAACTAACCTTAAGCACAGGCCAATCTTATACCATAGATGTAAATGCTAGCGGACTTGAAGATCTTAAGGCATCTATTTCATGGACAGATGTCGCAGGAACAGCTACAACTACAGCAAATAGTAATACCGCGCGACTCGTAAATGATTTAGACATTAGAGTTTCTAAGTCTGGAACTACATATAATCCATGGAGACTTACCGGTATCACTACTAATGGTCAAGGAGATAATAGTCGTGATCCCTATGAGCGTGTTGATGTCAGTAATCCATCTGGTACATACACGATAACTATAACTCATAAGGGAAGTTTAAGTAGTGGTAGTCAAAATTATTCTTTAATCGTTACTGGAGTTGCTGCTCAAGCACAACCATGTGTTGCCTCTACTCCATCTGGCGTTAATGTTAACGGCACTAGTAGTTCTGATGCATCTATAGGCTGGAATGCGTGGCAAGCGCTTCGTATCAGGTACGCTTTCGCGAAAGCGGAACCACAACATGGACTACTCTTATCACAAACACGCCTAGTATAACTATCAATGGATTAACTGCGACGACTTCTTACCAGGCTCAAGTACGCAGTGTTTGTGATGACGGAAGTGTTAGTGCATACAGTTCTAGCTTCACATTCTCAACAACCAGCGTACAATACTGTGCCTCAAATGGTAATAGCGTTGCAGACGAGTTTATAGGTCGTGTACAATTTAACACAATCGATCAAAGTAGCGCTGCTGGTTCTGGTGGTTATACTAACTATACTAATGTATTCACTAACGTTTCTAAAGGAACTAATTACACCTTAACAGTGACACCTACCTGGACTGGTACCGTATATGCTGAAGGCTATGCAGCCTGGATTGATTTTAACCAAGACGGTGATTTTGACGATAGTGGCGAGACCGTTTGGACAGCTGCTGCATCGCAAAACACACCTGCTAGTGGTTCTATCTCCATCCCTAATAGTGCATTAAATGGTGCTACTAGAATGAGAATCTCTATGCAATATAATGCGATACCTGCATCATGTGGTAGTTTTAATTATGGTGAGGTAGAAGATTATACGGTGACTATAGGAAATAACACTGTAGACACTACAGCACCTAGTATTCCTACATCGTTGATAAGTAATAATCTTACGGAATCTACGGTAGATTTAAATTGGACCGCTTCAACTGATAATGTAGGCGTTACCGCTTATGAAGTTAGACGCGGTACTACCCTATTAACAACTACCGCTAACACTAGTATACAAATTACAGGTCTAGTAATAGGTACTAACTATAGCTTTAATGTAAGAGCGAAAGATGCTGCAGGCAATACCTCTAGCGCTTCTAATAGTGTGAGTGTCACACCGACGGATCAAACGGCTCCATCAGTTCCAACAGGATTAAGCGTGTCTACAATAACTCAAAACACGGCTACCGTTTCATGGAACGCGTCTAGTGATAACATAGCCGTTGCTAGTTATGACCTTTATGTAGACGGCTCACTATTAAGTAACGTAAATGGTACTACATCAAACTTAACCGGCTTAAGCGTTGCAACACCTTACAGCGTTGTTGTAAGAGCAAAAGACGCAGCTGGTAATAATAGCGCAATAAGCACTGCTGTGATCTTTACCACTGAAGCTGCATCGACAACTGGTTGTGTAAATGCTATTTCTTTACCATATAATGAAGGATTTGAAACAGGCATAGGCAGTTGGTCTCAGGGAACCGGTGATGATTTTGACTGGACGAGAAGATCAGGTAGCACACCATCGAGTAATACAGGTCCTAGTGCTGCTTCTCAAGGTTCATTTTATATTTACGTTGAAGCATCTGCTCCTAACAACACCTCAAAAACGACCTATTTCAATTCACCTTGTTTTGACTTAACAGCTATAAATTCTGCAACTATGAGTTTTAAATATCATATGTATGGGATTGCAAGCATGGGAAGTTTAAAACTGCAGGCAAGTACAAATAATGGCTCAAGTTGGTCTGACTTATGGTCTCGAACAGGTAATCAAGGTAACGCATGGTTAACAGCTAGCATAGATTTAAATGCTTTTACTGGAAATGATGTTCAATTAAGATTTGTAGGAACTACAACAAATCAATGGCAAGGTGATATCGCGATAGATGATATAGCGTTGAGTTCAAATGCAACAAGCACTACATCAAATCTAGCGATAACTTTTGACCGCTATCCTGCAGAAACAAGTTGGTCGTTATCAGATAGTAATGGTACAACTATCGCTTCTGGTAGTGGATATGATGGACAGGCCGAAGGCTCAATCATTAATATCCCGTTATCATTACCAGCAGATTGCTATGTATTAACATTTAATGATTCTTATGGAGATGGAATGTGTTGTTCTTATGGGAATGGTAGTTATAGCTTGACCGCTGGTGGAACAACACTTGCTACTGGTGGATCTTTTACTACTGTAGAGGTGAATAACTTTTGTGTAGGTGGCGCTACTGCTAACGGTTATTTAAGTACTAATACAGCGGTAAGCACACCATTTTTAACTATTTATCCAAATCCAGTGCATAACGGTTACTTACATATAGCGGCACCTAGCTTAGGCACTATAGACTATAGTATTATTAATCTGCAGGGACAATATATTTCCAGCGGTCAGACAAAACAAGAAGTTAACGTATCAGACCTACCGACTGGAGTTTATATGATTCAAATTAAGACTTATAAAGAAACTATTGTTAAAAGATTTATAGTGGAATAATTAATTAAAATATAATTCACCTTTAAAATGGTCTCTTTGCTAGAGACCATTTTTTATTCTGTATTTAATAATGTTTAACTTTTAAGTTAATATATTAAACGTAATTTTGACTACATGCAGCATATTTCACATAAAGACATAGAAAACTACGATCGCTTTTATCGCGGTAACCTTATTAATAGTGTTACAGGTTTTAAGAGCGCAAACTTACTTGCTACTCGTTCCATAGACGATATAGACAACGTAGCCATTTTTAGTAGTGTCACACATTTAGGAAGTAATCCAGCCATGTTTAGTTTTGTGCAACGACATTAGGACATGGAGTCGGACATACTTATCAGAATTTAAAAGCTACTGGTAAAATCACATTAAACCATGTGAATATGAATCTAGTAGATAGATCACATCAATCAAGCGCTAAGTACGATGAACAGGTTTCTGAATTTAATGAATTAGGTATAGAATTACTTCGTCGTAATGATTTCATAGCACCTTTTGTAAGTGAAGCAACCATACAAGTTGCGGCAGAGTATGTAAACGAATACCCTATTAAAGAGAACAACTGTATTCTAGTCATTTGTAAAATAACTGACATATTTATACAACCCGATATTTTACACCAGGATGGATGGCTAGACATAAGTAAAGCAGGTAGCGTTGCAATAAATGGTTTAGACGGTTATGCAGTCGCCAAAACCAGAAAACGATTGTCTTATGCGCAAGTTGATAAAGAGTTAGAAGAACTTTCAATTGATAATGATGCGTAATCAACACAACTTGCCTACTAAAATTTGTCCGGTGTGTAATAGAGAATTTACCTGGCGTAAAAAATGGGAAAAGAATTGGGAAACTGTAAAGTATTGTAGTAAAAAGTGTAGCACAAATAAATAAGCATCAATTTATATATGAATAATCTCGTCTGGTTTAGAAATGATTTAAGAATAACTGATAATCATAGCCTTAAAAAAGCATGTGATAATGATGGCAAGGTCATAGGTGTATATTGTTTTGACCCGATTTTTTATCAGGATAGTAATTTTGGTCTTGATATAGACTTAGAATTACCTTTCGGTAAAACAGGAAAATTTAGAGCGCAGTTCATTATAGAAGCTGTAGAAGATTTACGCAAACAATTAGGTGAACATGGTATTCCGTTACTAGTATACTATGATTCGCCAGCAAATGTGTTTCCAGATCTTATTAAGGAGCATCACATTACAAATATCTTTTTACAAAAAGAGTGGACACGAGATGAAATTGAGCAAGAAAAACTACTAGGTATATCCATCGAGCAACTAGAGGCAAAACCTAAAGGACATCGCATTTATGACCAGTTCCTTTTCCATCCAGACGATGTTCCCTACTCTAACTATCAAGAAATCCCGACTGTTTTTACGCAATTCCGTAAAAAGTGTGAGAAAGAATCTCGAGTAAGATCATTAATCGATATAAATGATTACAAACAAGAATTACCAAAAGCTGCTCCTACCACAATCCCAACACTACAAGACCTAGGCCTAGAAAGCTTTGAAAAAGATCATCGCAGCGCATTCCCATGGAAAGGTGGCGCAACTGCAGCATGGAAAAGAATCAACCATTATTTCTGGGATACTGGCAAACTTCAATACTATAAAAAAACAAGAAACGGTTTAATAGGCATCGATTACAGTAGTAAATTAAGTGCATGGCTAGCAATAGGATGTATCAGTACCCGTGAAATCTATTGGGAAGTACAACGATTTGAAAAAGAAGTGAAAAAAAAATCAAGATACTTATTGGCTTGTTTTTGAGCTTATATGGCGTGATTTCTTTAAATATGCTTCATTGAAAAATGGGAACGACATTTTCAAATTAGGTGGTATCCTACACAAAGAATATGAATGGAAAAGCAGTGAACGCGAATTATCAAAATGGATCAATGGTGAAACTCATGAACGCTTTGTAAATGCAAACATGAAAGAACTAGCTGCCACTGGCTGGATGAGCAATCGTGGCAGACAGAATGTTGCCAGTTACTGGTCCATGCATAAAGAACAAGACTGGCGCATAGGCGCTGCATATTTTGAACATATTTTAATTGACTATGACGTGCATTCTAATTATGGCAATTGGATGTACAATAGCGGTGTAGGTAACGACCCTAGAAACAGAACCTTTAATATTCAATTGCAAGCGAGCAGATATGATAGTGATGGTAAATATCAAAGAATGTGGTTACAAGAGGAATTGTTTTAAACCACACTAATCATAGTTCAAATCTCTAGGTAAAAAAGCCATTACAGAACTAATCTGGAATTTTAAAAAATGAAAATATTAAGACTCATACTAGGCGATCAACTTAACCACAAGCACTCGTGGTTTGATGGTGATCAAGAAAACATCATTTATTTCATGGCCGAAATGCGTCAAGAAACAGATTATGTCACCCATCATATACAGAAGGTAGTTGCCTTTTTTATGGCGATGCGCGGTTTTAATGAATGGATTAATGATCGCGGCTGGAACAGTATTTACTACAATCTCGATGATGATAAAAACACCCAAGATCTAGTAAAGAACCTCAACCAAATCATCAAGGAACAAAAGATTGAAAAGTTTGAATACCTAGCTCCAGATGAGTTTAGACTAGACCGACAACTTAAAGACTTTTGCCAATCATTAGACATAGAATGGCAAGGTTATGATACCGAACATTTTTTTACTAAAAGAAAAGACGTAGAAAAATTCTTTGAAGGTAAAAACGCATGACTATGGAATATTTCTATCGTGACATGCGCAAGAAGCATCAAATTATGATTGATGATGACCTAGAACCCGAAGGAGGAAAATGGAACTATGATCACAGTAATCGCAATCAATGGAAAGGCGAGACTGATATACCACACGAGCGCGGCTTTAGAAAAGACGTTGCTGCAATAGTAGATCTACTTAAAAAGGAAGGTGTAATAACTATAGGACGCATCGATGAAAATAACTTCAACTGGCCTACCAGTAGACAAGATGGACTGGATATTTTAAACTACTTCTGTGAGTATTTACTCATAGAGTTTGGTACATACCAAGATGCCATGCATACTGACCAGGATTATTTATATCATTCCAGATTAAGTTTTGCCATGAATTCTAAACTATTAAGTCCTAGAGAGGTCATAGATGCTGTTTTAGTTCGCTTTCGCGAAAGCGAGAAACCAAAAATTGACATTACTCAAGTAGAAGGTTTTATAAGACAAATATTAGGGTGGCGTGAGTTTATGCGAGGAATATACTGGAAGGAAATGCCTAGCTATCAAAGTCAAAACCAACTAGAAAATCATAATAAGCTACCAGGCTTTTACTGGACTGGAGAGACTAAGATGAATTGCTTGAGTCACTCCATTAATAACTCACTAGATAATGCATATGCTCACCACATACAACGTTTAATGGTCACCGGTAACTATGCTTTACTCACCATGACCGAACCTAGTTATGTAGATGAATGGTATCTAGGTGTTTATATAGACGCTATAGAATGGGTAGAAATCACCAACACACGCGGCATGTCTCAATGGCAGATGGAGGAATAGTCGCTACAAAGCCATACGTTTCTAGTGGTAGTTATATTAATAAAATGAGCAACTACTGTAAAGGATGCCATTATAAAGTATCTAAGAAGAATGCCGAGGACAATGCATGCCCTTTCAATTCTTTATACTGGAATTTTCTAGATGAAAAGAAAGATCACTTTAAAGGAAATCATCGCATGGCAATGATGATGAATTTGTTGAAAAAAATGGATGCTGAGAAATTAGAAGCGCATAAATCAAGAGCAAATGACGTTATTGCTAATCCTTACAATTATTAACATAATTTAATGTGAATTTTGATTTTATTAGTAAAATCACAGAGGAATAGTTATAAATTAGTCTTGTAACCAATTAAACATTTAAATTATGAGAAGTATTTTATGGCTTGTAGCAGTAATCTGTATAATCATTTGGGTCTTAGGACTAGCTGGAATAGGTGGTGGAATGGGAATGGGTAACCTTATTCATGTTTTACTGGTAATTGCAGTAATTGTAATTCTTTACAATATTATATCAGGTAAGAAACCATTATAATCAAACACTAACTTTTAAAAATCATTATCATGATCAAAAAATCAATCGTATTAGTAATTGTAGCATTATTCACTATTTCTATATCTAGTTGTCGTGAAGAAAGCACAGGAGACAAAGTTGAAGACGCGGTAGAAAGTGTTGCTGACGATGTTGAAGACGCAGTAGACTAGTTTATTGTTATTATTATAAGCAAAAAGCCATTCCTTACAGAATGGCTTTTTTATGGGATAGATATAGGTTTTATTGTATTTGAAGATTGAAAACTACCTGTACGTCTGTCTCTCCACCAGCATTTGACAAACTACCATCATTAGGCTTTAATGGCTCGTGACGTAATACAACTGTTAGTGTACCCGATCCGACTGCACCAGTTTGTAAAGTAGTTTGCACACCTAGTGGATTCCCGTTAGCATCTACATCATCTTTACTTATCGTAGTATCTGTGATACTGCTTAGGTAAAAAACTTCATGTTCATCTGCCTCTTCAACAACCTCTGTGGTGATATTTTCTGAAGGAGATTCTGACTCATTAAGAAATTGAATGGTCCCCATGTAATTAGAGTTAGCCAGTAGACTACCTGTTACGGTAAATACAGGTGCATCAGGTCCATCACCATCTGCATCTACAGATTTATAAACTACAGTATTAGTTGCATCAACTGTATTAGTTAATGTATACTCAACTGTTGTTATTAATTCTTCCTCATTTATTACTTGAGGTGTATCATCATCATCACATGAGGTCATTAAAAATAATGAGGCTATAATAGCTATAGATTGTAATGTTTTCATTGTATTGTTTTGAATATTATTAATTTTCATAATTGTAGATTATTGTTATAAGTTGTAAATAAATTGTAATTGAATATCTCTTCCTACCTCATCACTATAAAAGCGTTGTCTATTGAGGTAATTGCGATAGTTTGTATTGAATATATTATTAACGCTCAAATTTAATTGTGCTTTTGAAAAAGCATAGCTTAATCCTGCATTCCATAAACTGTAAGCTGCCGGTGTTTGAGAAATATTTACTATTTGAGTATCAAATCCACCGGCGTCATTAGGCACCTCTACAGAATAATTATTATCAGGAAAACGATTTTGACGCAATACTGACTGATTTATTACCTTAAAGTCTAAACCTGAATTTGCGACGTCATACCAGGTAATAGCGTTATCAAATTGTACAGGTGGCATATCGATGAGCGGCTCATCAATATCCGTGTCACTACCACGTATGTAAGAAAAATTAGATGTGAGATTTAAACGCTTTTTCAGTTTGTAAAGCAGGTCTCTTCCCATATTTTGATTTTCACTTTTTCTGGTCCACAAATCATAACTAGCGCTTATATCTATCCCATATAGTCTTGCTTGATTTGTTCATATTGATAAACCGGAAAAGCACCTCGAGTAGTCGTTTCAAGACCTGTAGGCACTAATTGAATAAAGTTATCTATTAAGTTTACATAAGGATTCACTTCAATATCTAAGTATCCTTTTTGCGCATGAAAAGTGGCATTCACTTTATAAGACTGCTCTTTTTTTAAATCTAATCTTCCTAACTCTATAGTAGCAAGAGCATGATGTAAACCATCACTAAATAACTCACTAGGATTAGGAGCGCGATTTGCAGTACTTAGGTTAACACTTACATCGTAGTGATCATTAAAAAAATACTTAGTACCTGCAGTAAAGGCAAACAGATTGTAATCTAACACAGGATTAGTCAATATCTGATTACCTACTTGCTCTACCTCAAATTGAGGAAATTGCAAATCATAACCTAGATCTTGCCAGCGACTTTGCTGGTAAAATTTATCTGCATCAATATGAAAACGGTCATATCGCAAACCAGCATCGAGTATCCAATTATCATTTAGTTGATGAATTAGACTTCCATACGCTCCCACACGATAAGAGTTATAATCAGGTATAAGACGTCTAACACCAGTGTCTGGATTAGGACTATTGATTTGATACATACCATCAACACCGGTATTAATCGTTGTCTTTTTAAACTTATCAATGATTAAATGTGTAGCTATCGTATGTGTTTGCAAATCGATGTCTAGTGATGCTCGACCAGAATTTGCACCTCTTCTTATATCATATTCTTTGCGATTATTAATTTGCAATGAATAATCAACCTCTAATTTTCCAAAGTCTGCAAATCTTTTAAAAGCTCCTAGTTGAAGACTATGATGATTAACCTCTTGACGTGGTGCATCGATACTATAAGTAAAGTCATCTATTACACTAGGAACTCCAGAGTTAATACTAGTTAAAAGATCAGAAGCATTACCTATGTGAGAAGCCCGTAATATACCTAAAGTAGAATTATAAAAAGAATATTTCAAGCTTGCGCCATACTCAAATTTCTTATATCCCAATTCTAGATTTAACGCTGCTGTCTCACTTCCTGTATTACTGAGAACGTAATCTGGCGCATCATAATCACCTAGTTTTTTATATGTAGTAGTAGCTTGTTGATACCAACCCGACTTGCTATAGTTATTTACAGAACCCGATACTGAACCACCACGACCATTTGATTGCAACTGACTTATTACAGATCCTATTAAGGTATCTTTTGAAATAACTCTAGCTTGATCAATAACGATAGTTCCACCAATAGCGTCACCGCCATATCTTAAGGCACTTGCACCCTTAACGACCTGTATACTACTAGCTGTGTTCACATCGATATTGGGCGCATGCTCGATTCCCCCCCATTCCTGATCCTGCTGGCGCATCCCATCGTTAATTATTGTCACACGACTACCATACAAACCATGTACGATAGGCTTTACAACACTATTACCTGTCTTTAAGGAACTAACACCTGGAACGCTTGATAAGGCATCACCTAGTGTAGCGCCACTGTAAGATTGTAAGTCTTTCTTACTAATACGAGTAGACGATTGACTGCTATCGTGATCGTCATGAACGTCTGCAATAACCTTAATAGCTTGCAAATCCTCAATATGATGTTCTAAAAGAATGTCCAATCTTTTAGATTCTTTTAATTCAAGCACTACTTTTTTAGAATCACAATCTATATGAGACGCCACTATTACATAAGTACCAGCACATAAGTTATCGATTTTAAAATAACCGTTTTCATCTGTAGTGATTGTTTTCTGTAAGGTCTCTATATAAACCTGCGCGAGTTCTAGCACGCTATTATCATGGTAATCTTTAACCGTACCATCTAATGTATAAGTACAGTCTTGTGCAGTTGTCCACAATGCAGCAAATAGCATCATCAACAACCACAATATTCGTTTTTTCATTGTAGCAGTTTAACTGTTAATCGTATTGAATAGCAATAAAATTATACAGTTGGCGGCGGCCTGATAGAGAGATGTGATGGTAAGTAAGACGCTTTCGCGAAAGCGAAATAAACATCTACTTTTTCTTTTGCTACAGGTATAACAACATTTAAAGAAATAGTAGTTGTTGTAGCTAATTGAAAAGAAGTGGATTGAAAATCATGGGCAATTATACAGACATCACAATTTTGAGATGTGTCATCATGCTGCAGTTCATGCAAGACTGACATCTGTACCATTACAAAAATGGCCAGCAAAAGTCGAGATATGAACGGTCTAGATTTCATAAGTTCAAATTTAGTCTACTATTTCTTAATTAAATCTAAATAAAGGCATAAAAAAAGCTGCTATTAAGATAGCAGCTTTGAAATAATATTGATTTACTCAAATTATCTATTCATTATAAAAGTCTACAGAACTTGCAGAAGTCAACATATTATTCACACTAGGAGTTGCGTTACCTGATGCTGTTACTGGAAAACCTAAGATTCTACCGCCGCCATTTGCAATCTCAGCAATATAAACCACATTTGCATCTGTATCATATGTTACATCAACTGGATTACCTAATAAAGTATTAGATCCTGCAATCCTAGTTTGAGAAGCTACTGCTAATGTACCACCGTTAGTAACACCAGAAATTTGTGAGCTTGTATTTTGTATAAGATGATAACCACCATCTGAGTCACTTCCTGCATCACCTATATCAGTCATTATTAATAAATCATCTGACGCATCGTAAGCGATACCATGTGTTCTAACTATTCCTTCTATTGTAATTCTTTTAGATGCTGCAAGCGCTCCATCTGTAGAGTTGCTAAGAAAATTATTAAACACAGCAAGATCACCTGTGGTATCTACCACTACGTAAAGATCATTACCTACAAATTCAACACCCCCAAACTGGAAATGAAATATCAAAAGTATTTACTAGTGATAAACCACTAGAAGTCCTGTTGTATACAAATAATTGATTGTTACCATTATCTGCAACAACTACTGTATTTCCATTTACCGCTAGAGCTCTAGGGCTTGTAAAATCAATTGATCCATTAACACCTACAACTGCAGATGTAGTCCCTATAAGTTGAGCCTCGATGTTTGAGTATGCATTAAGGTTAAAAGAACTTCTAGAAGCTACATAAAGCTCGTCTTCAGATGCACTGTATTGTATACCTTCATTAGAAGTAGATGCAGTTGTCAATATACTTGTAGTAGGGCTTGCACCACTAGCGAAATCATAAACGGTAATATCTCCGTTTGCTGTGCTTGTGGCATAAAGCTCAGCTCTTTTTGTGCTGTTACCACCATTATCATCGTCATTTGAACATGAGAAAATGGTTAGACTTAATACCGCGATGGCAATAATTTGCTTTTTCATAGTTGTACTATTTATTGTTAGTTACAATATGTACGCTAGAACAGTTCTTGTGGTTTTATTATAAAGGTAGATTTTAATATGCTTTAACATATTAAACAGAAAGACTGCAACCCCAGACTTTGTAAGGTTCTAAAATTAACAGTGTTTAAGAAAATATTTAGAAACTCAAGAAAGCAATTTTATAAGAAGAAATTCCAAACGACACCAAAACGAACTGTAAAATCTCGATATGGAGTTCGTGGCGCACTGAAGTAATCGTCACCACTAGCAAATAGCTGATTAAGATGCTCAAGTTTAAAGAAGATTCGAGTCTGTCTTACCTTAGCATTTACAAACACATCTACCATAGGAAATGCTCCCAATTCTTGGTCTGTCTGTACGGTAAATTCACCTAATACAGGATCATAAGAGTCCATGTAATAACTACTAAAGTATTTTAAAGTAACACCTGTTTGTAATAATAAAGCCTTTTTAAATAAGCGGTCTTTATAATATAATGAGTTTCTCGTTGTGATTTCTGGAACATTGATGATATCTGATCCTTGTGATACACTTTGAAACATGACGGTATTATCAATACCAAAATGTCCGAAAAACTTAATATCCTTATGCGCTTTTATCTTTAAATAAGTAATATCATCTAAAGCCTGAACTGGACTAGCATTATAACCAGTCACCTCATTATCTGTATCAAGCACCTGGTTTTCTTCAAAATATACATAGTCTTGTAAAGTAGTGAAGCTTATATCTAGATCAAGATATTTTTCTGACTGAACGTTAAATGATAGTTGTTGTTTTTCAATATTACTAAAACTATTTTGCCAGTTATAATTGACATAGTCACTCTGAAATAATTGATAATTAAAATCTGGCGCTCTAGAACTAATTGCTATTCCTGCATTGACCTCAACATCTTTAAATTTATAACTAGCACTTCCATTGAGGTACTGACCATCCAGATCACCTGCAACATTAATTCCAGTAGCCACATTTATATCAAATTTACCGATACGCTTTTCAAAGGCGCCTTTGAATTGATACAACTCACCTTTAAGCCTGTTTGTAATAAAGTTACCTGAGCCTAAATCTAATGTTCTATTGTAACCATAGTTATATTCTTGCCTAACAATACCAGCTTTAAAATAACCTAGTATATAATGATCATAGGTTATTCCTGCTTCAATAGCACCTTGCTCCAGATCCGTCTGATCTCTCAAACTGCTGCTCACATAAGAATCACCTAAAAAGCTATTGCTAGCTGTACTCTCTTCAAAACGATAAAGTTTATCTTCATAAAACACAGTATTATATATACGTGCACTGTAATATGATGTAGAATCTTTATCTCCTAAAATTTCATAATCATGATTGAGATAATAACGTTTCCCTTCTAAAAAACTAGTAGCGTCTGTCAAATTAGGTTCTAACCTACCGCGATCTTGTAAATCTTCATTTCCTGTTACAAAACCTTCTAATGATTCGGGATCCAGACCGCCGTTTTCTTGATTAGAATTATCTTGAAAAACAGTGTGTAGCCTTAATCTATACCTTTGATTTTTTGAAACATAGTTAGTCGTAAACTTAAAGTTACCTGTACTAGTCAATGTATTGACATAATTACCAGCACTACGCAAACCTTTATATGAAAGTGAGAAGTTAAATCCAGGTGATATATTAGTAGTGAACAATGCATCTAGTTGTTGACCTTGATTTACAACTGTCTTAAAATACATCTCTGTTAATGGTGTAGGAACATGATAATCAAAAACATCATCTACTTCTAAATAATTAAAATGTCTTGCCCTTGCACCCATACGTGGTGACAGTAAATCAAAATCAAAGTTTCTCCCTAAACTATTATAAGCCTACCAATGTTGTGAAAAGGCATTAATTCAAAATCATCACGACGCAAGTAATTATATTTATAATCCTTGGCCATAGTAAGAGTCGTGTCTACAAAGGTCGTATCCCGATCTTGCGATATGATTAAATAATCCGTAATAGGCGGTTTTTCACCTTCAACCGTTAAATCCTTTTCTTTACCGAATTGTGGGCGATTGTTATCGAGACCACTAGTTGTGGTTTGAGTAGGCAATTGAGCCCAAGCCCAAATCGGTAGTAGTAAAAAGAGTAAAATATTTTTATTCATGTGCATAGCTGCTCAAGACATCAAAAGTAAACATTATAACGCTTTTAATGTGGTCGTATTATG
This sequence comes from Nonlabens ulvanivorans, assembly GCF_000755285.1. GTDB lineage: Bacteria > Bacteroidota > Bacteroidia > Flavobacteriales > Flavobacteriaceae > Nonlabens > Nonlabens ulvanivorans_A. The sequence continues at coordinate 35,335 of NZ_BBMK01000002.1, read as the reverse complement.
AAAAACGATTATCCCGATTAATTGTATCACTCTACCAAGACTCAAAATAAACAGTACTTCATATTCATAGAATTTGTCACCTAACATTATATGTGGTTTTGAGGTACCATAATCACAGTACTCTCAAAAAGATTATAACTATAATTCATATTTTAGCACATGCTTTTAAATCAAATACACCCTAACATTGTTGAATGCGGTACTGACGAGGCTGGACGAGGTTGCCTTTGTGGACCTGTGACTGCTGCAGCGGTTATATTACCACCAGATTTTAAAAGTGAGCTCTTGAATGATAGTAAGAAGCTTTCGCGAAAGCGTAGATATCAACTACGCACTTTAATTGAAAAGCATGCTATCGCTTATCATGTATCCCATGTCATGATGGAAACTATTGATAAGATCAATATCCTTAACGCTAGTATTCTTGCCATGCATCAAGCGATAGATGGATTAAAAATAAGACCTCAACACATTGCTGTGGATGGTAATCGATTTAAACCATATGCTGATATTGATGCCACTACAGTTATTAAAGGAGATGGTAAATATTTACATATTGCAGCAGCTTCCATACTCGCAAAAACATACCGTGATGATTTTATGGAAAATATATCTGAAGAATTCCCTAATTATGGCTGGAATCAAAATCAAGGATATCCCACAAAAAAACATCGAGATGCTATTAGAGAATTTGGCACTACTCCTTACCATAGAATGACCTTTAAACTTTTACCTGAAGAATTAAAATCTACATTATAACTTATTGCAAACTGTGGCGTTATCGTAAATTATCTTTCTATTTTTGTATAAATACTTAAACTATGCGTAGCCTTATTGCCGTCCTTTTTCTCAGTCTTTTTTTAATAGGTTGTAAAGATAATGCTACCGTTAATCAACAGATTCTAAATCGCATCCCAACAGATTCTAAAATAATCATTGCTACTAATGACATAAAGAATCTCAACGACCTTCTTTCATCTAGTGCATTACTTGAAGAAGTGAAAGAATTGAAACGCATTCAAGAATTAAAAATAGCGAGCGCTTTTTTACTTGATTATGATTTAAAAGGAGAAAGTATTATCTCAATTAGTCCAGAAGCAAGGACGACATTGCCATTACATTAATTACAGACATTTTAGAAAGCAAAATTATTAAAGCAGATAGCATGTCTGTTCATACCTATGACCAGACAACTTATGCCGAAGATACTACTCATGAAATCCCTTACTATTATCTTAATCATAACGGCTTTCATATTGCGAGTACCTCACGTTTAGTCATTGAAAGTTTAATACGTCGCAATGTAGAAGACTATATTTTTGATTCTCAATTTGCGTCTATTTATGATCGTACTTCAGGATCAAACTTGAGTATATATATCCATGGTTCTCAAAAAGACTGGTTGCAGCATTTTTTATTAAAACAAAACTCTCGAACGTCTAAAGTACGAGGACACTGGTTTCAACTAGAACCTCGTAAGACAGACCATGCTTTTAACATTGACGGCATCTTCACTTATGCAGATTCATCACAGCAGTTCCATGCTATTTTTAATGATTTGCAAGCACAAGAAAATCGTGTCCCATCCATTATACCTAGTAGTGTTAATCAAGCAGTAATTGTAACCTATAAAGATGTAAATAAATTACATAGACAGGTTAATCACTATAACGGCGCTACTTCAAAACTCAATAAAACTTTACAGTTAATACTAGACAACAGTACAGAACTAGCACAAGTCGCCTTACCTAAAACAGACGCGCTCGTATTTTCACTTAAACCATTTGAAGCCTTGTTCATGGATATGGACAGTGCGACCAGTGCTAAATTTGACTATCGCAATTTTACCATTTATGAATTAAGAGAACCCGTAAAAACAGTTGGTATGCAACCATTGCTACCTATTGATGATTATAAATTTCTCACTGTTATTGAAGACTTCTTAATTTTATCAACGACGGCTACCGCTCCAGAAGAGTTTATCGTTAGCTACCAGAATAAATCCAATCTATCGCAACAAGCCTGGTGGGAAGATTTATCCAGTAACATAAGCGACTCTAGTACTCTCATGTATTTTACCAGCCTAAATAATATACAAGAGTCTGTTACAGATAAAGATGATTCAAAAGTCATTAATAAAGTATCAAGTAATGATTTTCCTTTTATGGTCAGTCAGTATGTTCATGAAAAGGGATATGCACATTATCACACCAGCATACCTCAAATAGATGCCAGTATACAGACAGCAGGAATCGTTCAATCTGGTTCTTATAAATCACCACGCAAGATTATTGCCGGTCCATTTATGTTTCCTAATCATCTGACAGGAAAACATGATGTCGCTTTTCAAGATGAAGATTTCAAACTACATCTTTTATCAGACACTGGTAAGCCTTACTGGAGTAAAGATCTAGACGCCATGCTCCTGGGAGAAATAACCGCCGTAGATGGATATAAAAATGGCCGTAAACAACTTGCTTTTTCAACTAGTAAATCGGTTTATTACCTAGACCGTAACGGGAATGACGTCAATAAATATCCTATTCAAATTAAAGGCGGTATTTCTCAACCGCTCAGTGTATTTGACTATGATAACAATCGCAACTATCGCTTTCTAGTAACTCATGGTAAGTCACTCACTATGTATGATATTAACGGTAATGTGGTAAAAGGATTTAAGTATAAAAAGCAGGATGAAATCATAAGTCAACCACAACATTATAGGGTAGGAAGTCGTGATTACATCGCTTTCGCGAAAGCTGACAACACCATCTCACTACTCAACAGAACAGGTAAGGTAAGAACTAAGGTTAAAGAAAAAGTATCGTTAACTGGTGCGATGAGTTTTCAAAAAAACCTTATAAAGATGTTAGATGGCAATCAACTGATTTACCTAAATCCAGTAACCGGTAAAATTACTACTTCTGGTAAAAAAGTTTCAGAAACTGAATTTTACATTGCTCTTGATGGCGTTGAAGTCATTCAAAATAATAATAAATTATTAATCAACGGTAAGTCGATAGAGCTACCATACGGCACCTACAAAAAATTAAAAATTGATAAGCTGTTGAGAGAAGAGTTTATACACCTTATTGACTCTGGTGAGAACCAAGTATACTTACTTGATAAAACGGGTACAATTTTAAATTCATTTCCAGTTTATGGTAAAGGAAACACTGCAATCGCTAGATCCAAGAGTAATTTTTTAGCCACACTGGATGGTGATGACATCATTATATATAAGTGGTAAATTGTGAATTAGGCATCAAACTCAATTTCAAAATCTGCTATAATTTCTTGAACGCATTTCTCACTTGATTCAAAGTACTCACTGTCTTTTGAAGCATGATACCTAGCTCTATACTTTTCAAAAGAACCATTCCTATAAGATTCTGGTAATTGAGGATGCACATAATACTTTTTACATACCGTTCTTGTGTTTCCTAGAGCATCTGCAGCTACGTCTAATGATTTGAGAATATTTTTCTCACAACCCTTTTCATCATCATAAATATCTAATCCTATAAGACTTTTAAAAAACTCACGTGTCGCGCCCCATGTTCTAAAGTCCTTTGCACTAAAAATATCACCTGCAACGTCATGTATATAGTCATTAATCATTCCACTATCTATAGATTGATGTTGTCCATGTTCATCATAGTATTGAAATAATTCCCATCCTGGTATTTCCTCGCATTGATGGATATGACCTACCAGATCTGGATCCTCGATACTCGTTTCTTGCGACACTCCTTTTTTACCTACAAATGAAAATAAAATTCCTTGATCAGTGTCCTTAACATGCCTGGTGCGCATGGTTGATAATCCATAGGTGTCATTTTTATCTGCATAGTATTGATTACCTACTCTTATGTAAGTTTGATCCATGATGCTTAATACTAGAGCGAGACACTTAGATTGTGGCATTCCATCTTGATCAAGATCTTTTTCCAGTCGCTTTCTTATTTTAGGTAATACTCTTGCAAAAGCAGACATCTTAAAAAACTTAGTCTGGTTGCGCAACAGCGACCACATGTCATGATATAAATAGACTTTTCTACCTTTATCATCGCGACCTACTACTTGTAAATGCCCATTAGGTAATTCACTTATACGTACTTCATTCCATGCCGGCGGAATCACCAAAGACTTTATCCTTTTAAGCTGTTTTTTATCTACAAGACGCTTTTTATTATGAATAAGGTAAGTGAAACCTTTACCATACTTTTTACGATAAATATTTAAATGATCGTTATGTATATACACTAGATCTGCCAGTTGAGCAGCAGCTTCTGGTTGAGTAAGGCATTCTTTTATTTGATCTGGTGATAAAGTCATGACTTAAAAATAGAACAGAATCCTACTTTCAAAACATAAAAAAAGGCTAATTCTGAAACAATTAGCTTTGTAGAATCAGGTTTTTAAACGAGTTCTGCTTCAAATAATTCTGAAAAATAAAGTTTAATTTTCTCTTTTACTTCATCTTCATTCACTGGTCGCTTTAACTCTGTAGCAAGTGAAGTGACTGCTTTATCTTCAATACCACATGGGATAATATGGTCAAAGTAGCCTAAATCAGTATTTACATTAAATGCAAATCCATGCATGGTCACCCAGCGACTAGCACGCACGCCCATTGCACAAATCTTGCGAGCAAATGGTGTTCCTACATCCAGCCACACACCTGTTTCTCCATCGCTACGTTCTCCTTTTAGACCATAATCAGCAAGGATTTTTATAAAGATTTCTTCTAAGAAACGTAAGTATTTATGAATGTCTGTAAAGAAGTTTTCTAGGTCTAGTATAGGATAACCTACAATCTGTCCTGGCCCATGGTAGGTAATATCACCACCACGATTGATCTTATAAAAAGTAGCGCCTATGTTTTTAAGTAAACTTTCATTAGCCAATAAATTTTCAAGATCACCACTTTTACCTAATGTATATACGTGATCATGCTCTACAAAAAGTAAATGATTATCAGTTTCAAGACCTGCATCTTCTCTCCTATTCTTAATTTTTACATCAATAATATCCTTGAAAAGTTGCTCTTGATGATCCCAGGTATCTTTATAATCCTTGCGACCCAATTCTTTAAACTGCACTTGTTTATTCATATGGCAAAGGTAAAACTTGCAGTCATAAAACTATCAGACTAGTATCTTAAAAAAGCAATAAGACCTATCTAGTTATATACAATCTCATTATTTATTTCTCTTAATTCACTCAAGGTTAAATCATAACGCTCATCAAATAGATTATCATCCACGATATCTTGCCATGAATTTGTATCATAGACATTTTTAGTGATAACAATAAGCGTCAATTCTTTATTACCGGAAAAGACACTTTCATCCACAGAAAACAGATTGCTATTCATAGATTGAATTATTCTTGAAGATTCAAGACTAGAATCTTCAAACGAAGAAATTACAGAATTATCAAAATCAAAGGCGATATAAATCTCTTCACTAGAGTTGTTAGTTACATTAAACGTGTTATAATCTTCTTCAATCGAACAAGAAATAATAGTAACTACAGCGATAAATAAAAAAATAAGACGTTTCATAAAATTGGACGATTATATAAAAGGTAATGCTTTTACAATATCATAGATGCGTGTTTAACTTATAGGTTGCTTAAAAAGGCTAGTTATTTTTATTTAAAATAATCAGCGCAGCAATCACACCTGGCACCCAACCTAGACAGGTCAGTATAAAAACAATTAAAATAGAACCACAACCTTTTCCTATGACAGATAATGGAGGAAAAATAATTGCAAGTAATACACGCCAGAAACTCATAATAATATTTAGTAATCAGTTAGAAAATAATTAAATCAATACTTAAGGAGTAAATGATTCCTAGTCACAATATATACCCGTAACTAAAAATAGGACTACACAAAAACAATTTTGTTACACCATGTAAGCAAGTTATCTTTGCAAGCTTAATAAATCAAGACATGAATCCACTTTCTGAACAAGAAATCATACGCCGCGAGAAACTAGGCAAATTGCGTGAGATGGGAATTAATCCTTATCCAGCAGCTTTATATCCAGTAGATAACACATCTACATCCATAAAAGCAGATTTCAAAGAAGGTAAACAGGTAAACGTCGCAGGACGTTTAATGTCTAGACGTATCGCTGGAGCAGCCTCATTTGCAGAGCTTCAAGATAGTGATGGTCGCATTCAAGTTTATTTCAACCGTGATGAAATCTGTCCTGGTGACGATAAATCACAATATAATGATGTATATAAAAAGCTTCTAGATATAGGAGATATTATAGGTATAGAAGGAGAATTATTCAAAACACAGGTGGGCGAAATGACCATCATGGTTAAAAAATTCACACTTCTTACTAAAGCATTAAAACCACTACCATTACCTAAAGTTGATGCAGAAGGTAAAGTACATGACGGATTTGTAGATCCAGAAATGCGTTATCGCCAGCGTTATGCAGACCTAGTGGTGAATCCACAGGTGAAAGAAGTTTTTGTAAAACGTACTAAACTCTTCAACGCCATGCGCAACTTCTTTAATGAGCGCGAGTACTTTGAAGTAGAAACTCCAATCCTACAACCTATCCCAGGTGGAGCTGCTGCACGTCCTTTTATTACACATCACAACTCTTTAGACATACCGCTTTATATGCGTATTGCAAATGAGTTGTATTTGAAAAGATTAATCGTTGGTGGATTTGATGGTGTGTACGAATTCAGTAAGAACTTCCGTAATGAAGGTATGGATCGTACTCATAATCCAGAGTTTACAGCAATGGAAATCTATGTTGCTTATAAGGATTATAACTGGATGATGGACTTTACAGAACGTCTTTTAGAACATTGTGCAGTTGCTGTTAATGGAGAAACTAATAGTCAATTTGGTGAACAGACTATAGAATGGAAAGCGCCGTATCCTAGAATCACTATGCGTCAATCGATCATTGATTTTACAGGATTTGATATTGATGGAAAAAGTGAGGCTGAGTTATACGCTTTCGCGAAAGCGGAAGGAATAGACGTAGATGCCACTATGGGTAAAGGAAAGCTTATCGATGAAATCTTTGGAGAGAAGTGTGAAGGAAATTATATCCAACCTACTTTCATTACAGATTACCCTAAAGAGATGTCTCCATTATGTAAAGCACACAGAGATAATCCAGAACTTACAGAAAGATTTGAACTAATGGTTTGTGGTAAAGAAATCGCAAATGCTTACTCTGAATTGAATGACCCAATTGATCAACGCGAGCGTTTGAAGCGCAAGTTGCACTAGGTGATCGTGGCGATGATGAGGCGATGTTTATCGATCAGGATTTCTTAAGAGCACTAGAATATGGTATGCCACCTACCAGTGGATTGGGAATAGGAATGGATCGTTTAATCATGTTCTTAACCAATAATCCTTCTATCCAAGAAGTATTATTCTTCCCTCAAATGAAACCTGAGAAGAAAGCTCTAGATCTTACTGAAGATGAAAAAACCGTTTTTGATATTCTTAAAAAAGAAGCTGAAATGGATTTAAACACTTTAAAAAACCAAGCTGGTTTAAGTAATAAAAAATGGGATAAAGCTGTAAAAGGCTTAAACGCAAAGAAGATTACTAAAGTAGAAAAGACAGATGATTCCTTAATTATCAAAACAGTTTAAAAGAGAAATACCCAATTTTCAAAATTATAAATATTACACATGAAAAAAATTATAGCCTTAGCTTCCTTTTTAATAATTGCAGCATCTTGTCAAGAATCACAAAAAGTTGTTTTTATAGACAATGCAAAAGTATATGAAGAATATCAAGAAAAGATAGATCTTGAAGCATCCATTACTAAAAGACAAGAAGACTTTAAAAAGAGTACAGATAGCCTAGCGATGGCTTACCAAATGGAAGCAGCACCTCTTCAAGCAAAGTTTAATAACCTAAGTCAACAACAACAGCAAACAAATCCAGAAATCGTAGCTTTTGGTAAAAAATGGCAGATGATAGAATCGCAAATCAAAACTCAAGAACAAAGCATGCAAGAGGAACTTGAAAATGATTTGAAAGAACTCGATACTCATGTAGAAGAATTTATTGCAGCACATGCAAAAAAGAACAATTATGCATTTGTTTTAGGTAAAAATAAATCTGGTGGATTAATCTACGGAAATGAATCTAGCAATATTACTGAAACGGTAATTAAAGAAATAAACGCTTCTTATAAAGGTGAAAACAGTTCTACTGAAACATCTTCAGAAACCGAAGAAGTAACTAAAGAATAAGACATTACAAATATTTTATCTTTATTAAAATTAAAAAGTCAAGCCATGTGCTTGACTTTTTTTTGTGTCGTGATTAAACCTTTTTATCTATACACTAGTCATAGAAGTGTAACAAATAATATAAATAACATGAAAAAGATAATCGTTTTAATTGCCTTAATGGTAATGACAGTTGCTCAAGCACAACAAGGTAGAAAAGGAGATCGAGGAGAAAAAATGAAAGATGTTACTCCTCAAGAAATGGCAACAGTTCAATCTAAAAAATTAACACTAGCATTAGACCTTTCTGATCAACAAGAAAAAGAAGTATATCAAGTACTTTTTAAACAAGCAGAAAAAAGAGAGGCTAATAAAATTTCACGTGAAGATCGTGAGAAATTATCTGATAATCAGAAGAAAGAAGCTCGATTAAAAATGCTAGATGAAAAAATAGCCGTTAAAAGAAACATGAAAAAGATTCTTAACAACGATCAGTATGCAGAATGGGAGAAAATGATGCAACAAAGAGCAAAAAAACGCGGTAAAGGCGATAAAAAAGAAGAAATAGAGATTAGTTTGATTTAGTTTAGTTTGGTTTAAAAGTCCTTATCATGAGAATGTTAAGGGCTTTTATTTTGTTTAACTATTTTATTTCTTATTTTTAAAATCTTGAAAAACAACAATCATGAAAAAATTACTTTTTATTATAGCAGTATCAGTTGCAGGTCTAGGCTATGCACAAACACCTCAAATAACTGATGCTCAACTAGAAAACAGTCGTGTAATCTCAGAAAAAAACGATAAGCTTAACGCGATCGTCGATCAAAAAGTAGATCAAATCATGACATTAGGGAATGTAGATGCTAAAAGAAGAGGTGAATTACTTGAGTTAGTTCACGAAAAAGAGACTCAAACATTAAGTGTTAGACGAGAGAATCTTTCTGATATTGCAAAGCAGTCAAAAATTAATGACATACGCGATTCATTTGAAACAAAATTAAAAGCATTCTTAGGTGAGGAAAAATACGCAATGGTAAAAAATGCGATAAGTCCTAAATAGAACTTTAATTCTTATTTATAAAAAAGCCGTTTCAAATGAAACGGCTTTTTTTATACTTAAATTCTTCAAACTACCATTCTGCAACTACTGCTCTACTGGCATCAATTGTTTTATCTATATCCTCATTACTCAAGGCATCGTTTAAGAAATAACTTTCAAATGCGCTAGGTGGTAAATAAATACCACGATTTAAAAGTCCATGAAAAAATTTCTTAAACCAGTCATTATTACCAGTGGCTGCACTAGCAAAGTCGATCACAGGTTGATCTGTAAAATGTACGGACATCATTGAACCATATCTATTGATTTGATAAGGCATTCCTTTCTCTTTTAAAACAGAATCGATTCCTTTATGAAGACGTTCTGTTTTTTGAGCTAGACTCGTAAAAATTTCAGGATGGTTATTTAAATGAGATAACATCGCTATACCAGCACTCATCGCCAGCGGATTCCCGCTCAAGGTTCCTGCTTGATAAACTGGACCTAACGGTGCTAGATGATTCATTATTTCTTGTCGTGCCGCAAATGCTCCAACAGGCAATCCACCACCTATTACTTTTCCATAAGTAACTATGTCTGCTTCTACTCCAGTTGTTTCTTGAGCGCCACCTGCAGCAAGTCTGAAACCAGTCATTACCTCATCAAAAATAAACAAAGCTCCATGTTGATTGCAAAGACTTCTAATACCTTCTAGAAAACCTTCTTGAGGCACAATACATCCCATATTACCTGCGATAGGCTCTATGATAACACAAGCAATCTCTCCTTCGTTTTTCTTAAAAATCTCAGCAACTTGTTCAAGATTGTTATACTGCGCTAGCAAGGTATCTTTTGCAGTACCTTGAGTTACTCCAGGACTATTAGGACTACCAAATGTAACAGCACCACTACCAGCTTGAATCAAAAAAGAATCGCTGTGTCCATGATAACATCCTGCAAATTTGATAATTTTATCGCGTCCAGTGTATCCTCGTGCCAGTCTTACAGCACTCATACAGGCCTCAGTTCCAGAATTCACCATACGTATTTGATCTACGTTAGGCGACATAGAAACGGCAAGTTCTGCAATTTTTGTTTCTAATTCTGTAGGCATTCCGTACGAGGTTCCTTTATCTGCGGCTGCTTTTACTGCATCTACAACATGATCAAAGGCATGACCTAAAATCATAGGTCCCCCATGAAGCTATATAATCAATAATTTTATTGCCATCGACATCATATAAATATGCGCCTTTAGCATGATCTACAAAAACAGGAGAACCACCTACAGCATTAAATGCACGAACAGGAGAGTTGACTCCACCAGGAATTACTTTTTGCGCTTCTTTAAAAAGCGCACTACTACGTTGGTAACTAAATGACATTAAAAATCTTTAGAAATTGGTTTAACAATTAGGACTTGTCCTATACTTAAGGTTGTAGACTTCAAACTATTATAAGTTTTTAATTGTGCTACAGTAATATTATATTTTTTGGCGATACCATAAAGTGTATCTCCAGACTTAACGATATGACTTTCAGTTTTATCTGTTGATGTGGTCGTTTCTGTATACGTTTTCACAGGATTCCCTAAAACAATGGCATCATATTGATATAACTCATACCTCTCAATAAGGCTTATTAATTTTTGTGGATATTTTTTATCTGTGGCGTATCCTGCTTTGCGTAAACCATAGGCCCAACCCTTATAATCATCTTTATCTAGCTTAAATAAGCTTGCGTACCTTTTACGCTGTGTTAAGAATAAGGAATGATCACGGTATGAATAATCTGGCGAAACGTATTTTCTAAAACATTCTTGATCTTCATCATCATCATGATAGATACGCTCACCTGTCCATGCAGTGTGACACTTAATTCCAAAATGGTTATTTGCCTCTACCGACAATCTGCCAAATCCAGATCCACTTTCTAAAATCCCTTGGGCTAGAGTTATACTTGCTGGAATTTTATAGAGATGCATTTCTTTCATAGCAACACCCTTAAATTCGTTGACATAGTTAGCTACTTTATCGCCGCTGCGTGGTTGGACGGTTTCAGTTACTTTTTCCTCGTCTTTGGTAACAACCGTTTTTTGCGGTTCATCAGTTTGGTTATCACTACTTGTTTTAGTTGTTTTATCACGCTTCTTAGTAGTAACTACCTTTTTATTAGAGCCACAAGAAGCTATAAATAAACTAATAAGTGCGATGTAGAGTATGGACTTAAATTTCATTGATATAATCTAAGGTAATTTTGCCTTTCTTTTCAAGCATGGCGTTGTATCCTGCGACACTTTGTAAACCACCAGTATGAATGGCTAAAATACGAGTTTCTCCAGAGATAACGCCAGTCTTAACAAGATGTTCTAATCGATACATCATTTTTCCGGTATAAATAGGTTCAAGTGGTATTCCCTTAGGATTTTGCTCAGTTACGCTTTCGCGAAAGCGTCCATTCATAAACTTAATCAATCCGTCGCTAGACTTTGCATATCCACCAAATCTATTCTCATCAAAAACCATAAAATTCTCTCTGTCTGTATACTGTGCAATTTCATCAAACATAAAATCACCTTTCAATGCAGAGAATACCAACACTTTTTGGTGTGGTGCAGCACTATTTATAATTCCAGCAGCAGTACCGCCAGTTCCTGCGGCAACACATATATAATCATAGTAATCTTTATCTTTATTTGTTAAGATTTCTTCAGTTCCTTTAACTGCGAGATCATTAGTTCCACCTTCAGGAATATTGTAAAATGAATCAAATTCCTTTTTTAAGGCAAATTGAAAAAATTCTTCATACTTATCTCGGTAAGCAGATCGAGAGACAAATTTAAACCTCATGCCTAATGCGTGTGCGGTATTTAAAGTCTTGTTTCCGGCAAGTGTTTTCTCTAGGTCATGTCCCAATTCTTCACCTCTAATAACACCTATAGTATTAAATCCGCAAATATTACCAGCTGCTGCTGTTGCTGCAATATGGTTAGAAAACGCACCTCCATAAGTGAGTAATATATCATGACCTTGAACTTGCGCTTCTAGAATATTGTATTTTAATTTGCGCAGTTTATTTCCAGATACTTGAGTATGTAATAAATCTTCGCGTTTTATATCCACTATAATCGCTCCATCATTAAATTCACGATATCGCTGATTCACTGCATTTTTTACATTAAAAAGCTTCATACCCTATATTTTTGAGAGTAAAACTTTATAAAACTCCATGTTTTACGGAATTTTAAGTAATCTAGATCACATTCCATAGCATAAGCTTCTCTTTCAAAAACAATATTGCGATAAGCTCTATCATGACTATACTTTAGTCTTAAGACACAATATTCTATTAAATACCAAATAAAAAAAGTATTAATATCAACTCTAATTGTTGTCTAGCATGGATGCGCTCATGATTCATGAAAACTGGATCTTTTATGGACTTTTTATCTTGAACTAATAAAAATGGCCATATCACCATTCCATTTACCCATTTAAATAATGTAACGCGTCTTATAAACATGGAACAAAAATACCACTTCTAGGATTCTGCTACTACAATACTTTATAGACCGCAAACAGAATCGTATTTTTATACAATGAAAAAAATCATTCCCGTAGAAGAAGGAGATTACTACCTGACGCCACAAGGTTATCGGTGCTTTACAGAGCAATACCACCTTAAAAGAGGCTATTGTTGTAAAAGTGGTTGTCGCCACTGCCCATACGGATATGATAAATCATCAGACAGTATTAAAAAAAACAATAATGCAAACAGCCGTAGATAATTCCTTAGTTCGTTTCCGCGAAAGCATAAAACAAGGAATTCCTGAAACATTACCAGCACCTCATATTTATAACACTAATGTGAATCATGCTCCTAAACGTAAAAAAATTCTTTCTGCAGATGAAGAAGAGTTAGCTCTACGTAATGCACTACGTTATTTTGAACCGCAACATCACGCGGTTTTACTTCCAGAGTTTAAGAAAGAGCTTAATGATTATGGGCGTATCTATATGTATCGCTTTATGCCAGATTATGAAATCAAGGCACGTAATATTGAGGATTATCCATATCGCTCAAAACAAGCTGCAGCAATAATGTTAATGATTCAAAACAACTTAGATCACGCTGTAGCACAGCATCCACATGAATTGATTACTTATGGTGGTAATGGTGGTGTTTTTTCTAATTGGGCACAGTACCTACTGACCATGAAGTATCTAAGCGAGATGACTGATGAGCAAACGCTAGCAATGTACAGTGGTCATCCCATGGGCTTGTTTCCTTCTCACAAAGGCGCACCTCGTTGTGTGGTAACTAACGGAATGATGATCCCTAATTACTCGCAACCTGATGACTGGGAAAAATTTAATGCACTAGGTGTTACTCAATATGGACAAATGACTGCTGGATCTTATATGTATATAGGGCCACAAGGAATTGTACATGGAACAACTATTACGGTACTCAACGCGTTTAGAAAAATCAAACAAAAACCAACTGGTAATATTTTTGTTACCTCAGGTCTAGGTGGTATGAGCGGCGCACAACCTAAAGCAGGTAACATCGCTGGATGTATCACAATTTGTGCTGAAATGAATCCAAAAGCCGTCCACATCAGACACACACAAGGTTGGGTTGATGTTGTTATAAAATCTACAGGCGATTTAATCACACGTGTGAAAGAGGCACAAATAGATAAAGAAACTGTTTCTATTGCATTTGAAGGTAACATCGTTCACGTATGGGAAGCTCTATATGAGGCAGACATACACATATCCATAGGTAGCGATCAGACTAGTCTACACAATCCGTGGGCTGGCGGCTATTATCCTGTCGACTTATCATTTAAAGAATCTAATGAGATGATGAGTAATCGTCCAGATGAATTTAAAAAAGAAGTACAACGATCTTTACGCAGACACGTTGAAGCCATAAATAAACACACTGAAAAAGGTACCTATTTCTTTGATTATGGTAACGCATTCTTACTAGAATCTAGCCGTGCAGATGCTAATATCGCTGGTAAAGACAAAGAGTTCAGATATCCATCTTATGTACAAGACATTATGGGACCGATGTGTTTTGATTACGGCTTTGGTCCATTTAGATGGGTTTGCGCATCTAATGATCCAGAAGATCTTAAGAAAACAGATCAAATTGCGACTGATGTATTAGAGCAATTATCACAAGATGCACCTGAACGTATCCAACAGCAAATGCAGGATAATATAAAATGGATTAAAGGTGCTCAAGAAAATAAGCTCGTTGTAGGTTCTCAAGCCCGTATACTATATGCTGATGCGCAAGGACGTATTGAAATAGCTAGAGCATTTAATAAAGCCATTGCTGATGGTAGCATAGGACCAGTTATTCTAGGTCGTGACCATCACGATGTCTCCGGAACAGATTCTCCTTATCGAGAAACCTCTAATATATATGATGGTTCACGTTTTACCGCAGATATGGCAATACAAAATGTTATAGGCGATAGTTTTAGAGGTGCTACTTGGGTTTCTATACATAATGGCGGTGGCGTCGGTTGGGGGGCGAGGTAATTAACGGTGGATTTGGTATGCTTATTGATGGTAGTAACGAAGCAGAAGCTAGACTTGAGTCTATGCTTTTCTGGGATGTTAATAATGGTATTGCAAGGCGCAATTGGGCTAGAAATGAAAATGCTGTTTTTGCTATCCAAAGAGCTATGGAATTGAATCCGCAACTGCAAGTCACCATTCCACACAGTGTAAGTGATGATTTATTGAACAAAGTTTAATTGTTTTTGAGAAAGTTGATTATCAATCACGCTTTCGCGAAAGCGCAATCTATAAAGCCATGATAAAAAAAGCTACTTTACTAATCGCAGCAATCGTATTGCTAGTAGGATGTCAAACCGTGAGAGTTTCTCAAGACTATGCAGTAGGAACTGATTTTAATCAATTTAAAACCTACGGTTACTTTAAACAAGGAATTGATGAGGCTGACATTAACGACTTAGATAAGAAACGTATCTTAAAAGCGATAGATGATCAAATGCTGGCTAGTGGATGGACCAAGTCGCAAACGCCAGATATAATGATTAATATTTTTACTAAAACTCAACAGCGTGTAGATGTGTACAACAATTGGGGCTGGAACGCTGGCTTTGGTTGGGGGGGCTGGGGGGGCGGATTAGGTTGGAATAACGGTTTTGGAGGTAATAACGTTAACACTGTAAATGAAGGTATTTTACATATTGATTTTATAGATGCTCAAAAAAAGGAATTAATTTGGCAAGGTGTAGGAACAGCTCCTATACGCAGTAATGACCCAGTTAAAAAAACAGAACGTATCAATAAGATTGTTCAAGAAATTTTAATGCAATATCCACCGCAGTAAGGTTAATTATCAACTAGAAAAGATTTAAATATCTCGTTTCATTTTTTTGAAATGAGATATTTTTTGCTTTAAAATTCCCGAATTACAGTTTAACGCACCTTACACTATACATTTTACCGATACTAAACATATTATCATCGATTAAATACATGATTATTAGAATTTCAGAATATCAACGGGTAACAAAACTTAAATTTGAAAACAATAATATTTATATGAAGTTTTTTACACTCCTTCTAGTTTTCTTGACATGCCAAGTGATTTTTGGACAAGTAGGAATCAATACCTCTACACCTGCCGATGGAACTGCATTGGATATTAATGAAAGTGATAAGGGTATATTAATTCCTAAAGTTGCTTTAAGTGCAAATAACAGTCTAACAGGAATTTCGCTTTCTGGTACCACGCTAGAAGAAGGTGTTTTAGTTTACAACACACAAGTTGTTACAGGATCAAATCCTTTAAATAAAGGCTTTTACTATTGGAATGGTACAGATCAATGGATTGCTTTAGGGAATGACTCGGATTGGTCTCTTGAAGGTAATACCATCACTTCAACAAATAGATTAGGGAGTAATAATTCACAACCTGTGATTATAAAAACAAATAGTAGTGACAGATTTAGATTTGAGACTAACGGAACATTACGAAGTATTGCTAACGGTACTGAGACTTCACCTAGTTATTCTTTTGTGAACTCATCAAATTCTGGAATGTATTTAAGTTCGAGTAACCTCAATCTAACTTTTACCAGTAATGGTGACGATTTTCTAGCTCATCAATCTTTTGGTAGTTCAAGTCAGATTACCTTTAATCCTGATGGTGATCCAGATATGAATTTACAAATACGTGGAGATTCTGGAGTGATACTTAATGCGAATCCGGAGAGAGAGAACATTCAAATAGGAGCAAATAGTAATCCTGATTACGCTTCTTTATCTTTAGCTCATAGTGACAAAGGTTTTCTACCTAACCGTATTAATATTGCAGATTTATCAACCTTTGCTCCATTAGTAAGTGATCCATTAAATGGTTTAATTGCTTATAATTCAAGAACTAGTTCAGGTACAGAAGGTCTTTATGTTTGGCAAGAGAGATGGAATAGAATCATAACATCTGCTGACAAGGATTATGACTGGCATGTAGAATCTACTACTAATGCCGCTACTGCTATTACCGAAAATATTTATACTAATGGTAGTGTAGGGATTGGGACATCTAGTATTGAAGGAGCAGCTAGTCTAGAGCTAGGAGCGACAGATAAAGGATTATTGATTAACAGAGTTGCACTAACAGACGCATCACTAGCAGCACCTGTAACTGGTGTAGTAAAAGGAACGATTGTTTATAATACTAATGAGGACCTCAATCCAACAGGTTATCGCAACGATGTTAGAGAAGGACTATATTCATGGAACGGAAGTAGATGGATTCCACAATTTAGAGAAGATCGTTCTGCACGATTCGGTAATGCAGCTAGTAGAACTCAGAATTTAAATGATTATACTGCAAACGAATTAGAGTTATTTGCTTTCAATGAATGGAATGATGACCCAAGTCTTTTTACTGTTGCTGAAAGTGATTCACAAACTCGTCTTACCGTTAATGAAGATGGACGCTATAGAATTATTGTAGCAATGGCGATAGTTGTCGACCCTACAACGACTGTGGTGGACTTGCAATTAGATGCCGAATTAAGAATTAATCGTTCTGGATCTATTGAGTTTCCTGGCTCACCTACATCAAATAATTACATAAGAAATCGAAATGGAGTTAATACTTCCAGTATTAACATCACAGAAATAATTGAAATTCAAGCTGGTGATGAAATTTTTGTTCATGTTGAACAAGCTGGAAATAATGGAACCATTACAATGCGGCCTGATGCTGGTAGCAACTTTTTTACTATCGAAAAAATAAAATAATTTTAATATCATACTCAAACAAAAAAGCCTTCTCAATTAAGAAGCTTTTGTTTGAATAGTATAAGTAATCTCAACACACTTATCAAAACTCTTTGAAACAGAGCAGTATTTCTCAAAACTTAAATCGGCAGCTTTTTGAGCTTTATCTGGATTGATGTCTCCTTCTAATTTCACAAGAACATGCATAGATTTAAATGGCTTAGAATCATCTAACTCATAACGCTCTCCAGTGACCTCTACCTTATAACTCGTAATGTCCTGGCGTTGCTTTTTAAGAATGGCAATAATATCTATCGCACTACAAGAACCTACACCCATAAGCAGTAACTCCATAGGACTCACGCCTTGCACAACTTCCATACCGCTATGATCGATCATTACGGTATTTCCTGAAGTTCCTTTTGCTTCTAATAGATATTCTGTATTTTTTCTTTCTAGGGTTATTTTCATTTTCGCTCTTTAATAATTAAGAATTTCCTCAATCTTAGCCTTCACTTTCTCTGTAGATGGAATCATCGTTTTTTCTAGCACTGAATTCAATGGAATAGCTGGCATATTTTCAGAACCTATGACCATTACTGGTGCATCTATGTATTTAAAACACTCTTCTTGTATGCGACCTTGTAAGGCTCGAGAAAAACTATTTTCACTAGGCTCTTCAGTAACGACTAGACATTTTCCACATTTTTTCACACTTGCAAAAACAGTCTCATAATCTAGCGGATGTAATGTTCTCAAGTCAACAACCTCTACTCTATCTTGTAAGCCTAATTCTTCTGTAGCATTCATTGCCCAGTGCACGCCCATACCATATGTGATAATGGACAGCGTTTCTTCTTCTTCTTTTTTCCAGATTTCTTGAAGTACCCATGCTTTACCAAAAGGCAATACATAGTCCTCACTAGGTTCTACACTTGTAGCTCCTTTAGTTCCTTTTACTTTGGACCAATACAATCCTTTGTGTTCAAAAATCACCACCGGATTAGGATCGTAATAAGCGGCTTTCATCAGTCCTTTTAAATCGGCACCATTTGATGGATAGGCGATTTTAAGACCTCTTATATTAGAAACCACACTTTCCATAGAACTAGAGTGGTAGGGACCACCAGAACCATAAGCACCTATAGGTACTCGCAATATCATAGAAACCGGCCATTTTCCATTACTTAAGTAATTAGATCTGGAAACCTCTGTAAATAATTGATTCAATCCAGGCCAGATGTAATCTGCAAATTGCACCTCTACGATAGGTTTCAAGCCAGCGGCACTCATTCCTACGGTACTACCTACAATAAATGCTTCTTGAATAGGCGTGTTGAATACACGATTATCGCCAAATTTTTGTGCCAGCGTTGCTGCTTCTCTAAAAACACCACCTAATCTACCACCTACATCTTGCCCATATAACAAGCACTCTGGATGCTTTTTCATTAATTCTTCAATAGCAAATAGTGCACAATCTACCATCACGACTTTATCAGCACCTTCTGGCGATCGCTCTCCTTTTTCTTCCGTTATCGGTGTTGGTGCAAAGTCATGTGTAAATAAATCTGACGGTTCAGGATCGGGCATTGTCATTGCTTGCTCTAGAGCTTTTTTAGATTCCGCTTTCGCGAAAGCGTCATAACCATCTAAATCCTGCTCACTAAATCCATTATCGAGCAATAATTTTCTCATACGCGGATATGGATCACGGCTTCTCGCCTCTTCCAAATCATCGCGGTAAAACTCCATTCTTACACCACTGGTATGGTGATTCAATAATGGGACTGTAGCGTGAACCAAAAATGGTCTGCGCTCTGTTCTTATTTTTTCAATCACCTCGTTTAAGGTATTGTAACTTTCTTCAAAATCTGTCCCATCGATAGAAATAGCTTCTATACCGTGGAATCCTGCAGCATATTCGGCAGCATTTTGCGCACGAGTTTCGGCTGCATTTGCGCTGATATCCCAGCCGTTATCTTGCACTAGATATAAAATAGGCAATTGCTTTAAAGCCGCCATTTGAAAAGCCTCGGCAATTTCTCCTTCTGTGACTGATGCGTCACCTAGGGAACAAACGACTATCGAGTCTGAAGTCACACTAGAGTCTGAACTTGCATCATCTACAGCTGCTCGTTGCTCGTCAGTTAAACTCTCGCGATAATGGAACCCTAGAGCCACACCAGTCGCAGGAATCGCCTGCATTCCTGTAGCACTAGATTGATGTGGGATTTTAGGCTTATCAATATCATTCAAAGATGGATGCGAGTAATAGGTACGTCCACCAGAAAATGGGTCATCTTTTTTAGCCAGCAATTGCAACATTAAATCATAAGGTTTCATCCCTATGGAAAGTAACATCGCGTCATCACGGTAATATGGAAAAGCATAATCCTGTGGCAACAACTGCATTCCTAGCGCCGTCTGAATCACCTCGTGACCACGACTGGTCGCGTGCACATATTTAGAAACCGTTTTAAAGTTCTCTTCGTAGAGTTCTGCCATAGATTTGGCAGTAGTTAGGTTTTTATATCCGAATTCTAATAATGACTTTTCCAATTTGTTTGTTTTTATGTCCGGCCGTTGAAGAACGGCTTCGCTTAATAATTAACTTAGTAGATCTTCAAATCGTCTTCGACAAGCTCAGACTGACATCCTATCAATTGTATCACACTACGCACTTTAATAAACTAGCAGTTTCTGCGTCGAGCGCGGAAAATCTATTTCTTTAATAATCCTTTTCAGGAGCAACCTCAAGATTCAAAGCCACTTGCTTCAAAAAGCTACCACCTAAAAATCCATCTACTACTCTATGGTCAAATGATAATGAAAGCATCATCATACTGCGTATTTCTATGGAATCAACACCATCTTTGGTCATCACCTCAGCACGTTTTTTGATAATTCCTGTTGCTAGAATTGCAACCTCTGGTTGGTTAATAATAGGTGTTCCCATTAATGAACCAAAGGTCCCAACATTTGATATCGTAAAAGTTCCTCCTTTAATATCGTCGCCTACTAGCTTATTTTCACGAGCTAGGTTTGCCATACGATTCACATCGGCAGCGATTTCTTGTAGAGATTTCTGGTCTGCATTTTTAACTACAGGAACTATTAAGTTTCCTGATGGTAATGCGGTTGCCATTCCTACATTAATATTCTCTTTCACGATGATGTTCTTTCCATCTACACTAGCATTGATATTAGGATATTCTTTTATCGCTCTAGCTACTGCATCTACAAATAATGGTGTGAATGTTAATCGCTCGCCATGTTTTTCTTGAAACGGTGCTTTATTCTTATTACGCCAGTTTACTAAATCGGTAAGGTCTGCCTCCACATAAGCCGTAACGTGTGGACTGGTATGTTTTGAATACACCATATGATCTGCAATCATAGAGCGCATGCGATCCATTTTTATAATGGTTCCTGTTCCTTTATCCAGTTTTAACTGTGGTATACGATATGCCGTAGGATCTGGTTCATTATTTACTGCTTGTGCAAATTGAAATGGTCTACCGTCATTAATATAATTTACCACGTCACTCTTGCGCAATCTACCTTCATGACCTGTTGCTGGTATGCGAGCTAGTTCTTCATAAGACATATGATGTTTGCGCGCCATACTATCAATTAGCGGACTCACAAAAAGATCCTGATTAACATAAGAGTTAGAAACAGAAGTAGCTTTTGAATTTGCTTTTACCGACTTAGGCGGCTTGCTCACAGAAGATTCACTCTTAACTACCTTATTAGAATCAGTAGATTTTGGGCCAGCCGCAGTTTTTACAGTACCATCAGACTCTTCAAACTGTGCAATCACGCTTCCTATTTCGACAACATCACCGTCGGTAAATAAATGGTTAGACATTACACCTGCCACAGGCGCTGGCACTTCATTATCTACCTTATCGGTACCTACTTCAACAAGGATATCACCTTCTTCAAAAGCTTCTCCTTCTTGAACTAGCCAATTTAGTATTGTTCCTTCTGTTATTGATTCTCCCATTTTTGGGAGTATAAAATCCATAGTCTTTGCCATGGTATAAAAATACAAAACTAACAGTTGTTAGTTGTAAATTTTATGTTGTAATTCCGCTTTCGCGAAAGCGGGAACAACAACAAATATTTTATTTTCCTTTCATCTCTTGTAAGGTCTTATAAAAATCTTCTTGAACTGGTCTGTTTTTAGGAATTTCACGAAGTGGTTCTACTTCCTTCATAGACGCGTGACAGTCTGCTGGTAATTGCTGGTACAATTTAGTCCCAGCGGATTTCCACTCGATCATTTGATCTGAGACCTCTTTTATTTTTTTGGCTGGATTACCTACGATAAGGCTGCGTGGTTCAAATACGGCTTCGGCTTTTACAAATGCCATCGCTCCTACTATGCATTCGTCTCCTATAATTGCGTCATCCATAATGACACTATTCATTCCTATCATACAATTGCGACCTAGGTTGGCTCCATGAATAATTGCTCCATGACCTACGTGTGCGCCTCGTTTAAGTGTAATGCTTTTACCTGGAAACATGTGTACGGTACAATTCTCTTGCACATTAACACCATCTTCAAGAATGATCTCACCCCCCCAATCGCCACGTATCACTGCACTAGGTCCTACATAACAATCTTTACCTATAATCACATTACCGATTACCGTTGCTTGTGGATGAACGAAACTGGTCTCGTGAATTACTGGAATATGGGATTTGAAACTATAAATTGCCATTATATACATTTTAAGGTTAAGAAGCCAAGTCTTATAGAGAATATAACTGTAACCTTTTTAATCATTGAAAGCAACTGTTAATTGTAAGACACCTTTTTGATACTTAGGATTATCTGACGCCATAAAAAAGTCATAACTTACATAAACATAACCATCATTTGCCCAAGAGTCACCCCAAGAATTAAGAACTCTAAAGGCATTTAAATCATCGTTATAACCTACTATAGTCATTGCATGACAACCTCTTACAGTGGTCTCATTAATCTCCGAAACGGTAAATACATCCTCATTTCTGTGTCTTCCAAAAGCTTCATCGGTAAGCATAGACACAATGACAGGACGATTATCAAACAAAGCAGACTTTACCTCATTAAGGCTAGAAGCTATTAATGATTCTTGAGTTGTAGGCTCCAAAAAAGTATAAGGACCTATATTTTCATATGATGAGATTAAATTATTTCTGGTATTAGCCAATTGAATCATATCAGGTTGTGGAGCACAAGTAGTATCATTGTATGAAAATTCGGATAAAGGAAGTGCGCCAGTATTAATTAGTAAATCTAAATTTTGCGCAATAGTTGATCCGAAACAATTATTAGACCCATCACTAGCTTTAATCTGATTGAAAGCAAATGAAGGACTCATAATTTCTTGAGTACTAGAAATTATACTATCATTTCTAATATTATCCATGTAGGTTGCTAAATAATAATGAGTCGCCCAAGAGACACAGCTTCCTTGTGTACCTTGTGACCTAGGCGCTGGCATTAAAAAACCTAGATCATATACAGCAGGTAAATTTAAATTAATAGGATAATCTATTGACTTACCTGATACAGCCGTATTCCAATCACAATTTCCGATTCCTAAAGCTAACGGATCATTAGTAGGATTAATTTCTTCAGGAGTAAATGGAACGTCTATCACAGGCGAATCAATATTTTCATCACCACCACAACAATCATCAAGATCTGAATTACAAGAATAGAATATTAATGAAAAGATTATTACTGTAGGAAAAGCAATTTTAAATTTCATAAACTTTAGTATTTAAGGTCAAAACTTACAACTTTCTTTTAGAGAGCACAAGAATATTCTTACTTAAATCGTTGAAGCGTCTCCTTAGTAAACTCACTCAAGACCAATCGACCAGAAATCTTTGCTCTTTCAAAAAGCAATTGATCCCAATTCTCACAACCCGTCCAGAACATCTTTTTCATCTCTGCCATAGCGTCTGGATTGTAGGTGCAAAGATTCTCTGCAAATGATTGCATTCCTGCATCCATTTCTTCTGTGGATTCATAAACCTCTGCAAAAAGACCGTTGTCTTTTGCCCATTGCGGTGTGTAGAATTCGTTTGCGTTAATAGCTATTTGGCTCATTCCAGTTAATCCTAATTTGCGCTCTACCGCTGGACCTACTACAAATGGTCCGATTCCAATGTTGAGTTCGCTTAATTTAATACTGGCAAATTTAGTCGCAAAGCAATAATCAGTTGCACTAGCTATACCAACTCCGCCACCAACGGTTTTACCTTGTACACGACCTAGTATAAATTTAGGACACTTGCGCATGGCATTAATCACATTTGCAAAACCAGAGAAGAATATCTCTCCTGTTTTTGCATCGTTTACAGCAATTAATTCTTTAAAGCTAGCTCCTGCACAAAAAGTGCGTTCTCCACCGGATTTTAGGATGATCACCTTAGTAGCGTCATCATTACCAGCATCTGTAATAGCTTGTGCTAGTTGCGCTAGAATATCACCCGGCAACGAGTTGTGCGCTGGGTGAAAGAATTCTATGGTTTGTATTTGATTTTCTGTTGTTGTTTTTACGTAAGGTGCTGTCATAGTATAATTTTCCGCGCAGGCGGAAATCTTTAAATTATTATCTCAATCTTTATAAATATCTAAGTTCCAGCCTTGACTTAAATCAAGCCAGTCTTGATTTTCTTCTTGAATCAATCGCATCTTCCACGCTCGATTCCATTTCTTTAGTTGTTTTTCTTTTTTATGTGCTTCTTCCCAAGTTCCATTTACTACTTTGTAATAAACTAACCAATCTACATTGTATTTTGCCGAGAAAGACATTTTGTATTTCTTAGTCTTATGCTCAAAGGTCCTTCTTTTGATATCATCAGTTGCACCTACATAAAGTATTCTGTTATTTTTACTAGACATTATGTAAACATAGTAGGTTTTCACTGTTGCGGATATTTCATATTAAAAGTCATCACGATAGTACTAGAAGATTTCCGCCTACGCGGAAATATTAAACTGTTCAAAATGGTGACTCAAATGCTTTCTCTCTAACAAGGTCCATTCATACTTATTCAACGGTCCAAAAACAGCATTCTTAGTAGTTGCTTTTGGATTCTTTTTATAGAAATCTAGGTATTCATTTCTAGCTTCTAGCAGTTGTTGCATTGCCGTTTCTAAATCTCCATGCTTTAAGTCTTCTAGTTCGCCATTTTTCATTAATGGCATTTTGTGGTTTTGAGGCATTTTATCATAATTCCACAAAGTCGCTGCTACTTTTTCTAGATACTCCTCTGGTGTAGCCACTTCAAAATCTTGAATCTCTCCACTAGCAATTCTATAGCTCATCTCTAGATGTTCTATCATGTGCTGTGGCGTCATTGTTCCCCAATTAGGTTTTGCGTTTGCTTCTAATTTTGCTAAAGCAGACTTGATATAACCTTCTGTAATTTCAGGAAATACCGTTTGCTTTTTCTCTACCATGGTAAGAATGGTTGCCACAGCTACCAGTGCTGTTGATTCTTCATCAGTCTTTCCATTTTCATAATCTACTGGCTCTGCATCAAAAACTTCTACATACCATTTTACAATTCCGCTAGGATGCTCACGACCAGCTACATCTCTTTCTCGTTTTTCTTTACAAGTCAATCGTACATAAATCGTGTCATTATGATACAACGGTCTTAAGAAACGGATGTCTTCTAGACCATAATTGGCGCTTACCGGACCTTTATTAGGATACACAAAAAGTCCTGCCGCTGCACTGATGATAAAGTAACCGTGCGCGGTACGTTTCTTAAAAATACTACCATCTAAACTGGTAATATCTGTATGCGCATAGAAATGATCCCAAGTTAAATTTGCAAAATTCTGGATATCATTATCAGTCAATGTTCTTTTATGAGTTTCTAGGCTCATTCCAGGCTTGATATCCTCATAATGGTATGAAAATGGGTGATTCTCTGCTTTTTTATAAGCGCCATTAGGTTGATAAATCCCTGTAATTTCAGTCAACGAAGTTGGACTTCCTTGAACGGCACATCGTTGCATGTAATGTTTAATGCCTCGCAGTCCACCCATTTCCTCGCCGCCACCAGCACGTCCTGGTCCACCATGTACTAACAATGGTAATGGAGAGCCATGTCCTGTGGATTGTGGTGCGCTATCTCTATTTAAAGTCAATATTCTACCATGTGACGATGCTGCGTTTATGGTATACGCTTTCGCGAAAGCGTCATCACTAGTTACTACACTGCTCACCAACGAACCTTTACCCATGTGAGCTAGCTCGATTGCCTCATCTAGATTTTTATAAGGCATCAACGTACTTACAGGACCAAAACATTCTACTTCATGAGCTGCCGTATTTTTAAACGGTTGATCTTCTCTCATCAAAATAGGTGACATAAATGCTCCTTTTTGAGCGCGATCTCCTAAAATTTCTACCTCATCTAGGTTACCATAAACCATTTGTGCGGTTTGGGCAATTTTTGAGATTTGTGATTTAGTTGTTTCTCTTTGATCATTATTAATAAGAGCACCCATGCGAGTTTCTCTCAATAATGGATCTCCTATCACTGTTTTAGAAAGTTGTTGACCTAATGCGATTTGTACGTCTTCCATCAAGTTTTCTGGAACTAATATTCTTCTAATGGCTGTACATTTTTGTCCAGCTTTAGAGGTCATTTCTTTACGCACTTCTTTTACAAAAATGTCAAATTCTGG
Organism: Nonlabens ulvanivorans; assembly: GCF_000755285.1. GTDB lineage: Bacteria > Bacteroidota > Bacteroidia > Flavobacteriales > Flavobacteriaceae > Nonlabens > Nonlabens ulvanivorans_A. The sequence goes on along the minus strand of NZ_BBMK01000002.1, from coordinate 9,048 downwards.
AGTTCCAGGAACAGCATCTGGTCCTAAAACAGAAGAATTTAATGAATCTGCCTCCATCGTGAATGGAACTGATTCTTCTAATAATCGTGGATGTGCTTTTAATTTTCTACCTGTATGAGCACTACCTGTAAAGGTTACAACGTCTTGTGAGTTTACCGTATCTAGAATACTTGTGGTAAGCCCACTTAAGAGTTGTAAAGATCCTTCTGGTAAAATTCCTGAATTGATGATTTCGCGTACTACCGCTTCCGTTAAAAACGCTGTTTGTGGTGCTGGCAAAACCACTGCTGGCATACCAGCCATCCAGTTTACAGCACATTTTTCTAACATTCCCCATACTGGAAAATTAAAGGCATTGATATGAACTGCTACACCTTTGCGCGGTACTAATATATGGTGCGCCATGAAACGACCACCTTTTGATAGATCAATAGGATCGCCTTCTACCGCATAGGACTGATCTGGAAAGAGTTTTCTAAGACTCGCATTTGCAAATAGGTTTCCAAAACCACCTTCTATATCTACCCAACTATCTGCACGAGTAGCACCAGTTTTGTAACTGATGTCGTAAAACGCTTTTTTTCTTTTATTGAGATAAAGTGCTAATTTCTTAATCATATTACCACGTTGCTGAAATGTCATATCTCTCAACACCTTACCGTGATCGCGACCGTATTGTAACGCACTAGCAATATCTAAACCTTCAGTACTTGTAAGACCTATGATGTCACCAGTAATGGCGTCATACATATTACGTGTAGATTTCTCTTCACCAGCTTGCCACTGGCCATTGATGTAACTTTCTAGGATCATATTCTTTTTGTAAAAGTTTTTAGAATTTCACTTACGCGTAAGCATAAATTTAACCTTCAACGAAAATACAAAAAGTGAACGGAAAGACTAACAGTTGTTAGTTATTTTGAATCATGTAATTATCTGATTACTCTTTTATAAATTTTATCATCTTATCTGAGTTAATTGAGCTAACAGAAAGAAAGAAAATACCTTTACCAAGTTGTGATATATCTATTCCATTTCGATAAGAAATATTAGTTAAAACTGTTCTTCCATTCATATCAAAAATAGAAATAGCAGTGATATCTGAAACTTGATTACCTATTAATACAAGTTGATTATCGACTGGATTTTCAGCCAAGGTGATATCTAATCTTGATAGAATGTTATCAATGGACATTGTTGCATTACCATATAAGGCAAAATCGCCATTAGGTTTTGTGACTCTTAATGTGACCGTATTTGCAATAGTATTGATTTCGTAATCATAATTAGTATTCATAGGACCATTCCAAAACATAAAATAGTCAGCACTAAATCCTAAAAGAGCCACACAATCTGGATCAGGCGGCATAGTGATATCTACTTGTGGATTACAACACATTCCTAAGGCTTGAGCCGAAAATAAAAAAGTAAACCTTTCTGTAGTTGTTCCAGCAAAAGGATAACTTACTCTACCAGCTATAGCCTCATTTAAACAAACATAAGTATCAAAACTATAATCTGTTCCTGTATCTGTAAACTGAAGAACAACATCTTGCGTTCCTAGGTAGGCTATACCAGAAGGTAAGGTTATAGTTCCATTCACATTTAACTCTGTTAAAACCCAATCATTTGATGTAAGCGCTGGATTTTGAGCATTAAATTTTAAAATGCATAATAAACAAACTATTGTGAAAAGCAATATCTTATTCATAACTGTAAGATTTACCCTTAAATGTACAAAAGTTTATTGAACATTTTCAATCACCATCGCATAGCCTTGTCCTACACCTACACACATAGTTATAAGCGCATATTTTTTATTAGTCAATTGTAATTCCAAAGCTGCACTATAGGCTAGTCGAGTTCCCGTAACACCTAGTGGATGACCTATCGCGATAGATCCACCGTTAGGATTAATGCGCGCATCATCGTCTGCAAGTCCCCATGCTCTAGTACAAGCCAATGCTTGCGATGCAAATGCCTCATTAAGTTCTATTACATCCATGTCTTCTAGAGTTAAACCTGCTTTTTCAAGTGCTTTATTACTAGCTATTACAGGACCTATTCCCATAATGCGAGGCTCTACTCCAACTACCGCACTACTTACTACTCTTGCTATCGGTTTGAGGTCATACTTTTTTACAGCATCTTCACTAGCAATAATTGTTGCAGCAGCACCATCATTCAAACCGCTGGAATTCCCTGCAGTTACAGATCCACCTTCTTTTTTAAAGGCTGGACGTAGTTTTGCAAGAACTTCTTTTGTAGTAGTTGGTTTGATGAACTCATCATCTTTAAAGATGATTGGATCTTTTTTGCGTTGAGGTATTTCTACCGCAACTATTTCTTTTGCAAGTCTGCCTGATTGCTGTGCTGCTGTGGCTTTTAACTGTGACCATGCGGCAAATGCATCTTGATCTTCTCGAGAGATTGTAAATTTCTCTACAAGGTTTTCAGCCGTATTCCCCATTCCGTCAACACCGTACATTTCGGCCATTTTGTGGTTGACAAAACGCCATCCAAAGCTAGAATCGTACATCTTTGAATCAGTACCAAAAGCACTACTAGGTTTTGCAATTACCAGTGGTCCACGAGTCATGTTCTCTACACCACCAGAAATAAAAACATCTCCATCACCAGTTTGTATGGCTCTATGAGCATGTACAATGGCACTCAATCCAGAACTACACAATCTGTTTACTGTTTCTCCAGGAACTGTAACTGGTAACCCAGCCAATAATCCTGCCATGCGAGCGACATTACGATTGTCTTCTCCAGCCTGGTTAGCACAGCCCATGATCACGTCTGCATAAGCATCTGTTGGGATATTAGGGTTTCTTTCTACTACGGTTTTGATTACATGAGCTGCAAGATCATCTGGTCTTATAGTAGATAATGTTCCTTTGTAATTTCCTATGGGTGTACGAACACCGTCGATTATATATGTGTTTTTCATGTCGTTCTATTATTTCGCTTTCGCGAAAGCGTATTCAAAAATACAACATCCAGATTTTTATAAGATAATGTTCAATTATTTGATTTTGAGGAATTATCTTGCATATCTAAACCAAAGCTTTTGAAAACCAACTATTTATTTATTGCCATCACCTTCATTTTATGTATAAATGCAAGTGCTCAAATTATCAACATACCTGATAACACCCTTAAAAATCTACTAGTAAACACAAACGTAACTGACACCACTGGTAATGGTAGTGCAGATTCTGATGTAGACACAAACAATGATGGAGAAATTCAACAGTCTGAAGCTAATAATGTTACAACCTTATATTTAGGCTTCAATACTGGTGTTCAATCTTTGGAAGGAATTCAGTTTTTTAACAATTTAGAAGAACTAAGAATAAGAAATAGTCAGGTTAGCAATGTTCCTGTTTTTACAATGAATTCATTGAGATTAATAATTTTAGATGATAATCAAGTTTCTAACATAGACGTTAGCAATCTTCCCAACCTAGAAGTATTATTGCTAGATGACACATTAGTTAGCAACATCGATGTTACTCAAAATCCTAACTTGGAACAGCTTTCATCTGCAAACAATAATTTAAGCAACATTGATGTAACTCAAAATCCAAATTTGCAACAGTTGATACTTAATAACAACTCCTTAAGCAGCATCAATATCACTCAAAACCCGAACTTAGTCGCTCTTGAATTAAACGATAATACCTTGAGCACAATTGACTTAAGCCAAAATTCACTTTTAAGCAAAATAGCCTTAAACAATAACCCAATTAGCTCACTAGATGTAAGCTCTAGTCCTGATATAAACACCTTTGAATTAGACAATACTCTTATTACAAATCTAGATTTATCTAATCAATTAACCATTTATTACTTAACGGTTGTTAACACGCCACTTGTCTCATTTACTGGATTATCAAATAAATTAGAGTTAGACTCACTAATAATTAAAAACACTAACTTAACTTCATTAGTTATCAATAACAACAGCTCTTTTGTATCTGGTATTGAAATTGAGAACAATTCTTTACTCACTTCTATCCAAATGAATAATAATGATGGTTTTTTGGTAATAATATTATAAACAACCCCCCCAACCTGCTCAATTTAGAAGCGAATAATAATTCCACCTTTGGATTATATACCGACAATAATGGACTAGAAAACATCAGAATAGAAAATGGTACGCAATTAGATTATATTCAATTCAATAATGAAGCAAATCTCCAAGAATTATCGTTTTTAAAAACAGACACTTCAACATTTGGCAATAATTTTATTATTAATAATTGTATCATAGATCGACTTATTATTAAAAACGGCATTTCAGACGTCATAAATTTTACAGGAACAAATAGTATCAATTACATCTGTGGTGATAATGATGAAATACTAGCCTTATCAGCAACGCTAAACAACGGTGGAATCACTAACGTAAATTTGAATACCTATTGTACTTTTACACCAGGAGGAGATTTACATAAAATCACTGGAGACGTGCGAATCGATTCGGATTTGAATGGCTGCTCCGTAAGCGACACTAGATTTACCGACTTTAAATTTACGGTAGATAACGGTACTACAAGCGCCATATTTTTTGAATCTCCTGGTTATGATTATGAAATTGCTGTACCTCAAGGGAATTATACAATTAGACCAGAACCAGTAGCTCCAGCTTTATACAATCCACTAAACACTTTTAATGCTAACTTTTCAATGGGTTCTCCTGATGTTATACAAGACATTTGTCTAGTTCCTAATGGAAGTGATATAGATTTAGCTATTATAATCGATGAGATTTTACCAGCCAGGCCAGGTTTTGTATCTGGTTACAGATTGATTTGCTCAAATTTAGGCACAGCTGCTTCAAACGGTACGGTCTTCTTAAATTACAATAATAGTCTAGTTCAATATCAAGGATCATCAGAGTCTCCTGCTTCAGTTAATAATGGAATTTTGAGCTGGAATTTGAATACCCTACAACCTGGACAAACACACATAATAACGACAGATTTCAGAATCAATTCTCCAATGGATATTCCTGCTGTTAACGGTGGTGATGTCCTTGTTTATTTTGGGGGGGATATTGCGGCGCCGTCTGGAGTTGCTGATGTAAACACCAGTAACAACACATTTGAATTTGCTCAGACGATTGTTAACTCTTATGACCCTAATGACATTGCTTGTCTAGAAGGAGCTATTCTAGATCCTGCAAACGTAGGTGAAGATTTACACTATAAAATTAGATTTGAAAACACTGGAACGGCTAGTGCTATAAATGTTGTTGTTAAAAACACAATTGACACTTCTAGACTAGATATTACCAGTTTTCAACCTTTAACAAGTAGTCACCCTATGCGAACTAGAATCACAGATGGAAATGTGGTAGAATTTATCTTTGAAAACATCAATTTAGATTTCAACGATGCGACTAACGATGGTTACTTGATTTACAAAATACAGTCATTGCCTACACTTCAATTAGGAGATATGATAGGCAATCAGGCGGAGATTTACTTTGATTTTAATTTTCCTATTATTACTAATGATCATATGGTAACCATAGATCAAACCGCTAGTTTAAATGATGTAAATTCAAACTCAGTATCACTTTTCCCTAACCCATCATATGGAAAAGTTACCATTAATTCATCCTCTTATATTCAAGCTATTCAAATATTTGATCATTTAGGTAGAATTGTGAAGTCACTATCAATAAAACAAGAAAACTTAGAAATGAATATTGATATTTCTGAATCAAATACTGGACTTTACTTCATTAAGGTGAAAAATGAATATGGAGAGCAAAGCCTGAAGTTAATCAAAGAGTAATTAATATAAAAGTTTAGAGATGCCTTGTAATTCAATGCAACACTAGAAAATTTATTAAAAACCTGATAAACGAACTTCTTACAGTTCTAGATTCAGTACTTAAAATAAAAAAATGTTTAAACCACTCCAATTAAAAGCCAATTACGCATTACTTTTAGTAAGCTTATTTTTTCTATAAACGTCTATTCTCAAATCGTGAATATTCCTGATCCTGTTTTAAAAAATGCGTTGACCACCAGAAATGTGGTAGACACTACTAATAATAATATAGGAGATTCTAACGCAGACCTCAATGGAGATGGCGAAATTCAAATATCTGAGGCACTTCAGGTGAGAATGATAGATTTAGGAATAGTTTCTAATACTATAAACTCACTTCAAGGTATAGAAGCTTTTCAAAATATGGAAGCTTTTTATGCTTCTTACAATCAAATAAGCAGTTTCCCGATAATGAACTCTACATCACTGACCGAGTTAAGACTTAGCAGTAATAATTTAACAAGTATCGATTTGAGCATGCTCCCTAATTTGAGTTATCTAGATCTAGAATATAATAATCTTTCTAGTTTAAACCTATTGTCTCAAACAAGTTTAACTGAACTATATCTCTCATCAAATAGTCTAACCAATTTAGATTTGACTAATAATACTTCTTTAACTAACCTGAAACTAGATTCAAACCCTATAACAACGCTAGATCTAAGTACAAACACTTTATTATCTGAATTATTCTTAATGAATACTCAATTAACTTCTCTCGATTTAAGTGCACAGAATTCTATGTTTGAAGTATGGATCGACAACACTCCTCTTAACTCTTTGACAGGACTTTCTAATCTGACAATAAGCAGTAATCTCGTAATCTCCAGTACTAATCTAACATCTATACAAATGAACAATGTAGATGCTTCTAGTGCACTAGTAGATATCTTCTACAATAACCAATTAACTTCTATCAACATATTAGATACCAAAGTATTATACTTTAATCTATCAAGTAATAATTCTTTAAACACTTTAAATCAAAATAATTTTGACTGTCAAAATCTCAATATAAGTTATAATAATTTCTTTGAAATAGATTTTAGTGATAATCCTTATCTCAATTCTCTTGATATAAGTAATGAATATAACTTGCAAGAAATTAACTTAAATAACACCACAAATCTTTCATCAGTGGGAATCAATGATTCTGTTAAGAGGTTATTTCTTAAAAACGGACAACATGAGACACTCAATTTGTATCAACTTACGAACCTAGAATACGTATGCGCAGACAATGATGATTTTCAAAACATTACTAATGCAATTAATAGCTCAAATTCAGGTAATTTAAACTACACAATGAATTCTTATTGCACATTTACTCCAGGAGGAATTCCGTATTTGATAGAAGGAGAAGTACGCGTAGACGCAAATTTAAACGGTTGCAGCCTTTCTGACCTTCATGAGGTTGACTTTAAGTTTAATATTACAGATAATACGACAAATGAATCTGACACTTATTTCATTACTCCTTCATTTGACTATGATATATTTTTGAGACAAGGAAATTATACCATCGTACCACAACCATTGATCCATCAATCCTTATTCTCGCCCTTAACTAGCTTTAATACAAATCTAGATTCGAGTAATACATTGATTACTCAAGATATATGCATCACTCCTACTGGTAATAACATCGACCTATCTGTTATAATGATTGAAGACTTACCTGCGAGACCAGGATTTGATTCAGACTATAAAATTATCTGTAAAAATAAAGGCCTTACAGCAACTACTGGAACTTTATACCTAAACTATGATGATTCTAGATTAGATTACACAAGCACCGATCTAGCATTTTTAAGTGATTCTAATGGTACGATTATATGGGATATTCCTTCATTAGAGCCTAATGAAGAAATAATTATAAATATCACGTTTAATGTGAATACACCTATGGAAACTCCTGCTGTTAATGGAGGCGATATTCTTTTTTATGGAGGTACTATAAGCGGACCTACAGGAATTCAAGATACGAATACCTCAAATGACACCTTTGAATATTCACAAACGGTTGTTAACTCTTATGACCCTAATGACATTACTTGCCTAGAAGGAGCAATTCTAGATCCTACAAACGTAGGCCAAGATTTACACTATAAAATAAGATTTGAAAACACTGGAACGGCAAGTGCTATAAACGTTGTTGTTAAAAACACAATCGACACTTCTAGACTAGATATTAACAGTTTTCAACCTTTAACAAGTAGTCACCCTATGCAAACTAGAATCACAGATGGAAATGTGGTAGAATTTATCTTTGAAAACATCAATTTAGATTTCAACGATGCGACTAACGATGGTTACTTGATTTACAAAATACAGTCATTGCCTACACTTCAATTAGGAGATATGATAGGCAATCAGGCAGAGATTTACTTTGATTTTAATTTTCCTATTATTACTAATGATCATATGGTAACCATAGATCAAACCGCTAGTTTAAATGATGCAAATTCAAACTCAGTATCACTTTTCCCTAACCCATCATATGGAAAAGTCACCATTAATTCATCCTCTTATATTCAAGCTATTCAAATATTTGATCATTTAGGTAGAATTGTGAAGTCATTATCAGTAAAACAAGAAAACTTAGAAATGAATATTGATATTTCTGAATTAAATACTGGACTTTATTTCATCAAGGTGAAAAATGAGTCAGGAGAACAAAGCATGAAGTTAATCAAAGAGTAGTTATTCCCAATCCTTATTAGTACGATAAACCACTCCTTTAAATAACGCCACAAGCTCTTCCCCCCCTTTTTTAACCTCAACGATGTTGAAACCTACTTTAGTTTTGGTTTTATCTAGAGTGCATTCTGCTGTGATGTAGTCACCTTCTTCTAATGCTTCTATGTGGTTGATGCTTGTTTCTATGGATACAGCAAATTTACCATGCGTGTTGGACGAGAAACCAAAAGCAGTATCTGCCAGTGAGTAGGTAATCCCACCATGTGCTTTTCCCATACTATTGAGCATTTCTGGTCTTATGGTCATTCCTAATTTTACACAACCTATTTCAACCGACAGGATTTCAATACCTAACCAAGTTGAGTAAGGATCAAGTGAGAGCATTTTTGCTGGAATCTTTTTTCCGTCTAGTTTTTTGAGTCATTGAGTTGGTGAGTTGGTGAGTTGGTGATTTGGTGATTTGGTGAGTTTGGTGATTTGGTGATGTTGGTG
>NZ_BBMK01000003.1 GCF_000755285.1 Nonlabens ulvanivorans | reverse complement strand
AAAATATAAAACATTAAAATCTGCTGGGTTTTGAGCACCTAGTACTTCAATATCTTTGGTAGAAAGATCAAATACCTCAGATCCATTATTGGAAACATCATCACATAAACGATATTCTGTAACCGTATTGGCAACTGGTTGAACACTTACACAAATTTCAAAATCTGTTGTGTTGTAACAGGCATTACTATTAATTGATTCTACACGAGCGTATATACGTTCACAAATAATTGTATTCATATAACTACTCGCTGTAATTGCATTCATTCTAGCGTCAGCATCAACTTGCGTAGGGTAATAGGATACAGCAAATAAAGTTGGATCTTGACTTCCCAATACAGTAAGGTCTAGTTGACTTAAATCATAACTAATAACACCATCATTTGAAACATCATCACATACCTCGATATCTGTCACTGAGTTTGCTACAGGTGCAGATCCTACCGTAATGGTAAAATCTTCTTGAATAGCATTTCCACAACCATTTGTAATATTTACGGTATAGGTAGTGGTAGCGGTAGGAGTAAATGTGGGGTTTGCTACAGTTGGATTACTCACACCAGTAACTGGTGTCCAGATATATGCTGTTGCATTATTCACAGTAGCATCTACGCCAGTTACTGTATCACCTAAACAGATCGAGGTATCATTAATATCTACAATTCCATCAACGAATGAAATGTAATCAAAACAAACACGTTGTAAATTTGAGAATCCTCCAGTAGAACTTGTAAACCCAAAATAATTCAAATTTCTTCCTTGGAAAACCTGATTAATTAAATCACCCGTATAAGTCAATCGCAACGCACAGTCAAAAAACACACTCATCGTTTGAGTGGTCGCATTCCACTCAATACGTACATCATGTTCAAGTCCATCCTCTACATCTAATGCTGTTGGTGAGGCCATTATAGGACCAGCTAGATTTTGTGAAAAACCATGATTATTTACACCACCAGATACCATAGCGATATGGTCAAAGGTTGGGTCATTTAGATTTGGGTTTTGCCATGTATCAAATTCTACCGCAAAAGAATTAGGGATTCCTTCATAACCCATTCCTTGTCCAACAGTTCCTATTAAAGGATCCACTCGATTTTTGAGAACAAAGGTTATTCCATCTGCTCCGTTTCCATTTTTAGTTCCTAGATAGATTCTAAATTCTATAATAAAATTATTAAGCATATCTATTTGATCAGATGACCATATAGCTCCAGATCGATTGGTTAAATCTGGTGTAATTTGAAAACAATCATTTCCTATAGCCGTAGCATCTCCCAATAGAGTAGGATTGAATTGCGCATTAACATAGCTTGCTGTAAACAGCATTACAGCAATAGATAGCCACTTATAGGGCTTTAAACAATCCTTCATAATTAAGTATTTAGTTAATCATCGCCGTCCACAAAATCTTGTAAATAAGAAAATCTTTCTGTTAAAGCACCTTCACTAGTTGTCATTTGTGCTCGTTCTAATATTCCGTTTTTATCACCATTAAAAAATGCAGGAATCACGTGCTTTTCAAACATCTCACCAAAACCTTCACTCGCATCCTTAGGCAATTCACAAGGCAGGTTATCTACCGCCATAACTGTTATAGCGCCAGCTGATTTAAATGGCACCTCTTTTTCTGTTAAAGTATCATAGGCATATATAGGATCTGCAATCGTACTAGGTCTTATGGTACACGCAATAGGACCGTCAATATCACAACTCACGTCTGCAACAAGATTTATTTTAAAATCAGCAGCCTTCATATCTTCTCTCGTAAAAAAGTATGGCGCTCCATTACCATAAAAATGACCAGTAATCAACATATCAGTAACTTTGGCATATTTCATAAAGTCACTCTTCAACAACTCTGGATTGTTATAGCATTCTGTTTTTGTAGGCTTATAACCATCTTTACGCGTGTAATAATCAACCACATCTAGCTGTGTATAAACTGTTTGCACATTATTAAACTGTCCTAATTGTAAATATTCTTTAGGTTTTAAAGCATGAATGTGTAACTTTTCTAACACCTCTATAATACCACCAGCTACTTTACCAACACCAGTCATTACAATATTAATGGGCGGTAAATCGCATTTAATGCGATGCAACTCTGCCTTAAGGGCTTTATAATCTGGCAAGCTTTCTACTTTAGGTAATTCAAATAATCCATCACGCAATCCTAGTGCTCTGAAACCATTATAAGCACCTACAATACCGGCATATCTACCAAAACCTATTAATCGAGCTCCGTTCTTTTTTACAATCGTCTCGTGATCATAAAGCTCTATTTTCTTGTTTAAGATTGCTCTTAACAGCTCTCTATTGTAAGGTTGCTTTTTAATGGTGTGTGAAAAGAAAATATTTTTATTTGGAATCAAAGCTTCCATAGGTACTTCTTTCACTCCTATCATTACATCGGCATTGCTCACATCTTCTTGAACTGTGATACCACTAGCAGCATATTGTGCGTCACTAAAAATCCTTATTGGAGAAGATTCTACTGTGAATTCAGCTTTCGCGAAAGCGTGATTCAAACGACCTAACTGCTCTGGAGTAAACACTACTCGCCTATCTGGCGGATTCTTTCTCTCTCTAATTATGGCAAATTTCATGGCGGTATTTTAAAGTAGCAATATAAGGAATAGACCTATATCTATTAAGTATAAAATTAATGGAGTTAATCAATAGTTAAACTATTATTTTATAATAGTAATACTATTAACTTTGTGTAAAATTTTTATAAATGCGTCAATTATTAAAAGAGTACAGTCAGATTGTAATAGGGATTTTACTAGCTAGTGTAGGTTTGAAAGCATTCTTATTACCTAATCAATTCCTCGATGGTGGTGTTACTGGTATTGCGATTTTATTAAGTCTAGAGACTGGATTAGACATCTCTATACTTCTAGTTTTATTAAGCGTTACTTTTATAGTTCTAGGCGCTTTTACCGTTTCAAAACGTATCGTTATTAAATCTATTATATCAATAGCACTACTAGCAATTTCTATAAGTTTGGAGACTTTTACACCAGTAACAGAGGATAAGTTATTGATTTCAATATTCGGAGGTATATTTTTAGGAGCTGGAATAGGTATAACAATACGCAACGGTGCTGTACTAGACGGTTCTGAATTATTAGGCCTCTTTGTATATAATAAATATGGAATAAGTATAGGTAAGACGATATTAGTTTTCAATGTGATTCTATTTCTTATAACTGCATACATAGTATCTGTAGAAGTGGCTATGTACTCCATCCTGCTTACATAATCACCGCAAAAGTAATTGACCTTTTTGTTCAAGGTCTTGAGAACTTTATAGGTCTCAGTATAGTATCTAAGGATAGTGAAATTATCCAAGCAGCTATTGCACAGCAGCTAGGTGTAGGAATGACCGTTTATAAAGGCGCTAGCGGTTATGGTAGTAGAGGTAAAAGCGATAGCATGAACATCATTCAAACAGTGATCAACCGTATAGATATTAATAAGACCTTAAAATTGATAGAAAAAATTGACAGCACAGCTTTTATTATAGAATTTGATGTTAATAAAGTGCGTGGTGGTGTGCTTAAAAGATATCTTAACAAAGGTTCTAGCACCAATTTACATGCAGATATCATAATGAAAAGAGAGAATTAACCATTTTTATAATCTATGGGGGGGAATTATAGTCAATGAGTCGGGAAGTATGATTCAAATTTGAAGGGTATGCTAGCTGCATCTTTGTCATGTAATTAAACATAACCGCCTAGTAATAAGGCATAAAAAAAACAATATCATGAAAAAAGTAATCGCATTTTTAACCATCGCACTAGCATTAACAGCAACCTCTCAAGCTCAACAAAGCATGAAGAAAGATAAGATGATGGATGCTCCTGTAAAAACAATTGCATTAGAACAAGTAGCTGGCGAATTTGTACAAAAAGAAATTAAAGTAAATCCTGGAACTTATGTATTTACAGTAACCAATAATGAGGTGGGACACGATGTAGGTTTTGTACTTGTGAAAAAGGGAGATGATATTTCTAACCCAAAGAATCATATTCAAACCGCATATGTAACGCAAGCTGTAGCGACAGGACAGACACAATCATCACAGGCAACAACATTGAGCGCTGGATCTTACTATTACTTTTGCCCATTAAACCCTACGGCAACAGATAATTTATTAATTGTTGAGTAACTCTATGTAGTTCCCCCCCATAGATATAGAGTTCACTCTTGATCCCAACTCGCTGCTGAGTTGGGATTTTTTTATTTCTTTTGGCATAGTTTTTACTACTGTTACAGTGGCTAATAATTATATTTGCATCACTTTGGTTTTGAGTCCTAGACTTGAAAAAGAAGAACAGACAATTTGGGGTCGACTGGTTTTGACAGCGAGACCGAGTTAATTGTAAGCATGTAGAGCGCTGGGAAACAGCTCTTAAATCTCATTTTTCATCTTTTTTAAACGGCGAGAATAACTACGCCCTAGCTGCATAATCCGAATCACAGTAGGATAATGCCTCGGTCTACTAGGTAGACAAGCAGGAAATCTCTCAGCAGCCTTGATTTACGGCGACTGATTATGAGATTTCGTAAAAGTAAATCTATCCTCATCAGGGCTTTGATGATGAGGAGAAACTCGATTGAAGACAAGCGTTACTTTGGTAGTTTCTAACCGGTGTAACGACTGAAATTAAATGGAAACTAAACATGTAGAAGGCCGTTAAATCGCTCGTTTGGACGAGAGTTCGATTCTCTCCGACTCCACAAAAAACCATCTCGATTAGAGATGGTTTTTTATTTTCAACTGTCACTACTTTTAAAGATCAATCTCGTCAGATCTTGAATAAATCTTTCTACAACCACCATAATCATGTTTAATTTTTCAAGCACTTATAAATTCCCTAATTAGCCATAACCGGCATTAATAACACTTTATAAAAGATGAACAGTTTAAACTATGATAAAAGTCAGCTGGGATAACTGAAAAATAAGCATATAAAGAGGTAACTTTAAACAAACTTTATCCCATGAAAAATATCATCATCCAGTAGATTTCTCTATACATTCAGAATATGCTTTAAAGACAGGTGCCATACTAGCCAAAAAGCACGACGCTACACTTCACGTGCTTCACATGTTGGAATTGTCTGATTCTTTGATATCACACTCGGCAAATGAAAATAAGAATGAAATGATGTTTTTACTGGCTCTGACTAAAAAGAAATTTGAACCTTTCCTTGATAAAGATTTTCTAGAAGGTGTTAAAGTTGAGGCTCTAATAAAGCATCATAAAGTTTATAAAGAAGTAGATGCACTAGCTCAAAAGGTAAATGCTGATCTAATCATTATGGGTTCTCATGGACTGATGCCACATGAAGGAATTTTTGCCGGTTCAAATGCAGAAAAAATGGTGAGAAACAGTGATACTCCGGTGTTAACCATTAAGTCAGATTCAAAAAACTTTGAACTTAAAAATGTAGTTCTAGCAACAGACCTAAGCGCAAAAAGCATTGCCGCTTATAAAAAAGCATCTGACATTTTTGAAACCTTAGGTAGCACTATTCATTTGGTTTATATTAATAGACCACACCATAATTTTATAAGTACAAAAGAGTTCAAGAAATTAACTCATGAATTTGCCAAAGCTGGCGGAACAGACCAAGTAGAATTTATCGCTGGTTATACGGTTGAAGATGGTCTATTTGAATATGCACAAGATATAAAATCAGATTGTGTGGCGGTAAGCACACATGCAAGAAAAGGAATCTCACACTTCTTTAAAGGTAGTATATCTGAAGATGTCGCAAATCACTCAAAACTACCTGTAATGAGTTTTAAAATTTAAAATAATAATTATATTCAAAAGTAAAACGGCTGTTCATTTTTCTAATGGATGGCCGTTTAAGCTTCCCTAAACATTAAAAAAGGCGCTAACAACCTAGCTAGTTTATCACATCTACTGTCATATCTATTAGACTCTAGATAGTCGTTAATATCAACTAGATCGTCAGTAGTTTTAACAATACTGAATTTACTATTATACTCTTTAAAAATTAGGTTTTCGGTCTTCTTATTAAAAACCTCATAGACGTTTTTATGCCTGCCATCTTCTAAAATTCTTGCATATAAGGAATCTATCACCTCTTTATTACCCTCTAAAATCTGTAAATACTTACCTGCTATATGTAAAAATATACCATAAATATTATGAGCATTATTGAATGTACTACTTCTCGTAAAAAGAGTCTCCATATCAGCATCTGTTAAAGGTATTGTCTCATCACTGAAATAACAAATAGTATAATTACTGGTTTCCATACAAAGCGTTTTTAACAAATCTAAAGTTATGTCTAATAAAAATAATAAAATATTTAAAATATTTAGACAAAATTTATATTTATCGTACCGACGCGTCAATTCTTAATTTTTTGCGAATTAATCAAACCTTAAGGTATTAAAGACAATGATATTCTATCTTGTATCTTTAAATATTAACTATGTATTCACTTGCCATTATAGGATTTGGACCTAGAGGTCTTTATGCTCTCGAGAGTTTGTTTGTTACGCTTTCGCGAAAGCGTGATACAATCATTCCTAAAGTAGCTATTACAGAATCCCAATCAGAAATAGGTTGTGGTAGCGCCTGGAGTATCCATCAACCCGATGCAAATACTATTAATATATCAGATAGAGATCTTGTCGAGCTGCCAGAGCGCAAATCAATTAGTGGTGAAGGCTATAACATCGCCTCATTCCCTTCTTTTATCGATTGGGTGCGAGTTAACTATCAGCATCAATTAGATGATCAAAAAGACTTTTATTTTAATCGAAATGTGATGGGACAATATTTAAATCAACGGGCCATAACTATAGTTGACCCTTTGATTCAACAAGGTATTGTAACGCTAATCAATGCTAGAGCAACGAACTTAATAATTCAAAATCAGATTACCGAGATCAATTTTGAAGATCTTAAACATCCAACAATTCAATCGCAACATACCTTATTAACAACCGGTCATTTACCTGAAGAGAAATCTAAACAAGATGAAGAGTTCAGTCAACATGCTAACCAATCCAGAGACGTTTTTTATTCACAATCCTTATTCAAAAAAGGCCTATAACCAGTATAACCAATTGCATCGAGTTGCTATCAAAGGAATGGGATTAAGCATGATAGATATCGTTCACTTATGTATTGCCCGATTAAAAGGTGAGTTTAAAACATCAAATCAAGAACCATTTTTATCTTATGAACACAATTCTAACGTAGATTTAAAGATATATCCGTTCTCGTTAGATGGGCTACCTGTAATTCCAAAACCTTTAGGGAAAAAAGTAGATCAACATTTTGCCGTTGAAAAAGAAGTCATAGATAATTTAAAAAAGAAATTGCAAACATTGCAAGAAAGTCCGCAGCATCTTAAAATTGAGAATTTACTTGCCCCCCCTATTGTTGAAGTCATACAGATAATTTATGAGCAATTGGATTATGATGACACAAATACAGATATTCATTCTCTAATACTAGACTGGTTAATGGGTGAAAAGGTGGATAGCACCTTATGGCTTGATACCGATTTAGAGACGGTAGATTATTTAAAACAAGCTTGTTTGATGGCATGCGGCTCTATACCATTCACTCTAGATTATACCATCGGTCAGGTTTGGAGGCAATTACAACCTACACTTTACTCCATATTTACTCATTCTGATCTAACACCAGATTTACAAAGTGAGTTCATAAAAATTGATGAGTTGACTAAACGTTACTCCTATGGTCCACCAGTAGAACGAGTTTTACAATTGATCGCTTTATCAGAGTGTGGCATACTGGATTTCAGTTTAGTCTCTGACCCAACGATTATAGAAAACAAAAATGGTTGGGTATTGAAAAATAAATCTATCGAAAAAGAGGTACATGCAATGGTCAACGGTGTACTGGCGAGTGCGGATTTAAAAAATATTAAAGACCCGTTAATAAAAGGCATGTTTAATACTAATTGCTTAGAGTCGTTTCACAAAGAACTCGGAATTAAAACAAGTAGTCAAGCTCGAGTATTAACTGAAAAAGATACAGCTTTAGAGATCTCTGTGCTAGGTAGGAATGCCAAGGGATCGGTATATGGTGTGGATGCTATTCTAGAATGCTTTAGTACTGAAACTAATAATTGGTCTGATTATTTTGTTAAAGACTATTTAGTGAAGTAACACATTAAAATTAAAAAAGCCAGTAATAAGATTACTGGCTTTTTTAATTTGAAAGGATATTAGAATTAATCTACGATATCTTCTAAACCTTTGATAGTTTGTAGTGTGTTTTCAATCCCATTTAATTGAGTACGTACTACGTCTTTGTATTCATGTAAATAATCTTGATTTTCTAACACATCTTTGTACTCTTGGACTGCTGCTTTATCACCTCGAATACATTCCTCTAGAATAGCTTCTTCATTTTTACCTGTAAAAGCTGTTTTAAAGTCCATCCATGTACGATGTACAGCTGCTGTAGCGCTTCCTTTTTCAACAGGTGTGGCATTTAATAATCTTAATGAAGCGTCTAATTCATTTGCATATTGACTTCTATGAGCAGCTTGTCTCATAAAATAAGATTTCAAATTATCGCTCTTCACATCTGTGAGTGCATTTTTATAACCTTGCTCTGCATCATAATTTTTTTCAAGTAATGCATTCAATGCTTTTACAGTTGCATCATGTGATTTTCTCTGAGCCTCTTCTCTTGTAGTTTCCATAGTAGTTATTATTTAGTTAGTGATTCATTTAATTGTCGTTTCATCTCTTTGACCTCTTTATTACGCTTATGTTCCATATAGTAGTTATAAGCTTGAAAAGCGAGTTGCGCTACGGTCAAGACTTTAAAGAACTTTTTCATAGTTTTTATTTTAAAGATATTGATGAATGTTATTAAAACAAAAGACTTTAGCACTATTTAACGACTTAATTGTAATGAATTCATAAAAAATAATCAATTATATTGAATTTTATGAATTAAATTAACAAAATATCACTCTAATGGGAACTTTTTTCTTATTTGATCTAATCCTAGATTATGAATACTACCTAAATGAGTATGATGCTTTGATGTGTCTGGAATATAAGAACCACTCTCAACCTGCTCACCTATCGTTTTATATGCTTCTCTAAAAGAGGCTCCATCTACCACTAGATTATTGATATTATCTACCGTAAATAGATACTGATATTTTTCATCATTAAGATCGATCTCTTTTACTATAATCTTCTTTATAGAATAATTAAAGATCTCTAGAATGTCGTTTAATTCTATAAAAGAAGCAATCACATTCTCTTTAAGCAATTGAAAATCTCTGTGATAACCACTAGGTAAATTGTTTGTCATCAGTAACATTTCAGTTTGTAAAGCTTGTATTTTATTACACTTACCACGTATCAATTCAAAGACATCTGGATTCTTTTTATGTGGCATGATGCTACTACCTGTCGTTAACTCATCTGGGAAACTTATAAACCCAAAATTCTGACTCATATACAAACAGATGTCCATCGCAAATCTAGAAAGTGTATTCGCTACATTTGATAAAGAAGCAGCTATACTACGTTCATTTTTACCTCTAGTTAGTTGTGCAGCAACTACATTATATTTTAAGCCTGCAAAACCCATTTCTTGAGTAGTAAATTCTCTATCTATAGGAAAAGAGCTCCCATATCCAGCAGCACTTCCTAACGGATTTTGATCTACAATACGCATCGTAGCGTCTAGAATATACACGTCATCCACCAGCAACTCTGCATAAGAAGAAAACCACAAACCAAATGATGACGGCATCGCCACCTGTAAATGAGTATAACCTGGTAACAATTGATTTTTATGTGTCTCGGCTAAATCTAATAATGTATCAAACAATGTCTTTACACTAGTTCTCGTTTGCCCCCCCAGTGCCTCTTTATAATACAATTGTAACGCCACTAGAACTTGATCATTTCTAGATCTTGCGGTGTGAATCTTCTTCCCTACTTCTCCCAGTTGTAGAGTCAGTTCGTGTTCTATTTTAGAGTGTACATCTTCAAATTGATTATCAATCACAAAACTACCTTCTTCTATTTGTAACGCAATCGCATCCAGTCCATATTCTAATTGTTTTAATTCTTCACTAGATATGATATTAATCTTTGCTAGCATTCTAGCATGTGCACGAGACGCTACTACATCATAAGGAGCAATATGTAGATCGATTTCACGATCATTACCTACTGTAAACTGTTCCATTTTTTTATCTATCGCAATTCCTTTATCCCAAAGTTTCATAATTCTATCTTTAAAAAATACTCGTTAATAAATTGATGTATATATCGATGCCTTCTTCAATCTCTTCTAGATATATAAATTCATCTGCACTGTGAGATCGTGTGCTATCGCCAGGACCTAATTTTAAAGAAGGACAACTTAAACACGCCTGATCTGATAAAGTAGGTGATCCATAAGTGGTTCTTCCCATCGCTATTCCTGCTTGTACTAGTTCATGTTCTACAGGAATGGAAGAAGAATTTAATCGCAAACCTCGTGCAATAATCTCATCACAAGGCGACTGTTCTTTAAGCATTTCTGCGATCTCTTGATTGCTATATTTATCATTGACTCTTACATCAATGACCAATTCTACCTCTGACGGCACAGCATTATGTTGCACGCCAGCTTTAATTTGCGTTACCGTCATTTTTACATCACCTAATGCCTCAGATGATTTGTCAAACTTAAAATCTTGAAACCATTTTAACACCTCTATAGAATTGTAAATCGAATTATTATCATTAGGGTGAGCAGCGTGTCCTGGCGTCCCTTTTACTTTGGCATCAAAAACAACCAGTCCTTTTTCAGCTACTGCTAGATTCATTAAAGTGGGCTCGCCCACAATAGCAACATCTATATGTGGTATAATATCTAGCATACTATTTAAACCGTTTGGGCCGCTACTTTCCTCTTCGGCGCTAGCAACTATGACTAAGTTATATTTTAAATCTTTTTGGTTATAAAAATGAGTAAACGTAGCGATTAAAGAAACCAGACAACCACCTGCGTCATTACTGCCTAGACCGTATAATTTACCATCTTCAACTATTGCTTTAAAAGGGTCTTTTGTGTATGCTTTATTGGGTTGAACAGTGTCGTGATGTGAGTTCAACAATAACGTAGGTTTCCCTTTTTCAAAATATTTATTAGTCGCCCATATATTATGATGGTCTCTTTTAAATGGAATCTCATGATTATTGAACCATGATTCTATCAGTACAGCAGTTCCTTCTTCTTCACTAGAAAACGATTGTGTTTCAATCATTTTTTTCAACAACTCTAGAGCCTCTTTTTTTAAATCTTGATGTTTCATTAGTTCGATATTGTAGTAAATAAACTGTTTGAATTTTGAAGCATATCTGGCAATCCTACACATACTTTTTGCACGCCATTTTGAATAGCATGAAAACAATTTTGCATTTTAGGCAGCATTCCGTCGGCAATAATTCCTTGAGATTTTAAATCTTGATAATTTTCTAAATTGATATTCTTAATTACAGACTCTTCATCTGTAATATTCTTTAAAACTCCTTTTTTCTCAAAACAGTAATACAGTTCTGTTTCATAGTTTTTGGCTAGTGCAATAGCTAGTTCAGCCGCAAGAGTATCTGCATTTGTATTTAATAATTGACCATGTCCGTCGTGTGTTATGGCGCAAAATACTGGAGTACGCTTTCGCGAAAGCAACACCTCAACAATCTCTGTATCTACTATTACAACATCTCCTACATAACCAAAATCGACCTCTTCTACATCTCGTTTTTTAGACAAAATAGTATTCCCATCAGCTCCTGTAAATCCTATAGCATTGCACTGCTTAGCTTGCAACTTTGCCACGATAGTTTTGTTCACTTTACCAGCATAAACCATAGTGGCAATGTCTAGGGTTTCTGAATCTGTAATGCGACGACCATCGATCATTTTTACCTCTAGATTCATTTTTTGAGTTAATTCTGTAGCTACTTTTCCACCTCCATGAATAAGGACTTTCAGCCCTTTTATCGCGGTAAATATGGTTAAGAAATCATCTAGTGCTTGCTGGTCATTAATAATGTGTCCACCTATTTTTATAACTTTAAGCTGTTCCATTATTCTATGTTTTCTAAAATATTTTTTAAAATTACTTGAGCTGCATAGGTCCTATTATTGGCCTGCTGGATAACGATGGAATTCTCACTATCTAGCACAGCATCTTCTACCACAACGTTTCTTCTTACAGGTAGACAGTGCATAAATTTTGCATTACCTAATTTTTTCTGAGTCATCATCCAGCTCGCGTCTTGACTTAAAATCTTACCATAATCAGTATAACTGCTCCAGTTTTTCACATAGACAAAGTCGGCTTCTTTCAAAGCCTTTTTCTGATCATAAATCACCGGTGTTTCTTTTACAACCGCATCAGATAATTCATATCCCTGAGGATGTGTAATCGTAAGATCTACGTTTGCCATTTGCATCACTTCAATAAATGAGTTTGCTACCGCTTGCGGCAATGCTTTGGGATGTGGCGCCCAGGAAATGACCACTTTGGGTTTTTTCTTAGTTTTCAATTCTTCCAGAGTAATAACATCTGCAAGAGCTTGTAAAGGATGAGCTGTTGCACTTTCCATATTTACAACAGGTACTGACGCATATTTTATAAAACTATTCAGGACTACTTCTTGAGCATCCTTTTCTTTATCAATTAAAGAAGGAAAAGCTCTTACCGCAATCACATCAGCATATTGAGAAATGACCTGAGCTGCTTCTTTTACATGTTCAGAACTGTCTGCATTCATCACCGTTCCATCGTCAAATTCTAGTTTCCAAGAATCATTCACATTTAATATTTGTACTTCTAACCCTAGATTCCTTGCTGCTTTTTCTGTGCTTAATCGCGTTCTTAAACTCGCATTAAAAAACAACATCACTAGAGTTTTGTTCTTACCTAGATGTTGAAATTCATATGGTGCTTGCTTGATTGCAATTGCCTCATTAACTAGTTGAGAGAGACCTTTTATATCTTTAAGTTCTGTGTATTTTTTCATAATTCGGCTTTTAAAGCGTCAAAGAATAAATCTATATGAGATTCATTAATCGTTAATGGCGGCAAGATTCTTATCACGTTAGGATTTTTTGCACTACCAGTAAAAATGTGATGATTAAACAGAATGTTCTTTCTTATTGTCGCAATAGGAAAATCAAATTCTAGTCCTAACATTAAGCCACGTCCTTTCACATTTTTAACCTGTGGTAATTCTTGAGCCCTTTTTAAAAAGTGAGCAGATACTGCTTTTGCATTATCCATTAATTGCTCCTTTTCTATAATATCTAGCACCGTAGAAACTGCGGTACATGCCAGATGATTACCGCCAAACGTTGTCCCTAACAATCCATAAGAAGCTTTAATTTGTGGATGGATCAAGATACCACCTATAGGAAATCCATTTCCCATACCTTTTGCAATAGAAATAATATCTGGTTCTAGTCCATGTTTTTGAAATGCAAAAAAGTCACCGGTTCTACCAAAACCAGATTGCACCTCATCTGCAATAAAACAGGTATTATACTGACGACACAAAGCCTGTAAACCTTGATAAAACAAAGTAGTATCTTCATCTAGACCACCTACTCCTTGAATACATTCTACAATTACCGCACAAACATTATTCTTATCTAGCGCTTTTTCTACCGCCACTAGATCTCCTAATTCAATAATTTCTACTTCTTGTTGTGCATTTAATGGTGCGATAATTTTTGCATTATCTGTAGCCGCCACCGCTGCAGATGTACGACCATGGAAACCATTTTTAAAAGCGATTACTTTATGTTTCCCGTTATGAAAAGAAGCTAGTTTTAATGCGTTTTCATTTGCCTCTGCACCAGAATTGCACATGAATAGTTGGTAGTCTTTACAACCAGAAAAGTCAACTAGTCGCTTAGCTAGGGCTTCTTGCAATGGGTTTTGAACCGCATTACTGTAAAAGCCTATCTTAGAAACCTGTTCACTTATATTATTTACATATTCTGGATGAGAATGACCTATAGAAATAACAGCATGACCACCATATAAATCTAGATATTCCACATCATTATTATCGTAGACATAAACATCTTGTGCACGAACAGGTGTCACATCAAAAAGTGGGTATACATCAAATAAACTCATATCTGTTTTTCTTTAATCGTATTAATTTTTTGAAAAGAAGCGATCATACCTTGAATAAGGGAACTGCTCAATCCTTTATGTTCCATCTCGTTTAAACCTTCTATGGTGCAACCTTTGGGCGTGGTAACTTTATCGATCTCTTGTTCTGGGTGGTTGCCTGTTGTTATCAATAAACTTGCAGCACCTTCGGCAGTATGCATAGCTAGTAGTTGTGCCTCGCTAGCGTCAAAACCTAACTGAATTGCCGCTTGTGTACTCGCTCTTATTAATCGCATCCAGAAAGCTATTCCACTAGCACAAACTACTGTTGCAGCTTGCATTTGTGTTTCTGGAATAACTAGTGTTGTTCCCAAACGATTAAAAATAGCCTGAGCTACTTTTATTCTACGAGTCCCTTTTTCATTATGACACAGACAGGTCATCGATTTACCAACCGCGATCGCTGTATTGGGCATTGCTCTAATCACATGCTGATCTGAACCTATAATTGCCTCTATTTTATCTACCGTAAAACCAGTTATCGTCGATATCAACACATGGTTCTCGTTAAATAAATCTTTAGTTGTTTCTAAAATATCAGTAAAATGTGCTGGCTGTACCGCAAATATGATAATGTCAGATTTCTTGATTGCTTCTTCATTATCTGCAGTTAAAAACACGCCAGAATAATCTTGAAAAAACTCTAGATCTTCAAGATTCCTTTTAGTTAAATACAATGTGGTGATTGCATTATTATTAATCAATCCCTTTGCGATGGAGCGTCCTAAATTACCTGTTCCTATTATGGCTATTTTCATGATTTTGAGTTTAAAAAAAGTTGGCTTTAAGTTGTAAACCTTGATCGTCTGGAAAATCATACATCAAGTTCATATTTTGTACTGCCTGTCCAGACGCTCCTTTCAATAAGTTATCGATGACACTCGTAATTAATAAAATGTCATTATGCTTATGTAGATGAATTAGGCACTTATTAGTATTAACTACTTGCTTTAAATGCACTTCTTTATCGGACACAAATACAAATGGCGAGTCTTTATAGTAGTCCTTATAAAGGTCTTTTATTTTTTCTAGTGATAGGTCTATTTTAGTATAAGCTGTCGCAAAAATTCCTCTGCTGAAATCACCACGATTAGGCACAAATAACACATTAGAATTAAAATCTTGTTGTGACTGTTTTAAAGTCTGATTTATTTCTCCTAGATGCTGATGCGTAAAAGCTTTATAGTGTGAGAAATTATTATCTCTCCAAGTGAAATGTGTCGTAGGTGACAGACTTGTGCCTGCACCAGTTGCACCAGTAACCGCATTTACATGCACATCTTCTTTTATCAATTGTTGTGCTGCTAGTGGTAAAATGGCAAGTTGTATCGCTGTTGCAAAACATCCTGGATTTGCCACATGAGTAGCTTTTTTAATCTCTTCTTTTTGATACTCGCACAGTCCATATGTGAACTCGCTTTCGCGAAAGCGTGCATATTCCATCAACCTAAAATCATTACTTAAATCGATAATTTTTGTATTCTTTGAAAATTGATGCTTCTCTAAAAAAAGATTTTGAATTGCCATGACCTAGACATAAAAACAAAACGTCCACATTGTTATTTAACTGGCTTGTAAACACCAAATCTGTAGTACCCAAAAGATCTTGATGAACATCGCTTACGGCATTACCAGCGTTTGAGGTTGAGTATATAAAATCTATGACTACCTCATCATGGTGAATTAAAAGTCTTATTAATTCTCCTGCTGTGTAACCTGCACCACCTATTATTCCTGCTTTAATCATGATTCTTGATGTATCTGGTTATAAATCTTATTGCTGTTTCCTATGATCTTGATAAAACCTTTGGCCTCACTTGCTGTCCATGATTTATTCTCCTCTCCATAAGTACCGAATTTTGCATTCATTAAATCGTTTACCGATTCTATACCATCCAGAGTAAAGTGATAAGGTTGTAAAGTGACATAAACATCTCCAGTAACTTTGGCCTGGCTACTTTCTAAGAAAGCCTCCATGTCACGCATTACAGGATCGAGGTACTGACCTTCATGCAGGTGCATTCCATAAAAACTAGACAGATAATCTTTGTGCTGTAACTGCCACTTAGTAAGTGTGTGTTTTTCTAATAAATGGTGTGCTTTTATAGTAATCAAGCTGCTGCGGCTTCAAAACCTACTCTACCTTTCATACCTACTATGGTATCGCCTACATGTATATCCCTACCTATAGCATAAAGAGATGCAAGATCATTGAGTTGTTGTATAGCCAGTTCTGAAGATTGCTCTTTCCCATTTACAGCAATTAATTCTCCTTTTTTAAAGGCCAATTTTACTTGTTCTTTTCCTTCTTTTTGAAGTTGTGATGGATAAGCTTCTTCTGGCAAAGCCTTGAGCGAAGTCAGTGTTTCTGCTCCACCGACACTAGTTCCCCCACAGTCCTTTATTGACAGAATATTGAGACTTTTCCCAAGACATAGCTATTCCATTTTCTATGAGATAATCTATCTCTTGTTTACGAGATAGTTTACCATCTCTTATAGGTGTAATAATTTCTATATGTGGTGCTAGAGTTTGAAAAATCATATCAAAACGTACTTGATCATTTCCGGCGCCAGTACTTCCATGAGCGATAAATTGTGCGTCTATGGTTTTTGCATATTCAATTATCTCAATGGCTTGTACAATACGCTCTGCACTTACCGATAGTGGATACGTATTGTTCTTCAACACGTTTCCATAAATCAAATACTTAACGACTTTATCATAAAAAGTGCTGACAGCGTCTATTGCTTTAAAAGTGCTCACGCCCATTTTATAAGCGTTAGATTCTATAGTTTTAAGGTCTTCTTGAGTAAAACCACCTGTGTTCACACACACAGCATGCACTTCATAACCTAGATCTTGTGAAAGGTATACGGCACAATATGAGGTGTCCAGTCCGCCACTATAGGCTATTACTAATTTTTTATTACTGTTCATTTTGATCTTTTTTGAGGATAAGCGTTTGCTTAATTTGTTTTAATCTGTTGAAAACAGACTTTTTAATAGGTTTCTTTTCTTCGGTTGTTTTCTTAGAAGGATCATAGATCATACCTGTACACAAGCACATTTTTTGTTCTGTACGTTGTAGGATATCATAGTTCTTGCAGGTCTGGCAACCGTTCCAGAATTGCTGGTCGTCTGTTAATTCAGAAAAAGTAACAGGCTTATAACCTAAATCACTATTCATTTTCATAACAGCAAGTCCAGTGGTGATGCTGAATATCTTTGCATCAGGAAACTTTTCTTTAGATAGTAAAAAGATGCGTTCTTTAATTTGTTTGGCCAGTCCTAGATTTCTATAATCTGGATGTACAATAAGGCCTGAGTTTGCGACAAACTTGCCGTGTCCCCCCCATTTCTCTATGTAACAAAAACCAGCAAATTTTCCGTTATCCAGTGCGATAACCGCGTTGCCATTTTCCATTTTGGTAGTGACATATTCTGGTGTACGTTTTGCGATTCCTGTACCGCGCACTTTGGCAGCGTCGGCTATGGTATCACAAATGATTTGCGCATATTTTGAATGCGATTTATGAGCAATGACAATTTCCATTGTGATTGATTTTATAAATTAAAAAGTGTAAAGTGTAGTTGTGAAAAGAAGAACCGGACGCACCTAAATTCCCAAAAAGAAAGACCCCCCCTTACGCGTCGGCGTCGTAAAGTAGGACGCACAGAAAAACCGTACCTAGAAGGAGCAGTTAGAAAAGCAGTAAATATTAATGGAAGTGAATTCAAAATAAAAAAATAAAAGTTATATCTAAATGCTAAATGAGATTAAGCACAGCGGCGTCGCAACGTCAAGCGCACCGGTAAGGATATATTTTTATTTCTAGATAAATTCATGTGGTAAATGTAATTATTTATTTGAAACAGGCATCATAATCACATGCAAACTTCTCAAATTTAATTGATTGATAAATTTGATGTTGTTTTATTTCTTAGACCACAATTAATTGATACTATAATTACAAATTCTCATATATCAATAACATTCATAAATTAGTTTTTAGCTTTTTCAAATCTCAAAACGTAGACTTATATAAAATAATGTCACTCAATTTCTTCAAAAAACTATCTTCGCGGCATGTGGATGTATTTAGCCTGCTGGCCGCTTTATTTTTAGGATTACACAATTTATGTAAGAAGCATGCCGTGCGTGGCAATGAGGTGTTTCCTGTTTTATTAGGAACATTAATCGCAGGCTTTTTATTGATTTTACCTTTTTACATCGGCTCTATCTATGCGCCTGAAGCAACTAAAGAAATAGGTTTCTATGTGGAGACTATACCATGGTCCACACATGGTTACATTGTTATAAAATCTATGATAATGGCAGCATCATGGATACTGGCCTATCAAGCCCTTAAACATTTACCGCTCACTATTGTTACACCTATACGATCTGCAGGTCCATTTTTCACCTTTATAGGCGCCATATTTATTTATAAAGAAGCTCCTAATAACTATCAATGGATAGGCTTTTTCTTAATCATATTATCGGTCTTATTATACTCTAGAATCGGTAAAAAAGAAGGCATCCATTTTAAAAGTAATAAATGGATTTTTGCGATTATAGGAGCTACCTTCTTAGGAGCATCTAGTGGATTATATGATAAGTTCCTAATACAGAGCTTAATGCTCAATCCGCAAACGCTACAATTTTGGTTTTGCTTTTACACTATCATAATTTTACTGATTATCTTATCCATCACATGGTTTCCATATGCACAAAAACGCAAAGATTTTAAATTTAGGTGGTCCATACCAGCAGTCGGTATCTTATTGCAAACTGCTGACTATTTCTATTTTAAAGCTCTTCAAGATCCTGACGCTTTGATCATGCTGTTGTCTGCTATTAAACGTAGCCAAATTATTATTGCGGTAGTGATAGGTGGTTTAATTTTTAAGGAACAAAACAAACGTCAAAAACTCATACCTCTTGCAGGCATCATGATAGGTGTGTTTTTAATATTATATTCTTAAGAATTTCTAGAAAGAATAAACGACACCTAGCCTATTACCAGAAAAAGTGAAATTTAGAGAGGTTAGATTATCCTTAGAGTCAGAATTATATTTTTGATCATACTTCTTATCTAAGTATTTATCGATACTTTCTACTACAAAGTAGCTTATAACCCAACTCAAGAATACATCACTAGCCCAGTGCTGTTCTTCATATATACGTGTTAATCCAGGAGTCACACCTATGGCATATATAGGCCCTTTGATCCACCAGCTATCAAATTGCTTTGCAATAACGTGAGCATTTGTAAAAGTAAGTACGGCATGTCCCGAAGGAAAAGATCGATAACCAGCAGATCCACCAAATGGTTTAAAGTGATTTTTACCTAGATTAGTTTGTGGTCTGGCTCTTCCTGTTACCGACTTAGTTAATTGTTGTAAAAATCCTGTAGCTGTAGCTGATGACAATAGTAAAACTCCAGTTCTTCTTAATTTCTCATTGCGAGTAAACAAACCAGTGAGGTAAACTGCACCTGTAGCACCATAGTTATTTTGTGGACTACCAGCATACCATCCATAATCCAATATCAAATTAGGTACATTTTCTTTATGTTCTACAAAATAACGCCTTGATTGATCATCAATTGAATAAAGTCCCAACGTCAGAGCTGTTGTCGCACCTAGTTTGTAAAAATCATCTTGTTGCCAGTAGATAGGTCTAGAGTATGCATATCCTACACCTTGAAAAACATTACCCATATCATAGGTAAAATCTCTCCATAAGGATTGATTTTCAGTGTTAAAACTACCACCATTAGATTGACCTTGAGAGACCCAAATACATAGAAAACACAAGCAAAACATCATTTTTTCATTTTGCAAAAATACTATAAAATGCACTTAACAACATTTTAGGAACAACTATTGTATCTTTGTAATATGCTTTTAAAAATGCTTAAAAATATATCTGTTCTTATGATGGCGGTAGTAGTATTATGCTCTACCCTATCATTCAGTGTGCATAAACATTTTTGTGGTCCATTTTTAAAAGACATTTCCATAGTCGTTCCTTCTCATGGCTGTGGAATGGAGACCAACAACACGACTGAATCTTGCGCTGTTGCACTAGAAAAAAGTTGTTGTAATGATGTTGTAGAATTAGTAAAAGGGCAAGATGACTTAAAATTATCATGGGATCATTTTAATTTAGACCAGCAACAATTTATAGTTCTATTCACTCATTCTTACATCTACTCGATCACTGGCGATGATTTTGTAGACACACCTTTTACATCTTACTCGCCGCCTCTGGTCACACGGGACATCCCAGTGTTGCACCAGTCCTTTCTTATCTAGATAAAGTTGTTTTCTCAATTGCCATTAGGCATTAATTAAGAATACTAACTTTATTTTATTACACTATGAAACATATTATTATGGTGGCTTTGATGGTTTTCGCTTTCGCGAAAGCGTATTCTCAAGGTCCACCCATTACAGCAGATAAACCTATCATGTTAGGAGGCAATAGCTTCACTATGAAAACCCTAACTGAAATCAGAAACACCGAACGTGGAACAGCCATTTATGTTCCCATAATGCTCCATTATTTACCTACTGCAAATTCATTAATTGCTTTGCACGTACCTTATGTCAATTATGACTTAAGTGATACCAGTGGTAGTGGACTTGCTGACATGAAGATCATGGGTAAATATCAATTTTACCGTAAAGATGGTACCGGAAGAACATTCCGTATGGTAGCAAAGACCTTACAAACGTTACCTACTGGTCAGGAAATCGATGTGATGGATATTTCTACAGGAAAGTACTCAGGTTATTATGGTATTGTATCTGGATTAGAAACTCTTAAATACGGTATTTCAACAGAGATAGGTTATAACTGGATGCCCGATGGAACCTTAGACGAATTTAGAACTAAACTAGGTTTTGGCCTTCCATTATTAAAACCTCAATATCCTAATAATCAACTTAATCTGTATTTTGAATATAGCAGTGTATGGTTACATGAGCGCGACTGGTACCAATTATTATATGCTCAAGGGATACAATATGCTCGTAAGAACATCACCTTTGATCTAGCGGTTCAATTACCTCTTATTCAAGATATAGCAGATGATCGCGCATTGAACTATTCTGTTTTTGTGGGAACGCGATATACTTTTTAATTACAAATAAACACATCAAATATCAACTTGGATACTGCAATAACAGTCTTCATATGAACAAACATTAAATTAAAACAAGATGAAACAAATAACAATTATATTAAGCATAATGATAAGCCTACTTGCTTTAACCCAAGTAGAAGCACAATCAAATAAGGATAGAGATCAATTTGAGGTACAGGTAGACGGTTTAGGCTGTCCATTCTGTGCTTATGGCCTAGAGAAAAAATTTAAAGAATTTAAAGGGATTAAAGACATTGCTATTGATATAGAAACAGGAGATTTCTCATTCACTTATCCGGCAGCAAAGGAGTTAACTATGGAAGTTGTTGTAGCCCAAGTAGTAAAAGCGGGATACACACCTAACGACGCAAAAATTACACGCGCAAATGGTACTGTTGAAACTAACAAAGAAGCTCAAAAAGAAGTTATCAGTGAAGTGACCACATCTAAAATGTATGTAAATGGAATGTGTGGTATGTGTAAAGCTCGTATAGAAAAAGCAACAACTGCTGTTGATGGTGTTGCTACAGCTATATGGAACGTAGACACTAAAATACTAACTGTTAGCTATGATAACAACCTAACTAGTGATGATGCTATTGAAAAGGCAGCGGCTGGTGTAGGTCACGATACTAATGGTACAAGAGCCACAGATGCTAGCTATGATAACTTGCACCCATGTTGCAAATACGAAAGAGCAAACTAATGAGAACTTTAATATACACCATCGTGGCTGCGGCCACGATAATCTCATGTACAGATAAAGCTGCCATTCCACAAGACTGGCAGTTTGAAAAAGTAATCGAACTAGATGGTATCAATCCTATAGGAATTGCTATGGATGGTAATGATATTTTTCTAAGTGATGGAGACCATAACCGTGTGGTTAAGATTAGTGAAGATGGCAGCATTCTATTTGAAATGGATGGCTTTGAAAGACCGATGCATATAGATTTTGGAGAGGCAGACTTTGAAATAACTGATAAAGTTACCACTTCCTTACTTAAAGAAAGAGCCTTTTTGTACCAGAATATGGGCGAGATTCTATTGCTGTAATGAGAGGTAATAAGATAGACTATCTTGTATTACAGGATTCGTTAGACGCACCAGCAGCGATAAGCATTTTTGAAGATGAAATCGCTATTGCAGACTTCTATCCTAATCGTGTACTTTATTACAACGGTGAACAATGGATTAGCATCGGTACAGAAGGAAAAGAGTTAGGTCAACTTTATTATCCTACTGATGTGCAAATCACAGAAAACTATATCTACATCGCCGATGCATATAATCATAGAGCACAAGTTTTTGACAAAACAGGAAACGCAATCGCTATTATAGGAGCTGATCAAAAGATTAACGCCGCTACAGGAATTTATGTAACTGATGAAGAAATATTTCTTACAGATTTTGAAAATGGTCGTATTCTAGTTTTTGACATGAAATATCAATTGAAACAAATCATAGAAACTAATATCGATAAACCTACAGATCTGTTTGTACAAGATGGAATGATGTACATCATTAATTATCGTAAAGGTCAATTGATTAAATATACACTCAAAGATATTTTAAATGAGGAGTATTAAATTTCTATATTTAATTATCACCCTAGTTCTATGTGGCTGTAGAGAGGAAAAGGGAACCGACCATACTGTTATACATTATGGAGCTTTAATAAACATCATGTCTGGAAATCTAGAGGCGACTGCGTCTCTAGATTCCATTCACGATTTACCTCATCTCTATGCTTTAGGTGCATTAGAAAATCTGAAAGGTGAAATTCAAATATTTGATGGTGAGTCATATGTAAGTAAAGCTTTTAAAAAGGATAGTGTGATATTAGATCCACAATTTAATCATAATGCTGCTTTACTGGTGTATGCACAGGTAGACGAATGGACCAACGCTCTATTGTTAAAACAGTTTAGTGACCATACTACTTTAGAACAACAAATAGAAACACATGCATTACTTCATGGAATAGACACAGACCAACCGTTTCCTTTTCTGATCAAAGGAAAAGTTGATCAATTAAACTGGCACGTGATTAACTGGATAGATGGCGATATGGAGCATAATCATAAAAAGCATCAAGAATCTGGAGCTTATGGGATTATTAAAAACCAAGAAGTAGAAATCATAGGTTTTTATTCCAAAAAACACAAAGCTGTATTTACCCATCACACCACCTTTTTACATATGCACTTTAAAGCGTTAAAGCACAATATTATTGCTGGTCATGTGGATGAATTAAAAGCTAGTGATGCAACACTTTATTTACCTCAATAACTATGAAACACACTTATCATATTCAAGGAATGACCTGCAATGGTTGCCGTACTGATGTTGAGAATAAATTAAATAACATGAACCATGTAAAAAAGGCCGTTGTCTCTTTAGAAAACGAGCAAGCCGTCATTAACATGGACTCTCATATAAATCTAGATACTTTCCAGAAAGCACTAGCACCTAAGTATGACATTAGTCCGATAGAGGAAACAAATGTTTTTGAGAAATCCGCTTTCGCGAAAGCGGAAACTGAAAAGTCTAAGCTACAACAATTAAAACCTTTATTTTTAATTCTAGTCTACATCACAGTAGCAACCATTTTACTGAATTTTAATCGAGAGAACTGGAATGAAGCCATGCTAGATTTCATGGGCTTATTCTTTATCGTATTTAGCTTTTTTAAAATTTTAGATTTAAAAGGTTTTCCAGACAGTTTCAAAATGTACGATCCACTGGCAAAGTTAATACCGGTGTATGCATGGATTTATCCTTTTATTGAAACGGCGCTAGGTTTAATGTTTTTAATAAGATTTCAAATAGACATCGCACTACTTATCACATTGATTGTTTTAAGTATCACTACTGGTGGCGTTACTAAAACCTTACTAGATAAGAAGGCTATTCAATGTGCCTGTCTAGGAACTGCTTTAAAATTACCAATGACAGAGGCTACATTTATAGAAAATTCAATTATGATCATAATGGCGATAATAATGTTAGTCGGCTAGAAATGCGTTTATAAAAAAGCCCGAAATCATTTAAGATTTCGGGCTTTTTTATTTGTGTGAGGTATTTATTATAAAGTTCCTCTTCTCGCCTGTTGTCTTTCAATTGCTTCAAATAAAGCTTTAAAATTACCAACTCCAAAAGATTGAGCTCCTTTACGTTGTATAACTTCAATAAACATGGTAGGCCTATCCAATACATTGTTCGTAAATAACTGCAGTAAATAGCCTTCATCGTCTCTATCGATTAGAATACCATGCTTTTTAAGTAATTCTATATCTTCATCAATTTCACCAACACGCTCTAATATATCGTCATAATAGGTGTCTGGCACGTATAAAAATTCAACTCCTCGATCTCGCATGGCACTAACCGTTGCAACAATATCATCTGTTGCAACAGCGATATGTTGTACTCCAGGTCCATTGTAAAAGTCTAGATATTCTTCTATTTGAGATTTTTTCTTTCCTTCGGCTGGCTCATTGATAGGGAACTTTACTCGTCCATTTCCATTGCTCATTACCTTACTCATAAGAGCGGTATAATCTGTCGCGATATCATCATCTGCAAAAGATATGATTTGAGCAAATCCCATGACTTCACCATAAAATTTACACCATTTGTTCATCTCATCCCATCCTACATTACCAACCATATGGTCAATAAATTTTAAGCCTACAGGTTCTGGGTTGTAATGAGATTCCCATTTTTCATATCCTGGTAAAAATAAACCGTCGTAATTTTTACGCTCTACAAATATGTGAACAGTTTCTCCATACGTATATATTCCAGAGCGCACTACTTCACCAAATTCATCCTTTTCTACGGTAGGCTCCATATAAGGTTTTGCGCCTCGTTTCGTAGTTTCTTCAAATGCACTTCTAGCATCATCTACATAGGGCAACTACTTTCACACCATCACCGTGTACATTGATGTGCTCGTTAAGATCTCCACCTTTTTGTAAAGGTGTGGTAAGAACAAATTTAATTTTACCTTGCGTTAAGACGTATGAAACACGATCCTTTAAACCCGTTTCTAATCCTGCATATGCATATGACTGAAAGCCAAATGCACTTTTATAATAATGCGCTGCTTGTTTTGCATTACCTACGTATAATTCTACGTAATCTGTACCTAATAAAGGAAGAAAATCCTCTGCTTCGCTAAAGAGTTTCTTAAGTGAATACTCTGTGTTAGCAAGGTTAGTTAAGTTTTTTATTTCTTTAGACATAATAGTTTTGATTTGTAAATATTGTAATAGTAAATTCTTGATTTGAGAACTTATTTTATTACCACATCGCTCTTACGTGAGAAGCTATTTTATATGAGAAATCGATCATTGCATCTAAGGTTTAAAGCTTAAAATGCTACTTTATTCTAAGCTAGGTAAATATACAGATTTGAATATAACTAAAGTATTGATGAAGACTATTTATGCCTGTTTACTTACATCAAATCATAAAAAAAAGCCGCTCATAAAGAGCGGCTTTTTTATGATTTGAGAAATTTTATAATCCCATTTCTGTTTTAACTGCTTCAGTAATATTTACAGAATCTTCTGCAAATAAGACAGAACCTACAGACATTATTATTTTAAATCCTTTTGCTTTAGCAACTTTTTCTATAGCCGCATTTAATTTATCATATATAGGTTGCATTAATTCATTACGTTTCGTCGCTAATTTTAATTCTGCACCTTGCTTTTCTGTATTTAAAGAACCTTCTAACTGTTGTGCCATTTGAATAATCTCTTGTCTTCTCTCATCAGTAACACCTTCTGACTGCGCCTCTTGTTGTAATGCTTGGAATCTTGCATTAGCATTGGTTTCTGCCTTAGTGATATCTGCTTGAAGATTGCTTGTGTAATTTTTTAATTGTGTTTCTGCAGCACTAACTTCTGGCATTTTAGACAATAAGAATTCTGCATCAACATAACCTGTTTGTGCAAATGAGAAAGATGAAGCTACAAAAGCTACTAGTAATAATAATTTTTTCATGATTGTATTTTAACGGGCACAAGATAATTAAAATGTTCCCTATTGTTTATATATTTTTCAAATTCCAATAACTAAGCCAAAGTTAATCAAGATCACCTTTTCACTTCAAAAAAACCTGTCGTCTCTGTAGGAACACCGTTAACTTCATATTTTAATTGATACCAATAGGTGCTAGACGGTAATGGATTACCATTATATGTAGCATCCCATCCTATCCCATCTGGCGCTAGTTGCTTTAATAGTTTCCCATACCTATCAAAAATATAAATACCTGTTACAGTAATATCTGCACTATTAATATCTATTCTCCAGAAATCGTGATAACCATCATTATTAGGTGTCATATAATCTGGAATCACAAACAACGGTCCTTCTGGTTCAGGAATGATAATTATTGGATTGATAATTAACTCAAAACTTACCTCATCATCACAACCAGAGGCATTGACATCATAAACATATAAGGTTACAGGATAAGTTGTAAAATCAGTGATATCTACAATATCACCTGTCATGTATGAAGAACCTAATCCTCCAGCATCCGTAAAAAACAATTGGTTACCACTCAAATTGTTACCACCAATACTAGGAAAAGTATAAGAGCCTGTAGCATTTTGAGAAGCAATAAGATTCAATTCTGGCACTGGTATAACGTTGATAGTAATCGTTTCTGTAATTGAATTATTAGTCGTTAAACCGCTATCTGTAACTGTGCATTCATAAGTAGTAGTAACAGCTGGTGTTACTGTTAAAAACATCGCGGTAGATAAGACTGTGGTCATACCTTGTTCTCTCCATTCATAACTATAAGACCCTTGTGCAGTCGCAGGATTAACTGTTGCGTTTAATGTGGTAGACTCTCCAGCACAAAAATCATTTCCTGTTGCACTAATTGTTAGACTAAGTATAGGTGGATCCATTATACCTAGGATAAAACTTTCTTCATCGCTACAACTACCATTATCATCATAAATGTAGAGAGCGATTGGCAATACCGCAAAGTCTGCTGTTGTTACTACATCGCCTGGATTATACATAGTTCCATTTCCGTTAGGCTGTGTATAATACGCCTCAGTTCCTGTTAAACCTGTTCCAGTTATGGCCGGAAATGTAAAACTACCTGTCACGTTTTGATCTACTAGATCATCTATATCAATAACCGCAAATACATTGAAATCTGTCATATCAAAACCCATATCCGTGCCGTTCTCAACGCCAGAATCGTTTACTGTTACAGATACTGTGGTAGCAACATTCACTGTTACGGTAATAGATGCCGTGTTAGGATAACTTGTTCCCTGTGTATCTGACCAGTTATAGGTATAATTACCATAAGCATTTGCAGGAACTGGTGTAGCGGTTAACGTGACCATATCACCAACGCATACATCTTGTATTCCACTAGGACTAATAGTTACCTGCACATCAACAAATTCTATGTCAAACTGCTCAATGAGTTCACAACCATTAGCATCAATTCCATAAACGTAAATTGTTGCTGGATTAGTAGTAAAAAAAGTTTGATCGACTAAATTACCAGTACTCCAAGGAGTACCCATATGGGCCGGATTATCATAGAATGCAGCATTTGTAGGTATATTAGTTCCTGTTATTGCTGGTAATGTATAATTACTATGCGCGATAACATTTGCAATAGGGTTCCACGATGGCAAAGGGTTTACCGTAACTGTAATAGTAGAGGTCGCAATATTATCTGGCGCAACACGTCCAGAGTCTGTAATAGTACATTCATAAGTAGTAGTAGTCGTTATATTAATAGGTAAAATAACGCTAGTACCTACTACACCTGCTTGACCTTGTATACGCCATTCATATGAGTATACACCTAGTGGCGTTAAAGGATCTGCTGTTGTATTAAGAATTGTATTTGCATTTTGACAATATTCTGGATCAGTATTTCCGTTAGAATCTTCTATCTCTAAACTAATCGAGCAAATAACATCTGATGCGACCTCAGCAGCCCCCCCAAAAATATCTGAGCTCACTAAATTAGAACAGTTCGCTGTAGTTTGTGCTGTATTTATATCAATAAAACGAGTATCATTTCCACCAGTTGCTACTAATTCAAAGGTGGGATTGATAGCACAAGGATTTGCGGTGATAATGGTTACCACTCCAAAAACGTTATTAAATCCAGACACTCCAGGAATGGTTCCTACAAGACTTGAATTACTAGGGTTTGCAACATCGATAAGAGCAAGATCATTACCATCTGCACTTAGGTAAAGATTACCATTAAAGTAAGTTAAATCACCAGCACTAGGAAAACCTGTATCACCTATAAAGGTAGCGGTCATGCTTGCAATGTCAAATCTAAAAAGTCCACCAGGCGAGTTTGTATGGACACCTAATAGAGTACCTGGTCCTTCCTTAACTAGAGAATCTACTCTAAAGTTTCCCGTAAAACCTATAACATTTAAAACTCCCAATGAGGTCACTGAACCATTGGATACATTGATTAAAAATAATTCGTCATTTCGAATTCCGTAAAGTGTATCATCAGTATCTCCTTGTGCTATATCAAAGAAAGAAGAGGAATAGCTAGCCACAACGGTTGAACTACAGTTACCTAAATCTGCTAGGACGATGTCACCATTTGCAAGACATAAATAGGAAGTGTTTACAGATTGCGCTTTCGCGAAAGCGAAAATAAACAAACATAACAAGCTTAAAATCAGTTGCTTTTTCAAAAAAAGAATATTTGAAAGCAAAAATATAATAATTATTTACCAAGAACTGAGATATCGTTAGTTTATCGTTAAAAAACTCGTAATCTATATTTCCTATATTATATTGCCACCCTAAATAAAACAACATGAAAAAATCTCTATTATTTATTGCAATACTTTTCAGCATTGTCGCCACGGCGCAATATGAAATCGTGTATAATCTTGAAATAGGAAAGTCATATCCTCAAAATCAAGTGGTAACTAGCGAGCAGAAGCAAGTAATTAATGGAATGCCTCAAGAAATCACAACTATTATTTCAACTGAAACTGATTATATAGTTACAGATATCAAGGACGGTATTTATTACATAGACATTGTGGTTAAAAAAATGTCAAACGAAACTAAATCTCCTATGGGAACAGAAATGATATCATCTGATGGTCCTGCGTCTAACGCGATGAATACCATTTTTAAAAATATGATTAAAGAGCCTATTAAAATTACCATGAATAAGCATGGTGAGATCTTAAGTTTTGACAATAGTGCACAAATAGATGGGTTAACAGAAGGTGTAGAAATGCCTCAAATGCAATTATTGCAAGTAGAAGCAGCTCTAAAAAAGGAAATGGGTGCAGAAAAGCAAAGTTCTAACTACCAGCAGTTAACTGCAATTTTACCTATAGAAGAAGTGTCGATAGGTGATTCTTGGTATCAAACGATAACTGTAAATTCCATAGCTTCTTTTGAGGCTACTAGCAGTTTTCAATTGGATAGCGTTACTGAGGATTCTTATATCATCAGTTCAACGGCTATATTAAAAACTCCTGATAACGCTAGCACAAATCTTAATGGAATGCAGGCCACTTATAATCTTACTGGTCCTAGTTCTGGTACTTACACTATTAGTAAAGAAACAGGCTGGATTACTAACGCATCCATAACGCAAGAATTAGATGGTGATATTGTTATTGAGAAATCTGAAATGATGCCTCAAGAAATGAAAATGACTATGAAAACACAAACGACTACCGTTATTGAATAAATACAACGTTGTTAATTTAAAAAGCCCTTTAAGATGATATACTTAAAGGGCTTTTTATTAATTATTTTTTCCTGCGGCGATTTGCAATTTTATCACCACGTGTTTTAGGTTTCTTGTACTTTTTGGCAATTTCCCTGCGATAACTACCACCCATATTTACTTTTTGATTCTTCTCGCTCTTCTCATGAAAAGATGCTCCGCGCTCTTCTTCAATGATTTTATGAGGATTAAAGAGTTCGCGTACAACTGGTTTTTCTTCAGGTGTTTTTTGAGTTGAAATCTCAACCTCTTCTGGAAATGGAATTTCTGGAATCTTATAATCCATCAAAGCTTCTATAGCCTCTTTGTCTTCCTTTTCTTTCTCAGTATAAAATAAGATTGTTTTACCTTTCTCCTCTGCACGACCACTACGACCTATGCGGTGCATGTAGTTTTCTGGAAAAGAAGGAACATCTATATTTATAACATGAGAAATTTTATCTAGATCCAGTCCACGCGCCATTACATCTGTGGCAATTAAAATACGTCGCTCTCCTGTATCAAAAAGCTCGATAGAACGCAATCTATAATTCTGCGTTTTATTTGAATGTATAACGGCAATTTCATCGCCATAACGCTCAAGCATGTATTCTTGTAAACGATCTGCACTTTTTTTTATTACCTGCAAAAACAAGCACTTTTTTTAAATTCCTCCTCATCTGTGAGAAGGTCCATCAATAGATTAGCCTTTGTATAAAAGTTTTCTACAGGATAACAGGTCTGCTCGATATTCTCTAATCTGGTACCACTTACCGCTACAGATACTTTCTCTGGATTAAAGAAATATGACTTAATAAAATCTTCAATTTGATCTGTCATTGTAGCACTGAACATGATGTTCTGGCGCTTTAATGGTAAATGATCAAAAATATTAGTAAGCTGAAATCTAAAACCTAGATCAAGCATTACATCCACCTCATCAATAACCACTTTCTTACAGTTCTTTAAT
Source organism: Nonlabens ulvanivorans (assembly GCF_000755285.1). Lineage (GTDB taxonomy): Bacteria > Bacteroidota > Bacteroidia > Flavobacteriales > Flavobacteriaceae > Nonlabens > Nonlabens ulvanivorans_A. Next base: position 258,818 of record NZ_BBMK01000003.1, on the reverse strand, counting down.
CGTACCGTTTGTGCAACGATTAGATCATAAAGTCGTCCAGGAGTTGCAACAATAATATCGACACCATCTGTCACAGCTTTCTTTTGTGTATTAATATTAGTACCACCATATACACCCAAAACTCTTACATTAATATAAGCAGCATAAGCTTCAATTTGTTCTACAACTTGAACAACTAATTCTCTAGTAGGAACTAGAATAAGCATTCTAGGATCTAAAGTGTCTGCATATTTTAACTCATGAAGTAATGGCAACATATAACCTAGTGTTTTACCAGTACCCGTTTGCGCAATACCTATCATATCTTTACCCGATAAAATTACCGGAAAAGCTTGCTCTTGAATAGGCGTCATAGTGGTAAAACCTAAATCGTTAAGACCATTACGCAATGGCGTCGCCAGATTTAGTTCCTCAAAATGCTTCATGAAAATGATTTTTGCAAAGGTAATGGAAATGACTCAGGTAACGTGCTGTTAAACAATTGGTTTTTCAGGGCTAGCAACAATCTTATACTTGCTTATTTACCCAGTCATGAATCAAACTAATCCACTGGAAACACAGCTCTTTATAATTTAAGAGCGTCTACTATCTTATCTTTGCAACCATGCATGATAATAATTTACACAAACACGGTTATGATCTAGACTTGCTGTCAGATTCATATCCAGACTTAAAGCCTCATTTTATCACTAAGGAAGATGGACTTATAAGTATAGACTTCACTAATCCAGCATCAGTGCTAGCATTAAACAGTGCTCTACTTAAAGAGCATTATGGTGTTAATGACTGGGAATTACCTCTAGATTACTTGAGTCCACCTATACCTAGTCGTGTCGATTATATACTGCATATCGCAGACCTTGTAGGCGAGAAAAACAAAACTGGTCTAGATATAGGTACAGGTGCAAACATGATTTATCCTATTCTAGGAACTGCAATGTTTAATTGGAAAATGGTCGGTAGTGAAGTTGATCCAGATAGCTATGAATTTGCAACAGCTTTACAGAATAAAATCAGCCTACCTAAGTCTCGTAAAATTTCAAACATTAAACTGAGATTACAAGAAGACCGTGGTGCTATATTAAAAAACATCATCAAACCTCAAGAGCTTTATGATTTTACAATGTGTAATCCACCTTTCTACAGTAGTGAAGACGAAGCTATAAAGGCCAACCAACGCAAAAACAAAAATCTAGGAAACGAAGTGAGTGATCGCAATTTTGCTGGTAAATCACACGAGTTGTGGTGTAATGGTGGCGAGGCTCTTTTTGTAAAAAGGCTTATCAAAGAAAGTGTTGCTTTTAAATCACAAGTAGGCTGGTTTACAAGTTTAATTTCTCGTAAAGAAAACTTACCTAAACTAGAAAAACAATTGACTAAATTAAAAGCAACTTATAAGATAGTCCCTATGAATAGCGGTAATAAGAAGAGTCGCTTTATTGCGTGGCAGTTTGAGAAATAGACTCTACTTGTTCCAATTGAGCTTCTTTTTCTGTATTATTTTTAAAATTATCACAGCCCGTACAAACGCAGCTTAAACATTTAGAATCTTTATTTTCTGTATTCATATTATGTATAGTTTTAATGGTCTATAAAATCAATAACTAAGCAGCTTTGGGATCTTTAAGTGCTTTTATCCCACCTTTTAAATCATTCACATTAATAATTTGGTGGCCTTTTAAGATACTAGCCGCGATCATGCTGCGGTATCCGTTAACACAATATAAAAGATAACTCGCCTCCTTATCCATAGCTTTGGCTTCAGTGGTTAAGTCGTGTAGGGATAGATGTATTGCTCCTTTTAAATGATTTGATTTAAAATCTTTTTCATTACGTACATCTATTATAACAATGTCTTGCTTTTTAAGTGTCCTCAAAAATGATCATTAACAATGCGCGAAGTTTTAGTTATAGGCCTTCCAGAATCTAACCATTTTTTGAAACCTCCAAGAAGAACACCTATACAATTATTAAATCCTGCTCGAGATAATTTCATCAAAACATCTATCGCAGTACCATCATCACAAACCAATAAAATAGGTTGATTCAAATTAGGGATTACAGCAGTTAAGCAACTAGTGAAAGCACCATTCAACCCTATATTTACACTACCTGGTATAGCTGCGTCAGCATAATGATCATCACTACGAGTATCTATGATAATCGCCTGATTTTTAACCGCACTAATCACAAAGTCTTTAACGTCTATTTGTAATTCATCTAAAGGGTTAAATTTTCCATCTAGACCTGATCTTTTATGATATTCCTCCATTTATTTACAATTTGATAGGTTGATAAGATGACGCTTTCGCGAAAGCGTAATTCTAAAACTAATCGTCGCTACACATCATTAACCGTAATACTTTCTTTAAAATCTATTAGAAATTGCGTGATTTTATCACCCTTAACATGATCCATAACTACAATTTTAAACCACTCTGGATGATTGTGATTATCTGGTACAAGTCCGTATTTAACAGCAATCATAGGTGTAACAAAATCACGATGAATGGTTATAATATTGCTGTCCTCAAAATGAATGAGTCTTACATCAAGTTCTAACAAATGATTTTTTAATCGTGTAGTTCTAGCAGCTAGCGCCAGCATGCGCTCTGCCCAGTCATACGGTCCATAATTCATTAATATTTTATAAATACTTATGGCATTTGCACCACTGCGACTACCTACAAGTGTACAATCCATACCTGCTACATATTGTGCACTATCGGTAAGACTATATTTGAGTAATCCTTTTCTGATTACAAAAATCCCAGTACCATAAGGCGCCTGTAACATCTTATGTGCATCTAGTGTAAATGAATCTATACGATCATCATTAAAGGTCAATGGTTGATCTGGATTTGTAAATGGCAAGAAAAAGCCACCATATGCTCCGTCTACATGAACTTTAACCGTCATGGAAGGATACTGTGCGATAACAGCCATATAGTCATCTAAAGAATCTACAGAACCGAACATAGTTGTCATCATGTTACAAACTAATATCAGCTTATCAACACCTTGTGATTGTAATACCTCTAATCGGTTTTTGAGATCTGTTGAATCGATTGCTCTAGTTTCTGAATGAACTTTAACTTTAGCAAGTTTAATATTTAACAGATTGCTTGCTTTATCCATGCTATAATGAGCATCTTCACTACATAAAATAGCTATAGAACTATAGTCTTTTTCTAGTGCATAAGTCTCATTAAATAAGTTGCGATATACCCATATGGCTTGAATATTACCTTCTGTACCACCTGAGGAGACATAGCCATCAATAGTATCTGACTGTGCTTTGAGAATATCTTCGGCAATAATTTTAATAACCTCAGCTTCTAATCGCTGCGTACCAGAGAAATACGGTTCTGATAAATCTGTATCGGTATGTACACCTATATGATTGGGATTATTAATAAGTGTTTTAAGAAATGTAGAGCCATCGAGCACTTGAGAATCTGGTGCAAATTCTTGCTTATCAAGATGCGATGCCGGCACACCCATTTTTAAACTATCATAATAATTAATATTTTGAGATAATGCGTCTAAAATGTGCTGATCAATAGTTTCTTTAGAAAGGCGCTTCCAATTATTATAAACCTGATTATAAGTCACTTATATTATATTTAATAGATGAGCCGCTAAATTATTTAAATTTAAAATCACAAGTAATGATAATTGTCATTTTTGTTCATCTAAAACATATATTTTTAAACATTATATGCAACAAAATCTACTAACTAAGTCCATACGACCCTTTATAGGCTGCAATGATTATGCAGAATCTATTGCTTTTTATAAAGCGATAGGATTTCACGTGACTTCCGTAGCGACTAACATGAGTGTTTGTCAACTAGGAAATTGCAGTTTCTATCTTCAAGACTCTCAAGTTAAAGATTGGATAGACAATACAATGCTGTTTCTTGAGGTTAATGATCCCGAAGGCTTTTTAACTTACTTGAAATCTCTAGATTTAAAGAAACAATTCCCAACCATTAAACTGAAAGAAATGGAATACAAAGATTGGGGGGGTAAGGAGTTCTTTTTACATGACCCAAGTAATATTTTATGGCATATAGGATGTTTTAATGAGTAATGAACTACAACTTTTACGACTTCTTTAAAAACCACCATCATGTTCGGACTATTTAAAAAGAAAAGTGAGATTGAGAAATTACAAGATGAGTATAAAAAACTCATGGGAGATTTTCACAGACTCTCAACCTCAGACCGCTCTGCTGCTGATGCTGCTTATGCCAAAGCTGAAGAGATTGGTAAGAAAATGGATTTACTAAAGAAGTAAGTCCTGAGTTTTTTAATCCTCATAGGGAAGTCTCTTTCTGAAATCTGTCACGCTGAATTTATTTCAGCATCTGGTTTAACTAAGACGTTGGATAATTGTATCTACTGTCTTTCGTTTCTATCATGGTCAGATTCTGAAACGCATTCAGAATGATAGGTTAAATACTTATAATTTTATTTTCAAATTCGACTTCTGAAACTTAAAAATTCACAGCTCATAAGCTCAAAGACTACATCTACATCTGCTCAGGAACTTCTATTCCTAACAATCCACACGCAGATTTAATTACCGCTGCGTTTTAAAACATAATAATAAACGGAATTGCTTCATATCTGCATTTGTTTCTTCTACGATTTTAGGAACGTTCTGATAGAATGAATTGAATTCTTTCACCAATTCGTATACATAATTTGCTACTAGCGCAGGACTATAATTTCTAGCTGCAGCTTCAATAGTTTCAGAATATTGTTTTAATAACTTAATGACAGCAGCATCTTTATCTGTTAATGCTAAGTCTGTTGCTACTTTTAAATCGCCTTGTTCAAATCCAGATTTCTTTAAGATAGACTTAATACGTGCATGTGTGTATTGAATAAAAGGTCCGGTGTTTCCTTGAAAATCTACAGATTCTTTAGGATCAAACATCATGCTTTTCTTAGGATCAACTTTAAGCATGAAATACTTTAATGCTCCTAGTCCAATCATTTTATAAAGATCTTCCTTATCGGCATCGCTCATTCCTTCTAGCTTACCTTGTTCTTGTGCAATCTCTCTAGCAGTATCTGTCATTTCTTCCATGAGCTCGTCAGCATCTACCACAGTTCCTTCACGAGATTTCATTTTACCAGACGGCAACTCTACCATTCCGTAACTTAAATGGTATAGATTCTCTGCCCAATCGTATCCTAGTTTCTTAAGAATTAAGAAAAGTACCTTAAAGTGATAATCTTGCTCATTACCTACAGTATACACCATAGAGTTGATATCGTGATCTTTTACACGTTGTATGGCTGTTCCTATATCTTGTGTCATGTAAACGGCAGTACCATCTGAACGTAATACAATTTTACGATCCAGTCCTTCATCAGTTAAATCAATCCATACTGACCCATCTGGATCTTTTTCAAACACGCCTTTATCTAGACCTATTTGAACTACATCTTTACCTAATAAATAGGTATTACTTTCATAGTATAAACTATCAAAATCAACACCTAGGTTTTTATAAGTAGTTTCAAAACCATCATATACCCAACCGTTCATTTTTTTCCATAAAGCAACTACAGCTTCATCACCTTGCTCCCATTTGCGGAGCATTTCTTGAGCTGCAATAAGTAACGGCGCTTCTTTTTTAGCTTCTTCTTCGGTTTTGCCGGCAGCTATTAAGTCAGCAATTTCCTTTTTATATTCTTGATCAAATTTCACATAGTAATTCCCAACCAGTTTATCTCCTTTCAATCCTGTAGATTCTGGAGTTTCTCCATTACCATATTGTTCCCAAGCCAGCATAGACTTACAGATGTGAATCCCACGATCGTTAATGATTTGGGTTTTATTCACTTTACGTCCTGTAGCCTCTACTATTTGAGCTACAGAGTAACCTAATAAATTATTACGCACGTGTCCTAAATGCAGTGGCTTATTAGTGTTAGGTGAACTGTACTCTACCATCACACCTGACTTTGTTTTATCTACAGGTGATTTACCATAATCAGATTGAGATAAGATATCATTAAAGTCTTTTAGATAAACTTCATGAGCTACGGTGATATTTAAAAAACCTTTAATCACTTCGTAAGATGTAATCAAGTCTGTTTTTGCTAGCTCCGCACCTATTTGTTCACCTATGACAGCTGGATTGCCTTTGATATGTCTTAACATAGGAAATACCATTACCGTAAGGTCTCCGTTTTGATCTTTTCGCGTAAGCGTAATCTCCACATTTTCTAAACTCACAGAAAATAAATGTTCTACAGCGTTTTTTACAGCAGTTTCCAGTTGATTGTTAAGCGTCATGGTTACAAATTTAAGCCTGCAAAGATAAGGATTATGAAAGGCTTACGGAACTTTTGAGACTATTAGAAATATGCTATATAATGTATCTTACAACGACCCAGAAACAAGACGTCTTATTGAAAATGACGTAGGCAAAGTTTTAAGCTTGCGCCAAAGATGGAAACTAAACGGCAGTGGTTCTCCAAAACTACATATTACATCATCTAGCATCCAGATACATAACTTGCTAGTCGTTGATAATAGCCTTAAGGTATGTAATGTAGAATTGAGAGAAAAAGGAATCATCGTCAGGTTTCGCTCTAGATTGCAGACCTATGCCCTACCTATTCCCTATTACAAACTAAATATTTATAAAGGTCGTGCTGAAGAATATAGTATTTACAGAGATAATTATTTTGTTAAAGTAAAAGCAAACCGTAAACCTATTCATGATTTTTTCAAAAAAGTAAGTCAGCAAAAAGGTGATACTGGATTTGAATATGTAGATGATTTGTAAACCCTATATTTCACTTATGAAAAAATGCTTTTATCCCTTTCTGGTTTTTCTACTATTGATCTCTTGTACTACTAATGATAATGACAGGCAACCAGAACCAGAATCTATTGACTTTTATAAAGGAATGGACCTTTCTTTTTTACCTGAAATAGAGTCAAATGGAGTGGTTTTTAAAGATGAGAATAATCAAGATATCGTTGATAATTATGCTTACTTAAAAAGTCGTGGTGTTAACTTAGTACGTATACGTTTATGGATTAATAACACAAGCGGTCTCTACAACCTTAACTTTGTAAAAGCTCAAGCTTTAAAGGCTAAAGTTCAAGGCTTGGATTTTTTGCTAGACTTTCACTATTCTGACACTTGGCAGATCCAGGATCACAAGACATACCTATTGTATGGGCAACGCAGAACATAGCCATAATGACCGAAAGCATTAAAGATTATTCGCAGAATGTTTTACAAGAGCTCGTTCTTCAGGACACTCCACCAGCGATTGTGCAAATAGGTAATGAAACTAATAATGGAATGCTATGGCCGCTAGGTCAGGTATATGATGGATCTGGAGAATCATGGGACAATTATGTACAATTAACTAAAGCCGCCATTACAGGTGTACAATTAGCTTCTCCAGAATCCAAGGTTATGATTCATCATGCAGGTATAGAAGGTGCTGATTATTTTTATAATCAATTAATATCTCGCAATGTGAATTTTGATATTGCTGGTTTAAGTTATTATCCATGGTGGCATAATAATGATATCGATTTTATTGAGAATCAGCTACAATCCTTTGCTACCAGTATTTCTCAAAAGATTATGATTGTTGAAACAGCCTATCCATTTACTCTTAACTGGGATGACAATACTAATAATATTGTAGGATTACAAGATCAATTAATCGCAACGTATCCTGCAACACCTGCTGGACAGCGCACCTTTATGTTGCGCATACATAACATGATTAAAAATTTACCAGACGATAAAGGTCTAGGATATTGCTATTGGGCACCAGATTGGGTGGCATGTGATATCAATAGTTCTTCTAGCACAAACGGCAGTAGTTGGGAAAATCTTGCTTTGTTTAACTTTAATCATGAAGTGAATACAGCCGTAGAGATTTATGAATTAGATTAATTCTACCTGCATAATTGTAACATTTCTTAGAATTGATGTACTAACACTTCAAATCAATTATTTAAGAACTGTTTATTATGATACTAAGCCTTAAAAATGTTTCTAAAACTTACCCTAATGGTGTAAAAGCGTTAGATAATGTTACTATAAATATAAATGCAGGAATGTTTGGTCTCCTAGGACCTAATGGTGCTGGTAAATCCTCAATGATGCGTACGATTGCGACATTACAATCACCAGATTCTGGAAGTATACATTTAGACGGTTTAGATATCTTAAATAATAAAATTGAATTCAGAAAAACACTAGGTTATTTACCACAAGAATTTGGTGTCTATCCTAAAATGAGCGCTCACGATTTGTTACATTATTTTGCAAGTCTTAAAGGTATTACAAGTAAATCTGAACGTAATGCCTTAGTAGATAAAGCTCTAGAAGTAACGAACTTAAGTGATGTGCGCAATAAACACGTTGCAGGTTATTCTGGCGGTATGAAACAACGCTTCGGGATTGCTCAACTACTATTAAATGATCCTAAGTTAATCATTGTTGATGAACCTACCGCAGGACTTGACCCAGCAGAAAGACATCGTTTTCTTAATGTTTTAAGAGAAATAGGAACTAATCACATTGTTATATTCTCTACACACATTGTAGATGATGTAAAAGAATTATGTACAGATATGGCTATCCTTAATGGTGGTAAAATTCTGGCACAAGCTACTCCTAAACAAATGACTGCAGCACTTGCTGGCAAAATATGGACGACAACTGTAGATCGTGAAGGTATTGAGCAAATGCAACAAGATTTTAATGTGATTTCTTCAAATTACAATGAAGATAACAAACTAAATGTACGTGTGTATGGAGAGGTTTCTCCTGGTGACGCTTTCGCGAAAGCAGAACCAACACTAGAAGACGTTTATTTTACTACTTTAAGCAACGACAAGTTATTGCTGAAACTGAAATCGCATAATCATGTTCTCAACAATATATACACACGAAGTAAAAACCTGGTTTAAGAAACCACTTTTTTACATATACGCAGCTGTTTTATTTCTATTATCCTTATTAATATCTGCACTTGCGGTAGGTGTTTTTGATAGTGATAATGTAACTGTAACAAGTGCGATTAAATTAAATGGAGCGGTAGGTATCTATAGTCTATTAGGCTTTTTTGCTATACTTACTTATCTATTAATCCCTTCTATTATAGGAGGAACAATACAGCGTGACTTTAAGAACAACATGCACAATGTGCTTTATTCTTACCCTTTAACTAAATGGAATTATTTACTAGCAAAATTTAGTGCTGGTATGACGATGACCTTATTGATCATCATTGCTAGTTTAATAGGAATCACCTTAGGTTTTTATTTACCAGGTGCAAATGAAGAGTTAGTTGGTCCATTTAAAATCATGAACTATCTACAACCATTTTTAGTTTACATTATTCCTAATGTATTCTTTTATGGTGCTATTGTATTTGCAATTACTGCATTTTTAAGAAATGTCAATATAGGTTTCATGTTTGTATTGGTAATGATCATATTACAATTTGCAGCAGGATCTAGTGTACCTACTATGGATGATTCTTACTGGGTAGAATTACTAGAACCTACTGGTGATAGCGCCACTTACAGTCAGATCAAATACTGGACTCCAGAAGAACAAAGCACGCAATTAATACCTATCACTGGGACTTTACTATATAATAGGTTAATCTGGTTAGGCATATCGTTACTTGTTTTTATTGGTGTTCTATTTGCTTTTAATTTTTCACAAAACCCGACAAGCTTATCACTAGCAAAAACCAAAGCACAACGTGTCACTAAAAAGAATTTTGGAACGATAACTAAAGTTGTAATGCCACCAGCTACTCAAGACTTATCCTTTTTTGGACAGCTTAAAACAGCTTGGATAATTGCAAAATCTGACATCGCATACATTGTAAAAGGATGGCCTTTCATCATAATAGCTTCTGTGGCATTTGCATTTTCATTATTGACCATGTTAATCACCGGACAACAATACGGAACCGATATTTTACCTAAAACTTGGGTGATGTTACAATTTGCTGGTGGTATCTTCAGTACGTTTGCTTACCTACTTATATATTTATATACTGGATTAATACTAGACCGTGCAAAAGCGGCTCACATTAATCAATTAGTAGATGCGACTCCTACCAGAAACTGGACCATGTTATTATCAAAGTTTATAGCTATGGTAGTCATGGTTGCCACCATTCTATTGATCGTGATCTTGAGTGGTATTATCATTCAGGCTTACAATGGTTTCTTTGAGTTTGAGTTACCTCTATATCTTTTTGATCTTTATGTAATCAATATCTGGGATTTCATTCCTTGGATTATGATGTCATTGTTAATTCACACACTGATTAAAAATAAATGGGTTGGTTTAATAGTATTATTAGTTCTTGCCATCGGTATTCCTCCACTATTAGGAGCCATAGGTGTAGAGCAAGGACAGTTTATATTTAACCAAGGTGCTGGTTCACCTAGTCCTAGTGACATGAACGGATATGGAAGTGGATTAGGGAAATACTTTACTTATAGAGTTTATTGGATGCTGTTAGGTATTGCATTATTTGCTCTTGCGGTGTTATTCTACCGTCGTGGTATGGGAACTTCTATGAAAGAACGTATTGCATTTGCAAAAGCACGATTGTCAAAATCAATCATCGCTGTAATGGCCCTTTCATTACTAGGATTCTTTGCCATAGGTGGTTATATATGGAAAGTTAATAATTTAGACAATGAACAAATCTCCGGTAAAGAGCAAGAGGAACTACAAGTAAATTATGAAAAGGACTTGAGTAAGTACGGTAAAGCACCTCAACCTCGATTAGTTGCAGTAAATACCTTTATGGATATCTTTCCAGACACTCGTGATTTTAAAGCTGGAGCTACTTACACACTAGTTAATCAAACTGATGTCGCTATTGACACCTTACACGTTAATTATCCAGATAGACCTACAGAAATTACTCTAGATCTAGAAAGTGATATCGTCAAAGATTTTGAGGATTACAATTACCGCATGTATCAATTTAAAAAGGCGTTACAACCAGGCGATACTCTTATCATGAAGTTTGAGACTGAGAATAAGCCGAATACTTTCTTTGACAATAACTCTCCTGTAGTTGATAATGGTACCTTTATTAATAACAGTATTTTTCCTTCTATAGGATATAGTGATCAGTTCGAAATACGTAACACACAAATACGTAAGAAATATGAGTTAGCTCCTAAAGATCGTCTTCCAGCACCAGATGCTCCAGGCGCAAGAGATAATAATTACATAGGTGGTAATAGTGACTGGATAGACTTTGAAGCAACGGTAAGTACTTCAAGCGATCAAATTGCCATTGCACCAGGATATCTCATCAAAGAATGGGAAGAAGATGGGCGTAAATATTTCAACTATAAAATGGATTCTAAAATCCTCAATTTCTATGCATTCCTAAGCGGTCGTTATGATGTTAAGAGAGATGAACATGATGGTGTGAAATTAGAAATCTATTATCATCCAGACCATGATTACAATGTAGACCGCATGATGAATGGATTAAAAGATGGATTAGATTATTATAATGATAGCTACACACCATACCAGCACAGACAGGCTCGTATTATCGAGTTCCCTAGAACTGGTGGTGGTTTTGCACAGGCTTTCCCTAACACTATTCCATTTAGTGAGGCGATAGGCTTTATTGCAGACGTTGATGATGAGGATAAAGATGCTGTTGATTACCCTTTCAGTATAACTGCTCACGAGCTTGCACATCAGTGTGGGCACATCAAGTAATTGGTGCAAATGCAAAAGGGGGGGCAACATTACTCTCTGAAAGTCTATCTGAGTATAGCTCTCTTAAAGTTCTCGAAAAAGCAAATGGCAAAGAGCAAATGCGCAAATTCCTTAAAGAGGCTATGGATGGTTACCTATTAGGTAGAACTACAGAGCAAATCAAAGAGAATCCATTAATGTATAATGAGAACCAACAATACATCCATTATCAAAAAGGTTCTTTAGTACTATATGCCATGAGTGACTACCTAGGTGATGAGAAGTTTAATGCTGTCATAAAAAGATTTGCAGAAAAGCATCAATTCAAAGGAGCTCCTTATCCAGTTGCAACAGAGTTTGTAAATGACATTAAAGCAGTCACACCAGACTCATTACAATACTTGATAACTGACATGTTTGAAACTATTACCTTGTACAACAACAAAGTAAAAGATGCTACCTATCAAGAATTACCAGATGGTAAATATCTTGTAACACTAGATGCTCAAGTAATCAAGTATCGTTCCAACGAGAAAGGAAAGTCTGTTTACAAAAACATCGCTGGTGACAGCCTGACTTTCATGCCAAAAGGTAAGACTAAAGCATTACAGTCATTACCACTTGCAGATTATATTGAGGTAGGTATATTTGGTGAAGTAGACGAGGACACTGGAGTGGAAAAAGTCCTTTACTTAAAGAAGTTAAAAGTGACTGAAATATCAAACACTTTTGACATCATAGTTAATACGAAACCTGTAGAAGCCGGTATCGATCCATACAACAAATTGATTGATAGAAACAGTAACGACAACAGATCTAAACTTTCTGAAAAAACATCGAGCACAGCAGAAAAGGAATAGACAGATTATTGATTAGAGTATTTTACTACTTACCATTTTAGAATTGTTGCAGCAATTTTAAGATGGTAAGTTTTTTATACAAATCTCTTTTAACAAATCCATGTAGAAATACCATACAATTGCACCTTATCTTTCAAATATGAAAGTTTTACTCACAGGCGCAAACGGTTACATAGGTATAAGATTATTATATGAACTACTTAAACAAGATCATGAAGTAATCTGTGCAGTACGCAGTGCTGCTCGACTATCCGTCCCACAAGAGATTAAAGATCAAATTGAGATTATAGAAATTGATTTTTTAAACTTGAAACCACAACAAGAGCTTCCTCAAAACATAGATGCCGCCTATTACCTCATTCATTCTATGAGCAGTAGCACAGAGAGTTTTGACACCATGGAAGCAGAAAGTGCAATGAATTTTGTGCAACTCATTAATAATACGAATTGTAAACAAATTATTTATTTATCGGGAATTGTTAATGAAGATAAACTTAGTAAACATTTGCTTTCGCGAAAGCGTGTTGAAGATCTTCTCTACACAGCAAAATCTTCAGTGACAGTATTAAGAGCAGGAATTATTGTAGGTAGCGGAAGTTCATCTTTTGAAATAGTGCGTGATTTGTGTGAAAAACTGCCTTTAATGATCACGCCTAAATGGGTCAACACAAAAACGCACCCTATTGCGATACGTAATGTAATGAGTTACCTAACTGGTGTTCTAGGTCGTCAAGATGCTACAATCATAGTTATGATATAGGTGGTAAAGATGTTCTGACATACAAGGAAATGATGACACGTTATGCTAAAATGCGTAAAATAAAACTGTACATCCTTACCGTTCCCATCATGACTCCTAAACTGAGTTCATACTGGTTATACTTTGTCACCAGCACATCTTATAAACTAGCACAAAATCTAGTGAACAGTATGGCGATTGAAGTAGTTGCGCAACCTAATGATTTAAGAGAAAAACTAGGGATTCAATTATACAGTTATGAAGAGGCATTAAACATGGCTTTTGCCAAAATTGAGCAAAACCAAGTAGCGAGTAGCTGGAAAGACTCTATGGTAAGCGGTCGATTTAAACTCAACCTCAATAAATACAAACAAGTTCCTAGCTATGGATGCTTAAAAGATGCACAAGAATTAAAAACAGACGATCCAGATGCCGCGCTAGAACGCATCTGGTCTATTGGTGGTAAGAATGGATATTATTATGCTACCTTTTTATGGAAAATAAGAGGCTATGTAGATAAACTTATGGGTGGTGTAGGACTGCGCCGTGGCCGCACAAATGTTAACACAATCTATGCAGGAGATTCTTTAGACTTTTGGAGAGTCCTAGTGGCCGATAAAAAAGAAAAAAGATTACTTCTATTTGCAGAAATGCGCGTTCCTGGAGAGGCATGGTTAGAATTTGAAATTGATGATGATAACATCATTCATCAAACCGCTACTTTCAGACCGCGAGGTATATGGGGACGTTTGTATTGGTATTCTATGCTGCCGTTTCACTACTTTATTTTTGCAGGAATGATCAGGCGTATTGCAAAAGGATAAAATAAAAAAGAGTAGAATACACTTCTACCCTTTTTTTATACTGATTAAGTGCTGATTATGCTTTTGGTAAAAACACCTCAGCCATCATACATCTCACCGATCCACCACCTAAAGTCTCAATAGTTTCAATAGACGGATGCAAAATTTCGTTATACTTTTCTAGCTTTTTAATTTGCTCAACAGTTAAGGATTGATAAGCCTGATCACTCATAACGAGTAATTTTTCTCCAGCGCTATTATGAACTTGCATCATATTACCTGCAAAAGCATTTACTTGCTTTTCAGTTATGGTTATGACTTCTTTGCCAGTTTCTTTGAGGTGATAAAGCACACTTTTGCGTTCTTTTTTATCATCTATGCAGTCTAAACAAATAACCGCATAATTTTCTCCTAGTGCCATCATCACGTTAGTATGATAGATGGGTAATCTCTTATCTTCTACCGTTTGATAAGCTGTAAATATTACAGGTGTGTATTCAAAATCTTCACAAAACTCAATAAACAGCTCTTCATCTGCACGTGGCGATATGCTACAATAAGCTTTTTTATTTACTCGATCCAGTAATAAACTACCAGTTCCTTCTAGAAAAAATCCTTCATCCTCTGCACTAGTATAGTCTATAATGTTTGCGATACTAAATCCTTCTTTCTCTAGCGTGTCTAAAACCTCTGGTCTGCGTTCTAAGCGTCGGTTTTCTGCAAACATGGGATAAAGAGCTATGTCACCATTTTGATGTGTAGAAATCCAGTTATTAGGAAAAATTGAATCTGGTGTATCATTCTTTTCATCGTCTGAAATAATGATCACATTGATTCCCTTGTTTTTTAACGCAGTTGTGAAAGCGTCAAACTCATCTTGAGCTTTATTATTTGCGACATCATTTTTAATACGTTGATCTGCCTCTTGATCTTGGTAATAATTATTAACAGCTGTTTGCTCATTTAAACGGAACTGTATCGGTCTTACCATAAAAACCGTATCTGTAATTTGTTTCATTAATCTCTTATTAGTGGTAAAGTAGAACATCTCAACAAGCCTTCTTGTTTAGAAATTTCGGCATAGGGAACTTCTTCTACCGTAATTCCATGACTGCGCAGCCATGTATTCAATCGTGTAAAATTCTTTTCAGAAATCACGACATCTGGTGCTATAGAAAAAATATTAGAATTCATATAATACATCTCTTCTTGCGTGATCTCAAAACAGTTTTCCTCACCAAAGAAGTCAACTAAATATTGATATTCTTCTTCTTGTAAAAAACCATTCTTATGAATGATGCATTTTCCATCACCTACCGGCTGGAAACAGCAATCCAAATGTAATGCGTTGTTATATGGATCAAGATTGTCTTTTCTCAAATTGAAGGAAACGACTTTTTTATTTGGAAAGGTATCTTTTAACCAGTCTATAGCTTCAACGTTTGTGCGCGCTATGATATAATCTGCATAATCTTCACCACGATAGGTACCAACAAAGATATATTCACCATGTAGCATGACATCACCACCTTCAATATGTACTTCTTCTGGTGGTCTAATAACCTTATCTGGATTTATTTGATTAATGACATATTGTATCGCTTCTATTTCTTCCTCGCGGTCTGGTAATATATTTGCTTTAACAAAAACATCATCTATTACAAAACCTATATCTCTGGTAAAAATCTGGTTGCAATTCTCAATATGTGTTGGACGGAACACCTTTACATCATACTTTTCAAAAACCGCATTCACTGCATCCATTTCGGCAACCATATCTTCATTTGCAGGATAGGTTCCCGCTAGGATATGTTCACGCGATTTAGGGTCATATGCATCTTCTAACGCGGGAACTGGACCATTACTTGCTGCTGTTCCAAGTATAACGGCACGCAATCGCGACGTCTCGTCAATTACATTAAGATTTAATATATTCATATTGCGAATTTAATAATATAACAATCTATTTTTTGCGATATTAACAATGAGTTTATCAACTTTATTTATCAATAAAAAACTCCCTAACACAATGCGTTAGAGAGTTTTTAAAAGTTTATAATTTAAAAAATTATCTTTCAGACACTTCTTTAAATGATCTAGAGTTTTCACCAGTATACACCTGACGTGGACGACCGATAGGTTCTTTGTTTTCACGCATTTCTTTCCATTGTGCAATCCACCCTGGTAGACGACCTAACGCAAACATCACTGTAAACATTTCTACAGGAATACCCATTGCGCGGTAAATAATACCAGAATAAAAATCAACGTTAGGATATAATTTACGATCAACAAAGTAAGGATCTTCAAGAGCTTCTTTCTCAAGACCTTTTGCTATTTCTAAAATTGGATCATCTACTCCTAATGAATTAAGAACATCATCTGCAGCGACTTTGATAATCTTTGCACGAGGATCAAAATTCTTATATACTCTATGTCCGAATCCCATTAAACGGAATGGATCATTTTTATCTTTTGCTTTGGCCATGTACTTTTTAGTATCACCACCATCTTCTTTAATACCTTCTAACATTTCAAGAACAGCCTGATTTGCACCACCGTGTAGTGGTCCCCAAAGTGCACAAATACCAGCACTTAAACTTGCAAATAAACCTGCGTGAGAAGACCCAACAATACGTACTGTACTGGTTGAACAGTTTTGTTCATGATCTGCATGTAGGATTAATAATTTATCAAGAGCCTTAGAAACTATAGGATCCACGACATACTCAGAATTAGGCTTCTTAAACATCATTTTAAGAATGTTATCTACATAGCCTAAACTATCATCACCATAATCAAGTGGCTGTCCTGTACGTTTTCTTAATGCCCATGCTACAAGAACAGGGAATTTACCCATAATTTTAACAATCGCATTATACATGTCTTCTTCACTATCTACATTAACAGATGTAGGGTTAAATGCTATTAAGGCACTAGTAAGTGAAGAAAGAACACCCATAGGGTGAGCAGACTTAGGAAAACCATCTAGAATTTTCTTTACGTCCTCATCAACATGAGAATTTGCTTTAATGTCTGCATGAAATTTATCTAATTGCGATTGTGTAGGCAATTCTCCAAAAATCAATAGATATGCTACTTCTAAGAAATCTGCTTTATCAGCTAGTTCTTCAATGGAATAACCGCGGTATCTAAGAATACCTTCTTCCCCCCCATTAAGAAAAGTAATAGCACTTTCACAACTACCTGTATTTTTATATCCAGGATCTATTGTGGTAATACCACCTGTTGCACCTCTCAAAGCCTTAATATCTATGGCTTTTTCATTTTCTGTTCCAGTGATTATTGGGAATTCATATTTTTTCCCATCGATTTCTAAGATAGCTTTTTCTGACATTATTATATTTTGGATTTAACTACTTCAAAAATAATACATAGACCGTTAAGTTGTCGTTAATCGAGACTAGATATTTAACAGATTTAAGAAAATATTTTGCTTTTCTATATCGATTTCGATAATTATGTGTGATTTGTCAGATAATTACTGGTCAGGCGGGAATATTTTACTCGCTTTCGCGAAAGCGTAATTAAAATTACAAAACAAAACGGCGACCAAAAATGATCGCCGTTTCAACTGTCTGATAGTTCCCAAAAACTTATTCAAACATTAATTTACAATAATCTGTATGGTTGCACTCTCATCAATAGTTGAGACTTTTACAAGATACATCCCACTGCTTAATTGTACTTGTGGTTTTACAGTAAGCTTGTTATTAAAAGTAGATTCTTGATCATGTATCAATTGCCCAAGTGTATTATATAAACTTATCTGTACTTCTTTACCATTTAATAAATCGCTCTGGATCGTAAACTGACCGTTACTAACTGGATTAGGGAATAATCTTAGATCTGCTTGCAGATTTATATCATTACTACTTAATGTAACATTCTCAAAAACGATTTCAAATCTGTTTAAATCATTACTTGCCGTGTCACCTGGTATTACGTCAAAATCAATTGAGTTAGACCCTTCTACTAGATCTGTACGACTAGCTGTATAATGGTCTATCAATATTGCTTTTACACTTACTAATCCATCAATGAAGACATCCATAGTATACTGTGTGGTTCTAAATCGGTCTGTGAGCAATGTAATGTGGTCTCCTGCAACTGGCATGATGTTTTTATCAATACTCAATAGGTTTCCATTATTGACTATGGCAAGAGTTTCATCTTGATTATAGAACTTTACAGCATCGCTTTGATCTACTTGAGGATTGTTTGTGCTATTAATTCTCATCAACGTTTGGTCTATAATTGTCTGTGTATTGCGATTTACAAGACTTACTACAATACTAGAATTACTTTGCTGTTGATTAAAAATATTATTCAAATCCTCGCTCACTTTCTTATGAGACTCCTTGAAGGTAAGATTAGTTGCTCCAGTAGCCTGAATGAAGATGGACTGTCCAGGTTGTAAATATTTATTTGCATTACTTGAAAAAGGTACAGGATCTCCATTGAGTGTGCTCATATCTATGGTAGCATATCCACCTCTAGTATTTAAATTAGGATCCCAGTAATATGCATAATTTAAATTAACACCTGTCGTTGACACATCATTAAGGACTGTTTTAAAATCGACATTTGCTTGATATGGGTTTGCAATCATCACAAAGTCTCCATTACTAGTGGCAAGTGAAGTATTAAAGTCACCAAGGTGTAAATTACCTTTTGCTCTTAATGTTGTATTTGTAGCTGTAGGAGCATTTTGAGTAATATCAACCGTTCTATCTCCTCTTACCATTAAACGATATGCAGTACCTACTTGCAACGTATTTACATCTGTGTTAGGTGGTGATACCCATACAGAATTTACCGCATCATAGGTAAACATTGAAGGATTACCTGATGCTGTTAAATCAAATCCATTTGCACCAGTGCTTGATCCAGTTATATGTGTACCTAATCCTGCTGTCGTAGATCCGTTTTCTTGCCAATTTTGATAAATTGAATTAGTTGAGTTTACAGAAGACGCTACTAGCCTAAAAGCTCTTTTTGCTGGAATATATCGCTCTACTTGTACAACTCCAATAATAGTAGCACCACTTGCATCATCTAACTGAGCTGTTCCATTTACATCACTACGGAACACCATGTTCCCATTAGTATTTATAGTAACATTTGATGGAGATAATATGTCATGTATATTCATAACAGCAGTAATAGAAATAGTATTAGAGCCGGTCATTGTAACTCGACCTATATCAATTATTCCGTCTCCTGAAATAGACTGCGCAGCAGATCCTGAAAATATCAATTCACCATCTGTAGCACCTATGTAACCATCTGTAGATAGATCTCCAAGAATAGTCAAACCGTTGTTAAGGAATAAGCTGTTAGAATTCCCAATGATTTCAAGGTTATTAATTTGAGCATCTGCACCTATAATAGCGAGTCCATTTATAACTTGTGCATTAAGTGATCCAGTCTCCGAATTAGGAGCAAAAGGAGACCATCCAAGATCGTATATTAAAGTAGGTTCTTCTATAGATATATTGAATGTCTGAGCATTCATTAGTGTATTAGAGTCACCTAAAACGGTAAAGTCAAAACTATCAGTTAGTGCTAGTTCTATAGAATTATGATTATAATTAATTCTATCGTTATTAAGATCTGCTTGAGTGAAGGTATCTCCTAGATTAAGAGCTACGCTACTTAACTCTAATACACCTTGTTTAGGCAATCTAGTAACCACATATACCATATCTACGTTAGTTGTACCTGTTTGTTGAGTTCTTAAAAGAGTTTGATTAATAATGGATGTTGCACCATAAGCGGTGGTCAACAAATTATTTCTATTATTATTAATATCATTCACGTATTGTAGTCTACCACAAACCGTAACACTAAATTCATCAAATGTACCACCAGTACCAGAAGTTCTATCTGTAGCAAGCAATACCCATTCTCCTTGAGCACTTAGTCCGTTAAATCTTGAAAAAGCTTGTCCAGGTCTTAAATTCCCAGTTAAAGCACCTGTATAACCAGGATTACAGGCAAAAGCTGCAGTACCTTGATCACTAACGATCAAATCAAAATCTCTACCGGCAGCACATTCTCTATTATACACCTCTGAAAAACGGCCTGACGGAGAACTTAATTGCATTTTGATATGTCCAGTATCATTATGATCTGCACGCATGTAAAAGCTTAAATTAGTAATCTCAATATCATCTGGAACATTAACACGTGCACTCACTGCATTAACATCTGTTTCCCATACATTATCATTGTTTTCAAAATATTCATTATCATAAACATTACAAACATCTTGAGCTGTCTGAAATGCGGCTATTGATGCTATTGATCCTGTTGAACAACCATTTGAAGGTGTTATTCTCCAATAATATATTTGAGATGGACTAAGTAATGTTGTCTGTAATGATGTTTCATTTACTATAGTGGCACTTTCTACAATTGATGAGAAATTAGGTGTTGTTGAAACCTCTACTAAATAACTAGAAGCACTAGGTAAGTCTTGCCATTCTAATAATGGATTTGCAATTTGATTTCCAGCACCATTTAGTGGTGATAAAATAACAACCTCGCCTACACTGTTATCAAATACTTTTAAGTTGAACTCTTCATCAATGGTAGCAGAGTTTGCAGTCGCAACTACTCTAAAGTTATATAAATCAGCGTCTACTTGGTCTGTTCCTGTAACCACTACATTTACCGCTGTTGAGCTTGATGTAGAAGAAGGACTGAAAGATGCTATAAGTCCAGATGGTAATTGTAAGGCACTAAATGTTACTACTTCATTAAATCCAGGTGCTGCATTATAATTAAAACTAAAACTTGCATCTGAAGGCTGACATGTAGAGATATCAACCGATGGTGCTGATAATTCAAATGTCCCTTCTTTAATTTCAAAATCGTTCTCTGATATATTGAAGAAGTAGTTACCAACTGCTTCTACCATTATACGAGCTTGACTCGTTTTAATTCCAGTAGGTAAGTTTAAAGTATGGCTTCCATCATTTGCAGTACTGTTAACAAGAACTATTGGGTACGTATATCCTCCATCTAAAGAAAGAGATATTTTAACTTGTGTTGCATAAGTTAAAGAATTAGTTCCATTTACAGCCCATAATATTGTTCTACTTTCACCTTCATACCATGTCTCGCCTCCATTAGGCGCATTAACCTCTACCGGTCCATTTGCTCCTACAGTTATAGTAAGACCAGTATAATCAGTTTGTCCACCATTAGGGTTGTTATCTCTAATCGTACAAAAGAATCTCATATCTCTCTCAACACTAGGTAAAGTTTCCCCAAGTTGGATCTACACCATTTACCAAGTCATCAAGATTAGGAAAATATCTAGTAGGACTAGTCGTTGCAAACTTAGACCTAAACATAGGACCAGTTGAGTTAGTAGGCAATGGAGGCTGTGTTGCACCAGTATCTGCTGCCATTCCTGTATCCAGTTGTTCCCAATTATAAGTATAAATCTCGCCAGAATCTGGAGCTGTTGAAGAACTAGCTGTCAGTTTAAAAGGAGTAGATCTAGGAATAGTTTTAGCCCCCCCATCATTTACCGCAGCTGGAGCTGTAAGATTACCGTTTAACGTCAAATCGATTTCAGTATCACACATGTCCCCCCATCAGAATTACCTTGCATCTGAAATAGACTAATTAAATGAAAATAAGCATCACTATTTTCTTGAACATTAGGCGCACATATACCAGCATATCCCATGATAGTACTAGCGCTACCAGATTCATATGGTGAAGACGATGGTGAACCACCAAACAACCGTTATAGAAAGTGTGTGCTGCACTAAACTGGTGACCTATTTCATGACATACATAATCGATATCAAAAGGATCGAACTCTGGTGTCACAATTCCCGTAACTCCTTGTCCTTTAGTACTTGCACAAGGACTTTGACCTGCAATTCCACCACCACCGGTAGAAAAGACATGACCTATATCATAACTAGCAGTCCCTATTCTATTGTTAATATTACTAGTGTTTTCTCCTAACATTTGAGAACCGCTGTAATTATCATATGGATCTGCAAATCCTTGATTATTTTGATCATTAAAATAAATCAACCTATCATTATTTGCAACTAAGGTAAATCTGATAGACATTTCTTGCTCATAAACACTATTGACACGTGCTAGAGTAACAATTATTGCAGCAAGTGCATCTGCTCTTGCATCTCCATTGGCTGCATCGCCGTCATCGTGGTAAGATGTATACTCTGATGTCGTTGCTATTGCTATTTGATATGTTTTAAAAGTCAAGTCTCTAAAAGCCTTAGTTTGAACCTCGCTTATTTCTGGCATATTAGCATTATTTGCTAATTCATCCGTATGACATTCAAAACTTAAATCCGTACGCACTAAGTCACGACGGTTGTACACCATGATATCATCTGGTGTAACTTTTGAAAAAGGATCCATATAAAGAATACTTTCACCGGTAATAATACCTCTGAATCCTTGAGGAGTGATAGTAAAATATATTTTATTAAGGGATGTGTCAGAATAACCGTAGTAAGAATGGATATTAGGAAAATCAGTCATTAACTGAGACTCAATTGCACCGGCATCATAGACATTAAAAGTCTCAAATTGATCATTTCCTATTGGAAAATCGACGGCAATAGATGGGCCATCGGAGAATCTATCAACAGCGCCTGCTAACCTTTGAACTAAAACATCAGGATTTATATGGTATAAATCATAAGCTGAAGGCTGAACAGGCCTTTGAGCATCTGTTAGGGATGGCAAACCATCTTTAGAGAAGTTTTCCCATATCACGCCTTGACTAAAAGACAATGACATAGAAAGAAATGCTAAAATAAGTACTAGTTTTTTCATGTTTAATCGTTTTTGGGAAGCGCAAGTATCCGACACAAAAACGATAAAAACAACATTTATCGATAAAAATGGTTTTTAAAGAAATAAAACGTAGTTAATCGATAAAAAAGCCACTTATAATCATAAGTGGCTTTTAAATATTCGCTTTCGCGAAAGCGAACTAGGAATTAACCTATAACTGAAAAGCATTACGTGCAGGATAATATGCACTTTCTTGTAATTCCTCTTCTATACGTAATAGTTGATTATATTTTGCCATACGATCAGAACGTGAAGCACTACCTGTTTTAATCTGCCCCCCGTTGACAATGCAACTGCAAGATCTGCAATAGTATTATCTTCAGTTTCCCCCCCACTACGGTGTGACATCACAGATGTGTAGCCAGCTTTATGAGCCATTGTTACCGCAGCAATAGTTTCAGTAAGTGTACCTATTTGATTCACTTTTATAAGAATAGAATTTGCAATACCTTCTTTAATTCCTCTAGAAAGACGTTCTACATTTGTTACAAATAAATCGTCACCTACTAATTGAACTTTATCACCAGCAAGGTCTGTAAGTATCTTCCATCCTTCCCAATCATTTTCATCCATTCCGTCTTCTATAGAGATAATTGGATATTTTGTAGCCAAAGATGCAAGATATTCTGCCTGCTCTTTACTGGACCTTATTACGCCTTTATCACCTTCAAATTTTGTGTAGTCATATTTACCATTTACAAAAAATTCTGCAGCAGCACAATCTAAGGCAATCATAACATCTTTACCTGCTGTATAACCGGCATTACCAATAGCTTTAATAATAGTATCTAATGCGTCTTCGGTACCATCTAATGTAGGAGCAAATCCACCTTCATCACCCACAGCAGTACTTAATCCTCTATCATGTAACACTTTCTTCAAATGATGAAAAATTTCAGTTCCCATTTGTAAGGCATGACTAAAACTTTCAGCCTCTACAGGCATTACCATAAACTCTTGAAAAGCTATAGGTGCATCACTATGAGAACCACCATTGATAATATTCATCATTGGTACAGGTAATGTACAAGCAGTCATACCGCCAATGTATTTATACAACGGTTGATTTAACTCTGCTGCTGCAGCTTTTGCACATGCTAGAGATACTCCTAATATGGCATTTGCACCAAGTTTAGCTTTGTTCGGTGTACCATCAAGTTCAATCATTAATTGATCAATATGCTGTTGATCAAATACAGATGTTCCCATAAGTTCAAGTGAAATTATGGTATTGACATTATTAACAGCTTTGCCTACACCTTTCCCCCCCATATAAGATTTACCGCCATCTCTTAATTCAACAGCTTCGTGCTCACCAGTAGAAGCTCCTGAAGGCACCGCAGCTCTACCCATAATTCCATTAGATGTGATGACATCAACTTCTACGGTAGGGTTACCTCTAGAATCAAAAATTTGTCTTGCGTGTACGTCAATTATTGTGCTCATGCTGTATGTTTTTTAGTTGTTTTAATTAAATCAATGAATTGGTCGAATAAATACGTTGCATCGTTAGGTCCAGGACCAGCCTCTGGATGATATTGAACGGAGAAGCATGGCTTATCCTTAATACGTATACCTGCAACAGTATCATCATTTAAATGTAAATGAGTAATTTCAATATCGCTATGTGCAATAGCCTGAGACTTATTAATAGCAAAACCATGATTTTGAGATGTAATCTCGCCCTTTCCAGTAATTAAATTCTTAATTGGGTGGTTAATTCCTCTATGACCATTATGCATTTTATAAGTAGAAACTCCCATAGCTAGGGCAATAACTTGATGACCCAAACAAATTCCAAACAATGGTTGATCAGAATTAATAATTTGTTTTGCGGTTTCTATAGCTTTATCTAAAGGTTCTGGATCACCAGGTCCATTAGATATAAAATAACCATCTGGATTAAAAGCGGCCATATCTTCATAAGATGAATTATACGGAAATACTTTTATATATGTGTCTCTGGCAGCCAAGTTACGCAGAATATTAATTTTAATTCCTAGGTCAAGTGCTGCAATCTTATATGTTGAATTTTCATTACCGTAGAAATATGGCTCTTTACAAGATACTTCTGAAGCTAGCTCTAGTCCTTTCATAGAAGGAACATTATCCAACTGAGATTTTAACGCATCCATATCATTTATATCAGTAGAGATGATGGCATTCTGTGCACCGTTATCTCTAATATAACGTACAAGAGCTCGAGTATCAACATCTGATAATATTACAAGTTCCTTTTTCTCTAAATATTTAAATAAATCAGACTGCGCAGCAGGTCTTGAAAACTCTTCAGAGAAATTCTTACATATCAAACCAGCAATTTTAACTGAATTAGATTCAGAATCATCATCAGTAACACCATAATTACCGATATGTGCATTAGTAGTTACCATAATCTGACCTGTATATGAAGGATCAGTAAAAACTTCTTGATAACCAGACATACCTGTATTAAAACAAATCTCTCCAGTAGCAGTACCACCTTCACCAATTGCTTTACCATGGAATATTGTCCCATCTGCTAAAAGTATAATAGCATCTTTTTTATTTAAATAACTCATAATAGAAATTGTTTTTCAAAAATAATTCAAAAAAAAAGGACCAATGCGAAAGCATTGATCCTTTTATCTACATATTATCAAAGATTTTACTCTTCTTCATTAGTATTGTCTGTTGAAGTTTCAACTGGTGCAGCGGTAGAAGATTTACCACGACGACTACGTCTTGTATTTTTCTTCTTTCCTTCGTTAGGGCTATAGATTTCATTGAAATCTACAAGCTCTATCATTGCCATATCAGCATTATCTCCTAAACGATTACCCATCTTAATGATACGTGTGTATCCACCTGGACGATCAGCTACCTTAGAAGAAACGTCTCTGAATAATTCAGTAACAGCTTCTTTACTTCTAAGTTTAGCAAATACTAAACGGCGATTGTGAGTTGTATCTTCTTTAGATTTAGTAATTAATGGCTCAACGAACTGCTTTACAGCTTTAGCCTTTGCTACAGTAGTATTAATACGCTTATGCTCAATTAATGAACAAGCCATATTTGCCAACATCGCCTTACGGTGTGCCGTCTTTCTACCTAAATGATTAAATTTCTTTCCGTGTCTCATCTTATTTTGTTTCTTTAACTAGCGTCAACTAGTCACGGTCAAGTTTATATTTTGATAAATCCATACCGAAGTTTAGTCCTTTAACATTCACTAGTTCTTCAAGTTCAGTTAAAGATTTCTTACCGAAGTTTCTGAATTTCATCAAATCGTTCTTATTGTAAGAAACTAAATCACCTAGTGTTTCAACTTCAGCAGCTTTTAGACAATTTAATGCACGTACAGAAAGTTCCATATCTACAAGTTTTGTCTTAAGCAGTTGTCTCATGTGAAGGCTCTCTTCATCATAAGTCTCTGTTTGAGCAATCTCATCAGCTTCAAGAGTAATTCGCTCATCAGAGAACAACATGAAGTGATGGATAAGTGTTTTAGCAGCCTCGGTTAAAGCCTGCTTTGGGTGAATACTACCATCTGTAGAAATTTCAAAGACTAATTTTTCGTAATCAGTTTTTTGTTCTACACGATAGTTTTCGATACTATACTTAACGTTCTTAATAGGAGTGAAAATAGAATCGATAGCTATTGTACCAATAGCAGCATTTGGATTTTTATTCTCTTCAGCAGGAACATATCCTCTACCCTTCTCTATTGTAAGTTCTAAGTTAAGACTAACAGAAGATTCTGTATTGCAGATAACCATTTCAGGATTTAATACTTGAAAACCTGATATATATTTCTGCATATCACCAGCGGTAAAAGTATCTTTCCCAGAGAAAGAAACATTTACTACCTCACTATCAACCTCATCAATCTGACGTCTAAATCTAATTTGTTTGAAATTCAAAATAATTTCAGTAACATCTTCGACTACACCTTCGATTGTAGAAAATTCATGATCCACACCTTCTATACGAATAGAAGTAATAGCAAACCCTTCAAGTGATGAAAGTAATACTCTACGAAGAGCATTTCCCACAGTAAGACCATATCCTGGCTCTAAAGGTCTGAATTCGAATTTACCTTCAAAATCAGTAGAATCAATCATGATTACTTTATCCGGCTTTTGGAAATTTAATATTGCCATAAGATTACTTTGTGGATTAATTATTATTTAGAGTACAATTCAACGATCAACTGTTCTTTAATGTTTTCAGGAATTTGCATTCTTTCAGGTACACTAACGAAAGTTCCAGACATGCTCGCTTTATTAAACGTAATAAAATCGTAAACATGCTCATTACTAGATAAAGATTGATCTATCGCACTTAAAGATTTAGATTTTTCACGTACAGCAACAACATCACCTGGCTTTAATTGATAAGAAGGTATATTCACCAACTCTCCATTAACGGTCATATGTCTATGTGAAACTAACTGACGTGCACCACGACGAGTTTTTGCAACTCCCATTCTGTAAACAACGTTATCTAAACGAGATTCACATAACTGAAGAAGAACTTCACCCGTAATACCAGTACTACGAACAGCTTTTTCAAACATTAAACGGAATTGCTTCTCTAGCACTCCATAAGTATACTTTGCTTTCTGCTTTTCTTTAAGCTGAACCGCATACTCAGATTCTTTACCACGGCGTCTCGCGTTACCATGCATACCTGGAGGATAATTTTTCTTCTCCAAAGCTTTACTAGGGCCAAAAATTGGTTCTCTGAATCGACGTGCAATTTTTGCCTTAGGACCTCTATATCTTGCCATTTTACAAAATTTATTGAATGATGTACTGTGAATTCAGGTCAATATCCTTCGACAGCCAAACAATCATTCGTTATTAATAATTAATTATACTCTACGACGCTTAGGAGGACGACAACCGTTGTGTGGCAATGGAGTAACATCAATAATTTCAGTTACTTCAATACCAGAATTGTGAATGCTACGAATAGCACTTTCACGACCATTACCAGGACCTTTAACGTAAGCTTTCACTTTACGCAAACCGGCCTCATGTGCAACTTTAGATGCATCTTCAGCAGCTAATTGAGCCGCATAAGGAGTGTTTTTCTTAGATCCACGGAAACCCATCTTACCTGCAGATGACCATGAAATAACTTCTCCTTTTTTATTTGTCAAAGAAACCAAAATATTATTGAAGGATGATGAAATATGAACTTCACCAACTGACTCAACGATTACTTTACGCTTTTTTGATACTGTTTTAGACTTTGCCATATCAATTACTTATTATTTAGTTGCCTTTTTCTTGTTAGCAACAGTCTTACGTTTACCTTTACGAGTACGTGAGTTATTCTTAGTTCTCTGACCTCTTAAAGGAAGTCCAGATCTATGACGAATACCACGATAGCAACCAATATCCATCAGACGCTTAATATTAAGCTGTGTCTCAGATCTTAATTCACCTTCAATAGTGAACTCACCAATGGCTGCACGTATCTTACCAATTTCATCATCATTCCAATCCGTCACCTTTTTATCTAAGCCAACACCTGTATCAATAAGAACTTGTTTTGCACGATTACGTCCGATACCGTATATGTAAGTCAATGAGACTTCTCCACGTTTGTTTTTAGGTATATCTACCCTGCAATTCTAGCCATAGCTTAACCTTGTCTTTGTTTAAATTTTGGATTCTTTTTGTTGATTACATAAAGACGACCTTTACGGCGTACAATTTTACAATCAGCACTTCTCTTTTTAATCGATGCTCTTACTTTCATATTAGTACCTATAAGTGATCCTTGCTTTCGTTAAATCGTAAGGACTCATTTCTAATTTTACTTTATCTCCTGGAAGCAACTTAATGTAGTGCATACGCATCTTTCCAGATATGTGTGCAGTTACAACGTGCCCGTTTTCTAATTCTACCCTAAACATTGCGTTAGACAATGCTTCTATAATGGAACCGTCTTGTTCTATTGCCGACTGTTTTGCCATTATGCTACCGCTTTTCTATTTTTACCTGTCTTAATCAAACCATCATAATGACGATTTAACAAGTATGAATTTATTTGTTGCATTGTATCGATTGCTACTCCTACCATAATCAGTAGTGATGTTCCTCCATAAAATAAAGCCCATTGCTGAGTTACACCCATTAAAGAAACAAAAGCTGGAAATATTGCTACTAGTGCTAAAAATATAGATCCCGGCAAAGTAATTTGAGACATAATCTTATCCAAATAATCAGCAGTTTCAGTACCAGGTCTAATACCAGCAATAAAACCACCATTTCGCTTCAAATCATCAGCCATCTTGTTCGTAGGCACTGTAATTGCCGTGTAAAAATAAGTAAATATTATAATTAAAAGAGCAAAAACTAAATTATACCAAAAACCAAAAATATCACCAAAAGCTGTTTGAACTGTTGTAGCCCAAGAAGTATCCAATTGACCTAACGCCGCAGGAACAAACATTATCGCCTGAGCAAAGATTATCGGCATAACACCAGATGCATTAAGTTTTAATGGAATAAATTGTCTAGAACCTTGCTCATTCTTTTCATAACCTCCTGAAGCAGCTCTTCTAGCATACTGAACCGGTATCTTACGAACAGCCATAACCAACATAATACAAAGAAGAATAACAACAAACCAAACTAACAACTCTACTAAAACCAACATTACACCACCAGTACCAGTAACTCTAGCTGCAAACTCTTGAACAAAAGCTTGAGGAAGTGTTGCGATAATACCGACCATTATTAAAAGTGATATACCATTACCTATACCCTTATCAGTAATCTTTTCACCCAGCCACATTGCAAAAACACAACCAGTAACTAAAATGATAGTACTACTAACAAGAAATAAATTCATGTTATCAGGCATTAAGTAAGCATCACTAGGAACTCCTAATGTACCTAGACTTAAAAGATAACTTGGCGCTTGAATTAAACAAATACCAATTGTTAACCATCTTGTAATTTGATTAATTTTCTTTTGACCACTAGCACCTTCTTTCTGAAGCTTCTGCAAATAAGGAATCGCAATTCCCATTAATTGTACAACAATACTGGCGGATATATAAGGCATAATACCTAGGGCAAACACTGATGCATTGGAAAAAGCACCACCCGTAAAGGCGTTGAGCACAAAACCTATACCACCACCCTCAAAATTTTCTGAGAAACTAGCTAGTTTACTCGAATCTATCCCAGGAAGCACTACTTGCGCACCAAATCGATAAACAAGAAGTAAACTGAAAGTCATAATAATACGATCTTTCAGCTCATCAATATTCCAAATATTTTTTAATGTTTCTATAAACTTCATTGATTAAGATTATAAGGTTAGCGCTTGACCACCTGCTTTTTCTATAGCAGCCTTAGCAGTTGCTGTAAACTTATGAGCACTAACATTAATAGTAGCCTTTAACTCACCGCGACCTAATATCTTAACTAAATCATTTTTATCAACTAAACGTTCTTCTATTAAGTTATCAATAGTAATTACGTCAGTCAAACGACCTTCGTCTACGTATGCCTGTATTACATCAATGTTAACACCAGCATATTCCTTACGATTGATATTTGTAAAACCAAACTTAGGAACACGTCTCTGTAAAGGCATCTGACCACCTTCAAAACCAATTTTCTTTGAATAACCAGAACGTGATTTTGCACCTTTGTGTCCACGTGTTGCTGTACCACCTTTACCAGAACCTTGACCACGACCTATGATCTTGGCAGACTTTTTAACTGAACCTGCAGCAGGTTTAAGATTATTTAAACTCATTTATTATCTTTTTAAGCCTTCTCAACGGAGACTAAATGTTCAACTTTTGCAATCATCCCCCCCTGAATAACCGGAGTATCATCATGCTCTACAACCTGATTTATCTTACGTAAACCTAAAGCTTCAAGCGTACGCTTTTGTCTTAACGGTCTCTTAATTGCACTACGTACTTTTTTTATTTTTAACTTTGCCATTATCGTGTGATTAACCGTTAAATACTTTATCTAAAGAAACACCTCTTTGTTTTGCAACCGTATGAGCGCTACGTAATTGTAATAATGCATCAAAAGTTGCTTTTACAACATTATGAGGATTAGAAGATCCTTGATTTTTGGAAAGAACATCATGAACTCCAACAGCCTCCAGGACCGCACGGATAGCACCACCAGCAATAACTCCAGTACCAGTAGCAGCAGGAATTAACAAAACTCTGGCCCCACCAAATTTCCCCTTTTGTTCATGAGGAATTGAACCTTTGACAAGAGGTATTCTTACCAAATTCTTCTTAGCATCTTCAACAGCCTTGGAAATCGCTTCAGAAACTTCTTTAGACTTACCTAAACCATGTCCAACAACTCCACTTTCATCACCTACAACGACAATCGCTGAAAATCCAAAAGCACGTCCACCTTTTGTTACCTTAGTAACACGCTGAACACCTACTAAACGATCTTTAAGATCAAGTCCACTAGGTTTTACTAATTCTACGTTTTTATATTTTTGGTACATTACTGTAATGTTTGTAATTAAAATTTAAGACCAGCTTCTCTAGCCCCATTAGCCAAAGACAACACACGTCCATGATAAAGATAACCTCCACGATCAAATGATACCGTTTCAACACCTGCAGCTCTAGCCTTCTCTGCAACAGCTTTACCAACCTCATTTGCAATGGAAATTTTTTCTCCATTTGACTTTAAATCTCTTGATGAAGCTGAAGCAATTGTAACTCCATCCACGTCATTAATAACCTGAGCATAAATCTCTTTATTACTACGGTATACCGATAAACGAGGACGCTCAGCTGTACCCGAAATATTCTTACGAATTCTGCGACGGATTTTATTTCTTCTTTCAGACTTTGAAAATGCCATAATACTTATCTATTATGCTGATTTACCAGCTTTTCTTCTTAATTGTTCACCCACAAATTTAACACCTTTTCCTTTATAAGGCTCAGGTTTTCTGAAAGATCTTATTTTAGCAGCTACTTGACCAACTAATTGCTTGTCAAAAGACGATAATTTAATCTTAGGATTCTTACCTTTTTCAGAAATAGTTTCAACTTTAACCTCTTCAGCAATATCTAATACGATATTATGAGAAAATCCTAATGCTAAATCTAATACCTGCCCTTGATTAGATGCTCTATATCCAACTCCAACTAATTCAAGTTCCTTAGACCAACCTTCAGAAACTCCAGCAATCATATTAAAAACCAAAGACCTATACAAGCCATGCTTAGCTTTATGATCCTTAGAATCAGAAGGGCGTGTTACCAAAACTTCTTCTCCTTCTACCTTAATGGTAACATCAGAGTAATTCTGAGTAAGCTTACCTAACTTACCTTCAACATTTATAACTCCGTTGTCAACCTTTACAGTAACACCAGCTGGAATTGCTACGGGATTATTTCCTATTCTAGACATATCTAATTATTTAATATACGTAACACAGAACTTCACCACCTACGTTTTCCGTACGAGCTTGTTTATCTGTCATTACACCTTTACTAGTTGAAACAATGGCAACACCTAATCCATTAAGAATTCTAGGTAATTCACCTGCACCAGCATATTTACGTAAACCTGGCTTACTCAACCTTTGAATATCCTTTATAACCGATTCTTTTGTTTCTCTATCATATTTCAAAGCTATCTTTATGTTATCCTGAGCGGCATGCTCCTCAAACTTATAACTCAGAATATAACCTTGATCAAATAAAATCTTAGTAATTTCTTTTTTTAACTTAGAAGCCGGAACATCTACAACACGGTGATTAGCACGTACTGCATTTCTAATTCTAGTTAAATAATCTGCGATTGGATCTGTATTCATAATGCTATATTTAAGCTAATTACCAACTAGCTTTTTTAACTCCTGGGATTAAACCTTGATTTGCCATCTCTCTAAAAAGAACACGGGAAATACCGAACTGTCTCATATAACCTTTTGGCCTACCCGTAAGCTTACATCTATTATGTTGTCTTACCGGAGATGCATTTTTAGGCAACTTCTGAAGAGCTTCATAATCTCCAGCTTCCTTCAAAGCTTTGCGCTTGTCCGCATACTTTGCAATTAGTGCCTCACGTTTGCGCTCACGCGCTTTCATTGATTCTTTTGCCATTGTATTAATCCTTTTTGAAAGGTAAACCAAGCTCACCAAGAAGAGACTTTGCCTCTTTATCAGTTTGAGCACTAGTAACGAATGTAATATCCATACCAGAGATTTTATTAACCTTATCTATATTTATTTCTGGAAAGATGATTTGCTCAGTAATTCCTAAATTATAATTTCCTCTTCCATCAAAACCACTAGCTTTGATACCTTGAAAATCTCTAACACGTGGTAACGCTACCGTAACCAGTCGATCTAGAAATTCGTACATACGCTCACCTCTTAACGTAACCTTTACACCAATAGGCATACCCTTACGTAACTTAAAAGAAGCGACATCTTTCTTAGAAAGTGTAGCAACAGCTTTTTGACCTGTAATTGTTGTTAACTCATCAAGAGCGTAATCAATCAATTTCTTATCAGCAACTGCAGCACCAACACCACGGCTTAATACTATCTTTTGCAACTTAGGAATCTCCATTACATTATTGTAACCGAATTCCTCTTTTAAAGAAGCGGCAACGCGCTCCTTATATTCTGTCTTGAGTCTAGGAATATATGCCATGACTAAATTAAATCGTTTGTTGTTTTAGCAAATCGAACCTTCTTATCACCTTCCATACGATAACCAACACGAGTTGTTTTACCATTATTGTCAATCAATGACAAATTAGAAATCTGCATTGGAGCTTCCATTTCTTTAATCCCACCTTGTGGATTGGTAGCGCTTGGCTTCTCATGCTTTGAGACCATATTCACACCTTCCACGATGGCTTTATTTTTGTCTTTAAAAATACGAGTAATAACACCTTCAGAACCTTTATGTTCTCCAGCAAGTACACGTACTTTATCTCCTGTTTTAATTTTTACCTTTACCATGATTGTAAATTATAATACTTCTGGAGCTAATGAAACTATTTTCATAAATTGCTTATCACGCAATTCTCTCGCAACCGGTCCAAATACACGAGTACCTCTCATTTCCGAGTTAGGATTCAATAATACACAAGCATTATCGTCAAATCGTATATAAGATCCATCTGTCGACGCACCTCTTTTTTAGTTCTTACTACTACTGCGGTAGAAACAGCACCTTTTTTGATATTACCATTAGGTGTAGCCTCTTTAACAGAAACAACAATTTTATCTCCTACTGATGCATACCTTCTTTTAGTACCACCTAACACTCTAATACAAAGCACTTCTTTTGCTCCAGTATTATCAGCCACCTTAAGTCTTGATTCTTGTTGTAACATTACTTAGCTCTTTCTATAATTTCTACTAATCTCCAATTCTTAGACTTACTAAGAGGTCGAGTCTCCATGATACGCACTGTATCAC
Organism: Nonlabens ulvanivorans; assembly: GCF_000755285.1. GTDB lineage: Bacteria > Bacteroidota > Bacteroidia > Flavobacteriales > Flavobacteriaceae > Nonlabens > Nonlabens ulvanivorans_A. Next base: position 224,328 of record NZ_BBMK01000003.1, on the reverse strand, counting down.
CTTCATTACACTCATTCTTTTCATCATGAGCAACGTATTTCTTAGTCTTTAAAACGAACTTTCCATACATAGGGTGTTTTCTCTTCTTAACTTCAGCAACAACGATGCTTTTATCCATCTTGTTACTTCTTACTACACCAATACGTTCTTTTCTTAAATTTCTAGTTTCCATAATGTTCGTCTACTGATTATTTATAGCCGTTTTAAGCCGAGCGATAGTTCTACGCAGATCCTTAATTTGAGAAGGATTGTCTAATGGCGACACTATATGCGTTCTCGTAAGATCCGCATAAACCTTCTGTGATTCTGCCAACTTATCACTAAGTTCAGCAGCAGAATAACCTTTTACCTCTGATTGTTTCATAACTACTTATTGTTCTTGAAAATCGCGAGCGACTATAAATTTTGTTTTAACCGGTAACTTTTGTGCCGCTAACCTAAGAGCTTCCTTCGCTGTTTCAAGTGGAACACCTGAAATTTCAAATAAAATTCTACCTGGCTTAACTACCGCAGCCCAATATTCTACCGCACCTTTTCCTTTACCCATACGAACCTCTAAAGGCTTCTTAGTAATAGGCTTATCCGGGAATATTTTAATCCATAATGAACCTTCCCTCTTCATATAACGAGTTGCAGCAATACGCGCAGCCTCAATTTGACGAGAATTAATAAATTCTGAATCTAATGATTTGATACCAAATGTACCATACGCTAGCTGATTACCGCGTCCGGAATTACCCTTCATGCGACCCTTCTGCTGTTTTCTAAACTTTGTCTTTCTAGGTTGTAACATCTCTAGCTATTATTTTCTGCGACGACGATTTCCACCTCTGTTTCCAGAGCCGCCATCTGATTTACTTTGTTTCTTCGATAAACCTACTAACGGAGATAACTCACGCTTTCCATAAACCTCACCTTTCATGATCCAAACCTTAACACCCAGACGACCATAAGTTGTATGAGCCTCTACTAAAGCATAATCTATGTCAGCACGGAATGTAGATAAAGGAATTCTACCGTCTTTGTAAGATTCAGAACGAGCCATTTCAGCACCATTTAACCTACCAGAGATTTGTATTTTAATTCCTTCAGCATTCATACGCATTGCCGCAGCAATAGCCATCTTAATCGCACGTCTATATGAAATTCTATTTTCAATTTGACGAGCCACACTTGCTCCTACCAAAAAGGCATCAAGTTCAGGACGTTTAATTTCATGAATATTGATCTGTACATCTTTTCCAGTAATCTTCTTAAGCTCTTCCTTAAGACGATCTACCTCCTGACCACCTTTACCTATGATAATACCAGGTCTAGCAGTAGTTATAGTCACAGTTACTAGTTTCAAAGTACGTTCTATAATAACCCTTGAAACACTAGCTTTAGATAAACGAGCATGAATATACTTACGTATTTTATCATCCTCAGCAAGCTTGTCACCATAATCATTACCACCGTACCAGTTAGATTCCCATCCTCTGATGATACCTAAACGATTTCCTATCGGATTAGTTTTTTGTCCCATATCCTTTTTTAGTTAACCTCTGTATTATTAGTTTGACCTAACACAACAGTAACGTGGTTCGATCTCTTTCTTATTCTATGTGCTCTACCTTGGGGCGCTGGACGCAACCTTTTCAACATAGATCCACCATCAACTCTTATCTCTTTAATAAAAAGACCAGCTTCAGCTACATCAGAATCCTCATTCTTTGCTTGCCAATTAGCTATAGCAGATAAAACTAATTTATCAAGTCTACGAGCAGCTTCTTTAGATGAAAACTTTAAAATATTTAAAGAATCCTCAACCTTTTTACCTCTAATGATATCTGCCACTAACCTCATCTTACGAGGACTAGTAGGACAGTTGTTAAGCTTAGCAAATGCGACGCTCTTCTTTTCCTCCTTAAGCCTTTCAGCCATTTGTTTTTTACGAACTCCCATAGCTTAGATTACTTTTTTCCTTTGTTCTTAGCTCCAGCATGACCCCCCCTGAAAGATCTTGTTGGAGAGAATTCACCTAACTTGTGACCAACCATATTCTCTGTTACATAAACAGGAATAAATTGCTTCCCATTATGAACACCAATAGTTTGCCCAACAAAGTCAGGAGTAATCATTGATGCACGAGACCAAGTTTTAATAACAGTCTTTTTTCCGGACTCAACATTTTGAGCCACCTTAGTTTCCAACTTATGGAATACATAAGGTCCTTTTTTTAATGAACGAGCCATAATTATTTCTTTCTACGTTCTAAAATATATTGAGTACTTGCTTTATTCTTGTCACGAGTACGATAACCCTTAGCAGGTATACCGTTACGAGAACGTGGATGACCACCTGAAGACTTACCTTCACCACCACCCATAGGGTGATCGACAGGATTCATAACAACAGGACGAGTTCTAGGTCTTCTACCTAACCATCGCGATCTACCAGCCTTACCACTAACTACTAACTGATGATCACTATTAGAAACAGCGCCAATTGTAGCTAAACATTCTTGCAAAACTAACCTAGTTTCACCAGAAGGCATTTTAACAGTTGCGTACTTACCGTCTCTTGCCATTAACTGAGCAAATGAACCAGCACTACGAGCAATAACAGCTCCCTGACCAGGATGCAACTCAATACAACTAATGATACTACCTAAAGGAATACTAGACAATTTCATCGCATTACCAACCTCAGGAGCAACAGAGTCACCAGAAACAATATTCTGACCAACTTGCAAACCATTCTGAGCTATAACATAACGCTTTTCTCCATCTTGATAATTCACTAAAGCAATAAAAGCAGTCCTATTTGGATCATACTCTATAGACGCGATTGTAGCAGGAACACCTTGCTTATCTCTCTTAAAGTCTATAATACGGTAGCGTCTTTTATGACCACCACCTTTGTAACGCATAGTCATACGACCACTTGCATTACGACCACCTGAACGTTTTTTCGGAGCGAGTAAACTCTTTTCCGGCTTATCAGTCGTTATGGCATCATAGCCATTAACAACTCTAAATCGCTGTCCAGGAGTAACAGGTTTTAATTTTCTAACTGACATCTTTTGTCTGTATTATTTATATATTACTATAAAGGTCGATGGTATCTCCATCTTGCAATTGTACAAAAGCTTTTTTACTAGCCTTTGTTTTACCAATTTGCATCCCTGATTTTGTAAATTTTGTTTTACGTTCAACACGAACATTCATGGTCCTTACCTTAGTAACAGTAACACCATAAGTCGCCTCAACCGCATTTTTAATCTGAATCTTATTAGCTTTAGGCATAACCTCAAACCCATAACGATTCAATAGCTCACTATCGCTAGTAGCCTTTTCTGTAATGATTGGTTTTATTAAGATATTCATGACCTATTTGCTTAAAGTTTCCTCGATTCCTTCTAATGAGCTCTCTAACACTATCACACTATTAGCATGTAAAATCTTGTAAGTGTTTAATTCTGAGTTAGTTACAACATCAGAACCCTTCAAATTTCGAGAAGACAAATATACATTATTATTTGAACCACCCAACACAAAAAGAGATTTTTTATTATCTAATCCTAAAGACTTCAAAACATCGATAAAATTCTTAGTTTTTGGAGCTTCAAAATTAAAGTCTTCAACGATATGCAAATTACCTTCAGCCATCTTCTGACTCAAAACAGACTTGCGAGCTAAACGCTTCTGACCTTTATTTAATTTAAAAGAGTAATCCCTAGGAACAGGACCGAATATACGACCACCACCTCTGAAAACTCCAGACTTTATAGATCCAGCTCTTGCTGTACCAGTTCCTTTTTGCTTCTTAATCTTACGGGTACTACCAGTAATCTCAGCACGTTGTTTAGCCTTATGAGTTCCTTGACGTTGATTTGCTAGATATTGTTTCACATCTAGATAAATCGCGTGATCATTAGGCTCAATTGCGAAAATGCTATCAGATAATTCTACCTGACGACCAGTTTCTTTTCCTTTAATGTCTATAACTGATACCTTCATTACTTCTGTAAGATTACATAAGCATTCTTATGTCCAGGTACACATCCTTTAACAACTAAAAGATTTTTTTCTGGAACAACTTTAAGAACTCTTAAATTTTCAACTTTAACTTTTGTATTACCCATCTGTCCAGCCATGCGCATTCCTTTGAATACACGAGCAGGATAAGAGGCTGCACCTATAGATCCTGGTGCACGTAAACGGTTGTGCTGACCGTGAGTCGCTTGACCAACTCCAGCAAATCCATGACGTTTTACAACACCTTGGAAACCTTTACCCTTTGACGTTCCTGATACATCTATAAATTCACCTTCAGTGAATATATCAACAGAGATTGCATCTCCTAATTTGTAAACCTCATCAAAACCTTGAAATTCTACAACTTTTCTCTTGACACCAGTTCCCGCTTTCTTAAAGTGACCTTGAGCCGCTTTAGATGCGTTTTTGTCTGATTTGTCATCGAAACCAAGTTGAAGGGCAGTATAGCCATCCACTTCTTCAGTTCTGACTTGGGTAACAACGCAAGGACCTGCTTCTATGATCGTACATGGCATATTTTTACCATTCTCATCATAAATGCTAGTCATTCCGATTTTTCTTCCTATTAACCCAGACATAATTATTATTTATTATATTAATGTTATTTATTAAATCACGCTTTCGCAAAAGCGTGATTTAATAAAACTTGTTTTATTACACTTTAATCTCAACTTCAACACCACTTGGTAACTCCAATTTCATTAAGGCATCTATCGTTTTGCTAGATGAACTATAAATATCTAACAATCTCTTGTAAGAACTTAATTGGAATTGCTCACGTGACTTCTTATTAACGTGAGGTGATCTTAATACTGTAAAGATTTTCTTATGAGTTGGTAGTGGAATTGGACCAGTTACCACTGCACCTGTACTCTTTACTGTTTTAACGATTTTTTCAGCAGATTTATCTACCAGCATGTAATCGTAAGACTTTAACTTAATTCTGATTTTTTGACTCATCTTTTGAAAATTAGTTTGTTGCACCTTTAGCTGCTGCGATTACTTCTTCACTAATGTTGGAAGGAGTCTCAGCATAGTGTGAAAATTCCATTGTTGATGTCGCACGACCTGAAGAAAGAGTACGTAATGTAGTTACGTAACCAAACATTTCAGATAACGGCACTTCAGCTTTAACAACCTTTGCACCTGCACGATCACCCATATCATTAACTTGACCACGACGACGATTTAAGTCACCTACAATATCACCCATGTTTTCTTCAGGAGTAATAACTTCAAGTTTCATGATAGGCTCAAGTATAACAGCACCTGCAGATTTGGCAGACGCCTTATAACCCATTCTAGCAGCAAGTTCGAAGGAAAGAGCATCAGAATCTACTGGGTGGAAAGATCCATCCGTAAGAGTAACACGCATACTATCCATCTCAAAACCAGCAAGAGGTCCTGCCTTCATAGCTTCACGGAAACCTTTTTCAATAGCAGGGACAAATTCCTTAGGAACATTACCACCTTTAATCTTGTTGATAAATTGTAACCCTTCTTCTACTTTACCTTCTTCATTTTCTTCAGCAGGCTCGATAGTAAAGACAATATCACCAAATTTACCACGACCACCAGATTGCTTCTTATAAGTTTCTCTGTGATCTGCAGCTCTTGTAATAGCTTCTTTATATTCAACCTGTGGAGCACCTTGATTAAGCTCAACCTTAAACTCACGACGCATACGATCAACAATAATATCAAGGTGCAATTCACCCATTCCTGAAATAATTGTTTGACCTGAAGCTTCATCAGTTCTAACTTGGAAAGTTGGATCTTCTTCAGCTAATTTAGCTAAAGCCATACCCATCTTATCTACATCTGCTTTAGTCTTAGGCTCTACCGCGATACCAATTACTGGATCTGGGAAATCCATAGATTCCAAAACAATAGGATGCTTTTCATCAGACATCGTATCTCCAGTTTTAATATCTTTAAAACCAACAGCTGCGCCTATATCACCTGCTTCGATATAATCAATAGCATTTTGTTTATTAGAATGCATCTGATAGATACGAGAAATACGTTCTTTTTTACCAGAACGATTATTCAAGATATAAGAACCTGCATCTAAACGACCAGAGTATGCACGGAAGAAAGCTAAACGCCCAACAAAAGGGTCTGTAGCAATCTTAAATGCTAGAGCAGCAAACGGCTCCTTTACATCAGGCTTACGTAATTCTTCTTCTTCAGTGTCAGGATTAATTCCTTTAATACCTTCTTTATCTGTAGGAGCAGGCAAATAACGACAAACAGCATCTAGTAAAAACTGAACACCTTTGTTCTTAAATGCAGAACCACAAATCATAGGAATGATAGACATATCCATTACAGCAGCACGAAGAGCAGCATGCACTTCATCCTCAGTAATTGAGTCTTCATCTTCCATATATTTCTCAAGCAAATTCTCATCATAAGCAGCTACCTCTTCGATAAGCATACCACGATATTTCTTTGCCTCAGCTTTCATATCCTCAGGGATATCAACAACATCAAATGTTGAACCTTGAGTCTCATCATGCCATACGATAGCACGGTTTTTTACTAAATCTACAATACCTTTAAAATCAGCCTCATCACCAATGTTCAGAACAATTGGCACAGCGTTAGATTTCAACATATCCTTTACTTGCTGACATACAGCAAGGAAATTAGAACCTTGACGATCCATTTTGTTTACAAAACCAATACGTGGCACCTTGTAATTATCAGCAAGTCTCCAGTTAGTCTCTGATTGTGGCTCAACACCATCAACAGCACTAAACAAGAAAACAAGACCATCTAGTACACGTAAAGATCTGTTTACCTCTACGGTAAAATCAACGTGACCAGGAGTATCAATAATATTAAAGTGATAATCTTTAGTATCAGGTAACGGCTGTGCATTTTCTAACGGGAACTTCCAAGTACAAGTAGTTGCAGCAGATGTGATAGTAATACCACGCTCCTGCTCTTGCTCCATCCAGTCCATAGTAGCTGCACCATCATGAACCTCACCAATCTTGTGAGAAACTCCAGTATAGTAAAGAATACGTTCTGTTGTAGTAGTTTTTCCTGCATCAATATGAGCAGCAATTCCTATATTTCTTGTGTATTTTAAATCTCTAGCCATTGTTTCTTAGAATCTAAAGTGAGAGAATGCCTTGTTAGCCTCGGCCATCTTATGAGTATCTGTCTTTTTCTTAACAGCAGCACCTTCTTCTTTAGAAGCAGCTAGGATTTCAGAAGCTAATTTTTGAGAAAAACTTTTCTCATTACGCTTACGTGAATAACCTATCAACCACTTCATAGCAGTAGATATTTTTCTATCTGGACGAATTTGCATAGGAATCTGAAAAGTAGCTCCACCTACACGGCGGCTGCGTACTTCAACGTGAGGCATTACATTAGATAATGCATCTTTCCATAATTCAAGTGCCGTTTTCTCGTCATCTTGTTTTTTCTCTTCTACAATGTCAATCGCATCATAAAAAAGTTTAAAAGCTGTAGACTTCTTTCCGTGTAACATCATCATGTTCACAAAACGCGTCACTAGCTGGTCGTTAAAACGTGGATCCGGAAGGATAGGACGTTTCTTGGCCTGTCTTTTTCTCATTTCTTCTCTTTGAGTTGTTAATTAAAGCTCACGAACTGAGTATAGTTCACTAACTTAAAAAATTTTACTTCTTAGGGCGTTTTGCACCATACTTAGATCTACGTTGTGTACGGCCTGCAACACCTGCTGTGTCCAGTGCACCGCGCACTATGTGATATCTAACTCCTGGCAAATCCTTTACCCTTCCACCTCTAACCAATACTATCGAGTGCTCTTGTAGATTGTGTCCTTCTCCTGGGATGTAAGCATTCACTTCCTTACCGTTGGTAAGTCTAACCCTTGCAACCTTTCTCATCGCTGAGTTAGGCTTCTTAGGTGTAGTTGTGTAAACACGAGTACATACTCCACGACGTTGAGGACAAGAATCTAAAGCAGCCGATTTACTCTTCTTGGTTATTTTGGCTCTTCCTTTACGTACTAATTGTGAAATCGTTGGCATATTGTTTTACGCTAATAAATTAATCCCCCCCTATTTTAGGTCGGCAAAGGTATAAATAAAATTGAGTTATTCAAACCTCAGTTTCAAGTTTTTACAATATCTTTTTCCTAACGAACAAGAATCCCAAGTATAAAGACGTTATTTAGTCATAATATTAATCTTGAAAAACTTTTTTTTTTGCATAAGACAATTGTCCTTATTATATACTTACTATCCTTCTACTCTAGTAATGCACAAACATTGCAATTAGAATATCAAGCTATTCAAAAAAATGAACAAATTACTTTAGACAGCATTACCAATAACAAATCTTTTTCAAACTTTAAAAAATTTAAAAAAAGTATAATGATAGTTTAATCGACAAACTTTACCATACCGGATATATAAACCTACTCGCACAACCTCCTCAAAAAATAAGTGAACATAACTACCTGCAAAGAATTGAGCTTAACAAAAGATTTAAAACCATTGAGATTATTGCAAATACAGTAAATAAAGAAATTGATAGCCTGGTTGAAATTACGCTTTCGCGAAAGCAAAACAAAAACTTCTTCCCAATCGAAAGAACAGAAGAAAAAATAAAAGAAATACACCACTTTATTACAAAAAACGGTTTCTCATTTTTTAAAATACAAACCAGTGAATTTGAAATGAAAAAAGGAGATACAATCACCCTAAGAATAAATTATCAATTGATAAAAAAGAAGAATAGACAACATAATAATCAAAGGCTATAGTCAATTTCCGAATAAATACATAGGTAGGATTGTGAACAAGAAATTATTATTGAACGAAGAAAATATTCTTAAGATCCAATCAGCAATTAATAAAATAGCCTTCATAACAATAGAAAAAGAACCTGAGATACTTTTTAAAAAAGAACTCAACAATTGTGTACGTCTATGTAAAAAGAAAAACAGCAATGCAGCAGATGGGTTAATAGGATTTAATAATTCTAAAAATGGTAAGCTAGAATTGAATGGCTATATTGATCTTACCCTATTCAATAACCTAGATAATGGGGGGGAGAAGTTAACCATTCTATACAGAGGCGACAATGACGACCAGACAAGATTAGACATCAAAACAGAACTTCCTTATCTATTAAAATCTAATATAGGCATTAGTGCAGGACTAAATCTACTTAGAAGAGATAGCACATATCTAAATACAACGATAAGTATTGGTGCCTTTTATTCTGTCACACAACAAACAAGCATAGGAATATCCTACAGCCAGAAAGAATCAATTGTTAATGACATAACAAACTTCACAGACAACTTCAATAACAATAGTATATCCCTATCATTTAACCACCAACAACCTTCATTTCAAGAAATATACGTTAACAATGCACTAGCAAAAATTGAGATTGGTTATGGTCAAAGAAACATAGACGAGACTAGAAACCGACAAATACAAATAACATCAACGATTCAAAAAAACCTGACAATTGATGAAAATCAAAGTGTACACTTTGAAAATCAAATTAAATATTTAGGAAGCAAGAACATCCAATTTAATGAACTTTTTCAAGTAGGCGGTATCAACAGCATACGAGGATTTAACCAAAACAGCATAGACACTTCCCTATTCACTTCCATCAACACAGAATATCGCTACCTCTTAAGCGAAGGAATCTACCTACACAGTATACTGGATTATGCCGTTTTTGAGGACTTCACAACGAAAAAAACACAAAAAATTTACGGATTCGGACTTGGTACTGCAATTTTAACACAGTCTGGTATTTTAAGATTAAGCATTGCGAACGGCTCTTTTTCTGGAGCTAACTTGGACTTTTCCAGCACAGTAGCGCATATAAACCTCCTTATAAAATTCTAGAATGTTACGTAAATGTTAAGTATCGCTTAAATAATTGCATAAAATGATTGGATAAAAGTTGTTTTATTAACTATTATTTGTGACTTTTGGCTTTGGCTAATTCAAATAAATCAAAAATGAAAACAAAATTAAATGGAATTTTAACGCTGTTCTTAGCGTTAGTTGTGCAATTTGCTATTGCGCAAACGGTAACCGGTAAGGTTACTGATGCATCAGGAGAACCTGTTTTAGGGGCGACCGTGCTCGTAAAAGGCAGTAGTAATGCTACTACAACAGATTTTGATGGTAACTATTCAATTAGTGCTGTTGCAACTGATGTATTAGTATACTCTTTTGCTGGGTACACACCTCAGGAAATACCTGTAGGCGACCGCAATGCGATCAACGTTGTAATGGAAGAAGCTCTAGATGCTGTAGTTGTACAAGCATATAGAACTGCATCTGTTGCAAAAAGTAACGTAGCGGCAACAACTATAACGAGCGAACAGATCGTTGATAGACCAAATGCTTCAGTAATCCAAAGATTACAAGGGCAAATACCTGGTCTTACAGTTCAAACTAATACGGGTCAACCAGGAGCTAACTCCTTAATTCAATTAAGAGGTATCAGTTCGATTAATGGAAATACAGAGCCGTTAATAGTTGTGGATGGTGTACCTGTTGATGAAGATGCGTTTAGAACATTTAACCCTAACGACATTGAAACAACAACTGTTCTTAAAGATGCTGCTGCAACTGCTATATATGGTAACCGTGGAGCAAATGGTGTAATCGTAATTACAACTAGAGGTGGTAAATTTAACTCTCCTCTACAAGTTAATTATTCTGCTCAAACTGCATTTACTGAGTTAATTGACACTGATTACAATCTTTACAACGCACAACAATACCTATCTCTAGAAAACAGAAGAGGAACTGGACGTGGTGCAACTCTAACACAAGCTGAAATTGATGCTTTTGGAGTAAACACTGACTGGAGAGATACATTCTTTAGAACTGGTGTTTCACAACAACACAATTTATCTTTACGTTCTGGTGGTGAAAACTTAACACAGTTACATCATTGAATTACACAAAACAAGAAGGTTCATTACTTGCGAGTGATTTACAACGTATGAATTTGAGAACTAACATTTCTGGTAGATCAGATAATGGTAAATTTAACTTTAGCACAACGGCTGCATTAGGTTTCTCTAAGAACAATTCTCAAACTGAGCCAGAAACTAGAAATAACGCGATTTACTTTAACTCTATTTTCAATGCTAACAATGGTCTACCTTACTTTGACCCTAATAACATTGATGTAGAATTAGAAAACTGGGTTAATTCTTTACAAGCATTATATGCTCCATACGTAACGTTAGACAACGTAAGAATGAATGGTAACCGTGAAGATGAAATTAAACTTATTTTAGGTGGTGATGCATCTTACAAGATTACTGATAAGCTTACTGCTCGTTACAGAATTGGTGTTGATTACACTAGTGAAGTTGGATTACGCTATGCTGATCCAAGATCTGGACTAGCAAGAGTAAGAGCTAGCTTTATTGGACCGGATGAAGTTGAAGGTTTCCAAAACGAATCTTTCTTCAGAGATTTCCGTTTCAATTCAAACATTAACTTAGGTTATGCAACTAAATTTGGTAAAGGAGAAACCGATAGAGAAAAGAAACACAGTTTCTTAGCAAACATCTATTTAGAATATGTGAAAGCACATTTTAAGAGTTTCAACTTCTCTCAAACAGGTTTAGACCCGAGAACATTCTCACCTGGAAATGATGGTGGAGCGTTCATATCTGACAACCTTGACAATGACGAATTCGTACCAACTGTAGGATCAGCAAAAGCTAGTACAGGTTTATTCTCTTACTTTGGTGAAGTAGATTACGATTATGACGAAAGATTTGGTTTTACTGGAACTTTAAGAAGAGATGCTTCTTCTCGATTTGAAGCGGACAATGCATGGGTACATTCTGGTCTGTAGCAGGTAGATGGAACTTACATAAAGAGAAGTTCATGGAAAACGCTACTTTCATTAACTCTTTAAAATTAAGAGCTTCATATGGAACAACTGGTAACGACCGTATCTCAAGTACTTATTATGGTGCTTTAAATAACACTAGAACGTTATTTGGAACTGGCATCTCTTATGCAGATAACCAAACATTTGTTAGAACTCAATTAGGTAACACTGATTTAAGATGGGAAACTATTAAACAAGCAAACGTAGGTATCGAATTTGCAATGTTAGATAGTAGATTAAGAGGAACGTTAGAGGTTTATGACAAGAAAACTGAAGATTTATTCTTTAGCCGCTTTGTATCTCTTGTAAATGGTGTTAGTTCACAAAACGCTAACTTAGGTGATATTCAAAACCGTGGTGTTGAATTAGGAATCTCTTATGATGTACTAAGAGCAAATAACAAAGATCAATTAGGTGTTAATGTATACGCTAACGTAAATTATAACAGAAATAAAGTTCTTTTTGTTGATTTACCTGATGGATTACAAGATAATGGAACTAACGTTATTCAAGTTGGTGAGCAAATCAATGAATTCTTTGTAGTACCTTATTTAGGAGTTAATCCTGCAAACGGTAACTTATTATTTGAAGACATTAATGGTAACCCAACAGAAGCACCTACTCTAGAAGACAGAAGACTTACAGGTACGGATAGTGCTCCTGATTTCCAAGGAGGATTTGGTATCAACTTAGATTACAAAAACTTCTTCTTTGAAACTCAATTTAATTTCATGACTGGTTTATCACGTTTTGACTTCAATCAACAAGATTATTATGATATTACTAGTTTAGGTCTTTATAACTTATCTGCTGATTTAGAAAGAGCTTGGACTCCAACTAACAGAATTACAGATATTCCTTCTTTAGACGCGACTAACTCTGATCCAGGTGTAACATCTGACAGATTCTTAAAAGATTCTGATTTCTTAAGATTAAGATTTGTACAATTAGGTTACAACTTTGATCAGAAGCTTTTAGATAAAACTTTCCTTTCATCTGGAAGAATTTATGTAAACGCTGAAAACTTGATTACATGGAGTGAATGGTTAGGTAGTGATCCAGAAAGTCAAAGACTATCAGAATATAACAGATACCCTACTCCAAGAACAATTAGTGTTGGATTAGATCTTAACTTCTAAAATAAAAAGCAATGAAAAAAATAATAATTATAATAGCAGCTGTATTTGCATTATACAGTTGTGAAGACGCAACAGACATAGTGCAGCCAAGTGAATTTGGTTTTGATGCGGCGTTTCAAAATGCACAAGACGTTAAAACAGCTGTATATGGAGTTTACGGAGCTGTTAACTCTACATCTGAAATACAATTTGCAACTCAGGTTACAGATGAATGTAGTTTAGGTTCTGCTGGTAACAACGGAAGTGATACACACAGATTACAGATTAATGTAAACAACGGTTTTGCTAACGCAATTTGGGCAAATAACTATGCTGCAATTTTAAGAGCAAACATTTTGTTTGAAGGAGCTGCCTTAGTTACTCCTACTGAAGCTGCAGATGTAGCATTATACAATGAAGCATTAGGTGAAAACTATGCTTTAAGAGCATTTGCATACAGTAAGCTACTTACGCACTTTGCTGAAGATTTAAATGATCCTAATTCATTAGGAGTAATTCTAATCGACTTTGTACCAAGTGTAGAGACTAGACTACCTCGTAGTAGTGTTCAAGATGTTGTTGATTTCATTAACAATGACTTACAAGAAGCCGAAAACCTACTTACGACTGCAGGAACTGGATATAGTCCAATTTTTGTATCTGTAGATTTTGTTAGAGCTTTAAGAGCAAGAGTAAATGCTTACGTAGGAGACTACGGTACAGCTACTACTTATGCAAATGCAGTATTAGGTAATTTCACATTACCAACTACAGCTAGTGAAGCTGACTTCAGAACTATCTGGCAAGATGTTGCTGGTGCAGCTGAAACTAATGAGGTAATTTTCAAATTTGATAATACATTAGCTGTTGGTAGTAGTATGGGTCAAATATGGAATACTAACTTAAGTGATGCAACAGGTTCTCCATTATATGAAGTGAGTAGAAACTTATACCAAACGTTAGAAGATAATTCTACAAACTTTGGTGATATCAGAAGAAACATTTGGATTGATCCATCATCTACTATTGTAGCTGACTACCCTAATGATCCAAATCCACAACAAAACGATCGTATCGTAGTAGATAAGTATCCTGGAGATCCAGCTTTACCTGGATTAACTGGTGGTTTAACAAATGATCAAAAAGTATTTAGAACAGTTGAAATGCATTTCATACTTGCTGAAGCTGCTGTAGTAAATGGTGATTTACCAGGTGCAGCTGCTCAAATAAAGATTATTCGTGATGCAAGATATACTAATCAACAAGCGGCTCCATCATATGGTAGCGCACAAGCTGCTTGGGCAGATATCTTAAATGAGCGTAAAATTGAATTATTTGCTGAAGGTCACAGATTTGCTGATATCAAAAGATTGGGCGCTTTAGCTAATCAAGGGTATGATCGTAATGAAACTGATTGTTCATTATATCCAACACCAGAATGTGATCTTGGATTCTCTGATGTAAGAACTCAATACTTACCAATTCCAGCGGCAGAATTCCAAGGAAATCCAGGTATCGAACAAAATCCTAATTTTTAATTTTTAACATCTCATAAAATGAAAAATATATTTAAATATTTAGGAGTAGCATTAGCTATATTAATGGTTTCCTGTGAAGCAGACCCATTAATTTACAATGGAAACAGTAATCCATTAATCTCTTTTAGCTCTCCTAGTTACAATCTCGAAATTGTAATTGACGCAACGGGTAGTCTAGACGTTCCAGTTAACGCATCTAGTTTATCTTCAACTGATAGAACTATCGGTGTTGAAGTAATCGCAACTGAAACGACTGCACTTGCTGGTTCTTATTCTGTACCAGCTACAGTTACAATACCAGCAAATGAATACAGTGGTATTCTTACTATTGATGGTACTGATATCGCTGGTGTAGATACGAATGCACTTAACTTACAAATCGCTTTAACGGCAGGTAGTGGTTATACTGCTGGTCCTAATGCTAACGTAAGTGTTTTTCAAGTATGTCCAGTTGATGCTGCTTTCTTTACAGGAGATTATCAAATGACACATCTTGTTTTTAATGGATTTGGTGTACCTACATTTGGTTTTGGTACTATTGTAACTCTATCAAATGCTGGAGGAACTTCAAGAACTTTCCCTGCACCTTATGCACCGGACTTAGGTTCTTTTAGTGCTGTAACTTGGGAATTTGGTTTATCTTGTAATGAGGTAGTTTGGACTGCAACTCAAGACTCAGGTATTGGATGTGCTGCTACTCCAGCAAACATTGAATTAAGTACTGCAGATGCTGCATTTGGAAATGGGGGGGCATATGATCCATTAAATGATGCTTCATTTACTATGAACTTAGTTGATGATGATGCTGATGACTGTGGAGCAAGAACAAATGTTTCAATTCTTATGACCAAAATCTAGTCTAAGATTTATAATAATCAAAACGCCCCAACCATTGGTTGGGGGGGCGTTTTTTATTTACATACATTTGCAACATGGAAAAGACTACATACATTTACGGTTTAAGAGCGATTATAGAAGCCATCGAAAGTGGACAAAACTTAGGTAAAATCTATTTATTACGTGAAGCTGAAGGTGTTTTAATGGGGGGGCAACTTAAAACACTAGTTAATAAGAATAAAATCACAAGTTCATTTGTACCTGTTGAAAAGTTAGATAAAATATCCAGCTATGGAAATCATCAAGGTGCTGTAGCTTCTATTTCACCTGTAGATTTCGCTTCATTAGAAGAGATACTCGAAAAGCGCAATGTTGAATCTAAAGAAATTTACTTATTACTAGATGGTGTAACTGATGTACGTAATTTTGGAGCTATTATAAGAACTGCAGAATGTACTGGTGTCAGCGCGATCATTATTGGCGAAAGTGGCTCTGCTCCTATTAACCCAGCAACAATTAAAACTAGCGCAGGAGCTGTCTTTAACATTCCTATTTGCAAGGTATCACATATAAAAGATGCTGTGTTTCTAATGAAGGCTTATGGTATCACCACAATTGGTGCCACTGAAAAATCAGCGAAAGTTATTTATGATGTAGACCTTAATCAGTCCATAGCACTAGTTATGGGTAGTGAAGATCGTGGTATCAATCCTTCTACATTAAAAGTAATAGATGAGCCTATAAAATTGCCTATGAAAGGTGATATTGCCTCTCTAAATGTCTCTGTTGCTTGTGGAGCTATACTATATGAGATTGTGAGACAACAAGGGTAACCTAGTTATTCTTCTTCATCTAACTCGATAAAATTTCCGTTCTCGTCAAAATGACGCATGAATGGATCATCTTCGGCATTGAAGTTGGGCTTCTCCCATTGATATTTCTTTTTTCTGGTAGCTTATTTTTAGTAATAACGGCGAGTATTAAACCTACTGCTCCACCACTTAAATGACCTTCCCATGAAATACCTGTTTTCAATGGTAAAACATACCAAACCATACTACCATAAAAAAAGTGACTACAAAACTTAAGGCAAGCATTCTATAATGCTTTGTGAATACACCTTTAAAAAATAAAAAACTAGCCAGTAAATAAATTAAGCCACTCGCACCTATATGATATGAAGGCCGACCTATCACCCATGTCATGCAGCCACTAAATATCAGACCAACTAGCAATACTTTCATACTTATATTCCTATAAAAGTAACTGAGTCCTGTAATCAGAACCAGTGATGGTATTGTATTGCTCCATAAATGACCTAAATCTGCATGAATGAAAGGACTAAAAAGAACTCCTCTTAATCCGCTCCATTTACCTGGTCTAATACCTAAATCAGTAAAATTGAAATTGTATTTAACTTCAATAGTGTAAATCAACCATATAAGAATGGTAAACACTATAGCTGGCAACACCGTATAGATATCAAATTTAAAATATTGAGAGTCTTTCACAATCACACAATATCAAGAATATGACCAAATCGTAATGTGGAAAAAGTGTCATGACATAATAGTTTTAGGATTTAAATCACTGTAATTAATTATCGCTATTCATATCTTCGTAATATGCTAAACTCACCTCTTGCAGAACGCATTAGACCTCAGAATCTAGAAGACTATTTAAGTCAAAGCCATCTTATTGGAAAAAAAAGGTACTTTGAGACAACATATTCTCAACGGCACAATTCCTTCATTAATTTTATGGGGGGGACCACCAGGAACAGGTAAGACAACACTTGCAAACATAATCGCACAAGAAAGTAAACGACCATTTTACACTCTTAGCGCTATTAATAGTGGTGTTAAAGATGTCAGAGAGGTCATTGACAAAGCAAAAAGCGCAGGTGGCTTATTTACCGCAAAAAACCCCCCCATTCTCTTCATAGATGAGATTCATCGTTTTAGCAAGTCACAACAAGACTCTTTATTAGCGGCTGTTGAAAAAGGTTGGGTCACTTTAATTGGTGCCACGACTGAGAATCCAAGTTTTGAGGTTATACCAGCATTACTATCAAGATGTCAGGTATATGTTTTAGACGCTTTCGCGAAAGCGGACCTAGAACAACTACTGCATAGAGCGTTAAAGGTAGATGAAGTATTGAGCAAAAAAGATATTACCATTAAGGAAACAGAAGCGTTATTGCGCATTAGTGGTGGTGATGCGAGAAAGCTTCTCAACATATTTGAGTTAGTCGTTAACAGTCAGCCATCCGGTTCTATTATAATTACTAACGAATTAGTTTTTGGGCAAGTACAATCTAATCCAGCTCGATATGATAAAACGGGTGAGCAACACTATGATATTATTAGTGCTTTTATCAAATCTATAAGAGGTAGTGACCCAAACGCATCCGTTTATTGGTTAGCTCGTATGATTGAAGGTGGTGAGGATTTAAAGTTTATTGCTCGACGTATGCTTATTCTAGCAAGCGAGGATATAGGAAATGCAAATCCCACAGCGTTAATCATGGCAAACAATGCTTTTCAAGCAGTTGCGACAATAGGCTATCCAGAATCTAGAATTATATTAAGTCAGTGTGCCATTTACCTAGCGACTTCAATAAAAAGTAATGCCTCTTATCTAGCAATAGGACAAGCACAACAAATAGTAAAACAAACTGGAGATTTGCCAGTACCATTAGGATTGCGCAACGCACCAACTAAACTAATGAAAGAACTAGGATATGGTCAGGAATATAAATATGCCCATGATCATCCAGGTAATTTTGCCCAATTCGACTTTTTGCCGACTGAAATCAGCGGGACATTTTGAACCTGGTAATAACCTGAGAGAACAATCTCAAAGAGAGTTCTTAGAGAAACGTTGGAAAGATCATTACAACTATAAACCTAATAACGATTGAATTGACAGTAAATCATGAACTACGACTTCATCTTGCGGTATTTCTTGATTTGTAGTATGAAACCAAATTGTTTTTATACCGACCTGTTTTGCGCCTACAATATCGGCAGCATAGCTATCACCGATCATTAAACTATCGTCTGCATTTGCGCCAGCCATACCTAATGCCATATGAAAGATTTGAGGCGCAGGTTTTTTATATCCTGCTGCTTCAGCTGTCAGGACTATATTAAAGTACTTATCGAGGCCAGCTTTATCGATCTTATTTTGTTGCACACCATTAAACCCGTTAGTTATCAAATGCAATTCAAAATTATCTTTTAGGCTATCTAACAAGTCAATGCATCCCGGAAACAAGTGATTATTATTAGGTAAATATTCTATATATAAATCTGCAAAAAGATCGATTAGATTATCATCAATAAAATAATCACAAGCGTCAAATGCAGTTTTCAATCTTTGATAACGCAATTCTTCTTTAGTGATTTGATTTTCTCTAAATTTTCTCCAAAATTCTAAATTTAAAGGCTCATAAACCTTTATGAAAGTCTCTAAATCTAGATTTACCTTATGTTCTTGAAATATTTGTTGATATGCCAACTTACTGTTTAAATCAAAATCCCATAATGTATGGTCTAAATCAAAAAAGATGTGCTTTATATTTTTAAACATGGTATTCCAATAGTTTTTTAATTATTGTGTAAATGTGTGAGCGCTTTTTCAAGTCAAATTGAGCATTATCAAAGACAATTATAAAATTACCTGTGGCGACGTCTGCGTATCTTAATAGTTTATCGATAATTGCTTGCTGACCATTAAGCATGAAATGCTCTATACTTCTATAATGTAAAGCATATGGATATACTCGCAATGGTGTTTGAACTTCATAATCAAGGTCATAAAAATAAAAAGAATGACTTGTACTCGCACGATATCCTGGCACGTTAGTATAACCCATACTATAATCCTCAATGGTATCCATATCCACTAATTGTTTATAATGTCCTGGCATAGAAATTTTAGAAAAAGCAGTCATTGTTTTAGAAAGTGGTCTATTAGTAATACTCTCATAACGTACGGCTTCTTTTGCAATTTTCTCTTCTCCGTTTGCAAATGAGAACCTCAACCCTATTTCCACATAGTCTGCGATATGTTTAATAAGTTCTTGATAGGTTCTAGAACGATAGGACACACCATTATCGATATAATTATAATCACCTAGATGAAATAAATACAATATGCGTCTACTATATTTTGAGCTATTAGGTAACTGTGCGATACTTTCTCTATAAATCCTGAGCACTATGTCATATACATCATATGGATCCTTAACAAGTCTTAAATGAACTCCTAATTGTCTAAAGAATTTTCGCATTTGTAATTTACTTAGACTTTCATAAAGAGCATACATAACAGGAACAATTGCCCTATTCTTGTATTGAAATATGCTGGCAGTTTCAATTGCTGTTATGATTTGTGTTTCACGCTTACGCGGAAGCGTAATATGAAATCGCTTTTCTAATTCATCTCCTAATTTTTTAATCCATAAATCTAATAATGGGATATCTAAGAAGTGATATTGTGCAGCTATACTTGCAGAAGCTGTAAAACGTCCTAAGTCGTCTTTTACTTGAGGTAAGTACTCTTCATACCTAGTTAGCAAATAGAAACTAGCTGAAAATACATCAAAAGGTAAATCACTACGATCTGGAGCTTTAAAAAAGATAGGTAATTCATCCCATTGATGCACTTCAATCTCATGATCATCAATACCTACCTCATTTAAGAGACCATAGGACCATATAAAAAACTCATCACCTAAAGATTTTTTACCATATGATAGTTTAGGTCCTTCATGGGCAATGAATTCACTGAGATCAGATGTGAATTCAAATGGTATCTCAAGCAACCTTTTAAAAATGTGTTTGAATATATATTGTTTGCGAGTTGATAATTTATTAATGAAGATTAATACCATTACATTAAATTATGATCTGCAAAACTGTAAAAGTTATCGCTAGTTATAATGAGGTGATCAAGCACCTTAACATCCATAAGTTTACCTGCTTCAATTAACTTTTGAGTTAATCGTTTATCGTCCATACTAGGCATTAATTTACCACTAGGGTGATTATGAGCCAATATCATAGCTACTGCAGCTTCTTCAACTGCTTTTTGAAAAACAATACGTGTATCTACCATTGTACCTGTAAAACCGCCTTTACTTATTTGATGTTTTGCTAAAACTTTATGACTGTTATTGACATACAATATCCAGAATTCTTCGTGCGGTAAATCACCTATTATGGGTTGTAAAACTTTATAAGCGTCATTACTGCAGGTAATCACAGGCCTGATAGTTGGTAATTCACTGGCGCGCCGCTTACCTAATTCCATTGCGGCAGTAATCGTAATTGCCTTTGCCTCACCTATTCCTTTAAACTTCATTAACTCCTTAATGCCCATCTTTCCTAGTTTATCTAGAGAATTCCCTGCATGATTAAGTATCAACCTACTTAATTCAACGGCGCTCATTTCTCTATTGCCGCTACCTATTAGAATAGCTATAAGTTCTGCATCTGATAACGCTGCACCGCCATTAAGAGATAATTTTTCTCGTGGTCTGTCGTTTTCAGACCAGTTTTTAATAGAAAATGATTTTGATTCTTGAGCCATGCTATAAATATAGCGCTTACCTTATAAATACTGGTTCATTTTCATTTGCAGTATCCTTTTCGGAATAACGATAGTCATCTATTTGGAAAGCCAAAATATCATGTAAACTACTCGATTGATTTTCAATAAGAAAACGTGCCATCGTGCCACGAGCTTTTTTGCAAAAAGGAAATCACCTTAAGTTTTCCGTTTTTATAATCCTTAAACACTGGACTAACTAATTGCCCTTTCAAAACTTTTTTATCAATCACTTTAAAATACTCATTACTCGCTAGATTTACCACCAACTCATCTTTATCAATTTGCTCGTTAAGTGATGGCGTCACGATATCTTTCCAGAAAGCATATAAGTTCTTATCATCACCTACTGGAAGTTTAGTTCCCATTTCCAACCTATAAGGCTGTAGCAAATCTAAAGGTCTTAAATACCCATATAAGCCAGATAATATGCGCACCATGGATTGCATACTATCAATATGCGTTGCATTCAAGGTATATGCATCTAATCCTGTATAAACGTCACCTGCAAATGCAAAAATAGCTGGCCTACTATTCATGGTAGTGAATTCTTTATCATAATCTTGATTGCGCTGATAATTTAAATCTGCTAGCGCATCTGAAATATGCATTAATTCACCTAACTCTTTTTTAGATATTTTTTTTAAAACTTTATTTAGTTTAAGAGCTTCATTTGTAAAAATGGGTTGCGTATAATTATCTGTAGGGAGTTCTGTTTTATAGTCAAGAGTTTTTGCTGGTGATAATAGAATTTTCATTAAGCTTAAATTTATAACTCAAAAATAAGAGTAGATATTACTTATATAACAAAAAGCCTAGTTAAGTTATCAATACAGGAATTGATAATTCTTATTTAAAAAAGAATTCCCAGTGATATCTTTTAATCATTGGGAATTGTCTTTTAAATATCTTTAGAGTTTGCAGCATATATCGCCATTTCTCTATACAATTAATCATGTCATCTGGTACATCGCAATTGAAACTCATCCACTGTTTAGTTACCGGATGTTCAAAACCTAACGTTTTTGCATGCAGCGCTTGACGTGGCAAGATCTTCATACAATTATCTACAAATTGCTTGTATTTAGTAAAACTAGTTCCTTTTAGAATTTTATCACCACCATAACGCTCATCATTAAATAACGTATGACCTATATGCTTCATGTGCACTCTTATCTGATGTGTTCTTCCTGTTTCCAACTTACAAGAGATCATCGTAACATATCCTAATCCTTCAATCACACTCCAATGTGTTACTGCAGGCTTACCTTTATATGCTTCTTCACCAGACCAAACATAGTTTTGTAACCTATTTTTAGGATGCCTACCTATATTACCTTCAACGGTTCCGTTTTGTTCATCAAAATCTCCCCCCCATACTATTGCCACATATTCGCGTTCACTCGTCTTTGCTGCAAACTGTGCGCTTAAGTACGACATGGCATGCTCTGTTTTTGCAACTACAAGCAAACCACTAGTGTCTTTATCAATACGATGCACAAGACCAGGACGGTTACTACTGTTATTAGGTAAATTCTCAAAATGATGTATCAATGCATTGATAAGTGTTCCTGAATAATTACCGTGCCCAGGATGTACAACCATACCAGCAGGTTTATTTACAACAACTAATGCATCATCTTCATAAACAATATCAAGAGGAATATCTTCTGCAACTAATAAGTTTTCATGAGGCGGATGCTTAAACAATACGCGGATATGATCACCAGCCTTAACTTTATAATTGGATTTTACAACTTCATCATTTACTCTTACAGCACCATCTTTGATACTTTGTTGTATCTTACTACGGGTTGCATTTTCAATAAAATTCATTAAATATTTATCTACTCGTAATGGCTCTTGTCCTTCACTTGCAGTAAATTGATGATGTTCATATAAATCATCATCGTGAGCATCGTCCAGCTCGTCTGTATTAGTTACCTGTGGCATCTTCTGTTGTATCTTGAGCAGCTGGCTCTTGTCTATTAAGTAATGATTTATCTCCTAAAACTAGGTCTATAACAGATGTCTTCATTAAGGCTTTACCTGGTTCAATTTTATCACCTTTATATCGCAATTCTAACACCATATCAGTGGCGATATGTGGTCTATATGAGATATTACCTATTTTAAAACCAAGTGCTTTTAAAGTAGGTTCGGCTTGTCTTCTAGTTCTATTAATCAGATTAGGAATTTTAACCTCTCCATAACCTGATGGGTTTAATTTTATATAAATCTGTCTATTCTCCTTTACAAATTTACCTGCAGCAGGATCTTGTTCAATCACACTACGAGGCGGATATTCTGGGTTATAGCTAGAACTATCAATCAACTTGCGCCTCAGGTCTAATTCTTCTAATTGCTCATCCACTTCAACAAGTGATAATTTTGCAAGATTAGGAACTTGAATTTTTTGACCATGATTCGTATAAGAACTTAACCAGAACAAGTAAACAAAGCATAAAGCCACTATTAAAGCTATCGCTAGAAGTAAATGCTTTAAAAAGGTTTTTGTAAAAAGAAATTTGATAAAACTCATGTAATTAATTCAAATCGTTTAAAAATGCGGTAAAATTTATGCTAACTCGTTTAGAACCGTTTGATTGTAAGTAATAACGATCTCTTGCTGCATTCATATTTCCTATTTCCAATATAAAAGCAGGTGCATTAACCTTTTCTAATAACGCCATACCAGTAACTTCAGTACGTATTGTAGAAAAATAAGCATCCTTAGTAAGATGGGTGATTAAAGAACTAGCATATTCTTTACTCTTATCAAACGCCATATTATTCTCATTAAAAACTATCGCCGCTTGCTAGGACCGTTGTTTGAAAAACCCATGTGTATAGATATAACAAGATCTGGCTTAAGGGCGTTTATTTGAGCAGCACGCTCTTCTATTGTTAAATGTTCACCAGTTGGGTTATGGTAAATAACATTTAAATCACCTGTTAACTCACCAGTAATTTCAGCAACTAGTGCAGATAATATATCATATTCACTTTCACCATCAACTATCGCACCTCTATCTACATCATCATGACCACGATCAATTACGACTGTAAATGGTTTTAAATCTTCACAATTAGCTTTTACCGTCATACTAATAGCAGTTACCAGTATAAAAAGAAGATATTTTTTCATCTTAAATATTTGTTCAAATATAATCATTGAAAACATACTTAGAACCAGTTCTTTTTTAACTTTGTTGTTCACGCTTTTGCGAAAAGTTATTCTATGAAAAACATTGCGGTATTAATGGGCGGCTATTCTAGTGAGTGGCAAATCTCTATGAAAAGTGGCGCTGTCATCACGGAACACCTAGACCGAGACCTCTACAATGTATTCCCAATCGCCATACTTGAAGAAGGTTGGTATTACATAGATAAGGAGGAGAACCGCTGCATGGTTGATAAAAATGATTTTAGTATTACTGTAAATAACAATCATATAACGTTTGACTGTATTTATAATACGATACATGGAACACCAGGTGAAGATGGAAGAATACAAGCATATCTTGAATTATTACACATCCCACAAACCTCTTGCGATTCTTACCAAAGCGCTATTACCTTTAACAAAAGAGATTGCATAGCTGTCTTAAAACCATGGGGAATTTACACTGGAAAACACATATACCTCAATAAAGGGGGGGCAGACTACAATGCGATAGATGTTTCAAAAAGGTTAGGATTACCGTATTTTGTAAAAGCAAATCGTAGCGGTAGTAGCTTTGGAGTATCAAAAGTTTACAAGACAAATGAGCTAGAAAAAGCTCTTGAAGTTGCTTTTGCGGTAGATAACGAAGTCATACTAGAATCGTTTTTAGATGGTACAGAAGTATCTGTTGGTGTATATCAAATAGATGACGAGGTTATCGCGTTACCACCTACAGAGATTGTCAGTGAGAATGATTTCTTTGATTATGAAGCAAAATACCAAGGCAAATCACAAGAAATCACACCAGCTAGGATATCATTAGAACTTACACTAGCTGTACAGGAACAAAGTAAAAGAATTTACAGTGTACTTAAATGTAAAGGTATAGCTCGAGCAGACTTTATCTTTCACGACGGTACACCACACTTCATAGAAATAAATACTAATCCAGGAATGAGTACAGAAAGTATTATTCCTCAACAAATTAGAGCTACAGAAAGAACTCTTAAACAGGTATTTACAGAGGTTATAGAAAACACAATAAAACACCACTCATGAAAAGAGCCGTATTCCCAGGAAGCTTTGATCCAATAACATTAGGACATTACGACATTATCGAGCGTGGTCTAGGCCTATTTGATGAGATTATCATTGCGATAGGTGTAAATGCAGATAAGAAATATATGTTCTCATTAGAGCAACGCAAAGAATTCATAGAAAAAGCATTTAATGATCAACCTAAAATAAAAGTCATGACCTATTCTGGACTGACTATCGATTTTTGCAAAGAAAATGATGCTAATTTTATTTTACGTGGATTGCGCAATCCAGGCGACTTTGAATTTGAAAAAGCAATCGCTCACACTAATCGTAAATTATCAGAGATAGAAACCGTTTTTCTACTAACCAGTTCTGGTAAATCATACATATCATCATCAATCGTTAGGGATGTTATCAGAAATAATGGTGACTACACTAGTCTAGTACCAGATACCGTAAAACTATGAGACTACTTACTTACCTTACCTACCTCTCCTTATTCACTATAATCATATCGTGCCAGCAGTCTGATAAGCAAATTGCCGAAGAAATTAAAGACTGGCAAACACCATTTGAAAAAGGTAACGGTAATCAAACTGCTACTTATAATGAAGTTATTTCATTTTATGAAAACCTTGCTAAATCCTACTCTACTATTAATTTAGAAGAAATAGGAATTACAGATAGCGGCTCACCTTTGCACCTTGTCAGCTTTTCAAAAAGTAACATCGACTGGAACTCTGTAAATGAGGATAAAATAAAAATACTCATCAACAATGGTATCCATCCAGGAGAAAGTGATGGTATCGATGCTACTATGATGCTAATGAGAGACCTCGCGACGGGTAAACTAGATGCGCCAGACAATCTTATCTTTTCTGCCATTGCAGTATATAACGTAGGTGGATCTTTAAATCGCAATAGCCATACCCGAACAAATCAAAACGGTCCAGAAGCATATGGCTTTAGAGGAAATGCACGCAATTATGACCTTAATAGAGACTTCATAAAGGCAGACAGCCGTAATGCGCAATCTTTTTATCAAGTATATCATAAAGTAAATCCTGATGTTTTCATTGATAATCATGTAAGTAACGGTGCAGACTATCAATACACACTTACACATTTATTTACACAACACAATAAGCTTGGTAAAGCAGCAGGCAATTATCTCTATAATAACCTCCAAAAAGACCTAGAACAACGTTTACTGGATCGTGATCATCCTATGACGCCATATGTAAACGTATATGGAGTATCGCCAGAGAATGGATTCTCTCAATTCATGGATCATCCACGTTACAGTACTGGATACACCACACTGTGGAACACCTTAGGCTTCATGATAGAAACTCACATGCTTAAACCCTATAAAGATCGTGTGTTAGGAACTCAAGCAATAATGGAAGAAACCATAGCTTTAGGATCACAAAACATGACCCGTATAAAAGAAGCTAGAACTGCCTCTTTTAAAGAGTTCAATAATGCTAGGTTTTATGTCCTTAATCACATCAACGATAAAACTAAAGCTGACACGTTACTATTTAAGGGCTATAAAGCTATACGTGACGTAAGCGAGGTTACAGGACAAGAATTACTTACCTATGATCGCAATCAACCGTTTGAAAAAAAGACGCCTTACTACAATCACTTCACCGCAACAGACTCCATTAAAATACCAGAATTTTATGTTATTCCACAAGGACAATGGGAAGTTATCGAATTATTGCGCATGAATAACATTCAAATGGAAGTTCTTCCTTCTGACAGCACCATGACTGTAACACAATATCGTATAGAAGATTATGATACGGATCGTAATGCTTATGAAGGGCACTATCCACATTCTAAAGTTAGAATAAGCAAAAAGGATATTCAATTACGCTTTCGCGGAAGCGATATCATCATTCCTACGGCTCAACCTGGAATAAGGTACATCCTAGAAACACTTGAACCACAAGGACAAGATTCTTTTTTTAAATGGAACTTTTTTGACACGATTTTACAACAAAAAGAAGGTTTCTCATCTTATGTCTTTGAGAATACTGCTAAGGAGATGCTAACCGCTGATGCTGGTTTAAAGAAAGAGTTTGATTCTATTAAAAATGCAAATAGTAAATTTGCTCAAAGCAATTATGCACAGTTAAAATGGCTGCATGATCGCTCTCCAAATTATGAGAAAGCTCATTTAAATTATCCCATCTATAAAGTACATTACAATGATTAAAAATATTTTTATCCTATTAGTAGGATGCGCCTTTATGTCGTGTAAAAATGATAAAGACAATATCAACTTAAATGTGCCAGGCGCTGTAAAAACAACACGTTTAGTAAGAGATATTACCTGTGACAACACAACTTATGTTTTCCAAATCCCATATTATGAAGGTGATGGAGACACACAAGAGCGACTAAACAAAAAGATAAAAAATCTTATAACTCAAGATTTTATAGATGTAACATACAATAAAGATGCAGACCTCAATGAAATATGGTCTATTTTCATCTCAAATCGCCAGCAAAAAATATGCAATGGTGATATGACTGGTATCTCTAATATTACTATTGAACATACAACACAAACTGCAGCGTTGATAAGTTACGAGCTAACTTACACCAGAAATGGCGAACATAAAAGATTGATTAACACTTTCAAAAAACCAGAGTTAACCATCATGAAAACTTCAGACCTTACAAAAGATCAAAAGGAGGATGATGTGAGATCTATTTTTGACATCAACTTACAACAGTCTGTGGCAAACCTTGCACTAGATGTAAAATTAGATGATCAGGCTGAATTTAGATCTTTTGTTGAAAATAAAGTATTTAGCTTTAACAAAGAAGAATTTAAAAACGCAACTATAGGTATTAAGGAATTAGGTGTGGACTCTTTAACTTTACAAGTAAGTAAAAATATTGCGCTACCTAAGACGTTTTCTTACTTAAATCATGACGTTAAAGTAGAAATAAGAGCAAAAGAAATGGAATATTACCTAGATCTATCGCCTCTTAAAATTTAAAGTCTGGTCTGGAAACAATTCTTTGATATTGCTATAAGAAGATTCTAAAGCTTTTTCTGCCTCTCTTTGATCCAGCCATGTTGCTATATCAATACCTTCCTCTTCTTGAGGTTCTAATCGACCTTTAAAGTTAGTTTCTAAAAGATACCAATGAGTTAGTTTTAATTTTAAAGCAGACTTTCTATTGAACACATGTAGGTGCGACCTAATTTATTAATGATTTTTAATTTTTTAGCGCCTGTCTCCTCTTCTATTTCTCTTTTGGCAGTTTTTCTCATGCTTTCAAAACGGTTAGCCTTTCCTTTAGGAAGGTCCCATTTACCATTACGATGAATGAATAAAAACTTATTTACTTGATTAATAACTAGTCCACCACCAGCTTTAACTAATGGTAACTTTTTATGAAGTCTTTTTAATAATTTCTTTTCATTTTTTGAATATAGCAATACTTTTTTAAGCTTGCCTTTTTCAATTTTCTTAATGATTTTGAGCAAGTCAACATCTTTAAGAGAAAAAACTTCATAGTCGGGATAATCATCCCTATTTGATGTCACGATAATTGCGACGTCTTTCACAAAAACTTTATACATTTGCGCCATGGTTATAAATAAGGATATCGCAATTAAAACGGCTGAATTATTATTGCAAATTAAAGCAATAAAATTGCAACCACAAGAACCTTTTACATGGGCTAGCGGCTGGAGATCACCAATCTATTGTGATAACCGCGTAACGCTTTCATACCCAACGATTCGCAATTTTCTAAGAGAACAACTCTCTAATCAAATTGAAGAATTATATGGTAAACCAGATGTCATAGCTGGTGTAGCAACAGGCGCCATAGGGATAGGAATGCTCGTTGCAGACTATTTAAATCTTCCTTTTATATATGTAAGACCAGAGGCAAAAAAGCATGGCCGCCAAAATCAAATAGAAGGTCATCTAGAAGCAGGTCAATCTGTAGTAGTGATTGAAGACTTAATAAGTACCGGTAAAAGTAGCCTCAACGCTGTTAATGCCTTAAAAGAAGGTGGCGCAAATGTAAAAGGTATGTTGGCACTGTTTTCGTATGGTTTTGAATTTGCACAAGAAAATTTTGAACAGTATAATTTGGACTTACACACTTTAAGTGATTATGATCACTTAATTCTACAAGCTCAAAATACAGGACATTTTTCTGAGCAAGAAATCGAATTATTAAAAAGCTGGAGAAAAGATCCTAGCGCCTGGACAGGTAAATAAAATATTATGAATTTAGAAAGCCGTACGGTACAAACACAAAAAACACCGCAAGAGTTATTTGAATTTTTAACTCAGGTTGAAAATTACAAGCAATTAATGCCAGAGGATACAAAATTTGAAACTCATGGAGACGACAAATTTTTGTTTGGCCTTAAAGGCATGCCCGAAATCAAACTAGGCCTTCAAGAATCTATACCTTTTACAAATGTGACACTAGGATCAACTAGTGACAAACTTGCATTTACCTTAAGTTGTGATATAGAGCAGGTAGCGAATGGTTCTCAAGCACAATTAATCTTTAATGGAGATTTTAATGCCATGATGGCCATGATGATTAAAGGCCCGATAAAAAAATTCTTAGAACAACTTGCTAGCGGATTAGAGAAACTTTAATAATTCCAACGCACTTGTTTTAAATCATAAGCGGTGATTTGCCCATCTTTTTGAAGAAGCAATTCACCGTTTTCTGTTACTCCATGTACGGTAGCGATCACATCCTGATTGTCAATAATAAAATTCATCTCCTGACGATACTTAAATAAGAGTTTGAGGTACTTTTCTATGGTTTGTATTCTATTTTTTAGAGCATAGTCTAGATGAAAAAGAAACTGTACTAAAAGCTCTTCTAGTTTAAAGTTTTTGCCTGTGAGGTTCTTTAGCGATACTGCTCTCGGTAAATTCTCAAATTCTTCTTGATTTACATTAAGTCCTATCCCTACTATAGAATGACTCCATTCTCCTTTTTGGTAAGTATTTTCAATTAAAATGCCAGCCAGCTTCATTTGAACTGACAGGATGTCGTTAGGCCATTTTATTTTAGCTTGTACATTTAAATCTGTTTTAAGCCATTCAATCATAGCAACAGATACTATTTGGTTAAGCTTGAAAGGTGTTAACCCAGATAGATTATCTGAAACTAAAACACTGAATGTCAAATTTTTACCATCTTCAGTATGCCATATCGAACCTCGATTACCACGACCTTGTGATTGTGAAAGACTATAAATAGCAGTAAGATGTGGTGTTTCGCTTTCGCGTAAGCGTGCTCTCAATTCATCATTTGTAGATGTAGTGGCATGTAATTTGACTATTTGCAAGTGACTATTTATCTAGAGATTAAGTTTTATTTTGTAAAACCACTGGTAAAAAAAGAATAAATTTGTCGTAACAAAAAATATTTGATGACTAAAGAAAAAGTTTCTACTGATGCGTTAATCGCTCAAATGATCGCTGGAATAGAAGATGTTAAAGGTAATGACATCACTATCATGGATTTAAGAGAAATTGAAAATACCGTAACAAGCTATTTTATAATCTGTAATGGTAACTCCAATACCCAAGTAAACGCAATCGTAAACTCCATACAAAGAAAAGTAAGCAAAGAATTACATGAAAATCCATGGCATGTTGAAGGTTCTTCTCAAGCAGAATGGGTCCTTATGGATTATGTTGATGTTGTTGTACATGTTTTTCAGAAACCTGTTAGAGAATATTATGACCTAGAAGGATTATGGGGGGGAGATGCTAAGACTACAATGGTAGAAAGTACTTACTAATAAAAAGATTATACAAGCTAATGTCAGAAGAAAATAAATCAAAACAAAAACCTGGAAACAGTAAGCCTATTTTACCAGGAGGAGGAAAACCTAAATTTAGTGTATGGTGGATTGCTGTACCTATCGTACTAGCATTTCTAGCTTATTCATTAATAAGCGATGCAGTTAATTCTCCTAAAGAAACTAACAAATCAGAATTCTTTACTTATTTAGAAGATGGTGATGTAAAGGAAGTTATTGTCTGGAATGGCCGATATGCAGAAGTCTTTCTTACTAAAGAAGCATTAAGCAACGAGACAAAGCATAAAGATGCTTTGAAGCCTAGCGCAATGAACCAAGGTAAGGTGCCTCAATATAAATTTGAATTTGGTGATTTAGAAATTTTTCAGCCACAATTAGAAGAAGCAGTTCAAAAGAGCAATCTAGAGACTAAAGTTTTATATAAGACACAAGACAATACGTTCATGAACGCAATATGGAGCTTCTTACCTATTATTCTATTAATAGGAGTTTGGATCTTTATTATGCGACGTATGAGTGGTGGTGGCGCTGGTGGTGGCGGTGGTCAGATTTTTAATATTGGAAAATCTAAAGCTAAGCTCTTTGATCAGAAAACTGATGTGAAGACTACCTTTAAAGACGTTGCTGGTCTGGAAGGTGCGAAAGAAGAAATACAAGAAATTGTTGACTTTTTGAAAAACCCAGAAAAATATACCTCATTAGGTGGTAAAATACCTAAAGGAGCATTATTAATAGGTTCTCCAGGTACTGGTAAGACATTACTAGCAAAAGCGGTTGCTGGTGAGGCAAAGGTTCCTTTCTTCTCATTAAGTGGATCTGACTTTGTAGAAATGTTTGTTGGTGTTGGTGCCAGTCGTGTACGTGACCTTTTTAAACAAGCAAAAGAAAAATCTCCATCAATTATATTTATTGATGAAATTGATGCGATAGGTCGTGCGAGAGGAAAATCTAATTTTTCTGGATCTAACGATGAACGTGAGAATACTCTTAACCAACTTCTTACTGAGATGGATGGTTTTGGCACTAATACCAACGTGATTGTATTAGCAGCAACTAACCGCGCCGACATATTAGACAAAGCTTTAATGCGTGCAGGTCGTTTTGATCGACAGATATATGTAGATCTACCAGATGTAAATGAACGTGAAGAAATTTTTGAAGTTCATCTAAGACCTCTTAAAAAAGTAGATAATGAATTAGACACCTCATTTCTTGCAAAACAAACGCCAGGTTTCTCTGGAGCAGATATTGCAAATGTTTGTAATGAAGCTGCCCTAATAGCTGCTAGGAAAGGTAAAAAAGCTGTAGATAAACAAGATTTCTTAGACGCAGTAGATCGTATTGTCGGTGGACTAGAAAAGAAGAACAAACTTATCACACCTTCAGAAAAGAAAACCATTGCTTATCATGAAGCTGGACATGCTACTGTAAGCTGGATGACAGAACATGCTGCACCGCTTATTAAAGTTACTATTGTTCCTAGAGGTCAATCCCTAGGTGCTGCATGGTATTTACCAGAAGAAAGACAGATTGTACGTCCAGAGCAAATGCTGGATGAGATGTGTGCTACTATGGGTGGACGTGCTGCAGAGAAAGTTATTTTCAATAATATCTCTACAGGTGCATTAAGTGATTTAGAAAAAGTCACAAAGCAAGCTCGTGCTATGGTGACTATATATGGCCTAAATGAAAAAGTTGGTAATATTACCTATTACGATTCTAGCGGACAGCAAGAATATAGCATGTCTAAACCTTATAGTGAAGAAACTGCTGTTATAATTGATCAAGAAATTTCTAAAATAATTGAAACTCAATATCAACGAGCTATAAAAATTCTTGAAGAAAATAAAGATAAATTAACTCAGCTAGCTGAAGTCTTGCTTGAAAAGGAAGTGATTTTTAAAGATGATTTAGAAAATATTTTTGGAAAACGACCATTCATTAAAGAAGAAGCGGTTGCCTTAAAGTCGTCGACAAGAATAATTGCTCCTGCAACTAATTCAAAGGACGAAGAAGAATAGTTTGTATCTACTGTAATTAGTAAGTATATTTACCTTGTCCCTAATATTAATGCGTCTAACATAGATGAGTATTTTTAAAAAACTCTTCAAAAAATCATCCGATTCTGAGTCTTCTCAGAATAAGGATACTGGGCGCTCCAAATATATGCCAGAGGAAAAACTTCCTCTAGATGAAAGGTTTATACATAATTTTACCACACAAGGCGGTAGATTCCTATACTCGTTAGACGAGCAAGAGGTTCAAGCTAATTTTGAAGATGTTTTAGTAGAGCATGATTTCTTTGAAACAAAAGTGTTGTGTAACGATTATAATCTGAGGAATAGATTTAATGATTTCAATCTACAGTTTTCTGACATACATGAGGATTGCAGTTTTTTCTTGACCACCTGTGAGTATATTATTTCTGATAATGGAGCAATATTATTTTCATCCAATCAATTAAAGGAAAAGAAACCTGTTGATTTCCCAGAAACGATGATAGTGTTAGCTACAGCAAGTCAAATTGTTGAATCTATAGGTGAAGGACTAAGAGGTATCAAACATCGCAGTGGATCAAACATACCTACTAATATTACAACACTTAAAAACTTTGAGGAACCTAAGGTTCAAGAGAAAAAAGATCTTATGAATTATGGTGTCCCTAACAAACGTGTCTACCTCATATTATTAGAAGATTTATAAGATGCGTGAATTATTAGTACGTTCCGTTTCAGGAATCATGTATGTCTCATTAGTAGTTTTGAGCGCCTTATACTCTAGGGATGTTTTTATTCTACTATTTTGTGTTTTTGCATTTATTTGTCTCATCGAATTAATGCCAATGATACGTTTAAAGCAATGGTTGATTTACCCAATGCTTCCTATCAGCTACATTCTGCTGGTATGGTATGACTGGCCTGCGGACTATCAACCTTATTACAACTATGCTATATATGGCCTATTATGTGCAACTCTACTAGTAAACCTTTACCTGATTAGAGATTTAGTTTTATTAAATAGGATTCCCTTATTTAATACTAAGAAACACATTATAGCACTACTTTATTTAATAGGTAGTAGCTTGTTCCTAGCTTTGATACCAGATGTTGTAGAAGAATACAAACCAGAATTACTGATTGGTATTTTCAGTATCATATGGGTTAATGATAGTTTTGCTTACATAACGGGCAAAATTTTGGTAAACACAAATTACTAGAGCGAATTTCTCCAAAGAAAACCATTGAAGGGTTTTTAGGAGGATTATTAATGGCGCTTCTTGCTGGAGTCGCATTGCACTATTACGTTGGCGTTTATGGCTTATGGCAATGGATTATATTAGCTTTTATAGTGGCTTTTTTTGGTACAATCGGGGATTTAATCCAATCTAAGATAAAACGACAAGCTGCCGTTAAAGATAGCGGAAGTATAATGCCTGGTCATGGTGGTATCTTTGATAGGATGGACAGTATTATATTTGCAGCACCATTTGCTTATTTATTTTTTACAATACTCAACTATGTTTCATAAAGAAGGAACCGTCTCTATATTAATCGGAATAGCCGTTGCTGGTATACTTACTGCTATCGCGACACAAATTGACATGCCCAACTGGCTATCGTACATCTTAATTGCACTAGGATTAGTATTCTTAATCATCATCTTACAGTTTTTTAGAAACCCGAAAAGAGCAACCATACTTGATGATAAAACAATAGTTTCTCCTGTAGATGGAAAGGTTGTAGTGATTGAAAAAGTTCAGGAAAATGAATATTTTAAAGGTGAGCGTTTAATGATATCTGTCTTCATGTCACCAATTAATGTACATGTAACTAGATACCCGATAGGTGGTAAAGTGAGTTACAGTAAATACCATCCTGGAAAATATCTTGTTGCATGGCACCCTAAGGCTAGCGAAGAAAATGAACGTACAACCGTAGTTGTTGATCACAGTAACGGTCAACAAGTAATGCATCGTCAGATAGCAGGTGCTCTAGCTAAACGTATTGTAAATTATGCAGTAGAAAATGATAACGTAGCACAAGGAAGTGAAAGCGGATTCATTAAATTTGGTTCAAGAGTAGATGTTTATTTACCTATAGGCACTCCTGTAAACGTAGAACTTAACCAAAAGGTAAAAGGTGGTGTTACCGTGTTAGCACAATTTTAATGACTAAAGAAGAACTCGATAAAAAGTTTCAAGCAGCATTTGAAAAAGCTAGTAAAGAAGAACAATCATTAGTTCCGCTAGAGCTTCAATTGCATTTGTATGCTTATTACAAAAGAGCTATTGATGAACCTTTTGTCAACAATCGTAGTTTTGAAACTAACGATTTGCGTAGCGCATTTAAAATGAATGCCATTATACAAGTTCAACAAATTACTAAAGAAGAAGCTAAAAAGAGATACATAAAAATCATTGAAGATTTGTATCCTGAGCCGTGGTAATTATCTAGTTGCCCTTCCCCTTCTTTTCAACTGGCTTTAAAAGATATCTCATAAGCCATATGGCTGCTTTTACCAGTCCAATAAGGATTAATACTGCCAATAATAGAATCACTAACGGATGTTCTATAAATGAGCTTATGCCTAATATCAATATTGTCATTATTTCTAATTCTATTATTTTATACTAAAAATCATAAATATAAAAAACGACCTTTATTTAAAGGTCGTTTTAAAATCTTATAAAAGCTGTTTGCGCTTACCCTTTTAAAGCCTTCATACTTGCTTCTATTGTTTCTATTTTTGCAAGAGTATCTGCTTCTTTCTGTTTTTCTTTATCTACTATTTCAACCGCAGCGTTATTAACAAAGCGTTCATTACCTAGCTTTTTTTGAACACCTACCAGAAAACCTTGAGCTCTCTTAAGTTCTCCAGTTAGTTTTTCAATTTCTGCAGCGACATCTATATTTCCTTCTAGTGGTATAAAATATTCATTTGATTTCACACGATAACTAGCTGCACCACTTACTTGTTCTGTAACAATGTCTATTTGAGTGACGTTACCCATTTTCATAATAAGACTATCGTACTCACTAGATAACTGCTCATTATTAATGGCACTTAAAGAAATCTCGTTCTTAAATGCGATTTGCTTTTCTTTACGGACAGTTCGTATTCCCGAAATAACATCTTGAATTAGATCAAAATCGTTAAGCAGTTTTGTGTTCATTTCACAAGCAACTGGCCATGTATTGATACATAACGCATCTTTGACATCTCTAGTCGCAATCGCTTGCCACAACTCTTCAGTAATAAATGGTGTGAATGGATGCATTAACCTTAAATTATCTTCAAAAAGAGCAATCACCTCAGCGAGTGTTTTAGGATCGATAGGCTTTTGATATTCTGGTTTTATAATTTCAAGAAGCCAGCCACAAAAATCATCATATATTAACTTGTAGCTAGTCATGAGCACATCGCTTATCCTATACTTTGAATAATGATCTTCAACCTCATTTAAGACTTGTGCAAACCTAGACTTATACCAGTTTAATCCTTGTAGAGCATATGCAGGTTGAGTTAAAGTATTATCTACTTCCCAACCATCTATTAATCTATAAGCATTCCACATTTTATTAACAAAGCTCTTACCTTGCTGGCATAAATCTTCATCAAACATAATATCATTACCAGCAGCAGCACTCAATAAAAGTCCTACTCTCACACCGTCAGCACCATATTGCTCTATCAATCCTAAAGCATCAGGTGAGTTTCCTAACGACTTAGACATTTTGCGACGTTGCTTATCACGCACTAGACCCGTTAAATAAACTTTATCAAACGGCTTTTCATCCCTTAATTCATATCCAGCAACAATCATACGTGCTACCCAAAAGAATAATATATCTGGACCCGTTACTAAATCTCTGGTTGGATAATAATAATTAATCTCTTCATTATCTGGCTCAAGCACACCATTAAATACGCTTATAGGCCATAACCAACTTGAAAACCATGTATCTAAAACATCATTTTCTTGACGTAAATCTGTCGCTTGTAAGTTCTCGTTATTAGTTCGCTTTCGCGAAAGCGTAACAGCATCCTCTATATTATTTGCAACAACAAAATCTTCTTTACCGTCACCATAGAAATAAGCTGGGATGCGTTGTCCCCCCCACATTAATTGACGTGAAATATTCCAGTCGCGTACATTCTCCATCCAGTGGAAATAAGTACTCTTGAATTTAGAAGGTAATAATTCTACTATGTCCTCGCGCACTGCCTTTATAGCAGGTTGAGCAAGGTCTTCCATTTTCAAAAACCATTGATCGCTCAATCGTGGCTCGATAACAGCACCAGTACGTTCACTGGTTCCTACTTTATGGCTGTGGTTTTCTTTATTAATTAAGAAACCTTTTTCCTCGAGCTCGTTAGATATTTCTTTACGTACAACAAATCGGTCTTTGCCTTCATAATGCAGTCCATAGCTATTTAAAGTAGCGTCTGCATTGAATATATCTATTACTTCTAAGTTGTGAGTCTCACCTATTTTCTTATCATTCTCATCGTGTGCAGGTGTAATCTTAAGTGCACCAGTTCCAAACTCCATATCCACATACTCATCTGCGATGATAGGTATCTCACGATTTACAATCGGTACAAGAACTGTTTTACCTATAAGGCTTGTGTAGCGTTCATCATCTGGATGCACACAAATAGCCGTGTCGCCTAGAATTGTTTCAGGACGCGTGGTTGCAATTGAAATGAAATCATTACTTCCTTTAATTTGATATTTTAAATGGTATAAATGACCATTACGTTCTTCATAAATAACCTCTTCATCACTAAGAGTAGTCTGGGCTTCAGGATCCCAATTTACCATACGGAAACCGCGATAAATCATGTCCTTATTGTATAAGTCTACAAATACTTTGATTACTGAAGCTGACATGTCGTCATCAAGCGTAAATTTTGTACGAGACCAATCACAACTAGCTCCTAATTTCTTAAGTTGTTCTAGGATAATACCGCCATACTCATCTGTCCAATCCCAAGCATGTGTAAGAAACTCTTCTCTCGTTAAGTCATTCTTATCAATGCCTTGCTCTTTAAGTTTCTTAACGACTTTTGCCTCAGTTGCTATCGATGCATGATCTGTACCTGGAACCCAACATGCATTGTAACCTTTTAAACGTGCTCTTCTTATAAGAACATCTTGAATTGTATTATTAAGCATATGCCCCCCCATATGCAGCACACCTGTAACATTAGGTGGTGGAATGACAATCGTATAGCTTTCACGCTCATCTGGAATTGATTTAAAAAAATCATTCTCCATCCAGTACTGATACCACTTGTCTTCTGTGGCTTTTGAATCATATTTTGCTGCTAAGGACATTTTTGGCTTAGTTTTTGAAATTTCATCGACAAAAGTACTATTTACTTAAATTATACACATCATTAACAGAAGCTTTAAGTAGTAATAATTACTTTTATTCACGATAAAGAAATACGAAAATGAAAAATATCTTCCTTTTATTAATAACAATCTGTTTTGGGCAATTCATA
The DNA here is from genome assembly GCF_000755285.1 of Nonlabens ulvanivorans. Taxonomy (GTDB): domain Bacteria; phylum Bacteroidota; class Bacteroidia; order Flavobacteriales; family Flavobacteriaceae; genus Nonlabens; species Nonlabens ulvanivorans_A. The sequence continues at coordinate 185,719 of NZ_BBMK01000003.1, read as the reverse complement.
AATGCACAAGATGAGTCTACACTTGACAAAACAACTACTGTGAAATTTGTAGAAACTACAATTGACTACGGCAAGATAGAAAAAGGCAGTAATGGCGTGCGTACTTTTACCTTTACTAACACTGGTGAACACCCATTAAAAATCTATAACATCTATTCTGCATGTAATTGTGATATAGTAGCACAACCTGAGGAGCCTATAGCACCTGGAGAAAAAGGTGAAATTAAAGTGAAGTATGATACGGAAAAAGTAGGGCCAATCGTTAAAACTATTACGGCAAATACAAATACTAAAGAGAAACTCATCCCTTTAAATTTAATTGGAGAAGTGCTACCTGCGAGTGCAGACAACAAGGATGAGGAAGAAAAAATGAAGATGTAAAATTATTCTATTAATGGAATCAACTTAATCTTAAATTTTAAAATTGACTCTCCTCTTTTTACAGTTAGTTTTATATTTGAATAGGGATCTTTAAAAAAGAGATAGGCGATATTATTAAGCCCCAAATCTTCTCTACTAATTCCATTTACTTTATCAATAACATCACCTACTTTGAGTCCTGCATTATCTGCAGGTGAGTTGGGCCTGATGTAATCTATCAGTATTTTAGGTAAGTAGACATAGTTTACAATTTTAGAGGATTCTATAATGACAATGCTACGACTCTCTTTGTTATCTACTTTATTATCATAAACAAACAATTCTTTTTCACCTTCAATTAACTCTATACCAGCCATATTGTAATAAAATCCTTCATTAAAATTTTCTTTTTTACTAATAAAAATGAGCCTTGATGAATAATCAAATACAATGTTTAATCTTCTTAGTACTTCACCACCGATTGATCCTTGATTAATCAATTTATTATCGGTTTCAAAATCTAAATCTGTATTAAAGTGTGGTATTGATGTTGTGATTTTTTGAAACTTCTTATCAAAAACGATCAATTCATTTGACTTTGTTCTATCTCCGGTAATCGTTCCACTCATTGAATAACCCAGATAGTCTTCAAACTTCTTAATATTAGGAGCATAACTATCTAGCTCTATATCAGACAGCCATAATGCTTCACTATTCCCAGTATCTATTAAGAGATTAACCGGAAGATAACGATTTGCTATTTTCACTCGAGCCTTGGTATAGGGCTTTCCCTTTACAATTTTAATAGGATAAGAACTCCTATTTGTTATTCTATTAGGTAGATTTTCATTTTTTGCATAGACTGTAATAATTTCTTTTTCATAGTCCAGTTCAACATAATTATTTTTAAAGAAATCCAGACCTAGTATACCATTAACTTCTACTCCCAATTTTGATCTTAAATTAAAAAGATCATTATCCATTATTAAAATATCAGCATCATAATTTATAAGATTTTCTGATGCCTCTAATATATTTGATGGGCTGTAATACGCATCAAACAGTTGATCATTACCATATCCAGACAACTTCATTACTTCACCTTTTTTAAGAGATAAAGAATCTACATCCTTAAAATCGAAAATCAAGTTTTTTGAAGAACCTGTATCTAACATCATTTTTAAAGGAATACCATTTAAATTCACTTTTAATATGATTAGATTGGATGCAAGCTCAAAAGGTATAATTTCTTTTTTTACATCATTATTTAAAATAAATCCTGAGTTTTCTTGCGCGTTAATATGGTAGCCAAAGAATACTAGAAACAGAACAAATAAATAATTTTTCATAAAACATAAATATAAGGAAATCATAATCACTTTTATATAGAGCTTAGTCGTATTACATTTGCAAAACAAAATAGAAATTCATGCCAGCAATATCTCATAAGGGTGCCATAATGCCATCATCACCGGTTAGAAAACTAGTTCCATTTGCAGAAGCAGCAAAAAAAAGAGGAATTCACATCTATCCTTTGAACATAGGTCAACCCGATATTAAAACACCTAGTCAAGCTATACAAGCGGTTAAAGACACTGACATGGAAATCCTAGCATATAGTCATAGTGCTGGAAATGAGTCGTATCGCACAAAATTAGTTGCCCATTATAATAAAATAGAAATGGGATTAACTATAGATGACGTGATTGTATCTACAGGTGGTAGTGAAGCATTACTGTTCACGATGGGTAGCATATGTGATTATGGTGATGAGGTAATCATACCAGAACCATTTTATGCAAACTATAATGGTTTTGCAACAGCAAGTGGAGTTACCGTTAGACCGATACCTACAAAAATTGAAAATAATTTTGCATTACCTTCTATAAGTGATTTTGAAGAGCTCATCACTGATAAAACTAAAGCAATTTTAATTTGTAATCCTGGTAATCCAACAGGATATCTATATACACAAGAAGAAATGAATCAACTAGCAGCGCTGGTAAAAAAACATGATTTATTCCTTGTGGCAGATGAAGTTTATCGTGAGTTTGCATATGATGGTCGTGAGCACTTGTCAGTAATGAATATACCAGGTTTAGAACAACATGCCATCATGATAGATTCTGTATCTAAAAGGTATAGTATGTGTGGTGCTCGTATAGGATGTATGGTTTCTAAAAACAAAGAAGTCATGGCTACCGCAATGAAATTTGCTCAAGCTAGATTAAGTCCTCCAACATTTGCTCAAATTGCTGCCGAAGCTGCACTAGATACCCCCACAAGCTTACTTTAATGAAGTTATTGGAGAATACATAGAACGCAGAGATATTCTTATAGCAGGCCTTAAAAACATACCAGGTGTCGAGGTTGCAAATCCAGGTGGCGCATTTTATTGTGTCGCTCAATTACCAGTAGATGACACAGATGCTTTTGCCCAGTGGATGCTAGAATCTTTTCAATTAGATAAAGAAACTATAATGGTGGCTCCAGCAGCTGGCTTTTATAGCACTCCTGGAGTAGGTAAAAATCAAATCAGAATAGCTTACGTTCTTGAAAAAGAATCTTTAATAAAAGCAGTTCAAATCTTAGCAGAAGCTCTTAAAGCATATAACGCGTGATTGAAATAAAATCACACTTCTCTCTTAAGGAGCATAACACCTTTGGAATATCTGCTTTTGCAAAAGCATATACATCTGTATCTACTATACAGCAACTTAGAGAAGCTCTTGCTTATTATCACAACGAGGAAGTATTTCTTCTAGGTGGTGGCAGCAATATGTTATTACTTAATAATATTGAGAGACCTGTTGTACATGTAAACATCAAAGGTATTGACCTTTTAAAGCAAGAGAATCAACATGTATATGTAACAGCAATGGCAGGAGAAAATTGGCACGACTTTGTCATTTTTTGCATTGAAAATAATTGGGCTGGAATTGAGAACATGGCTCTCATACCTGGTAATGTAGGCACCTCTCCTATTCAAAATATAGGTGCATATGGCGTGGAATTAAAGGATACTTTTGTTTCATGCAACGTTATAAATATTAAAACAGGTGATGTAAAAACACTCCATTTAGAAGATTGTAAATTTGGTTACAGAGATTCAATTTTTAAGAATGAAGAATTAGGTAAATATGTAATTACTTCTGTAACGTTTAAGCTGATAGACATATTAAAGACAAATGATTACCAGCTCAAAACTAGTTATGGTGCAATCCTAGATGAATTAGAGAACCTTCAAATAGAGCCATCCATACAATCTGTTGCACAAGCTGTAATTAATATAAGAAGCAGCAAATTACCTGACCCAAAAGTGATAGGTAATAGCGGTAGTTTTCAAAAATCCTATTATTGAAAAAGTTATTATGAAGACCTTATAAGAATGCATCCATCTATACCGCATTACCCAGTAAATGAAAAGCAAGTAAAAGTACCTGCCGGCTGCTTATAGATCAATGTGGTTTTAAAGGTCAACGACGTGGTGATGCTGGTGTGCATGATAAACAAGCGCTAGTTCTTGTAAACCATGGCAACGCTACTGGACAAGAAATTATTGCTCTCGCAAAAGAGATCCAATCAATGGTTCATAATAGATATGGAATTACCATTGATACAGAAGTGAATTTAATCCAGAATTAAGAATACATCACTTATTATTCTTAAATTTGCACTATGGAATTACTCTTTATTACTATAGGTATATTAGCTCTTGCAGTTGCAGGAATAGCTATCAAAATCTGGGCAAAAAAAGACGGGAAATTTGCAGGTACTTGTGCTAGTCAAAGTCCATTTCTCAATAAGGATGGTGAAGCTTGCGGTATGTGCGGTAAATTACCAGAAGAGCAAGATTGTAAAAATCCATCTTTAGAATCTTAATTAGAAGATGGAAATAGGCATAGCGTTCATAGTCCTAGCTGGATTTGTGCTTATCAATATAGTTTATTATTTCTTTTTGGCTCGAGTTGGTTTTTATAAATCACCTCAAAATACAACATCGCAAGATGCAGTATCTGTGATTGTATGCTCAAAAAATGAACAAGATAATCTTAAAGTATTAGTACCCTTACTCCTACAACAAAATCATCCTAGCTTTGAAATTATACTCATTAATGATGCTTCAATTGACGACACTCTTGAGGTTATAGAACAATTTCAAGAATTAGATCATAGAATTAAAAAGGTCGATGTCGTTAATAATGAAAGCTTCTGGGGAAATAAAAAGTATGCGCTCACCTTAGGCATCAAAAAAGCTGTTAACGAGAAGCTTATTTTTATTGATGCAGATTGTAAACCGTCTAGTCAAAGCTGGTTACAAATAATGGCAGATGGTTTTACAGAGAATAAAAGTATTATTTTGGGCTATGGTGCTTATGAGAAAAAGAAGTATTCAATTCTTAATGCTCTAATTAGATACGAAACTGGCCTAACTGCTATACAATATATGAGTTATGCATTGCACGGCAATCCATATATGGGAGTAGGTCGCAACCTAGCCTATACATCAAAGCAATTTTATGACGTGAGCGGTTTTATAGATCATATGAAGGTGCTGGGTGGTGATGATGATTTATTTGTTAATCAAGCAGCTACTAGAGATAATACGGCAGTAATTATCGAACCAGATGCGTTTACTGTAAGCACCCCCCCTAAAAATACATGGTCAACATGGTGGACTCAAAAACGCCGTCATATCAATACAGCTTCTCATTATAAAGCAAACATAAATTCTTATTAGCCTTTATTTCTTTTCTCAAATTGGCTTCTTTATAGCTTCTATTGTAGGCTTTATAATTGGAATTAATTGGATGTACATCTTAGGATTAGTCCTTTTAAGATATTTAATTGTCTGGCTAGCTGTGGGGGGAAAGGTTTATCTCGCTTTCGCGAAAGCGATATTATACCATTTGTACCATTTCTAGAAGTACTTCTAGTCTTTACACAACTAGGACTTTTCTTTACCAACACAGGAAAACAACCAAAACGATGGAAATAGTCAGTTTGACAGATTTTTAACGACTACAATACTTCTCACAAAAGCTTTATACCTAACTTTGTAGTATGAATACAGTAAAAGAATCCATCGCACCACCTGCAAAAGGGAAGCCTAAATGGTTGCGCGTTAAACTTCCTGTAGGGAAGAAATATAAAGAACTACGTGGCTTGGTTGATAAATATGATTTACATACCATATGTACTTCAGGTAGTTGCCCTAACATGGGTGAATGCTGGACTGAAGGTACTGCTACTTTTATGATATTGGGTAACACGTGTACAAGATCATGTGGTTTCTGTGGTGTAAAAACCGGCCGACCAGATGATATTGATTGGGCAGAACCAGAGAAAGTTGCACGATCTATTAAATTAATGGGTATTAAACACGCCGTTGTAACCAGTGTAGATCGTGACGATTTAAAAGACATGGGTTCTATTATATGGAAGGAAACCGTGGCGGCGATACGCCGCATGAATCCAGAAACAACTCTAGAGACTTTAATACCAGATTTCCAAGGTAATAAACGCAACATTGATCGCATTGTAGAGGCTAATCCAGAGGTTGTTTCTCATAACATGGAAACGGTACGTCGTTTAACTCGCGAGGTACGTATCCAAGCAAAATATGACACCAGTCTAGAAGTACTACGTTATTTAAAAGAGCAAGGTATTAATAGAACAAAATCTGGTATTATGCTGGGTCTAGGTGAACGTGAAGAAGAAGTAATTCAAGTAATGAAAGATTTGCGCGATAATAATGTAGATGTAGTGACTATAGGTCAGTATCTACAACCTTCTAAAAAACACCTGCCGGTAAAAGAGTTTATAACGCCAGAGCAATTTAAGAAATATGAAACGATAGGCTTAGAGATGGGTTTCCGCCATGTGGAAAGTGGTGCTCTAGTTAGAAGTTCTTATAAAGCACATAAACACATCTTATAATCTTTTTTAAATTTCAATATCAGAATAAGTAACTTATTCTATTCAACTTGCACTAATATATCAAACTATATTGATGATGAGCCTAGAAGAAGCGCAACTGACTATAAACTCTTATCGAGTATTAACTACTGATCGTAAGTCATTAAAATTACTTGATAAATGGAATGAACTTCTTATAGAAGTTCAGAATTTAGATTTAAATCAAAACGAATTAGACATTCTTAACCAAGAACTAGAAGTACAGTTGTGTCGCATCAACGACTCTAATATCGATAGGAAAGTTATTAAAGAGAGTTTGAAATCTACTCTTCTTTTTATGCAAAATATGCTAAGGATTAAAGATTCATATCAGTATACCACTATAGGATGTTTCGCAGGATTATTAATTCCATTAATAACAAACATAAGCATCATATTTGGGTTTTTAATAGGCATGGGAATAGGCTTTATATTAGATAATTATTTGAACAACACGCAACGCAACATCAAGACCAATCTGCACGACACATGGTAAAAATTAAAGTAGCTATTAACGGATTTGGTCGCATCGGTCGTACATTTTTAAGAACGGTTTTAGATCAGGATCATATTGACGTTGTTGCTATTAATGACCTTGCTTCTACTCGTATCATGTCACATCTATTAAAGTATGATTCCATACACGGGACATTATCACACGAGGTTACCTATACAGAGGACTCAATAGTTATCAACGATAAACCGATATTATTTACACATTATAAAAATTTAGAAGATCTTAACTGGACAGGTGTTGATGTCGTGATAGAATCTACAGGTAAATTTAAAACGCTAGCGCAACTACAAAAGCATCGTGATGCTGGTGCAAGAAAAGTGATTCTAAGTGCTCCACCAGTAGATGATGATATAAAAACAGTGGTACTAGGTGTTAATGACCATATAATAAATGAAGATGATGTAATATTATCTAATGCAAGTTGCACAACTAACAATGCAGCTCCATTTATTAAAGTTTTAGACGAGTTATGTGGAGTTGAACAAGCTTACATTACAACGGTACATAGTTACACGTCTGACCAAAGTCTACATGACCAACCGCATAATGATTTAAGACGTGCTAGAGCAGCTGGGCAATCCATCGTACCTACAACAACTGGAGCGGCAAAAGCGCTTACTAAAATATTCCCTCACCTTAGTGACGTAATAGGAGGATGTGGTATTCGTGTCCCAGTTCCTAATGGCAGCCTTACAGACATGACTATTAATGTTAAGAGAGACACGAGCATTGATGAAGTTAACAATGCTTTTTTTGCTTTTGCAAAAGCTAATCCTAGTACCTTCTCGTATACTGATGTCCCTTTAGTTTCTATTGATATCTCTGGTAGTCCGTACTCATGTATTTTTGATTCTCAAATGACCTCAGTAATAGGTAAACTTATCAAAGTTATAGGCTGGTATGATAATGAAAGTGGTTATAGTAACCGACTAAAAGACCTGGTTATTAAAATAGGCTAGCCTTATATAAGTCATTTTTCTTATCATATTCTTCTTCATAAGTTCAATATTAGGTAGTTTTTATTACCTATGTTAACAGGTCACGCTTCACAGCAATTAAAACATCGACGAAATACACTGTTAAGTAGCTAAATTGACAACTTTTAAGGCTTTTAACCAGCGTAATTCTATATTTGTTTGTTTACTAATAAGTACTTTATCTCTCCAATTAATAAAATACTACTATTATTCACCCTTTTATTGGGTGGACTATGCCTCGCTCAAAGCGATGATGACACCGTTTTATCTATTAACAGTCAACAGATTGCAGTTGAAGCGATGCTTGAAAAGGCACGTCTAGCTCTTCAAACTACAGACTACGATAAAGCTCAAAACATTGTATCTAGCGCTATAGAAATAGCAAAAGACTCTTCATTATTTGCTAGTACTCAATTAGTACAAGCAGAGTATTTTTTAATTTGTAATCAATTAGATCTTGCAGAACTTAAGTTATCTGACATTGAGCAACTTATTCCAGATAAATCAGATAGTCAGATAAGACTCTACTTATTAAAATCAGATCTCTTCATTAAAAACAAAAAGTTTATTGATGCAGATCAAACACTTAATAGCGCAAAAATATTAATGCAAAACTCTTCAAATCAAGAGTTAAAGGCGTTACAATTATTTTTAAAAGCTCAACTCAATCTCGAGACTAAAAACTTATACGAAACCGTAAATGGTTTTAGAAACGTAATTCCATTGCTTCAAAAACAACAGTTACACTTCTATGAATCACAAGCAACACTTGGACTTGCAAAAGCCTATTTTGAAAAACAAGAATTAGATGAAGCAAATGCAGCAACTAATGAGGCTCTAAGAATTAGTAAAAATTATGGCTTCATAACGACTGAACTAGAAACCTACAGTCTTAAATCCTCAATCGCTCGCGCACAAGGTGACTATCAAAAAGGTCTGGAATACATGGATCGCTATATTGAACTTAAAGAATCCATTGGGAAAGATGGTGATAGCGGTAATGCACTAGCAATTAGAAATAAAGAGAACGAAAACCTAAAAGTTGAGCTTGCAAAAAAACAAAAAGATCTAGACAGACACGATTATACAAATATTTTATTTTTTGTACTACTGACCTTACTTTCATTATTAACCATGTCTCTTTTTAAGAACAATAAGTTCAGGCTACGTGCAAATAAGACATTGATTGTAAAGAATAAGTCATTAATAGAAGAACGTGATAGAGCACAAGATGCTGCTAAAATTAAAGCAGACTTTCTATCAACGATCACTCATGAACTTAGAACACCTATGTATGCAGTTACAGGTTTAACACACTTGTTACTAGAAAACACACCTAGGTCAGATCAGAAAGAACACCTTGAAACATTACAATCCTCGGGTGAATACCTGTTGTCCTTAATCGACAACATACTTAACTTTAACAAATTAGAAGCCAACAAAGTAGAACTAGAGTCTATCCCTTTTAGCCTTAAAAAACGCATTCAAGACCTTACAACATCATTAGAAAGTCAATCTAAAGATCGTAACAATCAACTTCAGTTAGAATTTGATGATGCTATCCCTAGTCGTATCAATGGTGACCCAGTAAAGATCACTCAGATATTAATTAACCTTATAGGTAACGCTATAAAATTCACTCAAAACGGAAATATTTGGATCAGAGCAAATCGTGTAAAACAAGTTGATGATCGTTGTCTTATCAGATTTGAAGTAGAAGATAATGGTAAAGGGATATCCGACGAGAAACAAGTTGCCATTTTTGAAAATTTTGCACAAGAAGAATCTAGCACCACAAGAGAATATGGAGGGACTGGTTTAGGACTGGCTATTGTAAAAAATCTAGTCGAATTAATGCAAAGCGACATTAAATTAGATAGTAAATTAGGTCGTGGTAGTATCTTTTCATTTGATATATGGTTTGATTTACCAGATTCTAATAAATTTTATGATGACTATCAACCTATAAAATCCATCTCAAAACCTCAGAAGTTAGCTGACAAAGAAATAGTTTTCCCATCTGAACCTTCAGAAGTTGTAGTGCCAGTTAAGACTACTTCTATCAATGAGGTTTTAAGTGAAAAACCTCTCGCTCCTGGGGAACACTTAGAAAAAAGAATTCTAGTTGTAGAAGATAATAAGATCAACCAGATGATTACCCGTAAAATTCTTGAAGGAAAGAATTTTAATTGCGATGTTGCAAATCATGGTGCAGAGGCATTACAAAAGGTTCAAGAGACAGAATATGATCTTATCTTAATGGATATACATATGCCTGTAATGGACGGTAAAAAAGCAACTACTGAAATACGTAAACTCAATAGAGAAATTCCTATTATCGCTTTAACTGCTGTCACTTTAAATGATTCAGAGAAAGAACTGTATCAAATAGGTTTTGATGACATTATCCCTAAACCTTTTAAAATGGATGAGTTTTTTGAAAAAATTCAAAAAGCATTTACTAATTATCAAGTGCTATAAACTGGGCTCTTCGCTAGAAACTTTATCTTCATAGGTAAATAATATACTTTTGGTAGATCCCACGGCGACAATCTAATATAATCTTTCTCGGTCGTAATCACGATATCTTGAGCAGCAATGTTGTCAATTTCGCTTTCGCGAAAGCGGTGATGATCACCATATTCCAGATGCTTAACGTCAAATTGTTTCTTTAAGAAATTTATGAAAGGTGCTGGTTTTGCTATACCAGTAACCGCCGTAATCTTATCAAGTTTCAATTCATCTAACAAAATGGATTCACTAGATTGGCAAATCCTTTCACCATATTCAATAGTAGAAAAATAAACCTTCTGGCCCATCAACGGTTTAAGCTGTTGTGTCATAGAATCCTTTTCTACTTGAGAAAGATGATCTGGGCACTTAGTAACTACAATCGTATGAGCGCGATTTGCTCCTTTTCTAGACTCTCTTAAATTGCCTGCTGGCAATAAATAATCGTTTGAATAAAGCTTCTCATAACTAGTGAGTAAAATATAATGACTCGCCTTCACATATCTATGTTGGAAAGCATCATCCAATAATATAATATCTATAGAGTGATTTTTTAGTAACTCTTTGATACCATCCACTCTTTTCTCACATACTGCACTTACAATGGCATCACCATACTTTAATTTAATCTGCAATGGCTCATCACCTACTTGAGCAGCAGTATGATGATTTCCTATTTCAATGTACCCATTAGTCTCGCGTCCATAACCACGACTTAAAACAGCGATACGCTTTCCTTTAAAATGTTCTATCAACCATTCTATCATAGGTGTTTTACCAGTTCCTCCAGTACTCAAATTACCGACTACTATAATAGGTATGTCAAAAGCTTCTTGAGTGAGATAACCATTGTCAAATGCCCAGTTACGAGCTCGAGTAATACCATCATACAGTATTGAAAACGGAAATAATAAATTTCTTAACGATTGCATGTTTCAAAAGTAGGTTAATTTTATCTTTAGCTTTTTAAATCGTGATTATGAAAATCCAAGAAGTCCTATCCTATATTGAACAATTAGCTCCTAGACATTATGCTGAAGATTTTGATAACACAGGTCTATTGACAGGTGATTCTCAAGAAGAACTAAAAGGTGTTTTAGTTACTCTAGACTGTTTAGAAAACGTTGTCGATGAGGCGATATCTAAAAATTGTAATTTAATAGTAGCCTTCCACCCTATTATATTCAGTGGCCTTAAAAATTTAAGACCTGATGATTATGTAAAAAGAGCAGTAGTTAAAGCTATAAAAAATGACATTGCCATTTATGCTACTCATACAGCACTGGATAATGCAAAATATGGTGTTAGCTATCGTATGGCTCAACAATTAGGATTAGAAAATATAAGGACATTAATCCCGCAAAAAGGCATTATCAAGAAACTGGTCACATATATACCACCAGCTAATTTTGAAATAGTCAAAGAAGAGCTCTTCAAAGCAGGTGCTGGCCACCTAGGTAATTATGAAGAATCTAGTTATAGTCTGAATGGAACAGGTACTTTTTTAGGTAATGAGGATAGCGACCCAAAGATTGGAGAAAAAGGAAAACGCTCTACGATTGAAGAAAAATTGCTGTCTGTGACATTCCTACCGCATTTAGAGTCTAACATCCTTAAAACCCTATTTAAAAGTCATCCTTATGAAGAAGTTGCTTATGAATTATCCACTTTAAACAATCAATATGACCATATAGGGATGGGTGCAATAGGAGAATTTAAAGAAGAGATGAGTGCTAAAGATTTGAGAAACACAAAAAACACTTTCAATACAGGGATTGTAAAGCACTCTAACTCAAAAAATAAAAAAATAAAAAATGTAGCATTATTAGGTGGTTCAGGAGCATTCGGCATTAAAAATGCTATACAATCTGGTGCAGATGCTTACATTACGGCAGATTTAAAATACCATGACTTTTTTCAAGGTGAGGCCATTCTCTTATGCGATGTGGGACATTATGAAAGTGAACAGTTTACAAAAAACCTTTTACACGAATATCTTAGCAAAAAATTTAGTAATTTTGCAATCCTTTTGTGCAGATGCGCAAACAAACCCTGTAAACTATTATTAAACAGATGGCAAAAAAGACTGAAGCTACTGTAGAAGATAAGCTTAGAGAGCTTTACAATCTACAATTAATCGATTCCAGAATAGATGAGATTCGCAATGTGCGCGGTGAATTACCTCTTGAGGTAAAAGATCTAGAAGATGAGGTGGAAGGATTAAACACACGTGTGGTTAAGCTTAGCGCTAAACTTGAAGAGCTTAACGAATCTATCAAGGATAAGAAAAATAGAATTGAAGAATCTAAGTCTCTTATCAAAAAGTATACAGAACAACAAAAGAATGTGCGTAACAATCGTGAATTCAACTCTCTTTCTAAAGAAATTGAATTTCAAGAACTAGAAATGGAACTTGCAGAAAAACACATTCGTGAATTTAAAGCTCAAATAGAGCAACAAAATGAAGTTGTGAATGCTAGTAAAGATCGTATGTCACATCGTGCAGAACATCTTAAGCATAAAAAAGCCGAATTAGAAGAAATTCTAAAAGAGACTGAGAAAGAAGAGCAAGCTCTTATGAAAATGTCTCAAGATCATGCTACTACTGTTGAAGCTAGATTAGTCAAAGCTTATACTCGCATAAGAACTAGTGTACGTAACGGCCTTGCTGTTGTGCCTATCGAGCGTGGTGCATCTGGTGGTTCTTACTTCACAATCCCACCACAAGTACAGGTTGAGATTGCTAGTCGTAAAAAAATTATTACTGATGAGCATTCTGGACGTATTTTAGTAGATGCCGCTCTTGCTGAAGAGCAAGTGGAAGCAATGGAAAAAGTATTTGCTAAACTATAATCACTTATTATACCATATAGAAATCCCTTATCTAACCATAGATAAGGGATTTTTTATTTAACGAGGTTTTAATATAACTACTTTATCCAAAACATACTTTTACTTTAAAGAATTAGATCATGAAATTGATAAGTATAATTATTTTAATATTTATTGCCTCAACTTGCAACACACCTAAAGAAAAAAAGGCAAGTCAAGACGACCTCAAACCAATTGAAGTGATTTCTCAAGATGGGCTAGAGAGAGCTTACTTTGCGAGCGGTTGTTTCTGGTGTGTAGAAGAAATATATGAAAGCGTAAAAGGTGTTGATGAAGCCATTTCAGGATATAGTGGTGGTAATACTAATAATCCTAGTTATAGAGATCATGCAGACCACGCAGAAGCTAATGAAATAATATATAATCCTGAAGTTGTAAGTTTTAAAACTTTAGTTGATGTGTATTTTGCATCACAAAACATTGAACAGGTAAACGGCCAAGGTCCAGATATAGGCAAATCCTATCGCAGTATTATATTCTATCAAAACGATGAACAAAAGAAAATTATTGAGGATAAAATAACTCTTTTGACTAAAGAAGGATATAAAGTAGCCGCTGAGGTTAAAGCATTTCAAAAATTCTGGATTGCTGAAGATTACCATCAAGACTATGCAAAACTGCATCCTAATCAAGGATATATACAAGGTGTTTCTATTCCGCGTTGGAGAAAATTTGCTTCTAAAATGCCCGAAGTAATTAAACCAACAGTAAGTCATTAACAACGTATATGTAAATCGTAGAAGACATATTTAGAAATATAAATTTGTTTCTTAAAAGAATTTATTTACATTTACAAAGTTATGATAAAAAATAATAATATCAGATTTAATAATAATCCTTTACTCACGTAAGGTAGTCTCTGGTATTTTAAAAAATTCAAAAGGTCTACTTAACGGTAGACCTTTTTTCATTTAAACAAATTAGTTATGTGTGGAATAGTAGGGATGTTTCAGCTGAAAAAAGACAGCCAAGACCAAAGAGAAAAAATATTAGAATTATCAAAAAAATTAAGACATCGAGGACCAGATTGGTCAGGTATTTTTTGTGGCAGTAATGCAATACTTGCTCATGAGCGATTAACAATTGTAGATCCTCAATCTGGTGGTCAACCATTATATAGTCCAGACGGTAAAATTGTTCTTGCAGTAAACGGTGAGATATACAACCATCAAAGTTTACGTGATCAATACAAAGATTATCAATTTAAAACAAAATCTGACTGCGAGGTTATCCTTGCTTTATATCAAGATAAGGGCGTTGACTTCATGGACGACCTTACCGGGATGTACGGATTTGCATTGTACGACAGTGAAAAAGATGTTTTCTTATGCGCAAGAGATCATCAAGGAATCATACCGCTGTATTACGGTTATGACGAGTTAGGACAGTTTTATGTAGCAAGCGAACTTAAAGCCCTAGAAGGAACTTGCAACGAGATTGCTCCATTCCCACCAGGACATTATTACTACAGTGAGACAGGTGAATTTGTTAAGTGGTACGATAGAGAATGGAAAGATTATGATGCTGTTAAGGACAATACAAGCTCTGTCGCTGAGTTGAAAAAGGCAATGGAAGATTCTGTTCACAGACACTTAATGAGCGACGTCCCTTACGGTGTATTACTTTCAGGCGGATTAGACAGCTCTATAGTCAGTGCAGTCGCAAAAAAATATGCAGCAAAACGTGTAGAGAGCGGCGATAGCAGCGACGCATGGTGGCCACAACTCCATTCCTTTGCTATAGGATTAGAAGGATCACCCGATCTAGCCGCTGCACAGACAGTTGCAGATCACATAGGGACTGTACACCATAGTGTGAACTTTACCATTCAAGAAGGGCTAGACGCTATTAAAGATGTAGTTTACTTTCTAGAAACCTATGATGTTACTACGATAAGAGCATCTACACCTATGTATTTACTTGCTCGAGTAATTAAATCAATGGGAATTAAGATGGTACTTTCTGGAGAAGGAAGTGATGAAATTTTTGGTGGATATTTATACTTCCACAAAGCACCTAATGCAGAAGAGTTTCATAAAGAAACAGTTCGTAAATTAGATACACTTCATCTTTATGACAACCTTAGGGCAAATAAATCACTCGCCGCATGGGGGGGAATTGAAGGTCGTGTACCTTTTCTTGATAAAGAATTCATGGATGTAGCTATGCGACTTAATCCACAAGATAAAATGTGTGGTAGTGGTAAAATGGAAAAACATATTCTTAGAGAAGCTTTTGAAGATTACTTACCTCATAGTGTTGCATGGAGACAAAAAGAGCAATTTAGTGATGGTGTAGGCTATAGTTGGATTGATACATTGAAAGAAGTTGTAGAAGGTATTATTACTGATGATATGATGGCCGCAGCACCTTTTAAATTTAAGATCAATCCACCACAGAGTAAAGAAGAATATTATTATAGAAGTATATTTAATGAACACTTCCCTAGTGATACCGCAGCAAGTTGTGTACCTTCTTTAAAATCTGTAGCATGCTCAACACCAGTTGCACTAGAATGGGATGAGGCATTTAAAAACATGAATGATCCATCAGGTCGTGCAGTAAGTGGTGTACATGATGAAGGTTATTAAAAAAATGTTAGATACTTGTAGGTTTGAGAATGCTACTTACATTTACAATCTCTATGAGAAACACAAATCATACTTGGTGGTGGAATAATACAGCTCAACAGCCGTAAAGTCACCCGTATGTTTATATAACAAAAAGGTCTGCTTAACGGCAGACCTTTTTTATTTTACCCATTTTTAGAACTTATAATGCAAAAACATAAAGCAAAAACCACACAAATATCCATACTAGCAGATATGCTTACACCTGTGGCTATATATATGCGATTACGTGATAAATATCCTGGCAGTATATTACTAGAAAGTAATGAGTATGGTGAACGCAGCAATAGTTATTCATTTATTTGTTGTAATCCTGTAGCACAATTTTCTGTTACAAACACAAGCATTGATAGTCAATATCCAGATGGTTCAAGCGAGCAATCTTCTTTCAAATCAAGTTATGATCTCGCTGCTGGACTTACTCAATTTAAGGATTCCTTCTCACACACCAATTCTGAACTCCCATTTCCTAATCATGGACTCTTTGGATACTTAGGATATGATGCTGTACAATTATTTGAGTCTTTAGAATTTCGCTTTCGCGAAAGCGAAAACAACATACCTCTTGCTCATTATCAAGTTTTTCAAAATGTAATGGTGTTTGATCATTATCATAATCAACTTCACGTCTTTGAACACTTATATGAAGGTAATAAAACTAAAATGAGTGAATTACTAAGCGTAATTAAACATAAAGATGTTGCCCAATATAGCTTTAACACTACTGGTAATGAAACATCAGAGATGAGTGATGATGATTTTAAAAATCTTGTTGAAAAAGGGAAAGAACATTGTCGTCGTGGTGATGTATTTCAAATAGTTTTATCTCGTAAATTCTCTCAAGATTTTCAAGGTGACGATTTTAATGTTTATCGTGAATTAAGAGCAATTAATCCTAGTCCCTACTTATTCTATTTTGACTATGGTAATTTTAGAATATTCGGCTCTTCACCAGAGGCTCAATTAATTATCAAAGACAATCACGCCAGTATACAGCCTATTGCTGGAACCTATAAAAGAACTGGAAATGACAGTGCAGACTTAAAAGCTGCCGAGGAGTTAAAGAAGGATCCTAAAGAAACTGCTGAACATGTGATGCTGGTAGATCTAGCTCGTAATGATTTGAGTAGACATGCTAGAAATGTCGCAGTGACTGACTATCAAAATATACATTTTTACTCTCACGTCATACACATGGTTAGTAAAGTGACTGGATTAATTAATGAAGAGGATAAAATACAGCTTATCGGTGACACTTTTCCTGCTGGAACTTTAAGTGGAGCGCCTAAATATAAAGCCATGCAACTTATTGATACATATGAAAACTCTAGTCGTAGTTTTTATGGTGGTGCTATAGGGTACTTAGGATTTAACGGTGATTTTAATCACGCCATTATCATACGTAGTATTTTATCACAAGGCAAAACTCTTAACTTTAGAGCCGGCGCAGGTGTTGTTGTCCATAGTAACATAGATGACGAGACACAAGAAGTATATAATAAAACTAATGCCTTAAGAAAGGCCATAAATCAAGCAACTCAAAACCATTCAACAAAATGAAAACTCAAATAATTAAATATTTCTCAATTTTTGTCTTAGCAATTTTTGTCTCTTCGTGTAACTCCAATACAGTTATTTATGAAGCGTCTCCTTCAAAAGAGAATTTAAAATTGAATGTGACAAACGCGACAGACTTTAAATCACCACATCAAAATCTAAATGAATATTTAACTGAAGCTGAAGCTTACAATGCTACGGTTACCCAATACAGATTAGGGAATACAATAGGTTTCAAAGAGCTGTATTTCATAAAACCCATGATGAAGAATTATAAAGCTCAAGAAGGTATGAGAACAGAATTAAGTATTAGAAGTTATAATCATTCTAATGTTTTAGTTGATCAACTAGTACTAGCTAGAACAGATAATGATTCTATATTTTCAGGTAAAATCTTTGAGGATTTCACGATTCAGAAAATGGTTAATGATGTAGAGACAAACTATACAATAGACTCAAAAGGTAAATTTCAAATTATTAAATAATGAAAAACATTCTTATTATAGATAATTACGATTCCTTCACCTTTAATCTAGTTCACTATTTTGAGGATCTTGAAGTTAGAGTACGAGTTGTACGCAATGATAAAATCACACCACAAGAGTGTGTCAATTATGATGCGATTGTTTTATCGCCTGGACCAGGTATACCTAAAGAAGCAGGTAATTTAATACCTATTATCGATTATCTAAAAATAAAAGACCTCTCTTAGGCATTTGTTTAGGTCATCAAGCAATTACTGAAGTTTTTGGAGGTGAGATTATAAACCTAGATAAAGTATATCACGGTATATCAACAAAGATGACACACAACGGCAATGAGATATTTAAAAACATTGAAACTACTTTTGACGCAGGACGTTACCACTCGTGGGCTGCTCAAAACAGTAGCTTTCCAGATGTTTTAGAAATCACCGCTACTGATGAGAATGGTCAAATCATGGCTCTCAAACATAAAGAGCTACCTATTTACGGATTACAATTTCACCCAGAAAGTATTATGACTCCGCAAGGAAAACAAATGCTTAAGAACTTTATTGAGACTTTATAGAATGAAAGATATCTTAAATGAATTATTTAATCATCGTACGCTTTCTAGGCCAGCTGCTCATGATATTTTAACCGCGATAACTAGTGGTACTGTAAATGATGCACAAATCGCTGCTTTCTTAACAGTATATGGAATGCGCAGTATCACTGTAGAAGAATTAGCTGGATTTAGAGACGCGATGTTAGAGCAAGCAAATCTTATCGACTTGTCAGAATTCAATCCTATAGACTTGTGTGGTACTGGCGGTGATGGTAAAGACACTTTTAACATCAGTACTCTAGCTAGTTTTGTAACTGCTGGCGCTGGTGTGCCTGTTGCAAAACACGGTAATTATGGAGTCAGTTCAGTAAGTGGATCTTCTAACGTTATGGAACATCTAGGATTTGTATTTACTAACGACCATGATGTTTTAAGAAAACAAATAACTGAGGCAAACATCACTTTTTTACATGCACCATTATTTCATCCGGCGATGAAAGCAGTTGCTCCTATAAGAAAACAACTAGGTGTAAAAACCTTTTTCAACATGTTAGGCCCAATAGTGAATCCTGCAAAACCTAAATTACAAAGTGTAGGCGTTTTTAACTTACAACTGGCACGTAATTATGAATACTTATTTCAGTCTGAAACAGATAAGAAATATGCTATTCTTCATTCCCATGAAGGCTATGATGAAGTGAGCTTAACAGGAAAAGTAAGACTTGCTAGAAATAATGGAGTGAGCGATTTATCGGCTAGTGATTTTGGAATGAAGCCATTGAATCAATCCGATATCTATGGTGGTGAAACCGTAGAAGACGCCGCGCACATTTCATGAAAGTACTAGAAAACAAAGCGACTGAAGCACAGAAAAACGTGGTGATAGCAAATGCTGCCACGGCTATATCTGTAGCTCAAGATTTAAATTTACATGAAGGATCAGCTATTGCAAGAGAATCTTTAGAATCCGGTGAGGCCTTAAAAAGTTTTGAAAAACTAATGCACCTTAAACCAGTATAGCCTAGCAAAAAAAGATTTATTCAAATACGAGTTCGAGTTCCAATGGAAGATATATTAAAGAAAATAACAAATCAGACTGCTCAAGACCTAATCGTTAGAAAGAAAGAAAAATCACTTTCCAACTTGAGAGAGATGCCTCACTATTCTAGAGAGACCTTATCCTTACATAACGGTTTAAAGAAAGGAAGCGGCATCATAGCTGAACATAAGCGACAAAGCCCAAGTAAAGGCTCATTTCAATGTCCTGCTAGTCTACAACAAGTGGTCACTGGATATGAAAAAGCTGGTGCTAGTGCAATAAGCTGTCTTACAGACAATCCGTTTTTTGGCGGGACATTACAGGATTTACTAGAAGCAAGAAATGCGATAAACATTCCGATCCTACGCAAGGATTTCATGATAGATTTATATCAAATTCATGAAGCACGAGCTTATGGAGCAGACGCTATTCTACTTATCGCAGCATGTTTAAATGATGAAGAATTAAAAACCATGTCTCTAGAAGCTATAAATCTAGGTCTTGAAATTCTTTTTGAAGTCCATGATCTAGAAGAGTTGAATCGTGTAAAAGAAGTAACCACATCCTATAATACTTCAAAGTTTATCATAGGTGTTAATAATCGAGATTTAAAAAGGTTTAAAACTGATATTCAAAATAGTAAAAACCTTTTACCACATTTTCCAGAAGGCGTTCTTGCTATATCAGAAAGTGGTATATCTGATCCAGAAATAGTAAAAGAACTGCAATCAATAGGCTTTGAAGGTTTCTTAATAGGCGAAAACTTCATGAAAACGGACTTTCCAGGTTCTAGCTGTGAGCAATTTATAAAAGCTATAAAGTCATGATGATTAAAGTATGCGGTATGCGCGATATAGAAAACATCAACCAGTTACAAGAATTGGATATTGATTTCATGGGAATTATACGATACTCAAAATCAAAGCGCGTTGTTGATGACATTCAAAAGGAAAAAGTTGCCCTACAAACCATGAATAAAGGTACAGTAGGCGTATATGTGAATGAGACTTTTGAAAAAATATTGCAAGATGTGATTCCTTTACAACTAGACGTTATTCAATTACATGGTGATGAGAATCCCGCTTTCGCGAAAGCTTTACTAGAAATAGATATCAAAATATTTAAAGCATTTCAAATCACAGAAGAATTTGATTTCGATAGCCTAAAAGAATGGGAAAAGCTTGCCGCACAATATGTTGGCAAACTCTTTTTCTTATTTGATACGGCCACACCTAATTATGGTGGTAGCGGTAAGAAATTTAACTGGTCTATTCTCGACTCTTATAAGGGAGAAGTTCCCTTTTTATTAAGCGGTGGAATATCAAAAGATGATGTTGCAATAGTAAAGGATATTAAACATAAGTTGTTTTTAGGTGTTGATCTCAATTCAAAATTTGAAACTGCGCCTGGCGTCAAAAACATAGAAGAAATAAAAACATTCATAGAAAAGTTAAGAAAATGAGCTATCAAGTAAATGAGAAAGGATTTTATGGAGAATTCGGTGGTGCATTCATTCCAGAATTGCTCTATCCTAATATTGAAGAGCTACAAGAAAACTATCTAGCGATTGAAAAATCGCCAGAGTTTCAAGAAGAGTTTCATCAATTACTCAAAGATTATGTAGGTCGTCCTACTCCATTGTTTCTGGCAAAGAGGTTATCTGCAAAATATGGAGCAGAAATCTGGCTGAAACGTGAAGATTTATGTCATACTGGTGCTCATAAAATTAACAATACAATAGGTCAGATTCTGCTTGCCGAAAAATTAGGTAAAAAAAGAATTATTGCAGAGACTGGTGCTGGACAACATGGTGTAGCAACCGCAACCGTTTGTGCTTTGAAAGGTCTAGAATGTATCGTTTACATGGGAGAAAAAGACATTAAACGTCAAGCTCCTAATGTAGCACGTATGAAAATGTTAGGTGCAACTGTACGTCCTGCAACCAGTGGTTCAAAAACTTTAAAAGATGCTACTAATGAGGCGATGCGCGACTGGATCAATAATCCAGAAGACACTCATTATATTATTGGTTCTGTCGTTGGACCGCATCCATATCCTGATATGTCGCCAGATATCAATCTGTGATTTCTGAAGAGATCAAAAAACAAATGGATGGTTTACCAGACTATGTTATCGCTTGTGTAGGTGGTGGCTCTAATGCTATGGGAGCTTTTTATCACTTTTTAGATGATAAAGAAGTAAAATTAATAGGAGTTGAAGCGGCTGGATTAGGCGTTGATACTGATAAAACTGCCGCAACATTAACATTAGGAACGCCAGGTGTTTTACACGCTAGCCGTTCTATAATGATGCAAGATAAAGATGGTCAGGTTGTAGAACCTCATAGTATAAGTGCAGGACTAGACTATCCTGGAATAGGACCAGCACACGCATGGTTAAAAGTATCAGATCGAGCACAATATATGGCTGTAACTGATGCTAACGCACTCATCGCTGCCGTAGAATGCAGTCGTCTTGAAGGAATTATTCCTGCTCTAGAAACTGCTCATGCTTTTTCTGTTTTGAAAGATCTAGACTTAAAACCTACTGATCGTGTAGTAATTAATTTATCCGGTCGTGGTGATAAGGATATGAATACTTATATGGAAGAGTTGAATTTGAACGCATTATAGAACTTGAAGATGAATAACAAACTCACAGAATTACTTAAACACAAGCCTCAAAACTTGTTGAACATATTTTTTACCGCTGGATATCCTCAATTAGAAGACACCACTACTCTACTGTCTGCTTTAGAAAATGCGAAAGTAGATTTAGTAGAAATAGGAATTCCTTTTAGTGATCCACTGGCAGATGGACCTACCATTCAAGAAAGCAGTAAAATTGCTTTAGAAAATGGTATGTCTATTGAAAAGTTATTTTCTCAATTAGAAAATCATACTCCTATAGTTCCTGTATTATTGATGGGATATTTGAATCCTGTGATGCAATATGGATTAGAGAAATTTTGTAAAAAATGTCAAGAAGTAGGTGTTGACGGATTAATAGTTCCAGACTTACCTATGTATGTTTATCAAACTGAATTTAAAGAGATCTTTGAAAAATATAACATTAGTAATATTTTCTTAGTGACACCACAGACTTCAGAAAAGCGCATTAGAGAAATCGACGATAATTCTAATGGATTTATATATGCTGTAAGCTCTGCGAGTACTACTGGATCTAAGACAGACTTTTCTGCAGCAGCAGATTATTTAGGAAAACTTAAAGAAATGGATTTAAAAACTCCTATTCTAACTGGCTTCAATATTAAAAATCAACAAAATTTTCAAGATGCTTGTAAATATGTGAACGGCGCGATTATAGGCAGTGAATTTATTAGACAAATCACCAATGTAGATGACATCTCTCAAGCAGCTGCTAGTTTTGTATCAAGTATTAAATAATCATGTCATTAAACGCTAAACAAAAAGTGATAGACTTTTAAATTAAAGTTAAATCCTATTAAAAAAGTAGGATTAATTTTCGTCATTCAAAATTCAGACTTATGTTTGTACCTCAATGAAAAAACAAAACATACATCATCATCATTTAACTTACCGTCAGGCGAGATAAAATGTATTGATGTAAATCAAACATATTTTAAAAACCGTCTGTTTCAGACGGTTTTTTTATTTCCAATAATTTGGGGGGGTAAAAAAGGTTTGTAAGCAGCTTAAACAACATTCTAAAATAGAATGGCAACAAAAATTATGATCAGAATAGCAGTACAAAAATCAGGAAGACTATCAGACAAATCTTTGCAACTTTTAAAGGATTGCGGAATTAAATTTGACAATGGTGGTCGTAAATTATCTACACAGGCAAAAAATTTCCCGATGGAAATTCTTTTCTTAAGAGATGATGATATACCACAATACGTAGCAAATGGTGTTGCAGATCTTGGAATTTTAGGACTTAATGAAGTAGAAGAAAAAGACCAAGAAGTAGACGTGATCAAACAACTAGGCTTTGCAGGCTGTCGTTTAAGTCTTGCGGTTCAAAAAGATGTAGATTATCCAGGTCTAGAATGGTTCAACGGTAAAAAGGTAGCGAGTAGTTATACCACCATCGTTAAAAAATTCTTTGCAGAAAAAGGTATCAACGCAACGACAGAAGAAATAGGTGGCTCTGTAGAGATAGCTCCAGGTATAGGACTGGCAGAAGGTATTTGCGACATCGTTTCTACAGGATCAACTCTTATCATGAATGGTCTTAAGGAAGTCGAAACAGTAATGTATAGTGAGGCTGTTTTAATCTCTAATCCTAACTTAAGCATAGAGAAGAAAGGAATACTTGACAAGCTAACGTTCAGAATAGACGCCGTACAGAATGCACAAAAAAGCAAATACATCTTACTTAATGCGCCCAATGCTAAGATAGAAGAGATATCTGCCTTGTTACCTGGAATGAAAAGCCCAACCGTTTTACCACTAGCTGAAGAAGGATGGTCTAGCTTACACTCGGTAATTGAAGAAAATGATTTCTGGAATGTCATCGACCAATTAAAAGATGCTGGTGCACAAGGAATCTTAGTGAGTCCAATTGAAAAATTAATTGCGTAATGAAACTTATATCTAATCCAGACTACTCTCAACAACAGGAGTTGTTAGAACGTCCTCAACAAGAACGTGCTAATGTAGAAACTGCAGTAACGGATATTATACAGCTGGTTAGAGAAAATGGTGACCAGGCTTTATATGCGTTTGCAGAAAAGTTTGATCAAGCTAATCTTACTAACTTGAGAGTTACGCAGGAAGAAATAAGCGATGCAGCAACAAAAGTTTCTCCGGCATTAAAGGTTGCAATACAAACTGCTTATAACAATATTTACAAATTTCACGAGGCTTGTTACACTCAAGATTATCCTGCTATAGAAACCATGCCTGGGATGACTTGCTGGAGAAAATCTTTACCTATTCAAAAAGTAGGTTTATATATTCCTGGTGGCTCTGCTCCTCTTTTTTCTACCGTGTTAATGCTCGCTATTCCAGCAAAGATTGCTGGCAACAAACGTGTCGTTCTTTGTAGTCCTACAGATTCAAATGGAGATATAAACCCAGCCGTATTATACACTGCTAGTCTTTGTGGAGTTACTGAAATTTATAAAGCTGGTGGTGCACAAGCCATTGCTGCCATGACTTATGGAACTGAAAGTATTCCAGCGGTAGATAAGATCTTTGGTCCTGGAAACGCCTTTGTAACACGTGCTAAAGAACTTGCACAACAACAAGGTGTTGCCATTGATATGCCTGCTGGACCATCAGAGGTTTTAGTTATCGCAGACCAAGAAGCAAATCCAGTATTTATAGCAGCAGATTTACTCGCACAGGCAGAACATGGACCAGATTCTCAAGTTATTCTATTAACTGATTCCATTACTCTAGCTGAGGCTGTAAATGAACAATTAGCTATTCAATTAAGTACGCTTTCGCGAAAGCAAACAGCACAAAAAGCGCTAGAAAACAGTAAAACTATCGTTCTAGAAAGTATAGAAGAATGTATCAAATGGTCGGACGCATATGCACCAGAACACTTGATCATAAATACAGAAAATGCTGATGATGTAGCAGAACAAATTCAAGTTGCTGGATCTATTTTTATAGGTTCTTATACTTGCGAGAGTTTAGGTGATTATGCTAGTGGTACTAACCACACTTTACCTACCTATGGCTATGCACGTAATTATAGCGGCGTCTCAGTAGATAGTTTTGTAAATAAAGTGACCTATCAGAAAGCTACACCACAAGGTTTAAAAAACCTAGGACCAGCCGTTGAAATAATGGCTACTGCCGAAGGTCTCGATGCGCATAAAAATGCGGTGAGCGTGCGATTAAAAGAAATTGAGAATTATAATTAAGCGATTCCGCTATACAACGGAATGACAGAATAAAAATGGAATTTAACTTAGAAAACATAGTCCGCAAGAACATCTGGAATTTGAAGCCTTATTCTAGTGCTCGCAGTGAATTTGATTTATACGGCAGCGATAAAAACGAGCTGACTTTACTAGATGCAAATGAAAATCCTAAGGGAGATTTAAACCGTTATCCAGACCCTTTACAGTCTTCTATAAAAGAAGAATTGGCAAAACAAAAAGACATTTCACCAGATCAGATTTTTGTAGGTAATGGAAGTGATGAGGCTATTGATTTACTATATCGCATATTCTGTGAACCAGGAAAAGACACTGTAATTACTTGTCCACCTACTTATGGAATGTATGAAGTTAGTGCAGCGATTAATGACGTTAGTGTTTTAAAAGTGCCATTGAACAAAGATTTTTCATTAGATCTTGATGAAATTTTAAGAAGTTCCGCTTTCGCGAAAGCAAAACTATTATGGATATGTTCTCCTAATAATCCTACTGGAAACGTATTGCTCAAAGCCGATTTAAAACACGACTGGCAAGCACAAAATTACACTCGTGGCGATGATGGATATGCCATTTGCTCCAGAGTTTGAAGCTGAAATGCTAGAAAACCAAAGACAATTAGATAAATTGTTCGGTAGTTTTAATGGTATTATCGTAGTAGATGAAGCTTATCAAGATTTTACAGAGAACATGAGTTTCATAAAACGACTAGAAGATTATCCTAATCTTGTGGTGTTACAAACCATGTCTAAGGCTCATGGTATGGCTGGTGCTCGAGTAGGATTTGCCTTTTCTTCTCCAGAAATTATTGAATTATTCAATAGAACAAAGCCACCATATAATGTAAATGAATTGTCTCAAAAAGCAGTTCTAGAGGCTTTACAAAACGAAGAAAAAACAAAAAGCGAAATACAAGAAATTATCAATAACAGAGATTTTCTTGTGGAGCATTTAAACAGTTTCAACTTCATAAAAGAAGTATATCCTAGTGAAGCAAATTTTATACTTGCCAAAGTAGAAAACGCTACGCAAGTTTATAATTACCTACGAGATAAAGGAATTATTATACGTAATCGCAGCAGTCAGATTGAAGATACCTTACGTTTTACCGTTGGGACGATGATGGAATGTAAAGCGGTGATTACAGCGTTGCGAGAAATTAAAGAGATTTAGATTAATTAAAACCGAAGCCGTTCTGCAATAGTTTAAAAATTATAAAAGAGTCATCGTTGATGGCATTTAATCAAATAAAGTCGATTGCGGGAAGAGGTTTCCGCCTTCGCGGAAATACATGAAAAAAGTATTATTTATAGATCGTGATGGAACGATAGTGAAAGAGCCACCAGTAGATTATCAACTGGATAGTTATGAAAAGTTAGAGTTCTTGCCTATGGCGATTACTCAGCTCCATCGCATCGCTCGAGAGCTGGATTATGAACTAGTTATGGTGACTAATCAAGACGGATTAGGAACAGATAGTTTTCCAGAAAACACCTTCTGGCCAGTGCATAATTTAATGATGAATGTTCTAGAAAATGAAGGGATTAACTTCAATGAGGTTTTAATCGATCGTTCTTTTCCTGAGCAAAATGCACCTACTCGTAAACCACAAACTGGTTTATTGACGCATTATATAAAAGGTAATTACGACCTTGAGAATAGTTTTGTAATCGGTGATCGCAATAGCGATATGCAACTAGCTAAGAATTTAGGCTGTAAAGGAATACAGCTACCTTCCATTACTGACGATTCTACTTTTGAAGACGAGCTTGTAGTTCTTAAAACGGATTCTTGGAAAGAGATTTTTGAATTTTTAAAAGGACAACCTCGCAAGGTCACGGTAAGTCGTAAAACAAATGAAACCGATATCAACATCGTTTTAAACCTTGATGGATCTGGAAACGGAAAAATAGATACTGGTTTAAAGTTCTACGATCACATGTTGGAACAGTTGCAACGTCACGGCTCATTAGATCTAGATATTAAGGTAAATGGCGATCTAGAAATAGATGAACATCACACTATTGAAGATACGGCGATTGCTTTGGGTGACGCTTTCGCGAAAGCGTTATCCTCAAAAAAAGGAATCAATAGATATGGCTTCTTGCTACCTATGGACGACTCGTTAGCACAAGTCGGAATAGACTTCGGTGGTAGACCATGGATCGTTTGGGAAGCAGAATTTAAACGTGAATATGTGGGCGATATGCTACAGAATTGTTCTTTCACTTCTTTAAATCATTCAGCGATGCGGCAAAATGCAACCTGAACATGAAAGTAGAAGGCGACAACGAACACCACAAAATAGAAAGTTTATTTAAAGCGTTTGCAAAAGCGATAAAAATGGCGGTAAAACAAACTGGTGATGGTAAATTACCGAGTACAAAAGGAACTTTATGATTGCCATTGTAAAATATAACGCAGGTAATATAGGAAGCGTCACTAACGCGCTCAACAGACTAGGAATAGAGAATAAAGTAACTGACGATCCAGCAGAATTAAAGGCGGCAGACAAAGTTATTTTCCCTGGTGTAGGAGAAGCTGGTACCGCGATGAACTATTTGCGTGAACGTGGACTAGATCAAGTCATAAGAGAATTGAAACAGCCTGTACTAGGAATATGCTTAGGAATGCAACTCATGTGCAGCCACAGTGAAGAAGGTGATACAGCATGTCTTGGGATTTTTGATACTACGGTAAAGAAATTTCCAGCTACTGCAGGAATGAAGGTACCTCACATGGGATGGAATAGTTTAAATACTGAAGTTGTTGATCAACAATCTTCCATCTTGCAAGGCTTAAAACCAGATGCAGATGTTTATTATGTACACTCGTACTATGCTGAAGTTTGTAAAAACACAGTTACTGCTTGTGATTATATTTTGCCTTTCAGCAGTGTGCTGCAAAAAGATAATTTTTATGCTACGCAGTTTCATCCTGAGAAAAGTGCTGGAATTGGTGAGCAGATATTAAAAAACTTTATAGAAATCCCTGCATAGGCAGGAATCTAGCTGGTTGATGCATCAGCGATTGAAATAAATACAAAGCGATCCTGCTATGCAGCGGATTGACAAATAAAATAACAACCTATTCATTTTTCCTTTTGGGGGGGAAATGTCCGCAGGACAATAGGGCAAAACAAAAGCAGTTGCTGGAATCAAAGAGATCTCCGCCTGCTAAGAAAATTAAGTCAGGTGATAGATTCTAAGAGATCTCCGCCTGCGCGGAGAACTATGAGAATAATACCAGCAATAGATATTATAGACGGAAAATGTGTACGTCTATCACAAGGCGATTACAACCAAAAGACGGTCTATAATGAAGACCCACTAGAAGTCGCAAAAGAGTTTGAAGCAAATGGAATAAAGCACTTGCACTTAGTAGATCTAGATGGAGCAAAAAGTAGTCACGTCGTGAACTGGAAAGTGTTAGAGCGCATCGCTGGCCAGACAGGCTTGCACGTAGATTTTGGCGGTGGTGTGAAAACTGACGAAGACATTAAGGTTGTTTTTGAAAGTGGCGCAAAACAAGTTACCGGTGGTAGTATCGCTGTAAAAGATGCTGCTACTTTTGAAGGCTGGATCTCTAGATATGGAACTAATAAAATCATTCTAGGTGCAGATGCTAAGGATGGAATGATCGCCACACACGGCTGGCTAGAAAGTAGCGAGTTAGAAGTGGTAAAGTTTATCAAAGAGTGGAATAAAAAAGGGATCGAGTACGTGATTTGTACCGATATTGCAAAAGACGGTATGCTTGCTGGAACTAGTAATGAGTTATATGGGCAGATTCTTACAACGGCACCTGTTAAATTAATTGCTAGCGGTGGTGTTGCTGTGGTAGAAGATTTATATCGCTTGCGCGAAATGAATTGTGAAGGAGCCATAGTAGGAAAAGCATTCTATGAAGGTAGAATTACGTTTAAGCAATTGAGAGAATTTGTATAGTGAACGATTGACATATAGGTTAATTAACACTCAAGATATCGATGCTGTACATCAGTTACATTCTATAAAGGAAGTGGATGAGTTCAATACATTAGGTATTCCAAAGAACGAAGAAGAAACAGAGCGCGTTCTTCAAAATTGGATCACTGAAAACTTAAAGGAAGAAAGAACTAACAAAACCTATGCTATTGAGTCAAGTACTCAAGAATTTATTGGTGTTTTTGGTATTAAATTTTCAAACATTAAATATAACAAGGCAGAAGTTTGGTTTAAATTTAATCCTAAATTTTGGAATCAGGGATATGCCACAGAAGCATTAAATTATTTCCTAGATCAATGTTTTAATACTCACAAATTACATCGTGTAGAGGCTGGCTGTGCACGGAATAATTTGGGATCTAAACGTGTACTAGAAAAATGTGGGTTTACTCAAGAAGGAATTCAAAGAAAGAACTTGCCCTTAAAATCTGGATGGAGTGATAACTATGAGTTTGGGATATTGGAAGAAGAATATTTAGATAAAAATCGAGATTAATTTATAGCGAAGCCGCTCTGAAGCGGCTTGACCATATGAGTTTAAAAAAAAGAATTATACCATGCCTTGATATTAAGGATGGACGTACGGTAAAAGGAATCAACTTTGTTGGATTGCGAGATGCTGGTGATCCTGTAGAACTTGCAAAGCAATATGCTGCTCAAGGTGCTGACGAGTTGTGTTTTCTAGATATTACAGCAACTATAGAGAAGCGTGACACTTTAGTACCGCTAGTTCGTGAAATCGCTGCTGTTTTAAATATTCCATTTACTGTAGGCGGCGGAATTAACGACGTAGCTCTTGCCAAAGAAATCATTAAAGCTGGTGCTGATAAAATTGCTATCAATAGTGCTGCCGTAAAAAGACCAGAACTAATTAGTGAACTCGCTGCAGAGTTAGGTAGTCAGTGTGTTGTGGTTGCGGTGGATACTAAAGAAATTGAGATAAACGACCAAGAGATTCCGCATCAAGTGCGGAATAAAGTATTTGTAGCTGGTGGACGTGTAGAGACAGAACTAGAAACCATTTCTTGGTGTCAAGAAATTGAACGATTAGGTGCTGGAGAAATCTTATTAACGAGTATGGATCATGATGGAACTAAAAATGGATTTGCATTAGAACTTACAAACACCATATCTAGAAAATTAAGTATTCCTATCATTGCATCTGGTGGCGGTGGAACAAGTGCTCATTTTGAAGAGTTATTTAAAGATACAGAAGCGAGCGCTGGACTTGCAGCAAGTATATTTCATTTTGGAGAATTACCAGTTCCTGAATTGAAAAAACAGCTGAATGCAGCTGGAGTTGCTGTTAGAAATTAAAACTTGATTAGGTTAAAATAAAGCGATTCCGCTATGCGGCGGAATGACAAAATAAAAGCCTGTCCTACAACGGCTTGACAAATGAAATTATAGATATGAAACTAGACTGGAATAAAGGAGAAAACGGATTATTACCTGTAATTGTACAAGATGCGACCAGCAAAGAGGTTCTTATGCTAGGTATATGAATGAAGAGGCTTTTGAAAAAACTCAAGCAGAAAATAGAGTCACCTTTTACTCACGTAGCAAACAACGACTTTGGACCAAAGGAGAGTCTTCTAATAATTTTCTAGATGTCGTAGATTTAAAAATTGATTGTGATCAAGATACCATTCTTATTAAAGTAAATGCACATGGACCTACTTGTCATACTGGAACGGTAAGTTGTTTTGATGATGGTGATGAATCTCGCTTTCGCGAAAGCGAGAACAATTTTACTATTAATGATCTTGAGAAAACCATTCACCAGCGTATTGACGATAAAGTAGAAGGTTCTTATACCTTTTCTTTAATCCAAAAAGGAATTAATAAAGTAGCTCAAAAAGTAGGTGAAGAAGCAGTAGAAACGGTAATCGATGCTATAAATGGTACTGACGAAGATTTCTTATATGAAGCTGGTGATTTGATGTATCATTACTTAGTTTTACTTAAAGCTAAAGGCTATTCACTAGCCGATATTGAGAAGGAACTGGCAAAAAGACATTCTAAATAAATCATGTTTTAAAATAGTATCGATAAATCAGTTATTATAACTTTTAATAATAACCGATTTTTTTGTGCCTTTAAATCATTAAAGAAAATCTAATTAACGTGGCCTTAACCAGATTGTATTAGCACTTCAGTAACTTTAAAATAAAAGATAACATGAGCGAGAAGCAACCACTACTGCAACCTATAAAACTAGGCGACATACAACTTAAGAATAGAGTTGTAATGGCACCACTTACTAGATGTAGAGCTACAAATGAATTTCAGGCACCAGATGAAAAACATATTGATTATTACACACAACGCGCTGGAGCTGGACTTATAATTACTGAAGGAAGTTCAGTATCTTCTAAAGCTATCGGTAATCCATTTGTCGCAGGGATTTATAAGGAAGAGCAAGTTGAAGGCTGGAAAAAAGTAGTTGATAGTGTACACAAAGCTGATGGAAAAATTTTTCTTCAATTATGGCACGTAGGTCGTACTTCTCTACCAGACTATCATGATGGACAGTTGCCATGGGCACCAAGTGCTGTAGACCCTAAAGTAGAATTAAGAAATGCACACGGCGAAAAAAAGATGACCGTTGCGCCGCACGCAATGACCGTAGAAGAAGTTGAGCAAACGGTTAGAGAATTTGGCCATGCCGCCGCAAACGCTAAAAGAGCAGGTTTTGATGGTGTAGAGATACACAGTTCAAATGGCTATTTAATCCATCAATTTTTTAACAATATTTCTAACGTACGTACGGACCAGTATGGTGGAAGTAATGAAAATAAAGCTCGTTTCTTTTTTGAGATTTTAGAAGCTGTTAAAGAATCTTTTCCAGAAAACAAGATAGGCTGTCGTTTGAATCCATCGCTCAATGGCGTTTTTGGGATGAACGGAACTCCAGACTCTATTCCATTTTTTGATTATTTAGTGAATCGATTGAATGATCATGACCTAGCTTATATTCACATGTCAGAACCTTTTACTGACGTTAGTAACATCAACTTTCTAGAATCTGATATTGCCAGACATTTTAGACCTATTTATAAAGGTAATTTAATGATCAACAATCAATTTGATCGCGAATCTGGTAATCAAGTGATTAAGGAAGCTAATGCTGATTTAGTAGCATTTGGTAAATTGTTTATATCTAATCCGGACTTACCTCATCGTTTTGAATTAAAGGCTGAAACGGCAGACTGGAATGTAGAAACATTTTATACACAAGGTCGTGAAGGTTATACAGACTACCCAACTCTCGAAGAAGAAAAGGTTAAGAACTAATTCCCGTAAGTAATATTTGAGGCAACTCTTTTTTAAGGTCGGCTACTTCGGTAGTCGACTTTTTTGGTATCCATAAATATATGGACCTCAAAGTACTTAGAAGGTTAAAAAGCATCGTCTCTACGTTCAATGATTTAAACTCACCTGTTTTGATACCGCTCTCTAAAATGTTTTTAAAGTCCAATTCATAGTCCTTACGCAACTTGATATATTCTTGGTAAGGTGTTCCTTCTAGGTGCATCCAGTCGGTGTTCAATACAGCGAGTGCATCTGTATATTCTAGTGCGATTTTTATGTGCAGTAAGATGAGTTGTTCCGCTTTCGCGAAAGCGGACTTATCATTCTCCTCCACGGTATCCATACCCGTTGTAAACTCATGAGCTACTGCAAGAATAAGTGTGGCGAGAATCTCCTGTTTACCAGAAATGTGATTATATAAACTCGCTGCTTTCATATCCATAGCAGCGGCAAGATCACGCATAGTAACTGCACTATAACCACGTTCTTTAAAAAGTTGGGCTGCGGTTTTGAGAATTTGTTTTTTGCGAGTCATAAGATGCAAATATAATAGATGATGACTATCTTAAAATTGATTAAAAATCGATAGTTAGGAATTAGAATAATTACTTTTAGACTAGCTTTGAACTTTACCCTACGATAATGCTAGAGAATATAGAAATTAATCCACTCCTAGAGAGATTGCCACCACACTTGAAACAGTTTATAAAGCCACAGAACTATGAGCTTTATACCTATCAAGATCAGGCAGTATGGCGTCATGTCATGAGAAAAAATGTAGATTTTTTAAGTAAAGTTGCACATGGATCTTATTTAGATGGATTAAAAAAAACAGGTATCTCTATAGATAATATACCATCAATGTATGGTATGAATCGCATTCTTAAGGAAATAGGCTGGGCTGCAGTGGCTGTGGACGGATTTATTCCGCCAGCGGCGTTTATGGAGTTTCAAGCATATAAAATATTAGTGATTGCTGCCGATATCAGAAAACTGGATAATATCGAATATACGCCAGCGCCAGACATTATTCATGAGGCAGCTGGTCATGCACCTATTATTGCTAGTCCAGATTATGCAGAATATTTAAGACGTTTTGGCGAGATAGGAAGCAAGGCGATTTCTAGCGCACATGATCATGAGATGTATGAAGCTGTGCGCAAAATATCCATCCTTAAAGAAACACGTAGTGAAAAACAAAATCCAGAATTAGACAGTGAAATTGCTGCTGCCGAAGCTGAGATAGAACGCCTACAAAATAAAAAGGTTGAACCTAGCGAGATGTCTCTCATACGAAACTTACACTGGTGGACTGTTGAGTATGGACTGGTTGGGACATTAGATCATCCTAAACTGTATGGAGCTGGATTATTATCGAGTCTAGGAGAAAGTAAAAGCTGCCTAGAACCTGAAGTAGAAAAAAGACCTTATACATTGATGCAGCATACCAGGATTTTGATATTACTCGTAAGCAACCACACTTGTATGTAACTCCTAATTTTGCTCAATTGAGTGAAGTATTAGAAGAGTTTGCAAATACCATGGCTGTGCGTAAAGGTGGACATCGTGGTTTACAAAAATTAATTAATTCAAAATCTCTAGGGACGATTGAACTGAGTACTGGATTACAGATTAGTGGTCATTTTACACGCATGATTACTAACGATGATAATGAGGTCGTTTTCTTTGAAACTACAGGAGAAAGTGCTCTAGCATATCGTGAAAAAGAGCTAATAGGACACGGACGCAGTACTCATAAAAATGGTTTTTTAAGTCCGCTAGGGAAACTTAAAGGTATCAATCTAGCTATTGAGGATATGGGACCACGTGATTTACAAGCTTATAATTTTTATGATAACGAGCGTATTGAATTCACCTATGAAAGCGGAATTAAGGTAGAAGGATTGAACGTGACTGGACAGCGTAATTTGAATGGTAAATTAATGTTGATACAGTTTACAGATTGTACGGTGACGTATAAAGATGAAATTCTTTTCTCGCCAGAGAATGGAATGCTCAACCTCGCAGTTGGAAAAGAGATTGTAAGTGCTTATGCAGGTCCTGCAGATTATTACAGTTTTGACCTAGTTTTTCATGAAAGTGAAACTAAAACGATTAAGCCAGTTTTCTCAAAAAGAGAAATAGCTATTCAAGGTTTATACGAGAAGGTACGTAACTTTAGAGAAGAAGATAAAATCAATAAACCATTACTCGAGAAATTGAAGAATCAAGTTGAAACAGATTTCCCTGAGCAGTGGCTGCTTATTGAAGAGATAGACGAGTTGATAGGTTAACTAAATTTGGGAAATAGGTATTTGTGCATTAACCACCGTACCGTTTCCTATGGTGCTAGTTAATTTTAAATCGCCCTTTAAATCATGGGTTGCTTTTAAAATGGCTTTTATTCCATTGCCATCTGAAATTTCTTTGCGATTGTAGCCTATACCGTTATCATGTGTGATAAGGTGTATTTTACCGTCTTCAATCGATGCAATACTGAAAATGAAATTTGCATTTGAATAATGGGCTGCGTTATGTAGTCCTTCATTTATTATAGTTAACAACTTTAATGTTTCTCGAGGTTCAAAATTCAACAATTCCTTTTCTGGAAAATTAATTTTAAACGTAGATGTAATATCTAGATTATTTGAATAATGGTTTTGTATTTGTTTTGTAGCTGATTCAATATCTTTTAAGGTAAAGTTATTTTGAGATGCCGCAAATTTATAAATTAGAGTTACTACTGCCGTTTTAACCTCTGTTTTTTCAGGTGACTTCTGGTTTAGTTGTTGCAAAATTTTATCACGTTGGTCTTGTAATCTAGATATTCCTTTACGTTTACTGTCCAGAGATTTATTTTGTTGTTTTCTATCTGCCTCAGACAAAAAATAAATAACAATTAAACCTATTAGAATACCAATACCAATTAATCCTAAAAGTTCTTCCATGATTCTAAAGTAAGGATAAAAATTATATGATATAATATCGCTTTTACGAAAACATATTAAAAAAACAATTTACTACTTTGCAGGTAAGTAATTAAAAAAGAAACGTCTCAAGAAAGAAAATATGTTTGGTTTATTTAAAAGTAAGAAGAAAGAAGTCATCAAAAAATATTTAGAGGAAGGCGCACAATTATTAGATGTTCGCACTTCATCTGAGTTCAACAGCAACCATATCGAAGGATCTAAAAACATACCCGTTCAAGTTATAGATCAAAAGATGAAAAGCCTTGATAAAGAAAAGCCAGTCATTGTTTATTGCGCGATGGGTGGACGTAGTAATATAGCTGCTAGTAAACTAAAAGCAAACGGTTTTAAGGTTGTTAACGCTGGTGGCATAGGCTCCATGAGAAAACATTTAAAACCGTGATACTTTAGTTATATATTCTTCCTACTTTTAAATCATGAAATTAGATTACCATAATATAAAGGATAACGGAAGGTTTACTATTACTAGTTTTCAATGTGGACCGTCATTACAACTTCTTCAAGAAAAAGGGCTTTACAAAATTGTCTGGTGTACAGATGGTGAGGAACGATTAGTGGTTGATGGGTATGATGTGGTTCTTAAAAAGAATCAGGTTCTATTTTGCACACCTGTTAACATAGTAGACATTCCTAAAGATAATTATGGTCTAATTGCATTTGTATTCAACAGAGAATTTTATTGTATCCAACACAATGATCCAGAAGTTTCTTGTATGGGAATGCTTTTCTATGGATCCTCAAACGCTCCTATCATCAATCTATCGACAAAAGAACAGGCTAGTTTTAATGCTATGTTAGTTCTATTTCAAGAAGAATTTGAAACAAGAGATCATATTCAAGGTGAAATGCTGCGCACTCTTTTAAAAAGGATGTTAATCACGTCAACTCGATTAATTAAACAAGATAGTAATCAAGCTAGCTTATCTGTTAAGCAAGTGGACTTAATTAGAAAATTCAATATACTGGTAGAGCAACACTATAAAGAGAAACATCAAGTGTCAGACTATGCAGATTTACTTTTTAAATCTCCTAAAACCTTATCTAATTTTTTTAAGAAACACGATGTAAAGTCTCCTTTAAAAATCATTAATGATCGTATCGCTGCAGAGGCTAAAAGACTGTTGCTCTATTCTGATAAAAGTGCCGAAGAAATAGCTTATGAATTAGGATATAAAGAACCTAGTCATTTTTCAAAATTCTTTAAAACACAGGTAGGGACGAGTCCCTTAGGATATAGAAAAAAGTAGATCCTTCATAAGAACTATAAAGTCTGCTCTTTACGATAAGAATTGATTATCGATTGAAGGCAGGAATTCATCGAGTCAACTACTGCTTAAATAGAATACTTGTTTTCAGTTATAGTTGTGACATCTAATATTGTCACAATTAATAACTTAATATAACATGAAAACAATAAAAATTCTTTTATTAATGCTCGCAATCACGGCAATTAGTTGTGATGGTAATGATGATATGCAAAATCCATCTGGAACCACTCTTAATGGCTTCACGGTAGTTCAAAACAATGGTACAAGTACATTTTATGAAACTACTAACATGTATATTGAAATAGATGAAGATAATGATGATGCTTTCCCGCTTGCACCTGATTATTATTCCTTCTTCTTTTTAAATGGAAGATTACTAGATAGAGATCAACATACCGTTGTAGGTGGAGATGAAATCTTATTATCTACCAACACAACAAATTTTGCAGGTCTAAAAGTGGATGTTGCTACTCATCCAGATTTACAAACCGGTATTCCTCCAACGGCAAACAATACTTATATAGCAAGTACTGACGACAGTAATATTATTCATGATTTCCAAGTAAATTCTTTAGTACCAGCGTACTTCTTTACTATAGATGGGACCTCTTACGAATTTGGAAATGGAGATGCTAGTGTGGGAACTTTACATGAACCGGCAACTTTAGGCCATACGGTCACCATAAACACCATTAATATAGACAGCACAAATCCTTCTAACAGCACTATCGATGTTGATTATACATTTGTAAATACATCTGGCGAATTAATTTCTGGTCATTATGATGGAAGTTTAGGCTTTATTGAAGATTAAACTAAAAAAAACAGGCCTATCTTCTAAAAGATAGACCTGTTTCAACCAACCAACTATGAAAAACTAATTCTTTATTTACTTATCTAATTAAGCTCCTAATGGCTCTACCGCAGGAAAGTCTACAGGAACTTGAGTTGTATTATGTAAATAGTTCGAGATGGTTTTATCACCTACTAAAACTATCGTATCTACTAGATTTTCTTGAGTATAACCTGCCGCTAGAAAAGAATCTACCACAGCTTTATCTGCTCTACCTCTATTCTCTGTAATATTTTTTGCTAGACCTGCAAGAGCATTGTAACTAGTCTGAAAAGATGCTTTACCAGCTCTTAATTCTAGAGTTTGTTCTTGAGTAAAACCATTCATTTGTGCTATCGCCGTATGTGCTGCAAGACAGTAATCACATCCGTTTACTTCACTTACTGCAAGATTTACCACTTCTTTTTCTTTGTTATTCAAAGAGGTTTTAGCTCCAGATAAAGAAAGGTAATTATTTAATGCGTTATTTGATAATGCATAGGTTGCATATAGATTAGGAACAAAACCTAGTTGCTTTTCTAGGTTATCAAAGATTCCTTGATTCACTTCATTTACTTCACTTCTTTGTGGTACATTAAATGTTGCCATGATATTATGTAATTTTAATTATTGTTATTTTCTTATCCCTTAGGACACTACAAAGATGCGACCGTAAGTCGCCTCTAAAAATGTGTTGATTTCCCTAGTACTGTTCTATTCTTCCCTAAACCTTTAATTCGACAGATTTTAATCCTTTATGAAATGCTTTTTTAATAATAACACCTCTCTAGCTCCATTTATTAAGGAGCACTTTACTTATTTTTATAATCACAAACCAAAATATTTATGAGCGATAAGCAGATCGATCTTAAAGGTGCCATAGCTATAGGTATAGGCGGTATGGTAGGCGGTGGAATATTTGCCGTGTTAGGTCTAGCTATATCACTAGCCAAAGGCGCAACGCCTGTAGCGTTCCTTATCGCAGGTATCATAGCCATATTCACAGCCTACAGTTATTCAAAATTATCTCTAGCCTATCCTGATACTGGCGGTACGGTACGTTTTATCAATGAAGGTTTTGGTAAAGGAGTTATAAGCGGCGGACTTAACAACCTGCTCTGGATAAGTTATATCATCATGCTGGCGCTTTATGCCAGTGCTTTTGGTTCTTATGCGCCCAATTTAATTACCATCACAGGTGACACCAGCATAGATACCCATATATGTATAAGTGCTGTAGTGATTATCGCCACTATAATTAATTATGCTAGTGCAAAGCTAGTAAGCGCAATAGAAAGTTATGCGGTAATCATAAAGCTTATCATATTGCTTGGTTTTATAGCAGTAGGTATATACGGTATGAATTCCAGTGCAAATCTAGAACAGCTAGACCCTTCTAATTGGGAAGGCACTTTTCAAATCATCACTGGTGGTATGGTCATTTTTGTTGCCTATGAAGGTTTTGAACTTATTGCAAATGCCGTATCGGACTTAAAAGATCCAGAAAAGAACATTCCTAGAGCTTATATGATTTCGGTACTTTTTGTAGTAGCCCTATATATAACCATCGCAATTATTACCGTAGGATCCTTACCCTTTGATCAAATTAAAGAAGCTAAGGATTATGTGTTATCTGAGGTAGCAAAACCTACTTTAGGACAGGCCGGATTTACCATCATGACTATTGCAGCATTAATCTCTACGTTTTCGGCTATAAACGCAACACTTTACGGTGGCGCTCGTGTAAGCTATAAGGTCGCTGAAAATGATGAGTTACCACATGAATTTACCTTTAAATTCTGGAATCACCCTATTGGGCTTTTAATAATCGCAGTAGCCACATTACTTCTAGCAAATCTTGCACCGCTAGAAAGTATATCAACTTCTGGTAGTGCTGGTTTTTTATTATTATTTGCTGTAGTAAATTATATTGCTTTTAAACAACATAAAAAACTAAATGCAAATAAGATAATCACTTTATTAGGTACCATTTTATGCGTGGTAGCATTTGTCATGCTTATTATTCAACAATCACAAAGTAGTTTATCTGGTGTTATCATTATCGCTTCTATAATAACAGCTTGTTTTATAATGGAATATTGGTACAAAAGAACAGAAAAACCAACTTCTTAAACTACCAACTTGTAGATATCAATTCTCAGCTTATATTTAAGGTAAATTTTCCTACCATGAATAAGTTATACTATATCCTGTTTGCATTTGTTGTTCTCGCTTTCGCGAAAGCGGAATCACAACAATTACCAGAACCACCAGAAGAACAGAAGTTCTATGAATCGCAGGAGTTTAGACTCTTGGGACCATTCCGTGGTGGACGTAGTGCTGCGGTTACAGGAGTACCTGGAAAACCTAACTTATTCTATTTCGGTAGTACAGGTGGTGGCGTTTGGAAAACCGTAGATGGTGGACGTACCTGGAGTAATATCTCTGATAAATTTTTTGGCGGCTCTATAGGTGCCGTGACTGTTGCGCCTAGCGATCACAATGTGATTTATGTAGGTGGTGGTGAGAAAACAGTGCGTGGTAATGTATCTAGCGGCTATGGAATATGGAAAACAGAAGACGCAGGTAAAACATGGACTGAGGCTGGATTACCTAAGAGCCGTCACGTACCTAGAATAGTAATCGACCCTAACGATCATAATACAGTGTATGCAGCAGTGTTAGGTAATATCTATAAGCCTACTACAGATCGTGGTATTTATAAAAGTACTGATGGTGGTAAAACATGGAGTAAAAAACTTTTTACCAATGATCTAGCCGGTGCGGTAGATTTAATTATCGACCCTAGCAATCCGCGTGTATTGTATGCAAACACATGGAGATTACAACGTACACCATACAGTCTATCTAGTGGTGGCGATGGTAGTGCTATATGGAAAAGTACCGATTATGGAGAGACATGGAAAGAGATCTCAAAAAATGAAGGTTTTGCAAAAGGAACTCTAGGAATTATGGGAATCACTGTATCACCAGTAGATTCTGACAGATTATATGCTATTGTAGAAAATAAAGATCAAGGTGGATTGTACCGCAGTGATGATGCAGGTTTAACCTGGAAAAAGACAAACAGTGATCGCAGTTTAAGACAACGTGCCTGGTATTATACACGTATTTATGCAGACACAAAAGATGTCGATAAAGTTTATGTCGTTAATGTCAACTATCATAAAAGTACCGATGGTGGTAAAAACTTTTCTAGCGCGAGAGCACCACATGGTGATCATCACGATTTATGGATCGCCCCCCCAGAAGATTCTGATCGCATGATTATGGGAGATGACGGTGGCGCACAAATCACTTATGACGGTGGCGAGACATGGAGTACGTATCACAACCAGCCTACGGCACAATATTATCGTGTGACTACAGATAATTCTTTTCCTTATCGCATCTATGTAGCACAACAGGATAACGGGACTATAAGAATACCTCATCGTACCACTGGACGTAGTATTACAGATAACGATTGGGAAGGAACTGCAGGTGGCGAGAGTGCACACATTGCTGTAGATCCTAAAGATAACGACATCGTTTATGGAGGTAGTTATGGTGGTTATTTAACTCGTTATAATCACAAGACTAAATCACAACGAGCGATTAATGTATGGCCAGATAACCCTATGGGTCATGGTGCCGAAGGAATGAAATACCGTTTTCAGTGGAATTTCCCTATTCTGTTCTCGCAACATGAACCTAATAAACTCTATGCATTTTCTAACAATGTACACGTCACTACTAATGAAGGTCAGAGCTGGGAAACTATCTCACCAGATTTAACTAGAAACGATCCTACTAAACTTGTTTCTAGCGGTGGACCCATTACACAAGATAACACGAGTGTAGAGTATTACTGTACCATTTTTGCAGCAGCAGAATCACCTATAAACGCTGGCGAATTATGGATAGGAAGTGATGATGGACTTATACATCTTTCTAAAGATGGTGGTAAAAACTGGAGTAACATTACACCTAAGGGAT
Source organism: Nonlabens ulvanivorans (assembly GCF_000755285.1). Taxonomy (GTDB): domain Bacteria; phylum Bacteroidota; class Bacteroidia; order Flavobacteriales; family Flavobacteriaceae; genus Nonlabens; species Nonlabens ulvanivorans_A. The sequence continues at coordinate 143,984 of NZ_BBMK01000003.1, read as the reverse complement.
TACCAGAATGGGCTCAAATGAACAGTATAGAACCTAGCCGTTATGACGCGGCAACTTGTTATGTCGCTGCTACACGTTATAAATTAGGCGATTTTACTCCTTACTTATATAGAACTACAGATTATGGTAAATCATGGAAAAAAATAACGGATGGCATCCCATCAGAGCATTTTTCTAGAGTGATAAGAGAAGATGACCAAGTACAAGGAATGTTATATGCAGGAACAGAAACTGGTTTATACATTTCTACGGACGATGGAAAATCATGGAAATCGTTCCAGATGAATTTACCTATCGTACCAGTTACAGATCTTGCAGTAAAAGATAACAATCTAATTATCGCGACACAAGGTAGAAGTTTATGGATACATGATGATCTAGGATTAGTTAGAGAAGCTTTTTCTAGTACGCTTTCGCGAAAGCAAGACGAAAACAAACTTTTTAAACCTAAAACATCTTATCGCATGGCAGGAAATGGTCGTGCAGGTTCACTTACCGCAGGAGCAAATCATCCGGCAGGAGTACAAGTACATTTTTATATTCCGACGTTGAAAGAAAAAGATAGTGTCTCACTTTCTTTTTATGACTCTAAAAACGAGTTGATAAAAACTTATGCTACCTATGATAAAAAGAACAAATTAAAAGTAAAAGAAGGTGCCAACTCTTTTAATTGGAATACGGTTTATGACGGTGCAGAAAAACTACCAGGTATGATTCTATGGTGGGCAAATATGTCTGGACCTAAGGCGGTACCTGGATCTTACAAAGTAGAATTATCGGTAAATGGGAAAAAGGAATCACAACCTATCACTATTATATCTGCCCCTAATAGCGAGGCTAGCGACGCAGACATGCTGGCACAATTTAATTATGTAAATGAAGTAAATGCTACCGTAGACAAAGCTCATAAATCGATTAAAAACATACGCGCATTTAATAAAAAACTAAGTGCTTTTGAAGCGTTGTATGGCGATAGAGAAGAACAAGGTGTTAAGGATATGATCGCGATGTCTAAGGACATGAAAAAGAAATTTAGCGAGGTTGAAAAAGCACTTTATCAAACTAAAAATCGCAGTGGTCAGGATCCTTTAAACTTCCCGATTAGATTAACTAATAAACTAGCTCATTTAAACAGTCTGGCACAAATAGGTGACTTTGCCCCCTACATCACAAAGTATAGAAGTTAAAGATGAATTAACTGCTGAAATTGAAAAGCAACTAGCTATTTTTGACGAAGTTTTACAATCTGATATTAAAAAATTCAACGAGCAATTTAATGCCCTGAATTTAGAGTATCTCGTGATTGAGAAAGAGAAAAAATAATGGAAGAATTAAGCGGTTACTGGGAAGGTTATTTTATCTACGGATTAGGATTTGACCTTCCTTTCTTTGGTGAAAAAGTCAGGCTATTTGCACAAATAGAATTTAAGAATGGTATTATCACAGGCCATCAGACTGAAGAAAAAGGACCATTCTCGACAGGTAAAACCGTTAATTTCTCTGGCTTCTGGGAAGAGGACCTAGTATCATTTACAGTTAAGTACACTAACAACGATGTTATATTGGAAGATGGATTTAGTACTGAAGAAATAGGACACGTATTTGAGATTACTTACAATGGCACGTTCAATCCAAAGAAGAAAGCTATTAATGGATTATGGTTTATGGAAAATGAGCTTGATTCACATATTGATTTAGAAATACCGCCAGCCGAAGGACTATGGGTATTGAAAAAAGCAAAAAAGCCCGTAAGTGATTTTGATTATTCCTTGTTAGGCTTACAATAACAACATTGATAAAACGATAATTTTCAAAAGCTGATGGTTGTCATATTTTAAGGTGCAATAGGTGATTAATTTTGGCATTGTTAAACCAATTAACCTATTTACAATGAAAACCATTTTAATTCCCATTGACTTCTCAAAAACCAGTCATAAAGCCCTAGAAGTAGGTGCCTCCATAGCAAAACGTATCAACGCAAAACTAGTATTGATACACATGGCAGGTCTTGAAGAAGGCCTTAACGATAAGAATAACAGTTTTGAACAAGCTATATTTTACAGTAAGTATATAGGTGGTAAATTTGAAGAACTTATTAAAGAGCCTTATTTAAAAGATGTCCTTGTAGAGCCTATTTTACAAAAGCACTTAGACTTTGAAGGAATTAATGAACTGGCAAAAGAAATCGATGCCTCATTAATTATTATGGGATCTCATGGTAGTAAAGGCCTGACTGAAATCATTAAAGGAAGTAATACAGAAAAGGTCGTACGCCATTCTGAAAAACCTGTACTAGTTGTAAAAAATAATGAAATCAATTTTGCTCCAGAGCGATTGTTATATGTGAGTGATTTCAATACTGAAACGATTAAAGCATATCATAGAATGGTAGAAATAGCTACCATGTTTAATGCACGTATCAAGTTCTTATACGTAAATCTACCAGGTAAACAATTTAAAAGCACCAATGAGATGGATGAAACCTTACTTAGCTTTTTTAAAGCAGTAAAACATCCAGATCCAGTAAAAGCCATAAACACAGTAAATCGCTATGCAGATTATAGCGTTGAACAAGGCGTGATGAACTTTGCTTCTCTATCTGGCACAGATATCATTGCGATTCCTACGCATGGTCGTACGGGAATTTCTCATTTATTGCAAGGCAGCATCAGTGAAGACATTGCAAATCATGCTGTAATGCCGGTGCTTACCGTTAAAATGTAGTTATACGCTCGCGAAGCGTATTAAACATTCTATAAACATTATAAGATTTCACTTGTTTTACGACTACCATAACTATGGCATTAAACATTATTACTCCAGCCGAAGCTGTTAAAAATATTTCATCTGGTCAACGTCTGTTTTTTCAAGGAGCAGCCATGACACCTAACCTTTTAATAGATGCATTATGCCAGCGGTATAATGAATTAAAAGACGTGGAAATCATACAGGTACACACAGAAGGTAACGCGCTGTATACTCAACTACCCTATCGAGATAGCTTTCATGTAAATAGTTGTTTTGTTGGTGGCAATGTACGCGGTGCAGTAAATGGTGGAAATGGAGATTATATTCCGATTTTCTTAAGCGAGATCCACTTACTGTTTAGAAAAAGTATTCTACCCATAGACGTTGCTTTTATTCAAGTATCGCCACCAGATGTTCATGGTTATTGCTCTTTAGGAACATCAGTAGACATTACTTTACCTGCTGTTCAAACTGCAAAAACGGTCATCGCACAAATTAACCCTAACGTGCCACGAACCCATGGTGATGGTATTATTCATATAAGAGATATAAACTTTGCTGTTGAAGGAGAACGTAGTTTAAGTATCTCTAATACTGCTATTATTTCTGATATAGAGGCTCGTATAGGAGCAAACGTTGCTAATCTAATTGAAGATGGAGCTACCCTGCAAATGGGAATAGGAAATATCCCAAATGCTGTATTAAATAATCTAAGCAACCACAAAAGATTAGGTATTCATACTGAAATGTTTTCTGATGGGATTTTACCACTGGTAGAGAATGGTGTAATCACGGGTGAAGAAAAAGAAGTGAAAACAGGGAAAATAGTAACTTGTTTTGCAGTAGGATCTCAAAAGCTATATGATTTTGTAAATGACAATCCGCTAGTTCATTTTAAAGAGGCTGCTTATACTAATGACACTGCGATAATAAGACGTAACCCAAAAGTGACTGCCATTAACAGTGCCATTGAAATTGATCTTACAGGGCAGGTTTGTGCTGACACGATAGGTAACAGACAATATAGTGGTGTAGGCGGACAAATGGACTTTATAAGAGGCGCCTCTTTATCGCGAGGTGGCAAACCTATTTTTGCAATGACTGCGGCAACTGCTAAAGGTATTTCTAAAATAACACCTTACTTAAAACAAGGTGCTGGTGTCACCACAACGAGAGCCCACGTCCATTATGTAGTTACAGAATATGGCGTTGCTGATCTCTTTGGTAAAAACCTAAAACAACGAGCAAAGGCTTTAATTGAAATTGCACACCCCCCCAATTTTAGAGAAGAATTAAATCGTGAAGCCTTTGAACGATTCGGAAGTAGTTTTCTTAAACAAGGCTAAATAGTCTTGTTTTTGTACTGAATTTATGACACTCAATTAGGAATCTATGTAACCTATGTTACACATAAGAGAGGCTGCAATAACTAGCTTTGGAATAAAAAGATGTTTAAGAGATCTATCATACACAGTATCCTTTTTCTGAAGTGTCCACAATGTAGACAAGGAGAGTTTCTTGAAGCAAGTCCTTATAATTTCTCTAAAATGAATAAGGTTAAAGAACGCTGTCCTAAATGTGAATTAAAGTATAGCATAGAACCCAGTTTTTATACAGGTTCCATGTATGTTTCTTATGCCGTAGGAATAGCATTTGCCGTAGCGACTTATGTTTTATTACTTATTTTTGGTTACGCAAGTAACCCATTGACTATATTTATATCAATAGTTGCTGTACTAGCAGTAAGCTTTCCATACATAGGTGCTGTTTCTAAGTCTATATGGGCACACTTTTTTTTTCAAGTATAATAAGTCAATCGCTAAGAAAGTAAGAAATGATTCAAGAACTTAAAGAATACTATGGTTCGCAATTTGAGCTAGCCCTTATAGAAGATATTAATAGAGTAGCTACCTTTATGGAAGTACCTGCTGGCCAAGATTTGATTAAACCAGGTCAATATATTAAATCTATGCCATTGCTACTTTCTGGTAGTATTAAAATAATGCGACCAGATGCAGATGGAGATGAATTACTACTTTACCATCTTGAACGTGGTAACACTTGTGCCATGACTATGACTTGTTGTGTAGGAAATACTAAGAGCGAAATTCATGCTGTTACAGAAACACCTGTAAAACTACTAATGATACCAGTTGCTAAAATGGAAGAATGGTCTTCTAAATATAAGACTTGGCGCAATTTTGTCTTCACCAGTTATCATACACGCATGATGGAATTACTAGAAAGTGTGGATAATATTGCTTTTAATAATATGGATGAACGTTTAGAAAACTATCTGAATGATAAAATCAAAATATTAAATAGCAAACATATCTATACAACCCATAAAGAAATAGCAGCAGATTTACACACAAGTAGAGTAGTTATTTCTAGACTACTCAAAAAATGGAAAACATCAATAAAATTAAACTTCACCGCAGCTTTATTGAAGTCATGTAACAAGTGTTACAAACTTGCTTTAATGCTCCTTCTATATTTGAGTTCTTTAAATATATAGCATGGAAGCAATAGAAATAATAGGTTATATAGGAGCTCTCTTAATAGGTCTAGTACTAGGACTTATAGGTGGTGGTGGTTCTATTCTTACAGTACCTATATTAGTCTACGCATTAACTTTAAATCCTGTACTAGCCACTGCATATTCTTTATTTGTTGTGGGAACAACATCTTTAGTAGGTGCCATTAAGAATATGATGAAAGGAATGGTAGACTTTAAAACAGCTATCATATTTGCCATTCCTGCTTTTATAGCAGTATTTCTTACCAGAGCATATTTAATTCCAGCCATTCCAGATGAATTATTTACCATTGGTACAATCGTCGTCACTAAAAATCTGGCGATTATGTTATTCTTTGCCATAATAATGTTATTAGCGTCCATTTCTATGATACGTAATAACCGCAAAGAAAGTGATGAAGAAAGTGTGATCACATACAATTATCCACTGATAATTGTAGAAGGTTTAGTAGTTGGTACTATAACCGGAATTGTAGGTGCTGGTGGTGGATTTTTAATCATTCCAGCATTAGTACTTCTCGCAAAACTACCTATGAAAAAAGCAGTCGCCACTTCCCTATTTATAATAGCGATTAAATCGTTAATAGGATTTTTAGGCGATGTGAAAAATCTTGAAATAGATTGGGCATTTTTATTACCCTTTACAGCACTTTCTATAATTGGAATCTTCCTAGGCATCTGGCTTAACAAGTTTATTGATGGTAAAAAATTAAAAAAAGCTTTTGGATGGTTTGTCTTAGTTATGGGAATATATATCATTTACAAAGAGCTAGTTATGTGAGAAATGTTACCGTTTTAAATGATAAGAGCTTATAATTTTAAATCAGAAATAATATCATTATGAAAGTAGAACAAATTTATACGGGATGCATCGCTCACGCTGCATATTACATAGAAAGTAATGGTGAAGCTGCAGTATTTGATCCACTAAGAGAAGTGAATCCATACATTGAAAGAGCAGAAAAGGATAATGCAAAAATTAAATATGTTTTTGAAACACATTTTCATGCCGATTTTGTGAGTGGTCATCTTGATTTATGTAAAAGGACTGGAGCACAAATTGTTTTTGGACCTACGGCACAACCAGGCTACGACGCTTTAATTGCCAAAGACGAACAAGTTTTTGAGTTAGGTGATTATAAAATAAAAGTAATCCATACTCCTGGTCATACTATGGAAAGTACGACCTATTTATTAATCGATCAAGATGGTAAAGAACACGGTATTATCACAGGAGACACTTTATTTATAGGAGATGTAGGACGTCCAGACCTAGCCCAGCATGTTGTGGAAGATCTTACAGAAGACAAGCTAGCTGGATACTTGTACGATTCGTTACGTAACAAAATTTTACCTTTAAATGATGATTTAATTGTGTACCCTAATCATGGCGCTGGATCAGCATGTGGTAAAATGATGAGTAAGGAAACTACAGATACTTTAGGGAACCAGAAAAAAACTAATTATGCATTGCAAGAAATGAGCAAAGAAGAGTTTAAAAAAGCACTTCTTACTGGTCTCACGCCACCACCAGGTTATTTCCCTCAAAATGTAATGATGAACATTAAAGGTTATGAAAGTTTAGACACCGTTATGGATAGGGCTACAAAAGCACTTTCTCCAGCAGCATTTGAAGCTGCAGCAAATGAAACTGGAGCAATTATACTAGATGTAAGATCTCAAGAAGAATTTGCAGACGGTCATATCCCTAGATCCATATTTGTAGGTTTAGATGGTAATTTTGCACAATGGGTAGGATCGCTAATTGCAGATGTCAAACAACCATTACTACTCATCACCACAAAAGGTCGAGAAAAAGAAACTCTAACAAGACTTTCCCGAGTAGGCTTTGACCAAACAATTGGCTATTTAAAAGGCGGATTTGAAGCATGGAAACAAGCCGCTATGGAATATGATAAAGTTACTTCAATAACGGTAAAACAATTTGAAGAAGAGCAAAATGAGCGTCACTTACCTGTTTTTGATGTTCGTAAAGAAAGTGAGTTTTTATCAGAACATGTCGTGGACGCTCACAATACTCCACTAGATTACATTAATAATCACCTAGCATCATTTCCAGAAAACACTTTTTTCATTCACTGCGCTGGTGGTTATAGAAGCATGATTGCAGCATCGATATTAAAAAGTCGAGGCATACATAATTTAATAAATGTAGAAGGAGGATTTAACGCTATTAAAGAAACTGATATCGACGTTACTAATTATGTCTGTCCATCGACATTTTAGTAAGATATCTAGTAATGGTTAATTGGTTGAAAGCGGCAAGAAATTGTCGCTTTCTTTATTTAGTTAACATTAATGTAGTCATCGCTCTTTCATCTTGAACATTGGTAGTTTTTACTGGCTCTAGTAATCTCACATTAAACTCCACAAGTAATTGTTCAATACGATCTCTAGTTAAATAATAAGTTCCTTTCACTCCATTGTCCTTAAATCGCACGATAGGCGCGTTGCCATCTAGCCCGATGTTAGAAGCCATTCTAATGAGTAAAGTTCCATCAGACTTTAGCACCCGTATTAATTCGGCAAACATGGCTGTAAATTGTTTTTCACTATTGGCAAAATGTAAAACAGCACAACATATAATGTGATCAAAACTACTATCCATATACGGTAGTTCATCTAGGCTTGAATTTATAAAATTAGCTTTACTCTTTGGGTATTTTGCTTTCGCGAAAGCGAGAAAATCAGAGTCTACATCATTACCATAGATCGCAAATTCATTCTCATAGAACCATTTTAAATTTCTTCCTTTACCACAACCTGCGTCTAATATAGATTGGTTAGATAGATAACGATTTTTTAAAATCTGATCGATAATATAGATGTCGACGCCACCTATTAAATTGTGTAATTGCTCCAAATTCATAATTATAAAATTACAATTTCTTTCTCTTAGAATTATATCTTACTTCTGTAACATAGGTTACTTTGTTCAATGAGATATGTACATACTTTTATAGTGAAAACAGATTAAAAAACATTATATGTCATTCTTAAGTAGCCTTTTTGGCACAAAATCATCGTCTGATCAAATAAAGAAATTATCTCCTGCAGATTTTAAGCAAGCAATTCAAGGTATAAATAAAGCAAAACAACTTATAGATGTAAGAACACCTAGCGAATTTAAGAGTGGTCACATTAAAGGTGCCGTTAATATTGACTTTTTTAACACGTCTAAATTTATGGATGCGTTACAAAAATATGATAGAGAAAAGGCTATCTATTTATACTGTCGTTCTGGTAATCGCAGCGGCAATGCCGCTAGAAACTAGAAAGCCTAGGTTTTAAAGAAATCTATGACTTACAAGGTGGTTATATGAATTGGAGATAGAAAAGACTATATATTATATTAAAAACGGGAAGTCATTGGACTTCCCGTTTTAATTTTAATGAAAACAGTCCTTAAAATAACTTATAAAACATCTGTCTTCTGTGACTTAGGTTACCTATGATCATCTTATAAAATCTTAACTTTCTTATAATAAAACAAACATTATGAAAACATCGATTATAGTCCAGAATTTAAAATGTGGTGGATGTGCAAACACTATTACATCAAAGATTACAGCATTAGACAACATCACAGATGTAACTATAGATACAGGCACCTCTACAGTATCGTTTAACGCGCTGTCTGCAAGTGATGCTCTGGTAGCAAAGGAAAAATTAAAATCCATAGGTTACCCATCAATAGAAGAAGACAATAACACTTTTACAAAAGCAAAGTCAATTGTAAGCTGTGCCACTGGTAAATTAACATCATAATGAAAAGTTCAATTTTAATTCTTCTTGCATTAATGACATTAACCAGTTGTAGTCAAGAATCTAAAAATATAAAAATGTCAGGATCCAATCTAGCCAGTCAAATTGAATATGCTGATAAGGTTAAAAATAAAGTGGTTTTTGAAGGTGAGAAATACAAAATGATTCTTTTTGCAATGAGAAGCGATCAATTATTAAAACCTCATACTTCACCTGTAGACGCACCTCTTTTAATGATTGAAGGTAGTGCAAAAGTGACTATAGGTAATAAAGAACAAATTGTCGTTGCTGGCGATATGATTACTTTACCTAAGAATATTTTACATGGTGTATATCCTCAAACAGATTGTAAATTTTTACTTTCTAAATAATTCCTGCGATGAAAAATGTCATTTTTAAAGTCCTTAGCTTACTTCTACTGGTTTTAGTTAGCAGTTGTAGTGATAGTAAAAAATCCACGTACAATAGTCAAAAAGATGTGGACATGAGTAGCGATTATACAGCTATAAATCATCCTGGTAAAAAACTATTAGAAAATCAGTGTTATGTATGTCACAATCCTAGCACTAATCACAATGATCGCATCGCACCACCTATGGTTGCTGTTAAATCACATTACTTAAACGATGATATCTCAAATAAAGAATTTGCTGATGCTATCTGGAATTTTGTAGAAAAACCAACAGAAAAAAAATCTAAAATGAGAGGTGCAGTGAAACGTTTTAACCTAATGCCTTATCAAGTATTTAAGGAAGAAGACATAAGGCTTATTGCTGATTATATGTATGAATTTAAAATCGATGAACCAGAATGGTTTAAAGAACATATTGAAGAAGAAAGCAAAGGGAAAGTTAAGTACCGCAATGATGGTAAAAAGTTAAATGACACTTTAATTAGTAATCATCAATCATCTGAAAAGAAAGGTCTACAATATGCCTTAAGCACAAAAAAAGAATTGGGTAAAAACTTAATGGGTACCATTCAAAAAAAAGGAACTAAAGAGGCAGTGACATTTTGCAATGTAAAAGCCTATCCTATTACAGATAGCATGGCAATAGCTCAAAACGCAAGAATCAAGAGAGTTAGTGATCGTCCTCGCAATAGTAATAATCAAGCCAATAAAAAAGAGTTAGCAATTATTGAACAATTCAAAAAGTCAATAGCCAGTAATAAAGATTACAAACCAGTAACAGAATTAATTGACGGTGTAAATCATTTTTATTATCCTATCACTACAAACTCTATGTGCTTGCAATGTCATGGTGAACCCAATAAAGATATCAATGCAGATGTTTACGCTACCATATCACAATTATACCCAACCGACAAGGCAGTTGGTTACGATGTCAATCAGGTTAGAGGTATATGGAGTATTACATTCAATAATTAATTACCGCTTTAAAAAACCTTTCCCTTTTTATTTAAAAAAAGAGCAGATCAATAAATCTGCTCTTTTCTATTTAAATGCAATTCAACCAGCTATTAAGCAGTCATTGATACTAAAACAATCTTAAGTAACAATAGTTACAAAACTGACATTTTGTAAATCCTACATTTAAAGACACCAATAACTAACAATATGTCAACACATTATCAAGTCCTAATAATCGGCGGTGGTACCGCCGGAATTATGACAGCAGCTCAACTTTTAAAGAAAAACCAATCGATAAGCATTGGAATTATAGAACCTGCTGAAACGCATTACTACCAACCTGCCTGGACGCTTGTAGGTGGTGGAACTTATGACTTTAAAAAGACAGGAAGACCCATGGCTAGCCTTATCCCTTCAGGAGTAAACTGGATTAAAGATTATGCAACAGCTTTTAATACGGAAAATAATTTTGTAAAAACCAAAACATCTGGTCATATAAAATATGACTATCTAGTTGTAGCTCCAGGATTAGTAATGGCACCAGAAATGATTGAAGGGCTTCCTGAAGCTTTAGAAAAAGGTGTCGCCTGTAGTAACTATACCGATCCTGAACATACATGGAATTGTATTAAAAACTTTAAAGGCGGTAATGCCCTATTTACTCAACCTATAACACCTATAAAATGTGGTGGTGCTCCTCAGAAAATTGCCTATCTCGCAGCCGATTATTTTAGAAAAAACAATCTGTCTAACAAATCAAATGTCATTTTTGCTACACCTGGCAGTGTCATTTTTGGTGTAAAGCCTATACGAGAAACTTTAATGAAAGTTATAGGTAGGTATGGAATGCATTTTAAACCATACTATGCTCCTATTAAAATTGATGCCGATCATAAAGTAGTTTATTTTAAGCATACAGCACCTGAAGAAAACATGTGTGTGATTAATGAAGATAATGAATTAGGAGAAACTGCTACAGGTGATGAAATTATTAAAATTCCATTTGAATTACTACATATTGCTCCTCCACAAACGGCACCCAAATTCATACGTGAATCCAGCTTGGTTAACGATGCAGGATGGCTAGATGTAGACCACCATTCTTTACAGCATAATTCTCATGCAAATATCTTCGGATTAGGAGATGTCGCGGGCTTACCAACCGCAAAAACCGGCGCTGCCATTAGAAAACAAGTTCCTGTGGTGGTGGATAATATTATTAAGTTAATGACTACACAAATGAAAGGTGATTTAAGTTATAATGGTTATTCCTCTTGCCCACTAGTTACCGGATATGGTAAAATGACGCTGGCAGAGTTTGATTATGAAGGTAACTTTACTCCTGATCCTAAATTAAAACGAATGTTTGTTTTTAATAGTGAAAAAGAGCACTGGCGTCTATGGATGTTCAAAAAATTTGGACTACCCTATCTATATTGGAATAAAATGATGAAAGGAAAAGAAGTTTAAAATCAACAATAAAAAGAGGTTATATCATTTAACCTCTTTTTTCAATTCATATGATGAGTAAGCTTTCCTTTAAAGATTATGTGCTGGTAGCATTGCAAGGCCTTCTATTTATATTCTATATAATTGATATAGAAATACTACCCATAAAATTATCTAAAACTATTAGTTTATTAGGTTTTCTAACTGCTATTGTAGGCGTTATAACTCTGGCGATAGCCCTTTTACAACTCAACAATAATCTATCACCTTTTCCTACACCTAAGACTGGCTCGCAATTAATTACCGTTGGACTTTATAAATATATAAGACATCCTATATACACAGGTATTCTATTTCTGTTTTATGGATATGCCTTTTATAATGAGTCCGTATATAAGTTTTTACTAGCTTCTTTATTATTCGTTTTATTTCAAGTAAAAACTAGCTATGAAGAAAAGAAATTGATTCAAAAATTTAGTCTGTACAAGAACTATAAATTAAAGACAGGTAAATTCTTACCTAAAATATTAGTTAAAAAAAGTTAAATAGAGAGCTTTGTAACCTAGGTTACCTACCTAACAATAATGATAGCTTAAATTTATCATGTGAAACAAAAACAATAAATTTATACTATTATGGAAAATGTAAATGTAGTACCAGAAAAAGTAATATCAATGCCTAGAATTGGTGATACAGCACCAGATTTTAATGCAGTAACTACTAAAGGAAACATCAAAATGTCTGATTTTGCAAAGGACAAATGGATTGTAATGTTTTCTCACCCAGCAGATTTTACACCTGTATGCACCACTGAAATGAGTGGATTTGCCTTAAGAAAAGGAGAATTTGATGCTCTTAATACAGAGCTGTTAGGTTTAAGTATTGATAGTATACACGCACACCTAGGATGGGTACAAAATGTGAGAGAAAAAACAGGTGTTTACTTTGACTTTCCTATTATAGCAGACATAGACATGAAAGTTTCTAAACTTTATGGAATGCTGCAACCTAATGAAAGTGAAACGGCAGCAGTTAGAGCAGTATTCTTCATTGATCCTTCAAAAAAAATAAGACTTATCATGTATTATCCACTTAACGTTGGTCGTAATATGGATGAAATTTTAAGAGCCTTAGATGCTTTACAAATGTCTGATAAGCATAAAGTAGCAATGCCATTAGACTGGAAAAGAGGTGATCAAGCGATCTGTCCACCGCCTAAATCATTAGATGCATTAAATGCAAGACTAGCAGATGATTCTGTTGAAAAAATCACTTGGTATCTTGCAAAAAAAGATATTTAAATCAAATAAATAAGGGCTTTATTTATCTTTAATAAAGTCCTTAAATAAATTAAAAATACAGCTATGAACATTAAACAATTTGAATACAAACCGTTAGCACATTACTCCTATGCGATAGTTAGTAATGGCGAGATGGCTATTGTTGATCCAGAACGCGATCCTAGTCAGTATTACGCTTTCGCGAAAGCGAACAACGCTACCATCAAAGCAGTCATAGAAACACATCCACATGCAGATTTTGTAAGCTCACATCTAGAGCTGCACAAAGAAACAGGTGCTACTATCTATAATAGTGAAAAGCTAGGTGCAGACTATCCGCATCAACCATTTGACGATGGTGATCATATTACGATAGGCGATATTACTCTAAAAGCAATCAACACGCCGGGACACTCACCAGACAGTATTACAATCGTTGCTACAGAAAGCGATGATACAGCTTTGTTTACAGGTGACACTTTATTTATAGGTGATGTAGGTCGTCCAGATTTGCGTGAAAAAGCCGGAAATATGCAAGCAAAACGAGAAGAGCTTGCGGCAATGATGTATGATACCGTAACTACTAAGTTTACTGATTTACCAGATGATGCTGTAGTTTATCCAGCACACGGTGCAGGATCCTTATGTGGCAAAAATTTAAGCGATGCAGCGAGTAGTACATTAGGAGATGAACGCAGAGATAATTGGGCTTTTAAAACGCAGTCTAAAGAAGACTTTATGTCAACTATACTGGATGGACAACCTTTCATTCCATCTTATTTTGGGTATGATGTTGATATTAATAAAACAGGTGCAGACAGTTTAGAACCATCCATATCTGAAATACCGTTTGAAGAAAATGGTAGCGCCACAGGACTTATAGTAGATATGCGAGATGAAGCTACTTTCAAAAAAGGTCATCTTAAAGGTAGTTTTAATATTCAGGCCGTTTCTGAAAATGCCAAATTTGAAACTTGGTTAGGTTCCATCGTTACTCCAGAAGATACATTTACTCTTGTGATTGATACTGAAGAAAATAAAGATGCTATGTTGCATCGAGTGGCAAAAATCGGATATGAAAAATTACTTTCAAAAGTGATCACACTTTCTCAAGAAAACCTAGAACAAACACCTTCACTAGATCTAGCCGATTTCAAAGAGAATCCAGATAATTATACCGTAGTAGATATACGTAACACAAGCGAGGTAGAAGAAGAAAAGTTTTTTGAAAATGCCTTATCTCATCCATTAAATGAATTGAGAGATACAGCAAGCGAGATCCCTACCAATAAACCTATCGTAGTACATTGCGCAGGTGGTTATCGCAGTGCTGCAGGAAGTAGCATTTTACAGAAAAAACTAGCAAGTGCCACCGTGTATGATTTAAGTGATGAAATAGAACAATTTAAATAATATATTATGAAAAACATGAACAACATAGGACTGGATATTACAGCATCCCAAAACACAGCAGTTGAGCTTAATGACCTTCTTGCAAACTATCAAATGTTCTATATGAACTTAAGAGGTTTTCACTGGAATATAAAAGGGAAAAAATTCTTTGAACTACATCTTAAATTTGAAGAACTTTATAACGATGCCTTAATCAAGGTTGATGAAATTGCAGAGCGTGTTCTAACCTTAAGCGCGACACCTTTACATACTTTTAATGCATACCTAGATGCGTCAGAGATAAAATCTGCAGAAAACGTGACAGATGGTGAAATTGCTATTAACAGTATACTACAATCCTTAAAAATTCTTTTAACTAAAGAGAGAGCCATTTTATCTATTGCCGGCGATGCAAACGATGAAGGAACGGTAGCGCTTATGAGTGATTACATAGTGCAACAAGAGAAACTGGTATGGATGCTGTCTGCTTACCAAGATTAATATAATTTATGAAACAATACCCAGCAGACTTTTGGAATGAACGTTATGCCGAGAAAGAATATGTCTATGGCACACAACCCAATGTTTTTTTCAAAGAACAACTAGACCAATTAGCGGCAGGAAACGTACTCCTTCCTGCCGAAGGTGAAGGTCGCAATGCTGTGTATGCGGCATCGCAAGGTTGGGATGTTGTTGCTTTTGATATAAGTAAAAGTGGTAAGGAAAAAGCGATGCAGTTGTCAGCAGCGCAAAAGGTTTCCATAGATTATCAAGTTACTGGCGTGCTTGACTTTAAAACTGATATCAAATTTGATGCAATAGGATTGTGTTACACCCATTTTCCTATAGAAATAAGAAAAGATGCATTTCAACATCTCCTAAAATTTTTAAAGCCTAATGGGACAGTTATTTTTGAAGCTTTCGCGAAAGCGCAATTAGAAAAACCTTCAGGTGGCCCAAAAAACTTTGAGATGTTATTTTCTATTGAAGAAATCAAAGACGAATTCTTGGAATTAGAGTTTAAGTTATTAGAAGAAAAAACTATCGAACTTGCTGAAGGAAATTATCATAAAGGCAAAGCCGAAGTCATAAGGTTTATCGGTATTAAAAAATAAAAAAAGCCCTTCTTATCTGAAGGGCTTTTTTACGTTCTGACTTAACTCATTCTAATCCTAATTCTTGTTTTACAGCAATAGTGTCTAAATTCTCTAAAATACCTATCAAGTGTGGATACCATCTTTCATGATAACCGTACTCTTTCTGTCTAAACTCTGCAATAGCTTTTTCCGTAGACCAATTCTCGCACACCATACGATAAGCTGCCACTACTACACCTGTTCTATCTGAGCCATGCCAGCAATGAATCAATAATGGTTTAGGAGCTTCAACAATCGCTTTTAACGCCATAATGATATCTGATTCCTTAATCTTTTTAGTCTGTAGTGGTAAGTGTATTAATTCTAAATCAGTACCTCTAGCTTTGGTAGAGTCATTTCTCAAGCGTCTAAAACTAATGATCGTTTCAATCCCTGCAAGTTCAAGTTCTATAAAACCCTTTTTACTAGGTTGTTCAGATCGGAATACAGAGTCATTAATCTTATATAGGTTTTTAAAAGACGTAGAATTCAGAATTAAACTATCCGAAATTTGCGCATGAGCTGACGAAAAGAGTATTAAACATGCTAATGATATTATCAAGTTTATTTTCATCTTATTTAAAATTGATAATTCGCAAACACAGAGAAGTTTCTTCCTGGGTCATTGATCGGCACTCGACCAAAATCGGCTTGATTTGTAAATGAAAAGTTTAAGTGATTATTATAAGTTGCATCAAAAACATTCAACACAGCAACACCTAGTTGTACATTTTTATAAGGTTTTACTCCTAATCTTAAATCCAAGGTTTCATATCCAGCCGTTTCTATCTCTCTAAAACTGGTAGAGATTTCATCTTGTTTTGACGTAATGGTATAATCAAGATTTGCCCAGAATTTTTCTTTTTCAAAACCTAATCCTAGTCTTGTAATAAAAGGTGGCGTTAAAGGTAAAGACCCGTCTAGGTCGTTATTTCTTGTATACACATAAGAAAACGCCGTGTTGAAATTGAAATAGTTAGCAAACTCTATATTTGCTTCAGCCTCAAAACCGGTTTTATAAGCATCATCTATATTGATAAATCGCTTGACCTCTTGAGGTTGTGCAGTAGGGTTAAACTTTCTATCTAGTGTTGGGTCCACCACAGGAACGATGTAGTTTTCATAAATAGAATAGTATCCTGAGATACTGTATTTCAAGGCATCTATTCCTTTTTCAAATGTTCTTTTCCCTTTAAAACCTATTTCAAACTGGTTATTTACCTCAGCATCCAGATTAGGATTTCCAACGTATTCAAAAGGATCTTGACCTACTGAAAAATGATTGATATAACGCTCTATCATATTTGCAGATCGCACTCCACGACCATAAGCAACTTCCAGCGTGTTGTTTCCTGAAAGTTTATGTTTTACAGAAACGGTAGCCGACACATTGTGCTCTTCTCGTTGTCCTAGGTCTGTGTATAGCGCTTGAAAATCTGCCTCTGGATCTTGAATATCTGATACGACGAGGTCATAACGCACACCAGCTGTTAGCGTGGTTTTATTAGAAAACGCATATTTATTTTCAGCAAAAATACCGTAGTCATTCACATAAGAATCTTGCCAAACCTTATCTTGAAACACCATAGGTTCTGGTAAAAGATCGCCCATCATATTGCGTTTTACCGTTCGTGTTCTACCGCCATCTCTGGCAATAAGTAAGGCATCAAGACCACCATATAAAATCCATTTCTCTGTAGGTTTCATTTTAAATTCTACTTTTCCACCAGCTGTTGTAGCATCTATGGTAGAGATGGCTCCAGTCATCATAAAAGATGGTCTTCTATTGTTAGACATGATATGATCTACATAAGAATAATAAGCTTTGGCATTAATTTCTTCAATAAAATCATTCACTTTAGAAAATTTATAGTCTATGGACAGTATCGAGCTGTTATCCTCATCGGTATCCATAGGCAGTCCAGCGTGCAATACATCTCTTCCATAAGACTGTCGCCAGTGTGCCTGGATTCTTTGATTGTCTTTAATATTATAGCCTAATCGCAAGCCATAATCCAGACTTCTGAAGGCCGAAGGATTTCAGTTCCATCACCATCTTCATAGTTTCCAAAGTCTCGATAACCGGCATTTGCCGTGATATCATATTTATCTGTGATTTGGTGTAGTTTCAAGTAAGAGACTAGCGCATTTCCATTAGTCTCATAACCACTGCTTACACTACCATGAAAACCGTTACCTAGATGTATGGCTTTTCTGTAACTAAGTTAATAATCCCGCCAAAGGTTGCGCCATATCTAACGGTATAAGGTCCTTTGATGACTTCTATACGTTCAATATCTTCTGGGACAACATGTGTAGTAATCGGATCCATACGATTAGGGCAAGCGTGCATCGCTTTAGTTCCACCATCAAATTGAATGTTCAACTGTTCATATTGTGAGGCTCTAAAAGATGGATCGATGGCATAGTTTCCACGCTTTATGAGTGAAAATCCATTAAAGTCGTTGAACAGATCTGCAACGTTTTTAGGCTGTACTACTTTTTTAACTAAATCTGTTCTTACCGTTGTGAGTACTGGATCTGTAGTTCCTTGTCCAGTGACGATAACAGTATTTAAAGCTACCGGTTTAGTAACTGTAGTGTCTTGCACTTTTTCAGTCGTCTCTTGTGCATATAAAGACATAGGTATTAATGCGCATATTAGCGCTAGTTGTTTCATTGTCATAATAGTATTTTCATAAAATCGCACCATAAAGGTGTTGAACGACTATTTTAAAATAGTGTTCGATAAGTTAATCTCGAAGTGAATTATGAAAATCGTGGCGGATGAAATATTCCGTCAATATTAGAATCTGTTATAGTGTATTGATAAAAGAAAAAGCAATTGTGTTCCTGATCAACTGTAGTTAAAATTGCAAAACTCAATTCTTCAAGATAGTAGATTTGCTCTTCCCAGTTAATTAAAGGTAATGAGGCGTCTTCATCACTAGAACCTTCGGCCATCATCTTACTTAAATAACATTTTCCATCACAGTTTAATGTAGGCTTATCTTTATTCTCACACAACCTTTCTACAAAGCTATCCAGATCTACCATGTACCAACTATACATAATAGTTGTACGCAGGCTATTGCTTAAAAGTACAATCGATAATAAAGTGGCAACCCATAACTTCATTTAACAAAATTATTCATAGGTTCTTAAATGTTAGGTGACAAATGTCACATAAAGCAAAGGTTTTGTGATGACGCTTTCGCGAAAGCGAAATTTTAAAAATTATAAGCTTTTAAGTGACTTTTGTAACATAACAAAATAAGCCTAGAACCTATTTTTGTAAGACAAAATTATATCATGATGGATACAGAAATTCTAGCCCGTATACAATTTGCCTTTACCATTGCCTTTCACTACATCTATCCACCACTTAGTATTGGATTAGGTCTAATTATGGTGTTTATGGAAGGAATGTATTTAAAAACTGGAAATAAACAATATGAGATTCTTACTCGTTTTTGGTTAAAGATTTTTGCAATCACCTTTGGGATAGGTGTGGCAACTGGAATCATTATGGAATTTGAGTTTGGGACTAATTGGGCTGTATATTCTAGATATGTAGGAGATATTTTTGGAAGTGCTCTAGCTGCTGAAGGTTTGTTTGCTTTTGGGTTAGAAAGTGCGTTTTTAGGGATTCTTCTTTTTGGCTGGAATCGAGTATCTCCTAGAGTGCATTTCATTTCTACCATAGGTGTATTTCTGGGATCTATGTTTTCTGCAGTCTGGATTGTTGTTGCAAATAGCTGGCAACAAACGCCTGCTGGATACCATATCGTAGGTGAAGGATTTAATGCCAGAGCTGAGGTGACTGACTTCTGGGCAATGGTTTTTAATCCATCTAGTGTAGATAGAATCATTCACGTGTGGCAAGGAGCCTTTCTTGCTGGAGCATTTTTAGTTTTGAGTGTCCACGCTTATTATTTATTAAAAGGTCGATACGTAGAAATTTCAAAAAAAGCTTTTAAAATCGCTCTAGGGCTAGCTACAATTATTTCTCTCACTCAACTTATTTCTGGACACAGCTCTGCAGATGGTGTTGCCGTTAATCAACCAGCAAAACTGGCTGCTATGGAAGGACATTATGAAAAATCAGCTCCGGCAGATTTGTATCTTTTCGGTTGGGTAGATGATGAGACTCAAGAGGTCACTGGTATCAAATTACCTGGTGGATTATCCTTTCTAGTACATCAAGATTTTGAAGAGCCTATTACTGGTTTAAACGCTTTTCCTAAAGATGAACGTCCTGGACAGGTAAATGCAGTATTCCAGTTTTATCATATCATGATTTCTATAGGCATGTTTCTTATAGGTCTCACGCTCTATGCAAGTTTTCTATGGTGGCGTGGAACCTTATTTGAGAAAAAATGGTTGCTTAAAATATTTGCATTCTCTGTGCTATTACCACAAATAGCAAATCAAGTAGGCTGGTTTGCGGCTGAGATGGGTAGCAACCATGGATTGTCTATGGTCACTTAAGAACTGATGAAGGTTTCTCTCAAGAGGTTTCTTCTAATCAAATACTGTTTTCGCTCATCTTATTTCTAATAGTGTACGCGATCTTATTTTTACTCTTTATCTATTTTGTAAATAAAAAGATCAAGCACGGTCCTTATGATGAGGCACAAAATCCTAATGAATTTTTAAAATACGTTTAAAAGAATACTATGGAATATTTTTTAGGGATCGATTATCCCACACTTTGGTTTTTAGTAGTAGGCTTATTGTTTTCAGGTTATGCCATTTTAGAAGGATTTGATTATGGTGCTGGTATGTGGCATTTATTTTTTAGAAAAGACTTAAGCAGGCGCATTGCCATCAATGCTATAGGTCCATTATGGGATGCAAATCAGGTATGGTTTATCATAGGTGCAGGTGCTCTATTTGCAGGTTTCCCGGTGATGTATGCGACCATGTTATCTGCAATGTATATTCCATTTATGCTGTTCTTAATGCTCCTTATATTAAGATCTTCGGCAATAAAGTTTAGAAATGCAGAAGAGATGCGATGGTGGCGTAAAACATGGGATATGTTTATTTTCTTTCTAATTTACTGATATCCTTTTTACTAGGTGTAGTATTAGCTAATATTTTACAAGGAATTGAATTAGGTGAAAATTACAGTTATAAAGGTGATGTACTACTTTCCTTTTTGAATCCTTATGCTATTTTAGTAGGACTAACAACTGTATCTCTATTCTTAACTCAAGGTGCCATCTTTTTACTTTTAAAAACAGAAGGCCGTCTATTTGATAGATTATCTTTTCTATTAAAAAGAGGAATGATATTTTTTATCATAAGTTTTGCTGGGACCTCTTTATACACTTTAGTTTTTTTACCTGGTGTTACTGACAAGTTTAAAGAATATCCTGTTTCTTTTATCATACCAGTACTTGCTTTTCTTGCAGTGGCTAACATACCTAGATTAGTGTCCAAGAAAAAATATGGAGTCGCCTTAATTTTTTCTTCATTAACCATGGCTTTTCTATTAATGCTAGTTGCCGTGCAACTGTATCCCGTATTATTGCCATCTACCATTGATCCAGATTATAGTATAACTATATACAATGCAGCATCTTCTCAAAAATCATTGGGAATTATGCTCACGATTGTGCTCATAGGAGCACCACTTTTGGCTGGTTACTTTTTATTCTTATATAAAACCTTTCATGGTAAAGTTCAATTAGACGATACCAGTTACTAGTCAGAAAATAATATAATTACGCTTTCGCGAAGCGAGGTAAACCATCAAAAAGCCACCCATTAAAGGTGGCTTTTTTGATTAATGATCAGTTGCGTAACACAGGTTACAGTATTCACATTACAAGGCGATTACCTTTGATGTAAAGCCTTAAAAAATGTCAAAAATA
Source organism: Nonlabens ulvanivorans (assembly GCF_000755285.1). GTDB lineage: Bacteria > Bacteroidota > Bacteroidia > Flavobacteriales > Flavobacteriaceae > Nonlabens > Nonlabens ulvanivorans_A. Next base: position 122,400 of record NZ_BBMK01000003.1, on the reverse strand, counting down.
GTCATACTAGGAGCAGGGATTTCTGGACACGTTGCGGCATCGCATTTACGTAGAAAACTGTCTAAAGAGCATGAAGTAGTCGTGGTCTCTCCTAACAGTAATTATCAATGGATACCATCTAATATATGGGTAGGAATAGGAAGAATGAAATCCAAAGAAATCTTATTTCCGCTTGCACCATTATACCGCAAAAAAACATCACTTTTTTACAAGCCAAAGCAGTCTCCTTTCATCCGGAAGGAGATATTGAAGAAGTTAAACCCTATGTATTATCTGAATATGTGGTAGGAGAAAAAAAAGGCACTCAAGAAAAAGTAACTTATGATTATTTAATAAATGCCACAGGTCCTAAACTTAACTTTGAAGCTACAGATGGATTAATTCCTGGATCAAATAAAACTTATTCTGTTTGTACCTATGGTCATGCAGATCATGCCTGGCATGGATTAAATGAGCTGATTCAAGACATGAAAAAGGGTAAAAAAGCAAAGATCCTGATAGGTACTGGACATGCTAAAGCCACTTGTCAAGGCGCTGCATTTGAATACATTTTAAATGTAGAACAAGAATTGCGCAAGCATAAAGTGCGTGACATGGCAGAAGTTACTTGGATTTCAAACGAATATCAACTAGGTGATTTTGGTATGGATGGTATGTTACTATCCTATGGCGGTATGACGATGAAGTCTAGTGAGATGGTAGAAATGATTTTTGAGGACCGTGATATTAAATGGATTCTAGGTGCTGGTGTAGATAAAATTGAAGATGGAGTTGCACATTATGAGAATCTGGATGGTGAATATAAAACCGAATCTTATGATTTTGCGATGCTTATCCCAGCCTTTTCAGGTCATGGTTTTAAGGCATTTGATAAAGATAATCAGGACATCACAAATAAACTTTTTAAAGGCTTTATGATTGTTGATGCAGACTATACATCAAAACCTTATGAAGAATGGTCTGTACAGGACTGGCCAGAGACTTATCAAAATCCTTATTATAAAAATATTTTGCACCTGGTATTGCTTTTGCTCCACCACATGCCATCTCAAAACCGCGTAAAAGTAAAAATGGCACAGACATATCACCAGCACCACCACGTACCGGTATGCCATCTGGTATCACCGCAAAATTAGTAGCAGATAATATTATTGATTCCATAAAAAATGGGAAAGAATCATTAGATCATAAAGGTAGTTTAGGAAATATGGGTGCTGCTTGTATAGCGTCTGCAGGATATGGTATAACACAAGGTAGTGGTGTAAGTATTACCACCTACTATTGTACCTGATTATCATAAATATCCTAAAACACAAGGCCGACAATTGGGTAAAACCTTTGGAGAAATAGGACTTGCTGGTCACTGGCTCAAACTAGCATTACATTATGCATTTATTTACAAGGCAAAAATGAAACCTTTCTGGTGGTTAATTCCAGAATAAAAAATAGAACTCATGACAGAAAGAATATCAAAATCTCAAAGATTTAAGATGATGAATCCCATCATTCAGTTTTTTAAATTTATCTATCTCAGTATTAAAATTATGATTGTAGTAGCAGGCGGACATGGAGGAACACGTGAGGTAAAATAACAATCATAACAATTTATTGAAAGCCATCTATTAATAGATGGCTTTTTAAATTAAATAAGGTTGAGTAACATAGGTTACTCTACTCAGGAAAATAGAGGACTAAATTTGCTTTACTAATCTCTTGTAATGAAGAAAATCTTATTATTTATAACCTTTAGCATTGCGATATTAACGCAAGCGACAGCACAGCAAACTACTCTAATTTCAAAAGAAGAAGTTGCTGAAAAAGTGGTTAAAAACAACAATTCTATAAAAATATCTGAGCAAGAATTTCTAGAAGCAAAAGCAGATTTTGATCAGACTAAAGCTGTTTTCTTGCCTAATATAACCGCAAGTCATACCGGTATTATTACCACTAATCCATTAATGGCCTTTGGTTCTAAATTAAATCAAGGAATCTTAACTCAAAACGACTTCAATCCAGATCTACTCAATAATCCAGATCAGGTTCAAAATTTTGCTACTATAATTGAAGTACAACAACCCTTAATTAATATAGATGGTTTGTACCAACGTAAAGCTGCAAGAGCCTCAATGGAAGCTGTTTTACTTAAAAAACAGCGCACAGAAGAATATTTATCCTTTGAAGTAGAAAACGCTTACATGCAATTACAGCTAGCATACAAAGGAATTTCGGTGCTAGAAAAAGTTCAAAAAGCAGCTCAAGAAAATTTAAAACTAGCACAAAACAGATTAAAGCAAGGATACCTGCAACGTGCAGATGTTCTTAATGTAGAGGTAAGACTTACTGAAGTTCAAAACCAACTACAGACCGCAAAAAGCAATGTGCAAAATGCATCGGATTATCTTTCGTATTTAATGGATTATAATAGTTATACATTATATAAGCCTAGTGATAGCTTAACGATTAAAAACATCACTATAAAGGACAATAACTTTTCTGAAAACAGATCAGATATTAAAGCCATGCAACTTGCTACTACTGCTTATGAAGCAGTAAACAAGGCAGACAAGATGGCTTTTCTACCTAGACTTAATGCATTTGGATCTTACGAATTGTATGATGAAAATCTATTTCAAGCAAGTGCAAATGGATATGTGGTAGGTGCACAATTGAGCTGGGATCTTTTTAAAGGTTCTCAACGTATCGGTCAGGCAAATAAAAGTAAAGCTACTTTAGAAAAGTCAAAACTTGAATATGAGCAATATGTTTCAAAATCAAAATTAGAAATTAATAAAGCACAACGCATGCTTAATGATGCAGAAAACAGATTAAAACTAGCACAACTAGCACTAGATCAATCTAAAGAATCATTACGCATCCGCACTAATAGATTTAAAGAAGGTCTTGAAAAAACATCAGATCTATTAAATGCCGAAACACAGTTTGCTCAAAAACAACTAGAATATTATCAAACGGTTTTTGAACTTAATTATGCTCAGGCGTATATCAACTTTTTAACTAAGTCAGAATAATAAACCCATTTAATAAAAGAGGCTAAGCTTTTTATTTATAAAATATAAAAAATGAAAAAATCATATATCCTATTCACTGCATTACTAGCCTTACTAACAATAAGTTGTGGTGATAAAGAAACACCACCAGCGGTAGACAATACTCCTGCAATTCCTGTAACGGTACAAGCTGTAACTGATAATAATAGTAGTCCTTTTCTAGCGGTAAGCGGTAAAGTTCAAGCAGCAAATAGCGCACAATTAAGTACTCGCATGATGGGGTTTGTCAATGACGTTCCTGTAAATGTTGGTGATCAAGTTATAAAAGGTCAGTTATTAGTGGCTATTAATAATGCCGATTTACAGGCAAAAAAAGGACAAGTAAACGCTAGTATTACCGAAGCTACTGCAGCATTTAATAACGCTCAAAAAGATTACAACAGATTTAAAAATCTCTTTGCAGATAATAGTGCGTCACAAAAAGAACTAGATGACATTACGGCAAATTTTAATATGGCCAAGGCTCGTCTAGAAGGTGCACAGCAAATGAAAAACGAAATTAATGCTCAGTTTGCTTATTCTAATATAACCGCGCCTTTTAATGGTGTTATTACTAGCAAAAACATTAAAAAAGGTGACATGGCAAATCCTGGACAACCGTTACTTTCTATAGAGGCGCCTGGCGATTTTGAGGTAATGGCTATGGTACCTGAAACTGAGATCTCTCAAATCAAAAAAGAAACAGAAGTACAGGTAACGATATCTTCCATTCAACAAACATTAACTGGTAAAGTAAAAGAAGTAAGCACATCTGCACAACAAACTGGTGGACAGTATCTAGTTAAAATAACACTAGATAAAACAGAGGTGCCAATATTATCTGGCATGTTTGCTACAATCGCTTTTCCTGTTGAAAGAAAAGCTGCAAATCATAATGTTTTAATACCTACCACGGCACTTGTTACCAAAGGTCAACTTACTGGTGTGTACACCATCAGTGAGAATAATACAGCCATGCTACGCTGGTTGCGATTAGGTAGAACTCTAGGTGATCAAGTAGAAATATTATCAGGACTTAATGCAGACGAAAAATACATTACCTCATCAAATGGTAAGCTATTTAACGGTGCAAAAGTGACTATACAATAATTCAATATTGCGTTAAGGATAGTAGTGAAAATCCTTTTTGTGGTTTTTTTCGCTTTCGCGAAAACTGCCTTCAAAAAGATTGTAACGGATAGCCTGTTAAAACGCCCAAAAAAATATCTAATGAAAGAAGGATTAGCTGGTAAAGTTGCCAAAGTCTTTATGAATTCAAAGCTGACTGTGCTTTTAATGATCGTCTTTATGGTCGTAGGAGTATACAGCTCATTTTTAATACCACGTGAGGAAGAACCGCAAATCGATGTGCCTATGGCAGATATCTTTGTAGGTTATCCAGGTGCTAGCCCTACTGAGGTGGAATCTCGTGTTATTAAACCACTCGAGCAACTTATTTCTAATATCAAAGGTGTCGAGTACGTCTACTCTACCTCTATGAAGGAACAAGGAATGGTAATTGTGCAGTTTTATGTGGGCGAGGATATTGAACGCAGTTTTGTAAAATTATACAACGAGATCAATAAACACATGGATCAAATGCCTGAAGGTGTGACCATGCCACTAGTAAAAACACGTGCCATAGATGATGTCCCGATGCTAGGCCTTACTTTATGGAGTGAGAATTACAGTGATTATCAACTAGGACAGATGGCTCATGAATTAGAGGCCGAAATAAAGAAAATAAACGATGTCGCTATTACTCATAAAATAGGTGGTAGAGAACGTCAACTAAGAGTTGTTTTAGATAAGGATAAACTAGCCTCTAGTGGTCTAGACTTTATGCAAGTATCTCAAATGATCAAGGCTAATAATGCCCAACTTAATGCCGGAAAATTTGATAAAAACGACACCGAGTTTATCGTTAACACTGGTAATTTTCTAGCCAGTACTACTGATGTTGAAAATCTTGTAGTTGGTGTGCAACAAAATCAACCTATATATTTAAAACAAGTCGCTCAAATAATTGATGGACCAGAGGTACCTCAAAGTTATGTGAGTTTAGGCTTTGGTCAAGGAAGTGATAAAAAAACCGATTTCCTATCTGAATATCCAGCGGTAACTATATCTGTTGCAAAACGTAAAGGTGCAGATGCTATGAAAATTGCAGATGTCATTATTGACAAAGTTGAACACCTGCGCAAGACCTTAATACCAGATGATGTACAAGTAGAAATTACACGTAATTATGGTGAGACAGCATCTCATAAAGTGTCGGAATTATTACTGCACCTTATAGGTTCTATCATAGCTGTTACTTTTGTAGTAATGCTAGCGATGGGCTGGCGTGGTGGGCTCGTTGTTTTTCTTTCTGTGCCCATCACGTTTGCATTGACTTTGTTGAGTTACTATATGCTGGACTACACCTTAAATAGGATCACTTTATTTGCATTAGTGTTTGTGACTGGTATTGTAGTAGATGATTCCATCATCATAGCAGAGAATATGCACCGGCACTTTAAAATGAAACGATTGCCTTTTAAAGATGCTGCTTTATATGCTATTAACGAAGTAGGAAACCCTACTATTCTAGCAACCTTTACGGTAATTGCCTCTGTATTACCAATGGCATTTGTATCTGGTTTGATGGGACCATATATGGCACCTATGCCTATAGGAGCTTCCATTGCCATGATTTTATCTTTATTTGTAGCCTTGACTATTACTCCATATTTGGGTTATATATTCTTAAGAGAAAAAGATAGAAAAGGTAGTGTTGAAAAAACAGAAAAACCACTAGAACAAACCTTCATTTACCAACTTTATAATAAGCTCGAGCGTCCATTGATAGAAAGCACAGCTAAAAGATGGTTATTTCTAGGAGTAACCTTTATAGTCTTAATAGCGACAATGGGATTGTTTTTCACTAATTCTGTCGCCGTGAAAATGTTGCCTTTTGACAATAAAAACGAGTTTCAAGTGGTTATCGATATGCCCGAAGGTACTACTCTAGAACGCACAGGTGTGGTCGCTCAAGAAATATCTCAATATTTATCTACTAGACCAGAAGTAGTCAATTACCAAAATTACATAGGAACCTCTGCACCTATCACTTTTAACGGATTAGTACGTCATTATGATTTGCGTGGTGGAAGTAATATGGCAGACATTCAAGTTAATTTGATTGACAAGGAAAAACGCAGTGCACAAAGTCATGATATTGCTAGCTTGATGCGTCCTGATATTCAAAAAATCGCGGCTAAATATAATGCTAACGTTAAACTGGTTGAAGTACCGCCAGGACCACCAGTGCTATCTACAATAGTTGCAGAAATCTATGGGCCTGATTATGAGCAACAGATTATTGTTGCAAATGAGGTTCAAAATATTTTAAAGAATACTGATGATGTAGTCGACATAGACTGGATGGTAGAAAGTGACCAGACTGAATATCAATTCACCATCAACAAAGAAAAAGCGATGCTATATGGTGTTGCACCACAGCAAATAGCATATACCATGCATCTAGCATTATCTGATAGACCTGTAACTAATTTATATGATGAAGATGCAGTTCAACAAATAGGTATCGTACTAGCGCTAGATGAAAAAGAGAAGTCAACCATTCAAGACATTTCACAACTTAAAGTAGCTTCTAATCAAGGAACCATGATACCTATTGCAGACTTAGTAGATATCAGTGAGACCATAAGTGCTAAAAGCATATATCGTAAAAATCAAAAAAGAGTCGTTTATGTCATGGCAGATATGGCTGGAGTATTAGAAAGTCCTGCTTATGCTATTTTAGGAATGGAAGAAAAATTAAAATCGATCCCTATGCCTGAAGGCTACAGTATTAGCGAAATGTATTTAGGTCAACCAGATTTTGAAGATGATTACACGGTAAAGTGGGACGGTGAATGGCAAATAACTTTAGAAGTATTTAGAGACCTGGGAATTGCATTTCTAGGAGCCATTATATTAATCTACATATTGATTGTAGGTTGGTTCCAAAATTTTAAAGCACCTATCGTTATGATGGTGGCCATACCGTTATCCCTAATCGGTATTATTTTAGGTCACTGGATTATGGGTGCTTTCTTTACCGCTACATCTTTTATAGGTATGATAGCCCTTGCCGGAATTATGGTCAGGAACTCAGTACTATTAATCGACTTCATCAACTTAAGAACTGCCGAAGGTGTGCCTCTTAAACAGGCTGCTATTGAAGCTGGCGCTGTACGTACCACTCCTATCTTGCTTACGGCAGGTACAGTTGTTATAGGGGGGGCATTTGTCATACTATTTGACCCTATTTTTCAAGGGTTGGCAATATCATTAATGGGTGGAACTATTGTGTCTACTGTTTTGACCTTACTGGTAGTACCCTTAGTATATTACATGATAGAAAAGAAAAGTTATAAATAATAAATTCAAACGATGTTAAATACATATTTTAGAGTAATAGTTGGTACTATGGTACTATTAAGCGTGGTTCTAACCGTTTATGTAAGCACAAACTGGATGTGGTTTACGGTATTTATAGGTGTTAACCTTATACAGTCTGCATTTACAAAATGGTGTTTATTAGAAACGATTCTCGTAAAATTAGGCGTTAAGAAAGAGGGAAAAGGTTGTGCTGTTAATCCATAAACGATAAAAATTAAAAGGTCCTACGGTATTGTTGAAATTATAGACTCACTTCAAATAAATTACCTATCAATGCCGTAATCCCCCATGGCTAGTGTACCCCCATAAAGTCACTCTAAATATTGCTTTTAAAACACTAGAACCACCTGCACGAGCTGCTACTATTCCTAAGAAAATTAGAAATATAATAGCAAATGCATATTGGACATATTCCATGAAGTTAAGAGGTGCCATATATGCAACCACTACCGGTAGAAAACCACCGACTGTAAATGCGATACCTGAAGATAGCGCAGCCTGTAAGGGTTTTGCTTCAGTCTGTTCTGATATACCTAGCTCATCTCTTGCATGAGCTCCTAACGCATCATGGGCTGTTAACTGCTTTGCTACCTCTAACGCGGTTTTTGGATTTAAGCCTCTTTCTTCATAGATTTTAACTAACTCCATAAGCTCTTGCTCTGGCATATCTATCAGCTCTTGTTTCTCGCGTTCTAGATCAGCTTGCTCAATATCTGTTTGAGAGCTAACAGAAACATATTCACCTGCCGCCATAGATAAAGCTCCTGCCACTAAACCAGCGACACCAGCAAGTAAAACGGGCTCTCTAGTAGTACTCGCTGCGGCAACACCTATAATAATACTTGCCGTGGATAAAATACCATCATTAGCACCTAATACAGCTGCTCGCAACCACGCACTACGATTGATATAGTGTTTTTCTTTATTGTACATAATCATTAATGGTCGTGACCACCAGATTCTCCGACGAGATTGAAAGCGCCTTTAATTAAAAAAGTTGTTTCATCGTTGAATTTAGAACCGGTTATTATTTCAATATACTGATTTAATTGTTGACCTATTTCGACTTCAACTTGTGTAAAATAATAGCCTGCATTAGTAGTTTCACCTAGTATCAATACATAATTTTCATTGTCCATATTTGCAACAGCTGTTTCTGGTAACGCTTTCGCGAAAGCGGAATCAATCACAATTCCTGCCTCAACAAACATACCTGTTAGAAAATGTATTTCCTTTTCATTATTTATGTGTCCATGAACCTTTATAGTTCTATTATCTTCAATTGTGGTACCGATAAGATGAACGTCTGCAAGAAAAGTATCTGATGAGGATTCTGGAATTTTAAAATTAATCTTTTGTCCTTTTTGTAATTTTAAAATATCTTTTTCAAAAACCGATAATTCAAGATGTAAGTGATCATTATCAATTATTTCTAGAATGGCTGTTGCAGGTGATACATATGTACCTCTAGTTACATTAACCTTAGTCACACTTCCAGATATAGGTGCATAAATATTAACGACAGAGACTATCGTGCCTGCTTCAACATTAGAAGGAGAAATATTCAACATTTGTAACTGCTTGCGCAATCCATTATATCTAGCTTCTATGGTTTTATAGGAACTTTGTGCCTTGAGGAAGCTTTTTTGAGAGGTAATATTTTCATCCATCATGGTTTGATGTCTCTCATATTCTACTCTCAAATATGTCATTTGTTCCTTGACTTCCATATATTCTTGTTGAACCTTAACAAAATCTGGATTCTCAATAGTTACTAAAACCTGTCCTTTACGCACCTTATCACCTATTAATAATGGAGTTGATTTTATATAACCGCCCATAGTTGCATTTACAACCGCTTTATTTTCTGGTGGCACATCTATCATTCCCGTAGTTTTAACGGTTATGGGAAAAGGTTGCTGGGTCAGTTTTCCCAGTGTCATTTTACTATTTTCAAACTGTGCTGTAGATACAAATATCCTATCATCATTGCGATGAGTGTCTGACGTTTGGTTATCTAAGTTTGTAGATTCCTTTTCACCACAACTGGCAAGAACCAGCAATAGAATTAAAAAAGTGAATTTATTTATAATGCGTTGCATGTCTTTAATTTTATAAGGTTAAGTAATTGATTTCTATTACTACATTATTGTATTGATTTAACTGCTCTAGATAATCAAGTTTGATCTCATAGGCTCCTTCTAGGCTTTGTATAAATTGATAAAAATCGATCTCGCCATTCTTAAAGCTTCCTTGAGCGGTTTTGAGGATTTCATCAGACAGTGCTGTTCCTTCTTGCTCATAATAAGACAGTGCATTATTTAATTGCTTTCTTCTTACCATAAGTGCGTCATAGCGAGCTTTTAATTGAATATCATATTCTTTATAGTCTTGAGTTGCCACTTGCTGTGCTATACCAGATGCTTTAATACGTGAGGACTGTCCACCAAATAGAAGTGGTATTTTTAAACCTATCTGATAGCCGTATAAGCTATTATTCAATTCAGAATTAGTCCCTTGAAAATAATTAAGACTGATGTCTGGCAAAAGTTGTTTTTTCTCTAATTGCCTTTGAGCATCCAATAAAGAAATGCGGTTGCGGTAATAGTCCAATTCTACACTAGACTCAACATCGATCCTTTCTAGAGGGATTTTTAAATCTTTTTCTGCAACCAATATAAGAGTATCCGATGACTGCACTAGCTTCTTTAACTCGTTATAACTTAAGGCAACATCTAGCCTTGACTCTAGATATTTAATATTGATCTGTTTCTGTTTTGAGGCAGCTGTTATTTTTTCTAAATAATTAGTCTCACCTAGTTCAAAGCGTCTGGTCGCCATACTTGAAAAGTTAGTATATAAACTATCCAGAGTTTTAAGTGCCACCTCTTTTTCTCTAGCGATTTGATACTGATAATATGCACTTGTTACTTTTCTTTCAATATTCTTTATATTGATATCTCTTGCACTGGTTATCAATGCTGCATTTGCTTCATTCACTTTCTTTTGAGTAAAATAAACCGTCGGAAATTTAAAATCTTGTTGAATACCAAAAACTCTCAACGGCTTATTATTAATCGCGAGGTTGTTTTCATCAAACTCATAGTACAACTGCGTTTTATCAAAACTAAATGCACTATTAACTAGCTCATTAGACTGATCCACTTGTAATTCTTGTGATTTCACACTGGCATTATTCTCTAACGCCATAGGAATCAAGGTTTCTAAATCTATAGGCTGTTGTTGTGCTTGACCTATTGCCACGGTTAAAAAAATCATTAAGCTAGTCGCTACTATTCCATTACGGCTTGTAGCTGACTTAACTTTAGGCTTATTAAAATAAGCATATAGCACCGGTAATACTACAAGAGTAAGTAATGTAGCAGTTATTAAACCACCTATAACAACGGTTGCAAGTGGTCGTTGTACCTCAGCACCAGCATTGGTAGATATAGCCATAGGTAAAAATCCTAATGCAGCAGCCATAGCGGTTAACAATACCGCACGTAACCTATCTTTAGTTCCCTGCTTTATAAGATCATTAATATTATTAAATTGACCTTCTTTTTTCAACTCTTTAAAATGTTCTATTAAAACGATCCCATTTAACACTGCAATACCAAACAATGCTATAAAACCTACTCCAGCAGATATACTAAAAGGCAAATCTCTTATCCACAATAAAAACACGCCACCTACTGCGGCTAGTGGTATGGCAGAGTAAATAATCAACGCCTCTTTAACAGATTTAAAGGCAAAATAGAGTAGTATAAAAATTAAAATTAAGGCAATAGGCACTGCAACCAGTAGTCTGGACTTTGCGCTTTGTAAATTTTCAAACTGCCCACCATATGTGATATTATAACCTACAGGCAATTCTATATTCTCATCAATTAGTTTTTGAATATCATCAACTACAGATTGTAAATCACGGTTACGGACATTGACACCTACTACAATTCGACGTCTGGTATCATCTCTTGAAATTTTTGCAGCTCCTTTTTGATAGTTAATTTCAGCAAGTTCACTTAAAGGAATCTTGCCACCATTGGGCACATCGATATAAAGATTTTTTAAATCTTCAATATCCTGTCTATTTTTTTTATCTAGCCTGAGGACTAAATCAAATCGTTTCTCACCTTCAAAAACGCTACCAGCCTGACGGCCGGCAAATCCCATTGCAATCATGTCATTTACTTCTTGAATATTAAGACCATATCGAGCTATTTTTAATCTGTTGAATTTTACATTCATTTCAGGCAATCCAGCTATCTTCTCTACAGACACGTCTGCAGCTCCAGGAACGTTTTCTATCAAGGCTCCTATTTCATTACCTTTTTTAGTTAATATATCTAGATCATCACCAAATATTTTAATCGCAATATCTGCTCTTACACCAGTGATTAACTCATTGAAGCGCATCTCGATAGGCTGCGTAAATTCTACTTCCATTCCAGGAATAATGCTAGCGCCTCTTTAAATTTGTCTGCTAGTTCATCTTTTGTAGTTGCAGATTTCCATTCACTTTTAGGCTCTAAAACTATAATAACATCGCTTTCTTCCATAGACATAGGATCTGTAGGAACCTCTGCAGCACCTATGCGAGTTACCACTTGTTTCACCTCAGGGAACTGATCTAGTAAAATAGATTCTATTTGTGTTGTAATTGCTACCGTATTACTTAATGAAGTTCCTGTTTTGAGTACCGGTTGTATGACAAAATCTCCTTCATCGAGTGTAGGTACAAATTCTCCACCCATGGTCGCATATAAATAAATCGATAAGGATAGTAATAGAACTGCAATAGATAGAACGACGCGTTTACTTACTAATGCCCATTCAATAACAGGTTCATAAATTTTATGCAACCACTTCATTAATCGCACAGATATATTTTTATCTGATACTGTGGATGGTTTCAGAAAGATAGACGCCACTACTGGCACATATGTAAAACACAAAATCATCGCGCCTATCAATGCAAAACTAAAGGTCAGTGCCATGGGCTTAAACATCTTCCCTTCTACACCAGATAAGGAAAGGATAGGTATAAAAACAATTAGGATAATGAGCTGCCCAAACACTGCCGAATTCATCATTTTTGATGCACCATTAATGGTTATTTTATCTTTAATGTTTTGTTGGTTCGCTTTCGCGAAAGCGAGAATCTCATCTTTCTTTCTGGTGATCTCAAAAGCAATAAATTCTACAATAATCACTGCTCCGTCGATGATAATACCAAAGTCAATTGCGCCTAAACTCATAAGGTTTGCGTCCACCCCAAAAATATACATAAGGGATAAGGCAAATAATAAACATAGCGGTATTACCGATGCTACTACAAGGCCTGATCGCCAGCTACCTAGTAATAAAACAACTATAAAAATGACGATTAAACATCCTAATATTAAATTCTCTGAAACGGTAAATGTAGTCTTAGCGATTAATTCACTGCGATCAAGGAAAGCGTTTATATAAACACCTTCAGGCAATGACTTAGATATTAACTCTACTCGTTCTTTAACAGCATCGATGACTTTTTTAGAGTTTGCATCTTTAAGCATCATGACCTGTCCTAGAACTTTCTCGCCTTCACCATTACCTGTAATTGCACCAAAACGTGGTGCACTTCCATAATCTACAGTCGCTACATCTTTTATGTAGATGGGGAAATTGTCACTGTTCTTAACGACTATATTATTAATGTCATCTATGGAGGATATTAATCCTTCTCCTCTAATAAAAAAGGCCTGATTTACTTTTTCTATATAACTACCGCCAGAAATACTATTGTTCATTTCTAAGGCTGTAAATACTTCTTGCGACGTGATATCCATCGCGTTTAATTTTTCTGTATTAATAGCAACTTCATATTGCTTTAAAAATCCACCCCCCAAGTATTGACCTCTACCACGCCAGGTATACCAGATAGTTGCCTTTTTACTATCCAATCCTGTATGGTACGCAAGTCTTGTGCAGTATACTGATCTTTATAACCTGGCTCTACATCAAGTATATATTGATATATCTCTCCTAGTCCTGTGGTAATAGGTCCCATTTCAGGTGTTCCAAAACCTTCTGGAATTTTCTCTGTTGCAGATTTTATCTTCTCGGCAATAAGCTGTCTAGGAAGATAGGTTCCCATTTCATCATCAAAGACAATTGTAACCACGGATAATCCAAATTTTGAAACCGAGCGAATTTCCTGTACACCAGGTAAATTTGCCATTTCTAATTCTACAGGATATGTAATGAATTGCTCCATATCTTGTGTAGATAGGTTGCGGGATGTTGTAATAACCTGTACCTGATTATTGGTAACATCTGGTACGGCACCTATAGGAATTTGAGTAAGAGAATATAAACCGAATCCAATAATGAATACAGTAAATAGAAGAATAATGAGCTTATTCTTAATGCTGAAATTGATAATATATGATAGCATTTTTCATAAATAATAAATGTTACTATCCTCTATGACACAGTTGTACAAGAGAATTTAAAAGATTAATTACAGATATTTATGAAACTTAGGCGGCTGGAGCAATCCATCACAATGTAATGATGATGAAGGTGCCTGATAAAAGAAGTTATGTTTTTTAAACTCTAGTGGTTCTAATAATTTTAATTCTGCCTTTTGAGAATTAACCACAAAAGCTGGGATTGAAGTTATATGAGATTGATGTTGAAAGGGTAATTCTTCATGCTCATCCTTTTCTTCTTGATGATCTTTGGAATGTTCTGCTTTTAATTCTCCGTAGTGTTTTGCTATAAAGACAACAATATTATCACCATACTGCTCATTATGATATTGAGCATGCTCTACAAATTCATCAATTTGTGAGATATCACTAACATGTATCCCAAAGCTTTGCATCAGGATAATAATAGATATAGATATGCTAATTAATTTACTCACAATGGTAAATGTATAAAATTTAATTATATGGTTGTGTAACATTTATAACCATAGGTATAAATTTAATTTATGGACATGTATTTAATTTAGATAACGTATTGACTTACTAGATCAAATTTTACAGACTAAAATCATTACTTAATTACAGTATTGTAATCCTGCACATCATCTCAGTCGAACTAATTTTGTATAATAACATATTGACCCATATCTAAATATAAAGATTACAATAAAAAATGGTATCCTACTTACATTCCATACCTTGTAATAATTACTTACTTCAAAATTAAAAATACTGAGCTTTATATAAAAAAGGTCAAAAGAAATTTTGAGTAAACTCGATTCCTTTTGACCTTTTCCTATTTATTCGTGACCACGACAGGATTCAAACCTGTGACCGCTGGAGCCGAAATCCAGTGCTCTATTCAGCTGAGCTACGTGGCCCTTTAAAATCTATGTTAACTGATCTTTTACTATCGTGCTAATAGTTCTACCATCTGCCTTACCAGCTAATTTCTGATTTGCCATACCCATTACTTTACCCATATCTTTCATTCCTGCTGCACCTGTTTGAGCAACAATATCTGCTACCACTTTTGCAATCTCTTCCTCACTTAACTGCTCTGGTAAAAACTGTTCTAAAACAGCTGCCTGTGCTAGTTCTGGCTCTGAAAGATCTTCTCTATTTTGTTCAGAAAAAATACGTGCACTGTCCTTACGTTGCTTGACTAACTTTTGAACTAATTTAATTTCATCCTCTTCAGATAAGTCGCTGCTATCACCAGATGTTTTTGCAAGTAAAATTTCACTTTTTACCGCACGCAATGCTGCGAGAGCCGTTTGATCTTTTGCTTTCATGGCCTCTTTCATAGCGGTCATGATATCTTTTTCTAAACTCATAATATGTATTCTTTAAGACTATAAAAATAAGGCTTATAATGACCTTACACAACAAACTCTATTTCAAAACAACTCATAAAAGAGCCCGAATTCTATTTAAAGAATTCGGGCCTATCGCTTTTAGGGAAAGCAATTCTTAATCTACATTATCATGTAAAAATGAGTTGTTATTTGTTCTCAACTGTATATCATCATTTTCATCTGTAGAAAGGGTAGTTCTAGAGCGATCAGCCTCACTAGGCAATTCATCTAGTTGTACTCCATGTCGCTCAAAGGCAGGCTTTTTTTCTATTTCTTCAAGTCTATGTGAATTCTTAAACTTGAAGTTATAAGCATGCATTTTACGCTTACGTTCTTCAGCTCTAAGCACTAACATTTCATTGATAGGTAAATCTGTAAGATCTACATCATCAACTGTTGTGTCTTTAACTATAGTGCTATTTAAAGGCTCTGTAGGAACAGTTTTAGTTATGATTTGTATTTCCTCTTCTGCAACTTGATTAGGTTGCTTACTTACTGGTTTTGCCTGATTCATGGTTTCTTCAATCTCCATGTAATCATCTAATGAATACTTAGTGATTCCATTTGCAGACACTTCAGTAACTGGAATTACATTTATAGGGTCATTAACCTCTATATCTTCTAGATTATGCACGATAGGCTTTTCAGGCTCTACAGTTTCATTATTAGAGACAGGCATGTCAAAGTCTAAAAAGAATTGGTCTTTTTCTTCTTCAATATCCTCTTCAAGATGAAGCACCTCTGGTTGTAATTCTGTTATTACAAATTCTGTAGGCTTTACCTTATCCAGCACTTCTTCATAGACCACGTTTAAATTTGAAATAAATTCAGTAGTTGGTATTAAAGTATTCTCTTCTTTAACCGCTGGCATTATTGGCTCAGGCTCTTCTTCTCCTAGTGTATGAATGATTTTTACAGGCTCTACTGATTGTGGTACAACAACAGGTTGTGTTGATTCCGCTTTCGCGAAAGCGTTATCTATATCTCCTGTATCTTCAACATTATCATCTAGGTCCATAATCACTTTTCCTGGAGCTGCATCTGTCGTTTTCTCTTGTAAAACGGCACTAGCGCGCTGCTCATCTTCTAGAGTATGGATGATACGTTTTGCCTCAGTATTTGAGATGTCATTTTGCTGCTCTTTATTAAATCCCGTAGCGATTACTGTCACAGATATAGCGTCTCCCAAAGATTCATCTTCTCCTACACCCATGATGATATTTGCACCACCACCAGCTTCTGTCTGGATTAAATCATTAATTTCTCCTATTTCATCAATGGTAATTTCTTCAGATCCAGAAACAATAAGTAGCAATACATTCTTTGCTCCTGTAATCTTATTATCATTTAAAAGTGGTGAGTCTAGTGCTTTAATAATTCCTTCTTGTGCACGGTTTGCACCAGTGGACTGAGCACTTCCCATGATGGCAGTTCCAGAATTAGAAAGCACGGTTTTTGCATCACGCAAGTCAATGTTT
This sequence comes from Nonlabens ulvanivorans, assembly GCF_000755285.1. Classification (GTDB taxonomy): domain Bacteria; phylum Bacteroidota; class Bacteroidia; order Flavobacteriales; family Flavobacteriaceae; genus Nonlabens; species Nonlabens ulvanivorans_A. The sequence continues at coordinate 105,586 of NZ_BBMK01000003.1, read as the reverse complement.
TGCGTGTAGTGATGCGTTATAACCTCTGCAATACCACGTGAGGCAGTAGCAAGCACCTCATCTGCTTTTGAGAAACCTGCTTTAAAACCTAAGTTTCCATAAACTTCTCTAAGCTTATTATTATTAATAATTATTAAGGAGTCCACCTGAGAACGGAATTTTTCAATTCCCAGTTGTGCTTGTTCATTACGTACTTTACCTTCAAAATTAAATGGCGTGGTCACGATTCCTACGGTAAGAATACCCATCTCGCGTGATACTTGAGCAATCACTGGCGCAGCACCAGTTCCTGTTCCACCACCCATACCAGCAGTGATAAATACCATTTTAGTATTGGTATCTAACATACCACGCAATTCTTCAATGCTTTCTTGCGCAGCGCGTTCACCTACTTCGGGATTTGCTCCAGCTCCAAGACCTTCTGTTAAGGTCACACCTAATTGTATTTTATTAGGCACTGGACTATTATCTAGTGCTTGTGAATCAGTATTACAGATTACAAAATCAACTCCTTTTATCCCTTGCTGGAACATGTGTTTAATGGCATTACTACCGCCACCACCGACACCTATTACTTTAATCACATTAGACTTATTTAAAGGTAAGTCAAACGCTATACTGTTAAAATCTTCATTACTCATATCGCTGCTACTTTATGGTTTAAGCTCTCTTTATTCTTTTTCTTAATCTTTTTTTCTAGTGAACAGTTACTCTGCATTATCTAGAAAATCTTTCAATTTTGTGGTCCAATTTTCAAAGAACCCACGTTTTTTACTTTCTTGAACCTCTGGTTCTGGTTGCTCTATTTCATCAACCTCTACTACTGGTTCTTCTACTACTTCTTCTACCGGTTGTTCTTCTAATTTTGAATTGAGGTAACCATCTTCTAATCCTTTCATTACTAATCCTACTGCAGTTGCAAAAACAGGACTTGTACTTTCTGCATCGCTATCACCAGCTAGGTGTTCATTAGGATACCCAATACGACTAGGCATTCCGGTAACATACTCTGCTAATTGCTTAATATGCTTTAACTGGCTGCCACCACCGGTAAGTACGACACCTGCAATAAGTTGCTTTTTAGGATCATCATGTCCGTAATTTTTAATTTCTACAAACACGTTTTCTAAAATCTCAATCACTCGAGCATGGATGATTTTACTCAAGTTCTTAAGTGTGATCTCTTTAGGCTCACGACCACGCAATCCAGGAATTGATACAATTTCATTTTCCTTATTCTCTCCTGGCCATGCGCTACCGAATTTTGTCTTCAACAATTCTGCTTGCTTTTCTATGATAGAACAACCTGCTTTAATGTCTTCTGTAATGATATTTCCTCCTTGAGGAATAACTGCTGTATGACGTATAATCCCATCCTTAAAAATGGCCAGATCTGTCGTTCCTCCACCTATGTCGATAAGTGCAACTCCAGCTTCTTTTTCTTCTTGACTCAATACAGCGTCTGCACTGGCTAGTGGTTCAAGTGTGATTTTTTTAAGATCTAAATCTGCGCTCTTTACACAGCGATAGATATTTTTAATAGAAGCTACCTGACCAACGACCACGTGAAAATTTGCTTCTAGACGACCACCATACATTCCTACAGGTTCCTTAATCTCTGACTGACCATCGATTTTATACTCTTGTGGCAAAACATGTATAATTTCTTCACCTGGCAACATGACCAGTTTATGTACTTGTCCACATAAGGTATCGATATCTGATTGATCAATAACCTCTTCAGAATTACCTCTGGTGATATAATCACTGTGCTGCAAACTGCGTATGTGTTGACCTGCAATACCTACGGTTACTTCTTTTATTTTTATACCACTAACAGCCTCTGCCTGATCAACAGCTTGTTGAATAGACTGTATGGTCTGTGTGATGTTATTGACAACACCTCTATGTACTCCAAGGCTTTTTGATCTTCCTACACCTAGAATTTCAAGTTTGCCGTACTCATTCTTACGACCTATCATGGCCACAATCTTTGTGGTCCCAATGTCCAGTCCTACTGCATATTCTTGTAAATCCATTTCCTTACTTTTTAATACTAACGACCTGATTTTTGTACCTCAAGTCGATCGTTTTAACTTGATTTAAGCGATTATCTTTTTTCATTTTTGCAATAAACGCTTTATAGTTCATCGCCTTGTGTTGTAAATCTTCTATTTCACCCAATAAGATTTCATGATCATGAGCTCTTATTTGCATAGTAACTTCTCCTTTTTTATCAAAAGAAATTTGTGTGATAGCAGGCTTTAAAAACGGATCCTCATTTATAAAATTGATCAGTTCATAAAGCTTTTCATTAAATACTTCTTTATAACCATACACCAGCGGAACAAATGCTGTGTGCTCTGGTGATAAAGGCATTATTTTATTATCTGCATCGAGATACACCTGAGATGACAACATTAACCTTGCAATAGGCGTGCGCTGCTCTACAAGCACATTAACTTTACCTTCTAAAGAAACGGAAACCTCTGCACCTCTGATCATTGCGTTATCAATTAAACGCAATTCACCTTCATTCAAATCTAATTTTTCTAACGCTATAGATTCCACACTATCAATATTTTGTATCAACAATTTATTAACGTTTTTTTCAGAGATGAATAATGCTTTACTATCTGTAAAAGAAATAGTTACATCTTTAATCGTTCTTTTCTCAAATCGATTACCCGCAAAAGCATAAGCGCTGAATATCAACACTATACATAGACCATATTTTAATATGCTTTTAATGCTCATTATCTAACGGTTTATTTATCAGCTTTTTTATCTCTATTCCTATGTCTCCTGCACCTATCATAACCACTACACGAGTGTTCATTTCTTCTATAAACTCGGCTATATCATCTTTTTCTAATACCGTTACAACGGTCGGTTTTATATCTAATTTTTGAATCTTACTACACAACACTTGAGAGGTAATGCCTTCTAAAGGCAATTCTCTCGCCGGATAAATATCTAACAACGCTATTTTATCAAATTGAGCTAGACTAGCTACAAAATCATCCATAAAATCTTTTGTGCGAGAGAATAAATGTGGCTGGAAAATAGCTAACACTTTTTCTTCTGGATACATCTCTCTTACCGCTTGATAAACGGCATTTATTTCTGTAGGATGATGTGCATAGTCATCAATAAGCACTCTTTCTTCTGTATTTATTCTATACGTAAACCTGCGCTCCACACCTTTAAAAGTTGCTAGGACTAGTTTTAACTTTTCAATTGACACACCATACTCGATAGCCATAGCAAGGGCGAGAAGTGCATTAGATAAATTATGCTTACCTGGCAATTGTAAACAAAATCCTTTGTTAACATCTCCTTCAATTTGTAAGTCAAAATGATAAGCTCCGCCTGCAATTACTATGTTAATCGCTTGATACTTGCCATGTGTTAATCCTACTTTTATACCATCTATAGCAACCTGTTCATTTACTAAAAGCTTCTTATCTTTTAATAACGCAGCAAAGTCATGAAAGGTTTTTTCAAAGGTGGCTGCGTCTCCATAGATATCTAAATGATCTGCATCTATAGCAGTTATACCTGCAATATCTGGAGATAGTTGCATGAATGACCTATCAAACTCATCTGCCTCAACAACCATTACATCGGTGCCCGAACATAAATAATTAGTATTATACTCTTCTAAAATACCACCACAGAATGCCGTTACCTTAACATCACTTTTATAAAGCAAATGCGCTAGAATCGCGCTAGTCGTTGTTTTACCATGTGTTCCAGCAACAGCTAGACAGGTCATCGTTTGAGAAATTTGACCTAATAACTGAGCACGTTTGAGGATAGGTATTCCGCTTTCGCGAAAGCGTAATAATTCATCCATCGTGGCTGGGATGGCTGGCGTAAATATGACTTGTGCCGTTTCAGGATTTTTAAATTCTGCCGGAATACTATGGAAGTCATCATTGTAATGAATATCAATTCCTTCTTCCTCTAATTGCTTTGTGAGTGAAGTAATGACCTTATCATAACCAGCAACTATTTTACCTTGTTCGTTTAAATAACGAGCAAGTGCACTCATCCCGATACCACCTATACCGATGAAATAAACATGTGTGATATGTTGTAGACTAGTCATTAATGATAGATTCTAACTGATTAACGATATCAATGGTTGCATGAGGCAATGCAAGCTGCTTGATTTGAGATGATAAATTGTTTTGCAACTCATCATCAGTAATCAAACCTTTCCATATAGTATTAAAATTTTGATCAATATCTGTTTCTTTAACTAGCAAACCAGCACCTTTCTCTACTACAGCAAGGGCATTTTTAGTCTGATGATCTTCTGAAACATTAGGCGATGGTATAAAAATTACTGGCTTCCCTACGATACATAATTCTGAAATCGTTCCAGCACCAGCTCTAGAGATTATAAAATCTGCAGCGCTGTATGCTAGATCCATTTTACTTATGAAAGCATGAACCTGTACTGATGCAGTTGTTTTATTCTTATACTGGTCATAATAAAACTTACCACACTGCCAGATGACTTGTACATCTTTTGAAATATTTTCTAACTGGGCATCAATGAGTTGGTTGATCCTGCGAGCTCCTAAACTTCCTCCTAAAATCAACAATGTTTTCTTTGAAGCATCAAGGTTAAAGTGTTGAAGAGCTTGTTCTCTTTTTGAATCTATATCTAATAAATCTTGACGTACAGGATTACCAGTAAGAACAATCTTTTCTTTAGGGAAGAATCGATCTAGTCCTGTACTGGCAACACAAATTTTCTGTACTTTTTTAGATAGTAATTTATTTGTAATTCCTGGATAGGAATTTTGTTCTTGTATTAAAGATGGAATACCTTTCATACTAGCCATTTGTAGTAAAGGTCCACTGGCATATCCTCCTGTACCAATTGCAGCTGTTGGTTTAAATTTATTGATAATGCGCCTAGCGTCCCATAAACTTTTTGTGACCTTTAATGGAAATGCAAAATTATCTAAGGTAAATTTGCGTTGCAAACCACTAATCCAAAGACCTTTTATTTCATAACCAGCTGCAGGAACTTTTTCCATTTCCATACGATTGCTTGCGCCCACAAATAGGATCTCGCAATCTGGCCAGCGACGCTTGCATTCATTTGCAATAGCTATCGCTGGATATATATGACCGCCTGTGCCGCCACCTGATATGATAAATTTATAAGGCTTCACTTAATACATCTAAAGGGTTCAACTCTTCTTCATTTAATTCGTCTTCTTGTTTACGTAGTTTCTGTCTTTTTGAGCTTACACTCAAAACGATACCTACTGCCATGCATGTCATCCATATTGAGGTACCACCACTACTGATAAGTGGTAATGTCTGTCCTGTTACAGGAAACAAATTAACCGCAACACCCATATTCATTAATGCCTGGATAACTATAGGCAACCCTACCCCTATGACGAGTAGACTACCGAAAATGGTTTCGGCTTTATTTGCAATGACCACTACTCTAAATAGAAAAAATAGATAGACAGCAAGCACAACTAGACCACCAAATAATCCAAATTCTTCTATGATTATTGCGTATATAAAATCACTTGAGGATTGTGGTAAAAAATGTTTAGTAGAACTTTTTCCTGGACCTACTCCAAAGGGATAACCATTTGCAATAGCAGTCTTTGCTTTTTCAACTTGATATACAGAATCACTATCTCCATCACCAGCAAAACTAGCAATACGTGATACCCATGTATCTACACGATTAGGTAATAAGCCCGGAAAGGCTTTGGCCGTTAAAACAAACAATCCTAAACCCACAATTCCTGCACCTATAATAGCTAGTAAATATTTCCAAGGATAACCACCTATAAAACAAAGGATCAGCACCATTAAAAATATGAGAGCCGTAGTAGAAAAGTTAGATGGTAGAATCCACATTAATGTAAATGCAACAGGAAACCATAAAGGCCAAAGTGATTGCTTAAATGTGACTATTTTATCTTTGATACCACTCAAATATTTGGCAACGTATGTCATCAACACTACTGACGCAAGAGTACTAGTCTGAAAACCTACACCAATTACCGGTATACGTATCCATCTACTGGCATTTGCTCCATCCATCGTAGTCCCTTGTAATGCTGTATAAATAAGCATTAAAATAACAAATGGTAGTAACATAACACTCAAACCTTTAAACCAGTTATAAGGTATTTTGTGCACTGCGTATGCTATACTTAAACCTAAAACTAGATGCACAAAATGTTTAACGATATACTTTGCTGTATCTCCTTCTCCACCATTTAAGTAGGCAAGATTACTACTAGCACTATATACTGGTAAAAAAGAAAATATAGCAAGCGCTAGGACTAATGCCCACAGAAATAAATCACCTGATATGTATTCTTTAATTTTCATTTATAATGCTCTAACTGCATTTTTAAATTGTCTTCCACGATCTTCATAATTTTCAAAAAGATCAAAGCTTGCACAAGCAGGTGATAACAGCACATTATCTCCAGGACCTGCAAGTTTATAAGCGACGCGCACCGCATCTTCCATAGAAGATGTTTCAACCATTTTATCCACACAACTACCGAAAGCTTCAACAATTTTTGCATTATCAGTTCCTAAACAAACTATCGCTTTTACATTTTTATTAACCAAAGCATACAACTCACTATAATTATTACCTTTATCAACACCACCAACAATCCATACGGTAGGTTTTTCCATACTATCCAGCGCATAGTAAGTAGCATTTACATTAGTAGCCTTAGAGTCATTGATATACTGTACCTTATTGATCTTTAAAACTTGTTCTAGACGGTGCTCAACTCCTTGAAAAGAAGCTAGACTTTGCCTGATCGTTTCTTTACGTATTTGAAGCAATTTTGCTGTAGTCGCAGCAGCCATTGCATTTGCAGTATTATGTTGTCCTTTAATTGATAGATTTTGAATAGGCATAGTAAATAAGTTTGTATCTAGGTTAATGTTGATGTTATCGTCTTTAATATAGGCTCCATAATCCAGCTGTTTTTGCATTGAAAATGGAACTAATTTTGATTTGGGTTTATAAATATTAAGTGCCTCTATTATAGCAGGATCATCTGCATTGTAGATAAGAAAATCATCCTTGTCTTGATTCATGGCAATGCGCAATTTACTGGCTACATAATTTTCAAATTTGTAATCATATCGATCCAGGTGATCAGGAGTGATATTTAACAAGACAGCTATTTTCGGTTTAAATGTTTTTATACCATCTAGTTGAAAACTACTTACCTCTAGAACCCTATATCCAGCAGGAGCTTCTGCCACTTGTGCAGCATAACTTTGCCCTATATTACCACCTATAGAGACATCATAATCTGCTATTTGAAGTATATGTCCTATTAAACTGGTGACTGTAGTTTTACCATTACTACCTGTTATTGCAATTTCTATTTCATCTGTAAATCTTGAAGCAAATTCGATCTCAGAAATCACTGGAATATGAGCATCTAGAATCTTTTGAACTATAATAGCGTTATCAGGTATTCCAGGACTTTTTACTACAACATCTGCATTTAAGATTTGTTCCATATCGTGTCCACCTGTTTCATGCGGGATATGTTGATCTTGTAACGCTTTCGCGAAAGCGTCTTTAAGAACACCACCATCGCTTAAAAAGACATCATGACCACGTTGAGTTGCTAGCATAGCGGCTCCTACACCACTCATGCCGCCACCTAATATGACGATACGTTTTTTGTTATTTGTTTGAAGCCAGCTCATTACCTTACTTTAAGTGTTACAATACTGATAATAGCTAGCAAAATCCCGACAATCCAGAATCTTACAACGATTTTACTCTCATGTATTCCTTTTTTCTGATAGTGATGATGTAGCGGTGACATTAAGAAAATACGTCTTCCTTCACCATATTTTTTCTTTGTGTATTTGAACCAGCTCACTTGCATCATTACAGACAAATTTTCCATTAGAAAGACTCCACAAAGTATAGGAATTAACAGCTCCTTGCGCGTTGCAATGGCTAGAACAGCTATTATCCCACCTATGGTTAAACTACCCGTATCTCCCATAAAAACTTGTGCTGGATAAGTGTTATACCAAAGAAACCCGACAAGAGCACCCGTAAAAGCGGTAATAAAGACTACCATCTCACCAGAATTAGGAATATACATGACGTTCAAATAATCTGAGAAAATAATATTACCCGATATCCAAGCAAAAAGAGCTAGTGTAATTACTGCTATAGCACTGGTTCCTGCCGCTAGGCCGTCGATACCATCTGTTAGGTTTGCGCCATTTGAAACAGCAGTTACTATTATTATCACTATAGGAATAAATATTAACCATGCCCAAGATGCAAGGTAGGATCAATCCAGTCAATTAATGATGTGTATTCAAATTCGTTATTTTTAAGAAAAGGAATAGTCGTTTTTGTAGATTGTATCGCTTCACCAAACGCCACTGGCAATTCAGTACGTTCCATTATTTCTTGAGCTACAATAGGATCTGTAACTTCTTCTTTAATAGTAATACCAGGATGAAAAAACATAGTTGCCCCCCCTACAATAGCACCCAAGCCTACCTGGCCTAAAACCTTAAATTTACCTTTTAATCCGTCTTTATCTTTTTTAAAGACTTTTATATAATCATCAGTAAAACCTATTAATCCCATCCATATGGTGGTAACAATTAATAGAACTACATATATATTATCTAATTGTGATAATAAGAATACTGGTATTAAAGTCGCCATTATTATGATGACACCACCCATAGTAGGTGTCCCAGCTTTTTCTGACTGACCTTCTAAACCTAAATCTCTTACTGTTTCACCAACCTGTTGACGTTGTAAAAATTTAATGATACGTTTTCCATAAACGGTAGATATCCCTAGTGACAATAAAAAAGCAATGGCTGCTCTAAACGTAATGAAACCAAACAATGATGCTCCAGGAAACTGGAACTGCTCTTCTAGATATTTGAATAAGTAGTATAACATTTATTGTGGTTATTTATTAAGTTGGTTAAGTAAGTCTGCTACAATCATGCGGTCATTGAAATCTGATCGCTTACCGTTAATCTCTTGATATGTTTCATGACCTTTACCAGCGATAAGAATGATGTCATTCTCTTGAGCCATTTGTACCGCTGTTTTTATCGCGTTTTTACGATCCGTTATGGTAAGTGTTTTCTTAAAATCTATAGGCTCCACACCAGCTTCCATATCTTCTAGAATAGCATCGGGATCTTCTGTACGAGGATTATCACTTGTAAATATGACCTGATCACTAAGTGATGCAGCTATATTTGCCATAACAGGTCTTTTAGTTTTATCTCTATCGCCACCACACCCCCCCACAATAGTTATTAATTTCTCATTGCGAGTACGTATAGCATTAATCGTCTCTAGCACATTCTTTAAAGCATCTGGTGTGTGTGCATAGTCTACAATAGCAGTGATATGTTGAGCAGCAGTTGTAAAATATTGAAATCTTCCAGAAACACCATCTAATTGAGAGATCACTTCTAAAACTTCAGTAGATTCTAATCCTAATTCTATAGCACAGCCATAAATAGCAAGCACGTTGTAGGCATTAAACTCACCAATCATTTTAGTCCATAGTTCTTGATTATTTACCTTTAATTGTAAACCACCAAATTGATTTTCTACAATCTGCGCGCGGTAATCTGTATATGTTTTAAGTGCATAACCTAGCTTACGCGCTTTAGTATTTTGCAACATGAACTCACCGTTCTTGTCATCGCGATTTGTTAATGCAAATGCCTGAGAAGGCAACATGTCAAAGAAACGCTTCTTCACATCTCTATACTCTGCAAATGTATTGTGGTAATCCAAATGATCATGTGTCAAATTTGTAAACATTCCACCTACAAAGTGCAGACCAGTAACACGTTCTTGATCAATGCCGTGACTACTCACTTCCATAAAACAATAATCAACACCTGCATCTCGCATTGTAGCAAGATGACTATTGATAGTCATTGGATCTGGAGTAGTATGTTTAGTAGGTATTACTTTACCATTAATTAATATCTCTACAGTAGAAATCAATCCTGTCTTAAAGCCAAGATTTTTAAACAATTGATACAATAAACTAGTTGTAGTAGTCTTACCGTTAGTACCAGTGACACCAACTAATTTTAAATCTCTAGAAGGATTATCATAATAATTTGCACTTATAAGCGCTAGCGCTTTATGAGCATTATTTACTTGTACATAAGTAACACTATCAGACTGATAATCTGGCAAGTCCTCTAATATGACAGCACTAGCACCACTAGCCACTGCCTTTTCAATAAATTGATGACCATCTATAGCAGTACCTTTGAGAGCGATAAAAACATCTCCGTTATTTATCTCTCTAGAATCAAAATGCACTTGTTCTACAGAAATATCTGTAGGGCCTATAACCAACTCGAGGCTCACTTTATATAATAAATCTTTTAAATTTTTCATGATAGAGTTAGTGTAATTTGATCATTAGTCTTTACCCTAGTTCCTGGCGCGGCACTTTGCTCTTTAACTTTACCTTTTCCTTTAAGCACTACTTTTGCTCCTAAGTTTTCAAGTAATGTAAGAGCATCCATAGCATCCATACCTTTTAAGTTAGGTATCTTATTTGAAGTAGACTGAGCTTGTGTGTAAAAAGCCTCTTGGGACTTTATAATATCTTCTGGTGCGGTTTGAGGCATGGGCACTTCATCCAGCATTGGATTATTTGCATATATTTTCTGAGCAATCTTTTTAAACACTGGACCAGCGACTATATTACCATAGTAACCCTTGGCTGTATTAGGCTTATGTATTACTACTATACAACTATACTTAGGCTCGTCTGCTGGGAAATAACCAGCAAATGAAGCGATATATTCTAACTTTTTAGTCTTATCACCGTATCCAGTCTGACAAGTACCTGTTTTACCAGCCATGGAAAAACTTTCAGAATAAAGATTATCTGCGGTTCCACGTTTCACAACGTTTTCCATCATTACTTTAACCTTATTAACGGTTTCTTGAGAACAAATAGACGGATTTAAAATGCTGCGATCGTACTTTTCAATTAACTGATCTTTAGAACGAACTTCTCTTATCAAACGCGGCTTAACCATCACACCATTGTTAGCAATTGCGTTATAAAATGTCAACGTTTGTAGAGGCGTTATATGGACACCATAACCAAAAGCCATCCACGGCAACGATATACCACTCCAATGTTCATCTTCGGGATGTGGTATTCTGGGAATACCTTCTCCAGAAATAGATAAGTCCAATCTCTTATTTAAACCCATACTATAAAGACGATCTACATATCTAGCACTGGCATCTTTACCTTTATAATTATCTGTAATCATTTGAACTAGAGCGGTATTTGAAGAAACCTCAAATGCTCTAGCCACACTTATTTTTCCATAACCACCATATTTTGAATCAGTCACATTGCGCCCATAATATGATATTTTCCCACCTTTAGTATCAAAAACAGTACTGGTGTCCACAACTTTATCTTCAAGCGCAGCAACAACACTCATTAATTTGAAGGTTGAACCAGGCTCATGAGATTCCCAAACGGCATAATTGCGTTTTTCAAAATATTTACCGCTTTCACCACGACCTAAATTAGAAAGCGCTTTAATCTCGCCAGTTGCCACTTCCATCACCACAGCAGTACCATGTTCTGCTTGAAAATACTCTAACTGCTCCAATAAAGCGTGATGAGCCACGTCTTGCATGTTTACATCTATAGTAGTGTAAACGTCATAACCATCTTGTGGTTCAATTTCATTTGCGCCACTTATAGGCTTCCATTGATTTTGAGATATTTTTTGCTTTTGACGCACACCATTACTACCTCTTAGGTATTGAGCAAAAGCCCCTTCTAATCCTACTGGAGCACTACCAGGCCTGTCATAACCGACTATACGCTCTGCCATTTTACCTAATGGATGCTCTCTTACCACACGCTGTTCTACGATAATTCCACCTCGATATGGACCTTTTCTAAAAAGAGGAAAGGATTTAATCTGGACGTAATCACCATAGTTTAAATTTTTCGTGATTAGTAAATAACGGTTACGGTTATTGCGAGCCGCACGTAATTTTTTAGAGAAATAAGACTTTGGACGGTTCAGCTTTCGCGAAAGCGAGTCACTCAAAGCCCCTATAAATTCATTAAAATCTGCCTCACTAGGTGCTACTGCATCAAATCTGATATCGTATTTTGATATAGAGGTCGCAAGTAATTGCCCATTGGCATCATAAAGGTTCCCGCGATTTGCCGGTATCGTATCATTTTTAAAAATACGCTGCTCTGCCTTGGCTCGATATTTATCTCCATCAATAAATTGAATATCGATAATCTTCACAACAATTCCCAGGGCAATGATCAAAAGCACTGCACCTACAATGTAGATTCTATTCAGTATGCTTTTTTCAGTTGTTGCCATTTGGTGTTGTAGATTTAATAATTATTTTTTGTGGTGGATTTTTTGCCGGTGCAATTCCTCGTTTTCTTAATTTAGTTGCTATCGTTGATTCCATTTGCAGAAACATCAACTCGCGTTGACCATCTACATACTGACTGCGCAATTCATTTTCTTGCTCAGCGAGCTGCCCTATGTAATGCACTTTTTTCTCAAAACTATGCCCAGTGTAGATCATGACTATCGATAGAAATACCGCAAAAATGATAAAGCGCCAATTTTTGAACGCGTCATCATTAGTAAGGAAACTACCCTTTAATATGTCATAAACTTTAGATGCCATAACTACTCTTCAATGCGTTGTGCGATGCGTAATTTTGCACTTCGCGCACGATTATTTTCTTTAATCTGCGCTGTTGTAGGCACTATTAATTTACCTACTTTCTTAAACGGAACACTTACCCTACCAAAGACATCCTTTTCTGGTTCTCCATGAAAAAGGCCGTTGCGCATAAAGCGTTTTACTGGACGATCCTCTAGAGAGTGATATGATATCACACTAAGCCTTCCTCCTATTTTCAGGATTTCTTTAGACTGCGTCAAAAATTCTTCTAAAACATCCATCTCTTGATTAACTTCAATACGTATAGCCTGAAAAACCTGTGCTAGCATTTTATGCTGGATACGCTCTGGCACAAATGGCGCACATATTTCTTTTAATTGACCTACAGTTTCAATAAGACCTTCATCACGTTTTGCTATTATTGCTCGAGTTAATCTAGGAGCAATGCGCAATTCCCCCCCATATTCTTTAAAAATGCGATTGAGATCATCTTCATCATAATCGTTAACAACTCCAACGGCATCTAACTCACTTTCTTGATTCATACGCATATCAAGCCTAGCGTCAAAACGTGTAGAAAAACCACGCTCAGCTTCATCAAATTGATGAGAACTCACACCTAAATCAGCTAAAATCCCATCAACCTCTTTTACACCATACATGCGTAAAAAAACGCTTCATGAATCTGAAGTTTTGATTGATCAGAGTAAATCTAGGATCATCTATCACATTCTCTAATGCATCAAGATCCTGATCGAAAGCAAACAGCTTACCGTTCTCACCTAACCTAGAAAGAATCTCGCGTGAATGACCACCACCACCATAAGTTACATCGATGTAAACTCCTGACGGATTGATTGCGAGTCCATCAATGGACTCTTCCAGTAATACTGGACTATGATAAGAATTCTGTTGTGTCATCTCCCATTACTTCTTCTGCGAGATCAGCAAAGTCTAACGCAGCCTCATCAATAACCTGCTCATAGCTCTGCTTATCCCATATTTCTATAATATTAATCGCACTCGATATGGTGAGATCTTTAGTGATGCTAGCGATCTGTATCAAATCCTTAGGGATCAACAACCTACCATTTGCATCTATTTCTACTGTTTTTACACCAGCAGTAAAACGACGTATGAAGTCGTTATTTTTCTTCTTAAATCGATTGAGCTTATTCATGCGCACCATCATTTCATTCCACTCTTTCATGGGATACAACTCAAGGCAAGGTTGGAACACAGATCGCTTAAGCACAAAGCCTTCCTGTAAGACTGGCGCTAATTGCTTTTTCAATGAAACTGGCATCATAAAACGCCCTTTTGCATCGATTTTACACTCGTATGTTCCTATGAAATTGATCAAGCTTAATGAGTTATTAATTCAAATATAAAATTATTACTCCACAAATTACCACTTTTTACCACATTGTTAATAAAACGACCTTATTCTGAATAACTACGGGACTTATGAACAATTCAAATGATAACTATAGCATATAAATTGAATCGGTTTTAAAGTATACTTTGACAAATACTCGTGATTAAAAACTAAAAAGTGTCACATTGTGGTAAGCTTAAAAATTACACATATACTCATTTACAATGCATGCATTATATAACGCAAATAAGCTATATTTGCTTACTGTACTAAATACAGTATATGACGCAAGAGCTGATTACCGAAGGAAAATTTGAATACTATGCCACTGGCGAAGGAACACCTATAATCATATTACATGGTTTAATGGGTGGACTAAGTAATTTCCAAGCGTAATTGACCACTTCCCATCACTAGGATATCAAGTAGTAGTGCCATCACTGCCATTATACAGCATGCCATTGCTCAAAACTAGCGTAGGTACTTTTGCTAAATATATCAATGAATTTATAGACCATATGGGCTATAAAGAAGTCATACTCTTAGGCAACTCTTTAGGTGGCCACATAGGCTTAGTAACCACAAAGTTATTTCCAGATAAAATAAAAGCACTTATTATTACTGGCAGCTCTGGCCTATATGAAAGCGCGATGGGTGAAAGCTACCCTAAACGTGGTAACTATGAATACATTAAGAAAAAGGCCGAAGGTGTATTTTATGATCCAGCAGTCGCGACTAAAGAAATTGTTGATGAAGTTTTTGGCGTAGTAAACGATCGCAATAAACTGATTAAAACGCTAGCCATCGCAAAAAGTGCTATACGTCACAACATGGCAAAAGATCTTCCTAAAATGCCAACACCGGTTTGTATTATATGGGGGGGAAAACAAGACAGTGTTACGCCTCCAGAGGTGGCTACTGAATTTCATGAAAAATTACCTGATAGTAACCTTTTCTGGATTGATAAATGCGGTCATGCTGCCATGATGGAGCATCCAGATCAATTTAATGAAATACTAGAAGCCTGGTTAAAAAAACGTGACTTGTAAAACTGAATAGCGTATTGCTGGTCGCATTTCTACTCATTAATTCTTATACTCTTCATTTACCAACTCTGGTAGTCTAAAAAACTGAGGACTAACCTATCTTTGTCATATGAAAATAACTAGTTCAGAATTTGTAATTTCAAATCAAGACGTAAAAAGATGTCCAGACAGTAAACTAGCAGAATATGCTTTTATAGGACGTTCTAACGTAGGTAACAAAAGTTGGCACCTAGTAGATTTACCTGGTTATGGTTATGCTCGTGTTTCTAAAACTAGTAAAGCAAAGTTTCAAAAATTTATTACTAACTATTTCCAACAAAGACGCCAGTTAGTTTGTGCGTTTGTCCTAGTTGATGTGCGCCACGATCCACAACCTATTGACACAGAATTCATGGAATGGCTAGGTGAGAACGGTATTCCTTTTGGAATTGTTTTTACTAAAGCAGATAAGCTTAAACCTAATGCCCTAGAACGCAATGTTGAAGCTTATAAGAAGCAATTATTGGATGGTGTTTGGGAAGAAGTCCCACCATATTTTGTCACTAGCTCTAGTAATGGAATTGGTCAGGAAGAATTACTCAATTATATAGGTGAGATAAACGATAACCTAGATTAATTAAAAGACTGGTCTATCATTAACGGTCTTGCGACGTATTTCTCTTAACATATCCTCAATCCCGTTGACTTTCATATCATAAACGGTGGTCATGTAACGACCTAACTTACCATCTGGAAAACCTTTTCTACGGAACCAAATATAATAAGACTCTGGCAGTTCACTTAAGAATCGCCCCCCCTTGTGCTGGCCAAATGGCATTTTATACCACGCCAGCTCTATCAATTGTTTATGGTCAAAAAAAGGCTCCAAATTAAGGTTTTACGTATTAGAGGTACAATTGTCTTAAATAATAATGACTAAGACAGTAAGTAAGTATTAATCATTATTATTTAATCCAACCTATGAAGGTTACAATGGTAAAAGGAAAACTATTTTACTTCTTTTTCAACTCTAACTTCTCTGCAAAATAGTCACAAAAATCAATCATGGTATCTCTCATTTTATCATCGTTAGTCGCTCGGTGATAAGAGTCTGCCATTGAAACTAATGTCTGATGAAAGAATACTCTCATTTCATCGACCGGCATATCTTTAGTCCATAAATCAATACGGAAACTCTCTTTCTCTATAGAATCCCACATGGACACCATCATTGCCTTTGCTTCGGCACCTGTAACACCACCATCTGGCGCACTCCATCTAATATGTTCTGGAACACGATTTTCATCAAGTTCAATTCCTATTTTTATCTCTGATCTATGATTTTGAGCCATTATTGTTTTGGTTTATATCCTGATTTATTAAAAATAACATCTGCTGGTAAAGTAAGCATTGCATCTAATGGAGTATCGTTATTCTCCATATAAGCTTTAACCATACGATAGCCTATATACTGACCTACTCCACCAGGAGTGTCTTGATCTACTTCTAAGTAAAATTTTGAGAATGGAGCTGGTAAAATAAAACGCGATTGCAATTTTGGATTAGTATTATACAACAGGTTTTCATCCACAAAGAAACTCCACATTTGAGATTCGTTATTTACCACAAAATCAAATTTCTCGGGAGCATAATTAAATATTTGAGCACCTGTTGATTGCGGTGCAAACAACTCCTGCAAATAATGCAGCTTACCGTGATAAACCATAGATCCCAACAATGATCTATCCATCGATGGTTGCACAAATAAATATGCGTAAGCCAGACCTACATCTGCTGGTAAATGTTCAATTTGCAAACCTTCTTTTTGATAAGCACTGATTCCTGCATAAAGCTCGTGATCATTACCTAAATAGGTATCGATTGCAATCAATAACTGTTCTTCAGTAGGCGTTACCTTGCGTCTGTAATCTACTTGAGAAATAACCGTAACTATATCTGGAGTTTCAAATTCTGGAAAATAGAATTCTACGTGTCTGAACACATCATCTACTTCTTCATGTATTTTTTGATAGTCAAATTTGCGCTCATTCACGGCGTTCTCTAGAACGGTTTGAATGGTATCTGTTCCCGTTAATTTTGCAATCCAAACACTATCTGCAAAACGTTGAGGAAATAGCATCGAGTACTTCTGCTTCAAGCCATTCAAATCATCAGGAGTAGCTAGGGCAAACTCTTCGTGAAACAATTTGATCTCAGACTGTATCGGTATAGCTGCTATTTCCTGCTCTAACCTCGATGAATCGTTACATGACGAGAGTATGAATAACGCTTTCGCGAAAGCGAGATATTTAAAACCTCTGTAAATCTTATACTTCATAGTCCTATAACGACGCTTTTTTTAATTAATTTTAAGGCTGTAAAAATACAGCTAATCTATATCAATTAAAGACTATGAAAGTAGATAAAGTAACAGATCATATTGTAACATGGCTTAAAGACTATGCCACCAAAGCGAGAGTTAAAGGATATGTTGTAGGTGTAAGTGGTGGAATAGATAGCGCTGTTACCTCAACATTATGCGCCATGACAGGTCTAGAGGTCTTGTGTGTTGAGATGCCTATTCACCAACATCAAGATCACGTAACTCGAGCTCAAGAACATATTAAACAATTAAAGTCTAGGTTTGATAATGTTAACGATGTGCGTAGTGATCTTACACCCGTTTTTGATAGTTTTATTAATAACATGCCAGATACAGAAGATAACGCACTTGTAGAGTTAACACGTGGTAATACACGTGCGAGATTGAGAATGACTACCTTATATTATCATGGTGGCGTTAACGGACTACTGGTAGCTGGAACTGGAAATAAGGTCGAGGATTTTGGCGTTGGGTTTTACACTAAATATGGAGATGGTGGTGTAGATGTAAGTCCTATTGCAGATTTAATGAAAAGTGAAGTGTATAAAATAGGGCAACACATATTAGTCCCAGACAGTATTATGACGCAGCGCCTAGTGATGGATTATATGGTGCCGAACGTACTGATGAGGATCAAATAGGTGCGAGTTATGATGAGTTAGAGTACATCATGAACGAGATTAGTAATGGAAAAACAGCGAGTGATTTTACTGGAAGAAAACTAGAAGTGTTTAACCTTTATTCCGATTTAAATAAAAAGAATCAACACAAAATGAATCCTATTCCGGTCTGTATTATTCCTAAAAACCTTAGCCTTTAGGGTATAACAGCCTAATAAGCAAGGAAATACTTACATTATTATTGATTGTAAAGCCTAATTAATCGTTGTATATTTGTACTTACAAATACCCCCCCTAAAAATGAACGTTTTATTAGCAGACCATCATCCTGTATTCCGAAGAGGAATCAAAAGCCTGATGAAGGACAGTAAGCGTTTACGCTTCAATGGCAAGGTAGAAGATGGAGAGATGCTCTTATCAGGCATCAAGGAGCATAAACCAGACTTATTAATCCTAGAAATTGATTTACCTAATTCTAACGGTGCTGGCGCATTGAGAGACATACGATCTCACTTCCCAGACCTGAAAGTACTTATCGTAAGTTGTCACCCAGAAGAGATATATGCCATAAGTGCCATTAAAGCTGGCGCAAATGGATATATCGCAAAAACTAAATCTTCTAAAGAGATTAAGAAAGCGATTGAAACTGTTATCAGTGGAGAAACATTCTTATCTGATTCTATCAAAGAAGTAATGAACTCAAAAAGTAAAACTGGCAAATCTGTAACTTTACGTTACAAAAAATTATCTGCCAGAGAAATTGAAGTTCTTAACTTACTTTCTCGAGGAAAAAGAAATAAGGAAATATCGCAAATCTTAAGTATCAACGAGAAAACTGTAAGTACTTACAAAACTCGTTTACTTAAAAAACTTAATGTAGATAACATCGCAGATCTGATTCATCAATCGCGTCTTCTACAAATCACCTCCTAGACTACACGATTTAGGCGTCTCCCCAGATATCTACTCAATTTATTATAGTCCCTTACAGTAGATAATACATCAGTATTATCTACTGCGGGATCTTTAGATATGCTCTCATATAGAGCTTTTATCTTCTCTTCAATCATTAACCTACGGAAATTAAGAATCGCGTCCATAGTATAAGTGGAAACGGTTTCATCCTTAGACTTTACAAAAATCATTTTACCATCCCATTTATGCAGTTGATATTTATCTTCTTGCATCACAAGATCTGCCACCAGTCTCGCTTCATGTTCATTAAGGGTAGACATGACCTGATTTAAATCCACCTTACCTTGCATAAGTAATAAATCTACTATTTTAGGGTACAAGGTTTTAAAAATAGAATTAGAAAACTCTATCTCATCATTTTGAAGATCGAGATAAACTTTCTCATAAACAGGCATTGTAACCTTTACAGGTTCAACGACTAGCGCTCCATCTTCTGACTCTTGTAGAAATTCTTCTTTAAAATCTTCGGTCTTATCTCCATACAGCAATAAGATTTTAATAATCGCATGTTCTAGTACAGATCGTCTATCTACTTTAACCGCAGCCTCTGCACTTTCGACTTTTTTTAATGGTTGAGATTGTTGATCACGGCGATCTTTCTTGCGTTGCTCGTTGATACCAGCATTGCGATTTTGAGCAAGAGAAGAGAAAAGAACATCTTCTCCTATATCCAGTATAGCGGCACTTTCTCTCACATAAATTTCTCTGGAAATATCATCTGGCACCTTTGCAATACTCTGGACGATATCTCTAATCATCTCTGCCTTTTTGATAGGATCTCCTGCGGCTTCTTTCTTAAGTAAATTTGATTTAAAACTTATAAAATCTACTGAATTTGCTTTTAAGAAGTCTTCAATTTCTGTCTGTGTGTGTGCTTTTGCAAAGCTATCTGGATCTTCACCTTCTGGAAAAGTACAGATACGGACATTCATTCCTGCTTCTAGGATTAAATCAATTCCACGTATGGCAGCACGCATTCCAGCCGCATCACCGTCATAGAGAACCGTTATATTTTTAGTAAGTCGTTGTATTAATCGTATTTGTTCTTTAGTTAACGCGGTACCAGAACTAGATACCACATTTTTAACTCCTGCTTGATGCAGCTGTATCACATCTGTATAACCTTCCACTAGGTAACACAAATCTTCTTTAGCTATTGATTGCTTTGCTTCATAAATACCATAAAGCACTTTTGACTTATCATAGATATCACTTTGCGGTGAGTTAAGATATTTTGCAGCTTTCTTATCATTAGTAAGGATTCTACCTCCAAAACCTAATACTCTACCTGATAAACTACGTATGGGAAACATAACCCGACCTTTAAATCGGTCAAATTGTTTTTCTTCCTTAACGATGGTCAAACCAGTTTTATCAAGAAATTCTAGTTGATATCCTGCTTTAATAGCGGCATCGGTAAAGGCACTCCACTGATCTGGAGAATATCCTAATTGAAAGTACTTAATCGTTTCATCAGTAAAGCCACGCTCTTTAAAATAGCTGTAGCCTATGGCTTTACCCATTTCGGTTTTGAGCTGTGACTCCATCCAATCTGCTGCAAACTTAGAAACTAGAAACATAGATTCTTTCTGATCTTGTGTTTGCTTTTCTTCGTCTGTTTGTTGAGTTTCTATAATCTCAATCCCGTATTTGTTGGCTAGCCATTTAATAGCCTCGGGAAATGTAAAATGCTCATGCTCCATTAAAAATGTTACCGCATTTCCTCCTTTACCAGAACTGAAATCTTTCCAAATTTGTTTTACTGGCGATACCATAAAACTAGGTGAACGCTCATCAGAGAATGGACTCAACCCTTTAAAGTTTGAACCCGATTTTTGAGCTGCACAAAGTCACCGATGACCTCTTCTACTCGAGCGGTCTCAAAAACATTATCTACAGTAGTACGTGAAATCAATTTATGGAAATTCTAATTTATAGTAACTTTTAATTCCACAATAAAAATAGCTCGTTGCTATTTACCATGCTTGCGAATAGAATGTAAAAATAAGGATTAAGCGGCATAAGTAAATACATCAAACTGACAGTAATTTCTACGAACTCGATATTAGTCTCGCTTTCGCGAAAGCGTATAAAAAAAGCCCTTATTATCATAAGAGCTTACTTCAATATAATTATTGATTTCTATCTGAATCGAACACCTAAAGTAACATACTGTTGTTGCACTGGTGAATCTTTAAAAATATCGTTTAAACCATATGTAGCAAATAATTGGGCATCGTTCCATCCTGCATAAACACTCAAACCATATTGAAAATTATTTACTTCAAAGTCATTAGTTAGTGTGTTAGTCACGTCACGACCTTCACGCTCATATTTAATTTCTTGAGAAGAAGTTGAAACCAGTCCTAGATATCCACCTACACCTACTACAAATGGTTTAGTACCACCATAGCGCTTGATACCGTCTTCATAATCTTTTAAATCACGTCTCCCAAATTCAAGATGTACTGGTGCTAATATACTTACTTGAGTGAATCGTGAGCCATCTAAATCAAATCCTGCATCTTCTAGTCTCGTGACATTATTAAATGTACTAAAAACCTTATCATCATTAATCCTTAAACTTTGAATGCGCATAGTAAGTCCATAGTTGAACCTCATAAAATCATCTTCTTTTTTAAGTCTTGTTGAGAACTCTAATCCTACATCAAATACACCTGATCCCCCCCAAAAACGATAATCATCTCCTATACCATTCCCATCTCCTAAGGCCTGATTAAACCCAAAACCGATGTATAACTTTGTATTAGTCATGACCATTTCTTGATCTCTTCTAGATTCATCAAACAAGTCTAGAAAATCATAAGGGACTTCGTGAAGGTCATTTTCTTCTTCTTGAGAAAAACCAAAATTAAACGTAGCAACTAACGCAAATACAAATAGTAATTTATTTTTCATGATTGATTTTTATTTAAAGTTAGTTATAGTTAAGAGTAGAGCATTTAACTGTTAACTAATTTTTAACCATAGAAACAGCCCTTGCATTATACAAGAGCTGTTTCACTGGCTAATTTAAATCTGACTTTATTGAATTCTAATACCGAATGTTACATATTGTGCGTCTACAGAATCACTTTTAAATACATTATTGAAATTCATACGTCCAAAAAATGTAAAACTGTCTTTACCCACATAGGCATCTAGACCATAAAGCAATACCTCATTATCAAAATTATTAATACGAGTTTCTTTAATATCGCGTCCATCTAGATCATATTTTAATTTTAATCTTGAACTCATATTAAAACCTGCAAATCCACCTATTCCAAATTTCCACTTGTCGTATTCTTGAAATCTAACACGACCATCTTCATATTCTTTGCGTTCACTACCACCAAACTCTAAGTGAAGAGGAAACACCAACTGATCCTGACGGAATTTTGCTTTTTTGGTACTGAAACCTATATCTGTTATTTGTGTCTCATCACCTTGTGAAAAGAATCGATTACCATTAAGCTCTGTACCTTGAGTCTGGTATTCTACACCATATAATAATCTAAAATTATTGTTTTTATCTAAGGTAGTTTTCCACTGGTATCCTAGAGAGAAATAGTTATTATTAGGATAACTAAAGTCGTTAATACCCAAATCCTCACCATTCATATAATTGTATCCAAAACCTATTGTAAATCCAGAAGTAGTCTTGATATACTTTTGATTTTGTCTATTATTCTCAATATTAATACTGATTCCTTTTTTAGTAGAAATCTCAAGTGTTGATGAGGCATGGTCCTCTAATCTATAATCATAAAATGCAGAGGTACGGTTAACTTTAATTAAGTTGATTTCGGCATCTGTTTTTAATCTATGTTGAGTGATGATCTCTGCAAGATCTTCGGCAAACTTTGCTTTGGATTCATCTGCTTGTTCTTCACTAATTTTATTATCCTCTAACGATTTATTAACTCGTTCAATCATCGTTTTAAATTGAGTCTTTTTATCTGAAACGTAAAGGCTATGACTTTCTTCTAACGCGGCTATTGCTGACTCACTACTCATTATTTTTCTCTCATGAGCGCCAGGAGTTCCATCAACATATTTTATCACTTTACCATCTACTGTATCTATTTGAACAGGATATTTTTCTCGCATTTTTGCAGCTCTAATAGAATCTCTTCTTGTAGGTTTTTTTTCAGTTTCTTGAGCTTGAGTAAATAGTCCTAAAAAAAGAGATAAAATCAAGCTTGCAATAAGTACATGTGTTTTCATAATTTTTAATTTTTAGATATAAGTATGGCTGTCCGTTTTATATAAACAGCTGTTTTAAAGGTTATTAAATTGGTTTTATTTATTTATTACGATCTACGATTGCAACAGCTTCTGCTCTTAGGAAATTAAGTCCGCCTTGTATGCTGTTTTGCAATTTACTTCTATTATCAGATTTGATATCCCATTCTGTTTCTCTCAATAACTTATCGGGATTAATGGTCTTAACGGCTACTTCAGTAACCTCAACTTTACCCATCGCTTTATTCAGTAAAAGTTCCATTTCTTCTTCGGCAGTAAGTTGTTTTTTTATAATGTGCTGATCAGGTACACTAGCCATTGCTGTATCCTCATTACCCTTTGATAATGGCTCATCTATATTAAAAGATGATGCGGGATTTTGAACATTGATTACTTGATCTTTTACTTTAGAGTTTACAGTCTTAGGTTGCTTGTTATTTTGAGCAATCGACTGATTTTTTATAGCATTATTACCAGATTCATCATTATTTTGAACCTCAGTATTAACCGTGCTAGCTACATCAGTATTTTCTAGCTTAGGCTCAACAATTATCATGTCCTCGTTAGTGATATCTACATCTACCGGTAAAGTATTGACTACCTCGTTATTATCACTATTAATTAAGGCATCATTAGTTAATGAAGGATATATTAATAGAGCAGCAATAAAAATGGCAGCAATGGCACTTAACCAATAAATGACCACTGGCTTTTTACTCTTCTTATCATCTTCATCTAATCGAGCAGACAGCACGTCCCAAGAACCAGCACTAGGCCTTATTTCTCTCTTTTCAAAAGTGTTTTTTATATTATTAAGCTTCATAATGCTTCTTTTTCATCATTTTTAATTCTTCCTGCAACATCAATCGTGCTTTACGGAACTGTGTTTTTGAGGTGCTCTCACTTATTTGAAGTACTTGAGCAATCTCACCATGTTTAAAACCATCTATTGCAAACATTACAAAAACAGTTTTATATCCTATAGGCAATCCATCAATGGCCTGTTGCAGAACATTCATATCAATATCTTCATCTGTATCTTCATCTATACAGGCAGGTTCTTTTTCTTCATCAATACTAGAAGAATATTTAAAAGGGTCTTTCTTGCGTAAATAGTCAATACACTCTCTGACCATTATACGTCTTACCCATCCTTCAAAACTT
This sequence comes from Nonlabens ulvanivorans, assembly GCF_000755285.1. GTDB lineage: Bacteria > Bacteroidota > Bacteroidia > Flavobacteriales > Flavobacteriaceae > Nonlabens > Nonlabens ulvanivorans_A. The sequence continues at coordinate 81,024 of NZ_BBMK01000003.1, read as the reverse complement.
CCCTGGTGTGAAAAACTATCTAATTTTGTAAATACTTTGAAAAAACCGTTAAGCATCAATTCTTCTGCCAGTTCCACAGGTGATACATATTGTCTACAAACGCTCAGCATTCTAGATGCATGCTTTTCATAAAGATGCTTCTGGGCTTTCCTATCGCCGGCAGCAGCTTTTTCAATAAGCTTTTTTTCGTTAGTATAGAGTTGTATCACTTTCACAATTTACAGACTTTCTATTAACATAGACGAGATGTTTTTAAAAAGGTTGTCTAGATTATAAAAAATATTTGATTTTTATTTCGCTTTCGCGGAAGCGTATAAAAAACCTCTCTTAATCAACATGATTAAAAGAGGTCTTAGAGCAATTTTTAGGGAAATTACTCTTTTGGAAGCACTACTGTATCAATAGCGTGAATCACACCATTAGTAGCTTCAATATCTGTTACGGTTATTGTAGAACTTCCGCCATTTGCATCTTGCAGAACTACTTTTCCATCTATTAGGCTTGCATAAATAGGCTGACCTTGTACGGTAGTAGCCATAAAACCACCACCATTATTTTCTATATTTTCAATGATTTTTGCCGCTGTCCATTCGCCAGGGATGACATGATATGCAAGGATACTTGCAATTTTATCTTTATTTTCTTCTTTTAACAATGTAGCAATTGTTCCCTTTGGTAGTTTATCAAAAGCACTATTTGTAGGAGCAAAAACGGTAAAAGGCCCATCACCTTGTAAGGTCTCTACTAAATCTGCAGCTTTTACAGCAGCTACTAATGTAGCAAAACGTTTATCTGATGCTGCAACACCTATAATATCGTCAGACATGACTTGTGATGTTGATGGTTGAAGAACAGCTGTCTGTGTAAGGCTAGCTGAGGCTAGTTGCTGGTCTGATTGTGCATTTACACTTAATGCTAATCCTAAGAATACTAGTGCGGTAAAGAGGTTTGTTAATTTCATTTTCAAGTTTTATTTTGTTAATTATTTGAAAGTTTGATGCATCTAAGGGTAATACGCCCGTAACTTTGAAATGGATTTTTAACAAGTACTAAAAAAAAGTTAAAACAACATTGACTCCTATTTTAGAACAACATATCGTTGAATTAATAAAGCAAGGCGACCAGCGTGGCATGAGTTTACTCTATGACAATTATGGACCTGCTTTATATGGATGCGCTTTGAAACTAACTAAGGATAAAGATGCTTCAAGCGACATTTTACAGGATGCACTTATCAAAATATGGAACAATAGCAGCAGCTATAATCCAGACAAAGCAAAGTTTTTTACCTGGTGTTATGGTATCACTCGCAATACGACTATTGATTATTTAAGAAAAGTTCAAAAAAAACAGTCTAAAGAAATCCAATTAAAGAATCGAGACGTATATCCTATAGAGGACACTATTAATCAAGATGATAAAGAAAGTCTTAAAAGGCAAATTAGTACCTTAGACACAAAATACATCTCGGTATTAGATGCGGTTTTTTATAAAGGAATGACACATATGGAGGCTGCAGACTATTTAGACATTCCTCTAGGAACTTTTAAAACTAGGATGCGTGCCGCTTTAATTGAGTTGCGCTCGATTAATAAAGGAATCACCATCCTATTATGGATTTTATTACTATCATGAAATTAGAGAATCAACATATCGAAGAGTTTTTACAATCTGGATTACTAGACCGCTATGTCATTGGTGACACATCTGATACTGAGAATACTATGGTTGAGGATATGATCAACCAGCATAGTGAGGTTCAACTAGCTTATGATAAGTTACAAGAAGAGCTTTTCTTATATGCAAATACAAATGCGATTACACCACCAGATTACTTAAAAGAACAGATTTTAAATAAAGTAACACCTAGAAAAGAATTAGAACCAGAATATAGTAGACATGAAAACTGGTTAAGTATTGCAGCTGTTATCGTTGCTCTGCTAGCATTATCTGGGCTAGGTTATCTATATCAACAAAACACAGGTCTTAAACAAGAAATTGTAGAAACAACTACTCAATTTGAAAACCTAGAGCGTGATTATGAACTTAATGACACTCAAAAAAGAATATTAGAAATGCGCCTTGCGTTTATAGAAGCTGGTGATACTGAGAAATATTTAATGCGAGGTTATATAGAAGAAGAACCGTTACGTGTTATTGCATATTATAATCAACCAGCTGGTAAAGCTCAAATTGAAATTGCTGCATTACCTGAACTAGAAAAAGGACTGGACTATCAATTATGGGCAGATGTAGACGGCGAGATGGTTTCCCTTGCTGTGTTAAACGATTTGAAACCTAAAACGATAAGTGCTGAAATTTTAAAAAAAGCATCAGATTTAAATATCACCATTGAAAAAGCTGGAGGAAGCAAGCACGCAAGTGTTGAAAACCTTGTATCATCGATACCACTAAATACGATACCATAATCTACTATAGATTTTAAAATACTCTTTTCAAAAGTAAAGCCGATGTTGATTGAACAGCATCGGCTTTATGATTTTATATGATTGAAAGGATTTATTTATTCTCGCCTTTATAACCAAAACGTCGCAGCTGTTTCTCATTACTACGCCAGTTTTTGTTCACTTTTACATACAACTCTATATGAACTTGCTTACCAAAAAATTTCTGTAAATCCTTACGCGCCTCAGTTCCTACACGTTTAATAGCAGCACCTTTGTGACCTATTATAATTCCTTTTTGAGTCTCGCGCTCTACCATAATCACTGATCGTATTCTTATGATATCTTCATCTTCAAAAAACTCTTCTGTATCAATCTCTACAGAGTATGGGATTTCTTTTTTATAATGAATTAAGATTTTCTCGCGTATGCTCTCATTTACAAAAAATCGTTCTGGCTTATCCGTTAAAGCATCTTTAGGATAAAAGGCTGGTGATGCTGGTAATATCTCTACAATACGTGCCATTAATTGTGGAATACCAAAATTCTCTAAAGCACTAATCGCAAAAATCTCTGCATTAGGCAATCTTTCTTTCCAGTGCGCAACGGCCTCTTCTAATTGAGAAGCTTCTCCTTTATCAATCTTATTAATTAATACAATAACAGGAACCTCTGCAAAGGTTAATCGTTTTTCAAACGCTTCATTTTTAAGTTCCTTTTCACCTAGTTCTACCATATACAGAATACAATCTGCATCTTCAAAAGCATTTTTTACAAACTCCATCATACTTTCTTGAAGCTTGTATGCTGGTTTGATAATACCAGGTGTATCACTCAATACCATTTGAAAATCCTCACCATTTACAATACCTAGTATACGGTGGCGTGTCGTTTGTGCTTTTGAAGTGATAATAGATAAACGCTCACCTACTAGAGCATTCATCAATGTAGATTTTCCAACATTAGGATTCCCTACTATGTTAACAAAACCTGCTTTATGTTCTACTTTCTCTTCCATGCGACAAAGGTAGCCGTTTTAAAATTGTGGCTTTTCAATTAAGGCTTTTAAAAATGTCGATTCGACGTTTTTGACATCATTTTCCATCATCGCAATTTTAGTCTTTGAAGCGATTGCCGGAAATCCCTTAAAATTATATGTTAACCACTCTACATTCTCACCATCACGATTTGTAACATCTTCAATAGTGAAGGCTTTTTGAGCCATCTTTTCGGCATCTGGAAAAAAGAAAAGCTGGTCACTCGCAGTAAGGTTATAATCTTTAATCGCTTTTATAAAACGTGCTCCATTTTCTGATGGTTGATCACCATTAAACAATAATTGATCTGTGTCTTCATCCATCTTTTCAAAATCACCTGATTCACCTACTTGATCATTAATTAAACCTCTTACATGTTGTAATTCAGTCAGCAATCGTTCTGACTTGGTATGAAACTCGTTCATATGGTTATATGCACTTGCATATACCGCTGGGTTTGCCATGGCACTATCTGTTATCGTTTTCATTAACGACTCGATTTTCTCTGACTTATCAAGTGAAGCTGCTTCCACATTAAGCTCTATGGCATCAAATGCCTCCGTAGTCTGCTTATTGAAAAAATTACAAGCCGTTATGGTAAACAGTAATGCTATTGAAAATAGGATGTATAAGTGTTTTTTCATGGTGATTTGATTGTTTATTCCGCTTTCGCGAAAGCGAAATTATACTATTATTCCTTAATTAATTGTCTTACCATTTTTGAACCTTGCACATCGATAATGGTTAGAAAGTAAATCCCTGAAGGAAGTTTTGAAGTATTGATAACGTTGCTGTTTAAAATAGAACTTACTGGCTGACCTAAAGCATTATATAAGATTAATTGACCAATTTCGACCTTTCCTTCAACTTTAACTTGATCTTGAAACGGATTAGGAAATACAGATGGTGCAATATTATAATTTACTGGATTAGATAAAGTAAAAGCATCTTTAAATCGCACGAGCATTGTCCTTCTAGTAGTCGCGTCAGTAGCCATACCTACTACAATCACTTTTCCATCATCCTGTAATAAAACTTGTCTATTATAATCTTGATGCGTACTACGTGGCAGAATGTATCTCCCACTATTACCGAAGCCATTAACTAAAGCACCATCAACTCCTACATTAAGTAGTAATAAATCATAATTATTGTTACCTATAATGTCTGCCTGAGCGATAAACGAGCCGTCTGGTAGCTCAACGACACTGTAGGCAAACGTGACTCCATAGTTACTAGAACCATGGTTAAAAAACGCTACCCCCCCAGTAGTGTTAAATGTGGTATCTAAAAGACCATTTGCAGTGATTTTATAAAGTGCAAGTTGCGTGTCTATGGAGTTATTACCTGCTGCTCCGGTAATTAATAATCCACCATCAGTAGTAAAAATCATGTCTCTAGTTGTGTAGTTCTCTAGAGTATCAGTTATGGTTACTACGCCATTATTACCATAAGAAGTTATAAATGTTCCTTGAAGATCTAATTTCATAACCGTGGCATCATACTCATTTGTAGCAGTGTTAAGAATGGTACCGCTTAAAAAAAGTTCATCTTGGTCATTAATTATCAATTCATAGAAACGAGAATCTGTGGGAACTGCTAGATCAAAAACTCCGTTAGTACCAAAGCTATTATCTAACACTCCAGTATTATCATATTTAAGCAACTTATTAACTACAGCAGCATTTTGAGTGGCTGCTAGCACAAATATTTCTCCAGTACTGGTAACAGCTACTTCCCATACCTCATCATCATTTGTTCCTAGATTAGTTTTTACATGACCATTTGTACCAAAAGTTGTGTCCACAGAACCATCAGGCATCAATCGTGATACAAAAACATCCCAATAAGTTCCAAAGAGTGAAGCATCACTATCTGATGTTCCTGCTATAATAATTTTGCCGTCAGACTGCACTCGCATTGAGTTTGCATTATCCTTAGAATTTGTATTAATATTCACTAAGACTAAACCATTAGTCCCAAACGTAGTATCTCTCAATCCTGTATCCAAATATTTCTCTACATAATAACTGGTGTTAGAACCTGGATTTCCCGCCACGAGAACTTTATTACCTGGCAGCATAGTAGACACGTTTAAAAATGTTCCATTAGTTGCACCATTTGCATAGCCGTTAACACCATAAGTTAGATCAATAGAAATATTTTGAGCCATTGAACTACTCAAACTTACCAATGTCAACAGAATTGAAAACCATATTTTTTTCATAACTCTAAAGTACTATTTTATAAATGATTATCTCTTATCAGTAGATTCATCTTAATTTAAATGTTAAATTTTAAGGATATTGAAAATAAATTTTGTTTTTATTAAGGATACCTAGTTAAACCATGTTAAATATTCAATTAACACTGTTAAAGAGCTCTATTTTTATAAATAATTAAAATCAACCCAATTAATAATTTATGATATTCCAACAGGAAAACACAGAAGAAATAGCAGCTGCCGCCGCAAAGGCTGCAGAAGCGGAAGCGAGATCTAACATGACTACAACTGAATTGATTTTAGATCAATTAGAATCATGGTATGAAACCCTTATCACCAACTTGCCTAGTATTGCAGTTGCAATTATCGTATTAATAGTAACTTATTTTATATCAAAATGGGTTAGTCGAGGTGTACAAAAACTAATACAACATAAAGTTAATCAAGTATCTGTACGCAAGCTTATAGGAAAGGTAGCTGCCGCAATTGTTATTATAGGTGGACTTTTCATAGCGTTAAATGTTCTTGATTTAAATGAAACGGTTCAAGCTATCATTGCTGGTGCTGGTGTATCAGGTCTTGTCATAGGTCTTGCTTTACAAGGTACTTTATCTAATACCTTGAGTGGTGTACACTTAAGTTTTAGAAAAATGGTAAGCGTTGGCGATTGGGTAGAAACCAATGGCTATGAAGGTGAAATTATTTCTATAGATTTAAATAAGTTCATTATGCGTGAAGCAGATAATAATACTGTGATTATACCTAACAAATTAATCATGGAAAACCCTATGAAAAACTACGGTCTAACTAAAACCATGAGAGTCATTGTGCACTGTGGTGTAGGCTATGAAAGTGATCTAGATCACGTAAGGGAAGTGGCTAAACAAGCGATTCTTGACAATTTTGACCAAATCAAATCTAAAGACGACGTAGAGTTCTATTATAGAGAATTTGGTGATAGTAGTATCAATTTTATGTTGAGGTTCTATTATGATATTGAAAATGGCTTACAGAAGTTAGTTAACACTAGTGAGGCAATCATCGTTATAAAGAAAGCATTTGACAAAGAAGGAATTAACATTCCATTCCCAATAAGAACTTTACAGTTTGATAACCAATTACAAATGCAAAATGTACCAGAACAACAAAATTAGAGTAGTTTAGATTTATAGATTGAGAATCCCTAAAACATTAATGTTTTAGGGATTTTTTATTGGTTATATCCCATGCTCTATATAAAAGGATAATTAGCATAACCTCAAAAGCTAAGGTTGCTAGAATCCCTAGCGGAAATAGAATGATTAAACAGAAAGACACACCACCAATAATACCTGTAATTCCTGCCCATTTTGCAAGTTCACCTAGCTGTTCTCGGTGAGTAAAGAATCCTATTGCCAAAAATAGATATATCAATCCATAAAGGAAGAATGAAGAAAATGATAGCACCAATCCTATTCCACCATTCTCATCCAGCAAATTCGAATAGAAAGAATAATCTAAAATATAGAAAAAGAAAAGGAATGCTATAGCTCCATAAGAAGCATTTTTAATTAATGAGCTTTCATTTAATAGACCATAGTGTGCAATGGCTATAAGTAATATTGACATAGCTACGTATTCTGCGATCACATTTGCTCCATAAACACTATTAGACAGCAAACCGGTATCAAACATTTCATACATGCTTACAAATACGTTTATAGATCCTAAAATAAGATAGATGATACCAGCGATAATTCCCCCAACCTAGTAAAGACTTATTATAATTAATGGCAGGTAAAACATCAGGTTGTTTTTCTGATTTTTTAAAAACCTCATCAATGGACTTTCCTAATGCTTCAAAAATATTCTTAACCGTGTAACTTCTAGGAGTCACATCTCCATTCTCAATGCGTTGTATAGTGCGCACATTTATATTGCACAGCTCAACAAGCTCTTCTTGAGTAAGTCCTTTTTCTTTTCTTAATTGTGCAATGTAGTTTCCTAATTCTGGCTGGTTCATAACAAATAGTTTTTAAAATTCTTGCCGCAATAATACTGGAGACAATGGGCTAGGTCAAAATTTTTTAAGCAACTTAAACCCGACATTTACACGGCAAAGCCTTGATTAGCCTATAAAACCGGTAAATCAATCGTTTGATTGTCTAGTTGAATGCATTAACTCTAATTTCCAAACAGAATCTTTTTTAACGGCTACTACACTTTCTAACCAGCTACTTTTAAAACTAACGGTATCTAATTTGAACGTACCGTAATTGTGATATGCTAGCCATAATTTATCACCGTTACGTTTTGCCGCAATTCTTTCAAAATTGTTGATGCGTTCAAATTGGAGTTCTCTTTTCTTAGCATTTTCACACCAATTTGCAATGGTGTCATTATTCCATACTTCACCATGTTCTAATAGCAAAAAATCATCTGTTTGATACTTAGTTATTGCTGTCTCATCATGACCTGACCAGACCTCATCAAATAAGCCTTGAACCACTTTCTCTACAGCTATTGTCGCTTCTTCATCAGTTTCTTGAAATTTCTCGGCGGTTGCGGTCGAGCAAGAATACACGAGTAATGTTAAGGCGAACAGTGTTAGTAGTTTAATAAATTTCATAAGTATAGATTTTGAGTTAAAGTTAACACGCTTTTGCGGAAGCGTAAACAAAATAACACAAGTGTTTAACAATCACAATATTGTTATATAAACGTGACACCTTTAATATAAATGAACTCTATTTTTAATCCAAATAAAAAGGTTATGAAAAATACTGTAAACACTATTATAGCTATAAGCTTAGCACTATACTCAATAGCTACAAGCGCACAAAGAACAGACCCAAAAAATCAAGATAAGGAATTAGGTGCTGTAAGCTGGTATAGAGATTATTCAACCGCGTTACAATTATCTAAAGAATACAATAAACCAGTTCTTATTTTATTTCAAGAAGTACCTGGATGCGCTACCTGTCGTAACTATGGTCACAATGTATTGAGTAACCCATTGATGACTGAGGCTATTCAAAATGAATTTATTCCCTTAGCTATTTTTAATAATAAAGGCGGTAAGGATAAAGATGTATTAAAGATATATAAAGAACCTGCATGGAATAATCCCGTGGTACGTATTGTAGATTATGATGGTGTAGATATCGTAGATCGCGTGGGACATGATTACAGTGCCCAAGGATTATATCGCGCAATGGAAAATGCTTTAAAAGTTAGCAAAAAAGAGATCCCGCAGTACATGATGATTTTAGCAAAGGAGCTTTATGGCCATATAGATTCCAGAAATAAAGAAACCTACTACAGCATGTACTGTTTCTGGAGTGGCGAGAAGCTATTAGGCACTCAACCTGGTATATTGAATACCGAGGCAGGATTTATGAATGGTTATGAGGTAGTAAAAGTAACCTATGACAGCACTGCATTAAACATTAATGATTTAAATAGTTATGCAAATAGTCAAGAAATGCGTCCTATTAAAAAGGATCAATCTTACAGAATCAGTTCTAAAGATGAAGATTATTATTTAAAACATAGTAACTACCAGTATTTACCTTTATCTCCTCTACAGCGCACATTGATAAATAGTGCTTTAGGAAATAGAAATGATGCACAACAATATTTAAGTCCACAACAAAAGAAATGGTATGCACAATCTCGTAAAACTGATAAAATTCTGTATTTATCACCCTTTGGACAAGCTTGGAAAGAAAGGACGTGTAGTTCTTAATTTAAGTTAACTAGAGACTTTCCCTTAAAAAAACTAACACTAAAACACCTAACAACGTGGTGAATTTGCTAGGTGTTTTTCATGTTTATATTGATTTAATTACAGTACATCTGGTAAAGCCTCTATTCTACCATAAAATGTGGCAGGCCTTACAGCTTCATAAAGATTAGTATAAGAGGCATCAGATTCAATAATATCTTTTAATGATGGCATTTGAGCACTGAGCTTAGTTACAAATTCTGTTGAATCACTACTTTGATTTGCCGTTCTTCTAATCAGTTTTAAGTACTCTACTTCTGTTAGTGCTAGACGATATTTATCACTCGTAAATACCAAGCTATCTTGTCCATTTCTAGCGGCACGCAGTGCTTTACTAAACTTAAATCGATCACTGTTACTTATTTCACTATTTAGCAGTATAAAATCATTCAACTCTACTTTTGCTGACCCTAAATAAATTTCATCTAACTGATCTTGAAAAACTTGTGCATTACTTTGAATTGATAAAAGAAAAACTAGGGCTGCTGTTATATTTATATATGTTTTCATGATTATGAATTTTACTTATTATTATAGTGCAAATTTAAAACCTATAGATAGTAAAACATGTGAACATCTTTCACCTAAAATGATAGATTATTCCCAATAAATAACCGCATAAATAACATTTCTGTTTTTATGCGGTGATATATTTAGATACGCTTTCGCGAAAGCGATATTTAATAGATTTTAGTATTTACACAATAGCTTCCTCCATAATATCCTCAACGACTTCTGGATTAAGAAGTGTGCTTATATCGCCTAAATTAGAGGTGTCTTTACAGGCAATTTTTCTCAAAATGCGACGCATAATTTTACCACTACGAGTTTTAGGCAACCCATTTGTAAATTGAATTTTATCCAGCTTTGCGATGGCACCAATACGATCTGCAATGAGTTGGTTGATTTCTTTACGCAAGTTATCATGATCTCTACCTTCACCGGTTTCTTTTAATGTGATGTAACCATACAAAGCGTTTCCTTTAATATCATGTGGGAAACCAACTATAGCACTTTCTGCAACAGCTGGATGTTCATTTATCGCATCTTCTATAGGCGCTGTTCCTAAATTATGACCGCTAATGATGATCACGTCATCAACACGACCTGTAATTCTATAATAGCCTACGGCATCTCTTAAAGCGCCATCACCTGTAAAGTACATGTTTTCAAAACTATTGAAATAGGTGTTTTTATATCTTTCATGATCACCATAAATAGAACGCGCCATGGATGGCCATGGATACTTAATAGTCAATCTTCCTTCAACTTGATTACCTCTTAATTCTTTACCTTTTTCATCCATTAATGCTAGTTGAATACCTGGTAACGGTAAAGTTGCATAAGTAGGTATGGTAGGTGTAGAGTATGGTATAGGCGAGATCATGATTCCACCAGTCTCTGTTTGAAACCACGTGTCTGCTATAGGGCTATTTTTCTTGCCTACATGGTCGTTATACCAGTGCCACGCTTCTTCATTAATAGGTTCGCCCACGGTACCTAGAACTTTTAAAGAGCTCAAATCATGATTTTCTACAAAGCTTATATTTTCTTTAGCGAGCGCTCTAATTGCGGTAGGCGCTGTATAAAACTGTGTGACTTTGTGTTTTTCTACTATTTCCCAGAATCTACCATAGTCAGGATATGACGGCACGCCTTCAAACATGACAGATGTGGCACCATTGCTAGCGGTCCGTACACAATATAACTATGGCCAGTGATCCAACCTATATCTGCAGTACACCAGTAGACGTCATTTTCTCGATATTGAAATACATTTTTAAAGGTGTATGCTGTATAAACCATGTAACCTGCCGTGGTGTGCACCATTCCCTTAGGCTTTCCCGTTGATCCAGATGTATATAAAATAAATAAAGGGTCTTCTGCATCCATAACGGTGGCCTTGCAGGTAGGACTTGCTTCATCTAATAAAGGTTGTAACCATATGTCACGTCCTTCTTTCATCACTACATCACTATTGATTCGATTAACAACAAATGATTTTTTGATACCTGGACAGGTTTCTAAAGCTTCATCTACAATACTTTTAAGGTCTATTGTTTTTTTACTTCTATAACTACCATCACTACATATAATAGTTTCACAATCACAATCATTAATACGTGTCGCTAGTGCCGTTGAACTAAATCCTGCAAATACTACTGAGTGTACGGCACCTATCCTTGCACAGGCCAGTATAGATACAGCAAGCTCTGGTATCATAGGTAAATAAATACAGACACGATCTCCTTTTTCTATTCCTTGCGATTTTAAAACATTAGCAAATCTAGAAACACGTTCATGCAATTCTCGGTAAGTAATGTGTTGAGCTTCCTCATCTGGATTATTCGGTTCAAATAGAATAGCTGTCTTATCTGCTCTAGTAGCAAGATGTCTATCGAGACAGTTCTCTGTAATATTGAGTTTTGCTCCTTCAAACCACTTCACTTCAGGTTTTGAAAAATCCCAGCTTAATACTTTATCCCATTTCTTGCGCCATAGGAAATGTTCTTCGGCTATTTCTTCCCAGAAACTTTCTGGATTGCGCACTGATTTTCTATAGACTTGCCAGTATTCTTCGAGGTGTTTTATGTGATAATTACTCATAATTATAAATTAATGGGTTCGTTTTTTATTGAAATTTTCCGATTCTATGCACTTGATAAACATCTTGAATCTCGCTTATGATTTGAATATCATCTAGGGTAGATGGCACTTTAAAATCATCTACGTCTGCTATGTTGCGCAATAGCTTGCGCATTATCTTACCGCTACGTGTTTTAGGCAATCTGTTGACTATTAATACATTTCTAAGAGAAGCCACCGCGCCAATCTCTTCACGCACGTTTAAAACAATTTGGTTTTGAATTTGATCTAATTGATTTGAAGTTTCACTCTTCAATACAATCAAACCTAGCGGTTGCTGTCCTTTTAAGTCACAATGGATACCAAAAACTGCACACTCTGCAACGTCGTTATGACTGGAGACCACTTCTTCCATCTCGCAGTAGAAAGTCGATGACCTGCGACGTTGATAATGTCATCTACACGACCTGTTACAAATACATAACCATCTGAATCTTTATAGCCACCATCACCAGAAAAATAATAGCCCTGAAATCTTTCTAGATATCCTTTTTTAAATCGTTCTGTATTGCCCCCCCAGATATTCATTAATGTACCAGGTGGCAATGGTAGTTTTATAGCGATATAACCTTCTTCATCAGGTTTTGTTTCAAGGCCGTTTTCATTTAAAATCTGGATATCATATCCACAAACTGGTTTCCCTGCACTACCTGTTTTACTATCTAACAACTCTACACCTACCATATTTGCTAGCATAGGCCAGCCACTTTCAGTTTGCCACCAGTGGTCTATAACTGGTACATCAAGGTGTTTTTTAGTCCATAATAGCGTTGCAGCATCACAACGTTCACCAGCTAGAAATTGATATTTTAAAGATGAGAGATCATACTTTTTAATATATTCTCCATCAGGATCTTCTTTTTTAATCGCTCTTATTGCAGTAGGCGCAGTAAACATTACACTGACATTGTGTTCACTAATCACACGCCAAAACGTACTCGCATCTGGCGTCTTTATAGGTTTACCTTCAAATAATATTGTGGTGTTGCGATTGATAAGCGGTCCATAAACAATGTAACTATGACCTACTACCCAACCTACATCACTTGCTGCCCAATAAGTTTCACCTTCATCTACTCCATATACTTTTTTCATAGAAAATTTGAGCGCAGTTGCATATCCACCTGTATCTCTTATAATTCCTTTAGGCGTGCCTGTTGTACCAGACGTGTATAAAATGTATGAAGGATGTGTCGATGGCAATTCAACAGCTGCCGTTATCTTAGAATCTGCAACTAATTGCTGATAATCCACATCATAATGTTTTTGTTCCATTACTGGCGCCTCTTCTCTTTTGAACAGAACAACTGTCTCTGGTTTAAAATCAGCTTTTTCAATCGCGATATCTACAAATGGTTTATATGGAATGACGCGATTTATTTCTATACCATGTGAGGCTGTAATAATAGCTTTAGGCTTGCAATCATTTATACGTATCGCTAACTCGTGAGGCGCAAAACCGCCAAAAACAACAGAATGAATAATACCCAATCTAGCACAAGCTAACATTGCAAACACAGCTTGCGGTATCATAGGCATGTAGAGTAAGCAAGTATCTCCTTTTTCAAGACCTAGTGATTTTAATCCACCTGCAAGTCTAGACACCTCATCATGTAATTGATAGAATGTATATGATTCTTTTTTTTGAGTTACTGGACTATCATATATAACAGCGAGTTGCTCGCCATAACCATCATTGATATGCTTATCTATACATAAGTAACTTAAATTTGTAGTACCATCCTTAAACCACTGGTAATAATCATTTGAGTCTTTAGATAAAATAATCTGAGGCTTCTTGAACCACTCAATTTCTTGGCTCTGGCTTTTCCAGAATAACTCAGGCGATTTTATACTTTGCTTATAGAAATTATTGTAATCCATAACTATTTACGTATTAAATTATCGACCGCTGTAATTAATTTTTTCACAGAAAAAGGTTTTGTAAAATACTCATCAGCACCTAGCTTAAGACCTTTTTCAATATCTGCGGCTTTACTTTTTGCAGATAAGAAAATGACTTTCGCTTTCGCGAAAGCGGGATTATTTTTTATTATCTCAATAGTTTCATAACCATCTACCTGTGGCATCATCACGTCTAGAATAACTAAATCAGGAAACTCTCTTTCCATAATAACCAGCGCCTCGCTTCCATCACGAGCGATGAAAACTGAATATCCTTGTTTCTTAAAGGCATATTCCAACGACATTACGATATTAGGTTCATCATCAACAATTAAAATCTTCTTCATTTACCTACTTTTTAAATTCTACTATAAAACGGGCGCCTTCTTTAAAATTGGGATCTATCACAATACTACCATTATGGCTTTCTATAATGTGACGACTTATAGCAAGTCCCATACCACTGCCCATGGGCTTTTTCACATTTTGATTATTAGATTGATAAAATTTATCAAATATGAATCCCATATCTTCTTGAGGCACACCTTTTCCATTATCTTCAAAAATCATCAAAACGGATTCATCTGTAATTTGCGTCTTCACTTTTATAAATCCATCATTAATTGAAACAAACTTTATACTATTAGAAAGCAGATTAGTGAACACTTGAAGAATGCGATCCTCATCATAAAAAAGGTTTATATCGTCAGTTTCCTTAACATCAATCCTGACCTGTTTTTTGAGGGCTAATTGATAAACACCATCTACTGCTTTACGGAGAGTTTCTTTTAATGAATATTGCTTTTTATCCATTACTTCTCGACCATTAGATAGTTTTTCTAGGTCTAATATATTTGTAATTAATGCTGCCAGACGATCAGAATCATTAACGATATTATCAAGAAATTTTTTCTTTAATTCGATAGGCATATCATCATCTTCAAATAAAATTTCGCTAGCTGCTCTAATGGACGCTGTAGGTGTTTTTAATTCATGGGCAACAGTATCTAAAAACTCGTCTTTCTGTCTATCTTTTTCAACAAGTGCTTGATTTGCATTTTTAAGTCTATCGCTTAAACGTTTTAAATCATGTGATTGCTGTTGCAATTGCTTATTAATAGTGATAGTTTCCTTATTTTCTTCTAAAATTTTAAGCACTTCTGGTAGTGAAACTGGCTGCTCTTTAACAACACTACTGATCATTAATTTTGCACTTGCAGCTCCAATAGAACCGGTAAGTAATTTTTCAGAAAAATTAACCAGTCTAGCATCAGCCTTTTCTTCTTCTGGATCAATATCATATTTGCGATAGAATAAATTTAAGGCTCTAGCGGTACGTTTTTCTCCTAGAAATCTAATCAATGCTTTTCTGATTTCAGACACATAAGCTTCACCTCTCCAGACAAAAGCATTTTCTTGTAATTCTCCATAACTTGATGCATTAACAACAAGTTCTGCATAGTTGCGCTCCCTATAATCACCTTTTTGCAACACAGAAAAAACCAAATAAAACATGATGTTAAAAACCATAGACCAGAAAAAAGCATGAGTTACTGGTGGCATAAAGTCTATCCCAAATAGTTCATACGGTTTTAAAAGAGCAATACCTGCTGGACCATTTGTTATAAGAGAACTACCTTCTACAAAGACCTCTGTTATAAACGGCAACACTAATGTGTAAAAAGTAACTAAAGAACCTACAATTATACCTGTCTTTGCAGCAACAGCACTACCTCTATTCCAAAACAATCCTATAAAAAAGGCAGGTGCTAATTGCGCAATGATGACAAAAGCTATCAAGCCTATACTAAACAATGATAATTCAATATTGAAATTTATATAAAAGAAATAGGCGCCTATGATTAGTATAAAAATGGAAGCTCTACGTACATTTTTATTCGCTGTGCATTACGTTTAGGATTACTATCATTAAGTGCTTTTATAAAGCCATAAGGAATGATTAGATTATTACTAATCATTGTACTTAACGCTAATGCACTAACGACAACCATTGAGATGACCGAAGAAAGACCGCCTAAAAAAACCATAAGACCTAAGAACTTATGACCATGTGCTAGTGGTAAATAAAGGGTGTAATAATCTGGATTTAATTCACCAGATAATAATAGTTTTCCTGCCCATGCTATAAAAATTACAAAGACATTAAACAATAATAAATAAAGCGGAAACACCCAACTGGCTTTTTTTAAATGACTGACAGATGTATTCTCTACAACACTAACCTGAAATTGACGTGGTAATAAGAAAATAGCAAAAATGATAGCGCTATCATAAAGTACCAATTAATACTAGCTTCTATGTTTGAAAAAGTCGCTAACTTCTCAAACCCATCCAATGCTGATATTTGATTATAAATATCTGTAGTCCCATTAAACAAGTAGAATGTAACATAAACACCTATAATTAAAAAGAATACTAGTTTTAAAACACTTTCTACAGCTACTGTAAAAATCAATCCGCTGCGTCTGCGAGAGGCATCTGTTGTTTGTGTACCAAAAAGAGCCACAAAAACCGCTAGTAACAAGGCGATATAGAACGTACTATCTGTAAATACAGAAACACTCTTTGAACTGCCTGAAAGAATATCAAAAGTTTCAGAAACAGCCTTAAGTTGCAATGCTATATATGGCAATACAGCAATGACGCATATAATAGTTACTAGCGCACCAATAGATCTGTTATTACCATATCGTAATGAAATAAAGTCTGCAATACTTGCTACCTGGTACTGCTTTGAAATAACAACGATTCTTTTCAAAACGAGTATCCATAAAGGCAGAGCTATAATAGGTCCTAGATAAGTAGTCAAGAAACTAACACCACTAGTCGCTGCGATACCTACACTGCCATAATAAGTCCATGCACTACAATACACGGCAAGAGACAAGGCATAAACCCATGGATTATGTACCCATTTAGATTTTGACCTGCGATCTGCCAGATACCTATCGCAAATAGAAGTGATAAATACCCAACAATAACTAATATTATCACATAACTAGCCATACTTTTTAAGTACTGTAAATGTTATTATTACACTCAATAACCACACAAAAAAAATGTAAGCATACAACAAAGGGATCCCTAGAATATCAATATCATTATTAAAAATGAAAATGATAGGTAGGTTTAAGAAAATAACCAATCCTATCGATAGAATAACAAGTTTTTGTTGATGGCGTTTTTTCATAGTATCGTTTACTAGTAAACTCTTAAGGTAATATTTTTTAGGTTAAAATGTGTTGAACTTTTTCTATTACTAATTCTAAAGTATATCAGGCAGTGCATAGGGATAGCACTGCCTGATATTTTAATTTAATGTCCAGTTGCTTCTCCTGCTCCACTAGGTATACGTATGTTTTCAACAATATCTTGCACATCTTGTGGTGGTGGTGATGTAAAATGACAAACCACCAGACTCACTACAAAATTGATTAACATCGCTACACTACCGAAACCTTCTGGTGAGATACCAAACCACCACTCATCTTTACCTGGCAGTACTTCATCAAACCAACCCAACTTATATTTCATCATATAAATTAACATGGTCAGAATACCTATCACCATTCCGGCAATTGCTCCTTCTTTATTCATACGCTTATAAAAAATCCCTAATATTATTGCTGGGAAAAAGGATGCTGCCGCAAGACCAAAGGCCAATGCAACTACTGCTGCAACAAATCCAGGCGGATTAATCCCAAAGTAACCAGCCACACATACTGCACCTACAGCACTTAAACGCGCAGCAACTAATTCTCCTTTTTCTGAGATATTAGGATTTACTACTTTCTTAATTAAATCATGAGAAACAGATGATGAAATCACCAGTAATAATCCAGCAGCAGTAGAAAGCGCCGCTGCTAATGCTCCAGCAGCAACCAACGCGATAACCCATCCTGGAAGATTTGCAATTTCGGGATTTGCCAATACCATAATGTCTCTGTCCACATACAATTCATTTGCCGAGGTTACACTGGCATTAGTAGTCGCACGATTACCTAATGCTGTACGCACTTTTTCATTGAACATAGGTTTTGATTTATTACCTTCAAATGCATTTCCTGGACTGTATTGAACAATTCCATCTCCATTTTTATCAGTCCATGCGATCAGACCTAAATCTTCATAATTCTTTAACCAATCTGGCTGTTCTGCATAAGATTTACCTACTACACTATCGATCATGTTGGTTTTGGCAAATACTGCAACGGCAGGTGCCATAGTATAAAGAATAGCTATTAATAATAATGCCCATCCAGCACTTTTACGAGCATCTTTAACTCTTTTAACTGTGAAAAACCTTACAATAACATGTGGTAATCCAGCAGTCCCTACCATCAAAGCAAGTGTAATAGCAAGCACATCTATCATAGATTTAGATCCATCAGTATAAGCTGCAAATCCTAGTTCAGTGCTCAATCCATCAAGTTTATCAAGTAAGTAAGTTCCAGAACCATCAGCCAGTGTACTTCCCATACCTAATTGTGGAATAGGGTTTCCTGTCATTTGAATTGATATGAAGATTGCAGGAACCGTAAAGGCAAATATTAAAACACAATATTGTGCCACTTGGGTATATGTGATCCCTTTCATTCCTCCTAACACAGCATAGAATAAAACGATAATCATTCCTATGATAACACCTGTATTAATCTCTACTTCAAGAAATCGAGAGAAAACCAGTCCTACACCACGCATCTGTCCAGCGACATAAGTAAATGATACAAGCAACGCACAAAACACTGCTACAAGCCTTGCTGTTTTGGAGTAATATCGATCACCTATAAAATCTGGCACTGTAAATTTCCCAAATTTTCTAAGATATGGTGCTAGCAATAACGCAAGCAATACATAACCACCAGTCCATCCCATAAGGTAAACTGACCCATCATATCCAGCAAAGGCGATGATACCTGCCATTGATATAAACGACGCTGCACTCATCCAGTCTGCAGCAGTAGCCATACCATTTGCAAGTGGCGACACTCCACCACCGGCAACATAAAATTCTTTAGTAGAACCTGCGCGACTCCATATCGCTATCCCGATATAAAGAGTAAAGGTTATTCCTACAAGTATATAAGTCCACATTTGAACATCCATAATATTAATATTTTGAGTTGTTAGTTGTTGTGTATGATACTAGATGAGATTGATGATTGCGCTTTCGCGAAAGCGTAATGTTCACAATCCAATAGCTAATACAACAGTATATTTTTAGATTTACCTTAATTCTACTTTCGACTATTCTTCATCGTAACCATACTTTTTATCAAGCTTATTCATGATGCGCACGTAAACAAAGATGAGAATGACAAAAACATAAATTGAGCCTTGTTGTGCAAACCAGAAACCTAGCTTAAAACCTCCTAAACGTATAGTATCTAAGGCATCTTTAAATAGGATACCTGCTCCATAAGAAACGATAAACCAAATGAGTAATAGAATGGATAGATATTTAATATTTTCTTTCCAGTATGCAATTGCGTTTGCTTTTTTATCTGACATAATTGATTGATTTTAAGATTATAGGTAAATCATTGCCTGTAGAGTAAACGTTCCTACAGCATCGAGATTTCCATATTTTTGATTAGAATACTCGAGTGATATTTTAGAATTATGACCGCTTAAATAAAGGTTTCCACCTACTCCATATCGGGTTGCATTATCATCAATGGCATCTACACTGCGAGAAGACAAGGACAGATAAGGTTGTATTTTCAGATTTGTATTTTCACTAGGCAATACATATCCTACATGACCATATAACATGGAGCCGGTTTCATAAGTCTGCCCTAAGGTAAAGTTAGTACCGTAGTCATTATTTTGATAAGTAGCATATGCCGTTATTGCAGCACCTTTATCACCTACTGGCGCATCATAAAATGCGTCTACCGCAAAAATCGCAACGTCTTCTCCTTGAAAATCATTATTATCATCTAGACTTACACTACCATTAGGATGATAGAAAAAACCAGCCCCAATATTGAAAACCTCTTTACCGCCTAAGTAAGAACCGACTTTGTATGGCAAAAAGTTACTTTCTTGATCCAAAAAATGATAGTCAAAATAACCAGCATAATTCTTACCAGCGTCTTTACTACCTAGTATCTCACGACCATTATAAGTCGCGTCATCAATTGCTGGTATTCCATTAACATCAAGACCATTAGTTAAAGCTTCATTTATGGCAACACGATACTGTAACCTATCAAATTTACCTTTAAAATAAACGCCCATATGTCGAGCAAACTGATCGCTCAGGCCTATTGTAGCCCAGCTCTGACGATTATTATCTAGCGTTAACATGTTGAGTGTACTTTGGTTATTTAATCTTGAAATACCATTCCAATAATGTAAACCACCACCTACCGCGTGATCTTTACTAAGTGACCATTGTCCCCCCCATACGTCATGAAAAAACAATTGAGAACTATCACTTTTCCCAACTGGATTGAGATTATTTGCGTTCTGACTATTAAGACCAAAATGCGTCAATATTAAAAATTTGTCAGATACCTGTGCATACATTAATACACGAGCACGGCGCATAGAAAAGTTTAAATCACTTTCCTCGTTGCCGAAACTATTTAAAGTCTCGTTATCGGAATGTTGTGCCCAAAACTGTGCCCAAGAAATAATGCGGAAATATTTAGATCCATCCTCATTAAGCTTCACCTTCATTCCGCCAGTATACTCACTAGAACCTTGAGCAAATCCAACAGCTACTGCAAGAAGAAAAAATGAGAGAAAAAAAGCGTATCTATTTTTCATAAGATATTGTTTTTAAGATTAGTATAAACCATTAGAATTCAATTCTAATCGCACTGCTAACCTCATCAAAATCTTATGTTAATAAAAATTTAATATAGTTATCTGTTAAGAACTATAGTTTAATCCCTAAATCGCTCCCATTGTATAAGCATAAACTTATCACCTAGCTCAGTTACGACAGCGCCTGCACC
The DNA here is from genome assembly GCF_000755285.1 of Nonlabens ulvanivorans. Taxonomy (GTDB): domain Bacteria; phylum Bacteroidota; class Bacteroidia; order Flavobacteriales; family Flavobacteriaceae; genus Nonlabens; species Nonlabens ulvanivorans_A. The sequence continues at coordinate 60,052 of NZ_BBMK01000003.1, read as the reverse complement.
TTTAATATTGAGTGGATTAGAGAAATACTCACCTAACTCTACAGCATTTAAAATCTTATAAGTAGGATGATATTTTGTATTGCTGGGTCTTTTAATATTATACTTTTTTACCCAATTCAATATACTTACGTGAGATATACCAAGAATACGTTCTATCTCTCTATATGTCAATCCCTCAAGGTAAAGCTGCAAGGCCTTATTAACATAGTAATCATCTATCTTTTTCCCTATTTTATCTACGGTAAAGAAATAATTACAATCCTTACATTTATATCTTTGACGGTTATTAATAATTCCACTTTTGATATGATTTTCAGACGAACAACTAGGACAAATTCTCATAACCTATATTAATTTAGCATAAATATATCAATTTAGCACTAATTTATCTATTCTGCTATGATTGTTTTTTATAGCAGCCTTAATGGTACTCATCTTATTAGTATTACTTTTGCGTTTTGCACAACAATAAGGATGAAATACTACATATTTACCTTTCTCATATTATCTACATTTAATCAGGCGTTTTCTCAATTAGAGAACGTGGATGCATCAAGTCGCAAAGGAGATTTTTATGTTTATTGGGGGGGTTGGAACTTATCTGCATATAGTAAATCAGATATTACATTTTCAGGCGACAACTATGATTTTACTATTGATGATGTAATTGCTTATGATCGTCAATCTGATTTTGACCCTAAAAAATATCTGAATCCTGGTAGCATTACTATACCACAATACAATTTTAGAATAGGATATTTTATAAATGACAAGTACAATATCTCCATAGGAGCAGATCATATGAAGTATGTAATGCTTAGAGATCAAACCGTGCGTATTAATGGTCGTATAGACGATACCTCTACCCTATATAACGGCGTCTATGATAATGAAGAAATCTCGCTAGACCGTTCCTTTTTACAGTTTGAACATACTGATGGGCTTAACTATGTTAATATAGGATTGCGCCGCATGGACCATTTGTGGGATTATAAATTCTTTAGTCTTCAAGCGGTCACTGGTCTTGAAGGAGGAATCATTATTCCTAAAACAAATACTAAATTATTAGGTCGCCAGCGTTATGATGAGTTTCACGTATCTGGATATGGCTTAAGTGCCGTGCTAGGTCTTAATTTTGAGTTTTTTGAGCACTTCTTTGTTCAAACAGAATTAAAAGGTGGTTATATCAACATGAATGATATTAGAACTACTGCTGACACTTCAGATTCTGCAAGTCAGAGTTTTCTATTCCGTCAAGTGAATATGGTGTTTGGAGCTCGTTTTAAGTTGTGGGATTAGTTTTATGACGCTTTCGCAGAAGCGATATTAACACAAGCACCATCACAATTATTAAACCTATGGCTAGATAATAATACCATGGTGTGGGAAAATTAATAGGACTGGTGTCGCCTGTAATTATAAATCCTGCCCAATAATAAGGATGCTTTAAATCTTCTTCTACCTGGTTTCTTAGATAATCTTGTTTGGCCTTTTTAAGCGCCAGATCCTTGCGATCTCCATCCCTAAGATGAGTATAAAAGCTTTTCATAATAATAGAGGTCTCTCGATCTGGAACGCGCCATAAACTGGTGAGTGTAGAACGTGCACCAGCATATTGAAACGCTCGAGATAGACTCAAAGTACCTTCAATAGGATCCACTTTTCCATAAGCTGTGTTACAAGCGCTGAGAGTAACTAGTTCAGAATCTAAGTTAAGGTTGTAGATCTCATTAAGTTTTAAATAATCTTCATCCTTGTCTCCTTGGAAAAGTAGTTTTCCTTCATTGTCATTTTCTGGATTTACCACGGCATGCATAGCTAGGTGATGCATGTTGTAATTAGGAGCCTCATTTAAAAAGTTTTGTTTAGTTGCATTTGCGGCCTCCATATTTCTTGAATTAAATATTTTATTGATATGGGAAGTCTCTTCTTTTGCATAGGGCAATTCAAATCTGCCTGATCTAACAAGAGTTTCTGCTGTGTGATTACGTTTTTCGTTATAATCAGGTCTAAAAACAATTGCTTTAAGAGTTTGATTTTCAATGTGTTTACTAACAGCGTTTATGGATGTAATATAACTTCCTACTTGTTCAGGACTAACTAGGTACTCCACTGGCATTGGGTTTAATGCAATATCTGGGATTATTTTTATAAAGTTTTTGCCATTTGTTTTAGAAGTAACTGTTTCAGATAAAAGATTTTGTTTTTTAAAATTGAAATCTGAATTTCTACTATGTTTTAATATGTTTTCATAGTCTTTTTTTGAAGCCACGTAGCATATATCGATATTATTTTTGGTAAGAATGAAAGCGTAGATATCCTTTTCATCACTATCTAGTTTTATGATAGCATCACTTTGATCCATGTCTTTTAAAAAGCTATCCATATCTAAATTGGTATTTTGTACCATATGGAAGTTTGGAGCTTTGACACTTATAGAATCAACTAAATTTTGTAACTCTTTTTGGTGCAACGCGTATTGAGATTCCCAAAAATCAGTATCATTATCTAATGTTTTATTATTTAATCTTTCTAAGTCAATTTGAATTTGATTTTTTAAATATTCTAAAGATTTTCCTAAATGGGAAATGTCGTGTTTTTTTAAAAGATCGTTAATACTTAGTTTTTTATGAAGTAAAGGCTGTTGAAGTTCTTGAATACTTAATAAAACCATTTTAAAATGATCTTTGGTCAGTTTATTGTTTGTGTATGCTAATCGTAATAGGTTTTCTTTTATTTCATTTTGAACTTCAATATCTTGATCACTTGGTTGATTACCGATATAACTTTTTAGTATAGCAGATGCCAAAAAATACAAAGGCAATACCTCAATGGTGTGTTCAGGATTTTGTTCATTATAACGCTTAATGGTATTTGCTATTTTTAGACAGTCAGAAACGTTTTGGGGTATACCGTTCACTTTAGAATAAGCATCGCGGCTAGTATTTATGTCGTAGCCGTTAATACTATAAGATTTAAATAATTCTTTTAGACCTCTATCTGCTTCCTTTTTTGTGCCATAATTCAAAGCATATCGTATCTCATAACCTAACAGAATTCTATCTTGACTTATTTGAGATATTTTTTCGTTGTAAACAAAAAATTGATCTAAATAGAATCTAAGTTTTTCTGGGTCTTCTTGCTTCTCATAATAAATTAGAAGTTTATTAATACTAAATAGAGGATGAGTTTGTTGATCAGTTTGTGCATCATCCACCAATTTAATGGCTTTTTTATACCATGCAACTGCTTCTTTACTATCTCCAAATTTACGGTACGCATATCTTGAAGTTATCTCACTTAAAATACCCAAACATTTATTTTCAATATAATGTTTCTTCTCTATCTCCTTAAAATGACTGTTTTTTTGAACCAAATTATTGTGGAATATAGCTTGACGATACATACTGTCTATTTCTTTTTCATCTAATTTTTGCTTAGATCTAAATTTTCTAAGGCAGTAAACTAGATTTGCATAATTATCTACAGGATGGTAGAAGGCTTTAAAGTGATTATTATAGAAGATAGCTTTATCCTGTTGATTATTAATAAAATAATATTCCGATAGTTTAAATGCTAGGTTTGATAAATAATAGTTAATTTCAAAATCGTAGTACGCATTTTTTGGAGTTGATGAGTTTTTTTTATAGTTGGATACAGACTCAATTTGACTAATAAAAAAGGTTCAGCTTCAGCAATCCATTTTTCAATAGCAGCAAAATCGCCTAGTTCTTGATATATAGAGTATTCAGAACTCATGGCGTTAAGCAAATACTGTAGATATTGTATACTCTGTTCATTTACTTCAGGAAAAGATTCTAGTTGCTTGCGTGCTAGATCTTTTTGCGGTCTTACGCCTTCATAAAGAGCTTTTCTTAAAAGACTATTGTCCAAAGAATATCGAGAAATAAAATGATAGTCAGAAAGAAGCTTTAAAGTATCGGTTTGTGAATATGACTTTTGTAATAAAATAACTTTTTCTAATTGACTTAGAGACTCATCCATCTTTAGATTTAATCCTTTGAATTGAGCGTCGTATCGGTAAAGTTTAATTAAGAAAGCAGTGTCATGTTTTTTAATAGAATTAGTGATTGATAATGCACTATCTAATTTTTGACGAATTTGTTTATTTGAATATTTTGTAAAGTCAATAGTAGTTTCTTTATAAAGTTTTTTAGCTTTTTCGAGCTCTTGATAAACTTCAGTTTTTAGTAATTCTTTTTCTACCTCTTTTTTCTCACAACTACTAATTAGTATGAAGATAAAGGTGATTAAGATGAGTTGACTTAGTTTCATAAAATAGATCACTATTCCTTTATAAATTTAATAACTTCTTTTCTTTCAGCCAGTTCTATTTCTATAAAATATAAACCCTTAGAAAAATCAGTTATAGAAATGGGTTGATCACTACTATGATTTTGCTTTTTGAAAACCTGCTTCCCTATAGCATCATAAACAGAAAAGGAAAAAATATGATCAAGACCCGTGATATAAATTTCATTTAAGGCAGGATTAGGATATAGATTTATCGCTGTTAATTCCTGTTCAGCCTCATTAAAGGTGGCAGTTCCATAAAACTGACCGTAAATTTCAAATTCACCGTTTACCATCATGCTTTGAGTAGAAGTGTCTTCGGCTTTGTAAACCGTAAGTAAAGCACCATCTCCGTTACTGACTATTCTAGGTTGCGTTGCGCTTCCTGCAGCAGCCACAGGCGCTTCAGATACTCTAAGTAAATTTGTACCTACGGTTCCCGTTGAAGATACGGAGCGCATAAATATTTCTCTTTCATTTCTATCACTAAAGAATGGATTAGCTTGAAAGACAACATAAAACATATTGTCTGCTGGCAACCACTCAACGTGAGGAATCACTGCATCTAATCTGGTATCGCTGTTACCTACTTGACTTATTTCAAATTCAGGCACTAATAGGTTCATAGTAGCATCGTAAATCACTCCAAAAACGTCATATTCTCCTGCAGTAGAATTATCTGCCTCATAAACAAATAGATAAGAATTATCTATATTACTATGAGCTGCTCTAACCGATTTGTTTGCAAAACCTGAATTATCTATTGCACCTCTATTACACAATCGAACTGTATTGCCTATGACACCTGTTTGACTTACTATTGTTGCATAGGCCTCTTCTTCATTTGTTATAGGAGAAGCGACGTACGTAACAACATAATCATTAGTAAGAGGATTAAATATAATGTCTGGAATTGACCCATTAGTTTGCGCACCAGCAGTGGTTGAATTAGTGATATCAAAAGCATTCCCTAATAATACACCTGTATTAGAGATTCTCTGACCTGTGATTTCTACTCGAGCAGGCGTTGTGCTGGTCGATAAAATCCTAGAAATAAATATGGCCAAATATTCATTTAAATTTGGATTATAAGCTATTGCTGGAGACCTACCATCTTCATTTGCAGCCGTAAAACTTATTCTAAAATCGGTAGTATTTATCGTCCCATCTTGGTTAACGATTACTCCATAAGCTTCAGTTTTATTACTATTAAAATCACCTTGATATACGACAAAATAATTATTATCAGTAGTATTGAAGGTTATTCTAGGATGAAGATTACGGCGCTGATTATTTCCTAAGTTTAATGAAGATATTAATATGTCGTTACCTTGAATATTACCATTGAGGTCTGTAAAACGACCTATTATTTGATTATTGTTATTTACGACTCCATTTTGATCGGTATCATCACTGTCCCATACTACTAGGTAATTTTGAGATGTAATATTATAAGCTAAATCTGGAAAGTCAACTTCTGTAATTGTACTGCCAAATCCACCAGCATCACTAATTCTAAAATCATTAGGTCCATAGAATTGAGCACTAGAAAATTGTATGGCAATAAATAAAAGTAAATAAGTCGTAAAGTTCTTCATGAGAGGTTATTTTCCTCTTTATGAAAACGCGTTTGAAAAGGTTAACATGTTTGAAGATATTTTTTTGTGTGGTTCTCGCTTTCGCGAAAGCGAAACTTCTACAAATCCTTTAAACTTAATAAAAGCTCTCTAGCCTTAACGTAGTTGTAAGACTCGACTTTAGAAACTTCCTCTAGAACGGCTTTACTTTCTTGTATTTGATTGTTCTTTAAATATGCCAACGCCAGATACCATCGAGATCGCGCATAAAAATCATCTTGTATATTCTGATGCTGTTTGTATAAAGAAATAGCCTGTTGAGTATTTCCCTGCCCTAATTGAGCATTTGCATGATAAAAGAGGTACATGCTTTGATGATCTGTTTCATACAATTGATCAAACAGCATAGCGGCAGTAGCATAATCCTTTATTTCATAAGTGTAAAATGCTTTACTAATTAAGTCTTCTTTTATCTCTTCACCGCGCTCTATGCCACCCATTACGTTTCTATAAGGCTCATAATTCTGATCATAAAGATCTATTGCTGTCATGTTATTATTAAACAAGTTTAAAACAAAGATAATAATGGCTGCTGCAGCAATTAGCGGAATTAAATATCTTAAAACTCCGCTTTTTTCAGACTTTGTAGAATCTTTTGGTTTCAAATGATTTGCATTTCTTTCTTGCTCCAGTAATAGATTTCTGATTTCTGATTTTTTCTTGTCTAACGTAATTGCTTTCATGTCTATAGCCTCTTGATAAAGCGCTTTAAACAATGGATCTTTTTCTAGACGGTTCTGAAATTCTATAAACTCCTCTTGAGAAGCTCGATTATGAATCACGTTTTGTATGAGATTAGAGGAATCCATATTAGTTTTTTGTGAGTTCTTTGAGTTGTTTCATACAGCGGCTTTTTTGTGCTTTTACTGTGTTTTCACTTGTATAATTTTCTACGGTCATTATTTCTTTAATAGTTAGGCCGTCTAAGTAAAATAAAGAGATGATGTTTTTACAACGTTCTCCTAGTTGATCAAATGCAACACGCAGGACTTGCTGCTTAGAATTTAAGAATTGCTCTTCCAGATCTAAATGTGTTATTTCTTCTTTTATGTAGAATTGATCATCTAGGTTAACAGTTTTTTGATCTTTTCTTAAAAACTCATTGATTTTATTATTTGCAATACCAAAAATATAAGTCTTCAAACTACAGGATAACGATTGTAACTTCCCAGAGGAGGCATTCTCAAATAATATTACAAAAGAGTCTTGATAGATATCTACAGCAGCTGCTGGATCGATTCCTTTTTTCAAGGCATATCCTATAAACTCTTCTCGATACAGACTGTATTGTTCCTTAAAAAAAGCAGCCTCTCCAGATCTTAGTAATTCAATAATAGGTTGGTTTTTCATAGAGAAGTCACGTCTAGAGCTTTAGTAAAATTACAAATATCTAAGCAACTATGTTAACCTTTAAAGATACAACTCATTAAAAGGCAACAAACTATTACTCTCGAATTATGAAAAAATCAATTCAATGGATGTGCATTATCGCATTTTCATTCTCCACTGTTGCAAGCGCACAACTATTTAAAAAACTTAAAAAGAAGGTGGACAAAAAACTAAAACAAACCGAACAAAAAATAGAACAGAAAGTTGATAAAAGTGTAGATGACTTATTATTCTCAACCGATTCTACTGCAACTGATTCCACGAGAATCTTAAACGACGAATATCCTACTATGGAAGATGCTTCTATGAGAATGGATCAAGACCATTCTATCAATCAAATGGGCGTTCCTTTTCAACAAGAAAATCTTTTTGAAATATATTCTGAATATGATTTTATACCAGGAGCTGATCTTAAAGTCATGGAGGATTTCACAAGCACTTCTCTAGGGGATTTTCCTTCTACATGGAATACTGATAGTAGTGCTGAGGTAGTAGAAATGAATGCGCAACCTGGTAAATGGCTTCAAATAGGTAATGGGTCAAAAACGCTGGTTATGAATGACATCATTGATAACTGGCAAGAAGATTTTACTCTTGAATTTGATATCGCTCATGATTTCCCTCAAGAGTCTGCATTTAAAAGGCATTTTGATATCATTCTATCAGACCTTAAAGATGCAAATTCTTATCTATCTGATGCTTATGAGGGCAAAGCCTATACTTACCTAAGAATAGGCGCTGGCGGCGGCAGTGGTTATGGAATCCTAATTAATAAAAAAGCTAAAACATCTGCTCTTAACGCTACCTCAAAAACAAGTTATGATGCTTTCTATAATCAGTCCATACTTGATAAAGTGCATCACGTCGCTATTGTTAAAAAAGGACTGCGCATCAAAATGTATATTAATGAAGAAAAGGTAATTGATATGATCAGAGCCTTAGATCCAGCAGCAGTTTATTCCACGCTCAGATTTGGAACTAATATATCTCCTGATGACCAACATTTTTACATTAGTAATATCAAGTATGCTGGTGATGTAGAAATCCCACAAAGTTTATTTAAAAACGGTTCTTACCAAGCACACGGAATCACTTTTGATACCGGCACTACGATTATAAAACCTGAGTCTGCCGGAGTGTTAAAAAGACTATCGCAAGAAATCGCAAAATCATCAAATACTTATGTAATTATAGGTCATACAGATACTGATGGAGATGAGTTAATGAACCAGCAACTCTCAGAAAAACGAGCAAATGCTGTAAAATATGTTTTGATCCATCAATACGGCGTCGACGCCAGCCGATTGACAACCTCGGGAAAGGAAGAAAATGCACCAATTTTTCATGGAGAAGATCCTGTTTCAAAAGCTCAAAATCGCAGAGTAGAAATTAAGCAATTATAAATCATGAAAATATTCTTTACCACTTTACTGGCCGTATTGCTATGCAACACGGTTCTGGCAAACGATAAATTAAAGGATGGCGTTTTTACTTCTCCACATGGAGAGGTCCATATTCTTAATTCAAAATCTGGTAATAAAGCTGTTGGACTATATAATCAATATGGGCATATTTTATTATCGCCGTTTACCATAACAGGCAGAGGAACAATTTATACAGGCGCCTTCTCAAATAATTGCAGGAATGGACTGGTGTCATTTTCGCCCAATTCGGCAAATGGATGGAATGGTAACTATAAATGGAAAACTACCACAGGATTTTATAAATGGGATGGCGGCTGGAATGGAACTTTAAAATCTACAAATTTTCCTAATAACGAATTGACCAAAACCTTTCAAACCAAATTAGGAACGATGCAACTGATTCAAAACTCTCATGGTCGAGTTGCTGGGTTTTTATATACTAACAACAAAGAGTTTTATGTCTATGGTGATTATAAAAATAACCAGTTTAAAGGTTACATCACATCAGATGAGAATACCATAAAATGTAACACTGGATTCACATTATCATTTGATTGGAATCATGGGGGGGTTTATGGCACCGTTACGGTTCCAGGTTTTTCTAAACAAAATTTTAGAGGTTCTGAATCTAGAAATCTGTTAGAATTAAAATTACAAACCATTAAAAACTATTCAAATAAAGGCAGACCTAGAGATAAAGAATGGGGGGGGAAAGTTTACATCACGATGAATTTATATGATGAGATAGGAACTCTTTTTAGAAGAGATTTATACACAGATCAAACTAGTAAAAGATATCAAGAAAATCAATCCTATGATGTAAATAGAACCGTCTCGGGAGATATTTTTTACAGTCCTGTAAACACAGGATACTATAGTAATCCTCGATTAGGATTTTCTTTTACGCACAGAAGAACTAGAGCAAGTAATGCAGAAGACCGTCTTAGAGTTTCTACTGTAGCGCTTAAATCTATTCTAGAATACCTCAATTTTCAGCGCGATGCTTCCAGTTTTGTCAACGGACCTGATGGTCGTAAAATTATTCCAGATTCAGATCATACTTTCTGGCTTACTGAGGAAAATGGTAAACGTACAGTACGTGGTTATGCCTTTATAAAATATGACGATGACGATAAATGGGGGGGCTATTTCTATACTCTAAAACTTAAATAATTAAAATTATACAACATGAAGAACTTAAAATATGTAATAATGTTAATAGCATTGATGATGGTCAGTTCCGCTTTCGCGAAAGCGGAAACAAAAAACTCATCCTGCATAGAAACAGTTGTATCGGACTGGACAGGAACCTGGGACACGTCATTTGGGCAAGTAATTTTAAACCAGAAAAATCAATATGTAGTAGGAACTTACAGAGAATTAGGCGCCATTAGATCACTTACCACCATGGGAACAGCTTTTTATGGAGAGTTTGATAACAATGGACGCGTAGGCTATTTCAAATGGATTAAATCTGGTAACTCTTTTACGGGAACATGGGGGCTGGACAGTAAGCCACGAACAAGGCGCCTGGACCGGAACAAAAACTACCGATGCTGCCCAAAACTACATCAAAGGAAAATGGACTACGACATATGGTGAGCTAGATTTTATAAATAGCAAGACAGGTATTATGGTTGCTCATTATGGAAACAATGGTGGTATGGTATGGGGGGGCAAAATGAATCATACTACAGGGATCTTTACTGGCAAGTACAGAAGAAAACTTGGTGCTGTTAATGAAACCTGTTCTTTCATTTTTAAGAATACCACGTTCCAAGGTAAATTCAATAATCGTGCTTACGGTAGCTGGGATGGACAGCGTAAAATAGAAATAAATACCAATAGTACTTCCCAATCAAATACGGCTGGAGAAATTATATCAAATACTCCTGTAAAATTTAAAATAACCTTAAATAGTTTTAAATGCCACAATGCAGATAATGTGAGGAATAGAGAACGAGGTAGAGTTCAGATATTATTTGGTTTAAATAATAGCAATAGCTATAGTAATCCGATAGATCAATCTCATTATAGCTCAATTACTAGTAATGGATGGTATTTTTTTTACAAAGCAAGTGGGAATCAAAATTATGTTGAAGGTCAAAATCGGCAGGTTAATAATTTTGTTAGTCATGAATTTTCTAACTTAAAATTCAGAAATGCTGCAATACAATTTTACTTCGCTGAAGCTGTTGGGGGGGTTCAAATGATATCTGAGGTTAAAGATATAAATCTTCCCCCAAATTATAGACTTTCTTACTGGTAATACAGAGGCTAGTGACTATCCTTTAGTGCCGGGACATAACGGCCGACGAAGAATAACCAATACTCAGGATAGCTTTTGGCTGGAGACAATAGGAGGTAAAAGGTATGCTAGAGGATATGCAGATGTAAAAGATAAAAATAGAGGAAAAATACACTTCGGCTATCACTATACCATTGAACTAGTAGATTAATAAAAATTAAAACCAACAAATCATGAAAGCACTAATTATAACCATCACATTATTACTCACAACTCTTTGTTGCGCACAAAGTATAGATGGAAAACTACTCATAAACAATTCCTCAAAAATTGAAATCAAGCTCAAAGATGGCAACGCTGTGGAACTTTTCAAACAATTCAAAATAGGCACCTACCAAGTGAAATTCATTTTTGAAGGCAAAGGACTTCCTATAGATGAACAAAACCGTCAAGTAGCATTAGTAGAATTTGAAACCACTCTTTTTAAAGATGGAAAACAAATTGGGACTGTAAAAAGAAAGCCTATGCCGTTTTTCCCTGGTGAAATGCTAGAGCCTGTAGAATCTTTTGACATCATTCATTTACTTTCTAAAACAGGAAGTAAATTATCCGCATCTGCCTATCCAGGTAAAGTACCACCAGGTAAGTATGAAGTGCAAATCTCAGCAAACGTAATAGGTGGTAAAGGAAGTATAGCGCCTATTTCAATAATCATTTTTATATAAATAACATGAAGAATCTATCATACCTAAGCATCATTCTATTAATATTAATAGGTTGTAAGCAAACTAACACATCAGATAATGGCTCTTTTGATTCAGGTAATACTATAACGAGTACAGATCGATATGATGGTCCATTATTAAAAGTCAGTGATATTCCTGATGCCTGTGATCATCTCAACGTAGAAAACATTAAAAAATGGTACAATCTGGAAAAAGTAGTATGGCTGGCAAAACCGAGTAATCAAGGTCTTGAAAATTCATGTAGCGCAGCTTTTTATGCTGGTTCAACAAATACAAATGTGAGCATACAAGTTTATGACTATCGCTCCTTAGAATATTTGAATACTGATATACAAATACTGAATGAAATGAATTTTGAAAAGCTTGATATATTTAATTATCCGGCATACTGGTCTGGTGGTGAGGTATATCAAAAAGCACTAACCGTCTTTTATAAAGGATTGAAAATTGTGGTCACACAACCTGCTAGAGATTTTTTTGATGAAGCTACCCATAGAAAAAGATCTATTATAATAGCAAAAGAATATCTAGAGACATTTCAAAACTAGAATTATAAATTCAATATATAAAAAGTAGCCCTATAGCATTGTGCGATGAAATTGTGTTTTTACGCTTCCGCGAAAGCGTAAAAACACAATTCTCTTTAAATCAAAACCGTTAATTCTTTAAGATTTCTTATCTCAAAAGCATAAAATAGTCTTAAATCAGCCTTTTATTTTATCATAATAAATCCAATTTATTGATTTGCTCGTATCACCAACGTGAGTCAAAAAATCAAATAAATCAAAAATGTATATTATGAGAAAATCAAATTTATTCATAGCGGTAACAGCCGCTGCAGTATTAGCAAGTTGTGTATCTAAAAAGAAATATGTCGAGCTAGAAACCAACTATAACGATACTAGATCTGAACTTCAAAAAACTAGAGTAGAAAAAGAAGATCTTGAAAATAAAATGGAGCAAATAGAGATGCGAGTGGAACGCTACAACTCTAAAATCGCTTCACTAAAATCAGATCAAGATGGTATGATGGTATCTACTAATGGAGGATCATTAGTGCTATCAGAAAATAACAAAAAGGCAATGCGCAAAACATTGCAAGATGTACCTGCCGCAAAACTTGCTGGAGCAACTACTTTAAAAGATTCACTTAATATAGCCATTGCTCATAATATTGCAAAAAAAATGGGCTCAACTGCTAGTGACAAAGACCTTAACGTATCTATTGAAGAAACTGTCGTAATGATCAATATAGATGATGATTTATTGTTTAAAGACAGTAGCTATAGAGTAAGTAATGATGCTGATGAAATACTAGCTAAAATAGCTGAAGTTGTAGCCTCAGAACCATCATTAGAAATTCTAGTAGAAGGACATACCGATAGTCGCACGGTAAAGCAAGGTAGTTATATAAAGGACAACTGGGATTTAAGTACAGAACGTAGTGCTGCTATTGTGAGAAGATTAGAAGAAAAATTTGGAGTATCGCCAGAACAATTAATTGTTGCCGGAAGAGCTAGTTATGACCCTATAGTTGCAAACGACAGTAAAGATAATATGGCTAGAAACCGTAGAACACAAATCGTTATCATGCCTAACTTAGATAAGTTTTTTGCAATGTTAAATAGTGACGAGCAATTACTTAGTGAGAATGATAAATAAAACTTCAATCATCTAATTTAAAAAAGGGCTCTCTATTTCTAGAGAGCCCTTTTTTTATGAACTGTGTTAAGCTTTATTACTTTTTAAGTTCTGATGATTCTGGATTAAGTAATACAGGAGCTCCATAACCTAAGTCTTTCATACGATTCATTTGACTCGCTGCATCACCTACGATTAGATAAATCATTTGATCTGGATTTAAATACGCACTACTCAGCCTTTTTACGTCTTCAATAGTCATATTTTCTACTTCTTGCTCGCGCTTTTTAAGATAGTCCTTATCAAAACCATATGTACTCATATTATCTAACATACCTAATTTTGCAGATGCAGTCTCTAATCGACGAGCGTTACTTTTAATCATGTAGCTTTTAGTCACCTCTAGATCTTCTTCTGTAAAACCTGAACCATATTGCTCTATAATCTCTTTCACTAACGCTGCAGACTCATAGGTAACATTGGTGCGTACACTACTAGAGACACTAAAAGAACCTGCGAGATCTGTACCACCAAATCTAGAACCTATCCCATAAGTATATCCTTTACCTTCTCGTAATTGTTGTGTTAATTGCGATGCAAAACTACCACCACCTAAACGATAGTTCATTACCTGTGCAGCATAGAAATCTTTATCTGTCGCTTTTAAAGCTGGGTATCCAAAGTTGATGACCGACTGTTTTGCACCTGGTACATCATAAAAATAAACGGCTGCTTTCTCAGGTCTGTTTACTTCGGGTAATTCTGGGAAGACTACATCTTTAGTAGTCCAAGATTCATTTAAAGATTTTAAGCTTGACGCTGCTTTAGACTCATCAATAGCACCCACAAATTTAAAAGTAGCAAGATTAGACGCCACATAATCATTGTAGTAGTCTTTTAAATCTTGTATTGTTATTGACTGTACACTTTGATCAGTACCAGCATTATTTCTAGATAGAATATTATTCTCGCCATAGAGTAATTTAGAAAATTCATTAGACGCAATAGCGTTAGGATTTGCTTTTTGCTGCTCAATCTGACTTAAGACGTCTTGTTTCAGTAAATCAAATTCAGTCTCATCAAATCGTGGTTCTAAAATCATTTCTTGAACTAGCGCCATTGTTTTGTCATAGTTGCGCGCGAGAGTCGTACCTGCCACAGTTATAGACTGGTCACCAGCATAGAAATATATACTTGCACCCAGTGATTCGATAGCGCTCTCTAATTCTTCTGGTGATTTAGTTGCAGTACCGCGCATCATTAAATCGGCCAGTAAATTTGAAACACCGATTTCATCGATATCTTCTAATAACATTCCACCTTTAATATCTAAACTAAACTCTACTAACGGAACTTCATTACTAGTGATTCCATAATACTTCATACCAGATGATAACTCATCTTGCCATACATCAGGAGTTTTTAAACTAGGAGATTCACCATATGAGGCTCTACAGATCTATCAAAGGTTGAAGGTGTTTTCTCGTAAGTCGCTAAAATACTCGCGTCAAAACTTTCTTCAGCACCAGGAATGATTTGCTCTTCAATAACCTCAGCCAGCGTTGATCCGGTTAGTATTAAGTCTTTTTGATCACGAGGCACAAAGCTAGTAGCGATATAAGGTTTACCCTTTATATATTTATCATAAACACGCATAACATCTTCACGTGTCACACTCAAAATATTCTTTACATCTTGAGACACAAAACCAGCATCGCCAGCAAACATTTCATATTGCGCAAGCTGGAAACCTTTCCCTAGCGCACTACTTAATCCTCTATAAAAACTTGTTTCTTGACCTGCCTTAATACGATCTAAATCAGCTTGTGAGATTCCATCTTTTTCAAAAATAGCAAACCCTTTATCTAAAGCAGCAGCAACGCTATCTAACTCAATTCCGTTAAATGCATTTATAGATATGGTAGTCTCACCTGACAGTTCAGATCCATAATTATACATGGTGACATTACTGGTCAGTTGCTCTTGATCAACTAGCACTTTATTGAGTGGCGCTTTTTTACCAGACGACAGATATTGCGTTAAAATATCTAGTGCATATGCATCTTTATCATACTCTGCTACAGTAGGCCATGTATAAGTTAATTGGGGGGGAACGCGAGCAAAGTTATCTTCATAATACAACTTTTTTGTTGCCTCAATAGTAACAGGTTGTTTTACTACGGCAGCTACTTCTTCTCCTGCAGGAATTTCATCAAAATATTTATGTACCCATGCTTTAGTTTGTTCCATGTCAAAATCACCAGCAATGGTCAGTACGGTATTGTTAGGCGTGTACCAGCGACGATAAAATTCTTTGACATCATCTAATGTAGCATTTTGTAAATCCTCTAGTGAACCTATCACTTGCCAATTATATGGATGATCTTTAGGATATAGATTTTTACCTACCACGTAACGCACATGACCGTATGGTCTGTTGTCTACGCTTTGTCTTTTTTCATTTTTTACGACTTGCTTTTCCTTAGCAAGAACTGGATCAGTAACCGTGTTAACAAACCATCCTAGTTTATCAGCCTCGGCCCATATCATTTTTTCAAGTGCGTCTTTAGGAACTGTTTGATAATAATTAGTGCGATCACGACTGGTTGATCCATTTGCTCCAGAGCCACCTATACGAGCACTCATAGCATCTAATCCACCTTTACCTAAGTTTTCAGATTCTAAGAATAATAAATGTTCAAAAAGGTGTGCAAATCCTGTACGACCTTCTTTTTCTCTAGCGCTACCTACGTGAACAGTAAGAGCAACCGCTGCAACAGGATCTGAGTGATCTTGATGTAGAATAACGGTAAGACCATTATCAAGCGTCATCTTTTCAAACGCAACTTCGAGTGTTACCTCATCATTCTCTTGGGTAACTACCTTGTCATTCTTACAAGATAATAAAAAAGCGACCATACATAAGGCCGCAAAAAATCTGATATTCATGGTTCTTGATTTAAGGCCATGAAGTTAATCAAATCTCCTATTAATTAACGTTAAGAAATGAGAATGTATGATGATTTTGATCACGCTTTCGCGAAAGCGTAGCACAACGAAATCAACCTTTAATTATCTATATCGCCGGTCACAGATGTATCTTCTTTTTTAAAGAAAAGATAATAAGCATTAATGGCAATGATGGCAAGATTAGTAATTAACACTGGTATACTATCTAGCATGAATCCATAGATTACAAAAAGTAAGCAGCCTAAAGAGTTGAACCAACGTAGTTTCTTCAAATCCTTGCGAGTAAAAGAAAATAACAATACGGCGCTAGCGGCATAGCTATAAATTCTGTAAGAGTAATGTCCATGGAAATAATTTTAAAGCAGTAAAGGTAGTTTTAAAGAAACAAAAAAGCCGATTCAAATGAATCGGCTTTTGCTTAGTAGCGGGGAACTGGACTCGAACCAGTGACCTTCGGGTTATGAGCCCGACGAGCTACCTACTGCTCTATCCCGCGATGTAACGTTTTGTCATTCTTGGCTCCTAACCTTCGAGTAATAAGCTCGACAAACTATCCGTTTTTATGGATGGCAAATATACGTCTAATTTAGAGTTCTCACAAGTAGAAATCTTAAGATATTTATAAATCATGTTAAGCTCTTCTCAATTGAGGTGATATTAAGAACCTAAACAACTCTTATGTAGTATCTTAAATAAAAAAATCAATATGAAAACTACAGTCCAAACAGAGAAATATTTAAACGATTTACTTGAAAAAACATATGACGCACAACGTGGATATGCTAATGCGGCAGAAATTACAGAGCATGTACAGCTTAAAAGATGGTTTGCAGAGCAAGGTGTGAGAAGAACACATTATGCTGCGTCTTTAACTAAAGAGTTGAAAGCGATGAACCAAGATCCCGAACTCGATGGAAGTTTTAAAGGTGATATGCATCGTGGATGGATGAATCTAAAAGCTGCACTAAGTTTAAATAAAGACGAATCAATTTTAGAAGAATGTATCACTGGTGAAAAAAAAGCGATAGAAGAATATACGACGGTATTAGAACATAAATCTGAGTTACCACCTACCGTTGTCTCTATACTAGAAGCGCAGAAAGATGAGATACAATCTACTGTAAATACCATTAAACGATTAGAAGATATTTCAGATGATTATAACCTGTAATCCAAAAAGAATAGTCAATAAAAAAGCGGTTTTACACCGCTTTTTATTGACCTATTTCTCTAGCTTCAAAAGATGTTAATTCTCCTTCTTCAAATCCTACTTGTATCTCAATAGGGTTACAACACACTTCACAGTCCTCTACATAAGTTTGAGAATATACAGGATCCAGTAGCATTGAAATCTCCTGCCAGCAGTGTGGACACATGAAAAAGTGTTCTATCATAAAGGCATATTCAAAATTTGCCCTACTAGTTGTAATAATTGATACTCTGCAAGCTTTGCATCATACTTTGCCAGATTTTTAATTGTTACCGCGTTTAATAGATTAAGTTGTGCCTGCCTAAATTCAACACTACTTACTTGACCTATTTTAAACTGTTCTTGAGTACGGTTAAAATTATCTTCATTAGTAAGCACATTTTGTTCTTGCATTTGAAATATAGCAAGCGCATTCTCATAATTCCCTTTTGCATTTGCAATATCACGCGCTACTTCTTGTTCTAATTGACTCTTAAATAAAGCTTCATTCTCGTAGGCAATCTTTGCATTACGTAAATTATTTAAAGAAGTTCCTCCATCAAAAATATCCCAAGTCAAATTTGCTCCAACGGCTATATTTGCACTAGTCCTAGTAGTGGAAGGAAAAAATGCTGTTGGTGGATTTTCAGATTGATTCCACCCATAAGAACCTGATAAGCCTATGCGCGGTAACAAAAGCGCTTTAGTTGTCTTAATATCATAATCACTTATCTGTAGTGTACTTTCTGCTTGCAATAATCTGACATTATTTTCTTGTACTTTTTCTAAAAAGCTATCTATCATTAAAACGTTTTGAAAAGTCACCGTAGTATCCACAACATATTGCTGGTCTAGTTCACGATTTAATAACAGATTTAGATCACGTTTTGTATTGCGCAATTGTTGTCTAGAGTTTAATAAATTGATACTATCAGCATTAATATCTACTCGTGCATTAAGAACCTCTAGTTTATTTACTTGACCATAATCAAATTGATATTGGGCTCGTTGCTCACGTTGTTTTGATATTTGTAGGTTTTCTTGAAAAATCTTTTCATTCTCAGTTAACCTTGCTATCTCTAGATAAACACTCATTAATTGAACTGTAGTAGTTTCTATAGTAGACCTGGCTTGCAATTGACTTAATTGATATTGTTCTTTAAGTCGTTTAAAATTATATAATCTACCTAACCCATCAAATAAAGTATAATTTAAAGACAACCCAGCATTATACTGTGTGGTTTGTGCATTATTAATTTCTATGTCGTCTCTAGGCACACCATTACCGTCTAGCGCTCCATTAAAATCTGTTTTTGAATCATTCTCATCAATAGAGGCACCTGCAGTTCCCTGCAAACTAGGCAGGTAACCAGAATTTAATATACTGGTATTATTCTCTGCAATTATCTCAGAATTTCTTGCTATTTGGATTCCGTAATTATTTTCTAACATGAGCTCTACAGCCTGCTCACGAGTTAATAATGACGCGTCAGGTTGCTGTGCATATGCTTTCGCGAAAGCGAGATACACCAAAGCAATAAGACTATATATTACTTTATGCTTCATCATAATGCTTTTCTTCTTCTAGTTCTTGTGCGACACTTGTTAAATCTCTTTTTACTGCTTTTTTACCAGTACGTAACCAATAAATTGCTGCCTTTCCATTATTACCGAAACTGAGAAATAATGGTAACATAAGTAAGGTTAAAACTGTTGCCATTCCTATACCATAAGAAATTGAAATAGCCATAGGTTTTAAAAATTGCGCTTGTCTACTTTTTTCTAATAATAAAGGAGCAAGACCAGCTATAGTAGTAATAGAAGTTAGGAAAATAGCTCTAAAACGGCTCTTTCCAGCTTCAAAAAGTGCTTGATCAAAGCCCAGCCCTTCTTTAAGTAAAGAATTGAACTTACCTATGAGTACGAGTCCATCATTAACCATTATACCAATTAAGGCAATGATACCTAAAAGGGACAAGATATTTACCGGAAAACCATGTATCCAGTGTCCCCCAACCTACAGCTACAAAGCTAAAAGGAATTAGCAAAATAAGCATAACTGGTTGTATCCAACTACGGAAGGTGAAGGCAATAACAAAATAAATAAGTAATAGAATTATAGGCCTGCCACTGCGGCACTTTGGGAAAACTTATCTGCCTCACGTGCTTGTCCACTTAAATAATTAGGTGATATGGTCGGATATTTATTTTGTAGTTCTGGAATAATTTCTGACCTTATATTAGCTAATATATCTGTTGCACTGCCAGATGGATCTTTGAGATCTGCACTGATAAGCACTTCTCTTCTACCTTCTAGGTGATTGATGACAACGTCACCTCTTTCAATCGTATAATTTGCTATATCTCTAAGTGGCACTCTATCACCTGATGGAGTTAATACTCTAAATTCATCAAGATCTTTTATACTATTACGATTCTCACGATCATAGCGCACCCAAACTCTTATCTCATCCTGACCACGCTGAAAACGTTGCGCTTCTGTCCCAAAAAATGCTGACCTTACTTGAGCCATTACCGTTCTGGTTGTGAGACCTAGTGAGTAAGCTGTTTCTTTAAGCTCTAAATTTATTTCTTTTATACCTGCAGGATCATTATCCTCAATATCTTTAAGTAATGGATTGTTGCTTAAGATCTCTTTGAATTCTGCAGTGGCTGCTTTAAGTTCTTTGATATCGTTACTTAGTAAGGAGACTGCAACTGGACTACCACCAAAGTTACCACCAGATCCAAAAGTTAAAGTTTCTGCTCCTGGAATTTCACCAACTAATTCTCTTAATCGATTTGCTACAATTTCAGAATTTACTTCTTCTGGTCTGCTTTCACCTGGTAATAAATTAATAGAAAGACTTGCTGCAGATGAGGACGTTTGTGACTTTATAATGTTTTCAAATAACATGATAGAATCGCCGTACTCTTCACCTTTTAAGTATTCTTCAGTTAATTGTTCATTAACTATTAAAGCTTTTTTCTCAATAGAATTAATGATAGAATCTGTTATAAATTCAGAAGTACCATTAGGCATTGATAGATTAATACTTACCTGGTCACTAGAAATTCTAGGAAAGAAAGCGGTTTTAATAATACCACCACTCATTGATCCAAAAGTTAATACTAAAGCTGCGATAAAAAGAGCAAAGGTGAAAAATTTATTTGCTAGTGAAAATCGTAGCGCTGGAGCGTACAATTTATCTCGCATCCAATTCATTGCTTTATCACCGTAATCATTTACAACGCGCATTTTTTGAAATACCCTAGCAAGACCTTTTTTAGGTTGATTATTTCGAGGTTGCAGTGCTTTTGAATGAGCTAAGTGAGCTGGTAGAATAATAAGAGCTTCCACTAGCGACACTAATAAAGTCAATATTACTATTACTGAAACCTCACCAAATATGTCTCCTATCCTACCTTCTAGAAACAGGAATGTAGAGAACGCGAGTAATGTCGTTATAATAGCACTTAAAATAGGCGGAATTACTTCCATCGTACCATCTATGGCTGCTTGCACGGGCGATTTACCATCTTCATAATGCTGATAAATATTTTCTGCAATTACAATACCATCATCAACCAGAATCCCGATAACGATGATCATCCCAAATAGAGATAACACGTTAATGGTAACATCAAATTGTCCTGCAAAAATGAACATTCCCAAAAATGCTATAGGCAATCCAAAGGCTACCCAAAATGCTAAACGAGTATTTAGAAAAATAGAAAGGAAAATTAACACTAGAAGCATTCCCACTATAGCATTCTCTGTTAATAAGGCTGTACGTTGATTTAAAGTAACCGATAAATCCCTAACGACATCTAATTGAACGTTTGTAAATCGCTGATTGTAATCTTCAATATATGCCTTAACCTTATCTGCAGCGTCAATTAGGTCTTCAGAGTTTGTACTAGTCACTGTAATATTTACAGCTAGTTTATTATCATAATAGGTAGCATTAGGCGTTTCAGAGAAGCGATCTCTAATTATCGCAACATCTTTTAACAGAACAGTTGTCCCGTCTGCTAATGTTTTTACTGGGATGTAACTTAACTCATTACCATAATATGATCTACTATTTGCTCTTATCAAATATTCTTCTCGGTCCGTTTTTATATTTCCACCAGTCGTAAGAATGTTTGAACTAGCTACAGCAGTAGATATTTCTTGAAAGCTGATATCATAACCCAATAAGGTGTTTTCATTAACAGCAATTTCTATCTCTTCATTAGGATAACCTGATATCGCAATTTGGGAAATACCATCAATACCTCTAAGGTCATTTTCAATATCTCTAGCAAGTTGCTTTAAGGTTAACAGAGGTACATTTTCACCACTTAAGGCAAATGAAATAGTAGGTCTAGACTGTTCTTGTTTAGAGACTACTAATGGCTCCATCCCAACAGGAAAAGAGGACACACGATCTACAGCATTCTTTACCTCAAGAAGCATAAAATCAATATTGTACCCTTTAAGAATCTCTACTGTTATCGAACCAGAATTCTCTCTAGACGCAGATGTCACACGGTCAATACCTTCTATACCTTTAAGATTATCTTCAATTTTGAGCACAACACCTTCTTCTATCTCTTGAGGAGATGCTCCTGGATAGGTCGCATTGATATTAATAATTTTTGAATCAGTAAGTGGGAAAAACGATGATTTAAGAGACAGCATCCCAAAAATCCCGAAAATCACAAAACCTACAACAACTACATTTACCGCGACACTATGCTTTATAAAGTAAGCTATAACTTTTCTCATGTGTCTTATTTAATGGCTGATTGATCTGTTTGAGTCTGATTTGCTTTTTCTTGAGCAGCTTGCTCTTCTGTTTTCACAATCATTCCCTCATAAGCTCCAGGAACAGATTGAGCAATAATTACAGTTCCGTTCTCCAAACCTTTAATAACTACTTTTTTATCAGAAAAATGTACAGGCTCAATCGTTTTCAAAACTAACTTTCCATCTTCTACTGCAAATAGTTGATTTTCGTTTTGTAGTAAACTTCGATTAATCTCAATTGCATTTTCAATTTTCTGAGCATCTAGATTTGCCGTCAGATACATACCTTCTTTAAGACTATCATCTTTAACCTCTATCACTGTAGTAATTGTTTGAGAAGCTTGATCTACTTTACCATTAATACGAGAGACTTTACCTGTGTAAATTTTTGCGTCAGAGATGTTCTTAAGCTCAACAGATTCACCTAATTTTAAGAAACCTGCAAACTCAGAACTGATAGCTACTTGAAGTTCGTAAGTACCTGTTTGAATGAACTCACCTAATTGCTGACCACTTCTTATTAAAGTACCTTCAGTAACCATTGCTTCTGTGAGAACACCGTTAAAAGGAGCCCTAATTCTATACTTTCCTAATCTGCTTTCAAGATTCTTGATATTGTAGTAAGTAGTATAAATATTGCGGCCAGTAATGAAGTATTTTTCTTTATCATCAATAGGCTGCGGTAACGCTGGTGTAGTTGCATTCATATCCCATGAATCGAGATAAGACTGCCATTGCGCATATGATGATGGATAGTCTAACCTTAAGTCAGGCATTATAGCGTAATCTGATTATTGAGATTACTACGTGAACTTTGTACCTGTGCATAGAATTCTGAATTTTCTATGATGATCATATTTTGACCAGCACGATACTCTTGACCTGTTTTAAACAAAACACCAGTAGGCTTAAAAACACCTGTAACCTCTGCAAACAGTTCAACGCGACGCTTTGCCTGTAAATTTCCATTTGCTGGTATTACTATCGATACAGTAGAGTTTGTAATAGTATCGGTGGTAATAATTTTCACCTCTTTTTTCACTCGAGCTTAGGTGCTGTTTTACTATCAACAATGACTTTTGATGCATAAATTGCTCCGCCAATGATCAGCAATGCAAGTATGCCTAATATAATTTTGCGCATAGAATAGTTTTAGTTGCTACTTAGACTTGTAAAACTACTCAAGGTCTATTCTTAAGAGGTTAAAATTTACTTAAAGGTAATTAGAATTTATCCAACTGTTCAGAGATGTCTTCCCATTTAGTCATCCATTCTTCTAATGTTTTTTTCTTTGCTTGGTAAGCATCAAAAAACCCTGGCTTTGCAGCTAGTTCGTCATAGTTTGCTGCTAGCTCGTGATCTAATTTCTTGATTTCTCGCTCTAGGCTATTGATTTCTGACTCTGCTTTTGAAAGTCGATTATTTAAAGACTTTTGCTTTTTCTGATCGTCGTATGAAAGCTGTTTTTTCTCTGTTTCTTGCTTTCGCGAAAGCGGATCTACTTTAACCTCTGTAACTTTTTCAATCTCGCGCATGTCATGAGCCTTACGCTGCTGTAGGTAATAATCTATATCTCCTAAATGCAAGTTCAATCTATGGTCACGGAATTCATAAACAACATCTGTAAGACCTTGTAAAAACTCTCTATCGTGCGACACGACGATAAGTGTCCCATCAAATTTAACCAAGGCCGCCTTCAAAACATTCTTAGACTGAATATCTAAGTGGTTAGTAGGCTCATCCATGATTAAAACGTTAAATGGCTGTAATAGTAATTTACAAAGCGCTAATCTATTGCGTTCTCCACCACTCAATACTTTTACTTTTTTCTCTGCTTCATCACCACGGAACAAAAACGAACCTAACATGTCACGCACCTTAACGCGATTGCCATCATCTGCAGCATCTATCATGATGTCTAGAACTGTCTTTTCTCCATCAAGATATTCAGCCTGATTCTGGCAAAATATCCTAATTGAACGTTATGACCTAAGCTTACCTGACCTTTTGAGTCTTTTATTTCACCTACAATAATTTTTGCAAGAGTCGATTTCCCCCATTCCATTTTGCCCTACAAAAGCAACACGAGCGCCTCGTTCAATTTTTAAATCCACCTCACTTAGGACCTTTTTTTCGCCATAAGACTTACTCACCTTATCAATTTCCAGTACTACTTTACCTGGCTGTATAGATTTGGCAAAATTGATATTCATTGCAGCATTATCCGTTTGCTCTATCTCAACCACGTCCATACGGTTCAACTTTTTAACCAGTGATTGGGCCATGGTGGCTTTACTAGCTTTGGCCTTAAATTTTTGAATAAGCTTCTCGGTACGTTCAATCTCCTTTTGCTGATTCTTAAATGTAGCTTCTTGTTGCTCGCGCATCTCTGCTCTTAAGGCTAGAAACTGTGTATATGGTTTCGGGTAATCATAGATGCGCCCTAAACTTATCTCGATTGTACGATTAGTCACATTATCAAGAAACATTTTATCGTGACTTACAATAACTACAGCTCCAGGATAAGTCTGTAAGAATTGCTCTAACCATAAAATAGAATCGATATCTAAGTGGTTAGTAGGCTCATCGAGTAATAATATATCATGATTCTCTAATAAAAGTTTTGCAAGCTCAATACGCATACGCCATCCACCAGAGAGCTCATCAGTAAGCATCTCAAACTGCTCTGGTTTAAACGCAAGTCCCTTTAGTATCTTTTCTGTTTCACCTTTGTATTGATATCCACCTATAATCTCATATTCATGAGTTAATGTACTCATGTCCTCAATAAGCTTTGAGTAAGAATCAGATTCATAATCGGTTCTTTCTGCTAATTGAACATTTATTTGATCCAGCTCTGCTTCTATTTCTCTCGCTTTCGCGAAGCGGTGTATGCTTCCTCTAGTACTGTACGGCCTTTTTCAAAATCAATATCCTGACGTAAAAAACCAATACTAGTTCCTTTTTCCATTGCCAGCTGACCTTGATCGTATTCTAGGTCTCCAGCAATTACTTTTAATAAGGTAGATTTACCAGCTCCATTTTTTCCTATTAACCCAACACGATTTCCACCATTGAGTCTAAAGGTTATCTCTTCAAATAATGGCTCGCCGCCAAAACTAACATGTAAATCGTGAATATTGAGCATAGTGATTTTTGTATCTTTGCAA
This sequence comes from Nonlabens ulvanivorans, assembly GCF_000755285.1. GTDB lineage: Bacteria > Bacteroidota > Bacteroidia > Flavobacteriales > Flavobacteriaceae > Nonlabens > Nonlabens ulvanivorans_A. The sequence continues at coordinate 34,529 of NZ_BBMK01000003.1, read as the reverse complement.
AGATGCGTAACTGCGCATAAACACTAAAGCTTTCTGATGCTAAAAGGAACAAAATTATACAGTATTTTCACGGGAACCTGCCCAGTATGTCAAAATGAATCGATGTACACAAGTTCAAATTTGTATAATCCGAATAAAACGCAAGAAATGCATGAAAGATGTTCTCATTGCGGCACAAAATACAAGATTGAACCAAGTTTTTTCTATGGCTCTATGTATGTGAGTTATGGTGTAGGTATTGCGATAGCCATGGCTGCATTTGTTATTTGCTACTTCTTACTAAACTTATCGAGATGGAATATATTCCTAGTAATCACTTTCATTTCAATTATAAGTCTACCGATTGTTATCCGAATTTCAAGAAATATATGGATCAACATTTTTATGGACTACGATAAGGAAAAAGCAAAAAAGAACTAGTATATCCTTACGGATTAACTTTTTCAAATCTCTTAATATCTATTTCAGCATTAATGGGTTGATTATTATATATACAATTGATTAATTGCAACGATGCCCACGGCGCTATAAGAACAGCTCTACTACCCATACCATTAAAAACCCATATATTCTCATGAATGGAGTGATGACCTACAAAAGGTCGTCTGTCAATGGTTGTAGGTCTAATACCGTGTTTATGTTCTACAATCTCGTAGGGTAATTTCATAAAACGCTCTAGCCTAGAGGTTAAGAAATCTTGACCAGCAGCAGTTGCCTCATCTACAAGATTTTCTCTATCATAAGTAGCGCCTACCCAAAATAAATCATCTTTATACGGCATTAGGAAAACTGAAGATTTAAGAATATAATCTAACTCTAAACCTGGTACTTTAATCAATAGAACTTCACCCTTATTTCCTTGAATAGGTAAATTATCAAAATAAGGATTATCAAGCATGCGATAACCGTCTGCAAAAATTATATGAGCAGCGCTAAAAGTTTTATAAGTTACAGAGTTATGAGAAGTCTTGAGTCTTCTATAATCAAACTCTTCTAAATAAACAGAGTCTAAGGATTCAAAAAAAGATAACGTGAGCGACATGAACTTAATAGTATCTACCCAACCAGTTCCATTCACTAAACCATATCCGGAAGAAGCTTCTATTCCATTGATATCAATTTTTTGAACTGTTGAGTTCATGAACGTCTTTAAGTCTTCTCTAACTGACTTCTTAATCCATGTTAAGGATTCTTTTTCATCATGAAACCTACGAGCGACAGTAATCGGTGTACGAACATCTATATCTGTATTCTCTAACACATAATCAAACATGTTGTTCAAAAATTCAAGTTGAACACCAGCGTTCCAAACAGCCGTAAATCGTTTTAAAACCATTGGGTTATACACACCAGCTGCAACAGAACTACTTCCTTTTTTACGGTCCGAAATTAACGTTAAACTTTTACCTTGTTGATGCAATTGCCATGCAAGAGAACAAGCTGCAATTCCACTTCCTACTATTATCACATCTTTCATAAATCAAAGGTACTACCTAAATAAATCTATTAAACAAAAAAAACGCTTGCTTAGCAAGGCGTTTATATTTTTCAATTACATATAGAACTTAATAGTTCCACATATCGATTTCTTTATTTCTAACGATATCTTTAAGTCTTTCAGATTCTAATAATTGCATCATAGAATTGTCTGCTATATAGGCTTCAATTTTACGATCACCGTGCACATTATCCATTTTATAGATAACACCGCTAAATCTTCTCGAGTTTAAAATATGATCAAAAGATATAGGCTTAGCAGAGTTTAATGTATTAAAAGCTTTTGCATTGTGCAACAACTCTCTTACATCTGGATAGTAAATCCAAAACAACTCAATTCCTTTAGGATCATCCATAAAATTAACATCTGGAGTCACTGGCGCTATTCCTAATATACGATATCTCATTTCTCCTTGACGAGTATCCAAGTACCATAAACCTCTTACGTTGTAAGCAGACACATTATCTGCTCCGATAGAAGTCTTAGTAATATACTCAGGATCTACTCTTCCTTCAGCATTGAACTGTTCAATACCATAGTCAGAAGTATCTACTCTTGAAAGTGAAGTTTCAATATCAGCAAATTCTCTTTTTTCATTGAAATAAGAGTCTGAATAAAGATCTATTTCACCATTTCTTGCAGCAGAAGCTATCACGTGAAATAATGCACGACGCTCTTTACCTACATAGTTAGTATCAATAGGATAATACAATGGAAAGTTTACTCTTTCATCAAGATCTATCTTTTCCCAAGTAGTTCTAGACCAAAGCACGTCACGATCACCAATGAAACCATAAGGTAACGGTGTATCATTATCGTTTTCCGTTTGAGAGGCAGTTTTCTTACCTATCTCATTAGGATCCTTTGCATTAAGTATATTGTTTTGAGCAAAAGCTGACGAAGTCAACATTAATCCCAATACAAAAACAAATAACTTATTCATATCTCTTTTTTTCAAAAATTAATCTAATAACTCTACCGCTACTGGAGTAACTGTTTTAAGCTTTACTCCTGGAACAGTTGCTTTAATACCAGCAAACTGTACGATATCTCCTTTACGTGCTTTTCTTAAGTTACCTTGAGCAGCACTATTTAATTTAGTTCCAGAAACCTTAACAGAAGGCGCACCAGGAACTTTAAATAAGAATTCTGTTACACGTGGTGTTAATTCAAAGTCAAAGTCATCACCGAAGGTAGCTCCAACAGTAGAAACTGCAAGGTTAGATCTGTTCTTCTTAACATCAATGTATTCTCTACTAATTGTACCGATAGGTCTTGGAAGATCCTTGATACGGAAAGTTTTACTATCAGAAACTGTCTCACCAGTAGATAATTTTCCTGTTACATTAATTTTAACTTCCTTACCTGAAGAAGGTTTCATTACGTAACCACTACCACTTCTAGTCAAACCAGAAGCACTTGCGTTAACATTATTTGAAGAAACACCTGCAAATGTAATTGTCATAGGATTATCAACTCCACGATATACAACATTCATCTTATCTGCTGAAATAGTTGCAGAATTAGGTTTAGGAATCGTAGAGAATGTTTGCTCAACAAGCACTGGTAAAGGCTCACCATCTTGTTCATAGATAAGCTCACCAGTAATTTTATGTTCACCAGGAGAACCTGCTCCGACTTTAAGCACAACTCTACCATCTTCCACGGAATATTGACTTGCACTAAGAGCACGACCATCGAGTTTTAAAGCTACAGTTTTAGGTTTTAAAGTTGCATCCTTACGACCTAGTACAATTTGACCATCAAACATCTCACCATTATAGTAAGCTGATTTTGGCGTTTCCATTAAAGTAGTATAGTTAGTCATACTAACTTCACTCTTAAGACTACCGCTAAGCAGCGTTCCTAAAATTTTTGATTCTATACTTTTAATTTCGCTTTGCAACAAAGTCAACTTAGCAACAGATGCAATCAATGGAAACCCTTGATAGTTATACTCCAAATAAGGAACCATAACGCCATCTCTATTTTCCTCTTCACTTGGAGTAAATTTAGTCTTTAATTGACCAGCCAATTCCGACTCTTCACCAACAATTGCTATCATATCCTTACGATAGTTATTCATTTCATCCAGAAACCTCTGACCTTCTTCAGTGATAACACCACTTTCTAAAAACTTAGTATCAAGATAATCTCCTTTATCCATTACTTGATAATCCGTAGGGTCTTCAACAGTACCTTCTAATTCATCCTTTAAGGATTGAATATAATTGAAATACTCATCAGAAATTTTATCTACCTGATCACCTTGATCTTTCAATTTGTCATATTTTTCAGGCTGATCGCTAGCTAATTGCGCTAACCCGTCAAGGGTACTAGCGTTATTAGCTGCTGCTGTTAAATTACTTTCTTCGATGCTAACATTAAGCAAACCAAATGCATTTAGCACTTCTTTACTCATGTTTAATGCAAGCATTGCAATAAATACAAGATACATTAAGTTAATCATCTTCTGCCTTGGGGGGGACTGTTTTCCTCCTGCCATAATATTCTAATTAGCTGTTATTAATAGTTTTAATTTATAATTATTGCTAATTATCCTTTCATTGCACCTAACATGTTTCCATAAACGCCGTTTAAAGAAGACAAGTTATTAGTAAGTCCAGCCATTTGCTCTTGAAGTTTTGTTGCGTTTTCAGCAATTGCTTCGTTAGCCTGAGCTTGACGTGTAGAGCTTTCTACTTGTACTTTATAAAGACTATTTAATGATTCCATTTGCGCTGCAGCAAGAGCCATTTCTTCAGAATATTTTTTAGTTGAAGACATTGCTTCAGCTGTAGGAGCGATACCTTTTGCAGCACCTTCAAAAGAACGGATACTGTTTCCTAAACTAGACATTAACTCACCATCAAGCTTAGCTTCCTTAAGCATTTCATCTAATTTCTTAGAAAGTAATCCTTGCGCATCTTGAGGCTCTTCTTTCTTTCCTTTTTTAGCGATAGTTTGACCACCAGATAATTCAGGATAAACAAGTGACCAATCCAAGTCATCTTCAACTGGTTCGAATGCCGAGATAAAGAAAATTAATGCTTCTGTAATTAATCCAATTGCAAGTAATGTACCACCCGTTAATTTAGTAAATCCTAAATCTAATTCCCAGTGAAGAATTTTGAAAAGTGCTCCGATGATTACAATTGAGGCTCCGATACCGTAAGCCATGTTAAATAATTTCTTTGTTGTTTTAGACTGTGCCATTTTAATAAGGGTTTAGTTAAGTTAGTAGTTAAATTTTATTTTAGTTGGTAGCTGCGTTAAGAGTAACGTCAGTTCCCATGTAAGATTGTACGTACGGAAACCAATATAGCTTCTTGCCGAATCAGCATACTCATAATCACGAGTTCCTACTTGTAAGAAATAAGAAATATCTTTCCAAGATCCACCGCGAACTCCTTTACGCATGTTGTTCTCATCATTCACAACAGGACTCATAGAAGACATAAATTCATAAGAACCTGCGTCATAAGATGAATTCACCCATTCTGCAACATTACCTGACATATTGAATAAATTATACTCATTAGGCTCATAAGAACGAGCTTCAACAGTATATAAAGCTTGATCTGCTGCATAGTCACCACGTAATGGCTTGAAGTTAGCTAAGAAACAACCTCTGTCATTTTTTGCATAAGGTCCACCCCATGGATAAGTAGCTCCTTCTAGACCACCGCGAGCGGCATATTCCCATTCTGCCTCAGTAGGTAGACGGTATGCATTTACATTGTGACGTCCACGTTCTTTTCTGAAAGCATTATGGTACAATGTTCTCCATTGACAGAATGCTTTCGCTTGCTTCCAGTTTACACCTACAACCGGATAATCGCTGTAAGCTTCATGCCAAAAGTAATCATTATGCATAGGCTCGTTATAAGAATAATTAAAATCACGAATCCAAACGGTAGTATCTGGATAGATCTCTACTGGAGTTTGAGTAATATATTTACTTCTTTTATCTCTAGGATTGCGAGCAGCTTTTTGAATATCCATTTCTGAATATGTGAAAACTAATTTCTTTACATCAAGTGTACGTTGTCCATTATACATCTCTTCAAAAGGAATGTACATGGAATCATAAACCTCTGCATAGAACTCATCTGGAATATCTTCTGTATCCCATATCAAATCAACATCTTGATTTAATTTGCGACCTTCATATCCAGTTTCTCCCATTCCCGCATAATTATCTTGATAATATTGCTCCCATGGAGTCAATTCAGTACTTTCATCTGCATCAAGAAATGCAAATTCACCAATACCGTCATCACCAGGAGTAGAACCATTATCATCTGCCATGATGGCTAGACGAGTCCTGAATATAGAATCTCTTACCCAGTAAACAAACTGGCGATACTCTGCATTCGTAATTTCAGTTTCATCCATATAGAATGAAGGCACTGTTACTGTTTTGGTAGGCGCATTGTTGGTAGCGGCAAAATCATCATCACTCTTACCCATGATGAACGCTCCACCAGGTACTAACGTCATACCGTAGGGCTTCTCAGGATGCCATGCTTTTCCTTTAGCTCCAACCACCATTCCGCGGTCTCCTCGACCACAACTTGCTAGAAAAGCAACCACTGCTGCTAGGACAAATAACTTTTTCATAAGGGTATTTTATGTTTTCTTTATGAATTAAGGTCGTAAACCTATCTAAAATATATATATCTGGCAACTTTTTTTTTACCAAATAAATTTAGTTTGACAAATTACGCATTAATACGCTATACTTCATTCTTTCTTCTCGCTTTTAACCATCTCTCTGGCAAATTTTGATCACAAGCCAGTTCGTAATCTTTGCGAGTACATGGTAATAACGTTTGTTGTTTTAGTTTATTATTAACATTTGAAAGAAAAGGCAACTCTATCCACCATCGTCCCGTTTTATTAGACTTATAGAATGTTAGAACCTCATCTTCAATAGGTACACGATATTTTAGATAGCCACTTTCTACATTAACAGGATGCTCTCCTGCCCTATAATTATAACCTTCTATAAAATACCAAATCATTTCTGCAATGAGTTGCGAGCCTGTTAAACTAGCATCAATTGGAATTTCAAATATCCCAAACACTTGCGTTCTATCACTTATACCTGCATATCTCGATAAACTGCAAATTTGCTTGCCATTAAGCCCATTTGGATTCGCTTTCGCGAAAGCGGTATCACCAGCCTTCACCACTGCCATATCTATCCCCCCACAACATCTGCATCACGCATTACTGGCTCAGCAAGCTTTATATCTTCATCAAGGACACCTAATCGAGTAGCATCAAAATACATGCGTTCCAGAAGCTCTATTTCATCTTGACTATTAAAATATGTTTGGAAGCCCAAATTGCTATAATTAAACAAATTATACGGTTGGTCTGCTACCATTTTCCCGACATAACTTCTAGAACTAATAGGCAATTCTATATCTCCTATATCAAATCTACAATCAACATTAACTACATTAATCATGTATTTGATATCATCAAACGCTCTATAAATAGGATACATTAAATCTTGACTACCACCTAAATAAATAGGAATAATTTTCTTAGTTAAAAACTCTGCCGTTAATTGTTGTAGGACATAATAGGTATCTTCTACCTTATCACCTGGATGAATATCACCCATATCCACAATATTTAATAGCCAATTACCTGGAAACAGCTCGTAGAACTGTTTTCTTGCTTGGTCAACATTTTTAATTTGTAATAAGGCGTTTTCATCGCGACGATTCTCTAATACACCTACGAGAACCATCTGAACATCTTTTAACTGAGGCAGACCTGTATGTGCTGTATGTATTTTAATGACGTTACCTATTGCGTGTTGTGGTTGCAACATTGCATGAGCTTGCACTTCATCGCTAACGGGTTTTAGAAACTCAAATGCCATAGAAAATTACTTCTTTGTCGTTTTTTTCTTTGCTGCTGCCTTCTTTTTTGCTGCTGGTTTTTTCTTTGCTGCCGCTTTTTTCTTAGGAGCTTTCTTTGCCACTAATTCTATTGCCTTTTCTAAAGTAATAGAGAGCGGATCAATAGTTTTAGCTAACTCAACTTTAGTTTTACCTTTAATAACGTTGTGCCTTCCCCCCCATCGAGCCTTTTCAATTCTTATACCTTCATCTTCCCAATTAACGATAAGTTTATCTTTTTCTTTCTGAACTTTATCTTTAATTAATTGCTCAATATCATCATTAGAAAGATTATCAAAATCGTATTTTTTATTTACTGATATAAACATTCCTGCCCATTTAATAAATGGACCAAAACGACCAACACCTTTAGTTACTGGCTGTTCTTCAAACATATAAATAGGAGCATCAGCTTTTTCTTTTTGCTGAATTAACTCTGCAGCTCTTTCGAAAGTAAGCGTCATAGGATCATCTCCTTCTTCAAGAGATACAAATGTCTTCTCGTTGAATTTTACATATGGACCAAAACGACCTTGATTTACCTCAACCGGAAAACCATTGTAGTCTCCAACTGTTCTAGGTAATTTAAATAGATCAAGCACTTCTTCTAATGTAATTGTATTTAAAGATTGTGATGGCAATAAACTCGCAAATTGCGGCTTCTCTTCATCTTCTACCGTTCCTATTTGAGCCATAGCCCCAAAACGCCCTAACCTTACACTGATAGGTTTTCCTGTATTAGCATCTGTACCTAAAACTCGCTCTCCTACCTCACGCTCTGCATTCTCTGCAACATCTTGTACTGTAGGATGGAAACCTTTATAAAAGTGACTCATCATATCGGTCCACTCTTCTTTTCCTTCTGCAATGTTATCAAATGACTCTTCTACTTTTGCTGTAAAATTATAATCTAATACATTGCTAAAATGCTCAACAAGAAAATCATTTACAACTCTACCTACATCAGTTGGTATTAACTTTCCTTTATCAGAACCTGTTTTCTCTGTCAGTTCTTTTTCCTTGATAGCATCTTTAGATAGCGTCAATTGAACATATGATCTTTCTTCACCTAAAGAAACACCTTTCTCAATATACTTTCTATTTTGAATAGTTGTAATTGTAGGAGCATATGTAGATGGTCTACCTATACCTAATTCCTCTAATTGTTTTACTAACGAAGCTTCTGTAAATCGATAAGGTGGTCTAGTGAAGCGTTCTGTAGCAGTAATTTTTTTATTTAAAAGGTCTTGGCCTATCGATAAGGCAGGCAATAATCCTTGTTGTTCTAGATCTTCATCATCTGTACTCTCAAGATATACTTTTAAGAAACCTTCAAACTTTACAATCTCACCACTAGCTGTAAAATTCTTATCATGTGTATTTGCACTGATAGATACATTAGTACGTTCAAGCTTTGCATCGCTCATCTGGCTCGCTATAGCACGTTTCCAGATTAATTCATAAAGACGTGTTTGATCCTTATCTAATCCAGCGCTATGTACTGCAAAATCGGTAGGCCTAATAGCCTCGTGAGCTTCTTGAGCACCTTTAGACTTCCCTTTATAATTGCGCTCTTTATGAAACTCTGCACCATAAGCACTTTCAATTTCTGCTTGAGCACCTTTTTTTGCCTCATTACTTAGATTCACAGAATCTGTTCTCATGTAAGTAATTAAACCTGCTTCATACAAACGTTGCGCTAGTTGCATGGTGCGACTAACGTTGTAAAACAGCTTACGAGAAGCCTCTTGTTGTAACGTTGATGTTGTAAATGGTGGCGCAGGACTTTTAGTAGCAGGCTTTTTAACAAGATCTGCAACCTCAAATTGAGCTCCTTTATTTAATTCAAGAAAACTCTGTGCCTCTTTAAGAGAACTTAAATTTCCTGGTAGCTTTGCTTTTAAAAGACTTCCGTCCTTAGTATTGAAATCGGCATCGATTCTAAAAAAGTTATCACTTTTAAAATTGATTATTTCGTTTTCGCGCTCTACAATTAGCCGCACCGCAACAGACTGTACACGACCAGCACTAGCTCCACCTTTAACTTTTCTCCATAATATTGGAGATATTTCATAACCTACAATACGATCTAAAATTCTACGTGCTTGTTGAGCATTCACCAGATCATAATCGATTTGACGTGGATTTTCAATTGCTTTTTGAATCGCACTCTTTGTAATCGCGTTAAAAACGATACGCTTAGTCTTCTCCTTTTTAAGATCTAACTGCTCTGCAAGGTGCCATGCAATGGCCTCTCCTTCGCGATCCTCATCACTCGCTAACCATACCATTTCTGATTCGGCAGCCATTTTCTTTAGTTTCTTTACCAGATCTTTCTTATCTGAACTAACTATATATTTAGGTGTAAAATCATCATCTACATCAACACCTAACTCTTTTGCAGGAAGATCAGCTATGTGACCAAAGCTGGATGCTACTTTATAGTCTTTACCTAAGAATTTTTCTATGGTCTTTGCCTTTGCCGGCGACTCTACAATTACAAGATTCTTTGCCATTCAGATTTGAATTTTTGGAATGCAAAGGTATGTGTATTTTTTTTTAGTTCTGCAAAAGTCTAATTCCCAATCAATTAAAGCACTCGGTAAATTCTCAATGTGTTCACTATCGGTAGGTATATATTAAGGACAAGGACTCACTTTAAATTAATTGACCTAAGACAAGCCTTTGATAGCAAGATTAACAATGTTGTTTCCGCTTACGCGAAAGCAAAATTAAAAAAGCAATCGTATGACAATATGTCACAAAACAAGTAAAATTAGTATCTTTGCACGCTTATTAATGAGGTAACGTAGATGGAAAAGATTATAGAAGAAGAAAAACAAGGAACGACAATACAGTTGGAGAACAACGGTAAGAATAGTCGTAAATTATATATAGAAAGTTATGGTTGTCAGATGAATTTTTCTGATTCTGAGATTGTAGCCTCTATCCTTGCAAAGGAAGGTTTTAATACCACCAATATACTTGAAGAAGCTGACCTAGTCTTAGTGAACACATGTTCAATAAGAGACAAGGCAGAACAAACAGTACGTAAACGTCTAGAAAAATACAATCGTGTAAAAGAAAGACAAAATCCAAATATGAAAGTAGGCGTTCTAGGTTGTATGGCAGAACGTCTAAAATCAAAATTCTTAGAAGAAGAAAAGATTGTAGACATGGTTGTAGGACCTGATGCATATAAAGACCTACCTAACCTAGTCGCTGAAATTGATGAAGGACGAGATGCGTGAATGTTATTCTTTCTAAAGAAGAAACTTATGGAGACATCGCACCGGTTAGACTTAACAGTAATGGTGTTACTGCATTTGTATCTATAACACGTGGTTGTGATAACATGTGTACTTTTTGTGTTGTGCCGTTTACTCGTGGTCGAGAACGCAGTCGTGATCCACAAAGTATTCTAGAAGAAATTAATGACTTGGTCACTAAAGGCTTTAAGGAAATTACCTTATTAGGACAAAATGTAGATTCGTATTTATGGTATGGAGGCGGATTAAAAAAGGACTTTGCAAAAGCAACGCCTATGGCTCAAGCTACAGCTGTTGATTTTGCTCAATTATTAAATCAAGTAGCCATCTCTTATCCTAATTTAAGAGTCCGTTTTGCGACTAGTAATCCGCAAGATATCAGTGATGATGTTTTACACGCCATATCAAAGCACAGGAACATTTGCAACTATATTCATCTACCTGTTCAATCTGGAAGTGATCGTATTTTAAAAGAGATGAATCGTTACATACTCGAGAGGAATACATGAGACTTATAGATAGAGTACATGCTATTATACCTGAATGTGCTGTTTCACAAGATATGATTACTGGCTTCCCTACAGAGACTGAAGAAGATCATCAAGACACATTAAGCCTTATGGAGTATGTGAAATATGATTATGGATTTATGTTTGCATATTCAGAACGACCAGGCACCATGGCTGCTCGTAAAATGGAAGATGACGTTCCTGAAGAAGTGAAAAGCAGACGACTGAACGAGATTATTACCATACAAAGAAGAACTGGATTAGAAAGAGCTCAATACTTTATAGGTAAAACAGTAGAATGTCTTATTGAGAAAGAGTCTAAGAAATCTGACTCACAATGGGCAGGTCGCAATTCTCAAAATTATGTAGCCGTTTTTCCCAAAGAGAACTATAAAGTTGGAGATTTTGTCAATGTTAAAATAACTGATTGTACGAGTGCTACTTTAATAGGTGAAGCCGTAGGATATTCAGACATGAAAGGTCCATTAACTGTTGATACTGAGTAATTATGGAAAGTGTACAATCAATTAAACAGCGATTTGAACTTATAGGAAATGACCCAGGATTCAATCGCGCAATTGAAAAAGCAATTCAAGTAGCTCCTACAGACATATCTGTACTAGTTACTGGAGAAAGTGGTGTAGGTAAAGAAAGTATACCCAAAATTATACACGCTCAATCTCATCGCAAACACGGTAAATATATTGCTGTTAACTGTGGTGCTATCCCAGAAGGAACTATAGATTCAGAACTTTTTGGTCATGAAAAAGGAGCTTTTACAGGAGCTACATCTACCCGATCTGGATATTTTGAAGTTGCAGATGGAGGAACTATATTTTTAGATGAAGTAGGTGAACTTCCACTTCCTACACAAGTGCGCTTACTACGTGTTCTTGAAAATGGCGAATTCTTAAAAGTAGGGTCATCAGCAACTCAAAAAACAGATGTACGTATAGTAGCTGCCACTAATGTGCGCATGACCGATGCTATTGAAAAAGGGAAGTTTAGAGAAGATCTTTTCTATAGATTAAGCACAGTAGACATACACTTACCACCGTTAAGAGAAAGAAAAGGAGATATACATTTACTTTTCCGCAAGTTTGCATCAGATTTTGCAATGAAATATAAAATGCCAACATTGAGATTAGATGACGGTGCCATTTCCCTATTAGAAAGTTATAGATGGAGTGGAAACATAAGACAATTGCGCAACATAGCTGAACAAATAAGCGTTCTAGAAAAAGAACGCAACATTAACGCGACAGTTTTACGTAATTATCTACCAGACGCTGGAAAAAACTTACCAGCAGTCATAGGTACTAGCAAAAAGAATGATAGCGACTTTGCAAATGAGCGAGAGATTCTTTACAAGGTTCTTTTTGACATGAAAAATGATTTAAATGACCTTAAGAAATTAACTAATGAGTTAATGGTTAAAGGCGATATTAATGATGTTCAAGAAGACAACAAAAGTCTAATCAAGCGTATTTATGGTGAAGATGCCAAAGGTGATGATTATGAAGATGTCATTGATCAAGCATATGAAGTCACGCAGGTTGACACACCTTCTTTTGACACACAACCGCAGTCAAATTTTGTAGAACCGGTAGCACAGAATGACCGTTATGATTTTGCTCAAGAAGTGCAGGAAGAGGAGTCTTTATCTTTAATGGATAAAGAAATAGAACTAATAAAAAAATCGTTAGAGCGTCATAAAGGTAAACGCAAAGCAGCTGCAGACGACTTAGGTATTTCAGAACGCACTCTTTATCGTAAAATAAAGCAATATGATTTATAGAATTCAAAAGATAGTAATAGGCTTTATTTTATTATTGAGTATAACATCCTGTGGTTTTGGCTATAGCTTATCAGGTGTTTCCATACCCGATAACATTAAGACCTATCAAGTTGATTTTTTTCAAAATCAAGCCGCATATGTAGAGCCTGGTATTGAAAGGACCTTTACACTTGAACTACAAGACCTTATTTTAAATCAAAGCAGTTTAGATTTAGTTAATAAAAATGGAGACTATATTTATCAAGGAGAAATCACTCGATTCTATATCGCCCCTATGACGGCAACCGCTAGCAACACAGCATCGCAAAACCGTGTCACTATTGAAGTAAATTTAAGATTTACTAATACTAAAGACGATGAGGCTAGCTTTGAAAAAAAATATAACTTTTTCTATGATTATGCCGCTACTACCCAACTTCAGGGTGCTGCCCTAGATACCGCATTAGAAATCATTTTTGATCAAATCACGCAAGATATTTTTGCAGACACACTTGCACAATGGTAGAAAATAATGTCCGTATTAATGAACTACTAAGCGCTCCAGATAAAATCAAGGTTGATGACATTGCTATATTAGAAAAAAGTATTTCAAAGCATTCTTGGTTTCAAGCTGCCCGTAGTGTATACCTTAAAGGTTTGCGTAATGAAAGTAGTCCTTTATATAATAAAGAATTACAAATTACCGCAACTCATACTGTAGATAGAGGTGTTTTATTTGATTTTATAACTTCTCCTATTTTTGTACAAAATAGAATCAGTGAACATATTAAGAATCAACAAGATTACTTAAAAGACATCCCCCCCGTAGACGCAGAATTGATTCATCTCAAAGAAGAAGATTTCAATAGTAGTGTAGATTTTAAAAACACTCTTGATACTGATTTATTTGAAAGGCCATCAACCACTGTAAGCATTGTAGATGAACCTATAAAGTTTAATCAAAGTGAATCATATAGTTTTGCTGAGTGGCTGAAACTAACTACTTTAAAACCTATAAACAGGGAATTAAAGGTTACTAAGGGAATTACAAATAGCGTAACGGAAACTTCAGCGGTAATTGATGCAGAAAAAGCCAAAAAAATGGCCATCATTGATCAATTTCTGGCAGAAAAACCAAAAATAAAACCTAGAAAAGATAAAGTTTCCAGTACAAATATTGCAGATTTACAAACGCCAGCAGACCAGTTAATGACTGAAACACTAGCACAAGTTTATCTTGCGCAAAACAACTATCCTAAAGCTATTCAAGCTTATAAGGTTTTAGTTTTGCAGCATCCAGAAAAAAGTGGTTTCTTTGCAGACCGAATTCGTGAAATTAAGAATTTACAAAGCAATATATAAATGAGCACATTATTTTATCTTTTCTTAGGATTAATCGTAGTTGTAGCCTTTTTACTCATAGTAGTAGTAATGGTTCAAAATCCTAAAGGTGGCGGACTTTCATCAAGTTTTGGTGGCGGTGGCACTCAACAATTAGGTGGTGTAAAAAAGACAGGAGACTTTTTAGACAAAAGTACTTGGGTCCTTTCTACATTGTTATTAGTACTTATACTTGCGGCTAGTTCTGTACTTATTACAGAAAAAACATCTGCAAACAGAGATATTATAGATACTAACAATGTTGAGACTCCGGTAACTGCGCCAGCTCCTGCTGCAACTAATGACACTGCTACTCCATTAGATGGAGAATAGTCATAAAGACATTTCATAACTGACAAAATATCCAACCTTACAGGTTGGATATTTTTTTTTATGATGTTTTGTCATGCTATTTTAAATGGCATACTTATGGAACATTGCAGTTCAAATTAAATTAATTAAAATTCTAATATAATGGCATTAACAATTCAACCTTTATCAGACAGAGTGCTCATTGAGCCTATGGCAGCTGAACAAAAAACAGCATCTGGTCTTTACATTCCTGACACTGCAAAAGAAAAACCTCAACAAGGAAAAGTTGTAGCAGTAGGAAAAGGAAAAAAGGATTATGACATGACTGTTAAAGTGGGAGACACTGTTCTTTATGGAAAATACAGTGGTACAGAGCTTAAACTAGATGGCGCTGAGTATTTGATGATGCGTGAAGACGATATTTTAGCAATCGTTTAATTAATTGAATACGCTTTCGCGAAAGCATGATTCAAAACTCATTACATTTTTCAAATTAGAATACTAATTAAAGAACAAGAGTACCACAGTGGTACTTTACAAAACAAAACAAGATGGCAAAAGAAATAAAATTTGATTTAGAAGCAAGAGATGGCATCAAGAGAGGTGTAGATGCTCTAGCAAATGCGGTAAAAGTAACTCTAGGACCTAAAGGTCGTAATGTAATCATCGGTAAATCCTTTGGAGCGCCAGTGGTAACTAAAGATGGTGTGTCTGTAGCAAAAGAAATTGAGCTTGTAGACGAATTAGAGAACATGGGAGCTCAAATGGTTAAAGAAGTTGCTTCTAGAACTAATGATCTAGCTGGTGATGGTACAACTACAGCAACTGTTCTTGCACAAGCAATTGTAAAGGAAGGTTTGAAAAACGTCGCTGCAGGTGCAAACCCTATGGATTTGAAACGTGGAATCGACAAAGCTGTAGAAGCAATTACTGCAGACCTAGACAAGCAATCAAAAAAGGTAGGTGACTCTAGTGAAATGATCAAACAAGTAGCATCTATATCAGCAAATAATGATGAAGTTGTTGGTGATTTAATCGCAAAGGCATTTGGAAAAGTAGGTAAGGAAGGTGTTATTACAGTTGAAGAAGCAAAGGGAACAGACACTTATGTAGACGTTGTTGAAGGAATGCAATTTGACCGTGGATACCTATCTCCATATTTTGTAACCAACTCTGAAAAGATGACTACTGAGTTGGATAATCCTTATATCTTATTGTTTGATAAGAAAATTTCTACAATGAAAGAATTAATGCCTGTACTTGAGCCAGTTGCTCAAACAGGCAAACCACTTCTTATCATTGCCGAAGATGTAGATGGAGAAGCTCTTGCTACTCTAGTGGTAAATAAACTAAGAGGATCATTAAAAATAGCTGCTGTTAAAGCGCCTGGTTTTGGTGATCGTAGAAAAGCTATGTTAGAAGACATCGCTATACTTACTGGCGGTACAGTTATCTCTGAAGAAAGAGGATTTACTCTTGAGAACGCAACTCTAGAAATGTTAGGTACTGCGGAAAAAGTGGATATTAATAAGGACAATACTACAGTCGTAAATGGTAGTGGAAATGCTGCTGATATAAAAGCACGTGTAGGACAAATTAAATCTCAAATTGAGAACACTACATCTGATTATGATAAAGAAAAACTTCAAGAACGTCTAGCTAAATTAGCTGGTGGAGTTGCTGTATTATATGTAGGAGCAGCAAGTGAAGTTGAAATGAAAGAAAAGAAAGATCGTGTAGATGATGCTCTTCATGCAACTCGCGCAGCAGTTGAAGAAGGAATCGTCGCTGGTGGTGGAGTTGCTTTAGTACGTGCTAAAGCTGCATTAAGTAAAATAAAAGCAAACAATCCTGATGAGGAAACAGGTATTTCTATAGTTGCTAGAGCTATTGAAGCTCCACTAAGAACAATTGTAGAAAATGCAGGTGGAGAAGGAAGCGTTGTTATTTCTAAAATTCTAGAATCTAAAGGTAATCAAGGTTATGATGCGAAAAATGATACGTATGTAGATATGTTGAAGGCAGGAATCATTGATCCTAAAAAAGTAACACGTGTTGCACTTGAAAACGCAGCATCTGTTTCTGGTATGATTCTTACTACCGAATGTGCCTTGTGGAGATAAAAGAAGATAATGGTGGTGGAGCAATGCCAGGTGGTATGCCAGGCGGTATGGGTGGCATGATGTAAAAATCATTTCATAAAGATTTAAAAAGCCATCTCAAACGAGATGGCTTTTTTATTTTCTATTTTAGATAGTTGTTAACGCTACATTAAGATTTTATTCTAGGAATAGACAATATCTTGTAGTCACCAAAAATCTATAATGATGCGTATAATTAAATTATTGACATTACTAGTTTTTGCAGCAACCATAACGACTAGTTGTGGATCGCAAAAACCTGGTAAAAAATCAGCAACGGCAGGAGCTGAAAAGAAAAAACCTAAAAAAGGTGGTATCCAACCTTATGCCAAGGTCATTACTAAGGATGCCAAAAGTGATGAAGGGTTATTCACCGTTCATCAAGTAGAAGATAAGTACTTCTATGAAATACCTGATAGTCTTTTTAATAGAGAGATGCTTATGGTAACTCGTATTGCAAAAACAGCAGCTGGGCTAGGTTTCGGTGGTGGAAAGCAAAACACAGAAACGCTAAGATGGCAGCGTAAGAACGATAATGTTCTTTTAAGAGTTGTATCTCATCAAGTGGTAGCTGCAGACTCCTTACCTGTTAGTATGGCTGTAGAGAACTCAAATTTTGAGCTATCCTCTACTCTTTTCCTATTGAAGCGATAAAAAAAGACAGCATTAATAATAATGTTGTAATAGATGTAACAGACTTCTTTACTAAAGATGTACCATCAATAGGTTTCCCTAAAAGATCACGAACAAGATATAAAGCAACTCGTCTAGATGAGAAAAGATCTTATATCGATACGTTACGATCATATCCTTTAAACATAGAGTCTAGGCATGTAAAAACCTACCTAGCGAGTGCAGCGCCTTCTAATATCAGTACTGGTTCTATATCTTTAGAAATGAGTAATTCTATGATATTACTCCCTAAGGAACCTATGAAAAGACGTTACTTTGATCAACGTGTGGGATGGTTTGCAAGAGGTCAACAAGACTATGGCCTTGATGCTCAAGAGACCAAAACAGTACGTTACCTAGACCGATGGAGACTAGAGGTTAAAGATGAAGATATTGTTAAGTTTGAGGCAGGTGAGCTCGTTGAACCTAAAAAACAGATCGTTTATTACATAGATCCAGCAACACCAGTTCAGTGGAGAAAATACATTAAGCAAGGTATTGAAGACTGGCAAGTCGCATTTGAAGCTGCCGGTTTTAAAAATGCAATTATCGCTGCAGATGCACCTACAAAAGAAGAAGATCCAGATTGGAGTCCAGAAGATGTACGTTATTCTGTAGTAAGATACCTAGCTTCTCCAATTCCTAACGCAAATGGTCCTCACGTATCAGATCCACGCAGTGGTGAAATCCTTGAGTCAGATATCAATTGGTATCATAACGTTATGACTTTACTAAGAAACTGGTTCTTTGTTCAAACTGCAGCTATAAACCAGATGCTCAATCGACAGAATTTGATGAAGCTGTTATGGGACGTTTAATAAGATTTGTAAGTTCTCACGAGGTAGGTCACACACTAGGATTACCTCACAATATGGGTAGTTCAATTGCCTATAATGTAGAAGACTTACGTAATCCAGAGTTCACTAAAAAATATGGTACAGCTCCATCTATTATGGATTATGCTCGTTTTAATTACATCGCACAACCTGGAGATGGAGACGTTGCTTTAATGCCTAATATAGGTCCATATGATAAATATTCTATCGCATGGGGGGATACAAACCTATCATGAATAAAACGGCTCTAGAAGAAAAAACTATCCTAGACCAGTGGATTCTTGAAAAAGCTGGAGATCCAGTTTATCGTTTTGGCCGTCAACAATTTGGTGTTGTTGATCACACTAGTCAGACAGAGGATTTAGGTGATGACTCAATGAGAGCGAGCACTTATGGAATTAAAAACCTTCAAAGAATCATTCCTAATTTAGGAAAATGGACAGGTAAAGAAGGTGAAAACTTTGATAATCTAGAGACTATGTATGGTCAAGTATTAGGTCAATACAATAGATATATGGGACACGTCACAGGAAATATAGGTGGAGTTAAGGAGACCTATAAAGCATATGGTCAAGACGGTGCCGTTTATGAGCATGCCTCTAGAGACAAGCAGACAAGAGCTATGCAGTTCTTACAGAAAGAACTATTTAGTACACCAACATGGTTAATAGATCAAGATATCTTTAACAAGTTTGAGTCTGATGGTGCCATTGATCGTATACGCAGCACTCAAGTTCGTACTTTAAATAGCTTGCTAGACTTCGGGCGTATGGCTCGTCTTATGGAAAATGAAGAGGTGAATGGATCTAGCGCTTATGGTCTTCTTGAGATGATGCAAGACTTAAGAAAAGGAATCTTTAATGAACTTCCTAAAGGTCAAAAAATCGATAGATACCGTCGTAACTTACAACGTGCATATGTTGAGCGATTAGAGTTTATCATGAATAACGACCAGCCAAGAGGACGTTTTGGTGGTAGCGCTGTAGATGTTGAGCAAAGCGATATACGTCCAATTGTTCGTGCTGAATTAAAACAGTTAAGATCAGATGCAAAAAGAGCAATTAGTCGTACTAGCGATCAGCTTTCTAAAATACATTTAGATGATCTGGTTGAACGTATCGATTTAATTTTAGACCCTAAGTAATATTTTAATTCGCTTCCGCGGAAGCGAATTAAATCTTCTTAATTGACATAAAACTGCCTTCTCAATTGAAGGCAGTTTTTTATTGATGATTTATAAAAGTTTATATTGCACACATGAATACTTTACTCTACATCGATGCAGGATTAGGAATGATGATCGCTCAAGCAGCAATTGCCGCGTTTGCAGGCTTTGTTCTTTTCTATAAAACTTTAATTATAAAGATTAAGGGCTGGCTAGGAATCACTAATAAAACTGATGATTCAAGTTTTGACGATATGTATGATGAAAAAGATTTAAAGGATTAACAATGCTTAGGCATCCAGCATCATATCGTGATCCGTCTGGCTTTATCTATAAGCAAGATGGCGAGTTTTTAAGACATATTAATTCATCTTACTTTAGTGAGTATAATGCTATTAAAAGTAATGGTATATACCAACAATTGTGGGATAAAAACTGGTTGATCCAGCATGAGGAGCTGAGCGTTTCTGAGGATAATATAATTCTAAGACCAGATCAGTTAGACTTCATTACATATCCTTATGAATGGTCATTTACTGCTTATAAACATGCTGCACAACTTACACTGCGCATCCAATTATTCTTACTTGAAAATGGATTTTCACTTAAAGACGCTAGTGCATTTAATATCACCTTCCATAAAGGGAAAGCTTTATTCATTGACACCTTAAGTATAGAGAGATATCGTGTTAACGAGCCTTGGAAAGGATTAAAACAATTTAATGAGCATTTCTTTGCTCCATTGTTGCTAGCCCAACGACATGGCAGCTATTACCTTAAGACTTTACAACATCGTATTAATGGTTTTCCTTTAGATGAGGCTTCTAAATTATTATCATGGAAATCTAAATTGAGCCCGACGATATATTCTCATATTCATTTTCTAAGCAAACAGAAAAATGAAACTATCGGTGAAGCGTCTAACGATATTAAAAACGAAGGACTAGACAAAGTTGCTCAAATTAAAATGCTAAAGACATTAGAGATGCATATTTCTAAAATGAGCCTGAAAGAAAATACGGAATGGGGGTGCTTATTATGAGCAAACTAATTATGATGAAAAGGCTTTTAATCTCAAGAAGGAATTTATAGAAAACTGGACTGCTGGCATAAATGCAAAAAAAGTTGTGGATCTAGGAGGTAATGACGGCACCTTTGGCAAAGTGGTACTACCTAAAGTAAATCAGATAATTGTTAGTGACATTGACCAAAGCGCTATTAATGACTGTTACATAAATAATATTAAAAGTAAAGAGGCTAACATCATTCCTATAGTTACTGATTTAATGCAACCTGCAGCAAGTATAGGATTTCATAATAAAGAACGAGACTCATTTATATCTCGTATACAAAATTATGATTCAGACTTAAGTATGGCGTTAGCCTTAATTCATCATATAACATTATCTGGTAATGTACCTTTTGAGATGAGCGCACTATTTTTTAAATCATTGAGCCCATACCTAATTATTGAATTTCCCGATAGAAAAGATAGCTGGGTGCAGTTTATATTAAAGAGTAAAAGAGATGCCGTAGACCTATTTGACTATTATAATCTGGAAAGTTTTGAAGAGGCTTATAAAGAGCATTTTTCTATAATTAAAAAAGAGGCTATCAAAGGGACACATCGCACACTCTTTTTAATGAAAAGAAATGAAAGATAAGATTCTATCCTATCTTAAAAGTAACAAACACTATTGGTGGACGGTAGGTATACTACCTGGGCTGTATGCTATAACCTATTTATATTCCAACAATTACACATTAGTCAATTCTTGGACTCAGTTGTCGTACTTAGTTTTGACTATGGTCATTGCACCCAGCACACTAATTATACTGATAGGCTTTTTACTAAAGGGTAAAAGCGAAAGAATCAAAAATACATTTTATTCAAGCAGTCTTATCATTATTACTGCTATCTCATTGTCCCTAGTGGTTTATTTAGGATGGAGATGGAAAGCTTTATTACTGGTAGCTACTGTTACCATTTTGGCGAGTTGGTTTCTAGGAAAACATTATAAGAAAGGAGTTTTAATTTTATCGATGATGTGTTTTTTAGGGGTCTTACAACTCATATTTTATCTATTCACGTCACTTTTCACTTATGACAATTGGGTTAAAGAAAGTCCGCTAGTAACAATTGAATTTCAGATAAAACCTAATATCTATTACATTCAACCTGACGGATATGCTAATAAACTTTCTTTAGAGAATGACAATTACAACTTTGATAATGGAATTTTTTATAGTAACATGACCTTAAAAGGGTTCAATTTCAGTCATCAATATCATAGTAATTACCCATCAACACTTACTTCAAACGCGACTCTTTTTACAGGACAACACCATTTATATGGTAAAGAAAAGTTCAAAAACGAGCTTTTTAATGCAAGGCAAATTATCATGGGGGGAAAATCCTGTTTTAGAAACTTTTAAAAACAATGGATATCAAACAACAGCAATCCTACAACATAGATATTTATTGCTTAATCATCCGGAGATTTATTATGATCGCATAAACATTGAAGAAAGCGAATTATCAATTTTACCTGATTACAAACTAGACAAAGATTACTTTAATGATTTAAAACATGCGATTAATACTGCAGATAATAATCCTCAATTTTATTTTATTGAAATTCTAGAACCAGGACATATTACTGGACTTAAAACTAAAGACACATCTGCAAAGAAAGAGCGTGATCTATACATCGATAATCTAGAAAGAATTAATACGACCCTTCAAAGTATTGTTGAATATATTTCTACCACAGATCCTGAAGGTATTATTATAATGGCAGCAGACCATGGTGGCTTTGTTGGTTATGATTACACCGGTGAAAGCTATTCAAATTTGACAGAAGACGCATCATTACATCAAGCAATATTTGGTGCTTTACTCGCAATAAAAGCTCCTAATGAATTTGCCCCCCCATATCAAGAAAACGTAAAGAGCAGTATCGGTCTATTCCCTACTTTATTTAGTTATCTGGCAAATGATACAGCTGGAATAAACAAATTAGACAATAGCAGTTATCAATTAATAAAAAGTGGCACACAACGTGTATTTATAGATATTATGATGAAAATGGAAATCCTGTCACAGAGAAAATACAATAGACTACTCACACTTTTGCTTTTAATTTTAACTGGCATTCTATCTCAAGCACAATCATGTGTTTGCTATCAAAATCACTTTTTAAATGATTATAAAGAGGCTGATTTTATAGCCCAGGTTACAGTAACTAGCGTTGATTCTGATTATAGAGTAGAGAACCAAGACCTCATTGAATTTGACACAGCTATAGTCTTTAAGGGGGCGTGATTCAAAATCTTTATTTATACGACAAGAAGTAGGAAATAGTAGTGATAATTCTAAATGCCGGCTGTTTTTAAAACCTGGTGATGAACTAATCGTTTTTGCTCAATTAATTAATGGTGCCATAATCACTACACCATGTCACAGGAATAGTTTTATTTATAAGGACGACCCGAAATTTATTAGAAAATAAAAATCTAATAGGCACTCTTAACACACTTTCTTTATTTAACGAACAAATTGAAGAATCTTCAACTAATTGTTCCTCACTTGCAAATAACACAGATGTCATTGATAAAGTAGGTAAACTAGATTTGGCAGAATCAAATGCCTATTTCGGACTTTACAATATAAAATTTACAGAAGATAATTCAATTAGCTATGTAGGCGTTGTATCGCCCTTTAACAAGGACGTTGATAAAAAAATAAGAATAATGCTTATCAAAAGGGAATGGGAAGAATGTGTCTCAACGAGAACAGAGAATTGCTAGTCGCATATTTTTATCATCCTGCTTCAACATATAGAAAAGAATACTTAAGTACTTTCTAGACTAGTTTATCGCCTTTGGTTTTTAAGAAATAAAAACCAGCTACCATGATAAATAGTAAAATGGGCTGTATTAGAAAGCGACGGGTATAAAACAATGCCATCTTTACAAAGTTAGTATCTGCATTAAGAAGTAAAGTAAAAGCACCCATTAATATAATGTAGGCAAAAAGATATACCCATAAGGCTGCATGTATATAACTTTCTCTTTTATATAAAAACCATATTATCCATAGAGAAAGCACCATGTTAAGTAAATACCTTAAACTAGTACCTACGATTACATTCCAAAAACTTAATTTAGGAATGGCAAATAATTGAAAATCTGAATGAAAATAATCATATAAAGGATCATTAAATAATGGTACCTCATACAATCGTATCAACACAAGTGAAATAATCAAGAGAATGATTACAACCGATGAAAAAAATCTAGAGAAGATCATATCTGTTTTGGCTTTTTAATCCATAGTAACCATAACAGTATAACAGAACCATATATTACTGCAGGAAATAAAACATCATGAGAAATATGATCATATTGTGGATATTTATATTTTATTACCGCTAGAGCAACCAACCTTAAAAGGTTAACGATATATATAAACACAATACCTAAAAATATAAACAAGGTTGTTTTTTTCCACGCTTTCGCGAAAGCAAGAACAAAAGCTACAAATAAGATCATAACACTGATGGCGTTACAACCTTCTATGACCCTATACACTATATCCTTATTTAAGAACATATAAACCGAAGGGTGATTGGGCACATTAGATATCTGTGCATCATAACCTAGAACCATTAACAATTGTTGGGTTTGATAAGAAACCTGAGACGTGACTGGATCTGGATAGTTAGATGTACTATAATCCTGCTGTAAATAGAAATAGTAGATTAATGATAAAACAATATAAATTGTCCCAAAAGTAGCCACAAATTTAAAAACGGGCGTGTAAGGACGTAAAGAGTTCATCAAACTATTAATTTATGACAAAGTTAAATATTTAATCAAAAGCAAAACCTAATTTTGTTCTTTTAAAACATATCATGACCCTAGATACATTAAAACCAAAAGTTACTGAAATAGTTAATCATCCAGACTTAACAACACAACTTAAAATGCAAGGTGTTTGTGATTTCCTGCAATCTAATATAGATTATTATGACTGGGTAGGTTTTTATATGGCTCATGAAAGTGAACCGACTTTACAATTGTGGTCTCAAGCCGGAGAACCTACAGACCATACCGTCATTCCTTTTGGGAAAGGAATATGCGGTCAGGTTGCTGTTTCTAATAAAAACTTTGTTGTTGACGATGTGCATGCACAGGATAATTATATCGCTTGTAGTATTCATGTGAAAAGTGAAGTTGTCATCCCTTTATTTAAAGACGGGAAAAATATAGGTCAGATTGATATCGATAGTAATACAGCAAAAGCATTCTCTAAAGAGGATGAATTATTTCTAGAATGGGTAAATACACAAGTAGCTAAGATTCTTTAGCTGCTACAACATTTTGCTGCCATTTCCATGCGCTTTCAAGCGCCTCTTGTAAGGTAAATTTTGATTTCCAGCCCAGTATATTATTTGCACGTGAAGTGTCTGCATAAGCAGCGGTGACATCACCATCTCTTCGCTGAATAATTTTATAATTAAGCTCTAGTCCTGTCGCCTTCTCAAAAGCCCTCACCACTTCTAATACAGAAGACCCAGTACCCGTTCCTATATTAAATGTTTCAAAGTTAGCTACCATCTTGTGCGTTATTAACCTTTCTAAGGCAACGACATGTGCATTTGCTAAATCCATTACATGTATATAATCTCGAACTGCAGTTCCATCAATTGTAGGATAGTCATCACCAAATATCGATAGTTGTTCTCTTTGACCTATAGCTGTTTGTGTAATATATGGCACTAGATTTTGAGGTGTACCTAATGGCAATTCACCAATCAGCCAGAGTGATGCGAACCAATCGGGTTAAAATAACGTAAGGCAATGGCGCTTAATGAAGAATTGACTTTACAAACATCAGCAATAATTTCCTCACCTACTTGCTTAGTATTACCATATGGAGATTCTGCTGGTTTTACCGGAGCAGACTCTGTAATCGGTAAAACATCTGCCTGTCCATAAACAGTGCAGGAAGAGCTAAAAATAAGGTTTGATTTTGGTAGTTTTTGAAGTTCCTGTAGAAGATATACTAACGTATTAATATTATTTTCATAGTACAACAATGGATCCTCTACACTCTCACCGACAGCTTTAGATGCTGCGAAATGTATTACTCCATTAATATCTTGATTTCTAACAAAAAAATCGCTTACAGCCAGTTTATCTCTTAAATCTAACTTTTCAAATTCAGGCTCTTTATTACAAATCGTACGTATACCTTCTAACACATCTATAGTTGAATTAGAAAGATTATCAACAACGATTACGTCATAGCTTTTGTTAAGCAATTCTACAACCACATGAGAGCCTATAAAACCTAAACCACCAGTAACTAATATCTTCATGAATATAAAATCTTTAGTAAAAATACATATTTACACTTTTAAAAATGAAGAAATAAGAAATGCTTTACTCTAAGAACAAGACATAAAAAAAGGCCTTCATTTCTGAAGACCTTTTGTGGGCGCTAAGGGATTCGAACCCCCTGACCCCTTGGGTGTAAACCAAGTGCTCTGAACCAACTGAGCTAAGCGCCCTAAAAGCGGATGCAAATATAAAACCTTTCCTGAAATTTACAAGCGTTTTTGAAATAAATATTAAATTATTTCTGCGACTACAAAGACACTACCTGTCACAACTATTAAATCATCCTTGTGCGCCAGGCTTTTAGCACCATTTAACGCTTCAGAAATAGAATTAAATTTTTTGAAATTAAATTGATGTTTTTTGAAAAAACTGGACAAAACATCTATTTCCATTCCACGTATCACATTTGGTTTTGCTATATAATAAGACGCATTATTAGGCATTAATGATAAAACCTGATCGACATCTTTATCTGATACCATCCCCATTACAATATGGAGTTGTTTAAACTCTTCAAGCTTTAGTTGTTTTACTAGTGTTTTTATTCCAGCTTTATTATGCGCAGTCTCTACAATAACTCTAGGCTGATCTTGCAATAACTCATACCTACCTCTTAAGCCTGTATTGGAAACAACATTCAATAGCCCTATTTTTAATTGAGAAAGAGAAATCTCAAAACCACTAGATTGCTCTAAAACATTTAAAGCAGTTTGCGCTACTCTAACATTATACTTTTGATAATCGCCTTTCAGATCTGTCGCAAATGGCTTTAAACGATAATTCACCTGATGATATGGTGATTTTTTTTTCATTGCGCTTTCGCGAAAGCGATCTCTCAATACAACACGTCGTTCTCCTATTATAACAGGTACTTTTCTTTTAATAATACCTGCTTTTTCTCCTGCAATATCAATAAGAGTATTACCCAACATGGCTACATGATCCTTATCTATATTAGTTATTACTGAAACTAATGGCGTAATTATGTTAGTAGAATCTAATCTACCTC
This sequence comes from Nonlabens ulvanivorans, assembly GCF_000755285.1. GTDB lineage: Bacteria > Bacteroidota > Bacteroidia > Flavobacteriales > Flavobacteriaceae > Nonlabens > Nonlabens ulvanivorans_A. Next base: position 7,632 of record NZ_BBMK01000003.1, on the reverse strand, counting down.
CTAGACCTGTTTCTATAACAGCTATGTCTACTTCTTGTTCTTTAAAGTATTGAAAAGCCATACCTACAGTCATTTCAAAAAATGATAACTGATTATTTTCAAAGAAAGTTTTGTGATTGCTTACAAAGTCTATGACAAAATCTTCTGAAATCACAGAACCGTTAATTCTAATACGCTCTCTAAAATCTTTAAGATGTGGTGATGTATATAGACCAACTTTATAACCTGCTTCTTGCAATACACTAGCAATCATATGACAAGTACTTCCTTTACCATTAGTTCCAGCCACATGAATAGATGGAAAATAGAGATGAGGATTCCCTAAATGATTGTCTAATAATATAGTGTTGTCTAGATTTGCCTTATAGGCTGCTTTTCCCACACGTTGATACATGGGTAATTGATTGAAAAGCCATTCAAGAGTTCGTGAATAGTCCAAAACTATTCTCCGACTTTAAAAATAACTTCAACAAAACCAATTTGAATATCTTTAGCTTTAGATGCAGCACTAAATTTATAAGTCTCCGCACTTTTCTTTGCGGCAACTAAAAGGCAAGAAGCTCTATTAGTGGTACCTTTCTTACCTGGTATCGCTTGAACCACCTTACCAGTCTATCTACATGAATTTCAACAATAACAGTTCCTGTTTCAAAACAGTCAGGCTCAGCTCCTTTTCCGGATAATGCTTTTCTTCCACCTAGTCCAGCACCACGACCACTTTGCCCAGAACCTGGAGCACCGTAATACGTGTTTGCATAAGGATCTCCGTTAATATCGCCTTTATTTCCTGGCCCATCTCCAGGACCTTCACCACTATTATCTGCACCATCTGTTGGCGTTGTGCCGGTAACATTATTAAGCATATCAGTTACCGATTGATCTGGCTTTGGTTCAGGTTTAGGTTCAGGTTTTTTAACAGGTTCTGCCACTGGTTTTGTGACAGGCTTAGTTGTATTAGGATCTGAATTGATAACAGGAGCATCTGTGTTGTCTTGGGTGGCGACATTATCAACTTGAGGAGTTGTCTGATCTACAGGTGATGGATTAGACTCTGGAGTGACCTTGGTTGCCTCTGCAGGTTCAACAGGTCCAGAACCTACTGCAGTATTCCCGAAGTTGATTGCTATTCCACTATCTTCCTCTTCTGGTATTTCATCTAACACTGAAACAAAAACAAATAACAATAGAAAAACACTCATCAAAATACTTGTAATGATGAATGATTTCTTTTTCTCTTTAGTGTCTAGAAAACTCATTTTATTCTGGTTTTACAGCAAGAATGATATTGATTTTATTACGGTTTGCTATGTCCATAACTTTAACAGCTTTATTGAGGGCGATATCGCGTCTGCTCTTAATATAATGGTAGGCTTTTCTTGACCTTCCATTGTTTTAATAATCATCGATTCTAATAACTCTTCTTCTACCTCTACCGCATCGACAAAAAATGCACCATCTTTAGTAATACTTACGGAAGCCTGTTGCTTATTTTCACTGCGACCGTTAGCACTAGGCAAGATTAAATCTAAGGCTTGCGGCGTGATACTAGGTGATGTTAGTAAGAAAAACACAAGCAACAGAAATACGATATCGGTCATAGACGACATCGAGAAATCAGGACTCACTTTATTTCTGCTTCTTAAGTTCATATTAAGCTGGTTCGTTTAAGAGGTCTAAGAAATCGACAGCGTTGGACTCCATTTGATGAACAACTTTATCTGTTTTTACCACTAGATGGTTATACCCTATATAGGCTATTATACCTACTATAAGTCCTGCTACCGTAGTTGTCATGGCGGTATAAATACCTTCTGCAAGCGTTCCCATTTCTGGTGCTCCATCACTTTCAGCAAGTGTTCTAAAAGCTATTACCATCCCTATAACCGTACCTAAGAATCCAATCATTGGTGCAGCCCCTGCGATGGTAGCAAGAATACTAACATTCTTTTCTAATTTATAAACTTCTAATTTTCCTGCATTTTCAATAGCCCCCCCATTAATGTCCTCTAGAGGAGAACCTATTCTACTGATACCTTTCTCTGTTAAACGTGCAACAGGAGAATTCTCTTGAGCACATAAAATTTTGGCTGCATCAATACGTCCATTGCTTACATGGTCTTTAATTTGCAACATGAATTTGTCGTCGATTTTTGAACTACCCTTGATCTTAAATAACCTTTCAAAGTAGATGTATAATGCGACAAATAGTAATAAAATTAATATACCTATAATGACGGTTCCAGATGGATCACCTGACAGTATAATATCAAAAACTGTTTGAGTTTCTTCTTCTACTAGAGGAACGGTAGACTCAACAAGTTCACTTGTTTCTTGAATAAATAGATTCATTAAATTTTTCTTAGTTAGGTTAGTAACGCTTATTGTATGTTAAAGATTGTATGATTTAATAAAGGCTTGTTGCAATATCGCTTTCGCGAAAGCGATATTGCAATAAGCTATACAATAATACTGATTTATTATAAGAACATGATTACGCATGCTAGACCTACTAGTGTTAAAACCACCGTATAAGGAAAAGCCATTTTAACCATTTTCCCATAAGAGAGATTAATCACAGGCGCAAGTGCTGATGTTAATAAGAACAAGAAGGCTGCCTGACCGTTAGGTGTTGCTACACTAGGGATATTGGTACCTGTATTGATTGCTACAGCTAAATGCTCATATTGTTGTAATGTAATTTTACCAGCGTTATATGCGTTACCTACTTCATTGATATACACAGTCGCAACAAAGACGTTATCAGATATCATGCTAAGGACACCATTTGCTAGATAGAAAATTGCTGGTTGACTACTAGGATCCTGACTTAAAGCCCATTCAATAATAGGTGCAAATAAGTGTTGATCGTGAATCATTGCTACAATCACAAAAAAGACAACTAACAACCCAGTAAAAGGAAGTGCTTCTTCAAAAGCTTTTCCTAAACTATGTTCATCTGTAATCCCCCCCATAAATGCAGTTTGTACCACTATTAAAGCAAGACCTATAAAACCAACTGGTGCGATATGCAATGCTAGACCTATAATTAAAAGAATAGCAGAAACTCCTTGAACTAAAAGCCCATATTTTTCTTTACTTGTACGCTCTTGATCACGCTTTTCCATCCACCCTTCAATTATCTGTCTAACTACCGGAGGCATTTTCTGACCAAAGCCGAATGTTTTAGTCACTTCTAACAGGACAGTAGTAATCAGACCAGCTATTAAAACAGGAATTGTTATAGGAGCCATATGGAGGAAGAACTCTATAAACCCGTACTCATAAGGCAATGCTGTATTAAGCTTTGTCCCAATAAGTAAGTTTTGAGGCTCACCTACAATCGTACACACGCCACCTAACGCCGTTCCTACCACACCATGCATTACTAAACTACGCAAGAATGAACGAAAATCTTCTAATGTTTCACCACTCAACTGCTTCCTATCTAAGGTGTTATCGTGGTCTAAATCTAGATCACTTGAGTGTATTTTATGGTACACGTTGTAAAACCCTAAACCAACACTAATTAAAACTGCAGTAACTGTAAGAGCATCTAAAAATGCCGATAAAACAGCACTTATTAATACAAAAAATAAAGATAAAGCTATCTTAGATTTTACTTTTGTGAATAGCTTTACAAAAATAAACATCAATAGAGGTTTCATGAAATAAATACCTGCTACCATGAACACCAGCAATAATATAACTTCTAAATTCTGAGCTACCTCTGCATATACACCTCCTAAAACTTTATTACCCAAATCATCTAAAACGACCTTATGTGTATCATGATCTACTTTATACATTGGATGAGTTAACCCAAGTCCGATTACTTGTATAGCAAGCAAACCACCAGATTGTAAGGGATAACATTTTAATGCCATAGCAAGACAGAAAATAAATTCTGCTATAAAAATCCAACCCATTACAGTTCCGTTAAGAACAAAAAACGCGGCGGTATTAAAAACTAAAAAGGCTAAAATGGTTGATTTAAACCATGTAGGGCTATTACCTAAAAAAGACTTGAACATTAAACTAATTGTTTTAAGGCGATTTCAAAAGCAGTAGAACTGATTTGTGTTCGCGAACTATTATTATTATAAGTATTTTGAATTGCGTTTCTTATAGTCATACTGGTATCATTAAAGATAGCCTCATCTGTCATTTGAACGCGTCGTTCCATAAAATATGCAAAAACTCTCGCCATTCCACAATTTGATATGAAGTCAGGTATTAAACTTACCTTTTCATCAGTATGCTCCATGATGGAACCAAAGAAAATTTCTTTATCTGCAAATGGCACATTAGCACCACAAGATATAACCTCTAATCCAGAAGCTATCATTTGATCAATTTGATCTTGACTCACTAATCTAGAGGCTGCGCATGGTGCAAAAACCTCAGTATTAAGTGACCATATTTTATCATTAACTTCTTCAAATGGGATTAAGTCTGATGATCTTAAAGCATTACCGTCTTTATGTAGAAACATCTCCTTAATCTCTTCAAAAGAAAACCCATCTTCATTAATCAATCCTCCAGCTCTATCGATAATACCAACAACTTTGGCACCCATTTGTGCTAGATAATATGCCGCAGCACTACCTACATTACCAAATCCTTGAACAACTGCTCGTTTGCCTTTAACGTCACCACCATAAATATCATAGAAATGCTTTACAGCCTCTGCAACACCGTATCCTGTAATCATATCTGCTACTGTATACTTTCTAGAAACATCTGGAGAGTAAATAGGATTTTCTATAACTTTTATCACACCTTGACGTAATTGCCCTATGCGATTAATTTTATCAGCTTCAGTTGGTGAGAAGTGTCCTGCAAAAACTCCTTCTTGAGGATGCCATACACCACAATCCTCAGTGATTGGGATTACCTCATGTATTTCATCTACATTAAGATCTCCACCTGTCCCATAATAGCTTTTAAGTAAAGGAGAAACTACTTTATACCATCGCTCTAGAACACCTTTTTTACGAGGATCTCTAGGGTCAAAATTAATGCCACTTTTAGCACCGCCTATAGCAGGTCCTGAAACCGTAAATTTAATCTCCATGGTTTTGGCAAGTGAAAGAACTTCATTTTTATCAAGTCCAACTCTCATGCGTGTTCCACCACCTGCGGCGCCACCTCTCAAACTATTAATTACAGTCCAACCTTGGGCATCTGTTTCTGGGTCATTCCAATGGAATACGATTTCGGGTTCAGCGTTCTCATAACGCTTTAAAAGTTCCTTCATGTTTTATTTTCAGGTTAGTGCAGACAAATATAAAAAACACCTGACCACTACAACTCATTTTTACAATTTCTTAAGGTAGATAAATCTCTCCACTTGAATGATCTTTAAATGCACCCGTTACAGAAGCTAGACAATTATTCTCATTGCGCAATTTGAGAACTCCTAGAAAGGCAAAAATAAGCGCTTCTTTAAAGTCGACAAGATTATCCCCCCCAGGCACAATTATATTGGCTTGAGAATAATGAGATATCCGATCAAGCAAAAAGCTATTGTAAGCACCACCACCTGTGACTAAAACATTTGTACTTGAAGCCAGTACGTTAGCAATTTGTATTGCAATATGCTCTGTAAAGGTAGCCAACGCATCAACAGGTTTATCAATTGAATCAATAATATCCGATATGTATTCATCAACCCATTCTATACCAAGAGACTTGGGACCATCGAGCTTATAAAATGGTAAAGCATTTAGTTGTTTTAGAACTATATGATTGATGACCCCCCCTGTTTTCGCGAAAGCGCCATTATCGTCAAAATCTGCCCCCCCTAATTGATTTGCAAAACGATTAAGAACAACATTAACTGGAACTACATCAAAAGCTTTACGAGAATTACCTCTAGTAAACGAAATGTTTCCAAAACCACCGAGGTTTAAGCAATAATCGTATTCATTAAAAAGAAACTGGTCGCCAATAGGTACTAGAGGTGCTCCATGTCCACCTAATAGAACATCTTGCGATCTAAAGTCGCAAACAACTCTATTCTTCAATAAGGTAGCCAAAATAGGAAGGTTCCCAATTTGTAACGTATATCCATCGTGTGGTTGATGGTGAATAGTATGCCCATGACTACAAACCGCCAGGACATCCTTGAGATTGTTACCTTCTATAAAATCATTAATACAACTACCAAGGTACGATGTATACGCTTCGTTCAGCTCTATCAATTCAGAGCTTGATAAATGAATAGCATTAGCTAACTTAATACGCCAAGCGCCATCATATTCTACTGTTTTAGCGAGCAAAATTTGAAAGTTCCATGATTGATTACGTACTAATCTCACATAAACCAAGTCAATTGCATCTAAAGAAGTTCCAGACATTACACCTATAACGTTATAGCACTGATGGTTCATAGAAAAATAGTATTGAATAAACTCTTGAATAAGCTTAGATTTGCAAAGATAAATTAAGTATTAATCATATTACAAATACATGGATTTTAGTTTAACAGAAGAGCATTTAATGATACGTGATGCAGCAAGAGACTTTGCTCGCATAGAGTTACTTCCAGGAGTAATTGAAAGAGATAGGGAACAACATTTCCCAAAAGAGCTAATTACTAAAATGGGTGACCTAGGATTTTTAGGCATGATGGTTGACCCTAAGTACGGTGGTGGTGGAATGGATACCACAAGTTACGTTTTAGTAATGGAGGAACTTTCTAAAATTGATGCAAGTGCAAGTGTAATTGTATCAGTCAACAACTCTCTTGTCTGTTATGGACTAGAGGCATATGCTAACGAGGATCAAAAAGAAAAATACTTAACAAAATTAGCAACCGGAAAATCAATTGGAGCGTTTTGCCTGAGTGAACCGGAAGCTGGTAGTGATGCTACATCGCAGCGTACAACTGCAATTGATATGGGTGACCATTATCTTTTAAACGGAACAAAAAACTGGATTACCAATGGAAATAGTGCAGATTACTATATTGTAATTGCACAGACAGATAAGGATAAAGCTCATAAAGGTATTAATGCATTTATAGTTGAAAAAACCTGGGAAGGCTTTGAAGTAGGTCCTAAAGAAGATAAGTTAGGTATTCGTGGAAGTGACACTCACTCATTAATTTTTAATGATGTTAAAGTACCTAAAGAAAATAGGATAGGTGAAGACGGATTTGGATTTAAATTTGCTATGAAAACTTTGGCCGGTGGTCGTATAGGAATAGCGGCACAAGCACTAGGTATTGCAGCAGGAGCATTTGAATTAGCTAAAGACTATAGTAAGCAACGTAAAGCTTTTGGTACTGAAATATGCAATCATCAGGCAATAGCGTTCAAATTAGCTGATATGAAAGTCAATATAGATGCTTCTCGTCATTTAATTATGCATGCTGCATGGATGAAAGATGAAGGTATGGACTACAATGTAGCTGGGTGTACTGCTAAGCTATTTGCTTCTCAAACAGCTATGGATACTACTATAGAAGCTGTTCAAGTTCATGGTGGTAATGGATACGTAAAAGAATACCATGTGGAGCGTCTAATGAGAGATGCAAAAATCACTCAGATATACGAAGGAACTTCAGAAATTCAAAAAATAGTTATCTCTAGAGATCTTCTTAAGAATTAGTAAATAATTTAATATCAG
>NZ_BBMK01000004.1 GCF_000755285.1 Nonlabens ulvanivorans | reverse complement strand
TTTTCAGTATTTGAAAAGCAAGAGTTATCAATGGTTTTGATTAGTTCTTTTGACTCTACAAATTTAGATGCTGCATTTAACTTTTCTAACGATTCTAATTTGGAAGATTGGGAATTCCCTATCTGAGTAAAGCACAAAATCAGGCTTATATATAGAATTAATCTAGTTTCCACTACTCAAACCAGGTCTTTTAAATGAATGACCTTTTTTAAGAGGTATGTAAATGAGCATACTATCTTTGTTACATTCTAATCCTTCTTCATTAATATCGATGATGGTTTTAAAACTCTTTTTAGGTTTTAAGTCATTAAGAACAGGTGATTTTATCGATGTTAAAACTTCACCTTCTCCATATTCTTTATGTAATACAATATTCAAAACATAATCTCCATCTATATCTTGAAAAGAGGCTGTTTTTACATTTTTAAAGTCATTTTTAGATTCAAAATCGATTTGGGAGATGACCATTGTATTGACATCCATATATATCATTGCAGTTAAACCTACATTATTATTAATACTTGTTTCTGCTATGTTATAGCTTTCCATATCAGTACTGGCTAATTCTATTTCAGATTCTAGAATTTCGCAGTAAGCATACATTCCTTGATCAATAGCGTTAGAACTTACATTTTTAAGTACAGTATCTACAGCGTTATCATCTTCTTTCACTTCAGTTTTACAAGATGTCATAAGCATAAGAAAAATACATAACATTGATAATTTAAATTTCATAAGGATTGGTTTTAAGGTTGGTTAAATATGGTTAATTCTGGCATTGCTTAACATACCCCCCCATTTAGTATTTATAATAACAACTTTTAAAGTAACTGTTTTTTCAACCAACAAACAAGTAAGAACAAAAAAAGCCTGTTCATTAAAAACAGGCTTTTCTATTTTTTAATCGGGATATACTACCTGAAAACTCCACTAGGGAAACTGACCATGCTTTCAATTCCATCTTTACCTACTGCAACAACTCCAAAAAACGAGTTATCAATTACGATTTCATTTAGAGTATATTCATTCACGTCTCCTACATATCGAGAATTATCCCATGTAGGACTCGTTGTATCGCGCCAGTAGATTTTATATCCCACAGCATCTTTAACATGATCCCATTTTAATCTTACATTAGCTTCTACAATCCCACCTATTTTTACATTTTGAGGTCGGGTAGGAGCCCACGCTAATTGTGCTAGATTTATAGCATTGACTGCAGTTAATTTACGGGCATATGGAAAATTGACATGTTCAACAACATCTCCATAATTCACACCATTCTCTGTTCTAATATCTTGATGCTGCTGTGTATAATTTTCATGTGCCTCCATGATACGTATACCTGGAAAACCTAAATCTGCAAATGGCCTGTGATGTCCACCACGGCCAAAACGATCTAATCTATATACCATCATAGGCTTCATCTCTGGCATATATGTTTTTACTGATTTATGGATATAGCGGGCTAGTTGTCTAGAAATACCATCTACTTCACCACCATAAAACCTACGACCATTACGCTGGCGTTCTGTGTCAGTTGGGTCAGTAGGCTCTGAGAATATTCTAAACTCTCTGTTGTCAATGACTCCATCTACACCTTCTATATTTCCTATCATATCATTGTTTAAAAAACCGATGACATTCCATTCTTTCTTTTTTGCATATTCAGCAAGTCCTTTACCGCCAAAAAGTCCTTGTTCCTCACCACTTAATCCTACATAGACAATACTATTTTTGAACTTGCGCTTACTTAAAACCCTAGCGGCTTCTATAGTACCGGCCATACCACTTGCGTTGTCATTTGCACCAGGCGCATCTGTTGTAAAGTCCATTGTATCGCTAGCCCTAGAATCTATATCGCCGCTCATCATTACCATATCATTAGGATTAGTTGTACCTCGCTGTATGGCCACAACATTAACAACCCAAGCGTCTTTTGGAATACGGCTTCCCATATCTGTAGATACAAAGTCTTTTTGATAAAAAACCTCGAGACAATTACCACATTCTTTAGATATTTTATCAAACTCTGCCTTGATCCATCTTCTAGCAGCACCGATACCGCGAGTATTGGATACGGTATCTGAAAATGTATTTCTTGTCCCAAATCCGGCTAACTTTCTTACATCACTTTCAATTCTTGCTGCACTTACATCATCTATAATTTGATATAAATCTTGTTGATGTGCACTAGGCAGTTGAGCTGTTGAAAACATACTTATGAACAGCAATAAAAGAAAACCGTTTTTCATGATTGATAATTTTGCTCTAAGATAATACCTAGAACATTACAAACATTTAGTAAATTGTTAAAGGAGTGATGTCATTTTACGCTTTCGCGAAAGCATAAAAAAAGCCCCCCCAAAATAAATTGAGGCTTTAGATTAATAAAAGAACAGATTAAGCTTCTTTCTGTATTTCAACAGCATGAGGATAAGGAATTTCAATTTTCTCTCTATCTAGTACTAGTTTTGTATTTTCGATAGTCCAGAAATAAACATCCCAATAATCATCTGGTGTACAATAAGGTCTTACCGCTAGATTCACAGAACTTTCCGCTAACTCACTAACATTAACGGAAGGAGCTGGATCTTTAAGTACCTTAGGGTTAGATTGTAACATGGCAAGAAGAGCATCTTTAGCTTGCTTCATATCTTCTCCATATCCTATACCTACAGTGGTGTCAACTCTCATTTTACCTTCGGCAGTATAATTAACAATATTTCCATTTGCCATAGGACCGTTAGGGATTATAGCAAGTTTATTTGCAGGTGTAATCAACTTAGTAACTAAAATATCAATTTCTTTAACAGCACCTAATTCACCTTGCGCCTCTATTAAATCTCCTATTTTATAAGGTTTAAAGATTAATATTAAAACACCACCAGCAAAATTAGATAATGAACCTTGTAAAGCAAGACCTATAGCAAGACCTGCTGCTGCTAATATGGCTGCAAAACTAGCTGTTTCTATGCCTAATGTACCAGCTACTGTAACGACTAATAGTATAGTTAAAACCCATTTGATTAAATTAGTAAGGAACTTTTTAAGGGTTAAATCATAATCCTTTTTATCCATTAGTTTACTAACGACTTTAACTAGCTTTTTTATTATAAATGCACCGATGATATAAATCAGTATTGCCTTTAATAATGGTACTCCATATTCTAAGGCATAGCCCGTCATATTTTCAATACTAAATCCACTAGGATCAATATTTACATCTACATTTTCTGCTTCTACAATTGGTTCTTGAATCATTTTTTAATGTTTTATTTAATAAAAAACGAATCTAATAATGGTAAGTGAGTATTGCGAAAATGGAATACACTTTTATAAAATAAGTTGTTAATCGTAAAAGATATACCATTTAACAAGAATAGTATGTAAAAAAGCCACTTCGATAGAAGTGGCTTTATCAATTAGGAAGAATTTTTATGATCCTTGTTTTTGTATTTCTACCTGATGCGGATAAGGGATTTCAACACCAATTGCATCTAGTGTCGGTTTGAAATTTTGTTGTAAATACCAGTGTACAGTCCATACATCATCCGTTAGTGTATATGGTCTAACATGTATATTTATGGAGCTGTCTGCATTTGCGGCAACTACAATTTGTGGTGCCGGATCCTCAAGAACTAATGGATGATCTGTAGCTAATTTGCGCAACGCCTCAATTGTTTTTGTAATATCCGCATCATAGCTCACGCCTATAGTCGTGTCACATCTAAGAATACCTTCTGTATTAAAGTTGATGATATTTCCATTCAGTAAAGGGCCATTAGGTATAATGGCTAGTTTACGCTGTGGAGTTATAACTTTAGTTTGTAAAATATCTATTTCTTTAATTGTGCCTATAATACCTTGTGCTTCAACAGTATCACCAACTTTGAAGGGTTTGAATAGAAGTAATAATACTCCACCGGCAAAATTAGATAAAGAGCCTTGTAATGCTAATCCTATCGCAAGACCTGCCGCACCTATAATTGCAGCAAAACTGGTCGTTTGAATTCCTAATGTACCTACAATTGAAACAATTAAAAGAATCCAAAGTCCCCATTTAATAAGGTTTAATAGAAATTTTTCAAGCGTTACATCATATTTCCTTAACAGCATGAATTTTTGAGTAACTCTAAGGACTTTATTAATAAGCCATCTACCTATAAAATAAATTAGTATAGCCTTTACCAGTGGTATACCATATGCAAGGATAAGTTCAAATCCTTTTTCTAAATTAAAATTTTCTAGCATTTCTTTCATAGTGCACAAATGTAAATTATGGAATCATCATCCATGTTTATGATTTGTTAATACTTCTAACCATTTTAACATAAAAAACCGCTATCAATATACACTGATAGCGGTTCCAACTTAACTTAATCTAACTTAACTATACATTACGCTTTAGTAAATGGATACTTATTTTCTCCAGTTACTTTATCAGCAACTACATTACGTAGTTCAATAATATTAGGAAGGTTTGCGTACTTAGTAAAACGTTTAAGTCCCATAAGCATCATACGTTGTTCATCTCCTTCAGCAAAGCTTGAAATACCTTCTTCAGCTCTATTTTGTATTATTTTTACAGCACTATATAAATATAGTTGAGACATTGCTATTTGTTCTTTTTGTTCTTCAACACTAGTACGTGCGATGTTCTTTTGAGTTCTAAGTATAGCACTTTCTGCCATGTAGATTTCAATAAGAATATCAGATGCTGCAATTAATAACTGCTGGTGTTCTTCTAATGCTGGACCGAATTTTTGAACGGCACTTCCTGCAACCATTAAGAATACTTTTTTAAGTTTCTTAATCATATCCATTTCTTCAGATAATGGCTCAGAGAAGTCTGGCGTATCAAAAGATGGAATAGAAGTCAATTCATTTCCTACAGCCATTGCTGGCTCTAGAAGATTTACATGTCCTTTCATTGCCTTTTTAACAAGCATTCCTACTGCTAGCATACGATTGATCTCGTTAGTACCTTCATAGATACGTGAGATACGAGCATCTCTCCAAGCAGCTTCCATTGGTGCATCAGCACTGAAGCCCATACCACCATAAATCTGAATACCTTCATCACTACAAGCTTGCATATCTTCTGACACGGCTACTTTAAGTATAGAACATTCAATTGCAAATTCTTCAACACCTTTTAATTCAGCTTCAGCAAACGTTGCTCCTTCTTCTTGACGTAAATGAATTCTGTTCTCAATATCTTTTGCAGCTCTGTAAGAAGCACTTTCACCTACATAGGCATTAGTAGCATCTCAGCTAGCTTTTTTCTTATAGCTCCAAATTTTGCGATAGGCGTTTTAAATTGTTCACGCTCATTTGCATATTGGGTAGCAAGAGTAATCACACGACGTTGCGCATCTAGACATGCTGCAGCGAGTTTTATACGACCTACATTTAATGCATTCATCGCAATTTTGAATCCTTCGCCACGACCAGCAAGCATGTTTTCTACTGGTACCATACAATCATTAAAGAATACCTGACGAGTAGAAGAGGAGTGTATACCAACTTGTGCTCTTCTTCACCCATTGAAATACCATTGCTAGAATCATTCTCAACGATAAAGCCAGTGATGTTCTTATCATCTTCTAGACGAGCAAATACTACAAATACATTACAGAATCCAGCATTAGAAATCCACATTTTTTGACCATTGATCTTGTAGTGTTTTCCATCTGCAGTAAGCTCTGCTTTTGTTTTTCCAGAATTTGCATCAGATCCTGCACCAGGCTCTGTTAAACAATAAGCTCCAAACCACTCACCAGTAGCTAATTTAGGAACGTATTTTTTCTTTTGTTCTTCTGTACCATAAAGAGTAATAGGCATTGTACCTATTCCTGTATGTGCTCCAAAAGCTGTTGCTATAGATCCAGTTGCACCAGATATATAATCACAAACTAACATGGTAGAGACAAAACCCATACCTAGACCATCATACTCTTCAGGAACAGCGATACCTAAGAATCCCATTTCTCCTGCTTTGCGCATTACTTCTTCAGTTAGCGCATAATCTTTCTTTTCAAAACGTTCTTTATGGGGCACAATCTCTTTGTCTACAAACTCTTGTACACTATCACGCATCATCTTTTGTTCATCAGTGAAGTCTTCTGGAGTGAACACTTCTGACGGGTTGGTTTCTTTCACGATGAATTGTCCACCGCGTATCATTTCTACTTTATTTTCTGTTGACATAATATGTATTGTTATCTCGCTTTCGCGAAAGCGTAATTCTTAATTTAAAAACTCAAATATACCAGCAGCTCCTTGTCCAGTTCCTACACACATGGTTACCATACAGTGTTTTCCTTGGTTGCCTCTTTTGCGCATTTCGTCAAAGATTTGTACCGATAATTTAGCACCCGAACAGCCTAGTGGATGACCTAGTGCAATAGCACCACCGTTAACGTTTACGATATCTTTATTAAGCCTAGTTCTCTAACTACAGCAACTGATTGACTTGCAAAAGCTTCATTTAACTCAATAAGAGCCATATCTTCCTTTTTAAGACCTGCTTGTTTCAATGCCTTAGGAATAGCTTCAATAGGTGCGATTCCCCATAACTCTAGGTTCTACTGCTGCTACTGCAAAACTTACTAATTTTGCGATAGGCTTTATACCTAATTCATTTACCATTTCTTCACTCATTACAAGTGTAAAAGCAGCACCATCACTAGTTTGTGATGAGTTACCAGCCGTTACACTACCACCTGCTGCAAAAACAGGGCGTAATCTAGCAAGAGCCTCTAGGCTTGTACCTTGTCTAGGACCTTCATCTTTGGTTACTGTATAAGTTCTCGTTTTTTTCTTTCCGTCCTCATCAAGATAGGTTTCCTCTACATCTATAGGTACTATTTGATCTTGGAAACGATTTTCTGCTTGTGCTTTTAATGCTTTCATATGCGAGTCATAAGCAAATTGATCTTGCTCTTCTCTAGAAACATTATATTCATTAGCAACCTCTTCGGCAGTTAAACCCATTCCCCCCCAGTAGTAGTCTTCATGACCTTGTTGAGCTAGACTATATGCTGGTGTAGGTTTATAACCACCCATAGGCACATAACTCATACTTTCAACACCACCAGCTACTATACATTGAGCCATTCCAGATTGAATTCTTGCAACTGCTGCTCCAATAGCATCTAGACCAGATGCGCACCATCTATTAATACTAATACCTGGAATATCAACTCTTTCTAGTGCTAAAAGTGATATCTGACGTGCCATGTTAAGTCCTTGTTCAGCCTCAGGCATGGCGTTACCTATAATCATGTCGTCAATACGACCTTTATCAAAATCAGGAAGATCTTTTAACATTCCCTGAATTGTTTCTGCTGCTAGCTCGTCTGGTCTTTTAAATCTAAAAACACCACGACCTGATTTTCCTACTGCCGTTCTTTTTGCGGCAACTATATATGCATTTGTCATTTTCTTAGTTTCTTAAAGGTTTACCTTTCTGGATCATGTGTTGAAGTCTTTCAAGTGTTTTTCTTTCTCCTGTAAGACTTAAGAACGCCTCACGTTCTAGATCCAATAAATATTGCTCAGACACTAGAGTAGGAGCACTTAAATCTCCACCAGCCATTACATAAGCAAGTTTATTTGCAATTTTTAAGTCGTGCTCACTAATGTATTTACCAGCTTTCATTGCATCTGTTCCTACTAAAAACATCCCTAAAGCTTGTTTACCTAGTACTTTAATATCCTTGCGCATAGGTGGTTGAGTATAGCCTTTGTCTGCAAGTAATCGTGCTTGTGCTTTTGCAAAAGCAATACGTCTGTTATCATTTACAACAACATGATCTACTCCTTTTCTCAAGATGCCTAGATCAAATGCTTCGTAAGCACTTGTTGCAACCTTAGCAGTTCCTATGGTAAGGAAGTATTCTCTTAATCTGTTTAACTCTACGTCGTTTTTCTCAAAAGTGTCACTTGCTCTAAGTGCCATCTCTTTTGATCCACCACCACCAGGAATTACACCTACACCAAATTCTACTAGACCGATGTAAGTCTCTGCACTGGCAACTGCAACATCACTGTGCATGGTCATTTCACAACCACCACCTAATGCCATTTGATGTGGCGCTACGATAGTAGGAATACTGCTATAACGCAATCTCATAACCGTATCTTGGAATTGTTTGATAGCCATGTTCAGCTCATCATATTCCTGCTCTACTGCCATCATAAATATCATACCGATATTTGCTCCTACAGAGAAGTTTGCACCATTATTTGCTACTACTAAACCGTCAAAACGATTTTCGGCAATATCAATAGCTTTATTCATACCGGCAAGCACATCGCCACCTATAGAATTCATCTTAGAAGTAAATTCTACATTAAGGATACCATCACCTATATCGTGAACAGTTACACCAGAATTTTTAAATACTGGAGCATTTGCACGTAAATTATCTAAAATGATAAATCCATCCTGACCTGGTTTTTTTACATAATCCTTATCTGGAATAGAGTAGTAGTAGGTAGATCCATCTTTTACGGTATAGAAAGACTCAAAACCTTTCTCTAGCATTTCTGTAACCCAAGCAGCTGGTTTTTTACCGATTGCTTCCATTAACTCCACACCTTTTGCAACACCTACGGCATCCCAAACTTGATATGGTCCATGTTCCCAACCGAAACCTGCACTCATTGCGTCGTCTATGCGATACAATTCGTCGCTTATTTCTGGTATTCTATGTTGTACGTATGCAAAAAGAGATGCAAATGATTTTCTATAAAAATCACCAGCTTTATCTTTTCCTTTAATTAATACAGGAAAACGATCTGCAACGTTATCAATTGTTTTAGTTAATTCTAGTGTAGCAAACTTTGCACGTGGCTGTGCTACATATTTCATAGAATCTAGGTCTAATGCTAGAATCTCTTTTTTACCATCTTTAGTTACGTTCTTTTTATAAAAACCTTGACCAGTTTTAGAACCTAACCATTTATTCTCCATCATTGTATCGATGAAGTCTGGTAATTTAAACGTGTCTTTATGCTCGTCTTCTGGGCAATTTGCATAAACACCATTTGCTACATGTACAAGGGTATCTAGTCCTACAACATCTACAGTTCTAAAAGTTGCCGACTTTGCACGACCTATAACAGGACCAGTAAGTTTATCAACTTCAGAAACGGTAAGTCCCATTTCTTTAACCGTGTGGAATAAACTCTGAATAGAGAATATACCGATACGGTTACCTATAAACGCTGGAGTATCTTTTGCAAGAACCGATGTCTTACCTAAGAATTTCTCTCCATATTCCATTAAGAATTCAGTTACAGCAGTATCACAATTAGGACCTGGAACTACTTCAAATAATTTTAAATATCGTGGCGGATTAAAAAAGTGAGTTACAGCAAAGTGTTTCTGGAAATCTTCACTACGTCCTTCATTCATGAAAGAGATAGGAATACCAGATGTATTAGAAGTAATTAATGTACCAGGTTTGCGGTACTTCTCAATTTGTTCAAAAACAGATTTTTTAATATCTAGTCTCTCAACAACAACTTCAATAATCCAGTCAGTGTCTTTAATTTTTGATAAGTCATCAGTTAGATTTCCAGTAGAAATCCTGTTTGCAAATGAATTATTATATAAAGGTGCTGGCTTACTTTTAATAGAAGCAGTAAGGTTATCGTTAACCATACGGTTACGCACGACTTTATCTTCTAGCGTAAGGCCTTTGGCCTTTTCTTTGTCATTGAGTTCTCTTGGGACGATGTCCAATAAGAGTACCTCACAACCTATGTTTGCAAAATGGCAAGCAATACCGCTTCCCATAATTCCTGAACCTATTACAGTTACATGTTTAATTCTACGTTTTCCCATATTATTTATCAGCTATGGCTTCTTGTTTAAAAATATTTTTTGACCTACTAGATCGTTGATTTGATAAGCAACTTCTAAAAAGGTATTTAATTTTTCGGCTTCAATGTTTTGTTTTACGACAGTATCAAATGATTTCACAACGTTTTTAGAGAAGTCTCTCATTTCTTTACCAAAGTCTGTTAAGTGAATCAATACACTACGTCCATCTTCTGGATTTTTTCTTCTAGAAATAAGACCTTTTTCTTCCATGGTCTTCAAAGTACGAGATAGGGAAGTGGCTTCCATTCCCATTTTAGGTCCTAATGCAGTACTAGGAGTGCCTTCTATAGGATCAATACTTATGAGCGCAAATCCAGTAGCCATTGTGCTACCTTTAACAGCTGCTTGTTCATTATACATTTTAGATATAGACATCCATGTCGCTCTTAGTATATAATCTATTGTTTTATCTCTCATCTAATAAAGTTACACCCAAAGATAGTAAATAAATACTATGCGTGCATAATAAAATGATAAATTTTACAACGTTTTCGTGAAATGAAGGTAGTGATAATTATGCTTTCGCGAAAGCAAAAAAAAAGTCCCAGTAATTAAACTGAGACTTTTACTTCTAAATTAATTAGGACTAGTAGTTGATGTAAACCCAACTAGCTGTGTCTTTTTCATCTTGATCATTATATTGAATCACATAGAAGTAAGTTCCTACTGGTAGTAAACCGTCACCAGCAAGAGCTCCTTTATTAGGGATTCCTGCAAATTCTTCATAATTGCTTGCGCTTGTTTCATAAACTACAGAACCATTACGATTAAAAATCTGTAGGTTAAAGTTATTGTATTGTTCTGCTAATCCTGGAATTGAGAATGTGTCGTTTATTCCATCATTATTAGGCGAGAAACCTTCTGGGAAAACAATTTCACATCGTTCAAAAATAATTGTGAACTGTGATGTGTTGAAACATCCTGTTGTATTATTCTCTAATCTAGCAAATAACAGATCAGTTGTAACTCCTGATTGGAACGGCACTGTATAGCTTAATGGTAATTCATTTGTTGCGTTTTGTGCATCACTATCAGTTGTGTAATAACTTATAGTATAGTCTGCTGGGTTAAGTCCATTTAATACTGCCGTATCTTGAACAGATAATTCAAAAAGGTTTTGATTAAGATCAACAGCAGCATCACAGATATTTGTTAAGTCTGGAGCATTTCCTATAGCAGGAGCCGCTTGTACAGTAATGTCAAAACTAGTCGTTCCAGCACAACCTGCGTCATTTACAAATCTTGCATAAATGGTTTCAGTACCACTTACGGTATATACATTAGGAAGTGCAGCAGCACCACTTTCAGCGTCTCCTTGAGTGGCGTGGTAGGTTACCGTACCTGTGGAGCCATTTGCAACCGTAGCGTCTTGATCTGATAAAGTGAAATCAGAACTTCCGTCTAATGGGGGGGCATCATCACAAACCTCAATATTAGCAACTGTTCCTAATGTAGGTGCTCCTAAAACTACTAGGTTAAATGGAGCAGTTCCATAACAATCTATATCATTAATGTTTTGAAGTCTTACATAAAGAACTTGTGGAGAAGTCGTATTTGTATATGGAACTGTAGTATCAATAGCTCCAATATTCATATCTGCATCTGCTTGTGACTCATGAATAGTATAGTCTACATCTACTGGATCACCAGCTTGTGTCGCTATCGTAGGTAAGAAACTAGCTAAGTCAAAATCTTCAATTCCGTCCTGACTTGCATCATCACAAATCTCATAATCTGGAATATTACTAACTGTAGGTACAGAACTCACAGTTAACACGAAAGAACCGATTGCAGAACAACCATCATTAATAGGTGATGTATTGTTTTCTATACGGACCCATATGGTATTAGAACCTAGAGTAGCATTATAATTTAATGGTAATGGATTCTGACCAGCGTCTGCATCAACAGAGTTTGCATAGTAAGAAATATTAAATGTAGCTGAATCTTGAGCGCCCAAAACATCTAAAGTAAATTGAGATAAATCAACGATTTCATCACCAGAGTTGTCATCATCACAGTAGTCTAATAAAGTAACATCTACTGGATCTACAATTCCGTTTTCATAAATCGTAATATCTTGAGTAAAATCTCTAACATCTCCAGATACATTTGTTACGTTTACAGAAACAGTATAAGTTCCTGCTGTCGCATAGGTATTAGTTACAACACCTGGACCTGTTACCATTAAAGTATTACCATCACCAAAATCCCAGTTAGATGCTGCAACCTGAGGTAAACAAGCAAGTATAAATTCTGTAGCATCACCTTGACATTGATCATTAACAGTGAATGAACTTGCAAAACTAGATTGAACAAAAACAGGAAGTCCTTGTTTACCTACTCCTGGAGAAATATCAACGGCAGTCGTATTATAAGTAGGAGTAGCAGTTTCTGAATTTTCAATCCTACCTAAAAAGCTTTGATCAAAACGAGCAACATAAATTTCTCCATCTCTACCTAGTTGTAGTGTTCCTCTAGATTCTGGAACATTTGCAAATTCATTTCTTGAAGATACAATATTTGCTTGATCACAAAGGTCGTATTGAACTAGCCTTTTATTTGATCCACCTGTCGGGCTGTAGTTATCACTTAAATCATGATAAAGATACTGTGAAGAAGCAGAAAATTCTACACCATAAACAGGACCATTATCTAATTGTAGCCCGGCGCCACTGAACTGTCCGTTACCAGGATTAAAGTCATATAAGAATAAACCTTGATTTGTTAAGTTTTGAGTTCCTATGGCTAGTTTAGTTCCATCAGGTGAAACTCTTAACATACCGCGATCTCCATTAGTCGCTGCTAGTGGTGTAGAGAAGTATGGTAAACCACCATTTGCAGATTGTGCAATAGGAGCCGGTAGTACAAATGATACGTTAGGACCAGCTATTCCTCTTACTTCCCAGGCAAATAATGCATTGTTATTACCAGAACCTGTAGAAACACTCGTTGCGTTAGATCTACCAAAAGTCATTATGTAAGCATTATTAGTACCTGTTTGGATTGTTGCAGCTACTTTCTCAGCACAAGCAGCAAGTAGAGTTATATTCTTAACGCCTGGTACAACGTCGCCTAATCCACCATTAAGAGCCATCTCAATTCTAGAGTAAGAAAGAGGTGAGGTATTTCCAGCACCTACAGTCGCTACAAAATAAACACCAGCTGTTTCTGGTGCTTTGATAACGATAGCAGATTGTGTAGAGGAAAAGTTACCATCTAATCCAGTACCGTTGGGCATAGCGACACCATTACGATTCCAAACGGTTGAACCATCTGTGAAAAATAAAAGGTTTCCCATTTCATCAGAGATAGAAGCGACACCTTCATCAGTATCGTAACCAGAAGTTGTGACTGCCGGATCACTAGATCTATTCTGTGGATTAGGATTAAATTCAACACCTGCACCATCTCCAAAAATCCACCAGGATGATTCTTCTTGAGCTGTGACGCTAAATGAAATTACTAATGTCAGTAATAAGAGTATTGCTTTTTTCATAATGTACTTGATTAGGAGTAGAGTTATTTAGGGTTGTTAGTTTTCTAATTTAAATAAACATATCCAGCAATGGGTTTTAAACCAGGCTCGTTAAATTCTATAATATAAAAATAAGTCCCAGTAGGTAGTCTTTTGCTTGAATTATGCACTAGTCCACGATTACTGGTTCCGTCCCAAGAAGGCGTATCATTGTTACCTTCCCAAATCTTCATACCATATCTGGTAAATATAAAAATTTTATGTTTATCATATACGTCTCTCAATCCAGAAACGATGAACGTATCATTTATCCCATCATCGTCAGGAGTAAGGACATTAAAGACTTCAACAGGACAGTTTTTTACGTTAATGTTAAAAGAAGTGATGTCATAACAATTTGTATTACTTACTCTTACATATAATGTTTGCGGAGAACTTGTATTTTGATATGGTAGATTTGTGTTAATTGAGTTAATGTGTAGTCTAGCTTCTTCATCAGTCTCGTGAATAGAGACTAATTGGTTTAAGGTAGAACTGACCTGTGATTCTATAATCGATAGATCAAAACTTGCCGTATCAAAACCTTCATCACATAACTCGATATCCATAGGAACTACATCGATAATCGCTGGTTCAAATACTGTAATTTCTATAGTCTCTGTAAAGCTGGATACAAGTGTTTCAACATTTGCTGTGACCGTATAAGTTCCTGGAGCACTAAAAATATGACTAGAACTTAAATCCATCGAGATGTTATTAGAACTGTTAATGTCACCAAAGTCCCATAAAATACTTTCAATTTGTGCACTTGTATTAAAAGTAAATGCTTGAGATTCTCCAAAGCAATGGTCAACTGCATTTATATCTCCGTTTAATAAAAATGATTGAACAAAAATAGGTAGCCCATAAATCGCTTGTGCTCCATTAGTTAAAGCAAAGTCATTATAGATATAATTAGATGCTGTACCGCTATCATCTGGATTATTAATGACACTTAAAAAACTTTCATTAATTCGGGAATGATAAATCCTGTTGTCTAGACCTAACTGTAACGCACCTCTAAAAGGAGCTATCATATCTGTATGAACTACAGTTTTACTAGCGGCAATATTGGATGCGGTAAGATCATATTGTAAAATTTCACCTCTTAAAAACTCATAAATCACTGTTGTAGATGGTAGCATAAAATCAGCCTCAGCATATAGATATCTTCCATTACCAGAAAACTCTACTCCATAAAAGCTCGCGCCATCTGCTCGAGTCATTAATGGTTGTGGATTAGAAACCACGCCGGTCGCATTATTAAAATCATATAAATATAACTCGCCACCTTGTGCATAAGCAAGACTACGTGCTTCTAGCACATTAATAATTCCAGAAAATTCGGACGTAGTGTTGTTTGAAAAATGAGCTGCGACTAATTTATCTCCTCGAGCATTGAGTTTAATGTATCCTCGCATTGCTGCGACATCTACGTTAGTAATAGGAGTAGAGATCAATTCTATAGTTGGTCCAACAATACTTGTTACTGGTACTAGATTAAGTCCACCAGCTGTAATTTCATAAGCAAAATAGGTGTTTTCAAAATGTGTGAGAACCCAGAAACCATCTCCTGTTGCATTGGATATTGCAGTCAGTTTTTCTGAAGTCAGAGGTAAAAGATTAATGTTTTTTGTGTAGGGACAATATCACCAGTACCACCATTTAAAGACATATCTACGATAGAGTAGTGAAAACCTACATTCATGCGATATTGTTGATCACTAGTGTCTACAGTAAAAATATAATATAAATCATCATTACCAGGTTGTGGAACAATGATCGCACTTGATGTACTTGAAGAGTCTCCTAACAATCCAGTACCATTAGGCATTAAAGTGTGTGTGGAATCGAATACTAACGATCCATCTGTATAGAATAGTAAATTTCCTAAATCATCAGAAATTGTAGCACAACCTTCTCCAGTAACTAATTGTCCTACACCGGTAGCCGTAGCGGTACCAGACGAGAAGTCGATTCCAGCAGTAAATCCAAAGTACCACTGGGATGATTCTAGTTGCGCTTCTCGCGAAAGCGGAACAAAAAATTATAAAACCTATTAATATATATCTCATTGCCTAGAAGTAAAAATAGGCAATTTGATTTTATCTTTTTAAAGTGAAATGTGAGGAAAAGGTCGTTCCATCCATTAAAGTTGCAGTGAACCAGTAATCACTAGAAGGCATAGGGTTACCATTATAAGTACCATCCCATCCTACACCATCTGCAGCGATTTGTTTTAATAGCTTACCGTAGCGATCAAATATAAAAATCTGTGCGCCTGGCTCAAACGTGAATGAAGTACCTATCAACTGCCAGTAATCGTGATAATTATCATTATTAGGCGTGAAGTAACGAGGATATCCTATGATACTAAATTCTTGTTGTACTGTACCACAACCATTTTTATCTCTTACATATAAGGTGTAAAAACCTGGTGCAAGATCATCAAATATAGGACTGTCTTGGAATGGTTCTTCTAGACTTACTCGATATTCATAATCGCCTAAGCCACTCACATTTGCGGTTGCTGTTCCATTACTAGAAGAGCCTGCATGTATGACATCGATACTTTCTATGGTCGCTGTCTCGCTAATAATTACCGTAACCGTTCTGTTACTGGTACATCCGTATGAATCTGTAACAGCTACCGTATAATCACCACCAGTGGTCACTTGTATATTAAATGTATTTTCTGAGGTGCTCCATAAGTAAGTATAATCTGTTGTCGATCCAGTTATAATACCTGCATCAATTGTTAGCGGTTGTGGATTATTTCCACAGTAATCTATAAGCTCTACTGGTTCGATAACGGGTAAATCATTAACTACAAGTTCTACTTCACTAATACCGAAACAGTTTCCGTCAGGTGATTCTGCTCTAGCAAAGACAATCTGACTATTAGGAGTCGTATTATCATAAGTAATTGGTAATACATTTTGTTCTGTCAATGCATCGTTTAAGCTTGCATAATAATTCAAGGTTACATTTGAAGGAGCTGTTATTAACACCGAACTATCTGCATCAGTAAGGTTAAATGTGGTTATACCATCTGCAACGCCATCATCATCACAACCTATAAGAATAGTGTCTTGTGCATCACTTGCACTAACAGATAAAGTAACTAGAGATGTGGTATAGCAGTTAGTAGTATCATCTGTAACTCTTGCATAAACAATTTGTAATGGTGATGTGTTAGTATAACTAGTATTGTCTAATGGCGACATATTATTATCTGCATCATTCTGATTGATATGATAGGTTACGGTAACACCAGTTGCGCTAGAGGTTATAGTGTCATCAAATTCAGATAAATTAAATATAGTTCTACTATCTAATGTACCATCCTCATCACACTGAAATGCATTAGTATCGTTTGCGACTGGTTTAGGATTAACGATTAGATCAAAACTGGTGGTGTCGACACAGCTAGCTTCATTATTATTAACCACTCTAGCAAATATATTCTCATTAAACGCAGTAGTATTTGTATAATTTGTTGCTAGAGGACTGTTGCCAGAATCAGCATCTGCTTGAGACGCATGGTAGCTGACTGTAAAATCTGTAGTTGATTGACTATCTAAAATTACTGGTGTTTGAAGGCTTAAATCAAAGGTTTGGAAACCGTCAAAGTCATCATCACATACTTCTAGGTTATTGACAGCATTTGCAACTGGTTGCGCAAAAATCTCAATATCAAAACTAGTCGTGTCATAACAGTCTTCATTATTATTATTACTCACACGAGCAAATAATGTTTGTGTCAATGTTGTTGCTATATAAGGTAGCGATATTGGGTTTGCACCATTATCAGCATCTGCCTGTGATGAATAGTATTCTACATTAAAGATGGTGGCATCTTGAGCTCCTAATATTTGTGGAGTGGCAGTTGCTGTTAGATCAAAGGATTCTGTACCATCATTGTTAATATCACAAACATTAACATCAATTGCTGCATTTGCTATTGGTGTATCAAAAATTTGAACACTTTTACGATAGGTTCGCACAGAACCGTTAATGGTTAAAGTAAGTACTACATTATAAATACCAGGCGCTGCATAAACATGTGTAGGACTTTCAACAGAAGAGTTCGTTCCATCGCCAAAGTCCCAATCTACTAAAGTAGGTGGTGTGTCTGAATCAAATTCAAAAGTTGTGTTATCACCTAAACAGGTAAACTCTACATCTATTAAAGCAAAGAAACTTTGTATAAACGGTGGTAAACCTTGGGCAGATAATCTTCCTGCTAGTGGTATTGCATCATGGACATAGTTACAACCTTGACCTGCAACGTTTGGATTATTAATTACTCCTAAAAAGCTTCTACCATTATTATAAGTATCAGATAGTGCTCTATAAATCTTTTTATCAATTCCCAACTGCAAAGAACCTCTATAGCCTGCCCTTGTATCTATAACAACGGTTGATGACTCAGGATTAGGACTAGTCATATCAAATTGAAATAGAGTAGAAGAGTGAGCTGCAGGATCGTTACTATTTGCATCATTTGATGCCGAAACATAGAGAAGACTACTATCTGGAGAAAACTCTACACCATAACCACTCCTATTTTGACCTGTGAATTGGAGTTGTCTTTCATTACTAACAATTCCAGTCAATTGGTCATAATCATATAAAAAACTACCCGTTCCCATATTACAAGAAACCATGTACTGACCATCTGGTGATATTTTTAAATTACCACGTCGTCCACCATTATTTATAGTTGTAGCTACTTGAGATTTAACCGGTACAGGATCTACGCCTGTAGGACTAACGGTAAACGTATAAAACGTATCAAAGGCAGTTCCTATTCCATTAAATTCTGCAAGAGCAGTAACTAAAATTTCATCATTAACACCATGATTAATAGCGGTAATTTTTTCAGAACATGTATTAATTAAATTATTAGGATTTGTAATACTAGAAACCACAGCACCTTGATTGAGGTTTGCGGTCATATCTACTTCATACCAGTGTAAACCACTATCCTGACCACCAGTTGCAGCGGTATCTACAGTAAATATGTAGTAAATGTCTGGATCTTGAGGTTTAGGTATGATAATAGCACTTTGTGTACTTGATGGATTACCGCGCAATCCTTGACCATTTTGCATGATCAAATGATTTCTATCAAATACAGTAATTCCATCCGTATAAAAAAGAAGGTTTCCACTTGAATCAGAGATTGATGCACAACCTTCAAAAGTATCTAGTTGTCCATTTGTAACAGGTGTTACAGCTCCAGTTACTGGATCAAATGTGATACCAGCATTAAACCCAAAATACCAATTAGAGGCTTCTAATTGAGCCGTTGATAATTGAGATGCAGCGACTATTAGTAAAATTACTATCGCAACTATTTTCTTTTTCATAAAAATCATAGTTGCGAAAATAATACATACATATCACAATTTTATGCTAATTATAGATCTCTACGTTTTAAGATTTTATAAGACCAAAAAATAAACAAAAAGCTCCAAACCATGGACACTGCTACGTTTATAAAACTTACACCGTAATCCTTAATGTATTCACCTTGAGTTATTTGTTCAATTCCTCCTTGTACAATTGATATTTTTGTAAAAGGCTCTTTTATCAATAAACTAGCGGATTCTAATGGTAAAATATGTTGAATAACATTCCAAGTATCGACTTCATATTTAAAATCAATGAAAGAGCTTATTCCCCTAATAACCAGCTCAAAAATCCACCATACACCTATCAATCCTAAGGCAAATGCACTGCGTTTTACTAATACACCTGCAAATAGGCAAAAACAGAAGAACATTAAATGACTAATGAAAAATGCAGGTAGATACTCCATTTTAGAAAAAATTATTCCAATCTCTAGATAGTCAGAATGAAATAAACCTAATATTAAAGATGCAATAAATACAATCATTGTAGTAAGTAGTGCAAGTGTAATCGCTAGATATAATTTTGATAGTATCAATTCTTTCTTGCTTAGTCCATCAATAAGATTTTGCTTTAAAGTTCTATTACTATATTCATTTGCAGTAAGAGAAACGATGACTATCGCAATGAAAATTTTCAAGAAACTTACCATATAAGTGCTCAAGTGCCAGATATATGGAAAATTAAAAATACCTAAATCGGATAAGCTACCTTTAAATCCATTGATATTCA
The DNA here is from genome assembly GCF_000755285.1 of Nonlabens ulvanivorans. GTDB lineage: Bacteria > Bacteroidota > Bacteroidia > Flavobacteriales > Flavobacteriaceae > Nonlabens > Nonlabens ulvanivorans_A. The sequence goes on along the minus strand of NZ_BBMK01000004.1, from coordinate 231,352 downwards.
CCTGAATTAATCCAGTAAACATTAATAAAATAACGATGACTAAATAGATTATAGTAAGGACTTTAGAGCTTTTACTATATTTAAATTTATGAAATTCTATATCAAGTAATCTTTTCATGGCTAGTTGTGGTTAGTAAGTTGGATAAATTGATCTTCAAGACTTTGCTTTTTAAGGAAAAGCTTGTTGAGAGAAATGTTTTTTGCAAAAGCAGCAGCATTAATTTTACCTAGATCAACAGGTTGATTGAGTACGACTTTAAAACCTTCTACCTCTTCTTTAACAGACACAGCATATGGTTGTCCCTTTAAAAAATCGAATAAACCATCTCTATTTGCAGCGTCTAGATGTACGACACCATGATTATGATTCATTTCATCTACTGCACCGCAATAAAGTGTTTTTCCCTGTCGCAAGACAATGACATGTGTACATACTTTTTCAACCTCATCAAGTAGGTGAGAAGCCAGCAGTATAGTTGTTCCTGACTTTGCAATTTCTTGTATGATATCCCTTATCTTACGTATACCTTGAGGATCTAGACCATTAGTAGGCTCATCCAGTATTAGAATCTCTGGATCATTTAAAAGAGCACTGGCAATAGCCAGTCTTTGTTTCATACCTAAAGAATAAGTACTAAACGGACTATGCTGGCGTGAAAGTAAATCCACAACATTCAATTTCTCTTCAATTTTATCCTTAGGTATATTTTTAATCTTACAGACCAGCTCTAAGTTTTGAACAGCTGTCATGCTAGGATAGAAATTAGGTCGTTCTATAATAGCTCCTATACGTTTAAGGGCATCATGATTTGTCGTTGTCCCTTCAAACCACTCATAAGAACCAGAAGTAGGATTCACAACATTGAGTACCATACCCAAAGTAGTTGACTTTCCACTACCATTAGGACCTAGGATACCATAAACATGACCTTTTTCTATTTTAAAACTTACGTTATCTACAGCTTTGAGACCGCTGTAGTTTTTAGAAAGGTTTTTTATTTCTAGAATAGTTTTCACAAGCGAGTTATTTTGGTTATTATGTATGACTGTAAAATAATAAAATTGTTACCGTAAAAAGGTACAAATCTATGATAGAAGAAAAAATTACTTTCACGTAAAAAACCTACTTATCCTGTAAGTCAAGCACTTAATGCATATCTCAAAAGATATAATAGGCAAACTAGCATACAAGTGTCCTATGACGATTTATTGAGATTTCAAGGATGTATCACAGTCTATGATAAAAATGAGGAAGATACCTTATGGGTAAGATGTTATTACTCAGATTCAGAGCGTGATATTATAGATGCTGCCCTTAAAAAGGTCTATGATATTTTACACAGTGATGGTAGCGATGATCTACTAGATTATTTAAGTGTAGATGCTGTTGATTATTGCACCTTTGGTAATACAAAACCATTCCGCATAAAGATTAGAAACATCTTAAATGATGGTTTTACATATTTCTATGTGAAAAAAGCAGATGCGTCGCGTGTTTATGGATTAGAGTTAGAACATCTATTGTCACCACACCGTATCAACTTTTTAGTTTATGATAATACGCTCATTGAAGAGCACATTGCCGGTATACCAGGTGATGAATTTATTGCAGACTATATTAAAGATTGTACTGAGTCTGAACTTACACAAATTGCAAAAGAGTTTGTAAAATTTAATGAGCGTTGTTTTATCAGACTTTTAGGTGATATGCGAGCTTATAATTATGTCGTGATTCCTACACATGATTTTGATCGTGTTAGTTATGCCATACGAGCGATTGACTTTGATCAACAGTGTTATGAAGGTAGATTAAAAGTTTATCGTCCACAGTTTTTTAAAGAGAATCTACCGATGGTTCAGAATGTTACCGATCGTTTAAAAAACCAAAGTATCGACCAGTATAAAAAAGAAGAGCGTGCTTTGATTTCTAAGAGATTGATTAATACACAAAGCCGCTATCGCAGTCTTATGAAATGCATGAGAGCAGATAAGGTAAGTACACCAGAAAAAACAAAACAACTAGGTCGCGAGTTACATGAATTTACTAAAGATGTGAAGTTTAAAAGATCTCGTAATATGGGATCTGTGCTAGCAAACGTTTTAGACTTTGTGAAACGTAATTATGAACACGTCCATAAGGTTTAAATAGCAATAAATTGTGGTTATTACGCTTTCGCGAAAGCGTATAAAAAAGCCCAAAGCTATTCAACAGTTTTGGGCTTTTTATATACTTACTAATGGATTATTTCAATCTCTCAAGTAACTTTTCTGCAACGAGTTCTGATGAAGCAGGATTCTGACCTGTAATCAGTAAACCATCTTCAACGGCATATGGATTCCAGTCGTCTTTTTTAGAATAAATACCGCCATTGCTTATCAACATATCTTCAACTAGAAAAGGTACCACATCTGTAAGCTGTACAGCATCTTCTTCACCATTTGTAAAGCCAGTAACTTTTTTACCTTTTACTAATGGAGAACCGTCTGTATTTTTAGTATTCTTAAAAATTGCTGGTGCGTGACATACGGCAGCAACTATTTTATTGTTATTGTAGAAGGACTCAATCAGTTTGATAGAGTTTTCATCTTCTGCAAGATCCCATAATGGTCCGTGACCACCAGGATAGAATACCGCGTCATAGTCGGCTTGAGAAATCTCGTTTAATTTAATTGTTTTAGAAATCTTATCCTGTGTTTCTTGATCTTCATAATACCTCTTTGTAGAAGGTGTTTGAAAATCTGGTTGTTCACTTTTAGGATCAATAGGTGGTTGTCCACCTTTAGGTGATGCAAGTGTAACGTTAACACCTTTATCTGTAAGTAGGTAATAAGGAGCAGCAAATTCTTCAACCCAAAAACCTGTTTTTTCTCCAGTGTCGCCTAATTCATCGTGACTCGTTAATACAAATAATACATTTTTCATAGCTGTGTTTTTTGTTTCTGTTATGTTTTTATTTTCTACTAGATTATCTTTCTCTTGTGTTTTTGAACCGCAAGAGCTTAATAATAATGTAGCGATAAAGACTAAAGTTATTTTATTCATTTATAATTATTGATATTGTTAATACAAAATTATGATGAATAGAAGCCTTAAAAATTGATGTATGTTAAGAAACACTGTTTTGTGCAATTTCTTTTCTTATTCTACTTAAACTCTCTGTGGTTATACCCAGAAAAGAAGCAATGTGATAGTTTTTCACGCTTTGTTCAATATTAGGGTAGGTAGTAATAAAAGATAGATATCGTTCTTTGGCAGTTTGAGAAAGGCTAGCGAGAATCCTTTTTTGAAAACTCGCAAAAGCTCCTTCCATTTTTTTTCTAAAAAAGGTTTCCAATTGTGGTATCGCTAGCAGTAAAGCATCCATGTTAGACCTTGAAATTTTATAAAACGTAGTATCTTGAATCGTTTCTATATTCATAATAGCCTTACCTGTATTAAAAAAAGCCGTATAGTCACTAATCCACCAGTCGTTAATAGCAAATTGGATGGTGTGCTCTTTACCAGCCGAATCTATAAAATAGGTGCGTAAACAGCCATGATCAACATAATATTGATGAAACACTGTGTCTTGCGCTTGAAGTAAAGAGCTTCCTTTTTTTAATTCAATTCGTTCCATTTTATCTTCAATCATTCGACTTTCATTTTGAGAAAGTACAATGTCTCTGAAAATTTGAGATATAATGGTATGAGTTGTGGACATTATGAAATGATTTAAAATACTACTATGGGTTTGTCGACCATAAAGCAGCGCTTTTAAGCATCGCTCTTTTAGGTAATTTAAGTCCTGCAACAATTAGTTCTGCAAAATCTTCTGGTTGTAAAACACTGTCTTCTGAGTCTTTACTAGCAATACCTAAATCAATAGACATATCAGATGCAATAGTGCTAGGCGTAAGAGTACATACTCTAATGTTATTCTTGCGTACTTCTTTCATTAACGATTCTGACATTCCGATTACAGCAAATTTTGATGCAGAATATGCTGATGTGCTAGCATTACCATTCAATCCTGCTGTAGAAGATACATTAATAATTTCTCCATGGTTTTGTTCAATAAGATGTGGTAATACTTCTTTAGTCACATAATACATACCCATGACATTAGTTTGTATAATCTGACTCCATTGATCTACAGGCATATCGTTTAATGTACCAAAAGCTGCAATACCGGCATTATTCACTAATATATCTATAGAACCTAAAGTGTCTATCAACGATTTTATACCAACTTGTACTTCTTCATAATTGCCTACATCAAATGTGGCATAAGTAGCTTTAACTCCTAACTGTTCTAGTTCAGAAACAGTAGCCTTAAGAGCATCTTCATTTCTACCAGTGATAGCAACATCTATCCCTTCATTTGCAAATGCAATTGCAGTTGCTTTTCCTAGTCCACGACTACCACCTGTAATTATTGCTTTTTTTCCTTTTAAATCTTGCATGTATTTGGTTTTAAAGTATGTATGTTTAAAAAACTGTAACTAATGAAACAATTTGTATTTAGCTTATTTATTGTTTAAATCGCTCCTTATATATGGCTAAATTATAGATTTTGAATCGTTCTAACAGCCTGCTATATATTAATCATTTGTGAATAATTTACAAGGATCAAACTATTCGATTTTTGAGTTTTGAGATTGAAAATAAGCCTTGTAACTTTCAGAAAATCCTAAATGATAAATCGCCATAGCATAAATGAATATCATAACTAGCATTGGAATTTTATTTACAAAAGCACCGGATAAAGCTACAAGTCCGATGGTAGCAGCTAATAGTGCCAAAGAAAAAAGAACAATAGCGATAATTCTGGCCCATTGTTTAGCTTGAAATACAAATATTAATAAAACCACAGTCAGTATAAACCTTATACCTTGCTGTATCAGTTTTGAAGTATCGATTTCTGGTAAGGCAGATTGATAGAAATATATGGTATGAAGAGAAACTAGCAGAATACTAATAGATATTAAAATTGTTCGACGTTTACCTAGTTGTGCTAATTCGTTCATTTTTGTAGAGTACTTTTATTGATAGCCTGCTGCTTGTAAATTAAATAGCTTCTCATATAATTTAGGCTTTGACATAAGTTCTTCATGCGTACCTATTTCTGCCACAGTACCATCTTCAAGCACTAATATGCGGTCTGCCATTCTTACAGTAGAAAATCTATGTGAGATGATAATACTAGTTTTTCCTTTAGTAAGTCCTATAAAACGTTCAAATACGTCATATTCTGCTTGTGCATCTAGTGCGCTAGTAGGTTCATCGAGTACAATCACATCTGCATCTTTCATATATGCTCTAGCAAGCGCTACTTTTTGCCATTGTCCACCACTTAGTTCTTGCCCTTTTGCAAATCGTCTACCTAATTGTTGATCGATTCCGTCTTTCATAACTTCGACTACTTGGTTAGCGAGACTGCGATCTGCTGCGTCGTGTATCATCGGGTCGTTAGTTAATTCATCTATGTTTCCAACAGCAATGTTTTCGCGTAAGCTGAATTCATACTTAAAAAAATCTTGAAATATGACTCCAAAACGTTTTTCTATACTCTTGTTTATTGAACTTAGAGATGTTGATTCCGTCTAGTAAAATTTCACCTTTTGTAGGTTCATAAAAACGTAAAATCAATTTGATCAAGGTAGTTTTTCCAGCACCATTTTGTCCCACAAAAGCAATTTTCTCTCCAGCTCTAATTTTAAAATTGATGCCTTTAAGGACTTCTAGGTCACTACCTGCATATCCAAAATGAACGTTTCTGATTTCAAAACCTTCTTTTATTTCTGCAGGAATAGGAGTGTAGACAGTCGCCTCATCAGTGACCTCAATATCTAGAAAATCAAAATAATCTCTCAGATATAAGGAGCTTTCTGAAATGGCTGTAAATCTTGAAAAGAAGCCTTGTAAATTATTGCGCAGTCTATTAAACGAACCAGATAAGAACGTTAATTCACCAATACTTAAGGTACCTGAAATCACTTTAAAAATGATAAAAATATAAGCTCCATAATAAGATAATATTCCCAATACATTAAATAGAGAGCCATAAATGCTTTGCTTTAAGGATAGCTTTTTATTGATCTCATAATAATCACCAGATAATTTTCTAAATCGTGCAGCGATATAATCGGTTAGCCCAAAAAGCTTGACCTCTTTGGCCGTTTGATTATTTGCACCAATAAACCTTAGATAGTCCAGTTCACGACGTTCTGCCGTCCAGCTACGTGCCACAGAGTAGCGGTGAGAGCTGTATTTTGCCTCATTTATGAATGATGGTATGATACTTAATACTAACAAAATGATCAATAACGGCTCAAAGTAAATTAAACCAGCAATTAACGATCCTATAGAGATAATACTTTGTATCTGACTTAACGAGGCGCTCATCAATCCTACACGACCACTAGTTTGTTGTCTTGCGCGCTCTAGTTTATCATAAAAATCTGGATCTTCTAATTGTTCTAGAGTGAGTTCATTAGTTTTTCTAATGATTTTTTCTGAAGAAGCATTAGAATATAGATCACCTATAAGTCCGTCCGTTAAATTGATCAATCGATTCAATAAATCAGCTATAATGGCTATTCCTAGTTCAATACCTACATAGGTCCATAATTGCGTCAGGTCTTGTTGATCCAGTGAGATTTGTAAAATCACCTCATCGATGATTAATTTACCGACCCACAAAAGTGCTACAGGACTAATAGCCGTAAGCAATCTTGCCACAAAATTGGTCACAAATAATTTAGGACTGGCACGCCATATTTCTTTAAAAAACCTTGGTAAGGTCTTTAATGCGCTGAAAGAGAACGTTTTTCCCTTTTTACTTTGTTCTTTTATGGATGCTGGTGCTCTTCTCGCCACGTTATTTATTTATAAGGTAAAGGTAAAGCGATTTATACAGTTCGCTTACGCGAAAAGGTATTTTAAACAAACCTTAAGAACTTTAAAAAACGTCTACTTTACTAGTAAAACAAATTAAATACTCGAGCATCTTTACATGTAAGGATTACCGCCATAATGTTTAGGATATTTTTTACTCCAATCTTTACGCTTATTATAAATCAATAGTTTAAGTTCATTCAATTCTGGATGGCTTTTTTCTAGCTTTTTCATCACTGTAGACATTTCTTTTACTTGTTCTACCGTTATGTGCTCATTCCATATTAGTTGAGTTCCATATTTCTCTATCGCTTGAATACGATGATGCTTCACAGCATTTTGAAAATGATGCCAGTCAGCATCTATAGTTTTAGCGTCTCTCTTTTTTATTATTGATAAATAGTAGAAGAAGAAAATCACAATGGCAAGAGTAACCACCATTGTAATTGCAATTATGATGGCATTACTCATCTAAGTAAATGTGTTAATTATTTATCTTCCTTTTTTAAATCCACCATTTCAATGATGTATGGCTCTGTACCCAACATGATAAAGTCTACATGCAACGTGAAGAGTACATCCTTTTGAGATTTATCTTTAAAAATTAATAAGCCTTCATAACCTGGCTGTCCTAATTTGAATATCGCTCGTGTTTTATAGAGCAAATCCACATATTCAACTTTCTTCCAATTGATATTGAGTTTTTGTGCCGCGTCTCTTATGCCATCGTGGTCTTCTTTAAGTAGTTCTGCATATCGAGTTCTACTCACTGCTTTTATAATTTCTTTATCCTCATCAGACATTAATAAATCTGGTGAGTCTGCAGCTTTATTTAAAAGAATTAGAGAAACCATATGGCTTTTATAAGTCGATAAACCAAAAGCTTCTCGATCACTGATATCTTCAATTAATTCATAAGCTTTTTTCTTCATCAAGTTGACCGTTTCATTCTGCGCGGTACTTAATTGGAAAAATAAAAGTAGAAGTAGGGTTGTGGTGATGTTTTTCATGGAGTAAAATCAAAGTTTAAATATAAAACTTTAAGCTTGTTCCTGCCTATTGTACAACCAATATAAAATTGATAATGAAAATGAAATTCTTTTATTATTTATTTAATCACCTATATTTGGTTCGTTAAATTGGTCAACCAATTTAAGTAATTTACAAGCTCATGAAATTAACGATGGATTATTCTTTTAAAAAGCATCTGATATACATCATATTATCACTTTTAATTGTTGCTTTTGTTTACGCCTGCTCAGCTCATAAGAACACCATTCAAGGTACTTCAACATCTTATAAATTAGATCCTAATTTTACACCTGCTGAGAACTTTGATTTATCTCATTGGAAAATCACATTGTCTTCTGGAAAAGAAAAAACGGTTGAAGAAATAAATAATGGATTTACACTTAAAAATCAGTTTTACACAGACCCAAAAGATGGTGGAATGGTTTTCAAAAATTATCCTAAAGGTGCTGGGACGACACAAAACTCCACTTATTCAAGAGTAGAACTACGCGAAATGTTGCGAGGAAATAATTCCAGGATAAACACTAAAGGAATCACAGGTAACAATTGGGTATTTAGTTCATCAACGATTGAGAATCAAGAAAAGGCTGGAGCGATTGATGGTGTTTTAAAAGCAACTTTAAAAGTTAATCGTGTTACTGAGACTTCTAGCAGCAACGAACAAGTAGGTAGGATAATAATAGGGCAAATTCACGCGAGTGATGATGAACCTATACGTTTGTATTATCACAAACAACCTGATCATAGAAAAGGAGCTATCTACTTTGCGCACGAGCCTCGCTATTCTCAAGAATTATATATTAATATGATAGGTAACTATGTAGATGAAAAGGGTAGTGCTGTCGGAAAATATAATGGAGCAAGTAGTCCTAGTAATGGAATAGCGCTTAATGAAGAGTTCTCATATAAAATTGAGGCAAAAGGCAATTCTCTAAAAGTAGATCTCTATGATGATGAAGGGAAAAATATCGCTTCTAAAGAAGTAGACATGACCAGAAGTGGCTTTGCAAACGACTGGTTGTATTTTAAAGCAGGAGTTTATTCTGGTAACAAAACAGTACTGAGTTCATCAGATTTTGAGCAAGTTACTTTTTATAATTTAGAGGTTGAGCATTAGAACCGGTAAATGGTTTTATATCCTATTTGACAAGATTACTTTCTTTAATATGCCGTTCTCGAACTCGTTTTTTTGTAGGTGGTCTGGGCTCAAACTGACCTTTTTAGAGAGAATCTTTTCGCGCAAGCAAATATCCACAACAAAAAATCCCTAAACCAACGGTTTAGGGATTCATAATATTACTATCTACAGTAATTACTACTGTAAACTCAATAGGCGAAGCTTACTTCACTTCTTCAAAATCTACATCTTCAACATCACTTGTGTTGTCTGCAGCTTGATCAGCACTAGCATCTGCACCAGGTTGTCCACCTTCGGCTTGAGCTTTGTACATTTCTTCACTTGCTGCTGTCCAAACTGTATTTAGTTTTTCTAGAGCAGGATCGATCACTGCGATGTCTCTGGTTTCATAAGCTGCTTTCAACTCAGTAAGCGCCTCAGTAATTGGTGCTTTTTTGTCTTCTGGTAACTTATCACCAAATTCTTCTAACTGTTGCTCCGTCTGGAAAATCATTTGATCTGCAGCGTTCAACTTATCAGCTGTTTCTTTTGCCTTTGCATCAGCATCAGCATTTGCAGCAGCATCTTGTTTCATTTGCTCGATTTCTTCTTCAGATAATCCACTAGAAGCCTCGATACGGATATCTTGTTTCTTACCAGTCGCTTTATCTTCAGCACTTACCTTGATAATTCCATTTGCATCGATATCAAAAGTTACTTCAATTTGTGGAGTACCACGACGTGCTGGTGGAATGTCAGATAAATGGAAACGACCTATCGTTTTGTTATCTGCAGCCATAGAACGTTCTCCTTGAATTACGTGAATCTCAACACTAGGTTGATTGTCTGCCGCTGTAGAGAATACTTGTGACTTTTTAGTAGGGATTGTTGTGTTAGACTCAATTAATTTAGTCATGACACCACCCATAGTTTCAATACCTAAAGAAAGCGGAGTAACATCTAGTAAAAGAACGTCTTTTACATCACCTGTTAAAACACCACCTTGAATTGCAGCACCAATTGCTACAACCTCATCAGGATTCACACCTTTTGATGGAGTTTTACCAAAGAATTTCTCAACAGCTTCCTGTACAGCAGGAATACGTGTTGATCCACCTACTAATATGATCTCATCAATATCACCAGTTGAAAGACCTGCATTTTTTAATGCTGTCTGACATGGCTCGATGGTTCTTTTTACTAGGTCAGAAATTAATTTCTCAAATGCAGATTTTGTAAGTGTTTTTACAAGGTGCTTAGGTCCACTAGCAGTAGCCGTTACATATGGTAAGTTAATTTCAGTCTGTGCGCTAGAAGAAAGCTCAATTTTTGCTTTTTCAGCAGCTTCTTTAAGACGTTGTAATGCCATAGGATCTTTACGCAAGTCCATAGCTTCTGCAGCCATAAAGTCATCTGCTAACCAGTCGATGATTTTTTGATCTACATCATCACCACCTAAGTGAGTATCACCATCTGTAGCTAGTACTTCAAATACACCATCACCTAATTCTAGGATAGAAACATCATGTGTTCCACCACCAAAATCAAATACCACAATCTTCTGATCTGTGTCTTTCTTGTCCATTCCATAAGCTAGTGCAGCAGCAGTAGGCTCATTAATGATACGTTCTACTTTAAGACCTGCGATCTCACCAGCTTCTTTAGTCGCTTGACGTTGAGAATCGTTAAAGTAAGCAGGTACTGTGATTACTGCACCAGTTACTTCAGTTCCTAGGTAATCTTCTGCTGTTTTCTTCATTTTTTGAAGAATCATAGCACTTAATTCTTGAGGTGTATAAAGACGACCATCGATATCCACACGTGGTGTATCGTTATCTCCTTTTACTACCTTATAAGGCACACGTCCAGCTTCTTTAGAAACCTCGCTGAATCTGTTACCCATAAAACGTTTGATAGATGCAACCGTTTTAGTAGGGTTAGTTACCGCTTGTCTTTTTGCAGGATCACCTACTTTAATCTCGCCACCTTCAACAAAGGCAATCACAGATGGAGTCGTACGTTTTCCTTCAGCATTAGGAATTACTACAGGCTCGCTTCCTTCCATTACAGAAACACAGCTGTTTGTCGTCCCTAAGTCTATTCCGATTATTTTACTCATTATAAATGTATTTTAATTTTAATGTTCAATTTATTTACACTTTCCTTAAGTCAATGTTTGTGCCATGACAGTGATAGTGACACGATGTCACTAATGTTGTAAAACTGTCATTTGAAATGTCTTTTTAATCACGCTTTCGCGAAAGCGTAAATCATAAAATATAGGGCGACACGATTTTATCGTTAAGAACACATATAGGTGACCTTATTAATAACGTAAGAATGCAAAATGAGTAATGGTATTATAAAGCTTTTAAGCGTCTGTAGCTTTTTTGAAACTTCTCACGACGAAAAGAAAAACAAAGTAAATAAGTAAAAGCCATGGTGCACCATGCATGAAGGTATCCCAATAATCCATTAATTTCATGCCATCGCCGCCACCTGCGATCCATTTCAATTTTCCCCAGATATGAGGTTCTGGGCTAAAAGGAGCTAGACCTAGTGTTAAACTAGCAATCAAAGCAAGAAGAATATTTCTATTTAAATTCATGATGGCAATATAGGAATTGTTAGGAAAAAAAGTTGCTTTCAAATGGTAGAGCCGTCATGCTATCTTATCTTAGCGTTTCAAATAAAAGAAGCTATGTCAGAAGAAGTAAGAAAGCAGGAACCACAGGTGCTTTGGAATCATTTTGCAGATTTAAATGCCGTACCACGACCTTCAAAAAAGGAAGAACGTGTACGCGCCTTCATGGTAGATTTTGGTAAAAAGTTAGGGCTTGAGGTGCTAGAAGATGCGATAGGTAATGTTATTATTAAAAAACCTGCCAGTTCAGGAATGGAAGATCGTAAAACGATTATCATGCAGTCACATATAGACATGGTGCATCAAAAAAATAATGACACAGATTTTGATTTCCTTACTCAAGGTATTGATATGTATGTGGATGGAGAAATTATAGCTGCCCATGGTACAACACTAGGCGCAGATAATGGAATAGGAGTAGCGGCAATAATGTCTGTGTTATCTTCTAATAATATTGCACATCCTGCGATTGAGGCATTATTTACTATTGATGAAGAAACTGGTATGACAGGTGCAAAAGAACTGGATAAGACTATCTTATCAGGTACCATTCTTTTAAATCTAGATACTGAGGAAGATGATGAAATTGATATAGGTTGTGCTGGTGGTGTTGACATTACAGCAACTAAAAAGTATGAGTTAGAACATATACCGGTAGATTATACTACTGCAGTTCTTACCGTTAAAGGTCTTAATGGTGGTCATAGTGGTATGGATATCATTAAAGGGCTGGGAAATGCCAATAAAATGATGACTCGCTTGCTAGATGCTATGCAAAAGGCAGGAGATGTTCATATAGAAAGTATTCATGGTGGTAGCTTGCGTAATGCGATACCGCGTGAGGCAAATGCAATTATCAGCTTTAAGAAAACTGATGAGCTAATGGATAAATTTAACCGTTGTAAAGCGGCTATCCACGATGAGTATAAATCGCTAGAAGCAAAGCTAGAGATTTCTTTAACAGATACTACTGCCGCAAAACTGGTTTTAAATGCAGTTGATAGTAGTTATCTAGTATTTACTTTATTAGGTATTCATAATGGTGTTTACCGTATGAGTCCAGATATTGCAGATTTAGTTGAGACTTCTAATAATCTTGCACGTGTAATATTAGAAAATGGAGAGTTACAGATAGCATGTTTAACACGTTCATCAGTAGATAGTTCTAAAACAGATCTAGCATCATCAATAAGTGGTGTAATGAAACTAGCAGGGATGAGTGTCTTACTTTCTGGAGATTATCCGGGATGGCAGCCTAATACTGATAGTGCCATTTTAGAAATTGCTAAAGCAAAGTACGAGACTTTGTTTAATCATTCTCCTAGAGTAGTGGCATGTCATGCTGGACTAGAATGTGGTATTTTAGGAGAACGTTATCCTGGATTAGATATGGTTTCTTTTGGGCCTAATATTAGAGGAGCGCATAGTCCAGATGAGCATGTAGAGATTCCGTCTGTTCAGAAATTCTGGAAGTACTTACTTGAGATTTTAAAAGATATTCCCAAAGCATAATGATTAGATATTATTAATCATTAACATATTAGAGAAAAGAAAAGCCCTAACTGTTTCACCAGTTAGGGCTTTCTTGTGGAATTATAAAGTCCCGATTACTTTATAATTACCTTCCTTGTTTGCGTGCCATAACTAGTTTGCATAGTTACTATGTAGTTACCGGTAGCTATCTGTTCTACTGGTATTTTGATAATTCCTTGTTGTTCCTCTACATTCCAAGTTTTAATTTGTTGACCTAACATATTAGTTAAGGTTACTGTATCGATATCCATTTGAATTCCTTTCTTAATGTGTAAAACATCTTGTCCTGAAGGTGTGAAAAGAATAATATCATTTTCAGACAGTTGATTACTATCATTACTGAGTGTCGTAGGGTCGTTAAATACAATAAAGAATCTATTGTTATAATCACCTACCGCGAGTGGATCACTCACATAACTAGCGTTTCTTAAATTGTGAAAGGTATTATTAAATGCATCTTTAAGATAAATATCAAGTGAAGGATCTACATTTTCTAGCTTATCAATTTTAATTGAAATTGGTCCTGCAGTTCCTAATTTAATATGTAATGGAATGATAGACGTTATGTCCACTTGATCAATAGCCTGAATATTTAAATATTCACTATTTAAGTCAAATGCCATGTCGTCAATTTGAGAGTCATATTGATAGCCATCAAAAGCTCTATCAAAAGCTGTACTAGCATTAGGATCTACAGTCAATAATAGTTGTCTATGAATAAGATTAGGAGAATCAAAACCGAACCTAAACTTAGGTCTTAAATCTGTAGACGTATTATAATCTGAAAAGGGATTGCTGTTTGCATTACTACCTGGTGCCGCTACAAAAATGCTATTTCCAGAAGCTTCAGTTACAAATTGTCTTTGATCATTTCTAAAACGTACACTACCATTTGCAATACCTGTAACAAAGAAACCTTGCGCAACAGGAATAAATCTTTCTGGTTGTTTTACGGCAATACCACCTTGATTAACAGATGGATGTGATGTTCCAATTGTTGCATTACCTATCCACCTGACAGATTATACATCGCATAACCACCATGATACTGTTGTAGTTGATGTGAGTTTCCGCCCCCAATGTTCCCATAAATATATAGTACCATCTAAATCAGGATTATCATTGATAAATTCATGTGCATCCAATGCACTAGGATATGGGTTACCTACTAGATAACTATTTCCATCAAATACATTTAAATTGATGTCACCATTATTAGGTTTTCCAACAAAGACATAGTTTTGGTTGCTAGAGGAAGCACCAGTACCTTTCATTGTCCATCCTTCTCCGGCTTTTAAACTACCATTAGAGCCTAAATAGGTCCAATTTGAATATTGTCCTGCAAGAAGATTAGTATACTTATAAAGCCATCTTCCAGATATAGTTGCAGCGGTAGTAGCATTTCCTGGAGATCCATCTCTAACAGCAGTCGAAGTCCAATTAAGATTTCTAGGAGTATCAACTAAAGTACCATCTTTGAGCACATCATTAATTGTAAAATTTGTATTGATATTACTACCGTTTATCAAGCTTACAGGAGAAGACCAATAGTTGTAATTATATTGATCTGAAGTTCCTTGTTGATCTCTTTCTATTTTTCCCGTACTGGTAGCTACTAAATCGCTATCGGTATTTTGAACTAATTGTGATTCTCCTTTTAGATCAATCGTGCCATCTAACAAGAGATGATGTGTTACTGTAAGACCATGGTCATTATTGACATTAATTTGATCTGACTCCACCATAAGACCTAGTAAAGTTACATCTGTGTTATTGATATCTAATAGATGATTAGTTTTTACGATGTTCCAATCTATTTTAACTGTAGCACCGTTAATATTCCTAAAACTACCAGGAGTATAAAGTTCAGTTCCATTTTCCCATGCATTTATATCTTCCCAATCATTGTTAGAAGTAGATATGTAGGGTAGTGGAGCCTTTTGCAGATCCATTGAGAAACGATCTCTATCATATACTTGAGCATATCCTTTATTGATAGAATTGTCGTTGAGTGCTGTACCTATATAACTATTTAAATCATAGTAAGCAGTCAACTTGTTCCAATCAATAGAGACAACTTCATTTTTTGTAACTGTAGTCGGTATAATTTCACCTTCTACTTGATTAGATATATCTTGAATTTCTTGATTCATGATATATCTTATTTGTGATTCAGTCAGAGATTGATTCCATATTCTCAATTCGTCCAGTCCACCTTTCCATTCATTATTTAATGAGCCGTTATTATTTCTACGAGCTCCTATACTGAACAAGTTTGAATTTGCAATAGGAGCTGTTTTAGTTATTTCTTTGTCTAGAACACCGTCAATATAAAGTTTTAAAGTACCATCATAGGTTACAGCGACATGCCTCCATACGTTATCTGTTAAGGCAGTATTACTAGTTAAACTTTGGTTAGAACCATTATTCCACCACATTATTAATTTGTTAGATCTATTTAAATAGAAGTGGTAACCAGAATTGCCTTGCCTTTTTGACAAAATAGTTTTTGCATTATTACGATCATTATCGCCATAACTGTTTACCCAAGCAGAAATTGTAAAGTTGTTATTTAAATCAACACCTTTTTCAACATTTAAATGATCATCAGTACCATCAAATTCTAAACCTCTAGATGTATAGACTATAGATGCTGTTCCTAAACTAAAAAACTCTACTCCATTAAAGTCATATTTAACTCTATAGTAATCACCATCTTCTTCAAAGAAAAGTGTTTTAAAATTAGTACTGAAGTTTTCATCATCTGCAACAAGTAGAACATATTCCATGTTTGCAGTAACAGCTGGCAGACCAGTTAAATCATTTTTATGAACTCTTATTTCTACGGTAGGAATATCTGAATTTACTTCTGATATTTTCCAAACACGATTCATTTTATCTGTAGTGGTTGTTACTGTGTTTGTTAAACCAACTTGATATGCAATAGGAGTAGGGCTTGTGTCTGTATCACCACCATTATGTCCCCCCCAAATCAAAAACTCTTTATCAGTTCCGAAAGTATTTAAATTATCAGTTCCTATATCTTCAACATCACCTAGTCCTATAGCGATTATGGAAGTAGAATTTTCACTTTTAGATTGTTTCTGATTCAACTCAGAATTATCATCTCTTCCTATGGCTGCCACATCATAATTATAAGTGGTGTTTGAACTGTAATCCCATATAAGATTTTCATCAGAATCTACATAATCCCAATCAGCTTGATGATCATCTAACGCACTGGCAGCTTGATGTAATGATATTCCGTTTTTGATAGCGAGGTACGAATAAACTTTTTGTTGCTCACTCACTAATAATCGATCAGAGTAGCTAAAAACTTCAGTTATTTGTCCATTAAGGTGAGTTTCAAATGGTAAACCGTTTAATTGATACCTTCCTGCACCTAGATAATAAGGCTTATCCAAAAATCCATTAAAAAGTAATGTTTCACCACTTTCTGAAGTAAATCCATTAGCGTTATCTACTTTTCTCCCATTAATATATATTTCTGAGGTATTGTTTAAAGGATCATTTTTAACATTAATAATATTAACATCGTTGAAGGTTCTAGTAGGATCACTGTATGCTCTACCATACTTAAATAGTTATTTTCTAAATCCTTTGGAACAGTCGCAACGCTATGCGCTAAAACTTCATCATTATATCTTGCAGATACGGGTCCCCCAACCTAGACCAGATGGATCTTTTGCCGGATTTTCTGAAGATACTTTAGCACTTAAAAGCATTGTTTCTCCAGCATTTGAATTACTAATATCTAGAGTAGACTTTACAACAATCCAGTAATCATTAGAATTAAATCCAGCTTTACCTTTCATATGTTGTTGTGCTGCTCTGTCAAAATCTACTGCAGGATTAAAGTTGACATTCTTGCTGACATTATTAACATAATAAGGAGCGTTTGTAGCGGCTTCTTTAGCATCGTTATCTAATGCTATATCTTCCCAATTGATAACTTGTGTTCCATCTGTACTTGCGATGTCTGATGCTCTAAGCCATAAGGTCAAATCATCACTTACATTTGCAGGACCGTCTGGTGCAAAAGGTGCAATATTAGGTATACCTCTTAAAATTATATTATCTATTAGAACCCCCCCATCATCTCTAGTGTTATCACCATCTGATGCAAATACGATTCTGAATTTTACTAACGCATTGTTATTAAGTATAGCAGGTAATTCATTTGAAGCGTTTTCAAATCTGCTGTCTGCAGTACCTAGAGTGGAATTATCACCTACCCAACCATGTGAATTATTAGAAAGTGCATCAACATTATTACCGTTATACCAGTTGACACCAGAGTTTTGCGCACCTAAAATATTCCAAGTGATACCGTTGTTAGCACTGTATTCCACACGCATACCATCATTTGCATCATTAGTATTAGTTCTAAAGTCTAATTGAAATTCAATATCTGTATAGCCCAGAGTAGAAATTGTAGGACTCTCTAAAGTAGCTCTCGCATTACGTGGATAATTATTAAAGTTATCAGTATAGAAATATAGTCCTTCACCATTTTCAAAAGTGGTGCCTAAAGTCCAATTAAGATTTGTTCCAGTACTAGTCCATCCATTAGCTCCAGAATCAAAGTTCTCATAGAAAAAAGCACTTTTCCTTGCTGTAGAGATTGAGGTTACTTCAAATGTATAAGAAGGTTCATCTGGATCGTTAGAACTTATAGTACAGTTTGCAGAACTTGTACCAGGTGTAGGTCGTGAAACGTAAGCGAAAAAGCTTACACTTCCACCACCAGGTATAATACCAGTAGGTTGTTCTACAACATCATAATATGCGCCACCAGTACCAATGAAAGTCACTGGATTGCTACCAGACATTATCAACTCTTGACCGCCTAAATTATTAATGGTAAATCGTTGATAGATTCTTTCAGGACCTTCTGCAGTTCCAAAATCTGTATTGTTAGCTGTACTTGTTCCGGTAGCTCCGTCAGCTATTTCAATATTATTTGCGGTGATAGAAATGTCTGGTGTATTACAGGAAAGATTACTACCAGTAACATTAAAACTCTCTGTAGAGCTATTTCCTGCACCTAATGCAAATACATATGAATTTGCTGTGCCTATATTAATGACAATATTTCCACCACCATTCCATCCATCACCAAAGGAATCACTTAAAACGACCCTATAGTTGTTTGCAACAGGTAAACAACCTAATGATACAGTCGTAGAATAATTACCATTTGTACCTGTAAAACATCGTGCTGGATCACAATAAGTTGCGACCAGGTTATTGCTAGGGTCAAATATTTCAATTCGATTATCACCTGACCAGCTAGGCCAGTTAATGTCTATTGACACGCTATTTTGTTGCGCATTAGAAATAAAAACTCCTGTGGTTAAAAAGAAGAATAGTAGAGAGAGTAAATTAAGTTTCATATTGATTGGTCCTAAGTATGGGGAGATTTATGGATATACGCTTTCGCGAAAGCGTGACATAATAAATATCAGGATTCAAACTAATCATGGTTTGAATCCTGATATTTTTTGATTGAGTTGAGTTTACTGGATAATTACTTTTCTAGATTGAGCACCGTAGTTAGTTAACATTGAAACTATATAATTACCGCTTGCGATTTGATCTGTAGGTACAGTTATGATTCCGTTTTGATCTGATACAGTCCAAGTCTTAACTTGTTGTCCTAACATATTAGTTAAGGTGATAGAGTCGATAGTCATTTCTACACCTTTTTTAATGTTAAGGCTTTGCATTCCTTGAGGAGTGTAAATAATTAGATCATCTTCATTTATAACTACATCATTGTTACTAAGTGTTGTAGGGTTATCAAAGACGATAAAAAATCTGTCATTATAATTACCTGCCCATAATTGTGGACTAGTGTAATCACTAGCTCTTAAATCATGGTAAGTGTTAGTAACACCATCTTTAAGGTATATACCTTGAGTAGGATCTACATTCTCTAATTCATCTATTTTAATGGTAATGACTCCTGTAGTACCAATCTTAACATTTAAAGGTAAAATAGTGCTTTGTGTAATTTGATCAATACCTTGAATATTCAAACTGTTGCTACCTATTTTAAAAGACATATCATCAGTCTGTGTGTCATATTGATAGCCATCAAAACCTCTATCAAATGCTGTACTAGCGTTAGGATCTATCGTTAATAATAACTGTCTGTGTATAACACTAGGAGAATCAAAGCCAAATCTAAATTTAGGTCTCATATCACCTTGTGTGTTGTATCCTGAATATGGATTACTGTTTGCATTACTTCCAGGTGCTGCCACAAAGATGCTATTACCAGAAGACTCTTTTACAAACTGACGTTGATCATTACGGAATTTTACCGTACCATCAGATATTCCTGAAACGAAGAATCCTTGAGCAACAGGAATAAAACGTCCTGGTTCTTTTGTTGCAATTCCACCTTGATTAATAGATGGGTGAGAGGTACCATAGGTTGCGTTACCTAAACCACCAGAAAGATTATACATTGCATATCCACCTTGATATTGTTGTAACTGGTGAGAGTTACCACCCCAATGTTCCCAGAAGTAAACTGTACCATCAATGTTAGGATTATCATTAATAAACTCGTGGGCATCTAGTGCACTAGGATAAGGATTACCGACTAGGTAATCGTTACCATTATTAATAGGTAAATCGATATCACCATTATTAGGCTTTCCTACAAACACATAGTTTTGCTCGTCTCCAGTTACACCAGCACCGGTACCTTTCATAGTCCATCCTTCGCCAGGACTAAGATTAGTGTTTTGATCAACTAGTTGCCAGTTTGAATACTGACCACCTGTTTGATTTCCATACTTATATAACCATCTTGATGATATAGTTGCTGCGGTACTAGCGGTTCCTGCAGCGCCGTCACGTGTATTATAACTTGTAAAGTTTAAGTCACGAGGATTATTAACATAAGTACCATCTTTTAAAACACCAGCAATGCTGAAACCGTCATTGTTAGTAGTATTGCTGATTCTACTTACCGGTGATGTCCAGTAGTTGTAGTTGAATTTATCTGCAGTTCCTTGTTGATCTCTTTCTAGATGACCGGCACTAGTAGCAACTAGGTCACTGTCCTCGGTCTGTATTAATTGAGATTCACCTTTTAAATCAATTATACCGTCTAATTCCAAATAATGTGTAATGGTAAGTCCATGATCATTATCTACATTAATCTGTCCAGATTGTGACATTAATCCTAATAATGCAACATCTGTATTTAAAATATCAAGGTCATGGTTAGATCTAACAATATTCCAATCGATTTTTACTGTAGCGCCATCTATATTTCTGTAACTACCAGGAGTAAATTGCTTATTACCATTTTCCCAAGAGCTTTGATCTTCCCATGTTCCATTTCCGTTTGATTCATAAGGAAGTGGAGCAGTCTGACTTTTAAGTTCAAAAAAGTTTTCGTTTGCCATACGACCATACCCTTCATTTACAGACTCATCGTTAAGAGCTGTACCGATAAAGCTATTCATACTATAGTAAGCATTAAGCTCATCCCAGTCTAATGAGGCAATTTCATTTTTAGAAACTGTATAAGGTATGATAGTTCCATTTACTAAATCAGAATTATTCTCCAGTTCTTGATTCATTATAAATCTAATTTGATCTGTAGATAGAGGAATGTTCCACATTCTAATTTCGTCTAGTTCACCTTTCCAGTGCTCTATAACATTACTTTCGTCTTCAAATCGTGCACCGATGCTCAAAGTATTTGAATCTGCAGTTGGAGGCACTAGCGAGGCTGTGTTATCAATCACACCATCTATGTATAAAGTAACATCAGATCCATTATAAGTTACAGCGATATGTCTCCATGCATTATCTGCTACTGATGTGTTTGAGATAATTTCTTGTGCACTGCTATTGTTCCACCATACAGCAACTCTATTATCGGGTCTTAAATACATTTGGAATCCAGAATTCCCTGTTCTTTTTGCAACAATGGTCTTATTAGAGCTAGTACTATTAGCTCCTTCACTATATATCCAAACCGAACAAGTAAAACGACCACCTAATCCATCAGATTCTGGAATTTCAATATGATCATCTATACCATCAAATGAGATACTGCGCTCTTCTTGCTTTACATAAGTAATACCGATAGTAAAGAACTTGGTACCATCAAAATCATATTTTGCACGTTGGTAAGAACCATCTTCTTTAAAGAATGCTGTTTCTAGATTAGTTGTAAAGTTTTCGTCGTCTGCGACGATTAAAACATATTTACTGTCAGCAGTAAGTGCTGGTAAACTACTAAAATCAGATGTTGATATTCTTACCTCAGTTTTAGTAATCTCATTTGTTGCAACCTCATTAATTTTCCATATACGATTTATTCTAGTTATGTTAGTTTCAACAGCATTTACAATTCCTAAATCGTAATCTAGAACAGTTGCATAAGCATTTAAGTCCTGTCCATTATGTCCCCCATACAAGGAAGTCCTTATCGTTTTGGAAAGTGTTACTATTATCAGTTCCTAAATCTTCAACTTTTTCAAGACCTATTGCTACTATTGAAGTAGAATTTTCACTTTTAGATTGCTTTTGATTAAGATCAGAATCATCATCTCTACCTATTGCAGCTACATCATAGTTATAATTTGTATTTGAGCTATAATCCCATATAATGTTATTATCACTATTAAGATAATCCCAATCTGCTCTATGATCGTCTAAAGTACTAGTAGGGTTGTGAAGTGAAACACCATTTTTGATTGCTAGGTAAGATAGATACGTTGTTGTACTGAAGCATTTAATTTATCTCTATAACTAAAAACTTCAGTAATTTGACCATTTAAGTGAGTTTCAAAAGGAAGTCCATTTAATTGATATCTTCCAGCACCTAGATAAAATGGCTTATTTGTAAAACCTTCAAAATTTAAGGTTTGATTACTAATTGTTGTTTGACCAGTAGCATTATCAATTTTACGACCATTCAAATACATTTCTGTTTGATTATTTGAAGGATTGTTTTTTACATTTATAATATGTACATCATCAAAAGTTCTTGATGCATCAGAAAATGCACGACCATAACCGCTATTGGCATCATTTTCAGAAACGGTACCTACACTATGAGCTAGAACCTCATTTGTATATCTTGCAGATACTGGTCCCCCCCAACCTAGTCCAGAAGGATCTTTAGCGGGATTTATAGGAGCATATTTTGCACCTAATAACATTGTTTCTCCCGCAAGAGAATTAGTCATGTTAATAGAGCTTCTCACAACAATCCAATAATCATTAGAGTTAAATCCTCCTTTACCTCTCATATGTTGTTGTTGAGAGCGATCAAAGTTTACAGTTGGATTGAAGTTAATATTTTGATCAATATTGTTAGCAAAAGTAGGAGCACTAGATGCAATCTCACTAGCATCATTACCTATTGCCATGTCATTCCAGTTAGTAAGCAAACTACCATCGGTCTGAGGTATGTCTTGAGACCTTAACCATAAAGTTAAATTATCACTTACGTCTGCTGGACCATCAGTAGCCATTGGTAAGACTAGAGGAGAACCAGTAATGATAACATTATCAATTAAAACACCGTCATCACGTTGTCCGTTGTTATCAGACTCAAATCTCACTCTGAACCTAACTAATGGGTTGTTATATAAAGTAGCAGGTAACTCGTGTGATGCTTCTTCAAATCTACTAAGACTAGAATCTAAGTTAGAATTATCACCTACCCATGCATGAGCATTATTTGCAATTCCATCTGCGTCATTACCGTTATACCAGTTATCACCGCTACCTACTGCACCCAAGGTATCCCAAGTTGTTCCTCCATTTGCACTATATTCGATACGCATTCCATCTTCAGTATCTGCAGTGTTAGTTCTAAAATCAATCCAGAATTTTAAATTTGTATAACCCGTTGTTGATATTAAAGGACTAGTTAATACAGCCTCTGCATTATTAGGGTAATTATTAAAATTATCAGTGTACCAGTAATCTCCTTCACCTTTTTCAAACGTAGTACCTAACGTCCAATTGAAAGAACCACTATTAGATGTCCATCCAGCAGCGCCATTATCAAAATTCTCATAATACATGGTGTATTGAGGAGCTACAGATTGAGCTGTAATATCAAAATTATAAGTCGCTTCATTACTATCATTACTTAAGATTGTAATGGTAGCATTACTAGTTCCCGTAGTAGCTCTATTGAAGTTAATCATAATATCTTCGGTAGCACCGCCGGCAATAGTTGCATTAGGTTGAGTCGTTATTGAAAAATCAGCTGCGTTTAAACCAGTAATATTAACTCTAGGAGTCCCTGTAAGGTTCAAAGTATTGCTACCAGAATTGGTAATAATAAAAACAGAACTTAAAGTACCACTACCTTCAACGATACCTAGGTCAGTTCCATCAACAGTATCTGGGGGAAGCGTCATTATCAGCTATTAAAACACCATTACCATAAATGTCAATTTCTTGAGGTCCCGATACACAAGCAGATCCACCACCATATACATTAAAATTAGCAGTAGAGCTAGAACCACCACCATGCGTTGTATTTAGTACCACATTACCACCAGAAGTGATGGTTACATTTGCACCTGTACCATTCCATTGATCTCCATATCTGTCATACATTCTAATGCTGTAATTATTAGCATCAGTTAAACAGCCCATATTAACAGATGTGCTGTAACTAGTATTTGCACCAGAGTAACAACTTGCAGGGTTACATAAATTTAATAGTGTAGTACCACTAGGGTCATATACACGTAAATAATTTTCACCAGACCAGGCAGGCCAGTTAACAGTTACTATCACCTCGCTTGTCTGTGCAACAGAAAGTAATGCAGTAAAGAATAATAAAGTACTTAGTAAGAGATTTTTACAATTTAGGAAGGTAAAATTTTTCATAATCGTCTACAATTAATATTTTCGGGTGCGGTAAAATTAACGTAGTATGTCAGTATAATTTAGCATTTCATCTGTAAAATCGTCAAACAACCCTTTTTAATTGTATTTAATCGATATAATTAACAAATGTTTAAAAACCATGAGCTAGTTCTTTGCGCTTTCGCGAAAGCGTTTCTTTAAAAATATTACGATTTAAACCTATCTTTACTTTTTAGAACTACTACTATGAATCAAAAGCCTACCTTAAAAGTACTTGCAGAGAAATTACAATTATCTACATCCACAGTATCTAAAGCATTGAAAGACAGTGCAGAGATCAGTGTAGATACCAAAACACGTGTTAAGGAACTCGCAAAATTAATGGGTTATAGGCCTAATACCGCAGCTGCATCTTTGCGAAATCGGGAGACTAGAACGATTGCTGTAGTACTTCCAGAAATAGTAAATGATTTTTTTGGTCAAGTATTGATGGGAATAGAAGAAGAGGCTTCTCAACACAATTATAAGATTGTAATCTGTATTTCTAATGAATCTTATATTAAGGAAAGGGATTATATAGAAATGTTTTCTAATGGGGGGGCTGTGGATGGTTCATCATTGCTGCTTCTATGGAAACACAAGAGCTTAATCAATATGAACACTATAATGAAATTCTCAACTCTAACTTAAAGTTAGTCATGTTTGATCGAGTTATTGATGATTTAGATTGTGATAAGATAATAGTTGATGATGCCGCTTCTGGATCCAGGCTAGTTGACTTTTTAAAGAAAAAAGGAGATCGTAGTATATGTGTAGCATCTACTATTAATAAATTAAGTGTTGGACAACTTAGAGAACAAGGAATAAGATTAAAAGTAGATAATTGTCCAGATTTGATGTTAGAGTATGTATTAGAGGATGAGGACGACGTTTTTATGAAGAAGATGGAAGAAACTCTCAGTTCTAAGAAAACCGACGCGATAATAGCGTTAGATCAACGATCTGGGATAATGGCTCTCAATAAAGCAAAAGAATTAAATATTAAAGTCCCAGAGGAATTACAAATAATCTGTTATTCTAATAGTACAATGGCAAAGTATTCATATCCACAATTAACTGTGGTAGATCAACATTCTAAAGAATTAGGTAAAAAGACCTTTACTAGAATTTTGAACTTGATGAAAAATAAGGATGAGGTGCAAGTTACTCGTATTCACACCTTAAAGACTACATTGTTAGAAAGAGGAACGACTAGAAAATAAAAAAGTCCTCTTTAAAAAGAGGACTTTCGTAGCGTGGGGCGGGCACGATCCGCCGACCTCAGCATTATGAGTGCTGCGCTCTAACCAACTGAGCTACCACGCCATGTTAAGCAAACTTGCCTAAGCGGCTGCAAATATATACTTATTTCTTTATTCTAACCAAATCTAATTCTCTTAATATTTTTCTGAAATTGATTTTTTCTTTTCAGGATTAATCTACTATATTGCCATCAAAGTAATTATCTCATGCAAGAACCAATCAAATTTAACCTGGAGTTTCCTATTCACGTCTCACCAGCATTATTGTATCAATACATCGCAACACCATCTGGAATGTCAGAATGGTTTGCAGATAATGTAAATAGTAGAGGTGAGTACTTTAGATTTATCTGGGATGGATCTGAGGAAAAAGCAAAAATCATCAAACGAGTAAGTGAAGAAAGAGCACGTTTTCAATGGGATTATGATGAGGATACTAAAAAATATTTTGAAATGAGTATTCAAGTCGATGAGATTACAAAGGATGTTTCTTTAATGATTACAGATTTTGGAGATGATGAAGATGAGGTGGAAGACCAAAAAATGTTTTGGGAAAATCAAATAGGAGAGTTAAAAAAAGTACTAGGTTCTAGTTAAACCTAATTTCTATACCTAATTTTGAGCCCTGAATTAAACAGGGCTTTTTTATGGTTAATATTGACGGTGAGTTAAAATCTAGCAATTATGCTACTATTGCATATGACAATAGAGGAACATTCTATGGAGATGGGATATTTGAGACAATAAGATGTTTTAATGGGAAACCATTACTTTATGAAGCTCATTATTTTAGACTCATGTCTGGTATGCGCATTTTAAGAATGGATATTCCAGCATCTTTTACACCAGAGTTTATTGAAGATTCAATTATTGAATTACTAAGTCAAAACAGCCTTAATACCGGACACGCAAGAGTTAGGTTTACGGTATGGCGCAAGTCTGGTGGCTTTTATGCACCGTTAGATAATGGCGTACATTATAGTATTCAATCAACAAAACTGGATGGAGTCTATCAAAATGACACAAAACGAATAGCCGAATTATTTAAGGACCACTATGTACTATCTGGTTTATTAAATACAATAAAATCTACCAATAAGATAGTTAATGTACTTGCTGGTCGATATGCAATTGATAATGATTATCAAGATATGTTTCTGGTTAATGAGAAAAAAATGGTGACTGAAGGTATCTCTGGTAACGTTTTTGTAAGAACGGGTAATAAGGTGAAAACTCCGCCTGTTTTAGATGGTTGTCTTAACGGATTAATGAGAGAGCAAGTCATACAGCAATTAAAGCGCATGCTCGATTATGAAATTATTGAAGAAACACTGTCACCATTCGAATTACAACGTGCTGATGAAATTTTTACAACAAATGTTATTAAGGGAATTCAAAGCGTCGATAAATACAGAAAAAAAGAATTCAATAAAGAATTAGCAACAGAATTGTTAGAAATTTTTAATGATAAATTTTTCAACTAGTTATATGAAGGGTTTTCTGGCGCATTAGACCATAACTCATAGCTACCACCTAATTCAAGCATTTCCTTCTTCCACAATCCATGAATCTCATCAGAAAGTATAAGTTCTGATGAGGTGTTAGGTTTTATAACCCAAGATCGCTCTTTAATTTCTTGTAACAATTGATCTTTATGCCATCCAGAATATCCTAAGAAAAATTTAATTTCATCACCTGTGATCTTATTTTCACTAATAAGTTGATGTACCCGTTGAAAATCACCACCCCCCCAATAAATATTATCTGCTATAAGATGTGAGTTGGGAATAAGATCGGGAATAGAATGTAAGAAATATAAATTATCCATTTCTACAGGACCACCTTGAAAAACAGGTAGTTCTAATTCTATTTCTGGAACTAAATCATTAAGTGTAAACTGTAATGGTTTATTAAGAATAAAACCAACAATTCCGTTTTCATCATATTCCGTTAGTAGTACTACTGATCTAGAGAAAGATTCGTCACCTATAATATTAGGTTCTGAAACCAGTAAGCTGCCTTTATGTAGTTCTATTGTTTTCATTGGTTAATTATTCTTAAACTTAAATAATTATTTTTAAAAACAACCATGCTGTTAATGATAATTTTTATATAACTTTTTTATCTTAAAATTTAAGACAAAGAAAAACCCGATTCTTTTCAGAATCGGGTTGATACTTTCAGCAAAGTGGTAATTAGTTTACAGCTTTCTGTAAATCGCTACCTGCTTTGAATTTCACTACTTTTTTAGCAGCGATTTTGATAGTTTTTCCAGTTTGTGGGTTTCTACCTTCACGTGCAGCTCTTTTAGAAACTGAGAAAGATCCGAATCCTACTAAAGATACTCTATCCCCTTTTTTAAGACATTTTTCTACGTTACCTAAGAAAGATTCTAATGCTTTTTTAGCTGCTGCTTTTGAAATACCAGCATGCTCTGCCATTCCTTCGATTAAATCTGTTTTGTTCATAATTGAAATTAAATTAATGTTGGTTAAACTAAAACGTGCAACAAATTTATACGGATTATGCTACCACACAAGGATTAGAGCGATAAATGATAAAATTTGTTTATAAAAGTGGACGATTGTTAATAAGTTCAGACATTTTAACTGAATTTACAGCAACCCGTTGTGGAATCTAGCGTCAGCGCTAAACTTATATCCGTTCAGCAGACTTTTTACATCCATTCTTTTTTTATTAGGTAATTGCATTTCATCTATGATTAAAAACCCATCCGTACATGCTACTTTAAAAATATCATCTTCAATTACAATACTACCAGGACTCATATTATGATTTTCTAACAGTACAGACGTTTGATAAATCTTTATGGTTTCTGTATTTTCTTGAATAAGAACAGCTTTTGCAACTGGAAAAGGATATAATCCTCTTACCATTGCATTAACAGCCTTAGTTGTGTTATTCCAGTTAATGGTTGTATTTGCAGCATTAAGCTTGGGAGCTTCTTTAAGTGTATCGTTCATAGGCTGCGTTTGCGTTGTGATCTTACCTGCAGCAATATTATTGACTGTTTCTAATGATAAGACACTTCCCATGTCCATAAGCTTCTTATATAAAGAGCCTACGGTTTCATTTTCATCAATGTCACAACTTTTTTGATCTATAATAGCACCGGTATCTATTTTTTCGTCAATAAAAAAAGTTGTTACACCAGATTGTGAATCTTGATTGATAATTGCCCAGTTAATAGGCGCAGCACCTCTATATTCTGGTAAAAGACTAGCGTGTAGGTTAAAAGTACCCATCGCTGGCATACTCCATACTACTTTGGGAAGCATTCTGAAAGCTACAATAACTTGTAAATCTGCCTTATAACTTTTTAACTCTTCTATAAACTCTGGCGCTTTAAGATTACTAGGTTGTAAAACAGGTATGTTATTTTTTACAGCAAATTGTTTTACGTGACTTTCGTTTAATTTCCGACCACGTCCTGCAGGTTTATCTACAGCAGTAACAACAGCAACGATTTGATGATGAGAATTATGTAAAGTTTCCAATACACCTGTTGCAAATTCAGGTGTGCCAAAGAATACAATATTTAAGGTTTTATCCATTCCAGTGGTATTTATGATTTTGTAAAAGAGAAACTTTTCCCTGTTCTAATAACAAGCGTAAGGTTTCTATCAAGCTATTTTTATCTATTTGTGGTAACAAAGATGCGATATCGCCACTATTTAAATCCTGTTTGATTAGTACATCTTTAATTTTATCTAGTAACAGAACTTGTGGCGCTTCTCGCTTACAAACAGAACACTTACCGCAAGGTTGGGATTCTTCACCAAAATAACGCAGTATAAGAACATTAATACATTTTTGTTTTTGAGAAACTAAGTAGAACATTTGCTCTAGCTTTTGCTTTTTTACCTCATTCTGTTTAGTTAGTTCTTTAGAAAACCTGTTGATGGTGCGAGCGTCATCACGTGGTTCTAGGAAGTTAATTTGTGTATCTGCATCGATGATATTAGCTTCTATAAACTCTTGTTCTTCTAGCTTTTGCAATGTTTCAATCACTTTTTGCTCACTGGTATTACTGCGCAATGCAATTATAGAGGTGTTAATTTCTAAATTTTGATAGGTACTGCTTCCGTACGTGCGCAAAATAGCTTGAACAATGGCATTCATTTCTTTTTGATTTCCCAGAAAATCAATGATGTTTTTACCGCTTTCGCGAAAGCGTATATTAGACCTTCTATGATAGCTTTGTGATAAACTGATGACACTAAATCGATCTAGTGTCAGAAGCGCATTATAACACATCATTCCGTTAATGGAGTAGGTGCGTGCAAAGTCTGAGAAGCTTAATTGATGAGTCGTGTTTTCCCCTTCATGCATCGCGATACGCAGGTAATTATTGAGTTTGCGATAAACAAACTTGATGTTTTCTACGGTAGGTAGAGACTTGATAAATTGATTTTGAGCGTGATTAATATCATTAATATTATAAAAAAACTGTGCTATGCTTTCTTTGCCATCGCGTCCTGCACGGCCAGTTTCTTGATAATAACTTTCTATACTGTCAGGTAATTGAAGGTGTGTAACGGTGCGTACATCAGGTTTATCAATTCCCATCCCAAAAGCGTTAGTAGCAACCATGACTTGGGTTTGATTCATCATCCAGCGTTTCGCGGTATCGACTTTAACCTTATTGGGTAATCCACCATGAAAAAATCCAGATGAAATACCGTTTGTAGTAAGTAATCTAGAATAAGCGATAGCATTTTTTCTACTACGTACATAGGTGACGGAACTACCTGCATGCTGCTTATAAAAATTGATGTAAGAGGAGTTTTTATCTGTTGTATTTGTTATTAGATAAGAAATATTGGGCCTTAAATAACTGTTTTTAAATATTTGGGCATTTTGTAG
Organism: Nonlabens ulvanivorans; assembly: GCF_000755285.1. Lineage (GTDB taxonomy): Bacteria > Bacteroidota > Bacteroidia > Flavobacteriales > Flavobacteriaceae > Nonlabens > Nonlabens ulvanivorans_A. The sequence continues at coordinate 201,071 of NZ_BBMK01000004.1, read as the reverse complement.
CTCTAGATTATCGATAATATCGAGTTGGACAGATTTTGTTGCAGTTGCTGTTACCGCTATTACAGGGACTTCTTTATGTATAGTACGTAATAAATTAATATCTCTATATGCAGGTCTGAAATCATGTCCCCCCCATTGACTGACACAATGTGCTTCATCAACTGCTATAAGAGAAATACGCATCTTTGATATACGCTCTTGTACGAGGCTTTGTTGTAGTCGTTCTGGACTTAAATAAAGAAATTGATATTGACCATAAATACAATTATCTAAAATATCATCTAGATCTTTATAGCTTATGCCACCAGTGATACCAGTAGCTTTAATGCCTTTTTGTTTAAGGGCATTTACTTGATCTTTTATCAATGCTACTAATGGAGATATGACGATGCAAATTCCAGTGCGTACTAATCCTGGTATTTGATAGCATATCGATTTTCCGCCACCAGTAGGTAAGAGAGCCATAACGTCATTACCTTCAATAACGGCATTAATAATCTCTTCTTGCTGTGGTCTAAATTGATTAAAACCAAAAGTATTTTTTAATATGTTTTTAGCTTCTAGATTCAAGAGTTAAGATGATCTTGTATAAATTGAAATCGTTGTTCTATTGTGCCTTGTGGTACATCGATAGGTTTGTAATTAAACTTCTTATAATAATCGACTAAAATATTGCTAATCTGTTGTGCCTGTTCAAAGGTCTCGTAACGTTCATTATCAGATTCATAAATTTCTTTCCATGGCGGTAGATGAAAAACTACATCATACTGATATTGCTTGCAAGCAGCTATGTAATGTTCTGGTATAGGATCACCAGTAAACACATGATATGCAGGCACATCTGGATACCACGATCATAGTAATTAATACCTGATGTCGCATTTATAAATTGATTGATTCTACCATCCAGTAGGCTGTTACTAAACGCTAATGGATCAGTTAAAAACAACTGTTCAATTCCTTTTTCTTGAGCTTCTAGAGTAACTTGCCTCGAGATTTCATGATGTACGATGATATCTCGGGATTCTATATAGTTCACTAGTGTAGTTTTACCAGATCCTGGTCCACCTATCAGTAATATTCTTTTACAATCTGTCATAACAGGTACAAAATAACTAAATTCAATTTTAGCGCAGCGTTATATGTTGACTTATATTTGTACATATTTAAATTATGGACACAAATAATTCTGACGCATTTTACAAAAAGCTGAAAGATCAACTAGCTGATACTAGTGTCTGGCCAGCAAAATACATGTATAAATTTATAGTACCTTCTTTACCTGAGAAATTAGATAAGATTTCAAATATCTTTGATGGGCTAGGAGCGATTATAGAGAATAAAGTTTCTAGTAAAGGAACATATACTAGTATATCAATTAGAGTAACCATGAAATCTCCTGATGCGGTAATTGAAAAATATAAAGAAGTAGGAGAAATAGAAGGTGTTATTTCTTTATAAATAATATATCACATTATTGCTGTAAATTGTTTATTTTGCAGCTCTTCACAAGTAATTAAAAAATCAATTTGGTACCATCATTAGAATACAATACAGAGCGTAATCATCTCAATATACCTGAATATGGAAGACATATTCAAAAATTAGTTGAGCATTGTAAGGCTCTAGAAACTAAGGAAGAACGCAACCGTATGGCTACAGCAATCGTAGGCGTTATGGGTAACCTTAATCCACATTTACGTGACGTAGCAGATTTCCAGCACAAGCTTTGGGATCAATTATTTGTCATTGCAGATTTTGACTTAGATGCAGATTCTCCATATCCATTACCAGATCCAGAGCAACTTGCAGCTTCACCAGAGCGTATGCCTTATCCTCAAAAAAGACCTAAATATCGTTTCTACGGGAATAATATTCAGAACATGATTGATGTAGCATTGAGCTGGGAAAAAGGTGAGAAGCGTGAAGCACTTACTTTTATTATCGCAAATCACATGAAAAAATCTTTCCTTAACTGGAATAAAGATTCTGTGGATGATAATGTGATTTTTAAGCATCTTTTTGATATGAGTAATGGCCAGATCAATCTAGCTGCAAAAGAAGAAGATCTTCTCGACTCTAAATCTTTAATACACAAAACGGTAGGTCGTAGAGATCACAGTACTAATCCACCGCGACGTAATAACAATAAACGTAATTATAAATCTAATAATCGCAATCATAAACGATCTAGATAATTATAATATCAATAATAAAAAGCAGCCCTTGGGCTGCTTTTTTTAGTTAATAGCATTGTTAATTAAATATGAATAGTTATTCATAGAAAGCTTTTCAAGCCGCCACTATACCCGTATTTTTAAAATATTAATAAGATACAAAAATGGGAACATTCATTATAGAAGGTGGACATCAATTAAAAGGTGATATTCAACCACAAGGAGCAAAAAACGAGGCATTACAAATATTATGTGCTGTTTTATTAACAGATGAACCAGTGCGCATCAATAACGTTCCAGACATTATAGACGTTAATAAATTAATTGATCTGTTAAACAACTTAGGCGTTAAGGTTACTAAAAATGGACCTGAATCATATACCTTTCAAGCAGATCAAGTAGATCTAGATTTCTTACAATCTGAAGAGTATAAAGTGCAAGGTCGTGGATTAAGAGGTTCAATTATGCTAGTAGGACCTTTGTTAGCACGTTTTGGTAAAGGTTATATTCCACGTCCAGGTGGTGATAAAATTGGTCGTAGAAGATTAGATACACACTTTGAAGGTTTCATAAAACTAGGGGCAAAGTTTAGATACAATAAAGAAGAATATTTCTATGGTGTAGAGGCAGATGAACTTCACGGAACCTACATGTTACTCGATGAAGCATCTGTTACTGGAACAGCAAATATCGTAATGGCTGCTGTGATGGCTACTGGTGAAACGACCATCTATAACGCAGCATGTGAACCTTATTTACAGCAGCTTTGTAAAATGTTAGTGCGCATGGGTGCTGATATTAAAGGTATAGGTTCTAATATGTTAACCATTAATGGTGTTAAAAAATTAGGTGGTACAACACATACCATTCTTCCTGATATGATCGAGATTGGAAGTTGGATAGGACTTGCTGCAATGACTAAAAGTGAAGTCACCATTAAAAACGTTGCTTATGATGAATTAGGTATTATTCCAGATACGTTTAGAAAATTAGGAATTACCATAGAACGTAAAGGTGATGATATTTATATACCAGCTCATACTGACGGATATGAAATTCAAAATTATATCGACGGTTCTATTCTCACTATATCTGATGCACCATGGCCTGGATTTACGCCAGATCTTTTGAGTATTATTTTAGTAGTGGCAACGCAGGCTAGAGGTAGTGTATTGATTCACCAAAAAATGTTTGAAAGTCGCTTATTCTTTGTCGATAAATTGATTGATATGGGCGCAAAAATCATTCTATGTGATCCACATAGAGCTAGTGTGATAGGACATGATTTTCAGTCTAGTTTAAAAGCGACTACCATGACTTCTCCAGACATACGTGCTGGTATCTCATTACTGATTGCTGCTTTGAGTGCAAAAGGTACTAGCACCATACATAACATTGAACAAATCGATCGAGGATATCAAAATATCGATACCCGATTGAAAAAAATAGGTGCTAAGATTGAACGTCTAGCATAACTTTATTTTCTATATAATGGGTTTAATTACGCTTTCGCGAAGCGTGATTAAACCTTTTTATATTACTTAAGTCTTAATTATGTCTAAAAAACAACGTTTTAGGCAAGACTTTTGCTAGCTTTAAATCATGAACAAGTTTTTTATATTTATTATCGTACTTACTAGTGCAATTACAACTGCGCAAGAAATTCCTACTACCACACCACGTACCATAGAACCAGTACCTTCTGGAACAAATACTAGTGGTTCTATGTTATTTCCTAATAGTACAGAAGAGAAGAAATATGTAAGACCTAGTGAGACGCCTACGATAGACCTTACTCAAAAGACAGATTTACTGGATCCAGGTGTACGCTTTCAAGGACAAAAATTTAAAAGCGATGCGCCACCAGTTAATTTTATCAATGATACTTATCTAGGTGAAATCAGAACTGGTAAACAAATCTTAAAGATGACTCTTTGGGATCCTAGGTTAGAAGATGGTGATCGTGTTCGTATATGGCTCAATGATGAAATCCTGATTACAGACATGACGCTCCTAAATGCCGCTCAAGGTTTTCCTATTACCTTAAAAGATGGATTTAATAAAATAGAAATTGAGGCTCTTAATCAAGGTTACTCTGCACCCAACACCTCTGGAATTGTTATTAGAGACGATGAAGGTGAGGTTATGGAACAAAAAATATGTATGATTAATGCAGGAGTAAAATCACTATTAATTGTCATAAAAGAGTAGCGATCTAATCTCTTGATCAGATATTTCAATAACCTCTTGATTTTTTAATGAGAGGACAGTATAAGGTCCGATTCTTACTCGAGCAAGTCTTAAAGTAGGAAAGCCTACAACGCCAGTCATTTTTCGCACTTGTCTAAATTTACCTTCGCTTAATATTACATTTACCCATGATGTTGGACCATGACGTTCATCTCTTATTTTTTGCTTCGTATCCGGTAAGTCTGGAGTCTGATGTTGTTTCTGGACCTGACAAGCTTTGTATCATACGCTGATCCATTAATACTAATGGTAACGCCATTTTGCAATTGTGTGATAGCCTGTTCAGTTATTAAACCATCTACCAGTGCAGCATATTCTTTATCTACTTTACCAGATTTATTGATATGATGGCTTAATTGACCATCTGTTGTAATTAATAATAAACCTTCAGATTGTTCATCTAGTCTTCCTACAGCCATTGCATTTTCAGGAAAATCATAGAGTTCACCTAAAAACCTTTTGTTTTTTGATGTCTATCATTAGTCATAAATTGACTCAACATGCGATAAGGTTTATAAATCAAAAAATGTCTGTGCATCTTGCAAAAATGCAGAATTATAAAGTAATGTTAGAATTTATATAGATGAAGTTTCTGTGATAATTAAGAGGTAACATTGCACATGAAAAATTTATATCTATTACTTTTTATTTTAGTAGCTGGTTGTCAGTCTAATGTAACAAAAGAATTAAAATCGGGTTCGTGGCGATTGACACTTGATCTAGGTAATGAAAAAGAACTACCTGTATTAATAGTGATCACAGAAGAATCACAGATCGTTCTTATTAACGATAAAGAACGTATTAAGGTTGAAGACATTATCATTAAAGGTGATTCTATAACATTTCAACCACCCATTTTTGAAGGAATATTTAAAGGCGTTTTTGTAGATGAAACCACTATTAAAGGAGGTTTTATAAAACCTAGTCTAGATAGAGTAGTGCCATTTACTATGCAATATGGTGATCAACATAGATTTCAAGTAGGAACAAAAGAGCCTACTACCAATATTACCGGTAAATGGGAAACCGTTTTTAGTCCTGATAGTGATGAGGATCGATATATTGCTTTAGGTATTTTTAATCAGAATGGTCAGCATGTGACAGGAACTTTTAGAACCACAACAGGTGATTATCGTTACCTTGATGGTGTGATCGAAGGTGATCAATTAAAGCTCTCGACTTTTGATGGTGCACATGCTTTCTTATTTGAAGCAACGGTAACAGACTCAACCTTGAATGGTGTTTTTTACAGTGGCAATCACTGGCAAGAGCCTTTTACAGCAAAACTTAATAATGATTATGAATTACCAGACGCTAAGGAGTTGACCTTTCTTAAAGAACGCTATGAAAAATTAGACTTCAGTTTTAAAGATTCAAATGGTACAAGTATTTCTTTAAGTGACTCTCAATATGATAATAAGGTAGTGCTTATACAATTACTAGGATCTTGGTGCCCTAATTGTATGGAAGAAACTCAATTTTATGTTGACTATTTAAAGGCAAATCCAGATACCGACGTACAAATCATCGGTCTCGCTTTTGAATATGCTCATACAGAAGAGAAAGCATTTCAATCTATAGAGCGCATGAAAAAGCAACTAGAAATTCCTTATCCTGTATTGCTAGCACAATATGGTAATGTAGATAAGAAAGTAGCGCAAGAGAAATTACCAATGCTTAATCATATACTATCATATCCTACTACAATTTATATCGATAAAAATGGAAAGGTGAGACGTATCCATACAGGATTTAATGGTAAGGCAACAGGTGATTCTTTCTTAAAATTTAAAGATGATTTTTACCTTTACTTAGATTCTTTGTCTGCTGAGTAAAACACCATCTAGACCTTAAGTATTTGAGTTGTCTTAAGGTGTCTTTTATATAAGATTCTACCTCGGGATTATTAAATCGTTTCGTTTTCATCTTGGTTTCTTTTACTCAAATTTATATTCATTTTCACCATTCTAAACGTGAATAGCGAGATTGTGTTATCTTTAATTTGTGAAAATCGCAATTATGATGCTAGTTCAAGAGATGATTATAGAACGCTTTCGCGAAAGCTACCCAAAACCAAATCTGTTATTCAACATCTAGCAGATGTGTTAGAAATAAGCTATGATGCTGCTTATCGCCGTATACAAGGCAAAGCTAAGTTAGATATAGAAGAGTCTATGAAGCTGGCAAAAGTTGGTCAATTTTCGTTAGATCAGATCATGACCGCACAACAAGATTTGACCGCTTTAGGAACTGCTACTGACACTATTAATTCTATAGAAAGCCTTGAAAAGTATTTTAAGGATATGGAAACTAATTTAAAAGCAGCTGGTAAAGAAGATGTCGAGTGGATTTATAGTGCCAAGGATATACCTGTTTTTCATCACTTCAATGATTCTTTGTTAGGTCGATTTAAAATATACGTCTGGTTACACTTACTAGATGATACGATGGAAGGCAAGCGTTTTGCAGATTTTCATTTACCGTTATCTATTAAAGAACAAATAAAAATAAATAAATCTTTATTTGAACAATTTAAAAGGGTAGAGATATGGAATGACACTACTATATCTAGTAGTTTACAGCAAATTCATTTTTATCACGAGGCAGGTTATATCGATCACGATACGGCTAAGGTTTTATGCAATGATTTAAGAGAATTGCTTAAAAAGACAGCTACAGATTTAATGGACGATTCTTATAATATCTATTATCACGAATTATTATTGATGAGTAATAATGCTGTCGTACGTAAAAAAGGTGTTGCCGTAGCAGGTTTTGTGACGATGACTATGTTGGGTTACATCAGGTTTAGTGGCAGTAATATTCTTAATAGAATGAACGATTTTTTCAAACATCAAATTAGACAATCTACTTCTATTAAAGATTGTTCCTTAAAAGAGCGCTCCATATTTTATAACAAAATGGAACAAAAAATAAACGCTCTAGAAAAATCTCTAGAGCGCTTCAATTTATAAGTCATTCTTAAATTAGTTTTTTTCCAGAAGTACTTTTGCTTGATTAAATGCAAATGCGGCATCTAGCCATAGTGCCATATCATTCCATTGTTCACTTTTAAGGTAATTGCTCTTATAAGTTTTAATAGTCCTTACCTTAAGCACATTACCATCGATAACTGCTGTAGTAATAAAATTACCAGTTGAATTATCTACAGAATTATTTAAGGCATCCATACCTTTAACCGTATAACCTGCCGGTATCTCAAGGTTTATTTCATAGATGTATGTTTTAGCATGATCTAGATAGACATCTACCGTTCGTTCTCTTTCTTTTTTCTCAAGTTCAACTTGTCCACCTATAAATTTACCAATCTCGATGATAAGGTTTTTACCTGCTTTTTTAATATAACCATCGTTAAGAGTCATGGTCTCTTTTACAATTAATGGTGTGTTGTCACCATATCTACCAGTTTCTATAACGGTAGAGGTGTAGTCCTTAACTGTTGCAGCATCCCATTCGCGATCTGTTGACTTTTCTCTACGCTCTCTAAATTCCTCAATTTTCTTGTCTTCTAACGCTGTGAACTGCTCTGCATATCGTAATAATTCTTTTTTACTACCACATTCATAGAAATGCTCTTGATCTTTATATATACTATAATCTTCTTTTAAAAAGTCTGTCCAGTGAATCCATGAAAATATATATTCTCTTTCAAAGTGTCCAGTCGCAGACAGTTCTCTATCCATTTTAAAACCTTTATTATCATCGCTCAATGATAGATTTATCTTTTCCTGATAGACATTCTCATTTGCTGCTGAAGATCTTAGTGTTGTTCGTGTGACGGAAGATATTTTCTTCTTTTTCACTACGGATCCTATATATGCTTCTGCACCTTCTAATTGTTCTGGAAAACGCTCTAAAGTCATGTTTTCACTAAAATCAAAGAAGAATAATTCTGGTTGTGTATTGAATTTAAGACCAACACGCGCATTTGATTTAATCAACAAATCATCTAATTCACCATCATATCGTGGTTGTACTAATACTATATCATAATCAATATCAAATTCTTCACTAATAGCTCTTAAATCATTTACTACCTGTGCATCATTTTCATAGATACCGAAGTATAAATTATAACATTTTGTACGTGGTGTTCCTGCAACAATATCTGCTTGATAAGCAAAAATAGGTTCAAAAAACCTGGTGTATCTATTGAATCTTATATAATCTAGACCAGCTTTTAATTTATCAGCCTTGGTTTTGAATTTACCTTTTTTAATATAAGCAATCACTTCTTTTGCACTATAGCTATAAGCTCGATTAAATTTACGATCAAAATAATCTAGAACATCTGCTTTATCGACTGTTGCCTTACGCTCGCCGTCTTCACCTTTAAAGATTTGTGCGGCATATTCATTAGATCTTTTTCTAGCAAAAGCCACTTGTAATTTAACAGAAGGCTCTTCTACTAACGGAAAATACCATCTATTAGTTTCTAGTTTATCTACATTTTGAGCTTCAACAACATACATCTTTGTAGCGCTACGTTCTGTTTCTTCTTCTTTTACTGCTGGTGCGCCATTATAGGTATTCATGTTTAAGAAGAAATCATTTTCTACTTCAACAGCAATACGATAGTCTAGAATAGGGTAGTTGTCTTTAATAGTAGTTTCTACTGCTGGATAAATATCTAATCCATCAAAATCTCTTTCCTTACGATCAGTCTGGATATATATATCGATAATATCACCTATCTCTAAATTAGGGATTGCTATTTTACGCTTATCATCTTCTTCAACTTCTTCCTTTTCTACATTAACGACACTTACCGTTCCATCACTTTTAATAATGCGTATTCCTATGGTGGTTTCTTTGCGAGATGTTGTCGTCCATCCAAAAGAAATTTTAGAATCCTTACTCAATGAAATTTCAGAAAAACCTTCAAGAGAAGCTTGATCTTGTATTTTAATTAATTGGTGTTTATTGGATTTGAAGTAAACGACTTTTCCACTATTGATATATTGTATATATCGATGATCTTTAAGAATAACAGCACTTTCTTCATTCCATTTTACAGGAATCTCCATGGCGGTTATTTGAGAACCTGTTTGATTCCAAAATTTTTCTTGTAGTTCTTTTTCTAGTTTGCTTTGCCCTTGCAAAATGATGGTAAAGCACAAAGTGGTAATCGTTAATAAAATTAATCTCATAGTACTAGTAGTATATTACTTTGGTTAGTTAGGTAATTAAGCTTTTTTCAACACGATTTGCTCGTCATAGAAATTCTTGATTTGTTCTATAGCAGTGTTCCATGTATCAAACTGATTTTTTTCAATCAATCGAGTTTTTATTTTAATTTGAGAGTTATAATTAATTTGGTTATCGTCTAGCGTGTAATGAGCTTCAACTTTAAGAAATTGATTATCAATTGATATGGCATCAGGAAGAGTTTCTACTGTATAGCCTGCCGGTAGTTCTAGCGTGATATTCTTTTGTTCAACTCGGGTATTATTCATTTTATAAGAGTTCTGACGGTCTTCATCCATGGTCCAGTTTGCTAGATAACGTACCGGATCTAGTTCAAAATATAGATTCTCATCAAAGCTACTTACAGCATTAGATACTTTCATGTCATAATTGAGTTTAAGAATAGCATCTCTATCTGTTGGGTCGAACGCACTTACATTTTCTACTGTAGCATTATCGTTACCATCCGTCAGAACTTTTAGCATGACTTCTTGACGTTTATCTTGCTCCATACCTGTAAAGCCATAAAGGAAACTACTTGCTTGCTCACCAGTAAGCTCTTTATTCATAGTTCCCACTAGATCACTTCCATTAATCTTGAAAGTACCTTGATATACTTCTTTATTAAATTCTGGAGTAGCCTGTGGTACTTTTTTAAGTAAAAAGGAGTCTCCGTTTTCTATTAACGCTTGTTTACCTTGAATTCTAGTAGCGAATGTGCCATAAGAATTGAACTTCTCAGTTCCGTCTATAAAAATAGGTTTACCATCTACCATAATTGCGGTAATCATATGGTTATCTACACTAAGTGATGGTGTTGAGTAATCATAAGATATATGATCTGTACCTATCCATACTAATCGAGCATCATAGCCAGCTTCTACCAGCATTGTTTTCAACAGTATTGCCATTCCTTTACAATCTCCATATTTTTTACTAAAAACATTTTGTGGACTGTCTGGTTTAAATCCTGCGATACCATCCTCAAAGGCGATGTACTTAATATTATCTTGTACCCAATAATAGATAGCTTTTACTTTTTCATCGTCGGTAGTAAGACCTGCAGTAAGTTCATTTACTTTAACGGCTATATCAGTTGTTTGTATATCTACATCATTAACTAAAGATGAATACCAATTATATAAGTCTTGTGTTTCTTTAAACAACGTTATCTCTGCACCTTTACTATCTTTAAAGGACTGTGTCAAATAAAGAACATGTGGATATATGTAAGAGTTACCAGGCATGCGGTATTCACTTTTCATAGGTGAGAGATTATTAATTTTAAATGTTACTTGTGTATCTGCGCCTACTTTTTTTGATAATCTTTTGATGTCGTTATTACCGAAATGGTATTCTTTAATCTCCATTTCTAACCACTCTGGTATGGTGATGGACATCGTTCCTTTGATAACTCTATAAGGTTCTACAAAATAGTCTGTAGTAAAGTATTTTACATCCTTATATTCTTTAACCTCTTTTACGGTTCTTAGATAGCCTTGTAGTGGAAAGGTGAGTTTTGCATATTTGACACGGTAATCGTTATGGAAAATAGACTGAGTAGAGTAGGCTCATCGTTTATATTCCATACAATTCTCTTATTTCTTTTATCAGTAAGGTTTAATGTTTCTATAGATGATTCATTATCATAACCTGTACTGTAGCCTATGTCTGCTCTAGAAGCTATTGAAAAAAAAGTAGTTGTAATTTCTTCTCTAACTTCTACTTTATTAGTTCTACTGTTGCGAGAAAATGTGATTTCAGTCTTTTTGTCAGATATAACGACATCTTCATCTTCATATTTTTCTTTAAGCGTTTTAGCTTTGGACACCTCTTGTGCGGTAGGTTTGTCTTTTTGAGCGTTTACAGTAGTAGATAATAGGAGCAATAAACATAGTGTCATTGCAGGAGCAAATAATTTCATACAAGAAAAATAAAACACATATACTACTAAAAATAAGCGCCGTGATCGTTATACAAGGAAACGCTTTTAGTAATATATGTGTTGTTTAATTACGCTTTCGCGGAAGCGTGATAATATAAATAATTAATGATATAGTCTATCTATCTAGTCTAGATGATAGATTTCCATAATGTCTTCTAGAATCTTAGTAAAATCAATTTTAAGATCAATAAGTTCACCGGTGGCAAGATCAAAAACCCAACCATGTACTGTTATACCACGACGTTTAAAGGCAATTTGAACATCACTGGTTTTAAGGACGTTGATGCATTGTTCTTGTACATTTAATTCTACAAGACGCCTGTAACGTAAATCTTCATCGGTAATGGCATTTAATTCATCCTTATGCATTCTATATACGTCACGAATGTTTCTCAAATAAGGATTTAAGATTCCCAAATCTTGGGACTGCATAGCAGCCTTCACACCACCACAACCGTAGTGACCACATACAATTACGTGATCAACTTTAAGATGCTCTACGGCATAATTGATAACGCCCATAGCGGTAAGATCTAGGTTAGACGCCATGTTTGCGATGTTTCTGTGTACAAATACATCTCCAGGACCTAGTCCCATTATTTCCTCTGCAGTAGCACGACTGTCAGAACAACCTATATATAATATTTCAGGATCCTGTCCAGATGCTAACTTATCAAAGTAAGTGCTATCTGTTGCCAGTTTAGACTTGATCCATTCTTTATTATTATCAAAAATTTGATTAATATTTTTCATACCTGTTTTTTATAGCATGAAAAATAAAGAATTACTACGACATTTCTACTATTAATACCTACAGTCGTTATGATTATTGAGTTTAATTTTTAATAAAATATAGATAATTAACACAAAAGGGTTGATTGCAAAAAATACAATCAACCCTTTTTGAAACTTATGTGTTTATAGCCTATTTCATAAAATCCAATAAAATCTTATTAACTTCATCTTTGTGCGTCACATAAAGGCCGTGTGGTGCATCTTTTATAATTTCTAATTGAGAATCTTTGACAATAGAATGACCTTGTTTTGAACTAGGTTCTATAGGTACAATATTATCTGCATCACCATGAATGAATAGAGTAGGAACATCAATTTTTTTAAGAACATCTCTTAAATCTGTGCGGCCAAAAGCATTGATACAATCTAATGTCCCTTTAGGACTTGCATCTAATGCAATTTGAAAGTTATAATCTAACTGTGCTTGAGAAATACGATCTTTATTATCTTCATAATTTACAAATCCAGAACCAAAGCTCTTTAAGAAACCGGCACGGTCATTTTTAATACCATTTTCCATTCCTTTAAACACCTCATTTGGAGCACCGTTAGGATTATCGTCAGTCTTCAATAAATATGGTGCAATAGAGCTCATAAAAACAAGCTTGTCGATTTTACTAGTCCCAAAAGTTCCTACATACTGCGCAAGCTCGCCGCCACCCATGGAGAACCCGACTAAAATTACCTTTTCAATTTCTAGTTGTTCAATAAGATCGTGTAAATCTTCGGCCATGGTATGATAGTCGTAACCATTCCATGGACAAGATGACTTACCAAAACCACGTCTGTCATAGGTGATGACACGGTATCCGTTTTCTATTAGCGTCGGTACCTGATATTCCCACATCGCGCCGCTTAATGGCCATCCATGTATTAGAATAATAGGTTGTCCTTCTCCTTGGTCTTCAAAATATATACTAACATCTGCATCGTGTTGTGCAGTCGTTTTTTCTAAATAGGGCATATTATTATTTTTTATTAAAGATAGAAAACTAGATTAGAGCAGATTCTAATTAATTGTGAATTATGACTTTATTAATATCTGTTGCAATTTAATTATCAGATTAATAAGAAGATACAATAGGGCTGTTAACAGAATGATTGGAGCTTGAACAATGAGTGAAAATCGATAACGACTTACATAATCAATAGCGTCGGGATCATAGGTGTTTATATCAAATGGTTGCTCTGTAACTATATCCATTTGCAATAGAATATTCATGATAAGAAATAACGTTACAAAGAAAATATTAATGACAAGTAGCCAAAGGACTTTCCTATTCTTACCGTATGAAATCCATAAGGTAGACAAACCCATAACAATTAGAAACACATTAATTAGAGTAATATATTGATACTGTGCATAAACATAATAAGTGTCTCCTATATTTATGTTTAACAAACCTAATCCATGATTTAAAATAAGGTAGCATATACTTATTGAAGCAAATAATAAGAATATAAAAGATATACCTCGATGGGTGTTTTGTGTACAATTAATATTCAAAAGCTATAAATATAAGTTGAGTTAATCTTTACCTACTTTAAATAGTTTTGCAACTAGATAGATAATATTAAGAATAATAAGCGCAATGAGAGCATAAGCAATATACCAACTATAAGTAGTGTAATCGTCAAAGCCCAAATCATAAGGATTGACAAAGTAAGTAAGATATAAAATGGCAGCACAAATAATAATTGCTGATGCCAGTATCAACCAGCATAGGTTAGCAATAAATGAATTGTTTTTATCAGACCACAGCAGCAACATAAAACCAGGAATAGATATAAAAGCAGCATAGATTAATAATGCCTCACGATGAGCTTCTTTAAAATAAACGTCTTTCTCTATATATTCTATAGACTCAATCGGGTTGTAAAAAGCCGTGAAAATTAGAATAGCAACTATTCCAAATAATAAAAAAGAAACCAATCGTTCTACACGCATCTTTACAACTCTACACTTCCTTTTCCTTCTCTAATCAATACCGGCTCATCACCGGTTAAATCTATTACTGTAGAGGCAACGTTATCTCCATAACCACCGTCGATGACATAATCAACTAGTTTATCCCATTTCTCAACAATAAGACTAGGATCTGTAGTATATTCAATGACTTCATCATCATCCTTTATAGATGTTGAAATGATTGGATTGCCCAGTGCCTGCACTAGTCCTATCGCAATAGAATTATCAGGCACTCTTATACCTACAGTTTTCTTTTTCTTAAATACAGATGGTAGATTGTTATTTCCTGGTAGTATAAAAGTATATGGACCAGGTAAATTACGTTTCAATATTTTAAAGGTAGCGGTGTCAATCTGACTCACGTATTCACTTAAATCACTTAAGCTTTCACATATAAAAGAAAAATTTGCCTTTTCAAGCTTGACGCCACGAATTTTAGCAACTTTTTCTAATGCACCTTTATGATTAATATCACATCCCAGACCATAAACGGTATCTGTAGGATATATTACAAGCGCGCCATCCTTCATAGCTTTTGCGATACGTTGTAATTCTTTAGGACTAGGATTGTCCTCATATATACGTACTAACTGTGCCATGATATGTTATGATTTATAAAACCAACTATGAATAGGAATACAAAGTAAACCTACAGCGATAATAAAGAATATCACTTTCATCCAGAAAATGACTTTACCGTTATCTAGATTATCTTTAATCTCATATCTATGTTTACCATTACGATCTATTTTGATCATTACTGATCTTTTAGTTTTATCAGTATCTTCATCATAAAGTCGATAAACTACAAAAGTACCCAACGCTATAACACTACTAATTACCAGTAAGGTCATCCATCTGTAGATGACATTAGTAGTACTTGTAAATCTGTAGATGTTGTGCTGTAAAACATGATATAATAATTCCTTATAAAGTTAATCATAAAACTTTATAACTAGGCCTTTTTAACTTCACTTTCTAATTTTAAGACCATATCACCATCACTTTGCTCAATATAAAGTGCCTTATCACCACTTTCTCCATGGCGTGTGACTTCGTTACCTTTAATAGTCTTTGTTATAGACTCTGTGAACGTTTCTTTCACTTTACCTTCAGCTGTTCCGTTGCCCCCCATTTCCACGAGACCATACTACCTTCTCTGATCATTTTTTATTTTAAAGATAAGAGCAATCTCGCTTTCGCGAAAGCGTAATAACAGCATCTTAAGGATACATTATGAGAATTTTGTGAGAACTAGAACCATCGCAATGCTTTTTTAATGATGTTTAATTTACCATCATAAGGTGCATATTTTACAGGGATATCGATCCAAGTACCGCGATGAACAACACTTTTTAAATGAGAAAATGTTTCAAAAGTTTTTTTACCGTGATAGTTACCTATTCCACTATTACCAACGCCACCGAATGGTAAACGCTCATTCACAAATTGAACAATACTATCATTAATAACACCACCACCATAGGAGAAACGACCAATGAACCATTGTTCAAAATTAGTATTGTTGCTAAATAAATAAGCTCCTAATGATTTTTCATAAGAGTCTATCCACTCGATAAGATCACCTTTCGTTTCATAAGAAATAATCGGTAAAATAGGACCGAAAATCTCTTGCTGCATCACAGTGCTTTCTCTTGATGGTTCATCTAATAAAGTTGGAGCTATGTATAAGGAATTTATATCATGCGTGCCACCTGTGAGTATGTGTTGATCTTTCAACATATCAACGAGTTTTTCAAAATGTTGATCTCTTATGATTCTAGGGAAATCTGGACTTTCCATTGGGTTTTCACCAAAGAAATTGATGATTTCGGCTTTTACATGTTTTATGAATTCTAGCTTAACGCTTTCATGTACCAATAAATAATCTGGTGCAATACAGGTCTGGCCAGCATTGAGAAATTTGCCCCAGACTATTCTACGAGCAGCCACTTTAAGCGATGCACTTTCATGTATGACACACGGGTTTTTACCACCTAGTTCTAGAGTTACAGGAGTTAAATTCTTTGCGGCAGCCTGATAAATAGCTTTCCCTACTGGAGGACTGCCAGTAAAGAATATATAATCCCATTTGAGACTGGTCAGCTCTTTGGCAACATCTGCATCGCCTTGTATGACTTTTACATGTTGTGGTATAAATGCTTCATCGATAATATCTTGTAACAGTTGCGATGTAGCGGTAGAAAATTCACTAGGTTTAAGGATTACGGTATTACCAGCAGCGACAGCACCTATTAAAGGAGCTAGTGCTAATTGGAAAGGATAATTCCATGGTGATATAATTAAGGTATTTCCATAGGGCTCTAGATACTGTCTAGCTTTTGAAGGAAAGTTGAGCAATGATGGTCGTACTTTTCTAGGGCTTGCCCATTTTTTAGTTTTCTTGATATACTTATCTAGTTCACCAGTGATTACTTGGTACTCTGTTATAAAAGCTTCAAATTCACTTTTGCCTAGATCATTAGCAAGTGCGTCATAGATTTCTTGTTCTTTATTCTCAATGACTGCTTTCAATTTTTGCAGTGCGGTGATGCGATACATAACATCTTTAGTTTGTTGAGAATTAAAAAACTCCTTATGGGCTTGATGGTAATTGTGAATTTGGTTCATCTCAGTCATTAGTGATGTATTAGTAATGAATTTGTAAATAGTGAATCTGCCTTAAGATTATGGTTTTCTAACTGATGTTCTTGTAGCCATTTTAAAAACTCATTTACTCTTGAAGGTTCCATAATTCCCCCCCAACTTTTTTTATCACCTATAGCTTCACACGTAATTTTAATACACTTCATTAAATCGATAGATTTATCTGCTTCTGGTAAGTGTGATTTTAAAATTTGTGAGGCTTGATCTGGATTTTCTTGAGCATATAAATAGCCTAATTTAGTGGCATTAAGAAAATTTGAATATACCGATTCTTGTTCTTTTATGGTATTACTATCAACTACGATAACAGGCGAGTAAGAATATGGAATATGATAATCTTTTAATTTAAATGTAGTTAGATCAAGACCTTGTTGTTGCGCTATAACGCCTTCCCAATTCATAAAGATCCACGTTGCGTCTACCTGATTATTTTCTATCGTATTCCATATACCCAACTTATCGGGATATTGGAGTTCTATAGAGCCAGAACCACCATCATTAATTATCATTTGTTTTATGATAGCATCTTCATATCGTGCCTTATAGCTGGCATAAGATTTACCATCTAAATTTTTAGGTGATTTAATACCGCTACTAGATTTACACACTATGGCACTTAGGTCTTCTTTAAAAAGTGTTGCTATCGCTTGAAGCGAAAAAGGAATTGCTTTAGTCTGATAGCTCATTACACTTTCTAGTGGACACAAAGCAAAGTCTACTAATCCTAGTTCTACCTTTTTTGCAGGTGTGATTTTATAATGATCTTCTCCAGCATGTATTATTTGTAGGTCGATACCAGCATTTTTATAAAAACCCATTTGCTGAGCTACATAGAAGCCAACATGATTTGCATTAGGTGTCCAATCTAAAGCAATTTTAAGTGATTTCATTTAGTTCAATTTGATCACTAAAATAAGACCATAGCTTTTGATCTCTAGCCAATTTTATGTTAGAACTAATTGCTTACTATATACTATTTAGAAACAGCTTTCCATATCGCGTCACCAACAGGAGCTGGCGCAATTATCTTTACGGGTTCTTTCTTAACAGGATGAATAAATTCTAACTGGCGTGCGTGTAAATGTATGCTGCCATCTTTATTACTGCGTCTTGCACCATATTTTAAATCACCTTTAATCACGCAGCCTATTTTACTCAATTGTGCTCTGATCTGGTGATGTCTACCAGTTTCTAGAGCTATTTCTAATAAGGTATATCGATCCAGTTTTTGAACAACTTTATAAGATAGAATGGCTTCTTTGGAATTAGGTACGGCATGATCGTGAGCATAACTTTTATTTTGCTTTGTATTGCGTACTAAGTGATGTATCAATCGATCTTGATTTTTGGGCGTTGTACCTTCCACAACAGCCCAATAGGTCTTGCGAGTCTCGTGATCAGCAAATAACTTGTTCATGCGAGGTAGCGCCTTTGAGGTGCGAGCAAAAACCACCACGCCACTAGTAGGACGATCCAGTCTATGTGTAACTCCTAGAAAGACGGCTCCTGGTTTATCATATTTTACAGCAATGTATTCTTTAATCATATCAGGTAAAATGACATCACCTGTTTTATCGCCTTGTACCAAATCACCAGATTGCTTGTTCACGGCGATAAGGTGATTATCTTCAAATAGAATACGATTGTTAATAGACATGAAGTATTTAATTTACATTACAAATTTAATGCTTAAAATAGGTAACGACTCATGGATTATCGTTAATCTGGCTTGATGGGTAAATAGGTTTTTCTTAACCATCCAGCCACTAAAGTTCCAATAATAATCAACATGGTTAGATAAAAGCCTTTTCCTTTATGGATATGTATTGCTACAATAGCTGTCATATAAAGACTTAAAATGAGTGTTCCATAAAGTATGGTTCTATGATATATAAATAGCCCGATAGCTATCAGTAAAACTAAACCAGTTGTGAAAAGTAGAGTAGGGCTCGTGCCTATTTTATCTAGTTGATCGTGCTTTACTATTTTTTCAAATGCATTTTGCACAAAGAAGATAATAACGGGAATACTAGGTAACCATAGCAATATGGTTTTTACGATATTTTTATAGCGCATGGATAGAATTATTTACGCATGATTTTTTCCATTTTACGAACTTTGGCAAGTTCATCTACTAGTTTGTCTAAATATCTACATCGTCTATAGATTAGAAAATCATCTTCAATATCCTCAATACGGTATCCACAGATAACACCTTTAATTAAATGAGCGTTGGGATGCATATTTGCTTCATTATAAAAGGTTTCAAAGGTTATTTTTTCATCAATCAAGGTTTGGACACGATTTGAATCATAACCAGTTAGCCATTCTATAACCTGATCTAATTCTTCCTTAGTTCTTCCATTTTTTACTATTCTACTCAAGTAGTGTGGATAAACAGACCCAAAAATCATTTGGGCTACTTTCTCATTTTTCTCAGTGGTTACTTCCATGGTTGGATCTTTTTAATGTGTGATTAAGAGTCAAAAAATGATATTTGTAATAGTCCTATAATCAAATTTACAAGCTCTATTCCGTTCCAAATACTTTTCCATTTAAAGTATGTGTGCAGCAACTGCAGAATGGGATCATGTCTTTGGCTATTAATTTTGGATTGGTTAATTGTAAGTTATTTTCCACATCAACATACAATCCAGAGAAAAAGAAGATTCTCCAGTTCTTACATATTCTTCTTTTTCATTTTCATCTAGTGCCACAATCCAAAATATAGGTTCTGTCTTATCAAGTCTTGAACTAGCCTCACTAAATATATCATCCCAATTCTTTCCAACCTTAGATAGTAGAAATCTGAATAAAGGAGTGTAATCAAGTCCTCTTTCTTTTTTACCGTGCATAGAGCCTTTGGTCTGTTCTACTGTTTCTCGCTTCTTATTTCTAGAATATTTAAAATCACTTCCAAAATTGTGAATGACACCTCTTGCACGTGTGTTTACTTTTCGATACAATGGTTTTTTGTCTCTATTCATGAATCTAATTTAATGAAATTCTAAATTGAAAAGATTGTAGTTCAATCAAAAGCTGTTATTGCGACTACTTTTTCATGTTAGATTTTACTAATCCGAGTCCTTTCCAGAATTCATCAGGATAGCTTAATTCTTTAGGTTTACCTATCCATCCATTGGTTAAGTCTAGTTGATAACCATTATTTAGCTTTTTATATTTTACCGAAGTAAATATTATTTTATCCCAATCACCTATATATTTTAAACTATCTAATGATTGTGGATAACTACCTTCTCTTAAATTATGCAACTCGATAAGAGAGATTGCTGTTTTAAAATGCTGGTCACCAAACTGTTGATTTGCCTTTTCTTTAAATTTATTAGGGTTGCAACTGGTGATTACTAGAAGTATTGAAAATGTAAAGATGAATCTGAATCCTTTATAAATCATTCTTAATTTGTTTATCATTCAGTAAAAACTCTGGAAAAATAATAAAAGCTTTAATAAGCTCTATGTTATGCTAACTCTTTTTGAAAACAACTTCAGCTTGATTAATACGTAACGTAGGATTTTTTGTAGCTACTAGAATTCCTTTAAATGTATAAGTAGCATCATCATCTATGGTTAAAGAGGTATTTTTTCCTAGAAAACTCCAGTCTGTTTTACCGTTGACACTTTTTTGCATTTCACCTATGGTAATGTATTTATCAGTAGGGTCAATATCTATGGTGGCGATTCTTTTACTATTCTTAAACATTGTCAGCTTAAAGGTTAAGGTAACCTCACCATTATACTCTATATCCATATCGGACCATATGCCCATTTCATCACCCTTTTTAAGGTCTACTGTAAATTCTTTTAAGATTTTATGATCCTTTCCGGTACTTATTTCGTTAATAGCTAGTCGACCTATTTCTTCTCCTGTAATGCTATCACAGCCTATTAAGGTAATCGTAAGTATTATTAAGGTGATTAGTTTTTTCATATACTGGGATTAATAAAGTGGTTGCAAAAGATTTAAAAATTTAAAATTATGGGGTTTTAGATTTATCATCGTTTATTTTCAATCCCAACAATCCATCTTTAAAATCTAATAATGGTGATGGAAACATTTTCGCGAGCATACCTGTTGCTATGAATTCAGCTTTACTTTGATGAGTAAGTTTTAAATCATGTATGGCGAGTACTTCGTCTGCTAATGCTAGAGCTATGCTTAACTCATGACTAGAGAATATGATACACTTTTGATGTTGATGGCAGTAATCTCTAAGTTTCAGTAAGATTTCTGCTTTATGATGTACATCGAGATGACTGGTAGGCTCATCCATTAAAATATAAGGTGTGTCCTGAACTAATGCTCTAGCGATAAGTACACGTTGCAATTGTCCATCACTTAATGTCGATAACCTACGTGATCTCATTTTTAAGATCTCAAAATCAGTCATGATCTCCTCTACAAAAGCGATATCTGATGGTGTAAGCTTTCCTATAAAATTAGTGTAAGGTGCACGACTTAAATATAAGACTTCTTCAACAGTTAAGAACTGACTGAACTCACGATTAGTAAGAACAACAGCAATAGATTTTGATTTGTCTAAATCACTAATATTATTTATGTTAATGTTGTTTATGTGAATAGTACCTTTAATAACATGTTGGTTGTTAGAAATAGCACGTAGCAAGGTAGATTTACCAGTTCCATTAGCACCTATAAGTGTGATGAATTTACCTTTAGCGCAAGCGATATCATTATCATTTTGTGCAATAACACAATGACCATATCCTATCTGTATGTGCTCTAAACAGATCATTAAAAATGTAGATTACGTTTTCTTAATATGAGCCAAATTACCAATGGCGCGCCTAGTAATGACGTCACTGCATTAATGGGTAACGAGTAATTTGAAAAAGGTAATTGTGATATAATATCACAAGCTAATAGGAGCGATGCACCTAGTAAAACAGCGGTAGGAATTAATATTTTATGATTAACCGTAGGTAATAACAATCGTGCTAGATGAGGTACCGCAAGTCCTATAAATGCTATAGGTCCTGCAAATGCGGTTATGCTACCAGCCAATAAACTAGTAATGATTATAATGATCCATCTAGTAGACTTTATATTGATTCCTAAACTGCGAGCATAGATCTCACCTAACAACATCGCATTGAGTGGTTTTAATATGATAATTACTAGTAAGCTAGAAATCAACAAAATAATCGTCAAAATTAAAATATCGCTCCATTCAAGATTACCTAAACTACCCAAAGACCAGAATACATATCGTTTCAATTGCTCACTAGAACTGAAATATGATAAAATACCAACTACAGCGCTACTTAGGCTTCCTACCATTAACCCAACGATAAGTAATCCCATAGTATCCTTAATGCGCAATGACATGAGAATAATAAGCATCATCACCAATATACTACCTATGACACTAGCCGTGACAAGTCCTAATCCAGACACTGCACTTATACCTAATACAGCACTGCCCATAACAACAAATGCGACTCCTAATCCTGCACCAGATGATATACCCAATACAAATGGTCCTGCTAGAGGATTTCTAAAAAGTGTTTGCATTAATAATCCAGCAATCGCAAGTCCAGCACCAGTTAAAATAGCCATTACGGCACGTGGTAAACGCATTTGGGTGATAATATAATTCTCTGATGTGCTATTATTTGCGCCTATCAATACGTCCCAAATCTTATGAGGTTTAATAAACACAGTGCCCAGACATATGTCTGTTATAAATAGTACAATGACAGCTATGATTAATAAAAAAAGGACTTTATTTTTCAATCGTTAAGTGGCTTAAAAAAGTAGAGTTGATGTTGCGGTAAACTATTAGGATGCAATATTTTAACCAGATCTTTTAATACTAAATCTGGTCTCATAGAAGCCTCTTCATAATAAGTAACACCACCACGTGCACCTACATTTAGTGCAAAGGTATAGACCTGTTTATTTTTGAAGGCATCAAACTGGCTGTAAGCGCTATTATCTTCCTCCATGGCTTTATAGCTGGTATACTGCCCAGGTGCTATCCAGATGTCAGCATTTTGCGCATCTGTAAGCACACGTTCTACATTATATGATAAAGAACCTGTACCTGTGGTATTTGCATAGATGTAATCACCATGTGCATCTGCAATAATTTTACCTTGCCATGAGTTTCCATAAGGTAGATACCAAGTATCTTTCCATGTAGCACCTGCAATGATGCTAGGTGATTCCAAGAATTGAGCAAGTTTTTTGGTCTCAAGATATTCTTTCTCAATTTCTTTAAAAATACGATCGGCTTCTTTTTCTTTCCCATATAAAACACCGAATAGCTTAATCCACTCTGCTTTACCTAATGGATGTTTCTCTATCCAGTCTCCATTATATATAACCGGTGTTCCAGCTTTTTGAATAGATTCATAAGTAGGATTATCGCCGTCGATACCATATGCCATTACTAAATCTGGTTGCATGGTCACCACTTTTTCAACGCTTATGGTCTGGTTTTGTCCTAGTTCTTCAATACGACCATTATCGATAAGCGCTCTAACGCTGGTATCGCTAATATAATCAGTACCAGGAAATCCTATAATTGAAAATTGCTCATCAAGTAAAACGACTGGTGGTATATGAGTTGTAGAACTCAGTATGACTTTTTGCAATGGTATTGTAATGATTTGAGGAGCATCAGGTTCTGGCACACGGCGCTCTATTGATGTACTTTTTTCTAATTTAAAAGAGTATTCTAGATCTGCTTCTGGCCATGGATTTTTAATCGTAATATAATATCCAGTTTCTGTGGCGTCGATACTAAATCCAGTGGCATAGTTAATATCTACATCTGTGTAATCGTCCTCTGATATTTTTACATTTTCTGTGGTTGTTGATATTTCATTGTTTTTGCACGACGTGATCAACAATATGGAAAATAAGAGAAAATATAAGTTCTTCATAGCGCTTCAAAAATACTATTATTAGCATACATTTGCCGTGTAAAATTGGTTTCTCTAGTTGGATTATGCTTTCGCGAAAGCGAGATATAAGAAGATTATAGAATTAAAAGGGAATCTAGTGTAAATCTAGAACTGTTCCCGCAACTGTAAAATTTACATCTTTTAACAAGATGTCTCGTAGAGATTTCTATCAAAAGTCACTGAGTCCTGGACTTGGGAAGGCGATAGAAATAAATAAGTCAGGAGACCTGCCAGCTTACACAAACTAATTGTTAACCTTCGGGATAGAGGTGGCGAGTCTTTTAAGTAACGTTAATGGTTGATCCTTTCTTATATGATCATCCATTAGTACCGTGCTTGATAAGGTTTCTCTTCTCTTTTCCCGTATTTAAAATCATTAAAATGAACAAAAAAATCATTGCCATGAGCGCTATGATGGTAGCTGCTGTGTCGGGAATTGCACAAGTAGACTCCACTTCAACTAAGCTGGATCAAGTACTTATTAGTGCTGATTCTAAATTTGAATTAACAAGAAAAGATAGCGGTAAACCTGTTATCAAAATCACCAGATCAGACATTGAAGCGCAAAGTGCAGCAAGTCTTGCAGATTTATTAAATCAATATGCTGGTATTGAAATGAATGGTGCACGCAGTAATGCTGGCCAGAATCTTGGCTATTTTGTACGTGGTAGTAGCACTAGACAGGTAGCGTTTTTAATAGATGGTGCTCAAGTGAGTGATGCGAGTAACATCAGTAACGAGTTTGATATAAGATTAGTAGACCTTAATCAAATCGAGGAAATAGAAATACTTAAAGGAGCTGCGAGTACTTTATATGGTGCAAATGCTAGTACTGCTGTAATTAATATCAAGCTGCGCAAGTCTCCAGTAACTGGTGTGCGTGTAACTGTTGCCTCATTTATAGGTACAAATAAAAGCGTGGAACAAGCTAATAATGGTCCCGATGAGTTTACTAATAGCGTACAATTACAAGGTACTGCAAAAAATGGTTTGACTTATGGAGTTGGTTTTAATCATCAAGCAACTAATGGTGGGCTAAGTGCTGCCGAAGCTGCAGATGGAGCGTCACCTAACGAGTCTGACGACTTTAATAGGGTCAACTTATTAGGTAGGATAGGATATGATAACAGAAAAAACTTTAAACTTTCTAGTTATTTGTCTTTTGATGAATATACTGCCGAATTTGATGATTTTACATTAGTGGACGCAAATAATGAAACCTATAGCCGTCAGGTACGATGGGGAACAAATGTAAACTGGAAATATTCTGATAAAGGAGAACTGGTTTATACAGATGTGAGTACACATACACGTCGTGACACTAGAAGTAGTTTTCCATCACTTTATAATGCAGATGGTTATTCTCTAGATTTATATAACAAATATACATTTGATCTAGGAGGATCTACAAGTTTGAAAACGATTCTAGGTTTTAATTTTAGAACGGATCGTTATGAGGATTTTAGTATCCCATTTGGCAGTTCCAGTTTTGAACAAAATGCTGATAAAGATGACGTTAACGCACAGATTTATGATCCGTATTTAAATGTTGTTTACATCAGTGATTTTGGTCTTAATGTGAATGCTGGTGCTCGTTATAATAAGCATAGTAACTATGATGGACAGTTGGTTTATAATTTAAATCCATCTTATAGATTTGATGTAGGTAAATCTGCTATTAAAGTTTATGGAAGCTATAGCACTGCTTACATCACGCCATCTTTATTTCAGTTATATGCTGCCGGTTTTGGTAATGACGAGTTAGAACCAGAAGAAAATACTACCCTTGAAGCTGGTTTATCTTGGACTAAAGGTAGTAGTACAGTCACCGTAAGTGCTTTTCAACGTGACGAAAACAATCTTGTACAATTCGTAACTATTGATCCTGTTAATTTCATCTCTCAATATCAGAATGTAGATGAAGAATTAACTGCAAAAGGTATAGAAGTTAGTGGTCAGACCACATTGTTTGATAAATTAATGCTGACAGCAAACTATAGTTTTATAGAACGTAATGATCAATCTTTATTGCGCCGTATACCAAAACACAAAGTTAATGCTAGTGCAAGAATTGAAGCTATCACAAGAGGATTTATAACCTTAAGATATCAGTACAATGATGATAGAGGAGATTCTTTCTTTAACTCAAATACATTTACTAATGATGCTGTGATATTGAGCAGTTATCATACAGTGGATCTAGACCTAACTTACGGGTTAAAAAATGTACCGGCTACATTTTTGCTGGAATCAACAACGTTACAGATACTGATTTCCAAGAATTATTTGGATATCAAACTAGAGGTAGAACATATAAAGTAGGAGTGAGGTACCAATTTTAAATTAGGTCTATCTTTAATTATAAATCCCATTTCAAATGTCTTTTTTGAAATGGGTTTTTTATATTTTAAACTAACTAAATACTATAATTAGTTTAGTAAGTAGACCAATGCTGGTGCTACTCTTTGTTTCCAATAGTTTTCATCGTGCTCGTGTCCTTCAAATTTGATAGACCTATAATTAACAGATGTATAACCTTTTTCTATAAACATACTATCAACACGCAGTTGGTATGGTTCATAATCTTTATCCAGTGTTTCTGTTCCATAATCAAAATAAATGCGATGATTCTTTGATTGTGGAATGGTCTCTGGTAAACTTTCTATAAAAGCTTCACCTAGATAAGGAACTGGCCAGTGCGTGCTCAAACATCCAACATTACCAAAGGTTCTGGGATATTCTATCATGGCATATAAAGAAATAAGACCACCCATACTGCTTCCCATGATGATGTTATCTTTGGGTTCTTCAGACACTTGAAATTGTTTCCTTACAAATGGTAACACTTCAGAGGTAACAAACTTTAAATACTCGTCTGAGTAGAGTTGGTCATAACCAGTATTTTTCTTTAATTCAGATTTTGCAAATTTGGATTGTGTTAACTCCTTAGGTTGTTGCGGCATATACTCATTCATGCGCTTCTTAGGATGTGACCAAGTCGTAACTACAATGGTAGGTTCAATAGCATTAATTATAGATAGAGAATCCATTTTCTCATCTATTTCCCATGCTTTTCCATAATTTGAAGAAGTTTTATTAAATACATTTTGTCCATCATGCATGTATAACAACTTATAATCTACACCTGTTAAAGGATAACCTTGAGGCAACCATATTTCTAAATTACGCTGATCTACATAACTGGATTTAAAATCTTTAAAGTATAATATAGTATCATTATCAATTGGGTTTTGAATTTCAAAGCTACTAATGTTTGTTGCCGCTACCGGTATAAACACATTTGTTGGTGATTGATCTTTACATGATAGAACTATAAAGGTGAGAAGTAGATAGTTAAATGCTTTCATGTTTACTGGTTATAATGGCCATAACGTTGTAGAGCATATTTGTAAAGCTCATTTTTACCTTCTAATTGTAACTTATGTATCATGTTTTTTCGATGCTTCACAACAGTACTCACTGCGGTTTGTCTTTCTTCAGCAATCTCTGCAGATGTTTTTCCTAGTGCAATAAGCTTCAGGATTTCAGTCTCGCTGCGTGACAAAGGTTGTACATCATCTGTTTGTTCTTTCTTATGTACTTCATCAAGATCAATCGCTTGATCAAAGTAGTTACTGCCTGATGCGACTGTTTCTATCGCTTTTTTAAGTTCTGTTAGAGGACTTATTTTAAGCACATATCCATCTGCGCCAGCGTCTATCATCTCTTTAATAGCACCTGGATTATCATACATACTTAACGCAATTACTTTAATGTTTCCATGTGTTTTCTTAATAGCCTTACACAACTCAACACCATTCATTAGTGGCATGTTATATCTGTAAGTACCACTTTAGGTTTCAGATATTGAAGCATTTCTAACATTTCCTTACCATTAGGAGCATTGCCTATGACCTCAATATTAGAGTCCTGTTCTAGAAAGACCTTAAGGCCATCACTGAGCGAGATATGATCTTCGGCAATTGTTATAAATATCATATTAACGGTATTTCGATATTAATGATAGTACCACGATTAATCTTTGTATCTATTTCTATCGTTCCATCTAGATGTGCCACTCTAGCTTTAATACTTTCAAGACCTGTTCCATTTTCTATATCAGATTTTGGTAAAAAACCTTTTCCGTCATCTTCTACCATAATGCTTACATGATCTTTATAGCCAGTAAGGATTATACTGGCATGTTGAGCTTGAGCATGCTTAATAGTATTGTTAAGTAGTTCTTGTATGATTCTAAACAGGCCTAGCTCCATACTGTTACTTAAATTTCCTTGTAGCCCATGATGAACTACTTCTACTTGAATCGATTTTCCTGCATTGATACGGCTAGCCAATTGTTCTAAAGTACCTATTAAGCCATGAGAACTTAATACACTACTTTTCTGAGCGTGAGATATATTACGCACTTTGGTATAGGTGTCATTTAAAAGTTCGTATGCGTTTTCTAATATTTTTTTATTCTCTACTTGATCACTTTTTCCTATTACATTTTCAATACACATGCGCGCAGTAGTTAAAGAACTACCGATGTCATCGTGTAAGTCCTGAGCAATTTTTTTACGTTCTTTTTCTTGTCCAGTAATCATGGCATCAATACCAGCTAATTCTTGATCACGCAGTAATTTTTCTTCTCTTTGTTTTTGAACTTCAGCTTGAGCGGCAAGTAATTTTTGTTTTTGTCTCATTCTATTAAATAGATAAGCACCTATTCCAGAAATACAAGCTAGAATAAAAAGTAACATGTAAATTTTATTCTTACTGGTTAAATTTTTAGCAGTAAGTTCAGCGTTTTCTAGATCTTTTTCTGCTGTTTCATATTTGGTCTGTAGTTCTTTTAAATTTTGAGCGATGTCACTACGTTCCAAAGAATCCTCTTCTGATATAAACTGATTGTAATAATCAATTGCTTCTTTGTAATTACCAGCAGCCGTTTGAGCATCGGCTATGTTGCGCAATAAGCCTACACTTAATTCTTTATCGTTTTTATTTTTAATCAGTTCTTTGGCTTCAATTAAATTATCTACGGCAGCTTGATTTTCACCTATTGCCATTTGTAACATAGCTAGATTATTAAGTCGTACGGCGATATCAAAAGTGTCTTTTTTTGCAATGACGTCTGCAAGGTTTTTTTGATAATAAAATAAAGCAGAATCGTTTTGGGCTTGATAGTAATGTAAGGTTCCTAGATTAAATTCAGTATCAATCAATTCTTGTTTTAAATCATTATTGACACTTATTCTTCTCATTTCATAACATATGTCCTGTGCTTGCTCATAATTACCTAATTGTATTTCTTTAAACATGAAATAGAATTTACTTTTAATTAAAAGAGTAGGGTCATTAAGCTCTGTCGCGATAGATAGATTTTCAATCATTAGCGACTCTGGTGCCACTTGTAATTCTGAAACCGAATTACTAAGTTCCATCATGTAATCATTTGCCATAAACACGACACGCTTATTACTAGAATTACTTTTAGCTTTCTGTAAATCCTTATAAGCATTTTCAAAATCATCTATTGCACATTTAATTCCGCCAGTAGCTAGAAAATAAAGTGCTTGATCACTTTTATTTAGGTCGTTAACATCGTGATCTTTGACTATTTCTCTTAATTGCGCGATGTCATTACGGTTCAATATACTCATGACACTATCTAGTGGTTGTGTTTGCGCACTAACCTGCTGTATAGAAGAAACGATTAAAACTATAGGGACTATAAACCGAATTATCGATTTTAGATTGTGGGGGGGGAAAAGTCGAGCCATTATATAAGTAGGGAACGTTATACCTTCAAATATAATAAACTATCGGTTAGGAATCTTCCTCTTATAAAATCTATTCCTACACATTATTTACTACCTGTTTATTTTCTTAAATTTGGATTTATGTAGTATTGTGATGTATCACGCTTTCGCGAAAGCGTAACAATTACCATTAAACCACCTTTAAATAATTATATCTTATGAAATACTTAAAGATTGCTAGCATAGTACTGGCAACAACAGCATTGATTTCTTGTAATGATCAAGTACCTGAAACGATGGAAGCACCAGTTACAGAATTTAGTTATGAGGTAACAGAATTTGCAGACATAGGAGTTTTGAGATATCAAATTCCAGGATGGGAAGAACTTAATCTTCAACAACAAAAGCTAGTGTACTACTTAACTCAAGCAGGATTGAGTGGTCGAGATATCATTTGGGATCAAAACTATCGCCATAATTTAGAACTACGTAAAGGTCTAGAGTCTATTTACACTAATTATAAAGGAGATGTAAATGATGTAGACTGGAAAGAATTTGAGATTTACCTGCATCGCGTATGGTTTGCAAATGGAATCCATCATCATTATAGCATGGATAAAATGAAGCCAGGATTTGATGAAGAGTATTTCAAAAATCTAATGACACAGACTAACGTGACTATTAATGAAAAGGTATGGTCAATCATGTTTAATGATAAAGATGCTAAGAAAGTAGATAAGGCAAAAGGAAAAGATATTGTACTAGCCAGTGCTGTTAATTTTTATGGTCCTGATGTGACTGAGGAAGAGGCAAGAGCATATTATAAAAGCATCAATGTTGATCCTAAAGAGCCTATTGAAGTAGGATTAAATTCTCAACTTGTAAAAGTGGATGGGAAACTGATTGAAAAGCCTTATAAGAGTGGTGGATTATATGGTCCAGCTATGGATCAAATGATTTACTGGTTACAAAAAGCTCAAGGAGTAGCAGAAACTGTTCAACAGGCAAAAGCTATAGGACTACTTGTAGAGTTTTATCAAACAGGTGATTTACAGAAATGGGATGAGTATGCTATTATGTGGGCAAAATCTACTGATGGCGCTGTAGACTGGATTACCGGTTTTGTAGAGGTGTATAATGATCCTATTGCTTACAAAGGTAGTTATGAAACTATTGTGCAGATTAAAGACTTTGATATGTCTCGTAAAATGGAAGTATTGAGTTCAAATGCTCAATGGTTTGAAGATAACTCTCCATTAATGGATGAGCATAAAAAGAAAAAAGTTACCGGTGTGAGTTATAAAACAGTAAATGTTGCAGGTGAAGCTGGTGATGCTAGCCCAGCAACACCCATAGGTGTAAATTTACCTAATAATGTATGGATTAGAGAAGTACATGGTAGTAAATCTGTTTCTTTAGGTAATATTATTGAGGCTTATGGAAGCTCTGGTAGCTCTGGTAGACTAGAGGAGTTTGCTTTTGATGAAGAAGAGATTGCACTTGAAAAAGAATATGGTGCACTTGCAGATAAATTACATACAGCCTTACATGAAGTGGTAGGTCATGCATCTGGACAAATAAATGAAGGTGTTGCAACGCCTAAGGAGACTTTAAAAAGTTATAAATCTACTATTGAAGAAGGTAGAGCTGATTTATTTGGTCTTTATTACTTAATGGATCCTAAATTAGAAGACCTAGGTCTTGTAAAAGATTGGAAAAAAACTGGAATAGCTGCATATGATGGATATATAAGAAATGGTATGATATCTCAATTAGTACGTCTAGAGTTAAGTCAAGATGTAGAAGAGGATCATATGCGTAATAGACAATGGGTGAGTGCATGGGTTTATGAAAGAGGACTAGAAGATAATGTCATTGAAAAAGTAACTAAAGACGGAAAGACCTATTATGATATTAAAGATTATGAGAAGTTGAGAACACTTTTTGGTGAATTATTAAGAGAGACACAACGTATAACCAGTGAAGGTGATTTTGAGGCTGCACAAGCACTAGTTGAAGACTATGGTGTTAAGGTTGATCAAGATTTACATCGTGAGGTTTTAGAACGTAATAGTCAATTTAAAACACCAGCTTATAGAGGTTTTGTAAATCCGATGATTACACCTATTATGGAAGGTGATGAGATTAAGTCGTTTACTATTGAACAACCAGAGACGTTTGCAGATCAAATGTTGATGTATTCAGAAAAGTATGGTCATCTAGACTAGTAAAGTATAGATTTAAATTTAAGAGGCTCATAAAAAGGATTGTATAACCTTTTATGAGCCTCTTTACTTTGGTTTAAATAGAATAGGTTTTATTGATTTCTTTTAGAGTAACTCTTTAAATTTATTTTTTTCCTCTTTAGATTTTAAACGATGATGGAATGGTATTTTGAGACCTATATAAAAATCTGCAGCTTGAGAATCTTCTGAAATGAGATTACTTAGTATAGATCCAGAACCAAAACTCAATGGACCAAATCTTAATCCTGCGCCCCATGTCATATCAGCATATTCAACAAAACTAATATTAGTATATAGAGTAAATAGTCTTGATTCATATCTAGGAACTATAGTTGTATAATTCAATTGATTATTACTATAAGGATCTGTTGAGGCATTTAACCCCACAGCACCTGTTGCTGCGATGTAAATATTGCGATCAACACGTAAGTCTAGAGAATATCTTAATGCAGTAGGTAATTGAACAGTTACATCTTCTGTAGTAGAAATAAAAGAATAATTTTCTTCAAGACCTTGTTCAAAATCCTCGTCAAAATCTGAAGCACTTACCGTACCAGATATAGAGTATGTGTCGATATTGACGTCTTGATATGTAAAGCTTCCTATATCAGTTATACTTAAACCTAGTTTAAGGCGGTATTGATTATGACCTCTTAAAGCTAGTGAGTCTAATTTGCGGTCCTTTTTAAGTTCTGGACGATACTCATAAATCAAACCAATATCACCACCTATACTTGAACTACCGTTACCAAAATCAAAGTCATCGTTTTCATCAGTTGAATTAGCAGCGGCATATGACAAATCACCATTTGCAGATATAGTTTCAGCAACAGAATCATAAGAACCATTGATACTATTTGAGTTTATGAAAAAGCCACCAGCGCCCAATAAATATTTTGCTGTTAAACCAGCTTTTATGAAATGTTGTTTTTTATTTACTACTACAAATCCGTATGTTAAACCAGCCTCTGCCCATGCATGTGCGGTACCATTAAGGTTTTCCATATCGATATTAAAGTCTTTATTGAGAATATCTCCATCTTGTAAGGTTTCAAAAAGATTACCGTTGACTTCTCTCAAATTTAAATAACCTCTTACACGGGTAGAAATGGCAAGACTATGTTTATCTGAAAGATTGAATAAAAATGATGGTCCTAGAAGATCTAGATTTTGATATACATTATTATTCTGACTAGGGAAACGCATTCCAGATTCTTCAAAACTGATACCGCTGGCATCATTGAAAAGTTCTGAAAAGTTAAAAGCATAGTAATCGTTAGAGGTAGTAGATGATACTTGAAATAGATTAATATCTGTTTTAAATCTTGAGCCTGCTAAGTTTGCAGGATTAAAGGAAAGACTAGTAATGCCTGAATAATTATCAGTTTCTTTTCCAGAATAACTTTGTGCAATACTTAAAAAGCTTATCAAGAACACTATAGCACTATATAATAATTTTTTCATTGGTTAGGTTTAAAATCGAAATTAAACCTAATCGATACTTAAATCAATACCCTTTAAAGGGTATATTTAAGAATGCAACTTAACTTTTTAGGGAAACTTTAATAACGAATAGTAATAGGATGAAGGCTATAAAGCTACAAGAATCCATTTAACTCCTTTATAATTTTTTTTTATGCATTCCTTTATCTTTCAAATACATGAATGATATGATTATTACAAAAGCAATAAAGAATATAATACCAAAGGTAATCTGACCACTAGAAAACATAGGGTCTTTTGCAAGTAATAATAAATGAAACATAGAATAACTATTTTTGACAAAATTACGACACGATCTTATTAATAACAGCACATGAAGAAACAAATTAAAGCAGTAGAAGAATTTCACACAGCATTTCAACTAGGAATGAATCATCAACTAAAGGAGATATTACAGAACGTCGAAATAAATTACGTTTTGAATTAATGAAAGAGGAAAATGAGGAATATTTTGAAGCTGCACAAAACAATGATTTAGTAGAAGTTGCAGATGCATTAGGTGATATGCTTTATATACTTTGTGGTACAATTATAGAACATGGAATGCAAGATGTTATTGAAGATGTATTTGATGAAATACAAAGATCTAACATGAGTAAATTAGGAGAAGATGGAAAACCTATCTATCGAGAAGATGGTAAAGTTCTAAAAGGACCTAACTACTTTAAACCTAATTTTGAGAAGATTTTAAAGACTTCATAAGGTATTATGATAAAAAAGCCATCATTAGTTGATGCTTTTTTACATTAATATTTTTTCCTTACTTATATTTTTACTCTCCAACCGTGCTGGTCATCTGCACGATTGTACTGTATATCTTTTAAAGCAGATTTAAAATGTTCTGCATAACTGTCTTCTAAAATAGGAAGCTCATATTTAAAATCTTTATGCTTGTAACCTTTAATAGGCACAATAACCGCTGCGTACCAGATCCAAATATTTCTTTAAGGCTACCGTTTTCTGCAGCTTCATTAAGTTCTTTAACACTTATTCTGCGTTCCTCAATAGTTAAACCTGCGTCTTCAGCTAATTGTAAAACACTGCGTCTGGTAACACCGTTAAGAATACGATCGTTATTAGGTGCTGTTAATAAAGTATCTCCAATACGCACAAAAATATTCATTGTACCTGCTTCTTCTAGATATTCATGAGAAGCAGCATCTGTCCATATAATTTGTTGATAACCTTCAGCCAGTGCAAGATTATTAGGGTAGAAGCTAGCTGCATAGTTTCCTGCTGCTTTTGCATATCCTACACCACCATCTGCCGCACGAGAGAAGTCAGATGCTATAATAACTCTTACATCACCTTTATAGTAGGCAAATGCAGGAGACATTACGATCATAAATTTATATTCTGTCGATGGGGGGGCAGCAGCCACACCATTTTCACTAGCAATCATAAAAGGTCTTAAATAAAGAGATAATCCTTCACCATAACGCACCCATTCTTTGTCTAAATTAACAAGAGTTTTAAGTCCTTCAACAAAAACTTCTTTAGGAACTTCTGGCATTGCTAGACGCTTTGCACTTTCATTGAAACGTATCCAGTTATCTTCTGGGCGAAAAAGAAAAACATCGCCAGCATCATCTTTAAACGCTTCATTCCTTCAAAAATGGCCTGTCCATAATGAAATACCTTACAACTAGGCTCAACCATTATAGGGCCGTAAGGTTTTATAACAGCAGTTTTCCATTTACCATCACGCCATGTACATTCTAGCATGTGGTCAGTAAAAGTTTTACCGAAGGTCAAATTATCAAAATCAGTATTACTTAATTTTGATTCTTGAATCTTATCGATAACGATTTCGTAGGCGTCTGTCATGGCTTGTCAAAGTTTTTTGCAAAGATACTGGATATCTATACATCAATTACCTAAACGAATTCTTAAATTTGCTGTAAACTATCAACATTATGAAAAAAATCATTTTATTATTACTTGCTACAGCCGCAGTTGTAGGATGTAAAGAAGAAGTAAAAGAAGACATGACACCTGCCTTGAACGATGAGCAAGTTCAAGAAATGGCTTACATGAGCTATGGTGAAAAGATTGACGCATCTGGCGCCATTGAAGCGGCAAAGTTAGGTAGCTTTTATGAAGGCATGAAAGAAGGAGATACCATGCAAGTTAAGGTAAAGGGTATGATCCAAGAGGTTTGCGTTAATAAAGGTTGTTGGATTAAATTGCCTGTAAATGATACAGAATCTGCTTTTGTTAAGTTCAAGGACTATGGTTTCTTTTTGCCTAAAAACGGCACAGATAAAGAAGTTATTTTGAGAGGTAAGGCTTATAAAAGTGTTACTCCTAAAGATGAGTTGATTCATTATGCACAAGATGCAGGAGAAAGTGAAGAAGATATCGCAAAAATTACTGAAGATAAAGTTACTTATGCTTTCATGGCAGATGGTGCTCTAGTTGAAGAATTTGAAAATCCAGATGTAGAAGGTATGGAACCTACTACAGAAGAGTAGATGAAACGAGAAATAATCACTACTGGCGACGGTTCTAAAACCATTCATATACCAGAGTGGAATGAACAATATCACTCAAAACATGGCGCCTTACAAGAGGCGCTTCATGTTTTTATAGAGATGGGTCTTAAGGATACGCTTTCGCGAAAGCGTGAACAAACATCACCTATTTCTATATTAGAATATGGACTAGGAACTGGACTTAATGCCATGATTACGGCACAGTTTCCAACTGAATACTCTATTTATTATACAGCCGTAGAAGCTTTTCCTATAGCTGTATCTGAAGCTGTTGAAGTCAATTATGGAAAGTTATTGGGAGATCAAGTATTTTATGAAAAACTTCATCAATGTGAATGGGAGCAAGCAGTACAACTTACAGATAAGTTTACTATTGAAAAACTAGAGAAAAAATTTGATAAGATTAATGATGTGTCACGTTATGACATTATTTACTTTGATGCCTTTGGACCTAGAGTTCAACCTGAATTGTGGACGGTAGATATTTTTAATGCTGCTTATATTGCCTTAAAGCCAGAAGGGATTTTAACTACCTATTGTGCACAAGGTCAAGCGCGCAGAAATATGCAAGAAGCAGGTTTTATCATAGAGCGATTACCTGGTCCACCTGGCAAACGCGAGATGTTAAGAGGAAGAAAAAAGACATAAAAAAAAGCCGTTCTATATGTAGAACGGCTTTTTAATTGGTGTTTGATAATTTACATTTTATCTACAATTTGTAATAATAACTCTTGCGTACTGCTATAACTTACGTCTTCTTCTTTAGCTAGTAATATAGCTGCTTTGGCTTGTTTCCATGCTTCATCATATCGACCAGTCTTATATAATAATGCGGCATAGGTATCGGTATTATTGTAGTTAGCATCTAACTCTATGGATCTTTTCACCATTTTTATAGATTTTAATAATACATCAATTTCAGTATGCTCTAGATAAGCATGCCATGCTTTACTGTTTAAAGCATTGCTATCATACCATATCGCATCGATACTATCTTGACTAAATTCACTTTCCGTTCCTTCAGAACTACCAGCACTTGAAGAACTACTTGAAAAACCACCATGTTCAATGATAAGTCTTCAAAATCTTCTTCAGACATAGCACCTTCCATATAATCTAGTGTTTCCTTATTTTTTATAAAATAATATGTAGGTATAGAGGTCACACTCAACGCATCATCTACCTCGTTCTCGTCAACATCAATTTTATAAATTGAAATACGATCGCCATACTTTTCTGCTAGACGCTCAATGATTGGGTCCATTCTTTTACAAGGACCACACCAGGTAGCATAAAAGTCAACAATGATAAGTTTATCATTATTAACAAGTAATTTTTCTTCGGCATTTTCATCGCTTATTTCAATTTGAGCCGTTGCTTGTATGGTAAGCATACCTAGCATTAATAGTAAGAGGTTTTTCATAATTCGTTGGTTTATAATATGCAATTAACAAAATTTTAGTTAAAATACATATACCCTTTATGGGGGTATTTCTAATTTATTCGTGATGATAAGGCTCATTTCTTAGGATAGTAAAAGCTCTATAAATTTGTTCTGTAGCAAATAACCGTACCATTTGATGAGAAAAAGTCATGTCACTTAAAGACAATTTTGAATTTGCTCTTTCATAAACATCATTTGAAAAACCATAGGGTCCACCTATTATGAAGACCAGTCTTTTTAAGCCTGACACACCACGTTTGTTGATCAATTCGGCAAATTGAAGACTGGATAGTTTTTTGCCTCTTTCATCTAGAAGTGTAACAAAATCACTTTTTTCTAGTTTGTTAAGAATCAATTTTCCTTCTTCATTTTTCTGTTGATCTTCACTCAAATTTTTTGTTTTTTTCAAATCGGGAATGATCTCTAACTCAAAATTGATGTAATGTTTAAGACGCTCTACATACATATGTGTTAGTTCCTCTATTCGAGAATCGTCTGTTTTGCCCACGGCTAGAAGTGTAATTTTCATAATAGCAAAGTTAATTGCATTTTAACAATATGTAAAAAGAGATGTTTAGCTTATTTTTGAGTAATAAATTAAACTAATGGAATACGGCAGCGCAGCATTTAAAGAAGAAATAAAACGCATTATTACAAATGCATTAAGAGAAGATGTAGGTGATGGTGATCATAGTAGTTTATCCTGTATTCCAGATACTGCGATGGGTAAAGCACGCTTGCTTGTAAAAGATGATGGTATTCTTGCTGGAGTAGAATTTGCAAAAGCGGTATTTCATGAAGTAGATCCAGACTTAAAGATTGATGTAAAAATAGAAGATGGCAGTCCTGTAAAATATGGTGATGAAGCATTTTATGTTACAGGTTCATCACAGTCTATTTTAAAGGCAGAACGTCTAGCATTAAACGCAATGCAACGCATGAGTGCTATCGCTACAAAAACAAGAACCTTTGTTGATGCTCTAAAAGGTACCAAAACTAAAATACTGGATACAAGAAAAACGACGCCTGGTATTAGAGTTCTTGAAAAATGGGCTGTAAAAATTGGTGGTGGAGTCAATCATAGATTTGGCCTTTATGATGTAATCATGCTTAAAGACAATCATATAGATTTTGCTGGTGGTGTTAGTAAAGCGATTCAAAAAACTAAGCAATATCTAAAAGATACTAATCGTGATTTAAAAATCATTGTTGAAGCTAGAGACCTCGATGAGATAAAAGAGATTTTAACTAACGATGGTGTATATCGCATATTAATTGATAATTTCAATTATGAAGACACACGTAAAGCTGTAGAACTAATAGGTGATCAATGCCTTACAGAAAGCAGTGGTGGTATCACTTTAGACACCGCACCACAATATGCAGCATGTGGAGTAGACTTTATCTCAAGTGGCGCTTTAACACATAGCGTTTATAATCTAGATTTAAGTCTTAAAGCGGTCCATGAGTAAAACCAAAGATTTACTAGATCGTATACCGATATTACGATGGCCGGTTCATCTTGCAAATAAAATACGCATACCTGGACTAGAAGGTATGACTCTTTATGATGTAGCAGAGACTTACATTATAGGAATTGCACAAGGAGCTTTTTCTGCAAGAGCTAGTGCGATAAGCTATAGTTTTTTTATGGCCATATTTCCTTTTCTGCTGTTTGTACTAAATCTGATTCCTTTTATACCTATTGATAATTTTCAGAATGAGTTCTTAGAATTTGTTATTGAATTATTACCAGCGCAAGCTGTAAGTATCTTTGATCAAAATCTTTAAAGAAATTGCACTTCAAGGTAACACTGGATTATTAACGATAGCATTCGTATCCTCACTAATCTTTATGTCTAATGGTGTCAATGCTGTTTTTAACGGATTTGAAAGATCTTATCATACAGATTTCAATCGTGGATTTTTTAGGCAATATGCTATTTCACTAGCTGTGTCGGTGATGCTTACCTTTTTTCTTTTAATCATGGTAATTGTAGCTGGTTATGTAGAATATTTACTAGAAGAATTACGCAAATCCAACATTATGAGTGAAACTGGTCAAGGTGGAACACTTGTATTTGTTAGATATTTAATAGTAATTATTCTTACTTATATATTTGTAGCTGTGCTCTATTATTTTGGTACTAGAGATGGACGACAAACTCGTTTTTTCTCGATAGGAGCGACGGTGACCACAATATTAATAGTTTTATTATCAGTTCTTTATGGTGTTTATATTGATAATTTTACATCCTATAACGAGATTTATGGATCGATAGGTGCCTTATTGATTTTAATGATTTATATATGGCTCAATTCCAATATTTTACTATTAGGTTTTGAATTAAATGCTTCACTTAGAAAATTAAAGGCACAGAATTTGAATACTTAATATTATCTTTAAAAACCCAAAATAAGAATCACAATGAAAAAATTAATTTTATTAGCAGTAGCCTTAGTTGCTACTTTTACTGCAGACGCACAAGTAACTATCAATGATGTAAAGGTTGAAAAATCTGTTACTGTTGAAGGACAAGAGTTGATGCTTAATGGTGCAGGACTTAGAGAAAAGTTATGGTTTGATTTATATGTAGGTGCTCTATACACTACTGTTAAGTCTGGCGACGGATCTACATTAGTAGATGCAGATTTACCTATGGTGATTACACTAGATATTACAGACAGTAAAGTTACTCAAGAAAAGATGAAAAGTGCTGTAAAAGATGGCTTTGAAGATAGCTGTACAGATGCAGAACGCGCTGCAATTAAAGGAGATATCTCAAAATTTATAGGATTCTTTAAAGATGCTATTGTTAAAGGTGATGAGTTTCAAATCGCTTATGTACCAGGTAAGGGAACTATGGTTT
Organism: Nonlabens ulvanivorans; assembly: GCF_000755285.1. Taxonomy (GTDB): domain Bacteria; phylum Bacteroidota; class Bacteroidia; order Flavobacteriales; family Flavobacteriaceae; genus Nonlabens; species Nonlabens ulvanivorans_A. The sequence continues at coordinate 160,786 of NZ_BBMK01000004.1, read as the reverse complement.
CTAAAAATGGTAAAACATTAGGTACTATCGCTGGTATCGAGTTTAAAAGAGCATTATTTGGAATCTGGTTAGGAGACGACCCAGCAGATGAGGACTTAAAAGAAGGAATGTTAGGCAAGTCTTAATATTAATTTTAGAATATTATAGCCCACGTAAAGTAAATTTACGTGGGTTTTTTAATTTATACATATGAGATTTTTAATTACAATTGTTTTGATTTTTATCGCTTTCGCGAAAGCGTACTCACAAGACATTACTGGTGTATGGAAAACGGTTGATGAAGAATCCGGTATCGTTAAATCGCACGTAGAAATATTTGAAAAGGATGGGAAATACTATGGTAAAGTATTAAAAGTACTAGATCCAGAAGCGCCTGAAAAACCGTTATGTATTAATTGTGATGGTGACTTAAAGGACGCTCCGATTGAAGGTCTAGTCATCATTAATGACTTAGAGGCAAAAGGTAAGGTCTATAAAAATGGTACTGTACTCGATCCAGAGAATGGTAAGTCCTACGATTGTAAAATTTGGCTCAATGAGGATAATCCTGACCTATTGATGGTTAGAGGTTATATCCTTTTTCTATATCGTACACAAACTTGGGTCAGACTCAAGTAAAAATAATTATTGGATAAATAACCGTTATTTATCATGCAACACTTTAAATCATCTACTATTTTTACATAGTAGATTTTTTTATGTCCCATTATATAGATGTCATTATACCATTACCGCTTGAAAGGCTTTTTGCTTATCGAGTCACCGCTGCGAGGCTGATATCTTGCAGCCAGGTATGCGTGTAGCTGTTCCATTTGGTAAATCTAAAATTTACACAGGTATTGTTCATCACAAACATCAGTCACCGCCACTTAATTATGAAGTAAAAGATATTGAACTCATTGTTGATGAATTCCCTACAGTTACAACTGATCAACTTAAGTTTTGGGAATGGATTTCTTCTTATTATGTCTGTAGTATAGGTCAGGTAATGCGTGCTGCATTGCCTAAATCCTTAATGTTAGAAAGTGAAACGATCATCCTCAAAAATCCGGATACAGAGATTGATGAAGACGTTTTAGATGACAAGCAATTTTTAATTATAGAAGCATTACTACATCGACCAGCGTTAAAGGTAAAAGAGGTAATGGATATTCTAGATAGAAAGTCTGTATTACCTATTCTTAAAAGTATGCTAGAGCAAGAGTGGATCATTCTTCAAGAAGAAGTCTATTCTACTTATAAACCTAAAACAATAAAGTATATTTTTCTTAACAGTAGGTATAAAGATGAAGAGCATCTTAAAAATTTGCTAGATGACATGACTAGAGCACCAAAACAGCGTGATACTGTAATGTCTTTATTTATGCTACAAACAGGAAATAAGTTAGTCACATCAAAATTATTGCAGGATAGAGCAGGAGTTTCTAGAGCTGTAATCAAGGCTTGATAGATAAAAACATATTCACTGAAGAAGAACAAGAGGTAGATCGAGTACTCGATGAAAAAGCAAAAGGAAGTGAACTTTTTGAACTTCAACCAGCACAACAAGAAGCACTTAATGAGATTAGAGAGCAATTTGCAGCCGGTAAGACAACTTTGTTGCATGGAGTTACATCAAGTGGTAAAACCGAAATTTATGTAAGACTTATTCAAGAACACTTAGAGTTAGGTAACCAGGTGTTATATCTATTACCCGAGATAGCTTTAACTACCCAACTTATATCTCGTTTGAAGCATTATTTCAAACATCAGGTTTTAGTTTACCATTCTAGATATAACCTTAATGAACGATTAGAGGTCTGGAATCATGTTATTGAAAACAAAGAGCCCTATGTAGTTATAGGAGCTCGTAGTGCTATATTATTGCCATTTCAAAATGTAAAACTCATAATTGTAGATGAGGAACATGAAACCAGCTTCAAGCAGTTCGATCCAGATCCTCGATACCATGCACGTGATGCAGCGGTTGTACTCGGTCATATGAAAAAGGCCGATGTACTACTAGGATCTGCAACTCCATCACTAGAGAGTTATTACAATACAACCATTGGTAAGTATGGATTAGTAGAATTGAAAGAACGTTATGGTAAGGTTTTAATGCCTGAAATTCAGATTATAGATATAAAAGATAAGCACAAGCGCAAGAAAATGAAAGGTCATTTTTCTGATAGCTTAATAGAGCAAATGCAAGAGGCTTTTAAGAATAATAATCAAGTAATTTTATTCCAAAATAGACGTGGATATGCTCCTATCCTTGAATGTAACACTTGTGGTAATGCACCTCAATGTCCTAACTGTGATGTAAGCTTAACATTCCATCAATATAAAAAACAGTTACGTTGTCATTATTGCGGCTATCATACAATCGTGCCACCAGAATGTCCTTCATGCTCTAGTACATCTCTAGACACTAAAGGTTTTGGAACACAGCAAATTGAAGAAGAATTTAAAGAGTTATTTCCTGATCTTAAGATTACTCGTATGGACTTAGATACGACCAGAGGAAAGAATAGTATCGAGAAAATTATTGAGCAAATTGATACTGGTGAGGTTCATTGCCTTGTAGGAACACAAATGCTTACTAAAGGTCTGGATTTTAGAAATGTAAGTTTAGTAGGTGTATTAAGTGCAGATACTATGCTTAATTTCCCGGACTTTAGAGCTCATGAAAGATGTTTTCATCTATTAACACAAGTGTCTGGACGCGCAGGACGTACTGCAGAGCGTGGCAAGGTATTGATTCAAAGTTATAATCCGGAGCATCAAATCCTACAACAGGTAAGTACTTATGACTATGGTGCGATGTTTAAAGATCAATTAGAAGATCGTTATCAATTTAAATATCCTCCATATCAGCGATTGATAAGATTAACTTTTAAAAATCGTGATTATAATACGACGTTACAGGCAGGACAATGGTTTGTAAACGCATTAAATCAAATAGAACATGGAGTAGAAGTGTTAGGACCAGAATTTCCTGCAGTAGCTCGTGTACGTAATTTGTATCAAGTACACGTCATGGTTAAAATGGGAAAACAACATCATCCCAATACTATAAAAGACTATATCCGTAAAGTAAAGCGCAGTTTTGAATCTATTAAAGGATTCAATTCTGTAAGATGTAATGTTGATGTAGATTGTTACTAAAACTTCTTTTATGACACTGATTTCTTGCTTAAAAACACTTTTTTAAATGCTTTAATAATAACAAGAGTTATAATACCAACAGCTAGACCTACTAAAAACTCAGCAACTATAGATGGTAAACTGTGTAATAAATCGTGTAAGTACTCGATATTATGAAGAAATATACCACCAGCTACTAGTAATAACGCTATAGTTCCTACAATTGCTAATCCTTTAATGATAAGTGGTAAGGCCTTAACTAAAAGTTGACCTAATGTTTTAGTAAAACTCTTTTCACTCTTACTAGCTTTAATTAGACGATAACCTAGATCATCCATTCTTACGATTAGAGCAACTATTCCATAAACTCCTATGGTAGCAACAATCGCAACAAAGGATACAACCAAAATTTGAGTTGTAATATCTTCTCCTAAAACTGTTCCTAAAGCGATAATAACAATCTCTACAGATAATATAAAGTCTGTAAAAATTGCAGATTTTATTTTTTCTTTTTCAAAGGTCAATATTTCTTCTTCAGTATATTCTTTAGATTCTAAATGAGCTTTGGGATGTTCATGTGGAAAAGCATATTCATAAATCTTTTCTGCACCTTCATATGCAAGATAGATCGCTCCTAGTATTAATATTATAGTGACAGCGATAGGCAAGAAGGCACTCAATAGAAAAGCAAGAGGTAAAATAATAAGCTTATTGATAAATGAACCTTTAGTTATAGCCCATAAAACAGGTATTTCTCTTGAAGACACAAATCCAGACGCTTTCTCTGCATTTACCGCAAGATCATCCCCCCCTAGAATACCAGCAGTTTTCTTAGTAGCGATTTTACTCATCGCTGCTACATCATCCATTAACATTGCTATATCATCGAGTAACGCAAAAAATCCTGAAGCCATATCTATTCTTAATTTTTAAAGAACGAAAATATAATTACTTTTTGGCTTCTGATAATATTTCTTCTAGTGGTTTTATAAAAGATTGATATTGTTCTGGTAGGTCTAAAAAAGGTTCTAGAGTAAATGAGAACACCTGGTCACCTTTAAATACCCAATAATTACCATCTAATACTCCATCGCTGGTCTTTAAGTTTTGAGCAGTTACATTATTAATAGAATAATCATTTCTCAATTCATTAAACCAGATTCCCAAAACACGTAAATCATTAGTGTTAGAGTAGCTTAAAGTTATCTTAGGTAGAATACCTTCTTCAATAGTATCTATTTGAACTTTCTTATCAGTAAAAGATTTCAGATCTTCAGACCATGCACTATCCTTATCCATCATAGTTATGAATTGATTCCATTGATCTACAACCACCTTAGTTTCCGATTCATTTTTAGTAATAGAGAATAAGTTCTCTTGTTGAATCTGCACGGTTTGACTTGTTGTATCAACAGTAACAGTTGTCTTGGTAGAGGCAATGCGTCCATTCTCGACGTTAAAAAAAGATAGAATAGCAAAAAAAACAACTTTGATTTGTTCCATTAAGGTTTACTGCATTTAAGGGCTATTAAGTTATAAAAATTTAATAAACAATATTAAATGCAGTATTAAATTACTTCAATTGATCACCACCTGGCCATATTTCACGATTGGGATTGGTATGTTTGGAGATAATACGATTAGATTCTGCTTTACTTTTAATATCTTTTTGAATCCCATAAAGGATATCTTGGGCACGCTTTCGCGAAAGCGTATTTTCTACCAACCTTACTGGATAATCAATACCAAGTTTAAAGTTGGAGAACTGTTCATCCATCGTCGTCATTTTCCATGGCTCGTGAATAAAGCGTAGTGGTAAATCGGCTAGTTCTGGAACCCATTTTTTAATAAAAATACCCATTGGGTCATGCTCGAGACTATTTTTTACAGGATTATAGACTCTCACGATGTTGATTCCAGTTTCACCAGCCTGCATTTGTAATTGCGGATAATGAATACCTGGCTCAAAATCTAAAAATTGAGAAGCAAGATGATTGCTGGCATCTTGCCATGGCTGCCATAGATGATGGGTAAAAAATCCGGTGAGCATCGCACGCAATCTAAAGTTGATAAAACCAGTAGCATTTAGACAACGCATAGCAGCGTCCACTAGTGGATAACCTGTTTTACCTGTGCGCCAGGCTTGTTGAAAATCTTTATTAATGGGTTTATTTATATCACGATATGCACTATGAACACTGTGCCATTGCATTTGATGTTCCATTTCAAATTTTTCAATAAAATGGGCTTGCCATCGCAGTCGTGAAAGAAAAGAATTAAGAGTTCTTTTATCTTTTACATAATGTTTTGCAGCGCTTGCTTTTTGAGCTACCATACGTATACTTATGTTTCCCCAAGCGATGTATGGTGATAATCTGCTGCTATGCTGTCTACTAGTTAGTGGTTTTGAGTAATACTTATTATATCCATTAATACGTTCTTTAAGAAAGCTATCAAAGTATTTCAAAGCTGTCGTTGTGCCGCCTGGTTGAAAAAATTTGTTTTTTTTAGTTTGTAAGTTAGTGGTATTAAAGTGTTGCTCAAGTTGTTGAATAACTTCAATATTAAAAGTATAAGTCTTTTTAAATTCAGGATGTTGTAGATCTGCATTGATAAATTGAATCCAATGCTCTTTCCAGTTAGTTCTATTTTTTAAACCACGTATAACACCATTACTTACGCTTTCTTGCCACTGTATACCATAACTTTTAAAAAGATGACCTAAATCAATATCTCGTTTATAAGTCTTAAAGAGTCCAGTTTCTTGATAGGAAAACACATTTTTGATATGGTATTGATCACTCAGGGATTTAAAAGCCATTAAAGCCTCAGAATCTATACTTAATACTTTAGTATTTATAGTGGCTAGCTTTTCGTTCATATTCTGTAACGATTGCTTTATAAAGTCAAAATGACGGTTGCTGTAATGTGCGTCTGTCAACAGCATAGGCTCAAAAATATAGAGTAGGAGTACAGGTAATTCAGATTGCGTTGCTTTGAATAAAGGCTCGTGATCTAGAATTCTTAAATCTCTTTTAAACCAAACTATATTAATGGATTGTTTCAAATTGGTAAATGCTGGATGTCTAGCTTAGTGGTTGTGATTTTATATTGATCAATAGTCGTTAGGCCACTGCTTCTTTATAGGTTTTTAAGCAGCGTTCACGTGCCTCTTTATGATCTACCATTTTCTCAACATAATTATCTGTCTCAAATTCTGGTACCCATTGTTTGATATAGTTATAATTCTTATCAAACTTATCTTTTTGTGTAATAGGATTAAAGATTCTAAAGTAAGGTGCCGCATCAACACCGCTACCAGCAGCCCATTGCCAGTTACCAACGTTTGCAGAAAGATCAAAGTCTAGAAGTTTTTCTGCAAAATAGCGTTCGCCCCCCCATCGCCAGTCAATTAGTAAATGTTTACATAAGAAACTTGCGACCAACATTCGTACCGATTGTGCATATGGCCAGTAGTATTTAATTCACGCATTCCTGCATCAACGATGGCATATCCTGTTTGTCCTTTTTTCCACTTCTCAAACTCGGCCTCATTATTTCTCCACTCAATACGATCATATTTTGCTCTAAAGGCATGATCAACGGTATGAGGAAAATGATATAAAATACTCATAAAGAATTCTCGCCATATAAGCTCGCTCATGAACGTTTTCTCACTTGCCAGGTCCGCCTTTTTCATCATTTTACGGATGCTAACGACACCAAATCTGAGATAAACACCTAATCGTGATGTACCATCTTCTAAAGCAGGAAAATTTCTTGTTTTCTCATAATCTTCTATAAGTGTAGGTTTCACATTGTAATCAGGAACCTCGATTGCTGATTTTTTGAATCCCATATCCGACAGATCTAAATTTGGTAAGCGACTGTTTTTGATACAATTATCGAGATACTCGTTTGTATAATGAATGGTTAGATTTTCAGCTTTACCAAAGTCATTGCGGAAATTCTCTAACCATTTATTTTTATAAGGTGTATATACGACATAGGGATCGCCATCGCCTTTTACGATGTCATCTTTTTCATAAATGACTTGATCCTTAAAAGTATAGAATTCTATATTCTGGTCATTAAAGAAAGAGGTGAGCTTTAAATCTCTTTCTTGGGCGTAAGGCTCATAGTCACGGTTAGTAAACACGGCGTTTACTTCATAGTAGGATAAAATTTGCTCCCATATTATTTGAGGTTTACCATAAAACATAGCTAGTGAACTGTCATGGTTTTCTTGAAGATCGTTGCGCATACGCTGCAATTCCTCAAATATAAAAGTGACACGAGCATCATCTTCTGGTAAGTGATCCAAAATTTCTTTATCAAAAATGAAAATAGGAATTACCGGTAAGTCGCTTTTAAGAGCTTCTAAAAAACCTACATTATCATCCAATCTCAAATCCCTGCGGAACCAAAAAATATTTACTTTTTCACTCATGTTGTTAGCTTAGTTTTTATCTTGAGACAACTGTTGATTACAATATTTAAAATAATAATTCATGCATTAAACATAACTGTATGAAACAAAATTACTACATCATATCTTTGCGCTCAATTCTACTACTGTTTATCCCAAATTCAAGGTTCCTTTACCACCATCAACTCCTATAACCTGTCCGGTAATCCAGCCTGCGTTTTGCTCTAGTAGAAACGCTGCAACACTAGCGATATCATCTGGTGTACCTACACGTTTTAAAGGATGCATTTCTCCCATTTTTTCTTTTTTAGCATCATTGTTAAGCAATCTACCAGCAAGTGGCGTGTCTACTAATGATGGCGCAATCACATTAACACGTATAGTTGGTGCATACTCTGCAGCTAGTGCTTTTGCAAAACCTTCAATCGCACCTTTTGCAGCAGCTACACTAGTATGAAAAGGCATTCCTGTACCTACAGCGACTGTTGAAAAATAGACCATACTGCTAGTACCTTCCTTAGTTAATAAAGGTAATACTGTACGTGTCACCTTAAGCATTGAAAAGAAATTGATATTCATATCTTCTTCAAAATGCTCTTGTTTTAGCATCTTAAAAGGTTTTAAATTAATGCTTCCAGGGCAGTAAACAAACCCATCTATAGATTCTGGTAAAGCACTTGTATCTAACTCGTCTGTTAAAGCGTCAAAGCTTATGTGAGTAACACCATCAGGTAAATTCTCGTTTTCTCTAGACGCTACAAATAAATTATTATCACGGTGCATATGTTGCACGATAGCGTTTCCTATTCCGTGGCTTCCGCCTATAAGTAGTATGTTTTTAGACATTTTAGTTTAGTATTTCGTTTTTTTGTGTTTCTTGTAAATCGTTATTTGCTGTGATAATTTCTTTGTATTCACCAAAATGTTTGATTAGTGCGCTTTCGCGAAAGCGAAATATTTCATCTAATTGCTTCTTAACAAATGGTGCTCCTAATTTGCCCAGAAAACCTAATGGTAAACGATAATGTATCAAATCTTCCATTAATGTTCCACCAGGTATTTCACTAATAAAGTGTTTGTGATGCCAGGTTGCATATGGTCCATACATTTGCTCATCCACAAAGAATTCTCTTTCTTTTACTTGAGTTATGTGCGTCACCCAATTAGTACGGTAAAGTGGTAATGGTTTTACCGAATACTCTATTAACTGGCCTGGATACATGCCTCTTTCAGTTCCATACTGGACTTTCATTTCCAGTTCTGGTGGTGTTAATAGTTTAAGATTATTTGCGTCCGTCAAAAATTTCCATGCGTCATCTATAGAGATTGGTAACTTTTGCTGTGATGAGAATTGATATAATTTCACTTGTTTTGTTTAGATTATAAAGTTAAACATTAAACAAATGTGTTTTAGTAAGAGTTTGTTAAAATATACATTCCCTACTTTTTACTATGAAAAAGTAGAATGTATATTAATATAATAATAGATTAAAATCTACTCATCACCATCGTAGCGGTCTTCACCACTCGTATATTCTGGTGACAAAGCTATTTTAATACCAAAATTTAAAGTGAAATTAGAAGCATTAACCGTGCGTACTTCTTCTGGAATAAAGGACGTACCATTCTCATCGAGAAAGTTATAACCTATAGGATTACCTAATGTAGTATTATATTGTGGCGAGAAAAATAGTTGTACAGATCTACGGAAATAGTAGTTAAATCTTAATCCACCTTCTATGTAAGCACTTGCAGATTTTGAGTTTGCGGCATCAGATTGATATAATATGGTTGGTGGTGCATCTTGCAATTCATTATTAGTGACAACGTTATCTGGATTATTGTAAAAAGCCATTCCGCCTTTTAACATTACATCAAGTTGGAATCTATTTCTAGTGTAACTGAAAGTTGGTCCTATAGTGATGCTAGTAGCGGTATAATTATTTGAACTTATGTTGTTTTCCGGATTAGTATCTGTATCTAAATATCCAAACTCATTGTATTGATGTCTTAAGCCTGCGCTAAGCCCTAAATATTTATTAGTATAATAGGTGTATTCTAATCCTACATTAAGTCCTGATCTGGCAATGTCACTATAGTCACCAGATGGTTGTGCGACACCAAAGGCGAGCGATAAGTTATGTCTTGGAATTTCTCTTAAATGCACAGCTGTTTCTGGCTTTATCTGTTTGAGATCATCTTGTGAAAACGCGATTGTGCTTATTAACAATAGGAGTAGAGCGATTTTTTTCATGGGTTAAAGATAGGAGTTCCTATTTGTATTGGGAATATTTTAATGAAGGATTAAGATTTTATTGTGTCATATTTTCAGCTATCATAACTAAATTTAAACTCATTCAAAAAATTAATACCATGAGCGATAAAGAATTAGAAGGAAAATGGGATCAGGCAAAAGGAAAAGCCAAAGAGGAATTTGGGAAATTAACTGATGATAAATCTACTGAAGCAGAAGGTAAAACTGATCAAGTAAAAGGTGAAATTAAAGAAGGTCTAGGTGAGGCTAAAAGAAAAATTAAAAATACCTTTGACGATAAATAAAAAACAAATGGAAAAATTAACTGAAGACCAGATATTCAAGCATTTAGAAAATATTGAAGGGTGGGATTATTATGACGATGCCATTCACACGACCTTTGAATTTGATAATTTCATGGATACATTTTCTGTGATGACTCGTATAGCATTAATAGCCGAGAAAATGGAACACCATCCAGACTGGCATAATGTTTACAACACGTTAGAGATTACTCTAAGTACACATGATGTAAATGGTCTAACAGAAAATGACTTTAAACTTGCTGCTGCGATAGAGCATATCGTTGGTGATGAGTAATTACGGCATTCATTTTGTAATATTGCAGCTGTCCCATTAAAGGGCAGCTGTTTTTTTATGCGATATTTTTTATTTTTTATATTACTAGGATTGAATGTTCATGCACAACGCTATAACACATCTAAATCTTACCTTGAATTTGTTGATAAAAATCATGAACAAGTTATTGAGCAAACTTGGAACTATATGTACACGTATTCTCATGAACCAAATTTGCAAAAACGTAATGGAGAACGTAAAGTTCTTGAAAACGTATTACTCAAAGCGTTACGCAAGATTGAAAAAGAAAAGCCTTTTGATAAAGAATTTCAACAAGCTGCATTTGCATATTTAAAAGGCAACATCGCTATTGTTAAAAACGATTATGCCCAACTCCTAAAGGCAGATTTACAACAGGAGCCAGCGTTGATAAGATTGCTATTTATAGAAAAATACGAAATGCAATGTATCAGTTGCGTAAAGATTATGATACTGCAGTTGAAAACTATGGATTAAAACATGATTTAGTTATAACTGTAAATAATAATGAACTAGCTCAAAAAATGGCTTCAACCATCAAGATTTACGATCATTATAATGAGATGAATATATTGGTGCTACAAATTAAAAATGCCGAGGCATATCTATGGCAAGATATTACTCAATTATCACCACAACAATTTAATAATAGGTTGTTGGATCTTAAAAACACTATTGAGGTTAATAAAAATAAAGCTATAGCATTATCAAAGTCTAATGATATCGCTACGTTACAAAGTGTCTATGATGATTTCACAAAATTATATAGCCATACCTTTTTTGAGAAAACATTACCTATTACCGTTTATCTAACGGCAGCTGCTAAAAATGATAGAACAGATATTTTACAAAAAACAGATGGTTTTAATCAATCAAAAACATGGTTTAATATCAACAGAAAAAAGGCATATACTATATGGTCATATGGTACGAGTCAATATTTGAAAATATTATTATCAGAATTAGAATAACATAAGAATATCAATGTACTTGCAAGGATAGTCACAGAATCTTAAATTTGAACTTTAACAAATAACAAAAACATTAAATGGGAAGAGCATTTGAATTCCGCAAGGCGCGCAAGATGAAAAGATGGAGCGCTATGTCTAAAGCATTTACTAGAATAGGTAAGGATATCGTTATCGCAGTAAAAGAAGGCGGACCAGATCCAGAATCCAATTCAAAGTTGCGTGCGGTAATCCAAAATGCAAAGGCCGTTAACATGCCTAAGGCAAATGTTGAACGTGCTATTAAGAAAGCTACAGATAAGGATACAGCTAATTATGAAACCGTTCTTTTTGAAGGATATGCACCACATGGTGTTGCAATTCTTGTAGAGACTTCTACAGATAATAATAATAGAACCGTGGCAAATGTGCGCAGTTATTTTACTAAATGTGACGGGAATTTAAGTACATCGGGTTCTGTAGAATTTATGTTTGATCATAAATGTCATTTTAGAATTCCGGCTGGCGATGTGGATTTAGAAGAATTAGAGTTAGAGTTGATCGATTTTGGTGCTGAAGAATTATTTCTAGACGAGAAAGATGAAGAAGATGATAACTCAGTAGATGGAATAATGATTTATGCTGAATTCCAAAATTATGGAGCTTTACAGAAAGGTATCGAAGAACTAGGGCACGAGATTCTAAGTTCTGATTTTGAGTACATTCCTACAATGCAAAAAGAAGTCACTGCAGAACAGCGTGAAGATGTAGAGAAACTTCTTGAAAAATTAGATGAAGATGATGACGTGAACAATGTTTACACGACAATGAAAGAAGAAGAGTAATAGGATATGTTTACGCTTTCGCGAAAGCGTATTTTAAAGAAATAATCGTACATTTCATCGAATGAAAAAGTTTTCATTTCTGATTATCTTTTTTATCACAAATCATTCTTAACTTTAAACATATTAATTAAAACAACTAAAATGGTAAAAGCAAAATATCAAAGCGTTCTTGACTTAGGAGAGAAATTAGCAATTAAAGATGGTGATGTTCAAGTAAATGGAGAGCGTCTTGAAATAAGAGGAACAGCAGCGACTCCTTATGATAAGGATCAATTATGGGACGAAATTAAAAGAGTAGGTGGAGATAATCCTAGCGATTTAATGGCAGACATTAAGGTTGAAGATGCATCAGTTTATGCACGTCACACAGTTCAAAGCGGTGAGTCATTAAGCCTTATTGCAAAGCATTATTTCAAAGATCCAATGAAGTATAAACAAATATTTGCTGCAAATACGGGTGTACTTTCTAATCCAGATGTGATACATCCAGGACAAGAATTAGTAATTCCTAATTTGTAGAAATAGAATAAAGAAATTTTAATTTCTTGATATTAAAAACCTCGCATTAATGCGAGGTTTTTTTATGTTTAATAATTAGTAATTCTATTTAATCTAATGCTTTACGATGCATTTTCACATGAAACTCTAGATCCTCAAAAAACTCTCTAAAGTGACGCTCCATTTCATTATAGTATTTAACAAGCTCTATAGGCGCAAAATTCATTTTACTGCGGTTTCTTGTGCGATGGTTCATTTGATGGAAAATGCGTGAAATTCCATCTACTGTTGCATAGCTATTGATCCAGTTTTGTTCAATCATGTAGGGTAAAAACTTCTGAACTTTTTTTGGTAAAATATCATAATTCTCTTTTAAATCAGAATAGAATTGTTGAACATATATATCCAGCGGCTGATCATTAAAATCAGACCAATTAGCTGCTAGAAAGTGATCATAATATATATCAACGATAACACTACTCCAATGGCCATACTCACTACGTATCAGTTTTTTACTTAATTTAACTACGGGATGCGAATCTGTAAACGTATCGATATGTCTATGTAAAATAATACCTTGTGCAACACGTTCCGGAAACATTGAAAAATCCTTTCCTCGCACAGAATCTGCGATAAAGTTACCGATACGTAATTCTGTATCATTTCCAGAAAGATAAATATGTGCGAGATAATTCATGGTTGCAGTTGTAGATGGCGTTGAGTACTCTTACTTTTGTGGTAAATGTAAAGTATTTTTTCTATGACACTTATAAAATCTATTTCAGGAATTCGCGGAACCATTGGTGGTGAGCCAGGCGATAATTTAACACCATTAGATGCTGTAAAATTCGCATCCGCTTATGCAAAATGGATTAAAGAAGCCTCTGGAAAAAGTGATCCAACAGTTGTTATAGGAAGAGATGCACGTTTAAGTGGTTCTATGATTCAAGCTTTAGTTCAAAATACTTTAGTGGGCATGGGATGTCACATCATTGATTTAGGCTTGAGTACGACACCAACGGTAGAAGTAGCAGTGCCTATAGAAAATGCAGATGGTGGAATTATTTTAACTGCAAGTCATAATCCTAAACAATGGAATGCGCTTAAACTCTTAAATAATAAAGGAGAATTTTTAAATGGTGTAGAAGGACAGAAAATTCTAGATACTGCAGCTGCAGAAGATTTTAATTATGTAGAGGTTGATGATTTAGGAACTGTTAAGGTAATAACTGACTATATAGACAGACATATTGACTTAGTTCTAGATATGCCTGTAACTAAGATAGATGCTATAAAAGCGATGAATTTGAAAGTCGTAGTTGATGGTGTTAATTCTACTGGTGGAATAGCTGTGCCGGCATTATTAAAGAAATTAGGAGTAGAAGTAGTTGAGTTATATTGTGATCCTACAGGTCATTTTCCACATAATCCAGAGCCATTAAAAGAGCATTTAGGTGATCTAGCTGCTGCAGTAGTAGAGCATAAGGCAGATTTTGGTATTACAGTAGATCCAGATGTGGATAGACTTGCTTTTATGACTGAAGAAGGTGAAATGTTTGGTGAAGAGTATACATTAGTCGCTTGTGCAGATTATATTTTAGGTCATCATAAAGGAAATACAGTCTCTAATCTGTCATCTTCTCGTGCATTAAGAGACGTTACTGAAGCACATGGTGGAAAATACTATGCAGCAGCAGTTGGAGAAGTTAATGTCGTTACTAAGATGAAAGAAATGAACGCTGTTATTGGTGGTGAAGGAAATGGTGGAATTATCTATCCAGATTCACATTACGGTCGCGATGCATTAGTGGGTATTGCCATGTTCTTATCATTACTTACAGAGAAGAAAATGAAGGTAAGTGCTTTGAGAGCAAGCTATCCAGAGTACTACATGAGTAAGAACAAAGTGCAATTAACGAAAGGCATGCCTGTAGATGATATCATGAAAGATATAGCTACTAAATATGTAAATGAAGAGTTAACCACTATAGATGGTGTTAAGATAGATTTCCCTACGCAATGGGTTCATATGCGTAAATCTAACACTGAACCTATCATTAGAATATATACAGAGGCACCAACACAAATCTCAGCAGATGAGTTAGCAAATCGTTTTATAGCTGAACTCGAGGCGATAGCACAGGCTTACGCTTAATATTACTTGGTGTAGCCTTCCATCTTTTATGCGACCAGAGATAATACTCTGGTTGCTTTCTTATTTGTTTTTCTAATAGGTCAAAAAAGGTATCTGTAATTTCCCAATCTTTAGTTTGGGCTGCATGTTCTGTGATAGTTTGAAAAGTTGCTTGGTAGTAGCCTCTTTTTACTTTTTCTACGGCTAGGTAAACTACAGCTGTGTCGTGAGCTTTAGCCAATTTTTCACTTCCCATAAAGACAGCACTTGTTTTATTAAAAAATGTTGTGAAATGTTGTGCTCTATAGCGTGCTGGAGATTGATCTGCCACTAATCCATACATAGCCATTTCACCTTTAATAAGGCTATTAGAAATGCTATTACTTGCTTCTCGCATGGTAATCATTGTTGAATTAAACTTTTGTCTAATATCAACAATCAACTTATTGAAATACTTATTAGCTAGAGGTTTATAAACCGCAATGATCTTGTAGTCGACTAGGCCGTCTAAACACATGGTCCATTCATAACTAGCTTGATGACCGAACATGACCACTATAGGCCTATTCTGAGCTCTAAATTGATGTATTAATTCAAGATTGGTATACTCAAACCTATTCAGCATTTCTTTATGACTCATAGACATGGACATAATGACCTCTATGAAACTATCGCAAAAATGTTGTGTTGTTTTTTTACATAGTTCTTTTAATTCTATATCAGTTTTCTCTGGAAAGGCAACTTTTAAATTACTAATGATTACTTTTTTACGATAACCAATCAAATAATAAATAATCAGAAAAGCAAAGTCACTTAATAAGTAAGTTAATCGTGCTGGAAGTTTAGAGATGAACCAGAGCAGTGGATAAAACAAATAAAAAGCAATCGCTTGCATAAAAAGAATTTGGACAAATATACTATCTTGTTCCGAAGTAAAAGAATGATATGAATCAAGGATTAGATATAGTAACTATAGTGATTATAGTAGCGTGTGCATTAGTAAGTTTTAAAGGGTTTCAAGACCGCTTTTTCTTTGATAAATACAAATTCAATATAGCAGGAATTCAACGTGGTGAGCAATTAAGGTTTTTAACTAGTGGATTTTTGCATGCAGATCTTCAGCACTTAATATTTAACATGTTGACCTTATATTTCTTTGCTCATTATGTGGTTGTAGATTTAGGAGATATAGGTTTTCTAGTTGTGTATTTTGCTAGTTTATTGGGTGGTGGTGCTCTTAGCTATATATTTCATAAAGATGAATACCATTACAGTGCAATAGGTGCGAGTGGTGCAGTTATGGGAATTATTTACTCGGCAATATTATTAGAACCTGGAATATACATATATGGGATAATACCAGGTTTTGTTTTTGCAATAGGATATTTAGCTTATTCTATTTATGGAATGAAAAACAAATCTGATAACATAGGCCATGATGCTCATTTTGGTGGAGCAGTAGCTGGTTATGTAGTGACTATTCTATATGATTACCATATCATTTTCGAACAAACACTTACAGTAGTTTTGATGTTATTGCCTATTGTAGCCTTATTGGTACTCAAAAAATGGATAAACTATAGCAGTTCTGATAGTTTATTATGCAATGCCTGACCACGTAGGTCTTTCGCAATGATAACTCCATTCTCATCTAGTAAAAATGTTGCTGGTATACTCGTTACATTATATAATTTTGCGATAGGGTCTTGCCAGTACATTAATCTAGAAATATGGTACCAATCCATTTCATCTTTTTCAATAGCTGCTTTCCAAGCAGCATCTGCATTTTGACGGTCTAGAGAGACGCTTATAATATTGAAACCTTTGTCGTGATATTCTTTATAAGCCTTAACAACATTGGGGGGGTTTTCACGTCTACATGGACCACACCATGATGCCCAGAAATCAATGAGTGTTACTTTTCCCATAACATCTTCTAATTTTAAAACATCACCATCAGGTGTTTTCCCTTCAAAAATAGGAGCTTTAGCACCTATAGCGGTAGTGGTAAACTTAGTTAAGTAACTTTCTAAACTCTTTGTAATAGAAGATTCTTTAACATCACCTTCTAATACGTTGAATAATTTTAAAGCTTTATCCGTATCAATTAATTTAGAATTTACCAGATCACCTATTATCATACTACTCACTAACTTATCAGGATTAGAATTTACGATATTAAACACCTCACTTTTATATGCTTCTTCTGCATTCATCCACGTTTTTGTAATATCATCTCCTTTTTGTTGATCGCCTGATCGATAGGCATCACCACGAGCAGTTTTAAACTCATTTGTTCTCTTCTGATAAGCTGCCTGATCTGCTCTAAATTCATAAAGTATTCTATTCTCTTCACTTCCTGTGACTGAGCTAGCCCATAAAGAATCTTGATTAAGAGTTATACTCAACGCTTCATCACCTTCAATAAATATCATACGGTCATTACCGGTGTCCATCGATAAGAAACGCACCTCGGCAAAATCAGTTTTATCACCTTTGTCAAAATAGAACTTCTCATTCATTACCACGGCTGTATCTATAATCATAGGATTATTAGTGGTATTAAGTTTATTAAGATATACTCTCATACCATTATAAACACCAGGTGCAGCACCTTCTATAAAATGAGTATTATCATTTTTAGGTTCTGTTTTACAAGAAACTATTAATAAAAGTGCGATAATAGGAAGTAGAAATCTCATGTTAATTATTTTTTCAAAAATAATGGTTTTACAGCTATAGAACAGGTTAAAACTTTCTAAAACTATAGGACCTATAGCTATCCTAGACGCAATAGTTTTACCTTTGTATTTATGAATATGTTACCTGAAGATTTTATGATGGAAGTTACCTTAAGTTTTCACAAGGTAATAGCGCATTATAGGGAACGTCTTAAGACTGAGACTAATCCTATAGCAATTGCATTTCTTAATGCTACGCTGGATTATGTAAGTCAACATCCGCGATTAGAAGAAGGTTTGAGGATCGAAGAAATTGAACAAGAGAAAGAGGTCATCAGTACTTTACTCTCCGATTTATTTCCTAGAGCTTTAACACTTAACGAGATAAAAGCAGCAACAGTACCGTTTTCTGATTTCCTATTTAATAAAACGCAACGTTTGATAATCTATTATCTCATACCGATGAGGAACAGTTTTCATTACTTTCAAATACTGATTTTGATTACTTTACTATGGCTAGTGGTGTCATTCTTAAAGATATCTATAACGCACACATAGATTTAAGTAAACCATTACACTGTCAGATACCAGATAGCAACGGTAATATGAAATCTTACCGTATTACTTATAATGCTGATTTTGTAGAGGTAGCTCTTAAAGATGAAAAGTACAGACTATCAGATGATAACATTAAGGAATTACTGCGCAATCCTGATGATAAAGAGTTGTGGAAGTCCAAATTCCCTAAGAATAGCTACACTTTTAAAGGCTTTGGGATCATAAGTCTTACAGATGTGACTATGGATAATGCCATATCTGATTTAAAAACAATATTACTGAGCAACTTAGGAGGAAGTTCAAATCATGAAAGTGAAAAAATAGAAAAGATTTTCAGGCAAATGTTCAATATGGAAGATTTGCATGTAGGTTTTACAATCTACAATAATGTAGATATGCTATTTGAAACTATGGTTTACAGCGATTCTAGTAGTTTTTTACTAGGATCTAGTCATGAAAAAAATTGCAATAATGCGTTATGCGCAGACTCTTATGCCCATCTTTTAAAGGATTTTACAGCTCTTATCATCACAGACGTTAAGAAATACCGTAAAACTGTAGAAAATACATTTTTACCAGATAATCTTATCAATGCAGGTTTTAACAGCGCTATATTTTATCCTATATCCCATGAAGGTAGGTTGTTGGGTATTCTAGAGTTAGCTAGTTTTACTCCATATGTCTTAAATGCTTTTAATGCACAGAAACTAGATGGTATCTCTGACTATCTTAAAATGGCATTGATTCGATCAGAGCAAGAATATGAAACAACTATTAAAGCGCTTATACAGACTGAATGTACTTCAATTCATCCTAGTGTGCAATGGAAATTTGAACAAGAAGCTCGCAGACTTATAAGAGCCAGAGCAGAGTCGTCAGATGATAGCTTTAAGGATTTAGTTTTTGAAGATGTCAGTCCATTATATGGGCAAATTGATATAGTAGGTAGTAGTGATGCGCGCAATGAGGCAATTAAGACTGATTTGATATCTCAACTTGAATTAGTTAGTGAGATATTCGCTTTCGCGAAAGCGAATGAACCATTACCTATATATGATCAAATTATTCATAGAATAAATAAGTTTCAAGAAGAACTTGAGTTCAATAGTATAAATGCGAATACGGAACGTGAAATAATCAGTATTTTAGAAGGAGAAGTTAATCCTTTCATGGATCATGTTAAGGATTTGTCTAAAAAGCTAAAGCAGCTTGTGACGGACTATGAGGCCGCTTTAAATACAGAATCGGGTGTTATTTTCACCAATAGAGATAATTACGATACAACTGTACAAGTCGTTAATGAACGATTAGCTCGTTTTCTAGATCGCAAACAGAAAGAAGCTCAAGAGATTTATCCTCACTTTTTTGAACGTTATAAAACTGATGGTGTAGAGCACAACATTTATGTGGGTTCTAGTATTGTACGCGGACAGTCATATAATCCAGTATATCTATATAATTTAAGATTATGGCAACTACAAACCATGATCCAGATGGAAAATAAATTTTATCAATATCAAGAGAGTTTACCTGTTCAAATAGAGGCCGCTTCCATGATCTTAGTGTTCGGTAATACATTGAGTATTAGATACCGCATTGATGAAAAGCGATTTGATGTTGATGGAGCGTATAATGCAAGGTATGAGGTAGTAAAGAAAAGGATTGACAAGGCAAATATTAGAGGTACTGAAGAGCGTATTACTCAAAAAGGTAAAATTTCTATCATCTATACTAATCACGAGAGTGAACTTGAGTACTTAAGATATATTTCTTTCCTTCAAGATCAAAAATACTTGAATGATGAAATAGAACTTTTGGAATTAGAAGACGTTCAAGGTGTGGTAGGACTTAAAGCCATACGCGTCGGTGTACTTTACAATAAAAAATCTGAAGATAAAAAACGGCTAACGTTTAAGGATTTGTTGCAGGAATTACATCAACAATAGAGTCTAGATCGAGTAGGGCAAAAGCGATTACAAACGCAAGTACAGATCCTATAATACCTATCATAAAAATAGTATAAGTAAGTCTTAACAGTTTGTACTTTCTAGCAAGTACGACACCTAGATAATATAAATCCTTGATAAGAGATTCGTAAACTTCTTCTTTTTCTTCAAGAAGATCCATCACTGAGTCTTTGTATTTATCAAGCGGCATTTTATGAAAATTACCAAAGAATAATAGGTTTACCTTACGTTCTCTTACTTCATCGTCTGTAAACTCGCCAGTTGTTATATTAGGTCTAGTAGACATAATGGACAGTACAATACTTGCAACTGAAAATAAAACTAAGATTAGGGTAGGCCACAGCAAATGTCTATTGCTTACTTGTTCTAATTTGGGTATCAAATTAGCCAGTGCCAATGAGATAATAATCGCATTTACAGACAAAAGAATGTTCGCTTTAGTATCTGCTATATCACTCAATTTAATATGATTACGTAGTGCTGTTCTAAATAGAGTTTGTATCGCGCGTTCAGGGCTTTGATTTTTAAGATCGACCTTAAGTTTCTCTTTCTTAAGTTTTTGCTTATTCTTTTTCTTCTTCTTCAATAACTTCATAAGGTTCTCATTCTTGTCCTTATTCCAGTTTTTAATAGCATAGTCAGAGTAATAACGATGTTTTTCAGTGAAGACTCTTATGTTTTCTTGTCGCCATTCTTTATTAGTATACGTAGCGATTCCACGCAGTTCTAGTTCTTTTTTAAGTAACTCGCTGGTTTCATCATAATAATCTTTTGCAAAGTGTGAGGCGTCTGCATCTCTTAATATTTCTTCAAGAGCAGTTTGTGGTGTTCCATTAAACTTTGTGGCAAGAATTAACTTTTTGACCAGTTTAATCATGTATTGATCTGCACCATTGTCATTTAAAAAATCCTCAGCGATAGTTGCACTGCGTTCTTCATGACCATCTGCACCATCTATATAGCCAGTATCGTGCAACCATGCCGCAATTATTAACGCTTGTTCTTCTTTAACATCGATTTCGGTGTTTTCAATTATCTCTTTAGTACTTTTAACAACTCTTGCGGTATGCATGTAGTTATGATATACATAAGTTTCATCAAGTTGTGTTTTAAACAACTCAAGAACAAAATCGTCTGCTTTTTGAAAAATGTTATCTGTCATAGTCTCAATGATACCTCAAAATGAAATAAAAACCTCTTAATTTATGATTAAAAATACTACTCTTTTTTTGTTGCTGTTTTCATTCTAGTAGGATGTGCCTCTTATAAGGAACAATATAGAGAAGAAACACAGAATGCATTTCCCGATAATGCAGAGATTATAAAGTCATTTTACCTGATAGGTGACGCAGGGAAATCGCCCATGAATGGTAAAAGTGAAGGTTTACTTGCGCTAGAGCAGCATATTGAAAATCAAGACACTAAAAAGGCGCACTTAATATTTTTAGGAGATAATATATATCCAGTTGGTATGCCAGATAAAGATGACTCTTTCAGACCACTGGCAGAGAATCATTTAAATGCTCAAATAGCGGTTGCACAGGCCTTTGATGGTAAGACTATTTTTATACCTGGTAATCATGACTGGTATGATCAAGGTTTAAAAAATGTGGAAAGGGAGAAAGATTATATTGAAAAAGCACTTAATGATAAAAATATTTGGGAGCCTAAAGTAGGATGTCCGTTAGAAAGTATAGAAATTTCTGATGAAATACAGCTTATCATTTTGGACAGTCAGTGGTATCTAGCTCAATGGGATAAGCACCCAACAATTAATGATGATTGTGACCAAATTAAGACTAGAGAACAATTATTTCTAGAAATTGAAGGTGAGTTTAAAAAAAATCAGGATAAAGTTATTCTAGTAGCGATGCACCATCCATTATTTACAAATGGTGTGCATGGTGGTCAATATGCTGCAACAAAGCACTTATTTCCTACTCAGAGAGATATACCACTTCCGTTAATTGCATCTTTAGTAAATCAAGTGCGTACTAGTGGTGGTATTAGTTCTCAAGATAAACAAAATGAGCGCTATCAGGAAATGGTTAATCGTGTCACTACTCTTGCAAGATCATCACAAGCAGCACGTATTATTTTTGCAAGTGGACACGAGCACACTTTACAATATATTGAGAATGAAGGAATACGTCAGATAGTTTCTGGTAGTGGATCTAAACAAAGCTATGCCACCTTAAGTAATGATGGTCTTTTTGCTTATGGCGGTAGGGGTTTTGCAAGATTTGATATTCTTAAAGATGGTAGTGGATGGGTAAGATATTACACCTTGCGCAACGGTAAAGTTGAGTTGATTTACACGGTTGAGGCTATTAAGAAGCCTAAAGAATTTGATATGGAGCAATTACCTAGTAGTTATCCCGCTTTCGCGAAAGCGAGTATCTATGAAAAAGAGCGCACGGACGTGTCTGGTTTTTATGAATCTGTATGGGGGGGTAATAAATATCGAGATTTATACGGTATTGAAGTTAATGCTAAAGTCGCATTGTTGGATACACTATATGGTGGACTAGAAGTAGTAAGAGCTGGTGGTGGTCACCAGACTAGAGCGTTAAGATTGAAGGATAAAGATGGTAAGGAGTATAATATCAGAGCCTTAAAGAAAAGTGCGGTACAGTTTTTACAAACTACGGTTTTCAAAGAGAATCAGGTTGTTGAAGGATTTGAAAATACTACTACTGAAGACCTATTATTTGATTTTTATACAGCAGCACATCCTTATGCAGCATTAACAATTCCAGATCTTGCAGATGCTGTAGGTGTATATCATACTAATCCTGAGATATTTTACTTGCCTAAACAACAAGCCCTAGGTAAATATAATAATGACTATGGTGATGAATTATATCTATTAGTAGAACGCCCTGAAGAGAATCATAAGGAATTACTAAGCTTTGGTAAGCCAGATGATATTGAAAGTACTGCAGACGTTTTTGAACGCCTACGTAAAGATGAAAAGTATAAAATCGACGAGCCTCATTATATTAAAGCAAGAATTTTTGATATGCTTATAGGTGATTGGGATAGACACCAAGATCAATGGCGCTGGTCTGAATTTGAACTAGATGATGGTACACACCTTTTCCGTGCAATACCTAGGGATAGAGATCAGGTTTATTCAAATTTTGATGGCGCCTTATTTGCCACATTGCGCACTATGATAGGAATTACTAATCAGTTTGCTACATATGATGAGCAACTTACTGATGTAAAGTGGTTTAATACTGCCGCAAATTACTTAGATAGAGCACTTGCTCAAAATAGTGATCGTCTTGTATGGGAATCTCAGGCAAAATATATTCAGGATAATTTAACAGATGAGCAAATAGAAAATGCTTTTAAAAATTTACCTGAAGAAATATATCCACATGAATCAACCCAAGTGATTGTTGACAACATGAAGAAGCGTCGTGATAATCTTTTAAAAACAGTAAATGATTATTATGATTATCTAGCTAGTCTAGCTATCATGACTGGAACCGATAAGGATGATATCATAGAAATCAATCGTATAGAAGATGGAAAAACAGAGGTTTCTATCTACCGTAATAAAGATGGTGAGAAGGCAGATATTGTAGCACAAAGAGTTTTTGATCATAAGGATACAAATGAGATCTGGATCTATGCATTAGATGATGATGATATCATCAGAGCAATGGGAACTGGAAAAAATAAAATAAAAGTACGTGTTATCGGTGGACAAAATAATGATATTTATGACATTGAAGAAGGAAAGGCGATATCCATTTATGACCATAAGTCTAAGGACAACACTTTTAAATCTAAGAATGGTGCTCGTGTAAGGCTATCTGATAATTATGATACCAATTTGTATAATCCACGTAAAAACATACTAACTAGTAATGCGTTAACACCAGCAATAGGTTTTAATCCAGATGATGGTTTTAAACTAGGGATTCAAAATGTATATACGGTTAATGGTTTTAATCGCAATCCACATACTAGAGTACATAAGATAACAGCAGGTTATTATTTTGCAACAAATGGTTATGATGTTAATTATACCGGAGAGTTTGCTGGAGTATTTAACGGTGTTAACTTTCTTGTAAACGGGCGATTTGCAGGACCTACTTTTACTGAGAACTTTTTTGGGGTAGGAAATGATTCTGAGAATCTACAAGATGACTTTGACTTTGACTACAATAGAGTTCGTATTAGTGAGGCTACCGTTGGTCTAGGGATTAAGTATAACGGTGAATATGGTTCTAACTTAACCATATTATCAAATCTACAGGGAATCGAAGTAGAGGAAGGAAATGAGCGTTTCATTACAGACTTAATTGATCCAGACACTAATCCTGATTTCTATGAACGCAAATGGTATGTTGATACAAAAGCAACTTACAATTATGAAAGTTATGATAACAAACTAAATCCTACTAGAGGAATGATATTTGAAACTACAATAGGTGGTACTATTGCTACTGATGATATAGAACAAAGTTTATTATACTTTAAACCAAAGTTAGGTTTCTACAATGCAATTTCAAGAGATCGTAAATGGGTTGTAAAATCTACTATTCTTGGTCAAATTAATGTTGGTAACGATTATCAATTTTTTCAACTGGCTGAGTTAGGACAGAATAATGGTTTAAGAGGATATCGTACACAGCGTTTCTCTGGCCAGCGATCGTTTGCAGCAAGTGGTGATTTAAGATACAGCTTTAACGAATTTAAAACTGGATTAATACCGTTACAGATGGGACTATTTGCTGGTGCAGATGTAGGACGTGTTTGGGTTGATGGAGAGTTTAGTGATAAATGGCATAATGATTTTGGTGGTGGATTTTGGGTGAATTCAGCCGAAGCGATAGGTGCGAACTTTAACTTTTTTCACGGAGATGATGGATTAAGATTTAGCTTCCAGGTAGGTTTTAGTTTCTAATGTTTTAGATTTATTAAAATAGTAAAGGCTCGCAAGTATTGCGAGCCTTTTGTATTTTTAACGCATGAATGATAAGAAAAGCGGCGTCATGCTTATTGCATTAGGTAGTGCAATTGTCTTTATAGGTATAATTCTCTATTTAGCTGAGATTATTGGAGCTACAGGTATGATTTTACTTGGGATTGCTGTAGAGCTAGCCGGTGCATACATTTTCTGGAAAAACAGAAAACGCTAATTTATAATTTAAGTTCATAGAGATTTCCGCCGGTTTTCTTAGTCTGCTCATCACTTATCCAAATTATGTCATCAGTTTTATACAAGATTGATTCCTTTTGTGAATAATGATTTAAATCATGTCTATTGATATCAAAGCTCTTAAAGTCAGAATCATAATTACTAAGTATAAAGACCTTGTCACTTGTTAATAGGGCAATATCTCCACGACTATTCACATCTGCACTAGTGATTAAACAATCTTTTGAATCATTACATATCTCAATTTCTGTAAGTAATTGAGCAACATTTGAACTTCCATCTGCTTTCAATCGATACACTTGAGTTTTACCATTAAAATCGCTACTTCTATTTTTGCTAAATAAGTAGAAGTAATTATCTACTCGTACAAATGCCTCACAATCATAAATACGTTCTTTCTTTTTAGGTGGAAAATCTTTTTGATTTGAGTACATAAGAGAAATCTTATGCACGTTATCTAATTCTTGGTCTTTAGCTTCTATGTTGGTTATCTCTATAACATATATAGCTAGATCTTTTCGTTTATTATTATTATTTCCTAGATCAGCAATGTATAAATAGGTCTTGCCAGTATCGGCATCATAATACGTACTTAAATCTTCCCAATCGTGATTTTCTAAATCTGGTGATGTTAATTCATAATATCCTACTTTCAGATCATAGAGATAAAGAACAGGTTCATTTCCAGAGTCATTAACTGCATATAATAAATCAGAACCTTCTATTGATTCCATACCACTTATTTCTTCAAGGTCTTCAGGTAGATGTTTTAAATAATTGAGTTTACCATAATCTTGACAGCTAGCGCTTTGAAATAGTATCGTAAATAATATTAAATGAATTGTTTTCATAATGTGGTCAAATAAAAACACCGCCTAAGTATAAAAGTAACTTAGACGGCGCAATATTAGTTTATAATAATAATTATACGGACTGATGATTGTCACTTGTATTCATTCTCCATGCATCTAGCATCCAGCTCGTTTTTTCTAACTCTCTGATATATGCACCTATTAAATCTATAGTACCTTCATCACCAGCTTTATCTGCGCGTTCTACAACTTTACGCATTTGCTGTATCAATGTTCCATGATCTTCTAATAAAGTATTTACCATTTCAACATCTGTGTGCTCTGATTTTGATTCTTTTAAATTAGATTTTTTTAAGTAATCAGATAGGTTAGAGGTAGGTTGATAGCGTAATGTTAAAATACGCTCTGCAATTTCATCGACTTTCAATTTTGCATCATCATACATCTCCTCAAATTTAATATGTAAATCAAAGAAATTTTTACCTACAATATTCCAGTGAAAATTTCTCAGCTTTTGATAATAAAGGTGGTAGTCCGATAGTAGTATATTTAATTCTTGAACTGTTTTTTCAGTTTTATCTTTATCTAAATTTAAGTAATTCATTATTTTGTTTTTTGTTGGTTCTTCTCAATTAATGTTTCTGACTTTAAATCAAAGTCTTTATTCCTATTTACTTTTCCTAGACTACCCAAAGGTCGATCTTGGCTTTTTCTCTCAAATTTCTTTTGCATGGCGTTTATAATTTGTTTGATATAAAGGTAATGATGATGTCACTTTATAATTAAGAATAAAAGGTTAAAACATGTTTATATTATCTTAAATAGAGACATATTATGCATCTATTTAAAGAGTTTATTACGAATTATGCAATTATAAAAAATGATTCAAAATGTCCAGATTCCAGTTGCATCCAGACCATAGGAGCAAAACCTCTTGCGATACTTTTTTTTACAATCTGTAAAGTATCTTCATAGTTATAAGATGTCTGCAATGCATGACAGTTTCCAATCCATTGATGTTTTTCTGGCAAGTAGTATAAGTTGTTGGTATTCGCTTTCGCGAAAGCGTCATAACTTAAGTAGTAACCAGCGATACAACGTTTATTAATGTATTTATAGTCATGTTGCCACATCTCACGCGGGATGTATATGTGAGCTAGAAAGCAAACTCGCTGCTCAATAGCTTGAATATCGATATCTAGAGATGATATTGTATCTAAAGTAGCTGTTGTGTAAAGTAGTGGTAATTGATGATTTACTAATCGGTCAAATTTGAAGACGAAATTATCACGTTTATTGGGCCCAACATATTTAGATAACTCGGTCGTTTGGTCCTCATTTAAATGGTTGGATTTTTCTGAAACATTAGGATTATAACAATAGAATTTATAAACCAATTCCACATGTAATATTTTACCTGTTACTGTTTCTCTTATAATATAATCTAATTCGCCTTTTGTAATTTTTGCTACATTGATTTGAATATTAGAGGCGATGAGCTCATAATTCAAACTTTGCTGGATGCAGTACTCATAGTAGTATTCTGCTCGTTTACCTAAAACCGTATTTTCAGGAATCTCTGGAAAACCTGAAAGTATATCATCATCTTTTAAATGTGATAGGTTTAATTCATTTAAAGGAAATTGTCTAACGCCTGCGAGTGAGCGATTCCACAAACTTGCTGTCTTAATGAAGGCTCTAAATTTATGGATATCATCTTGAGCCACTCGCTTATTTTTTTAATAAATATTGCTGCGCTTTTAAATAAACACCAGCACTAGGACCTAAATTAAATAGTAGGTCTAAAGCGCTTAACCCATTTAAAAATCCATGTTTCTCTTGAAATACTTGAATATAAGAATCAGTAGATAGAATAGGATCTTGCTTTGCAGTAATAAGTTGTCTAGCTCTTATATCATCAAGGTATTCTTCTGATGATGTAATTGATTTTGTAATATGTAGTAGATGAAGCGTCCATTTCAGTGTTTTAATATTCCAATCTATTAATAGCTTTGGAATATCACTAAATAAATCATGTAAATCAGCCTCATAATATTCATAAAAAGGACTGCTGTTGTAAGCACTTTTTATACTTTTTAAATGTTGTGTAGCCCAATCATCTATCTGGTTGATTTCAATACTATTGTAAGGTACAGATTGACCTGATTTTTGATGAACTATAGGTATGTTTAGAGCCAGTTTACCATTTGCAGCTGCGATATAGCAACGGTTACGATAAGTCTGTTTTACATAGTTATCATGAGTCTCCAGCGTCAACTGATTGCAATGATACAAGTGCACTAAACTCACTACATCTATAAAATAGCTAGGATGCAGTATCAACTCCATAGCTTACTTATCACTTTTCTTTTTGATAAATTTCTTATAGCCAAAATATCCTAAAAGTCCAACGATCAATAACCATAAATATGATGTCGGTTGTCCAGAACCATTTACTGTAGTAAACATGCGGTCAAATCTCAATGAAGGAAAACTACCGCTCCAGTCCATACTCATCCATACAAAAACAGGCTTACCTACTACGTGATTTTCTGGTACAAAACCCCCAACCACGACTATCATAACTGTTATGGCGGTTATCACCCATTAACCAATAGTAATTTTGTTTAAAAGTATATGCATTTAATGGCTTACCATTGAGTAAAACCGATTTACCATTAACCGCAATAGTGTTAATGATATTCATCTCACTACCTTCATATACCTCAATGATTCTCTTGTAATAACCGATGTTGTTATAGTTGATTTCTACAGTAGCATCTTTTTCAGGTATTAAAACGGGTCCAAAGTTATCGTTGTTATTTGCAATTTTTGAATCATATGGGAATATTGCTGGATCCCAACTTCCTTTCTTGTCAATTCTTTTATTAAGGTCTAGGATATTAGGATTAGCCTGTAAAGCAGCTGCTGCTTCTACAGTTGCAGCACTTACTGCTAGAGTAGGAGCATTACCATTTTCTGTGTCGTAATAGTGTCCTATAGCATCTGTAATGTCATACTCTTCTTTGAGCATTGCAGGATCAATAGGTTGTGGTGTTGTCACTGACTTGTAGGTGTGTTGTAATCTCGCTCTTTCTGGTAAAATAGAAGGTTGACCATCGATATGTACTTTACCATCTACAATTGAAAATAGATCACCAGCGATAGCTACACATCTCTTCACATAATTTGATTTTTTATCAATAGGCTTATCGTGATGCAAATTATCAATAGAAGGGAATCCATATAAGGTGTCTGCAGGCCAGTTGAATACAACAATGTCATTTCTTTTTATTTTTGAAAAACCAGGAATACGAGTGTATGGTATTTGAGGTGTTTCTAGATAACTTTTAACATGTAATACTGGTATAGTATCATGTACCATTGGTAAAGCTACTGGTGTCATAGGGATACGTGTCCATAGTGCATCTTACTCACAAATAAAAAATCACCAGTTAATAAGGTTTTTTCTAAAGAAGGAGATGGAATAATAAATGGCTGCATTACATAAGTATGAACTATGGTTGCGGCAATAACGGCAAATAATATTGAACTGGTCCATTCACCTGCGCTAGTACGAGGATGAAGACTACGATTTTCAACGTAATTTAATGGCTGTGTGTAATTGATGTAATAGAGATAAATCCCTAATGTCGCGATAACTAATACGGTGTCCTTTGCTTTATTATATCCAAAAGAGCGCAAAGCCTCTACCCAAACGACTATAAACATGATCAAGTTTACAACAGGCAAGAACAATAAGAAAACATACCACCATGGTCTATTTAATATCTTCATGAATATTACAGCATTGTACACAGGCACAAATGCTTCCCATGCTTTTCTGCCAGCGGCAACGTACATTTTCCAAGTACCTAATGCGTGTACTACTTGAAGTACTAAGAAAAAAATTAACCAACCTGTCCAACTCATCTGTTTACTCTTTAATATTATTAATAATAGCTACTATGATAAGTTCAACACGTCTTTCATAGTAAATATTCCTTTATGTTTTGTGATCCATTCAGCAGCAATAACGGCACCTATGGCAAAGCCATCACGACTATGTGCCGTGTGCTTTATTTCAATATCATCTATTATACTGCTGTAATGTATGCTATGAGTTCCTTTAACATCTTCAATACGCTGTGCATCAATAGGTAAAGAATTACTTTCGGTATCTGTACCTAAATGCCACTTATTCAAGCTAGTAAATTCAGATATTCCTTGAGCTAGAGTCACTGCGGTTCCACTAGGAGCATCTTTTTTTTCTGTATGGTGTATCTCTTCTATACTAACTCTATATTCTTCATATGGAGCCATCATTGCAGCGAGTTTACGATTGAGTTCAAAGAATAAATTAACACCTAGACTAAAATTAGATGCATGAACTAGAGTTCCTTTTTTTGAATTAATATAGTCAGTAACTTCTTTTAATTCTTCATTCCAGCCGGTGGTACCACAGACAACAGGAAGTCCCATGTCTGCACAAAATTTAATATTGTTAACGGCACTATCTGGTGCTGTAAATTCTAT
Organism: Nonlabens ulvanivorans; assembly: GCF_000755285.1. Taxonomy (GTDB): domain Bacteria; phylum Bacteroidota; class Bacteroidia; order Flavobacteriales; family Flavobacteriaceae; genus Nonlabens; species Nonlabens ulvanivorans_A. Next base: position 130,202 of record NZ_BBMK01000004.1, on the reverse strand, counting down.
AACCACGTCGGCTTTTTGAATATCTTCAATAGAATCATTTCTACCTATACGAGTCACAACATCATGACCGCGTTGTATAGCAACACTTTCAATTGTTTGTCCCATTTTGCCATAACCTAGTAAAGCTATTTTCATATCAAAAGTTATAAATTAGTGATAGTCCAACATTTGCACCCGATGGTACATGTTCTATATTGATAATAGTAGGAGCAAGGCTTAGATTACGATCTACATTAAAATCATCTAAGTGCCCATCTACATTTGCGTCAATTATTTGTAATATATAAATACCAGCGGTTATCAATAAGGTCAACTCTTTATTGCGTTGTGCAGTGCGTTGTGCACGTTCTAATCCTGCATCTGAGATAATAGGATTACCATCTGCATCAGAGAACGCATCGTTTGTCCCACCAGCTAGTCTTATTCTAAAAGCATCTCTTAATTCTTGATATTGATCTTCATTATATAGATAGACTGCCACACTAGTGCCTAATGCTCCATAGACTAACGGCACCTTCCAGTAGCGACCATTATATGCTTGACCTAAACCTGGTAAAATAGCACTATAAAATGCTGCTCGAGCAGGTCTATTAGCATCTATCGCTGTGTTTACTGAGTCGGCTGCTATAACTTTAAACTCACCAGCTGGCAATGACGCATCATCCTGGGCACCAGCATTGAAAGCACTTAAAATTATAAATATGTATAATAAATAATTACGCATTCAATTGTTTGATAATACGTTCTAAATCTTTTTGGGATTTAAAAGCGATAGTCAATTTACCTTTCCCTTTTGCGTCTACTGTTGCATTTACTTTTGCACCTAGTGTATCTGATAATTCCTTAGTAGCATCTACTATTTCAGATGGCAGTTTAGTAGTCTTAGCTTGCTTTCGCGGAAGCGTATCAATACCTTTTTCTGCTTTAACAATAGCCTCAGTATCCCTTACCGAAAGACCATTTGCTAATATTTGTTGGTAGATATCTAATTGTTTATCTAAACTATCCACTGCGATTAAAGCACGTCCATGACCCATGGAAATAAAACCGTCGCGCATACCTGTTTGAATAATAGGATCAAGTTTCAATAATCTTAAATAGTTAGTGATCGCACTACGGCTTTTACCTACACGGTCACTCATTTGCTCTTGTGTAAGGTCTATTTCTTCTATAAGTCGCTGGTAGGAAAGCGCAATTTCTATAGGATCTAAATCCTGACGTTGTATGTTCTCTACCAGTGCCATTTCTAATGATTCCTGGTCATTTGCAATACGCACATAAGCAGGAATAGTATCTAGGCCTAATAATTTAGACGCACGACAACGGCGTTCACCACTTACTAATTCATACTTATTAAAGCCCATTTTACGCACAGTGATGGGCTGGATAACACCTAGCTCTTTAATAGAAGAGGCTAGCTCGCGCAGGTTTTCTTCATTAAAACTAGTACGTGGTTGAAATGGATTCATCTCGATATCTGCGAGATTGAGATCTACTACATTACCCACGATTTTATCTGCGTTCTTATCTTTTGCATTGGTGATATCATTAGACGGATCTTTCAATAGTGCAGAAAGACCACGACCTAGGGCTTGTTTTTTAGTTGCTTTGGCCATAATTAATTAGAGGCATTTTTTTGAATCAACTCATTAGCCAGACTTAGGTAATTTTCAGAACCTTTACTAGCAGCATCATAATTGATAATACTTTCACCATAAGATGGTGCTTCACTTAAACGCACATTACGTTGTATAATTGTCTTAAATGTCAACGCTTTAAAGTGCTTATTTACTTCTTCAACAACTTGGTTAGAAATCTTAAACGACTATCATACATTGTAAGTAGTAATCCTTCTATATCTAACTGGTCATTATGTATTTTCTGAATACTTTTTATGGTATTCAACAACTTACCCAAACCTTCAAGTGCAAAGTACTCACATTGTATAGGTATTAATACAGAATCACTAGCAGTAAGTGCATTAAGAGTTAAAAGGCCTAATGATGGCGCACAGTCTATAATGATATAATCATACACTTCTTTAAGAGGCACAACAGCCTCGCGCATCATATATTCACGTTGATCTTTATCAACCAGTTCTATCTCAATAGCGACTAGATCGATATGAGCAGGTATAATATCTAGGTTAGGAGAATCTGTTTTTATAATTAATTCTAATGCTGGAACGGTATGTTCTAACAATTGGTAAGTACCATTCTCTACAGTTTCAACATCAATACCTAGTCCCGATGTAGCATTTGCCTGTGGATCTGCATCAATAAGAAGTACTTTTTTCTCTAGTACACCTAGTGACGCCGCTAGATTTACCGCTGTAGTTGTTTTACCTACACCACCTTTTTGGTTAGCAATTGCTATTATTTTACCCATTTAAAACGAATCAATTTAAGCTGCTAAGGTAAAAATTTACAACTTAAAAAAAGTGCTTTACCTTATACTTTATTAACGATATCCTTGAGTTATATTTCATTATATTGAACATGAGAATGGTAGTTCTTAAAAAATGGCTTTCATGCTTCTATATTTCTAAAACTATATGACCTATTACAGGCATTTAGTTTTAAACCTTTCAGTAGGTAAAATCATTTTGTAAATGAAATGCTTTCTTCATTTTCATACCTTTGACGGGTGAAAAACAAACTCTTAATTATTGGCCACACCTGGCCAGAACCACAAAGCACAGCTGCAGGAACACGCATGTTGCAATTAATTGAGCTATTTAAAGATGCAGGTTTTGCGATAACCTTTGCTAGCGCAGCATCACGCAGTGATTATAGCTATTCACTGACAGAGATTGATGTAAAGGAAAAGTCTATTTTATTAAATGATGATAGTTTCAATGATTGGGTTCAAGAAGAACAATTCAGTGCCGTGATGTATGATCGCTTTATGATAGAAGAGCAGTTTGGATGGCGCTTCCGCGAAAGCTGCCCCCAACAGCATCAATATCCTTGATACAGAAGATTTACATTTTTTAAGAAAGGCTAGGGAAGTAGCTCTCAAAAATAACGAAGATGTAGGAATAAAACACATGCACAGCGATCATGCGATGCGCGAGATAGCCAGTATATATAGATGTGATGTAAGTTTGATTATTTCTGAATATGAAATGGAATTGCTTCAAAATCAATTCAGTATACCTTCAGATTTATTGTTTTATTTACCCTTTTTAATCGGTCAGGAAACCCTACTAGAATTAAAGGCTTCAAATTTTAAAAGCTTTCATAATCGAGAACATTTTTCAACCATTGGTAATTTTATTCATAAGCCTAATTATGATGCTGCTCTATATTTAAAAACAGAAATATGGCCTTTAATTAGAAAGGAACTTCCCAAAGCAGAAATGCATGTTTACGGTGCTTATGAGAGTCCTAAAGTTTCGCAATTACAAAATGAGAAGCAAGGGTTTTACATTAAAGGAAGAGCAATAAATGCTCAAGAAGTAATTGAGAATAGTAGAGTAGTGCTAGCTCCTATCAGGTTTGGAGCAGGATTGAAAGGAAAACTGTTCACAGCAATGGAAACTGGAACTCCATTTGTGGGAACACCTATAGCAATGGAAGGTATCTATTCAACAACAACGTCAAACTTAAATCAAACTCCAGCAGATTTTGCTCAACAAGCCATAGAGTTATATTCTCATGAAAACCTATGGAAGCAACAACAAGAGCTAGGTTTTCAAACACTTCAAAACCGATTTGAAATAACATTATTTAAAGATAAATTTATCTTTAGAATTAATGATGTGATGATAAATTTAGAACATCATCGTTTGCAAAATTTTATGGGACAATTGCTACAACAACAGGCTTTTAATAGTACTAAGTATTTCAGTCAATGGATTGAGGAGAAGAATCGTTGCTGATTTTTCGATTTGATGATGCGTTAATTTGATAATGTGACAGTGAATCAATGTGACAATTTGAAAGCAAATGTCAGTTTGAGCGATAGTTGAGAACGTTTTATGAATCTAAGATGGTATAATTATTATTTATGAGAAGTCCTTCCTGTGTATTTTCCATTGTTAAAGATTAAGTAATTATCCATATTGAGGATATCACGATTCCCTTTAATATTAGTAAATAAATACATCGTTTCAGTTTCATTTACTGTGGGATTTTCCCAATCTATTTCTATGTAATCAGGTTGAATATTACGTATTTCTTCAATAGATAAACCTTCTTCTAACTGGTCTGCCCAATGAATCATATCATTATAATGATTCTTACAGCTTATTAAAAACAGAAGGCTAAAGTAAATAGGTGTTAGGTATATATAATTATTCATCGGGTTATATTTTTTTCAATAACCAAGTACCATAAAGTATATCTTCTTCAATATGGCCATCTATTTCAAACTCTTCTCTTAATGACCAGCCACCATACATTGTATTAAATTTTTCATCAACAAATCCTAGGTGTTCAACCTCGAGTATTCCATTTTCAAAAACTATTTCTGAATTTCCTTGTTCCTTTATTCTAGGATATTTAGGATAGGTTTTCACAAAAGAGAGCACACCATTTTCAGAAAAACCTTTAATCTTAGACCTTAAAGGAACTGCAAACTCAGATTCATTTTCTTCCATAATACCAGTAAAACTAATATTACTTCCATTCAAACTTACCACGATTCCTACTCGTTCGCCAAAATGAGGCAAAGCATAACCTTCACCAAATTGATAGTAACCCTTCCATTTTCCTATTAAATCCATTTATAAATTCTTTTACATCATCAAACAATCCACATAGTCAGTCAAGATGTGGAATAGCAATCCAATACCTAAAATACGAATTGGTTTTTTAAAGAATAACATTATTACGTAAACAATCATTGCATAATAGGTATGTAACGGATGAAAATGAATACTACAGCGGTTAGCTTGAAAAATCGGAGAGGCGAGTAGATGATCTAAATCTACTAGCATCGTCAACAGAAATAGTATATACGTAGCTTTCCAATCTTTATTAAAGAACAATAGTGCTATCCCTAATGGTGCTACAAAATGTAAAAAGTAATGTATAAATGTCTGCATTACTTAAAATAGTCTGCAATACCAGATAATATACTTTGTACTGCATAAGCAGCTAGTATTAATCCCATAACCTTACTAATTACGGTAATACCATAACTACCTATTGCTTTTTGAATATTATTTGCAAGTAATAAAGTGACGCACGTTATACCTATTACTAAAAGTACCAATAGAGTAGTAAACGCTTGTTGCTCTATAGATAGATATGATTATCAGTAAGAAGTACAACTGCTAGAATTGCACCTGGTGAGGCAATAGATGGAATCGCAACCGGAAAAATGGTAACATGTTTATAGTCAGAGATATGGCTTTTTTCATCCTCAGGTTTTCCACCACCAAATATCATCGTAAGTGCAAATAGAAATAAAATAACACCACCAGATATTTGAAAAGCATCTAGCGTTATTTCCATTCCTTCTAGAATGATTTGACCTATAACTATAAAAAATAGCAATATCAAAAATGCTACAACAGACGCTCTTATGGCCACTTTGCGTTTATGAAGTTTATCAAATTCTTTAGTAGCTTCTAAATAAACAGGTACAGTACCTATAGGATCTATTACTGCAAATAAGAAAAATATAGCGGTTAAAATTTCTGCCATGTTACTTAATTCTTTTGGATTGAGTCGTAAAGGATAAACCTTGTTGACCTAGAATAGAAGTCATTACTGCTTCAAATATAGGTTCAGGAGAGTCGTGAGGCTTTTGCCATTCAAATATGAAATTAGAACCAGTACCACCAGATATGTCTTTTTCATCAATAATTATCTCAGTAGTTTCTAGTGGAGCTAAATAAATAGGGTAGTCAAAGTATGTTCTAACAGACTTACCGTGTGTATCATAATACTCTGCTTTTAATAAATAAATGGTGTCTAGATCACTTGTATTTCTCAAACTTACCATTCCTGTTAGATTTTGTGTACGGCTTTCTGATATACTATAAATCTGAGAGTAAATAGATAGATATGATTTCCCATATTCTAAAGAGTCTTTTTGTTCTATGGATACACTTCTTTTCTTCCAGTTTTCTGGATTAATAGAGCTCATTTCAACTTTTTCTTCACAGCTAAAAAGTAGAATCACTAATACAATGGAAAAATATCTCTTCATCATTTCATTTATTGATTGATACTAATATAACAATTTGTTTATCAGTGTTTTTTATAATCACCTTATGGTTAAACAAAGAACCCATTTTTTATTGAGAATTCTTTTAAATAAAAGCTAAGAAAATATCTTTTATAAAAAAAAGCCACTATTGAAAAGTGGCTTTTTAATGTTATGATTATGAGAACTTTATTTATGTCCGACCATATCTTCTGGTTTAACCCAAGCATCAAATTCTTCAGAAGTTACATAGCCTAATGCAAGCGCAGCTTCTTTTAATGTAGAACCTTCTTCATGTGCTTTGTTGGCAATTTCCGCAGCTTTATAATATCCTATTTTCGTGTTTAAAGCCGTTACAAGCATTAATGAATTGTCTAATAACGATTTAATCTTATCATGATTCGGTTCTATTCCTGCAGCACAATTCTCTTCAAAACTTCTACAAGAATCTCCTATTAACTGTGCGCTTTCTAGAACTGCTGCCGCCATTACTGGTTTAAAAACATTTAGTTCAAAATGACCTTGCATACCACCTACAGTTACAGTAGTATCGTTACCCATAACACGAGCACAAACCATTGTAATAGCTTCGGCTTGTGTAGGGTTTACTTTTCCTGGCATGATAGAACTACCAGGCTCATTTGCTGGAATAATTAATTCTCCTATTCCAGAACGTGGACCACTAGCCAGCATTCTTATGTCGTGTGCAATTTTATTAAGAGATACTGCTATTTGCTTTAATGCACCGTGTGTTTCTACTAGTGCATCATGTGCCGCAAGAGCTTCAAATTTATTACCAGCTGTGATAAAAGGTAAACCGGTAAACTGTGCGATGTACTCAGCAACCTTTACATCATATCCTACAGGAGTATTTAAACCGGTTCCAACAGCTGTTCCACCTAATGCAAGTTCACTTAAATGAGCTAGTGTATTTTTAAGAGCAATAATTCCATGATCTAGTTGGGACACATAACCAGAAAATTCTTGTCCTATTGTTAAAGGTGTAGCATCCATCAAATGAGTACGACCTATTTTAACGATGTCTTTAAAAGCAACCGCTTTAGCATGCAGCGTATTGCGCAATTGTTCTACTCCAGGAATGGTGTTTTCTACAATCTTTTTATAACAAGCAATGTGCATTCCAGTAGGGAAGGTATCATTTGAGGACTGAGATTTGTTCACATCATCATTAGGTTGTATTGTTTTCTCGCCTTCGCCTATTGTTTTGCCAGCGATTTGATGTGCACGGTTTGCAATGACCTCATTAACATTCATATTAGATTGTGTGCCAGATCCCGTTTGCCATATGACAAGAGGAAATTGATCATCATGCTTACCAGCAAGAATTTCATCACAAACCTGTGCGATAAGATCCCTTTTTTCTTCAGCAAGAACACCTAGTTCGTTGTTGGTGTAGGCTGCTGCTTTCTTAAGATAAGCAAAACCATAAACGATTTCTAGTGGCATGCTACCAGCGGCACCTATTTTAAAATTGTCTCTAGAACGCTGTGTTTGCGCGCCCCCCCATAATTTATCTGCAGGAACTTCGACAGGTCCCATTGTATCTTTTTCTATACGATATGCCATGATTTCACATTTTGCACAAATATAATAGGTGTAATTCTTTTAATGAGTCAATTTTAGAAGGCTTTAGGGTAGTTTTTTTTAACGCTTTCGCGAAAGCGTAATACCATCAACACCTTACTAACAATAACCTGTTAATAAATCATAGAAATCGTTTCTTTTTTTTACGGAAAGCTTTTATCTTTGCAGCAAATACAATGACAATGTTTGAATTTGATCAATACTTAGGATTTTTAGCATTTTTAGGAATATTAACCATAGGATTCTGGTTAATGATTTTCTTAACAGCATTTGTAATTCCGTACTGGATTACAGGTTCTTTAATGGAAAAAATGAAGATGAAAAGAGAAGCTAAGAAAAACGCTCAGGAAACAGGTAACGCATAATTACCTGATTATCATATAGTAAAAACCGTCTAGATTTTATCTGGACGGTTTTTTGTGGAGAATAGGGAATAAAAAAGGTGCTACTTATGTAGCACCTTTTCAATTTTATAGAAATCTTTTTTCTATTTATCTTCTGGTAATAGTACTGCAAGTAAGTAATTCTCATCGATATACTTCATAGCAGCAGCTTGAACATCTGCCTTAGTTAACTTAGCAACTGATGCTTCAAAATCAAGTATTTTATTTGGATCTTTTTGCTCATAGTCAGCGCTGTATAAAGAGTTTAACCAGAATCTATTACTTTCAAGATTTTCTTTATACTCTAATAAATAGGCTTCTTTTACTTTATTCATATCCTTATCTGTAGGGCCATCATTCTTGATCATCTCAAGTTCATTAAGAGCCGCAGCAACTAGTTTATCTACGTTATCTGGTCCACAAGGAAAAGAAATGCTGAAGTTATAGCGTGGATATGTAATCTTGCTTAAAGAACCTCTAGCGCCACCACCATAAATACCACCTTCTTGCTCACGTAGCGTCTCGATGATTTTAATAGTTGCAATTTCTCCTAGAGCATCTAATGCCATGTTCTCTTTAGCACTATATGATGTTGCTTCTCCAGTCCATACGATTTGAACAGTACTTTTCTCTTCAAGACCTTTTTTAACCACTTTCTTACGTGGTTTAGAAGTATCTTCTCTCCATTCATTAATCTTATACATCTCTTTTTTACCAGAACTAGGAAGACTAGCAATATAGGTTTTTGCAAATTTTTGAATTTGTGCATCATCTATATTACCAACTAGATAGAAATTAAAATCTCCAGCATCTGAAAAACGTTCTTTAAATAGTTGATATGCTTTATCATAGTCTGCAGCATCCATCATCTCTGGTGTAGGGAAGCCTGTGTAGCGAGGACTAGATCCAAATCTATAATTATTTACCTCATTACTGAAGTAGCTTTCTGGTCGTGATAAATAACTACCTAGAAATGATTTTTGCTTATCGATGTATGATTTGTAAGCCTCAGTATCTTTATTGATGTCTGTAAAGTATAAATGGATCAATTGAAACATCGTTTCTAAATCGTCTGGAGTAGAGCTACCATTAAAGTTTTCACTTATAGAACCTACACGAGGACTTACTCTTACTAATTTACCAGACATATATTTTCCCATATCTGTTTGGTTAAGACCAGCGATTCCACCTTCAGTAACACCACCCATAGCTTGATTTACAGCTAGATATTCTTCATCAGAGAATAAGCTTGTTCCTCCATAAGAATAAGCACTCATAAGAATCTCGTCGTTCTTAAAGTCTGTTTTCTTTGTCGTTATTGTTGCGCCGTTACTTAATGTGTAAGTTGTTGTACCTAGCTTATCATTTTTTGTGGTTTTGGCAATAGCACCTGCAGTAGGTAATTTTTCAATTAGATTTTCACGTACCTCAGTATCTTGATAATTATCGATCTTACTATTTGCTACATCATTCAAGATTTTTAAGATATCAGCTTCTGTAGGCTTGTTTTCTGTTTCTGGTCCCGTAAAAACAATACTACGATTATCATCATGAATATAGTCTGCCATTTTTGCATTAATCTCCTCTATCGTAATGGTAGGCATTAATTTCATAGCCATTTCATAACTATACTCAACGCTTGGTACCATATCACCTACTAAGAAATGATTTACATAAGCTCCTACAATACGTCCACTTTCTCTTTTGTCTCGATCCTTATAGAATGTTTCATAGAAAGACTTATAACTGGTTTTAGCTCTCTCAAATTCACTAGCTTGAAAACCATAAAGCTTTACTCTTTGATTCTCTTCTAATAATGTCTTCAATGCAGTTAACTGTCCATCTGGTGCCGTTCCTGCGAAAGAAGAATAGGAATTTTTACCTCTAATACCAGTGCCACCATAACTAGAAGATCCAAATATGAAAGGTGGATTAGGTTTAGTAGTAAGTTCTTGCAAACGATTATTCATCATTTGAGAGAATAATCCATTAACTAAATCATCTCTTAAGTCTGAAACCGTTGTTGTAGGTTCCGCCTTCTTTGAGTCCTTATATTGAATTCTTACCTGAGCAAAACTGGCCTCAGGATCTTGAGCTATTGCGATAAGAGTTTCTTCATGATTAGGTAACCCAAATTCTTCACGTTTTCTTGGGTTTTCAGCTGCTGGAATATCGCCAAAATGTTCTTTAATTTTAGCTTCAAGTGTTGCAACGTCTAAATCACCAACAGCAATAACAGCCATTAAGTCTGGTCTGTACCAGTCTTTTTGGAAACGTCTGATCGCATCAGGATTAAAATTTTGAATGATATCATCTTTTCCTATTGGTAAACGTTCTGCATATTTAGAATTTGCAAAGATTACAGGAAAAGTAACTTTGTTCATTCTGTCATTTGCGCCTTTACCGGTTCTAGATTCTTCTAAAATTACTCCACGTTCGTCATTAATAGCGTCAGTTTCTAACAACGCTCCACCTGCCCAATCAGAAAGAATTGTAAAGCCATTGTCTAATTTTTCTGGATCATCACTAGGTATAGGAAGAATGTAGACAGTCTCATCAAAACTGGTGTATGCATTTAAATCTGCTCCAAATTTGACACCTATTCCCTGTAAGTAATCTACTAGTTCATTTTTCTGGAAGTTAGTTGTTCCATTAAAATTCATGTGCTCCATCATATGAGCAAGACCTTGCTGGTCATCATCTTCAAGAATAGAACCTGCATTTATAGCAAGTCTTAATTCTACTTTATCTTCTGGTTTACCATTATTTTGGATATAATAGGTAAGACCATTGGAAAGCACTCCTGTTTTTACGGTAGGATCTAACGGTATTTTTGCATTTAAATCAATACCAACTGCAGTCATTGAAGCTGAAGCTACATTAGTCGTGGTACTGGTAGCGGTACTTGTTGTGGTTGTAGTAGTGGTTTTATTTGCTGTAGTTGATTTAGGACCACCGCAGGCCACAACTAATAAAGCTGCTATTCCTAACAGACTTAGATAGTGTTTTTTCATAATGATTGATTTAGTTACTCAATAGTTTGGTTAATAATCTGAATAGTTAAGTTTCAGGTTATGAATTTACACAACGAATATTTTGTAGGAATAGTATTTAATGAATAATTCACATAAAAAAGCGCTCTTATTTTAAAATAAGAGCGCTTTTTTATTATTAATATGGTTTTATGGTTTAACCACCGACGCGTTTGACCTTAAAACCTTTCTCTTTTAAGAAATCCATAATACGATCTCGATAATCACCTTGAATGATGATTTCGTCATTTTTAAAACTACCACCAACACCTAGCATGGTTTTAATCTCTTTAGCAAGAATTTTAAAATCCGAAGTAGCACCCGTATAACCAGCTATAACCGTGTTTACTTTTCCTTTACGTTTTTCAAACTTACATTGTAAAGGATCTTCTTGTAACCACACATTACTTTTTTCAGGTTGTACTTCTTCCTTAAATTGATGTTCAGGGAATAAATTTTTTAATTGATCGCTTAAGTCCAAAATTTTATTTTTATCTGATAATTTAAACAGTTTACTTCTTTATTAATCCTATTTCAACTAATCGTTGATGTAAGAAATCTCCAGCAGTAATATCATCATGCTGTTTTGGATTATTCTCATCAACACATTCTTCTAGACAATCCAATTTCATATCACTACGAGGATGTAAAAAGAACGGAATAGAGTAGCGGCTAGTGTGCCATAATTCACGCGGCGGATTTACGACTCTATGAATTGTTGATTTCAATTTATTGTTAGTATGACGTTGCAACATATCACCTACATTAATAACAAGTTCATCTTCTTGTGCGATAGCGTCTAGCCATTCGCCTTGACGATTCTGCACTTGTAAACCTGGAGCACTAGCACCCATTAATAAGGTTATTAAATTAATATCTCCATGAGCACCAGCACGCACGGCGTTGTCTGGCTCACTAGTAATAGGTGGATAATGTATAGGTCTCAAAATAGAATTACCGTTACTAGCCCAATGATCAAAATAGTGCTCATCTATACCTATATGTAAAGATAGAGCTCTTAAAACGTAGATTCCTGTTTTTTCGAGCATACGATAAGCTTCCATACCTGTTTTATTAAAATCAGGTAATTCCTTAACGATTACATTTTCAGGATAGTTTTCTTCAATATTAGCATCAGGCGCGACCTCTTGTCCAAAATGCCAGAATTCTTTTAAATCGCCTTCTTTTTTACCTTTGGCATGTTCTTTACCAAAAGATACGTAACCTCGCTGGCCACCTATTTCTGGACGTTCATATCCTTTTTTAGTTTCCACAGGAAGTTTAAAAAACTTCTCTACTTCACTATAAAGATTCTCAACTAGTTGATCAGATAGAAAGTGGTTCTTTAGAGCTACAAAACCTATATCTTCATAAGCTTTACCTATTTCATTAATGAATTTTTGTTTTCTACTAGGGTCATCACTCAGGAAGTCTGCTAGATCAACGCTTGGAATATTAGTCATGATTAAAAATTGTGTTGATAACAAAGTTAGTAAATGCCTAACACATTTTGATAGCTTTTCTAGGTATAATCGTTGATTATGCTACTTTTGGGTAACAGCAAATTACCATGACAGAAACTAGTCCACTAAAATTTACAGATTTATATAAAAATAATCTTGACACAGATACCTTAATAGAACTGTATAAAAGAATGTTATTACCTCGATTAATAGAGGAGAAGATGCTTATACTGCTGCGTCAGGGAAGGATCTCAAAATGGTTTTCTGGTATAGGACAGGAAGCTATCGCAATAGGTGTAACGATGGCTATGCAAAGCGACGAGTATATTTTACCTATGCACCGTAATCTAGGAGTTTTTACAACTCGTGATATACCATTATGGAAGCTGTTTGCACAGTGGCAAGGTAAAGAAGAAGGTTTTACTAAAGGTAGAGACCGTAGTTTTCATTTTGGCACCCAAGATTATAATATAGTAGGAATGATTTCTCATCTGGGACCACAACTAGGTGTTGCAGATGGTATTGCTCTAGCTCAAAAACTAAAAAAACAGGTCTTGCAACCGCTGTTTTTACTGGTGAAGGTGGTACAAGCGAAGGCGATTTCCATGAAGCCTTAAATGTTGCTAGTGTATGGAGTTTGCCCGTTTTATTTTGTATAGAAAATAATGGATATGGATTAAGCACCCCCCCAACTAGTGAGCAATACAATTGCGAAAATCTCGCAGATCGTGCCCTAGGATACGGAATGGAATCTCATATTATTGACGGTAATAATATTGTAGAAGTTTACACAAAAATATCTTCAATACTTAATGATATACGTGAAAACCCTAAACCAGTTCTTATAGAGTTTAAAACCTTTAGAAGACGAGGACATGAAGAGGCTAGTGGTACAAAATATGTGCCTGATGAACTATTGAACTATTGGGAACAGCGTGATCCCTTAACTCGTTTTGAACAGTATTTATTAAATCAAGATTTGATCTCTATTGAAGACATAGAAAAGTGGAGTACACATTATAAAGAAGAAATTAATGATGGTTTAGATATCGCTTTCGCGAAAGCGTTACCTCAATCAACATCACGAATAGAACTAGCAGATGTGTTTGCGCCACATGATCATATAAATGAAATCGCTAGCGATGATATTACAAACATAAGATTAGTTGATGCTATAAAGGATGGCCTTGAAGAGTCCATGGATCGCTATGATAACTTAGTAATCATGGGACAAGATGTTGCCGAGTATGGTGGTGTATTTAAAATTACAGATGGCTTTGTAGAAAAATTTGGCCGTGATCGTGTGCGCAACACACCAATATGTGAAAGCGCAATCGTAGAAGCTGCGATGGGTCTAAGTATCGCAGGTATGAAAGCTATTGTAGAAATGCAATTTGCAGATTTTGTAAGTAGTGGCTTTAATCCCATCGTCAATTATCTGGCAAAATCATATTATAGATGGAATCAAAAGGCAGATATCGTGATAAGAATGCCATGTGGTGCTGGTGTAGGAGCAGGTCCATTCCATTCACAATCTAATGAATCATGGTTTTATACCATTCCAGGTCTTAAGATTGTTTATCCTGCTTTTCCTGCAGACGCAAAAGGACTTTTAACAGCATCAATAGAAGAACCTAATCCGGTATTATTCTTTGAGCACAAAGCTTTATATCGTAGTGTTTATGGAGATGTTCCTCAAGGATATTATAATTTGCCATTAGGGAAAGCGGCTACAGTTCACGAAGGAAATGAGCTAACGATAATTACTTATGGTGCTGGTGTTCACTGGGCAAAGAAATTAATCGACGAAATGCAGTATGATATAGATTTAATAGATTTAAGAACTTTAGCACCTCTAGATAAAGAATCTATTATAGCATCAGTTCATAAAACGGGTAAGGTAATTGTATTAACTGAAGATAACCTTACCGGTAGTGTAGCAGCCGACATTGCTGGATTTATAGGAGAAGAATGTTTTGAATATTTAGATGCTCCTGTGAGACGTGTTGGAAGCTTAGATACGCCTATACCATTTGAAAAAGGATTGGAAAATAACTACTTACCAACAAGTCGACTTAAAGTTTGTGTAAAAGAATTGTTAGATTATTAAGATTTTATTTGTAGGAATTAATAAATTTGGATTCCCCCCCTGAATAACTACATAAAATTAAAAATGAAATTATTAGGTATTCTTAATGAATTACACAACTTCCGTTATGCGTTGTGGATTCTTACTATTTTATTCGTGTTCTTGGTAACTTTTGGTCCTAGTGATGGCTCCTTAGGTATCACAGGTAAAATTTTATTATGTCTATTTGCTTCACTTCTAGGATTGTATTTATTATTAAAATACAACTATAAGCGCAACAAGAGAAAAGAAGCAGAAAAATCTAATTCTAATTAATTAGATTTAATTCTTAAATGATATGAAAGTTCTTACCTTTAACAGGTGAAGAAGAACTTTGATGTCATTATTGCTGGTGGTGGTCTTGCCGGACTAACGGCCGCTATACAACTATCTCAACATTTTAATGTATTAGTTATCGATCCAGATACATATCCACGTCATAAAATGTGTGGAGAGTATTTAAGTATGGAGGTAAATCTATATTTAAAATCGTTAGGCATCAATGTAAATGATCTGTCAGATGTTGAAATTGATAATTTTAGTTTTACACGTGGATCGCGATCTATTAAAACAGCAACCTTGCCTTTAGGAGGCATAGGTATTTCTAGATATTCTCTAGATTTAGAATTATATAATAAGGCTAGAGAAAAAGCAGATTTTCTTCTCGATCGGGTTTTTGATGTTACTTTAATTGACAATCATTTTAAAGTAATAACAAGTAATCATGTATTATTTGCAAAACAAGTCATCATCGCTACAGGTAAAAGATCATTGCTTGATAAAAAATTTGCCAGACCTTTTATTCAGAAAAAATCTCCATGGCTTGCTGTAAAAATGCATTATAAGTTTGATATGCCTAATGACCTAGTAGAGTTACATGCTTATAAAGGTGGATATGCTGGATTGTCTAAAGTAGAGAACGGTAATGTAAATCTTTGCTATCTAGTAAATTATAAGTCCTTTAAGGATTATAAAGACATCCCTACTTTTAATAATAAGGTATTAACACAAAATAGAGCTTTAAAAGAATTTTTTAAGAATGCTATACCAGTATGGGAAAAGCCTATTAGTATCTCCCAGATTTCATTTGAACAAAAAGAACCAGTTGAAGGTAAGTTATTGATGATAGGTGATACCGCAGGATTAATTCATCCTTTATGTGGAAATGGTATGGCTATGGCCATTCACAGTGCTCAAATGGCATCTAACTATGTAACCCAATACTTGCACAATCACATTACACAAGATCAAATGTTAATTAACTATTCTACAAACTGGAGAAAGACATTTTCATCTAGATTGCGCTATGGTAGATGGTTGCAAAAGATATTATTACATAAAACTTAACAGCAATAGCTTATTGGTTATTAGAGCGTTTACCATTTCTATTACCTATTATTATTAAAAAACACACGGTAAAGAGATACAGCCATGATTTATATAGACCATAAAAGAAACTCTGATCCAGAGTGGATGGATGATCCAAATCTGGATGAGCAAACTTTACAGAATGCTGTCGATGATATTAATAAAATTAACAAATGGCTAGGTGGTTTTCATTTTACATTGCAAGCTATTCAAAAGGAACTTAAAAAAATAAATAAGAGTACCATAACGATTGTTGACGCTGGTTGCGGTGATGGTGAGATGTTACGTTATCTTTCTTCTCATATTGGAGATTCTAGAGTCCAGTTCTTAGGATTAGATTTTAGTTCAAATTCCATCAATAAAGGACGTTTAAAAAGTACGGAGTTTAAAGATATTCGCTTTCGCGAAAGCGATATATTACAAATCAATGCATCAGATATTGAATGTGATATACTTATAAGTACCTTAACAATGCATCATTTTAGTGATTCAGAAATCGTTAATTTTTTAAAGAAATTTAAAGAAATAACGACTCACTCTATTATTATCAATGATTTACATAGAAGTAGAATAGCTTTTATATTATTTCAATTGGTATGTCTTATTTTTATAAGAAATGAGATTTCAAAACACGATGGCTTAATTTCTATCGCAAGTGGTTTTAAACGTGCTGATTTTAAAAGATATGCACAGTTAATACCTTTTATAAATGACTCAATACAATGGAAGTGGTCATTCCGATTTATATGGTTAATACCTGTCTATGAGTGTAAAAATTAAAGCAGTTGCCACGCAACTACCAAAGTATTATAAAGAAACTAAAGAAATTTTACCTTTTGTTGAAACATGGCTTGCTAACCAAGACGAAAGACTAAGGCGTAAAACTATTAAGATTTTTGAAGGTGCTGGTGTGGATAAAAGATATTCCATAATGGACCCGATAGAAGTATTTACTAAAACATCTTTTGAAGACCGTAACGCCATCTATAAAAGAGAAGTGATACCGCTAGCTGAAAAAGCTGTTCAAAAAGCCCTAGATCACGCAAACTGGGAAGCGACAGATTTGGATTATATCATATCAGTAAGTTGTACTGGGATTATGATTCCTTCTATAGATGCTTTTTTGATTAATAGCATGGGAATGAGGCAAGATATTTATCGACTGCCTGTTACAGAAATGGGCTGTGTTGCCGGTGTATCTGGTTTAATTTATGCTCAACAGTTTTTAACTGCAAATCCTGGTAAAAGAGCAGCTGTTATTGCGATAGAAGCACCAACAGCAACTTTTCAACTAGAAGATTATTCAATGGCTAACATGGTAAGTGCGGCCATATTTGGGGATGGCTGTGCTTGCGTTTTATTGTCATCTCATGAGGAAGATAATGGACCTGTAATGAAGGCACATGAGATGTATCACTTTCCTGATGCAACGCATATGATGGGTTTTGATTTAGTAAATAGTGGATTGCAAATGGTACTCGATAAGGCAGTTCCAGAGACTATAGCTAGTCATTTTCCTGCGATAATTCATCCATTTCTTAAGAAACAAGGATTGACTATTGAAGATATTGATCATTTGATATTTCATCCTGGAGGAAAAAAAATTGTGCAAACAGTAGAGGAATTATTTGCAGGGCTAGGTAAAGATATTAATGATACTAAAGAGGTTCTAAGACTATATGGTAATATGAGTAGTGCTACCGTGCTATTTGTATTAGAACGTTTTATGAATCAAGATTTAAAAACTGGTGAGCGAGGATTGATGCTTAGTTTTGGACCAGGATTTACAGCACAACGCATATTATTAGAATGGTAAAAGAATTTGAAGGTCAATATGGAATAATTCTAGGTGGCAGTAGTGGTCTAGGCTATGCAAGTGCACTAAAATTAGCCCAGCATGGAATGAATCTTATCATTCTTTATCGTGCTTCTCGTATCCAAGCATCAAAAGTAGAAGTCGATTTTCAAATGATTAGAAGCTTTGGAAATCAGCTGTTGACACTTAATATAGATGCGGCTCGTGAAGATAAAATTATGGAAGCGCTAACTCAAATCAAACCTTTTATTAAAGAGAACAAAGTGAGTGTTTTACTTCACAGTATTTCAAAAGGTAATTTAAAACCTATGACAGGTAAGGATAAATTATCAAGTGGTGATTTTCAACAAACGGTGCAATCAATGGGAATAAGTCTCTACAGTTGGGTTTCTAATCTATATGCACAGTCTTTATTTGCCACACCAGCAAGAATAATCAGCTTTACTAGTGAAGGTAGTGTAAAACCTATGAATGGTTATGCTGCTGTAAGTGCTGCAAAGGCTACTCTAGAGGCCATTAATAGAAGTATGGCTATAGAATTTGCTCCGGCACAAATCACATCCAATTGTATACAAGCTGGCGTCACAGATACAGACAGCCTTAAGCGCATTCCCAGTTATGAAGCGCTTAAAGAGATGAGTCTAAAACGTAATCCTAATCACAGGCTTACACAGCCAGTGGATGTCGCAAATACCGTATACTTATTAGCCTTAAAGAGTCTCAATGGATTACAGGTAATGTTATTAAAGTTGATGGTGGTGAATCATTACAATAATCTGATATTAAATAAATTAAACAACACTTACTTAACTAACACTTTATATATTGCTTTTAGATCCGTTTGAAAAAATAATAGCTAATTTACCCTATGGAGATGGATTCAAATTTGTGGATCATATCTTAGAAATGGATGATAACCATGTGATAGGTGTATACCGCTTTCGCGAAAGCGAATATTTTTACAAGCATCATTTTTTACATAATCCAGTAACTCCAGGAGTAATTCTTATTGAATGCATGGCACAAATAGGGCTTGCTTGTCTAGGAACTTATTTAAATAAAGATGAAAAAGAATCTTTGAATTTTGTTTTTACTGAAAGTCATGTAGTATTTAATTCAATCGTTAAACCAGGAACAGCAGTTATTGTTAGTGCTAGAAAAGAATATTTCAGATTTGGAAAATTAAAATGTGTGGTGAAAATGATTGATGAAAACGAACAAAAAATCGCCGAAGGTTGGGTGAGTGGTATGATCATAACGTCTGAGTAAACTGTAAAATAATGAGTAAGCAAATCCTTAAACGTGTGGTGATAACAGGCATGGGCGTGGTAGCGCCTAATGCTATTAATATTTCAGATTTTTACAAAGCCTTGAAAAATGGAGAAAGTGGCTTAAAATATGACCAGCAGTTAGCAGACTTAAATTTTGGATGCCAGGTATCTGGTACACCTCAATTAACTGATGAGCATTTAGTTAAATATTTTACACCGTTACAACTTAGAGGTTTAAAAGCTAGCGGATTAGTTTATGGCGTTATTGCTGGTAAAGATGCTTTTAACGACGCTGGACTAACGATTGCAGATAAAGATAATGCGTTGTCCAGTTTTGGAATTATAATGGGAACAGGACAAAGTGGTGGTGAGAAATTCAGAGAAGCGATTCATTTAATAGATGATGGTCGTGTGCGCAGGTTGGGTAGCACAAGTGTTATACAAACGATGACTAGCGGTATAAGTGCATGGCTGTCTGGTGAATTAGGAGCGGGAAATGTAGTGACTAGTAATTCTAGTGCTTGTTGTACAGGTACAGAGGCTTTTATAATGGGATATGAACGCATAGCTTATGGGAACGCTACACAAATGCTTGTAGGTTCTACAAGTGATTCTGGTCCATATATTTGGGGTGGATTTGATGCCATGCGCATAATGCCAACAGGTTATAATGATAATCCTGATCAAGCTAGTAGACCTTTTTCTATTGACGCAGCCGGTTTTGTACCAGGTAGTGGCGCTGGTGCAATGATTCTTGAAGACTTGGATAGTGCCTTAAAACGAGGAGCTACAATTTATGGAGAGGTTTTGGGCGGTTCCTTAAATTCTGGAGGTCATCGTGGTAGTGGCAGTATGACTGCGCCTAATGGTGATGCGGTACAAAAGTGTATTCAACAAGCTGTCATACAATCTGGTATTTCTAATAAGAATATAGACGCCATAAATGGTCATGTTACCGCTACAGGTAAGGATGCTTATGAAGTAAGTAATTGGGTAGCAGGATTACAATTAACCGATCAATTCCCTTATCTAAATAGCTTTAAATCAACCATAGGACATTGTCTTGCAGCTGCAGGTAGTATAGAACTAGTAGGTACATTATTGCAATTAAAACACCAAGAGATATTTCCTAATCAAAATATAACAGAATTGCACTCTGATATCAATGCTATTTATCCTGCAGAAAAATTACCGACTAAAGTTGTTCCAACAGATATAGACATTTTAATTAAGGCTAGTTTTGGTTTTGGAGATGTCAATGCAGCTGTAGTTTTAAAGAAATGGTAGATTAATTAAATGATGACTTAGGTCTTGAAAATATTATATAAATGAAAAAAGAAGAAATTGAAAATCGATTGCACAACATTGTTAAGGTGTATTTACCTCAAGATGTAAATTCTAAAGACATACAGCCTGATAGTCATTTGATGCAGGATTTGGGTATTAATAGCGCTCATCTCGTTGACATCGCATTAGATGTTGAAGATGCTTTTGACATTACTTTAGATGAAAAAGATATGGAAGAAATGCAGACCGTATCCGACTCAGTTCATATTGTTTTGAGAAAGCTAGAATCTTAATTTTTATTATAATTGAGATGAATTCTCTTAAATAACTATTAAGATTATAATAATACTATATAAAACATAAGTTTATCTATATTCTATCCTACTATCTTGTATAAAAAAAGATGAATAAAGAAAATACACCTCTTAAAGAAACTCCAAACGATCATCCAATTGTAGATTTGATAAAAGACAGATGGAGTCCAAGAGTATTTGCAGATATGCCTGTTTCACAAACAGACTTACAATCAATGTTTGAAGCTGGAAGATGGGCTGCGAGCAGCAATAATTTTCAGCCATGGAATGTAGTTTGGGGAATTAAGGGAAGTGAAACCTATGATCGCATCATGAATCATCTTGTGGAGTTTAATCAATCATGGGCAATTAATGCACCTGTATTAATGTTAGGTGTGATAAATACTAAAACACCGGATGGAAAAGACAATTATCACGCGCTACATGATTTAGGACAGTTTACGGCAAACATGGCCATTCAAGCACATAGCATGGGAATTGCTATTCATCAAATGGCAGGAGTAGATTTTGAAGCGGCAAAAAAGGATTTTGGATTTCCTGATCACTATCATGTTGCCACAGCAATAACCGCTGGTTATTATGGTGGTAATGATGACAACTTAAATGACGATTTACGAAACGCAGAAAGCGCTCCTAGAGAACGTAAAAAGCAAGATGAATTTCTCTTTAATGGCAATTTTATAGAAAGAGAATCTTTATAAAAAACATTTAATAATTAAAAAGCTCCTAATAGAATTAGGAGCTTTTTTATATCGATAAAAATCGATCGGTTTGATTAAAATAATTTTTAACGTCGTCGATTATAATACTTGCAGATTTTTTAAAACGACCTTTGATAGCTCTAAAAGACACAATTCGATTATTGTAAGTTAGATATATAGAAGCAGCTTCTTTAGTACGTCCATTTTGATCAATCACTAGTTGAAAGTTCACCTGAACTTCAACAACAGCTTTAGACTGCAATACAGGAAGTAATTCTTGTTGAAATAACTTTTCGAGGCGTTGTTTTTGTTGTGTATGTTTATAAGTGTAAGTGATCATCGAGCGCTTTTATTACATATACGCAGATATCTGACACTATGGTTTTGAAGGTTTTGTTAAAATGTCAAAGGACCAATGCGCTCAATCCGTTATTTTATTGGATTAAGGATTACTTGGGTAGAGCTTTGATACTAGTCCACCTACCATTAAAGCTATAAAGATAAAGGTTAGAGATACCCATTCTGGAAAATGTATGTAATGAACTAATATCATTTTTAAACCTACAAAGGTTAGTATAGCGATAAGGCTATAATGGATATATTGAAATTTATCTAATAGATTAGATAAGAAGAAATACATACTACGCAGTCCAATGATAGCCATAATATTACTAGAAAAAACTAAAAATGGATCTGATGTAATGGCTAGTATAGCAGGTATAGAATCTAAAGCAAATAATACATCTGTTAATTCAATAACGATTAAAGCAAGAAATAAAGGAGTAGCTATTAATTTCCCCCCCATTTTTCTTATGAATAAATCTTGTCCTTCAATGCGATCTGTTACAGGAAACCAGCGACGTGCTAGTTTATAGATAACGGATTCTTTAGGATTGAACTCATCATCTTTACTGACTAGCATTTTAAAAGCTGTATATAAAAGAAAAGCACCAAATATATAAGTCATCCAGTCTATTTCTCTAATCAATGCGACACCAAAAAATATCATAATCGCTCTAAAAATTAGAGCTCCTACAATACCCCCCCAAAATAAGACACGATGTTGATATCGTTGTTCTATCGCAAACGACTTAAATATAATGGCGATTACAAAAATGTTATCTATACTTAGTGATAGTTCAATTAGATAACCGGTTATATATTTTATAGAAGCCTTACTGGAATACAATTCTTCAGGATTTGAAATGTAAGATCCATTATAGATCAAATAAATAGCACCTGTAAAAGCCAGTGCAATAGAAACCCAAAGGATAGTGTACTTTGTGGCTTCTTTAGTAGATATCACATGTGCATTCTTATTAAAGACTAACAAATCTAAAGCGAGTAGAATTGTCACAAATATTATAAAGCTTATCCAAATTATCATAAGATCAAAGTTAACATAGTTTCAAATAAAAAGGCTTTGATTATTTAAATCAAAGCCCTTTTTAAAATTGTGATCATTAATTAATAATCGTTTTCTTTTCCTATTTCTGTTTTATCAATTCCTATACTGTCAGGATCATGAAATCGAGTTACTTCACTATAATTCTTAATAATTTTAGCGGTTTCGCCTTTAATCATAATAGGGAAGATGAGCATTTCGGGATCGTTTTGTAAAATCTTTATAGTATCATCTGCACTAAGTTCTTTCTCTTTACCATATCGATTCTCAAAGGCAGAATGATCTGTATCAATCAACCCATGCACGGTTATAGATAGTTTTTCTGCTATTTCTGCCCAAACGGTACCAGTAACTTTAGTTTTACTAATATCAATAGCATGACAATCCTTTTCTGCACTTTTAGTGTATGCAAAGATTTCTTTATGATTCTTAATTTCAGAATTATAAATAAGGATTAATAAATTTTCTTTGGTGTTAAGTACTGACATCTGATTAGGCATGGTCTATAAGTTCTGATTTACGTTTCTCGCACTGCGTTTTTAATTGATTGATAACTTTAGAAACAGCGTCTTTAAAATTAGACTGTGATTCCTCTGCAAATAATCTTGGACCTGGTGCGCTTAGTCTTATTTCTGCAATCATTCCAGATTCTTTACTTTCTGTATTTTCTACTCTATAAAAGACATCTGCTCTGGTTACCCAGCTGTATCGATCTGCAATGACTTGCAATTTTTCTGTTGTAAAATTTTCTAGTTCTGTACTTCCAGAAACGTGCTGATAATTGAATTGGATTTGCATATTATTTTTTTATTGAATTTACATCCTATATCTTATTAAACTGTTTCATTTTAAAAAGCTTTAACGTGTTATTAGTAAGAAATTATGAGTCTAATAGACATATTCATAAATTTATACCAATAAGGTTATCGATTTATTCATCTTTAAATTCTAATCTCAATTATTAAATAATGAACATCATACGAGTACATATTAAAATCTACCTTATATTTTCAACATGATTAATAGGATTATTTTAATTTTACTGGTGTTTTTGTGTTACGCTTCCGCGAAAGCGCAATTACAATTCTGTGATGGAATTTTAGGACCAGCCATTTTTACAGAAGATTTTGGGTCAGGCACAAATAATGGTCCAGCACTTTCTAATGCAGTGACTTCATATCAATATGTAAATGCTGCACCGCAAGATGGCGAATACACCATTTCTAGAGATTCTGGACAGTTAGGTAGCTGGTTTTCTTTTCCAGACCATACGGGTAATAATAATGGTAAGATGCTCATTGTTAATGCCGGATTTAATGCTGGTCAGTTTTATAGAACGCCTATCAACGGTTTGTGTGAAAACACACCTTATGAATTTAGTGCGTGGATCATGAATGTGCTCGATGGAGTACAAAATGTGTGTGGTTCTACAGAAATACCGATACAAGTGCGTTTTGAAATATGGGATGCCACAGACACCACTTTACTGGCAAATGGCACCATGAACCCTAAATTTGCAGATCAACGACCTACATGGATTAAATATGGCTTAACATTTACCACAAGTGCTGGTCAGAATGGTATTATCCTTAAAATGATTAATGTCGGTGCTGGTGGCTGTGGAAATGATCTAGCGATTGACGATATTAGTTTCAATGTATGTGGCGATGATGTTCTCATAGCTACGATTGCTGGTGAAACGGTAGTAACAAAATGTGAAAACGATCCAGCACAAAGCATACAGCTTAATGCAACCGTACAAAGCGGTGCTCCTTCTTTAACAGCATATCAATGGCAGCAAAGTACTGATGGAAGTAATTTTACAGATATATCAGGTGAGAACAGTTTTTCTTTAACAACACCACCATTAAACTCTACTACTTATTATAGAGTTAGAATAGCTGGCGCACTTGCAAACCTTTCTAATTCTAGTTGTTATTCCTTTTCACAAATTTTTGAATTTAGAAATGTTGTAGTTCCGCTAGCCGTTCCTAGACAAAATCCATATATATCTTGTGATGGCGAACTGGTTGATCTAATAGTAGATGTTTCTCCAGGTACAACTGCATACTGGTATGAGAGCCCGACTGGTGGTAGTTCTATACATGATGATTCTATTGACTATACCACGCAAGTCGATGGCACTTACTGGTTGAAACAGAAGATATTGATACTGGTTGTATTAGTGATTCTAGAGTACCCATAAATTTTGTAAATCGTTCTTCACCAGTGGTTAATAGTGAAGACTTTCAATTATGTCCTGGAGAGATGGCATTATTAAATACTCAGTTTACAAATGGTTTTTATCGATGGAGTAGTGGCGAGACTACAGATAGTATTAGTGTAAACACTGCTGGTACTTATACATGCGAAGTAACTAACCTAGAAGGATGCACTAGCACCGCCATATTTCAAGTAGAATTTATTGAAATACCTATTATAGTTGGTGTTGAAGTTAATAATGATGAACTCACAATTATCACGGAAAACACGGGTGATTTTCAATACAGTATCGATGGTTTAAACTATTACAATAGTCCTGTTTTTAATATTAATAATTTATTACAAGTCATAGTAAGAGTAAAAGATCGAACTGGTTGTGAGGTCACTTTCTATACTTATAATCGCATAAAAATCCCTCGATTTTTCACACCTAATAATGATGGTTATCACGATACGTGGGATATTTATAATATCGATGCTTTTCCAGGTGCACGATTAGAGATTTATGATCGACATGGAAAACTACTTAAGCAAATTAACAATCTTGTAGTAGGTTGGGATGGATTGTATGATAATCAACCTTTACCTAGCAGTGATTACTGGTACAAACTACACTATAACAATCAGGTTCTAACGGGACACGTTACTTTAAAGAGATAATTGAATGGTGTTTGGTATTCCGCTTTCGCGAAAGCGTAATAATCCAAATTTAGTAGTATAAAAAATCCCAATAAGCAAAGGCCAATTGGGATTTTTATCAATAACCATAGAGATGATTACTGAACAATTTTAAACTCACATCGTCTATTGATCTCATATTCTTTATCAGTACAAATACCTTCTTGGATGCAATTATTAAGAGGTTGCATTTCTCCATAACCTATACTTCTAAGTCTACGTCTTTCTACACCTTTGCTTACCAAGTATTCGAGCGTTGATGCAGCACGTTTTTTAGATAATTCAAGGTTGTAGATGCTAGGTCCGCGCACATCTGTATGGCAGATACTTCAATATACATTGCTGGATATTTTTTCATGATATCTACTAACTCATCTAGAGTATGTGCAGCTTCAGGCTTGATAATCGCCTCATCAAAATCAAAGAATATCTGGTCTAGTTCTACTTGCACATCGCCTTTACGATCTGGTTTAATTGTAGCCTCAGCATCTTGATAAGAAAGTAGTGTTAAGAAAATATCATGGCTTATGCGGCCATTTCTATCTGTTGAAAATTGAACATCTTGAGGTATGTATAATTTACGTGTTCCTCTTATTGTGTATTTTCTATTAGGCTCTAATTTAAAGAAGTAGGTAGCGTCTTCACCTACAATCATATCATCAATTAAAATTTCGCGTTCGTCAAGTAATGATACCAATGATCCTGACAATAATTTATTAGAAATACTGTCTTTAACGACACCTTTTACCGCATATTTAGTAAGAACATTTTCTTCTCTTGTTGTTCTGTATAATTTATCAATACCAGTTCTGTTAGACGAGAAATATGCTTTATTAAGATTTTCATTTATGATAAATGCAAAATCATCTCTCGAACTATTAATAGTGGTTCCCAAATTGATAGGTGTGGTAAATTCGCCGTTTACCATATCACTTCTATGTATATCTAATCCACCGACACCTTGTTTACCATTAGTAGAATAATACAAGGTGTTAATATCACTGATATAAGGAAATTGATCAAGATGTTGCGTATTGATTTCTTTACCCAAGTTTACTGGTTCACCATATGTTCCATCACTATTGACACTGACTTTATATAAGTCAAATTCACCATATCCACCAGGCATATCACTTGAAAAATATAAGGTAGAACCATCTTTACTAATCGCTGGATGTTGAACGCTATACATATCATCATTAAAGGAAAGAGCTTGTACATTGGTCCAGATACCATCTACTAATTCTGCCTTATAGATTTTCATATTAGAAACTGGTATGTCATTAATTTTAACACGTTCAGCGTTATTTCTATTGAAGTACATTACAGTACCATTTTCAGTAAATACGGCATTGCTCTCATGTAAGTCTGTATTGATACTGGAGAATGATAGAATAGATTTAAGGGCTCCATCTCTTTCTAAAGTGGCTTTATACAAATCCAGATATGGTAATCCATTCCATGCATATACAGGTCTTTCCATATTGCGCGAAGAGGCAAAAACCACTTCAGTATCGTTTAAGAAACTCATACCAAAATCGCTGTTAGATCCTTCATTACGTATAGGAGCTACAGTAAAATTATGCGGTGTACTTTTCTCTAATTCTTTTAAAAACTCTTTTGTATCCCAATCTTTTCCTTGATAATAGAGTAAATAACTATCTGCTTTATCATAATCTTTAAGAGCTAGAAGAGATTGAGCATATCGATAGATTCTATTGTAATCTGTTATTTGTCCATTATTATCTTCAATAGAAGAGTAGGTGAAAGCAGCCTGTGCCATATCACCAGTGTAGTAATAACAATCACCTAATTTTTTGAGAACTTCTTCCGTTTGTTTGAGGTTTTTATAGTTTTCAATTGCTTCTTTATAAGCTTGATTTTTGAAAAGCCTATTGGTCTTTTTTAAGCTTAAATTTTGTGCTCCAACAAAGCTTGTAGAGCATAAAATTATCAGTATAGTGGTTATGATTAATCTCATAATAGTAGATATAATATTTTTTAAAAGAATCTAGGTGAGCGGTCATAACCACTTTTCCAGAATTTTGATTTTACATTGAAAAGTAACATGATTTCATGCGAACCTGTATTGTAATTACCTAAATTATTAACGGTATAATCATAAGCATAACCAATTCTCAAGTTAGGTGCTACTCTATAATTGACTAATCCGCTTAAAGCATCTCCAAAACGGTAGGCAAGTCCAGCTTCAAATTTTTCATTGAATAAAACATTTGCGGTCAGGTCTAAGCTAAGAGGAGACCCTTTAACACCTTTTACCATAAATGCTGGTTTGAATTTTAAATCTTTATTGATATCAAACACATAACCACCAGTTAAAAAGAAATGAATGTCTTGAACACCTGTGGATTGGATTCCATTTTCATTCTCTAGATGAGTTGTTGTCAACAAATTAGGAGCAGATAAACCGACGTAATATTTATCAGTAAAGTAAAAGGCACCAAGACCTACATTAGGAAAGGTTTGAGTTACGTTTTCATTGAATGCTACGTCTGTATCTACACCACCAGACTGTAAATTAAATCCATTAAAGTTGGCATCAAATAATGTAACACCAGCTTTAATCCCTAAGGATAACTTTGCCTCTTGTGAAACTGGTAAAATGTACGCAAAATCTGCATAGATATTATTTTCAGTAACAACATTACCTATATCATCATTTGTAAATGAAAGACCTAATTCAACGCGTTCACTAACCGGATAATGTACAAATAAGGATGCCGTTTTAGGTGCTCCTTCTAATCCAACCCATTGAGTACGGTATAAAGCTCCAATATTTAATTCGGACTTATTACCAGTAGCATAAGCTGGATTAATGATATTTTGATTGTACATATACTGCGTGAACTGTGGATCTTGTTGTGCAGTACTATTCCACGCAGCGCATAATGCTACTGCTAGGAAAATATATATTGTATAAATGTTTTTCATGTTTGTTTTCTTTCTAACCACTATCGGCTTAGGTAAAGTCTTCCTTGCTCAGGCTTAGTGCTTCCGTCATTAAAGTTTAAAATGTAGAAATAAACTCCTACTGGTAGTTCACCATCACTTAAAAGGGCTTTCTGATTTGCAAAACCATTAAATCGTGAAGTGCTGTTGGTTCCTTCATAAACTAGATTTCCATATCGGTTATAAATTTCCATTTTAAAGTTTGGATATAAAAAGCCGAGGTTTTCGACATCAAAAGTGTCATTTACACCATCATTATTGGGTGAAAAACCATCTGGTACGATTACTTTACCACATGCCGTTAAATCTGTTGTTACAGCTAATCTTACATTACTCTCACATCCGGTAACAGAATCAATGAGAGCTGCATAATACGTAGTTCCGTTAACTAAAATAGTGGATAGAGAAAGTGCTGTAGAACTATCAACAGCATCATACCAGACCACATTAGAACTAATCATATCGTATTCATTAATGTTAACAATCAAGTTTTCTAATGTTGGATTGTCATTGATACAAAATAAGTTCCCATCTGAAGAAAGAGTAGGAGTAGGTGCATCACCAACAAAGACTGTTATTTGTGCTCTTATACTTGATTCACATCCTGTTGCATTCGTTTGTGTTGCAAAATATGTGGTTCCATTCACTAATAAATCAGCATCTGATAATGGAGTTGTTCCATCTACAGAATCATACCAAGTAATCATTGAACCATTCACCGCAGCATCTAAATCCATAACCATAGCATCATCAGTGGCACAAAATTCAAGAGAAGCATTTACAACCGTTGGAGCAGTACTATCATCTACTTGTATTACGATTTGCGATGTAGCATCAGTTGAACATGGTGTTGTAGCAGCAACAGTGTAAACATATACACCTGCCGTATCTACCGACGGATCAAAAATATTTCCACCACCATTTAACATAGGTAACCATGTTCCAGTTGAATCAGGAGTACCACCTAATTGCGTTAATAAATCAATCGGCGCATCAATCACACAAATATCCAATGTGCTATCTGAACCAGCATTAGGCGCTGTAGTCAGATTAACAGTAATTGTAGCCGAATCTGTATTACAATCATTCATCACTGTATATTGATAAGAACCTGCGCTATCTACTAAAGGATCAAAAACACCTGTTGTACTATTTAACATAGGTGTCCAAGTACCACCTATATCAGCACTTCCTAATAAGGTAAATAAGTCAATTGTACCATTATCATTACACAAATCTATAGTCATACTAGCACCTGCTGTTACCGGTGATTGTACAACAATAGTTACGACAGTAGAACTATCTACACAGGGAGCGTTTGCAGTAATTGAATATTCAAAATCATAACTTCCATCAGCAACCATAGAAGCATTAAACAAATTACCGGTTAAAGCACCAGTTCCATCAGTATCTAACCAAATACCACCATTATCTTGTGAACCATCCAAAGCTGAGAATAAATCTACTGTTGTCACATCACTACATACGGTTAATGGTACAGCAATACCAGTATTAGGTGTATTAAAAATAGTAACAACAACAGCAACCGCAGTTGAAGACTCACAACTAGTAAGTGTGTCTATTTGAGTCGCATAATAATCTTCTCCATCTATAAGTGCATCCGTAGAGTTGGATAATATCGTTAATGCCGCATCCTCATACCATTGAACACTATTTCCTATGGCAACTAAATCTGCTATTGTAGCATCGTCACAAAAATCTTGATTCATAGTAGCCGTAGGAGCTGCTATGTCATTGATAGTGACTGTAACGGTAACTGAGTCACTAGAACATGTGCCCAAACTTGGAACGGTATAAGTAAAGTCGTAAGATCCAGTTGATAAAAGTGTGAGGTCCACATTTGAGCCTGATAAAGCTCCTGTTGTATCATCGTCATTCCATGTACCACCAGCATCACTACCAGCTAGTTGATTTAATAAATCTAAAGTTTGTCCTGAAGTTAAATCACTAATACAAATGTCAAAACTAGTAGCTGTTCCTGCTTCTGGAGCCATCTGTACAGTCACAGGTACTATAGAGGTAGAGGTACAATTTCCATTGACTACCGTGTAACTAAAGTTATAAGTTCCTACGTTAAGCACTGTTAAATCCACATTGCTTGCAGTTAAAGCACCTGTTGCGTTATCATCATTCCAAGTACCACCTAAATCTTCACCTGTCAACTGACCAAATAAGTCTAAAGGAGAATTTGCTGCCAGATCAGTTTCACAAACAAGAAACGGTGTCACTGTGCCTGAGTTTGCCAACTCATAAATTACAACCGTTACCGTTACATCAACATCAGTACAAGTTCCTATTGCAGGTACACTATACGTAAAATCAAAGGTTCCGTTTCCTAATGTTGTTATGTCTATTGGATTGGTAACAGCTGTTCCTGTTGAGGAATTTCCAGCGTACCATGTACCGTTTGTATCTTGAGTTCCATCTAGAAGATTGAATAAATCATATGGCGAGTTAGCCGCTACTTGATCTTCACAAATCTCAAATGGTGTTCCTACATAATTACCAGATTCTGGTGCTGGCTCAATGGTAATAGCTACCGTTGAGCTATTCATACATCCATTGATATCTGTAATTGAATAAGAAAAGTTATATGTACCAATAGCAAATCCGGTAATATCAACATTACTACCTGTTAAGACACCAGTAGCATCATCATCAGACCATGTTCCTCCTGCGTCCTGACCTGTCAGTTGATTAAATAAATCAACAGGAGAATTAGCTGCTAGATCATTGATACATACTGAAAGTGGAGTAGGAACTCCTGTATCCGGTAATGGGTTAATGATAACCGTTACCGTTACATCAACATCAGTACAAGTCCCTATTGCAGATACATTATACGTAAAATCAAAGGTTCCGTTTCCTAAAGTTGTTATGTCTATTGGATTGGTAACAGCTGTTCCTGTTGAGGAATTTCCAGCGTACCATGTACCGTTTGTATCTTGAGTTCCATCTAGAAGATTAAATAAATCATATGGCGAGTTAGCCGCTACTTGATCTTCACAAATCTCAAATGGTGTTCCTATATAATTACCAGACTCTGGTGCTGCTAAAATAGTAATAACAATCGATTCTGTATCTGTACAAGAACCGTTGTCAATTGTATACGTAAAGCTATAAGGACTTCCTGCTACTGTAAACCCAGAAAGATCAATAGGATTAGTTACTACTACATTTGCATTATCAGTCCATGTACCTAGGTTATTATCTTGTGTTCCATCTAGTGAACCAAATAAATCATAAGGTGAATTCGTTACTAAATCATTCTCACAAAACTCAGTTGCGATTGCTGTTCCTGCATTGGGATCTTGAAGAACAGTAACTTGAACCGTTGTAGATTCTTCTGGACATGGATTAGGGATTAGGTTTTGACTATAAGTAAAATCATAAGTACCTGGCATTAATCCAGTAAAGTCAAAAGGAGAAGTAACTACAGGAGAAGCACTTGTAGAACCTTGTGTCCATGTACCACCAGCATCTTCATTATCTAATAATAAAAATAAATTATAAGCAGTAGGAGCTTGTGATGCACAAAAAGTAAGTGGTACAAGCGAAGAAGCCATTCCTGAGGAAAGAACATCATTAATGATAATGACTATCGTTGCGCTTTCATCTGGACAGGCGCCTGGTCCTGGTACGGTATAAACATAGTTATAAGAACCTGCTATCAGTGTACTTATATTAATTGTTCCTAGATTTCCATTTGCAATAGCAGTTGGTCCAGTCCAAGTACCTGTTGTATCTGGCATACCCGTCAATAAAGGAAATAAATCAAAATCTGAGGCAGGTAAACTATCAACACAATATTCTATCGTGTCTCCTATGCCAGGATTTGCAGGGTCATCAATTTGAATCGTTACCGCAACGACATCACTTTCACAAAAGAAATTATCTGCTTGTACATAATAAGTTTCTCCATTTATTAAAGGAGTAGTAAGCAGTAATGCTGGCGGAATAGGATTATTTGCAACATCAACATCACTATACCAGTTAAAATTATCTGTTGTACCAGGATTTAAATCGGCAACGGTAGGATTTGTATCACTACAAAATTCTTGAGTTAAAGGTGGAGTAGGAGCATTTGGAGATGGAAATACAGCTGTACTACCAGATTCAATCTGTCCTTTACATCCAGCTCCATCTACAAATACAATAAAATAATTTGCATTACCGGTTAGTGAACTCGTTGGACTAAGCATCATTGTTAATGTAAAGTCTGAATAAACTTCAACACTACCACCAGCTGGTATATTAACCGCAAGAGCTGTGTCAATATAACTTTGTACGGTAGGCATTTCATTAGAACAAAAAATAGCATCTAGGCTTTGTCCACTA
This sequence comes from Nonlabens ulvanivorans, assembly GCF_000755285.1. Lineage (GTDB taxonomy): Bacteria > Bacteroidota > Bacteroidia > Flavobacteriales > Flavobacteriaceae > Nonlabens > Nonlabens ulvanivorans_A. The sequence goes on along the minus strand of NZ_BBMK01000004.1, from coordinate 97,040 downwards.
GGATTTACTGTAAAATCTACTACGAGTGGTGATCTGGTACCACAAGTTCCTGTAGTATCACCAGCATAGTATGTTCCTTCTCGAACTAGTTGAGTTTGCGGTATTGGACTACCACCAGTAGGGTTTAAAAACCATCGTACAGCATTAGGTCCTGGTGTTACAAATGCATTTAAATCATTAAATGTCAATTGAGACGCATCACAAATGACCTGTGGTGAGACAGGTATCGTGGGACATTGTGCCTGTATGCTTAAAAGAGGTAAACCTAGAAGTGCTATAAACAGCAATTTTCTTTTGGTCCAATTAGAAAGTAAATGTTTTTTCATAAAAAATAGTCATCTATTATTCAACTTGCAAAAGTAACTTGTCCTTAATCCCTTTATGAGTAAGTGATATTTAGAGTTATCAAACGTTCATTAACAATCGTCTAAATACATAATTAACCGCTAAAAAGCATTCCAGCTCTTTATTTCATCGTCATTTCTTAAACTGTAATTATATAATTTGGTTCGATGGCCTATATAATTCAGTATGAAACTGTATTTTTATAGGGAAAATCTTATATACGTCTTTCGCGAAGCGTCCTAAATAAGACATTGGATAAACATCATCCTGTAGAGAATAATTATCATTCATTAACCAACCTTTAAATGAAGAAAAAACATCTTGAAACCTCGCATAAAAACTATGCTCCTGTAAGCTGGCAATTAGAGTTTTTGATAGCTGGAGGAATTATTTTTTCTCTTTATACAAGCACCGATTATTTTAAGCATTTATTTCTTTTAAAATATCCAATTTCAAATTTTGATTATGCCCAAGTGCTATTGTTTTTTGGTACTTATGTATTAACTAGAGTTTTACTTATTGGATTTGGCCTTAATCTAATTTTAAGAACAGTATGGCTTGCTTATTTTGCTATATCTTACTGGCATCCAGATGATGTCAATTATGATAAATTAAAACTTAATTTTTATCAGAAGAAGAATCATCAAGAACAAGCCAACGCAAAGGCTCGATTATTAAACCTAGACAAATGGGCAAACCTAAGTTTTAGCCTTACTATTATATTCACCTTTATTGTTTTTAGTTCTATAATCGTTCTTTTAGCTATTCAATTCATTTTGGCTGAATTATTTGGTGCTTACTGGTTGATAAATAATGCGATTTTCAATTATACGTCGGCCATATTTGTTCTCTTACTTCAACTAGGAATATTTGATTTTCTACTTAGAAAAAAACATCAACGTGGTACTTTTTTTAAAATAGGGGGGGACTTGTTGTATAAAATCTATTATTATGGTAGTGGTCTTTTCTTTTATAGACGCGAGTTATTAGTACTGCGCACTAACGGTAAGACCTGGTTATTACTGACTTTTGGTAGTGGTTATTTGTTGCTTGCCTTATTTATTTCTATCAATCAGATTGGTGAGTTTTATCAAGCGGGAACTTTTAATGTCAATCTATTTGATGATAGAGAGACTTATAATTCATCAAAAAATTATATCATCGATTATAAAATATATGAGGATCAACTAGCACCAGATGAAGTCTTTTTTAATGGCGGCATACAAAGTCAGTATATAAAAGATAACTACCTGAAAGTCTTTATAGTGCATCATCGTAAATATGATTGGTACTTAAATTATGTTCAAGATAGTTTAAATTTAAATACCTACAATCCACCTAAATCGGATAGCTTAAGACGTCAGTACATTCAAGAAAGAGCTAGATTAGACAATACGGCACTTAATAGATTGCTTGAGGTTGAAATCGATGGTAAAGTATATAAGGACTTGAAATGGGATCGCTATAAACATTACAAGACAAAAGAAGAAGGTTATCAAGTTTATATAAAAATAGACACTCTTGATAAAGGAAGACATGTTATCAATACATTTACTAGAAATAGGTTTACTAATAAGGTAAGATCATCTTACTGTTTTCAAGTTCCTTTTTATATTGATTGAGAAAATACTGGTATGACGATTGAAGCTATAAATTTAAAAATAACATGAAAAATATAACATCAGGTATACTCATAATATTAACAATAATAGGTTGTAAATCAAGTCTTAATAGTGCAGAACTGGCACAACAAAAACAACAACTCGAGCAGATTGCTGTTCAAGTAAATCAAGATGATTACCAGATCTTTATGAATACCGCTTATCCACTAGCGACTAATGCGGTCAATAATGTTCTCAACGGTATTTTAATTCCTAACGGCGATAGTGCGAGCCGTATCGATTTATCTGATCGAGATGATTATATCGAGTTAGGTAACAAATCTGTAAAAGGCGAATTATCCTATTATGGAGAACGACGCATATCATCAGGTTATGGAAATCAAGATACCGGAATCGAATTTAATGGCATACCGACCAACTATACACAATATATCGATTATAAAAAAGGCTTAGTACGAGTTGAATATCAAATCAGCAATCAGGCAGAATCATTTGACATTACCATTGAGATATTTACAAACCGCAATGCAAATGTAAATGTGAGCAGTTCACATCGTTCTAATATTAGATATACTGGTGTAATGGAGCAAATTAAGGAATTGCCATTGTAGAACTTATACAATAAATAGATGAAACTTTTTAATAAAAAACGCCTTGAACAGATCCAATGGAGTGGATTAAAAAAATACACTCTATATGCGATAGGAGAGATCCTACTGGTAGTTGTAGGTATATTAATTGCCTTATGGATTAATAATTGGAATCAAGAAACAACTGCCATTAAACAATAAAGAGATATTGCACTGAGAGTAATGTCACAATTAAAGAAAGATCAAACCAACATTAGAAAGTTCATTGATACCTTAGAATTTCAGTCAGATTTATTTGATTTATTACTTACAGAGCGTACACTTAGTCAGGCTGAGATGAAAACGCTACATGAAGAATTGCCTTATCTAGTAACAGTTCAAGTATTTATTTTAAATCAACAAGATGAAACACTTCAAATATTAAGTCATAACAAAGCCATCGATAATCCGGTATTAAAAATATTAGAATCTATAGAATCGGATTATAAATACAATCTAGAAATGCTTCAGATATCAGAAGATAAAATGGTGGATGAGATTATGGGGAATTTAAATTATTTAAAGAATAATAAAGATTGGTATTATAAACTGATTTTAGGATATGATCTAACGGATGAGGAATTTTCATATTTTAAATCTAATGATTATAAAAATCGTGTAGCTCAAATGGAGCTTATGTCACACCAAGGATATTTATCCTTATTATATCAGTTTGAATTTGATATCAATAATCATATAAAAGAATTGGATACTATATTAAAAGAGTAGTAATACAGTTTATAAATATTCTATTTGACATAATATAAATTATAGAACAAATGTGTGGTTTAGTTTATATGAGCGGTTGATCCATTTGATAGCTATAATGTAGTATTATGTAAAATATTCTTAGGTATTTTGAATATTAATGCTCCATAATAAATTCTTTAAAATAGTGACTTGAATTAAAAAAAACAAAAAACCTGTGCTGAGCTTGCCGAAGTATCAAGGCTGCACAAAACTTTGGAAACAATCACGGCTCAATCGCTATATTTTAGAAAACATTGGAACTGATTAAGATTGCTTTGAGCTAGCCTTAAACATTGAAAATATGGATAATATGAATTGCTAGATCTTTAAAATATGTACGCTCATTCACCTATTGTTTTACCAAAATTCTATGAGGTCGTTTAGAATCTATTCGGCATTATAAATTTACTCATCCTTTCAGATTCTGCACTTCTATATTGCTCTTGTATCTTACTCTTTATGTAGCTTTTGATAGGAATAATAACAAGTTTATTATGAAATCTATCGACGCTTTCGAGAAGGTTTCCCCCCCATTTTTTCGCATAAAGTTCTCCCCCCCAAATCACTTCTCCCATTTGACTCCCGCATTTCCAATCCAATCAATTTTTTTAAAGAAATCTAAACCAGAATTTATATTTAAAAAATGATGAAGTAGTTCTTCATACTGTTCTATTAAACACTCTTTTACAGTGTCAAATATAATTTGAATAGAATCACTATCCAATGCATTTTTGGCTATATAACTTTTAATGAAAACAAGAGCATTTTGCTTTTGCTCATCGTTTTTTAAGTTATGAAACAAAGCCGATACAGAATGCTCACCAAGCCCAATATATTGTTCTTTTTCAATTAATAATTTTATTATATTTTCAATATTAATAGTGTCTTTTGGGTTATCCCAAATAAATGATATATCAAGATTTTTTACATCTCTATGAACATCATATTTGGTATAAAAATGTGAGAAAAAGTCAAAAAGAAATTTTGGATACTTATTATAAATACTTTTAAACCCTTTTTTCTGGTAATCAAAAGACGATCCTGATTTCCCAAACTCAAATTGCTGAAAATATGATTTTTTAATCAGGTCAAAATCACCTTTAAAAATATTTAAATTATCTGTAAATGGGTAGTCAGAGAAGATAATTCTAATTGATTCTTTTTCGATTTTATTAGAAATAATATCAATTACTTTCTTTAAAAAAAGCTTATCAATGATAAGAAATTTTGACAATTGATCTAAATATAAATAGCTTGGTTTAGTAATACTTTTTATAGTATTCAAAGCTTCATTATAATAGTACTTATCAATATGTTCTTTCGGTAATCTAACTAAAGAATCTAGTTTCCAACTTATACTATTTTCATTTTCCCAGTCATTAAGTAGTTCCCAAAGTGATAAGGACCATTCTTTTGTTGCATTATTTATGGTAAACAAGGATTTATATAAGACTCTTATATCATAGTTTTTATCTAAATACTGCTTAAGCAAACTGAATCCTACTTCATTATTATTATTGAAATTTTCAGAAATAATTATATCAATTGAGTTTCCAATTTGTGAATTACTATTCTTACTAACTTTTAGAACATTTTCAATCGAATCAAAAAATGAATTAAAATTCACACTACTAGAAAAAGTAAAATTTTTCTTTAGGTTTTCCGTTTTGAGTTCTTCATACTTTCTCCAATCTGTATAGTCATATTCATCTCTATCTCTCAATCTATTCCAGTCAATTTTTCTAAAGTTTCTATATTCAAGTGTATTGAATTTTGACTCTAATTTTTGGTAAGACAAATCTGTAATTTCTTTTTCACGATTTAATGAATTGATAAGATCATTAACAACATAAGTTTCATTAAAAGATTTTGATGAAAAATGTTCTGAAATAAATGGAATTAATATTGATAAGTCAAAATCAATTATTTTAGGATTCCTATTTCTATATTCAAGTTTATACTCATTTATAACAGTTACTACTTCACCTCTACTTCCATTAAAACAGTAAAATAGAGTTTCCCAGATATCCTTTCGAATTTCTCTTATCTCTTTACTATCTGTAATTGGATAATCATAAAATGTAATTGAATTTTTTCTTCCACCATGTGTAATTTGGAATGAATGTTTCAAAAAAGTTGTAGCTAATTCAAAGAAAGCGACAGAGTAATGATGCAAGCCTTCTTTAATTTTTTCTTTCATTAAATTTATGAACGTAGATTGCCTCTTGTAAGCATATTTTTCATCTGGTTCATCAAACAATAAAGTTTCTCTAATTCTTCTTACAAATTCTGGCAAATGTTCAGGTCGCTTCCTGACGTATTCAAATCCGAGTTCAATGGAAGGTATGAATGAATCGCTATAATTTCTAAAAAACCGCGATAAATAATCTAAAGTTTGTTCTCTACTATGAACGAAATCATTGGTTTCATATGATCCAGAGTATATAGGGTTTTTAGGCTCTTCAATTAAGTTTACTTTATTTAAGAAGAAGGATAATGTTGCATCTGGTTTATAAAACCAAAAAACATCTAAAAATTCTAATAATTTTGAATCATCATCTTTATTTATAACAATATATTTATCTATTACAGGATTAATTTTAGATAAAACCTTTTCATAACCAAACGAATTATTTGCAGGTATAATACTATCCTTAATATGATATTTGTCTGTTACAAAATAATTAAATAGTAGAGTTTCAAAAGATAATAATCCATCTCTTATGAAAACTATATAGAAGAAGTATGTTGCCATTACTTGTTCTGAAATACGAACATGATTATATTGAATTTCTACAAGCTCCTTTTGGTGTAATAACTCAATTGCTTCATTGAATTTATAATAATCCAAATTGAAGTCTAATAGTACTTTATTTATAAAACTTCTGTTTTCTCTATCTATTGTGAAGAAAAATGAAACAAGTGCCAAAGACTTTAATAAGTCTTTATTTGAAAACAAATCAAAATCAATTGCATAGCTTTTAAAATAGGATTCGAACAAGTCTCCAACATCTCCAAGTAAAAATTCTATTTCTTTTTCTAAAGCTAAACGAGCTCCCATAATTGCAAGACGTGCATTTCCGTCTGCAATTTGAACAATCTTTTTTTGATATTTACTATTTACAATTTTAAATGAATCACTTTTTAATATGTCTATTATTTCCTCATCAGAAAACTTCGGTATATCTATAGTTTCAACATCAAAATCGTGACTTAAATTATAAATATCTGATAGAGCATAATTCCTAACAGTTATAATTAACTTTAAATTTCCTTTTCTTTTTGATCTAAAAAAACCAAAAATCTGTGATAGGTTTGGTAATTGTCTATTAGCGTCATCAATTAAAAGTATATAGTTTTTATCCTCTTTCAATTGAATTTTTAAATCTTCATAAATATCAACATCTTTTTTTGCAATTACATAAGATATATATGAAGGGTTTTCGTTTTTAAAACATTAATGGCTTCTATTCCAATCTTTGTTTTACCAACTCCTGCTGCTCCAGATAATATCAATAAATTTTTTGAATTTAATATGGCTTGAATACTATCAAGTTCCAATTTTCTATGAAAAAACAAATTATCTAAAGGTGTAGATAATTGATTGGCTTTGTTGTTATACTCACCTATAAAAACATCAAAAGGTAGAATTTGCCCAGTATCTAAAGACATTCCAAGAAAATCTCTTGCTAATGAATAATATTTAGACATAATATCTAAAGCAAGAGTATCAATACCTATCAATTCTAGATTTATCTTTTTTTTCGATGCATACTTTTGTAATGAAGTCTCTTCAGAGACTTTAAGTCTACTATTAAAACATACAATTATTTTATGGACTTCATTTGTTTCAACACCAGTTTTAGATTCATCCAAGCACTTGTCAATATCCTCTTTTATTTTTTTTACTATTGCTGTCGCTTGTGTTGTATATTCAATGTAGGCCAATTTATTACCAGATATTCTCATAAATGAGTCTGGTGTACCAATTATTGTTTTCAACTTTCCTAATTGACTTCCTGTACGATTCAAACTTGAGTATTCATTTTCTCTCATAACCAAGTAAGTATCACAAAGATTTTGAAACCCAGCTCCATCTATAGCTAAAAGCTTTTGTTCTAATAATTGTAATCGTCCAGACATATTATTGTTATTATTTAAATTAAAATACTACTTTAATTGATTTCTTATTAATTTTATTAATGCTTATTTATGAAAGTAGAAATACATTTATATTCTTATAAATAAAACTAATATAGAATTGAAAATACCAGAATTTAATAAAGATTTCTTCTGCATAGCAAATATTGATGAACCAATATTATCTGCAATAGTTTCAAGTTATGCAAACAAGAAAGGTTTTTACACTCCAATGTTCGAGTTTCCTTCTGTAACAGCAGCTGATAATAATCAATCTGTTTCAGCGATTGATGAACATCATTTAACAAGAAGTAGAGCACGTCAATTAAGCATAAAAATAGGAAATACTATTAGAAGATTGAGAGGTTGTGATAATATCTTATTAATAGGATTAACAACAGACCAACGCAGTTATTTGAAGTTTCCAAAAGATTATTATATTATAGAAATTAATGACATTAGTGACGCTACTTTTATATTGGGTTCAATGGTTGAAAAGAGTAATACTTTAAGCTGTAAGGAAAGTCAAATTTATGTTGGGCTCGTTGAAGCAATGTCAAGTGATTCTATTTTACATATTGACGATAATGCTGATGATGTTGTTCATGAATTGAATAATAATGGTGGTATTGTTGTGATTGAGAATGTTGATAAGGTTGGAGTTGTCATTGCAATAAATTATGGGATATCAATTAACGCTAATATTTTTTTAACGAATCCTTTAAAAATTGATAAGCGAAAAATTTCAACTCTTATCGATGAATGGAAAAATGGAAATCAAAAATCCTTTTACGATTTGAGTTCTTTTGTTTACCCAAACATTGAAACTATAGAGTTTGAGTATTATGATTTTGCTACTTTTTTTACTGAAGGTGCTCCTTATTCACTTATTCTAAAAAATATTATCCCATTCTCACATGTGCATCTTCATTTAAATCCAGATTTTTTCATTTTTAATAATTTGTATTTTGAGGCTTTTCAAGCTCCATATTCTGCAATAGTTTTTTCTCCATTAGAGTTTAAAGATGAAGAAACAAATTTTATAATTGATGAACTCACAAAAAAGAGTTATTATGTAAAAGAGTTAGTTGGTGAAAATGCAACATCTCATAATATAAATTACCACGTAAGAGAATACCCTTTTAATTTATTGCATATATGTAGTCATGGTGGTGAAGTTGATGGTTATAGTGTTAAGCATAAATTTATTGATAGTAATGGAGATGAACATATTGTAGAGTATGATGAAGTTGTTAGCTTCGCTCCATCAAAATTAGAAGAAAAAATTCCCGTAACCTCGAAAAATATTTGGAAAAAATTCGATGGTTATGTTTGGAGAAGTAAAGAATTAAAAGCTGTTAAATTCCCTCAATATGTGTATACAGATATGCTGAATTCTATGTGGAATATTGATAAGCAAGAAAGAAAACCAAAAAAAAACATATCAAATTCGTGTGCAATTAAATGTTCTGATTTTAATTATCAGGCAATGTTTCATCATTTAGCAGCATCACATTCTCCTTTGATTTTTAATAATACTTGTTGGTCTTGGTCAGACATAGCAAATTCTTTTATTGCTGTAGGTGCAAGAGGATACATAGGAACACTATGGAATATTGATAACAACATAGCAGTAAAATCAGCAGAAGTTTTTTATGAGAATTTATTTAATTCTACTATACTCGACGCATTTACCAAATCGATTAAAGAAACTAACGGAAATAAAGATGAAGATATCTATATTTTTTGGGGGGGCTTACATTTTAGTACATTTAAGCAAGTAATAGAAGATGTACAAATGTCTAAAAACACAGTTGTACTAAAGTTAATACAATCATTAAACATTTGGAAAGAAAAACTTGAAAACACAACAGATAAGCCTATGAGTGATAATATAGAAAGAATAATTAATTGGATAGCTCATGAGTTGGCCACAAATTATAAAAAGGAAACTTTACTTTTGATAAATAACATTAATTAGTTTAAAACCCATTCCACACACATTGCCACTTCTCTCCTATCGTCACTTCGTAAAAAGAGTGTTCCATTAACATCGCAGAAGAAACTTTTGAGAATAAATTTTTAAAGAAACTGTAGTGACAACTTTCGCTTTTAACCAAAACTCAAGTTACATAACGCGGTACATTATAGAACAATTAAAGCTTATTTTTAATTACATCATAATCCACGGCTTGTGCAGTTATAATGAAAGTATTACCGATAACGGTCTAAAATAGCCAGAGATCCAACCTCAATGAGAAATTTCATGTTTTTTACTTAAGCTTGTAAATTTTTAAATGAGTAAATTAAAACAAGCTCAATATTTACAAGTAGTTCTACAGTGGTTTTATCAAATTAAGTAACTTGCATAAAAACCGACTCCATGAAAAAAATTACGCTTCTCGTAACCATTATCATATTATCTATAAGTTGTTCTTCTTCAAACATTACAGCATCACAATGGATGTCTGACGATTTTAAAAATGAAAGTATTGACATCATGTTGATTTATGCAAATACTGAAGACCAAGATCTTCAAAAAGATTTTGAGAATGATACAGCAGATATGCTCACACAAAAAGGTATCACTAGCTATAAAATGCATGAGGTCTTTCCAGACGTTACCTATAAGGAAGTTAGAACACAGCAAGAGATTAATACATTTATTAAAGATTGCCAAGAGAAAAATATCAGTAAGATACTTTTTGCCTCTCAAAAATCTGTCTCTATCGACACGGTTGCCACAAAGTCTTTACACAATTACATGAATAGTTTACAACCATTAAATATTGATGGTCCAGACCAGAAAAACATTGAATACGATACTGAAGAAGTTACCACCTATATTATAGAAGCTGCCGTATATGATATTGAAAAAACCAAAGAAGATAAACCGATAGCAACAACAACAGTTACAGCGTCTAACGTTAAATCTTTAGATCAAATTAAAGAACGTTTACTTAAAGAAATAAAAATTCTTTTTAAAAATAAATCATAGATAAACAATGCTTGATGTGATATTTTAAAACTATCGTCACATCACAATATCATTCCTTAAATGATTTATTCAACATTATCAAAGTCGCACCGCAATGATTCCTAAGCTACATTACCTATCACAAGCTACAACAGCAACCACTCACCTAGATCATATTCAAAAAGCTTGTAGCTCTGGAGCCGAATTAGTGCAGTTAGATCTCGAGCACATTCTAGAAAATGAACGTCTTGCACTAGCAACAGATGTTCTTAAAATTACCACTCACTTTCAGACCCGATTAGTCATCAGGTCCTATTATAAAATTGCAATTGAACTTAAGTTAGATGGCGTCTACCTCTTACCTACTGACTCCAGCCCTACTCACGTGCGCGAGCAACTATATAGCTGGCAATCCATAGGTGCTGCAGCACATCACCTGCAAGACTGTGAGGATTTACTGAGTAATGACGTTGACTATATCGCTTTAGGACCATTTAAAACGACAACAATTGATTCTGTAAAACCATTAGACCTTACAGCATACAAGATTCTTATGGAGTCGCTTGATACAGAAACGCCGGTCCTCGCTTATGGCGATATCACTACAGATGATGTAGATAGTCTATTAAAAACAGGCATCTCAGGACTTGCTGTATCACTAGCTATAGATAATGATTTCAATAGTATTAAGACCTTTAATGAACTATTAGGTGCCTCATCAACTGGCGAGATGCGTCATAGTTTTAAATAAATCGATTTGATGAGCATTCATTAGGGCGTTTCCCTATCGGGTCAGGCTTTTCACTATATCTTTTGCTCCATCGCAAAAGGATGCCGTTACAATCCTTAACGCATAACAGATAAGTGATTAAAACAAACACAAAAACAACATTTTAAATCACAAATATGAATTCACCTATCGCATCCATAGTCGTTAAAGATCTCGATTTAAAGAATGTAGACTTGATACAAAAGCATTCTGGTAAAGTGCAACTATTACTAATTTATAATAATGACTGTCTAGCTGTACTGGTCGTGCCATACCACTCGCCTATGAATTCCAATTACAATATCCCGATATTAAAGTCGCAGCGATACACAGTGACTTTACAAATCGCGAAGGCACAAAAGAGAACATCAAAAGTATTTTTACCAGTGGTGAGATCCCATTTCCTATTTACATCGACCAGCATCATCAGGTATATGACCAGTTTAAAGCAGAAGGAACACCGCAATGGCTGCTCATCACTGCAACCGGTGAGCTTTACCGTTCTATCTTCGGTTCTCAAGATAATGCCAAAAACCGTTTGTTTATGCGTAGAGAGCTTGGTTAATGTATAATTCCAAAGCTCTTTTCAATTCCCTTTTCGCATAAGCGAGATCATTGTCATCCAATATTTTTAGAAAATAAATCACCTAACCACTAGGATTAAACTACCTAAAAACGACCACTTCAAATTGTGAATATCTATTCGGTTTTTTGAAGATTTGAGTTGTTGTGCTAGGGTATATTTGACACCCTAAAAACAAAAAAGATGAGCGCAACCTGGTACGAATGTAAAGTGAAATATAGAAAATTTGATGAAGCGTCAGGCACACAAAAAATTAAAACAGAACCGTTTCTAGTAGATGCGATTTCCTATACAGAAGCAGAAAGTAGAATTACTCAAGAAATGGCAGCTTATTTGCCAGAAAGTGAGGAGATTAAAATCACTAATATAAAGGTGGCAAATTTTGCCGAAATCCATCCGTTTGAGAATACAGATCGATGGTTTAAATCACGTGTTTCCCTAATCGCATTTGATGAAGAAAGTGGTAAAGAACGCAAGACCAATCTGTATCTATTAGTACAGGCAAACGATGTAAAAGAGGCTTATGATAATACCGTGAGTACCATGAAGGATACCATGGGAGAATATACCATACCTGCCATTACTGAATCACCTATTATGGATGTATTTCCATACTTTACAGGTGAAGATGAAGATATGGAACGTTTAAAAGCATTTGTCGCTCTTAAAGATTCTGTACCAGCAAACCACGCCATGGATGAAGATCTAGAAATGGCAGATGTTCTCGCTACAGCAGACGAAGAGGAATAGTATTACTTACAGTTATATAAAAGCCCAACAATTATCGATGATTGTTGGGCTTTTAAGTTTTCTAACCATAAGCTCCTACCCTTTTTCTAGACTAATTGAGCGCTTGAAGATTCAACATTCTACTAGATTTCATAAAGATTGTTAAACAGACTTTAATTGATCTAATGATGGTTAATTTTACAGCCTGTTAGCTTGATCAAATCATTGATACACAGTACAAAATTAAAACGGTACAACTATGAGTATGAAACACTTTATATATGATTATCTAGTAGAGACAGGTATGTCTGCGGTTTATGCTAAGTATTTGAATATGATCATTCTACTTGTCGCATTACTGGTCATTGCCTTTTTAGTGGATTATATCATTAAAAAGATTTTCATAAAACTGTTTACACAGTTTACGGTAAAGACCAAGACTAATTTTGACAATTTTTTAGTCTCTAATAAAGTACCTCAAAACATTGCGCACATCATTCCGCTTATTTTTGGACTTGAGTTTATTCCTATTGTTTTTCAAGATTTTCCTTATTTTGAAAATATGGTAGAAAAAGGCTTTAAGGTTTTTGCTATCATATTGACATTATGGATTGTACGCAGTTTATTAAACGCACTTAAGGATTATTTTAAAACCTTACCTCGATTAAGAGATAAGCCCATAGATAGCTATATACAGGTCTTTATGATCTTTGCTTGGGTATTGGGATTGTTGTCTGCGTTTGCCATTATCACCAGTATTGAATTTATCAAATTCTTTACGACATTAGGTGCAGCGTCTGCTATAATTATTTTAGTCTTTAGAGATACTATTTTGGGATTTGTGGCCAGTATACAGGTTTCTATTAACGATATGGTACGTATAGGCGATTGGATCACCTTTGAAAAATATGGAGCAGATGGTGACGTGATAGAAATTAACTTATCTACTGTAAAGGTTCAAAACTTTGATAAAACCATTACCACGATACCTACCTATGCCTTAATATCAGACTCTTTTAAAAACTGGCGTGGTATGGAAGTGTCTGAAGGTAGACGTATCAAAAGAGCCTTAAATATTAAATTAGATAGCGTTAGTTATTTAACTAAAGATGAAGTAGATAAATTAAAAAACATCGGCTTAATATCGAGCTATCTAGAGACTCGACAATCAGATATAGACAGCTATAATAATGAGCAAAATATCAATAAAGACATCTTGTTAAATGGCCGCAATCTGACTAACATCGGTGTTTTTAGAAAGTATCTTGAAACCTATATTGAACAGCACAGTGGTGTAAATAAAGACATGATGATTATGGTACGACAGCTCGCTCCTACTGCTCACGGAATTCCTATAGAAATCTATGCCTTCAGTAGTGATAAAAGATGGAAAAATTATGAATACATCATGGCAGACATCTTTGATCATACGATTGCCGCTGTACCTTACTTCAACCTTGAGATTTTTGAATATCCTAGTAATTCAAGTTTTAAGGATATTAAATCCTAGAGGATATGTGAGTTTTGCTTTCGCGAAAGCGTATTTCAATTATCACACAGCATTACACAGAGCTTTTATTTGACATTATAGATAAATTGCTGAGTTTTCTTAACTACATTAACAGAAGTGATATAGAAATTACAATCTATTGTTAATCATTGTTGTGGTATTGTTAATTGGGACTTGGTTCTTCTACAGGTTCTTTATCTTTAAGAAAAAAGATCTTATTATGAAGACTGAAGAATTAAATAACAAAGAGAATTTACCGTATAATCCAGAAGTAACTAAGGAAGACTTACAAACGTTGCGCAATGATAATGCAAACTTACACAACGATAATCAATCGGACCAACAGTTAATCAATAGAGAAGAAAAGGTAGACTTTACAGGAAAAGATTTAGATATTCCAGGACGCACCAGTGCACAAGAAAATAATGGTCCTAATGGTCTCAATGATGAAGAAAACAAATTGCATAGTCAAGGTTCTGACCGTAAGAATAACCTAGAACTTGATGATGCAGCAAGATAATCATCATTAAAATAACATTGTCAAAAGCTCTCTGTTTTATGAGAGCTTTTTTAATGGAAGAAATTAAAACACAACATTTTATTATCTATAATTATATAAGAGTAAATGATAATCGTCATAGATTAGAAATCTAATGAATTACTATCTTCGAATTCTATAAAAGTACTTACCCTAAGTGAAACAAATCAAAGCATATCTCGAACAAATTGCGTCCATTTCTAATGAAGATTGGGAGTTTTTTATGTCAAAATTACAGCGCCGTTTTGTTGCCAAAAAAGAGATTTTTCTAAAAATTAATCAGATAGAGAATCATATCTCATTTATAGAGTCTGGTGTGGTACGTTTATATATCCCTAAAGAAGATACAGAGAAAGAAATCACATTTGGCTTTAGTTTTAAAGATCAATTTATAAGTGCTTATGACTCTTTCTTAACACAATCTCCGTCGGCATATCAATTACAGGCATTAACAGACACCACAATTTTAAGCATTACCTATGCAGATTTACAGGCCGTTTATCAAACCACACAAATAGGTAATCTTATAGGTCGGTTAACTGCAGAGCGTCTATTTTTAATCAAATCAAAGAGAGAACAAAATCTTCTTAATCTTACCGCAGAGGAACGCTATATCAAGCTTTTTAAGGAGCGTCCAGAGCTTTTAAAAGATATACCATTAAAGTATATCAGTTCTTACATAGGTGTTACCCCCCCACAAGCTTTAAGTAGGATTAGAAAGCGCATTTAATTGATTTAGGTTCATTGTTTGGCTAGGTGCCTGAATTTACCTTTGTAAAAAAAACATGACTATTATAATTTTTGTTTTGGTGCTGTGGTATGGCGGTTTGTTTTTTCAATCGTTTTTCCTGCATCGATATGCTGCACATCAAGTCTTTACGATGTCTAAGACGATGGAGCGCATTACTTTTATCCTTACTTGGATATTTCAAGGCGCTAGTTATTTAAGCGCTTATGGATATGGGATCATGCACCGCATGCACCATGCCTATACAGACACTGAAAAAGATCCTCATTCTCCATCACACGATGCTAACTTATTTGCCATGATGTGGAAGACCAAAACCATATATCAAGATATCAATAAGCAACGTATTGAGGTCGACCAACGTTTTACTAAAGACGTTCCACAGTGGAAAGGCTTTGATCAGTTTGCTAGTTCTAGATTCTCTAGACTTTTATGGATTACTGGTTATGTACTATTCTTTGCTTTATTTGCAACCGCTTGGTGGCAATGGTTACTATTACCATTGACTTTTTTAATGGCACCTGTACATGGTGTGATCATCAACTGGTTTGGTCATATATATGGTTATGTAAATTTTAAAATGAAAAACACAAGTAAGAACCTATTCCGATTTGATTTTTTAATGATGGGAGAAGGTTATCATAATAATCATCATAAATATGCTAGTAGAGCAAACTTTGGTGTGAAATGGTATGAAATTGATATGACTTACCTAGTCATAAAGGTCTTGAATGCTATCGGTATTATTAAATTAAAACGAGCTTAGCAGAAATGCATAAGCCACTCCATTTCTGGAGCTAAAACGTATCCTCTATTTTTCGTTTGTAAGAACGAAACTCAATGGTCTGAAAAAGGTTCCTAAGTATTAAACTTAGGAATCTTTTTTTTATGACTTTTACTTTTACTACAGGATAAATTATGTTGATTAGTCAATTCTATAAGCTATAATATTATTTTCTGACCATGCTGTTCCTCCAAAATTAGAAAGAGTATCTGTAGAATTATATACTTCACATGCACCTGCTATGTAATAATAAGTTTTATCAGAGCTAGAAGTATTATTGATTATAATTACACCGGCTAAGATAGAGTACACAGCATTAGAGTCATGATTACCGCTAATTAATAAACCGCTCCCTAAAATATCGACAGATGGTGTTGTAGCAGTATTACTGTCTGCAAAAGTAGTGCGCAGCCAGAAATTACTATTGTCATTTGATCGATTACCATCAGAGATTAACATGCTAACATTTATTACAAACTTACCTGGTGGTATAGTAATAGTGGATCCAGTTTGTAAATAACCTGTAGTTGTATATGGGATATTAACGCCAGCTCCTAGAGTACCTATCACATTATCAATCGATGGATATTCCCAAGTTCCTGTTCCATTAGCATCAGATGTCAAAACCTTTCCTGCTGCCTCATTTCCATCTTCAATTCTGACTGAGCCATCGATGTGTAAGGTTTCTTGAGGATCTTGAGTATTTATTCCAACAGCACCATTTGCCTTAATAGTCATTCTATCTATAACAGATGTAGCACCTACTGGTGTGGTTGCAAAGTTTATTTCTCCTGCACTTGATGTGGAGCTACTAACTCCTTCTGTTTGAAAATATATCTCTGCGGTTGGTCTAAAGGTATAACTTGAGGGAACAGTTAAAGATTGACCTCTCAAGCCACCTAGACGTGTATTATCTAAAAGTAAAGATGGAGACCCCCCCAGTGTACCACGAGATCTAAATAAATCAATGTCCAAATCATCACCAGGAGAATCAATAAACCTAAACATCAACACATCACGAGAATTAGTAGTCGTTATATGTAAAGCTCCTAAAGGATTATTGGTTCCAATCCCTACCTGACCTGATGTGTATATATTATCAGTATTAGATGCTGCTGGACTTGTTGTGTTTGCAACATACCACGGCTCAATAGTCGTATCCACTCCTATTGGAGTCCATAAAGAGCTGACAGTGTTCCAATAATAGAAACCTGCAATATATGTAATGTCGTCTGCAGTATTACTTACCGTGCCATTGTCATCTATCCAATTGACATTTAGAAAAATAAGTTGACCATTAATAGATCCTGCTGTAGATAAATCAATCACTTTGGGTACAAGAACACCATCTTGTGCACTTACTACACCTAAGTGGTTTTGTGCTCTAATATCAAGACTAGATTCTGGCGTATCTGTACCGATACCTACTTGTGAAATAGCAACCGTAGTAGAAAAAAATAATATTAATGAATTAAGGAAGCGCATAAAATAATTTGAATAAATCAACTGTAAATCAATTAGTAAGAAACAAAAGTAAGAATTAAGACTTTAAAATCTATCCTAATCTTTCTGTAAATCCTTGTGATATAAGTTCAATAAGAGTAAATTACTAACTCATTAACTATATATGACTTCCTTTACAGTAATAGCCTTATTTTCTGGAGCCTGTTTCCTTTTCTATGGTTTCAGTTGTTTACTATCTAATCGCATGGCATTGGAGTTTGAGCGATTTGGTATTCCACAATATCGCAATTTGACGGGTATACTTCAAATATTAGGTGGTTCAAGTATCATACTAGGGCTTTATACCATATCGATACTTGGATTTATGGGTGCTCTAGGCTTATCCTTACTAATGTTTTTAGGCTTTGGAGTACGATTAAAAATTAAAGACAGTTTTGTGCTATCTGCACCAGCTTTATTATTTGGCTTATTAAATGCTTATTTAACTTACCGCTTTTTTCTGATGCTTTAATCTTTATATAATCGCAATTACTAAACACATTGCTAGAAATATAGCTGCAGGAATAGATTTAAACATTGGGTCTTTAATCCTAATATGCATTGATATAGAACCAGATAACAATAAAGCAAGACCTATTGCAGCGATATTTTCTAAACTAGGATACCATATAGAAGCTATCAAGAGTAAGGATAGGGTTACTTTAAAAAAACCAACGGCATAACACATCCATACTGGCAGACCATAAGCTCTAAATTCTTCAATCATATTTTGAGCATTACCACCGCGCCATTTCGTCGCTTTATTAAATTGTAATAACCACACATTCAGTAAACTAATTGCTACTACGGCCTTAAGTGCTATGATAAAATATTCCATGTTTTTTTTATTATGCTTTCGCGAAAGCAGGTTTAAATACTCTCTTTATATTTTGATTAAATTTAAAGGAACATGTATGAATTTATGTTAAAATCAATCTAAGAATCAAAACAAACTCTTTTTTTTAGAATATTTATTAATTCTATCGATCCATACTTGTAGAGATCAGGAATTTGAAGGACTATAATCTTGTTAAAAAATTGATTTCCAAATTTCTTTTGAATAGCTGTCTGATGTTTTGTTTCCATAACATAAACTCGATAAGCTTTTTCTAACATATCTATTGTGATATGGTTGGTCCCTAACTTTTGACAAGTCACATCATTTGTGCCTGCAGATTCAAAGAACATTTGTGGATATTGAGAACTAAAAAAGTCTTCGGCAGTTTTTGAACGGTCTTTATTTGCAGAACAGACGAATAGGTATTGGTAAGCGATAATCAAATATGGTTTTAAAGACTACTAATTTATATAAAACTGATTTATAATTGTCTGCTTCATAGCATATGATCAGTTTAAAGAATAGTTTTGCATCCATAAAAGCTAGTTAAGATGACTAATGATATACCATGCAAAAAATGTGAAACACCCATAGCGGTAGACACAGAACTATATTTAAAAGGTAAAACATTTATTTGTTCAAAATGCAGCACTATTCTAGGAATTGATGAGCCTACAGATGTAGATGCTCAAAAGCTTAATGAATTAAAACTGTTTACTAAAAGTAAAAAAGCTAATGAAACAACAATTCCATGTCCTGACTGCGGCACGATAATTAGCTTTAAAACTAAGGATCTTACAGTAGGGAAAGCTATGACATGTGGAGCTTGTAATGCTACTATATCTTTACAAGCTTAAAATTAAGATATAAAAAAAGCTGTCACAAGACAGGCTTTTTTTATACAGGTAAATTATTACTCACCTGGCATTGCAACCTCACCAGCACCATCTGGTTGTGCATAGAAAGAATCTTCTTTATTAACAAATTGGATATTTTTTATAGTAGCAAGACCAATTTGGTTTGTATACCCATCTTCTGGATTCCAATTATGAAAAGACCAATTAGTAGCAAAAGGCACATCATCAACCATAGTTAACTCGTTATATTTTGCAGCATGTGGTTCTTTTTCTGCAGCTTCAACTCCTTTACCATAACTCACGATATAAGCAACTCCTGCAAGAACATTAGTTTCAGGATTTTTATAAACTTCATACCAATCTTCAGAGGTATCACCTACTCCATTTTCAAAAGATAATCTAGCTGTTGGAAAAGCTGTATCGCCCCCCCATGTCATGGCTTTTTCATCTTCCCAAATCGTACCGGCATCATTTAATTTATATGGCATAGAAAAGAAGTAAGGCCACGTGAAAATGTGAAATCTAGTCATTGGATTGGTAAGATCAGCTTCATTACTAGCAAATACTTTATCTCCATCAAAAACAATGATACTACCATCTTTTTTCATCATATGAATCATTGATCCATCCGTTTCTTGCGTGATGACACCTTCAAAAATTGTATTACCACCAAATGCTACACTAAAATCATATTGTACTGCGTCCTTATCTAAGAAAGCATCTTTTTTATGTGCCATTTCAATAGCCGCAGTAAACTCATTAATTTCATCTACTTCAACGACATCTTTTACTATAGAAACTTCTTCAACGACCTTGACTTCATCTTTAGGATTCTTACAGCTAGCAATCGCTATAGCTACCATACATAAAAGCAGGATTTTCTTCATAATTATATCTTATTAGTTAGAAGACAAATTTCAATATTATTAATCACATGTATTGTGATGTGCTGTTAAACTTATCTCAAGCTTTCAATGCCTAATATTTTACAGTAAAAAAATATAAAACATAAAAAAGCCCATCACTATGGATGGGCTTTTTCTAAAACTTAAAATATATGTCTTATAGAACTTTTACGTTCACGGCATTTAATCCTTTGTTTCCTTCTTTAAGATCAAATTCTACCTCGTCACCTTCACGAATCTCATCGATTAATCCTGAAATGTGTACGAAGTGATCTTTGTCTACTCCTTCTTCAGTGATGAATCCAAATCCTTTGGTGTCGTTGAAAAATTTTACTGTTCCTTTACTCATTGTAATGTAATTAAATTTATAATACTATATCATAAGCAAAGCTCGTGCCACCTTTTTAATATACCCTACTTTATTTCAAAATTAGGATTAAATGAATCTACCTATAGAATGATTAATGCTTAATTCACAAAACTATGGCTCATAAAAAAGCCCATCACTAGGATGGGCTTTCTCTTAAACTTTGAATATATGTCTTATAGAACTTTTACGTTCACTGCATTTAATCCTTTGTTACCTTCTTTAAGGTCAAATTCAACTTCGTCACCTTCACGGATCTCATCGATTAATCCTGAAATGTGTACAAAATGATCTTTGTCTACTCCTTCTTCAGTGATAAAACCAAATCCTTTAGTCTCGTTGAAAAATTTTACTGTTCCTTTACTCATCTTAATGTAATTAAATTATATAATATAAGTTGCAAAGATAGAGCCATTAAATTGCTATTCGGCTTTATTTATTGATATATCTTCATTTATTGAGGATTAACAAGCCTTTCAAGCATGTAAAATTGATTAATATCAATTAAAAGCTGCTCTTTTTCAGGCAATTAGATTAACTAAAGTTCATAAATACGCACCTTTTTCTTTTTCAGTCGCGTATTATTCGTCTTTTCGATTACCTCATAAAGTTTATTCTTAGGTACGGCTACAAATGCACAATCCTGTTTCAACTCTATAACTCCTAATTCATTTTTATCTAATCCACCTTGCTTAAAGAACAATCCTGCTATGTCACCTTTAGATATTTTATCCTTACGACCACCAGAAATAAATACGGTAGCCCAATCTGTTTGTAAAGAAGTTTTAACGGCATGTGGTACTAGAACCTCTTCTGTCTTTATAAACTCGGGTACGGTTTCTTTATTCCACTGCAATACATAGGCAGTTCCAGCGGCATTCATACGTGCAGTTCTACCATTTCTATGCGTAAACTCTTCTGCCTTTAATGGTAACTGATAATGTATGATATATTTTAATTCTGGAATATCTAGTCCACGTGCTGCGAGATCTGTTGCAATGATAATTTGGTGAGTACCGTTTCTAAACTTTATAAGTGCACGTTCTCGTTCTTGTTGTTCCATACCACCATAGAACAGCCCATGTTCAATATCGTGTGTACTTAAATATTCACTAACAAAATTGATCGTATCCTTAAAATTACAGAATATAATACCTGGCTGGTTTCCTATATGTTGTAATAGTTCAACTAGCGTTTTTAATTTATCCTTATCTGGAGAGCTCACTTTTTTAATAGCCAACTCTTTGATGCTTGTCGCAGTATAATCTATTACTTTAGGATTTTTAACCCTAGCAAAATCTGGTATACGTATGTTTTGAGTAGCACTAGTTAATATTCGTTTTTTAACGTTGACAAGGATGCTCATGATATCACTCATTTCACGTTCAAACCCGATTTCTAGAGACTTATCAAACTCATCGAGTACAATGGTCTTAAGATCATCAATTGAGAAACTTTCTCGATCTAAATGATCTAGGACACGACCTGGAGTACCTATTAATATAGATGGTGTATGGGCTAGTTCTATTTTATCCTTTGATATAGGACGTCCACCATAGACCGCATTTGCTTTAAAACCAGTTCCCATGTCGCGTATCACTTGTTCAATTTGAATAGCTAGTTCTCTCGATGGCACTATGATAAGAAGTTGAACTTCTTTAATTTGTGGTTTTAATAAATCTATAACCGGTAATAGAAAAGCAAGAGTTTTTCCAGTACCTGTAGGAGATAATAATATAGTATTGGGATATGCAGGTATCGTTAATAACGCCTGTTCTTGCATAGGATTCAGTTTTGTGATCCCTAATTTTGCAAGTATTTGTTCTTGATTCTTAATTATTGTTGACATAGTGCAAAAGTAGTCGTTTCCTGTAAGGCGATGCCTTAAGAATGATAATAAGTGATTTTAATATTACAGCTGTCGGGTTATTGTTCATTCCGCTTTCGCGAAAGCGAGATTAAAAACGAATTTATTAACTTTTAAAAATCGTGTTAAACATAAATAACATCTCTACTTCCACCACTGCTCATAATCTGATGTGGTATCATCAAGATGAATTACATCGCCTATTTGTGGTGTAATAACAGGTAGGTTTAGCGCTTTACCAGCAACTGTGACACGATTCACTGGATCTCGCCAATCATGCAATGCTAGTTTAAATCCAGCCCAGTGAATAGGCATTATAGCACGAGCGTTAAGGTCTTTACCTGCTTGAGCTGTTTCTTCAGGCATCATGTGTATATCTGACCACAACTCGTTATATTGCCCGCATTCCATTAATGCTAGGTCAAATGGACCATATTGATTCCCTATCGCTTTAAAATGATCACTATATCCACTATCACCACTGAAGAAAAGTTTTTCAGAACCATTTTGTATCACCCAACTGCTCCATAAGGTACTTTGCTCTGCTCCTATCTTTCTACCAGAAAAATGTTGTGCTGGCGTACATGCTAGTTGTATTTCACCTAGTGTCACTTCTTGCCACCAGTCTAACTCTGTAATAGCAGTAGGTTCAATTCCCCAAGCTTCTAAATGAACTCCTACACCTAATGGGACATAATAATGAGAAACTTTATTTTTCAAGGCTATGATAGAGTCATAATCTAAATGATCATAATGATCATGTGAAATAATGACAGCGTCTATAGATGGTAAATCTTCAATCTCAATAGGTAATTCACTATTAAACCGATTTGCTCCTAACCATGGATGTGGAGCTGCGACGTTACCAAACATAGGATCTATTAGAATGCTTTTGTTATTCATTTCTAAATAAAAGGCAGAATGGCCAAACCATATCAACTGTGTAGAATCTTGTTTTATTAATTGCTTTTTATTGACTTTATGTACTTGAAGATCATGTGATGGTGATCCATTAGGAACCTTAGTAGTTATGAACTTATAAGCGATACCTAAAGTTTTACTTAATCCTAAATCAGGTGGTACACTAGAATCAATGTTTTGAAACTTATGATTAGAATAGTTTGATGAAGATTGATATAAACGTTGTCTATCTTTACTCACATCACCTCCAAAAGTTGGATAGAAATTGACAAATACAAAATATACTACGACAAGTAAAACAATTATGATAAGGATGGTCCAAAGCATGCGTCGCAGTATTTTTTTAAGTGCCTTCAATTTTTTAAATAAATAGTAATACCAAGGCTAACACTACACCAGCAGCTGTATAATACATTCCTTTTTTAAATATAGAACTACCTGGCATAAACATCCAGAAACTGGATAATACAAAGAATAATAATCCAAGACCAAATGTGATATTTAAAAAGAATAAAGGTTGGCTAGATTTTGCTTTGTGTAAGTGAGTCATTTTATCCAAAACATATGGGAGCTCCATTTTTGTATAATTTACAGCACCTGTTGCTTTATTATAATCTCCATTTTTAAAGATCAATACATCTCCATTCACTTTTTCAACCTTTAATCGCTTATCACCAATGGCCTGTCCTAAAGCTTTCTCATTGAGTTGTGCCTTAATCGTTTTTGTATAGGAAACCTCGCGTTTCATAACATCACTATCACGGAAAATTAAAACAATACCACTAATTGCATAAATAGCCATTATTCCTGCAAGGAAAAATCCTAAATAGCGGTGAAATATTCTCATTTTAAGCGATGTAGCACTTGGTCTTGCCATAATATATAAAGTTTAAATTTATTTAATAACGCCATCTACGGCTTTAATTATTTCATCATAGGATAAGTCTCCCGTAAATAAGGAAAAACTTTTGCCATTAAAAGGTTCGTACACATGACGATTTGTTCTTGAAAACAATCCTACAACAGGCGTTCCTGATGCGCTTGCAAGATGCATGATACCACAGTCTGCTCCTATCCACACATCAGTATGAGAAATGAAAGCTGCAATCTCTCTTATATCTTTACTGTAATAAGACGGTGCTGTGAAATTGATTTGAGATACGTTTTCATAAGGCAACACTTCTACAATGTGGTAATCTGGATACTCTAATTGTAATCTTTTATAAAACGGTATCCACCACTCTGGTTGATAGCATTTATCACCAGTGGCAAATGTAAATATTGCAATGGTCTTCTTTGAATCATCTGCTATTTCTCGCAATTTCTTTAGTCCACGTTGTGATTCTTCTTTCGTAAGTTCTATACTCAGGTTTGGTACAGGCACATTGTGATCTGTGAAACCTAATCGTTCCATATAGGCTCTGAAGGCATAGACTTGTTCTTTTGCGATATGATGTCCATCCTCAAACTGTTGAGTAAAATCTTGTCCTTCTTCTCCAAAGACTTTATACTTAGCTCTGGCCATTTGTGTATACAATCGCCCAGAAGAAGATCCTATCACAGCGTTAATAGCAAAATCATATTTGTGTTTACGAACTGATGTTGCTCCCTTAATGTAATCTTTAAGATTCTTAAATGGCTTTTTAGGTAGTCTGATGATATGATCAACTGCATCATAGTTTTCAAAAATAACAGGACCTAAAAAACCCTGAACAATTAAGTCGATTTTTGCATTAGGAAACGTTCGGATTACTTCTTGAACTAATGGAGTTATTAAAACAAGGTTCCCTAATCTATGATTAGTGCGTACAATTAATACTCTTTTTATATTAGCAAGGTCTTTCAAATCTCCAGGCATTGGCTCATGACTGTTCCCTAACTTTCTAGTTAGAGATTTCATGATTTTCCTGCGATAATTGTTGACTTTTTTAGAAGACGCCATTGTTTTTTTCAAACGAATGGCAAAAGTAAGCAACAGGAACCAAAGTGTTTAATTAAATATTTTATTTATTACACTTAAAATCTATAGGTTAAGCCTTTACAGTAGTATCCACCATAGCAAATAATTCATTAAATAACTCGTTTTTTATTTTTGCCTCGCAGCATATTTGGAATACGATTGTAATCAATAAAATATTGCAGTTTAATAGAAACCGTCTGATTAAGAGATTGATCTAATAAGTTGCCTATACTTCGATTATAATTGGCCTGTGATTCATTATCAAAATTAAAAAGTTGATTGCGGTATAATGCTGTTAAAAAACTACCAGGCGCTACCTGCCATGAATAACTCAAATCAAAGTTCCAAGTACTAAAGTTAATGTTAGGATTATCTGGTATATTACTAACGGTATAAATTGATGGATTTACCCTTCCATTGTCCTGTAGAGTAAATAAATTTGTATTATAATCAACTGTTCCCCAATAGTTTCTAAGTGTTAAGGATAAAGTGTGATATGGATTAAAATTAAAATTAGCATTAAGTGTGTGCTCAATTTCAATACGCTTTCGATCTCCCATAATTACATCATCATTAATTTGTGTTACATAACCTCGATCACCGGTATAGTATTCTCTGTCAATAAAATAAGAGATTACAAATTTATCATTGAATCTTATACGTGGACCAAAACCAAACCAATAATTCACATAATCACGTCCTGATTCTAGCAAGGTCTCTATACCAAAATATGCGCTTATAGCAATTTTCTTATTATCATTTGAATTGAACCAGCTATTCATATTCACACCATTTTTTCTTATGAAATAGGCACCTTCTTTACGTGGTTCAAAATAATCATATTGTTTGCCTGGTTGCAAATTCACATTAGCCCCCCCATAATTATTTAAGGTAGTTGTATTTCCAGAAAATTCAGCACCTAATCGCAAACCCGTAAACACATTAGGATTTGCTAATCGCGTGTAATCTACATAAGTACCCACATAAATATTGTTCCATTTACCTGTAGGTTCAAAAGTCCGATAGGAATAATTAACACCAAAATCATTGCGATTGTTTCTAAATTGTAATCCTAAATCATTAATGTCAAATTTGGTGTCTATATATGTATGGTCAAAATTATATCTGTGTTTTCCAGCAATGGTTTGCGCTCTAAAAAACTGCTGTAACCAGTGCTGTTGCCTTCTTCTAAGTTAAGATGACTCATTTTAACTTGACCTTGTAAGTTATAAGTATTGCGCTTGTTTATTATATTAGCTAGTACTGCAGTAACATTTGCATCTCTAAAACCACCATTTCTAGTCGTATTAGTATTGATAATTCCTATACTAGAATTTTTATTAAATTGTTGATCAGCAACTATGATATTGTAATTTGTAAAAGGCTCAACTAATTCCTCCCTACGATCACCGGTAATAGCATTTTCAACCGTTGCATACGTCTTTTCAGTTATACTATTAAAAAAACCTAGACCAAGACCTTTTTTAGTTCTTCCCGAAACTTTGACAGCA
Source organism: Nonlabens ulvanivorans (assembly GCF_000755285.1). Classification (GTDB taxonomy): domain Bacteria; phylum Bacteroidota; class Bacteroidia; order Flavobacteriales; family Flavobacteriaceae; genus Nonlabens; species Nonlabens ulvanivorans_A. The sequence goes on along the minus strand of NZ_BBMK01000004.1, from coordinate 70,187 downwards.
TTCAAAACCTTACTCGTGCGTGGATATTCAATTAACTCTTCATCACTTGATAAATCTACATCACCAGTTGGTGCGTTACCGACACGTCTAGAAAAGAATAAATCTCCTTTACTGAAAAGGTCCAGCCCTTCTGTAAAAAATTGTCGTTGCTCAGAAAAAGTTTGCTCAAACGGACCTAGATTTAAACTTACATCGTCAAAGCCTGCCTGACTGAAGTCTGGAATTAAGGTAGCGTCAAGTGTAAAGTTTTCTGTGATACCATACTTTAAATCCATTCCAGCATTAAAATTAGTTTCTGTATTGCCTTCAAAACTTTGAGTTACACCAGATACAAATGGATAAAAAGCTAACCTTACTGGCGGATCAATTTCACTTAAACCTTTTAATTGTCCATGATACAGTCCTATGTTACCTTTTGTAACATCTAATTCATTCCAAGTATATTGCGCTTCGGTTCTTTTGAACCTACGATGAAATTGTATTCCCCCCCATGTATCTAAATTTTTATTATCAAATCTTAAGCAACGATATGGAATTTTCATTTCTAAAGACCATCCATCTACCTGGATTTGTACAGCGCTATCCCATACCGCATTCCAGCCAAAATCCTCACCTACTGTAGGATTTGCTACAGCATCTGCCTGCGTACCTGAGGCAAACACAAAAAATTCTGTGTCGTTCTGAGCATCATTATTTGGATTGATTACAAGTCCAAAAAAATCTGCAAAGGCAAAATTATCTCTACTAGAAAATTGGGTGGCAATTAAACTAGGATTATCATATAAATAAGCTGCTACATATATTGCGTTATCATCATATGTCATTTTAACAACAGTACGGTTATATAAAGAATCACGCACACCAGGTGTAGGCCTAAATTGCGTAAATCCTGTCGCCTCTTGCACATTTCGCCAGCTAGCGTCATTTAAATCTCCATCAATTTTAGGAGAATTTGATGTTCGTTTAATAATAAGAGTTTTCTTGTCTTGTGCTATTGCTTGAACAAAAAATAATAAACAAAGTATTGAAAGAGAGAGTTTCATAAATCTTGGTTAGTGATTTCTTCATAGACCCATATTCTTCTTCATTGTTACAGTTTTATTATTACTCTTTCGCGAAAGCGTAGATAACACTATCTGAAGAGTTGATAGCCTGTTTTCTATTATTACCACTCTAAATACTTTTTATACGATACAATTGATAAAATATTGCAGTTTAATAAAAACCGGCTGATTAGAGGATTGGTCTCATAAATATTCAATACAACGATGATAACTGCCCTAAGACTAATCGATGATATTAACTAATAGGTGGCGATACAACGTTATTAAATAATTATCTGTACAGCTTGCCATAAGTAAATCAGATCAATATTTTTATAGAACTGTTATCATTAAAAATTGGGATAAACTTAATATACGTCGGTTGAATTACATGATTAATAATAAAAACAATTTTAGAGTTCATATAAATGATAATACTCTTAATTTGCATTAATAATTTGATAAAAATGATAGCTCCACCAATTCCTAAAGACGAGATTGAAAGACAGGCTGCTGTAGAAAAGTATAAATTACTAGATACCATGCCCGAGGAAAATTATGATAACATCACCTCTATCATTTCTAGTATTTGTGAGGCTCCTATTTCATTGATTACTTTAGTAGATAAAGACAGGAATTTCCTAAAATCTAGACAAGGTGTTGATTTAAGTGAATCACCTCGAGATATTTCTTTTTGTGGCCATGCTATCGTAAGTGAGGAAGATATAATGATTGTGCCTGATGCTAGAGAAGATATACGTTTTAAAGACAATCCTCTAGTAGAAGGATTAAAAGCTATTTTTTATGCAGGTGTTCCACTAGTTGATATTAATGGATATAAATTAGGGACATTATGTGTTTATGATCATAAGCCACGAGTATTAACTACTTATCAAATTAGTGCATTAAAAGCGATGGCTAAACAGGTGATGTCGCTTTTTGAAGAACGGTTTAAAACCTTTGAATTAAATAGACTAGGTCGCATATTAAAAGATCGTAATGATGAGTTAAAAGATTTTGCGGGTATTGTGTCGCATGACTTAAAAGCGCCGTTGTCCAATATCCTTATGATATCAGATTTACTTAAAGAAGACTCAACTAACCTATCTCCACAATCTATAGAATATCTAGGTTACCTTAAAGACAGCACAAAAAGCATGAGCCGCTATATAGACGGCATGCTGCAGTTTTATCAAAGTGAGGAACTTGTTAGTGACACTTATGACAGTGTAAGTTATGTAGATTTAATTGAAGATGTTATTTCTATGACCGTAATGGATGATAGCGTAGAAGTTGCATATATCCCAGAAACTGACACTACTTTAACAACAAATGAAATAGCACTTCAACAAATTCTAATCAATTTATTTACCAATGCTGTAAAATACAGCGATAAGTTAAAAACGGTTATAAAAGTTCAATTGATTAGTCATCCACAAGAATATGAGATAATTATTAGGGATAATGGAATGGGTATTGCTCGAGATAGAATTCAATCAATTTTCAAATTGTTTTATATAGCAACACAAGAAGATAGAAATGGAAAACAAGGAACTGGAATTGGACTTGCTACTGTTGCCAGATTATTAGAGCATATGCATGGTAAAATTGAAGTAAACTCAGAATTAGGAGAATGGACTGAATTTAAAATTTTTCTTCCGAAAAAAGAGGTATAAAAAACGCCGAAATAAAATTTCGACGTTTTTAAATTAAAGATTATAAGCTTAAACTTTAGTTCCATCTTTTCGGTACATGACGTCCATGTTTTTTCCTTTCTGTTCAAATTCAATATCATAGAATTCACCTTGAGTTGCACTAATGACGTGCTCGGCCTCAGTAATTTTTTTATCTGGGAACTCTCTTTCTATCGCTTCTTGAATAGCCTTAGGAATTTCTGAGTCCTTAATAGAATTTTCAGTTTCTCTCCATGTACCATCAGCATGAAAATCTGCTGTATTTCTCACCATCTTTTTTAAAATGTGCTTCCCAATAGCCATGATCATCAAGCTCAAAATCTGGATCATTTTCACCGGGATATTTAGTTTGAAATGCGTTTATGACTTCTTGTGGCACCTTATCAGATTTCTCTTGACAACTTGCGGTAGTTGAAATAAATAAAATTAAAAGTGATAGTATGGTAATTTTCATGTTCTTAATTTTCTTACAATGTACTATACTTAAAGTTATACATGTCTTAAGACTATAATAATTACTGTTAGGGATTGTTAAATCAACGCACTTTGCGGCTGTTTATAAAATATACACCTGTAAGCATTATAGCTGCCGCAATCATGGATTGAACTGTAATGGTTTCATTTAGGAAATACCAACCCAGTAACAAAGCGATAATTGGATTAACATAGGATGATGTGGCTACCTTTTCTGTACTCACAACTTTAAGTAGATAGTTAAAAGCTGTAAAGGCCGCAATACTACCGAATAGTATCAAACAAACAAGAGAAATGCGTGTTTCAAATTGCCAATCAATAGGTGCTATCCACTTTTCATCAAAAGCCCAACTACTTACAGCTAGAATAACTCCAGCACTTAACATTTGATATCCAGTAGTTATAAAAAAGTTTGATGGTGTATCTGCCTTTGCTATGAACAAGCTACCGGCACTCCAACTTATAATACAACTCATGATCATTAAAATACCTATCCAACTATCTTCTTGCATTTGTAGTCCTTTCTGACTTACTAATAAGTACATCCCAAAGAGACCTAATGCAACTCCTATGATGGACTTGATTTTTAGAGATTTGCGTTGTACAAATCGCATCATTAATAATAAAACAAGCGGTTGTAATGATGCTAACAGTGAAGCAAAGCCACTATCTACATATTTTAAAGCCCAGACAAATACACCATTACCATAGGCTAGAAATAGAAATCCAGCTAAAACAGTATTCAGAAATTGCTTTTTTGTGATTTTTAAACTTTTCCCTGATGCAATTGCGATGATAAATACAATAGCACTAGCTGTTGTAAACCTTATGGATGCTAGCATAAAAGGCGGTAATTCTGTAACCGCCATCTTGTTCCATAAATATGTTGAACCCCCAAAAGACGTAAACTGCAAAAAATGAAAGAATAATTAACGCTGGTTTCTTTTCCATTACCAGCTTATAGGTCTGTAATCTTTTAAGAACTTACCGCACCAATGCTTTCCAGTATTTATACCGTCAAATAAAGGATCTAAAACTCGTGCTGCGCCATCTACAATATCTAATGGTGGTTGAAAGTCATGTAATTCTTGTTTGCGTTTTGAAAGCTCTGCAGGATCTTCATCTGTCACCCATCCAGTATCAACAGCATTCATGTAAATACCATCTTTTGCAAGTGTGCCAGCTGCTGTATGTGTTAACATATTAAGGGCAGCTTTGGCCATATTAGTATGTGGATGACGATCTTCTTTAAAGAATGTATGAAACTTACCTTCCATGGCGCTTACATTAATGATATGCTTTTTACCTGTATTTTCTTTCTTCATAATTTCAGAAAGACGATTGCATAGTACAAAAGGAGCTACAGAGTTCACTAACTGTACTTCAATCATTTCAGTAGTTTCAATCTCACCCAATTTAAGGCGCCAACTATTCGTTTTTCTCAAATCTACCTGTTGTAAATCTGCATCTAATTCACCTTCAGGAAAAACCTCTGGAGCGCTCAATGCTTTATCAAACTATAAGGTATTTGAGAAAGTTGAGCACTGGCTCTCAAACCAATTCCTGGTTCTGGTCCATGCCATGTAACTGGCATATTCTTATTTGATGAGGCTGCTGGTGAAAGTGCTTTAATCTCTGCAAGGCAATCTTGATGATCTTTAAGTAATTCTTGAGCATACGGCGGTAACTCACTGTAAGACAAATTTTCGTTAGGCATTAGATGCGCATAAAATCCAGATGGCCTACGTACTGTTTGTGCTGCGTTATTAATAAGAATATCTAATTTTTCATAGCGTTGTTCTATGAAGTTACAGAAGATTTCTACACTAGGTATGTGCCTTAAATCTAGACCATGAATCTTGAGATTATGGGCCCAATCATTATAATCAGGTTCTTTTGAAAAACGTAAAGCACTATCTGCTGGGAAACGCGTAGTTGCAATTACGGTAGCGCCACCACGCAATAACATTAAAGATATATGATAGCCAATTTTTAATCTAGAACCAGTAATTAAGGCAACCTGACCTTTAACATCTGCAGTTTGAAAACGTTTTGCGTAATTAAAATCACCACAATCGGTGCACATCTGATCATAAAAATGATGCAGTTTTGTGAACATCGTTTTACAGACGTAACAGTTTCTAGGTGTACTTAATTCACCTGGCTCCTGTTGTTCAAGCTGTTGTTGAAGTAATATTTGTGGTGCAACAAACACGCTAGCTTCACGAGCACTGCGTATTCCTGTTTCTTTGCGAGCATGCTTATCTCTAGTAGCTCTTTTACGTTTAGCAGCTTTTACAGCGTCTTTTTTACGTCTTTTATATTCATCACGACTAGGCTAGAAAGAAGACCAGCTTGTTTTATAAGCTCGATGCGTCTTTCCATAGGAATTTCAAAAATCTCATCTGTATCAGTATTTAACCTATTAAGGATGTCAATACATTGCTGTATCTCTTCTAGAGATAACGGCTGTTGAGATGAATTAGATTCTGCCATGGTCTTAACTATTAAAACAAAAATACAGGGATTTAATTATGCTTGATCTTGGTCTTGATCTTTCTTAGACTTACGATATAGGTAACTTGTAAAAATATTACGCTTTCCAAATCTATAACGATTGTCTGCATTTACCAATTTACGGAATATTGGTTTCTGAACACCAAAGTATTCATAAGTCGATCCATCTGTAAAGGTTACTTCAAGAACCTGACCTTTATGATCAAAGTCTTCAATACCTGTGTTAGTAATCGTTTCGGTATATGCTTCTAGATTTGCTTCCTTAGTTTCTGGTGCAATACTTACTAGAAAATGGTATCCATCAATTATCTGACGGCTCATTACCTCTGCCTCTTCCTTCTTATCATCTCCATCCTGAAATTTATCTGGATGCCATTCTTTTACAAGATTGCGGTAACTTTTCTTAAGTTCTTTAAGGTCAATGTTTTTTTCAACACTAAACATCTTCTTGTACTGATTAATACGCTTCATTTTCTACTTTTTTATAGCGCGCAAAAGTAGTCTATTCTTTATGGATATGAACGTTAAATATGCTAGCCTTGATTTTTATTTTCAAGTTGATTTGGATCCAGCTGTAATTTTTTAGGTTTAATCACAAACGGTGTGAACCAATCCCAGGTGACGCCTACTGTAAATCGAGGAAAATTATCCACAAAACGGTAGTTGTAATTATCTCTACCGAAAGAAAATTTTGTGAAAAAACCTAAATCATTATCCCATGGATATAAAATTCCGGTAGTAACTGATCGGTATGGAACGCTAGATGGATGAGAACCTATGGTATAATCAAACTGCTGACTTAATGTAAAACGCATTTTTTTAAGATGTGATGTAAATTCATAACCTAACTCAAACTTATGTCTACCATATATGTCAATATCCTGCGGATTATAACCTCCAAAATCAATTAATCCCATAAACTTGTTATGATACAATTGATAAGTCGCGGTCAAAGAATGTATTTTCTGCGGGATGTTGTTTTCATTAAACGTATTCAATCTATAATTAAAACTAAATCGAGTTAAGTTAGTAGAGAAATTACCTGTGCTTCTATTAAGTAATGCAGCGAGATCAGTATCATCAGTAATACTATCATAGATAGCTATACTTTCCTCAGAATTATCGTCAAACTCAGTACTAAAAGCACTGCCTGCCTGCCCATTACTGAAATGACCAGATTCTATTGCTGCCGTTAAAAAATTATCATCATCAGTTTTAATAATGCGTTGCCAACCTATAAGAACTTTATAACTTGGTGTTTTAACCGGCTTAGATTCTTCATTGTAGATTCTAAAATGAGGCTGAAAAGACAAGTAAACGGCATCACCGCTCGTAATTGTATCTTGATTTAAAGAACGGCGCATATCATTATAGAAACCATAATATACCACCGGAGTAGCCTCTAAAAGAATTTGTTCATAAGGATTATTTCCTAAACCTATAGACGCTTCTGGTCTTACTGATATAGGATAGTAATCTTTAAATCCTTTCAATTGATCTGTTTGTGCATTTGAAACACTTACAAATAATAGTAACAACAAATACTTCACAAACTGATTCATGATTAAATAATTATTTTAAAATACGTCGTTATTTAGCAAGCTTGCGCAGTGCAACCCATTGCTTAAGCATCTCTCGAGAGTCCGTCGCTGGATAGCCCAGTACTGTTTTACCAGCAGCCACATTATTCATCACACCACTACCAGCACCTACCGTTGCACCAGACTCAATGGTCGTATGATCTTTTATCGATGCACTACCACCAATAATCACACCATCACCCAAGGTAACGGACCCAGCAAGGCCACTATGACCAGCCATAATACAACATCTACCTAGTATACAATTGTGTGCAATTTGAACTAGATTATCAATTTTACAACCGTCGCCTATGATCGTTGAATTAAACTTTGCTCTATCTACACAAGAATTAGCACCTATCTCAACGCCATTACCTATAACAACATTTCCTATATGTGGTATTTTAATAAGTCCACGACCATCATCTGATGGGCGATATCCAAAACCGTCTGCTCCAATACTCACATTATTATGAAATATACATTGAGCGCCTATTTGAGAACGTTCTCTTATAACCGTTCCTGACCAGGCAACTGTTTGCGGTCCAATAGTAGAGTCATCAAACACGCTTACATTATGATAAAGTACTACTCCATCACCTAAGGTTACGTTCTTACCTACATAACAATGAGCACCTATTTGGACACCTTTTCCTATGGTTGCTGTTTCATGTACCACTGCAGTAGGATGAATATCTATTTCAAAAACAGGTGTAGGTGGTAAAAAAGCTTCTAACATATTAGCCATGGCTAGATCTGCGTTTTTTACTTTTATTAAAACGCGATTATCACCAGGCGCTAGCTCAATGTTTTCACTAATGATAGCAATTGATGCCTTAGAATCTGCCCAGAATTTTGCATACTTCTTATTCCCTATAAAGGTCAAGTCAGATTTTGTAGCTTTTCTTATTTCTTCTATTCCAGTGATTTCTTGACTGGTAGATCCTATAATGGTACCTTCTAAAACGTCACAAATTTGTTGGGCAGTAAATGAATTCATTAATATGTATATAGTTGAATGGTAAAACTAACTCTTAACAACGATAAAAAAACTCAGCACCATAGATGCTGAGTTTTTAAGAGCTTTAATAAATACGCTTTCGCGAAGCGAGATACTACAACGTCTCCATATCAATTACAAAACGATACTTTACATCGTTTTTCTGAACGCGTTCAAAGGCATTATTAATATCTTGCATATCAATCATTTCAATATCTGATGTGATGTTGTGTTCTCCACAGAAATCTAACATTTCTTGCGTTTCTTTAATTCCACCTATTAATGATCCTGCTAATTTTTTTCTTCTTAAAATAAGATTTGCACCATGTACATTCTCTAACGGTTCGATGGCACCTACTAAACACATCGTACAATCTCTTTTAAGCAAGGCTAGATATGGATTAACGTCATGGCCTACCGGTATAGTATTGAGAATAAAATCAAAAGAATCATTGTGCTCTTTCATTTGATTTTCATCTTTTGAAATAATTACTTGATCAGCTCCTAGTCTTTTGGCATCCTTTGCTTTTTCTTCACTAGTGGTAATCATTACTGTTTCTGCTCCCATTGCAGCAGCAAATTTGATTCCCATATGACCTAGACCACCTAGACCAATGATACCTACTTTATCACCTTTCTTAACATTCCAGTGTTTTAACGGCGAGTAAGTTGTTATACCAGCACATAAAAGAGGCGCTACCGCTTTGGTATCAAGATTAGTTGGTACTTTAAGAACAAATTCATCTCTTACCACTATTACTTTAGAATATCCACCTAGTGTATGACCACCTAAATGTGGATCTTTACTGTTATAAGTACTGGTAGAACCATTCTCACACCACATTTCTTGATCTTCTTTACAAGCACTACACTCTTGACAAGAATCCACCATGCAGCCTACTCCAACTAGGTCTCCTACTTTATGATTAGTAACGTCACTTCCTACAGCGGTTACTTTACCTATAATTTCATGTCCAGGTACAATAGGATATTTTGCATTTCCCCCCCAGTCATTAAGTTTTGCATGTATATCACTATGACATACACCGCAATACATAATGTCAATGGATACATCATTATCTAATAAATCGCGACGATTAATATTTATCTCTTTTAAAGGTGCATCATTTGCAGACGCAGCATATGCTTTTACTTCTTTCATAGTCTTAATTTGTAGGTACAAAATTTAGAAAATTAATTGATTTATGGTACTAGAGAAATCATAAAGTATCTAGTTATTGTATTAAATAGTTAACGACATTTTAGATGAGTAATGAAATGACAAATAGTATCTTTACTATAAGATTAAAAACTATGCATAAATTACTTTACATCACTCTAGCTGTATTAATAACGTCCTGTAATTCAGGTACATCAAATATAGACGCAGATACTGACATAGACAGCAATCGTCTAGAATCACTTGAAGATCTTAAATTAACTCAAGAATTTAAAGATTATTGGTATAGTGGTAAAGCAGAAATTTCTAGTTATGAACTCTCACAATCTAGATATGGAGAAATGCGTGATGGAAAATCTGTAATGATTTTTGTAACAGAACCATTCAATACGGTTGACGAAGTTAAAGCTGATAATCCATCAGAAGATAATCGACCAGTCATGAAGCTTAATGTGACTAGAGATTTTAATACAGGCATCTATCCCTACTCTATTATGAGCAGCACCTTTTTACCATTAGATAAAAAGGATAATGCGATTAAAATATCTTCTAGTATTCAAGAATGGTGTGGACATACTTATATGCAATTAAATCAATACGATAAGGTGTATGATGTGAGTTTGTTTTCTTATTTCCAGTCTGAACAAGAAGAGTATTTTGAAGTAGAACATGTCATGACTGAAAATCAAATTCCGATCGAGCTAAGGATAGATCCTACAACAATGCCAACAGGCGAGTTAAAATTAATACCTAGTCTTGAATATTTAAGATTAAAACATGTTGAGACTAAACCTTATGAAGCAACGGCAAGTTTTAGAGAGATTGAAGATGGTTACTTATACAGTGTTAGGTTTAAAGAACTAGATCGTATTATTGCTTTTAAAACTCAAAAAGAAGCTCCTTATAAAGTTCTTTCTTGGATGGAGCGTTATAATGATAATGGTCAACCTGCCGTTTCTACAGGTACGTTAATTAAAACATTAAATACACCTTACTGGTCTCAAAAAGGTAGTGAGTATGAAGTATTGAGAGATAGTTTACAATTATGATCGATTTTTTAACGAGAACTGAAGTAATATTTACCATAGTTATATTAATTCTGACTATAGCTATACATCGTTTTGTGACTTGGAGTGCTGCAAAACTCTCTAAAGATCTTAATCGATCAAAATTAAGGCGTCAATATATTAACAGATATGTTGGATACTTACTATGGACGTTATCAACCATCACAATCATCTTTGTTTGGGGAATTTCTAAAGACGGATTTTGGACAGCATTGGCATCTACATTTGCAGTAATAGGTGTCGCGTTGTTTGCAAACTGGAGTATTTTAAGTAATCTAACCTCTAGTTTATACTATATTTTGCCTTTCCATTTAAGATAGGTGATCGTATCAGAATACATGATAAGGATTTACCGGTAACTGCTGTTATAGAAGACATTAAAGGCTTTTATACCGTACTTAAAACTAATGATGGCGAGACCATCACTTACCCTAATAACCTACTAATGCAAAAAGGTGTTAGCATTCTAGGAAATAAAAAGGAGTCTGTTTTTGACATCAATCATGAAGATGCTGATCCTACAGCAAGATAAACCGATTGTGATGGATTATGCTTTTAACATTGCCGGCTCTTTAGCAATCGCTAGTGCATTAATTTACATCATATATAGCAACTTCTATAAGGATCGTTCTAAAAATCAAATGACTTCAAATGAAACGATAAATACATTTGATTTGTTAACTCAAAGAAAAGAATTACAACAATACCTTCTTAATCTATTAGATGAAGATAATGATATAAACAAAAGTGCTGTCATAGGTTTTGATAATGATTATGTACAATATGCCATCTTTTCAAGAAGGGATATCAAGTCGCGTCCTATTTATTGCGAAGCTTCAAGTGGTGATTTCAATAAAACAATTTTCAGAACTATAATACCTAGTTATTCTCTATTAATTAAAAATGGCTTTTTAAAAGATGTAGAATATAAATCTAACTACTCTAAGCAATACGATCGAAATCAAACTACAACCGTTGAAATAATTGACGAGCTATTCAGAATCGTGGAAAAAGTATATCATATTGATTTTTCTAAATCTAAAACTATAGAAGTCAGGCACTTTTAATTATACAAAGATACCGTTCTCAATATTACTAATTACCGCTTGTGCTGCAGCCTTACCATTCAGCATTGCAGCATTTAATGATCCGTTACTCAATTGATCACCAGCTAAGAAGATATTTTGAGTAAGTTGAGTTTCAGTAGGCTCATAGCATATTGAATACTATCAAAGGTTGGTAATGCCTTTTTAATTTCCATCATTTTTATCAAATCACCAGCTTTGATATTAGCTTGCTCTATTAGTTCTTTACGCACACGTTCTTCTAGTTGATCTTTAGTTAGATTGTGTTTTGCAACTACACTCACACTTATTACTTTAGGATGATTTTCAAAAACATCATTTAAAAAATGAAAATTATTACTCAGGCAATCATTGCCTGCTATTAAACCGATAATAGGTTGATCAAAACCATGATCATCTGTATCAAAGTATAAAGTCTGGACACTATGCCATGGCTTATCAGATTTAGGCAAATTGGGCACAATAGTTTCTGCTGGTGTTGCAATAATGGTATAATCACTCTTGATTGTTTCTCCAGTAGTCAAGTGTATCGTATCAGCAATAACTTCTTTAACAGTCGTATTAAATTGAATTTGTCCAACTAATTTATCTGCCATTTGATTTGGAATAGCTTCCATCCCAGCACCTGGTATAGTTGCATTTCCTATACTAAACATTTTAAAGACAAATTCAAACATGCGACTGCTCGTTTGTAATTCAGTTTCTAAGAAAATCCCTGTATAAAAAGGCTTAAAAAAACAATCAATCATCTTTTGAGAAAAACCATAGTCCTGAAGATACTTGAGCGTCGTTTTTTCAGAATCATTAAAAATATCTGTTAAATTTTTCTGTTTTAGCTTTCGCGAAAGCATAAAAACTTTCCATTTATCACTTACAATACCTACACCAGCTATAAGTGTATTCCACGCAAAGCTCATATCACGCTGTGCGTCACCGATTATATGTTTATTACCATCAATAAAAACGATTGATGCAGGAGAGAATTTAACTAAATTTAATGATTCTAGATTTAGAAATTCCTTTGCAGCTGGGTACTCATCTAGCAATACTTGAAAACCATGATCTAACTTCATTGAGCCATTCTTTGTGGTTTTAACACGACCACCTACTGTAGGTGAATGCTCTAATATCTGAGCATTATATCCAGCATTTTTTAAAGTAATAGCAGCAGCTAATCCACTGACACCAGCACCTATAATATAAATCTTTACGTCTTTATCAGTCATTAAATTTTATTGAGTCTGCAAAGATAATAGCGCAACTTCATCTACTTCTATTTTAACAAATATTTCACCAACAAATACATGCTTTTAGAATCATAATAAGCAGTATAAAAAACTGTTAGAGCTTATCTTTGCAATTATAATTAACTGCTATGAACAAGTTTTTCAAATACCTAGCCATTACCGAAGGATATTCTTTCTTATTAATCCTTTTTGTAACCATGCCTTTGAAATATCTAGCAGCGATGCCCATGCCTAACAAGATTATAGGAATGGCTCATGGAGTTTTATTTTTATCCTATATAGTGTTAGCAATAATAGTAGCTCAACTTAATAAATGGAGCTTTAAGACATTACTTATTGTGTTAGCGATGTCTGTTGTACCGTTTGGAACTTTTTGGATGGAAGAAAAGTACTTAAATGATGATCAAGTGAAAGCTTAAAAGCCTTTCTTTTTCATTCGATCAGATTGATATTCAACTTCTGTCTTTCCATGCGCGAGAGGTTTACCATCTTCATCAAGATTAACTAATATAATATTCTCGATAGTAATTATAGTTTCATAGGTCATCTTGTTACGTACCTCGCATTTCAGGTCTATAGATGATCTACCAAATTTGTTTACCTCTAGTCCTATCTCAACAATGTCACCAGGTTTTGCACTGGCTCTAAAGTTGATTTCACTCATATATTTAGTAACTACTTTTTGATTCTCTATTTGGATAATGGCATAGAGAGCTGCTTCTTCATCAATCCATTCTAATAGTCGTCCACCAAATAAGGTTCCGTTAGGATTTAAATCTTCAGGTTTAATCCATTTTCTAGTGTGAAAATTCATAGTTTTTAATTTATTATAAAGATAGTTTAAACATAGTTTATGAGCCTTTACAATAGATATTCAAAATCAATAATCAAATAAGAAAAACTGACTAAAAATTAGCTCTCTGAGCTATTCAAAAGATTTTATCATCGTTTTAAATATCACTCAAAATCCACTTACCTTTGCTTTGATGAAACACATTACCAGTCCACACAACGCCATTATCCGTCACGCAGAGTTATTGCAACGTAAGAGTAAAGCTCGAAAAAAAGAAGGCCTCTTTCTTGTAGAAGGACAACGCGAGGTGATGCTATGCGATCAAGGTGGTTTTGAGTTACAACAACTATTAATCTGTGGATCTATTCTTTTGAATACAGAAGATTTTGAAGCTAGTGATGTCTACGATAAAATAAATATCAATAGTAATCCAGAAGTTATATCAGTTACTCAAGAAGTATATGAAAAACTTGCTTACAGGACAGGAACAGAAGGTGTTATCGCTTTCGCAAAAGCGAAATCACAACAACTACAAGACCTAAAACTATCTAAAAACCCATTAATTCTCATCGCAGAGTCGCCTGAGAAACCTGGAAATCTAGGTGCTATATTAAGAACTGCAGATGCTGCAAAAGTAGATGCGGTCATCATCGCAAATCCAGTGGCAGATCTTTTTAATCCTAATGTAGTACGATCTAGTGTAGGCTGTGTGTTTACCGTTCCTACCGCAACAGGTACAACGAGCGATGTTGTGAAATTCCTGCAATCGCAAAACATCAACTTATATGCAGCTACATTACAATCTAGTGAACGCTATGATGTCATGGATTATACTACCGGAAGCGCCATTGCACTAGGAACTGAAGCTACCGGTTTATCTCAAGAAATGCGAGATGCTGCCTTGCAAAATATTATAATTCCTATGAGTGGCACCATAGATTCTATGAATCTCTCTGTAAGCGCTGCAATATTGATTTTTGAAGCCAAAAGACAGCGTGATTTCAAATAAAAAAACTTACCATTTACAACTACATTTGTGAAAAACTAAACATGGACGCCATAACATTGTTTTACCTTATAATCGGGATTCTTATTTTTGATTTTTTATTAGATCAGCTTCTTGGTTTTCTTAACTATACCTGGTATTCTAAAGAGATTCCGCAAGAGTTGCAAGATGTTTATGATGGCGATGAGTATGCAAAATCACAAGAATATAAAAAGACTAATTATAGATTCAGTTTATTAAGCAGCAGTATTTCTTTTATCGCTATTCTTATTTTCTTGTTTTACGATGGATTTGCTATTATAGATAGCTGGGCACGTACCTTAGTAAATCACGATGTACTTGTAGGTTTGTTATTCTTTACGGTCATAGCTGCAGCTGGCGAGATCATCTCGCTACCTTTCTCCTACTATTCTACTTTTGTGATTGAAGAAAAATTTGGTTTCAATAAAACAACAATAAAAACATTTATCATCGATAAAATCAAAGGTTGGTTGCTTACCGCTATTCTAGGTGGCGGCATTTTATCTCTAGTAATTGTTTGTTATAATTGGACTGGCCCAAATTTCTGGTGGTATGTGTGGATATTGATATTTGCAATTTCTTTATTGATGAATATGTTTTATGCACGCTGGTTTGTACCGCTTTTTAATAAACAAACACCACTAGAAGAAGGTTCTTTAAAAGCATCCATAGCAAACTATGCGCAAGGTGTAGGCTTTCAACTCGATAAGGTTTTTGTAATTGATGGTAGTAAAAGATCTACTAAGGCAAATGCATATTTCAGCGGTTTTGGTAGTGAAAAACGTGTTACACTTTATGATACTTTAATTTCTAAACTAACTGAAGAAGAAATAGTTGCCGTTCTCGCTCACGAGGTAGGTCATTATAAAAGAAAACACATCATTTATAACCTCATTGCAAGTACAATAACGACAGGATTTACACTATGGCTATTTTCATTATTTGTAGATAGCACTACTTTATCACAAGCGCTAGGCGTTACAATACCGTCATTTCACGTTGGTCTAGTAGCCTTTGGTCTTCTTTACTCACCTATCTCTACGGTTACTGGAATAGTTATGAGTTCGCTTTCGCGAAAATTTGAATACCAGGCAGATGCATATGCTCGAGACACTTATGAAGCTGAACCATTAATTGCTGCGTTAAAGAAATTAAACAAAACCAGTTTAAGTAATCTTACACCACATCCAGTATATGTGTTTTTCAATTACTCACATCCCACTTTATATCAACGTATGATGTCGATGAGAGAAAATTAGACTGTATGGTTGAATAGGAATGCACTAATCATTCAATTGAATCATTTGATTCTCCATTGCATTCAAACATGAACTATTTTTTGAAATTAAAATCATTTTCAAATTGAAGTTCGCTTTGTAGTTCGAGTTCTATTTCAAGTTCAAATCCCTATTTTTGCACAAATTAAATAAATCAAATGCTTATACTAGGAATAGCTGGTGGTACAGGAAGTGGAAAAACCACAGTCGTTGACCAGATGGTACACACTTATCCAGATCACGATGTAAATGTTATCTCTCAAGATTCCTATTATAAAGATACTTCTCATTTAAGCTATGAAGAACGAGTAAAAATCAACTTTGATCACCCAGGAAGTATCGATTTTGAACTTTTAGAAAAACACTTGCTAGAGCTTAAAGAAGGAAAAACAATTGATCAACCAGTTTACTCTTTTGTAGAGCACAACCGTACTGGTGAAGTGGTTAAAACGGCACCTTCAAAAGTGGTTATTGTTGAAGGTATTTTGATCCTCACACAACCGCGTATTAGAGACCTTTTTGACATTAAAGTGTATATAGACTGTGATAGTGATGAGCGATTGATACGTAGATTAAAAAGAGATATCGCAGATCGTGGACGTGATCTTACAGAAGTTCTAGAGCGTTATCAAAATACATTAAAACCTATGCATCAGCAATTTATTGAGCCTACTAAGGCCTATGCAGATGTTATTATACCTACTAACCGATTTAATACGGTAGGTGTTCAAATCTTAAGAGGTATAATCGACCAACGATTGGCTGAATTTTCTTAAATTTCACATAATGAAGTGGAATCAGTTAAAACAGAATAGATATTGGAAAGTTTTTACTAATAAGTACGTACTTATCAGTATCATATTTGTGATATGGATTTTATTCTTAGATGCAAACGCGTGGCTTACTTCCCATAGAGAACTAGATCAACAAATTGCAGAAAAGGAACAAAATGTTGATTTCTATAAACGTGGTATCCTAAAAGATCAAAACAGAATTAAAGCATTGAAAGATAGCGCTGGCATTGAAAAGTTTGCCCGTGAACGTTATTTAATGAAGCGAGAGAATGAAGAAGTGTTTATCATACAACACGCAGATTCCCTAAAAAAAGACCCTAATGAGTAATCGATTGTTTGAAGATTTTGAACCTGTCTCAGAAACTGCTTGGAAACAAAAAATCCAGATGGACCTTAAAGGTGCTGATTATAATGAGACACTAGTGACTAAAACAAATGCGGGAATTAACATTAAACCTATTTACCATAGTGATAGTGCACCTCAAATAAACATTCCTGCTCGCGCCACAGACAATTGGTTTATTTCTCAAAGAATTTTTGCGGGTAATGCCACTGCAGCAAATAAGAAAGCAAAAGACGTTTAAAACGTGGTAGTGAAGGTGTACTTTTCATCATTCCTAATAAAGACATTGACCCAGCTGTTTTACTAAAAGGATTACCCGAATACGGAATTCAAATCCATCCACAATTTATGGATCTGGATTATGTAAAACAAGTACACGATATCAATCCTAAGGCATATGTTCATATAGATATCATTCATCAATTAGCCAGTGATGGAAACTGGTTTAAAGATTTAAAAAAAGATTATAAACACTATGCCGATTTTATAAAATCTTATTCTGGATACTTTTCTCAGTTTACAGTAAATACAAGTTTGTATCAAAATTCTGGAGCTACTATTACTCAAGAATTAGGTTATTATGCCGCACATTTAAACGAGTATTTAAATCATTATTGCGACACCAGTAAAGAGCATGATGTTGATGTTAATAATGCTTTCGCGAAAGCAGAAAAAAGAATCAACATAGATACTACTATAGGCAGCAATTACTTTATGGAAATTGCAAAGTATAGATCTTACAGATTAATTACCAATGCTATAGGCAACCTCTATGGCATGGACTTAAAGTGCTATATTACAGCAAGTCCAAGCCATCGAAATAAATCTTTACTTGACTACAATGTCAATTTATTACGCACCACAACAGAATGCATGAGTGCCGTTTTAGGTGGTGCAGATACCGTTTATAATTTATCTTATGATGCGTTTTTTAACAAAGAAAACGAGTTTGGTGATCGTATAGCGCGCAATCAATTACGTATTCTTAAAGACGAAGCTTACCTAGATAAAATCAATAATGCGGCCGATGGTTCTTACTATATCGATACACTCACAAAACAACTTACAGAGAAGGCGCTAGAGCTTTTTAAAACTATTGAAAATGGTGGTGGTTTTGTACAGTCGTTATTTGATGGTACCATACAGCGCAAAATCAAACAAAGTGCTTCTCAAGAATTGAATGATTTAAACAATCAAAAGAAAATCATGGTTGGCGTTAATAAATACCCGAACGCTGATTTGCCTTTACAAAAAGAGTATGAACTATACCCATTTGTAAAAACAAATCCTCGTAAAACCTTGATTGCTCCTATTGTTCCTACTAGAATAGCACAAGCTATAGAAAAAGCACAGATGTAATGAAAAGAAAAGATATATCTCAAGTAACAGCCGATTTCAATTTCGCTTCTTCTCAAAAGGTTGACATCCCAGCTTATGAAACGTCTGAAGGAATCGCCATTAAAAAATACTATTCTAAAGATGACATAGAAGATCTGGAACACTTGAATTATGTAGCTGGACTGGCTCCTAATTTACGTGGTCCCTATTCTACCATGTATGTGCGCCGTCCGTGGACTGTGCGACAGTATGCAGGATTTTCTAGCGCGACTGAGTCTAATGCCTTTTACAGACGCAATCTCGCTGCTGGACAGAAAGGACTTTCTGTCGCCTTTGACCTTGCAACACATCGTGGTTATGATAGTGATCATGAGCGTGTGGTAGGTGATGTAGGAAAGGCTGGTGTAGCTATCGATAGTGTTGAAGACATGAAAGTGCTTTTTGATGGAATCCCATTAGATAAGATGTCTGTTTCTATGACTATGAATGGTGCCGTGTTACCTATCATGGCATTTTATATAGTTGCTGCGATGGAGCAAGGAGTAGATCCTGCTTTATTAAGTGGAACAATACAAAACGACATCTTAAAGGAATTTATGGTGCGTAATACTTATATCTATCCGCCATCGCCTAGTATGCAAATCATCTCAGACATCTTTGAATACACCAGTAAAAATATGCCCAAATTTAACTCGATTTCTATATCGGGTTATCACATGTATGAAGCTGGAGCAACGAGTGATATTGAACTAGCTTACACGCTAGCTGATGGATTGGAATACGTACGTAAAGGTCTTGCCGCCGGAATGGACATCGACACCTTTGCTCCTAGATTATCGTTTTTCTGGGCCATAGGAATGAATCACTTTATGGAAATTGCCAAGATGCGTGCTGCACGCATGTTATGGGCTAAAATGATTAAACAGTTTAACCCTAAAAACGCTAAGTCTCTAGCTTTAAGAACACATTGCCAGACATCTGGTTGGTCACTTACAGAGCAAGATCCTTTTAATAACGTGGCACGTACTACTATTGAAGCAGCTGCGGCCGCTTTTGGTGGAACGCAGAGTCTGCATACTAACGCACTAGATGAAGCTATTGCTTTGCCTACAGACTTCAGTGCACGTATAGCCAGAAACACGCAATTATTTCTACAAGAAGAAACTGGAATTACAAAAACGGTAGATCCTTGGGCTGGTTCTTATTATGTAGAGTCACTTACTGATCAAATCGCTAATAAAGCATGGGAACTTATTGAAGAAGTTGAAGAACTAGGCGGTATGACCAAAGCGATTGAAGCTGGAATTCCTAAAATGCGTATTGAAGAAGCTGCTGCCAAGAAGCAAGCGCGTATCGATAGCGGTATAGACACCATAGTAGGCGTTAATAAATACCCGAGTCCAGATGAAGATCTCATTGATACGCTAGAAGTGGATAATGCTGCCGTGCGCATTGAACAAGTAGATCGTTTAAAAGAAATTAAATCGACTAGAAACACAGCACAGGTTCAAAAAGCGCTTGAGAACCTAACGGATTGTGCTAAAAGCAAAAACGGTAACTTACTCGAGCTTGCTGTAATTGCAGCCCAAGAACGTGCTACTTTAGGTGAGATATCAGATGCTTTGGAGAGCGTTTATGGAAGATATCGTGCACAAATTAAAAGTGTTCAAGGAGTTTATAAAAAAGAGATTATGAATGATCCTGTTTTCGCGAAAGCGCAACAATTAGCAGATTCGTTTGCAAAAAAAGAAGGTCGTAGACCACGAATTATGATTGCCAAAATGGGGGGGCAAGACGGACACGATCGTGGCGCAAAAGTAGTAGCCACTGGCTATGCCGATGTAGGCTTTGATGTAGACATAGGTCCACTGTTTCAAACACCTGCCGAAGCTGCAAAGCAAGCTGTGGAAAATGATGTACATGTTCTTGGTGTAAGTTCTTTAGCTGCAGGACATAAAACACTAGTTCCTCAAGTAATGGAAGAACTTAAAAAATACGACCGTGAAGACATTATGATAGTAGTTGGTGGCGTGATTCCACGTAAGGATTATCAATTCTTATTTGATGCTGGAGTTGCTGCTGTATTTGGTCCTGGAACTAAAATTAGTGAAGCGGCGATTGATATTTTAAACATTTTAAAGAGTTAATAGGTATGACTAAAGTATTTCTTTCCCATAGTAGTGCGCAAAAAGGTTTTGTTAGAGAAATAGCTAAAAAACTCAGCAAACAAGATATTGTATATGATGAATATACTTTTGAAGAAGGAGAAAAAACAATTTCTGAAATATTTATTGGTATTGAACAAACATGCCTTTTCGTTTTGTTTATTTCTGATGAATCATTGAATAGTAGTTGGGTAAAGTCCGAGATTAAAGAAGCTAAAGAGAAATTAGATAGTAATTCATTATTAAGAATTTACCCTGTAATTATTGATAAAAACATAAATTACGATGATCCAAGAATACCTGATTGGTTGAAAGAAGAATATAATCTTAAATATGTTTCAAAACCAACAAAAATAAGCAACAGAATATCATCCCAACTTAAAATGTTGAATTGGAATCAATATCCTAAAAATCAAAAACGATCAAATATTTTTGTTGGAAGAACATCACAAATTCCTTCTTATGAGGAAAGAATTTTCAATTTTGATAAACCCAAACCAATAGTATTTATTGCAACTGGTCTTCCTTCAATTGGCAGAAGGAAATTCACTAATCACTGTCTTACTAAAACTAACATTGTAACAATTGAATATTCACCAGTTACATTAGTTACTAACTATAGAGATAGTATAGAAAATTTTATTATTGGTTTATATGATTTAGGTTTTTCAGATGTAAGTCGCAGTGAACTAACAAATTTTCTTAAAATGGAAATGAACAAAAAGGTAGAGTTAGCAACAACTTTACTTTTAGAAATAGAGGAACATGAAAAATTATTATCTATTGTAGATAATTTTAGTATTGTAAAGGAAGATGGATTTTTAGTTGAATGGTTCACACAAATAATTAATAAAATTGAACATATAAACCGTTTATTTATTTCATTAATATCTCGTAGAAGAGTAAAGTTCAAAGAGATTTCTAGAAATAATAGAATTTTCGCTATTGCAATACCAGAATTAAAAGTAAACGAAAAGAAAAACACTATTTCAAATATATCTTGAATTAGAACAGATTAAGATATCAAGAGCAGACTTTGAAACAATAGCTTCTTTATTTACTGGGTTTCCTGAACAAATTCATTTTGCCGTAACCTTATTAAAAAATGAAGGTTTACCGTATGTTAAAAACCATCTACATGAAATTGTAAGCTATAATGCTACAAAAGTTGACTACCTAGTGCAACAATTTGAAAAAGAAGAATTTACCATGCAAATTCTTACTTTTATTTGTAATCAAGAATTTGTTAGTTTGGCACTTTTAATCGAAATATTTAATGATAATGCAGAGACCTTTGATACTATTGAAAGGCTCTTTGATCAAATGTTAATTGAATTCACAACTTCGAATAAAGAATACATACGTGCAAATGATGCGATTAAAGATTATGTTCAGAGATTAGGTTTAAAACTTGATTCCTCTCATGAAAATAAATTTAGGGATCATGTATTACATTCCATGTCAGACTATAATACACTGGAACGTGATTTATCTGATTACTATATAAGTACGACGTATGCATTAAAAAATGGATTAGAAGTTCCGAACGAACTATTAATACCTTCTCATTTTTTAAACGCCATGAAGAGTTTATACAATAATGAGAAAAGGTTTAATGATGTGGTTACACTAGCTGATAGAGTTTTACCTCACTCTCCATTTCTTGATAGCAGAATAATTCATGAAGTACGATTTTGGCTTTGTCAGGCTTTGGCTAGATTAAGGGATCGGAGAATGCTAAAAGAGGTTCAAAAAGTATCTGGTCCAGATCATAATCTTTTATTAGGTTTTTACTATCGTATGGTTGGTCAGCTAGAAAAAGCAAAAGCTAAATTCCATACATTATTAGAGGAACATCCAAACATGCGTAGAGCAAAAAGAGAATTAGTTCAAGTACATTTAAATCTTGAAGAATTCGAAGAAGCAAGAGAGTTAGCAGAAGAAAACTATAGAGCTGATAAGAATAACGTCTACAACTTACAAAACTATTTCAGATGTATTATAAAAGATGAAAATTCAAAAGATTTTGAAAAAACTGAAGTGCTTCAAAAACTTCTTATCGAATTAAATGAAAATCGACACGACAAGGCTAGAGGGATGTTTTTAGAATCATCAGCTTGGTATGAATACTATATGATGAATCAATATTCAGAGGCAATAGGTAAAATAGATAGTGCTATTGAGGAATTTCCTGATAGTATTTATTTCTATCTTCAAAGAATAGAAATTACTAGAAAAGAAAACGATCTTTATGAACTAAAAGAATCTTTGACAATGTATGACAACAATTTTCATGACAATAAAAATACTGGAAATAAACTTAGTTACCTTAAAGGGTTAATTTATTTAAAAACTAAATCTGGTAAAAAATTCCAAGCCAAACAAATGTTGGACGAGGAATTAAGAGGAAAATATTCAGCAAGTGTAATTACTAAAATAGAAAGGGAAGTTGGATTATAATTAACAAATTTAATTTACCACTTATATAATTGGACGAAATTATAAGGTTTAACATTGTATTGAATTTCCATGTTACTGAATTCATTTAATACCTTATTAATCAGTAATCACATCAGTTCCTAAAAACTTATCATCTTTATTATAGTACCACTTGCGTACTTTAGGCATATTGATTCCACTGGTTTCATAATTTTCAGTTAGAATAATGTATTCACCACTAGTTCTATCGATATCACCTTTTTGATCACGCTTGAAAAACTGATATATTTTCATTTTATAGGTCGTAGGGTCAAAATAAAAGTACCACACGTCGCTACCTACATTCTCATCATACATCACTTCAAGGACTAGGTATTCTTTACCTTTAAAGCTTTTACGTTCCACTTGATCCGTTATAAAAGTTCCTGGATCTTCTAGCTTCATAGGTAAGCCGTAGAGATAAGTATAATAGTTTTGCATAAATAACGCTCGTTCTTCATCTTTTACAGTGGTTTCTAGTTGAGACATCGGTTTCTTCTCATCTATCTTGAGTACGGAGACATCACCTTTTTCTACTACATAAGAGGTTGTAATACTATCACGATTGACCACTAATACAAATCGCTCGGCTGGTAGATTTATTTCAATATTACTTACACGATCAGAATTCCCAGGAGTAGTCATAGTTACTTGTAAATCACCTATAAACGCAGGCCAATTCCCATTAGGATCATGATGTTGAATCGTCTTATCTAGCAATTGTTGTCCTGTTAATTCCTGAGCTTGTAAGATGAAAGCGTTTAGAAAAAGAAATAAGTAAAAAAATCGCATAGTCTGAATCATTTTAGAAAGCCTAAATTAGAATATTAATTCTATTCAGATATTAAAATATGCTACTCATTCATTCACCTGTAGGTCCATTAGCTATCATAATTGCTAGTATCATCATTTTAGGACCTGCTATAACTCTCTTTACCTTTGGTTATTTAAAGCGTGAATCAAACAAAAATCTTTCTACCATATGCTATTATATAGCGTCAGGATATTTATTCATGATTATAATAGCCTATTACTTTACTGTATTTTAGTTTCTTCTCGCTAATCTTCTAGCGAGACGTTTTTTATAAATCTTTAAACGGATACGCTGTACTCCACCACGTTGATCCTCGGGTATTGCTTCTATCCTATCGATATCTCTTTTTAATCGGTCGATACTTGCTATATTATCACTAATTCTAATTCCTATAGAGACATTAAAATAGTTGCCACTATTAAAAGTATTACTCAAATCTGGTGCTGTCGCTATTTTATAATCTACCATTTCAAAGCTAGGACTAGCAAAAACAGATAGCGCTGGAGTAAACTCATATTCAATACTCGTTGTAAACCTGAATAGAGTTCCACTATCTCTAAATTTTGCACCACCTTGAGCTGTTGTTTGACGATTCTTATTCTGGCTGTATCCTATACCGATATCTCCAGTAACATGCCATAAATCGGTAAATCGGTAATCATATCCAGCAAACAGGTAAGCGTTGAATTTTGTAGCTCTATCATAATTACCAACGACATCTACATCGTTAACCTTCATAAAATCATTAGATAATGCTGCACCTATATAAAGACCTTTATAAAGATATGCCTGTGTGCGAATACCAAATCCTAAACCACCGCTTAATCCATTGCCTATATAATTATCACCCATGGGTGCACCTCGCTGTATAAATAGATCAGTAACATTCCTTCTTAACCGACTACTTTCTGTATCAGAGATAGAATCTGTTTGTGCAAACAGGCTATTAGAAAGCAAAAGGATTATTGCACAAATAAACAATCTAAAATTGAAGGACATAATTCTCTGTTGCATTAGTGATCATAAATTGCTCTGTAATTATAGTACCTGTAGCATCTGTATATTCTACAGTCATTGTGGACGGATACACCGTTTCAATATCAATAAGGGTATCACTAGCAGACTGATTAAAGGATAAAAACTCTCGATCTTCACAGATAACCTCAGTTGTAATACCATCTTCTGTAAACTGGGAACAGTTTAATGATTCAAATGATATTATGGAATTAAAGAAATCCGTAGTACCAGAGGTATTTGAAAAACTTAAGTTAACAATCGATGATTGCTTTAACGTCTGTGTAGGTATATTATACTCCAACGAACTATTATAATTACCATTACTTATACTCACATTACGTCTAGGATAATCACTCGATGTAAGACTAAAACTAGTTTGCTCATCAGTATTAACAAGCATTAAAAAAGAAACTTCACCATTTGAATCTGTGATACCACTACCTAAGATAAAATCTTCGTTACTATCACTAAATTTTGTAAATGAGGTAGATTGAAAATCAAAAGAATAAAATCCGCTATATACAACGACTTCTACATTCTCCACAGGATTATTAGATTCATCTACAACAGCTGTAGAGAATAATGCTCTTTTATTATTATCAATTCTAGCCTCGCAAGAAATTAATAATATAATAAGACTTAAATACAATAGATATTTCATGAAGTCGATTTTGCAATAGATGCAAATTACATATAATAGTTGCGTGGTAGGTATAAAAAAAGCCACAAGCTCAATACTTAAGAACTTGTGGCCTGTATTTTATAAATAATAAGAACTATCCTTTGTGCATAAATGCTTGTTTTGCTCTTAGTGTCGCCTCATCTTCCACATGATTATCATCTGGCACACAACAATCTACAGGACATACTGCTGCACATTGTGGCTCTTCATGAAAACCTACACACTCTGTACATTTATCTGGTACGATATAATAAAACTCGTCACTTACAGGTTCTTGTGTCTGGTTAGAATCTACTTCTTTTCCATCAGGAAGTACTACATTTCCATCTAGATCAGTACCATCTGCATAGCGCCAATCGTCTGCCGCTTCATATATTGCGGTATTAGGACACTCAGGCTCACAAGCACCGCAGTTAATACATTCGTCTGTTATGATGATTGCCATAGCTGTTTTCTTTACTTTTGTACAAAAATAATGCCCATTGAACTCACTGGCAATTAATACCACGTTAAATGATAGAATTTCTGCTTTCGCGAAAGCGGGATCTCTACTTTCCTCCTATTTAAAAAAGGAACCTACAACAGCGACAGCAACAATCGAGCCGCTTTTTATAGAGCTCAGGCCAAAAATTCATGGTTTACCGATGAAAATCTTAATCATGCATTTAAACAATGGTCTCTAGCTCTTACTATTGAAAGGCTAACTGCGTGGACTGATGCATATCACTTAGAAAACATTGTCTCTAAGACAGTTGCAATAATAACCGCAGGAAATTTACCTCTAGTAGGATTTCACGATGTGCTATCTGTTATCATTACAGGTCATCATGCAATGATTAAAAATAGTGGAAATGACGATGTACTGACGCCTTTGTTATTGCAGCTAGCCACTGATCATTTACCTGAATTATCACTATCATATAGTTATAATGATGGTAGATTAACCGGTTATGACGCCGTTATTGCTACAGGTAGTGATAATACGGCGCGTTATTTTGAGTATTATTTCGGTTCCAAACCTAATATTATACGCAAAAACCGAAATAGTATTGCCGTACTAACCGGTTCTGAAACTATTAATCACATGGAAGCTTTGAGTGAAGATGTGTTCAATTACTTTGGTTTAGGATGCCGTAGCGTAAGCCATTTAATGGTGCCACGTGGATACAACTTTGATCTATTCTTTAATGGCATGTTTAAACAGCAGCACTTGATAAAGAACGAAAAGTATGTCAACAACTATGACTATAACAAGGCTGTTTATTTAATGAGCGAATTTGATTTATTGGACAATGAATTCTTATTAATCAAGGAAGAAAATGATAGTTACAGCTCACCGATAGCATCTCTAGGCTATAGTTATTATGATGATATTAATGATGTTGCAAATCAAATTAAAACAGACGCAGATAAGTTGCAATGTATTGTGGCTCAAGGAGAAGCAGCACAAACTATCAAAGCAAATCTAGGTGATTTAACGGCACCTGCAGTGGTAGATTTTGGCACAACACAATGTCCTATGTTAAACGATTATGCAGATGGTGTGGATACGGTTGATTTCTTGTTGACATTATCTTAATCATTTATTGATTTTCTAACGTGCTTTGGGTTGATAATTTGCATTTTTGTAAATATCGTAAACTATCTATTATGAAAATCCACAACTTTTCTGCAGGACCATGTATTCTACCGCAAGATGTATTTCAACAAGCTTCAAAAGCGGTTTTAGACTTTAACGGTCTTAGTATTTTAGAAATATCACATCGTAGTAAAGACTTTGTCGCTGTAATGGATAAAGCACAAACTCTAGCATTAGAGCATTTAGGATTATCAAATAAAGATTATAAAGCGCTCTTTTTAGGTGGCGGCGCTAGTATGCAGTTCTTAATGACAGCTTATAACCTATTAGAGAAAAAGGCAGCTTATTTAAACACAGGTACCTGGTCGGATAAAGCGATTAAAGAAGCAAAAGCCTTTGGTGACGTTGTTGAAGTAGCCTCTTCTAAAGATGCTAATTACAACTACATACCTAAAGATTATCAGGTACCAACTGATGCAGATTATTTTCATATCACTAGTAATAACACCATTTTTGGAACACAATTAAAGGCTATACCGCAGGTTGATATTCCATTGGTTTGTGATATGAGTAGTGATATATTCTCACGTCAGATGGATTTTACACAATTTGATCTGATATATGCTGGAGCACAAAAAAATATGGGACCAGCTGGCGCAACATTAGTTGTTGTGAAAGAAGATCTTCTAGGTAAGGTTACAAGGCACATTCCTTCTATGCTTAATTATCAAACACATATCAGTAAAGATTCAATGTTTAACACGCCACCTGTATTTCCTATATATGTAAGCATGTTAACCTTAGAATGGTTGAAAAATAATGGAGGAATTGAGGCCATAGAAAAAGCTAACAATGAAAAAGCAGCATTAATTTATGGCGAAATAGATCGTAATGAACTATTCCAAGGATTTGCAGCAGTAGAAGATCGTTCCAATATGAATGCGACTTTCTCTCTAAAAGATGAAGCTCATAAAGAAGCTTTTGATAATTTATGGAAAGCAGCAAACATAAGTGGCCTTAACGGTCATAGATCTGTTGGTGGTTACAGAGCGAGTATGTACAATGCATTACCTTTAGAAAGTGTTCAAATGCTAGTAAATGTTATGAAAAAATTAGAAAAAAAAGCGTAAGCTGGGCGGATTATAAAGATTCACGGAGAGCGATTTAATGATAAAATTTTATCACTAATATCATAGATATAAAGAGTAGTATAAAACAAAATTAAAAACTGCAGTTATCGATTAACTGACAATAGACAATACAAGTAAGATGAGCAAAAAAGTATTAGCAAACGATGGAGTTTCACAAAGCGGAATAGAGAAGTTAACTGCAGCTGGTTATGAAGTGATTACCACTAACGTAGCACAAGATCAACTAGAGAGTTATATCAACAAACATGAAATTGCGGTATTGTTAGTACGATCAGCAACTACAGCTCTTAAAGAACTCATAGATAACTGCCCTAGCCTTAAGATTATAGGTCGTGGCGGTGTAGGAATGGATAATATCGATGTAGAATATGCACGTGAGAAAGGCTTAAAGGTTATCAATACACCAGCTGCAAGTAGCGCCAGTGTTGCTGAGTTAGTTTTCGCTCACCTTTATGGTGGTGTCCGTTTCCTTTACGACAGTAACCGCAATATGCCTCTAGAAGGAGATACGAATTTTAAAGGTTTAAAAAAACAGTATGCAAAAGGTTCTGAACTACGTGGCAGAACTCTAGGTATTATAGGAATAGGTCGTATAGGTCAGGAAGTTGCTAAAATTGCTGCTGGTGTAGGAATGAAAGTTGTGGCTCATGATTCTTATGCAGACTCTGCTCCTACCGTTTCTTGGGACTTATTTGATGGACAAACCGTTTCTGTGGAGATTCCATTAGTTAGTAAAGAAGAATTGCTAGCACAATCAGACTTTGTCACTTTACATGTTCCTGCTCAAAAGGATTATGTAATTAGCGAGCTAGAATTTAATCAAATGAAAAAAGGCGCTGGTATTATTAATGCCGCTCGTGGTGGAGTTATAGATGAGGTAGCCTTAGTTAATGCTTTAGAATCTGAACATATTTCATTTGCCGCGCTAGATACTTTTGAGAAAGAACCACAACCAGAAATGGTTTTATTAATGAATTCTAATCTCTCTTTAAGTCCTCACATCGGTGCTGCTACTAATGAAGCACAAGATCGTATAGGAACTGAACTTGCA
The DNA here is from genome assembly GCF_000755285.1 of Nonlabens ulvanivorans. Taxonomy (GTDB): domain Bacteria; phylum Bacteroidota; class Bacteroidia; order Flavobacteriales; family Flavobacteriaceae; genus Nonlabens; species Nonlabens ulvanivorans_A. The sequence continues at coordinate 40,791 of NZ_BBMK01000004.1, read as the reverse complement.
GATCAGATAATTGATATATTGGGATAAATAATTCCAAAACTTTGAAAAGCCGTGAATAATTTCTCGGCTTTTTTATGGGGTGATAATTACGCTTTCGCGAAAGCGTAACAAACACAACACTATCCTTATCTTTGCAATCCAATAACACTATATGGACAATAATGACATTTTAAGACGCTTGCGATTTATACTCAATTTGAGTGATGATGCAATGATCGATACTTATGCAAAAGGTGGCGCACCTGTCACACGTGCCGAAGTAAGCGACTGGCTTAAAAAGGAAGAAGATGAGGATTTTAAAGAAGTCGTAGACGTAAATCTTGCAACTTTTTTAAATGGTGTGATTGTGAACTATCGTGGAAAACAAGATGGCGCCACGCCAGAAGCCGAAATGGTTCTGGACAACAACACGATTCTGCGTAAACTTAAAATTGCTTTTAACTTTAAGTCAGACGAATTAATTTATATCTGGAAAAAGGCAGATGTTGAAATAAGCGAAACAGAGTTAAGTGCTTTCTTTAGAAAAAAAACACATGCTAAGTATAAATACTTAAATGATCAATATTTACGTAAGTTTTTAAAAGGCTTTCAAATCCAGCGTAAAACACAACGTGAAAAAGAGGAGAAACGTAACTCTTACAAAAAGTAATACATAAAAAGCCTCATAATTAATTATGAGGCTTTTTTATGTATAGTTTCATTAAAGGATTATTCTTCTCGATCCTTCTTTTTAAAGACTTTCTTTTCCTTTAAATAAGCTGGTATACCGATGGCAGCAACAAATATTAAGAAGTATCCAACATATTTTAAAGACAAGACTTGATCTCCACTAGCATAACTATGCAAGCCAGATAAGTAGAAATTCACACCAAAATAAGTCATTAAAATCGATAGAAAAGCAAGTATAGACCAAAAGTTGAATGTCCATCTACTTTTTAATCCTGGCACTAATCTTAGGTGGAGCACAATAGCATATACAAAAATGCTAATAAGCGCCCAAGTTTCTTTAGGATCCCAGCCCCCCCAGTAGCGTCCCCCCCAACTTTCATTTGCCCACATACCACCTAGGAAGTTACCTATGGTAAGCATGATTAAACCTATGGTCAGTGCCGCTTCATTTATATAAGTAAGCTGCTTAATATTTAAATCCATTCGCTTTTTATTCTTATCATTTGAAAAAATCATAAGTATAAAAGTGATAATTCCTAAAATCATTCCTAAAGCAAATGGTCCATAACTAGCCACAATAACAGCGACATGTATCATCAACCAATAACTATCTAGAACTGGTTGTATGTTTGCCACATCTGGATCCAACCAGTTTAAATGTGCTACCCATAATACTATAGCAACCACAAAAGCTGCCGCCGCCATCGTTAATTCACTCTTAAGACCCAATAATAAACCGAATAGCATAATCGCCCAAGCTACATACAACAATGACTCGTAAGCATCAGACCATGGTGCATGACCACTGATATACCATCTAGTAATTAAACCTGCCATGTGAACGACAAACAGTCCAATAATCACTACTTTATGAAATTGAATGGCGTATCGTAATTCTTTTAATGGCTTAGTCATCAAGATTTCAGAAACTAGTAGAATGATTAAGAAAACGCCAAACCATGCATACCACATATATAGATTCCTGAAAACATCATATTTATTATATAGTATCTCTGCCTTTATCTTACTCTCGCTAGGCATTACTTCTCCACCATATGCTTTTTGGAAACGATTAAGACTCGCAAGAACTTGATCTGCCTCGCTATAATCGCCTTTAGACTTACCATATCTTAAAGTCTGTAAATAAGCTGGTATAAATTGTTTAGTTAGTACAGAGTCAGTAGATTTAAATCCTGCATCATTCAATTCTGGATAAGAATACCATTTATTGATAGGATCATTAGGTTTAGGGAATATTCTAATCATAGAACTAGAAACCACCTGATCAAGTATACCCAAGTTAGAGTTAACATCGATAAAATCTTTTTGAAAAGCATTTTTGCGATCCGACTGGTTTGCTTCATCTAAATAAGGTGCTAGTTTAAATGCGATGAACTCACCGTCTGGAGATCTAAAAAAGTCCATTCCAGCAGCATATTTTCTAGAACGATCTATTCCTAAAATATCTCTTATGGAGTCGTTTCCTCTTTTTAATCTTATTAATGGAACCTCATACCATAGGTTACCAAACTGCATCATACTCAACAAAGTCTGTTCTGGTGATAAACGTACAACACTATCTCCTACCGTAGCTTCATAATAATCACGCTCTGATATCTTACGCAGTAATTCAGAAGCTAGAGTACTAATAGGCTTCATACGACCATTATCCTGTATGATCACTTCACCAAATTTATCTGCCTGCTCTTGTGGAATCATATTAGCCACGATGATACTATCGAGTCTAGATACTGGTGTTTCTCTTAACTTAGTACTTGTAGCAGTTACCTCTTGATGTTCTCCAGGAGCATGATCGTGACCTTCGTGTCCATCTTGAGCAAAACTAAAAGTAGACGTCAATAAGATGAGTACAGCAGTGATATTCAATTTGGCTTTTCTTTTGTTAACGCGTTTTATCAGTCGTCCCAATTCACTAAAACGAGTATTAGGATCAAATAAAAGTGCTAATAAGCCTAGATATAAAAGATAATAACCGGCATAAGTAACTGTCTTACCCCCAAAAATCATAATTAACAGATAAGTGAGTTCCTAATTCGTCAGGATCAAATCCTGCTTGAAAAAATCGATATCCTTCTTTATCTAAAACGTTATTCATATAAATACGTTCTGAGGTACTACCATTATCGTCGTTTACTAAAACCTTACTTTCAAAAGCAGCATATGCCTTCTCGGTACCAGGATGTTTATCTGCTATAAAATCTTCAAGAGTTATAGAAAACGGAAGTTCTCGCATAATAGAACCGTACTTAATGTAAAGATTGACTCCATTAACTTCAACATCCACATAATCAGAGACAATACCTTTACCACCTAACATCTCTATCTTCTGACTATCATTGCCTGATGTTACTGTTGCTTTAATTCCATATGACTTTGCTGCAGTAGGTTCTGGTGATTTAATAATACCTACATTTCCAGCTGTTATAGGTTCTGGAATCACAAATTGCATATTCCCTAATGTATATAAAGACCTTAAATTTAAAGTCTGAATGCTGTCCTTGAAAACCTCGCCTTGCATTTGATCTGCCATACGCATGAACTGACCTTCAAATGGTGTTTGAATGTATAACCGTTCCAGTTTTCTACGATATTAACAATATCCTCTGCTGCTGCTAGTTCAGGATCTAAATTAACTCCAAAAAGTGTATTGTGTATTAAAGCCTTCTCACCATCTTTCAACAAGTGATCATGACGTGTTCCTTGTCCAGCTTCAACAATTTTAAGATATCGTTCTGTTCCATCCTCACTAGGTATTAAACCTTCAACTGCGTCAAAAATTAATGAATCAATTGTTATGGAAATATCTTTATCATAAAACTCTTCATTTAGAGAATAATCATAATCGTATGGTGTGATTAACATCTTATCCTTGACCTCACGCTGCATTTCTTGCCCATCTGCTCATTCCTTGCATGATCACACTCATATACGTCTCGTCAGAATAAAAAGCCTCTTCAGTCTTTCCTTCTCGGATTAACATCATGCCTTCAAAAGAGATATAACGTGTAATACCAGCACCTATAATGATAAGTATCCATGATAAATGTAAGGTTAGCGTCGCCCACTTTTTCCACTGAAATAATTGATAGCGCTTGATATTACCTATAAAGTTTAGAACCAGCAATAACATCATAGCACTGAACCACCATGCATTATAGATCCATTTTTTTGATGTAGGTGTATCGTATAAATGTTCGATCCATGTACCTACCGCCATGCTTACAGCAAATGCAAATAATAAAAAAGTCATGGTTCTAGTAGAGAAGAGTAACTTGACAATCCAATGGTCTTTCATAGCGCTGTTTTACAGTTTGCAAAGATACTTTACAAAACCGGTTTCACCTAGCTTGTAGGTCGTTCCACAGTTTGTATTTTTACAACATGATGGAGATAATTGTAATCGGTACTGGTAACCTAGGTTTAAATCTGTGTAAGGCTATTGAAAATCAATACGTTATTAATAATTTCGCTTTCGCGAAAGCGGAAAATAAGAACGTTAAAAATACCCTAAAATTAGTAGGCTACTACAACACAAGTTCCACAACTATAGACAGTTTACAAGCACCACTACTCCAATCTATTACCACACTTCCTGAAGTAGATTTAATTATTATTGCATCACCAGATGATTATATAGCTAGTGTTAGTATGACTATAAAGACTAAGGCAATTATAGCTCATACCAGTGGTAGCGTTGCAATGCAGGCCGTATCCAACCATGCTAATCATGGTGTTTTTTATATACCACAAAGCTTTAGTAAGTCTAGAGAAATGAACTTTGAAGAATTACCTATCTGTGTCGAGTTTAATAACAGCATTGCTCAAGAAGGATTGGAAGAATTAGGTAATCAATTGTCCAGCAAGCTTACATACCTTAATTCACAACAACGTGGACGTTTACATATCGCTGCTGTTTATATGAATAACTTTGTCAATCATTGCTATACAAAGGCAGATGAAATTTTAAAAGAAGCAAAAATTGACGCTTCTTTACTATATCCATTAATGAATGAAACTCTAGCCAAAGCGCAAGACTTAAGTCCTTATCAGGCACAAACAGGTCCTGCAAGACGTAATGATGTACAAACAATTACTAGACATCTCGAGGCTTTAAAATTAAATGATCGCAATATGTATGATGCGATAACTCAATCTATAAAAAACACCTATGGCAACTAGTTATAAAGAATTATTACACGAGATCACTACTTTTTTCTTTGATGTAGATGGCGTTCTCACCGATGGCAGAATGTTAATATCAGAAAGTGGCGAGTTATTAAGAACGATGAATGCCAAAGATGGTTATGCCATAAAAACTGCTCTACAGCAAGGTTTTAATATTTGTATTATTACTGGTGGCCGTAATAATGGAGTAAAGTCAAGGTTAGAAGGTCTAGGTGTTAAAGATGTATTTCTGGATGCGCATGATAAAATGAAATACCTTCATCAATATGCTGCTGCACATGATTTAAAACCCGAACAAATGCTTTACATGGGTGATGATATGCCAGATGTCGAGGCTATCGAGTTTGTAGGTCTAGGAACTTGTCCACAAGATGCCATTGCCGAAGTTAAGGCTGTAAGTGATTATATATCAAACAAGCATGGTGGTGATGGTTGTGTGCGTGATGTTATTGAGCAAGTACTTAAAGTACAAGGAAAATGGCATGTCGCTGGCGGGAAGAATATCCAGTCTTCTTAAATAGATAATACACTATTCTACTATTATAATTACAATGATTACATTTCTTAAATTAATTCGCTGGCCTAATGTGTTGATGACCATTCTTACACAATTGGTCATCGTTTATGCAATTTTAAATCCGTCTGGTGTTGATCTCGCATTAAACTGGTGGCAACTTACATTACTTATTCTATCGACAGCATTATTAACCGCTGGTGGTAATGTTGTTAATGATATACAAGATGTTGAAATCGACAAAGTCAATAAACCAGAAAAAGTACTAGTAGGCAAAGTAATTAGCGAGAATAAGGCATTTACAATTTATGCAGTACTTACTGTAATAGCGGTCATTGCTGGATTTGTCTTATCAAATAGTCTTGATAAACCTATCATGGCCACTGTTTTTGTTTTTATAGCCTTTGTACTTTACATCTATGCAACTACCTTAAAAAGTATGTTATTGTTAGGCAACCTGTTGATTTCAATATTAGTAGGATTAGTGATTATGATTACTGGTGTTTTTGAATTGTATCCGGTGATAACACCGGTAAATCAAGGTGCTCAACAAGTCATGTTGAAAATTTTATTTGATTTTGCTATAGGTGCATTTCTTATTAACCTAGCTCGTGAATGGGTAAAAGATTGCGAGGATATTAATGGAGATCATTCTGGTGGTAGAAATACGCTAGCGATTGCCATAGGCAGAATAAGAGCTGCACGAGTTGTAAGTATTTTTCTATTAGGCGTGATAGCCTTATTTGTGTGGTACATCTATAATTACCTTTATCAAAATCAAATAGCACTATTCTACTTTGTATTTATCATTATTGCACCACTTATGTATGTGATGTTAAGGCTATGGAGTTCTGAAAAAACAGCTCAATTCACACTGTTGAGTATGATTCTTAAAATCGTATTATTTGCCGGAATATGCTCTATGGCAGTCATCTCCCTAACTGTATAACTATGCTTCAAGAAAAATTTAAGAATACCGAAATCATTCTAGCGTCGCAATCACCTAGAAGACAAGAGCTTTTAAAAGGACTAGACATCAATTTCAAGATTGAGACCAGACCAGTAAATGAAGTATATTCTAATGATTTAAAAGGTGCACAAATCACTGATTACCTATCAGTTTTGAAAGCCGATGCCTTCATAAATGATTTAAAGGATGATCAACTATTAATTACAAGTGATACGATCGTTTGGTTTAATGATGCACCGTTGGAAAAACCTAAAAATGATGAGCATGCTATCGACATGATTACTTCAATGAGTGGTCAAGTTCATGAAGTTTTTACCTCAGTTTGTTTTACTTCTACTACTCAACAAGCCGTCATTAACGATTGTACTAAAGTGCATTTTGCAAATTTAACTGCTGCAGAGATTGAATATTATGTAAAAACATACCAACCAATGGATAAAGCCGGTGCATACGGTATTCAGGACTGGTTAGGCTATGCAGCGGTTACCAGGCTTGAAGGCTGCTATTACAATGTAATGGGTTTACCACTGCCTAAGGTGTATGGGTTTTTGAAGAGTTTATAAAATGAAAAAAGTCATTCTATTAATCATCATTCTATCTATTGTGTTGGGCACACTTTTTTACTTCTCACGTATTTCCTTTCAAATAGACGCCTTTAAATTAAAATTATGGGCCAGTGAGGTATTATTTTTTCTAGTAGTAGGAGCTATTAGTGGCTTTATCTCGTTAAGGCATGGCAAACGCTGGAGCCGGAAAAAAGATGAAAGTCAATAATTATTTACACAAACTTGATGTGATTACGCTTTCGCGAAAGCAAACTTAAACTTTCTAAAAAGTTAAAATGCTATACGATTACTAAACGATTGTTTAGTTTTATAGTTCATAAATACAAGAATTATGAAACTAAAAAACAAATCCATCATTGTAACAGGTTCCTCCAAAGGAATAGGAAAGGAAATTGCTTTTCTACTCGCTCAAAACGGTGCAGAACTAGTTGTAAATTATCATTCAAATAAAGATACCGCTGATAGCACAGTTAAAGAAATCCTTAATTTAGGTGGTAAAGCCATTGCTATTAAAGCAGATGTAAGTGTTAAAGAAGATTTTACTAGGTTATTTGATACTGCAATAGAGGTTTATGGTAAAGTCGACGTACTTATTAATAATGCTGGTATTATGATCAATAAGCATGTTAAGGATTATACAGAAGATGATTTTCAAGCTATTATAAATGTCAACCTTAAAGGTGTTTTTAATGGTTTACAAGAAGCTGATGAAAAATTAGCAGATCACGGTAACATCATTAATTTCTCTTCTAGTACCGTAAAAATGATGTTACCTACTTATGGGTTATACTCTGCATCTAAAGCTGCTGTGAAGCAATTAACTAGAGTGTTTTCTAAAGAGATAGGTCGTGGAATTTCAGTAAACTCCATTGCTCCAGGTCCTACTGAAACAGAACTTTTTTTAGAGGGAAAATCAGAAGAATTTATAGAAAAACTAAAAGGTATGTCTGCCTTTAATCGCATTGCAGATCCTATTGATATTGCAAAAGTGGTATTATTTCTCGCTAGCGATGATTCAAAGTGGATATCTGGTCAAGTCATACTAGCAAACGGAGCTGTCGTCTAATAAATATTAAAATTATAATTATGAAAGATAAAAATCTTACGTATCTATTATTGCGTCTTATTATAGGTATAAGTATGCTGGGTCATGGATTGGTACGTTTACCTAAGATTGTAGCATTTAGCAACGGTATGGTGGCAAAATTTAGTGAATCTATAATCCCATCCTTTTTAGTAGAACCCTTTGGTTATGTTCTGACAATAACAGAATTTTTACTAGGTGTCTTATTAGTGCTCGGTTTGTTAACAAGGCAAGCACTAACTGGTAGCATCATTACGATGATTTTATTAGTACTAGGAAGCACGATGGTTGAAAACTGGTCTGTGATTAACTCACAACTTATTCATGCAGCCATTTTTGCATTTCTTTTATGGAACATCAGCTATAATAATTGGTCTCTAGACGCCATGATTAAAAATAAAAAGTAAACTTCTCTAACTTATATTAAGAATAAAATGAAAAAACTATTAGCCATAGCTTTTATTGCCGGTTTGATAATTACCAGCTGTAAAGAACAAATGGAAACCAATGTTTCTACAAACGATCGAAAACCTAACTTAGAAACAGATGTTCAATTTGCAAATCAAGCTCATCAATTAGTTTATGACATGGTGCAAAAAGTGGGCAACTATAATCAACTGTTAGAAAAACAAAACGTTATTTACACATATATTTATCAAACGCCTGATGGTAAGACAGATCAGTCAACGGAAATGTATCAATTTGAAAACGAGCTATCTTATGGAGCTTACGATAAACATGAACGTACTTTCCCTGATTTAACTGGAACTATTGTACAAGGATATGATGGAACCAACTACTGGCTCAATCATAACAAGAATAACATCCTAGATGAACAAAGATTAAAAAGAGTCGCTTTTAATAGGCCTACAAATTATTACTGGTTCACAATGATGCCTAAATTATTAGATCCTGGTGTAAATTATGAATATATAAAGGAAGAGTCTATAAATGATAATACCTATGATATCATAAAAGTATCATTTGATTCATCAGATAATTCACCTAAAGATATTTATCAATTATATATCAATCGCGATACAAAATTAGTCGACCAATTTTTATTTACGATTGCAGACTTCAATAAGATGGATCCTTCTTTAATGCAAATGGAATATGAAAATATTGATGGATTATTAATACCTACAAAACGAAAATATAAAGCATCCGACTGGCAAGCAACGGTAACAGATGCTCCTTGGATTCATGTAAATTGGACAGATATTAAATTCAATAATGATATAAATGACCTAGACTTTCAAAACAAAGCCATCTAGTTCAAACCTTTACAAACAAAAAAATCCACCTATCGGTGGATTTTCCTAGAAACGAGTCTAGGTAATATGATAAATGCTTCCTAATTAAAACATCTCACGACCAGAGAAATGGAACGCACCTTCTATAGCTGCATTCTCATCGCTATCACTACCGTGAACAGCATTTTCTCCCATACTCGTTGCATATAACTGACGGATAGTACCTTCAGCAGCATCTGCTGGGTTAGTAGCACCTATAAGCGTACGAAAATCTGCAACTGCGTTTTCTTTCTCAAGAATTGCCGCAACGATAGGTCCGCGAGTCATAAATTCAACTAGCTCACCGAAGAACGGACGCTCATTATGCACTGCATAAAAAGACTCAGCATCTGCCTTAGTCATTTGAGTTTTCTTCAACGCTACGATTCTAAAACCGCTCGCTGTAATTTTTTCAAGTATAGCACCGATGTGTCCGTTTTCAACGCCATCAGGCTTAATCATTGTAAATGTTCTATTAGTTGCCATCTTTATTTTTTTAAATAGGCTGCAAAAGTACTATTAAAAGTCGCAGTGGCAATACAATAGCCTTTAGTTTTTTATGCGCTTATAATAGAAAATATCATCCATGGCATTTACAGCTTGCTACACTCCTATTTAAATGACTATGAATTACTTTTGCAATTATGAACACAGCACAAATTCAAGAGCTCAAAATCACTTGAGCACACCACAAAAAATTGTCATCGTACCACATCGCAATCCAGATGGTGACGCTATAGGATCCACCACTGCTCTATATGGATACCTTAAACAATTAGATCACCATTGCACAATTATTTCGCCTAACGATTATCCGGACTTTTTAAAATGGATGCCGTTTACAGATGATATCATTGTTTATGATAAGCAAAAGGATGCTGCAGATACATTGATTCAGGACGCAGACTTTATTTTTATACTAGACCAAAATGCATTTCATAGAGCTGGTGACATGGAAACCATACTTACTGCCACTAACACGACTTATGTAATGATTGATCATCACCAGCAACCAGATGATTTTGCAACATATATGTATAGCGACACATCTATGAGTTCTACTTGTGAGATGATTTATCATTTCATAGATATGATGGGACATACCAATCTCATAACAGCAGACATGGCTTCTTCAATGTATACCGGTATTATAACTGATACTGGTAATTTTAAATACCGCTCCACTACCAGTGCAACATTGAGAGTCGCAGCTCATTTAAAAGATAAAGGTGCGGACAGCGAGGCCATTAATCGCAATATATATGATGTCAATACGCCATCACGTATGAAATTACTAGGTGTAGCGCTTAACAACTTACAGATATTACCAGAGTTTAAAACGGCCTACATTACTCTTACACAGCAAGAGCTTAACGATAATAACTTTAAGAAAGGTGATACCGAAGGTTTTGTAAACTATGGATTAAGTTTAAAAGGTATCGTGTTTGCACTTATTTTCATAGAAAATAAGGATGACGGAATTATAAAAATTTCTTTGCGATCTAAAGGTGATTTTGATGTTAATCTATTAGCTAGAGAACACTTTCACGGTGGTGGTCATAAAAATGCTGCAGGTGGCCGTTCAGACCTAGATATGAAAGCTACAGAGCAAAAATTAATTAGTATATTGCCTTCTTATGAAAAAGCACTTAGCGACACACTTATATAAAGCTATAATAGTACTAATAATAGTAGTAACCTATAGTTGTAAAACACCAGAACCTCGCAAACCTATAAGTCGCACGACCAGTTCTACTACAGAACTATCTATTGAAAACAATAAACAAATATATGCTGCCGAAGAAGCTGCTATTGAAAAGGTTATTGCTGGATTAGATCAAAAATTTGAACGTTCAACTTATGGATTTTACTATTCCTTTACACAAAAGGATAGCATCAAGGGAAAAACTCCAGTCTTTGGCGATCGCGTTACTTTTGAGTACAACGTCATAGCCTTAATGGTGATACAATCTATAGTAAAGTAGAACTTTCTCCTATCACTAAAAGTATGGAGCAAGAATATGGCATCTTCCGCGGTATGCGAGATGCTTTAAAATTAATGCAAGCTGGTGAAGAGGCTACCTTTTATTTTCCATCATATACAGGATATGGATATTATGGTGATCAAGACCGTATAGGAACTAATGTGCCTTTTAAAAGTGATGTTAAATTACTAGGTATTAATATAGAAGAATAATTCTTATAATTGCGATTCGTATGTGGTATTCGCTTTCGCGAAAGCGTAATTCTCAATAACAGAACAAGCTTCATACTAGAAATAAAAATAACAACCCAAATATTAAAAATTAGAATAATGAAAAAAGTACACGGATTACTTTTATTACTAGCTGTCATACTTACAGCGGCATCTTGCGAGGATAAATATGCAGATGCACCAGATGGAATTTATGCAGAAATAGTTACCGATAAAGGAACTATGCTTGCTGAATTATACTATGAGGCTGCACCATTAACGGTAGCAAATTATGTAGCCCTTGCAGAGGGAAACCATCCATTTTTAGGTGTCGATAGCTTAAAAGGAAAACCTTATTATGATGGATTATTGTTTCATAGAGTAATGAAAGATTTTATGATTCAAGGTGGTGATTATACAGGTACTGGATCTGGAAACGTAGGTTATAAATTTGACCAAGAGATTGTTGATACTTTAACTCACAATGCAAAAGGTATTCTATCTATGGCAAATGCTGGTCCTAATACTAACGGAACGCAATTCTTTATCATGCATAAAGAAACTCCATTCTTAAACGGTAAGTATAACGTTTTTGGAAAAGTGGTAGAAGGTCTTGCTGTTATCGATTCTATAGCTGCTGTGCCGGTAAATGCTCAAGCTAACAACAGACCTATTGATGACGTTAAAATGCAAACAATACGTATTATTAGAAAGGGTAAAGCTGCAAAAAAATGGGATGCTGTAGAAGTCTATAATACTGTTCAAGGAGACAAAGCAATCGCTGCGCAAGAGGCTGCAGAGGCATTACAAAAAAGAATGGAACAAGCACCAGCTATGCAAGCTAAAAAGGCTGCGCAATTAAAAGAATGGAAATCTAAAGCTACTAAACTTAAAGACAGTGATGTTTTAGTTTATAAGATTTCTGAAGGTAGTGGTGTTCAACCTGCGATGGGATCTGAAGTTTTTATAGACTACAATGGTTTCTTTATGAATGGTAAACTTTTCGATACTAGCGATGTGGATATAGCTCAAACTTATGGAAACTATAATGAGCGTAAAGATCAAGCTGGCGCTTATCAAGAAATACCTGTTAAATATGATCCTGCTACACCTATGGGTGCTGTAGGTTTTAAATATGCTTACTTAACAATGAATTATGGAGATAAGATTGTTGCATTCGTACCATCTGATCTAGGATATGGTGAACGTGGTGCTGGAAATGTTATTCCACCTAATACAGAACTTGTTTTTGAAATGGAAATCTTACCACAAGATTAATTTCTTAAATGTTTAAAATAAAAAAGCGCCTTATGGCGCTTTTTTTATGCATTTCCTTAATTATTTAAACTTCTCAATAATCACTTCCGGCTTTAACAATTCTTGCTCACCAGTTTTCATATTCTTAAATAATAAAGCACCTGCAGCCATTTCATCCTCACCTAGTAAGATGACGTATGGAATTTCATTACGATCTGCATATTTCATTTGCTTATTGGTTTTAGCAGCTTCAGGATATAATTCCGATTTTATACCATTCTCACGGAAACGAAATACTAAATCCAAAGCGTGCGCTGCTTCTTTATCACCAAAATTTATGAATAATACATCAACTCCAGCCCTTACAGAATCAGGGAATAATCCTAGTTCTTCTATTACTAGATAAATACGATCCAGTCCAAAACTAATTCCCACACCACTGACATCCTTTAAACCGAACATGCTCGTTAAATCATCATAACGACCACCACCACCTATACTTCCCATCTTTACTCCTTCTGGCGCAGCAACCTCAAAAATACAGCTGTATAATAGTTAAGTCCACGAGCAAGAGTGATATCTAGATCTAAAATTGCAGATTTCAATCCTAATTTCACAATTTGATTATTTATAAACTCAAGCTCTTCGATTCCCTTTTGCCCTATTTCAGATTGAGATAATAGAGATCTCATTACCTCAAGTTTAGAAGCAAAGTCACCTTGTAGACTAAAAACAGGATTAAGTTTTTCGATAGCAATTTCAGAGATGCCTTTTGCACCATTTCTTCTTTAACCTTTTCTGCCCCCCCTATTTTATCAAGTTTATCTAATGCAACTGTAAAATCAATAAGTTGATCCTCTGCTCCTATCATTTGAGCGATACCAGCTAGAATTTTTCTATTATTAATTTTTATAGTACAACCATCTAGTTTTAGATCTGTAAACACAGCGTCATATAACTTGACCAGTTCAACTTCTTGCAATAAAGAATTACTTCCTACAACATCTGCATCACATTGATAAAATTCTTGAAAACGACCATGCTGTGGACGGTCTGCGCGCCATACAGGTTGGATTTGATAACGTTTAAAAGGAAATGTGATATCATTTTGATGCTGCACTACATATCGAGCAAATGGTACGGTAAGATCATATCGCAATGCGCGTTTACTGATCTGTGGTGAAACCTTGTGCTCATTTTTTGATTGTAAATCTTCATCATTTACTTTACTTAAGTACTGACCATTATTTAAAATCTTAAAAATAAGTCGATCACCTTCTTCACCGTATTTACCTAGTAAAGTATCACTATTTTCAAAACTAGGTGTCTCAATAGGCATAAAACCATAATGCTCAAAATGATGCTTAATAGTATTCATTATATATTGACGTCGCTGTACTTCAACAGGACTGAAATCTCTAGTTCCTTTAGGTATAGAAGGTTTTTGTGCCATAACTTTATTTAAAGATGCAAATATAAACACATCAATCAGGCTAGACTTCATAATTATATTTTAAAGTAATGGGATTTACTTCTTAGAACTTGTAACATTGTCAAGATAAAAGAGTCTAACCAAGTATGGCAGGATTATTAAGGCAAAATATCAATATTGCGCAGCAAAGTATTAAGGGACAGTTCTTGAGAACTGCTCTTACAGTCATAATTATAGCTATAGGAATTACGGCGTTAGTAGGTATTTTAAGCTCTGTACGAGCTTTAGAGAGCACTATTGGAGGTGGCTTTTCTGGTATAGGTGCTAATACCTTTAGCATGCAACGCTATCCCTTCACCATGCAACGTCGTGGTGGTGGTGAGCGTGTAAAAGTAAATCCTGTTATAAGTTATCGTGAGGTTAAAGATTTTGAAGAGCAATGGGATTATCCATTTTCTCAAGTCGGTGTTTCTTTTCAAGCAACGTCACAGGCCGAAGTTAAGAGTGAAGATCGCAAAACAAAACCTAAGGTGATTATCTCTGGTGTGAATGCAAACTATGTTGAGAATGCCGGATTAACAATTAATGAAGGTCGTGGTTTCTCAAGTTTTGATATTAAAAATAATGCTCGTGTTTGTGTCATAGGTAGCGATATGGAAGATGAACTCTTTCAAGGTCTTAACCCTATTGGTCAGGTCCTAAGCATAAGAGGAAATAAATTTACAGTAATTGGACTGTTAGAAGAAAAAGGATCCACATTTGGAAACAATATAGATTTAAGAGTTTTAATCCCTATAGATGTTGCTCGTAGTGTTTACACCAGTCCAAATATCAATTATGACTTAAGTGTTAAGGTAAAGGACGACCAATTTATGGCTGGAGCAAAAGATCGTGCTGTTGTCCTTTTCCGTAATATTAGAGGACTTGCTCCTGTAGAAGATGATAATTTTGGTGTTATTCAAAGTGATCAATTACTAGGTGCTGCAAACGAAATTAAAGTGGCTCTTTATGCAGCAGGATTTATAATTAGCATTATTACCATCTTTGGTAGTTCCATTGCTCTTATGAATATTATGCTAGTTTCTGTTACAGAACGTACAAGAGAAATAGGTGTGCGCAAGGCACTGGGCGCAAAGCGTTCCACTATATCTTGGCAGTTTTTTATTGAAACCATGCTTATCAGTCAATATGGTAGCATTTTAGGAATTCTTTTTGGTATTCTAATAGGCTATGCTGTTTCAAATTATCTCGAAGTAGAATTTCTAATGCCATGGACACCCGTGATTTGGGCAACCATTATTTCAATAATTATCGCCATATTCTCTGGTGTCATACCAGCAATTAAAGCCGCTAGACTAGATCCTATAGAGGCTTTAAGACATGAATAAGATATACATAAGACCATATTCTTCACCCATAGGTAATTTAATTATTGGTATTTGTGATAATCGATTATGCCTTTTAGATTGGCAATATCGTAAACAACGTGAGGCTATTGATCATCGCATCACAAATCATTTAGATGCTTGTTATGCTACAGAACACCATCAAATGCATGATGAGATAATTGAACAACTACAAGGTTACTTTTCAAAAAAACAAATGACTTTTAACTTTCCATTATTATTTTCGGGATCTACTTTTCAAAAAGCAGTATGGAATGAATTAATGAAAATTCCTTACGGGCAAACCATTACATATTTAACGCTTTCGCGAAAGCTGAATAATGAAAAAGCAATTAGGGCTGTAGCAAGTGCAAATGGTGCTAATACTTTATCGATCATAGTGCCATGTCATCGCGTGATTGCTTCAAATGGTGAGTTAACAGGATACGCTGGTGGATTAACAGCAAAGAAAAAGCTCCTGCAAATAGAAGGAGCTTTAAATAAAGGACAATTAAACTTATTCTAGAAGCCGTTTTTTTCTTTTCCTAGTTCCATTAAATCGTCAAAGTAGTTGAAAAGGTCACCTTTTGTGATCACAGCGCCTTGTTCAATAAGTTTAAATTTATCGCCGTTAGGATCATCACTATATTTTTTTAATGCTGTAAATAATTTAACAGTGTCATCCATTAAATTTTTCTGTAACCAGGCATATCCTTCTTTAGTAGTAATATCAATTAATTCATCACCTACCATTACAGATATTAAAGAAATCTCTTTTTCTTGTAAATGAAATAAATTCATTGTCTGTGGTGAAATATGCTCTAAATACTCTGCTTTAGTAAGCACACCTTCCCAAACTAAATCAGAGAAAACATCGAGTTCTTGTTCTGCAACTTCTGGTTTGTTTGTTTTTATATCATCCCATTCTCCAGCTGTGATGGTTTGTGTCGCTAGAAAATTGATGAATTCTGGATGTAATTCTTCTAATTGTTCTTTTGTTAACCTTCTATACTTCATATTATGATGTAAAAAAGCCGCTCCAATAAAGGAACGGCTTAGTTATTATTCTAAATTGAAATGACTAGTTCTTAGCACCAACTACGTCAAAACTAAAAGCAGTAGTTACCTCTCTGTGGAAACGTAAAGTTGCTTCATATTGACCTAGACGCTTGATGTTTCCACCAGCAACAGTAATAAATTTCTTATCTAATTCAACTCCTTGCTTAGCAAGTGCATCTGCAAGATCTTGAGTAGTTACAGATCCAAAAAGTTTGTCACCGTCACCAGTTTTGGCAGCGATTTTAACCTCAAGACCGTTTAACTTATCAGACTGCTCTTGTGCAAGTTTGATATTATTTGCTTCTTTGTGAGCACGTTGCTTGATAGTTTCTGCTAGTTGTTTCTTAGCACCTGGTGTAGCCATAATAGCCATACCGTTAGGAATTAAGAAGTTACGACCAAATCCAGGCTTAACAGTTACTACATCGTCAGTAAAACCTAAATGTTCTACATCTTTCTTTAATATAAGTTCCATATCGTTAATCTGGTTTTATTTTAATAAATCACCTACGTAAGGCATGATTGCGATGTGACGTGCACGCTTAACAGCTACAGCCACTTTACGTTGATATTTTAATGAAGTACCTGTTAAACGACGTGGTAACAATTTACCTTGCTCGTTAACAAAACCCATTAAGAAATCAGGATCCTTATAGTCTATGTATTTAATACCGCTACGCTTAAAACGACAGTATTTTTTTCTTTGTTGAGTTTCAATTTTTAAAGGAGATAAGTAACGAATGTCACCATCTTTTTTTCCTTTAGCTTGTTGTTGTAAAGTTGCCATCGGTTACGCTTTAGGTTTGTTAGACATTCTATCTCTTCTTTTACCAGCCCACTCGATAGCATACTTATCAAGCTTTACAGTAAGATAACGCATTACACGCTCGTCACGACGGAATTCAACTTCAAAGTCGTTGATTACCTCACCTGGTACTTCAAATTGGAAAAGAGAGTAAAAACCACTTTTCTTGTTTTCGATTGTGTAAGCTAATTTTTTCAAGCCCCCAATCTTCTTTGGCTACCATTTTTGCACCACGTGTAGTAAGGAAATTTTCAAACTTCTTTACTGCTTCCTTTACCTGATCATCAGATAAAACGGGATTCAAAATGAAAACAGTTTCGTATTGATTCATAATATATTGTTTAAAACGGTTGCAAAAATACTCCTTTTCTTTTGTTCTCGCAACACTTTTAAACCATAGAGATAAAATAATTTAGCACATCATAATTGCAAACAAATTCGATGAAAAACAAAATAAAATCGTTTAAACAACAGATTTATTTGCATTACATCAGTTAAAGTGTTAACATTGTCACGTTAATATAACACTTAAACGATGAACAACACTATTTTAAACTGTTATGTAGTTGATGACTCAAGTATTCAACGCCTTGCTATAGTGAAGATGATTGAGAATCATCCTAATTTAAAATTAATTGGCGAATTTAGTAATGCTATTGAAACTAAGGCTGCAATAAAGGATCAAAAAGTAGATCTTATCTTCCTAGATGTAGAAATGCCTATCCTTACAGGTTTTGATTTACTAGATGACATAACAGAAAAACCAGGCGTTATTTTTGTAACAGGTCAGACTAAGTATGCTTTTAAAGCTTTTGATTATGCGGCCATTGATTATTTACAAAAGCCTATTAAGAAAGATCGTTTTCTTTATGCAGTAGAAAGAGCACTACTTGCTCATAAGTTGCGTACTGAAATGATTGAAGATCGTGGTGAATTTATTTTTGTAAAAAGTAATCTCAAAAAGCGTAAAGTCTACCTTAAAGAATTAAAATATATTCAGGCGTTAGGAGATTATGTAAAACTAATAACTGAAGACGATAGCTTAGTAGTCCTGTCTACTATGAAAAGTTTTGAAAATGAACTTCCTACAGATGAGTTCTTACGTATTCATAAATCATACATTGTTAATCTACGTAAAATAGAAAAGTTTAATTCTAAAGCGGTAGAACTAGGTAGTGAAGTATTGCCATTAAGTAGAAATCGTAAATCAGAATTAATCGACGCCTTATCTCAATTTTAAAATAATAGAACCCTAATATCCCCCCCTAATTAAGCAAGGTCACTAGAAATAGTGACCTTTTTTTATATCATTTCTGATTCATAAATTGAAGCAACTACAACGTTTGCGTTTTTTGGCACGCTGATTGTAATTACATAATCAAGTAAGACATTTAAGTCTACTTGTAATACCCAGTAATTATGAAAAAGCTATCTACCCTACTATTAGTATTCTTGATGGGAATCGGGATAAGCTATGCAACCACGACAGAAGATGATCGTTATCAAGGATATGATAACAGTTTTATCTTTAATGAAGGTGGAATTGAATTTGCGGTTTTTCCTGATGGTCAATTTGATTTCAATTATCTAAATGATGGTCCACAATTTGGGACTGTTATCAATACTCCTAACGTAAGTATATCATTTAACTCAGGTTATGATTATGATGCTTATGTACAATACGACTCTTATGGAGCAGTTATTCAAATAGAAAACACTCCTATCTATTATGATAGTTATGGTCGCATCATTCAAGCTGGAGATATATTTATTAATTATCGTAATGGTTATGTAAATCGAGTTGGAAATCTTCGTGTTTACTATAACAGACCAGGAATTATATTAAGAACCAGTGGTTATATCAATCGCTTTAACAGACAATATGTATATCAACCTTGGCATGGATACTACGGTATTCCATTAGTTAACAATTGTATCGTATGGAATAATCCTTATCGTCTATACTATAATCCTTATAGATATGGATGGGATTACCATCGTGTAAACTGGAACAGGCCTAATTATTACAACGGTTGTTTTGCTAGAGTTAATGTAAGACGCACATTTTATAGACCTAACGATAGAGTTAACTACCGTAGTTTTGAAAGAGGTCGTAGAGACAATAACGGTCGTGCCGTTGCAACGAGAGATGCCAGTAGAGATCGTGAAGCCATAACAAGAGGACGTAGAACTGTTACCAGAAGTGATAATCGTTTAGCTAGTAATAGTCGTAGTTCTCAAGCTAGATCCACTAGACGTAGCGATAATAGTGTTGCATCAAACAGAACTAATAGTGGCTCAAGAGCAACTAACACAACTGCTAGAGCACCACAGACAGCTACTACAAATAGAACATCGAGAAGAGCGTCTACCGCAACAACAACTCGCAGTAATAGAACGAGCACACCAGCAATTTCTAATCGCGCTAGTAGATCGACACCTGCAATCTCTAATTCTAGAACAAGTAGAAGAGCAACACCTGCAGTAAGCACGTCTCCTAGAACGAGCAGAAGCACCAACAACGTATCTAGTTCTTCAAGAAGTTCAAGGTCTAGTAACGCTACTTCTAGCAATAGTTCAGCGAGAACAAATACAAGAGCTATAAATTCTAACAGACGTAAAGCGGCAACAACGAATTCACGCTCGACTTCAACTAGAAGATCTGGAAGAAGTTAAAATAGATTATATTGGATAAGCCCTAAAAGCCGACTCTTAACTGAGTTGGCTTTTTTATGGTAGATATTTGGTAAGCAATCCATTTATTTCATCGGATAATTTCAATTTTCTGATAACCAAAACATAAGATAAGGTTAGCAAAACACTCTTCAAAAAAATATTGCCAATAGGATGCCAGTTAAAATCCCAAAAATAAAACACCGCAATAAATACTAGTATTAATAATATAGATAGGCTAGTTCTAGCGGTCCAAGGATGGATATTTAATTTATGATAGACGTATAACGCTTTCGCGAAAGCGTAAGAAACATAAGCTATACAAGTCGAAATAGCTGCTCCCATTAAACCATAAAGCGGTATCAACCACATATTAAGTAGCACCGCAATAACGGCTAGCAATAGTCCCAACCATAAAGTAACACGATAAAGGTCTGAATTATATAATATGGCATTATTACTACCCAGTAAACTTTCAGAATACTTAACCACGGCGATAAGTATAACTACTGGTATCCCAACGCGGTATTCTGGACGCATCAATTCATAAAACTCATTGACGTTACAAACAATAATTATTACTAGAAACCCAGCAATAATACTAAGGTTAAGTGAACTGCGCTTATAAAGATGCTCTACCTCTACCATTTCACCTCTATTAAAATGGCCGGCAGTTAATGGATGCATAATTTGCGCCATACCACGTGCGGGAACGGCTATTACTGTAGCTATAAAAACCGCAACATTGTACCAAGAAATATTGTCAATTATAAGATAATCGTTAATCATAAACTTATCTAGATCTAGCAATGCTGTACCTACAGATCCTGCAACAATCATTAATAATGAATAATTAACTAAATCCTTAGTTGCTTTAATTTTACCTAGCTGCCATTGTGGTGTGTATGTCTTAAGGGCGACCATTTTCATAATAAGGGCTCTTAATGCATATATCAATACGAGACTATAAATAAACTGTACTTGTGTAATCCAATCTAGCGCCAGTAGAATCAACATAACAGTAGCGCCAAACCGATAAAAGACTTCCTTTAAAAAATTACCTCCAATGGTTTTCATATGGACTTTAGTCCAAGCATAAAAAATTTCAAAATAAGCTTGAAAAACAGCTATAATCGCTATAGACCATACAAAATCACTTGTAATCTGATTGCGATTTGCGATATACAAGCGAATAGGATCATAGAAAATATAGATAAGAATAAAAACAGGAATAATAATAACTAGCGGCCACAATAGCATTTGTGTTAAGAAAGAATCGCGCTCTTGTTTATCATCATATCTAGAGTAGAACTTTACGATGGTGTTATGTATCCCAAAAGACATTAAAGGGAATAATAAAAACGCTGTCGATAATATATAACCCCCATAAACCATAATACTCATCATCTAGATAAGTTGTAGCTAGTAATAACACATTAAGTGCACCTAGTATAAACCCAGCTGCAGTAATCGCTAGATTCCATCCAGATTGTTTAATGACTATTCCCATGTATAGGCGATCGTTTTAGCTAGTGTCTTTGTAAGGTTTTCTCTTTTATAACTGGCAATATTGTCATTCAATTGACCTTCATTATTACCATTCTTATAAAGCTCATATTTTTCTAGAATATGATTTCTAAGACTCTGCTTTTCAAGATAATTAAAATATCGACCAGAATGCGTGTGTTGAATTAGATTTTCAATGTCTGCTTCCTTAGGCCCTAAAGCAATAATAGGTCTTCCACTAGCAAAATACTCAAATATCTTACCAGGTATGATAGCCTTAGTATCATTACTATCAATCTCAATTAACAAAAGACATTGTGAGTTAAACATCACATCAACAGCATTTTGATGATTAAGATAACCTAGTTTTTTCAGATTTACATCCAGTCCATACCGTTTAATGGATTCTAAAACTTCATCACTAACATTACCAGCTAGTTGCAATTGTAATATGGCCTGAAAACTAGTATCGTCATGGCACAAATCTGCAAGTACTTCCCATAAAATTATAGGATTACGGTCTGATAATAAAGTACCAACATGCGATAGTGTAAAAGCACCATCTGGTTGTCGTGTCGTAGAAGCGGTTTTTATATCAAATCCATTAGTGATTACTTGGATTGGTGTTTTAGATTTTGATGCAAATTCTCTTCCTGTATGGGGACTAGTAACGATTATCATATCCGCACTATCTAGAACGTCTTGCTCTAATCTTTCGTGCTTTTTTTGAGCACTCGCTCCTATTTTTAGATGTTTATGATAGCCTATTGTTGTCCATGGATCCCTAAAGTCTGCAAGCCACTTAAAACCTGTATATTTTTTCTTGAGCTCTAATCCTACTAAGTGGATAGAGTGTGGAGGACCAGACGTTATAATCGTTGGATTTTTATGTAATAATAAATAAGGATGAATAGCTTTAAGTACTCTGGACTTCCATCCTACTCTAGCATCTGGTACAAATAAATTACCACGCATCCATATCATAGCGCGTTGTAATGGCCCAGCATTCTTAGGTAGAATACCTTTTTGTAGATTTTTAGTTCGCTTTCGCGAAAGCGAACTCGCCAAACGACTAGGTTCATTAATAGGAACTTTAATGATACTAATATGATCAGGTACTTCTTCTATAAGTGATTCATCAACTACTGGATAATCTGCATTATCTGGGACAACAACTGTAACATCAAAATCATGCTGACCTAAGTATGTAGCAAATTTTAACCAACGTTGAACACCTGGACCACCAGCTGGTGGCCAGTAATAAGCTATGATAAGAAGAGGTTTTTTCATTTAAGATTTTTTCTTAAACGAGTAGAATACTCCGCCTAATATGATGAACAGCAATAGAATATTACTACCTAACATAACGTTGCTTCCCGTTTTAACAACCTGTGGTTCAAAACTCATAATGATCTCATGAGAACCAGCAGGTACTTTAATACCACGTAATGTATAGTTAACTCTAGCGATAGGTGTCTCAGTGCCATCTATAATTGCTTTCCAGCCATGCGGATAATACATCTCGCTAAAAACAGCTAGTGCTTCTTGGGTATTACTACTTCTATAAACTAGTCGTTGTGTATTATAATCTACCAATTGTATGCTGGCTGTAGAGTCTGCATGCGTTTTGGTAAGGTTCAACAATTCTTTTTGACTTTGCTGAATAACAGCTAGTTGATTACCATTAAGTTCAGAAAGACTTGTAATTTCTTCATTATCATTTGCAACGATTTTTAAGGAGTCGACAAACCAAGCGTTACCCATAGCCATAGGATTTTCTTTGGCGACATAACCAGTTTCTTCTGTATCGATAACATAGCGCACGTTGAACATACTTAAGATTTCAATATTCTCACGTCCTATCGGTGCTATTCCATTATCATCAAAAAGATAGAATTCAGACAATTCTTGAATACGTCTAGGTTTTGCACCGTGATAACCACCTATAGATTTATGAAAATAAGGTGCTCTACCAGAATTGAATGGATTAAGTAATAAATCATAAACTCTATAATGTTCACCAGCTTGTGCGTCTTTCATAGCTATATCATCTGCAGGAGTTTTGCGATGCACGTTGTCATACTCACTAGCTGTTACATAATCATCGCTATTGACATAGTTCATATCAAAGCTTACTAAGTCGAATAAAATCACTACTCCAGCAGTCACTAAAACTAGATTTTCTGATAGTTTCTTTTTGAGCAGTAAAAACAAAGCACCAGCGATGACACCTACAATTAACAAAGATCTTAATGCATCTGCCCGCATGACGTTAAATCGATCATCTCTTAAAGCATCTACAAAGCCGATTCCTAATTGATCACTATCCATATAATATTGATCCATAGGACTAGCAAAATCAAATAATTGACCACCAATTGCTATAAGTATCAATAATAATCCACCGACTACTATACCAGCATATTTTAATGCTTTTGCTTTAGTCTCTTGGGTGTTTTTTTCATTAAAAAATTGCCATAAACCTACCACAGCGAGAATAGGCACGCATAATTCTATTAAAACCTGTATAGAAGTTACCGCACGGAATTTATTATATAATGGAACCACATCTATAAAAAAGCTGGTAATCCAATCAGCGTTTTTACCATAAGATAGTAATAAGGCTAGTATGATTACCGCACTAGTCCACCATCTTAATCTACCTTTTACTAAAAATAATCCTAAGACTGCAAGAAAGACAACACCTATACCTAAATAAGGTGGTGCTTCTACAATAATTTGATCGCCCCAATACAAAGGCACATTTTCATTTACAAAACGGACAACATCTGCTTTAGGCAATCCTTGATCCGTTAAATATTTTACGGCATTAGAATCTTCATCTGTCTGGCACTACTGCCGCCACCGGCAAATCTAGGTACTAGTAAATTCAAACTTTCACTTAGCCCATAACTATATTGCGTGATGTAATCATAATCTAGACCTGTTTGTGGAACTACCTCTTCGCCTTGAGCATTAATAGATAAATCAGATTTACCACGAGTACTTTCTTTAGAATACTCGCTAGTTGCCATAAGGTTACCGGCGTTAGTTCCTAATGCTAATAATACGGCGGCAACCATAATACCTATAGACTTAAAATAATGGGGGGGCACCATCTTCTTACGAATAGCATCAATAAGATATGCTATACCTAAAATCACAACAGCTAGTAATAGGTAATAAGTCATTTGTGGATGATTAGCCTGCAGCTCTAGCGCCATGGCTAGTGCTGTGACTATAAACCCTAATAGATATCGTTTTTGAAAAACTAATATGATTCCACTGAGTACTAGTGGGAAATAAGCGATAGCATGTGCTTTTGCATTATGTCCTACTCCTAATATAATTATAAGATAAGTTGAAAAACCAAAGGCTAAAGCACCTAGCAATCCTATCTTCCAATTCACTCGCATGACAAGCATGAGCATATAAAAAGAAAAGAAATACATAAATAGGTAATCTGCCGGACGAGGTAAAAATCTTAAAGCACGATCTAATCCATCTATGAAATCATAAGGATAACGAGCTCCTAGCTGATAAGTAGGCATTCCTCCAAAAACAGAATCTGTCCAGTACAATTCTTCTCCTGTAACAGCACGATGCTCGATAAGTTGTCGCGCATTACCCTTGTATTGAACAATATCGTTTTGATAGAGCTTTTTACCGCTTAACACTGGATTAAAATAAGCTAATGCTGCAATAACAAATATGGCTAGAACAGCCAGATGTGGTAGTAATTTCTTAAAATTAAAAATCATGAAGTCGTCTAGGTCAATGAAAGTTGAAAATTAATCAATTTCCTCAAAGTCCACATACTCACCTACAGTTTTCTTTTCTGTTGGGTTATTAACCTTTTTCTGATTTGTATTAGAACCTTGTTGTTGATTAAATAAGTCGTCTGTAGACATGCACTACGCTTCTCAAAGCTACGGGACATGCGCTGCATCGCCTTTTTTACCTAACCATTTTAAGATATTAGCACCATAATATTTAAATATTAATCGTACAGATACGTAGATTACTAGAACAATAAGTATGACTTGTAAAAGTTTCAATAGAAGTAATTTTAAGTAAAATTAAAAAGTCATTTTATTATTACTCTTTAATATATCTTAAATTTGAACTTTTAAGGAATCATTTTATGACTGCTTTTATGCAAAAATTATTATTTGTGTCCCTATGCTTATTAAGTGTAATGGCAACGGCGCAATACACAGAAACAATTAATACTAACAATCCAGGCTTATCTCAAGGCGCATTTGCGGTAGGTAAAGGTGTTGCTCAAATAGAAGGAAATCTATTCTATCGAACAGAACAACATGATTTACAACGCTATGAAAGAGATTATACCGGATTAAGTATGCAACTACGTTATGGTGCATTTATGGAACGACTTGAATTTTCTTTCATAGGTAGCTTTGCTTCTGTAAATCAAATGGATAATAGAGGTTTTGGCAATGTTGATAGTAGTTTCTCTAATTTTTCTAGAAGTACTATTGGTGCTAAATATTTGGTCTTTGATCCTTTGAAATTCTTTGGAGAGAAAAAAGTAAATATCATGAGTTGGAAAGCTAATAATAGATTGAACTGGAGAGATTTTGTTCCAGCTATATCCGTTTATGCAGGTGCTAACATTGATTTGTCAGACAGTAATTTGTTAACGCCGCCTAACGATCCTACTTTTTCTCCACGATTTGAATTAATTACTCAAAACAATTGGGGGGGTCAATGGGTTTTTGTGACTAATTTAATCGTAGATCGAGTTACCACTGACTACCCTTCTTATGAATGGATATTAACGATGACACATAGTATTAACGGACGATGGGCTGTTTTTGGAGAGTATCAAGGATTTAAATCAGATTTTTATAGTGATGATTTAGGACGTGGTGGATTAGCTTATTTAATCACTAAAGACTGGCAGGTAGACGCAAGTGCAACATTCAACTTTAAAGATACTCCATCTGTATTTCAAGCAAATGTTGGAATGTCTTACCGTTTTGACTTTCATAAAGACGATGAAACTATAAGCCAGAAAAAGAACTTGAAAGGTACTGGTGACGATAGCGGTAGAAAATCCAAAAAAGAAAAAAAGAAAAAAATCGATTTCTAGGAATCTACTATGATTGAAGTCAAACAAATTACAGCAAAAGCTGATATCAAAAAGTTTGTCAAATTCCAGCAAGAGCTGTATCAAGACAACATCTATTATGTACCGCCTATCGTCAATGACGAAATGTCAAACTTTGATCCTGAAAAGAATCAAGTTTTTAAAAATGCAGACTGCTGGCTTTTTCTAGCATATAAAGGTAAAAAGATTGTAGGGCGTATTGCTGCTATCATTAATTATGTAGAAATTAATGAGCAGCGCAAATCAAAAATGCGTTTTGGCTGGTTAGACATGATTGATGACATAGAGGTTACAAAAGCCTTACTAGACAAAGTACATCAAATTGGAAAAGAAAAAGAACTGGAATATGTAGAAGGTCCAGTAGGCTTTTCTAACATGGACAAAGCTGGTTTATTAATTAAAGGATTTGAAGAGTTAAGCACCATGATCACATGGTATAATGATCCTTATTATAAAGAGCATCTAGAGCAGTTAGGATATGAGAAAGCTGCAGAATGGGTAGAATTTAAATTTAAACCGCCCAATCCTATACCAGAAAAAATAAACAAGTTTGCAGATATTATAGGAAGACGTTATAAGTTGAAAACTCTTAAGTTCAAATCAACTAAAGAGATTCTACCTTATGTAGATGACATGTTTGATTTATTAAATAAGACTTACAGTCAACTAGTCACTTTTGTACCCATTCAGCAATACCAAATTGATCTTTATAAAGAAAAATATTTATCGTTTATTAACCCAGACTACCTAGAATTAGTAGTAGATGAAAACGATAAGCTCATAGGTTTTGCGATTACAATGCCTTCTTTTTCTAGAGCTTTGCAAAAAGCAAACGGTAAACTATTTCCATTAGGCTTTTTACATTTATTAAAAGCTAAAAAGAAGAATGATAGAGCTGCTTTTTATCTTATTGGTATAGATCCAGAGTATCAAGGTAAAGGTGTTACCGCATTGATGTTTAGAAACATCACGCAAAATTTTATAGATTACGGTATAAGTTTATGTGAGACTAATCCAGAACTTGAAGATAATCTAGCAGTACAAGCATCATGGAAAAACTATGACCCAATCCTGCACAAACGCAGGCGTACTTATAGAAAAAACATTTCATAATTAGATTAGTGTAATGAATTTATGTATTAAAGGACTTACACAAAAAAGATCATGAAACTTACCTTACAACTAGCCGCTATCTATAACCTTATTTGGGGTGCATGGGTCGTTTTATTTCCTAATCACTTCTTTGAACTAGTAGGTATGGAACCTTTAAATCACCCAATGGTGTGGCAAGGTATGGGAATGGTTATCGGTGTTTATGGTCTTGGGTACTGGTGGGCTAGTTATAACCCAATGCGGCACTGGCCTATTGTAGCCGTAGGATTTTTGGGTAAAATTTTTGGCCCTTTAGGGTTTATCTTTAATTATTTACAAGATGTCGTGCCTTTTGAATTTATATATACCTTAATCACAAATGACTTTATTTGGTGGATTCCATTCTTCTTAATTCTAAAGAAAGTCCATACCGACTATAAATGGAAACTTACATGATCCATAAGTTACTACTCTACTCATTCATCATGTTATATACCGTTGCTGGTATTTTACACTTTGTACAACCAGATTTATATCTAGAAGTCATACCAGAATGGCTGGGTAATAAAGTAATCATTAATTATCTCGCTGGTGCTGTTGAACTGCTAGTGGCAATACTTGCTTTAGTTAAAAAAACTCGATTAGTTGCTGTTTACATTACTATAACCATGTTACTAGCCTTTACTATATCCCATGTTTATTTTATACAACAAGGTAGTTGTGCAGGTACTTTTTGCATTGCACCATGGATTGCATGGGTAAGATTGTTAGTGATCCATCCATTATTAATTTGGTGGGCATGGTCTATTAAAAAGATGTAAAACTTTATCAAACGATAAACCACGCACATGATCACTGCTTACTCGCACGACGTCTTTTGCGCTCTAGTTTTTTACGTTTCTTCTCGTTTTCTTTGGCCTTTTTTTCGAGATATTCTTTACGTATCCTAGCGCGCTCTGCCAGTTGTATAGAATCATAGTCTGATGGTAAGTTATCTTCATACTCATTCCACGCAGTACGACCTTTAAAATAATCGTATTCTATGGCAGGTGCTTGCTCTTCAAGAGTTTCTTTTTTAAACTCATTGAGCAAGATATCTTCTATATAAAAATCTTCGATATTGGTTTCTGGGCTATACTCTGCTTTTAAATCAATATCAAAAAGGCTTGCCGCATTTTTAAACCAAAAGGCACTCCAGCCACTACGCAATTGCTTTAAAAGTTCAAAAGTGGTCATACCAGTCTGGCGATGCAATAGCTTAATTAAAATTTGTCCTTCGGTAGTGGTTAGTTTCTTAAGTTCTGCCGTAAACTCTTCCTCTACATAGCGCTGTACTATTTTTGTATACTTCTTTTTATCGCTTTCGTATTCTAGTGAAGCTAGTCTGCGGTCCAGTTCTGTTAGTCGTTCTGCAGCTAGTTTTGCATAAGGCCATACTTTCTTAACCTTACGTTTAATGATTTGATAGCGTATGTTCTCGTATCTACTATCAAATTTTAAGGATTGTAATAACATCACACGATCCAGTTCTATGGCACTTAAAGAATCACCATCTATAAAGAAGTATTGCGGCGTTTGTACCGTATCTGTTTTTACTGGCAATGTGGTAGGTGTTGTTTGCGCTTTCGCGAAAGCGGAACCCAACGATACTAGTATTATAATAATTATCTTATTGATCATAAAATGGTAATTGCCAAAAGCATTCCAAAAATAAGAAAGCTGTCTATTAATAGCGATTTATGTAGGTGTTTATTATCTTCACAAACTAAATTTTATCACATGGCTCAAGAAAGCATTTTAAATAAAAAATCTCTAGATTTTCTAGAAAAATACCTAAACACGGCGTCACCTACTGGATATGAATGGAATGGTCAGAAAGTGTGGATGGATTATCTTAAACCATATGTCGATGAGTTCATTACAGATAATTATGGTACTGCGGTAGGTGTAATTAATCCTGATGCAAAATTTAAGGTGGTTATAGAAGGGCACGCAGACGAGATATCGTGGTATGTGAATTATATCACAGACGATGGACTGATTTATGTGGTGCGCAATGGTGGATCAGATCACCAGATTGCGCCTTCTAAAAAAGTAAATATTCATACTAAGAAAGGAATTGTGACTGGCGTTTTTGGCTGGCCAGCAATTCATACACGTTCGCGTGCAAAAGAACAACCGCCTAAACCAGATAACATTTTTATAGATACTGGTTGTGAGACAAAGGATGAAGTTCTTGCACTAGGTGTAGATGTAGGATGCGTAATCACTTATCCAGATGAGTTTTTTGTATTGAATAAAAACAAATTTGTATGTCGTGCATTAGATAACCGTATGGGTGGTTTTATGATTGCAGAGGTAGCACGTCTATTAAAGGAAAACAAACAAGAATTAGACTTTGGCCTTTATGTGACCAACTCTGTTCAAGAAGAAATAGGATTGCGTGGTGCAGAAATGATTACACAAACTATCAAGCCTAATGTAGCTATCGTAACTGACGTAACGCATGATACGACTACACCTATGATTGATAAAAAATCAAATGGTGAGGCTGCTATAGGTAAAGGTCCAGTACTAGCTTATGCGCCAGCTATACAAAATAACCTGCGTAACCTGATTATGGATGCTGCAGATGCAAATGATATCCCATACCAGCGTCGTGCAACATCACGTTCTACCGGTACAGATACTGATGCGTTCGCTTATTCTAATGGTGGTGTCCCTAGTGCGTTGATATCATTGCCATTGCGTTATATGCACACTACGGTTGAAATGGTACATAGGGATGATGTAGAAAATGTGATTAAAATGATCTATCAGTCTTTATTAAAGATTGAAAACAATCATGATTTTAATTACTTCAACAATAAGAATGAAGGTTTATTCTAGTAGTAGTCCACTACTCTAGCATATTATTTATTTTAAAGAATTTAAAACCCTACTGACATGTGTTGGTAGGGTTTTGTTTTTTTAAAAATGATAGCTACTCCATAATAGTTTAGTAATTTTAAACTAATTCAATATGGCTAAGTCTCAAATAAATATCATCAACCTTATGAAGTCTTATATCTACTTATTTTTCCTATTATTTGTTTTACTTTCTTGTAAATCAAATCAAGAACATGGCGATTCTAACTTACCTAAAGACAACAAACCATCACCAGCGCAATTGATTACAGAAATGGATCGTGATAACGATGGTCGATTATCTAAAGAAGAAGCTCAAGGACCGATATCTAGTGATTTTAAAAATATAGATACAGATCAAGATGGCTTTTTAACCTTACAAGAATTAAATACTGCAGAGACAAATCCAGGTAATAGACCTCCTAAACCAGCCAATAGCGATAAGGATTTATCAAAAGAGGTTAATCATGATATCAAGGTTGTTCCTGTAAATACAGATTATTTCATTTCAGAAAATATGATTGATGGTATTCAAAAACAATTGATCAATTTGAATGGTGTTGAAACACTTTGTTATGTTTTCAAAACCAACTCACAAGCAACAGAGCATCTAATGGGTCCATGGTGTCCAAATCTAATTACTGATACAGATGATAAAGCAGGAATATGGTTTGATGGTGGTAAAGTCTATGATGTATCAGGTCATTTTATAGCTAGTCTAAATGATTTTTATAATGATGATAAATGGAAACTTTACCGTGAAGATGGAACT
Organism: Nonlabens ulvanivorans; assembly: GCF_000755285.1. Taxonomy (GTDB): domain Bacteria; phylum Bacteroidota; class Bacteroidia; order Flavobacteriales; family Flavobacteriaceae; genus Nonlabens; species Nonlabens ulvanivorans_A. The sequence goes on along the minus strand of NZ_BBMK01000004.1, from coordinate 9,271 downwards.
GTGAAATATACAGACACAAAAGAAGGTTGTCTAGCAGCTGCAAAGCCAGATGTTGAAGAAGCCTATCAAAATTATTGTGTAGAATGCTTACCAGAATATTTTAAAGATCAAGTCACCACTTATGTAATACCAGTAACACCAGTTTATCTTAACACTTCTCAAAGCTTTGGGAGAAGTGCTATAGGTGTTGCTTTTAATGGCGTTAATTATGATCCGCCTGCTCCTACTGACGCCATCCTTGCAGCACATACTATAGCCCCATTAGATGATCATGGTGGCCATGTAAATCCACATGGCGGTTATCATTATCATGCCGCTACAGGATCCACAAAAGAAGTTTCTCAAACAGATTTACATTCGTCCATTATTGGTTATGCTATTGATGGATTTGGTATTTATTCAATGTTAGATGAACAAGGCCATCAACCTACAGATTTAGATGAGTGTGGTGGACATTCGGATGAAATCAGAGGATATCACTATCACGCAGGAGAACCTGGTGGCAACCAAATTATAAAGTGTTTACATGGATTAGCTGGATACACGCAAGTTGAAGAGTAATTATAGAAATCAGTTAGCTTTAAAAGAATATTATTTTTCATGTCAAAATTCTTTATCAATCACATCGCATTGTCTGTTAAGGATGTAGATAAATCTGTATTGTTTTATCAAAAAGTATTTAATTTTAAAGAGATTGAGAACACAGCTTCTAATTCTTTAACTAGATGGCTTTCCATAGGATATGGTATGCAATTACATTTAATACCGCGACCAGAAGTTGTAATTAAAACAAATAAAGCAGTTCATTTTGCATTGTCTACACCTGAATTTGAGGCCTTTGTGCTGCAGTTAAAACAAATGAATATTGAATATTCAGACTGGCCTGGTTCGACTTTTAACGATTACATACGTAAGGATGGAATTCAACAAGTGTACTTTCAAGATCCTGATAATTACTGGATAGAAATTAATGACGACTGCTTAAAAAAATAACGAAATATTATCATAGAACTCATTTATTTATTTTTCATTTGTGATGTTCTTAAAGACAAACAGCTGATCTAGATTCTTTAAGACAAGTGTAAAATTTAGGATGAAAACGATTCAAAAAATATTCTGCTATTTAGTCTTTGCTTTTCTATTGATAGGAACATCAAATGCTCACGAAGTTTCGTTTTCTGACTTTTCCTATGGGACATCGTTGCATACAGAATCTACTGTTCAACAAAAATCCAACATCACAAAACTGTTTGTAATTGATTCTCAAACAGAGTTAGTCATCTCTACTATAACTGTTGATGGTTATTCTAACCCTACAAATCAGCAAAAATTAATACTAAATAGTCTTTTAAATAGAAGCAAGCAATTATGCCTGACAGATAGAAATCATTTGTCTTTATTTGATTATTTATTTCTTAAGAACTCTTTTAAAAAGGCTTTAATATTCCCGTTCCATACTTTTTGGTAATTAAATAATTCATTTTTCTAACATTATAGCAAGCTTCATTATTTACATAATGTTGGCCAGCTGATTATTTATATTATCAAACATTTCATATCATGGAAACATCAATGTTGATTATTTCAATCACACTTATAATCATATGCGTATTACCTTTTTTAATTATTAACGGTAAAGCAAAGAAAAAAGCAAACTTACTAAAGACAATTCTTGAAACTAAACTTCAAAACGACAATAGAGTTCTAGCAGATCATGAAGTTCATAATAGCTTTGCTCTAGGTCTAGACAGTAACTATAATTACCTTTATTTTTATACTAATAACGATGATACTGAAATCGTTAAAAAAGTGAAATTGAATCAAATTTCTACTTGTCAAGTGGTAAAAGACTCTAAACGTATAATTAATGGTAAATCAAGTTATGAACTAACAGAGCGTGTTAGATTAGTATTCTACACCTCGCATCATACCATCATAGATTATTTTGAACTATATAATGATGAAGATAGCTCACAGCTCGATGGTGAAATAGCGCTAGCTCATAGCTGGAAACAGAAATTAGATGAGCTTCTACATACATCAGATACGAGGTCTACAACAATGACTACATTAGAGTCTAATAATATTTTTGTGTAATCAAACAGATTGACCAAAATCATTATTACTAAAGGTTGACATTAAGTCAACCCTTTAGTTTTTATTTGAAGCAAATCAATTATCTATAATGATTTAACATAATACTCACTTAATCATCCTTACATATTTTTATTTTTATAACATAACCATTAACTATTCACATAAAACTATACTATGGACTGGATTTATCAATCAGACGACCCAATACTTACAACACTAGCTGCAAGCTTTTTATTATTTATTGCCATTATTATAATAACTCGTCTCGTTGGATTAAGATCATTTGCAAAATTTACTGCTTATGATTTTGCTTTTACAATTGCTATAGGTAGTATCATATCTGCTACGCTCACATCTAGCACAACAGTAGTACATGGAGTTACCGCTATTGCCGCCCTATTATTTTTAACATTTATCTTTTCGTTTTTGCAAAGAGTATTACCTAGTATTAAAAAGCTCACCTCAAATAAGCCATTGTTATTAATGGATGGTAATCAAATTTTAAATGAAAATTTAAAACACGCCCGAATTGAAAAAGAACAAATCATTGCCAAGTTAAGAGAGGCAAATGTCATGAGCTTTGATCAGGTAGAAGCTGTTGTTTTAGAATCTACAGGTGATATATCAGTATTGCATCGATCAGATGATGAAGATACCTTACATCAAGATTTATTAGAAGGCGTACGTAGGAAACCATAATACATAATACATCAATTTTTATGGAATATATATTAATCTATTGGCGCCGTCTTAACCTTAGGAACTCTTAAAAGTAAAAGGACTCCTATTCCAAAAAACACCACTAGAAATAATATACTACCTCGCATAGAACCACTCCATTGTGTTACTAGTGTAAAAATAGTCATACCTATTACGATTCCTATCTTCTCGGCCACATCATAGAAACTAAAATAAGAAGCAGTATCTGGATTACCTTCTGGTATCATTTTAGAAAACGTACTTCGCGAAAGCGATTGAATAGAACCCATAACAAATCCAACAGCTGCCGCTGTTAGATAAAATTCCATCGGTGAATACACAAAATATCCATAAATGCATATAGCTACCCATATCATGTTGATACCTATAAGCACTTTTATATTCCCATAATAGTTAGATAATTTGCTCGCTATAAATGCTCCAGCAATAGCCACTATCTGAATGAGTAATATAGAAACAATTAATCCCATTGTTGCGCCACCTTCTTCCCATTGTACTTCCTCTGTACCAAAGTAGGTTGCGACCAGCATCACTGTTTGGACTGCCATACTGTAAACAAAAAATGCAGCTAGATAACGTTTCATTTGTATATTATCACCTAGTTGATCCCAGATTTTATGTAACTCTTTAAAACCATTTGTAAAAATGTTTTTAACCTCACTGGTGTCCTTTTTATTTCCTAAAGGTAAATAAGCATATGTATATTGTGCAAATCCCATCCACCAGACTCCTACTAGAATAAATGACATTTGTACGGCATCAAGTCCTAATAAATAGCCACTTTCAGGATAAAGACCAAATTCATTCATAGCTAAACAAAACACTAACAAAATAACACTACCTATATAGCCTAATGAAAAACCTCTAGCACTAGTAATATCTTGTTGATGTGGTAAAGCGATATCCGGTAAATAACTATTATAAAAAACGAGACTTCCCCAAAAGCCTATCAAAGCGAGAAAATACATGACGAGACTAAACCACAAATAATCAAAACTAAAAAAGGCCAATCCGATACAGCAAGACGCACCTAAGTAGCAAAAGAACTGCATGAATCGTTTTTTTGCCCAGAATAATCTGCAATACCAGATAAGATAGGAGACAATATACTGACAACTAAAAATGCAATTGCAGTGGTTACAAATATGATATTCTCATTATTAACTTCTTTGAGAAATGTGGGCACGTTACCTTCTTCATACGCTTTTTTACTAACTGCCGAATAGAATATGGGGGGGAATATAGCACTGGTGATTACCAGGGAATAAACAGAATTTGCCCAATCATAAAATGCCCAAGCGTGTAGTAATTTTTTGTGACCTCTAGGTAAAGTATTTTTCATAAAAAAAGGGTTCTATTAAGAACCCTTTAAATGTATGTAAAAACGAGCGTTTATTTGAAACTTGTCACACCATATTTACGAGCTTCAGCTTTAGCTTGTGGTGCTAGCTCTTTTAAGAAAGCAATACGACTATCATTAGATGGATGCGTACTCATAAACTCAGGTGGTGCTTCTCCACCACTGTTAGCTTTCATTCTTTCCCATAATTCAGAACCTGCATCTGGATTATAACCGGCAATTGCTGCAAGGTATAAACCTATTTTATCTGCCTCAGTTTCATGAGATCTTGAGAATGGCAACATACCACCAACTTGTGAACCTATACCATAAGCTTGATTTAAAATTTGTTGAGTTCCTTCATTAAGACCACCTAACTGTCCACCGACAGCAACACCTACAGCTCCTAGCGCTTGAACTTGTCCAGCACTCATACGTTGTGCTCCATGATCTGCTAGTGCGTGTGCAACCTCGTGTCCCATTACTATAGCAACACCTGTTTCATCTTGACAAATAGGTAAAATACCTGTATAAAATACAATCTTTCCACCTGGCATACACCATGCATTAACAGTAGGATCATCAACTAGGTTATATTCCCATGCATAATCATTTAAATATTGCTCTTCACCTAACGCATTCAACCAGCGTTGAGAAGCGACTTTTATCTTACTACCGACGCGATTGATCATTTCAGAGTCTGCTGTACCAGTAACTACCTTATTAGTATTAAGAAATTCTCCATACTGACTAAAAGCCATTGGAAACAACTGACTATTAGACATAAAATTAAGTGTCTTCTTACCGGTAAAAACATTTGTTTTACAAGAAAACAAGGTTACCGCGATAGTAAGAATCAGTAATTTATTAAACCTCATATTAATTATCTTTTTTTATTAATTGTTCTACTCTTTTAATATCGATTCCGTGATGGGAATCTGTATGTATAATCTCCTCATTATCAATAATAATGATTTGCGGCGATTGATGCATCACATTTAATTTACTAGCAATGGTATTACTTAGTTCTCTATTATTCAATAGATCTAATAAGTAAAAACTAGCTTCTTCTTCTTTTAAAGAATAACCAGCTTCAAAATTTTTGAGTACCATTCTAGAAATCCCGCATCTTGTGCTGTGTTTAAAAATCACCTTAGGAATTCTTTTTGAATTTGCGATCAAGTTATTCAACTGATCTTCAGACTCAAGCATTTGCCATGGCAATCCTTCTTGAATTTCATCTTTTGCAATATCTCGTTGTGATTTAAACAACTTATCTAACAATCCCATGTTGTATATTTATTAATTATCTCTTTCGCGTAAAGCAGAATCTAATACATTCCACTACTAAATTACAAAGATAAGGGATGTAACAATTAAATCGCGCTAATGATTTACTAACAGACAGTTTGTCGTATTTATTTGCGTTTTATATGACTTTTTGGCAATATTTGTAATAGGTACGACATTTGACGCTTTAAAAGAAATAAATAAAACAGTAATGAACATGAATCAACTTACCATAAAATCGCAAGAAGCGCTCCAGGCAGCGCAACAACTTGCACAAGAATCAGGTCATCAATTTATAGAAAACCTGCACCTTTTAAAAGGTATGATACAGATAGATGAGAATGTACTTCCATTTATCTTTAAAAAATTAAATGTAAACCTTGCATTAGTTATTCAACTTTTAGACAGTAGTCTAACGGCTTTACCTAAGGTAGATGGTGGTGAAATACAACTATCTAGAGATGCTTCAAAAACCGTAAACAATGCTATGAGCATCGCTACAAAAATGGAAGATGAATACGTAAGTTTAGAACATTTACTACTCTCACTATTTGATGGAAAATCTACAGCAGCACGTATTCTTAAAGATCAAGGTATCACAAAAAGTCAGTTAGAAAAAGCCATTGAGGAATTGAGACAAGGCAGTCGTGTAACCAGCGCCAGTGCAGAAGAGACTTATAATAGTCTTAATAAATATGCTAAAAACCTTAACCAACTTGCTGACCAGGGAAAACTAGATCCTGTTATAGGAAGAGATGAAGAGATCAGACGTATTTTACAGATTCTCTCAAGACGTACTAAAAACAATCCTATGTTAGTAGGAGAACCAGGTGTAGGTAAAACTGCCATTGCAGAAGGGCTTGCACATAGAATTGTTGCTGGTGATGTCCCAGATAATCTTAAGAATAAACAAATATTCTCTCTAGATATGGGCGCATTAATCGCTGGTGCAAAATATAAAGGTGAATTTGAAGAACGTTTAAAAGCTGTTATTAAAGAGGTAACTGAAAGTCTGGTGATATCGTTTTATTCATCGATGAGATACATACACTAGTAGGTGCTGGTGGTGGACAAGGCGCCATGGACGCAGCCAATATTTTAAAACCTGCGCTAGCACGTGGAGAACTGCGCGCCATAGGAGCCACTACCCTAGATGAATACCAAAAATATTTTGAAAAAGATAAAGCGCTCGAAAGAAGATTTCAACGTGTACTGGTAGACGAACCAGATACCGAAAGTGCTATATCTATTTTACGAGGTATAAAAGATAAATACGAGACGCATCATAAAGTACGCATCATGGATGAGGCTATTATAGGTGCAGTAGAATTATCGCAACGTTATATAACAAATCGCTTTTTACCAGACAAAGCCATTGACTTAATGGATGAAGCTGCTGCAAAGTTGCGTATGGAAATCAATTCAAAGCCTGAAGAATTAGATGTGCTAGATCGTAAGATCATGCAATTAGAAATTGAAATCGAGGCGATTAAACGTGAGAAAGATGAATCAAAGTTAAAAGCATTACATAGTGAGCTTGCTAATTTTAAAGAATCTCGTAACGAGATTAACGCACAATGGGTTAACGAAAAAGATATTGTAGATGCCATACAAAATGCAAAAAGTGACATAGAAAACTATAAACAACAAGCAGAACGTGCAGAGCGTGATGGAGATTATGGGCAAGTAGCAGAATTGCGTTATGGGAAAATTAAAGAAGCTCAAGAAGAACTTGATAAATTACAAAAAGAAGTTGCGCTTAACGACACGGGTAAATCCTTAATACAAGAAGAAGTTACCTATGATGACATTGCAGAGGTGGTTGCAAAATGGACCGGCATACCGGTAACTAAAATGCTTCAAAGTGAACGTGACAAATTATTGAAGTTAGAGGATGAATTACATAAACGTGTTGTAGGTCAACAAGAAGCGATTATCGCTGTTAGTGATGCTGTGCGACGCAGTCGTGCTGGTTTGCAAGACCAAAAAAAAGCCCGTCGGTTCTTTTCTTTTTTTAGGAACTACTGGAGTCGGTAAAACAGAACTTGCAAAAGCCCTAGCAGATTATCTATTTAACGATGAAAACTCTATGACTAGAATAGATATGAGCGAATATCAAGAACGTCATAGCGTAAGTAGACTTGTAGGTGCGCCTCCAGGATATGTTGGGTATGATGAAGGAGGACAACTTACCGAAGCCGTGAGAAGAAAACCTTATAGCGTAGTCTTATTAGATGAGATTGAAAAAGCACATCCAGATACGTTTAATATTTTATTACAAGTACTTGATGAAGGAAGATTAACGGATAATAAAGGACGCGTTGCCGATTTTAAAAACACGATTATCATTATGACCTCTAACATGGGAGCAGATTTAATTCAAGATCGCTTTGAAAAGGCAAACTCAGTAACCGATGAATTGCTTGAAGAAACTAAAAAAGAAGTTTTAGTAGCTTTAAAACAACGAGTCAGACCAGAGTTTATCAACCGTATTGATGATATTGTGATGTTTACGCCACTCACAAAAAAGGAGATTCAGCAAATTGTTGGTTTACAGTTAAAAGGTGTTACTAAAATGTTAGCCCTACAAGGTATTACAATTGATGCTACACCAGCAGCGATTGAACTACTTGCTATACAAGGCTATGATCCACAATATGGAGCTAGACCTGTAAAAAGAGTAATTCAAAAAAATGTTCTCAATGAACTCTCAAAACAGATTTTATCTGGTGAGATTTCAACAGAAAGCATTGTACTGATAGATGCTTTTGAGAATCAAATTGTCTTTAGAAATGAGACAGATGCTGTAGTAGTATAATTTAAAAATTGTTTAAAGTAATTACAGCTTATTCCTTACTAGGAATAAGCTGTTTTTTTATGCTTTTGGTTTTTGTTTCGCTTTCGCGAAAGCGTGAATAATGAGTAAATAGAAATACTGAAGTCAGTTTCACACATGGATCAATAATGCATATATGTATGTATTATAGCGTTTAATAAAGTCGTTCGTCTAAATTTTGAGATAGATATTAGTCGTATTGTTAGTTAATTAAGGAATACATGATTTTTGCCTGAAGTTAATTTTTTATTATGAAATTTTTATTGAATTTATTATGTGTTTTATTCTTTTTAACGAGTGCGCTTACAGTAGCACAAGTTAAAATAGGTAGTAACCCTAATACCATTGATCCTTTTTCGATTTTAGAATTGGAAAGCTCTGAAACGGTGTTAGTCGTTACTAGAATAACAAATGCAGAAATGGCTGCCATTCTACCACTTAACGGTGCTATCGTTTACAACACTTCTCAAAACTGTTTATTTCAATATCGAAGTAATAACTGGGAAAGCCTTTGTAATGGTGGTATTCTAATAGATAATAACGATGGTACTTACACTTTTACAAATGATAATGGTGGTATTGTTTTAATAGATACTAATGCAGCAGCTAATCCTTATAATAATGCGACGTCGGGCCTTGCGGCAATGAATGTTCAAGATGCTATTGATGAACTAGTTGGACTGGCATCAAATGTTTCATTAATTGATAATGCAGATGGCTCTTATACATTTTCGGATGCTGCTGGAAATATTGTAACTATAGCAGACACTAGTATCTCTACACTAGTTGATAATACCGATGGTACTTATACTTATACTGATGAGTTAGGTAACCAGACAATTATTGATACATCATTTATAGAGTCACTTACCTCGCTAGGTTTAAATGCCTCACAAACAGGACTAGAATATACAGATGAAAATGGATTGACAACAACGTTAGATTTAACAGCTGTTGTTCAAAATCTCGAAACGATCACCACCCTAGTC
>NZ_BBMK01000005.1 GCF_000755285.1 Nonlabens ulvanivorans | reverse complement strand
TCCTTACTAAACCTTATATAGTGGGAAATCTGATATTAAATTATTTACTAATTCTTTACATTCACTAATAGAATGTTTGTTTTCAGAATCTAATATTACTTTATCGATTAGCTTTACTATGCTAGACATGTCAGACTCTACCAAACCTCTTGTAGTAATTGCCGCTGTTCCTATTCTAATTCCGCTAGTAACGAATGGTGATTGATCATCAAACGGCACCATATTTTTATTTACTGTGATATGAGCTTTACCGAGAGCCTCTTCTGCCTGTTTACCAGTGATATTCTTATTTCTTAAATCAATTAACATCATATGATTATCAGTACCTCCTGAAATTATTTTGTAATCTCTTTTGATGAATTCTGCAGCCATAGTTTCAGCATTCTTTTTTACTTGAACCATGTAATGCAAAAAATCGTCGGATAAAGCTTCTTTAAATGCGATTGCCTTAGCAGCAATTATATGTTCTAAAGGTCCTCCTTGATTACCAGGGAAAACTCCACTATTGAGCAGGGAAGACATTTTTTTAAGATTACCATTTTTTAGCTTTTCGCCAAATGGATTTTCAAAATCCTTACCCATAATTATAATACCACCTCTAGGACCTCTTAAAGTTTTATGAGTTGTACTGGTACAAATATGTGCATGTACGACTGCATCTTGTAATATTCCTTTGGCGATGAGTCCCGCAGGATGAGCTATATCTGCTAATAATATAGCATTTACACTATCTGCTATTTCTCGAAACCTCTTATAATCTATTTCTCTACTATAAGCAGATGCCCCCCCTGCAATTATTAATTTTGGCAGCTCTTTTTCTGCGATTGATTGAATCTTATCATAATTCAAATAACCAGTTTCTCTTTCGACTCCATAAAAGGAAGTGTTATAAAGTTTACCAGAGAAATTTACGGGTGATCCATGTGTTAAGTGTCCACCATGGGATAAATCAAAGCCTAAAATTTTATCACCTGGTTTTAAGCACGCATGAAAAACAGCTGTGTTAGCCTGACTACCGGAGTGAGGCTGAACATTAACATATTCTGCATTAAAAAGTTCTTTAGCTCTTTCAATTGCTATATTCTCAATCTGATCAACAATTTCGCAACCTCCATAATATCTTTTTCCTGGATAACCTTCAGCATACTTGTTTGTTAAAATAGATCCAGCAGCGGCAAGTACATCATTACTCACATAATTTTCGCTAGCTATTAATTCTAAACCCGTTTTTGCCTTACTTGTTCATCCTGAATTAAGTCAAAAATCTCTTTATCGTTGTAACTCATATTTTTTATAGTTAAGATTGAAACAAAAATAAATCATTGCTCTTTGCAAACGTTATGAATATGATATATTTGGCTAGTATTTTTTAACAGGATATAAATTAATAATATGCCACTTCAAACTAATGACCCAAATAGAAAATCATGGATAGGCTATAGCAGCGATTCTCATTTTCCAATTCAGAACATCCCATTTGGGGGGGTGTTTTTAACAAGAGATAATGTAATAACTATAGGAACCCGAATAGGTGACTGGGCTATTGATTTAGGTGCTTTACAGGAAATGGGTTATTTTGATGGCGTACCCCCCCTTACTGATGACATGTTCATGCAGGATACTCTAAATGATTTTATCTCTGATGGTAAGAAAACCTGGCGTCTAGTTCGTAATCGCATTGGAGATATTTTTGATTCAGAAAACCCTCTTCTTAGGGACAATAAAGAGCATAGAAACCGTATTATTTTTAATATGGATGAAATTGAAATGCAATTACCTGTTTTAATTGGGGATTATACAGATTTTTATAGTAGTAAAGAACATGCAACTAATGTTGGAACTATGTTCAGAGATCCTGATAACGCTTTACTTCCTAACTGGCTTCATATGCCAGTAGCATACCATGGTAGATCAAGTACTATTATTCCGTCAGGAATACCTATCCATAGACCTCAAGGTCAAACAATGCCGGCCGGTAGTGATCAACCAATTTTTGGTCCATCAAAATTAGTAGATTTTGAATTGGAAATGGCTTTTATTACAACAGACGCTAATAATATGGGGCAACCTATAAGTGTTGAAGAGGCAGAGGACTACATTTTTGGTATGGTTGTTTTTAATGATTGGAGTGCTAGAGATATTCAAAAATGGGAATATGTACCTCTAGGTCCTTTCTTGGCAAAGAATTTTGCTAGTTCCATCTCACCATGGATAGTTACACTTGACGCTCTAGAGCCTTTTAGAACAAGTGGACCAGAAATGGAAAAACCTGTTTTAGACTACTTAAAGTCTAGTAAGGATAAAACTTATGATATTCATTTAGAAGTTGATATAACTCCACAACAAGGTAAGCCTACAACTATTTGTAAATCAAATTTTAAGCATTTATATTGGAACATGTCTCAGCAACTCGCTCATCATACTATAAATGGATGTAGAGTGAATAGTGGAGATATGATGGGTAGTGGAACTATTTCTGGATCAAAACCAGATTCCTATGGGTCTATGCTTGAATTGAGTTGGAGAGGTGAACGACCTGTTAAATTAAATGATGGCACAGAGCGTAAATTTATAAACGACTTTGATACCGTAACTATGAGAGGTTATTGTAAAAATGGTCCTGTTCGTATAGGTTTCGGTGAAGTTTCAAATCAATTGTTACCGGTATACGAATCTAAATCTAAGCACTAGATGAAAACTATTTACTCGCTACTCTTTGTATACATCATTTTGGCTAGCTGTAGCAGTGTTAAAAAAGCAGAAACTGCTATTAATACAGGTAATTTTGATCAAGCTATAGATATTGCAATTAGCAATTTAGCTAGTGATAAGAATGCAAAGCGTAAACAAGAGTACGTAGTTTTATTGGAAGACGCTTTCGCGAAAGCGGTATCTGAAGATCAGATTGCACTTAAAAGACTACAATCTGATCCTAATCCTGCGGTGCTGGAATCTATTTATGAAACCTTGCTAAATATGCAGTATAGGCAATCAATAATAAGACCGCTACTACCTCTAACAATCTATGAAACCGGTAAATCTGCAAGTTTCCAGATGGTTGACTATTCTAAAAAAGTTATTGCTGCAAGAACATCATTATCAGAACATTTATTAGACAATGCTAGAAAATCTTTGAACGTTGCAAATACTTTGCAAGCACGTACTATTTATGACGATTTAATATATCTCAATACCATTAATCCTAATTATAAGGATACGTCAGTTCTACTTGATAAAGCATTAGAAAAAGGAACTGATTACATTATAGTCTCACTGAAAAATAATACTCAATTAGTGATACCAGAAAGATTAGAAGAAGAGTTACTCAATTTTTCAACTTATGGTTTAAATGATAAATGGACTGTATATCATAATCGACGTAATGAAAATGTTTTTTATGATTATGGACTAGATATTCATTTTAGAAATATAAATATTTCTCCAGAGCAAGTATTGCAAAAGGAACTTCAAAGAGAAAAACAGGTCAAAGATGGTTTTGATTACGAATTGGATGAGCGTGGTAATGTAAAAAAAGACAGTCTAGGTGATGACATCAAAAAAGATAAATACAAACTAGTAAAGGCTACCATTTTTCAGAGTACCCAACAAAAAGAAGTTTCTATTGATGCTAATATTATTATTACTAATAAATATACAGGGCAATTAGTAGATCGTTTTCCTGTAGGAAGCACTTTTATCTTTAGTTATATCTATGGTAGTGTTAACGGCGATAGGCGTGCTGTAGAGGAAGATTATTTACAAACTCTTAATGCTAGGGCGGTACCATTTCCGTCTAATGAACAAATGATTTATGATGCCGGTGAGGATTTAAAACTAAGTATTAAAGAAGTTCTTACGGGTTTGAGATTTAGAAGATAGTTTTTTTAAATTATCTATTAATACCATACTCGTTTTAAGAACTATTTCACATCTGTAGTTTTATATTTGAACCTATGACCCTAAAAAAACTTTCTTATCCAGACTCTAAATATTTCTCTTCATTAATGGAAGACTATCTGGTTGAGAAAGATGTCTTAAATAGTTTATACCATAGATTTCCACGATTAGATAACTTTCAAGATCAAATTAAAGAGAAGCAAGTAGAATTTAATCTGAAGCCTAATGTCAGAAAAATTCTTGTTAAATCGTTATTAAATCAATATAGCGATCTTAATAATGCACAAAATTCCTTGGATAGTATCAATTTACTAAAGGATGAAAATACATTTACTATTACAACGGGTCATCAACTTAATTTGTTTACTGGGCCATTATACTTTTTGTATAAAATCATCTCTGTAATTAATCTTTGTAAGCAATTAAAAGTAACCTATCCGTCCTATAACTTTGTTCCGGTGTATTGGATGGCTACAGAAGATCATGACTTTGAAGAAATTCAATATTTTAAATTTCATGGTAAGAAAGTGGTATGGAATAAAGAGGCAAATGGTGGTGTCGGTAGGTTAAATACAGATGGTTTAAAAGACGTTTTAGAAATTTTTAAAAGTCAATTAGGTACTAGCAAAAATGCACATGAGATAGTTGAGCTATTTAAAACAGCATATCTAGGGCACGATAATCTTGCAAGTGCTACTCGTTTCCTTGCTCATCAATTATTTGGGGCAGACGGATTAGTCATTGTTGATGGTGATGATAGTGATCTTAAAAGTTTAATGTTACCACACTTTGAAGAAGAGTTATTAGATCAAACTAGTTTTCATCGTGTTTCAGAAACTATTGAAAACTGGCCTGCCGATTACAAAGTCCAGGTAACACCTCGTGAGATCAATCTATTTTATCTAAAAGATGATTTAAGAGAACGTATTATTTTTGAAAATGAACAATATAAAGTCGTCGATACAGAAATTACATTTTCTGAAAAAGAAATCTTAACAGAATTAAATCAATTTCCAGAACGATTTTCTCCTAATGTAATCATACGTCCTTTATATCAAGAAACTATTTTACCTAATCTTTGTTATATAGGTGGTGGTGGTGAAATGGCTTATTGGTTAGAGCTCAGAAAATATTTCAATTCTCAAAAAATTACATTCCCTATTTTATTGATGCGCAACTCTGCATTAATCATCTCTCATAAGGAATATAAAAAAATACAAAAGCTAGATTTAGAAATTCAGGATCTGTTTCTCAAAAACTATCAATTAGAAGAGAAGTTAACCCGACAGTTGAGTGAAATTGAAATAGATTTTTCAGTTCAAAAAAATCATCTTAAAAATCAATTTAAAGAAATCTATACACTCGCTCAACAAACAGATCACTCATTTGAAGGAGCGGTTGCTGCACAAGAGCACAAACAAATAAAAGGATTAGAACATCTTGAGAAAAGACTTTTAAAAGCTCAAAAGCGTAAGCTTAAAGATTTTTTACAAAGAGCAACCATTTTACAACAAGAGTTATTTCCTAACTCTAGTCTACAAGAACGTCAGGAAAACTTCTCAAGTTTTTATGTAGAGTATGGGGGGGCAAATTTGATTAAAGAACTTAAAGAAAATCTTGATCCGTTAGATTTAAGATTTTCAATCATAATACTTGATTCTTAAATATCTTTAAAACACGTTAACAAAAGTCTTGTTTACAGATTTACTTTCACTGATAAAAAAGTAAATTTGCACATGCAACATGATAAGGTTTTAATATTAGATTTTGGATCGCAGTACACACAGCTTATTGCGCGCAGAGTTCGAGAGTTGAACATCTATTCCGAGATACACCCATTTAATAAAGTTCCATCTAATCTTGATGATTATAAAGCAATCATACTATCGGGTAGTCCTATGTCTGTGCGTTCAGAAAGCGCCTTTCATATCGATCTTAAAGAAGTAAGAGGTAAAAAACCCTTATTAGGTGTTTGTTACGGTGCTCAATATCTAGCACATTTCCATGGTGGTGAAGTAGGAGCTTCTAATACTAGGGAATATGGTAGAGCAAACTTATCCTATGTAAAAGCTGGTGAGACCTTTTTAGAAGGTATTTCTACTGGTAGTCAGGTATGGATGAGTCATAGTGATACTATTAAAAAGTTACCGACTAACGGTGAGTTGCTCGCCAGTACAAATGATGTTGAAAATGCTGCTTATAAAATTAATGGAGAAGATACCTATGCTATCCAGTTCCATCCAGAGGTTTATCACTCAACAGATGGTAAGCAGTTACTAGAAAATTTTCTGATTAAAATAGCAAATGTAAATCCAGATTGGACACCTAATGCATTTGTAGAAGAAACCGTTGAGGCACTTCAAGAAAAAGTAGGTAGCGATAAAGTCGTCTTAGGTTTAAGTGGTGGAGTGGACTCTTCAGTCGCTGCGATGTTATTACATAAAGCAATAGGTGAAAATCTCTATTGTATTTTTGTAAATAATGGATTACTGCGCAAAGACGAGTATACACAGGTTCTTCAGCAATATGAAGGAATGGGCTTGAATGTAAAAGGTGTTGACGCTTCGGCACGATTTATGAATGCCCTTGCTGGGTTAGATGACCCAGAATTAAAGCGCAAGGCAATAGGTCGTGTGTTTATTGAAGTTTTTGATGATGAAGCAAAAGAAGTGCAAAATGTAACTTGGTTAGCACAAGGTACTATATATCCAGACGTGATAGAAAGTGTTAGTGCAACTGGCGGACCAAGTGCAACTATAAAATCACATCACAATGTAGGTGGATTGCCGGACTTTATGAAGTTAAAAATTGTTGAGCCACTTAGAGCATTATTTAAAGATGAAGTGAGAAGAGTTGGAGCATCAATGGGTATGGCTGCAGACCTTTTAGGTAGACATCCATTTCCAGGACCTGGACTAGCGATTAGAATTCTAGGAGACATCACTCCAGAGAAAGTTGCTATATTACAAGAAGTTGATGCTGTTTTTATCAATAATCTTAAAAAATGGGATCTGTATGATAAAGTATGGCAAGCAGGCGCCATTTTACTGCCAGTAAATAGTGTAGGTGTTATGGGAGATGAACGCACATACGAAAAATGTGTAGCGTTAAGAGCAGTAGAGAGTACAGACGGTATGACTGCAGATTGGGTAAACTTACCTTATGAGTTTTTGCAGGCTACCAGTAATGAGATAATAAATAAAGTAAAAGGCGTTAATAGAGTGGTGTATGACATCAGTTCAAAACCGCCAGCAACTATAGAATGGGAATAAAATAATATGAAAAATATAATCTTAATAGTCTTTGTTTTTTTCGCTTTCGCGAAAGCGAATGCAACAACCTTCAGAACTATAAACAGCATGTCGTTCAAAAAGGAGAGACCGTTTTTAGTATCATAGGGAAGTATAAAATAAATGCTACAGAATTAACTCAACTTAATCCAGACATTAAATCAGGATTAAAAGAAGGTTCTATACTGCTTATTCCTGTAAGTTCTAATGTATTGACACAACGTAAAATTGTAGAATACAAGAAGCACAAAGTGCGTCGCAAAGAGACTTTATATGGTATTGCAAGAAAATATGAAGTCACAGAGCTTGATATTAAAGAGGCAAACAAAGAATTGTATTCTAAAGGACTCAGAAAAGGTGATCGTATTCAAATTCCTGTTTTTGAGGAAGTTGAAATACCGGTAACTGTCACATCACCTGTTGATGTTGTTAGTGCAGATACTCCTCTAGAAGATGGAAAATATCGTATAATGTCCAAAGACACCAAATTTGGTATAGCAACTAAATATGGTATTAAAGTTCCAGCCTTAGAAGCTCTAAATCCAGACATGAAAGATCTTCATCCTGGAATGATTATCAATGTACCGGTTATGACACCTGTAATTATTGATGGTTCAATTTCAAATTCAAATAATGCAGTGGTAAATAAGTTTGTGAACTATGAAGTACCTGCAAAAATGACGATTTACTCTTTAGAAAACTTAACGGGTATTACTGAAGATTCATTAATCGCATTAAATCCTCATATTAAAGACGGTTTAAAACTAGGTATGAACATTAGAATTCCTAATTCTGATACAAGACAGTTAAATGTCATGGATTCTAAAATCACTGGATTTGCAAATCTTTTAGATAGTATTACTAATTATAATCCACAGCGATTTGCCGTGATGTTACCGCTATCTCTTAATAAATTAGGAGAAGAGACATCTGATGATGCGTTATTACGCAAGGAGTCTGCAACTCGTATAGCTTTAGACTTTTATAGTGGTATGACCATTGCTAGGGACTCTGCACAATCGTTAGGTATTATGGTTTCTTATGATGTCTTTGATACGCAAAAAAGTGCTAGCAAAGTAAACTCTATTATTAACACGCACAATTTTAATAGCTATGCTGCTGTAGTAGGACCACTATTAGCAAAAAATGTGGTAGAAGCTGCTAAAGAATTAAAAGGTGATGGTATACCTGTCATATCACCACTGACTAATACGGATGTACGTCTATATAAAAATCTTTTTCAAGCCAGGCCAGATCAGGAGCTTTTAAAACAAAAGCTAATGGATTACCTAGTCGCAAATGCAGAAGGTAAAAATATCATTTTAGTAGCAGACGCTAAAAAGCCAGAATTAAAGAATGAATATTTAGCATTATTTCCTAATGCCAAAGAATTGAAGCCTAATAAAGACAATTACATTTATAAGCAAACTTATATCAATGCTCTAGATTCTGAAAAAGAGAATTGGGTAATACTTGCAGTAGATAATGAAGGCTTTATTACAGACGCGATATCTCACTATTCTGCAAAAGCAAAGTCTCATAATGTTACTATGTTTGGTTATGAAAATTATGATGAGCTTGATCTACCTCATATGAGGTTAGGTTCCTTAAAATATACATATCCTAGTATTAATAAGGACGCAGGAACCGAGAATGGATTTTCAAAAAAATATTATCGTAAATATAATATCTCGCCTAATGCTTATGCAACTAGAGGTTTTGATGTTGCGATGGACATCATTTTAAGAAATGCAAGTGCAGGTAATCTTTATGATAGTGCAATGAGTAATGGTAGTACATCTCAAGTAGAGAATAAGTTTAACTATTCAAAAAAATTCATGGCAGGTTATTATAATGAATCAGTTTATCTCTTACAGTATAATGAGGACTTAACCATTAAAGAATTAGATTAATGACTTCTACGGTAACTTATTTAGGAGATTTAAGATGTGAAAGTAAGCACTTAAAAAGCGATAATACTTTCATGACTGATGCACCTACAGATAATAATGGTAAAGGAGAAGCTTTTTCACCTACAGATACCGTTGCTACTGGTCTTGCTAGCTGTATGATTACCATGATGGGAATAAAGGCTAGAGATTTGGAATTAGATCTAAAAGGAAGTATTGCTCAAGTTACTAAAACCATGGCAGCAAATCCACGTCGTATTTCTCAAATAGACGTGACTTTAGATATGAAGGGAGACTGTGATAAACGAGCTCAACTTATTTTAGAACGCATCGCAAATACTTGTCCAGTACATCAAAGTCTTCATCCAGATATTGTTAAGAATATAACTTTTAACTGGTCATAGATGATGCGCTGGTCACTTCTTCTTATAACAGTTCTATTTACAACTCTGTTAGTTCCAGAGAAGAAGTTTACATTTCAAGAAAAACCAGTTTTAACATGGGAAGACTTTATGGGTACAC
The DNA here is from genome assembly GCF_000755285.1 of Nonlabens ulvanivorans. GTDB lineage: Bacteria > Bacteroidota > Bacteroidia > Flavobacteriales > Flavobacteriaceae > Nonlabens > Nonlabens ulvanivorans_A. The sequence goes on along the minus strand of NZ_BBMK01000005.1, from coordinate 169,883 downwards.
CACCTATAGATGCCCATCATGCTGCTAGTGTTAATTCTGGAATAGCTTACGGATACTCTGCAAAAATAATACGTGATCAAGTGTCTATTAAATTTGATGTGCGCAGTGAGTTTTATCCACAACTCAGTTGGAAAAAAGATTTACTAGAAAATGATGCGCAACTATTAAGACACGAGCAATTACATTGGAATATTTCTGAGTTGCACGCTCGTATACTTAAGAAAGCATTTAACAATTATCAACCTTCTCAAAATTATAAGGTTGAGATTCTTGATATTTTTAAAAGAATAGAAGCTAATAGGCAGTCCATGCAAGGACGCTATGATAAAGATACTAATCATGGTCTTCTCTTATCTAAACAAAGAGAATGGGAGACTTATATATCTCAAGAGTTTTTTAAGACTAGTTAAGACATTCAATAGAGCACATTCAATATTTTAATATAACAATCGTTACACATTAATATATTGTGTATATCTAATTAAAAGTCATAAAATACTCGCCTTTTTCCTTTCAATAATTCTACATAAAATGACTACTTTTGCAGCTGATTTTAAAAGCTCAGAACACGTTTATGGCACATGCAAAATACATTTTTGTAACCGGTGGAGTTACCTCTTCTTTAGGTAAAGGAATAATAGCCGCATCTCTTGCAAAACTGCTTCAAGCGCGTGGTTTTAGAGTAACTATACAAAAGCTTGACCCTTATATCAATGTTGATCCAGGAACACTTAATCCATATGAACATGGAGAATGCTATGTGACAGAAGATGGGGGGGCAGAAACAGACTTGGATTTAGGTCACTATGAACGTTTCTTAAATGTAAATACATCGCAGGCAAATAATGTTACCACTGGTAGAATCTATCAAAGCGTCATTCAAAAAGAAAGACGTGGAGAATTTTTAGGTAAGACAGTCCAGGTCATTCCTCATATTACAGATGAGATTAAGCACCGCATCCAGATTCTTGGTAAATCAGGTGACTATGATATCGTGATTACAGAAATAGGTGGTACCGTAGGTGATATAGAATCATTGCCATATATTGAAAGTGTAAGACAATTAAGTTGGGAATTAGGAGATCACAATTCGATGGTAATTCACTTAACGCTTATCCCATATTTAAGTGCCGCTGGAGAATTAAAAACTAAACCTACTCAACACAGTGTAAAAACATTAATGGAGAGTGGAGTACAGGCAGATATACTAGTATGCCGCACAGAGCATGAATTATCTGAAGAAATTAAGACTAAGCTAGCACGTTTCTGTAATGTGCGTCGTGAGGCAGTCATACAATCTATCGACGTAGAGACTATATATGACGTGCCTAATAAAATGCTTGCAGAAGGTCTAGATAAAGTAGTGCTAGAAGAATTAAATCTAGATTCTCAAAACGCTCCAGACCTTACTAACTGGAATGAGTTTGTACAACGTCATAAGAACCCTAAAAGTGAAGTAACCATAGGTCTTATTGGTAAGTATGTAGAACTACAAGATTCTTATAAATCTATACTAGAATCATTTATTCACGCAGGAGCTGCAAATGAGGTAAAAGTAAATATAGAATCCATACATAGTGAATTTCTAGAGGTTGATAATATTGACGCCAAGTTGTCGCACTTAGATGGATTACTCGTTGCTCCAGGTTTTGGAGAACGTGGTATAGAAGGTAAAATAGAAGCCGTACGTTATGCTCGAGTAAATAAGATGCCATTTTTTGGTATTTGTTTAGGGATGCAAATGGCTGTTATAGAATATAGTAGAAATGTTCTAGGACTTGCAGATGCAAACTCTGTAGAGATGGATGAGAAGACTGCAAACCCAGTAATCTCACTTATGGAAGAACAGAAAAACATCACAAATATGGGTGGAACCATGCGTCTAGGTGCATGGGATTGTGAGTTAAACGGTGGCAATGTGTCAGATATATACGGTTCAGGCATGATTTCTGAACGCCACAGACATCGTTATGAGTATAATAATGAATATAAGGAGCAGCTAGAAAAAGCTGGATTAAAATCTACAGGTGTAAATCCTAAAACAGGATTAGTAGAGATTATTGAGATAGAAGACCATCCATGGTTCATCGGTGTTCAATACCATCCAGAATATAAAAGTACCGTGGCAAATCCACATCCTTTATTTAAATCATTTGTAGCAGCAGCAGCAGCAAGAAAGCAATAAGATTATAGAGATTACGCTTTCGCGAAAGCGTGTAAAAATCAATCAACAGGTCCTATTAATGGACCATAGTACAACCCTTGCGAGGGAAATTTTATGGAACAAAAATCAATCGACTGGAAGTCAATAGTAGGAATGGGACTTATTTTCATAATCCTTATGTACTGGTTCAGTCAGAATCAAGCAGAAGTAGAAGCTAATCCAGAAGCCACAACAGAGACTAGTGCATCTACAGAAGATACCACACCACAATTAACATCTATTAATGAGCCGGCATCTGCGCCTATTAGTAATGGTGTTTTTCAAGCAGGATCAAATGAAGTTATCACTTTTGAAAATGATTTAATTCAGTTTAAAATCGATTCTAAAGGTGCTTTAATTCAAGAAGCCTTATTGAAAAGCTACAAAACCTATGACTCTTTACCTGTTTATCTAGCAAAACCTAATGAGAAAGATCACCAATTAGATTTAGAGTTTGTAACTAATGATGGTCGCAAGATGCATACTAAAGATATGAGCTTTACACCATCACAGTCTATGAATGGTGCCAACAAAGTATTGTCTTTTAAAGCAAATGTAGGTCCATCTCAATTTCTTGAGTTTAGATATGAGTTACAGCCTAAGAACTATATGATGGACTTTACAATCCGTTCTCAAGGTTTATCTCAAACATTTAATACGGCAGACGCTCCACAACTTAACTGGGAAATGCTTGCTTACAAGCGTTCTAAAGGTATGGATAACGAGAATCGTTATACTGAAATTAAGTTTGAGTACGGTGATGGTAGTGATGATTATACAGGCCAAGGAGCTGAAGCTGACGAAGAAGAAGACAACGTTTCTTACATTGCTTATAAGCAACATTTCTTCACGTCTATTCTATTAACAGATACTCCATTTAAGAAGGCTAAGTTAATCTCAGAGAATATCGCTTCTCAAGATGATGAGCAAGATACTTATACTAAAAAATTCAACTCTCAAATTGAGTTAGAATATACTGGTGGTGAACTAGCATACAATATGGACTGGTATTTTGGTCCAACAGATTATGATATTTTAGATGACTATGAACGTAATTTAGATGAAGTTGTAGATCTAGGTTGGGGGGGAATTTTCGGATGGATTAATGAATTTGTAATACGTCCATTATTCTCGTTACTAACTAAAAATGCTGGAATTCCTTATGGTATTGCAATTATTCTTTTAACGATATGTGTTCGTATCATTTTATCTCCTGTATTATATAAGAGTTATATGACTCAGGCAAAAATGAAAATTCTACGTCCAGAGTTGAATCGTATTGCCGAGAAGTATAAGGATAATGCGATGAAAAAGCAGCAAGAAACAATGCGTGTACAAAGTGAAGCTGGTGCCAGTCCATTGTCGGGTTGTTTGCCTGGACTGCTACAAATGCCTGTTTTCTTTGCACTCTTTAAATTTTTCCCTACGGCCTTTGACTTAAGACAGAAAAGTTTCCTTTGGGCAGACGATTTATCGAGTTATGATGAAATTTTCAAATTACCTATTGATGTACCTTTTTATGGTGATCACGTAAGTTTGTTCCCAATACTAGCATCTGTTGCGATATTCTTTTACATGCAAATGACTACTGGTCAGACCATGCAAAACACACAGCAGCCTGGTATGCCTAACATGAAGTTCATCATGTATCTATCACCATTGTTCATGCTAGTATTCTTTAATAATTATGCTAGTGGATTATCATTGTATTACTTTGTTTCTAACTTGATTACCATAGGTATCATGCTAGTAATTAAAAACTTTGTTATCAAAGAAGATAAAGTACTTGCTAAAATCGAGAAAGCAAAAGCAGCACCTAAAAAGAAGAAAGGACGTTTTGCTTCAAAAATGGGTGAGATTATGGAACAAGCACAAGCTCAACAAGAAGAGCAAAAGAAAGGTAAGAAATAAATAAGATGATATCATCGGTCACCTGTAGCGGCGACTTTTAGTTTAATATTTTAAATCCCATCTAAGTTTCTAGATGGGATTTTTGATTTTACTAGCATTAACTTTTTATAAAATCTCTTAATAACTAAGCTATTATTCATTTTCTAATCCTACTTTTCATTCCTAAATTGTAACTCTATAAAGTAATCAACTATTAGTGTCCGTTTTAGAAAAGTACATACCACGACTTGCTGTAATGCCTTTAACACAATTGCTAGAGATGAATGCTGTGCATCTTAAAATTGTAAATGAGCGTAAGACCAGGCATGGTGATTATAGACCACTACCAGATGGATCTCACCGCATTACCATTAACGCAAACTTAAATCAGTATCGTTTTTTAGTAACATTAGTTCACGAGATAGCTCATTTAATTGCTTTCAAAAAGTATGGTAGAGCTATTAAACCACATGGTGTAGAGTGGAAGCATACCTTTCAACATTTAATGCTACCATTTTTAAGACCAGACATTTTTCCCAATGATGTTTTGCCTTTACTGGCCAGACATTTTAAAAATCCAACAGCCAGTAGCGATACTGATGCAAACTTAAGTGTAGCACTCAAAAATTATGACGCTGTCACTGATAAAAATTATATATTTGAGTTAGTGCAAGGTGCTATTTTTGCCACAGATAATGGACGTAAATTCCAGAAAGGTAAAAAATTGCGTAAACGCTATGAATGCTTAGAAATAGAGAGTGGTAAAGTATATCTTTTTCAACCTAATGTTCAAGTAGAAGTTTTAAAAAGTTAAGAATGAGTAATAAATATGCAGTTATAATGGCCGGTGGAGTCGGTTCCCGATTCTGGCCAGTAAGTAAACAGTCATTTCCTAAGCAATTCCATGATATGCTAGGATTAGGTAAGTCATTATTACAAATGACCTTTACCAGATTGCAAGCTCAAATACCAGCAAATAACATTCTTATTTTAACTAATGAGGCTTATGTAGATCTTGTTAAAGAGCAATTACCTGAGGTGTTGCCAGAGAATATCGTTGCAGAGCCTGCCATGCGCAATACAGCACCATGTATTTTACTTGCGGCATTAAAAATTCAAAAAATGAATCCAGCCGCCAGTATGATCGTTGCGCCCAGTGACCATTATATTGCCGAAGAAGATCTTTTTAATGAAGATTTAGCGACCACATTTGCCTTTTGTGAGCAACATCCACAGGCATTGATGACTCTAGGGATTCAACCTACATCACCTAATACTGGATACGGATATATAGAGTATAATCAAGATGAGACAGCTGTAAAAAAAGTTAATCAATTCCGTGAGAAACCTAATTTAGAAACAGCACAGCAATTTCTAGATGCAGGAAATTTTTTATGGAACGCTGGTATATTTATATGGAGTGTAGATGCTGTGGTTAACGCTTTCGCGAAAGCGCAACCTACCATGACGCAACTATTCACTAACGGCATGCAGGTTTTAAATACTGTAGAAGAAGAGTCGTTTTTAGAGAGTGAGTATCCTAAAGCAGAGAACATATCAGTAGACTATGCTATTATGGAAAATTCTAAAGAAGTTTATGTCCTACCGGCCAGATTCTCTTGGAACGATTTAGGTACTTGGGGTTCTTTATATGATAAACTTGATAAGAATGAAGCGTTTAATGCCATTGTCAATGCTAGTGTCACAGCGATTGAATCACATGGCAATATGGTGAGAACAGCGCCTGGTAAAAAAGTGATTTTACAAGGTCTAGAAGATTATATAGTGGTTGATCAAGATGATGTATTAATGATCATTCCTAAAAATGCTGAGCAAGAAATTAAAGAAATCCGTAATACGGCTATAGATAAGTACGGTAAAGAAATAGGGTAATGGAAGCAAACGAACCAAATAATCAAGAAGCTTCAGAGCAATCCTTGAAAGCAAATCAACAAAAAATTTCAGGAATCTGGGATAATATTATGGCGTTTCTCCATGATTTACTCGATATACGTGAGGAGTCTGATCGTGATGAGACAATTGAATCAGTACGAAAAGATATTTCTTTTCAAGGTCACAATGCGTGGATTTTAATATTCTCCATATTTGTCGCGTCCATAGGTTTAAATGCTAACTCTACGGCTGTGGTAATAGGTGCCATGTTAATCTCTCCACTTATGGGACCAATCGTGGGAATGGGATTAGGTACGGCTATTAATGATAATACCATGTTGCGTCGCTCATGGATTAACCTTGTGGTGATGGTATTACTGTCGTTATTTACAGCATCGTTGTATTTCTTTATTTCGCCTATGAAAGAAATGACACTAGAGTTAGAGGCGAGAACCTTTCCTACGATTCTAGACGTTTTGATTGCGATCTTTGGTGGACTAGCACTTATCGTTGCCAAAGCAAAAAAGGGAACCATATCAAACGCCATTGCTGGTGTAGCAATTGCTACAGCATTAATGCCACCGTTATGTACGGCAGGTTATGGTATTGCGACGTGGCAGTTGAAAGTTTTTGGTGGTGCGATGTACTTGTTCTGTATCAATGCTGTTTTTATTGCACTTGCGACATTTTTGGTTTGTAAACTGCTCAAGTTTCCTATGGTTAAGTATGCTAATCAAGCCAAGAGAAAACGAGTTTCGCGAGTGGCATCTTTGATAGGTTTTCTAGTATTACTGCCATCTATTTATTTATTTTACCAATTGTATCAAGATCAGTTAAAGCAAATAGCGGTAGATAAATATGTAAAAGAGATTGTAGATTATGATGGAATGCGTCCTAATGCAGAATGGAATAAGGTAACTCAAACGCTAGATATCGTGATGCTAGGTGCTCCAGTTCCAGAACCTGTTGTTAAAGAATGGGAAAAGAAATTCAATCTTCAAGAAAATCTCGAGGAAAGTAAAGTTCGCTTTTATCAAGGTAGTTCTATGCCTACCGTGAATAATGAAGGTGTAGAAATGGTACAAGAAGAACTTATTGATAAGCTGCGCTTGATACAAGATAAGGATGTGCGTATTGCTGCCCTTGAGGATGAATTAAGACGCGTTAATGAACAAGGTAAGAACTTTGACATTATCAGTGAAGAGGTACGATTGAACTATCCTCAAATCTCTAGTATAAGCTATGCCGAGTCTGTGAATAAGGATTTTATCACACAACTTACAGACACGATTGCAGAGTATAATATCCGTTTTAACGATACGACTTTAACCCAGCAAGATCGCGGTGCGATAAAAACACGCATGGCAAACTGGTTGCAATACCGCCTTAAAACCGACAAGATTAAAATTAATGAGTTGGAACGTAGTGTGGTGATTGAAGTAGATAGTTTGGAGGAGTAGAGGTTTGTCTTTTTTGAATTAGTTTAAAAATATTGTAATAAATAAACAATGAATCAAGATCAAAAAAATGAAATAATTGAAAGGGCGAAAATGTTTTTTCGAGAAGAAATTGTTCAAAACCATATAGATGGTGCTTGTAAGAGAGCTAGCGAATTGAGAAGTTATAATGTTAATCCATTTCTTTTCAAATATTTAGCTAATTTTCTAACTGGTGATGATAGTCCTGAAAGTATCGCAAAAGCTTTAGTTTTTCCAAGAGTTCTAGGTTCCGCCATTACAACTTCGTTTGGTATGAAAGTTCAGAATATGATTAATGTCCTATTTGATGGTATGGGCTCAACTACTCAAGGTATTGATGTTGAATTCATTGATGCAGTTGATGGGCGCAAAAAATATTGTCAGCTTAAGGCTGGACCAAATACTATTAATCGAGATGATGTAAAGACTATAGTTAATCATTTTGATGGAGTAAGAAGGTTAGCAAGAACAAATAGCTTAAATGTCGGTATTGAAGATATGATAGTAGGAGTCGTATATGGTGATGATTCCAGTCTAAGCTCTCATTATCGAAGAATAAATGAAAACTATCCAGTTTTTGTTGGAGCCGATTTTTGGTACAGACTTACCGGTCAACGAAATTTTTATTTCGAGCTAATTGATGGTATTGGAGAGGTGGCTTTAGAAGTTGACGGAAGAAAAACGATAGAAAATACAATATCGATTTTAGCTAAGGAAATTGCAAGTAATATCGAATAGATAATGAATCATTGTCGATAATAATCATTTAAAAATTTAACAATAGAATAGCCTATCTCTCTACCTAAATTACAAGGCACCGCATTTCCTATTTGTTTATATTGTTGAGAAATTGAACCCATAAATTTCCAATCATCTGGAAATGTTTGAATTCTAGCATATTCTCTAACGGTAAATGGTCTAGTTTCATCTGGATGACAGCGTTCAGTCTGTTTTTGTGCAGGGCTACAAGTTAATGTGAGGCTAGGTTCATCCCAACCTATTCTTCTAGCCATCCCTGTTTTACCACCACCTAAATAAAAGCTTTTACCCATATATTCTTTTTGAACATCTAAAGGTAAATCTCTCCAATATCCTTTGGGTGGTACTAAATCTAAGATTTCCTTTTTATGTTCTGGATATTTAGAACCTTCTGATTTAGGAACATCAGAATTATATAATTTACCTTTTTTTAAAGCATCTGATAAATTGTAAATAGATGTATAAGGCTTAGGATATTCATATTTAGTGTCGATATCTTTTCTAATACCTACTAAAATTAGCCTTTCTCTTTTCTGAGGAACTTTATAATTAATAGCTTTCAGTACTTTCACAGGAACAACGTTGTAACCAATCTCGTCTAGAATTGAAATCATTCCATGTAAAGTTTTTCCTTTTTCATGGGATAAAAGACCTTTTACATTTTCCCCCCCAATGCAAATAGGCGGATTTGCTTCTTGTACAGCTCTTGCAAATTCGTAGAATAGCGTTCCTCTGGCGTCTTCTAATCCTAATTTTTTCCCAGCATAACTAAAAGCTTGACATGGAAAACCACCAGTAACTATATCTACTATTCCTTTGTATTCTTCAAAGCTAAAAGATTTTATATCTCCTTCTAAAACATTCCAATTCGGACGATTTTGTCTTAAAGTTTTACACGCCCATTTATCGATTTCATTCAAAGCTTCACATTTTATTCCAGCTTTTTCAAGCCCAATCGCCAAACCACCTGCACCAGCAAATAATTCCAAAACTTTGAATTCTTTTATTGGTTTCTCTGAATTGTCAATTTCTTCATCCACATCACCGAATAATGGTTTTAAAAGATTATGAATATCATCTTTTTATAAATACGATATTGGCTCATAGGTTCTCTTACAGCCGTTAGTCTACCATCTTTATCCCATCTTCTTAATGTCTCTTTACTCTTTCCTAAGACTTCGGCAGCTTCGGAAAGGGAATAATAATTTTTCATAACCATGTTAAACAACCTTAAACATTGGTTACAAAAATATAAAAACAATTTTAAGATGCAGCAAAGTCAAAATGATTATTTTTATAAAATATTTCAGTAATAATTATATTAAAAAATAATCTCGTTATATTTTTTGTTTTTCTAAAATATGAATTGAAAAATTCAATATAAATTATTAAAACAAATCATTATTTCCATACTTTAGATAGTATTCTAATTCAAGAGTTTGACCTTCATCTACTATTAAGTCTCGCGCTAGAGCTGTTTTGATAATGGGAAATGGAAGACCTGTGCCACCTGCTTGCATTTCAACCATTGAATCTTCACCTTTTTCTTCGAAGGAAAGAATGACATAAGATCGAGCATGAAGTTCGTTCTTTACTGATTTTTTAAAATTTACGATTTGACCTCTTCTTGTTGGTTCCATGTTGATATAAGTGTTATTTTATATCAAAATTAAACGCTACTATCGACCAAGTCAACCGACAATAAGTATCAACTAAATAAAATGGAGATTTTCAAGAGTTTTTTATCACTCTAGCCGGTGGTTTGGTGAGAAGTAGTAAACGTAATTTATATGATGAAGAATTAGATGAGTTTTCTATCGTTAATGAAATAGATGAGAACTATCAAGAATTATTAACTTCCGAAATTAGAGACAAAATGAATTTGATAAGTGCTATAGAAGATAAAGCACTTTATATGTATCCAGTTGAATCAAGTATTTAATGTTATTATTTTTTAATGCTCCTTCTTAGGATTATAAAGTATTATAACTTGAATGATAATGGCGAGAACAATCATTATCCATACTTCCATTTGAGTTAAAAGTTCCATGGACGCCATTGCCTTTTTACCGATGTGCATCTGGCGATTGCCTTCTTTTATTTGAATGTCGGACAGTTTGAGAAGTGTCTCATTGATCAAGTCTATTTGTTGTTGTAAGCGACTGTTGTCTTGACCGTTTACAGCTTTAAAATTAGTAGCGTTTTCTAATGTGAATAGAGCAGCGAGCTCTGTTTGTAGATTATTAAAAACTTTTTCTTCTTCGAGAGTTAGTTTAGTGGTAGAAACTGCGTCATAGAATCATTTAATTCATTTTGAGCCTTGTTCTTTTGAGATAAATAAGCCGTAGTATTATTTAAAGCAATAAGCAATTCTTTCTCGTGAATCTCTAACTGAATGTCATAAATCAAATCCTTAGCAACCAGACGATCTTCATAAATAGTAGAAACCGAATCTTGTACTCGCTTAAAGTTATTGCGATCAATGAAATTAGTTGCGAGTATAAGTGCAATGACTAGAAATAAACCTACCGACCACTTTATCTTGTTACTGACCATATTATACTTTTAAGTTTCTTAAAAATATGAAAATAGCCGTATTGAAATAATAATGTTATATAATTATTAACGAATATTTGAACGCTTAAAAACCTTCATTTTGCGCAATACGTACTTTCTTAAATAAGTCTGAGCTATAAACAAAGTCGGTTACTGCTTCATTATCGGTCTTGAAGATTTCTTTATTGCTTCCTTCCCAAGCTATCAATCCGTCTTTAAGAAAAACAATTGTTTCACCTATTTCCATCACAGAATTCATATCGTGCGATATAATTACGGTGGTAATATTACGCTCATGCGTTATTTCTTGAATCAATTGATCGATTACCGTTGCCGTTTTAGGGTCTAATCCACTATTGGGCTCATCACAAAATAAGTATTGTGGATTATTTGCAATCGCTCTACCTAGGCAACACGTTTTTGTTGTCCACCAGAGATCTCACTAGGCATTTTTTTATTTAGATTGACTAAATTAACACGTTCCAAAATTTCGTTTGCTCGCTCTCTACGTTCGGCAAGTTTCATTCTAGAAAACATTCTAAGTGGAAACATGATATTTTCTTCAACCGTCATAGAGTCAAAAAGAGCACTGTGTTGAAATAGCATTCCCATTTCTTTACGCAAGTCACTTTTACGATCTATATCCATATCTAGTAGTGACTCACCAGAGTATATAATTTCTCCTTTATCAGGTTCAAATAGCCCTAGCATATTTTTCAGAAATACAGATTTACCAGATCCACTGGCGCCTATGATCATGTTCGTTTTACCTTGCTCAAATTTTGCATCGATACCTTTTAGGACCGCTTCTCCATTAAATCCTTTGCGTAAGTTTTTAATTTCTATCATGTGGTCAGAAGTATTTGAGTAAGAATATAGTTAGCTACAATAATTGCGACACATGTCCATACAAAAGATGTTGTAGAAGCTTTACCAACTTCTAATGCGCCACCTTCCATATAGTAACCGTGATAACTAGGGATAGTTGCTAGCAGTATACCAAAAACCATCGTTTTAATAAAAGCATAAGCAATATGCCATGGGATAAAACTATCTTGTAAACCAACGACAAAATCTTCTAAGCTTACTAAATTTCCATAAACACTGGCTAGAAATCCTCCAAATATCCCAACAAACATAATGATGGCTATTAAGAAAGGATAGAATAACAACGCTATGATCTTTGGATAAATTAAATAATTGAGAGGATTAATACCCATGACCTCAAGTGCATCTATTTGTTCTGTAACTCTCATAGTACCTATACTGGAGGTAATATAAGAACCGACCTTTCCAGCCATAATTACTGATATAAAAGTAGGTGCAAACTCTAAAATTATGGATTGTCTAGTCGCAAATCCTATTAAACTTTTAGGAATCAATGGATTGTCTAGATTTAAGGCCGTTTGAAGTGCCACAACTGCTCCCATAAATAAGGATATAAAGGCTGTAATACCTATGGAGCCGATGATTAAGTCGTCTATCTCCTTAAGTACCAATTCTCTCAGTACAGATGTTTTAGTAGGTCTTTTGAAAACACCTATCAACATCATCATATATTTACCTATGTGTCTTAGAAATCTCATGAATGGTAAAAGTAGATAAAAAATCCATGAAGCGATTTAATGCAATCTTAAACTTTCTGCTTTTCATTATCCTTATTTTTGCACAAAATCTATGACATGAAAACTTTTTGGACGGCTTTACTTTTTATGACTCTATTGGTCAGTTGCGGTACGCTTTCGCGAAAGCAAGAAACTTCAACAGTTAAGACATCAATTAACCAAGAGCATTATATTAACAACGCGGCTAGACCTAAGCTAGTTGTGGGAATAGTGGTAGATCAAATGCGTTATGATTATTTGACACGTTTTTATAGTAGATATGGTGATGGTGGTTTTAAAAGATTAATGAATGATGGATTTAACCTGACTAATAATCATTATAATTTTGTACCAACCTATACTGCTCCAGGACATGCCTCTATTTACACAGGTACTTCACCGATGAATAATGGTATTATAGGAAATAACTGGTTTGATAAATTTGAGAATAAATCAATTTATAACGCTAGTGATGATACAGTGGAACCTGTAGGGACCATAAATGCAGAAGGTAAAATGTCGCCTAGACGATTATTAACTACAACTGTTACAGATGAATTAGAGCTACATACACAAGGTCGTTCTAAAGTAATAGGTATTTCTATTAAAGATCGTGGTGCTATATTGCCTGCAGGTCATGCTGCAGATGCAGCTTATTGGTATCGTGGTGGTGATGAAGGGACATTTATTTCGTCTACATTTTATATCAATGAATTACCACAATGGGTAAGTGATTACAATGCTAGTAATCCATCACAATCCTATATGAAAGAGTGGAATACTCTATATCCATTGAATACCTATACTGCTAGTGGTACTGATTTAAATGATTTTGAAAAAGCACCACGTGGTAAAGAAACGGCAACTTTTCCATATGATTTACCTGCTTTACAAGATAAAAATGGAGGCTATAGTTTATTAAAGGCAACACCATATGGTAATAGTCTTGTAGCAGATTTTGCAATCGCGGCTTTAAAAAATGAGCAAATGGGAATGGATGCTATTCCTGATTTTCTAGCCATCAGTTTTTCTAGTACAGATTATGTAGGACATCAATATGGTGTAAATGCAGTAGAGTTAGAGGATACTTACCTAAGATTAGACCTTGAATTAGAGCGTCTTTTAAACGCTTTAGACCATCAAGTTGGTGATGGTAATTACACTGTTTTCTTAACCGCAGATCATGGTGCAGTTAATAATCCAGCATATTTACAATCACAAGGCATCGCTGCTGGTTATTTTGAAAATGACGCATTAGAGCAATACTTAAAAGAGCAGTTAAAAATTAAATATAGTAATGAGAAGATCATCAAAAAATCTCTAATAGTCAAGTCTTCTTAGATTATGAGCAACTGGAAATGGCTCAATTAAAATCTGAAGATGTACAACGATTTTTAAGTTCTTTATTAACCAATTATAAATCTATTGATAAGGTTTTTACCCGTGAGGCGCTCACTAATTCAAATTTTACTAATGGAGTAGGAGCTCTAATTCAAAATGGTTTTCACCATAAACGTAGTGGTGATGTTGTTTATGTTCTTGAGCCTGGAGTAATAAGTTATTCTAGGACAGGTAGTACTCATGGTAGTTCACAAAGCTATGATACACATGTGCCGTTACTGTTTTATGGTGCTGGAATTAATAATGGAACTAGTGCGCAACGCACTCATATTATTGATATAGCGCCTACTGTTTCTAGCCTATTAGGAATTAGTTTTCCTAATGGAGCGACAGGAAATCCTATATTATCTGTATTAAAGTAACTTTGGTGAACAATAGAATAGCATAATAATTATATTTGTGCCTTGATAATTAAACAATAACAAATGAAAAAAATATTACTTATCCTTGCTCTTATAGCAACAACAGCGGCAACAGCACAAGTTTATACAGGTAAAGGAGATCAAAAGTTTCAAGTAGGAGCTGATTTTCAATCTGGATCAACTGGTGTACAAGCGACCTATGATTATGGAGTAGGAGAGAACATCTCTTTTGGTCTAACGGCTGCATACGCCTTAGGTATAGATGATGATGTAAGTGTTGATTTTGATGAAAGAGCGATGCTACGTTTACGTTTTAATGCAAACATAGGTAACGTAATTAATGTAGATCCTAATTTAGATATCTATCCAGGATTAGGATTCAGTACAAAGAATTTTGGTGGTCACTTAGGTGCTCGTTATTTCTTTACTGATGGTTTTGGACTATACACAGAGGCTGCAGTGCCATTTGCATCTTATAAAACAGAGGATCTAACTCCTGCAGAGGATTTGTATAATCAGTTTACCATTAGTTTCGGAATGTCTTTCAACTTCTAGAAACCTATTTTAGATTTAATACCGTTCCAACGGTATGATCTTATAAAACGACCTTGATCTTCTGTCACCAGTGGATCCAGGTTATTTCTTTTTGCAAGTTTATAGCCTTTGAGATAATCAGGTATTAATTGAAGATTCTTTTTATTCCACGACATTTTTGCAGCAGTAATAAAAGTAAGCCACCAGCCGTAGCGCATTTTAAAGAATGCTTCTCCTTGAAGGTATTTGGCTTTAGCATTATATGACGCACCAGTAGGCTTAAGATGTTTTACAAGTAAATTAGGAATCGTCACTACTTTCCATCCGTAGAATCTAGCTAGCATTTCATCAATGGTATCCCATCCAATAGACGATTTGAGTCCACCTATTTGTTGAAAACAGGTAGTGCGATATGCTTTTAAAGCACCACGTATATGATCTTTATTAGTTCCCTTTTCTAGTTCCCAACTAGCATTATTTTCTATAGAGCAATGACCGGCTACCATACCGTTGGTATCGCTTTCGCGGAAGCGTGACACCATTAATTCAATATAATTTACTGGAAAAATAAGATCTGCATCATATTTACAAATGATATCAAAATCTGTTATTTTGATATTTGAAAGACCTACGTTCAAGGCATTAATAACTTTAGAACCTGGAATATTTTGATCGCTCGATTGATGAGTAATAACACTGATAGCCTCGTGCTTATTTTGATAAGATTTTGCTATTTGCAACGTGCCATCGGTTGAATTATCGTTGACAATGAGAATTTTAGCAATTTTGAAAGTCTGAGATAATAAGCTGTCTAGCGTTTTGGCTATAAAACGTTCTTCATTATAAGTAGGAATGATGACAGCAACTTTCATAGGGACTAAGATGATGTTTTTTCACAATAAACTAAGTAATAACGATTTGTGAAGTAACGTAATAACGGTCTAATACCTAGTTTCTTTACTGGATTAGTAAACTTTATACTATCCATTACTTTCCATCCTGCTTTTTCTAGCACATAGTCCAGTTGCCATGGTTCAAACTCGTGATAATGTTGGTCTCGTATATCAGTCTTATGACGATAAGCACTGGTAAACCATAGTTTTAATGGCACGCTTATAACGACTTTTGTACCTGGAATGACTTTTAACGACGTGTAAGGACTCACTAGATGTTCAAATATTTCAAAAGCGGTAACTACATCGCCATTAAAATTTTCTATTTCACTAACATCGTCGTCTAGGTCGGTACCACTTGTGTTTTGAACTTGATAGCCAGCATTTTTCATAATTTTAGAAAAAGGGTTTTCAATTCCTAGATCTAGAATAGATTGATCTTTAGAGATATGCTTTTCTAGAAAATCTAATGTGATATTAAATCGTTTATGAGGGAAATTATGTTCGTACACTTATAATAATTAAGATAAAATCAAATTCAAAAGTAACGCATCAATTGCTAAATTATCTATTGATGCGTTTTAAAAAAAATCAACTGAGTATGCACTTATCCACGACGACGTTCTAACAGAATCATCATCATAAGGCCCAACATCACTCTTTCTTTATCATCTTCATCTATATCTGCATGTTTAGTAAGTTCAAATTCCTTACCTAAAAACGAAGGCATTTTTTTAAGCTTTACAACAACTTCACCTTTAGTATTAGTTACGTTATAGGTAGGATTAAAAAGGTATCCTGTAAAAAAGCCTAGTATAGGAATCTCACCTAATAAATTATCTAGAAATCGAGTAAAAGCACTTTGTTCCTTAACGTTATACTGTGGTTGCTGGTTTTGATCGATGATATTATATTCAGCTTTCCACATGCTGCGCCATCCTTTACGAGCGATTTTACCTATCTCTTTATTATTTGCATCAATCATGCTGTAAGCGGCACTCCAGTCCAACCATTTATTTGCAGCGATAGTAAATAAAACTCTTGTTTTACTTTCATCACTATAAACGTTTACAGCTTCTTTAAGCTTGAACATTTTTTGTTTTACATAAGCTATGGTCTGTCCTTGGGCATTGCGCGCTGTAAAATCATTTGAAAGCGTGGTTACCTTAAAGCTAAATTTAATAGGGTAGTCTAGGTTATTCATTATAGGTTGGTTTAATTGGTAGTTAAGTTTAATATGTAAGAGCTTATTTAAAACACTTATTTGTGTTAATTTATATAGATCTGTTATTCGTCAATAACGTCCAATTTGGCAAATCGTAATAGTAGTTTTTTAATGCCACCAACTTGAAAATTAATTTCTGCTTTTTTCTCACCACCAGCACCTTCTATATTTACGACAGTTCCACGGCCGAAGCGTCCATGTGAGACAATCATTCCTGGCTCTAAGCTACCTTCAAAACCAGATGGTGCACTAGTATTGCTAGAAGTACTAGGTCTTATCTTGCGCAGTTTTCTAATCTGATCTTCACTAGGTCTACTGACACTAGGTGGTTTTCCAGATACAGGTTTACGCTGCCTTAATTTAGACTTATCAGGTTCATCCCATAAGTGGTCTGTTAAAGCACTTTTATACCTGTAATCGTCCATAGGAGTTGTATGCTCAAGGTATTGGTCATCGATTTCAGTAATGAAACGACTAGGTTCTGCATCGACTAGTTTTCCCCATCGGTATCGACTTAAGGTGTAAGTAAGATATGCTTGATGTTCTGCTCTAGTGAGTGCCACATAAAAAAGGCGTCGTTCTTCCTCGAGTTCTTCTCGAGTATTCATGCTCATTCCACTAGGGAAAAGATCTTCTTCCATTCCCACGATATATACATATGGAAACTCTAGACCTTTAGCAAGGTGAATGGTCATTAAGGAAACACGATCATCAGTGTCTTTTTCATTATCTAAATCTGTTGCCAGCGCTACATCTTCTAGAAACTCTGCAAGAGAACCTCTTGCTTCATCAACTTCTTTCTGACCTTCAACAAAGTCTCGCATTCCATTTAATAACTCTTCAATGTTTTCAACTTTAGAGATACCTTCTTGACTACCATCCTTTTTAAGCTCATTGATTAAAGCACTTTTCTTTATCACATATTCAGTAAGTTCAAAAACAGATTGTGTTTCTTCAAGAGCCTGAAAGCTCTTAATCATCATGACAAAGTTTTTAAGTTTTGTTTTTGTACTGCTAGCAATACCTATATCAATGCGATCTATATGTTCTATAACTTCAAAAATACTGCGGTCATAGTGCTTTGCTGCAACAATCAATTTATCCATAGTAGTCGCACCTATACCACGCGCTGGATAATTAATAATACGTTTTAAAGATTCTTCATCTTTAGGATTAACGATAACTCTTAAATAGGCTAATACATCCTTAACCTCTTTACGTTGGTAAAAACTCAATCCTCCATAAATTCTATAAGGGATATCTCTCTTACGCAAGGCATCTTCCATCGCTCTAGATTGCGCATTAGTCCTATAAAGAATAGCAAACTGATCATTACCCAGTTGCTTTTGCATTTTGTTCTCAAATATAGAACCAGCTACATATCGACCTTCTTCTGCATCGCTCATCAATCGATGCACAATGATTTTAGGGCCATCATTATTTGCTGTCCATACGACTTTATCCAGTTTCGTTTTATTTTTATCTATGATAGAGTTTGCCGCTTCTACAATATTTTTTGTAGATCGATAATTTTGTTCTAGTCGGTATGCCTTAACACCTTCATAATCGCGTTGGAAATTTAAAATATTATTAATATTTGCACCACGGAAAGCATAAATCGATTGAGCATCATCACCTACCACACATATATTTTGAAATTTATCAGATAATGCTTTTACGATGAGGTATTGTGAATGGTTTGTATCCTGATACTCATCAACGAGAATGTATTGAAAACGATTTTGATATTTTGCCAGAACCTCTGGAAAGCGATTAAGCAGTTCATTTGTTTTTAATAGCAAATCATCAAAATCCATAGCACCTGCTTTAAAGCAACGCTCCACATATTCTTTATAAATATCTCCAAAACGTGGTCTGCGCGCCATCGCATCTGCCTCTTGTAAGTCGGCATCATTAAAATAGGCTCTTACAGTAATCAGGTTATTTTTCATGGATGAGATGCGAGAAGCAATTTGCTTGTATTTGTAAACATCTTTATCCAGTCCCATTTCCTTTATGATAGCACTCACTAATCTTTGCGAGTCTTGTGAATCGTAAATGGTAAAATTTGATGGATAGCCCAATTTGTCTGCTTCCATACGCAATAAACGTGCAAAAACGGAGTGAAAGGTACCCATCCACAAATTCTTTGCTTCACTTTGACCAACGATGTCTGCGATACGTTTTTTCATTTCGCGCGCTGCTTTGTTAGTAAATGTCAACGATAGAATATTAAAAGCATCTACACCTTGTTGCATTAAGTAAGCAATACGTAAAGTCAGTACTCGAGTCTTACCAGATCCAGCACCTGCTATAACGATCATGGCACCATCTTTTTGCAACACTGGCTCGCGTTGCGCGTCATTTAATTGAGATATATAATCTTGCACTTTTTTCTTTTTCTAGGGTAGACAAGATACGAGTTGAAGGGCGTTTTTTTGTTCAATATTCATATTTTTTATAAACGATTTTCGGAAACTTAAAGGACTCTTAACTTATCAATTTTGGTGTTGTTATTTCGCTTTCGCGAAAGCGGAATTCTTAACCGCATTGATGTACTTTTACAGCAATTTATTAAACTATTATAATAATATTAATGCTTATTTAAAACCAGAGTATCTATGAAAATAATTTTATTACTTCTCTTATTCTGTAGCTTTAATACCATAGCACAAGATTGTGATAGCCTTTTTCAAGAAGTGAAGTTAGATTATGATAATGGAAAGCTCGATATCGATAAGCTTGAAAATGTAATTAAGAATTGTGGTGATGTTGATACTTATCCCGAACTCTATTATTATAGAGGGATGAATGCGTTAGATACAGAAAACTATCCTTTGGGTATCTATGAGCTTAAACGTGTTCAAAAGTATGCAACGGACTATAAATTCCAATATAAAATAGCTCATAACCTAGGCATATTATACATGCTTCAAGGAAAGTTAGAATTGGGGAAAGATTCTTTTCAAGATTCTTATGATATTGCTAGAGAATTTAATGATACATCTTATATGGATCATTCTATGGAGAGCTTGTTAGCGGCCGAGTTAGAAAGTGGGAATTCTAATTACTTATCTATTTATGAGGAATATTTCTTAAGCAAAGATTTTAAAGATGATTATTGCACTCAATTGCACACCTTAACTTTTATTGCAGAGTATTATTTGGTATATGAAGAGTATGGCAAAGCAAATAAAATAATAACTGATAATTATAAAGGCAACGTTACCTATCCTGATTGTCCTACTGATGTGATGTCAGTATATACCATCAGATCGCGAATAGCCCAATGGAATAATGAATTTGAAAAAAGTTTAGTATTACTGGATTCTATACCTCTTGAGAACATAACATTAATGGATAGGGTTTCTATCTATAAATGTTATAAAGCCACATATCAAAATTTTGAAAATCAAGAACAAGTAGATCTTTATGCAGATTCAATAACATATGTTCTAGAAAGTAAGCAACAAGAAAATAGTGAATTGAATTTGGGTTTGCTTGATGAAATAGAATCAAGAGAACAGAATTTTAATAATAAAATATCTAAGCAAAATATCTATATCATTTTATTCATTGTAGCTCTACTATTATCAGCAATCGCTTTATGGTATTATAGAAAGACCAGAACTGATTTAGAAGAAAAAAATGATTTTTACAAAGAGAATTACAATAATTTATGGGGGGGTAGTTATCAATTATCTAATAAGAAACTAGAAGTTTTAAAAAAAGAGCTTGTAGCGCAAAAGGCTCTTAATAATTCTGGCCAGTTTAATAGTTTAATTAATGATATTAATATCCATTTAGATTCAAGTTCTGAAAATCCTCATAAGCATGTGAATATGGTTCAAAGTGCTATCGTAAGAGATTTAAAGAAAAAAGCACCTTATTTGAATGATAAAGAAATCAATATTTGCTTCTTTTTAAAGCTTAACTTATCTCCTAAGAAAATAGCTGAAATATTAAGTAAAAGTGAAAAAAGTATAGAATCGTACAAGTACAGAATCAATAAAAAAGTAATTGAGAATAGTAAGATGGATTTAAAAGCATTGTTGCAAGATGTTGATTAACAATAAATTGATGTTTTGAGTGTGATTTGAGGGATGATTTAAAATTGATGTAGTTGAAGCATAATCTATGTTTGGAACCTAAATTAATTTTTAAAGTAGGTTTATTAAATCATACATTATGAAACACAAATTACTCTGCATCTTAATAGGTGCTATTGCATTTACAGGTTATGCTCAAGTTTCCCAAAACTATAAGCGATTAGCTAAGGAGTCTGAAGCAAATTATCATTCTATAGTAACAACGGCTCGAAAAGAGTTTTCTGCTATGATCTTTCAATAAGAGAAAATAAAAGATCCAAAAAACAATTTGAGCGTTGGGCATATTATTGGCAACCTAGAGTAAATGTGGACGGTACTTTTCCTAATGCAAACTTAGGGTTCTTCAACGCAGGCATTTTACTTGCTGATGGTAGTTTGAGAAACAATAATATTCAAAAACTTAGCACAACTTCTTTAGAAAACTGGACTAATATAGGACCAGCTCAAGCAGATTTAAACAATAATGGATATGTCAATTATCCTCAAATGGGTCGTCTTAATGTCCTGTTGCGCATCAAGCATCCTACAAATAGAAACCTTGATGTACTTTTAGTAGGTGCGCCAGATGGTGGTATCTGGAAATCTGTCGATGGCGGATCTACATGGACTCCTAAACTAGACTTTGCAGCAGGAATAGGTGTGACAGATATAAAAACTGTTCCAGGAACAACTACTGCAAACTATCTAACGAGACCTATTTATGTATCAACTGGAGATTATGATGCAGATCAATCTAAATCTATAGGTGTTCTTAAATCTGTTGATGGTGGGGGGGAAACTTTTACATCAACTGGATTAACATATACTGCCGATCAAGAAATGATCATGGGTGATTTAGTTGTTATAGATGCAAATACTGTTTTTGTTGCAGAGAAACAATATATTAAAAAGACATTAGATGGTGGTGTAACATGGACTAATGCTTATGACACAACTTTTCCAGACGCAGCTGTAGGTAAAGTTGCGGTTAATGGATCTGAGATAATGTTTACAGGTGCATTTGAAGTATATTACACTGATGATTACACCAATGATACCAATTGGGATTCATATGAAACCGTTAACAACTACAACAAAAAAGCTGTTACTACAGATGATAATGGTGATTTCTATATTCAAGAAATAGATGGAACCATAAAAAAGTTTGATAAAACTAGTTTTACTTTTTCTAATTATGGTAACATTCCTATAATATACAGCTCTCAAGAAGGGTATAATCAGGCCTTAGTGATTTCTAATAGTATGATGTTATCTGGTGCCGTTATCGGTGCATCGTCTGCAGATAATGGTGTCACGTGGTCTAATACATTAAATGGAGATTGGTTCGGATCTTCAGATCCAGGAACTTATGTGCACTCAGATCACCATAGAATGGGATCATTAGATTCACCTCTTGAATTCTGGAGTACAAATGATGGTGGATTGAATTACATCACATATGCGTCTGCAACAGATTTAACACCTACAACAACTTATTTATCTACTGATGTTATAGTGACTCAATCTTATTCGGTAGCCATTAATCCATCTGCAAATGATGATTCCTATTTAATGGCAAATCAAGATAACGATGGCTATAGTAAAAGAAATGGACAATGGTTTTCAGTCGCGCTAGGTGATGGAATACAATCGGCTATTAATTATAACAACGCTGATATTAGATATGCAGCAGACCAGAATGGTGTCATCACACAAACTAATACAGGATTTGAAGGTCAGCTTTATGGAAATGGGAATTCTGTAACGGTTCCTACAGCAACATTTTATTTTCCGTTAGAGATAAATAAGACTAACCCTAATATTCTATATGCAGGTAGTGATGACGTTTATAAAGTTGATGCTTCAATAGGATTAACTATTAACCCTACGAGTTCAGGTTTAGCAGGAGTAGTGACTATAGCAACACATGGAAGCTCTATAATGGCGGCATCAGCCACTAGCATTAAATTTTCTACAAATCAAGGAACTACTTGGACTAGTATTACAGCACCAACTGGAGCAACAGGCGACATAAGTTCTGTAGATTATGATGCTTCAAATAGTGATATTATGTATGTTTCTTACAGTGGATATAACGCAGCAAGTAAAGTATTTAAAACTACAAATGGAGGATCAACATGGAGTAATATATCTAGTAACCTACCTAACATAGTTACTTATGAAGTTATGTTAAAGCAAAACCAGACTAATGAGTATGTGTTTTTAGCAACAGAACTAGGTGTTTATTTTACTATAGATTCTGGTGCTAGCTGGAGCAGGTTAGGACAAGGTTTACCTAATGTAAATGTTAGAGATATAGAGATTCACTATACCGAGGATAAGCTTGTAGCCGCTACATTTGGTAGAGGATTGTGGGAATTAAATATCACAAATTCCACTTTAAGTAATGATGTTTTAGAAAACGCTATAGAATTATCACTTTATCCTAATCCAACCTCAAATGAGGTTAATGTAAAAGTAGATCAGCCTACCACTTTTAAATATGAAATTTATAATGCGGTTGGCGGTAAAATTTTAAGTGGAAATTTATCACACAAAGCAATTGATGTAACCTCACTTGCAGCAAATATTTACTTGATCCGTATATCAAACGACACATCATCGACAGTAAAGAAATTAGTAATTAAAAAATGATAAATGATAGATTAGGATATACCATAATAATGCTATCAATACTTTCATTAT
The DNA here is from genome assembly GCF_000755285.1 of Nonlabens ulvanivorans. GTDB lineage: Bacteria > Bacteroidota > Bacteroidia > Flavobacteriales > Flavobacteriaceae > Nonlabens > Nonlabens ulvanivorans_A. The sequence goes on along the minus strand of NZ_BBMK01000005.1, from coordinate 146,291 downwards.
TTGCGTCTTGTAGTAGTATAAAGGTCATGGATGCTATTAAAGAAAAGAATATAGCTGCAATACCTAATCAAGATAATTATATTGTGTATGAAATTGATTTTAAGACCGATAAGAGTTTTACACTTAATAGTTTAAGTATATATTCTGACAATAGTACAAGATCTATAAACTCTTACTCATTCATCAACCTTCAGAATCAATCTGGTTATATGATTAAAGATAATCCCAAATTATTTGAAAAAGGTAATTACAGGATTACTTTTAGAATGAGTTATAGTCATGATTTTCTAAATAAAGAATCCATTCTGATTAAGTACACTGTAGACCATAAAATTAAAACTCAAAAAAAGCGCATACGTTTAAGTGATAGAGTTAAGTTAAATAAGTAAAGTAGGATGAGTGAGAAAGGGCTAGTTATATTTTTAAATAACTAGTCTTTTTTATTTACATCATCTTTAAAATCGATTCATTTAGGTTTAAATTAGTTAGCTTTCGCGAAAGCGTATTTCTTAATCGCATTTATGTATTTTTACCATTCAAATTTTTTAGATGATTGATTTTATTCTGAACCTAGCGTGGTATTGGTGGTTATTGCTAGTTGTTGTTCTAGTTGCGTTGTATGATATATTTAATAAGAAGCATATTATTCTTAGAAACTTTCCAGTAGTTGGACATTTCCGTTACTGGTTAGAAAGTGTAGGTCCAGAATTACGTCAGTACATCGTCGCAAATAATCGTGAAGAACTTCCATTCAATAGGATAGAGCGTGGCTGGATATATGCCAGTGCAAAGAATGAGAATAACTATGAAGGATTTGGTACAGATAGAGATATCTATGCCCATCAATATATCTTCATCAATAATGCAATGATGCCTTATAAGGTAGAGAAGGATCATATATCGCATAATGAGCCTACATTTTTACCTTGTGCTAAGGTCATAGGTGCTGCAAAGGGTAGAAAAAGACCTTTCCGTCCAGCTAGTGTGATTAATATTAGCGCGATGAGTTATGGTAGTCTATCGGCAAAAGCTGTTGACGCGATGAATAATGGAGCAAAACAAGTCCATGCCTATCATAATACTGGTGAAGGTGGATTGTCTCCATACCACAAACGTGGTGCAGACGTTGTTTTTCATATTGGAACTGGATACTTTGGCGTGAGAGATAAAGATGGAAACTTCTCTATGGACATGTTAAAGCAACTTGTTAAAGATCATCCTCAAGTGAGAGCAATTGAATTGAAGTTATCTCAAGGTGCAAAACCTGGAAAAGGTGGTGTGTTACCAGGTTCTAAAATCACTAAGGAAATTAGTGAGATACGTAATGTCCCTATGGGTGAGGATGTTCTATCGCCACCTACACATAGTGCATTTGAAGGAATACAAGGTCTAGTTGACTTTGTTGAGCAAATTGCTCAAGAGACAGGATTACCTACTGGTATTAAAGCCGCTATCGGTAAATTAGAGCAATGGGAAGAACTTGCAGATATAATGAAGGCAACTGGAAAAGGACCAGATTTTATCACTGTTGATGGTGGTGAAGGTGGAACTGGTGCTGCGCCGCCTAGTTTTGCAGATCACGTTTCCTTACCATGGGTGTATGGGTTTAAAGACCTCTATCAGGTATTTCAAAAACGTAACATGACAGAAGATTTAGTATTCATAGCATCTGGAAAATTAGGTTTCCCTGCAAAGGCGGCTATGGCTTTTTCTATGGGAGCAGACGTTATAAATGTAGCTAGAGAAGCGATGATTTCTATAGGATGTATACAGGCGCAAGCCTGTCATAATAATACGTGTCCGACAGGTATTGCAACGCAAAATAAATGGTTGCAACGTGGTATTGTAGTTCCTGAAAAAGCGGGAAGACTAGCGAGCTATTTTAAGAAGTTCAATAAAGAATTACTCGAGATAACGCATGCTGCTGGATATGAACATCCATGTCAGTTTGATATGCGCGACGTTGATGTAAGTATTGGAGATAGTAATATGACTCAAACTTTAGAGTATACTTATAAGTTTCAAAAAACACCGGTTCCATTTAAAAGTATGCAAGATTTAAAAGATTGTTTGCATTTAGGTGGTAAATAGTATTGACTATTGTTGCTCAAATAATCATTGTAGATTAAAAAATGAACCTTTAAGCTTAATAAGTAATGTTGTTAGATGATGCCTATAATCTATAAAGTTAAGGTAGGCAACAAGCAATTAGTAACACTAACAAATTATTAAATCACAACGTTATTTTAATCTGATATATTACTTTTGATTTTACAACGTTATTAGAAAAAAATATGACTATGGATGACAAAATTCTTTTAGGTTTTATAGCTGTTTTACCTGCATTAGTAGTAGGTTTTGTAGCTTTTTATTTTTTAACATCGTTTATGAAAAACGAGGAACGTCGTCGTCGTTTTCTCACCGTTAGAGAATCACAAGGTAAAACCTTACCTACTAGAATGGCTTCTTATGAGCGCATGACTTTATTTCTAGAACGTATTAAACCCAATAACCTAGTAGTACGCACGCTTGCAGGATCGATGACTAAATTACAGTATGAGCAAACATTAATAGCTGCTATTGATCAAGAATTTGAGCACAACATTGCACAACAAATTTATGTGAGTGAAGAATGTTGGAATATTATACGAGCTGCAAAAAACACGACCATTCAACAAATACGTCAGGTGGCTATGAGTAGCAAAATTAATAATGGTGAGGATTTAAGACAGGCCATCGTTAATGAATTAATGGATAAACGTGCGCCTAGTGCGGCTGCGTTAAGCTTTTTAAGATCTGAGGTTAAAGATTTATTCTAGACTTTAAACAAATCCCTTATTCTTTTCTGTTCATCATCAGGCATTGTAGACAGTATTCTGTCTATCAAAACTCTGGATTCATCCTTTTTATAAAGCGCTTCAAAAATATCGCGGCTATTCTTGTAGAATCTCCAGCTGTGATGGAAACATGCATTTATTAAATCGCGATAGTTTTGTGTTCCCATAGCGTTTAGATTGATGAGGTAGTCAAATGCCGCTGTACGTGTCTGTGGACTATATTCTGGACTAGTAAATTTAGAAATACCTTGTAGAAAATCATATTTCTCATTGTTCTTAAAATCACTAGAATTAAGTGCAAGAGCATTCCATGCCATTTCTAAAGAAGGGCTCATACTATTCCAACTTTCTTTAGCATTTCTCAAGATATTAGGTCGATCCATTGGATTGCCGCGCCACAATAAGAATAGGGCACTTTCCCTAGTTAAATAGGACTCATCATTAATCATGGTTCTTAACATTTTATCTAGTGCTGGGTCATATTCTTGCATACTTAAAGCAATAGCCTGTCTTACCTTAATATTTCCAGATGCAGCAGCTTCTTTATAAAGTTCAACAATTCGTTCGTCTTTTCTGTGCAGCACTAATTGACTCACCATTTCTTCAACTAGTAATTCATTAATAGGCGATCTTAACGTCTCTTTGTAGGAATTGAAAGATTCATCAAAACTAGAAATACTGCGTGCAGCCAGCTGAAAGTATTGTTCCATAAAACTACTTTTGCGCAATAGATTAAGAGCTTCTGCGCTTGGGAACTGTGTATTAGTTAGCCATCTATTTTTAAAATCAGTCATGTCCTTACCACTCGTACTAATCACGATGTTTAAAAAATCATCTGTCATAACATTACGACCAGCATATTGCTTTAAATAAGTACGTACACTCAATTTAAAATCTACATCACCTATTTCTTCTCTTAAGGCATGTAGTGCCCATGCACCGTGTTGATAGAATGTAAGACTACTAGCATGTGCATCTAGTAATGCAGTTCCTTTACCAGCTTTTGTTTGAGCGATTAATGATTCGGCATTTTCAAATAAGGTCATGTAATAATGATCTTCTCCATATATCTCACGCTCTGCCAGCATAGAGTAGTAAGTAGCAAAACCTTCTTGAAGCCAGTGATGCTTACCACTGGTTTCAGTCACTAAATCACCAAACCACTGATGTGCCATCTCATGTGCATTAACAGTTATATAATTGCCATCATTATAAGCTATATCATCAACAACAAATTGATCGCTGTAAATGGTGGCTGTTGTATTTTCCATACCAGAATATAGAAAATCCTTGACAGGTATTTGTTTATATACTTTCCATGGATATTCAATACCTATCTCTTGTTCAAGAAAATCAAACATTTTGACGGTATGTCTATATGTAGGTTCTACTTTTTGAGCATCTTCTGGGTAATAATACAATTCTATTTGCTTTTGTGAATCCGTCATCTTATTTTCTACCTTATAGTCGCCTACCACCATTGCTACTAGGTAACTACTCATAGGGATATCCATGTCAAACTGCCATTTTCTATTCTTATCAACTTCAGTAGTTTCCAGTAGAACACCATTAGATATCGCTCGATATTGAGATGGCGCAGTGATACTGATATCCCAGACCATTTTATCGTTCATGTCATCTATACTAGGCAACCAGTTACTCGTGTATTTCCCTTGACCTTGTGTCCATATTTGATCCCATTTACCATCATTGTCCTTATCGATATGATATAGTGCCGTATTAGGTTGTGTTGAAAATTCTATTGAGATGTCGTGTGTTGCGCTTTCGCGAAAGCGTGATTCCACAACAATTTGCTTCTCATTATAATCTGCCTTTACAGGCTTACCATCTACTTTAACATCGTAACGCGTCATGTTTTTTGCATCTACAAATAAGGAAGTAGTTTCTTTAAGAATATCGACGGTATAAGTTACCATGCCAGATATAATCTCTGAATTTTCATTAACGTAAATATCTACTGCTGCATTTTTAAAATCAACAATATCAGTCTGTGACGGACTGTCTTGAGCAATAGAACATATAGAAAAAAGGCTGGCTATAGACCAGGAAATAAATGTCTTCATAGGGAAAGCAAAATACAAAAGTCACGCCAAGCTTTATGACGCAATTTGATAAATTCTAGTTAAGAACGTTACTTAGTATTGCTTATTGAATGGTAAAAGGTTTTTAGCATTACTTTAGGAAGGTTACTTTTGTATAAAAGCGCTAAAGATTGCCTACTAATTTTTTACATACACCTATTGATTATCTTAATGGAGTTGGACCAGCTCGTGCTAAATTATTGAAAGCAGAACTGGGCATATCAACATACGGTGATTTGGCTAATCTTTTTCCTAATCGGTACATCGATAAAACAAAGTATTACAAAATCAGTGAGCTGGTACCAGATAGTGCACATGTACAAATAGTAGGTAAGGTCACTCATATTAAGACGATGGGTGATGGACGCAGTAGTAGACTGGTTGCCACATTTATAGATGGCACAGGTAGTATGGAGCTCGTCTGGTTTAAAGGTCAAAAGTATTTTAAAGATAACTTGAAGTTAAATGAACCTTATGTAGTCTATGGTAAGGTCTCAAAATATGGATTAAAATATAATATCGCTCATCCAGATGTAGAGTTATTAAAGGAACATCGATCACGACAACAAAGTGCGATGACTCCCATATATCCATCTACAGAGCAACTGACTAAACGCAATGTGACTAACAAGATGTTAGTGCGTATGATGCAGCAGCTTTTTAGCGAAGTGCAAAATTCTTTTACAGAAACACTATCCGAGCAAATCAGGTCTCAACATCAATTAGTAGATAAAAATACAGCCATGTATAATGCACATTTCCCTAAAAGTGCGGCATTGCTACAACAGTCAATTTACAGGTTGAAATTTGAAGAGCTGTTTTTTATACAGATGGAGTTGTTATTGCAAAATCGGATCAGAAAAACTCGCATAAAGGGTTATGCTTTTGAAAAGGTAGGAGAATATTTTAACGACTTTTACTCAAATCATTTACCATTTGAGTTAACCGGTGCACAAAAACGAGTAGTGAAAGAAATACGTGCAGATATGGGGACTGGTGCCCATATGAATCGTTTACTACAAGGTGATGTAGGGTCTGGAAAAACGATAGTTGCTGTTTTAACTTGTTTACTAGCAATAGATAACGGATTTCAAGCATGTATCATGGCACCTACTGAGATACTTGCACAGCAACATTATCAAGGTGTTTCAGAATTATTAGAAAAAACGGGACTTAAAGTTGCTTTACTTACAGGATCTGTAAAAACTAAGTCACGTCGTACTATTCATGCTGATCTTGAAGATGGAAGCTTAAATATTTTAATAGGGACACATGCACTTATAGAAGATAAGGTGGTTTAAAACTAGGTGTAGCGATTGTAGATGAGCAACACAGATTTGGTGTCGCGCAAAGAGCAAAGTTGTGGAAAAAGAACGACTTACCACCACATGTATTAGTGATGACAGCAACACCTATTCCTAGAACTCTTGCCATGAGTCTTTATGGAGACTTAGATATATCTGTTATTGATGAGTTACCACCAGGAAGAAAAGAAATTAAAACGGTTCACAGATACGATAAGAATAGATTAGGTGTCTTTTCATTTTTAAAAGAAGAGATCTCTAAAGGTCGTCAGATTTATATGGTTTATCCATTGATAGAAGAATCTGAAACACTGGATTATAAAGACTTAATGGATGGTTATGAAAGTGTGGTAAGAGAATTTCCTGCTCCGCAATATCAAGTAAGTATCGTCCATGGTCGTATGAAGCCAGAAGACAAGGATTATGAAATGGAGCGTTTTGTAAAAGGCGAGACTCAAATCATGGTAGCCACTACGGTAATTGAAGTAGGAGTAAATGTGCCTAACGCTAGTGTTATGGTTATTGAAAGTGCAGAGCGTTTTGGCCTGTCACAATTACATCAATTAAGAGGTAGAGTAGGTCGTGGTGCAGATCAAAGTTTCTGCATACTAATGACTAGTTATAAATTAAGCGCCGAGGCTAAAACTCGTATTGAAACCATGGTAGCCACCACAGATGGTTTTGAAATTGCTGAGGTAGATTTAAAACTACGTGGTCCTGGTGATATGATGGGGGGGACTAGGCAAAGTGGTGTTTTAGCTTTAAGAGTTGCCGACATTGTTAAGGATAATGACATTCTAGCCGTTGCCAGAAATACAGCCATAGAATTACTGCAAAAAGACGCAACACTAGCTTTGCCAGAACATGAAAGTATTAAAAAAGTACTTCAGTTTTTGCAATCTAAAAAAGGATTGTGGAAGTACATAAGCTAAGTTTTAATTGTCTATTATTGTTTTTACTTATTTATTATATCTTTGAACAAACCAAAAACTTAACAATGAAGTCATTTTACATTTCTTTAGTCGCACTATTACTAGTGACAACAGCAGCACAAGCACAAGATTTTTCTTATGGAATTATGGGAGGTTACAACCTTTCTAAAGTAGATAACGCATTAGGCGGTGATTTTGCAGATAATAAATCTAATTACCATATTGGTCTTATTGCAGAGTTTCCTCAAGGAGATAATTGGTCATTTGAAGCAGCAGCATTTTACTCTGGTGAAGGTGAATCTTTAGATTTTAACGGTACTACTAGTACAATATACTTGAGATTTATCAACGTGCCAGTTCATTTTAAATATTATCTTACTGAAGGTTTTAGTTTACATGCAGGACCTCAAGTAGGGTTTTTATTAAATGCAAAGCAGTCATTTGTTGAAGATGGAGATCGTGAAGATATTGAAGGTAAAGTAAACAGTTCATTCGCATTAACAGGTGGATTAGGTTATGACTTTGGGAATGGTCTTTTTATCAAAGGAACGTTTGACTTAGGAATTACTGATCTTGTAGATAATGTAGATTTCTCAAATGATGAGCGTACTAGAACTGGTCACTTATCAATAGGATACAAGTTCTAATATACTTTATACCATATAAAAAAAAGCCTGTTTCTTTGTTGAAACAGGCTTTTTTTATGTGATGAGTATTTACCGCAAGTATATAGGATAATCGCTTAAATCTATGTACCTAACTGAAACTCCATATAGTTCTCTATCAGTCTCTAGATAAAATAGTAATAAAACCGTATTATTTAAATATGGTAAGCGGCTTAGCATAAACGTAATGCTGGCTATCGTATATTCAGAAGTCCCCGATAATTTAGACTTCCATGCGTTTCAATTCCTCATAATTGTTTTTTAAACGTTTTAAAAGGATACCATAAATAAGCATATAAATCAGGTATATAAATCCTAAGAATATGATATAGATAACGGTAAGTATTAAAAAGGTTAAAACATAGAACATCGTTTCATGTCCTTCCATTTTACCACTTTCCATTAATTCATTAATCAATGGATGATTATTAAGCATGTATACCGTTGTAATCATTCCAGAAATAAATCCTCCTATAATATTATACCAGATATACCACTTCATGGTCTTTCTAGTTTTAATGATGTTCTTCATCAAACCACGCGTCGGTTGTGTTGCAGATATGTTTTTATAATTTTTATAAAATAAGTATATAAAGTAAATAATGGCTACAATATGAATTGCCCATGATATCTTCATAAAGTTTGAGTTCATAAGCTCTTTAGTAAACTCATCAGGACTGCCTAAGAAGGAGTATAGAAAATTAATACTAGACATTACCACAAATTCAATAATGGCAATAATCAATAACCACTTTACAATACTGGTGGATTTTTGTGCCAGCATTTTTTTAATGCTATCAGCACTGACCTGTGGATACTCTCTATTTTGAGTATTCCATTTTTCTTTAAGTATATCTAATTGATCCATCATTTATGGATTTATAATGTTAGTTAATTTTGTTTTCACTCGATTCATTTTCACTCTAGCATTTACCTCACTTATACCTAATGTTTCTGATATTTCTTTATAATTTTTATCCTCGAGATATAGAAAAACGAGTGCCTTTTCAATATCGTTGAGCTGTTTAACGGCTCCATATAAAAGAGTTAACTGCTCTGCAGTCTCATCATCTTCTTGTAAGTCTGTTATTTTAAACTGGACATTATCATAATCCGTAGTTTTTACACGTCTGGTAGACTTGCGATATAATGTGATAGCCGTATTAAGTGCTACACGATACATCCACGTAGAGAATTTTGCATCTCCTCTAAATTTTGGGTAAGCCTTCCACAACTGTATGGTCACCTCCTGAAAAAGATCATTATGCGCATCTTGATCATTAGTATATAGTCTGCAAATTTTGTGGACTATATTCTGGTTTTCCTCCAGTTGTTTTATAAATTCTGATTCGAGTTGTTGACTCACGTTAATTGATTAGGTTATTGTATAAGTAACTTCTATATCCGTAATGTTACAGATTGATGGTAAAATAAATGATTTTGTGATTACGTTCGCGAAAGCGTACAAATTACTACCCTAATTAATACTCAAAATTAAAGTCTATCCATCCAGCCTTTCTTATCTTTGAATCTTAATTGAAACCATTAAATTCTCATTATGATACATACGATGTAGCAATAATAGGATCAGGACCTGGAGGATATGTGGCAGCAATACGTTGCGCACAACTAGGTATGAAAACTGCAATTATTGAAAAATATAACACACTAGGAGGAACCTGCCTTAATGTAGGTTGTATTCCTTCAAAAGCCTTACTTGACTCATCGCACCACTATGATGATGCGATGAAGCATTTTGAAGAACATGGAATTGAAATTCCGGGCGAGATCAAAATCAACTTTGAGAAAATGATTGCTCGTAAAAAGCAAGTGGTAGATCAAACTTGTGATGGAGTAGCTTTTTTAATGAAGAAAAATAACATCGATGTATATACTGGGATGGGATCTTTTAAAGATGCCACTCACATCAACATTGATGGTGCAGATGGTAGTCAAACTATTGAAGCAAAAAATACCATTATCGCTACAGGTTCTAAACCAGGTAGTTTACCATTTATAACGCTAGATAAAGAAAGAGTAATCACATCTACAGAAGCACTTACTCTTAAAGAAATTCCTAAACATATGATTGTTATAGGTGGTGGAGTTATAGGACTAGAATTAGGACAGGTATATCGCAGACTAGGTGCTGAAGTTACCGTAATTGAATATCAAGATCGTATTACTCCTGTAATGGATAAAATGCTTTCTAAAGAGTTGATGAAAGTCCTAAAAAAGCAAAAGATTAAATTCCATTTATCTCACGCTGTGAATAAAGTAGAGCGCAATGGAGATGAGGTGACCGTTACTGCAAAAAATAAAAAAGGTGAAGAAGTTACTTTTACTGGTGATTACTGTCTAGTATCTGTAGGTAGAAGACCTTACACAGATAAATTAAATGCTACAGCCGCAGGAGTTAAAATTAATGAGCGTGGACAGGTAGAAACTAATGAGCATTTACAAACTAATGTATCCAACATTTATGCAATAGGTGATGTGGTTAAAGGAGCAATGCTTGCACATAAGGCCGAAGAAGAAGGTGTTTTTGTAGCTGAAATCATTGCAGGTCAAAAACCGCACATTAACTATAACTTAATACCTAACGTTATCTATACATGGCCAGAAGTGGCAAGTGTAGGTAAGACTGAAGAAGAACTGAAAGAAGCCGGAACTGCCATAAAAGTAGGTCAGTTTCCTATGAGGGCTTTGGGTAGAGCAAGAGCAAGTGGTGACATAGACGGAATGGTTAAAATCATCGCTGATGAGAAGACTGATGAAGTACTAGGTGTTCACATGATAGGAGCTCGTGTCGCAGACTTAATTGCAGAAGCTGTTACGGCAATGGAATTCCGTGCTAGTGCAGAGGATATTGCACGTATGTCTCATGCACACCCTACATATGCAGAAGCTGTTAAAGAAGCAGCGCTAGCGGCTACTGCAGATAGAGCAATGCACGTATAGTAACAATATATTTTTTGATCCTAGAGCCGATTCATTTGTTGAATCGGCTTTTTTTTTAACATATTTTTTAAAACTGTAGTAAATGGTTTTCTCGTAATTGTTGTCATTAACAACCATTTTTTAATCATGCAATTGAATACTCTAACCTCTTCATTACTAGTTTTCTTTTTATTTTTCAGTAGTTTCATAGCTTATGCACACAGCATTTCGGGATACGTTACGGATGAAAATGGGCGTCCTATTAAAGATCTTTATATTCTTCAAAAAGGAACAGAAAATCATACACATACCAATAGTCAAGGATTTTTCAGTATTGAAAATGTAGACGTTAATCAAACTTTATTATTTAGTCATGTAGGTTTTGAATCTAGTGAGATTCTTATAGAGGATCCGTCATTAGTTTTACAAATAGTTATGATTTCATCTTCAGTAGATTTAGATGCGATAGTAATAAGTAATGATGTAGATACATTTAATACACTAGCCTTACTGGATTTACAGATTAATCCTGTAAACTCCTCTCAAGAAATATTACAAACGGTACCAGGATTATTTATAGGACAGCATGCAGGTGGAGGAAAGGCAGAACAGTTATTTCTTAGAGGTTTTGATATTGATCATGGTACAGATGTAGCTATAGGAGTTGATGGTATGCCTGTTAATATGGTATCTCATGCCCATGGACAAGGATATGCAGATTTACATTTTTTAATACCAGAAACTATTAATTCTATTGATTATGGAAAAGGTAGTTATGATGCTAGCAAAGGTAATTTTGCTACTGCTGGACATGTAAACTTGAATACTAAAGAGTTTTTACAGCGCAATCTTGTACAGACAGAAATAGGGGATTTTAATTACCAACGTTTATTAAGTATGTTTAATGTTGTGGACAATGCAAATACAAGTGCATATGTTGCTAGTGAATACATCACTTTTGATGGACCGTTTGATAGTCCGCAAAATTTTGATCGATTTAATATTTTTACTAAACTACATCATAGAACAAAAACTGGTGATGAGTTGAATCTAACAGCATCATACTTTACAAGTGAATGGGATGCTAGCGGTCAGATACCAGAACGTGCAGTTGCAACTGGTTTGATAGGAAGGTTTGGAGCGATTGATGATACCGAAGGTGGTAGCACCTCAAGAACTAATCTAAATTTCACGTATAATTTTAATTTGAGCGACACAGAACAGCTTAAGACACAAGCGTTCTACACGCATTATAACTTTGAGTTATTCTCTAATTTCACCTTTTTCTTAGAAGATCCTTTAAATGGTGATCAGATAAAACAACAGGAGAGTAGAGACATGATAGGTATTAACGCTGTCTATAACAAAGAGTATCTTATAGATGAAAACGAATTGAACTGGTACACAGGTATTAGTTTACGTAATGATAGAACAGATGGAAGTTCACTAGCGAGAACTTTAAATAGAAGAACAACTTTAGAGCAAATACAATTAGGTGATATCAACGAGACCAATTCCTCTTTATGGACAGGTTTAGAATACACTGCAGGTAATTGGAATATAGATGCAGGAATAAGATTAGAGCATTTTAAGTTTGTATTCCGTGATGGATTAGACGACAGTTTTGATACACTATCACAAAACGCAACGGTCTTATTACCTAAATTAAATTTTGCATATCAGGCTAGCAATAATTGGCAATTATATCTTAAAAATGGAATAGGTTTACATAGTAATGATACAAGAGTAGTCATACAAAATGAAGCAGATAAAATCCTGCCTAAATCATATGGGTCTGATTTAGGAACTATTTTTAAACCTACTAATCGTCTTGTGATCAATACTGCTCTATGGTACTTATACTTAGAACAAGAGTTTGTTTATGTAGGAGATGCTGGTATTGTTGAACCTAGCGGGAAAACCGAACGATATGGTTTTGATCTTGGCTTGAACTATCAACTTACAGATTACCTATTTCTAGACTCAAACCTTAATTATGCGCATGCTAGAGCGATTGAAGAACCTTCAGGTGAAGATTATATCCCATTAGCTCCAGAATGGACTAGTACAGGTGGTTTAAGTCTTAAAAACTATAAAGGCTGGAATGCTTCATTAAGATACCGTTACATCGCAGATCGTGCTGCAAATGAAGATAATAGTATCATCGCTCAAGGTTATTTTGTAAATGAGCTTAATTTAAACTATGATTTTAGCGAGCGTTTAAATGTAGGTTTCACAATTGAAAACCTGTTTGATGTTGAGTGGAATGAAACACAATTTGCTACCGAAACAAGATTGCAAAACGAAACGGCATCTGTTGAAGAAATTCATTTTACACCAGGAACTCCATTTTTCATCAAAGGTAGAGTAGTTTATTCTTTTTAATAGATTGATGTCAATATTGTGGTATCATAGATAACTTCCAGTTATTTTTACCATGTGAGAAAAACGCGGGCAACATATCGCTATAAGTTAGATGAGGTAAAAACGATAAAAAATCAATTATTGAGTTTTATCGTAAAGATAAATACCTCATGTTCTTAGAAAGTAATCATGGTGGTACCGGACACGATACCTATAAATCCTTATTAGCGGTAGGTTGCATAGACTCTTTGTCTACTACATATAATGGTGCATTCTCTAAACTAGAGGAATTTCATAACGAATACCAAGATTGGATATTTGGCTATCTAGGATATGATTTAAAAAACGATTTAGAAGACTTAAAAAGTAAAAATCCAGATGGAACACAATTTCCAGATCTGTGTTTTTATGTGCCTGAGGTAATATTTGAACTAGCATCAGATCACTTGTTGATTCATAGCTATCACGCTAGTGAATTAGATATTAAAAAGTTGCTCGATAAAATTATTGAACATCAGATTCAAGAGCCTAAAACAGTTTTGCGATTTGGGAAATTAATGGCCAAAGATTCTAAAGCAAGTTATTTAGTAAAAGCCCAAAATTTCTTAGATCACATTCATCGTGGAGATATATATGAGGCAAATTTTTGTACAGAGTTCTTTGCCGAAAACGTTTCTTTAGATACTTTAAAAGCCTTTAAGGAACTGAATGATATTAGTGAGCCACCTTTTGCTGTGTATGCTAGACTTAATAATTACCACGTGATGAGTGCAAGTCCAGAACGTTATTTAAAAAAAGTAGGATCGCAGCTTATCTCACAACCTATTAAAGGAACTGCAAAACGATCACAGCATTTCATTGAGGATGAAGACCTAAAAGAGCAATTGTTTAATGATCCTAAAGAACGATCAGAAAATGTGATGATCGTGGATCTAGTGCGCAATGATTTATCTAAAATAGCTAAGAAAGGCACCGTTGAAGTGGAAGAATTGTATGGTATTTATAGCTTTAAGCAGGTACATCAAATGATCAGTACCGTTACCGCTACTGTAAAACCAGGACTTAACTTTATAGATGTTTTAAAAGCCACCTTTCCTATGGGTAGCATGACAGGTGCGCCTAAGATAAGCGCCATGAATATCATCGAGAAGAATGAATCCTTTAAAAGAGGCCTCTACAGTGGTGCTATAGGATACATAAAACCCGATGGCGATTTTGATTTTAATGTAGTCATACGCAGTATATTATATAATACAGAAAATAAGTACCTTTCTTTTAGTGTAGGTAGCGCTATTACAACAGCCGCACTTCCAGAAAAAGAGTACGAAGAATGTCTCTTAAAAGCAAATGCAATGATTGAGGTTTTAAGCCATCAAGGAATTTCTTTTGATTAAATTTGTGATATGCTCACAGCGTTTCAAGAACATCTACACGACCATTTTTCTAACCTTAGGGAAAAGCGATTGTTGATAGCCATTAGTGGTGGTCTAGACAGTGTGGTACTAACGCATTTATTATTTAATACTGGATATAAGATTGCACTTGCGCATTGCAACTTTCATCTTAGAAGCTCAGAAAGTGATCAAGATGAACAATTTGTTAGACAACTAGCAGGCAGATTGAAAATTGATTGTCATGTTGCTCAATTTGACACACTAGACTATGCTAGTAAACGCGGTGTTTCTACTCAAATGGCGGCTCGAGAATTACGATACGATTTTTTTGATGATTTATGTAATGATCACAACTATGATTATTTACTCACCGCGCATCATTTAGACGACCAGATCGAAACTTTTTTTATCAATCTTAATCGTGGCGCAGGTTTAAATGGTTTGCAAGGGATTCCACAAGTTAACGGACGCGTGATTAGACCGTTATTACCTTTCTCTAGAGAACAGATTAAGAATTATGCTATTGATGCTCAGATCTCATGGCGAGAAGATTCTAGTAACAGCAGCAATAAATATCAACGTAATCAATTACGCAATCAAATTTTACCCTTATTACATGAAGCTTTACCACAGTTTAAAACGCATTTTTCACAATCTCTAGGTTATCTAAAAGGATCTCAAGATCTGGTGAATGATTCTGTATTACGCTTTCGCGAAAGCGTGATTAAAACCATTCCTACAGGAATTAAGATTAATCTCAGTCAGCTCAAAACATTCAGTAATCCACAAGCATATCTTTATGAAATTGTAAAGGTATTTGGATTTCATAACATGAAAGACGTTATGAATATTATTGAAGGACAGTCAGGTAAAAGAATTGAAGTAGATGAATTTATCATGTTTAAAGATAGGGAATGGGTTGTTGTTGAAGAGCATTCATCGTTAAAACCAATTGAATTAACTATTGATGATTCATGTGTTCAGTATCATTTCTATGATGCATCTATTGTCATAGAAAAGGTAAATGTAGAAGATGCATATGCCTTTCTAAACGATAATCATGATAAAAACGTTCTATTTCTAGATGCATCACAAGTTTGTTATCCTCTAATATTGCGCAGTTGGAAAAATGGTGATCGCATTAAACCGTTGGGCATGAAGGGAAGTAAATTAGTAAGTAATGTATTAACTGATAGCAAAGTTTCTTTCATAGCTAAAGAAAAAATAGTAGTATTGACATGGGAAGATGAGATACTATGGATTGTAGGAATACGTTCTAGTAGACATGGTAAAGTAACTTCTTCAACTAACCAATTATTAAAAATAACTTATAAAATATGAGAAAGCTCTTTATAGCTTTAACAGCACTCATCAGTCTTCAACTTACAGCCCAAGTTGAAGACCCTACAGACTGGACTACAAGTGTAGAAAAGATTTCAGATACAGAATACATTTTAATCACCGAAGCTAATATAGAGCCAGGTTGGCATGTCTATTCTCAGGCTAAAGGTGAGAAGGATGAAGGTCCCGTAGCTACCGAATTCAATTTTTTTGGGACTGAAGATTTTGAACTCGTAGGAATCAACAAGGAAACGGGTACGTACGCCGAGTATGTTGAAATTTGGGGGGGAATGGATGTGTATCAATTTGCCAATTTTGCCAGATTTGAGCAAAAAATAGTTTTAAAAAATCCTGACACAAAATATATTGCTGTTGAGGCCTATTTTATGGTATGTGATGATACACAATGTCTGCCACCGTCACCAGAGTCTTTAATCTTTAAACTCGATGAAAACGTTGATGTGGTTCCAGATGATATTATCAACGCTTTCTATGATGCAGGTGAAGAACCTACTAAAGCTACAGGTCCAGAAGCCAGTTCTATAAAAAAAAAGGCGATAAGCACGAGAAAAAGGATGTAGATAGTGATGAAGATGATGATGAGGAAAATAAGAGTCTATGGACTATTTTCTTTGGATGTCTTGTCGCTGGTATATTAACACTTGCGACACCATGTGTTTTTCCTATGATACCTATGACGGTATCATTCTTTACAAAACAAGCTGGTGGTAAATTACAAGGCGTTCTTTATGGTGTTTTTATCCTATTAATTTACGTATTATTCAGTCTTCCTTTTCACTTATTTGAATCGGTATCGCCAGATATTTTCAATGAGTTCAGTACAAATCCATGGTTGAATATCTTCTTCTTTGTGGTGTTTATCATATTTGCGATAAGCTTTTTTGGTGCGTTTGAAATCACCATGCCTAATTCATTAATTAATAAAGTAGATAAGGCATCCAACGTTGGTGGATTAATTGGTGTCTTTTTTATGGCACTTACTTTAGTTTTAGTTTCTTTTTCTTGTACGGGACCAGTAATAGGAGCAGTCTTAGGAAGTGTGCTCTCTACTGATGGTGGAGCGACTGCATTAACAGCTGGAATGGCTGGATTTGGTTTCGGTCTGGGAATACCGTTTGCGTTATTTGCTATTTTTCCAAGTTGGATGAATTCGCTGCCTAAGTCAGGTGGATGGTTAAATACGGTAAAAGTGTTTTTAGGATTCTTAGAATTAGCATTTGCTTTTAAATTCCTATCTAATGCAGACTTAGTGATGCAATGGCACTGGATTGAAAGAGAGATTTTCATTGCTATTTGGGTAGCTGTATTTGGAGCATTAGCGCTTTATTTATTTGGTAAAATAAGGTTACCACACGATGGACCTGATCAAAATATTTCTGTAGGTCGTATGTTATTAGGTTTATGTTCCTTAGTGTTTTCATTATATTTATTACCAGGAATTTGGGGTGCGCCACTGAAGTTAATTAGTGGTTTCCCGCCACCATCTACATACAGTGAATCACCTTATGGGGGGGTAGGTTATAAAAAAGCCAGTGGAGCTACTGCAGCAGCAGAGTTGCCAGAACATGCGCATTTTGCGGTACACGATATTATAGCGTTTGATGATTATGAAGAAGGATTAGCTTATGCTAAAGAAGTGAAGAAGCCTGTATTAATAGATTTTACTGGATGGGCATGTGTTAATTGTCGTAAGATGGAAGAAAGAGTATGGGCAGAACCACAAATATTAAGCATTCTTAAAAGAGATGTTGTTCTTATTTCTTTATACGTTGATGAGAAGAAAGCACTACCTAAAGAAGATCAATATACCTCTGACGTGACACAAAAGCGTATACGCAGTGTAGGTAATAAATGGAGTGATTTACAGATTAGTAGATATCAAGTAAATGCACAGCCTTACTATGCACTTGTAGATGAGAATGGTAACGACCTTAAAGGAGTAGAACAGATTGGATATACTCCAGATGTGGACGAATATGAGGAGTGGTTAAGAGAAGGAGTTAAGAAATATAAATAGATGGATTTATTTATCTATAATTAAGAAAAAAAGCGGCTGTAAGCCGCTTTTTTATGCTATTAATTAACCATTAGGAGTTATAGAGAATACGACGACCTACATTCTTAAGGCGATAATTTTAATATCTTAACACATATTCTAGACTAGATAACTTCATTATTATGATACTATAATGACCCAATAGAAATTTTCAGTATACCAGAAAGATGATAAGATTAGAAGTACAACTACTGAGATTATGTAATGTTACAATGCAAATTAGGTTCTCCGTTTAGTGCTAAGTTTATAAGTTGCACTTATTTTAAAATATTAATATCTAACATTCAGGCATAAAAAAGGGTCGCAATTTGCGACCCTTTTTAATATGTAAATAGATTGTGATTAGTTAACTCTGAAAGTAACTCTTCTTACTAATTGTCTAGCTTCAGAAGAATTCTTGTCAACAGAAGCATCTTCACCGTTTCCATTATGAGATAATCTAGAGGCATCAACACCAGAAGCAACAAGTACATCATTTACCATCTTAGCACGACGCTCAGATAGGTTTTTGTTGTAAGCTGGGCTTCCTAACTCATCAGCATAACCTGTTAGAGTTGCAGTAGCATTAGGATTGTCTTTCATGTAAGTTACTAAAGTATTAATAGCACCTAAAGAATAAAGAGCAGGCTTGGTACTATTGAACTGGAAGTATACATTAACATATCCTTCGTTGATCAATTTTTTGATAATACCTTTATCAGACATTCCGTTAGCACCATTAGCACCAGGCTTCATGTTAGCTAAGTCTGCTTTAGAAGCATAACGACCATCAAGAGCACTTTCCATATCGTCTGGGATGCTGTTGTTGTTTAAGTCAATAGCTCTACCTTTATTATCTACACGTACACCACTTTCGGTAGTGTTGTCTCTGTCGATATAATTTGGCACACCATCCTTATCGTCGTCGGCATAATCTGTTGCCATTTTTTCAACTTCTGCAGTAAGGTTGTCAATTTTTTCTTCAACATCATATGTATACCAGTCAGAGTGTGTATCACCGTTACCTAAATAGATATTCATACCTATAGAAGCATTAACTAACATACCGTCAAATCCTCTTGTGCTTGCTCTACCTAAACCATCGAAAGTAATATCTTGTCTTACATGACCAAGAACAGATAAATCACCAAATAAAGCAACACTATTGCTTAATCTGATTTGTGGTGTAATACCAGCTTGAAAATTTAACATCCAGTCACTACCAGTTTCAACAGGCTCAGTTCCTTTTAAGTTAGAAACTCCCATACCACCATGTAAAAGAAGACCTAGTCTATCATGTAATTTATGAAGACCTACTATGTGTCCTGCATTTACTACACCTTCTAGTGTCACTCTATAGTATCTAGAGTCAAAATCACGACTGTCTTTGTCACTAGAAAAATTGTTGTATCCAAAATCAGCATTAAAACCAAATTTGTCGTTGACCATATATCTAACTCCTAGATCTGCTTGGAATAGCGATGGTGTATTAGTGTACGCACCAGAGCTTACTGGACGTACAGGCTTAGTTACTCCAACACCTACGTCAACCGACCATTTGTTGTAATCAGATTTTACTTCTTCCGTATCATTCTGTGAAAAACCTATTAGGCCGCACAAAGCAAATGATAATGTAATAATTTTTTTCATAAGATTTATTCTTGCTTTCAACTGGCAAATATATAAATATTGTATTAGGCAACTAGTAATTTTTATTTTTTTTTAACCTATCAAGTTGAATTACATATCATTTTTTACATTTTACTTGATAAGAATATTTATTTCTGTTAATTTATAGTTCAATTGTAAAAGAAAATTGAACAAGTAAATATTATTACATTTGCATTTTATTTAGGTATTTTGTCCTAGATGATTATTTAACAGTTTAAAATAAATTAATTGACGAAAAACACTAAGATATTAATTACTGCGCTGCCGGTTTTATAGGAAGTAACTTATGTGAATATTTTGTAGAAAAAGAATATGATGTTATAGCATTAGATAATTTATCCACTGGTCATTTAATTAATATTTCTCACTTACAGAATAAAAATAATTTTCGTTTTGTTGAAGGTGATATTAGAGATATTGAAACCTGCCGGTCTGTAGTGGACGGTACGGAATTTGTGCTTCATCAAGCAGCGTTAGGTAGTGTTCCACGTTCCATTAAAGACCCTATTACTTCTAATGATGTTAATGTTGGAGGTTTTTTAAATATGCTCGTAGCTTGTAAAGAAGCCGGAGTAAAAAAAATGGTCTATGCAGCAAGTTCATCCACTTATGGAGATTCCAAAGCATTACCTAAAGTAGAGGATGTCATAGGAAAACCTCTTTCCCCCCCGTATGCCATTACTAAGTATGTTAATGAGTTATATGCTGATGTTTTCTATAAGACTTATGGTTTAAACACAATTGGACTCAGATACTTCAATGTATTTGGTCGTAAACAAGATCCTAATGGTGCTTATGCGGCTGTGATTCCATTGTTTACCAAACAGTTGATGAGTAAGCAATCACCAACTATTAATGGTGATGGAACCTATTCAAGAGATTTTACCTATATAGATAATGTAATACAGGCTAATGAAAAAGCGATGCTTGCAACTCACCCAGATGCTATAAACACAGTGTTTAATGTAGCGTTTGGTGATCGTACAGATTTAAATCTATTAGTAGATTTATTGAAACAGTCTTTATCAAAGTATGACTCTGAAATTTTAAATGTTAAAACGGTTTATGGACCACTTAGAGCAGGAGATGTACCTCATTCCCTTGCTTCAATTGATAAAGCAAAAAGTCTTTTAAATTACAATCCAAAGTTTGATCTCAAAGCTGGTCTCGATGAAGCTGTAGAATGGTATTGGGCTAATTTGTAACAACTAATAACGCTTCGCGAAACGTAATAACATCAACAATCTTCATTAAATATGAATAAGAAAATAACAGTAATAGGTTTAGGTTATGTAGGATTGCCTCTTGCACGACTATTTGCTACAAAATATAATGTAGTAGGTTTTGATATTAATAAACCACGAGTAGAAGAATTAAATACTGGCGTAGATAGTACCCTAGAAGTGGAGAATGATGTGCTAACTGCAGTATTAAAGACATCACAAAATGATGAAAATGGTTTATTTTGTACTACTGAAAGTGATGATATAGAAGACTCTAATATTTATATAGTAACTGTACCTACACCAGTAGATAAGAATAATCGTCCTATTCTAACTCCTTTATATAAAGCTAGTGAGACAGTAGGTAGGGTATTGAAAAAAGGAGATATTGTTGTCTATGAATCTACTGTTTATCCTGGCGCTACTGAAGAAGAATGTGTTCCTGTCTTAGAAAAGATTAGTGGTCTTATTTTTAATAAGGATTTTTATGTAGGCTACTCTCCTGAACGTATCAATCCAGGAGATAAAAAGCATACGGTAGAAAAAATTCTTAAGGTGACCTCTGGTAGTACTCCTGAGATAGGTAAAGTAGTAGATCAACTTTATAATGATGTGATAACTGCAGGAACCCATCTGGCACCTACCATAAAAGTTGCTGAAGCGGCAAAGGTAATAGAGAATTCACAGCGTGATATTAATATTGCTTTTGTGAATGAGCTTGCAAAAATTTTTAATAGACTAGAAATTAATACAAGTGACGTGCTTGCTGCAGCAAGTACAAAATGGAATTTCCTTCCGTTTTCACCAGGTTTGGTAGGAGGACATTGTATAGGAGTCGATCCTTATTATTTGGCACAAAAGGCTCAAGAAGTAGGGTATCATCCAGAAATTATACTGGCTGGTAGACGCATGAATGATGGGATGGGAAGTTATGTTGCTGGAGAAGTAGTTAAATTGATGCTGTCAAAGGATATAACTGTAAAAAATTCAAACTTACTTATGTTAGGGATTACCTTTAAAGAGAACTGTCCTGATGTTAGGAATACTAAAGTTATAGACGTGGTGTCTAATCTAAAAGAGTTTGGTATTAACGTGACCATATTTGATCCATTGGCAAATCCTGATGAAGTAGAGCATGAGTATGGTGTGCGAAACCTTAGAGCGCTAGGTAGTGAAAAGTTTGATTCTATTGTGCTAGCTGTTTCTCATAAAGAATTTTTAGAATTAGATCTTGAAGCTATTTCAAATGATAAGGTTGCTATTTATGATGTAAAAGGTATTCTTGGAGATAAAGCTGATAAAAGATTGTAAATGAAAGTAATAAAGAATATTTGCTGTATCGGAGCAGGATATGTGGGTGGACCTACAATGACCATGATTGCTGCAAAATGTCCGCATATAGAAGTTAATGTAGTCGATATCAATGCCGAAAGAATTGCTGCTTGGAATGATCTTAATGTGGATAATATTCCGATATATGAACCTGGATTATCTGAACTAGTAGCTCAAACTAGAGGGAAAAACTTATTTTTTTCTACAGAGGTAGATAAGGCTATACAGGCTGCAGATATGATTTTTATATCTGTTAATACACCTACCAAACCTATGGGTTGGTAAAGGGATGGCTGCAGATTTGAAGTATATTGAGTTATGTGCACGACAGATTGCTGCGGTGGCTACCACTGATAAAATTATTGTTGAAAAATCTACCTTGCCGGTACGCACAGCTGAAGCTTTAAAGCGAATACTTGAAAATACGGGTAATGGAGTAAATTTTGATATTCTTTCAAATCCAGAGTTTCTTGCAGAAGGAACTGCTATTGCTGATTTATTGAATCCAGATAGAGTTTTAATAGGAGGAGAGATTAGTGAGCGTGGGAAATTAGCTCAAAAAGCCCTCGTTGAATTATATGCGAACTGGGTGCCACTTGAGCAAATTTTAACTACTAATGTTTGGTCTTCTGAGCTATCTAAGTTAACTGCAAATGCCTTTTTAGCGCAAAGAGTGAGCAGTATCAATGCGATTTCTGAATTATGTGAGGTTACTGAAGCCGATGTTGGTGAGGTTGCCCGAGCCATTGGAGCCGATAGTAGGATTGGGTCCAAGTTTTTAAAGGCTTCTGTAGGTTTTGGAGGTTCTTGTTTTCAAAAGGATATTCTAAATTTAGTCTATATAGCGCAATCCTACGGTCTTCATGAAGTAGCAGATTACTGGGAACAAGTAATTATCATGAACGATCATCAAAAAAGACGTTTTGCTAAGAAAATAGTAGAGACCTTATTCAATACGGTTTCTGGTAAAAAAATTGTAATTCTAGGATGGGCATTTAAGAAAGATACTAACGATACAAGAGAGTCTGCTGCAATTTATGTAGTCGATTATCTTTTGAGTGAGCAGGCAGAGGTCGTAATATTTGATCCTAAGGTAAGTGCTGAACGAATCTTTGCAGATCTTGAGTATTTGAATACTAGAACTGATAAAGAAAATAGAGAGTTAGTGACTGTAGTTAAAGATCCTATGTTTGCTTTTGCAGATTCTCACGCAGCGGTAGTTCTAACAGAATGGGATGAGTTTAAGACGTATGATTGGAATCAGATTTATGCCGATATGCTTAAACCTGCTTTCTTATTTGATGGTAGAATGGTGTTAGATCCTGACAAAATGAAGGAGATAGGTTTTAATGTATATACAATTGGTAAAGGATAAATTAAAACAGGTTGTTAAGGGTGGTATTATTTATGGCTTTTTGACCTTAATTTATTAAAGATTAACAATAGAGCTTTATTAGTATTTCTATAAACGTATACTTTCCCAATGGTATCTTAAAGGAAAGCTAAATCTTACTATATTTGCATTCGGTTACTCAATAACCAATTAATTTTATTATTTCGAATTAATTTGAAATTATTAAACAATAAATCCAATGAATTTAAAAGATAAATCTATACTCATAACTGGAGGGACTGGCTCTTTAGGTAAAGCACTTACTTCCCATATACTTGAGAACTATTCAGACGTAAAGAAAATCATTATATTTTCGAGAGATGAGCAAAAGCAATTTGTGATGGCTCAAGAATATCCTGCTGATAAATTTCCTCAATTAAGGTTTTTTATAGGTGATATTAGAGATTTTGATCGTTTAAAAAGAGCTTTTAAAGGTGTGGATTATATTATTCATGCTGCAGCAATGAAGCATGTACCTATTGCAGAGTATAACCCTATGGAATGTGTGAAAACTAATATCATGGGAGCAGAAAACGTGATAAATGCGGCGCTTGAAACGGAGGTTACTAGAGTGGTAGCTTATCAACTGATAAAGCTGCTGCTCCAGTAAATCTTTATGGGGCAACTAAACTAGCATCTGATAAGCTTTTTGTTGCGGCAAATAACATAGCTGGATGGAATCCTATTAAATTTAGTGTAGTACGTTACGGTAATGTAATGGGTAGTAATGGATCTGTTATACCTTTTTTCTTGAACAAAAAGAAAGAAGGCGTTTTACCAATCACATCTGTAGATATGACAAGATTTAATATTTCATTACAAGGTGGAGTAGATATGGTAATGCATGCGCTAGAACACGCTTGGGGGGGTGGAGAGATATTTGTTCCTAAAATTCCATCTTACCGCATTACTGACGTAGCAGAAGCTATTGGTCCAGAATGTGAGCATCCAGTAGTAGGTATACGTCCAGGGGGGGAAAAAATTCATGAAGAAATGATTACTTCTTCTGATAGTTATTATACCTATGATTTAGGTAGATACTACACTATTTTACCTGCTACTCATAAGTGGAACTTGGAAGAATTTATAACTAAGCATAACGCAAAGCAAGTCGCACCAGAATTTAAATATAATAGTGGTGAAAACGATGAGTGGGATACGGTAGATACGCTTAGAAACCTGATAGTAGAGCACGTAGATTCAGATTTTAAAGTATAATTATTGAATATGTCAAAGGCAATCCCTTACGGTAGACAGAATATTACAGAAGAAGATATACTTGCAGTTACTGAGGCACTGAAGGCTGATTATTTAACTCAAGGTCCACGAATTAAAAAATTTGAAGAGGAGTTTGCTACTTATGTAGGTTCTAAGTACGCTGTTGCAGTATCAAATGGTACAGCAGCATTACATTTGAATGCACTAGCCTTAGGTGTGAAGCTAGGAGATAAGGTTATTACAACACCTCTTACTTTTGCAGCCTCAGCAAATTGTATTAGGTATTGTGGAGGTGATGTTGTTTTTGCAGATATTGATCCAGAAACTTATTTGTTGGATATTAATGCAGTGCGATCTTTATTAGAAAAGTCTCCTAAAGGAACCTATCAAGGTATAGTTCCAGTAGATTTTGCAGGACGTGCTGTAGATCTAGAAGCTTTCAGGGCGCTTGCTGATGAGTTTGGTCTTTGGATTATAGAAGATAGTTGTCATTCACCGGGTGGCTTCTTTGTAGACTCTAATGGAGTGAAACAACATTGTGGTAATGGCAATTTTGCAGACTTGGCCATATTCTCATTTCATCCTGTAAAGCATATTGCATGTGGTGAAGGAGGAATGATAACTACCAATGACGAGTCACTTTATCAAAAGCTTCTAGCACTTAGAACTCATGGAATAGTAAAGGACGATGACTTATATACTAATAGTGTGGAGTTTGCTTCCGCGAACGCGAGTACAGAACAATATCCTGCTTGGTATATGGAAATGCAAATGTTAGGATACAACTATAGAATTACTGATTTTCAGGCAGCATTAGGTTCCAGCCAGCTGTTAAGAGCAAACAGCGGTATAGAGAGAAGAATCCAGATAGCGCAGCAATATTTTAAAGCTTTTGAAGTAAAGAGCTATATTCATGGTCAAAGTGGTGTAATTGAAGGGCATGCATATCATTTATATGTGATTGAGGTAAATGATCGATTAGGGCTGTATAACTACTTGAGAGAACATAGTATCTATGCTCAAATACATTATATCCCTTGTCACCTAATGCCATATTATAGAGAGTTAGGATGGAAAGAAGGTGATTTACCTCTAGCTGAGGCTTATTATGCACAATGTATAAGCTTGCCTATGTTTCCTACTCTAACAGACGATGAACAAAAGTTTGTGATTGATAAGATAGATTCCTATTATAATGAGTAATTTATCAAAAATTGCTCTTGGTACTGTACAATTTGGTATCGATTATGGCATTTCCAATAAATTAGGTAAGCCAGATCAACATGTGGTTAAGCAAATACTAGACTTCGCATTAGCAAATGAGATTACAACGTTAGACACAGCATCAGCTTACGGAGATTCAGAATTAGTTTTAGGTAATTACGGAATTAGTGATTTTAAAGTAATTACTAAATTTTTACCTCAGGAGGTTGAAAAAGGTATCGAGAGCAGTTTTCAGGATTCATTAACTAAACTCAAGTCAAAATCTGTATACGGATACCTAGCTCATCGCGCTGACTCTATTGATGTTAAGACTTGGTCTTTTTTAAAACATCTAAAAAAACAGGACAAGTTGAAAAAATAGGTTACTCCTTACAAAGTGTGAGTGAGTTTGAAAGAGCCAACGGAAAAGGTTTTTTTCCTGACTTAATTCAAGTGCCATTTAATTTGCTCGATAATAGATTTAAAAAACTTTGTAAAAAATTAAGTAAACAAGGTGTTGAGATACATAGTCGTTCAACGTTCTTACAAGGTCTTTTTTTTATGAATACTGAAGAATTGCAAGGTTTAGAAGAAGCAATCCCAGTGATTTCTGAATTACAAAATACGCACTCCAATCAATTAGCACAGTATTTATTAAATTATGTGTTACAGCAAGATTTTATAGATAAGGTAGTAATAGGGGGTTCAATCCAAAGAACAACTATCACAAAATATAAGTGAATTGGATTATAATGTTCAGATTAAAGATTTAGACATTGTATTGTCAGAAAAAATTTTAAACCCAGCGTTATGGCCCAAAAAATGATAAAAACTTTTGATTTAACTAATAAAGTTATTGTGATAACCGGTGGATATGGATACCTAGGTAGTGGAATAGTTAACCATCTCGTACATTATAACGCAACCGTTATAATTGCTGCTCGATCTAAGGAAAAATTTGAAAAAGTTTTTTCTGATAATGTTAATGTTGCCTTTCAAGAAATGGATATCTCTATAGAGCAAAGTATTATAGATGGTCTGACTCAAGTTCAAAAGCAATATGGTAAAATTGACGGATTAATTAATAATGCTGTTTATTTAAAAGGTAACTCACCTGAGTTAATGAGCTCTGAGGATTTTAATTACGGAATAGATGGTACTCTAAATTCAGTTTTCAGATGTATCAAATCAATTATACCGTTTTTAAGGAGCAGAATTATGGTAAAATAATAAATGTGTCATCAATGTATGGAGTGTTGGCACCAGATTTTAGTATTTATAAGGATTGTCCTCAGTTTTTAAATCCACCACATTATGGTGCTGCAAAAGCTGGCGTGATTCAGTTAACTAAATATTATGCTAGTTATTTAGGCGGTTATAATATTAATGTAAACACAGTTACTCCTGGTCCGTTTCCTTCTTTAGGAGTTCAAGAAAATCTAAACTTTGTTGAGGAATTAAAAAAGAAAACAGTTTTAGGTAGAATAGGATTCCCTGAAGATCTTGCTGGTATTTTTACTTTTCTAGTTTCTGACGCGGCAAATTATGTTACTGGTCAGAACTTTATAATAGATGGAGGATGGACGATAAAATAAATAAAATAGATCCTGTTATAATTATTCAAGCGAGGATGGGGGGGAGTACCCGACTTCCTGGAAAGGTGATGGAGAGAATTAATGGGATACCTCTAATTGGTTATCAAATTAAACGATTACAAGAGTCTCAATTAAAAATAGTCGTAGCTACTCCCGATAATGGTCAGAATAAAGAGTTAATCAAATATGTTCAATCTTTAGGTGTTCAAACCTTTGAAGGAGATACCCTTAACGTTTTAAAAAGATTCTATGACACTGCTTTATATTATGGAGCTCAGCACATTATAAGAATAACAGGCGATAATCCTCTCATTGATGGTGTTTTTATTAAAAATCAGATTAAGAATTTTCATCCTAAATCTAATAATTATTATTTTGCTGAAGGATTGAATAAAGGACTACCATTGGGTACCTCATTTGAGATGTTTTCTTTTGAACTTTTAGAAAAAGCGTTTAAAAAAGCAAAAAGTCCGGAAGAATTTGAACATGTAACGCCTTTTATGGTTCAAATTTACCTGGAGATATTGATCAGTATATTTTGAACTCAGGTTTTGATTCTCACCATTTGAGATTGACTATAGATACTAATGAAGATTTTAATCTTTTACAGAAATTAATATGTGAATATTCTGCTCAGAACTTAAGTATTAAAGAAATTATATCCTTGATGACACAGAATGAAGGTTTGACTCATATTAACCAGAATGTAAGTCAAGTCCAAATAAGAAACCTTTCGAATGAATAGTTATAAAGTACTTGGTCAACAACTTTTTTCCAAGGGAGAATATAGTATAGTACCCATAAGATTTGAGGATCGTATGGATATTATGAAATGGCGCAATGAACAGATGTATCATTTACGACAGAGTGAAAAACTTACCAAACAAAGTCAAGATTCATATTTTAAAAATGTGGTCTCAAAATTATTTGTGCAAGATAAACCTAATCAATTATTGTTTTCATTTTTAAAAAATGACATTTGCATTGGTTATGGTGGTTTAGTTCATATTAACTGGATTGATAAGAACGCTGAAATTTCGTTTATTATGAATACTGAATTAGAAGAACACTTTTTTGAGAAAAATTGGAGTGAATTTTTGTATTTGATTGAAATAGTAGCTTTCCAAAAATTAAAATTTCATAAATTACATTCTTTTGCTTTTAATTTGCGGCCTTTAATTTATAAGGTTTTAGAGAATGCTTTTTTTGAGCAAGAAGCAATATTAAAAGAACATTGTCTTTTTAATGATAATTTTATAGACGTAATTATTCACGCAAAATTTAATAGAAATGAAGGATATTAAACTAATTCCACTTACCGAGGACAAATTAGAACTTGTTAGAACTTGGAGAAATTCAACAGAAGTCTCTAGTTATATGTATACAGAGTCGACGATTACTGCTGAGCAACAGTCAAAATGGTTTGATAGTATCAGGATGATAAATCAAGTCAATATTGGATAATTGAATTTGATGGGAAAGATCTAGGATTGGCAAGTTTGACGAATATTGATAATAATTTGAGTAGTTGTTATTGGGCTTTTTATTTAGGAGATACAAGTGTACGAGGAGCAGGAATTGGCGCAAAGGTTGAATATAATGTGTTAAGCTATGTTTTTGATGAATTGAGTCTAAATAAACTTAGATGTGAAGTTTTTGAGTTTAACAATAATGTAATTAAAATGCACGAGAAGTTTGGCTTTAGAAGAGAAGCATTTTATCGAGAACATTGTTTTAAAAATAAAGACTGGCAAAATGTAATTGGTCTTGCTATGCTTAAAAAGGAATGGGAAACAACAAAGGAATTGTTAAAAACAAGAATTTATGGATAATTTTATAATAGGTAGTGAGTTTACTGAGGAATTTAGCTACACTCAAAATGATGTGAATACATTTGCTGATATTTCAGGTGATAAAACCCAATACATTTAGATGAAAATTTTGCTGCTAATTCAATTTTTGGTAAGAGAATAATTCACGGTTATTTGGGAGCAAGTATTTTTTCAAAAGTTTTTGCAATGAGCTTTCCAGGTGAAGGAACTATTTACTTAAAGCAAGATTTAAAATTTCTTAAACCAATGTTTGTGGATGTAAATTACATAGCGAAATTTAAGGTTTTAGATATTATTTCTGAAAAGCATAGAAGTTTAGTTCTAACTGAGATTTTTGATTTTGATCAAATATTGTAGTATCAGGAGAAGCATTAATACAGAATAAAAATTTTATTAAGTAGTTTATGTTAAATAAATCTTCATTAACTTATATAATAGCTGAGTTATCTGCTAATCATGGTGGTCAATTAGAAATCGCTTTAGACACGGTAAGAGCAGCAAAAAGGCTGGAGCTGATGCCATTAAGTTACAAACTTATACCGCTGATACCATTACTTTAGATAGCCACAAACCAGATTTTAAAATAAATCATGGTACGCATTGGGATGGACAATACCTCCATGATCTTTATAAGGATGCCGCGTTACCTTGGGAATGGCATAAACCTATTATGGATTTAGCTAATGAATTAGACATTGATTGTTTTTCGTCTCCTTTTGATCATTCTGCGGTAGACTTTCTGGAAGCCTTAAACGTTCCAGCTTATAAAATTGCTTCTTTTGAAATAACAGATATTCCCTTAATCGAGTATGCTGCCTCAAAAGGAAAGCCTATGATTATTTCTACAGGAATTGCTGGAATCGAAGATATAGAATTAGCAATCGCCGCCTGTAAAAGATTTAATAATAACGATATAACTATTTTAAAATGCACCAGTGCTTATCCTGCCGCTCCTGAAGATGCAAATTTGATGACTATTAATGATATTAAAGAACGATTTAATGTCAAAAGTGGATTGTCAGACCACACAATGGGAATAGTAACTCCAGTAGTTTCTGTAGCAATGGGAGCAACAGTTATTGAAAAGCACTTCATTTTGGATAAAAAAATAGGTGGAGCAGATGCGCATTTTCATTAGATGAAAAGGAGTTTACAGATATGGTTAACGCCGTAAGAGAAGCTGAAGCTGTTATAGGAAAGATTGATTATGAAATGACGGATAAAAAACTTAAAAGTCGAGAGTTTTCTAGATCTCTATATGTTGTAGAAGATATTAAAAAAGGTGAAAGATTTACTGCTAAAAATGTTAGGTCTATCCGTCCAGGATTTGGATTACATCCTAAGCACTTTAACGAGGTTTTAAAGTCTAATGCTTCAAGAGATTTAGAACGCGGCACGCCGTTGAGTCTAAGTTTTATAGATTAACTCGTATTGAGAGTAAGTAAAATATAAGTAACTATGAAGTTTTCTTTAAATCTATTGGGAACCTTTTTAGATAAAGGGATGCCGTTGATTATAGGTATACTTCTTTCTAAATATATGTCCAGTGAGTCATTTGGAACATGGTCGTTATTTTATCAATTTTTATTGATTGTAAATTTAATAGCTACATCTCCAGTTTTAGGGTTTTTTAGTCGTTACTTTTTTCAGTCATCTTATGATGATAAGTCGGTAATGATTATTTATAACTATGCTTTTGTATTTTTGATATTTGTTTTCTCTTTTATTATTTTTTATGGATTCTTTCAACCATTTAGACGAGTTAGTCTACTAGAGATTTTATCTTTATTAGGGTTTACATCCTACATTTATTATACTCTTTACTTAAGATTTATAAAGGAGGATTTAAAATATGTTTTAAGTGCATTACTACGTATTACAGTTTTGATAGTTATTATAGCGATTGGATATTATATTAGTGGAATAATAACATATGAACTTCTTATTACTGCTTTTTGTTTAAGTCATGTTATAAGCTTAATTCAAGCGTTAAGAAAATATCAACTTAAGAAAAAGTATGCGCGAATCGAGTTAAAAGAATTCTTAAGCTTATCTATTTATGGAATAAGTTCTTCTACGGTTAATGGCTCTGATAAATTTATAATATTGGCATTAGGTAATTCTAAAGCTTTTTTAGGTATCTATTCTTACTTTTTCACTTTAGCGTCTGCACCTAATTTATTAGTTGAGGCATTTAAGAAAATATATACGCCTGCGCAGTTTAAGGAATACTCAGAGCAAGGTGAGTTAAGTTCAAAAACCAAAAAGGGTATTGTAACATTTCTTGTAATATTCACCTTTATACAATTGATTGGTCCTATTATTCTCTATCGGGTACTGAGATATCTTAATCTAGTTAATGTTGAATATATGGCAGTTGAAAATATCGATTATTTACTCTTAATGTTTTCTTTTGGGTTATATGGATTTAGCATCTATCATTTTATAAATCCTTATCTTATCTACTTTAAGAAGACTTATTTAATGACTCTATCCTTATCGGCCTCTTTCATTATCTATTTACTATTTTTGTACTTTGGGGGGGATAATTCAAACAATTTATTTTTCCTAGCCCTCAGTAAAACGGTGATGTTAATAAGTGTTACAATGTTGACATTTTTTGTTCAAAATATTTTGTTAAAACACACTTTAAACGATGAAAAGTAAAAACCTTGTCTACGCATATAAGTACAGTAAGACAGATGGGGTCATTTCAAGAAAATGGGCGGTTCATATAATTCTGTTGTTTTAATAATTATTATTTTTCTGGGTATATTGTTTTCACCTGTTTATTGGCTCATTAATTATGTATTAAAAATATATGTTTCGAAGGTTAAGATTGCAGATTCTGTTTCATTCTGTTTTACTGCGAATCATATAACGGTTATGGATAAACTTAAAGAGAATTCATTTCAAAATGTAAATATTGGGATAGCGAATCCAATTTCTCTAATAAATTATTACTCTTATTCATATTTAGTAGTTATAATTTTTTTCTAATTGCTTTACAATTTTAAGAAATAGGCACATGAATTTTAATGCTGTTAAAGTATTTAAAACCATAGCTCTTTCAAATTTATTTCAAATGATATTTGAAAAACATGCTATTAAAAATGTAATTCAATTTAATGATCATGGTCCATTGCATTTTGATTTATATAGACAAGCAAAATTGAGTAATGCTAAAACTTTTTATATTCAGCATGCACCCATTACCAAAGAGTTCCCGCCTCTTTATCATGATGTAAATATTTTATTTAGTCAGGATAGTTTAGATAAATATAAAAAAGAAAATGGAAGGGTAGAGGTTGTTTTAAATAGAGACCTCCGATTCCCTAAACAATTTAATATATTGTCGAAAAACCCTTTAAAAGTTGTATTGTGTCCTAATATTTTAGATAGTAAGGCAGAGCTTATTACAACTTATAATAATTTAATTAATGAAGGTTATGAAGTTCTCCTTAGAAAGCATCCAGCAGATCGACGACAATTCCCACAGGATTTTCTATTAAGCTCTAATGATAGTATTTGGGATGATTTTACTGATGCGACATACGTCGTAACCAACGAATCTGCTGTTACTTTAGAAGGTCTTTATAGCAATTGTATTTGTTATAAAACGTGTAGTTGGTCTGATTCTATCGATGGTTATGGATTTATGGAAAAGGGATTGATTTTACGTGAAATTAAAACTCAAGGAGCTCTCATAGATTCGATTAAACAAAATTTAGTTTTGACTGATTCATCTAAATTATCCTATTTCATAGGAGATCAAAATAAGGAGTTTTACTTAAATAATTTTTTAAGTAGATAATTATGAATAGGTCATTAATTTCAAAAAATAAAAATTTACTCTTTTCTTTGAGTATTTATCTATTTGTTTTCTTTGGTATTCCTTTTTTATTTCATTTGATAAATCCTGAAGCCATGGCTCTGCAATTTCAAGGAACAAATGATTATTCTTCTCTACTTTATGTTTGTATTTTACTTTTTGTGATAATAATATTTTATAATATTACGTCTCATAATTTACCAAACACAAAGCTTCCTAGTTTAGTTTTTAACTTAAAAGTTATACACGTTCTCTCTGTTGTATTTTTAGCAGTATCTATATATTTCTATATTAATTTTAGTTTTAAATTTAGGCATACGGGAGAAGGGCTTACCTCGGCAGGGAACGATATTATATTTTTAAGTTTACTGAAGGTTTTTTTTAAAACATATTTGTTCACGACTTTAATCTTTTTTCTCAAGTCAGGAAAATTACTTGGAAAATGGTATATATACATACTAATAGCTATCTGTTTTTGGTTTTCAAAGTCTGCATCTTCCGACATTCCTATAATTTGTGTTTCTTTTCTTTTTGGAATCAAAAAACCAAATCTACTTATTCAATCAGCAGTCAATATTAAATTTAAAATCAAAATTTTTAATAACTTGCTAGTAAGACTTGTTTTATTGGCATTCTTGGGTTTTGGAATAGTATTTATGGGATTTGCAAATAAGATTGGTTTTGATAAAGCTCAAGAAGTGTTTTTTTCAGATGAAGGTTTACCAAGAGTAATAAATTCTACAACCTTGAGATTGTCAACACACTACGCTTCCAGTTTTGGTGCGTATAAAGCTTATGAGGAAGGAAGTTATATTATTGCTGACGCTATACCAGGTACTTGGAATAATATGTATAGTAGAGCAGAGTATCTATTTACCGGTAGCGCTGTAGAGCGAGATCGTATTTGGAGTATAAATAGGGCTAATTACCTCAATTTATTCAATGATAATTATGGCGAAAAGACAGGTGCTTCTCCTGGCATATTTGCTTCTATCTATTATACAAATAACATTACATTGGGTATCATTTTAATTGGGCTATATCTTTTAGCGATTATTAAAATACTTAAGGCTTCACTACAATTAGAAACATTAAAATTTAATTTTGCTGGTTATATTGTTTGCGCTTTATTTATAATGCCTTTGTTTGAAAGTCCTTTCGATAATATTAATATTTTCAATACTTCTTTTGTTTATTTGTACTTTACAATCATTCCGCTATTAAAAATTAACAATGATAAATCACTTAAAATTACTTCTGTCTGAGTTAGGACATAAAGGAAACTTTATAAAATCTGATGAAATAATCAATTCTTTAAATACTAAGGGGTTTCATTATATTCCTGATTTTATCATTGATGAAGAGCTAAAACTCATTAAAGACGTGGTGGTAGACCTTTATTCAAATGATGATCTTGTAAAAATAGAATCTAACGGTTTTGATAAAAGAATTTATGGAGCAGACGAGCGAGCAAATTTTGCAGTACCGAAGCTCAATGATAAATCCAATCCTCTATATTCAAAGTTTTCTTTTACTTCTAACCCTTTTCATTTTTTACTATTAGGTTGGATAACTAGCGGTAAGGGAAATTTAGGATCTGGTGGAGGATGGCATAGGGACAGTCCTTTTGCGCATCAATTCAAAACGATTTTATATCTTACAGATGTTACAGAAGATAATGGTCCTTTTCAATTTGTAGAAGGTTCAAATAATTGGAGAAATAACTTATCAGTAGCAAAGGCATTAGGAAAA
The DNA here is from genome assembly GCF_000755285.1 of Nonlabens ulvanivorans. Lineage (GTDB taxonomy): Bacteria > Bacteroidota > Bacteroidia > Flavobacteriales > Flavobacteriaceae > Nonlabens > Nonlabens ulvanivorans_A. Next base: position 111,305 of record NZ_BBMK01000005.1, on the reverse strand, counting down.
TCCTTGAGCGACTATCGATTCACTAATGATGACATTGAGTTATTGGTAAAAAAAGGAGTGATAAAAGAACCACAGACATTTACCTCTAAAGCTGGTGGCTTAATTATAGCAGATACTAGAGGATTGCATAGAGGTAAACCTATTGAAGTAGGTGAAAGACTTGCAGTAACAAGATATCATTTCCACAAAGATGTGAGAAGTAAATTTTATAAATAAAATATGAGTAAACCTATAGTTTCTATTATAACGCCGGTTTATAACGCGGCTCGTTTCATTGAGGAAACTTATGACTCTGTTAAGAATCAAATTCTTCAAGAGTGGGAATGGGTGCTTGTTGATGATCAATCAACTGATAATTCGTTTCAGTTATTACTAGATCTAAGTGTAAAAGATCAGAGATTAAAAGTTCATCAACTCCCAGAAAATTCTGGATCTGGACCAGCAAGGAATTTAGCTATTGATTTAGCACAGGGAACTTATTTAGCATTTCTTGATAGTGATGACATTTGGACTGAAAATAAATTATCACGACATGTTTCTTTCATGGAAAAACATCAAGCTGCATTTTCACATACATCATACGGCTTTATGAATGAAGCTGGTGAAGTAATAAATCAAACTTATCATGTAAGTAATAAACCCGTTACCTATAAAGATTTACTTAAAAGAACCGAAATAAGTTGTTTAACAGCAATGTATAATCAAGATTTAATTGGTAAATACTATATGCCAGACTTAAGGCGGAAGCAGGATTATGCATTATGGCTTAGTATCTTAAAAGCGGGACATCATGCAATTCCTTTAGATGAGGAACTTGCGTTTTACAGACAAGTTAAAGGGTCTGCTACAAATAATAAGTTTAAATTGATTATAAAGCACCTTAGGTTTTTAAATGAGGTTGAAAAGCTCAATATATTACAATCATTGTATTATAGTTTTCATTGGGGCATTAATGGACTAAAGAAATATTATTTATAGTAATTGTAAATGATGTTAAAGTTATGGTATCAATTTATTTGTCTTCTTAACTTTTGCATTATCTCTTGATTAATCTCACGTTGCACTACATTTATATTTGAGTTTAAATGATGTGTTTTAGTAGTACCTATCATTGCAGCATTTACAAATTGATTTTCAATCACAAACTTTAATGCAATTTCAGCTCCTTTCCAGTCGGGATAAGAGTTGATGTATCTATATTTATAACCTTTAAATAACTGAGGTCTATAATTCTTTAATACCCTTAGTAGGTACCAAACATCACTCAATCCTCTTATTTTAAATATATCATTGCTGTACAATCCATGAGCCATTGGGCTTTTTATCAATACACCTATGTTTTTTTGGGCGGCTTTCTTAATTTGATTATCTGCTTCTTGTTCTAGTATATTATACGTCAACATCACTGTGTCAAAAAAGTCTAGATTAAGTACATGATCTAGAACCTTGCCATCGCAAGAGACACCTATGTTTCTTATCTTACCTTGTGATTTAAATAGCTCAAGTGTTTCAAATACATCATCGGTTAAGTGCTTTACTTGTGGACTATGCAATTGAAACAAATCAATATAATCCAGATTAAGTTTTCTCAACGAAGTTCTAGGGACTCTGTAAGTTGTTTTCTAGAATAATCTTTTTTATAAGTATTTCCTTTGACGTGGACTGTTCCTCCCTTAGTAGCTATTACTAATTTATCTCTATTAACGTCTTTAATAAGATTTCCTAATCTTACTTCTGCATTACCAAAAGAATAAGCACTACCAGTATCAAAAAAGTTTATACCCTTATTATAAGCTTCGTGTAAAACCTTATTTGCTTGGTCTTCATTAAATGCCTTCATACCTAAAATACCTCCAATTCCTAATCCTAATTTAGAAATCTTTAAATCTGTTGACCCTAGTTGTTTTAATTCCATAGTGATTTTACTTCTTGACAAAAATCCGTAATATATATGAATAAACCATTAAATTTATATGATTCAATTGTTTTTGATATTAAAGTTTACAATAGTTTCTCATCTCTATTTTTATAAACTCAATTTAAAACTGACATTTTTTGAATAACAAATAATTAAATATGTATTTATGCTTTATAGTCAAAGTATCCATATATTTTTGTCATTCTTTTTAATTCTTTAAATCTATTAGAGAATATCTAGATTACAAGAGTTTAATAATTTGGTTTCAAACATGACATATATTTTAATTTTTATAATTCTAGCAATACTTTCCTATGTCTATCTAAAATTAGCAGACAGATTTAATATCATAGATAAACCTAATCACAGAAGTTCACATACTCAGATTACTATAAGAGGTGGTGGTATCATATTCTACATTGCATTGCTTATTTTTTTTATTACCAGTGGATTTCAATATCCATATTTATTTATAGGCACTACGATTATTGCATTGGTAAGTTTTATAGATGATTTAAGGCCACAACCACCAGCATTACGTTTGCCAGTTCAATTTATTGCTATTGCTTTGGCTATTTATCAGGTAAGTTTAGATTTTCCTTTAGTTTCTTTAGTTCTATTATTGATAGTAGGTGTAGGGTTTGTAAATGCCTTTAATTTTATGGATGGGATTAACGGGATAACCGGAATGTATTCGATAGTCATCGTAAGTTTTTTACTATTCTTTAATATTTATGAAACTACTTTTGTAAACGTAGACTTACTGTATTATTTACTTTCTTCTCTAGTTGTTTTTGGTTTTTATAATTTCAGAAAAAAAGCGCTGTTTTTTCTGGAGATGTAGGAAGTATTTCTATAGCGGTGGTTTTGTTTTTTCTAGTATATCAATTTTACTTTACATTAAAAGCACCAGTAGCTATTTTGCTAGTCGCAGTTTATGGGGTAGACACCGTACTAACAATCATACGCAGAATTAAGATGAAAGAAAAAATTTCAGAAGCGCATAGACATCACCTTTATCAATTATTTGTTGATTCAAAACGATTTTCTCATATCACTACTTCATTAATATATAGTGTAATTCAGTTATTATGCTGCATCATTGTGTATTACAGTTTTCAGTTGGGATTATGGGAGCAACTATTAATTATTACACTAGTTTTACTTTCAATCACTTTAAGTTATGTTTTCTTAGTTCGTTACTTTCTTAAAATGCGTGTGAAAGCATCATAAAATATGAAAAATCGTATTCATTTATCACCGCCGATATATGGTGATCAGAATGTTTTATCTACACCATCAAGTATAAATGTTTATGATGATATCTATAAAGATATTGATGGTTTTGAGAAAATAGTCAAAGATTATTTAAATACGGATAAGCAGGTTGTTGCTCTCAATTCTGGTACATCAGCAATTCATATGGCTTTAATTCTTGCAGGTGTCGAAGAAGATGATATAGTACTGTGTCAATCTATGACTTTTGTTGCTTGCGCAAATCCTATTTTATATCAGAGAGCAAAACCAGTGTTTGTCGGTAGTGAAGAACGTACTTGGAATATGTGTCCAGAGGCTTTAGAACTAGCGTATCTAGAATGTGTTAAAAAAGGAAAAACCCCCTAAAGCTATAATTGTAACTAGCCTGTATGGTATGTCCAGTGATATGGATGCTATTGGAAGCTTTGCTAGTAAGTACAATGTAAAATTAATTGAGGACAGTGCTGAAGCTTTAGGTGGAGCGTATAGAAATGAAAAACTCTCTACCATAGGAGATTACGGAATTTTGTCTTTTAATTTAAACAAAATTATTACAACAGCTGGTGGTGGTATTTTAGTAGTAAACTCAATAGAGGAGAAGCAAAAAGTACTTCATTTAGCAACTCAGGCCAAAACAAATTTACCTTATTATCATCATGACACCTTAGGATACAACTATAGGTTAGGTCATATAAATGCAGCCCTAGGAGTAATACAATTTAAAGAATTAGAATATAACCTTAAGAAAAGAAAGGCCAACCATAAATTCTATGAAGAGCTATTTCAACACATTAGTGGAATATATGTTCATAAAGAACCTGATAGTCATTTTATTTCCAACCACTGGCTCAGTGCTATTCTAGTAGATCCTTCAAAAACCGGTGGAATTACTCGAGAAGATATCAGACTTTCCTTAGAAAAAGACAATATAGAGTCCAGACCATTATGGAAGCCTATGCACATGCAACCACTTTATAAGGACTATCCTTATTACGGTAATAAAGTTTGTGAAACTTTATTTGAAAATGGATTGTGCTTACCGTCTGGTTCTAATCTGACAAACGAGGATAGAGAACGTATAACTAATTCTATAAATCAAATTTTCGATAAATAGTTTTAGTTCGCTTTCGCGAAAGCGTATTAAAAACAATTAATAGATATAGAAAGTCGGTAGCACATAATTAGTGCTATCGGCTTTTTTATCGGGTACCACTATTAGATGGTGTTGAAGAAGTTTATTCGTTTCATGAAGGGTTCTATAAGCATGCAAGTCATTTATTATCAGTAGAAGGAATTGTTCAGTTATCAAATAAAACTTAATAACTTAACCTACGCTTAATGTAAATCCATTATGAATTTGTAGTAATAACAATATTTTTGTAATTCTATAAAATCGTACAAATGAAAAAAATATTACTATTTGGTTTACTGTTGGTTGGAAACTATTTAATGGCTCAAACCGTAGTCTATACTCAAGACTTTGAGATAGAGAATTCGGGTTATTCTACTTCAGCTACTGAAGGCTCATCAACTTCGTTTATAGATATTTTTAATAGATCCCAACCTAATATCGGAGGTAATAGTACCTTTTTATTTGCTATAGAAGATACAAATGTCACACCAGCGACTATAAATCTTAGTAATATTGATGTCTCAAATTTATCGGATTTTACCTTTTCAATTGATTTATTAGCTCATCATTATCAGGATTGGGATTCTACAGATGAAGTTTTGATCACATATAGTTTAGATGGTGGAGTTTTTCAAAATCTAATGTCAATACAACATGTGCCTAACGACGCTTCAAATGAGCCTGCAGCATTAGATACCAACTTTGATGGAGATGGTGAGTGTACTCCTACAACTTTATTGCCGTCATTAACTACTGGAACATCTAATGGTTGTGTTGTGCCTGCTAACGACAATCAATTTAGAAATTTTAGTTCAGATACTATTTTACTCAATGGAAATAGTTCACTAACTATTTTATTTACAGTGAATGGATTAACGGCAACAGATGAAGGAGTTTATTTTGACAATATTAGCATACAAGGTAATCCTTCTGGTCCGTTAACAACTTCTATTCAATTTGATCCTAATGCGTTAACAGTAAATGAAGATGCTGGAACAGTTGATCTTACGGTTTCTATTTCTAATGAATCAGCTACAACTGCTACTACTGTAGATGTTGTATTAACCTCAGGTACGGCAAGTAATATAGGGAACTACATGACACAGGCTCTTAATTTTCCGGCAGGTTCTTCAACCAGTCAGACGGTAACCGTTACTGTGACAGATGATATGCTTGCAGAAATGGATGAGGATTTTGTGTTTGAATTACAAAATATACAAGGTGGAGATATGGCTGCTGCCGGATTAAACAGTCAGTTTACCTTAACTGTTTTAGAGGACGATGTAGCGCTATATCATTACCTTATACAGAATCATTTGATGATTGTGCAAATAATGCATGGATCGCTTTTGATGAGGCTGGTGATGATGAATGGATTTGTGGTTCAGGTTCATATACTATGAATGGTTTTGGAGGTACTGATGACATCGATTGGTTAATTACTGAAGCTCCTGTTTCATTTCCTGTGATGGCAAGTATCAATCAAATTGAAGTGACCACATCAGAGCGTTTTGGAAATGCTGTAAATGAAAGTGGAGAGTTTTTATTAAGGTATTCTACAAATTATGATGGTTCAGGAGATCCTACTACGGCGACATGGACAGATTTAGTTTTTGATCCTAATAACACTTCTTCAGGAAGTTCTCCTTCTGCATCTTCAACAACAGTGGTTGACGCTTCTGTTATTCAAGGTCAGGCTTATATCGCATTTTTATATGATAACACTGGTTTAGGAGCGGAAGAATGGGTGCTAGAAGAAATTGAAATTACCACATTACCTGCTAATACAAATCTAGCTCCATCAGTAACTAATATTTCAAACAGTCCATTAGTACCAGCTTCTACTGAAACAGTTGCTATCAATGCAGATGTTACAGATGCAGATGGCCTTGCTAGTGTAGTATTAGAATATGGGTTTGCTACAGGTGTTTATGACCAGCCTTCAGTAACGATGACTTTAAGCAGTGGTGACACTTATACAGCTAATATACCAGTGTTAGCTGATGGTACTACAGTGTATTATCAGATAGTTGCTACAGATGCTAACGCGGCACCAGCAACTACAACGACTACCGAACAATCTTATACGGTAACAGATCCGCAACCACAAGGATTGCAAGTGGATATGGTAGATACAAACTATCTTATTGATTTTGATAATACGGTAGCTAATGTTAATAATGGAGCATTTAATGGTTCCGGTTTTACAATGGTACCTACTGCAGGACAATTAGATGCTGATGCTTTTGCTATAACAGGTTTACAAGATGGAACCACCTCTTTTGGAGATGAACAATCTGGCAATGATTTCGGTAAAGGGACCTCTGATGGTGGTGTGAATAGTGGTGGAATTTATGCTTTTGAAGTAGCTGCAGGTGATTTTGCACTAGGTGTGCAGCCTACAGGAAGTGATTTTACTCCAGGAACTATCCATTTTCAATTTACAAACAATACTGGAGTAACGATTACAGATTTATCTGTAGCTTATGATTTTTATGTATTAGATAATGAAGATAGAGCAAATGATTTCAGATTCTCCCATGGAACAGATATCAATTCACTTACTGAAATAACTGATGTTGCTCTTACATCTATGTTAGGTCAAGATGTGATTGAAGAATGGAAACGTAATATGGTAGCTCTGGATTTGACAGGCTTAAATATAGCTAGCGGTGCGACTTATGTTCTAGCATGGTCTTCTGCAGATAGTGGAAGTAGTTCTTCTGATGAAATCGCTTTAGATAATATACAGATTTTGGCTAATCCTAGCTCAGAAACTATTGTAGCCGAAGGTATTTATGAATCGATGACTTTGTTGAGTTCAGTATTTTTAATAGATGAAACTGAATTGAATAGTCATTTAAAGTTAGTTTCAGGAAATCTAATAACTAATGATCAGCTGACTTTTAATTCCATAGATGGTAAAAGTGCGGTTATAGAAGAGGTGATTTCTGGTTCTATAACAGGTGATGTTACGGTAGAACAGTTTTACCCAGCACAACGTGCCTTCAGGTTTGTAAGTTCACCGGTAGATATGACGGGAACTATTTTTGATAATTGGCAGCAAGGTGGATTAAATCCTGGCGATGCAGGATATCAAGCAGGAATAGGAACACAAATTACGGGTGGAACATCTGGTGGATTTGATATTTCGGGTTCTAATAATCCATCTGCTTTTACTTTTAGTAATGATGGAACACAAGCCTGGCAAACTCCAACTGCTACTGATGATATGAATGCTTCTTTAAGCGCAGGAACACCTTACCGATTATTCATCAGAGGAGATCGTTCCATAGATTTAACGATTAGTGATACGCCTAATGATACCAAGTTAATCACTACAGGTGAACTAAAACTAAACGATGCCATTCAAACTTTTGATGCTAGTTTATCGACTGGTGATTTTGTATTTGCTGGTAATCCTTATCAGGCCAAAGTAGATGTAGGAGCGATGATATTTGACATGGCAACTAGAACTCAAGAAGACATGAATCCTAACTTTATGTACGTATGGAATCCACAAGCAGGTACAAGAGGTGCTTATAGAGCTTATGATTTTCGAGATTCCACTAGTACTCCGACAGATGGAGAAGTAGCTGGCGAATTACAACCTGGTCAATCTATGTTTTTACAAATATTAAATGATGCAGATTCAGATGTGCCTAGTGTAACATTTAAAGAAAGTTATAAGGTATCTGGTTCTAACTTAACATCTACGTTTAGTGCATCACAAGGATTTTTAACTTTAGATGTTTACAATTCGAACTCTTCAGCATTAGATGGTCTTAAATTAAATTTTGATATGAATGGGGGTAGACGGAATAGATTCCTTTGACCTATTGAAGATTGAAAATTTAGATGAAAATATTTCAATCACTAATGGGGGTGACTCAATTAGCTATTGAAAACCGTTCTGTACCTACTGATGGAACTATTATTCCTTTAGAGATTAAACGTTTTGCTAATGGGAATTATAATTTTACAACAAGATTGTCAGGTATAAATAACTTAAACACTTATTTATTTGATGCTTATACTAATCAGTATCATTTAATAGGTACTGATGTCTTGACTAATTTTTCTTTTAGTTTCGATAACTCTATTTCTGCTACTGTTGCGTTAGATAGATTTTCAATTTACTTCTCTAATGTGACTTTAAGTGAATTAGACTTGGTTAGAAGTGAATCTATTTCAATTTACCCAAATCCTATTAATGAAGGTGCTCTTCAAATTAAAGGTTTAAATGAAGAAATAGAAACGATTGTTGAAATTCACAATTTATCGGGACAATTGTTAATTCGTCGAGAATTTGAAGCACGCAACAGTCAAGTAATATTGACTAATTTGGATAATTTAAATATGGGTGTATATTTGTTAACTGTACAGCAAGGCAGTAATAGCTCAGTTGAAAAGATTATTATCAAATAGAACTTAGTTATAGTTTTATATTTATTCATAAGAATTAAAAAGGGTAATGGTTACATTACCCTTTTTTAAACCAATTAATATTAGTAAAATGACTTGGGATTATTTTAAAAAAAGATTGTCGCATGTTCTACTCAATGGTGATAATGATCTAAAATTTAGAAACATATCTTATTTGCCTCGTTGGGCAGTTGTAGCAATAGATTCGTTTATTGTTGTATTATCATTTTTAATAAGTTACTTATTAGTTAAGAACTTATCGGTTTCCTTTTACCCTTCATTAACCATTTTGCAGCAAGGTTTAGTTGTTTGTTTGGTTCAGTTTTCTTTCTTTTTTGTTTATAGTACTTATGCTGGCCTAATTAGGCACAGCACAACCGTAGATATCTTAAAAATAGCCTTGGCAGCTATCTCAGCAGCGGTTGCTTTGATGGTGATCAGTTACGGTTATAACTTTCTTTTTGATAAAAAACTTTTCTTGATACCATTTATAGCCATATTTGCAACGGTCACGTTTGGTTTGATGTTATTGTTTAGAGTTGTTGTTAAATCGGTATATCAATTATTCACTAACCTTAATACTTCAGAGAAAAAACGAGTTTTACTTTTGGGAGTGAATGATGATACTATTTCTGTAGGAGAAGCAATGACAACATCAAGAAATAAAGATTATGATTTAGCGGGTTTTGTTTCCTTTACTAAATCTCATTCTAAAATAAAAATCTTAGGGAAACCAATATTTAAATATAGTAGTGACTTATATGAAAGTTTAAAGCCATATGATATCGATGGTGTCGTTATTGTAGGAGATACAATATCCAATAAGCAAAAAAATAATATTGTAGATGAGTGTTTAAATTATGGAATTCAAATTTATAATGCCCCCAATTATAAAAGAATGGAGTGATTCTGAAAGCATTCAAGGTAATATTAAAGAAATTCAAATTGAAGATTTATTAGAACGTAATCCTATTGTTCTTGATGACTCACTTATCAATGAATACCTTAATAATAGAATTATATTAGTGACCGGTGGTGCTGGCTCAATAGGAAGCGAGATAGTTCGACAAGTATCTCAATTCAATCCTAGAAAATTGATTGTATTAGATCAAGCTGAATCTCCTCTGCATGAGCTTGAACTAGAATTGAGATCAAGGTTCTGTGATGTTGATTTTGAATTTGTATTAGCAGATGTAAGTAATTTAAAAAGATTGACCAATCTCTTTAACAAAGAGAATATTTCGGTAGTATTTCATGCTGCTGCATACAAACATGTTCCACTTATTGAAAATAACCCTTCAGAAGCCGTATTTGTAAATATTATCGGGACAATGCACTTAGCAAATCTTAGTACTCAATATAATGTAGATCGTTTTGTGATGGTTTCAACAGATAAAGCTGTAAACCCTACGAATGTGATGGGTGCATCAAAGCGTGCTGCTGAAATCTATGTACAAGCATTACAGGCCAAAGAGTCTGAAACCTGTTTTATAACCACTAGGTTTGGTAATGTATTAGGTTCTAACGGATCTGTAATACCTCATTTTAAAAAGCAAATAGCTGCTGGTGGTCCTGTGACTGTAACCCATCAAGATATTATTCGATATTTTATGACGATACCAGAAGCATGTCAATTAGTATTGCAGGCTGGAACAATGGGGGGGCAAGGTGGAGAAGTATTTGTATTTGACATGGGGAAACCTGTTCGTATCATGGATCTTGCAGAAAAAATGATAAAGCTATCTGGTTTTGTACCTTATGAACAAATAGATATTAAAGTTATAGGTCTGAGACCTGGTGAAAAATTATTTGAAGAATTATTGAATGATTCTGCTAAAACGCTACCAACCCATCATAAAAAAATTATGCGGGCAAAGGATCAGGTACTTAGTATGGATGAAGTCAATAACTTTATAATTGATATAGCCTCAGCCGCTGAGCAGCAAAATAATATTTTAGTTGTCAAGAAATTGAAAGAGTTGATACCAGAGTTTCTTAGTCAAAATAGTATTTATGAAGAGCTCGATAAAGAGGTCAAAATAAGTACCTAAAATCTTATATTTGCAAAATGGGAAAAATCACACTTTCAAAATTTAGTTTCATTGTAATCTTTCTTGCAATGTTTGCTACTTCATGCGTTTCAAAAAAAGACATCATTTATGTTCAGGATATTGACACGGCATTATCTGAATCTCAATCTTCAAAGTATGACGCTGTTATCACTAATGATGATATTTTAAAAATCATTGTCACTAGTGAAAATATGGAAAGTGTACAGCCATTCAATCAAGTGGTAAGTCCTGTCGTTAATAATGAGTTATCAATCAGGTCACAAGAAACGTTACAAAGCTACCTAGTTGATGATGAAGGTTTTATTAATTATCCATTACTAGGAAAAGTCAAAGCAAGTGGATATACTCGTATAGAACTTCAAGATCATTTAAAAACCCAAATGCTATTATATGTTAAAGATGTCGTCGTTGATGTTCGTATTTTAACTATAAGGTTACTCTTTTAGGAGAAGTTAATAGACCAGGTACTTATAAAGTTGATGATAATAGAATTACATTATTACAAGCGATTGGTCTTGCTGGTGATTTAACGGTTTATGGAAGAAGAGATAATATTGTTGTGATTAGAGATATGAATGGTATTCAGACTTCCACTAGAGTTAATTTAACAAGTGCTGATTTTATTTACTCTCCTTTTTATTATCTAAATCAAAATGACACCATAATCGTAGAGCCTAATGGTGCCCAAATTCAGGCTTCTGGATTTAATAGAAATATTTCTGTTTATGTTTCTATTGCCTCTTTATTATTGACTACTGTTGTGGTTTTCTCAAATTTGAATAAATAATTAATGAATAATCAAGATAACAAGACTAGCGAGCAATCACTGAGAGAACAGCTTAAACCATTCATTAAGGCTTGGCCATGGGTTTTACTTTCAGTATTGTTTTGTATGGTTGCTTCTCAACTTTATTTAAGATACGCCACAAAAAAATATCAAGCAAGCGCCTCTATAATTATTAAAGATACCCAGATGGGTGGTGGTTTATCTGAGACAGGAGTATTGGGTGACATGGGGGGGTTATTCGGTAGTAATTTCAATAGTGTCGAGAATGAGATTGAGATTCTTAAGTCTAAGAGGTTGTTATCTAATGTTATCAATCACTATAATTTAACAACAACCTACTCTAGAAAAGGTAATGTTAAGGAAAGTGATGTATATACGAATCGTTTTTTAAATGTGAATGTTTTAAAGAATGATTCAATTGCTGAATTTAATAATTCAATCACTTTTTACGTAAAAGAAGTTAGTGACTCTTTATTTGGATTAAGATTACAAACTGATTCAAAGTGGTTGACCAAGGAATATGGAGAGATTATTAAGATAGAAGATCAATCTTTAATATTTTCACCTTTACCCAATGGTACTATTGATAGTAATAATGGAGATGATCAAGAATTATCTGATTTAAAAATATCAATTAGGCCTAACGAATTGGTAGTACAAGACTATCACTCCAGATTAAATGTCAATACTTCTGGTAAAAGAGGTAGTGTTGTTAATTTATCGATTACTGATGTCGTGGGTGAACGTGCAGAGGACGTTCTTAATCAATTGATTGAAGAGTACAATAAAGATGCGATTAATGATAAAAACATTGTTGCATTAAACACTGCAAAGTTTATTGAAGAACGTTTAAATGACATCACAAAAGATTTAGATAGTGTCGAAACAGGAATTGAATCCTTCAAGACGAATAAAGGACTTACAGATATTGGGGGGGTAGAGACATCTCTTGACTTACAAAAAGTGAATGAAATTGAATCTGCGTTATTAAAAGTTCAGACTCAATTGTCGATTGGTAGATCATTAAAAGAGTTTATGATTACTGACATAGAGAAGAGCGTTACAACTTCAGGTCTTGGATTAAATGAGCCTCAATTAATCGCTTTAATCAATAATTATAATGAAGTATTAACTACTTATCAAAGAATTGGACAAACTTCAACTCAAGAAAGTCCAGTTATGGTAAGGTTGTCTACAGAATTGAGTTCGTTAAAGAGAGGTATCTTTAGTTCTTTGGATGCGTACATCAACGGTTTAAATGTTGAAAAAAGTAATTTATTAAGACAGTCTAATCAAATTAGTGCTAATATTTCTCAAGTTCCTAACAATGAAAAAACGAGCCGTAGTGTTGAAAGAAATCGAGAGGTAGTTGAGGCCATCTATTTGTTGTTAAGAGAGAAGCAAGAAACAACTGCTATTTCATTAGCTGTTACCGCTCCTAAGGCAAAAATTGTAGATGCTGGTTATGCGTCGGATATACCGGTTTCACCAAAGCCTAAAATTATTCTATTGGCCGCTCTAATTCTCGGTATCATAATTCCTTTAGGTCTCGTTTATTTAAAACAAATATTCTACAATAAAATTGAATCTAGAAAAGACTTAGAAAGAAATTTACCTCAGGTATCTATTCTAGGTGAAGTTCCTAAATTAGAAAGTGATGCTAAGGATCGTATTATTCCTAATGATCGTAGTGTCTTAGCCGAGTCCTTTAGAATTATTAGGACTAATTTACAGTATAAATTAGGTGCCTTAAATCATGATGATACAAAAGTTGTTTTGGTGACTTCTACAGTAAAAGGTGAAGGTAAAACTACTACTGCATTTAATCTGGCCAGTACTTTTGCTTATAGTGGAAAGAAAGTACTACTTATTGGTGGTGATATCCGTAATCCGCAACTTCATAGATTCTTTGATGCTAGTTTAAAACGTAAAAAAGGAGTTACAGAGTACTTAGTAAATTCAGATTTAAAGTTAAAAGATCTTGTGGTTCCTGTAGATGATAATAGTAATCTTTATATGCTGTTGTCTGGATCAATTCCTCCTAATCCTGCAGAATTATGGATGCAAAGTAGGACTAAGGATATGGTTGAGGAAGCAAAAGCGATGTTTGATTTAGTTATTATTGATTCTGCTCCTACAATCGTAGTAACAGATACTTTCTTAATTAATAAATTTGCTGATGTAACTGTTTACGTTACTAGAGCAAATTATACCGATCGTGGTCTATTAGAGTTCATCTCTGACACTATAGAGGATGGGAAGTTAACAAATGTAGCAGCTGTAATAAACAGTGTTAAGTTGACTAATTTTGGATATGGTAATAAATATGGATATTCTTACTCTGCAGATAAGAAAACCTTTAAGGATAAAATAAAAGAAAAGCTAAACTTTTAATAATTAAAAGTTTAGCTTACTATTTTCTATAACTGGTTGAATATTTTTTAGAATATTAGATTTAATTTGTATTTCCTTTATTTTGCTCAAATGTTCTGGTTTATGGGCATCTGTACCTACTAGATCATATAAGTTATGTTCTAATAATAGCATAGCTTTTTTCTGTGCATCTTTACCATAATGACCTTCTATAGAAAGTAGATTAAGCTGGAAAAGGAAACCTCTATCTTTTAAGTCCTTAAACTCCTCGACACCCTTTATATATCGATACCTTTCTGGATGGGCTAGGATAGGAGTAATGTCCTTTTGTAGCATATTAAAAACGACTTCGTTCACGTACTCAGGTTTTTGAAAATAAGAAAACTCAGTAAGTAAAATGCGGTCCTTAAGAAAAAGAACTTTCTCTGATTCTATCAACTCTTCAAATCCACTATCCATCATATATTCTGAAGAAGCGTTTACTATAAATGGATGGTGTTTTAATGCATTTAGTTGATATACAGTATCCTTGTAATTCGATGTGATTGTATTAGTGTCATTACCATAATAATCTTCCATCGTATGAGGTGTTGCTATACAACCTTTGTATCCGATCTCTTTATACAAACCAATCATTTCTATAGTTGTATTAAGGTCGGGTGATCCATCATCAATTCCTGGTAATAGATGATTGTGTATATCCACTAGTCCTTCTAGATGATCTACAAGGAAACTTTTCTTTGAGAAAAATAGCATGATTATATTTTATGTAATAATAAGTTTAACTTCATCCAAGCCGATTATCTCCGGATATAGTTCTTCTATGATAATAAAGTACTCTGGGTCGTTTTTATAGGCATTTTGTAAATGAAATCTTCCTTTAGTAATGTCTTGTTGCTTAAAGTATGCACCAGCAATTCTATATTCAAGCTCTGCATCTTCTGGATAAAACTCCAAGGCATGTTCTAAATTAGAAATAAGTCCGTCAATTTCTCCTAGCTGTAAAAGAATGTCAGAGCGTTGCAACCAGGTCTCTAATTCGTAATTACCTAAGTCGACAGCTTTGCGGTAGCCATATTCGGCCTCTTCAAAAAAGTTTAATTTCTTATTTAACTTTGCATATCTAATCCAGTACAGAGCATTTTCGCTATCAATTTCAGTAGCTTTTTCAATATAGCTCAATGCTTTTTGATAATTCAGTTGTTTAGAATAGAAATCTACTAATGCAATCCATCCTTTATCCAACAAGGGATCTTCCTTAACTGTTTTTTTATAAAACTTGACAGCTAGATCATATGCACCTAGTTTTTCATAGCATTTCCCTAATCTCAAATATGCAAATGATGTAGGGTCATCTAGTTCTAAGGTAATTTGATAATTCTCTATAGCTTGATTGTATTTCCCTAATTTTTCAAGGACTTTACCTTTTTCTAAATAAGCACCAACAAATAATTCATCTGATATGATCGCAAAATCAAATGCAGCTAAAGCTTTCTCGTACATTTTAAGATCAAAATATTGTTTACCTACTTGATGCCAGGCAACCTCGCTATAAGGATTGCTATTAAGAAACTTATTTAAAAATTCAATAGCTTCCTTATTTTCTTTTAAGAAATCAAAACAGTAGATAATATTATATAATGCAGAATAATCTGTTTCATCCAACTCAAGACATTTAATGAAATTGTCTTTGGCAACTTTATAATCTTCTATAAAAAGATTTTCCATGCCTATTAAGTTATAAACGTCTGCTTGATCTTCTGTTAGCTCAAGAGCTTGCTTTAATAAGTCAATTGCTTTCTCGTGGTCATCAGTTTTTGAAAATATGTTTGCTTTCTGAATATAAATTTCAGAATTGTGTGGTTGTATTTCATACAACGTGTTCAATAAGTCATGTGCTCGCTCGAACTCATTATCAAATACTAGAATTTCTGCTTGTAACAATCTAATTTCAACAGAGCTAGGATGTTGTGAAAGGCCTAGTTTAACGGCTTTACGTGCCATTATCATTTTACCAGCTTCTAGGTAGTGTTCTACTATCTGTTCAAATTCTTCACTATCAAAAAATCCAACCTCGTTAGATTTAAGCATTAATTCAAACTTTTTAACGCTCATAAAGCCATCACTATTAAGTTCAAAATGCATATTTAGTTTTTAAGAATTGTACTCTTACTAAGTTCAAAATATTTGCCATTCTTTCCATTAGAGATCAAAATCTGTTATAAACATTTTATAAACAGTCTTTATCGTGGGATTTAATTATAAAATTCATTGATGACTTGATTTAAAATGGCACAAGCTTGATCAATCTCATCTTGGGTTATTGTAAGTGGTGGCGTGATTCTTATGGCTTTTTTTTCAAATAGAAGTAGAAAGAAAATAACACCACGATTGCGACATTCATCTACAATAGCAGCTGTGTGCTGATCGTCTGACAGTATGGCTGCTAGCATGAGCCCAGTACCTCTTATTTCCTTAATGTGGTTGTTCTTTAAGCTTTCGCGAAAGCGTAATTCTTTAATCCTTACATCCTTAATAAGCTCTCCTTTTTCAAGTTCAGTCATAGTGGCAAGAGCAGCAGAAGCTATTACCGGATTACCGCCAAATGTGGTAATATGTCCTAACATTGGTGCTTCTTTAAACATATTGAGGTGTTCTACACTAGCTGTTAATGCTCCTATAGGTAATCCACCAGCTAGACCTTTACCTGTAATTACCATGTCTGGTATGATGTCATGTTGTGTAAAATAGAACATGGATCCTGTGCGGCCCATACCTGGTTGTATTTCATCTATAATCAGTAATGCGCCAGTCTGTTCACATTTTGTCTTTAGCGCTTTTAACCATGATGCATGTGGGATAATAAAACCTGCGCCACCTTGAATGGATTCTATAATGACGGCTGCGGTTTTATTTGTAATGATATTTAATTGGGATTGACAATTAAATTTAATATGTTTTACTTGTGGTAATAACGGTCTGAAAGGAGCTTTACGTTCTTCATAATCCATAAGGCTCAATGATCCCATGGTGTTACCATGATAAGCCTTTTGCATAGAGATAAGTTCACTCCTGCCAGTTACTCTACGCGCTAGCTTTATAGCAGCTTCCATAGCTTCTGTACCACTATTCACTAGATAGGTCATTTGCAGTGGCTCAGGCATGTGCTGCGCTATTTTTTTACAAAGTGCAATAGCTGGTTCTTGTGCATATTCTCCATAGACCATCACGTGCATGTATAAGTCTACTTGTTTTTTAATAGCTGTAGTGACTGCTGGGTGACAATGTCCTAATGGTAGTGCACTGACTCCTGCCACACAATCTAAGTATTCATTGCCGTGGACATCATAAATATAATTACCACGTGCATGTGATACCTCAAGAGCTGGAGCAAATGGAGTAGTAGGAGCTTGATATTGAAAAAAGTCTTGCTTCAAGGCTAGTTCTTTTTACCTATTAATTGTTGATCTTCTTTTTTATCAATTAACTTCTTATCCTTTAATCGTGAGTTTTCGTTAATTTGAGAAGAGTTGTTCTCATCAAAGAAATCTTCTTCTTGTAAAGGCAGTGGTAGCCCTTGGATTTTAGTAAGTACCGGTTTAGGTTTCCCCCATAAATAGATCATCTACAGAGTTGAGCTGTTCTTCACCTCGCCAATTAAAGCCTCTAAGTTTTCTAGCGTTTTCAGGTAATTCATCTGGCGGAATGGTTTCATCCTTAGGATTACCAATAGGTTTTATAATTGAAATGTCACCATTACTAAATGTTATTTCTAATTTACTACTAGTGCCTTTGTTTATACCTACCAATTCATCTGACTCATTAGAGACATATAACAAATTTTCAACGTTTTTATCTATTTTTACTTTATGCAGCTCATTGTCTTTAAATAACCCTATGAGCTCTTTTCCTTTTATCTGATTATAACCATCATGAATGGTATCCTTATCAACAATAAAGGCATTATAAAACACTCTTAAAGAATCTAGTTTTTCTGTTTCTACATTGCTTTGTAGATGAATAGAATCTCCTGTGATTTGACTTTTACCACTCCACAACACAGGTTTTTTAATCATTTTAGTAAGTCCTGTAGATTGTCTTGTGAAAATAGAATCACATCGACCGCTTAAATCACTTTTGTATAATCGCACGTCTCTAAAACCACGTACAATGCGATTTTCCTCTGGACCTGTCACCATTAAAGTATCTGCATGTATATAGACAGAATCTGCCTCCTGCAACGAGATAGCTACAGCTCTTTTAGTAATAAAAACAGAGTCTTTATCTCTATAAACCTCGGCATAATGTCCTTTGATTATTGATTTGTTAATAGTGTCTGTTACTATAATGTTGTTGGTTGCACTGGCAAAATTAGTAACTCTATTAAAGTAAAGACTATCACCGGTAACGGTTCTATTATTATAGTCTATTCTAGAATTTTTTACAAAATGTCCGTAGTCATTGCGTGTATCATAAAAACCACGTTCGCAGTACACTGTACTCGCTTTACCTTTTATGGTTGATGGACCATATAAATAGGCATGTCCCGTTTCAGTATAAAAATTAACTTGACTAGAATTAATGGTATAGTCAGGATTTACGATAACCACATCATCAATGAATTGATATTTCTTTTCTTGCATAAAAAATCTACCCACACGACTAGTCAGTGTGCTAGCAGTATCCTTAACAGTTCCACCACTTCTATAATAAGCTTGTTGTTTATTGCGATCAAAGTATAAGGTGTCTGTAGATAAAGTAGTCTCTGGACTGCGCATATTCACTTTACCAGCAGCAAATGCTAATTGAGTATTTCCATTATATTCTGCATATTTTGAATTCATAAGAACGCTGTCGCCTTGATTCATACGCACAGAACCTAGTGCTCTTAAGAAATTGTCCTTTTTGTAAAAAACGGCTTGGTCACACCACATTTTAATACCTTGATGCACTACATAGACTTGTTGCGCATCAGATTTTGCATAAATAATAGCATCTGGATAATTTTCTTCATCAATGAATTGATATTCAGAAATTACATTAATGATGGAATCATTCTCTGTAGACGTGCTGTCATTATTTTCAATTTGTTGCACCTGTCCATAGCAAAGGAAGGTTATGAAAAATAGTATAGTACTAATTGTGATTTTCAATAGAATTGATTTTAACATACAAAGTTACTAAAACGATGCCATGATTGTTTAAGTAACGTACAATCTTGTTTTTTTATTTTTAAAATTAGGGCAAAAAAAAGCGCTCCATAAGGAGCGCTTTAATATAAAAAGTATGTTCTAGTTATCTTGAACTTCTCCACATTCGTCTTGACAGAAAGTGTTAGATTTTGCAGTATCACTTAAGCCTAATTGCTCACCATCAACCCATACACCTACACATTGATCAACACAACCGTTATCCTTTAATGTATACATTACTACATAAGCAGCAAGACAAGTACAGTCAGGTAAACAGTTATCTCTAAATCTATAAGTAACACCTGTACGTCTTCCAGAAAAACAGTTTCTTACATTGAAAGCACATACATCTGGAATACCATTAACTAATGGAGTAAGGTTACAGTCACCTACTATATTCATAGATACAGAAGAGATGTACCATCCTGGTGCAGCAGTATACTGAAAGTCAAATTTAGTATTACCGTTACCGTTACCTTCGTTATCGTTGAATTTTGTAACCTTAAGGTTACCTACAGCACCAGTACCTGGTAAATTGATATCTTGAACTAAACAAGCGCCAAAATCTGGATCTTCAATAAGAAATTTCTCTTCACCAGTAGTGGTGATAGATTCGATAGGTAATGGGTAAACAGATTCCTCTGGATTTAACTCACGAGGTAAAACGTCACGACTGATTGCGATTGTCTGCATAAAATCAACAAAATCAGCTTCAGTCATCTTATCGATGTTTTGAGCTTCATATTGATCTACGTTTGCTTCTTCTGAGGAACAAGCTGCCGCTATAATTCCTAAAACAAAAATTGTAAATATTTTTTTCATGGTCCTATTAAATTGGGTAGACAAAACTACTTCTATTTAAAAGGACTTTGCAAAATTCTGTTAAGTTTTCGCTATCTAGGCTTTAATAATCGTCAACAAACGCATTTAAAGATAGAGTATTATGAATCAGTATTTTAACATTTCTCTTTAACTGGTTTAATGGTTTCTTGTCGAGTGGTCTTGAGATCATAATTGAAAATAATGCCATTTTATTTCATTTTTATAATTTCCTTCGGTGGTAAATGTAGATTTCAGGACTTGCAAATCGCCTTCAGAATCTGTTCCTAGTTCCATAATCGTGTATTTAACTACATTCCATCCTTTACTTAAATGGACATTATAATCTCTCAGAGATTCCTTAATTATATTTCCAGATTCATCTACTTCTATAGGTGAACCATTAGAACCCTTAATACTAATATCGCTGTCACTATACAACCACATATAAAAATGACCTTTAATAGGATCATGCTTTTCTGGATTAATATTATAAGTGATAAACTCCCTAGAAGATCCTGGGAATATGCGACCTGTTCTAATACCGTCTCGATAGGTTTCAAATCCGTAATATTTACCAGCCAGTGCAATTTTGGCATTCGGATTTGATATCGTAAGGTTTTCAAGTGGACTGAAAATATCTTCTATACCTATTGCGCTCAATTCATATGCCGCATCGCCTAAGGAATTGTAATCATCAAATGCTTTTTGAGAGGTTTTATTAAATTCATTTGGTAACTCAATTTCCAAGGTTCCATTTTTATCGACACTACCTTTAAATAATGGATCTACAAAAAATCCCATGATGTTCACTTGTGCAACATTTCCATCATAATCAATTACATCGCCTGTTACTATAAAATTAGATTCCTTTATATTCTCTACCTTTTCCTTACAAGAATTAAATACGAGGAGTAGGGCAATTAATACGGTAGCATAAGTATATTTAAACATGATTTATGAGGTTTTACGCTTTCGCGAAAGAGATTTAAAGCATTTCTATCCAACGTAAATTTGAAGAATAATATTATCTTTTCTTATTAGTTTTAAACATGGAATCTAATATAGTATTGATTCCTTGAAAAATAAAAACAACCGCGAGTATGCAGAAAGCAATACCTGGCATTAAGAATATGATGGGATGATGCTTCCAGCGCCTAAGTAAATTAAGATAGGTCCAGCAATTAAAAATGGAATGGCAGTCATAAGTCTCGTGATGCCTTTTCCTAATACTTCTTTATCTGTTGATGGTTGTTGCTGTTCCATTAACAGTTATCTATATGGTTGATAGCAGATCGTACACTACCATATTCTTTTAATGCGTTTTGAGCGTTTTCATAATTAATACCTGTTTGTTCCATAATCATTCTAGTACCACGGTCTACTAATTTATCATTACTCAATTGCATGTCTACCATTTTATTACCTTTTATATGACCTAATTTAATCATCACTGTAGTACTGATCATATTGAGAACCATTTTCTGAGCAGTACCAGCTTTCATGCGACTACTGCCAGTCACAAATTCTGGACCAACAATAGGAGTGATAGGATAGTCTGATTCTAATGCAATAGGACTATTTGCGTTACAAGTAATAGAACCTGTAGAAATATTTAATTGATTACAGCTTTTTAAACCTCCTAATACATATGGAGTGGTTCCACTGGCTGCAATACCTATCACTGTATCATTTTCATTAATAGAATAGGCTTGTAAATCTTTAATTGCTTGTTTGGTATCGTCTTCGGCATTTTCTACAGCATGTCTTATAGCTGTGTCACCACCAGCGATAAGGCCTATAATTTTATCTGGAGATACACCAAAAGTTGGTGGACATTCACTAGCGTCTAGAATTCCTAATCGACCACTAGTTCCTGCTCCTATATAAAAAAGGCGACCACCAGATTTCATCTTTTGAACGATACTATTTACAAGAGATTCAATTTGTGGAATCACTTTTTGCACTGCATCAGCTACTTTTTGATCTTCGCGATTGATGTTGCTAAGTAGTTCTATGCTGGACATATTTTCTAGTCCATCATATAAAGAGTCTTGCTCTGTGGTTTTAGTAAACATGAATTAATAAGTTATGGTTTCTGTGATTTCAAGACCATAACCTATCATACCTATGCGCTTACTTTGTTCACTATTAGTTAACAGCTTTAATTTTGAGATTTTTAAGTCGTGCAGTATTTGTGCACCTATACCATAATCTCTATTATCTAGGTTTTTGCGTGGCGCTTTAACTTCGCCATTTTGTTGTAATTCTTTTAATTGTTCTAATCTGCTCAACATATTTTCTGGTTGAAACTGTTGATTTATAAAAACAATTGCTCCTTTTCCTTCTTTATTAAGACGTTCAAACATGGCGTCTATTTTTCGATCTGCCTCAGAAGTAAGAGTGCTGAAAAGGTCATTATTAACTTGTGTAGAGTTCATACGTGTTAGTACTTCCTCATCTTCAGACCAATCGCCTAATGTTAATGCTAGATGTATTTGTTGATTAGTGGTTTGTTGATAGGCTCTTAATCTATATTCACCAAATCGAGTGCGCAGGTTAAAGTCTTCTTTTTTCTCGATGAGGCTATCGTTTTTCATACGATATGCTACTAGATCTTCTATAGAAACTAGTTTTACATCAAACTTTTTTGCTACTTCAATTAATTGAGGTAAGCGAGCCATTGTGCCATCTTCATTCATGATTTCTACAATAACACCAGCAGGTTCGTGACCAGCTAATCTCGCAAAATCTATAGCGGCTTCTGTATGTCCGGTTCTTCTTAACACACCACCATCTCGTGCTCTTAATGGGAAAATATGACCTGGTTTACTTAAATCATGTCCTCTAGTATCTTCATGAATCATTGCTTGGATCGTCTTTGATCTATCGCCCGCGCTGATACCAGTAGTTACACCATGACCTCTTAGATCTACAGAAACTGTAAAAGCAGTTTCCATAGGGTCAGAATTATTAGTAACCATCATATCCAGTTCTAATTCTTTACAACGCGATTCTGTGATTGGCATGCATATCAATCCACGACCATGAGTGGCCATAAAGTTGATCATTTCTGGTGTTACGGACTGTGCGGAAGCTAGAAAGTCACCTTCGTTTTCCCTATTTTCATCATCTACAACGATTATAACTTTACCTTGTTTGATGTCTTCTATAGCATCTTCAATAGAGTCTAGTTTAAAGGATGTATTTTTTTGAATTGCAGTACTAGCTGTCATAGGGCTTCATCTTTTGCACAAAGATAAGAATTAGACGGCTCTAGTGGGATTCTTTGGCTTTTTTTTAAACTTAGAAAATAACGATTCAACAGCACCACCTAAATCAAAGAATCCTTGATCTGTGGTTGCTCGATAGGTGAGTAGTATGCCTAAAGGGAAAATTATTAATGTTCCCATCCATGCACCTAGCCAGGTAGGAAAAGCACCTTCTACAGCAGATTTTTCCGCAAAAATATTGATGAAATGATAAGTTAAGAAAAACAGTGTAGCGATTACTAATGGTAATCCCATTCCACCTTTTCTAATGATAGCGCCTAGTGGTGCTCCTATAAAAAACAGTATGATACAAGCTGCTCCTAGAACAAATTTTTTCTGTATCTCAATCTCATGTTTTGCAATACGTTTTGACTCTTCACTAAGTTGAAACAATCTATTTTCTAATGAAGATCGTTGTTGTTTTAGTTTATTGATGGTATTCTCAATAGTACGTCGCTGATCATAAATTGTTAGCTCACTTATAAAATTGTCGGTTATTTCACCAGCCTTTATTGTATCTGAAATTCTCGATTTCATTAATTCTGGAGCCCATTTTCTGTGCTGAGCTTCATGATAGAAAGAAAGGTTCTCATTAAACTTTGAAGTAAAGGAATCAATGCTGGTCTGTAACTCATGAATTTTAAGCATGCGATGATTGTCAGTAACATCTGCTTTATTAAGGTCCACATTATTTAATCCAGATACATCTACATTAAGGGTATAAGTATCAAAGTAACTGCGTACAAATGGCGAACTTCTTCTTTTTTGCGCATTTTCAGGAAAAAGGTCGTCATAGTAATTACCATCTGTCAGAACCAACTGAATAATATTAGATTTTAAAGAACTTTTTAATTCTCCTTTTCTACTTTTAATGACCGTATAATTTCCATTGCGTTTCGGGTTTTTTTTATGGATGAGAACATTGTCCAAAAATTGACCACGGTCACCCGTTTTTTGATCTACTTTAATATTGATATCACCTAATTGGTTGAAATTACCAACACCTATGGCCATTGCTGCTTACTATTTACAATATTACGCCGTAGGTTACCTTGTTTGAAATGTCCCCAAGGAATCACTGTATTTGCAAAGAAAAATGAAGTAACACCTAATGTTCCAACGACAATGATCAACGATCGCATGGCACGTTGTAAGGATATACCATTAGATTTCATGGCTGCAAATTCATAATTTTCGGCCATATTACCGAAAACCATTATAGATGCAAGAATGATACTTAATGGTAAAGCTAGAGGTACGATTACAGGAATGGTGTACATCATAAATTTAGCTATGGTAATCATATCTAAATCCTTTCCTGCAAGATCTTTAATGTATAGCCATATGGCTTGAAGGATAAGAATAAACATAATGACAATAAAGACGCTTAAAAACGTCTTTATAAATGAAGTCAATATGTATCTATCCAGTATTTTCAACTTAGTCTAAATTCTCGATATCCCAGCCATCATAATCTTTAGGGTCAAAGTAGAAACATTTCTTTGATAAAGGCTGATT
The DNA here is from genome assembly GCF_000755285.1 of Nonlabens ulvanivorans. GTDB lineage: Bacteria > Bacteroidota > Bacteroidia > Flavobacteriales > Flavobacteriaceae > Nonlabens > Nonlabens ulvanivorans_A. The sequence continues at coordinate 86,540 of NZ_BBMK01000005.1, read as the reverse complement.
AGTCTTAAGTGATAATAGGGTAAAAGTAGCTTTAGTGCCGCTTACTTCAGTAACAATAGCATTATAGATATGCTTTGTATTAATATCTATTCCTAACAGTACTTGTTTATACTCAGAGTCTGATTTAATAGGTGTTAACTTAATGTATTGAATCTTACGTCCTCTTACATTTTGCTCTATATCCCATTCTGCACGATATCCCTTTTCATAAAAAGTTAATATGTTCGTAGGAGATATCAGTCCTTCTTCATTATCTGATTGGGTAGAGATGGTTACCTGTTCATCTTCGCGATTGATGACATAAAGTTTATCACCATTAAAAACATAGGTACTTCCTAAAAATTCAACATTATAATTGTCACCACTTAAAGTAGCTTCTCCTTGAACATCCATATTCAACTGTGACCTTGAATTTTGCAGATTACCTTTATAGGTAAACACTACATTTTCATAGCTCTTAAATTTGGTGGCAACCTCTTTTAAAAGCTGTTCTGCTTTTGATGATTGTGCGTTACTTATAGAAGCAACGGATAATAGTAATAAAATGAAAATCTTTTTCATGGTCTTAACCTTTGTTTTTTTCTTCGTTTAAAAATACTTCTAGAGATGCAAGGTCTGGTATTAAAACTTGTCTTGCTTTACTACCTTCAAAACCACCTACAATACCAGCTGCTTCAAGTTGATCAATAATACGACCAGCTCTATTGTAACCTAATTTTAATTTACGTTGCAATAATGAGGCACTTCCTTGTTGTGCAATTACGAGCACTTCTGCAGCTTCTCTGAATTTACTATCTCTTTCGTCTATGCTTATATCAAGACTTGTGCCACCTTCTTCACCTACATATTCTGGTAGTAAATAGGCATCTGGATAAGCTTTTTGAGAACCTATGAAATCTGTGATTTTTTCAACTTCTGGAGTGTCAACAAAGGCACATTGTATTCTTATAATTTCATTACCCGAGGTATATAACATATCTCCACGACCTATTAATTGGTCTGCACCGCCGCTATCTAAGATCGTTCTAGAATCCACTTTTTGTTGTACTCTAAAAGATACACGAGCAGGGAAGTTTGCTTTAATCATACCTGTAATTACATTTACAGATGGTCGTTGTGTTGCGATAATTAAATGAATCCCTATGGCACGTGCCAGCTGTGCTAGTCGGGCAATAGGTGTTTCTACTTCTTTACCAGCGGTCATAATAAGGTCTGCAAATTCATCGACCACTAAAACTATATAGGGAAGGAATTTATGACCATTTGCAGGATTCAATTTCCTCGCTTTAAACTTTGCGTTATACTCTTTAATATTACGACACATCGCTTCTTTAAGGATGTCATAACGTTGATCCATCTCAATACAAAGGCTATTAAGAGTGTTGATTACTAATGAGTTATCGGTAATAATTGCCTCACCGCTATCTGGTAATTTTGCCAGATAATGACGTTCAATTTTATTGAATAAAGTTAATTCTACTTTTTTAGGATCTACCAGTACAAATTTAACCTCTGCAGGATGCTTAGAGTAGAGTAGGGAAGTTAACACGGCATTAAGACCTACAGATTTACCTTGACCAGTCGCACCAGCCATAAGTAAGTGAGGCATTTTTGCAAGATCCACCACAAAGGTTTCATTACTAATTGTTTTTCCAAAGGCGATAGGTAACTCCATCTCGGCTTTTTGGAACTTAGGTGATGCAATCACAGATCGCATGGATACGATAGAAGGGTTTTGGTTAGGTACTTCAATACCTATAGTTCCTTTACCAGGTATAGGAGCAATGATACGTATGCCTAATGCTGCTAAGGATAACGCGATGTCATCTTCTAGGTTTTTTATTTTAGAGATACGTACACCAGCCTCTGGCACGATTTCATATAAGGTTACCGTTGGACCTATAGTAGCGGTAATTTTGGCAATACCTATTTTATAATTGTTAAGCGTTTCAACAATTTTTAACTTGTTGGCTTGCAATTCCTCTTCATTAATAGTAATGGTTTTACCTTTAGAGTAATCTTTAAGTAGTTCTAAAGGAGGGAATTTAAAATTACTTAATTCAAGAGTTGGATCGAACTCGCCAAAGTCCTCTACAATCTTTTCTGCTTTACTATTAATATCCTCATCTTCATCGATAACAGCATTGATTTCAACATCAACATCGTCGTCATCTGTTTTAGGAATCGTTTTTAAAACGGGTTCTGCAATAACAGGTTCAGCAATAATCTCTGGTTCTGGAATGGTAATTTCCATTTCTTCAGATACTGATGGGATGGGAGGAACAATTTCTTCAACAACCTGCTGTCCTTCTACAGTAGCTTTTTCCCAGTCCTGCTCTTCATCAGATGGGATTAAATCTGGCTCAAAACTATCTTTAACCTCAATTGCTTTTTTAGTAAAATAAGCACTTACTTTTTCTGGTGTGATATTTAAACGCAATACCATATAAATGATACCTAGTATAATCATGACTACTATCGCACCTAGTAATCCGATATAATCTTGCATGAAATCGTTCAGTTCCATTCCTACTTTACCACCTAATAAAGGATTAGAGGCATGGAAAAAGCCCATGGTCATAGACAACCATAACATTAATAATAGACCCCCAAAACCATAGATTCAGAATTCGCTTTCGCGAAAGCGTAAATACATTCTTTTTTGCAGCAAATAAGAAAATACCGGTAATGATGATCAATACAGGAATCGATAGCGCAGCTATTCCAAAACCATCGTAGATGAAGAAGTCACTTAGACCAGCACCTATTTTACTAAGCCAGTTTTGTGCGACAATCTCACGATCAGAGATATTACCTAATATGCTTTGGTCTTCACGCCATGTAAAGAAGAAAGAAATAAATGAAAATAGAAGGATGACACCTAATCCCATCAACAATAAACCTATAATAACCTCTTGCACTCTACTTAAGGTAAAGCTAGGGATCAGTGGTTTTTTAGGTGTTTTGGGTTTGGTGGTTTTCTTTTTGGCCATATAATAAGGTGAACGTACAAAAATAACAATATTGTACTCTTATCAATAGATAGTTATCAGTTAATAATCAACGAAGATATTAATAGATTGAAAAACAGTAATAAAAATAATTTATACCACTAATTTTTAGTTAGTTAAGAAAATAAAACTGCTTTAATGTACGGTACATAAATGATCAGCCTATGATTACTGCTGTTACAGCAGTGATAAAAACGGCACCTGCAGCAATATCTTTTATATGTCCTATTTTTATATGAAAATCTGGATGAATAAAATCTGCAATAGCTTCAACTGCGGTATTCATTCCTTCTAGACTCATTATTAACCCTATGGATATGATTTGAATCATCCACTCTGTACTGGTGATATTAAAATAGAATCCAGCAATGGTCATAACCACAGCGATAAAAGCTTGCACTTGTATACTAGCTTCTGTTTTTAATAAGGTCACGGCGCCTTTAAAAGCATAGCCGCAACCTTTTAATCTTTTATATAAAAATGTACCTAGTGCCAATTATAGTAATGTCTTTAAGGCTGCAAGATAGTTAGGTTCATCTGCAATTTCAGGTACTTGCTCGTTATAAATAACTTTTCCTTCTTCATTAAGCACCACTACTGCTCTAGAATGGAAGCCAGCTAGTGGTCCTGATGTCATGGTAAGTCCATAGTCTTTACCAAAAGATCCATCGATGACATCACTTAAGTTGACCACATTTTCTAATCCTTCATCGCTTGCAAATCGTTTTTGAGCAAATGGAGTGTCTCTAGAAATACATAGTACTGCGGTGTTGTCCAGCTCTGTAGCTCTTTTATTAAAGTTCTTTACAGATGTTGCACAGACGTCGGTATCAACACTAGGGAAGATGTTAAGGATGACTCTTTTACCTTTATAGTCATTAAGAGAAGCTTCAGAAAGGTCTGCTTTTTTAAGTTTAAAGTCTGGTGCCTGACTTCCCACTTCTGGAAGGGTACCGCTGGTAGATATTTCATTTCCACCTATAGTTATAGTTGCCATAATATTAAAATTTAAGTTGTGATTTTACGTTTTCTATTTTATCGAGTAGTATCGTTTTCAGTTCTGTATCTGTGATACCATGCGTGTCATTAAAATTGGATGGAAAATTAGGGAAACTGTATGTTTCTACAATTTCACCATCATTAAAAGGGAATCTTGCTTTTGCAATTTCTAGAACGCTTGCGCCGCCGCGACCACCAGGAGAACTAGCCATTAAAAATATAGCTTGTTATGAAAGCCTTTAGTACCATCTACACGAGATAGCCAGTCAAACAGGTTTTTAAAAGCAGTTGCATATGCGCCATTATGTTCTGCCAGCGAGATAATTAACAAATCAGACTCTTTAAGAACATTTGAGAATTTAAGAACATCATTAGGAATACCATTTTCTAATTCTGTATCAATACCATATAAAGGTATATCAAAGTCATTAAGATCTAGAACAGTGGTGTCTGGCTGATTGAATAATGAGGCCGTATAGGTAACTAATCTTTTATTAATTGATGCCTTACTGTTACTACCTGCAAAAGCTGTTATTTTCATAAAAATGTAATAGTTGGATAAAAATAGATGTACCTACAGCAATAATGAGTTGGTAAAATGTTAATTTATCTTTTTATTGTAAGTTCAGTAATCGGTTTTAATGATTAACTCAAAGGTGGCCAAATATTATTTTCAGCCGGATTTTTAGGATTAAAAACAATCCATAGATGTTCTCCCGATGGTCTACGTAAGTTGGTTTCATCCCATACATTTACAAAATCGGTATGTTTACCATCTGGAGTGTCAAATTCATAATCGATGCGCACAGGATTTCTATTATTGATATGTTGATTCATATCGATAAAAACATCTAAGATCATACCTCGAGTAGGCACACCAGATTTGAGAGCATTCAATTTATAATTGGATTTTTTTAAACTCCATCGCAAGATAAAAAAGCCTATTAATGGAAAGATTAACATGGGCCATACACACAAACCTGGAAAAAGAAAAATGCAAAAAATAGCACCGACTAAAAAAGATGGGTTTTTCCAATATTTGATTTTATTCTCATAGCCTGGTGCAAGATATCGCGGTGCCACTGGCGGCTCGGGAAATCTAGGTGTGCCCGGTATGTGAGGCAACTCACCGCCACAACTGTTACAGCTTGTAGTTAAATCGCGCCTGTTAGAAGAGCTGCACCAGCCACACTGTAAAACCCAAGGTTCTAAAACAGCAATAGGTCCACCACACTTCTTACATTGCAAATGGTCGTTATCACACTCAGTAAGGCACCATTCACAGGCTGTTATTCCATGTTTCATTATAGATAGTAATCTGCATATGCAAGTATAGCATCTATATCGTCATGAGACAATTGTGGAAACGCATTCATGTTAGTTTGGTTATACTCATTATAGATTTTAAGCGCATCTGCGTCACCGCTCTCTATTTTTGCCTGTGGATTTTCAATCCATGAATAAATCCAGTCTCGGTCGTATTTACTAGACACACCAGCTAATGCAGGTCCTACCGCACGTTTGTTAGGCTTGTGACATGAAGCACAATTTGCTTTAAATAAATTTTGACCTAGTAATTGTTGCTCATTGAACTGAGGTTTAGGTGGTAAATCGGGACCAGTTTGTATCGCTAGTTCGCTGTGATTGGTCGTCTCAGTATGGTCTACATAAAGCACAACTCCTGCACAAATCCCTACAGCAAGGATCATAAAAGTAAAAGTGTAAGCGATGATTTTAGTTAAAGGTTCCAGCATAATTCTATTTATTTATATCATCTATTTTTTCAGATTCTTTGCTTTTAAAGAACTTGATATGAGTGGTTTATCACGCTTACGCGAAAGCATCATTAAAAAGCCTATTAAAAATACGACCCAAACGTTAAATAGACCAGAAAAAAGGAAGTTTTTACAATAGATAAATCACATACTATCATTTATTTTTGTTTAAAATATCTATAATGACTATTACCCAACTGAAGTACGTTCTTGCTGTAGCACAATATCAAAATTTCACTAAAGCTGCAGAGAAGGTTTTTGTAACGCAACCTACCTTAAGTATGCAGATTCAAAAACTGGAAGACGAGCTCGATATTCAGATATTTGACCGTTCTAAAAAGCCTATTGAACTTACTGAAACCGGTAAGAAGATTGTAAGTCAGGCACGTAATATCGTAAATGAAAGTGATCGCATACAAGATATAGTAGATCAAGAGAAAGGTTACATAGGTGGTGAATTTAAGATAGGAGTGATCCCAACGGTAATGCCTACATTGTTACCAATGTTTTTACGCAATTTTGTCAATAAATATCCCAAGGTTAAACTGCGTATTGAAGAATTGACCACAGATAGTATTATTGATGCTTTACAGGATGGTAGTATCGACGCAGCAATTGCAGCAACTCCTCTTAATAATGATATGATAAAAGAGCGTATCCTGTACTACGAGCCTTTTGTAGTATATGATCCTAGATATGCAGGTCAAGAGAAGTCTAAAATTAAAGTAGAAGATCTTAATGCAGACGAGCTGCTATTATTAGAGGATGGACATTGCTTTAAGGATAGCGTGCTTAACCTGTGTCGTAATACTAGAGATACTGAAGACGAGCACTTCATGCTGGAAAGTGGAAGTTTTGAAACGCTTATTAAACTTGCAGATGAAGGTTTAGGAATGACTTTATTACCTTATTTAAATACGATGGATTTAAGTGATCGTAAAAAAGAAAACCTGCGCTTTTTTGAAGATCCATCACCAGCACGCGAGGTAAGTTTAATTTACCATCAAAGTGAGTTAAAGTTACAAATCATCGAGGCATTACAAGGTGTAATCGCCGGTGTAATAAAAGGCGCGATCGCCTTTTCTAACGTGCAGATTGTAAGTCCTATTTCAAAAAAGTAGATTAGTTACACATTGTAATAGGGAACTTTTATAGGATTACTAGGCTTATAATCTCGACAATAGAAAAGACAATTATTCAGGCAATCGTAGATATTAGATCTCAGTGTATATTATGTAGACGGATGTTGTCAATTGATCGCGTTTATCAAATATTTCTAGCGACATCAACTTATCATCTTCATTCTTTTTTTCTATGGTGTAAAATCCTTTTTTCTTTTCAAGGGTAATGCCATAGTTGATTCCTTTTGAATCTGCATAATGATCGATACGATGTGTTCTTAATCCTATTTCAACCGTTTTTCTGTTTAATTTCAGGATTCCTTTTCTGTTGGTTTTGAAATATTTTATTTCTTTCCCGTCTTTTGAATATTCATACTTTTCAATTCTTGTCAATTGGTTTGAAGGATTATACCAGTGTCTAGAAATGATTTGATTAGCATCGTTATACTTTGCTTTAAAACTCAAATAATACGTTCCATTTTTCTTATTGTGTAAGGCTGTATTATTACCTTGATCATCATAGGTTCTTTTCTGACTGGTAATAGTGTCTCCTTTTCTGATTTGATAATTATGCGTTCTATTACCTTGATCATCATATAAATACACGATGTAGTCTAAGGTGTCTTTCTCTGAAGTTAAGATAGCTTGAACAAATTTTTCTTCTGTGTCTAAAATAGTTACCGTTTTAGATCCTTTATCTAGTACAGAAGAAAGTGTGTTAGTGTTAGATAATAGATTCCAATCCTTGTCATAATAGGTGACTGATGTTCTATGATTAACGGTGTCTTTCTTTTCATAGACTACAGACTCTATAGTTTTAATATGTTTAGTCTGTGCAGGATATTCTTGAGCATAGCCTTTGAGACTAACCATGCATAAAATAAGAATTAGGTGAATTTTCATAATAAGTTAAGTATAGAAGCAGTGAATTTACATAAAAGGAGTTTATTCTTAGCCTCGTTTAATGCTTTTCAAAATGCCAATAAAACATAAAAAAGCTCCAACTATCTATTTACAGATGCTTGGAGCTATTTCTATTTGATAAGCAGCAGACTTACTTATTCTTCATCCTCATCTTGATTATGAGTTTTAAGCCATTCTTCACCTTTTTTATCTCTGAAAAAATCCATCCATACATAATACATCAATTCATCTTGTTCTACAGATACAGAATGACTAGAACCTAACGGAATGTGTAGTACAGAATATTCTGGGAAATCCACCTGAGCTTCATCTGCATAAACGGTGCAGTTATTATCTGATAAGCCTAAAAATAGTTGTTCTAACATAGGATGTTCATGCGCACCTACTTGATCTGGTCCAGTAGTTTGTACAGTACCCATCGCAATTCTAGGAATATACTGATTAGGTAATATGGTACGACTTACCGTATTAGGACTCTTAATAGGCTCGGTATAGGATTTACAATCAGTAAATTTTGCATAGTATACCTGTTGAGTGTTTTCTACAGGAAACTCTTTTAGATCCATAAGATCTTGATCTGTTAGCTTACTAGATATTTTAAGATAATGTAATGTGTCACTTACGGTTGTATTTACAGTAATAGATGACACCGCATTAGGCAGTAAAATGGTTTCTGGTACGATGTCATAATCCTTATTTGCAGCATTTACAGTTCCGTTTCCTTTTACAAATAAATAGATGTATTTAAATCCATCCTGCGATTGATCTTCTAGATGGTGTTCTCCTGTAAGAGCAATGTGCTCTACATGAATACCTTTTATTTCATTCTCTAGAATGGTTTTTGTGTACGTGTTTTTATCTGGTGTGACGTCTAAATATTCGATCGGAATCTCTGAGCCACAAGAGGTTAATAATAAAAATCCTAGTAATAAAAGTGAGAACAAATTTCTTTTCATCGTACAACCATTTTTAAATTTTAAAAAAGGTACAACTTATCACAGTTCCTAAAGTATTATAATAGAGTTGTATTGTTCAATTAGTTGTATGACAGTTCGTTATCGCTTTCGCGAAAGCGTAATTAAAACATATTTAACAGTTCATAAAGTATCGTCGATTAATTAAAAATTTAAAACCCTACCAGTGCTAGCTAGTAGGGTTTTATCTATTCTATAGGGATATATATTACTTCTTATCCACTAGCGCTACCTTTTCTTCTGATATGGTAATCAGTTTTTGCTTATAGAGATGACCTAGGGCTTTCTTATAAGCCTTTTTACTCATGTTGAGGTGATAGCGTATATGATCTGGTGGACTTTTATCTGTTAAGAGTAAGTATCCATAAGGACTCTCGTTGAGCAACGACATCACCTTATCTACATCACTATCGATCACGTTTAGAAAACCTTGCGGTCTTAGAGAGACATCTATTTTGCCATCTTCTCTTATATTTTTGATATAGCCTGTATGCTTAGAATTATCTTCTAACTCTACATAAACCTCGTTTCTATATAGTAATCCTTCATGGACGCCATCTATCGTTACCGTGTAACCTAGAGGTGTTTCATTTACTATGATTAGGTCTACTTGATCTCCTACATTAAAATCCATTGCTATGCGTTTTTTGAAGATGTGAAATTATCTAAAATTGATGACTTTTCAGTCGTTTTATGTAATTGTTATAGAGGATATAGAAGTGGCCATAAAGAGCGATCCTTATCAAAAAGGGAATCTATGATTCTAGAATGGTACTTCTTTGCGTCTTTTTCTTGTATTGAAACTTTGGAAGGATTTCTCTGCTTGCCGTTGAAGAATAATTCTTACTATCTGGATTTAACATATAATCCAGTTGATATTCGATCATTTTTTCAAATGGAACGAGAAACTTATTCGTCTCGCAATTTTCTAGTCCGCCAGTTTTAAGTAAGTTCAATACGGTGTAAACAGACTCAATCGTACTTAAACAAAGAGATTCTGGTTGTTGTTTGATGATAAACTTTGATTTGATAGTATTGTCAAAACTTACTCTCTTAAGCTGTTGTAAGTTTGTACTTAGTTTAAGCATTTTACGAGCACATGGCCAGGTACCATCTAGTATAAATATATAGGGACGCTGTCCCATAAAGGTCTTCATTTCTGTATCATTACTGGTGGATAAGTTGAAACTTTCTTTACCAGGATAGAGTAGGAAGGAAGCGTTATTTTGATCTGTCAGAATCTCATTGACACGTTGATGTTTATTAAAATCAACACCTACAATGATCTCTGCATTATCTAGTTGTAGGTTGGTCATGTGACCGGTACCGTTTTTTTGTTTCTTATACTCTTTGGGATGCATTAAAATAACAAACCTAGTGTTGGTTTGCAACGGTTTGATATGTTTACAAACGCAAGTGCTTACAGGTCTCATGCAAGTGTAACATTGATTTCGATACTGTTTTAATTCTTCTTGCAAGGTGTTTTTTATCGTTTGCTATCTGGCTGCAAATTTAGAATAGTGATTTCAATTGATCATCTTTTTATCTCACTATTAAAAAAGAAACCACCTATAGAAAATAGAATCTGATTTATAATAATTTGATTGATGGGATTAATTTTTAATCCAACCTACCTTTTTTTTCCACGCTCTTATTTCTTCCTTCCGTTTTTCAAGATCATTTGGGGTCGATTGGTTTTCATCTTTAGCTCGTTGTCTTATCATTTGTGTTTGCTCTTCTAAAGTATGAAGACCTAATGCTTTTCTTCTTTCATTTACTTTGTTGAGGTCATCAAATGCCTGTGGTGATAATTTTCCGTTTTCATCCCAATCAAATTGAGTTCCATACAGCTGCTGTCTTTCTTCAAAAACAGCAATGCGATCTGTTAAATAAGCTAAATTTAATTTTACGGTATCGTTATGATCTGTATGTTGTAATAGCAGTACACACCTTTTCATAAAGTCTGGTTTGCTAATCGCATGTTGTATGATAAGCCAAGCTGCATCACTAGCTTCTTGTCCTACTTTTTCAATAGTAGGATACCCGATGAGGTTGATGATTTCATCTAATTGTTCAGCATTTTTGATATGTAACTGCTCCATATCTGTATCATAACCGTTACTGAGTTGGCCTTTTTGAATAAGCTCTTCACGCAAGGCTAAATCTGCGTTTTTTAATTGGATGATTTTATGAGCTATTTCTAGATAGTTCATTTTTAAAACTTTAAATTTATATGTTCTTTATTTCTCATTCAATAGATTCTATCAAAATAGGAGAGAAGAGGCCACTTGTAATCGCAGTATATCACTTTCTAAAACTGAAACATCTCTAATGCATCAAAGTCTTTGATCTGTGATAACTGGATGAGGTGATCGATCTGAATATCACTCCAGGTTTCTTCAAATTTTTCATCGCCACCTTCAGAGTCTTCATTGGTGTTTACTTTGACGAGCTTCTTTTTAGTTAAAAAGTTGATACTGGTTTCTCTTAAAGTTACCGGTCCACGATTACTGCTAGAATCATAACCTATTAACTCAAAGTTTGCATTTTGATAACGGAAGGTATAGTCCCAATATCCATAACGACCATGACCGTAATGTATATGCAATTTGTTGTCTTTAATATTGATCCATAAATCAGGCGGAAAGTAAACGCCACCATCTTCGTTTTCTGAAGAGAAGCAATCTAGGTTTTGATCTGCGAGCTGATAACCATTCTCATTTTTAAACAGCACGATGATACCACGTCTATTACGATCTACTTTTTTATCATATTGATTGACCACAATTTGAGTAGTATCTACCTTTTTAATAATCAATACACAATCCTCTAAACCATCTTTATTGAGGTCTCCATAAATGGTTTCAAATTCCTTAAAGTTTTCTGGGATAAAATCTGAAGGTGCACGATGTTGCGCCTGACCACCCAACGCCATCAACAAACACAAAACCGATAGTTTAAAAAGGATATTCATGGGATGTTGGTTTTATGGTATTTAGAGTGAGTGGTGTGAGTATTGTGTTTTACCTTAGATCTTTGTTTTGAACTCGTTTTTATTCATTAAGAGTCCAAATCAGAGCTTTTTCCTTAGTAGCTCTAAATATAGTGTTATGTTGTTCTTTAGGTTCGTCTGAATACTTCCATATCAAGTCAATATTCGAGTTCTCTAATTTGGTTTTCAATTCCCTTGTGTGTGTTGAAATGTCAACTGCATCTGAACCTGCAAACCAAAGCTTCTTTTTATTTTGATAATTCTCTTTAGCTAAAGACTCAAAATTTTTAACTAAATATTGCTCGTTATACCACAAAGCAGGATCCATAGAGATATAATTGTCAAACATATCATTATCCAATAGAAATGTCTCTATTACAAATAATCCTGCTACAGATTCACCAATTATCGACCTCTTGTTATTGGTTCGATATCTTTTGTTTATTTCAGTAAATAACTCGTTTTTAATGAAATTTCTGAAATTGTTTGAGCCACCTGGATTTGGTACAATTTTTAAATCATATTCAATCTCAGTTGGTCCAGACAAATCTCTTCTTCTGTCCGTGTTTTCAATACCAACTAAAATATGAGCTGGAATTTTTTCTTCTTTAATCAGTTTTGCTAAAGTGTTAGCAATGTGTGGAAAATCTTCCTTAGTTCCACCATCAGGCATATAAAGCACAGGAAAACTCTCCGTCGATTCATCGTAGTTTGGTGGCGTCCAAATATTGATGACTCTGTCTTCATTTACAAATTTTGAACTAATCGTTAAACTGTCATGCTCTGGAATCGAATCGTTATAAACGATTCCTTTGTTTTTACAGCTAATTGTCATTATTACAATACATATAAAGTAGATCGTTCTTTTCATATTCTTTTTTTATCTTAAAGTTGTACTAATGGTCTAGTGTAAGAAAAGTAGCGTATAAATAATCGCTAACTTTTGGAATTAGCACGAGCCGAATTTTTTATTTTTATGTTTTATACACGTTATTGGCACGCGTTTTTGTTTTAAATATATTTTAGTCGATTTTATTTTTATAAATATTTCCATCTTTCATTACAAATACAACGTTTCCTAATGTTGAGATGAAATCATTAATTATATCTCCTTTTACAGCAATAATATCTGCATTTGATTTAGGTTTTATGTAACCAATTTCATTTTCTCTTCCTAATTGTAAAGCCGAAATATATGTGCTGGACTGAAGTATATCCAAAGGCTTCATTCCTGCTTCAAAATAGTACCTATACATGTCTTTAGATGATTCTCCGCTAGATAATTTTATATCAGTATAATTATCAGAACCAGCAACTATAGGAACACCTATTTTGATTGCTCTATCAAGTCTTTTTTTCATTCTATCAATATAGTTGTCAATCCAATCTAACTCATTTTCTTTATAGTTAGCGAGTTTTGCATAAGTGTACATATATGATTTACTATTTTCTGTAGGTACAAGAAAGATTTGCTTTTCTGCCATTTTAACTAAAGTGCTATCTGCTAAATTAAAACCATGTTCAATGCCATCTACACCAGCTTCAATTGCATTCCATGCGGACTGATTTGTTACGGAATGAGCTGTGACTTTCAAATTATATGAGTGAGCAGTCTTAACAATAGATTTTATTTCATCTATTGTTAAATAGGTATTATTCGGAATATTATCAGCGCAAATTTTGATTAAGTCTACATTTTGATTGACATGTTCACGGACAGCATTTTTTGCATCTTCAGGACTCGTTATGATTCGATATTCTAAATTTATGATGTTTTGGTGTTCCGGTAGTACACCATAAACTTGTCCACCATTTGCTGCTAAAATTGGACCAGATGCGTAAATACGAGGACCATCGATTGTACCTTCATTAATAGCGTCTCGAAGAGATACATCAAGGTATAAACCAGAGTTTCCAAGGTCTTTAATGCTTGTTATTCCTTCTTCTAAATAACTTTTGGCTCTTTTAGCACCACGAAGTGCTCTTAAAGCGTCACTTTCCATGGTTAGCGATTTAACGCTGTGTTCTGCAAAATCTTCATTGGCCTCTTGAGAAAAAAGTACATGTGTATGTGCATCAATTAATCCTGGAAGAACAGTATACTTGGTTAAATCAATGACTTGGCTATTTTCAGGTAACGAATCAAATTCGCTAATAGAAATAATTTTTGTTCCTTGAATTTGTATGAGTTTGTTTTTTAGTAGCGTATTGCTTTTACTGTCATATAAAAACCCAGCTTTTATGTAGGTGCTTTTTTGTTGTGCTATTAATTTCGCTGGTAAGAAAATAACAATTATGAATAAAAATATAAAGGTTTTGTGCATATCTCTATTTTTTGTTTAAATGGATGCCAACGGTTGTGCATATGGCTCTTAGCGTGTAAATTAGGGATTATTTTCGGATTGAGTACAAACCAGATTTTTTAAATTTTACTATTTATTTTTTTTATTGGAAATCGTCAATTTTAAAAATTTGGTGGTCTTAACAAATACACAATACTTCTCGGTAAGCTTATAATAGCTATGTTTTATACACGAGTTGAATGACGTATTTTATTCAATCGCAAAGAAACCATATCTACCTTTTTAATAATCAATACACAATCCTCTAGACCATCCTTATTGAGGTCTCCATAAATGGTTTCATATTCCTTATAGTTTTCTGGTATAAAATCAGAAGGCACACGATGTTGCGCCTGACAACCCAACACCATCAACAAACACAACACCGATAGTTTAAAAAGGATATTCATGGATGTTGATTTTAGGGTTTAGTTGTTTTGTTGTCAGCTGAATTAAATCAAAAACTGGATAAATACCAAAGTTCATTTCTCTTAACCATTCTCATTCTTTCTAGACGGTTTGAACTTGCACCAAATGCAAATTCAACTTCAGCCTTGTCACCTATGATTTTAGCTTTTCCAATTACTCTACCATTTTCAAATTCACGCTTTAATTCAGCCTGTTGAATACCCGTCATAATTTCCGCATAACAGATTTGATTGACATCCTTGTCGTTTTCACCATAAGGATCGCATAAATTTCTGAAATTTGAGAAATCTCCTTCCTTAGCAGATTTAAAAATATATTCCATAACGCTCACTGGATTATTTTGAAATTCAAAAGTTTTATAATATTCCAACTGAGCTATCTCATTCTTTAATTTTTCTCCATAATATTGAATTTCTCGAAGCTGTTTGTTTGCTTCTTGAAGTTGTTTTTCTTTGGTTGAAGAAGAACGTCCTATTTGAAAACTATTTATTTCTCTAATATTCTGTTCTGCTTTACTTATCGCTTGGGGGGGTAACTCTTGCAACATTAAATTCAATTCGGTCATTTTTTTCCTTCGACCAACATTGACTTTTTGTTCGTGAATTTTGTTCAACTCCGCCTTTTGTTGGCGTATTTTATTTTCTTCCTCTTCTTTATTTTTTTTGGCTAATTCAAGCTTGGTTTTTTCTAATTCAATTTTAGCTTTTTCCAGTTCTATTTCTTCTTTGCTTTTACCGCAAGAAGTTAAAATTAGAAGTGCAAATAAAACGAAAATGTAATTTTTAATCATAAGTTTAATCTTTAGTCTGAAAGTTTTTTAGCTTGTGGTTAACGTTTGCAAATCCAAACCTACGCAAATTCGTACAAACCTATCAAAATCCAAAAGAATAAAATTGAATATTTTACCAACATTTTTTTATGGATAATTCCTTCAAAAAAATGGGTAACAAAAAATCCCATTGAAGATCTAATTCAATGGGATTTCTTTCTTAAAATGTCACATTTAAAACTTTTGTGACTCTCCAAATATGTCTTAACTCTGATTAAGCAACTAATTAGCTATGAGCTATATACGTTGCTGTGGTCAGGTTTTTTCGAGTTCAATCGGTTTTTATTTCCACTTTAAACCTTGCATATTCTCCATATCAATCTTCATAATGTATTCGTTTTCTCCAATATAATCATTCAAGATTCTATCAGAAAATCCAGAACCTCCAGAGTTTCGCTCTTATTAAAACACGAAAAAGAGGATAAAATGATTTAGTATAAGTATTAGTTTTAGAAAACTCTTCAAATCTCATAGTTTCATTTGTGTCACATATTATTAAAGTTCCTTTTCCACCACTAAATCTTTTAGCACATTCCAATCTTCCTGTAAAACTGGCTATTTTGTTTTTTTGGGGAACTCGTTGACAAGACCTAAATAATATCGGTCTTTCTGTAGGTGAATAATTCTTTAAGACTATCTCCCAAACATCTAAGAAGGCTTTTCTTTTCTCGTCCGAGGTTGTTAAAATCCAATTAGAAATAAATGTACTGGTTTGTTGTTTTATTTCAGCATCTTTCTGTAAAATCTCAATTAGATTTTTAGCTATATCTGTTTTTTCACTCTTGGTAAGTCTATATTGGAATGTGTTTTTCATATTCTGTTAACAAACGTTTATTTACAATTTATGGAACTTATCTTTTTGATAAACGTATTTCTTAACTTGCCCACAACGTTACCGTATAAGAAACGTAGGGCAGGTGATAAGCACTATCGTTTCGGTTTATTACTTAGCTAAATATAAATATTTTGCTTTTATCTTTTCTTCTATAAACGCCAAATTTTATATTTAGCGGACTTTGTTAATATTCACAGACCTTTCGATTTAGCACAAACGCCCTATGTTTTTTATACATTGTTAGCGGTAGCTTTATTTCGTAGGTATAAAGCCATTTTCTCTTGTGTATTTTATATGGTTTATTTGTTTTGCTATATCTATTGGAGGTTCTTCATTTTCAATTACTATTATTTGTTTTAAATCAGTTTGAGTAGCTATATATCTGTAAAAATCCATAGCTAAGTCATCACTAACTCTTTCTTCACCAATGTTTTCTGGTTTTTTATATGAGACCAATGGAGAGTCTAAAATTGGAATACCAATAGAATAATCTTTTGCAATTACTAACTCGTGTAAAGCTAAAATGAATGCAGAATAAAAAATTGCTCGATAACCTTTTCCAAACAGATTTCTATTTTCACCTGAAATTACAAAATCGTTTTGCTCTTCACTATAGCTAACATCTGTTAATTTAGGGTAATTATAACCTTTTAGGACTGATTTCATTGATTTTGAAAGAGGAGTTAGTGAAGCTGTCGAAATATGTTCAAATGAATCTCTAGAACTAGAAATTGGTAAAGAGTTTTCTAATTTTTCTTCTTCTTCTTTGAATTTATTAAGTTGTTCAAACTTATATAAAGCACCAAGGAGATGACTCTTCTTTTCATTTTGTTTATTGATTTGTTCAAGTATTGAACCCATTTCTAATCCAACACCTTTATTAAGTTCTAAAGTAGATATTTCTATATTTTTTTCTAAATCTAACACCTCTAGATAAATAGAAGTAGTTTCTTCTTTTAAAACCTTTTCAGATTCAATTAATTCCTGAATCAATGATTCAATTTTTAGTATTTCTTTACTGCAAGAATCTATTATTTTCTTAATTTCTGCACTTGAACACTCTTCTTTTATTTCTCCATTACAAAGAGGACAAGTCCCATTAGTTGAATGATTTTCTTCATTCAATAAGATACTTGTTTCTGTTGTAGACTTTAAACGTGAAATATCTGAATGATAATGAAGTTTTAAAAGGTTTGACCTTTTATATAGTTCATCAATAACTCTTTTTCGAGATTGTTTCTTGTAGAGTATATTTAGGTCTTCTTTTCGTTTGTTTTCAATTTCATTAAATTGTTTTTGTAGAGTAGAATGTTTCTCACTGAGCTTTTCAATTATAGAGTTAGTTTCCTTAAGTATTATTGAAGGTTCAGTTTTAAAACCTTTTAATTCATTCGTGTTATCACTTATAAATTTTTTTAATATTTCTAATTTACCTTTTCTATTTGCTATTTGTTTAGTAGAAAGTGGTGCAATTAGGCTACTATCATCTTTACCTGTAGCAATTAGTTTTAATACACTAGATTCAATTGTTTTATCTCTATCGTTATGTACTACTATCGAATCCTCTGTAGTTATTCTAGTTTCATTGACCATTGAAAACTTTACAATATCTCTATAAGAAACCTGTCTAGTTTTACCACTTTGATTTGTTCGTATTTTCTTACCTGATAAATTATTTAATTTTAATAAAAAAGCAGAAACTGTTTTTTCACTAGCTGGGTTATGTTTTCTATTAAGGATTTTAAATTCATCAGTTTCTTTTATGTCATCTATAGATGAATTATATAGTTTAAAATTACCACCTTTTAAATCTGTTAATAATGTGAATGGAGCATTTTTAGAATCCTTTATTTCTAGATAAATAAATTCATATGCTCTAGCTTGTTTAATTGGTTTTGGAGGTTTTGAAGCTCCAAACATATAATTTATACATTGAAAAATATATGACTTACCTACATTTGAAGGTCCTGTAATAACATTAACTCCTTTTTTGAAAATTACACTAGCATTATTTAATGAATCTCCAACTATCCTTAACTCTTTTAATATAAACCCAGTTTCCATTATTGTAAAATTTCAATATTAAACTCATTATTTACTTCAGATAACCTTGGAGTCATAATTTTTTTTAGTTCTTTTTTTGAGTGTTTTGAATATTTACGAACAGCCCAATTAGCTTTTTCTTGAAGTTTTGTTGAATATGTTTCTTCAAGTGATTCAAGAAATGGCATTGCATTTTCTGTTGCTTTATATTCTATGCCATTAATATTATATTGTTTTTCAATTAAGTTTTTTGTGATAAAAAGATTTAATCCTTTTTCTATAATTGAACTTCTAACCATTATTTCACCTGAACGATAAGGTACTGCGGGATGTAAACTTTGCATTGTTTTGTCAATGTCTGCAGAATGTATAGTTAGATAATCTAGATAAACAAGGTTTTGTAAATCAAAAGAATTAGGAAATGCCTCATTTAATATAGTTAAGATTCGAAGACCGGCTTCAACACTATTATTAAATGGATTTATTTTTTTTTTAGTTTCCATTATGTCCATTTGATTTTATTATCATTAACTAATTGATGACAAATTCCTTTCTTATCATAAATTAGGCTAACATCCTTTAGTGGATTTGAAGAAATTATTACTTTACTAGCTTCTCTTTCTACTTCTTTTACTTTTATAAAATTATTTGAGTGAGTATCTTCTACAACATCAATTATACCTTCAAATATTTCTTTTTGAAAATCATCAAAGGTGTCAACAGGTAAGCTATCTCTAGAAAAATTCCTTAACTGTTCTGCGTGATGAAACTCATTCTTGCTCGTGTAAAATGGTTTTTGTATAATTCTTTAGAATCTAAATTTGATACTTTTTTATAAACCTCTTTACTTTCAGAACTATAAGCAGATAATAGTTGACTAACATATGTCGTTTCAGAATTTTTAATTATATCAGGTATTGTAGTGATATCTAACTTTTCACGTTCGGGTAAACCTCCTCCAAATCTAATTAAGTGATTTGGATGTTTAATATGCTCTTTTAAAATGTTCTTAGTATGAATTTTTGAGAAAATTGAAAAATCAAAACTTTCTACCCATTTTAGTAATTTACCTTCTAATTTAATAGGTGTACTTGATATACCATTCTCACAATACTTAGCCCAATTTGTTGTTACAGCATTTTTTAGGTCAATAGGATTTTGTAATAATTTTGAAAGGGAAGTTCCGCAACCTTTAGGAGAAACAAAATAGAATTTTCTAGGTGTTGGATAGTCTTTATTAAATGTATAATATAAAATTTTACCAAACTCTTTATAAACTTGAGTAGGTGTTAGTGCACTATCATAATGTTTACATTGATAACAATCCCAAATATAGTTAGGTTTATTTTTATCTGTAGCATAACCAACAACATCTCTTCCTTTGTCACCAGCTCCTCCAAACCTTTCACCATCTAAATATTCAGATTTTTTTAAATCAATCCACTCTTCAATAAACTCTTCCCAGTCATCAAATGACATATGCTCAATCATCTTAAGAGGTATTATTCTCTTTCCGTAATTGACTTGATGTGATGTTTTGTAGAATTCCATTTTTTTTTGAGCTTACCGCTAACAATAGTATATCCAAACCTACGCAAAATCTTACAACATCACAATACTCATTAGGTACCTAAAGCAAACCTTTTGCCATCATTGATCATAAATTAATTAAGGTAGGTTATGCAAACCTTTTTAAAGTAAACGTTTAAAACCGACTAATTTTTGAGATAAAAAATCCCATTAAAGATCTACTTCAATGGGATTTCTTTCTTAAAATGTCAAATTTCTATTTGGGTAATAACGGTACGCAGGTTGCTAGCTCTGGATGCTGCAACAACATAGGTTTCATCCATATCATCAATTCTTCAATTTCAAATGGTAATAAACGTTCTACAGCCTTCTGTAATTCTTTGCAAAAGAGTGTAGGATTAAAACTAACCTTTTCTAGTACCGTTTTAGTGTACTCAAACATAGCTCTAGCCATAACAATTCAGGATTTAGTTAAAGTAAAGTATATTCAGATTCTCTGCGTTTTAAATTCAGCTCTAATTTAGAACATAATCTCAAATCCATGGTTAACATTTGTTAAAACAAACTGTTAAGCAAAAGTTATTATTTGTCCGTTTTTCATTAAACAACTGAAAAACAAATCGTTAATCTGTTGATAAGATGATCAACTAACGATCCATACCGATAGCACAGATAATACCGCAAAGGCAAAAGTCGATAGCGCGACCTTTTTTAATTCTGGATCGAGTAGGGCTGGTTCTTTGTTTAATTCTACCACTTTTAAATGTAAAAATAGCGGTAGAAAAGCGAGTAGTGGTAAGAACATCAACAACGATGGTTGTGTCATGTTTTCATCCATAACTTCTTTATAGTACAAGCTGATAAAAAATAATGATGCGGTTACTAATGCCATAGTGATTAAGGTATAATGAAACAGCTTGGCTTTCATTGAACCCATTTTTACCACGATGGTGTTTTTACCAGCTTTTTTATCGCTATCGATATCGCGCATGTTATTGAGATTCAATACGGCAACACTTAGCAATCCTATGGTGATGGATGGCAAGATCATATTCCAGTCCACCGCCTTTGTAATCAAGTAAAAAATACCCATTACACTTACAGGACCAAAGAAGATAAAAACAAACACATCGCCCAGACCACGATAACCATAAGCATTATCACCTACGGTATATTTTATCGCTGCCCAAATGGCGGCTATTCCCAATACCAAAAAGAAGAGCGAAATCAATAGTTGCTCTATACCTAAACTGACATAAATCAATGCTACCGCACTTAATAAAGTAAGTACGGCTGTAATAACCATTGCACGTTTCATCTCGCTTGGTTTGATGATACCACTTTGCAAGGCTCGCATAGGCCCTACACGATCTTCATTATCGGTTCCTTTAACACCATCGCCATAATCGTTTGCAAAATTAGACAGTACTTGAAAACCTAAGGTGGTGATGAGTGCGAGAATAGGAATCCAATAATTAAAACCATTCCCAAAAGCATGAACCAGATCAGATAATCCACCTATTTTAGGCTGTTGCTGCAATAAAGAATAATTGTTCTCTAACCTATAAAACGCATAAGCACTTCCCACTAGAATTCCGCTAATACTTAATGGTAAGGTTCTTAATCGTGCGGCACTGATCCAGGCTTTAAATTTAGTAGACATTATGGATACATGATATTAACGATCAACTCTTGTAGTAAATCGTGTTGTTGTGGTTTATTAGTTCCTACACCTTTAGACTTCATGTCTATATCGCGTATGATCTTAATCGCATGACTGCAATGCTTCATAGAATAATGTTTGGCCGCTGTAAAATACTCTTGTACAAAAAACGGACTTACACCTATCTGTCTTGCGACCGTTTGTGGATTGCGGTCGGTCATCGCGTGCAGTTTTAATAACTGTACAAAAAAGCTGTGCAGTTGCCCTATGGTCACGACCAGTGGATTATCCTTAGGATTCTCGGCAAAATAGTTGATAATGCGATTTACCTTTACCGTATCTCGAGATCCCAGCGCTTTGCGCAATTCAAAGTTGTTATAATCTTTTGAGATTCCTATATTTTCTTCAATCAGCTGTGGTGTGATCATCGTTCCCGCAGGTACGATAATCATTAATTTATCCAGTTCGTTTTTAATTTTGGCAATCTCAGTTCCCAGAAACTCAATCAGCATCTGTCCAGCTTTGGGCTCTATGTTATAACCATTACTCTTTAAATGACTGTTGATCCATGGCAGGACTTTATTCTCATACAGCGGTTTACTTTCAAAGAAGACGGCATTTTTTGCCATTTCTTTAAATACCTTTTTGCGTTTGTCAGGTGTTTTATATTTATAATTAAAGACTAGAATCGTGGTAGGTTGCGGCTGTTTTGCATAAGATTCAAACTTATCCCAGTGACGTGCCAGGTCTTGCGCCTCTTTAACGATGATCACCTGATAGTCTGCCATCATCGGGAAACGCTTGGCATTTTCAACCAGCTCGCCCATGTCGATATCACGACCATACAGTACCATTTGATTAAAGCCTTTCTCGCCTTCGTCCAGTACGTTGTTGGCAATGTAATCACTTATCTCATCAATAAAATAAGGTTCATTACCATATAAAAAGTAAATAGGAGCAAGTTTCCTATTCTTTATATCTTCTATAATTTTTTTGGTATCACTCATAAAGAGCCGTGGTG
Organism: Nonlabens ulvanivorans; assembly: GCF_000755285.1. Lineage (GTDB taxonomy): Bacteria > Bacteroidota > Bacteroidia > Flavobacteriales > Flavobacteriaceae > Nonlabens > Nonlabens ulvanivorans_A. Next base: position 64,052 of record NZ_BBMK01000005.1, on the reverse strand, counting down.
GTTTTTGTAATATTGCGGTATGACGCCATTACGACTACCGGCAGGAAATTTCAGGGTTAAAAGTACTGAAAAAGGTCGGTTGATTTTTGACCAGATACGTAAAAAATTTGTCCATCTCACACCAGAGGAATGGGTGAGGCAGCATGTGGTGTTTTGGCTGCTTTCGCGAAAGCGTATACCACACAGTCTTATTAACGTAGAAAAACAGCTTAATGTCGCAGGAACAAAGAAGCGATATGACATCCTCGTTTTTAATAAAGATGGTTCTATATATGCGGTGATTGAGTGTAAAGCGCCGCAAATAAAAATAGATCAATCGGTGTTTGACCAGATCGCACGATACAATCTCGCACTAGAATCTGAGTATTTAATGGTCACTAATGGAATGGAACATTACTTTTGCACTATGGATTATGAGGCGCAACGTTATCAATTTATCCCAGATTTACCAGATTATACATGAAAATAGGAATCGTTATTTTAAACTGGAATGGTCTAGCGCTATTGCAACGCTATTTACCCAGCGTCGTCTTATATAGTAAAGAGCATACCGTTTATGTGGCAGATAATGCCTCTACAGACGCATCACTATCATGGATAAAAGAGCAATATCCATCTGTAAAAATTATAGAGATGGATGAAAATCGCGGTTATGCCGGTGGCTATAATGTCGCTCTACGATCAGTCCATGAAGAAATCATATGCCTGTTAAATAATGATATAGAGGTCACCGAGAACTGGTTAGTACCTATCACCACACTTTTTAAGTCTGATGTTACCATTGCAGCAGCACAACCATTGCTGCTGGATGATAAGCGACGCACCCATTTTGAATATGCTGGTGCGGCAGGTGGCTATCTGGATAGACTCGCATATCCTTATTGTAGAGGTCGCATTTTTGACCAGGTAGAAGAGAACCATCAACAGTATAGCGATAGTATAAATCTGGATTGGGCTAGTGGTGCTGCATTATTTGTCAAGAAGAAAGCATTTCTAGAAGTAGGCGCACTGGATGAGGCTTATTTTGCCCATCAAGAAGAGATCGATTTGTGCTGGCGCTTGCGTCATGCCGGTTATAAAATAGCGATCGCCACAGATGCTACCGTATATCATCTAGGTGGTGGAACGCTAGCGGCACTCAATCCACGTAAGACCTATTACAACTTTAGAAACAGTCTTTATAATATCGTAAAAAACGATCATAGTGCTAACTGGTTAGGAATCTTATTCTTGCGCATGGTACTGGATGGACTTGCTGGTTTGCAATTTCTCTTTAAGGCAAAACCGGCGCACTTTATGGCAATATTAAAAGCGCACGCATCGTTTTATGGTGGACTAAGAACCATGCTTCAAAAAAGACAAGAAGTAAAACGATATGCTAAGAAAACATCAACTAAGCCTGAGGTATTCTCTATTGTTTATCAGTTTTTTGTTAAAAACCGTTCAAATTATCAATCTGTAAAATAATAATTGATAAATGTGTGTTAAGTATTAACACAAGAATTGTCATTTTCTTATTTTTGGGTACAAATTAAACCATAACAATGAAAAAATTAATCGTAGTGATTTTGTGTGCAGGAACACTATTTTCTTGTGCATCAAAAAAGATCTGGAAGCAGCACTTGCTAGACAGCAATCAACTCAAGAACTTTTAGATACAGCAACAGTCAAACTCAACGCATGTTTGTCTGATGAGAAAGCTGCTCAAGCAAAACTAAGTGCTTTACAAAGTGAGATCCAAAACCTGAGAGAAAGCAATGCTTCCTTATTGAATAATGTAGGCGATCTAGCAACACTTTCTAAGAAGGATGCAGAGATTTTAGAAACTTCACTAGAAAGAATAAGAGAGAAAGATTTACAGATCCGTTCTTTAAATGATGCGCTTACTAAAAAGGATAGTGTAACGATTGCATTAGTAACGAGTATTAAGAGCTCTCTAGGTAACGTGAATGATGAAGACATCAATGTAAACGTTGAAAAAGGTGTGGTGTTTATCTCTATTAGTGATAAGTTATTATTTGCTAGTGGTAGTGATCAAATCAACAGTAATGCTTTTAATGTATTAGGTAAAGTAGGAACGATACTTAAAGACAAAGCAAGCATGGATGTGATGATTGAAGGTCACACAGACAGTCAACCTATTGCATCTGGTAAATTTAAAGATAACTGGGATTTAAGTACCGCACGTGCAGCTTCTATCACACGTTATTTACAAGAAAGTCAAGGAATAGATCCAGCAAGAATGACTGCTGCAGGACGTTCTTTCTATGTGCCAATTGCGAGTAACGACACTGCCGAAGGTAGAGCAAAGAACCGTAGAACTAGAATTATCATCCTTCCTAAATTAGATCAGTTCTTTGATATGATCGAGTCTGGAATGGAACAAGCAAAATTAGACGCTAAGAAGAAACAATAAGTTTCAACAGCTTTATATCTAAAACGCTCCAAGAAATTGGAGCGTTTTTTTTATGTCCTATTCTTAGATGATTATGAATTCATCTGGATACCGATAAAACCCTAAGTAGGCTATTTGAGTCGTTTAATGATTTCTTTGAAGTGCTGTGCCATCACATTAGGCATCGATAAGCAAGTAATTAGAATTAGAGCATTGCGGTTGATGTTGCCTATAATGATGAATCGATTCAACGATCTTAAGATAAGGGATATCAATAGAGTGAATGGTGTAGAGTAGAGTGAGTTCGCAATCTAGAGTTCAGAAACAAGTGTTTCAACTATACTACCTGAAAGATAGCCGCACCATAAATAGCGAAGCGTACAAACCTTAAAAGGCCTATGATAAGCCACCATTTAAAATCATACTTCAACATACCAGCCACAAGGCTAGAAATAGAAAAAGGCAATGGAAGTAAAGCGCCTACAGCGATAAGAATACCACCCCCCCATTTTCTGGCCATCACTAATTGTTTTGCCATTCTTACTTCAAGGTAATAATGAATGCTAGGTATTTTAAGAGCTCTGCGGCCTATGAAATAAGCGGTCATTCCACCTAGATAGGAGAACAATGCAATTAAGGATAAATTTACAATTGGTGTAGCGGTTTTTCCTGCCCAGGCAATAAATAACTCCGGCGGAATCAATCCTAAAACCGTTTCTGACAAATAGAAAAATGCTAAAACCCCATAATCTGGTAATTTCTCTACAGCTAGTTCTAGCATAGAAGGAATATCCATTACCCAGAAATGAATGGCAGCTAGAATAGCTACTACAACAAGTACAGGTGGCATTGATTTTTTAATACTCTCAACTACAAAGGAATAGAACCCAGTAAGCTTATAATAGCGGTGCGCTCTATTGAATTTAAATTTGCTTTTATGTCTTTTAGCTGTATCTGACACTGTGAATTGAATAAGACTACAAAAATAATGATTTTAAGCGGTGTTCATTGTTAATATAATGGCAAGAAAAAATTATTAGTTAAACCTAGAAAAATGGGCTGTATAAAGTATTTAAAAGCGCTATTTTTGCAAATCTCAAAATTTAAAGAAAGCCATTGATGACCTCTAATCCTGATACTAAAGTAAAGTCGTTGTATGATTACCAGAAACGTGATCTTGCAGAGATTTTTGACCGTATCGATAATAAATCAGATGATTATAACCTTCTATATCAACTACCTACAGGTGGTGGTAAAACGGTTATTTTCTCAGAAATTGTAAGAAAGTATCTTAAAGAGAAGCAGAAAAAAGTAGTTATTCTCACGCACCGTATCGAGTTATGTAAGCAAACCTCTAAAATGCTTAATGGCTTTAATGTGAAGAATAAGGTGATCAACTCTAAGGTAAAAGAGCTTGATGATCAAAATGAGTATGAATGTTTTGTGGCGATGGTAGAGACATTGAACAATAGATTACAAGATGATAAACTTGAGTTAGAGGATATCGGTCTTGTGATTATTGATGAAGCACACTACAATAGTTTCAGAAAATTATTCAAGTACTTTGAGCACTGTTTTATTTTAGGAGTTACAGCAACACCTTTAAGTTCTAACTTTAAGTTACCTATGAAGGATAACTATAGAGAGCTTATCGTAGGTGATAGTATTTCATCTCTTGTAAATCAAGGATTCTTAGCACAAGCTGTTACACACACCTATGATGTCGGACTTAGTGGACTTACCATAGGTATGAACGGTGATTATACCGTTAAGTCTAGTGAGAAGCTTTACATCGACTCATCAATGCAAGATAAGCTCTTACAATCCTACAATGATGTTTGTAAAGGGAAGAAGACTTTAATCTTTAATAACGGTATCCGTACCTCAATAGAGGTAGAAGAGACTTTTAAAAGAGCAGGAATAGAAGTAAGACACTTAGATAATACCAATACTAAAGAAGAACGTAAAGAGATTCTTAAGTGGTTTAAAAATAAGCCAGACGCTGTTCTTACCTCGGTAAGTATCTTAACAACTGGTTTTGATGAGCCTAGTGTAGAGTGTATTATTCTTAACAGAGCGACAAAATCATTGACTTTATATTATCAAATGATAGGTCGTGGTTCTCGTATACTTAAAAACAAAAAAGAGTTCCATATTGTCGATCTAGGAAATAACGTGGCTCGATTTGGTTTATGGAATGAGCCTGTGGACTGGCAACAAGTGTTCAGATCTCCGGATTTCTATGTAGAAAACATTGTGTCTGATGAAGAGATTGAGCGCAATTTTGTTTACCGAATGCCAGTTGATGTAAAATCAGAGTTTCCTAATACGACCGACTTCACCTTTGATGTAAAAGGTGCTTATAAACGCATCACTAAAGAAAACCGCAAGTCCAAAGAAGTCTTAGATGAATCTATCGCACAACATGTACAATGGTGTGTAGAGAATAGTGAAGACGTTTTTGATGCACGTATTCTTGCAAAACTTCTTAAGGAAGATATTAAAGATAGAATCCGTCGTTACTCGTACTGTATTATCAATAATACAAACAACTATAAGGATTGGTTAGAAGAAGACTATTACCGTAGACTGCGCCTTGCTATTCAACAAGAGTTTGCTGGTGTGGATGCTTAAGTAATACGCTTTCGCGAAAGCGACACATAAAATATTATTGCAAAAAAAAGCAGCTTTCTAAATCAGAAAGCTGCTATTTTTTATTAAGGACAGTTTGACTACTTTAAGGTAGGTCTATTGGCGTTATTTGCTAATTCCCAAGCGGTAACAAATACAAGCTGAGCTCTTTTTTGATAAAGCTCGTACTCAATTTTATCTGGTGTATCACTTGCGCGGTGATAATCCTCATGTGTACCGTTAAAATAGAAAATCACTGGCACATCATTCTTTGCAAAATTATAGTGGTCAGAGCGATAGTAAAAACGGTTAGGATCATCTTTACCATTATAAGTGTAATCTAAATCCAGCTTCATATATTTCTCATTGGCCATTTCAGAAAGATCGTGTAGGTCCTGACTTAACATATCACTACCGATTAAGTAGATGTAATCTGTTTTTGCTTCTCTTTTTGTCGATACGACCGATCATGTCTATGTTAAGATTTGCGATGGTGTTTTCCATAGCATAAACTGGATTCTCAGAATAGTATTTACTACCATAAAGACCGATCTCTTCACCAGTAACGTGTAAGAATAGGATAGAGCGTTTAGGTCCGTATCCATCTTCTGCGGCTTTCTTAAAAGCTTCGGCAATCTCGATAAGTGCAATCGTACCGCTACCATCATCATCAGCTCCATTAAATACGACACCGTTTTTAGTACCGATATGGTCTAAGTGAGCAGATATTACCAGTACTTCTTCAGGCTTTTCAGTTCCTTTAATGAATCCTAGAACATTTTCTGAGGTAAGGTCTGGTTTGTTGAAGTAACTACCAGGAACGGTCTGAAAATACGTTCCGTCTAGATTTCCACCAGCAACGCCCATTTTTTCATATAGTGATTGCAAGTACTCTGCAGCTTTTTTCTGTCCTGGAGATCCAGTATAGCGACCTTCCATTTCATCACTAGCATAAAAGTAAAGTTGATCTCTCAACTCATCTAGTGTAATGGTATTTGCATACTTCATGGCATCTACGTCAGCAAATGCATTTGTAGAAGTCATTTCTTTTTTATCCTTTTCTTCGTTGGATTTTTTCTTGCTAGAACAAGAAGCGATAAGAGCAACAGCGCTTAAGGCTAGGATGGTGTGTTTAAAATTCAAGATAATATAATTTAGTGTTGGTTTAATTTAATTACGTTTAAGCACTTTGTACTCTTCATAACACTCGCTAATAGCATCTAGTATTTGAAGATCATTTGCGGTCTCGATAAAGGATTTAGAGTACTGGCAATTACGTAAAATGGCATCAATACTTACTTTATCCATTTGAAGTAAGTTCATTAAGGTCTCTCGATCATACTTACTTTGTAGCAAGTTACGAATCTCATCTTGTTCTTTAATCTGCCTTAATTTGCGCATGGAGGTACCTTTCTTACCAAATACGTTATAGAGGAAATCTGCTGGATTAAATATAGATCCTAGTACCTTAGTTACAGCACCTGGTTCATCATTACCAGCCTCATATGCTTTAGGTAAACCACTAATACTATATCGTCTATTGTTATAGATAGGAGCTTTGCGAGCATCAATCTCTAAAAAACCAGTTAACGCCACCACTTTAATGTCGATTTCCTCTAACGCGATTCCTTTTTCTGTCATAGAAATAGTGACATCTCCAAATTTGAGCCAGTCTTCTGTTACTTTAACTGTGATGGTCTCAAAGCCTATATATGAGAAGAATAGCGTGTCGTTTACTCGAGCAGGGATTTTAAAAGCTCCAGAATCTGTAGAGGTCGTACCTTTTACTTGATTAAGGTTGACGATATTCACATTGCTGATGATACTGTCGTTTTTGCGTTGAGTATCTTACCAAAAACAGATGTGCTTTTTGATGATTCACTGTTAGTGGTGTTCTCTTGGGCAAGACTTATGCTTGTGATAAAGAGAATCGATAATAAGGTAAGTTGTTGTAATGCTTTCATTGTGTGAGCTAAAATAATGTAACGAGTTGGCTTTTAATGAGGTTTATTAATTAATTAACTACCTTAAGTTAAATAGGCAATTAGCTTTTTTAACGCAATACCACGATGGCTTATTTCACCTTTCTCTACTAAACTCATTTGAGCAAAGGTCTTGTCGTAACCATTAGGCATGAAAATAGGGTCGTACCCAAAACCCTTATCACCATGATAGGTCTTTGTTATGACGCCTTCACAAACGCCTTCAAAAAGGGTCTGGCATCGATCCATATCTAGCGCAAATACGGTCACAAACCTTGCACTGCGATCTCTTTTATCTTCTAGGTTCTTAAGTAATAGTTCCATGTTGTCTTCACTACTTTTATGCTCACCAGCATATCGAGCACTATAAACACCAGGTTCATTATGAAGAGCAAGAACTTCCAGTCCTGTATCGTCTGCAAATACGGGCATGTCATAACGCTGTCTAATAAATTTCACTTTTTGAGCTGCATTACCAGATATGGTAGATGAGGTTTCTGGAATCTCTTCATTCATTCCTATATCATCAAGGCTTAATAACTTGATATTCTCAGGCATCATGATTTGAACTTCTTTGAGCTTATTCTTATTATGAGTGGCAAATATGATTTCCATAGTTAAAGTGTATTTGAGATGTCAACTAGTAATGTAGTGTCAACTTCATGTTTTATATCTGGTCTGTGTAACTCACATTCCGTGCCGAAAAGCATTTCGATTTTCTTGTTTTCTCGTTGTATTAAATCAGCAGTGACATATTCATCTCTAGTACCAGATATATGAATATTACGAGATGATAATTCCTTAAACTTATCAGCATCTAACCCATTGAATTCGTTAGGTATAGAGCCGCTGTGCATTACTAAAGCTTTAACAGGAGAATTGTAGTGTAGTAAGAACCTTGTGGCGATAGAAACGCCTTGAGAATAACCCATTAAAACGATTCTTTGATCATTATATAAATGTTCTTCCTTTAAAACAGCATCTATATAATTAAGATTGTTTTGCATCTCTTGATCTGTGTCAACTCTTGTAAGCCAGCTAGAACCTACGTGCTTAAAATTTGTGCCTAGATAATATTTTGAAGGCGCTTGTAAATGATGATCGCATTTCTTAAAGGGTCTAAACCAGTAAAATATCTTTTGAAAAACCTAGCTAAATAACCTAATCCATGAAAGCAAACCCATATATTCTCAGTGTTTTCAGTTACAGGATTTAATATCTCATAAGAATTAGTGTGTTGATAAGAGATTGTTTTTACCATAGTTTGATGACTGTTCCTTATTTTTGGTAAAGATATGGACAAAGAACAGATACTTGCTAGTTGCAATCAGATATGTAAAAATACACTTATGGAAACTCTTGAGATTGAGTTTGTTGATGTAGGTGAGGATTTTCTAACAGCTCGCATGCCAGTGACATCGAGAGTTCATCAACCAGATGGAGTGTTACACGGTGGTGCTAGCGTCGCTTTAGCAGAGTCTGTAGGTAGTGCGGCGAGTTATGTTTTTTTGAATACAAAAGAGTTTGCAATACGAGGATTAGAGATAAGTGCAAATCATACTAAATCTAAAAAAGACGGTCATGTATTTGCGACAGCTCGCTTCTTGCATAAAGGGCGCACGACACAGCTTTGGGAAATTAGAATAGTGGATGAAGAAAGCAGATTGGTATCGATCTGTAAACTCACTACAATAGCTCTCAAAAAACATTCTTAAACCTTTTAAATTCATACCGCTTGCGCGAAAAGTTATTCCAATACCTAAGCTTTCTTCTTGAGCAAAACCTTCCGTTTCTGGCGCTTAAAGTTGCAGACTCAAATGAGGTTAAAGTTGTTGCTCAAAATGACCAAACATGGTATAAAACTGCACCTGACAATGTGGCTTATGCTGTTTTTTCAAAATTTCAAAACAATGAAAATCAGGTCTATATAGCTGGTGAAAAGATTTTAAACTTTAAGTGTGAAGTTTCTGTATCGCAACCTAAAATTAACCAGTCGATAATTCCAGAAGATGGTAAAGTAGCCTACTTGGAACTGTTTAAAAAGGCCATGGTGCGATTAGAAAAAAGCAATTAAGTAAGGTCGTGCTTTCTAGAAAACAAGAGTTTGCTATTCGAGATTCTGATATTGATATTTATGAAAGATTAATAGATACTTATCCTACTGCAAATTGTTATTTCTTTTACCATCCACAAGTTGGTAAATGGATGGGTGCAACTCCAGAATTATTAATGAATGTTCAAAGTGATGGTTTACATTCAACACAATCGAGAACAGACGCTATACCGGTTAAGGTTTCTACAATGTCGCTTGCAGGTACAGCAGTTGATGATGGCAGTTTAAATCATGTATGGGGGGGCAATAAAGAGATAGAGGAACAACAATTAGTAACAGACTTTATCATAGCTCAGTTTAACGAGTCTGGAGCAATAGATATGAAGCAGTCGCCAGTACAAACGGTTAAAGCTGGACATCTTATTCACTTACGGACTATTTTACAAGCTCGATCTAGTTCAAATCAAATTAAAAATCTATTAAATGCTTTACATCCAACACCAGCCGTTTGCGGATTGCCTAGGAATGAGTCTATGCAGTTTATTATAAACAACGAAAGCTATGATAGAAGTTATTATACCGGTTATTTAGGTATTGTTGATGGTGCCTCACACCATTACTATGTGAATTTGAGGTGTATGCAGCTGTTGGATAGAACAGCAGTTATTTATGTAGGTGGTGGCGTTACAGCAAAAAGCGATGCTATGCTTGAATATCAAGAAACCAGATCTAAACTTCAAACCATGCACCGGTTATTATAAAATACTTCTGAAAGCCGTTTTAAGTAAAGCACCACGCATTCTTTGTGGAGCAGTCGTTCTAGATGGTTGTGTTCTAGGTTGAGAAATTGATGTTGTAAACGAGTTCTTGACCTTTGTAGCTGTAGAGGTTACAAATAGAACCGATTCATATATTCCTATAAAGGTGTAGAAGATTACAAATTTGAATATTCTCATAGGTTGGTCAGTTTAAGAGAACTAAAGATGATGATTTTATTTTGAATAGCAAAGCGTATTTTTTTGAAAAGAGCATTTCGATTGTTAATTGGTCAATATATGCTGTTGATAGGAGTTAAATTATTTGAAAAAATTGTAATTCATTTAGTAATTCATATTTGAAGATTGTTAAAGCCTGCTTTACCTTTGCTATAATGCTATCAGATATACTACATGCGCAACAAGTACTTCTTCTTTTTAAGAAAAGAGGAGTACAACATATTGTTATTTCTCCAGGATCTAGAAATGCACCGCTTACCATAAGCTTTACAAATGATTCTTATTTTAAATGTTATAGTATTGTTGATGAACGATGTGCATCACACTTTGCAATGGGTATCGCGCAACAATTAAAACAACCTGTAGCAGTAGTTTGTACCAGTGGTAGTGCCTTATTAAATTACTATCCTGCTGTTACGGAAGCATTTTATAGTGAGATTCCATTAATAGTCCTCAGTGCAGATCGTCCACCACATAAAATAGATATAGGTGATGGACAAACCATCAGACAGCAAAACGTATATGCTAACCATATTCTTTATGATACACATCTAGAGATGATTAATAGTCTAGATGATCAAGAAGCAATGGCCACTAATGAAAGGCTTATTAATAAAGCCATTAATGTAGCCATTACAAATCATGGACCTGTACATATCAATATACCTTTTGAAGAACCACTTTACAACACTGTAAAAGTGGCTCAGGTTGATCCTAAGGTTATTGAACCTAGTTCTCAAACTAATACAAGTATACCAGCATTATTTGCAGACAGATGGGAAAAGGCCAATCGTAAATTAGTTATTTTATCTACTTTAAATCCTCATGTATTCACACAAGAGCAGCTAAGCCTTTTAACTAGTGATCCAACGGTATTAGTAATGAGCGAGGTGAGTTCTAATATTACTCATGAAAATATCATCTGGGGAATAGATACCTTAATCGCACCCATTGAAAAAGATGAAGAAGCTATAACACATTTGCAACCTGACATGGTCGTTACCATAGGTGGAATGATCGTTTCTAAAAAAATTAAGCAATACCTGCGTAGGTTTGAAACACAATATCATTACCACATCGGTAATCGTCGTGCTTATGATACCTTTTTTAAATTAGCAGGACATATCAAAACAGCACCATCGCATTGGGTTGATCAATTATCTATAAATGGAACTACAGATAGTTATAGAGATTACTGGCTGCAGTTCTTTAAAGATTATCTTATAAAAAGGACCAACTACCTAACTACCATACCATGGAGCGATTTTAGAGCCTTCAACTTGATATTTGATAGTTTGCCTGACGATATAGTCTTGCAGCTGGGAAATAGCAGCACCATTAGATATGCGCAGCTTTTCCCTATGAACCCGACACACACCGTATTCTCTAATCGTGGAACTAGTGGTATCGATGGTTCTACGAGTACAGCCATAGGAGCTGCAGTTGCTCAAGATAAACCTACCATATGTATAACTGGTGATTTAAGCTTTTTGTACGACAGCAATGCCTTGTGGAATAATTACATTCCAGCAAATTTTAAAATAATTGTCATTAATAATAACGGTGGTGGGATTTTCCGTATTCTACCTGGTGAAAAAGATAATTACACCTTTGACACTTATTTTGAAACGACACACCAGTTAGACGCTAGTCATTTATGTAAAATGTATGATATAGGTTATCATAGAGTTGATGGGGAAGACGCTTACGCGAAAGCGTATGGAAAATTCCTAAATGATAATTCAGGACCTCAATTACTAGAAATATTTACACCTCGACTTGAAAATGATACCGTTCTTCTAGACTACTTTAAATTTCTCAAATAGAATTTCATCATATCTTATTAATTCTTACATTTAAAGTCTTAACTAATAAACGATTAATACAATGAGTAAATTTGACGAAAGAGTAGAGAAGTATACTGCAGCTTACAAAGAAAAAGTAGGTGGTAAACTAGATGAAGAGTTATTGAGAAAAGTAACTAAAGGATTAGGGCCATCGATCTATAACAAAGATGCTGAAACTGTAAGCGCTGAAAAAAGCGAGATGGAACGTGTGGTAACTAACTACTTGAAGAAAAAATTAGGTCTTTCTGGTGATAATTTAATGGAGTCTGTAGAGGCTGTTATTGAAAAGTACGGTAAGAGTGAGCGTGCAAAGTATCGCGCTTGTATCTATTACATGCTTTGTGTACACCACGGAAAAGAATCTGTATACAACTAGAAATGAACTAGTAAATATATAAAATCCCAATGCGTGAGCATTGGGATTTTTTATGTCATATAGAAATATTCAGATTGCAATTGCTTATAGTTTATGATAAGTAGTTTAATTGCAAACAAGAATAAATTTTTACTTCTCTACCGCTTCAACTTCTTCTAGTGTCACGATATCACCACTGTTCCATGTTTGGGTAGTATAATTCATCACGTCAACGACTTCATCATTTTCTAGACCTAGTGGTAGCATAATATTATCATAGGATTGTCCATTTACTTCAATTGGTCCTTTGAGGCCGTATTTTACAGCATGGATACTTTCCGTTCGTTTATCAGTCAGCCAGTTTGATGGATTAAGAGGAGGAAAAGCACCTGGAACACCTTTTCCACTAGTCATATGACAGGTCACACAATTCTCTCTATAAATTTCTCTACCTCTTGCAACACTTGCTTCTAGAGGTGTTTTTTTAATTTCCTTTTTTTCTATAGGAGCGGCAGTCGTAGTTTCTTTTTTAGAATCGCCACAACTGGATAACGCCATAAGCGCAACTAGAGTAATTAAATATTTCATATTATTTTTTTTCGATTTTAAAAATTCCTTTTCCTTCTACAGCAATATAAATCAGTCCATCAGGACTTATTTTTACATTGCGCAATCGACCTATTTTATCGGCAACCTTTTCTCTTTTGGTCACTCGATTACCGTCCATATAAAGCATTTCAAGATATTGAAATTTTAATGATCCCACTAAGAAGTTGCCATTCCATTCTTTATAAGCTGGATTATTAATAATAGCAAAACCACTAGGTGCAATGCTAGGTACCCAATAGTAAATAGGTTGTTCCATGCCTTCTTTTTCTGTAATGTCAGTAAATGTTGTACCGCTATAATTAATACCATAGCTTATGACTGGCCAGCCATAGTTCTTTCCAGATTCTATAATGTTAATCTCATCGCCACCTTGTGGTCCATGCTCATGTGCTATAATCTTCCCAGTTACCGGATGAGTCGTCATTCCCTGTGGATTCCTATTACCAAAGCTGTAGATAGCGGTTTTAATTCCTATGGTATCAATACCCGTTGCAATCTCAACAAAAGGATTATCGTCAGGAATGCTGCCATCATCATTAATACGGTAAATTTTACCACAGTCTCTATAAATATCTTGCGGATTCACATCTCGGTTACCTCGATCACCTATGGAGAAATATAAATGTCCTTCGTCATCCCATGTAAATCTGCTACCGAAGTGTTGCCCTTTTTTAGAATTGGGCATCGCTTTATAAAGGACTTCTAGGTTTTCTAACTTATTGTTTTTAAGTACAGCTCTTGCGATAGTGGTATTTCCTCCATCGCCACCACCCAATTTTGAAGCATAAGAGATGTAAATGAAGTTGTTTTTTTCAAATTGTGGATGAACAGTCACGTCTAGTAATCCACCTTGACCACGCAAGTAAACCTCTGGCACACCTTTAATTTCTATGCTTTTTGAGCCATTGAACTTGTAAAGTTGTCCTTCTTTCTCTGTATAGAGCAAGTCACCATTAGGTAACCAGGTCATTCCCCCCCATGGATTATCAAGACCTTCAACAGTAGGCGTAATGGTGTAGTCTTTTTGATCGTCAATTAAGGGAATATTATCTACTTGTGGAGCATTACGAGCAGCTGGCATTTCAGTATTGGTTGCCGTGGAAACAATTTCATGGTCTTTTGAAGATTCTTTACAAGAACTCAAAATCATTAAAGAAAGAATAAGAGAAGAATAGAATTTCATGACTTAAAATGTTTCTTTAAAAATACTACAGCTCGTTCTTAATAAAGTTAAAAGCATAAAAAATCTCTTTTCAATTTGAAAAGAGATTTCATAGTTTATGGTTAGTTATAATTTATGTGATAGGCGAGTGAAGGCTAATTCAAACTAAATCCTAAATGATAAATTAGTAAAGTGTCTTATGCTTGATAAGGTGAAATTCCCCCCCAATCGTCAGTAGCATTTCCTGTTCTAGGTGTGATTCTGTTACGTGATAACATCGGAAAATCAGAATCAGAGTCGATAAATCTATTAGTAATTCGCATGATAGTAAGTTTTATGTGGTTATAATATTAGAGTAGTTAATAGCATGTATTATGCTAGTCTGTAACGTCTTTTTGCGTTCCAGTTATCGCTGTAAGTTCTGTCTGGACGGAATCTTTTATTCGTTAATTCAGTGATGGTTTTAAAGGTGTCGCTCGCTTTCATAATAGTTGTTTTTTGTTGTTATGCTTATATGACGATACTTTTTTTAAAATGTTACACTACTTTGTAAAACATAGTAGTTAAAAATTTATAAAACACTGTATTATAGATGATTGTATTGCTAATTTTTTTAGCATTATTTAAGAAAGTAAAGGTTTGTAATCAACTAATTCACTTTTATGAGGTGAATTTTACATTGGTTATAATACTTTGAGAGTATGATATTGATAATACTTTTATTCTGGATCAGTTGTATTTGGTTTTATCGTAAGACAAAACCTTATAGGGGAAGAAAAGAATTGATTGCTTTTTGGGTAATGGTCTTTATTCCTGGAATAGGGACGATGTATCACTGGAGAAGTCGATCTTCTTTTAAGGAACGTTTAAATTTGAGAAAAACAAAGAGTTAGATTTGCTCCCAAAGCTTTTCACTCGATAAGCGATAAGTACCTACAAAATCCCAATTACATTCTTGTGGTGCAATGACAGATAGGAAATGCCTGCCGTCTTTACCTATATATAGGTGATAGATTTCGCCTACAATAGGTTCAAAAGAGAATTTTGCGCCATATACCAATTGGTTATCCTCAAATTTTTTAACCATGGAATCGTACTCTGCTTTGAGTTGTTCAAATTTGGATTTGATTTCATGGTTGACTTTATTAATATTGGTTTGCTTCCATGATGTGATATCAGGTGTTGTTATTTTAGGAGCTGCAACGCCACTGGAATAGGGAAGAAGTGCGGCATTATAAGTGCCAGTTTCTTCATCATACACAACATAATCTGGTTTTTTTTCCTCGCTCATGTGACAAATTTACGACACGCCAGCTTGTTTTGTGTAAGATTAACATGATTTTCTTAAACAAGAAATCGAGATAGATGCGCCTATCTCGATTTTAATAACTCATCAATCCCCCCCTACAATTGTTGAATCACGTTGCTAAAGTATTGGTTATAAGCTATAAAATACAATACAAAAGGATATTATGTCATTCTCATTCTATGAAACATCGGTTTGACTTGATGAAATACGCTTTCGCAAAAGCGTAACAATAACACCTTATCTGCTACTAATGAAATATGACAAACAAAATCAACTATATAGACTTTGAACCGCAGGTTATTAATAAGAATTTTTGGGGGGGATCAAAAACTTATGAAAACAATGAGGTGGTAATGGAACGTGTTAATGAATGGGTACGAAAGAATTATAATCGAGAGATTATAAATATGGAAACTCTGATTTTACCTAAGTCTGCCAATACAACTTATAGTGCTAATGCCAGTAAACTCAACATGCAAGGCGGAATCGTTTATATGATTCAGACCATACGTATATGGTATAAATAGGATAGGACTTATATTTGTTTAAAATTTACAATTATGTCCATCAACTGGAAAACTGCCATAGAATTTGAAGATATTACTTATAAAAAATGCAACGGTATTGCCCGCATTGCATTTAATAGACCTGAGGTGCGCAACGCATTTAGACCCAAAACGGTCGCCGAATTGATTAAAGCATTCTATGATGCACAAGAAGATCTATCTATAGGAGTAGTGATCTTAACGGGTGAAGGACCTTCTAAAAAAGATGGTGGATGGGCTTTCTGTAGTGGTGGTGATCAAAATGCTCGTGGACACGATGGTTATAAAGACGATTCTGGAACAGGAAGATTAAATATTCTAGAAGTACAACGCATGATCCGTTTTATGCCTAAGGTGGTGATCTGTGCCGTGCCAGGATGGGCTGTAGGTGGTGGACATAGTTTACATGTGGTTTGCGATATGACCATCGCTAGTAAAGAGCATGGTGTTTTTAAACAAACTGATACGGACGTGGCTAGCGTAGATGCTGGTTATGGTAGTGCTTATCTAGCTAAAATGGTAGGTCAGAAAAAAGCACGTGAGATTTTCTTTTTAGGAAGAACCTATAGCGCTCAAGAGGCTATGGATATGGGAATGGTTAATGCTGTAGTACCGCATGATGAGCTGGATCAAACGGCCTATGATTGGGGACAAGAAATACTAAAAAAATCACCTATCGCGATTAAAATGGCAAAATTTGCTATGAATGCAACAGATGATGGCATGGTAGGACAGCAAGTATTTGCAGGTGAGATGACACGTCTTATTTACATGACCGATGAGGCTCGAGAAGGTCGTGAGGCTTTCCTAGAAAAACGTGAACCTAATTGGGGGGGAACAGATCGATATATTCCATAGTTTATGGATATGGTTAAAATCTATTTTAATCGTAATATTTTAAAAATAATAGGTCATCTTTAAATTATAAGGTGACCTATTTTTATTTGATATAAGGGTTGTATGATTTTCTATTCCATAGATTTAATAGTCATTTATTGATTTAAGATTATTGAACCATGTCGTGTGTGAGTATAAACTAACACTCTCCTTTTACTTAAATTAGCAGTTGATATTTAGCAATATATCTCCTACAAGAATTCCGTTATGGCAAAACAACAAGAGGTCATCAAGCAATTGATTGAACAATTAGGAATACTCTCTAGAAAGCAAGAGGCTTTTAAGTATGAGATATTTGAGTTAAAAAATAAACTAGATCAATTACAATCTACTATTGATAAGCCTGATGAGGTTAATAACATTGCATTTACTGAACCAAAGGAAATTGTAAAAAGTAAACCTATTGAAAGTCAAAATAGAGAATGGATAGATGCTGGTGTGAAAAATGAGTCCTCTATAAATCCATCTTACAAAGAGCATCAAAGACAACAACGTCCAATATCACAATTTCAACCTTCTCAAAAACCTAAAAAGCTCTCACCGTTTAGAAAATCTAATCTTGAAAAGTTTATTGGTGAGAACCTTTTGAATAAAATCGGTATTTTAATTCTAGTTATAGGGATTGGTATAGGAGCAAAATACTCAATTGAGAATGAATTAATTAGTCCTTTAACACGTATTATTTTAGGTTATTTATCTGCTATTGGTTTATTAGGTTTTGGGATTAAATTAAAGAAGAAGTATGAATCCTATAGCGCAGTATTAGTAAGTGGGGGGGCTATCGTTATTCTTTACTTTATAACCTTTTTTGCTTATAGATTTTATGAATTATTGCCGCAAACTATTGCATTTGCATTAATGGTTCTATTTACAATATTTACCATTGTAGCATCTTTAAATTATAATCGCCAGATAATAGCACATCTAGGTTTAGTAGGCGCCTATGCGGTTCCATTTTTACTAAGTAATGATTCTGGTAGAGTAGAAATTTTGTTCAGCTATATTGCGATTATTAACATCGGGATTTTAATAATTGCCTTTAAAAAGTATTGGAAGCCATTGTATTATTCGGCTTTTGGATTGACCTGGTTAATTTACTTATCATGGTTTGTGATGGACTATAGCAATGATTCTCATTATATGCTTGCTTTAAGTTTCTTACTACTTTTTTATCTCACTTTTTATTTGACTTTCTTAGCTTATAAATTAGTCAAAAAAGAAGGGTTTGCGGCTACTGATATCGTAATGCTTTTAATGAATTCGTTTATATTTTATGGATTAGGTTATGCGATTCTTAATGATAATGTAATTGGCGAGGACTATCTAGGACTATTTACCTTAGGAAATGCTGTGATTCATTTTATAGTAGCTACTATCATTTATAAAAAGCAATTGAGTGATAAGAAGTTATTCTATCTAGCGACGGCACTAGTACTAGCATTCATATCCATTGCAATACCAGTGCAACTAGATGGTAATTGGGTCACTTTACTATGGACAGCTCAGGCTGCATTATTGTTTTGGCTGGGTACATCAAAAAAGATTTCTATTTATGAGAAGCTATCTTATCCATTAATAGCACTTGCTTTTATAAGTTTGATTCATGACTGGTCATATAATTATGATAGCTATTACCATCTAGAGGATAACTTAATAACACCATTGTTAAATACTAGTTTTCTAACTTCTATACTATTTACAACTGCGATTGGTTTTATAGTATTCTTACAACGTAAGCATGATTTCATATCGACATTAAAAGAAGGTAGCAATTGGTTAAAGATAGTTTCATATGCTGTTCCTATATTGTTTGTATTTAGTTTGTACTATTCCTTTAGGTTGGAAATAGAAGCTTATTGGAATCAGTTGTTTTCTTTGTCAGAACTAGAGAATAAGTCTATCATTGATTATGTAGTTACCGTAAATGATTATAGTTTAAGAGATTTTAGAACGGTTTGGGTAATAAATTATACTTTGTTATTCTTAGGTATTATGGGATACCTGAATTATAAGAAGATTAAAAGCATAGTCTTAGAAAACTCAGTCCTAGTATTGACTGTTATTAGTATTATTGTTTTTCTAACTCAAGGACTATATGCCTTAAGTGAACTAAGAGATGCTTACATAGAACCGTCCATCTACTATAATAGAGGTTCGTTTTATTTAATGATACGTTATATATCCTTTGTGTTTCTAGGTTTTTCAATGGTAACCTTATATCGTTATATAAAAAAGAAGGTATTCATAAAGGCTTTAAGATAGCTTATGATATTATTTTACACGTAAGTATAATTTGGGTGGTGAGCAGCGAGTTGATTCATTGGTTAGACATGGCAGGTGCTCGAGATGCATATAAATTAGGATTAAGTATTTTATGGGGTGTCTATTCTTTCCTTTTAATTGGATTTGGGATCATAAAGAATAAGCCTTATTTGAGGATAGGAGGAATGGCATTATTTGCTATCACTTTAATCAAACTTTTCTTTTATGATATAGCTCATTTAAATACGATCTCAAAAACTATTGTTTTTGTTTCCTTAGGGATACTTCTATTGATCATCTCATTTTTGTACAATAAGAACAAAAATAAAATTAATTATAATGGAGATTCTAATGATTCTCATATGGAAGAAGTAAAAGAAATGATACCAGACACTATAGATGAATTTGACGACCAAAACGATATTTAATATGTCAGTTATAAAATTGAACCTTTGCATACCTCTTTTCTTGTTGATGAGTTTATGCTCAATAGCGCAAGTATCAAATTATAAATATGAGCGAACGCTTAAAAATGTAAGTGAGGACTGGCATAAAATTACAATTCCAGATAATGTTTTTGGAAAGCTACAACCGTCACTTCAAGATATGCGCATCTATGGTATTACTGAAGAAATGGATACTATTGAAGTTCCATATCTTTTAAAGATTAATAAAGATCATCTAATTAAAAAAGAACATAGCTGTCAGATCATTAACTCTTCTAAAACAGATGACGGATATTATTATTATACCATCAAGCTAAATCAACAAACAGATATAAGTGACATTAAACTTCTATTTACAGACGCTAACTTTGACTGGAAAGTGAATTTAGAAGGTAGTCAAGACCAGAAGCAATGGTTCACCATTCTAGAAAACTACAGGATTTTAGATATTGAAAATACATCTACTAATTACAGCTATACCAATTTAAAATTTCCAACAGCTAACTATGTGTACTATCGTATAGCGGTTAAGAGTAAAAAGCAGCCTACTTTATCATCTGTCAACATATTTATGCAAAAACTAACTAACGGCATTTTAGTAGATCATAAAGTTAAAAACCTTAAAGCATCACAAGATAGACAAATGAAGTCTACTGAGGTAGAGTTTGAATTAACAAATCCAGTACCAGTAAGCTCTATGAAGATAAATGTCAATGGCAGTTATGATTATTTTAGATCTATAAGCATGCGATACTTATTAGATAGTGTGAAGACTGAAAAAGGATATCTTTATAATTATACGACCTTTAAAAGAGGAACATTAACTTCTCTAGAAGACAATGAATTTGAATTTAATAGCACGATGGCCAAGAAATTTAAAATCGTGATTTTTAATGGAGATAATCAACCACTGGATATCAAATCTATTGAGCTAAAAGGATTCAAATATGAGTTAATGGCACGTTTTACAGAATCTGCAAACTACAAACTTGTTTATGGAAATAAATCAGCCCACCAACCGCATTATGACATCACTAACTTTAAAGATAACATACCAGTTAACCTTAAAGAACTAGAAGTAGGTACAGAAAACCAAATCATCAAAGAAGATGGGCCAAGTGCTACTGGCTTATTTGAAAACCAAATATGGTTATGGGCGATCATGGGGGATCGTTATTTTAATTTTAGGCGGTTTTACTTATAAAATGTTGGGGAATACTGCACAAGAATAAATGTATTAAAACCGCTTTCGCGAAAGCGAAATACTAAAGAACCACACAGCTCTCTATAACTTCTTCAATAGTCAATTGTAAATGCTTAGGTAGCATATTATCTTTAGGAAGTACAGAAAGTTGACGATCCTCGTTGCTGTTAAACACCTGTTTTAATAAAGGATGTGGATAGCCTAGTGCCTGACATATCTCTCGTATCAAGTCGATATGATGTATTAAATCCATACTACCTAAGTGAAAAACACCACGACGTCGTTTATTAATTAGATAATGGATTTGCTGTGTTAATTTTTTAATATGTGTGGCGTTAATGACCACGTTAGGAAACACTTCAATCGCTTCTTTTTGTTGTAACTGCCTTTTTAAATCGTCTACACGCGGTGTACTATTACCAAAAATCATCGGGATTCTACAAATCACATATTTAGAGGGATGCAATCGCAGTAAGGCGTTCTCTATCTTTATTTTAAACCTACCATAAATACTTTCGGAAAACGTTTTATCATATTCATAGCTAGGGAAATTTGTAAAACGATCAAATACATTTGCGCTAGACATAAAAATAATACGAGAATCGTTTTTAAGAACCCAATCTATAAGCCTCATATGCAAATGAATCTGCGAGTTGACATTACCACGCACCGCGCTGACTATAAACTTGGGCTTTAAAGAATCTAATAGACCATGAATATCTTCTGATTCCATATCCAGCTGGTGGAAATGTTGGTTCTTATCAAAGTCTTTATGATCTGTTTTGTAAGTAGCGTGCACATCATAATAGGGTGCAAGCTCTTTGTAGAGTGCATTACCTATAAAGCCACTACCGCCTAAAATAAGAATACGATTCAATTAATTACTTTTTATAGAATGGTAATTTAATAACGGTTGCAGGCACTAATTTCTTGCGTATTTGGATGTGAATTTTACTTCCAGGTGTTGCAAATATAGGTGGCACATATCCCATACCTATGCCTATTCCCATAGAAGGAGACATGGTACCACTAGTTACGATACCTAAATCTTGCTGACTACTGTCTTTAATTTCATAACCTCCACGAGGTATCGCACGCTCATCCATTTCAAAAGCGATTAATTTTCTATCCACTCCTTTTTCTTTATGTTCTAGCAGTTGCTCGTGGTTCACAAATTCTTTTGTAAACTTAGTTACCCAACCTAGACCAGCCTCATATGGTGATGTAGTATCATCTATATCATTACCGTAAAGGCAATATCCCATTTCTAATCTTAAGGTATCACGTGCAGCTAGACCTATAGGTTTGATACCATAATCTGCACCAGCTTCAAATGCTTTGTTCCAGATTTGTTCTACTTCACTATTCTTACAATAAATTTCAAAACCACCAGAACCGGTATAACCCGTTGCGCTAATGATGACATTCTCTATTCCAGCAAATTCTGCCACTTCAAAATGATAAAACTTTATAGCACTTAAGTCTACAGGTGTTAAGGACTGCATGGCCTCAACTGCTTTGGGACCTTGTATAGCAAGTAAAGAATAATCATCAGATAGATTTCTCATATCTGACTCATCGTGTTATGATTTGTAATATGAGCCCAATCTTTATCTATGTTAGAAGCATTTACCACTAGTAAATATTGATCTTCTTTGATTTTATAAACAATCATGTCATCAACGATACCACCATCCTCATTAGGTAAATAAGCATATTGCGCTCTACCTACAGTAAGTTTTGAAGCGTCATTTGAAGATACTTTTTGAACTAAATTTAAGGCCTCAGGTCCAGAGATTAAAAACTCACCCATATGAGAAACATCAAATACACCTACATTATCACGTACGGTCTGGTGTTCTATATTAATTCCTTCATATTGTACAGGCATATTAAATCCTGCAAAAGGAACCATTTTTGCGCCTAGCGCTTCGTGTACTGCTGTAAGTGCTGTATTTTTCATGAGGTGTTTTTTCAGTGCAGCAAATGTATGGATTTAACCTTTTAATTTTTAAAAACACGGTCATAGAAAATGTGAAATACTATGATAAGCATTTAAAGTTTAGACGCTCATTTGTTAAATTGCAAGCTATAAAAACAAAAGCATTGAAAATACTAAGCGCACAGCAGCTCACAGAAGCTGATCAGTCTACCATAGATAAGAACCAGATCTCCAGTAATGATTTAATGGAGCATATTGCAAAACTCATATTTGATAAAATTCACCAGCGATTACAAGGATCTCCTGTACCTATTAAAATATTTTGTGGAATAGGAAAAAATGGTGGCGATGGGCTAGCTCTAGCAAGACAAATGATTCAACACGGTTATCATGTGACAACTTATGTTACTAATTGCAGTAAAAAACGT
This sequence comes from Nonlabens ulvanivorans, assembly GCF_000755285.1. GTDB lineage: Bacteria > Bacteroidota > Bacteroidia > Flavobacteriales > Flavobacteriaceae > Nonlabens > Nonlabens ulvanivorans_A. The sequence goes on along the minus strand of NZ_BBMK01000005.1, from coordinate 40,990 downwards.
GCGCCAGAGTTTTTATATCATTATGATAAAATAAAAGAAGTAACTAAGGACTGGCCCATTTTACTTTCTTGCAAAGAAGATTTCCCAACCTTAAATCCACAAGATATAATCATAGATGCGATTTTTGGAACAGGTATTAATAGACCTATCGATGGCTGGATGGCAGATCTAGTTCACTATCTTAATAAATCACCAGCCTTTAAACTTGCGATTGACATGCCTAGTGGCTTGTATGCAAACACACCGCAAGATATCGGTGCACCTATTATACAAGCACAGCATACGTTCTCATTTGAGACACCTAAACTTAGTTTCTTCCTAACTGAAACGGGTAAATTTGCAGGGACTTTTGAGGTTGTTCCAATAGGGCTTGATCCAGAGTATGTGATGAAAGCAGAACCGCTGGCACAAATCATAACACCAGATGCTGCAAAGAGTATGTATAAGCCGCGTGAGAAATTTAGTCATAAAGGTGATTTTGGACATGTACTAACTATGGCTGGTAGTAAAGGTAAAGTAGGCGCAGCAGTGCTTGCGACCAGTGCAGCACTTAATATGGGCGCTGGTAAGGTCACCGCATATATTCCTAGCCATGCTAATAGTATCTTACAAAGTAGCTTACCAGAAGTGATGACCATATCTAGTGTAGGAGAAGATTTCATCACAGATTTTGAGCATGATTTAAAGGATATTACCTTATGTGTTGGTCCTGGATTAAGCACTAGTGATGATGTAAATCATGCTTTCGCGAAAGCGTTATCACAACAATCCCAACCGGTAGTGATCGACGCAGATGGATTAAACATTCTATCAGATAACTCTGAGTATTGGAAATTAATTCCAAAGAACTCGATTTTAACGCCACATGATGGTGAGTTAGAAAAATTAATAGGGAAGTGGAAGGATGATTATGAACGTCTCGAGAAAGCTAAAAAATTATCTACTGATAAGGATGTGATTCTAGTTCTTAAAGGAGCACACACAATAATTGTATCAGGTAAGAACCTTTATATAAATGATACTGGAAATCCAGGAATGGCAACTGCCGGTAGTGGAGATGTTCTTTCTGGTATAATTACAGGATTGTTAGCTCAAAAATATGATGAGCTTACAGCAGCCGTTTTTGGTGTGTTTATTCATGGTAGAGCAGGAGATATTGCAAGTCAGACTTATGCGCATGAGGGATTAAAGGCGAGTATTATATCAAATTTTGTAGGAGCTGCAATACTAGATTTATTTAGACCAGAACCTCAACAGCCACAGCAACAATAAGAATCCTGTCTCGTTTAACTTTACTTTACTTATAATTGCATATCCATAAACAGCCCTATTAAATGGAACATCTCATATCGTCTAAGTTATTAACTCTAGAACAGTTATATAATATAGTAGAACAGCCAGTAAAATTAACCTTATCGATTGATGCTAAGGAACGTATTGATAAGTGCAGAAGTTATTTAGACGATCGTTTCAGTGGTGAAGATGCTGCTGCTACTTATGGTGTTAATACAGGTTTTGGATCTTTATGCAATACTCACATAGGTCCTGGTGAGCTGCAGCAATTACAGCACAATCTTTTGATGTCACACGCTTGTGGAACTGGTGATGAGGTAGCGCAAGAAATTGTGCGAATGATGTTATTTCTTAAAATCCAAAGTTTAAGTTATGGACATAGTGGAATAAGTAGAGCAGTTGTAGAACGTCTTATCGCATTTTTTAATAATGAGGTTTATCCAGTAGTATACGAGCAAGGCTCATTAGGTGCAAGTGGTGATCTAGCGCCTCTCGCTCATCTAGCATTACCATTAATAGGTAAAGGAGAAGTTTATTATCAAGGAGAAAAAATAAATGCTGCGGTACTTAATGAAAAAATGGGATGGGAACCATTAAACCTGCAGTCTAAAGAAGGTCTAGCATTGATTAACGGTACGCAGTTCATGTTAGCTTTTGGGGGGGTATGTACATTAATTCAATCTCATAAACTATGGTATTGGGCTCATGTCACTGGAGCAATGTCAATTGATGCCTTTGATTGTAATCTATCTCCTTTTGATAAACGCATTCATCTGATTAGACCACACGCAGGACAATTGCGTAGTGCCGATTTAATACTTTCGTTATTAGAAGATAGTGAAATCGCAGTAGGTGAGAAGGTTAATGTTCAAGATCCATATAGTTTTAGATGTATACCACAAGTACATGGTGCAACTTGGGATACGTTACAGTTTGTAAAACGGACTATATTAACAGAGGTGAATTCTGTAACGGATAATCCTAATATTTTTCCAGAATCAGAAGCTATTATTTCAGGAGGTAATTTTCATGGGCAACCACTTGCTCTGGCTTTAGATTATTTGGGTATCGCAATGGCCGAAATTGCTAGTATCAGCGAACGTAGAACTTTTCAGTTAATGAGTGGTACGAGAGGTTTACCTGCATTTTTAGTGAATAATCCAGGATTAAATAGTGGTATGATGATTTTACAATATACCGCAGCAAGTATAGTTAGTCAAAATAAGCAATATGCTACACCAGCAAGTGTTGATAGTATTGTATCCTCAAACGGACAAGAAGATCATGTAAGTATGGGAGCAAATGCTGCAACTAAAACAAATCGCATTATTAAAAATGTTCATACTGTTCTTGCAATTGAGTTATTAGCTGCTGCACAAGGTATCGAGGAACGTGATCCTAAAAAATCATCCGTATTTATAGAACATCTTAAATCAGGTTTAAGAGAAAGTGTAGCATCTTTAGATACTGATCGTGTATTACATGACGATATCATGAAAGCCATTCAAATGATGAATCAGACCAATCTAGACGCTGAGGTCATTTTTAATTAAGAGACAATCCAGTATTGATATCAGTTAGTTTTTGATAAACCTCTTGATTAGTCCATACTATAGCTTCTTCAATATCTTGAAACGCTATTAGTTTACCTGGTTTGAAAAATTTGCTTTCTAGAGTAGCGGTGCTATTCCCTTGATGTCTTTTTTCTACGATAGCAATACCACATAGATTTTCAAATTTTGAATTATTGGTATGAACTAAAGGATCTATACTATAATCGTTTTCTCTTAAACTAATATATGAAAGTGGCATATCTATACCATAGTGCTCTGTAGCTATTTGCACAAGTTCTTCATTTTTAGACATGTCAAAGTGAATACCTTCTTTAATTTTACCTATAATAACTTCAGGATAAAATTGAAATTCACCAAACTGTAAATCAACTGTTTTCATAATTCTGATTTAGAAAGCGTGCAAAACTAGACCTTTTACTATGCGCGCATAGTAAAAGTATTAAATTGATTAATATTTACTTATTAGAACAGAAATAGTAAGTCTCAAGCGTTTTCGTTTATCATAATCACTCGATAAACGGCGATACTTCAATCTATTGATGTAAAAGGAATTAGCTTTATAAGAAAGGCATCAACATATATCGAGATGCTTGATTATTTAAACGATACTTAATTAAGTAGGTTGATATTTTCTGATTCAAGCTTTTTTAAATCGATTTGATGATTAGCCCATAAAATGGCTTCTGTAACACTTGGAATTTGCAGAATTTACCAGGTTTAAAAAATACACTTTCTAATTGTACAGTGCTTCTACTCATCAGATTCCTTTCTACTACTGCGATACTACAAAAATTTTCATATTTTGAATTATACTTGTGGATCATGGGATCTAGACTATAGTCGCTATCTCTTATGCAAATAAATGAGAATGGTTTTAACTTGCCATAAAACCTATCAATTAGTTTAATAAACACTCTATTCTTATAAATATCATAGTGAATTCCCTCGTTCATTTTACCTATGATTATTTGAGAATGAAGTTCAAATACCCCCCCAAAATTTAAATCAACTCTTTTCATATTGTGATTTTTATTGACTTAAAGGTATCTAAGTATAGGAGTATCTTTAAAAGCGCTATATCAGATGTTTAGCTATTCGATGAAATAACCTTCTCAACAGATTAATAGTAGGTTTCTTATAATTAATATGCTGAAATTTCTAATAAGTGATCATTTTATAATAATATAAAAAAAAACGTCTTAGTATTCACTAAGACGTTTTTTAAATTGAAAATTGTTGTTGTTTATTCTGATTCAGACTCAGAATCTGTAGAAGTGTCTGATGTTGATTCAGAGGTAGCTTCTGGATTATCTGATTTCTTAGGTTTTTCGATTTTAATTTTAAGTTCCTTAGATTTTTTATCTAAGTCCATAAAAATGGAATCACCTTCTTGAAGTTCACTATTTACAATAGCCTCTGCAAGGGCATCTTCAATATACTTTTGAATAGCTCTGTTAAGAGGTCGTGCTCCATATTGCTTATCAAAACCTTTATCTGCTATGTAATCTTTTGCAGCTTCGCTTAAAGTAAGGTTATAGCCCAAGTCTTTAATACGGTCAAATAGTTTTACTAACTCAATATCAATAATTTTATGAATATCGTCTCTCTCTAAAGCGTTAAATACTATAACATCATCAATTCTATTTAAGAATTCAGGAGCAAAAGTTTTCTTCAACGCGCCTTCAATTACACTACGTGTGTTATCATCTTCGGAACTTTTGCGAGCTGCAGTTCCAAATCCTACGCCAGATCCAAAGTCTTTCAACTTACGAGCACCTACATTTGAGGTCATGATGATAATTGTATTTCTAAAATCGATTTTACGACCTAGACTGTCCGTTAGGTAACCATCGTCTAATACTTGAAGTAACATATTAAACACATCTGGATGAGCTTTTTCAATCTCATCTAAAAGTATAACTGCATATGGTTTACGTCTTACCTTTTCGGTAAGCTGTCCACCTTCTTCATATCCTACATAACCTGGAGGTGCACCTATAAGTCTAGAGATAGCAAACTTTTCCATGTATTCACTCATGTCGATACGTATCAATGAGTTTTGTGAATCAAAAAGTTCACTTGCAATAACTTTTGCTAGTTGAGTTTTCCCAACACCAGTTTGACCTAAGAATATAAAAGAGCCAATTGGTTTATTTGGGTCCTTTAATCCAGCACGATTACGCTGTATGGCTTTTACAACTTGTTTTACAGCTTTATCTTGACCTATTACTTTACCTTTAATAGAATCGCTAAGGTTGAAGAGTTTTTTCATCTCTTTAGTAGCGATACGATTTACAGGTATACCGGTCATCATACTTACTACTTCAGCTACGTTTTCTTCAGTGACAGTATCTTTATGGAGCTTTGATGTTTCTTCCCAAGTTTCTTGTGCTTCATGGAGAGCTTTCTCTAACTTTTTCTCATCGTCACGCAACTTAGCAGCTTGTTCATACTTTTGTTTTTTAACAACAGCTGTTTTCTCTTCTTTTACTTCTTCTAGTTGTTTTTCAAGATCTAGAATTTGTTGAGGTACTTCTATATTTGTAATATGAATACGAGAACCAGCCTCATCCAGAGCGTCAATAGCTTTGTCCGGTAGAAAACGATCTGTCATATATCTATTTGTAAGCTTCACACATGCTTCTATTGCAGCATCAGTATATGATACATTGTGGTGCTCTTCATACTTCTCCTTAATATTATTAAGAATTATAATCGTTTCCTCTACACTAGTAGGCTCTACCATTACCTTTTGGAAACGTCTTTCTAGCGCTCCATCTTTCTCAATACTATTACGATATTCATCTAATGTGGTCGCTCCTATACATTGAATTTCTCCTCTTGCAAGAGCAGGTTTAAACATATTACTAGCGTCTAGTGAACCAGCAGCACCACCAGCACCTACAATAGTGTGAATTTCATCAATAAAAAGAATAATGTCTTTATTCTTTTCTAATTCATTCATAACGGCTTTCATGCGTTCTTCAAACTGACCTCTATATTTAGTACCAGCAACGAGACTCGCTAGATCCAGAGTTATGACTCTTTTATCATAAAGGATACGTGATACCTTACGTTCAACGATACGCAATGCAAGACCTTCTGCAATAGCACTTTTACCTACACCAGCTTCTCCTATAAGAAGTGGATTATTCTTTTTACGACGACTTAAGATTTGAGAAACACGCTGTATTTCTTCCACACGTCCTACAACAGGATCCAGTTTGCCGTCTTCGGCAGCTTTGGTTAAATCACTACCAAAGTTATCTAAAACTGGCGTTTTACTCTTCTTACCACTTTTAGTAGAGCCGCTTTGAGAGAATAAGTTTTCTTTTTCTTCTCCTGGATTATCATCACTAGAATCATTATCATCACTGAAAGCACCTTCTATAGGTTCTTCAGTATATCCATCCTCTTGTGATAATAAAGTCTTAAACTCTTCTTTAACGCTATCATAATCAACTTTAAGCTTATTAAGCAGCTTAGTTGTTGGGTCATTTTCATTGCGCAAGATGCACAGTAATAAATGAGCCGTGTTAATCGATGAGCTTTGAAATAATTTAGCTTCTAGAAACGTCGTTTTAAGAGCGCGTTCTGCTTGCCTTGTTAAATGTAAATTCTTTTTTTCATTTGCTGCTATGTGGGTATTAGGGTTTGCAGGGCTCAGTATTTCAACTTTGCGACGCAAATGATCCAGATCTACCGTTAAGTTATTTAATATATCAATGGCTTTGCCATCTCCATCTCTTAACAGACCCAGCATTAAATGTTCAGTTCCTATAAAATCGTGTCCTAACCTAAGCGCTTCTTCCTTGCTGTAGGCAATCACGTCCTTGACTCTTGGTGAAAAATTATCGTCCATATTGCTACTTTGAGTTAAATGTAATCAATTCTCTTAGTTCAATATGTATACCATTTTGTTAAATGATGATATTAAAGATTACGCTTTCGCGAAAGCGTAAGACAAAACCCTATAAAACACCATAATAAAGTGATTGTTAAACTTATCCACATTTAAGTAAATAGTATGTTAATAAAAATAGCGGTTATAATGGTCTAAAGCCTTATTAAGACTAGGTTTTTCATTAAATTGCTTGCTTAATAATAAAAGTATTAATTAAACGGTTTTTTAAATGGCAGATGGAGAAAAGTTAATCCCGATTAACATCGAGGATGAGATGAAATCAGCATACATCGATTACTCGATGTCAGTCATAGTGTCACGAGCACTGCCAGATGTGCGAGATGGATTAAAACCAGTACACAGACGTGTTCTTTACGGAATGTATGAACTAGGTGTACTGTCTAATAGAGGATATAAAAAGAGTGCAAGAATAGTAGGTGAAGTACTAGGTAAGTATCACCCACATGGGGGGGATACATCTGTATATGATACTATGGTACGTATGGCGCAAGATTGGTCGCTGCGTTACATGCTTGTTGATGGTCAAGGTAACTTCGGTAGTGTTGATGGAGATCCACCAGCAGCTATGCGTTATACTGAGGCTAGAATGAGAAAAATATCTGAAGAGATTCTTGCAGATATAGATAAAGAAACAGTAGATACACAGCTCAATTTTGATGATACCTTAAACGAGCCTACTGTAATGCCTACTAGGATCCCTAACTTATTAGTTAATGGAGCTTCTGGTATCGCTGTAGGTATGGCTACTAACATGCCGCCACATAACCTTACAGAAGTTATTGATGGAACTATTGCTTACATAGACAATAATGACATTGAGATCGATGAATTAATGACGCATGTAAAAGCTCCAGATTTTCCTACCGGTGGTATTATATATGGATATGATGGTGTTAAGGATGCTATGCATACAGGACGTGGACGTATTAAGATACGTGGTCGTGTAAGATTAGAAGAAGTAAAAGGTCGTGAATGTATCATCGTTGATGAATTACCATATCAAGTGAATAAAGCTGATATGATTAAGAAAACGGCAGATCTTATTAACGAGAAAAAGTTAGAAGGGATCTCTATGATTAGAGATGAATCTGACCGTAATGGAATGCGTATCGTTTATATTTTAAAGCGCGATGCAATTCCTAATATTGTAATTAATAAATTGTATAAGCATACCGCTTTACAATCCTCTTTTAGTGTTAATAATATTGCTCTTGTAAAAGGACGCCCACAGCTTCTTAATGTAAAAGAGATGATTCACTATTTTGTGGAGCATAGACATGAAGTAGTTGTAAGACGTACACAATTTGAATTGCGTAAAGCAGAAGAAAGAGCTCATATTCTTGAGGGATTAATAATTGCATCTGATAATATTGATGAGGTTATTGCCTTGATAAGAAGTAGTAAGAATGGAGAAGAGGCTCGCGAGAAATTAATCGAGCGATTTAAGCTATCAGAAATTCAAGCTCGTGCTATTGTAGAGATGCGTTTAAGACAGCTTACCGGTCTTGAACAAGATAAGTTGCGTAATGAGTACGAGGACTTAATGGCTACAATTACTGACTTAAAAGATATTCTTGCAAATAAAGATCGTCGTATGACGATAATAAAAGAAGAATTAGTTGAAGTACAAGAAAAGTATGGTGATGACCGTCGTTCTCAAATTGAATATGCCGGTGGTGATTTATCTATAGAGGATATGATTGCAGATGAGCAGGTCGTAATTACTATTTCTCACGCAGGTTATATTAAAAGAACTCCTATTACAGAGTATAAAACTCAAAATAGAGGTGGAGTTGGACAAAAAGCAAGTACAACACGCGATGAAGACTTCCTAGAAGACATTTTTGTAGGGACCAATCACCAGTATATGCTGTTCTTTACTGAGAAAGGAAAGTGTTTCTGGATGAGAGTTTATGAAATTCCTGAGGGTAGCCGTACTTCTAAAGGTCGTGCCATTCAAAATTTAATTAATATTGAGCCAGACGATACGGTAAAAGCCGTTATCTGTACTCAAGATATTAAAGACGAAGAATACATCAATAGTCACTATGTGATTATGTGTACTAAAAAAGGCGTTGTTAAGAAAACCTCATTAGAGCAATACTCTAGACCACGTACAAATGGTATTAATGCTATCACCATTCGTGAAGGAGATACCTTATTAGAGGCTAAGCTTACTACAGGAGATAGTCACGTTATGTTAGGTCTTAAAAGTGGTAAAGCCATTAGATTTGATGAGGCTAAAACTCGTGCCATGGGTAGAAATGCTAGTGGTGTTAGAGGAATAACGTTAGCAGATGATAAAGATGAAGTGATAGGTATGATTGCTGTTAATGATATGGAATCAAATATCCTTGTGGTATCTGAAAAAGGATATGGTAAGAGATCTAGTCTTGATGATTATAGAGAAACAAATCGTGGTGGAAAAGGAGTCAAGACAATTTCTGTAACTGATAAAACAGGAGGATTGGTAGCTCTTAAAAATGTAACTGATGAGGATGGATTAATGATTATTAATAAATCTGGTGTCGCTATACGTATAGATGTTAAAAACCTGAGAGTTATGGGACGTGCAACTCAAGGAGTACGTTTAATTAACTTAAAAGGGAATGATTCTATTGCCGCTGTCGCGAAAGTTGCTCAAGAAGAAAACCCAGAAATCATTGAAGATGGTGCTGTTATTGATGAAAATGGTGATGGCACGACTGTTGTAAATGATGATAGCGAAGAATAAATTAAAATATTTAAAGATGAAAATTAAACTAACAATATTGCTTTTGACCTTTGTAACCATTGGATTTGCGCAGAAACGTGAATTCAGAAAGATTGAAAACGCAATAATGAAAGGTGATTTACCTGATGCGATCGAGATTTTTTCAACTATCGATGAATCTGAAGTAGAGGACGAGTATAAAGGACAATATAGTTTTTACAAGGCTGCATCACTAATCGACGTAACAGGTAAAACTAAACCTACTTTAGAAAAAGCATATGCAGCTTTAGGTGCTATGAAAAATGCAGAAAGTTTAGGATATACTAACCCAGCATTGATGGGGGGGCAAGTGAAAAAGTATATTAATGACAGTTTATTAGAAATTGCAAACAAAAAATTGAATTCTAAAGATAATAGTGGTGCTTTAGAGATAGTTAATAAACTATCTACTGAATCACCACAGGATTTAAATATGCTTTATAATGCTGCAAATCTGGCCTATCAAGTCGGAGAATTTGAACAAGCAGAAGAGCAATATTCAAAATTATTTAACAAAGGATTTACAGGTCAAGTAATTACTTATACTGCTGTTAATAAACTGACAAAGGTAGAAGAGTCTTTTCCTAATTTGACTTTGAGAGATGTCTCAGTTAAAACAGGATCCCATGTTTCTCCTTCAGAATCTAAATCGCCTTCACAATTAGGTCGTATTGTTACTAATTTAGTTTGGTTGCAAAAGAATAGTGGTGATGTTGAATCAGCAAAAGCAACTTTTGAAAAAGCTTTAAAGAATTATAGTGATGATGAATCATTGAAAATATCTAAAGCAGATAATTATTTGACTCTTGGAATGATGAAAGAATATGAGGAAGCAAATAAAGCATTATCTGATGAAGTCAAAGACCCTAAAGTTTATGATAATTTAGCGTTAGCAGCAATTAATGCTAAAGAATACGATCAGGCTATTAAGTATTATGAGAAAAGTTTATCGATGGAACCGGATAATTTTATTTCTTTATCTAATTTAGGTGTTGCATTTGTACAAAAAGGTAATCTAGAAACTACGAGTGCTGCAGATCAGCAGACTCTTTACAATAAAGCAATAGTTGTTTATGAAAAAGCTCATAACCTTGATTCTAGTAATAAGAATATAATTAATACGCTTATAAGTCTTTATGGTGTATTTTCTATGGAAGATAAAATATCAGCTTTAAAGGCTAAGCTTTAATTCTTACTTATTTAAGTAAATTAAAAAAGCCTGCTTATTAGCAGGCTTTTTTTAAATAATTTTCTTTATCACTCTTAATTTATGAGTATGTAAATGCCTCTCGATATTGAAAATACCGCTTTGATCTAAACGATCTATTCTAACTTTACCATGAGCATGAATAATGTAGTTATCTCTCATAATCAAACCTACATGAGTGATTTGTCCTTCATTATTATCAAAAAAAGCTAAATCTCCTTCTTCAGCTTCTTCAATAAAACTTAATACTTCACCTTGTTTAGCTTGTTGACTGGCGTCACGATTTAATTTAAATCCACATAGTCTATAAATCAATTGGGTAAAACCACTACAGTCTATTCCCAAAGGCGTTCTTCCACCCATAAATATGGGGAGTTTAATAGCAATAAAGCGTTATTGATTAAATCACCTTTATTACTTCCTTTAGTACTTTCTAGTTGATATGAATCGGCGAGATAACTAGCAGTAGATACCTGAGCACCTATTGTAATAGTGCTTAACGATTCATTATAATGTGTAATATGACTAATTAAATCTTTTGCAAACTGATGTTCAGAACGGTCTATTTCGTGATATACTTCGGCTTCTACCTCTGTTATTTGTTTGATATCTATCCATCCTTCATAAGAATCATGAGCTAGTCTTATTTTAACCCATTTCTTTCTTTCTTCTATGATTTTAAAATATTCACCATAGAGCACTTGAGATACCATTTCACTAGTATCTTTTGCTTCAAGACGCAATGGCGCAACCGAAATAGGGCAAATACCGTACTTCATATTAAACTTAACCTTTTTTAATTACGATTGCACTTGCACCACCGCCACCATTACAGATAGCTGCTGCGCCTATTGAACCATTTTCCTGATCCAATACACTTAGCAAAGTTGTGATAATTCGTGCTCCACTACATCCTAATGGATGACCCAATGAAACTGCACCACCATATACATTCACATTGGTATCAGTTAATCCTAAAATTTTCATATTAGCTAATCCAACAACGGCAAATGCCTCATTAAATTCGAAAAAATCTACATCATTTTGAGTAAGACCTGCTTTTTCTAAAGCTATCGGTAATGCTTTTGCAGGAGCAGTTGTAAACCATTTTGGTTCCTGTGCAGCGTCTGCATAACTCAATACCGTCGCAATAGGTGTTAAACCTAGTGATAAAGCTTTAGATTCACTCATAAGAACCAAAGCAGCGGCACCATCATTAATAGTGGAAGCATTTGCTGCGGTTACAGTCCCATCCTTACTAAACGCTGCTCTTAAAGCTGGAATTTTTTCTATTTTAACATTAGTGTATTCTTCATCATGATCTACAATGATGTCTTCACCACGACGTTGAGGTACAGCAACGGGAACTACTTCACTATTAAATTTCCCATCTTTCCAGGCTAATGCTGATCTTTTATAAGATTGTATAGCGTAGTCGTCTTGATCTGCTCTTGAGAATTCATGTTCTTGCGCACATAAATCAGCGCAAACTCCCATAGCATTTTGATCATATGCATCAACTAGTCCATCTTTTTGCATTCCATCAATTAATGTGGCTGGACCAAATTTTTGTCCTGTTCTCATGTGAACGTAATGTGGGATCATGCTCATATTTTCCATACCACCTGCAACCACGATATCTTTATCACCACAAGCAATTGCTTGAGCAGCCATCATAACCGTTTTCATCCCACTTGCACAAACTTTATTTACAGTAGTACAAGGGACATCGTTAGATAAACCAGCGCCTAGTGCGGCTTGTCTTGCAGGAGCCTGACCAGTACCTGCTTGAACTACATTTCCCATTATAACTTCTCCGACCAATCTCGAATCTAAATTTATTTTATCGAGAGCACCTTTAATAGCTATACTTCCTAGTTCAGTAGCAGGAACAGTAGATAATTTACCCATAAAACTACCAATAGGAGTTCTAGCATACGATACAATAACAACTTTATTCATGAGAATCTCTTTTTACGCGAAAATAAACAATATTCATATGATAAAAAGTGAAGTTTATACTTTAATAGAGCTACAAATAATAGAGCAACATATTTTAGGTAGCTTTTAAAGAGAACTCCAAACTAAATTGTTAATTTGTAAATGATGAAAAAGAATAATTCTAGTTTTTATAAGTATCAGGATATTTTAATCCGAATAGCTATAGTAATTGCGGCAACAGTAATTACCATCTACTTTTTTCCTAAGAGCGATAGATTTAAATACGATTTTAAAAAAGGAGAACCATGGCAGTATGAAACATTATATGCTCCATTTTCATTTCCAATAAAGAAAAGTTCAATTGCTATTAAACAAGAGATTGATTTAATCAAGATGAATACACCTAAGTATTTTGATATTGAATCTAATGTTTCTAATACTGTCCAGGAGATTGTGCAAAAGGAATATCACTTTATTACTACGGACACTATTATTACACCAAACATAGAAAAAGAAATTAGTGAAATAAAATTTGTGTTAAATCAATTTTATACAAATTATTATTTAGAAAAACCATTAGAAATAGATGATAATCAATCGGTTATAATACAATCAGATGATGGCTTTAATGAGGAAACTTATCGTGATATACTGAAGCCTAAAGATCTTAAAAACAAAATAACTTCAATAATTGAAAACACAGAGTTTAAAGATAAAAAGTGGCTTGCAGAGGTTCTATTAAAAAATATTAAATCTAATTTAAAATTAAACCAAGATCTCAGTAATAAAGTTATTGATGACGAAATAAGTAAAGTATTACCAACTAGAGGTGTAGTGCCGTTAAATTCTCGTATAATCGCTCAAGGCGAAATTGTTGAAGGAGAAAAGTATCAGATCCTTAATACGTTAAATGAAACTTATCAAGCACAAACCTGGTCAGAGTCCCAGTATGTATGGAGGTTGATAGGATATATAATATTAGTAGCCTTGACTTATACGATATTGCTATTATTCTTCTTTAATTATCGACCAGATATTTACAATAATTCTCGAAAATTACTTTTCATATTTTTCAACTTATTGACAGTTATACTTCTTACAACGTTAGTTGTAAATATTAATTCTGTCTATGTATATGTCGTTCCTGTCTGTATTCTTCCTTTAATTCTTAAATCGTTTTTTGATGCAAGAGTTGGTTTATTCACTCATGTCTTAACTATTTTGATATTGAGTTTCATAGTGCCAAATGGAGAAGAATTTCTGTTTCTTCAAATAATAGCAGGAATTGTAACTATTTTATCTAGTTCAGAAATTTATAAACGAGCAAATCTTTTCATCACCATAGGTCAAATAGTTTTAATATATGTAAGTTCCTACTTTGCATTTTATGCTATCAATCAGGGCGGTGTAATAGGTTGGGAATGGCATAAAGTAAGTTATTTTGTTTTATGTGGATTGGCTATGTTGTTCGTATGGCCATTGATTTATATTTATGAAAAGTTATTTGGATTAGTTAGTGATGTTTCATTATTAGAATTATCAGATACAAATTCCAAGTTATTAAAAGAACTTTCAAATAAGGCACCTGGTACGTTTCATCATTCTTTAAACGTAGCCAATATAGCTGAGTCTGCTGCACATGCTATCAATGCTAACGCTATGTTAGCTAGAGTAGGCGCTCTATATCATGACATTGGTAAAATGAATAACCCAACTTATTTTTCAGAAAATCAGGGTAGTGGTATTAATCCTCACGATGACCTTGATCCTGAGGAAAGTGCTTCAATAATTATCAATCATACAATTGCGGGAATTGAGATAGCAAAGAAATATAAAATCCCTGATCGTATCATTGATTTTATAAGAACTCATCACGGAGATTCTACAGTTTACTTTTTTTATAAAAAGGCTTTAGCTAGCAATCCTAATTTAGACATTAAAGACTATCAATATCCCGGCCCTAAACCTTTTAGCCCGGAAACAGCTATTCTAATGATAGCCGATAGTGTAGAAGCAGCCTCTAAAAGTTTAAAAAACCCTACTTCTACAAGTATTAATATTTTAGTAGAAAATATCATTAATAAACAGGTTGAGGAAAAACAATTCATTAACGCTGATATTACATTTAAGCAAATTGAAATCATCAAGTCAGTGATTAAAAAGAAGTTAGCTAATATCTATCATTTGAGAATAGAATATCCAGAATAATTTTTACAAAAATGTTTTAAAAATGCTTGCAGAAACTATAATATCAATTACCTTTGCAACCGCTTTTGGAAACAATCGCAAGTTCTTTTTATTTAGGAGAGGTGCCAGAGTGGTAATGGAGCAGATTGCTAATCTGTCGACGGGCAACCGTCGCCAGGGTTCGAGTCCCTGTCTCTCCGCAATTTTCTAAATAATAGATGATCTATTCGGGGGGGTGTAGCGTAGCCCGGTCATCGCGCTCGTTTGGGACGAGGAGGTCGCAGGTTCGAATCCTGCCACCCCCCCGACAAAAGCCTTTTAATCTTATGATTTTAAGGCTTTTTTATTTTTAAATTTTTCTCAATGAAAACAGGATTAGCTCTTTCTGGTGGAGGTGCAAAAGGGATTGCCCATGCCGGTGTTCTTAAGGCATTAAAACAACATGATGTACAAATTCATAAAATTGCAGGTACAAGTGCTGGAGCTTTAATTGGTGCATTGTATGCTGCTAATATTGATATTGATGATATTTATGAATTTTTCAGAAGTTCGAACTTATTTCACCCTAGTAAATTTGCTTTTGGACAGCCTGGTTTTATAAAGTCTAATGTGTTTATTGATCATATTAGCTCTTATATTCCGGTTAACTCCTTTGAGTCATTAAAACTACCATTAATTGTTGCTGCGACGGATCTTAATAATGCTAAGCTTAAACTTTTTGATTCGGGAGAGTTGTATATGGCTATTTTAGCCAGCGCCGCTTTCCCGGGAGTATTTACTCCGGTATCTATCGGTGATAATGTTTACATTGATGGTGGAGTCATTAATAACTTTCCAATTGATTTATTAGATGATTGTGATATTAAACTAGGTAGCTACGTGAATAAGATAGAGCCATTAAATAAGAAAATGAAACATTCTTATGATGTTGCTGGACGTGCATATTCAATTAGTCAATATCATCGTGACTCTTCTAAGTTTTATCAGGCAGATTTAATGTTTGAACCAGAAGAACTTTATCCATTTGGATTATTTAGCTTTAGATCTCTGCGTAAAATGTTTAATATAGGCTATGAAAATGCGAGTAGGCAATTAGATAAATCATTACTATTCAAATGATTCTATTTTCTAATTTTAATATAATATTGATTCAGTTTTAATGGACATATTTATCCTATAAAACCTTTATTGCGTAAATTGCGGTAAAGTAATTTATATGCAAAGGGATCTTCAAAATCTTAGGAAAAATTATAGCATAGGTGCTTTAGTAGAAGATAATCTTCCTCAAGACCCATATGACTTATTTGAGGAATGGTTTAATGAAGCTAAATCACATATGTCGGTTGATGAGGTAAATGCAATGAGTTTAACCACTCTAGGAGTTGATGGCTATCCTAAATCTCGTATTGTGTTACTTAAAGAAGTTGAAAATGGTTGCTTTATCTTTTATTCAAATTATGGTTCTGAGAAGGGGGAAATCTATGGAACTACATTCCAAGGTTTCAATACATTTTTTTTGGCCTGCATTAGAAAGACAGATCATTATTAAAGGAGATGTAAGTAAAGTTTCTACTGAAAAATCGTTTTCCTATTTTAAGAGTAGACCTAGAGGTAGCCAATTGGGAGCATGGGCAAGTAACCAAAGTTCAATGGTAAAAACTAGATCAGAACTTGAACAGCAACTAGAAGATTATAAAATTAAATTTGAAAATCAAGAAATTCCATTGCCAGATAATTGGGGGGGTGGCTACTCAATCTCTCCCATATCATTTGAATTTTGGCAGGGTAGACCCAATAGACTTCATGATCGATTTTTATATGTAATGAATGGATCAGACTGGTCTAGTAATCGATTAGCTCCATAAAAAGTTTGCTATGAAAAGGCTAATTTTAATCAGACATGGTAAATCGAGTTGGGAACTAAATGTTCGTGATCACGATCGAGTATTACTTGAACGAGGAATCAATGATGCTCATTTGATAGGCAAACATCTCGATACTACTGTTATAAGTGCTCAACAAATATGGAGTAGCACAGCCGCCAGAGCTCTCCAAACCGCTCTCATCGTAAGTGAATATTTAGATTATAATCTACTATCATTAAAATTGAAACGAGAGCTTTATACATTTGATTGTAATGAATTGATGAGTCAAATTAAATCATGTACTAATGATATTGATACCCTTATGGTTTTTTCACATAACCATGGCCTAACTGATGCTGTCAATATACTCGGTTCACATTATTTTGATAATGTACCTACTACAGGTGCGGTTATTATTGAATTTAATACAAGTCAATGGTCAAAGATCAATAACGGTCAAACAATTGCACACTTTTTCCCAAAAAACCTAAAATGAGTCCTAGATATTTTAATAGAGAATTAAGCTGGTTAAAATTTAATAATCGAGTCCTTCAAGAAGCCGCAGACACAAATGTTCCTTTAATTGAAAGATTAAGATTCTTAGGAATCTTTTCTAATAACTTGGATGAGTTTTTTAGAGTTAGATATGCAACCATACAACGCATTTTGAGAGCTGGTAAAAATGCCACCAAATCTTTAGGTGGTGTCACTGCAGCAGACCTATTAGAAAAAATTACTACCGAGGTTATAAAGGATCAAGCAAAAAGTTTTGAAGTTTTAAATCAGCTTGAAGAAGAACTAAAAAATGAAAATATTATTTTAGTTGATGAAACAGAAATACTTCCCGAACATGAAGATTTTATAAGATCTTATTTCAATAATTATGTAAGCCCTGCACTCGCAACAATAATGGTAAGCGATGAGTCAGAATTTCCTACCTTGAGAGATGGTTTAGGATATTTGGCAGTAAGAATGGTGATGAAAGACGAAACCTTACCTGTTAGATATGCACTTCTTGAAATTCCTAAATCCCTAAATCGCTTCATTGAATTACCATCGATTGATGGTGATGATAAGCAATATATTATACTTTTAGATGATTTGATTAGAGATAGAATGCACTATATCTTTAATATTTTTGATTACAGCCATCTTGAAGCGCATATGATTAAAGTAACTCTTGATGCAGAATTAGACATCGATATAGATCTTAAAAAAAGTCTAATTGAAAAAATAAGTCGTGGTGTTAAGGACCGTAAAGATGGCGATCCAGTAAGATTTGTCTATGATAAATCGATACATCAAGAGACACTAAACTTTATTATGAGTAAGGTAGAGATAGATGATACAGATTCTATTATCCCAGGTGGTCGTTATCACAATAGACGTGATTATTTAAAATTCCCTTCACTAGGCAGGACAGATTTACTGTATGAGAAAAAAACACCATTGCCTATAAAAGGAGTCTCTATGAGAGGTAGTCTTTTAGAGAAAATATCTCAAAGAGATATTCTACAATATGCACCATATCATACATTTTCTAATACTATAAAATTTTTAAGAGAAGCTGCGTTAGATCCTAAGGTGATCAACATCAAAATCACAATCTATAGACTTGCAGAAGTCTCACAAATAGCGGCATCTTTAATAAATGCTGCAAAAAATGGTAAAGAAGTAACTGTCTCTATAGAGCTTCAAGCCAGATTTGATGAACAAGCAAATATTAATTATGCCGAGTTAATGCAAGAAGAAGGAGTTAAACTCATCTTTGGAGTACCTGGTCTTAAAGTTCACTGTAAAGCCTGCGTTATCAATAGGGAAGAAGATGGTAAAATTGTAAGGTATGGATTTATATCTACCGGTAATTTTAATGAGGCAACGGCAGGTATTTATACAGATTACACTCTATTCACAGCAAATAGAAAACTTCTTAAAGAAGTGGATAAGGTATTTGATTTTTTTGAAGTCAATTATAAATTATATAGGTATAAACATCTTCTAGTTTCACCTCATTCCTTAAGGAATAATATAGAGAAAAGGGTTCGTCGAGAAATCGCTTTCGCGAAAGCGGGAAAAAAAGCTCATTTGAGAATGAAATTGAATAGTTTTTCTGATTTTAAGATGATAGAACTGTTCTATGAAGCATCTAATGCAGGAGTTCAAATAGATCTTATTATTAGAGGTATCTGTTGCTTAATACCTGGAATTGAAGGTATGAGTGAAAATATTAATGTAATAAGTATTGTGGATAAATATCTTGAACACCCAAGAGTATATCAGTTCTATAACGACGGAGATATAGAGGTATACATTTCTAGTGCAGATATGATGGGACGTAACCTAGATAATCGTGTTGAAATTGCATGTCCAATTTATGATGAATCTGTCAAGAAAGAAATTTTAGATACCTTAGATATCTGCTGGAATGATAATGTGAAAGCTAGAGAAATATGTTCAGAACAACTTAATCTATATGTGAAACGGGATGGTAGCCCTATTCGTTCACAGTTTGTAACATATGATTATTATAAAAATCAACTTTAATAAATGAGTTTTAGAATTCGCAAATATGCTGCCATTGATATAGGTTCTAATGCTATTAGATTATTAATTGCATCAGTAACTTTATTTGATGATGAACCTCCAGTTTTTAAAAAAATTAGTCTAGTTAGAGTACCTATACGTTTAGGTCAAGATGTCTTTACAACCAAAGAGATAGGTTCAATAAATATGAGCAGAATGGTAAAAAGTATGGAATCTTATGCTTTACTAATGGACATACACAAAGTTGAGCAGTATAAGGCTTATGCAACCAGCGCAATGCGTGAAGCGCAAAATGGAGAAGAAGTAGCAAGACTGATAAAGAAAAAAACGGGAATCAAAATTGAAATCATAGATGGATCTCATGAGGCAGCTATTATAGCCATGACAGATTTACATTCTATGATCCATGATAATAAAGTATACTTATATGTCGATGTAGGTGGTGGTAGTACCGAGTTTACTCTTTTTGCAGATGGTGAAGCAAAGGCTTCAAGATCTTTTAAAATTGGTACAGTACGATTGCTTAATGATATGGTAACTAAAAAACTATGGTCTGAAGCAGAACAATGGATTAAAGAAATATGTCAACCTTATTCTAAGGTAGAGCTATTAGGCTCTGGTGGTAATATCAATAATATTTATAAATCTAGTGAAAAGTCAACTGGTAAACCATTATCCTATTTGTATCTGTCTAGCTATTATGAAAAGCTTCAATCTTATACTTATGAAGAACGTGTCTACTATTTAAACCTCAATCAGGATAGGGCAGATGTTATTATCCCAGCTTGTCGTATATATTTAAGTGCCATGAAATGGAGTCGTGCAAAGAATATATATGTGCCTAAAATAGGTCTTGCTGATGGTATCATTAAATCTATTTTTAATGCAGATCAACGATAGAAGCTAAGTTTTGAATTATATTTACTACAAAATCAATGTTTCTGTTAACTTTGTCCCCATAATTATTTAAAAATGAAAAAATTATTACTTTTTATAGCTTTAATATCTATCCCAGTTATAGGTGTTGCTCAAACTACAGCTAGCTACGGATTTAGATCTGGATTGAATTACTCTTCTCTTGAAGGTGACGATATCGATTTAGATAGCCGCATCGGTTTTCACGCAAACTTTTTTGCTAACATACCAGTAAGCTCAAGCTTTTCTTTAGTGCCTGAGATAGGTCTGTCGGCATTAGGAGCAAAGGCAGATGAAATCAGATTAGAATCTGGAGATAATGTAGAGCTTAAAACAAACTGGCTTCAAGTAGGTGTACTTGCTAAAGTAAATTTAGGTCAGAAGTTCTTTTTACAATTAGGTCCTCAAGTAGGTGTAAATGTAGGACAAAGAGATAATAACGATTATTATAACTATGATTTTGCGGCTGTAGGTGGTGTTGGATACAACTTTAGCGATAGTTTTGCGATTGATGTGCGCTATGGTTATGGTTTATCTAATGTATTTGATAGAGAATTTGGAGAACTTAATGAAGCAAATAATAGATACTTTCAATTAGGTCTTGCTTATAAGCTATAGTAGTTTTAAAGTATAAATATTAAAAAAGTCCTCAATCGAGGATTTTTTGTTTTAAAACTCTAGATCAAAATTGCGACGCAACAAGTCTATCGCTGGATTTTTTTCCACTAGTTTGAGGAATTTTTCATGATCGGTATAGGCATATTTCTTCTGGACAGCTTTATCAACATGAATTTCTAATTCTATATTATAATTCTTCAAAGCAGCTTTGATATGTTCTAGAACTTGACCTTGTGCTTTTTCTAAATCTTCTTTCATAGAGAGATTAGGATAGCGCAATACTAGTTTGTGATCTGTAAGTTTAGGTGTATCAGCCTCCATTATAGAGGCTAGAATCAATTGACCACGTTCTCTTAAATGTGCGGCATAAGATGACCAGCACTCTTGAGCATCTTGCTCTGTAAAATTTTCTTCAGGAAGAGCGTCCGTTTCTATGTGATCCTGATTGTTTTTAACTACATGAGCCTTTTTTGCATTAATGGCTTGTAGCGACAAACCACTAACATTGTTTTTATTTCTATCTAATAAGGCTTTACGAGCTTCTTCAATAGATTTATTAGAGTTTTGTTGGGCAGTCGTGGTAACTTGTCTAGATGTTTGATGAGAAACGGTTGATGACTCAATAATAGGTTTAGATAGCTCTTTTTTATCTGTAGAGATATCGACACTTTGATTACTACTAGTACGATTAAGTGCGTTAGACGCTTCAATTTTTGAAGGTTGACTAGCTTGCACCGCTGTAGCTTCTTCAATTTGTTTACTTGCTGGTTCTTGAGGTTTTTGATAAGAGCTAGATGCTTCAGCAGCAACAGGATGATTCTTAAAATTGGAAGCTGGAATGATGTAGTTTACATCATTTTTTTTCTCCATCTGTTAAGATAGAGGCAAGCTGCATAAGGCACAATTCAATATGTAGTCTCGGGTTCCGACTGCTGCGATATTTAAAATCGGCTTCATTACTTAAATTGATGGCCTCTCTTAAAAATACTAAATCGACTTTTCTAGATTGTTCGGCATATTTTACTTTCACTGTATCAGACACGTCTAGTAGATGAAGAGTTCTCTCGTCTTTACAAACCATTAAATCTCTGAAGTGAGAAGCAAGGCCAGCGATAAAATGATGACCGTCAAAACCTTTAGACATGATCACATCATAATCTACCAGTAATTGTGGTATGTTACCATCGATGATTTGTTCAGTAATTTTAAAATAAGTCTCTCTATCAAGTACATTTAAATTCTCGGTTACCGCTTGTACTGTCAGGTCTTTACCTGAGAAACTGACAACTCTATCAAATATAGAAAGAGAATCTCTCAGCGCACCATCAGCCTTTTGAGCTATAATATGCAATGCTTCATCGTCTGCTGTAATTCCTTCAATACCTGCGATACGTTTTAAATGGCCTCGCATGTCTGCCACGGTAATACGCTTAAAATCAAAAATTTGACAACGTGATAAAATGGTAGGTATAATTTTATGCTTCTCTGTAGTTGCTAGAATAAAAATAGCATGTGCAGGTGGCTCTTCAAGTGTTTTAAGAAAAGCATTGAAGGCAGCAGTTGATAGCATGTGCACCTCATCAATAATATAAACCTTAAAATTACCTACTTGTGGTGGAATACGCACCTGTTCTGTCAGACTACGTATATCGTCTACAGAGTTGTTTGAAGCAGCGTCTAATTCAAATATATTGAAAGCAAAATCCTCATTGGGATCTACCTCAGCATTCTGTTGATTGATTTTTTTAGCTAGAATACGAGCACAGGTTGTCTTGCCTACACCACGAGGACCCGTAAATAGTAAAGCTTGTGCTAGATGATTGCTAGCAATTGCGTTTTCAAGCGTTTTAGTAATAGCGCTTTGTCCTACGACATCTTCAAAAGTCTCGGGTCTGTATTTTCTAGCAGATACTATAAATGGCTCCATTGATTCAAAGATAAACGCCTCATTAATTTTGGCTATTATTTCTACTGTTTTATTTCATTAAATTATCAACATCGGTGTCAATATTTAAAGTAATTTTGCGTCAGCAGGTCGCTCTATCGCTTCTTATGAAGAGGAAAGTCCGGGGCACCATAGGATAGTATAACGGTTAATGGCCGTCATTACGCTTCGCGAAGCGTAATAGGACAAGTGCAACAGAAAGTATGTACAGGTAATGCTGTAGTGAAACCAGGTAAACTCTATACGGTGAAATGTTGCGTATATCAGAGCTTGAGCGCGATCCGCGCGATTCTGAAGGGTAAACAGATGGAGATTGCAAGTAATTGTAATTCTAGATAAATGATAGAGTACTTGAGCAATCAAGTAACAGAATCCGGCTTATAGACCTGCTTTTTTAAACTATAACTCTTATCTGCAAATTCCTTCTTTTTAATTAAACTTAGGTTTCTATTTAAGTAAAGAATAATCATACTTTTGCCGCTGCAAAAACTTCATCATGATTACCGTAGAAAATATAGCCGTAGAATTTAGTGGAACTACTCTTTTTAAAGATGTTTCATTTGTGATAAACCCAACAGATAAGATTGCGTTAATGGGGGGGAAAAATGGCGCGGGAAAATCTACTATGATGAAGATTATCGCTGGTGAGCAAAAACCGACTCGCGGACATGTGCGCACACCTGGCGAAACGGTTATAGCATACTTACCGCAGCACTTACTTACTGAAGACGATTGTACCGTTTTTGAAGAAACTGCAAAGGCCTTCAAACATGTCTTTTCAATGAAAAAAGAAATGGACGAGCTTAACGAGGCATTAACGACTCGCACAGATTATGAAAGTGCAGAGTATATGGCTATCATTGAAAAAGTAACAGATCTAGGAGAGAAATTTTATGCTCTAGAAGATGTTAACTATGATGCCGAAGTGGAGAAAGCATTGAAAGGATTGGGCTTTAAACAAGAGGATTTCATAAGGCAAACTAAAGAATTTAGTGGTGGATGGCGCATGCGTATTGAGCTAGCTAAAATTCTATTACAAAAACCAGATTTAATATTACTCGATGAGCCTACTAACCATATTGATATAGAATCTGTAATATGGTTAGAGGATTTCTTAGTCAATAAGGCAGACGCCGTAATGGTTATCTCACACGACAAAGCATTTATAGATAACATTACTAATCGCACGATTGAAGTTACCATGGGACAAATCCATGATTATAAAGCGACATATTCTCATTACCTAGTGTTAAGAGCAGATCGTCGTTCTCATCAAATTAAAGCCTATCAAGAACAACAAAAATTCATTGCAGACACTAAAGATTTTATAGAACGATTTAAAGGAACTTATTCTAAAACTAATCAGGTCAACTCTAGAGAGAAGATGCTCGAAAAGCTTCAAATTATTGAGATAGATGAAGTGGATACCGCAGCATTAAAATTACGTTTTCCTCCATCGCCACGTTCTGGTGATTATCCGGTGACCGTTAAAGATGTTTCAAAATCTTATGGAGATAAAGTAGTATTTCAAGACGCAAATATGTCTATCGCTCGAGGCGAAAAGGTTTCCTTTGTAGGTCGTAATGGTGAAGGAAAGTCTACTATGATTAAAGCTATCCTTAACGAGATAGAAGTAGAAGGTACTTGTCAGCTAGGTCATAATGTAAAGGTTGGATATTTTGCACAAAATCAAGCCGCATTACTAGATACAGAATTAACGATATGGCAAACGGTAGATGAAGTTGCACAAGGTGATGTGCGCACGCAATTGAAGAATATTCTAGGTAGATTCATGTTTAGTGGAGATGACTTAGAGAAAAAAGTAGGTGTGCTTTCTGGTGGAGAAAAGACTAGATTAGCAATGGTGAAATTACTTCTAGAACCTGTGAATTTGTTAATTCTCGATGAACCTACTAATCACTTAGATATTAAATCTAAAGATGTTTTAAAGGAAGCTCTATCTACTTATGATGGTACATTAATCTTAGTATCTCACGATAGAGATTTCTTGCAAGGCTTATCAGAAAAAGTATTTGAATTTAAAGATCAACGTGTGATAGAACACTTTGAAACCATTGATGCATTCTTAGAAAGAAATAGAATTAAAAATATCGCCGATATTAATTTGATGGGATAGTAAAGTAAGACTAGGAGCAACGAAATCTTTAGTTCTCTTTTATTGCTTGAGGAGCTCGTTTTTTAACTCCATCAATGATTTGTTGAATTTGCTCCATGTTAAAATCACCAGCGATTTGAAGTCTTCCGCCAGTTATGGGTCCGCCATTAACACTTGGAGCACTCACTACTTTTCCATTTATTACTATAAATAATAAGCTTTTGTTTAGAAAAGCACGCCTTGTAGCTTCATACCAAATTTGATGAGCATGTTCATGTAGCTCTATATCCAGGACTGGTCTTCCTACGCTTCCTATGTCGGCTTGTAATACCTTAAAATCTTTGGCGACAATGATAGGTCTATAATTGATGTGAAAAGTTTTCTCGACTCCATATGACTGCTGATAGGATAAACTAGTTTCCGTTTCACTAGCTTCATATATTCCATCGACATATTGGTTTGAAGTTCTATTGATATTTTCTGCTTGTTCAATTGAAGGACCAGTAAGATTTAATACTTTGTTACTTTTTTGAAAACAACTAGTAGTCGTAATTATAACTAGAATAAACAAGATGATATTTTTCATAATAACATTTAGAAATTATTCTTCCTCTTCTGGATTCTCAAAGAAACTAAATACTGTACCACCATACCTGCGTGAACTTTCTAGCCATTGGTGATCTGATAAATCTGTATGTTTAGAATGCTCCATGATAAAAATACCACCTGGTAATAAGAGACCATTTTCCATAACCAGTGTAGCTATGGAATGAAATTGTTCTTCTTCTAGCGCATAGGGTGGATCTGCAAAGATCAAATCATAACTACCTCTATGTTTTTCTAAAAAACTAAAAACATCTGCCTTATTGGTTTCAATAGGTAGGTTTAATGTAGTTGCCGTTTTATTTATAAAATCAAGACATGGCTTGTGTTGATCTACAGCTAGAATACTAGATGCGCCACGACTACCAAATTCATAACTCATGTTACCGCTACCAGCAAAAAGTTCTAATACTTTGATACCTGGAATATGCTTGCGATGCCTCAAAATATTAAATAAGGCTTCTTTAGACATGTCTGTAGTAGGTCTTACTGGTAAATTTTTTGGTGCCTGTATTCTTCTTCCTTTATGTATTCCTGAAATTATACGCATAAGATGTCTTCTAAATAAGTGTTTGAGTCGATGACGTAGCTAACCTCACGCACATAGGTATAAAGTAATTCGTAAACGGCGTCATTTTTTACACTCGCTATAATTTTTAAATCCATAATTTCAGGATCTATATCATTATGTTGAGCTGTAAATAAGGTGTAGTATAGAATATCCTCTGCCGCTTGATGAGGATAACTATTATGCAATTTTAATATTCCTTTGTCAAAAATAGTAATGTAAAATTGGGACTCTTTAATGTCTAATATAACTTCTGACTTTGATTGGTCATTTCCAGAATAGTGTTTTTGTAATGCAAGAGTAGAGTAGTGGTAATAATTGAAATCACCGTATTTCTCAAAGAAGTAATTATTGATATTAGTATAAGCGATGTAGACAGTTTTATAATCTAATGATTCAATAGTGTCGTCAGTGCTTATAATATCAGTTTCTAAAAGTCGCACATTATATTTTAAATAATCAGACTGGTGCTGCTCCATATAAATACTAGAAGGAACACCCGAAAAAATAGGGTGATTATAAATTACAGTGACTTCATCAAACCGTTGATTTAAATCTTCTTCATTGAGATATGTATTTTCAATCTCTTGAAGTATTTCAATCGGATTAGACTCGTGCTTAAAAGATTTGAGAATGCGACTTTCTATACCCTTTGATGAGTAGATAAAAAAAGAAAGTCCATCTTGATGAATCAAGACGGACATTTTTTTATGCATTGCAGACATATTACTTTGGGCTAGTGGCATATTGTCTAGGCCAGTTTCCACTTGTTGTTACTTCAGTTAAGCTTCCAACAACAATTTCTTCTCCAGTAACACCTTCTACAGCTTTAGTTCTTAATTCTTGTTCAAGTAACCTTTCTGGTTGATCAAATAAGATATCTGATTTCTTTGCTCTAGCTTCAAATACACTGATGGCATTATCATCATCAAAATAAGTACCTGTTTCCAAAGAGATTTTCCCAGGAGTTTCAATCTTCTTGCCTTCTGTCGTAAATGAATAGTCTAGTAACGTTGCGATGTTTATATTTTGGAATAATGAATCTTTAACAGACTTATATCCTAGTGTATCCGTTACTACAATTTCTTTGTAGTAACCACCATTGTCGGCGTTAAGACCAAAACGTTTGTTTTTCTCACGATCTGCTACAGAGCTATCTCTTCTTTGAACTAGTGCAAATTTTGCAGTATCTACAAACATTGCTAGCTTATTAATATCATCAGTATATTTACCAGTAATCGTTTTATGAGCATTTTCTGCCTCACGTAATTTAATCAACTGGGCGATTACTTTCTTATATCTTTCTTCTTTTACTTTTTCAAATTTTACAGGAGCTGCGATTGAATCAAAAAGTTCATATCCAAAGTAGCCTATTAATGCTAGTAAGAATACTATGATGATAATGTGTAATTTCTTAGGTAATTTATTAATTAGAAAAGCCAGTCCTACTAATACTAAAATTCCTAAAACTATTGATGTAATGAGAGCAGTCATATTTTTTTAAATAATTATCTTGGTTTCAAAGCTAACAAATCTACAATATTTTTTGACTCATCCTAGCGTCACATTTCAAATTTGAGTTAAGTTTATCATCAGGTTTTCACCAACAATTCATGACTGCAGCAGAATATTACAAAATAATACGCACCGATTTTCCTTTTATCCCTACTAATGAGCAAGATAGAGCACTAGAGGAGCTCTCTTCTTTTGTCATTGATAAAGATAAAGACAGACTCTTTTTACTTAAGGGATATGCAGGAACGGGAAAAACAACCATAATAAGTGCTATTGTAAAAAATATTTGGAAAGCAAAAATGAGCTGCGTTCTTCTTGCACCTACTGGTCGAGCGGCAAAAGTTATTAGTAGTTATAGTAATAAAACGGCTAGTACGATACATCGTGAAATTTATTATCCCAAAGCACAAGGTAAAGGTGGAAATGTAGAGTTTACTTTAAAACAAAATAAACATCGCAACTCCTTATTTATTGTAGATGAATCTTCTATGATACCTGATGTTGCTAGTGAGAACAAAATGTTCGGTGGTAATGGATCTTTATTAGACGATTTAATAGAGTATGTTTATTCTGGTGTAGGTTGTATTCTTCTTTTGGTAGGAGATACCGCTCAGTTACCACCTGTTAAGCTCGATGTTTCTCCTGCGTTAGAACCTACATTATTAGAACAACGCTATTTAAAAGAAGTGACTTGTATAGAACTGGACGAAGTAAAACGACAGGAAAAGGATTCTGGAATATTGTTAAATGCTACTCGTATCAGAAATCATATAGAAGAACTAGATAACGACTTCAAATTTGATGTAGACCCATTTATAGACATAAATAGGCTTATTGATGGTCACGAGATTATGGAGGCTATTCAAACAGCTTATGACACTCAAGGACATGAGGAGACTGCCATTATCGTTAGGTCTAATAAACGAGCAAATTTATATAACCAACAAATTAGGTCTAGGATACTTTTCCGCGAAAGCAACTAGCATCTGGTGACTACCTTATGGTGGTAAAAAACAATTACCACTGGTTAAAGCCCAGTAGTGCTGCTGGTTTTATAGCAAATGGAGATATTATAGAAATTTTAGAGATTTATAATTTTAAAAATATTTATGGCTTCAGATTTGCAGAAGTAAAGGTGCGTATGGTAGATTATCCAGATGAGAAACCTTTTGAAACAGTGCTATTGCTTGATACACTCGAGTCAGAATCTCCATCTTTAACTTATGATGATTCAAATAAACTATATCAAGAAGTGAGAATGGATTATCTCAAATTACCTAAATGGAAGCAGTATAAAGAAATTAAGGAAAACCCGTTTTTTAATGCTTTACAAGTTAAGTTCTCCTATGCAATTACCTGCCATAAATCACAAGGTGGACAATGGGAAAACGTGATTGTGGAGCAACCATATTTACCAGATGGTCCATCAAAGGATTATTTGCGCTGGTTATATACCGCTGTAACGCGTGCCAAAACAAATTTGTATCTTATAGGCTTTAATAAAGATTATTTTATAGAATCATAATCATGGAATGGATTACATCAAATTTTGAAATTTTTGTCAGTATATGTCTGGGAATAGGACTTTCTGCTAGTGCTGGATTTAGAGTTTTTGTACCGCTTTTATTTTTAAGTATAGCGGCTTATATGGGTATGGTACCGCTTAATCCAGATTGGGCTTGGGCAGGTAGTTTAAGCGCCGTATTCATATTAGGTGTTGCAGCGATTGTAGAGCTAGTGGCCTATTATATTCCTTACGTAGATAACTTATTAGACACAATTACCGTACCGCTAGCAGCCATTGCTGGTACTGCAGTTATGGTAAGTGTAGTAGGAGATTTAGATCCTGTATACACATGGACTCTAGCCATTATTGCCGGTGGAGGAACTGCAGCAAGTGTAGCCAGTACTGCTGGTGCAGCACGATTAACCAGTACGGCAACCACAGGTGGCATAGGTAATCCTATTATAAGCACTGCCGAGGCTGGTTTTAGTGGAATTCTAAGCTTTCTTTCTTTAATAGCACCTATTTTTGCAGCTGTAATTGTTGTGTTGATTTTTATTGCAATTAGAAAACTGTACAAGAAGTTATTTAAGAAAAAACCGCTTCCGCGAAAGCCGATTATTTAAACCTATCTGTATCATATGTTCATTTTAAAAGGACGTAAATCTTCGGTATTAAGATTTGATACTGAAAGACAAATATTAAATATTGAAGACCATATAAAGTCTTATCGAATGATGCAAACAGTATTGCTGTGTTCATCTATTTTATGGTGTACAATGATAGTATTAAATGAAGTTTCTTCTTTCTGGTTAGGATTTTTAATAGGAGCATACATAGCAGTAGCTTTGTTTGCAATCTATTATTATCTCTTTAAATCATCGGTCGTTAAATCAATTTCATTTAATGAAATTGAAGAACTTGTTTCTATAACGCTATTCTCTAAAAACGATAGACGATTAACTTTAAAACTGAAATCAGATCGATATAGAAACCTTATTATAATGAATCAATCTGATATTAATTTAATCATAGACGCTTTTAAAGAAGTGCATATTCCAATTAGGGAACGTACCACTTATAATTTACTACCACTTAATTTTTAATTCATGAGTTTAAAAGTTATCGCTGTAATTCCAGCACGATATGAAGCTAGTCGATTTCCTGCAAAATTGATGCAAGATTTATGTGGTAAATCTGTAATTGTAAGAACTTATGAGGCTGCACTGGCTACAAATCTTTTTGATCAAGTAATTGTCGCCACAGATAGCTCTATTATTTTTAAAGAGATTACAGATCATGGTGGTATGGCAGTAATGAGTAAAAAAGAACATGACTGTGGTAGTGACCGTATCGCAGAAGCCGTAGAAAGTATAGATGCAGATATTATTATCAATGTACAAGGTGATGAGCCCTTTACTAATCATGCAGACTTAAAAAAACTATTAGAGGTTTTTGAAAAGGATCAAAATGAAACTATAGCTCTAGCATCTCTAATGCATGAGTTAAAAGAAGAGAAGGATATTAAAAACCCTAATAACGTTAAAGTTATTACTGATTTATCAGGTAATGCCATCTATTTTTCTCGCAGTCCAATACCTTATAATAGAGCAACCGAAGTTCAAGCACCTATTTATAAACATATAGGTATTTATGCTTTTAGAAAAGCGGCATTGATTGATTTTTACAATTCTAGTGCCACACCATTAGAATTAAAAGAGAAGATAGAGTGCTTAAGGTATCTCGAGCATGGTAAAAAAATAAGCATGATCATTACTGACCATGCTAGTATAGGTATTGATACACCATCAGATTTAGATGCTGCTAGAGAAATGTGGGCAAGTAATAACTAACTTTTAAATGCTAATTCCTACTGGAAGCATTTCTTTAAATTCATTACGGTTGCGACGTACAAATCCTGCTATCTTAGGATGAGTAGGGACTACTTTAATCTTCTTTTCATCTCTAATGTTTAGAAATACAGCTCTTAAAAAGTCATTTTTAAAATCTGTATCATCTTCAAGAGATTCTGGAATTATAAATTTAGTTAAGAAAATTTTACGTTCTTGTTGAGAATATTCAATTTTTGCTAAATCTCCATTCTTGGTACATTCATACTGACGTAAAAAAGCATTATCAGTAATTTCAATCGTAGTTGATGTTTCCATTTTCATTCTTTTTAACTCCTAAATATGATTAGGTATATTCACTAAAGGATAAGTTTATTAAAACTTTGTGGTTGATTAGTGAAAGCATAAAAATTGCTCTTATTAACTTTGTAAAGATACTTTAAAATAACATTTTCTTAATCATAGCATCTGTTAAAACATTGATTATAAATCTATTCTTAAAATATGATTCCCGTTTACTTTATGCCAGGAATGGCTGCGTCTGATTTGATTTTTGAGAATATTAAACTTCCACCAGATCAATTTGAAATGTATTTTATGCACTGGTTAATCCCAGAAAAAAAGAACCCTTAAAGGATTATGTCACCCGATTAATAGAACAAATCCAACATGATAATCCAGTTATTGTAGGAGTTTCTTTTGGTGGTATTATTGTTCAAGAAATTGCAAAACAAATGACAGTGCGCAAAACGATTATAATATCAAGCGCAAAAAGTAATCGAGAGTTTCCTAGGCGTATGCATTTTAGTAAAGCACTAAGCTTCATAAAATTGTACCTACTCGTCTTTTTGAAAATATGGAATCGTTGATGAAATACAGTTTTGGAATAGCACCTAAAAAGCTCGACTTGTACAAAAAATATTTATCTATTAATGATCGACGTTATCTAGATTGGGCACTGGACACGATAATAAATTGGGATCAAAAAGAAATGCCAGAAGATGTGATCCATATTCATGGAGATAAAGACCCCCATATTTCCCATTAAGTATATTACAAAAGCAATGATTGTACCTGGTGGAACTCATATTATGATTATAAATAGATTTCGCTGGTTTAATGATAACTTACCTCAAATCATTTTACAATAACAGTTTTAGACTCAGCGGGATTCACCTATCTTTAAACCCAAAATAGAACGCATGAAAAAGATATTATTAGGAGCAGGAATTGTAGTCGTTTTATTGCTAGCAGTTAGTGCTGTGCAACAAAACTCAGGTCTTACAGAGTTAGAACCTATGGAGACTACAGAATTGAAAGATCCATCTCGTGTAGGTGATTATGGAGTTTATGCGTTAGACCTTCCCAAAACACTAGATTTTGCAGGGGGGGAATCAGTACCGCTAAACAATCCTGATATTAAAGAACGTGCAGATCGTGAATTTTTAGTCAATACCTACTGGCAATCCAATGGGATTATGTTGGTTAAAAAATCTAAAAAGTATTTTCCGATTATAGAAGCCATTTTAGCAGAAGAAGGAATCCCTGATGATTTCAAATATCTCGCTGTAATCGAGAGTGGATTAGATAACGTAAAGTCACCAGCAGGAGCGAGTGGTTTCTGGCAAATCATGAGTGCAACTGGTAAAGAATTGGATCTAGAAGTGAATAGTAATGTAGATGAACGCTATCATCTAGAGAAAGCAACACGTGCAGCTTGTAAATATCTTAAGGATAGTAAAGAAAGAATGGGGACATGGACACTTGCCGCTGCAGCTTATAATGCTGGAAATGCAGGGATCAATCGCGAGTTAGAGAGACAACAGGCATCTACCTATTATGACTTATTATTAGGTCAAGAAACAGGTAGATACGTATTTAGAATTCTAGCACTAAAAGAAATTCTCAAAAATCCAGAAAGCTTTGGATTTAATGTAGAGCCAGAGCATTACTATTATCAGGTACCTACTAAAAAGATAATGGTGGATTATGAAATTGATGATTTAGCAGCTTTCGCGAAAGCGAATTCTATCAATTATAAAATTTTAAAAATTCATAATCCTTGGCTTAGAGAAAATAAGTTAAATAATAAGTCTGGGAAACTTTACGAAATTGAAATTCCAGAAAACGGATACTACGACTAGTTATGTTAAACTGGTTTCTTGGTAATTGGTTTTTAAGCTTACTTATAATTAATTATATAGTAGCCTTAAGTGCAGCGTTTTTTTTGATACGTAGCAATCAGAATCCACGTAAAACAGTTTCCTCATTACTTTTTTTAGTTGCTTTACCTTTTCTAGGATTGGGTATTTATTACTTTTTTGGTCTGGAGTACAGAAAATCTAAAATTTTTAAGCGTAAGGATCTTAATGCAAATGAACTTATTCAAGACTGGAATAAGCGTTTACACGTGTCAAATGATGATCTTGATAAATATGAAGAGACTTTTTTAATAGATCGTCTTAAAATGGTAAAGTTGTTAAGGCACAACCAAGCAGCGCCGTTAACCTTGCGCAATAATCTAGACGTATTAATCAACGGTAGGTCAAAATTTGACCGTGTTTTTGAGGATGTTAAAAACGCTCAAAACCATATTCATCTTGAGTATTTTATATTGAGTGACGACCACATTGGGACAGATGTTATCAATGCTTTAATAGATGCTGCACAACGTGGTATTGAAGTTAAGATTATATATGATTCTGTAGGAAGTTCAATTTCTAATGCTACTAAAAAAAGAATGACTTCTGCAGGTATCGAGTATGAAGCATTTATGCCCGTTCTATTTTCAAAATTTACTCGTAAGGCAAATTACCGTGATCACCGTAAGATTTTCATCATAGATGGTAGTATCGGTTATATAGGTGGCGTTAATATAAGTGACGATTATGTAAATGAACCTATTAATCATAATGGACAGTTCTGGCGTGATACACATTTACGTATTGAAGGTCATGCTGTTAAAAGTCTTCAAGCACAATGGTTATTGAACTGGTACTTTGTGAAAAGACAAGATGAAAATTATGAAATACCATCGAGTTATTTCCCAGAAATTGATTTTCCTGAAAATAAAGCCGTTCAAATTGCAGCTAGTGGTCCAGATACTGACTGGGCAAATATTATGGAAGCGCTATTTATAGCTATCAATACGGCAGAGAAAAGTATCTATATTACCACACCATATTTTATCCCTAATGAAGCTATTTTAACCAGCTTAAAAAGTGCTGCCCGCAGTGGTGTAGAAATACACATCATGGTACCTAAAAAGGGAGATAGTTGGGCTGCACGATATGCCTCCCGATCGTATTTTCAAGATTTATTAGAAAGTGGTATTTATGTTCACTGGTATCATCGAGGTATGTTACATGCAAAAACAATGGTAGTTGATGATATGTTTTGTACCATAGGAACTTCAAACATGGACTATCGCAGTTTTGATATTAATTTTGAGATTAATGCATTAATCTATGATGAAGAGGTTTCAAAAGAATTAAATGTCCAATTTCAAAAAGATATAGAGTACTGCGAGGAAGTTTTATTAGATCTTTGGATAAAAAGAGATAAAGCAAATAAGTTTAAAGAGTCTTTTTGTAGATTGTGGGCTCCTTTATTATAAATATGAAACCAAAAAAGAAAATGACATTAGAAATTATTTTACTCTTATTGCTATTAGGGTTATTAGCAGGATTCTTAAGCGGTAGTGTAGGAGTAGGTGGTGGCGTTATTATGGTACCACTAGCGATATGGTTTTTAGGTTATAGTCAGCATCAAGCACAAGGATTGAGTCTAGCTGTACTAGCAGTTCCAGTCACTTTTCTTGCAGCATATACCTATCACAAAAATGGTCATGAATTAGACTGGCGATATGCGTTAGTGATCGCTGTAGCTTTTGTATTCGGTGGTTATTTTGGGACCAAACTAGCCATAAGTATAAATCAACAGTTGTTAAAAAAGATTTTTGGAGTCATCTTAATAATTGTGGCTGTTAAAATGATTTTCTTTTCAAGTGCCAAAGCATAAGGTATTAAGAAAACCCTAACAATAGATAAACGATAAAAGCTGTTTATTTACATTTAAATTAATTCAATTTTTTCCATTATGAAATATACATTACTTGCTTTTATGTCATTGTTTGTAGCTACAACTCTTACAGCACAAATTGAAGCACCACAACCTAGCCCTAGTGCTATGGTTAAACAAACTGTAGGTCTTACAGAGGTTACCCTAGAATATTCTAGACCAGCGATGAGAGATAGAGATATTTTTGGTGATTTAGTTCCATTTGATAAAATGTGGAGAACTGGCGCAAATGCTAACTCAAAAATTTCTTTTTCTGATGATGTAATGGTTGCAGGTAAAGAATTAAAAGCTGGAACTTATGCAGTATTTACTAAGCCTGGTAAAAGCCAGTGGGATGTATATTTTTATACTGATCATTCAAATTGGGGGGGAACACCTAGTGAATGGGATGACACTAAAGTAGCTGCAATGGTTACTGTACCTGTAAGCAAACTAAAAAACACACAAGAAAGTTTTACCATGGCTGTTAATGAAATAAACATGGATGGTGCTCATTTACAAATCATGTGGGCCAATACTATGGTAGCAGTACCATTTTCAGTTCCTACTAAAGCAAAGACTGAAGCTAGTATTGATAAAGTAATGGCCGGTCCTAGTGCAAACGATTACTACTCTGCAGCATCTTTTTATCTTGATGCAAATAAGGATTTAGAAAAGGCACACGAATGGATTACTAAGGCAACTGTATTGAATCCTAAAGCATTTTGGATGTTCCGTAAAAAATCACTTATAGAAGCTAAATTAGGTAACACTAGTGCCGCTATAGCATCTGCAAAGCAGTCTCTAGCATTAGCTACAGCCGCAGGTAATGCAGACTATGTAAAGATGAATAAAGATAGCCTTAAAGAATGGGGGGGCGTTAAGATGTAATGATCTATAAATAATATCGCTTTTGCGAAAGCGTATTTAAAAAACCACTTAAGAAATTAAGTGTTTTTTTTGTTTTAAAAAGAGAATGTCATTAATTGCACAGCACCAAAAATAAAATTCATCATCAAGATTACTGAGATAATAATCCCGATGACTTTAAGAGTTTTATCTTGAATACTTAAAGCTATTAATAAAGGTAATACAGCCGAAATTAAGTTAATCGCTCCCATAACAATATATTGATTATTAGAAGAATAACTGTAACTAAAAACAGCGCTAACTATCGCATTTAATAACATGGTAGTTAACCATACAATAAGAGCTGCAATTAATAATTTATCACTTGATGACTTCTGGGTCGCCGGTCGTAAATTAGTTTGCTTATGGAAGGTCACATTTTGAACAGCTGCTGCAGGCTTTTTAAATAAAACATCTAATTCTGCAATGCTGGAGGCAGTTGCAACAAAACTTTTATTTTCAGTTCTAATCTTAAAATCAGGACGTAATGCCTTTTCTTTTAACTCATTTAGATTAAACGGACCGAACTCATTTATGCCATCTGAGTAGTAGTAATGTATCATATGATTTTAAAATTTAAACTTCTTGAAAATGAGTGATTTCTTCATGATCATTTTTACCACTAGATTCTATTAACCAAGCTAGTCCGACAGTTATTAAAGCACCTAAAGGTTTAACCATAAGAATGGTAGCAGTTTAATACCTGGCACAAACTCATCCACACAGTAAAAGGCAATGACTATAGCTTCAGATATTAAAGCGGCAATAAAAATCGCGCGACCTCTTACTTTTTTCAAGTAGAATGCGACCAAGAATATTCCCAGAATTGTCCCGTAAAATAGTGAACCTATGATATTAACCAGTTGTATTAAGTTATCAAATAACGATACAACACTAGCAAAAATAATAGCTATAATTCCCCCCCACATAAGAGTAAACCATTTACTCATTTTTACATAATGGTCATCATCCTTGGTGTCATTGTGATTAAAACGCTTATAGATATCTATGGCAGTCGTAGAGCTTAAGGCATTTAATTCTGACGCTGTAGAGCTCATTGCTGCACTTAAAATTACGGCAAGTAAAAGACCTATTAAGCCTTTAGGTAAATGATGTAGAATAAAATGAATGAAGACAAAATCCTTATCGTTAGTTTCAATACCATCGTTTGCTTTGGCAATTAATTGCCTTGCAGCTTCTCTGTTTTCTTCTTCTGCCTGACGGAAGTAATCCAGACGTGTCTCTAATTTATCCTCAGGCGCTATGTATTGATTGTTCAGCTTTTTTGCATAGTTCTGTTGCATGGTTTGCTTTTCATGCAGGATAGAGTAGTGGCGTTCTTGTAAGGCTTCATAATCTGCCGCATATTCACTTTCCATAACAGCTTTTTCGGCAGCAGGATTAAAGTTTAATGGTGTATCATTAAATTGATAGAATACAAAAACCATGACACCTACCATAAGAATAAAAAACTGCATCGGTACCTTAAGTAATCCATTAAATAATAAACCAATACGCATTTGCTTAATAGACTTTCCAGATAAATAACGTTGTACTTGCGATTGATCTGTTCCAAAATAGCTCAACATCAAGAAACTTGCTCCAAAAATGGCGCTCCATACGTTATAACGATCATTTAGTGAAAAATCAAAATCTAAAATTTTCATCTTATCTGCGCTACCAGCCATGGTTAAGGCATTGTCAAAAGTCACATTATCCGGTAACTGTGTAACGATTAAAACAAAGGCAGTGATCATACCAGCCATAATGATGATCATTTGCTGTTTTTGAGTAACATTTACAGCTTTTGTTCCACCAGAAACGGTATAAATAATAACCAATATCCCAATGATTACATTCAGATATTTTAATTCCCAATCCAGTACGGCACTCAGTATAATAGCTGGTGCATAAATAGTAATCCCTGCAGCCAGTCCACGTTGTATAAGAAATAGGATTGAAGCTAGTGATCGAGTTTGAACATCAAATCTCTTTTCTAAAAATTCATAAGCGGTATAAACCTTAAGCTTATGATAGATAGGAATGAATGTTACGCAAATTATGATAATCGCTATAGGCAGACCAAAATAGAACTGTACAAATTCTAAACCATCAGTATATGCCTGTCCTGGTGTACTTAAAAAGGTTATGGCACTAGCTTGTGTAGCCATAACAGATAATCCTACAGTCCACCATCTTGCATCACCACCTTTAATGTACTCTTCACTGGTCTGTTTGCCACGTGTTTTATAAACTCCATACAACACTATAAAAGCTAGTGTTGATGTAAGAATCGTCCAATCAATTATTTCCATAAACGGCAGTAATTAGGTAAAATATAGCCGCAAAAATGATATTTGCAACAATCACAAGAATGTAAATACGATTCCATTTCTTAGAACTTTTCATCACTTTTCTTTTTTACAGGTTGATCATCTACACCTATACTTATCATATTGGCTAGCAATTTATATGCTCCAGAAACCCCAGCAGGCAATTCTCTAAAAAGGCTCAAACCGGTATAAATAATATGGCCATTACCATGTCTAGCAACAATTAAACTACCATTGGTCATCTCTTCACCACTATCATTCATCCCTAGAATAGGAGTAAAGGCCGGATCCCATTTTTCTGGAAAATACAAACCACGTTCTTGTACCCAATTTTCAAAATCAGCACTTGTAATTTTGTTAGGCTTGTTTAAAATCGCATGATTAGGTTCTAATAAAGTTACAGTAGCATTTTCATCGGTTACACGCTTTCGCGAAGCGTAATAGATAAAGGTCCTAGTGCATCAGGATCGATGCGTCTACTCGTATTATATTGCATCATTAACGTACCACCATTCTTTACATAGGTATCGATACGTTCTTGTAGTGCCGCCATTTCAGTTGGAGAAACGTTAAATGCTCTAATTCCTACCACAACAGCATCATATTTTGATAAATCACTAGGGATCTCGCTAGGTTCAAAACGGAATACTTTTGATCCTATTGCTTCTATCGCAGTAGCAACATCATCGCCAGCACCATTAATATAAGCCACTGTAGTGGCTCTATTTTTAAGGTTAGGTTTAACGACTTGAGCTTCATTATTGCGCACTAACTGTTGATCTGGGATATGGTCATAATCTATAGAAATAACTTCTTTTGAAAATGAGTCGTCACCTATTTTTACAAGGCCACTTATCATACCACGCGATTCATTTTTAGGTGGTACTACCTCAAAGCTATAAGTTCGTACGGTACCAGAATTTAAAGCATCAAATTTAATTGTAGAAGGCTTGATGTTCCAGTCAGTAGGTCCACATAACTCAATTGTTCCAGCTTTTATATCTGTATTTGCAGTCATGCTTACTTGTATCATTTGAGAATTCTCATTAAATATATAAACAGGATTTTGAACACTAACAGATACCGCAGGTACTACATTTAATGGTTCGTGAATTTCGCCTCTTACGGGATCAGTTGATTTATACTGAATTATTAAATTTCTATAGATTTTCAGATTGTTTATGGTAATTAAAGCTCTCACAGCAAATGGTGATTGAAGCTCTGGTTGACCTCTTTCATCTTCTGACTTTACAGTATACATACCTAGTGTAGCGGGCTGCTCAAGATAGTATGGTGAAGTAGGTAGAAAGTACTGTGGTATGGACAAAGATCCTTTTATGCTAATACTTGAATTTGCAGTAGTGTTCACAAGTAATTGATCTAATTGAATCATTGTATTGCCTATTAAAGAAACGGTAATATCCTTACTGGATCGATTAGTTACCTCTACATTTATAGGTGTAGTAACTCCATCAGTCACGTATTGTTGATTTGTACTCGCTTCTAGATAAACAGCTGTTATTTGAAGAATAATATCTTCAAGCTCTTTTAATTTGATGTTTTTCCAGTGTTTTTCCTTAAGTTTTGAAATAGACTGATGTAATTCAACTAGTGCTGGTAGGCTAGCTTCTGGATTTTTAAAATCATAGCTAGATAATATTTTATTGAGTCGGGTTTGAATTTTAGATCCACCAGATACGCGAGTCCATGTCGTATTAATTCCCGAAAATAAATCTGCTTTGTCAGTAGGGAAAGAACCTTCTAAATACTCGAGATATTCAGTCTGTGATCCTCTAGAACCGCTACTACCAAAACCTTGTGATCTATGCTCACTGCGGCTTAATGCAGCAATTTCACTATTCGATAAACCATTCCATGGGTAATAAGTTCCGGCATCTATTTCTAATAAATTGGTTTTATCTGCTTTTTCAAAGGCATCTTCACTACCATAAAACCACCAACTGGTATTGAAAAATATACGTTGTGGTTTCCAAGTATCTAATCGATTTAGCTGACTGGCAAATGCTGTTTTGAGTGCTGCACTTTCAAACGCAGTCATGCTTAACATAGCACTCGTAGTATGGTGTCCGTGTGTAGTACCTGGCGTGCGATGATTAAAACGATTGATGATGACATCTGGTTTAAACGTTCTAATGATTTGCACCATGTCTTCAAGAACTTCTTGCTGGTTCCATATTTCTAGGGTTTCATCTGGATGTTTAGAATAGCCAAAATCATTTGCACGTGTAAAGAACTGCTCGCCGCCATCTCGATGTCTCGCTTCTAGCAATTCTTGTGTACGTATCATACCTAACTGTTCCCGTAATTCTGGACCTATAAGGTTTTGTCCACCATCACCTCTGGTAAGAGATAAGTAACCGGTACGAGCCATCTTATCATTAGAAAGCCATGAGATCAAACGTGTGTTCTCGTCATCTGGATGAGCGGCTATGTATAGTGCCGTACCTAAAAAACCTAACTTCTCTAGATTGTGATATATCTCACTGGTATTGGGTTGTGTAGGGAATAATCGATTTTCTTGAGCTGTGGCGTGACCTAGAAATAAAAGGGACGCAATAAAAGTAAAAATTGGTTTCTTCATATTGCGTGTGAAGATAGAATTTTCAATTCTTAAAAATTTGTGAAGATTTATAACATCTTTATCACATCTAGACCTATTTGATATTGGTATTACTGGACATTTTCATTTATAAACTATGAACCATCTATGATTTATTAAACTTATTAGTTGATAATATTAACGCTT
>NZ_BBMK01000006.1 GCF_000755285.1 Nonlabens ulvanivorans | reverse complement strand
CGTTCAAAAAGGCACCTTTTTATTAGATGTTTAACAAAACCGCTCTTTGATTTGCAATTCCACTGCGAATACCTTTATTTTGGGCAACCAGATTGGTAAACCAATTTTGATAAGGCTGATTTCTATTAACTTATCTTTTAAACTTGACTGATTTATGCTTCAAAGAATTATATTATTTGGCTTTTTAGTAACTGCCATTATCGCATGTGAGCAAGAGAAAACAACCATAGATTCTTCTAATTCAAGTAGTCAGCTTCTATTATCTGCTTCAGGAATAAATACTTTTAAAAATTCTGATAACACTATTATTACTCAAGCGACAGAAAGTTTAGAGAATAAAGTACAAGAAATATTAAGTGAGCCTGTAATTATACCTCAGCCAGTTGATGCCGGTGGTGGTTATTCTCACGAAAAGCATAAAAGGAATTATGCAGAATTGTATCAGGTTGCTATCTCATATAACTTGATGGCGAGTGATGAAAAGCTAACATATATCAAAGAGATGTTTGATGGATATGCAAACATGTATCCTACATTAGGAATGCATCCTAAAGATAAAGAGAATCATCCCGGTGGTAAATTATACTGGCAAGGTCTTAATGAAGCAGTAACACTTTTTTACATGATCCAGGCTTACGATATGACTCGTGAGTTTATGACAGAAGAAGAACGTGCAAAAGTCGAAAGTGATTTATTACGCCCTATGGCAAAGTTTTTAAGCGTCGATAGTTATGATGTCTTTAATAAGATTCACAATCACGGGACATGGTCTGTTGCAGCTGTAGGAATGACTGGGATGGTATTGGGTGATGACGATATGATAGACCGTTCTATTTATGGAAGTAATAAGGATAGTAAAACAGGTTTTATAGCTCAATTAGATCATTTG
The DNA here is from genome assembly GCF_000755285.1 of Nonlabens ulvanivorans. Classification (GTDB taxonomy): domain Bacteria; phylum Bacteroidota; class Bacteroidia; order Flavobacteriales; family Flavobacteriaceae; genus Nonlabens; species Nonlabens ulvanivorans_A. The sequence goes on along the minus strand of NZ_BBMK01000006.1, from coordinate 171,345 downwards.
TTTTCTAGCGATGGGTTTTATAGTGAAGGACCTTATTACCATCGTTATGCCATCTTACCATTTATAGCTTTTGCAGAAGCAATCGAGAATAACCGCCCAGATGTAAAAATCTTTGAACATCGTGATGGTATTTTAAGAAAAGCAGTAACTACATTACTACAACTTACAGATGAGCAAGGTCGCTTTTATCCTATTAACGATGCCATTAAAAGTAAAACATGGGAAAGTGATGAGGTGGTGTTTGCAACAAACATTGCTTATAAACAATATAATGATGCGTCGCTGTTACCTGTCATTAAGATGATGAATAAAATATCTTTAACAGATGCTGGTGCTATAGCTGCAAATGCGATAACCGACACTACTGAGGACTTCTATCAAAGACCAAGTATGTTTGTGGCAGATGGTGTTGAAGGCAAGAGTGTGGATTATCATTAATGCGCAGCCCACAAAATACAGCAGGTCAATTACAAGCAGTTCTTAAATTCTCTACCCAAGGTATGGGACATGGTCATTTTGATCGATTAAGTTTATCTGTTTATGATCATGGTAATGAAATTATACCTGATTATGGAGCAGCAAGGTTTTTAAATATCGAAACTAAAAGAGGTGGAAGATATCTACCAGAAAATAAAACCTATGCTCAACACACCATAGCGCATGGCGCTGTAGTGCTGGATCAAAGATCACAATATAAAGGAAATGTAAAATACTCTGAAGAGCATGTTTCTCAACTTGTTAAAAACGATATGAGTAACGATCGATTACAGGTAACGATAGCAGCAGACACTATGGCTTACGATGGTACAAAGCTATCAAGATCAATCACTATGATTAATGACACAGACATTTCTAATAGACCATTTATAATTGATTTATATCATGTAAACTCCGCAACAGGACATCAAATGGATTTAAACTATCCATTTTTTGGTGACATCATTGATACACAATTTGATTATGATAGGCCAGTTAACAAAACTGTTTTAGGAACTGATAATGGGTACAATCACCTAGAAGTGCTGGCAAAAGGTTCACCTAAACCCAACAGTACAAACTCTCAATTTACCTTCCTACAAGCGCAACGTTTTTATAGCATCACCAGTGTGACAGATCCTTCTACAGAATTGTACATCACACAAACTGGTGCAAATGATCCAGAGTTTAACCTTAATCTACAACGTCAGTATTTAATTAGACAACCATCGGGCAGTATGAACCACACTTTTGTAAATATTATCGAGCCTCACGGTTTCTTTAATCCTATTCAAGAAACGGTGACCTTTCCCAAATCTGCCTTTACAGATTTAACACATGAGCAGCAAGGTGACTATGATGTGGTAAGTTTTAAAATAGGAGAAGAGGTTTATTTATATACGCTTTCGCGAAAGCGTGATGGCAAAAACAATCATACAATTACATATAACGGGAAATCTATTAGTTGGGATGGACCACATCAATTAATTAAATTATAAATGATGAAAAGATTTAGTGAAAAATACATTTTAACAGACCAAATGGAATGGGAGAATTTAGGAGGTGGAGTCTCTCGTAAATTTTTAGGTTATGATAATCAAATCATGATGGTTCAAGTGAAATTTGAAAAAGGTGCAGAAGGTGCGCCTCATCAACATTTCCATACACAAACAACTTATGTTGCTGCAGGAAAATTTGAATTTGAGATTGATGGAGTAAAGCAAATTGTAAGTGCTGGTGATGGTGTTTATATGGAGCCTAACTTAATGCATAGCGCAGTATGTCTAGAAGAAGGAATGTTAATTGACGTATTTGCACCAGTAAGAGAAGATTTTCTTGACGGTAGTGGTGTGTCATATTTTGGAGATAAAGAGGCTTAAAAAAAATAATAATAATAAACAATCAATAATATGAGTAATAAAGGTAAAGTAGCCATAGTAACTGGCGCAACTAGCGGAATAGGATTTGAAGTAGCAAAACGATTAGGAACTGACGGTTATACGGTGGTTTTAAACGGTTTACAAGATGATCAAGGAGCTGCATGTGTAAAAGAATTAACTGCACAAGGAATCACTTGTGAGTATAGCGGTTTTGACGTTACTAATGAAGACGCAGTAAATGCAAGTATAAAAGCTATAGGTGAAAAATATGGTAGAATCGATACACTTGTAAATAATGCAGGTGGATTAGGTGGAAGATCTCGTTTTGAAGAGATGACTACTGACTTTTATAGAAAAGTAATGGCATTGAATTTAGACTCTGTGTTTTTTGCATCTAGAGCAGCTATTCCTTACTTAAAAAATGGTGAGCATCCATCGATCATTAACTATACATCTAACGCAGCATGGAATGCTGGTGGACCAGGTGCTGGTATTTATGGTACTTCTAAAGCTGGTGTGCACGCTATTACTAGAGCTCTTGCAAAGGATCTTGCAGAATATGGAATACGTGTAAATGCAGTATCTCCTGGTACAATTGATACACCTTTTCATGCACAAATTAAATCCACTAAGCCAGAGGTGTTTGCTTCATGGGCAAATAATATCTTACTAGGTCGTCTAGGTCAACCAGAAGATGTGTCTGGAGTTGTTTCTTTCCTTGCGAGTAAAGATGCTTCATTTATCACTGCAGAGACTATCCAAATTGGTGGTGGACAAGCTTTAGGTATTTAATATAATATTCTTAATAAAATGAGTAAGCTTAAAGGTAAAGTTGCTGTTGTAACGGGTGGCGCGCGCGATATAGGACGTTCTATCTCTTTACAACTAGCTGCCGAAGGTGCTAATGTTGTTATCAACTATAACAGTAGTGCTAGCAAGGCAGAGGAAACTAAGAAAATGATTGACGACGCTGGTGGATCCTGTACAATTGTACAAGCTGATTTAACTAAAATGGCAGGCGTTCAAAAACTTAAAGAGGCTACTGTAGCGGCTTATGGTAGTGAGGTGCATATTTTAGTAAATAATACAGGTGGACTGGTAGCAAGAAAGAAAACTGAAGAAGTAGATGAAGAATTCTTTGATCTATTAGTAGATCTTAATTATAAATCTACCTTTTTTGTGACTCAAGCTATTAGGCCTTTAATGGGAGATGGTGGTTCTATAATTAACTTATCTTCTCTTGCTGGTCGTGATGGTGGTGGTGGTGGTGCTACTCTTTATGCTGCTGCAAAAGGAGCTATCATGACTCTTACTAGAGGTTGGGCAAAAGAATTTGGTCCTGATGGAATACGTGTAAACGCAGTTGCACCAGGTATGATTGCAACTAAGTTTCATGATGATTTCACACCAGATGAGGTGCGTACTAAGGTTGCTGGAATGGCGCCTTTACGTCGTCAGGGATATGCAGAAGATGTTGCTGATCTAGTCGTTTATCTAGCCACTGATAAGAGTGCTTATATTACTGGTACTAATATTGATATAAATGGTGGACTAGCATTTAGTTAGTCATTGAATTAGCCAAATATTCAAAACAAAAAACCTGATAGAGTTTCTATCAGGTTTTTTTATACTTTTAAAATACGCTAGTTAGTATACTAACTTTAGAGCGATGTTTTCAACTACCTTAATTTCTCCAGAGTTGGTAATGGTGTTATTAATAGGTTGTTGACCTTTTGCACCCCATAAAACTGCTGTCAGTTTGGTGTGATTATCTTTAAATGTATTATCCTTAAAAGTTACATTAACGATACCTCTAGTATTTACTAATATTTCATCACTATCCATTTTTCCACAATTCATAAATGTATTACCAGATAGATTCAAAACACCACCTATAGTAGACTCATCATATCCACCACGATAAAAGTCTATCACTTCATTTGAAATATTTTCAAAAGTAGAATTAGTAAACGTTAAAAACTCTACATTATAATCTCCTTTATCATCAATTTCTTTATCAAGTAGGAAACCGTTTTCACAATTTTTAAACTGAGAATTGTTGACTATAATCTCATCTGCAAAGGAACTTTTTGAAGCGTCTAGTACGGTGTTGAAATTTGCAATAGCAACCTTATTAAGATGTATGCCGTATGCCATTGACATATTCTTATTTTCAGTATTGAATAAATCTTGTTCTGGTGTACCTAATATTGTAAGATTACTTAAATGCAAGATACCTCGAGGTTGCATTAATATCGCGTTGTGAGGTGTGTCAAATTGTATGATGGTATTCTCATTCTCACTAGATATCGTTAGCTCCTTAGCAATTTTAATGGTCTTATCGATTAAGTAATTACCTTCACTTAAAACGATAACATCCTCAGAATTTGCATTTTCAATCGCGGCTATTAATTCGTTAGTGTTAGTAACCTTATGTGTCTTAATATCTTGATTTCCTGATGCAGCTGTAAACCATTGTGGGCCGTAATTGTTAGTCATTAATTGTACAGGTTCCTCTTGGATTGGTGGAATAATTGCACCTATGTAATTTTGATCTTGATTTCTGTTTTTACCTAATGCATCTGTTTCTATAGAATTAAAGTTAAATCCATTGTATAATTCTTTTTCATAGGTTGTAGGAGTGTAATAGATCTCATATGCTGGTTTTAAGTCCGCTTTCGCGAAAGCGAAATAATCCAAATCTGTTGTATTATTATCATATGCAGTGGTCCATAGATTACTTTTAAACTTAACACCGTCAATTTTATCGTAAGCCTTAATAGGATAAGAGGTAGCTGATTGGTTGTAAACAAAATTGTTTGCAAAGATGACTCTTTTAGGCCTTGCAGATCTAATTTCTGATGGTGGTAGTACTTCGGCTTGATCTAGATTTACACCAACAGAAAAGTGTATAGGTTGCTCGCAATTAATCCAACTGTTGTGAGCAATTACAGCATCGGTTACTTGATTATAACGGTTTAAAGGAGATTTAGGGATACCATTCATAACAGCAAGTGCTGCACGAAATTCCTGACCTTTCAGGCCGTAAAAATAATTGTTTGTAATCCAGTGACCAGTATTGATAACTCTTATACCACCTACATATGGGTTATCGTTTGCGATAAATAAATTGCCGCTTATGGTGGCATAGTTACCGTGTCGTGTTACTACTGATCCTTCACTTTCTAGAAAAACATTGTTACTGAAGTTGTTGAAATTAGACTTACTAGATATGATTTCAACCTCACCATTACATTTTTCAAAAAGGTTGTTAGTTACCTGTGTGTAAGAAGGAGTCATAGAAGTCATACTAGCCCCCCCTAACTGCATAGTCTCTGCCTTAGGGCCACCTTTTCTAGGGCGTGGTCCGAAATGATTATCATGAATTTTATGATAATTGTTAATATGTCTATTATCATTTAAATAAACTTTTACGGTTGGACCTTCATTTGATTTTCCAGCGATGTAAGAATGGTCTAGCTCGTTATGCTGTCCATAAAACTCTACCCAATGATCTTTTCTGTGTCTATCTAGTTGTGTGTAATCTTCTATTACTGTACCTGTAACGCGGCAGTTGTATGCTATAGAATCTGGACTATTGCGGAATATGATAACAGCTTCATCTGGTGTGTAACCGTTTTTAAAGTATAAATTTTTAACAATTAAGTGTTCACCACTTATTTTTAAAACAGATTCACCTTCTAGAGTCACTTTTCCTGGTGTTTCTGCTTTCAAGGTTATAGGTTGTTCTTCAGTTCCTGTAGCGTGAAATTTTATTTGAGAATTTTTCCATACGCCATTTGATAGAATGATCTCATCGCCAGGTTGAGCATCATCAATCGCATTTTGTAATTCTTCTATATTCTTAACAACTGTATCCGAAGCATTATTTTGTTTTTCACTGCAGCTGAAGTTTAAAATTAAAAGTAGAATAAGAAGTAGCTTTTTCATATGACTGATTTAGAATATGAAATTACCTTAAATAGTTGATTTTTTAATTTCAAATTAATCATAGATAGTACAGTAATAGGGGAAAAAAAATCCCAAAACACCGGTTATACTGACTTAAGAAGATATCGTATTGTCAATATTGCAATGTGATCAGTATTAATTTGATAATTATTATTTTCAAAATTAAATATTTTATGTCTGCAAATTGAAAAGAAATTACTTTAACAATATTTAACTTCGTTTAGTTCGGTTGGTTCCGAACTAGTCATATATTTGCATGATTAAATAATGATAATAGATTAACTTAAATAGAAATGAAAGATTCGATTTGCAAGGAAAAAATGGCGCTTGTTGAAAAATTAGGTGTTCATTTAGAAAATAGGGAACAGCTTGCACCTGTAGCAGCTCGGATATTATCATATATCATACTTACTGGAAAAAAAGGTAGCACGTTTGAAGATCTAGTGACTATTTTATGTGCTAGTAAAAGCACTATATCTACACATCTTAATCATTTACAAGATTTAAATAAGATTCAATATTTCACTAAAGTTGGAGATCGTAAAAAGTATTTTATAATAAAAAAAGATATCATAATTCAGCATATGGATAAAATGGTGAGTCATTGGGATGATGAAAGAGCCATACATGCAGAAATTAAGGATTATAAAGAGGTTATTAATAATAGCAAAATTGAGAATGAAGAAGAAAAATTTGATCTTAATTTTCACACAGATTATATAAAATACATAGACGATGCTACGGCGTCTATTTTAGAATTAAAAAGGAAAATATCAAATAATCAAATCAATATCTAAAGGTAAAAAGTGATGAATAATAGTACAGTTTATAAATTAGTAATGATGGCTTTAATGTTCGTTATCACTAGTTGTGGAGATAGTAATGAAAAAGAGGAGCAGGCAGAGGCACCACCTGCATCTTTTCCTGTGACACAATTGCAGGTTCGAACTGTAACTGGTTTTACAGAATATCCTACAACAATTGAAGGTAAAGTAAATAGTGATGTAAGAGCAAAAACATCTGGATATATAGAAAAGGTGTATGTGGATGAAGGGCAAAAAGTACGTAAAGGGCAAGTGTTATTTAAACTAGAAACACAATCCTTAAGCGAGGATGCAGGTGCAGCAAAAGCACAAGTAAATGTAGCACAAGTAGAAGTTAATAAACTAATACCATTAGTCGAGAAAAACATAATAAGTCCAGTGCAACTAGAAACTGCAAAAGCAAATTTAAAGCGAGCGCAAGCTAACTATAGTGGTGTAGCTGCAAACATTGGATATGCTACTATTAAAAGCCCAATTGATGGTTTTGTTGGAGCTATTAATTTTAGAGAAGGCGCATTAATTAGTCCAAGTGATGCAACGCCACTCACAACTGTAAGTCAAATAGACGAAGTCTATGCTTTTTTTAGTTTTAATGAAGCACAATATATCGATCATTTACAACGCTCAGAAGGTCAAAACAAAGCAGAACGTATTAAAAACTCGCCAGACTTAACTTTAGTGTTAGCAAACGGTAAGGAGTATTCTGAAAAAGGACGTATTCAAACCAGTACAGGTCAAATTAATCAAAGTACAGGTACCATTCAAATCAGAGCAGCTTTTGATAATCCAAACGAAATTTTAACTAACGGTAACAGTGGTAAAATCAAATTTCCTATTGAGTATAAAGATGCGATTGTAGTACCACAAACGGCAACTTTTGAGCAACAAGGTAATATTATGATTTTTAGATTAGGAGAAGATAATAAAGTGGATACTTCAATTTTGACAGTTAGCGGTACAGTCGATAATTTATATGTAATAGAGTCAGGTTTAGAATCTACCGATAAGATTGTTATATCAGGCATAGGAAGATTGAAAAACGGAATGTCTATAAATCCTCAAGAGGTTTCATTTGAAGAGGCTATTAAACCGGTCCCAACTTTATTTAGAAATTAGATAACCACCAAACAAATTTATCATGTTAAAAATATTCATTGAAAGACCAGTGCTTTCGACAGTAATCTCTATTATCATAGTTTTATTAGGTGTCATTAGTATAACTAACTTGCCTATAGAGGAATACCCAGATATTGCACCACCAACAATTAAGGTGACCGCAAATTATACCGGAGCAAATGCCGAGACAGTTTTAGAGAGTGTTATTATACCTATTGAGGAACAGATTAATGGGGGTAGAAGGTATGACCTATATAACTTCTACAGCATCTAACAATGGTGCAGCTGAAATAACAGTTTATTTTAATCAGGAAATCGACGCAGATATAGCTGCTGTAAACGTGCAAAACCGTGTTGCAAGAGCAACGCCCTTATTACCATCAGAGGTTATTCAAACTGGTATTATAACGCAAAAGCAAGAAACTAGTGCTTTAATGTTTATTTCTATGTATTCTGAGAGTGATGATTATGATGCGACTTTTATTCAGAATTACTTAAAAATTAATGTGATTCCAGCTATGCAACGTATTAGCGGTGTAGGTGATGTAAGTGTATTTTCGCAACAAGATTATGCTATGCGTATTTGGTTAAATCCAGATAAATTGGCTTCATATAATTTAATTCCTTCTGATATTTCAGCTGCTTTAGCAGAGCAAAACTTAGAAGCAGCCGCCGGATCATTAGGTCAGAATAATGGCGAGTCTTTCTCTTATACGTTAACTTATAGTGGACGTTTCAAAGACGAGGCACAATACAGTGATATTGTAATTAAAGCTTTAGGAAATGGTCAATTTTTACGTTTAAAAGATGTAGCTACTATTGAGTTAGATGCGCAATCTTATGCGTCAAATGCGATGAGTAAAGGGAATCCAGCCGTATTCATGGGGGGGATTTTTCAAACTAAAGGATCGAATGCACAAGAAATAATAGAAAACATCAAAGTAACTTTAGAACAAGTTAAATCAGACCTTCCTGAAGGTTTAAATGTTTTCGTTCCTTACGATACTAGTTTGTTTCTTAATGCGTCTATTGAAAAAGTAATCAGTACATTATTAGAGGCTTTTCTATTAGTGTTTTTAGTAGTATTTATCTTTCTACAAGATTTCCGTTCTACATTAATTCCTGCAATAGCAGTACCGGTTTCTATTATTGGTACCTTCTTCTTTTTAAATGTTTTTGGCTATTCTATTAATTTATTAACCTATTTGCCTTAGTACTAGCTATTGGTATTGTAGTAGATGATGCTATTGTTGTTGTTGAAGCTGTTCATGCTAAAATGGACGAAGGAGAACACAACCCGAAAAAGGCCACTTTAACGGCTATGAATGAAATTTCCGGAGCGATTATATCGATTACTCTAGTCATGGCTGCGGTATTTATTCCAGTTACTTTTATTACTGGACCAACAGGTGTTTTTTATGAGCAATTTGGTGTTACGTTAATTATTGCCATTTTAATTTCGGCAGTGAATGCCTTAACATTGAGTCCAGCATTATGTGCTTTATTATTAAAAGAACATAAAGAAGACGAAGAGTTAAAAGGAAAAGGACCATTAAAACGTTTTTATACCTTATTCAATCGTGGATTTAATGCAACAATTGAAAAGTATGGAAAATCTCTTCAATTTTTATACAAAAGAAAATTTGTATCAGTATTACTTTTAATCATTGCTGTAGTCGGTATTTATTGGGCTTCAACAACTACTCCTACCGGATTTGTGCCTAATGAAGATAGAGGAATTATTTTTGCAAATATAGAATTACCTCCAGGAGCATCCTTAGATAGAACTGATGCTGTCTCTAGAAAATTATATGATCAAATTGAGAATATAGAAGGTATAGTAGCGGTTAATTTTATAAAAGGTAGAAGTTTAATTAGTGGTGCCGGTAGTAATTTTGGTTTTGGTATTATTAAGCTAGAAGATTGGGCTGATCGTACAGATCCAGCACTATCTGCTCAAGCTATAACTGGAAAATTATTTGGTGTTGCAGCAGGAATACCTGATGCAAATATTATTTTCTTTTCACCACCTAGTATTCGAGGTTTCGGTAATTCATCAGGTTTTGAGATTAACTTATTAGATAAGTTTGGAGGGGGGGAATTTGCAGATTTGGACCAAGCAAATAAAGAATTCTCCATGGCTTTAATGAGTCATCCTGAAATTAAATACGCAACCTCATCTTTTAGTACCAGTTATCCGCAATATGAGATGGAGGTTAATGTACCTCTAGCAAAAGAAAAAGGAGTTTCTGTAACTAGTATATTCTCAACATTACAAGGTTATATAGGTGGGGGGGTTTATGCCTCAGATTTTTCTAGATTTGGAAAACAATTTAGAGTATATATACAAGCACTACCAGAAGATCGAGCAGACGAGGACGCGTTGAACCGCATGTATGTCAGAACAGATTCTGGTGAAATGACACCAATCACTCAATTTGTAACACTTGAAAGAGTGTATGGACCGCAGTCGGTTACACGTTTTAATCTTTTTAATTCTACCATGATTTCTGGTGCTACAAACGATGGTTATAGTACAGGTGATGCCATTAGAGTAATTGAAGAAGAAGTTGCAAAACTACCTAGTAACTATACAGTTGCATATTCTGGTTTAACGCGAGAAGAGGTAAATGCAGGAAACCAAACTACTTTCATATTTATATTAAGTATTCTTTTTGTGTATTTCCTATTAAGTGCACAATATGAAAGCTATTTATTGCCCTTTGCAGTTGTATTGTCATTACCATTTGGTGTCTTTGGTGCCTATATAAGCACTAAATTTTTAGGCCTAGAAAACAATATTTATTTCCAGATCGCCTTAATTATGCTTATCGGTCTGTTGGCTAAAAATGCCATACTTATTGTTGAGTTTGCTTTACAGCGAAGAAAAAATGGAGAGAGCATTGTAGATGCAGCAATACATGGAGCTAAATCACGTCTCCGTCCTATTTTGATGACATCATTTGCCTTTATATTAGGATTAATGCCATTAGCATTAGCTCAAGGAGTTGGTTCTGAAGGTAATAACTCAATCGGGTCTGGTGCGGCAGGAGGAATGTTAATAGGTACTGTTTTAGGAGTATTTGTTATTCCAATCTTATTTATACTATTCCAATGGTTACAAGAAAAAAATTTCTGGAAAACCAACGGTACAAACTATTGAAGCTTAAAAGGATGAAATCGATAATCACATATAGAAACATTAGTAAAAGTATATTAGTTCTTATTGTTGCTTTGACACTACAAAGTTGTTTTGTAGCTCATGATTATATAAGACCAGAATTACCTGAAGTGACGCAAGAGCTTTATAGAACAGATAATTTGCCGATAGATAGTTTGTCCATGGCAGATTTATCTTGGAAAACAATGTTTAAAGATTCGGTTCTTCAAAGTTATATTGAAGAAGGTTTAGAAAACAACATGGACGTCCGAATAGCAATTCAACAAATGAATGCGGCACAAGCCTATGCTAGACAAGGTAAAGCAGGATTTCAACCTACTTTAAATGTAGGGCCTAATTATACTCGTCAAGAATTTTCGGAGAATAGTCAGTTTGGTTCTATTTTTAGTGGTGGACTAAATACCTATGACATTACAGCAAATTTATCATGGGAAGCAGATATTTGGGGTAAAATAAGCAGTAATAATCGAGCCACACAAGCAGCATATTTACAAAGTGTTGCAGGTCATCAAGCAGTGAAGACTCAGCTTATTTCTAGTATAGCAAGTGCATATTATAATTTGTTAGCATTAGATGCGCAGTTAGAAATTACAAAACAAACCATTGATACAAGGCAAAGTGGTGTAGAAACTATTAAGGCGTTAAAAGATGCAGGACAGGTAACTCAAGTAGCCGTTGATCAAAATGTGGCTCAGTTTAATAATGCTAGAGCTTTACAGGTGGATATTGAGACAGCTATTTTTAAAACTGAAAATACCTTGAGTATTTTGTTAGGTAAGGGACCGCAAAATTTTGATAGATCAACATTAGAAAGCCAGGTGATAGAAGAAAACATTAAATTAGGTTTTCCTTCTACTTTATTACGCAATAGACCAGATGTAATGGCTGCCGAATATGGTTTAATAAATTCGTTTGAGTTGACAAATGTTGCTAATAGTAGCTTCTATCCATCGTTAACGCTTACGGCATCTGGAGGTTTACAGAGCTTACAATTAGATGATTTGTTGAGTGTCAACTCTTTATTTGCAAATTTAGTAGGTGGATTAACCCAGCCGCTTTTAAATAAGCGAAAGCTTAAGACGCAAAAAGAAGTTGCTCTTGCTCAACAAGAACAATCACTTTTACAATTTAAAAAAACCTTGTTGATCGCCGGTAATGAAGTGTCAAATGCATTGTTTAGCTATGAATCAGAAACTAAAAAATATAAATTTAGAGTTAATGAAGTAGAGGCGCTACGTAGAGCCGAAAGTAATTCTGAAGAATTATTAAAAAACGGCTATGCAAACTATCTTGATTTACTTACAGCCAGAGAAAGTGCATTAACAGCAGAGTTAAATATTATTGATAGTAAATTACAGCAATTAGTAGCAGTTGTCAATCTTTATGAAGCCTTAGGTGGTGGATGGAGATAACTTATGTTATTTAATACAGTAACTGCGTAACTTTAAAGATGGGATTATTACAATTTGTGATGATTCCATTTTTTAATAAAGTTTAAGTTTAGAGCATAAAAAAGGGTCTCAATTTCTTGAAACCCTTGTTATATCTAGTGACCTCGACAGGATTCAAACCTGTAACCTCTTGAGCCGTAATCAAGTGCGCTATTCAGTTGCGCCACGAGGCCTAGTTTCACGTCCAGCTTAACGCCTTAGCGGCTGCAAATATATACTTTTTGTTCAATTTCAGCAAAGCAGAATCAATAATAATTCAATTAAATTTTACTCTAGATTTATTCGTCTCCTTTTAGGATACTTAACTCGATAAGAAAAACGCTCTTGAACCTGACTACCACTACCTAGGTTTATTTCCCAAGTTAAAATTTGAGTCTCTTTATCGACTTGTGCTGTTCCTGTTTCTACTTCATCAACTTTGATCTCACTATTACCACTTATCGGTACACGATCTTGCAGTTTAACTGTAACTGTTTTATTACGATTATTTTTTAATGTGATTTCATAATTTTTAGAAACAATGCGATTGTTACCAAAGAAAGATTTTGCTTTGAAATCTCGTTTATCTTCTCGTTTAACACTTATCTGTGGATCAACACCTAATCCTACTACCAATTCTTCTTTTGTAGTATCAGTATCAAAATATATTTTACCTATAAATGCATTTTCAAAATAAACATTTGCCTCACCAGGTATTAAATTCAATGATTCCCAATTAGAAAGAGTAGCGGTCAGAAATACATTTTCATTAATTACAGGAGCAGCATAATAAGCATATGCAGCATCAACATTATTATTTGATATTTCTATATCTGTAGATTCTCCAGTACTAGGTATTGAGTAAAGCTGTGATAAATTAAAGGTACGCGAAGCTATATGCTCTTCAATATCTTCAACTACAGCTGGTACATAATTATCTACTTCAACTTCTTCAGCATCATAGTCAAATCTACTTTTCTTTACAGTACGATAGGCTGAAATTACAACTGCATCTAATGATTCTTCCATAGTTACATTAATGTTGGAAGCATATATTGGTGTTTCTTGAGGTGAATAACCGGCATAACTGATCACTAGTACTTCGCCATCCTCTGCATTAATACTATAATTACCATCAAAATCGGTAGTCGTTGCTATAGAAGTTCCTTTAATTAATACCGTTGCTCCCAGTACAGGTTCGCCAGAACCATCGGTCACTTTACCATTGATAGTTTTAACTAATGGATTATATCGTTTATTACTTCTACCCGTTGCTCTTGCGTTGTAGTTCCTACTTACAAAACCTAGACGTTTTGTTTCTAATTGCGGCATTTGGTTATCCATTTGAGGATCACCAGTTGATATCTTTAATTTTACATTATTCCAGTCTGTACCAGTAGCTTGATAAGCTTGGGCTTTAAAAGCGAGATTTATTTTGTCATCAGTACCTTGTGCCGTGATATCATATATAGGTACCCATCCAGCGCTATATACATTATAACTAAAGTTGATCAAGTAGCGACGTGTTGATGGTGTGATGACTTTTAATGTTATCGTTCCTCGACGTTCATTAGCCTCAGGATTAAGCTTCTGCTTTTCGATATTCAACTTATTCAGTTGCTCGCTGGCTTTAGTAATAGCCTCATTATTTGCATTGCGCTCATTAATAATAGCAGCAAATCTGGTACGATAATAAGTGCCAAATTCTTTAATCTGTGCGAGGCTCAGTCCGGTATCTTTACTGTTAAGACTGCGATTGCTCTCTAATAATAATCTCTCTTGGTCCAGACCGCTATTGAGTGCATTTAACTGACCTATCTCATCTTTTACCTCTGCAATTTGAGCGTCTAGTGCTTTAATGTTATTGCTGGTTTCTTTCTTTTCTAATGCAGTAGCGCTGTAAGAAAGTCCGTTAAGTCTCATTCCATCTAGATCTGTAATATTAATACTGGCCTCATCAATATCAGGTGATAAATCACTTAATTTAATCTCATGGGTTCCTTTTTTCAATTCTATACTAGCAGTACGTTCTATACGAGCACCTTGTAAGTATAAGGTAACTTCATTAATAGTAGAGGCTGTTTTTAAGTCCTGACTATGGACTAGAAATGAGGAAAGCAGTATGGCGATAAAATAAATTCTCATAGTGAAATGTTTGACTCAAATTTAAAGATAAAATAAAAGGAACTTCTTACTTTTAGAAAATGAATAATGAATTTATAGAATCCCACATACACGACATCCCAGATTTCCCTAAAGAAGGAATTATTTTTAAGGATATTTCTCCATTACTCGCTTCCGCGAAAGCGAGATCAATCACCACAGAATTACTTGTTAGAGACTTTAGAGGTCAAACTATTGATGTGGTAGTAGGTATTGAATCTAGAGGTTTCCTTTTTGGAATGCTACTAGCAGATGCTCTCAACGCAAAATTTGTGATGTTGCGTAAACCTGGCAAATTACCTGGAGCCATTATTTCACAAGAATATGAGCTAGAATATGGTACAGATACGCTAGAACTACAAGAAAATGCAATTTCACCAGGTGATTGTGTATTGATACACGATGATGTACTTGCAACCGGAGGAACAGCAATGGCCGCAGCTCAAATCATTCAGAAAGCTGGTGGGAAAGTAGAAGGTTTTAACTTTGTTATAGAATTAGACTTTATTAATGGGCGCGAAAAAATTAAAGATTATAAGATCGCATCGGTTCTTCATTACTAAAATTAAGGCATAAAAAAAGGTCTTAGTAAAACTAAGACCTTTTAAGGGTGGAAGACGGGATTCGAACCCGCGACTTCCGGCACCACAAACCAGCGCTCTAACCAACTGAGCTACAACCACCATATCAATGTGAGTTTTATTAAAGTGGATCTCAAGAATTCAACCACTGCGCCGTTAAGCGGATGCAAATTTAATACATTTCTGAATATTCAAAACACTTTATAAAAATTATTTTAGATCAAATATGCTATTTACTCCAGGATAGCGCTCTGACTTAAATCCTTCGGCATGTTCTGTACCTAGATAGCGACCTAAATTTGCAGCCCTATACTTTATAGAATCAAAGAAATTTTTATTACTTATCGGTGTCTCAGGTTCTTTAGAATTAGGGTCGTAAAACTGTGAGCTATAAGCCGCTACAGATTTTATTTTTGTATCTAGATGACCCGTTATATCGATCAGGATATCTGGTTCCATATCTTGCCATTGTATATAATGATAGACGTGTTTAGGTCTCCAGGCTTCTTGAATTTGTCCTTCTAGTTTTGTTTCGATTTTACGCAGTCCCGATAAAAAACAGCTCTTACTTGTGAGTTCAGATCCCATTCCATGATCTGGATGACGATCATAAATGGCGTTACATAACACAATTTCGGGTTTGTACTTTCTTATGATTTTAATAATCTCTAACTGGTGCTGTTCATCGTTTATAAAAAAGCCATCTCGGAAACCTAGGTTTCTCTCACCGATACACCTAATATTTTTGCTGCTGCTGCTGCTTCTTGATCACGTATGTCTGCAGTACCACGTGTACCTAATTCACCACGTGTAAGATCCAGTATTCCGGTTATCTTACCATTGGCAGCTTCTTTTGCTAGAACGCCTGCACAGCTCAATTCTACATCATCTGGATGTGCGCCTATAGCGAGTATGTCGAGTTTTAAGTTATTCATCATTTTGCAATTTTACGGCTTTTCTCCATGGCGCGCTCAATATCCTCTATAAGACTACTTACTTCTTCAATACCTACAGAAAAGCGTAATAACTGATCTGTGATTCCTTGATCCTTGCGTTGTTGTGGTGTTAATAATGAATGTGAGGTCTCTGTAGGAGCGAGAATGGTGCTTTCTACACCAGCTAGACTTAAAGCTACTTTAATAACTTGTAATTCTTCTAGAAAGCGATTGTGGTTAACGGATTCTTTAAATTCAAATGACATCATGCCACCATATCCATGCATTTGTGCTTTGGCAATTTTGTGATCTGGATGAGATTTGAGACCAGGATAATTCACTTTTTTAATAGATGGATGTTTTTCTAGAAAGCGAGCTAGTTTTTTTGCATTACGAGTTTGTCGCTTAACTCTTAAGCCCAGTGTTTTTATACTGCGTTCTAGTAACCATACAGTTTGATCGCTTAGACTACCTCCATAATTTTTGGCGGTTTTCCATATTTGATCCATGTGTTTTTGTGAGCTACTCACCGTACCAGCACAAATGTCACTATGGCCTCCTAGGTATTTTGTCGCACTATGTATAATGATATCGATACCAAAATCTGCAGGATTCTGGTTAATAGGTGAAGCAAATGTATTATCGATAACGCTGATTAGAGAGTTCGCTTTCGCGAAAGCGGAAACCACAGTCATATCTACTACTTCTAATAGTGGATTGCTAGGAGTTTCTATGTAAATCATCTTAGTATTTTCTTTAAGATGAGCATTAAGTGATTCACTATTGATTTGTTCAACAAACGAATATTCAATTCCCAAATTTGTAAATTCGGCATCTACAAAATGAGAGGTGCCACCATAGATGGCACGTTGTAAAATAATATGATCGCCCGTTTTTAAGAATGCCATAAAAACAGCACTGATAGCTGCCATACCACTACCGAAAATAAGTCCAGCTTCACAGTTTTCTAGTTCAGCTATCTTCTGACCTAACGCAACTTGATTAGGTGTATTGAAGTATCGTGGATATAGATTAGTGCCTTCGCCACGGTAATCGTAAGCAGTTGATGTATAAATAGGTGATGTAGCGCCACCATATTTTTCATCTTCTAAATTTCCTGCGTGAACACAAATAGTATTAACGGGTCTTTTTTTTTGAGCTCATATCTGTTTTTTTAAGCAGTCCAAGTTACCGAATAATTGTGTTAAGATTTTCTCAAGTTTTACCACCTTTGTACATAGGTTTTAAAGAGCTTATTAAAAATACTATCTTCACACTATGTCTATATTATTTACTTACATCAAAGAATTGGTTCAAGTGCGAGAGCATACTAAGGAGCCTTTAAGAGGTGCTGCAATGGATGAGCTGCCGTCTATAAAAAATGCATATCTATATGTTGAAGATGGTCGCATTGTAGACTACGGATCGATGGATGATTTGCATCCTCATCCCGCAGAAGAGGTATATAATTGTGAAAATCAAATTATCGCGCCTGGTTATGTGGATTCGCATACACATCTAGTATTTGCTGCGACTCGTGAAAAAGAGTTTGAAGATCGTATTCATGGACTATCTTATGAAGAAATTGCTGCACGTGGTGGTGGTATCTTGAATAGTGCTGCAAAACTGGCAGACATGAGTGAGGATGATCTTTATCTTCAAGCTCAAGACCGTCTCAAGCAATTGATAGCTATGGGAACAACAGCCATAGAAATTAAAAGTGGATATGGCTTAAGTGTGGAAAGTGAGATTAAAATATTGCGTGTCGTAAAAAGGTTGAAAAATGAAAATTATATTCCTATAAAAGCAACGTTTTTAGGAGCTCATGCCATACCTCTGGCATTTAAGGATGATAGAAAAGCATATCTAGATTTGATCGTTAATGACATGTTACCTGTGATAGGTAAAGAAAATCTAGCCGATTATATCGATGTCTTTTGTGAGAAAAATTATTTTACAGTCGATGAAATGTTGCGAGTCATTGAAGCTGGTAGTGCATATGGATTGAAGGCCAAAGTACACGTGAATCAATTTAATGCGATAGGCGCTATAGATGCGGCTGTTAAAGCTGGTGCAGTAAGTGTGGATCATCTAGAGGTAATGACCACTGTAGATTATGAATCCCTTGCTGATTCAAATACAATAGCAACAGCATTACCTAGCTGTTCATTTTTCTTAGGACTGGATTATGCACCAATTAATGAGATGATTGAAAAAAATATAGCCGTAGCATTAGCGACAGATTATAATCCAGGTAGTACACCATCTGGGAACATGAATTTTGTGTTTTCTCTTGCTTGTATAAAAATGAAAATGACACCACAGCGTGCATTTAATGCAATGACTGTTAATGCAGCACACGCAATGGGATTACAAGATGAGGTAGGTAGTATCTCTAGAGGTAAAAAAGCTCATTTATTATTTTTTAAAGATATAGATTCGATTGCAGCAGTCCCATATCATTTTGGTCACTCAATTATTGATAGGGTATTAGTAAATGGACATCACATACAGGATTAAAGATGAATTTAAATCAGGTCACTGTTCCGTCTTTAGATTTAGAAAGATCTATTCCTTTTTATGAAAAGTTAGGATTAAAACTTATTGTTAAGTCTTTACCACATTATGCAAGATTTGAGTGTCCAGATGGTCAGTCAACTTTTTCTATTCATAAAACGGATGAATTGCCTAAAGGTGAAGGTGTTTATGTTTATTTTGAATGTGAAGACCTTTATCAGAAAGTTGAAGATCTAATTGAATTAGGAATAGAGTTTTACATGAAACCTAAAAACCAACCATGGTTATGGCGAGAAGCTAGATTAAAAGATATGGATGGGAATTTAATCATTCTTTATCACGCTGGCGATAATAGACTCAATCCACCATGGAGAATTAATTAATAGTAACACTTATGATGACTCACTTTCATTTTTCAACCAGAGAAGAACTTCTTTCTTATAACAGTAAAAGAGCTTCTATCAATGATTTCACGGGTGTCGAGTTAGAAGATGATTCAACCACATTTGCGCAAGCTGTACATTGTTGTACCAGTCTAGCTGAATTAAAACAATCTCCATCAGATTATGTCATTATAGGAATCCCAGAAGATATAGGTGTGCGAGCTAACTTAGGTAGGGCAGGAGCTTCACAGGCATGGGATGCCTTTTTATCTTCTTTCCTCAATATGCAACATCATTCAGATAATGATTCAAGTCGTTTTTGTGTTTTAGGTCATGTTGTATTAAATGATTTAATGGATGAGTGTCAATCACTCAATGCAAATAATCACAAAGAAAGAATTCAATTAAGTGATGCAGTTCAAATCATAGATCAACGCGTCTCGACAATTATAAAAGAGATAAAAGATCTAGGGAAACTACCTATCGTAATAGGTGGTGGACACAATAATTGTTATCCTATATTAAAAGCTTTTAACGGTATAGATGTGATTAATATTGACACACATACCGATTTAAGAACAGCTAGTGGAAGACACAGTGGTAATGGCTTTTCTCATGCATTAGAAAACGGTTATTTGCGTAATTATTTTATGATAGGATTACAGGAGAATTACTTGAGTAAATCGATGCGAGAAATTTTACACGATGACTTGAGACTGTCTTATACAGCATACCAGTATGATTATACTAATATAGCTGAAGATGTTCAACTTGCCATAGATCATATAGATTCTACTAATTATGGTCTTGAAATAGATATGGATGTGGTTGCTAATTTTCCGTCTAGTGCACAATCTCCTATTGGGTTTTCAATAGAAAGATTGCGCAAAACGGTTAAGGAAATACTAGAAGTAAGCGATGAGATGCCTCGATATATCCATATTTGCGAAGCCGCTCCAATTTATGGTTACCCTAATCAGGTAGGTAAAGCACTGGCTAACTTTGTAAACGATTTGCCATAATACCTTTAGTATATTAGTCAATAAATCTAGAATCAGTGAGCGTCTTCATAAAGTTAATGATGTCATTCATCTCATCTTGTGTAAGATTTAATGGTTCAGTAGGTAGTGTTTGATATTCTTGATCAATAATACCGATTCCATAACCACCACCACGATTATAAAAATCGACAACTTCTTCTAGAGTTTGATACACACCATTATGCATATATGGAGCTGTTAGTTCAATATTGCGTATGGTAGGTGTTTTAAAAAAGTGTTTTCTATTCTTTATTTTAAAAACGTCATACCTTCCCAAGTCTGGATCGATACGACCTTTAGAAACCACAGGAGACTCTGGGACACCTAAATGTTCCATTTCTGTATCCATATAATCTGGTGGCACGGTACCATTAAAAAGCGGTGCAAAATGACATGTAGCACATTTTGCTTTACCATTGAAAAGATTGAATCCATTGATCTCTGACGCTGTTAAATCATTTTGTTCACCTCTTATGTTTTTATCCCATTTAGAATCCCATTCATTCAATGATCTTACATAGTCTGCAATGGCCTTTCTGACGGTTTGTTGATTAATAGTTACATTGTAAGCGGTTTTAAATTGATTTACGTAGCTAGAGTCTGTTTCAATGGCTTTTGTGAAACTTTTTAAATCAGAATGAAATTCATTGCTGTTATTGATAACAGATACAATTTGCCCTTCTAAACTACCAGCTCTCTTATCGTAAAAAAAGCCTTGCTGATAAGCACTGTATGTCAATGTAGGGCTATTGCGAGTTAGTCCTATAGGTTTTGATATGCCATCTGTAAAAGCTAATTGTTCTATATGACAGGTAGCACAGCTTATCGATTTACTAGTAGATAGGTTTGAATCATTAAATAATTGTTTACCTAGTGCAACTTGACTATCGCTTGAGGATAATTGAGTTGTTTTAGCAAAATACTCTAAGGATAAAGTTTCATTAGAAAATAGACTAGCAGCCTCATTTTTAATAGCAAGTTCCATAGGGAAATCCACCTTCCAATCTTTTACCGTAGCAGTCCATAATTTCAAGAACGGATCGATATGATTAGTGATGATTCATACCTATTAAAATGATTAAAATCTGTTGACTTTAGAAAAATTTGGGCTTGTTGAAAATGAGTATGCCAACGATCTTCTAGTGGTGACTCCTTAAATTTTGAGGAGTATAGAGATAGTATTTGTTTGGTTTTCGCAAGAGCGGTAACAGCATCGTCTAAACTATTTTCTAAGACTGGAGAGTCAAAGCCAGTGACACCGGTTGTAGCGGTACGTAAAATTTGTTTGCGTACCATCCATAAAATATGGTAGGGTTGATAATAACTCAAGTCTGAGTTTTTACTTAATAATTCTAATCGAGATGCAATGATATTAGAGGTTTTGTGAATGGACTCGATATCAAGTTGATCCGTAAATATTAACTCTTCAAGAGTTTGAAAACTTTGCGGGTTATTAATTTTAATATCTGTAAGGTCTTCTTCTTCTACTTTGAGAATATTAGGAGCGTTTAAAAAATTATAGTTGTTGATATCGTGAAATGATAATATAGGCTCAACTTTTTTAAAGGAGTTTCTAGCTTTTAAGAAATAAAATTCTAGCGAATCTCTTTTTTTTGTTATGGACAGTTGTGCAGTATAGAATTTACATTCATTAATGTCATTGATGTAAAGATCTTGTAAGGCTTGATTTTGATTAACAGGCTCACTAATACTATAATCCTTATTTTGATTACAAGAGGTCAATAAAAAAATAAGACCTGTTATGATACAGGCCTTATTTAAAAACATTTTTATTTCTTTCATATTATCTTTCTAATCCTGAAATTACATACATCATACTACCTTCTTTACGACTAGAAGCTACATCGGATACCGCAGTTGGATCTGTGAAAGCACTACCGTCTGCTGGTTCCCATCCGTGATTTTGAGTCATTACTAGAAATGTATTGTCCACACCTATAGTTTCTGATATGTCAATCATACCGGTGATTTCCCAGATGCTGTTTTCAGTTCCTATTCCTGCTGCAGCTGCAGCTACTTGATCACATTCTAACACTGTTTTTAATTCTCCAGTATTTAAATTGTATTGATATAATCTAGCATAGTGTGTCCTTGCAGCATCATCAAAGTATCCATTAGGATCCTCTTGGATATAAGCATAGTTTTCTGTTACTAAAATGTTGTCTGGACTATGAAAACCCCCCCACGCTTTTCCGTCTTGTTTATCACCATCTAATACGCAAGTAATTTTTGCAGGACCTGTAGGGTCATTTTCATTAAGTTCTACTTTATAAATTCTACCATAAAGAGATCCTTTACCTACTAGATCCGCTTTAAGGCGTCCTGTAACTGCAAAATATATCTCTCTTTGATTGTCGTCGCTACCTCTTCTCCAGTCGATGTCTTCTAATCTAGAGAATCCCATAACGCCTTTCTGTTTAGCTTCAGCATCTAGTAAATCAATGTTTCTTTGATTCAGTTCTACAAATTCTGCATCATATGTTTCTCCTTCTACCATGTCTACTTCAAAGTTGATTCCAGCGGTATTTACTTTTAATCCGTATAGTTTACCACTATATAAATCACCACGATCACCCACATACATCCCAAGTTGACCTGATGGAAGCTGTTATCTGAATGATCATCGCCTATAAAAACTACTGTTTTATCATCATAAGCATCCTTTCCTATAGCCACAGCATTTTCTGTGCTCCATTGTCCCATTGCTGTTAGAATCTCTGGAGTAGTACGAGAAGAGCTAGGCTTAAAAGGTTCAGTCACAAAAACACCTTTTGATGCGCCGCCCCCCCATTCACCACCAGATAAATATAATGGGCCAAAACCATGCTCTTCTGGTGTAATTAAAGAACCTGAACATTGTGCTGTTGCAGCAGTGGCGTCTGAATTAAGGATATATTCTCCTGCAACAGGCTTAAATGTTTTGTCTAATGTGATGCGAGCGATTGAATAATCTGCTTCAATGTTGTTAATCAACATAAAATTATCATCTTGTTGATTGTACATTAATCCAGCTCCGTCTGCCATTGATCCATAGATAAAATTAGGAGTGTCTGGTAATTGATCTGCACTAGAGAGAATAGGATAGACATTTACATTACTAAAAGAAGATGTTGTTTTAAGAAAGTTAGGTGTGGTGGAGTGAGATTGTAACACAATATCCTTTCCTTGGGCACCATTTGTTGTGTTATCATCATCATTATTACAACTTACTAGTAAGGTTAACAATGAGGCAGAAAAGAGTAAATATTTTGTTTTCATGAGTTATGATTTTTTTAGTTGTGGCAAAAGTAAACGTACCATCCAGCAATGTTTAAATATCAAAATCAATGAATCTTTAAGTGTTTGTAATCTATATGGAGCTGCTCGTTACTCTAAGGTTAAGAGTCTTAATTAAATGTTTATTGAGTTGTTTAATTGATTCATAACCAATGTGCTAAAAGATGTGCGTATATTTTAACTAAAGGTTAATTTTGCTATCTCTATTCAGTCTGTCTTAAATTGATTGTGATAAATCCTTCTTAATTGGTTGGTAATAGATATCGCTTTCGCGAAATTTGAATCTTAAAACAATTGTCTTTATGAAGAATATCATACTATCTATCAGTCTTATTGCTCTGCTAGCAGGCTGTAAAAAAGAAACCACAAAAGAAGTAGAATCAACAGTGCAAAATGAGGTTGCCTCTACTGATAGTTATCAACCTGATATAGAAATAATGCCGATTTCTCATGCGACATTTGCGATGAAATGGGATGATAAAGTATTTTATATTGATCCAGTAGGAGGAATAGAAGCTTTTCAAAGCATGCCAGAAGAAGATGTCATTCTAATAACAGATATACATGGTGATCATCTCAATTTAGAAACATTAAATGGAATAAGAAGTGAAGGGTCTTTGTTAATTGTGCCTGAAGCCGTTAATGAAAAAATAAAAGATGATCAAAGTGATGCTGAGGTAATACATAATGATCAATCCACAAGTTTCGATGGTTTTAAAGTGACCGCAATACCTATGTATAACCTCACAGAAGAACGTCTTAAGTTTCATGAAAAAGGAAGAGGTAACGGATATGTAATTGAAAAGAATGGATATAAAGTTTACATATCTGGTGATACAGAAGATATTCCAGAAATGAGATCTCTTCAAGGTATTGATAAGGCCTTTGTATGTATGAATTTACCATATACTATGACGGTAGAAAACGCAGCTGACGCGGTACTTGACTTTGCCCCCCCAGTTGAAGTCTATCCTTATCATTATAGAGGAACTGAAGGTAAATCAGATGTGATTAAGTTTAAAGAATTAGTGAACATTGGAAATAGCGATATTCAAGTAACACAACTAGAATGGTATCCAAATTAATTTTTGTTTATTTTATTGTTTAATTAGTTAAACATTAACGCTGGTTTTGTCAATAACTGTTTAATTTTAAGGAAATTAAACAATATGAAAAACAAAGCGATACGTTGGGTGATTTTCACCACTGCATTTTTAGTCTTGATAACCATTTTATCATCTTACAATGTGACTTTCAAATGGGTATTTTCATTAGTCGTACTAGGTCAGGCTTCTTTAATCATATCTGTATATAGAGTATTAAAAGATGATTATACGACTGCGTTAACTTTTAAAGATGGTTATCAAGATCATCATTTAGAGAAGGATATAGAATAAAAATTTACATCAATTGATATGAGCGACCCAATCGGGTCGCTTTTTTTATGCTCTTCAATTATAAAAATCATACCGTGATACTTTAGTTAACTCTTTGAAACTTTATTGAAATCTTAGACGTATAAGTTTGTCATCACAAATCGGGATAAATGTCACATTGCCATCGGGAATAATATAACACCTATTAGGCATTATCATAAAATAACAAGCCTAAACCGCGATTTACATTTGTCATATAAATATTTAATAATAAATCTGTTATGAAAAAAATACTCACTATACTATTCTTTATTAGTCTAACTATATCTGCCACCGATAAAGTGAATGATAATTTTTATAATGAGGCTAATATGTTTTTGCACGCTCATGTGAAAAATGGCTTAGTTGATTATGAATCAATATCAAAAGAGCCATCTCAACTAAATAAATTGATAGGCATGATTGAAGACGCACAAGTTGATCAATCAAATTCTTTAGATTATCAAGCTTTTTATATTAATGCTTATAACCTTTATGTAATAAAAGGTATTGTAGATGATAAATTATCATCTCCATTAGATAAAAAAGGCTTTTTTGATTCAATAAAGCGAAAAGTAGCTGGAGAGTCTTTGACATTGAATGATATAGAAAGTAAAAAGCTTAGAGCCGCATTCCATGATGCTCGATTTCACTTTGTATTAGTATGTGGTGCCCTAGGTTGTCCACCTTTAATTAATCAATCATATCGTCCAGCAACATTAGAAAAGCAACTAGAACAACAAACCATTAAGGCTCTAAATGACGATCAATTTATACAAATTAAGAAAAATAGAGTAGCAGTATCACAAATCTTTGAATGGTATCAAGAAGACTTTACTGCTTCAGGAAAAAGCATACTAGAATTTATTTCGAAATACAGGAAGCAAGCTCTTCCAGAAAACGCCAAACTTTCTTTTTATACCTATAACTGGAAAGTAAATAAACAATAATTAATCAAACATTAAAGTATCTATATCCATGAAATCAATCCATCAAATTTTTGTTCTAATAGCCTTAATATTAGGATTATCAACTTCGGCACAAGAGAATATGAATGATGAGCCTAAAGGTTCGGTTATTCAAACATTAACACCTTCAAAATTAATAGGTAAAGGACAGTATGACGTTAAATGGTTCAATAACTTATATACTCAGACTAGAAGTACATTTTCTAATGGAAGAGAAGATCGACAAACCTTTTTTACATCAACCTTAGAGGCTTATACGGGTATTGGCACAAATAAAAGATGGAATGTAGGATTGATCCTTGAAGCTCGTAGT
This sequence comes from Nonlabens ulvanivorans, assembly GCF_000755285.1. GTDB lineage: Bacteria > Bacteroidota > Bacteroidia > Flavobacteriales > Flavobacteriaceae > Nonlabens > Nonlabens ulvanivorans_A. The sequence goes on along the minus strand of NZ_BBMK01000006.1, from coordinate 145,354 downwards.
AATGTGGTTGCAGATAGAGCAGCTCTAGATGTTTTCTCATTTGATGGTGAATATGGCACAGCACGTTCTGGTCTTACATCTATCGCACCATCAGTGAAATTTGTACCTTTTTCAAAAATCAATAATTTCTCGATACAAAGTTCACTTTTTATTCCTTTAGTCGATAATGAGTCAGAAGATTTTGCCCCCCCTATCAATAATAATAACGGTGTCTTTCTAGACCAAAATGGTTTTACTTGGCAAAATAGATTTTTCTATGATTATACCTTTGATGGTAATAAATGGCAAATCTTCGGTGAACTTAATTCTGAACTCAACTTTGGTGATGAAGATAAGAGCTTTGCCAATAATAGTTTAAATCTTACTCCTGGTGTGTTTTTAAGTTATTTTCCATCTTCTAAGTTTACCGTATTAGCGCTGGCGCAACATTCACAGCGTATTGATTTAGGGAATAACTTTACTCAAGATTTTACCGCCATAGGAACTGGAGTTAAGTATCAACTGACAGATGAACTTAATATCGAATCCTTATACACCAATTTTATAAGAGGTAATGATACAGGACTAGGGCAAACCTTTAATATAGGTCTGCGATTTGTAAAGTAAATATGAGGACACAACTAACCACCATTTTTTTATTTTTTATTATCGCGCCCTATGCTTTATCACAAGTGATCAGCGAGATTGTTATTCAGGATAATAAAAGGACTAAAACAGGCTATATTACATCACTAATTGATCTTAAAATAGGGCAATCATTAGATAGCCTTACCCTTAAAAGTGATGTCTTGCGCCTTAAACGAGAAGCAGGAATTGCCCATGCATATTATCAAGTTCATCTAACTGATCAAGGATATAAAATAGTGTATGGCGTAGAAGAAAATTTCACCATCATACCATCTTTTAATTTTTATACCACAAATGATGATGAAGTGGCTTATCGTATCGGTATTGCAGAATTTAATGCTTTAGGGCGCGGTATCTCTTTAGGTGGTCATTATTTAAGAGATATCTATGATTCTTATGGAGCAGGAATACGAGCACCGTATCTATTTAATAAGCATATAGGTCTAGCTGTTAATTATCAAAACTTGACAACTGAAGAGCCTGTGTTTTTTAATGAAGGAACTGCTTTATATAGGTACAATAATAATTCTATTGAGCTTTCTGGTCTTTACCAATTCAACCTAAAAAATAGAGTAGAATTAGGTTTTAGTTTATTTACAGAGAAATATGATTATAAATCTGGTACTATCAGTAATCAAGCACCATTAAACCTCGATGTTGATAAGCATTTATTAAAATTTATCTACGAATATAATGGTGTTGATTTTTATTATCAGTACAGTGAAGGTTTTAGAAATGTGTTCAACGCACAATATGTAGAAAGTACGAATAGAACACTACCTAGTTTTTTAATCGTTAGAAATGATTTAACTTATTTTAAAAGAATAAAGAAACGAGGAAATTGGGCTACTAGATTAACACTAGGTCTGGCTACAAATGATGAATCTCCATTTGCACCATTTGCTGTTGATAATAATCTGAATGTACGTGGAGTTGGTAATTTAATAGATCGAGGAACTGGATCTGCTGTGATAAACACAGAGTATAGGCATAGTCTAATTGATAAAGAATGGTTTGTACTGCAAGGAAATGCTTTTGTAGATGCAGGAACATGGCGCAATCCAGGTGGTTCTTTTTCAGATTTTACTAACTCAAATAATGTACGCGTATATCCAGGATTAGGAGTTCGTTTTATGCACAAACGAATTTTTAATGCGATATTACGTATTGATTATGGAATAGGTATTACACCTGGTTCAACACAAGGGTTTGTTTTTGGAATTGGTCAGTATTTTTAAGGACGCTTTCGCGAAAGCGGTATAAAATAATTATCCGAAAAATATACCATGCAGGTACCTGCCAGGAACTAATGTAAAGCCTCCTGCAATCATTATAGCACCTACATAGAGCATAATCATTTTAATTTTATGCTTGCGCACTTTACCTTGTTTAATGGCTATAAGCGCCGTAGGAATAGAGTAAAGTGTCAGAAAACTAAATAAATGAATCCATCCAAAGTGATTTAAAAATTGTGGTCCTACTAATGCTGGTAAAAACAAAGAGACGATTGCTGTAATCATCATCAATGTCATGTATATTTTTCCTAATGTTTTATGTATAGAATTTCCCTTTCTAAAGAATAGTAAATAAGCACCTAGGAATATACAAGGAACTACAGTCCCAAGATGCAGATACATTAAGAAATAATAAGAATTAGTATATAATAACATGAGATTAATTTTAATAAAGATAAGCAGCTACATGGATACCTGACGTTTCAGGTTGCTCAACTGTAAATTTTAAATTCTCAAATGTATATCCTAAGAAAATAAAAAAAGTCCTGGTTGAAGACAATCAGGACTTTAAAGTTTATAGATAAATATAAATTATCCAATGATAGAATTCAATGTTGCACTCGGGCGCATCGCTTTTTCTTCTTTTATCGGATCTGCTTTGTAGTATCCACCTATGTCCATAGGCTTACCTTGTACGGCTATCAGCTCTTCATTAATCTTAGTCTCGTTATCAGCAAGTGATTTTGCAAGTGTAGCAAACTCAGTTGCTAATTCTGCATCTTTTGATTGTCCTGCAAGTTCTTGTGCCCAGTATAATGCTAGGTAATAATGTGAACCGCGATTGTCTAATTCATTTACTTTACGAGATGGAGACTTACGGTTTAGTAAGAATTTCTCTGTTGCAGCATCTAATGCATCGGCAATAATTTGAGCTTTTTGATTGTCATATTTTACAGCAAAATGTTCTAAGGATACAGCAAGAGCAAGAAACTCACCTAAAGAATCCCATCTTAAGTGGTTTTCTTGTTCAAATTGTTGAACATGCTTTGGGGGGGCACTTCCACCAGCACCTGTTTCAAATAATCCACCACCATTCATTAATGGAACGATAGATAACATTTTTGCACTGGTACCTACCTCTAGAATAGGGAAGAGGTCGGTGTTATAATCACGTAATACGTTACCGGTTACAGAGATCGTGTCTTCACCATCTTTCATACGGCGTAGCGTACGTTCTGTTGCTTCAATAGGTGAAGCGATAGAGATATCTAATCCTGTAGTATCATGATCTTTCAAGTACAGATTTACTTTTTCTATAATCTGTGCATCATGAGCACGATTTTTATCTAACCAGAATATTGCAGGCGTTTGACTTGCACGAGCACGAGTTACTGCTAGCTTTACCCAATCCTGTATAGGAGCGTCTTTAGTCTGACAGGCTCTCCATATATCTCCAGCTTCTACTTCATGCTCTAGATAAACAGTTCCATCTGCATCTACAACTTGAACGGTTCCGCCATATCCGATTTCAAATGTTTTATCGTGTGAACCATATTCTTCAGCTTTTTGCGCCATTAGACCTACATTAGGTACGGTTCCCATAGTTTTAGGGTCAAATGCCCCCCCATTTTCTTTACAGAAATCTATTGTAGCTGCATAGATACCAGCATAAGAACTGTCTGGTATAACTGCTTTAGTGTCTTGAGATTCTCCATCTTTATTCCACATCTGACCAGAATTTCTAATCATCGCAGGCATAGAAGCATCAATAATAACATCACTAGGTACATGAAGGTTAGTAATACCGTGATCACTATTAACCATTGCTAGAGATGGTCTATATTCTAATACATTACGTATTTCATCTTGAATTTCTTCTCTTTCTAATTCTGGTAATTCATGTAGTTTACTTAATAAATCACCAAAACCATTATTTACGTCCACACCTAGTTTGTTGAAAACAGTTGAGTACTTATCAAATAATGGTTTGAAGAACACTTCTACCGCATGACCAAAGATGATTGGGTCAGAAACCTTCATCATAGTAGCTTTCATGTGCAAAGAGAAAAGCACGTCTTTTTCTAAAGCGTCATCAATTTGTTCTTCTAAAAACTCTAGTAATGCAGTCTTACTCATGTAAGTTGCGTCTAGAATTTCACCTTTTAATAAAGCAAGATCCTTCTTAAGGATATGTGTTCTATCTGCTTTATCAATAAGTTGAATAGTTACAGAAGTGTCTTTACTGGCTGTAAAACTTTTCTCATTATGAGCAAAATCGCCATGTTCCATCGTTGATACATGAGATTTAGAATCTTTACTCCAAGCACCCATGCTATGTGGATTGTTGCGAGCATACATCTTTACAGGCTTAGGAGCTCTACGGTCAGAGTTTCCCTCTCTTAAAACTGGATTTACAGCACTACCTTTTATTTTATCGTAACGTTGTTTAAAGTCTTTATCTTCATCTGTTTGAGGATCTTCTGGATAATCAGGAAGATTAAAACCTTTTCCTTGTAATTCTGCAATGGCATCGTTAAGCTGTGGAACAGAAGCACTAATGTTAGGAAGTTTTATAACATTAGCATCTGGTTGCTTTACCAGTTCTCCCAGTTCTGAAAGTGCATTTTCTTCTTGCTGATTTGTTTCTAAGCGATCTGCAAAAACAGCAAGGATACGTGCAGCAAGTGAGATGTCCTTAGTTTCTATGTTAATTCCTGCAGGAGCAATGAATTTTTTACAATAGGTAAAAAGAAGCTGTAGCTAGAGCTGGTGCTTCATCAGTTTTAGTGTAAATTATAGTAGGTGTCTTGGACATTTAATGTGATTTTTAATTAGTAATAAAATCTCAAAATATAAGATTTGAGCAGTCTAGCAAATATAATATTTAACAGGCTTATTTAAAACCTAATTACCATAAGCTTATTAGTTAAAATAGTGCTTTTTTATCATTGTAATAAGTGAATGTACAATGCATGTTGAAATTGGACAAAAGAACACTGTTAGATCTAAATAATTTGAATAAAAAAGCTGCCCATTAGGACAGCTTTTTTAATATAAATAAGATCTAGTAGATTATTTTCTACGAGCTTCTTTAATACGGGCTTTCTTACCAGTAAGTTCACGGAAGTAATAAATACGTTTTCTACGCACAGCTCCGGCTTTGTTCAATTCAATTTTCTGAATTGCTGGAAGGTTAATAGGGAAGATACGCTCTACACCTATGTTACCACTCATTTTTCTAATAGTAAAGGTTTTTGTAGCACCTGTTCCTCTTACTTGGATTACAACTCCACGGAAAAACTGTGTACGGCTTTTTTCACCTTCTTTAATTTCATAGTACACAGTGATTGTATCACCAGCACCAAACTTAGGGAAATCTTTCTTTTCAATGAATTCGTCTTGTACGAATTTTACTAACTGTTCCATGTTGAATGGGAATTAATTTGTTTAAGTAAAGAGTAACATTCACGAAGATCGTCAGAGGTTAATTTTTACGAGCTGCAAAAATACAAACTTCTTTTACTGTAACAAATGTTTTTAAAGAAAATAATGCAGTTTATGTCTACTTACTGTATGATCAGCTTTTTTACAGTACTCTGGGTATCACTCTGTATACGTAAAAATAGATACCTGCTGCAAGCTTTGATACGTCAAAATCGATAACTTGTTTATTCAAATCGCTTTTTGCGTTATAAACTTGCTCTCCTAAAGAATTGATGATTGTAATACCTACACTTTTAGTACTAGTGCGATTTACTCTTAATTTTAATACACCATTTTTTATAGGATTAGTTAAAATTGTAAACTCGTCCTCAATATTAATTCTAGAATTATTTGAAACAATAGTATCAGTTACAGGAGCAGCATCTGTAAATACAGGACTTGTAAAAGCAATTAAAAATATAAAAAGTAAAAATTGTTTCATGTTTATCTACATATTAAAGTAAAGCTACAACATTTTGTCAAATACTAAACGTTAAAAATCGCTTAAAAGATCAGGTCGTCTATCCTTGGTGCGCTCTATTGCTTGGTCTTCTCTCCATTGATCTATTGCTGGTAAATTACCACTCAATAGGATTTCAGGAACTTTATGACCTTTATATTCTGCAGGTCTGGTATAAACCGGTGGTGCAAGAAGGCCATCTTGAAAACTATCTGTTAATGCACTAGTCTCATCACTAATCACGCCAGGAATTAATCTTATAATAGAATCACATAAAACAGCTGCGCCTAACTCGCCACCACTTAATACATAATCACCGATAGAGATTTCTCTTGTAATAAACATATCGCGCACTCTTTGATCAATACCTTTATAATGACCACAAATAATCATTAAATTTTCTTTGAGAGAAATGTGATTTGCAATACCTTGATTTAGGGTCTCGCCATCAGGTGTCATATAAATGATTTCGTCATATTCACGTTCACTTTTTAAATCAGTAATGATTTTGTCTAATGGTTCTATCATCATAACCATGCCTGCGCCACCACCATATTGATAGTCGTCAACTTGATTATATTTATTGAGTCCATACTTTCTTAAGTCATGCATATGCACTTCTACAAGACCTTTCTCAATGGCTCTTTTGAGAATAGAGGCTTCAAATGGACTTTTAATCAACTCTGGTAAAACGGTAACGATATCTATGCGCACAATAGCAAGTTTTAAAATGCAAAAATAGGTTTATTAAGTGATAGGTATGTACACTTATTTACTTTACCAGTCTCGTTCTTCAAAACCTTCATTTCCTTTTTTCTCAATTCTTTTTATGATGAGATAAATAACGATTCCTACGCAAGCTATAATTCCTGCTAGATAAAGTAACATTATAAATAGAGCTGCCATCTTATTTTATTTTAACTGCGGTGCCATAAGCTAGGATCTCACTAGCTCCTTGCATGACCATTGAAGATGTAAGTCTTATATTGATAATAGCGTCTGCACCTAGTCTTCTAGCGTCATCTACCATTCGTTGCATGGCTTGATCTCGACTATGCGCTTGTAATTTTGTGTATTCATCGATTTCTCCACCTACTAGATTTTTTAATCCGGCAAATATATCACTACCTACATTACGAGCTCTAACGGTGCTACCTCTTGCGACTCCTAATATCGCTTCTATCTCTTTTCCAGGTATAAAATCAGTTGTTGAAACTATCATAATTTGTTTTTATTTATTTTCACCGGCTTATTATCAGCCTTATGAAATTTAAAGTTACTATTCTTTGTTGTGTTTTCGCTTTCGCGAAAGCGGAATTTTCAAAATCTCAAAGTAACGAATTGGGAGAAGTACTTACCGATATGCTGCTTATCTCGGATAGGTATGTACAACCAGCAGCAGAGGCATCGGTAATGCAATCTAGTGCCGGCTGGTATCATAGCGCAAGAACGTTAGATAAGTATAAGGTAACTGTTGCGTTACATGCCAATGCATTAGTTTTCCATCTGGAAAAAAACCTTTCAAATTAATAATGATGAGTTATTGAATTTGACTATTAGAGATGGAGAGTCTACAATTATACCTACAACTTTGGGTGGTGAGCAAAGTACTTTTTTTGATTTTACGATAGATGGTGATCAGTACGAGTTTCAGGCTTTTGAAGGTATTGATACGGGATTCTTAGCATACCCATTCTTACAAGTAGGAGTAGGGTTGTGGCAAGAAACAGAGCTTCTGTTAAGATATTCACCTAATATAAAAATAGATAAATCTGATTATGCAATTTATGGAATTGGAGTAAAACATAATTTATCACAATATTTATTCAAGGGTGATCGTCCTGTTGAGTTAGCATTTTTAACCAGTTATTCTTTATTTGATTTAAATTTATTTTTTGATCCTTATGAACTACGTTCAGATAGTATCTCACAGCCACTGGCGGTTATTGATGGATCGCTGGTCGATGCTCATGCAATACTGTTTCAGGCAATAGCGAGTAAGGATTATGGGGACTGGACCTTTAGTTCAGGCGTTGCTTATAATCGCAGTTGGATTGATTATGAATTAAGCGGTGATGATGGATTATTTCTTCAGACATTAAATGGATTTCTCGAGATTTTAAGTGAAACGCAGCATAGCTATAAAGTGGATTTAGGTGCTACCTATCATTTTAATAATTGGGATTTAAGTAGTCAATTAAGTGCTGGTAATTTTATCAACCTAAATATTGGAGGAGTTTACCATATCAATTAACATGATGCTCATCTATTGATATAGTGTTAGTAATTTATGTAAAGCTGATCTGTGTTTTATAGGGTTTAATTTTCTAAGTTGAATTGTTTATGTGCCTAAATTCGTATGATCTATTTTCCAATTGTAAAGGAAGAGCGCAAGATTTTACTTGAGAACGGAAAACGGACATTATTGAAAAACTATAGAATAGGGTAGTGAAGAAATGAAAATGCTATCTCGTGTAGCTGAAAATGAATAATAGCTTGCAAAATTAATTTTTTAAAATAAAAAAAATCCCATCATTGCTGATGGGATTCTTTATTTGCGAGAGGTTGTTAAACCTAATTTATTTTACTTTGTTTACTACAGCTTCAAAAGCTTCTGGGTGATTCATTGCTAAGTCTGCAAGAACTTTACGATTTAACTCGATGTTGTTCTTCTTAACAGCTCCCATGAAGGTTGAGTAGCTCATTCCATGTATACGAGCTCCAGCGTTGATACGCGTGATCCATAAAGCACGAAAAGTTCTTTTCTTATTTCTTCTATCGCGGTAAGAGTAAGACATTGCTTTCTCTACTGCGTTTTTTGCTACTGTCCATACGTTTTTACGACGTCCGAAGTAACCTTTTGCTTGTTTAAGCACTCTTTTTCTGCGGGCTCTTGAAGCCACACTATTTACTGATCTAGGCATAATTTAATTTTTTAATAGAAGGCGATTCATAATGAATTCTTGACAAGCCTTGCTACTGGGTTTGTTATTAATTAATAAACCATCAAGGTTTACAAAATTGTCTTACTTAAGACGTAATTGTAACTTGATATTGTTTTCATCTGCTTTGTGCACAAGTCCATCGTGTGTTAAAGCTAGTTTACGCTTCTTACTTTTCTTAGTAAGGATGTGACTCTTAAAAGCGTGTTTTCTTTTGATCTTACCAGTACCAGTAAGCTTGAAACGCTTCTTAGCACTAGATTTAGTTTTCATTTTAGGCATAATTTCCTTTTTTAGTTCTCGCGTTCTCAGCCCGAAAGCTGTTTAAATAAAACAGCCCTCGATTTGAGGACTGCAAAAATAGTATTTTTATTGATACCTACCTACTTTTTCTTAGGCGCAAGAAACATATTCATGCGTTTTCCTTCTAGTTTAGGCATTTGCTCAACTTTACCTAGTTCTTCTAGGTCTCGAGCAAGTCTTAATAATAGAATCTCTCCTTGATCTTTGTAGATAATAGAACGACCTTTAAAGAATACATAAGCTTTTAATTTTGCTCCTTCTTTTAGGAACTTTTTCAGCGTGTTTTCTTTTAAACTCGTAATCGTGATCATCCGTATTAGGTCCAAAACGGATTTCTTTGATGACTACTTTTGAGGCATTCGCCTTCATCACCTTTTCACGTTTCTTCTGTTCATAGACAAACTTTTTGTAGTCCATGATTTTTGCTACCGGCGGATCTGCGTTAGGTGAAATCTCTACAAGGTCTAACTCCATTTCACGTGCTTTTGCAAGCGCGTCACGAGTGTCAATTACTTGTGGTTCAACTCCTTCACCTACAAGGCGTAGTTTCCTAGCGCGGATTTTCTCATTAATCGCGTGCTTGTCTTCTTTGATAATACGAGCCGGTCCGCGGCTTCTGCGTCTTCTTATTGCTATGGCTAAATAATTTTAATTAAACTTCAAATGTTTTTATTGTCGAGGCAATTTCATCTTTTATAAGCTGGCTGAATGTTTCTACGCTCATACTTCCTAAATCGTCTCCACCATGTTTACGTACAGAAATTGTGCCGTCTTTTTCTTCTTGTTCTCCTACGATTAACATGTAGGGTAACTTATTCATCTCAGCCTCACGGATTTTCTTACCCATGGTCTCGGCACGATTATCAACCGTTGTGCGAATTTCGTTATTTTCTAGCAAATTTGCCACTTGTTTAGCATAATTTTCATATTTCTCACTGAGAGACAGAATAGTACACTGCTCTGGCATCAACACAATGGGAAGTTACCGCCAGTATGTTCTAATAAAATAGCTATAAAACGTTCCATACTACCAAATGGTGCTCTATGAATCATCACTGGTCTATGTGATTCATTATCAGCGCCTTTGTACCATAGGTCAAAACGTTCTGGTAAATTGTAATCTACTTGAATAGTACCTAATTGCCAGCTGCGCCCTAGGGCATCCTTGACCATAAAGTCTAGTTTAGGACCATAAAAGGCAGCTTCACCTTCTTCAATCACATAATTAAGACCTTTGTCTTTTGCAGCACTAATAATTGCATTTTCTGCAATTTCCCAATTTTTAATATCACCTATATATTTCTCTGGTTTTTTGGATCACGAACACTTACCTGTGCGGTAAAGTTTTCAAATCCTAGTGATCCAAATACATAGAGAACTAAATCAATAACAGCTTTAAACTCTTTATCAAGCTGTTCTGGCATACAGAAAATGTGTGCATCATCTTGTGTAAAACCTCTCACACGAGTTAATCCGTGTAATTCACCACTTTGTTCATAACGATATACGGTACCGAATTCTGCAAAACGTTTTGGTAAATCCCTGTAGGACCATTGTGAACTTTTATATATCTCGCAGTGATGTGGACAGTTCATTGGTTTTAATAAAAACTCTTCATCATCGTTAGGAGTTTTTATAGGTTGGAATGAGTCTGCACCATATTTTTCATAGTGACCAGAAGTAACATAGAGTTCCTTTGAACCTATGTGTGGACTGATTACCATTTCATAACCAGCTTTTTTCTGAGCTTTCTTTAAGAAGTCTTCTAAGCGCTCACGCAACGCAGCGCCTTTAGGTAACCATAACGGTAACCCTTGACCTACACGTTGAGAAAAAGTAAAAAGTTGTAACTCTTTACCTAGTTTTCTATGATCACGTTTTTTAGCCTCTTCTAGTAATTCTAGGTATTCTTTAAGATCCTTTTGTTTAGGGAAAGATGTACCATACATACGAGTAAGTTGTGGATTTTTTTCATCACCACGCCAGTATGCACCAGCAATACTCATAATTTTACAGCTTTTATAATCCCTGTATTAGGAATATGACCACCACGACATAAATCTGTAAAAGTGTCATGATCACAGAAGGTAATCTCACCATCAGTCAAGTTTTCAATAAGCTCTACTTTATAAGGATTGTTTTGATCTTTATAAAATTGAAGGGCATCTGCTTTAGAAACACTGCGCATGGTGAACTCATGTTTACCACGAGCTATTTCTAGCATACGTGCTTCTATCTTTGGGATATCGCTTTCAGATATAGAATGCTCTTTAAAATCTATGTCATAATAAAACCCATTATCTATAGCAGGTCCTATTGTTAAACTTACACCTGGAAACAACTCTTCAATAGCTTGAGCCATGATATGAGATGTTGAGTGCCAGAAAGCTTCCTTACCTTCTGGGTTACTAAAGGTAAAGAGCACTAAACTACCATCTTCTGTAAGTGGTGTTTTAGTCTCTACTTTAATTCCATTAAAGCTAGCGCTTATTACATTGCGAGCAAGTCCTTGTGATATGCTCATCGCGACATCCATAGGTGTGGTGCCGTTTTCCATTTCTTTTATACTACCGTCAGGTAAAGTAATTTTAATCATAACTACAAAATATGAACTTGCAAAGTTAATCGCTTTATAGAAATGGCAATATTATTTTGGTGTCATTTAGCGCCTATTTATGTAGATTCTTCTATTTTAAAAGTGGTATTAGTGATGCTTTTGATTATTTGTTTACTTTAGGTGTCATAAATTAAACGACGATGACTTCATTTGTAGGGAAATGGAAGTTGTTAGTGTTCGTGTTATTTGTTGGGTTTTACGCTTTCGCGAAAGCGGATCCACCAGCAACCATAGCACATACTATCTACTCCAATACAGAAATTGCAACCTTTAGTATAGATAAAAGTTCTACACGAACTGAGATTTTTGAACTTTTCAAAGAGCTTTTTATCAATCACAGTGTCAAGGCAAAATTAAATGGATACAAACGTCATGGTGGCGTCATTACATTATTAGACCTGACACTTACAGATCAAAATGGTGCCGCTTTCCCTTTAAATCTTCAAAATGATAAAGGTATTGATACCATTTGCTTAACTCTTAATCCTGCATTAAATAATATCGTTGAATTTGCGCCATGTGATGTTGCCTTAAAAGCCGTTACTCCTGTGAAGGCTTCTCAATATGATCAATTTTACAAGGCGACTACGGTAGACTCTACAGAGGTTGAGGAGAAAGAAACAAATAAAAAAGAAGATAAAGTAGAGGTTAATTCACGGCAGGCTGCCCAAGATGTTATTGCCGCACGCAAGGCAAAGGTTGATACTGAAATTGAAGCAGCTAGATTGAGAGTGAAACAGCAACAAGAGCAACGACGTATTGATGTGCTAGCTAGAAAAGCAAAACTAGAGACTCAACAAGAAGAAAACCGTATTAAAAATGAGCAATTAATTGCAGAAAGGACCTTGAAAAGAGAGCAGCAATTAAGAGAGGTAAGTGAGCGACAACTGGCTAGAAGGCAAGAAGCAGAAGCGGCACGTATTGCAAAACTTGAAGAAGAAAAAAGACAAATAGCTATTGAAACTAATAGATTAGAAACTCTCGCTCAGGAAGAACGCAATCAACTAGAAACACTAGAAAAAGAACGGCTTGCTGCTCAACAACGACAAGAACAACGACGATTACAGGAAAGAGCTAGATAAAAAAGAAGCGCTGCGATTGAAAGAGGAAGAAAAAGAACGTGCTCGAGAAGTGATACGTGTGCGCAAAAGACTGGAAGCAGAACGACTAGAACAAGTTAAGGCAGAAAATGAACGAGTAAAGAAAGAAAAAGAGGCTCTAGAATTAAAACGATTAGAAAGACAGCTTGAATTAGATAGACTCGCTCTAGAGCGACAAGCTTTACAAGACGAACTTAATGCACAATTAGAGAAAGAACGTCTCATTGAAGAGGAAAAGAGAAGAGAGGTGCTGTTAAAAGCTGAACAGGAGCTAATCGATGAACGTGAAAGGTATAGAGAAGATCTGGACCAGACAGACTCTCGTAAGCAGCTGATGGTTAATGCAAATGAACAAGGATATATTGCTATAGAGGACCGAATTATAGAGCAAGGCTATTTAATGTTCAATGCAGAGCAGTGTAGCTTTAGAGTATTTATGGGGGGGCGTACTTTTATTTATGACGCATTTGGTGCTAAAATATTAACCATCGATGATGAATTGACAGATGCACCACAAAGTGGTAAAGTTATCGTTAATCAAGTAGAGGCTACTTATGAATTTACGGAGAATCTACTCATAATTAAAAATTCGCAAGGTCAACTTATTGATGAAGAAGGTAAAGTGGTAGGTGCTGGAGTTAATAGTACTGATTCACAAAGTCAAGATTTTAAAACAACGCATAGGTTCAAAATACAGATTCATTTTTCTGATGATGAAATAAAAAACGTTCTTAATCAAATCGAGCAATATCAGTTTGATACAGAATTGTTAGAATTTGAATATAATGAAAATGGGAGACTTACTAATTTGGTCTTTAGAATAAATGATGAGTCATTTGTTTTCAATGTATTAGACTCAAATTCATTCATTTTAATTGATATCGATAAGAGAAACAATCGAGTAAATGTAAGTGAGATGGAGAATTAAATGCCGTTTACCTTATAAGTTATGTATTTAGTGGATTTAACAATAACTATATTATTCTAATAATTATTAAAATTTATAACGGTGTATTTTTGCAAACTGAATAAATAAAGATAAAAATGTTCTCTAGATTATTGATGACTGTCTTTACAGTTGTTTTATTTTTAAGTAATTACACGCAAGCAAGTTCTTTATCTACCATAGATATTGAAGGTGTGAATCAGACTATATTTAAGTTAGATAGCAATAGCAGTAAAGATGATCTCTTTTTGTTTTTTGATACGTTAAAAGAGTCTTTTGAAATTAATGCACAACTCATTTCCTATAAGGCACGCAATGGAAAAGTGATAGTTCTAGGTATTGCTTTTCAAGAAAAGACACAACGTTCCACAAAATTCATTATTAAGTCTAACTCCGAAATAGATGACTTGTGTATTGTAATTAATAATGTGACAAACATTGTAAGTTATGCAGGTTCTTGTGATGAAGATGGTCCGTCCATACTGCATCGTGATCCTGTACAAGAAGCAAAAGAAAGAAAAATATATAATGCTAGAGTAGAAAAGCTCAAGCAATATAAGCAACGTATTAAAGATGTTTTTGTAAAAGAAGATATTACAGTAGAGTATGATGAAGTAGCAGATGATCAAAAGCAAGCTGCTCAAAAAGCTCGCGAAAACTCAAGACGTAATCAATCTTCAGGTGGCTATTCAACACTATCACAAGCCGTGAATAAGGATTACAATGAACGCAAAGACTCCTTAAAGAAAGTCAAAGAAGAAAAGCTGGAATTAGAAAGATTAAAAGCAGAAGAAATAGCCCTGCAAACCAAACACAGAAAAGATTCTCTCAAAAAGGTTCGTGCTAGTCGTCAGAATCAATTTATGCCTAGAGATAGTGTTAAAAAGCCTGTTGTCATCATTGTATCAGAATCTGTAGAGAATCAAGTTCATAATGCGCGATCAGAAGTTCAGTCTATCTCAACTATTCAAGAAAGGAATAAAATTGAAGATGAGCAAAACACTGCCGATGTACTAAATGCAATGAAGCAAAATGCGGCAGGTGTAGATGTTGCTTTAGAGTCTAATACAGTCTTCTTCTCAGGTGAGCAATGTTTATTTAAAGTCTATTCTGATAAGACTTTTATCTATGATTCCTCAGATAAGACTATTATGATTTTGGATAAACCGTTAGCAAATGAACCAGAAAATGGTACAACAATGCTTAAAGGCGATACCTATAGTTTTGAATTTGACGGCTTATCATTGGTTTTAAAAAACAGCAATGGCATGCTCATTAATAAAGAAGGTAATCTTCTCAATCCATCGGCATCATTTGATAATGAAGTAGCTATAGTGACCTTTCAATTGACTGAAGAGTTCGTTATAACAAAAAACTCAAAATCTCTGGACGTTCAAAAACTTGTTTCTGAGATAGAGAAAAAAGAATTCAATTGTAGTATTCTTGAAAATATAAGTAATACTAACAATGTCATTACTAATATATCTTTTAAAATTGAAGATAAGATTTACAGTTTTGAAGGTGAGGATGGAATCCCTGTTTTATTAATTCAATTAGATGAAATCCATCATAGGGCTAGAGTTCAAACGGCTTACTAGTTTTAAAATACACTTCTATAAAATCCCGTACTTATCATAAGTACGGGATTTTTTTGTTCTAAAAACTACAGTAATAGTTAAGTAACTACGTTTTTAGTTTGATAACTATAAAAATAGTTATATGTTTGAACATCGATTAGTGATGATTGTAAAAAATATAGAATATGGAGAAGCTCACACAAAAAGAAGAAGAAATCATGCAAGTGCTCTGGCAATTAGAGAAAGCATTTGTAAAAGAGATTGTACCACACTTATCAGGTACTAATCATTACAATACCGTGTCTACAATAGTACGCAAGCTAGAGGAGAAAGCATATGTAGCTTATGAAGCTTTTGGTAAAACACACCGCTATTATCCTATTGTAGATAAAGAAGTTTATCGCAACACATTTGTTAATAGTGCGATGACCAGATATTTCAATGATAGTTATAAAAATATGGTTTCGTTTTTTGCGAATGAAGAAAAAATAAGCGCAGCAGACCTGAGAGAAATTTTAGAAATGATCGAATCTAAAGAGAAATAAGATGGAAGCAGTTATAGAATATTTACTTAAAAGTGCTGGTGCACTGAGCATATTTGTCCTCACGTATCATTTTTTACTGCGACGTTTGACTTTTTTTCAAGCAAATCGTTGGTTTCTATTTCTAGGTATCATCGCATCAATTGTTTTTCCACTTATAGAAATTACACAAACTGTTTATGTAGAACAACCAGTTCAAGAATACTATTTTGTACCACAAGAAATGGTGACACCTATGGCAATGATGTTAGAACAACCTGCAGTTCCCGTAGAAACGCCATTTGACTACTGGCGATTTTTCGGTTTTATATACCTGGCAGTAGTTGCCTTTTTTTAGGTAAAATGATTGTAGAACTTAGCTCGTTATATCGATTGATACGAACTGGTAGGGTAGTTAAGAGCGGGAAATTTGTCATGGTTACGCTTTCGCGAAAGCTAACTCCATTCAGTTTCTTCAATTATATATGCTATAGTGAAAATGAGAAATCTAGTGCTGCACTGGACATCATTCTAGATCACGAAAAAGTACACGCTAGGCAATGGCATAGTGTTGATGTGTTGTTAAGTCATTTATATAGAGCAGTCTTCTGGATCAATCCACTATCGTGGTGGTTGAAAAAACAAATAGGGGGGGAGAACCTAGAATTTATAGCTGATGCTGAAGCAAAAACGCAAATTAAATCTGGTGTAAGCTATGAGCGCACGCTTTTAAGCAGTGCGGCCTTCCATTTACAACCATCACTTGCTAATAATTTTTTCACACCATTTATTAAAAAACGTATTATGATGTTACAAAAGGAAGCCAGTGCACGCTGGAACGCATATAAATATGCATTGATATTACCAGTAATTGTCGTTTTCCTCTACAGTTTTAATGTCGTTACTGAAGTTGAGTATCTAGAAGTAGATATAGAAAAGTCATTAAATAGTCCAACTGTAATTAACGAAGGCAATGAAGTAAAATCGACCATTCCGGTAATGCTGTCAAATACTGATTCTACTTTTCAAACTGTTGACGAATTGATATACGATATCAAAGCCTCAACGACAGATGAAGATTTAACTACGTATACTTCTCAAATCAATAAACATGCTAATTATCAAGTAAGGTTTAGCGATCAAGAACGTGATGAAAATAATGGATTAAAGCGTTTAAGTATCTCTACAAAGTTCCCCCCCGGTAAAAAATGGAATAAGAACATGACTATAGGAACTGAGCCATTTAAATTGTTACTTATTAAAGCGAGTAAAGAAAAACTATGGGTCAATGATGACAGCTCTAGTGAAACTTTGTACGTAAATAAGGATGGAGTGCATATAGAAATGGGAGACGATTGGACCTATGGTGATTTAAACATTGAGCAAACCGAAGATTTTAAATGGGAAAGTTTAGATCATAGAAATGTCAATATTTACATTAAAATCACACCTACATCTACCAAAGAGTCTCTAGAAGAGCATAAAAAGTTTTTAAAAGAATCTCATAACGTCGATTTTAAATATAGTAAGCTTAGATATAGAGATGGAAAGCTGGTATCTATTAAAATAGAACTGGATGATAATGATGGAACAAAAATATCACAGACCTATAAGAATGATACCGCAATACCGAATATATGTATTAACGGTTCTATAAAAGGAGATCACAAAAACTGGAAGCTCAATAATTGCGAGGATGCACCTCAAACTACCTATCAATTAGGTGATGTCAAGTATATGAACTTATCACCTGATGAGTATCGTCGACTTACACAAACGAATGTAGATAGTATTATGCAAACAATAAAAATGAGTAGTATCAATATGGATTCATTACAGAATCAAATTGATTTGCAGCTTATGAATATCAATTTTGACTCTATAGAATCACACATTCAAAAATCCTTAATTTATATCAATTCAGATTCAATAAGTAATTATTATCAAGAGTTGCCAGATTTAAATGACTTAGATGATATTGATTACTCACGATTTGAGCAGTCTAATAATAATTTAAGTTCTGGAAGTTATATCGTCATGAATAATTCTAATGGTGAAAAGCCGTTAGTAATAGTCGATGGTAAAGAGTCTAACCGATCAATTTTGAACGGTAATATGGACATGAGTAATGTTGCCTCTATGAATGTATTAAAAGGTAAGGATGCAACTGATTTATATGGTGCAAAAGGTGAAGATGGAGTAATCCTAATTACCACTAAAGATGGTGAAGAACTTAAAGAATTGCCAAGTAGTGTTGATAGAAGAGCACTGATGGATCAAAGACGACTTGAAATGGATTCTTTAAGAGCTATGAAAAAAGATCAAATGGAATCGAGAAGAGAAGAACTATTACAACGCAGAGTTGAAAATAGACAGCAAGCTTTCATTAAAAGAGATAGCTTAAAAAGAAGAGTTTCTATAGATTCTATAAGAATAGATAGAAACATGAGGATAGAAGAAAGACGTGCAGCTATACTACAAGAAAGAGAAAGGAAAAAGGATGAAATAAATAAAAGGAGAGAACATATTATTGCTAACTCTCGTAATGGTGAATCTACAACTAGTGAAATTATAACCTCAGATACACTTATGAACTTTAGTGAAGCGATGTTGGAAAAGTATGGTGAGAAAGTAAGAGCCAAAGGATACTCTTTCAATATCAAAACCTTCAAAGAACGCAATGGTAAAGTTGTAAAATTAAAAATAGAATTTGCAGGCACTGATTATGCCATCGCTACTAATAAAGGAATAAATAAACTCACGTTTGACTATTTCAAGAATGGGTCAAGTCCTAAAATGACATCAGTAAGTAACTAACTAGATTCAAAAATTAATTAGTCCTAAAAAGCCTGTCTAAATTAAAGACAGGCTTTTTTATATTTAGAGAATTGAACCTATCGATAATAAGATACCTTTGCATCATGAGAAAAAAGCTCTTTAAAATATTAGCCCGAGTTAATAAAGCCGTTTTACCCAGCTTTACAAAACGTCGACTAGATTTAAGCAAGGCCAGTAAATGGCAAATGATGATCTTCGGTTATAAATTATGGGTAACTAAAAACGCACTTGACTAATGTTTATATCAATCACTGACCAATGTTATCGCACTGTTGATTTGCCGCAGCGCCCTTTACGCATTGTATCATTAGTACCTTCACAAACAGAGCTTCTTGTAGAATTAGGACTTGAAGAACACCTAGTAGGAATCACTAGATTTTGTGAATACCAGCTGGGTTAATTGATAAAATTAAAGTAGTAGGTGGCACTAAAAAGGTAGTCGCTTCACGTATCTGGGAAGTGAAACCTGATCTCATCATTTGCAATAAAGAAGAGAATACACAAGAGATTGTTCTAGCTTGTCAAGAAATTGCACCTACCTATGTATCAGACATTGCTAATTTAGAGGACGCTATGGAAATGATTGCAGATATAGGGAAAATGACTGGGACCAGTTATAAGGCAAAATCATTAGTAAATGCGATTAAAATTAACTTCAATCATTTTGATAAAGAATCCCTTAATTCTTTAAACGCACTCTATTTAATATGGAAAGATCCATATATGACGGTCGGTAGCGATACCTTTATTCACGATATCATGGAGCGCGGTGGTTATAAAAACATCATGGATGGTGCAAGTCGCTATCCAGAATTGACACTACAAAACATTGTTAATTTAAATCCTGAAGTTATTCTGTTTTCATCAGAACCTTATTCCTTCAGTGAGTCAGATAAGAAGGATATTGAAGACGCTTTCGCGAAAGCGGAATTAAAAAGTCCCATGTTACTAACAGTTGATGGGACGTATTTTTCATGGTACGGAAGCCGTTTAATAGATGCACCTAACTATTTTAAAAAGTTAAGGTCTAATTAAACAGTGATTGTTTGAGCTGTATAATTTCTGCTTTAAGCTGTTCTGCTTTTTTGAGAATAGCTTTACTGCGATTTCTATCTTTTAATGCAACGTCAAAAGACTTTCTAATCATAGAACAGTATAGACGCTCTTTCTTATATAAATCTAAAGTGCGGTCACTCATTTTATCTTATCATTTAGACAACAAAATTAATTCTAGGCTGTCTATTATTTTCCCCCCCATTTAAAGTTAATAACGGTTAACAAAATACCAATTGTGAGTTTGTTCACAATTCATTTTACATAAAAAAAAGGCTGCTTCAATTGAAACAGCCTTCTTAAAATCCCCCCCTTAATGATGTCGAAACATACACTTACTAGACGTCGATAACCTTAAAAGGTTGCGTGAGATTTTAAATAAAAAAGGAAAACATTAATATAAACGGTTTCCTTTATTAACTAACCCATTATAACGATTCAACAGCAGGGCAAAATTCTATAATATTCTTTCACACAGGTTAATTGATTGTAAAAAGGCTGTTACATTTAGTCTTGCAATGCAAATACACGTTGTAATAAATCTGTACCTCTAGATGATACTTGACTACGTATTTGAATTTCTTCTTGAGCAATCATTTTATAAACACCTTCAAGTGCCTTTTGAGTAACATAATCAGTTAAGTCTGGATTTACATCACTAGTTAATGGCAAAGAGTTGTATTTATTAATAGCACCAGACCATAGTTCTGTCGCACCTACTTCACCCAGTTTATTATTAATAATAGCTGAATTTTGCGTACAAGGCTTGTTGTGTTGCCGTTTCTAGGTAAGAAGTTGCTGCACGTTGATCACCTAATAAAATTTGTTTTGCATCATTAAAAGATATTCCTTTAACAGCATCTACAAAGATAGGAAGTGCTTCTTTTGTAGCATCCTCGGCAGCGCGATTAAGAAGTTTAAGTCCTTCATCTGCGACACTTGATAAACCTATTTTACGTAAACCATCGTCTACTTTTTGTAATTCTTCTGGCAATAATATTTTAACCAGTTCATTTCTATAGAAACCATCTGTGGCCATAAGCTTAGAAACTTCCTTGTCAATTCCTTGATCAAGAGCTTGTCTAAGTCCATTGCCTATGTCTGCTTGAGATAAAACGCCACCACTGCCTGATGGTATACTATTAACAATTTCATTGAGACTACCGCAACTGTTAAAACTAATAGCTATGGTTAAAAGGATTATGATCTTTTTCATTTATAATATTTTTTACAAAGATAAAATATATGTTCAGTAACGTGTTTTTTTAATCGCTATTAGTTTAGCATGCTTTTTGATAACAGATGAACAACCAAAAATTAATGTTATGAGACAATATTTTACAATTTTAATGATGACTATTTTGTTAAGTAGCTGCTATACCTCAACAAGCCTAGCAAACAGAATTCAAGAAAACCCAATGGTTTTGACACCTAGCGCATTAACTGGACTTTATGAAAATAGAATAGAAGGAGATGATCAAAATAGTCTATGGAACGACTTATGTCTTCATAACAAAGATAAAAAGCAAAATATCGCTGAAGGAAATCAAGTCTTTTTATCCTATACTAAAGGAAATGAAATAACGGCAGAACTTTATCAAGGTGATTTTTTAATAGATAAGATGACGCTTCCTGGTAAGCCGAAGGATAAATATTTTACGATAAGAAAAGGAAGCCACTTCTTTACTTTAATTTTTCTGACTTCGATTCAAAGTAAAAAGACAATTTTAGGCAATGATGCAAATGCAGATTTATTAGTAGCGCAAGGTCATTCACACAAAACCATGTTGATGGAAGATGAAGCCGTAGATGACGCAGAGATTGTCACAGCAGTTTACTTGAGAAGAAGTGATCAAAGACCTGATAGAAAGGTATTAAAATAAAAACACCTTAAATTTTTAAGTTTAAGGTGTTTAAATCATATGGTATGGTATATGTCAATTTATAAATTTAGTCTATATATCGCATCAAAGCCAAAATATACACTGCTGTCAAATTCATTATTTAATCGAGCTCGATCATCACCATTTACTTGGATCGTTAAAATTTGTGCACCTATCCTGTCGCCAGAATTATAAAGACCATAGTCTGTGGTGTCTAGACCTGCTTTAGCTCTTAATATAAGTTTATCATCCATTAAAGAGTAAGAAGCATATAAGCCACCTCGTATGGACTCTTCTTGTACATAACGATCAGTTAATCCTAGATTGTATGATTTAACAGAGGTTCGTAAATCTGCTCCCAAACTGAATTTCTTAGTCACGTTATAGTTTGCTTCCATACGTATAGGAAATGCAGCATCGATATAAAATTTGTTATTAGGTGTTCTATAGTAAACTCCAAGCAATGGTGTAATTATTGTGCCAAACTCTTCTGAAGAGCTATACAAACCGTACTTTGTCCTGAATCTATTTTTATGTCTGTATTCTAATAAAGCTATGGCGCCTATTTGAAAATCTTGACTGGCAACTTCATTAAGGTTAGAAGCTATTTTGGGTAATAATAAATAGGTTCCAGTCCATTTTTTGGAATGATAAATTTTTGCTCCTAAATTAATTCTAGTCATTATCAAATTTTCTCTAGATAATCCATTGCTCAAAACAAGGCTCGAATTCTCGGCTGTAAGACCTGTAATCAATATTGTTTTATCATTAATAGGAGTAGGGAGAAGAAACTCGAGATTGACATTAGTAATGTTAGTCTCATGGGTTTGTTCTAAATCTTCTAGCGTTGTATTAGAGACATTAAGTCGCGCAATGTCTAAATAGTTTTGAGCCGATGCCATACTCAATCCTAAAAGTGCGATAAGAAAAGGTAATTGATTTTTCATATAATATAGGGATATGTTGAAATCAAAAATATTAAAACAACAACTAGAAATAACGAAAAACTCATTTTTATTATCAAATTATTGCTTAATTAATAATATTACAAACAAAAAACCTCAAAACGTTAAGGGTTTTGAGGTTTTTTAATAATAATGTTAAACGTTATTGGTCTATAGATCCCATAACTTTTTGTGCAAAAGCGTTTGCGGCTTCTATACCGCTCATACCTTTTGCAACATTTGCGTGTACTTCTAGAGCGCCACATATATTGGTGATTAATTCACCTACTACATCCATTTCCTCTTCAGTTACAGATCTGTGTTCTGAAAAATGTTCTAGAACCTCTAGAGTAGCTTCTAATTGTTCTGGAGTAGTACCTTTTTGTATATGTCTAATTATTGGTAACTTCATGTACTAAGTCTTTAAGATTTTCAAATTTGTTAGTTTGTACTTGATTTACAAAAGAACCGCCTTTGAAAGTTGCAAACGTAGGTAGGTTATCTACAGTTGCCATTTTACGTGATTCTGGGAATTTTTCTGCATCCACTAATAAGAATGTAGTATTCTCATTTTCGGCAGCTAGTTTTTTAAATTTAGGCTTCATTAAGCGGCAGTTACCACACCAGCTAGCCATATATTGTACAACTACAGTATCGTTGTTTGCAACGATTTCCTGTAGGTTATCTTGATCTAAAGTTTGCATATGATACTATATTATAAAAACACAACAGACCTGTTTTAAAGAAACGACCTGTTGTGTTTCTTAATTAATTTAATAATTAGTTTTGAGAAAGGTAAGCGGCAGTTCCTTTGCGATCTGCACTCATTGCATCTTTTCCTTCTTCCAGTTTGCAGGACATACTTCACCATTCTTTTGAACGTGAGTGTAAGCGTCAATCATTCTTAAGAATTCATTTACGTTACGACCTACTGGCATGTGGTTCACACCTTCATGAAATACAGTACCTTCTTCATCAATAAGGTATGTAGCACGGAAAGTCACATTATCACCTTTAAGGACATAACCTTCAAGATCATCATTGTATTCTTCTTCCACATCTAGAATGTCCAGCATGTTTGCAAGATTACGATTAGTATCTGCAAGAATTGGATAAGTAATACCTTCAATTCCTCCATCATCTTTTGCAGTATTTAACCATGCAAAGTGTACTTCTGGAGTATCACATGATGCACCAATTACTATGGTATTTCTTTTTTCAAATTCACCTAAAGCAGTTTGAAAAGCATGTAATTCAGTAGGGCATACAAAAGTGAAATCTTTAGGATACCAAAAAAGTAGAACTTTTTTGTTCTTATTTTTTGCTTCTTCAAGAACGTTTAATTTAAACGTATCTCCCATTTCGTTCATTGCATCTACATCGATACTTGGAAACTGTCTTCCTACTATTGCCATTGTTGTTAGTTTTAAATTGTATTGTTTTTCAGGCTGCAAAAGTAGTTCAGAGCGACGGTTTTTTAATGCGTTTTACAATCTTATAACACAATAGCGTTATAGGTTATGATTATAGTGTGTAAAACTTGTAATAGTCTAAGGTTATATTACCAAATAATTTTCACAGAGTTGATGGTGTCATTATCAATAACTTGTGGCTGTTCATCTATGGCGATAAATCCAGTAGTTTTAATTTCTCTTTGATTTATAGTATCCCAAAAAACTTTAGTATAACGGTAATAAAACTCATAATCCATTTGATCTGCTGGGTAATCTTGATCAGGTTTTTCAATGGAGTGTAGATCTAAGTATTTGAACACTGAACTATGAGGGGTTTTAAAAGAAGCATCTTCTTTGAAAATCATATTAATGCTATCGGCTTTAGACCTGATTTTATGAGCCTCAATCATATCATTAAATTCGGTCCGTATCATTTCATCATAAAATAATACTTTACGCATTGTTAAAACTGCTTCGGTGCTAGGAGCGTTTGCTTTTGCGTCATTAATAGAATTGGGATCATCAATTTCACTTTCAAATGCAATGTTGTTGTTCTTACAAGAAGAAAATAATATTAAAACAAAAATTAAGGTCCAATTTCTCATGACTTAATGCGGTATTTTATTTTCTTGATTTGTTCACCAGCATATTCAGTATCAACTATTAATAGTTTTTCAAGCTTTGGGTAGGAGTGGTGAGTTTATCAATAAATTGTTGTTTGTCGTATATGGTTACACCTATTTCATAAGGTAATAGTTCCATAATAATAACATCCTTATGTAATAGTTGGTCCAGTTGTCTTCTACGGTTTTTTAAACTTTTGATATCGCCATTAGAATAGTAATCGAGCATTAAAGCATAATCATCAGGTTTTAAATAAATATCTCTACTTACTAGACGTTCTAGATTAAGACTTAATGTATCATTTTTATAGTATGGAGATTCAATGATGAATGTATTGCTTTTAGAATCACTTTTCCCAGAAAAACAACCATCCTCGTTAACCTCAATTCGTTCTTTTTGATTCGTATTAATTCTGTAAATCGTAAATGGGACATTTTTTATAGCCTCTTTTCTATAAAAATCCTTTAGGCAAAAGTTGTAATCATATTCTTTATTACTCAGGACTATATAAGTGATAGCCATTCCTGCGATTGTGATTATTACCCTCAATAGAATCTTTAAAACATTTTCAATGGAGCTACTTGTGTCTTTCTTTAAAGCTGTACTATAATCGGGCATGAGGTAGTCTTCATTCGCTTTCGCGAAAGCGGACCAATGATCACATCCTATATATACAGATAGCATATTGAGAATATCAATTCTAGGTAACTTTTCTGGCTCGTTTTTTATATACGTGTAGAACCATTTTTCGCTGACGCTGCTTCCTGTTTTAGACCTCAAATCATCTTGAAAATTGATGATGTCTTGACCTTTCCAATCTTTCATAATAGACTGTTGAGGTGAATAAGTCTCTCTAAATTTAAGAGAAACCTGTTCTAAGAGCAGATTAAATAATAAGAGGTCTGTTATACTATTCATAGGTTATACAGCACTAAAATAGCTCTTGTAATATAGTTTACAAAGGTTTTACAAGAGTATTACAAATGGATTTTTACATGGAGCATTAGGTTTGTTAGGAATTTAAAAATCAACTTATGAAAAATGTAATTTATGTAACTGCAATAGCGGTAATTCTTAACCTATCATCATGTGCAGAGGCTTATGAAAACCAAGCTAGTTATAAGGAAGATATCATAGTATCTTCTCCAGAATTAATTATCGAGTCTCCATCCCAATCCACAGAAAAAAATACTCAAACTTTAGAAAATCTCAAGATTATTAAAAATGCTAATTGTCGTTTTAAAGTAACTAATTTAGACAGTGCGAGTACCGCAGCACAAAATTTAATTACTGCTCAAAAAGGATATGTAGCAGATATGAAATACACTCAAAATGATTACAAATTAGAAAATCGAATCATCTTTAAAGTTCCTGCTACACATTTTGAATCTACGATGACACAACTTACTGCGCTAGCCGATTTTATCGACTTCAAAAATATATCTACTACTGACGTGAGTGATGAATATTTCGATTTACAAACTAGACTTAAAACTAAAAAAGAAGTCAAATTAAGATATGACGAAATCTTAAGAGGCAAAGCAAAAACAGTAGAAGAGGTACTTAAAACTGAAGAGAAATTAAGGATTCTACAAGAAGAAATAGAGAGCGCCGAAGGAAGATTAAAATTACTAAATCATAAAGTTGGTTATAGTAATATTGAATTACAATTATATCAAACTGTACAGTTTAGAGAAGATCCTGTAGTTTACGAGGTTACCTTTAAAGACAAAGCTTTGAGCGGTTTTAAAAATGGATGGTCTATAGTAACAACTTTACTTTTAATTCTAGTAAATATCTGGCCATTACTATTACTTTTCATTGCAGCACTTTTCTTTTATAAAAGATGGAGTAGTAGAGTAAGGAAGTAATTTACTTTATTCTTCTTGAGGCTTGATTTCGCTCGTTTTTTCTGTAGTGCTTGCGGCATATTTAAATCCGCTATTCCACCAATTAGTCATTTTTGATTTATTAAAAATGAGCGAATTAGTCGTTAACACCGTAGGTGTGTAATAGAAATTAAGAATAGTATCATGATGGTTTGCTGTAAACTTTCCTATCGCTATATTCTGTTTTTCAATACGATCCATCATAAATCCATGAAGGCTGGTAAGTAGTGAAAAGACATTGGTAGATGGTAAGCTATTATAGTAAGTAGCTTCTGTTTCTAGTACAATAACATCGACTGTTGTAGCACCACGTTCTATAGCCTCTTTAATAGGTACCATACTACCATAGCCACCATCTGCATACTCGCAGTTGTCCTTTTTAACCATACTCATAAAAGGAATATAGTTGCAAGAGATCCATATCCAATCACAAAAGTCTTCATAGCTTACTTCTTGAATCGATTTATATTCGGTTTCATTAAGTGAAAGATTAGATACGGTAACGATGACTTCTTTTTGAGTAGCTTTTAATTCGTTAAATTCTTCAATGGTAAAAATCTTTTTTGATTAGTTTTCTGAGGTTTTTGCTTTCGCCAAAGGTTTTATTACCATTTAAAAAATTGCGTAGAACATTCCAGTGATTGATTTTTATTTCCTCAACACCATATTTACTTCTTTTAACTATAAATGGACAATTACTGAAAATAGACTTTTGATTTACATTGGTATAGACCTCTTTAATCTTTTCTATTTTGTGTAGCGCTAGATGTGAGATAAGAAGACTGCCTGTTGATGTTCCTATATAAATATCATAGTCTAATTTTTTTTCTTCAATGAGGTATTGAGCAACGCCACCGGCAAATGCACCTTTACTACCACCGCCAGATATGACTAATGCTCTCATTGTTTAAATTGTAAAACTATTTATAGACCTGTGATGCTCTCGTAAACGGTAGTTCTAAAACGCTCTGCATTAATAAAGCCATCTCCATAACCTTTTGCATCATAAGCTGCTGTTATAGTAGTGTCTGCGATAATATCTTCTTTAGAAACACCTTTCTTAATTTTTGAAGCAATGTTTTTTTTAATATCCACTAACATCTCAATGTTGTTTCTTAAATCTTCATAACTGGCTAATTTACCATGACCTGGGATTATTCTAGTCTCTTCATTAATGGTAGAAAGAACTCTTTCTTGAGCAGCGATATAACCATCGATAGATCCGCCGGATTTTAGATCGATATATGGATATTTTGCATTAAAGAATACATCACCCATATGTACCACATTTTCCTGAACAAAAAAGATAAATGTATCACCGTCCGTATGTGCGTTGTGAACGTGGATTAATAAACAAGTTTGAGTAGGTAATTGTAATTCAAGCTCTTCTTCCAGCGTCATTTCCGGAATAAAATTCTCTTCTTTTCCTTCAGAAATCAATCGTTCTTTTACGTTCACGTGAGCAACAATTGTTGTTTCTTTAGAGTTAAAATTTCCATTACCACCTGTATGATCTCCATGGTGGTGTGTATTGATTAAATAAGCAATGGGATAGTCTGTAATGCCTTCAATGGCATCTTTAATTTTATCACTTAATGGTGCAAATTGATCGTCTATCATCACTACCTTTTCTTTGTCAATGGCAATCATGATATTACCGCCAGCTCCAGTAAGCATGAAAGTGTTTTCGCTTACCTCAGTAGATGTTATTTGAACTTTTGCAAATCGGTCTTGTGCACCAGCATTAAGAATACTTAAAAGTGCAAATACAGATAATAAATTTTTCATTGTTAATGTGTTGATATTATTCTTCACCTATTGTATCTAGAGTAGGTGTTTTAGTAACTAATTGTTTAATCTTAATGCTAAACGCTGCAAAAATGAGCGTCATGATAGGAGACAACCAGCTAAACATAGCATAGATAGCATAATCCAATACACTTACACCTAAAGTACCACTGTGGTAAGCACCACAGGTATTCCAAGGTATTAAAACAGATGTAACTGTTCCTGAGTCTTCTAGTGTTCTCGATAAATTCTCTGGCGCGAGTCCTTTTTCACGATAAGCTTTCTCATACATTTTTCCTGGTACTACCAGTGCTAGGTATTGATCACTTGCAGTAAAATTAATCGCGATACAACTAGCTACCGTACTAAAGAATAATCCAAAAACACTACTGAATAAATTCAGCAAACTTTTTGAAATTCTGCTCAATGCACCTATAGCATCCATGACACCACCAAAGACCATGGCACAAATAATCAACCATATAGTACCTAACATAGATTCCATTCCTTTTCCTTCAAATAGTCCTGCTAGTTCTTCAACAATTTTAGGATTGTCAGACACAGGATTAACAGTGGTTTTTACAGTGATAGCATTCATGATTCCTTTATAACCAGCTTCAAAACTCCATTCTTTCATTCCAGAAACAGCTAGTACAAGATCGGGTTGAAAAATCAATGCAAATACAGCTGCTAGTAACGTACCAGCCAGTAAAGCGATTAAAGGCGATATCTTTTTAACAATCATAGCTATTACAGCAATGGGTACTAGAAATAACCAAGGAGAAGTATTAAAAGTGGC
This sequence comes from Nonlabens ulvanivorans, assembly GCF_000755285.1. Lineage (GTDB taxonomy): Bacteria > Bacteroidota > Bacteroidia > Flavobacteriales > Flavobacteriaceae > Nonlabens > Nonlabens ulvanivorans_A. Next base: position 116,271 of record NZ_BBMK01000006.1, on the reverse strand, counting down.
ATCTATAGCACCTTGATATTGAGATACGTCTGCAGCACCGGTCGTATCATTAGTAAATCCTAGAATAATAAAGAATAATAGTGTTACTATGATAGTTGGTACTGTTGTGTAGGTCATGTATCTAATATGAGTAAATAAATCAGTACCAGCCATAGCAGGAGCAAGGTTAGTCGTATCACTCAGCGGACTTAATTTATCACCAAAATAGGCACCACTCAACACCGCACCAGCAGTCATTCCTGGACTTATCCCTAATGCGCCTGCAATACCTATAAGTGCGATACCTACTGTTGCACTAGTAGTCCAGCTACTACCAGTTGCGACAGAAATCACAGCACAAATAATAACACATGCAGCCAGAAAAATAGTTGGGTTTAAAATATCAAGTCCATAATAAATCATGGTAGGTATAATACCACTAACCAGCCAGGTCCCAGCAAGCGCGCCTACCATTAAAAGTATAAGAATAGCACCGGTAGTAGATTTTAAATTTTGAGCAACTTCCTCCACCATGGATTTATAAGAAACTTTGTTTTTAAAGCCTACGATAGCTGCAATAGCTGCACCTATAATTAATATAAATTGGTTAGAACCACCTAAAGCGCTATCACCAAAAACAAACACATTATAAGCCAGTAGCCCAACTAACGCTATTACAGGAATAAGCGCTTCCCAAATGTTTAATTCTTGATTAATGATTATTTTTTCGTCCTCTTGGTTGATATTTTGACTTTCCATGTATAGGGATTATTGAGTGTAATGTTACGATTTTGAAAACGCGTTTGCAAGTACTGCCTTAACCTATGACATATTTGTGTAGCAATTTCTTTTCGTATCCCAGCTTTCGCGAAAGCGTATACAGTAATATCAAAACAGGTTTAAATAACCTGAAGAATAAGCTATCTACTTGAGTATCGCCCCCATTTAAGTAAAATTATAGCATAAAATGGATTGAACGGAATCTGGTTTTTTCCAAAAGTTTTACCATCACTAACCAATCCAAAAAGTGCTGCCATGAAATTTTCAAATCCGGGCTGGCCAGGTTCCAGTTTTGCTCTAAAGATAATAGGCCGATCACCTGGATTATAAAAACGATGATTATCTATTACGGGTACTTTAAATATTTGACCAGGTTTTAAGCTTATTTCTTTACCTAAATAATGAACGCCTAAGGTACCGTCAATAGGTTCAAACTGTTCTGTAAAATGTTGATGATAATGGATAGGATTACCGCCACCAGGCTGCAATTCTACTTCTATGTAAGTGTATGATCCATTAGTTTGTGCGCTAGTTTTAAGAATGGTAGCGCGTTCTTTTGTGATAGGATTGATGTAGGTTCTAGACATTAAATGTAAAAGTAAAACAGGATGACATGGATAACCTTAATAAAGTGATAATAAATAGTGATAACTAGATTTGATTTCAAGTTAAGAGAATCATTATTTTTACAGTCCAAAGTTTACAAAATGTCAGAACAAATAGAAAGAGTAAAGTGTTTGATCATAGGATCAGGACCAGCAGGATATACAGCAGCCATATATGCCGCACGTGCAGATATGAAGCCACTACTTTACACAGGTATGGAACCAGGCGGACAATTAACAACCACTACAGAAGTTGATAACTTCCCAGGTTATCCAGAAGGTATTGATGGACCAGCTATGATGGTAGATTTACAGAAACAGGCAGAGCGTTTTGGTACAGAAGTACGTATAGGAATGGTTACTGAAGTAAATTTTGCCAGTGAAAAAGGCGGTATTCACACAGCAATTGTAGATGGGAAAACTAAAATTGAAGCAAATACAATTATCATTTCTACAGGTGCAACAGCAAAATATCTAGGATTACCTAGTGAGCAAAGATTACGTGGTGGTGGAGTAAGTGCTTGTGCTGTTTGTGATGGATTCTTCTATCGTGGACAAGATGTTGCTATTGTAGGTGCAGGAGATACTGCTGCAGAAGAGGCTACTTATCTATCTAATATTTGTACTAAAGTTACCATGCTGGTACGTAAAGGAGAAATGCGTGCGTCTAAAGCAATGCAACATCGTGTAGCGCAAACTAAGAATATAGAAGTACTGTTTAATAGCGAAGTTGAAGAAGTGCTAGGAGATCAAGTTGTGGAAGGTTTACGAATAGTAAATAATCAGACTAATGAAAAGCACGATATTGAAATCACAGGATTGTTTATCGCGATAGGGCACAAGCCTAATACTGATATTTTTAAAGGTCAGCTAGATATGGATGACGCTGGTTATTTAAAAACTAAAGCTGGATCTACTTATACTAACATGCCAGGTGTATTTGCTAGTGGAGATGTTCAAGATAAAATATACAGACAGGCGATTACCGCTGCAGGTACAGGCTGTATGGCAGCACTAGATGCTGAACGCTATCTTGCTGAGGTAGGTATCGTTGAAGAAGTAATAGGTGGGAACTATTAGTATGTGACACTTAAGTATAATAAAAAAAGCCTCGCATCGCGAGGCTTTTTTATTTAATTAGAATTGAAATGTCAACTAATCAGTTCAACAAATACAATCAACAATTATTTTTTTATCAATTGCGTTTTTCCAGTAAATTTTTCTAAGATGACTTTAGGTGAATTGAATAGTTCTACTTTAGAACTATCACTGGCAGCTAGAGTTAATTCATCCTTTACATTAACCTCGCAATCCGTATTTTGAGAGGCTTTCATATTCAAATTATTGAATACTAGATTGTCTCCTTGATAGCTAGCCTTGTTTTCAAGTAATAAAGTACCTGATTTTACATCACCTTCTAATTTTGCTATCGTGCGACCTTTCATCGTTAGATTTAAATCTTGAAATTTTAATAGTGCTTTTGCAGTGGCTTTATCATCAAAATTAATTTTTGCCTCATTACCTCTTAAGTTTAATTCTGATTGAGAATCTCCTTTAAGATTAAGAGTTAAGTCATCGATTTTTGCAGTAATAAATAATTTTGCATCATCACGTACTTCTATTTCTAATTTATCCATTTTCAATTCTGTGATAGCACTTATTTCTGCCTTGTCTTTAGCTACAATTTTAGTTAATCCAGCAGGATAAATTAAGCGTATTGTCATCTCTTTTTTAGAACGTATGTTTGCTGTAGAGCTAATACTTAAATTACCATCAACTACAGTAACTTCTAGAAACTGATGTAGATTTGAATCTGTGGTAATTTCAACTTGAGCACCACGCCTTCTACAATTGCAACTTCATAATCACCACCTATCTCAATAACTGTAAATGGATCAACATCTGTAATAACGGTACTAGGTTCGCGATTTCCTTTTACTTTCTCTTGAGCTTGAGAAAAAGTGGCTGTAAGAATTAAGGTTACTAGTAATAATTTTTTCATGTGAAAATTAATTTGTTTAACAAAGGTAAAACAAAAACCGCTCCAAATGAATGAAGCGGTTTTATAGTCAACAAGAATCTCTTAAAATACAGTTGACGATCACATGAATCTTTATACTAAAAGCTTTCCTCAGTTTCTATTTCTATAGGCCCTAAGTCTATTGAAGTTTTAATAGTAGTCGTTTCAGATGTTTCATTTTCATCGTCATCTTCATATTTCCACTCATTATTATCTGTTGAGCTAGATGGAGAATTGATTTCATCTTTTTCAATATCATCTTTACTTTCTTCTATTACAGGACAGTCTAAACATACTGCCTTGCCATCTTTTACTTGATAAGTGTAAGAATCATTACTACCTAGTGAGAACGCATCATTACTAATGTAGTCTCTATAGTGATTTGCAAACTCGTCATTCATTCTAGCTTTTGTTCCTTCTGGAAGATTTACTATAATTTCAATTTTGTGGTTGTTTAAGCTACCACCATTAATTTTAAAGAAATCATCTAATGTAATTGTAGAGTCTGTAATAACATAGTTATATTCTATTTGAGAAGCCTTTTCTTTAGCTTCATTTATAGAAGATCCTTTAGCTTTAAATTTAACATTAATGGATGCTACACTGTCTGTGGTAGCGGCAATCGCTGTTTTAATTCCCATTAAACGTATTTCTTTAGCTCCATCAAATTCTCCTATACTAAAGTGAGAACCATTTACATAAATGTTATCATAGCCTTCAAGAGTGCTGTCTTCCATGTTCAATTGAAAAACCTTTTCAGGACTGACTGGGAATTTTTCAAAACTATTCACATTACTGTCAAATGCTTGTGATGTACCTATGGTAGCGATAATCACACATAGTCCAATTACAGATGCAACCCAAAGCAAACCTATAATAACCTTTGCCGTGCGACCTATGGAAGCTAGATTAGAAACCAACAATCGCAAACCTAATACAGCTATGATAAAGAATGGAATCCCTATTAAGAAAAAAGCCGTTAAATAAATCCACCATGTAGATAGGTTAGAAGGTATACTCATGTTCATGAGTAACATAAAGTCATCACTTTGTAATTGTGCTGTACCTATTCCTATTAAACTAAAGAATAATGCAATTAAACCTGTAGCACCTAATAAGAACATAAACAGCCCTATAATCTTAGCTATAGCTTTAAAAATTCCTTTAATAAAACGTCCTAAAAAACTAAAGAAACGCACCGTTCCTCGCTTTCCTCTTTGACCTACAATTCGGTAGTCGGCGTCGGTCTGCCCATCGACTACATCATCAAAACCCGACTTAAAGTTTTCACCTATGTTTGAAATATTCACTTCTTTACCCATCATCGCTAGACGTTGGTTTGTAGTAACAGCATCTTTAGCAACGATCCAGAAGATGATGTAAGCCAGTACATTAAATGGGAATGATACAAAGGATACTACCACAAAAAAGATACGCACCCATATAGCGTCTATACCTAGAAAATGACCTAGACCAGCACAAACACCACCTATATAACCATTTAAAGTATCTCTAAAAAGTGGCCTGCTGAAACGTGTTTTCATCTCTTGAGCAGTCGATCTTCTCTCGCCTTCAAAGATTTCTTCATCAACCTCATAGTCTTCTGGCTGTCCCATTATGGAAATCACGTCTTCGACATGAGTGATTGAAATGACTTGTTGCTCATTAGCTCTTTTTTCTAGAAAAGTTCAGCTACACGAGATTCTATATCTGCCATGATCTCTTCAGATCCTTGCATACCGCTAAAAGAGCGACGCACAGCGGCTAGATATTTTTGTAACTTATTAAAGGCATCTTCATCGATGTGGAAGAACAGCCCTGCGAGGTTTATATTTATGGTCTTGTTCATGATTTCTTAGTTTTTGTGGTGGTTACCAGGTTAACGGCGTTTTTAAGATCATCCCAGGTACTGGATAATTCTTTAAGGAAAATCTTTCCAGTTTCTGTCAGTCCATAATATTTACGTGGTGGACCACTGGTACTTTCTTCCCATCTGTAATTAAGTAAACCTGCATTTTTTAATCGGGTTAATAATGGATAGATAGTTCCTTCTACCACTAGTAACTTTGCATCCTTAAGAGTTTCGAGAATCTCTGCTACATAAGCATCTTCTTCCTTGAGGATGGATAGAATGCAGTACTCGAGTACTCCTTTACGCATTTGCGCTTTTGTGTTTTCTATCTTCATGTTGTTGTATTATTAGATTCTGTTTTTGTGCTTAAAAACGGAATCGTTAAAGGGTATTTAAAAAGCACCCCATCATTTGCTTGCATCGCTCCTTTAATGGTATAGACTAAGTCTACAATACCGATGAGTAAAAGCGCACCGCCAAAAAGGATTCCTACACCTATCATAGTAGCAAATATTCCCATATGTTGACCATGCATCCATTCATCGCCATCCATTCTATCTAGACCTTCTAAAAATTCAATTCCGCCAGATGCAAACGCAACTACTAGTATGATAGCTGCAATAACAGCTAGAGCTATTGAATAAAGCGTCATGCTTAATTGAAAGTTGATGACCTGTTTCCCGTGATGATCTACAAAGTCAGATTTTTTTGAATTCATCATCCATAATAAAATGGGTAAAATGAAATTCCCTAAAGGAAACAACCATTTGCCAAAGCTCAACAAGTGTAAACAAGTCGCTAAGTTTCGATGGTTATTTTGTAAAGTATTCTCCATGGCATATTATTTTCTTATGCAAATATATATCTAAAAGATAGTATTATGCAATACAAAGTACCATATATTTTCAAAATTGTTTGATATTTTATATTTCGCTTTCGCGAAACGTAACAACAACGCGCCTTTTGATTACATTTGTACAAAATGTTAAAAATGATCACTCCAAAGAAAATAAATGCATTTACCTTCTTAAAACTACCTAGTGCATGGTGGGCAGGTGTACGATGTAAGACCATAAGTGAGGAATCTTGTACGGTAAAAGTGCGCCATAAATGGTTCAACCAGAATCCATTTAAGAGTATGTATTTTGCCACACAAGCGATGGCTGCCGAACTTTCTACAGGAGCGTTAGTGATGTCATTTATTCAAAAAAGCGATGCAAGAGTATCTATGTTAGTTGCTCGTAATGAGGCCGTTTTTACTAAAAAAGCAACGGGTATCATCACATTTACTTGTCATGATGGTAAAGCTATTCAACAAGCGATAGAAAAAACGGTAGCCACTGGTGATGGGCAAACTGTATGGATGGAATCTCGTGGTGTGAACCAGGATGGAGTAGAGGTAAGCCAGTTCAGATTTGAATGGACTGTTAAAAAGAAGGCATAATTAAACCTGTCTCACATTATTTAATTAAGATGTATTAATCTTGTTAAAAAGGAAGACAGGTTTAGCATAGTTGAGGTAATGGAATAATTACTCTTTAATGAATTTTAAAACTTGAGATTGATCATCAGAAGTTACTCTTATAAAATAGACACCAGTAATTAAGTTACTTACATTAAGATTTTTATCGGTAGTTTCAATTAATGACTGTCCCTGAAGATTCATAATGACAGCGGTATCAATTTTTACTGAGGTTTGCAATTGTAACGCGTCCTTTACTGGATTAGGGTATAGACTAATATTCAATAATTCATCATCGCTATTAGAAAGTGTTTGAACGATTGTCGTTATAGCTGTATTAGTAATTATGGCTTCATTGAAATCAAAGAATATATAAGCGGTGTTTTCAATAAAATCGCCAATGACTAGATTTTGTTTAGGCTTAATGCGGTAATAAATGTATCCGTGACTCAATGGCTCATTAGTATTGCTATCGGGTAAGTTGATATTAGGGAAATCAAAGTTGATAAATCTCTTGTTCTCAATATGAATCTCGCCCACATCATGACTCATATCGATAGGTTCAAAGGTGTCCCAGTCTAGGTTATTAGACAAGGTATCTTTAACGGTAACATTTATCGCACTTGCAGTTCCTGTGTTTTGAAAACGAATTCTATAATGTAGATAATCATCTAACTCTGTAGGTAGTATTTCTGCACCTTCAAATACGGTTTTATCATTAGGATCATACGAGTTAACTATGTTGTTGTTATAATAGAAAACATTGTCTTGTGGATTTGCATCACCAGGTATTGGGTTAATTGTCGCTGTCCATGCTTCTGTTTCTCCACCTATTAAAACAGGTGGTTGAGCGACTAGAAATTCTACATCAATACGTAATCTTTCAAATGGGCCTAAATTATATGACCAGTTCAACATACCCGTGGATACCGTACTAGCTGCTGGTACACTAGTTTGATAAGTGAAAAGATTACTATTATATGGTAATTCAATGGTCCCTGATACAGGTACAGATCCTTTATTAATAGCAATTAATTTATAGCCAGCTGTAAATCCTGGTCTAGTAGCAATGGTTGCTATTAGATCTATGGAGACATCTTGAACAGTATTGGTAGTCTGTGCTTCAAAATCACCACTAGCTACATTACCGTATCCTGTAAAGTTATTATTAAAACCATTTGCAGGTGTAAATGCGAACATGGATAAGTCTTCTACATCTGTATTGATATTACCAGTTCCGACATAATTTGAATAATCGCCATAGGCTTTAGAAAAGGTAGTGCTAGTTCCCGTACTGTGTGTGCTAAATACTTTATAATACGGAACTACTGCATCTGTAGCTGGTGAATAATCACCACTACCATTAGTGTCATAGTAGATAGTACCACTTATTACATTAAGTTCACATTCATTTGCTATTTCTTGTTCTGAAGCACATCCAGTTGAATTTCCATTAATAGTTGCTGTAGAAGTAGTACCACTCAAGTAATTACAAACAACTGGTATATCACAAATGGCTAGCAATGGATTTCCTACAATACGCATGCCTGTTAAAAAATTAGCATCACTTCCACCTATGGCATTAATATCTGTTAATAATGGATTGTTTTCAATACTGATGTAAGTTAAAGTGAGAGCGTTTTGCAATCCATTTAAACTAGTTATAGAATCTACTCGTGTTACACGCAATATTCTTAACTGTAAGATAGTGTTGAAAAAAGATAAATCTTGAGATCCTATCATTTGATCTAATTGAATGGTGTCAACTGCTTGTATAGAACTAAAGCCACTAATGTCACTCAAGTTGATGTTTCCTTTTATAATCAGGTTATTTTGTATGAATCTTAACGACTGAAAAGATTGTGATATCGTTGATAGTTGCGAATTACGTAAAATAGATAGATTATCAATCATTGTCATTGTGCCAAAACCGTCTATGGAAGTCAGGAAGTCATTATCCTTAATAATCATCCATTCTACTTGATCCACAAGGTCAAAGGAGTTGATACTGGTTAAACGAGTATTATCTAATTCTAAAAAATTAAGAATGACTAATTGATTTAATCCTGATAAATCATTGAGAACCGAATCATCCACAATCCATAGTTTATGAACGTCATCAATATTTGATAAACCACTAAAATCTGTTACAAAAGATTGTTCTAGTTTAATATCATTAATACTTGTTATTCCTTGAAAACCGTTGAAACTTGTGATGCCTGGATTATTAAATAGATAGATGTCTTCTAATTGTGTAAGTGTTGAAAAAGCGGTGAGATCATTCAGTAGCGGATTGTTTAAGATGTTTAATCCACCATCTAGTTGTACTAATCCTTGTAAATTATTAAGATTATTAATATCTGAACTTCCAGTAGCAGGACCTATTTGCAAACCATTTAATATTTGAGTACAGTTAGGGTATGTGGATTGAAAAGCATCTACATCTGCCTGTGTTTCTAGTACGATAATACTGGTAGGACATTGTGCATAGCTGCATAAAGAAATGGTGAAGAATAGTAATATGGAGTAAATGTATTTCATGACTTAAGTAGTTTCTTTGGTTAGTTTTTTATGAACTTTAGCGTCTGAGTTTGACTATTGGAGTGAATGGTTATAAGGTAAATACCGGTATTCAGATTGTTTACATTAATTTTTTTGGAATTGGTCTTGATCAATTCTTGTCCTTGAAGATTATAAATAGAAATTGAATCAATCTCATTATCAGTTTTTAAAAGTAAGATTTCTTTAACGGGATTTGGATAAATGCTTACACCTAACGGTTCTTCATCATTTCCAGAAAGAGTTTGTACTAATGTGGTAACAGTAGTGTTTGTAATGATAGCTTCATTATAGTCAAAGAATATATAAGCCGTATTTTCCATTTGGTCGCCTATAACTAAGTTTTGCTTTGGCTTAATGCGGTAATAAATGTATCCATGACTTGACGGTTCATTTGCTGTACTATCTGGCAAGTTGATATTAGGAAAGTCAAAGTCTATGAATCGTTTGTTTCTAATATGAACCTCACCTACATCATGACTCATATTTATAGGTTCAAAAGTGTCCCAATCCAAGTTGTTAGAAAGTGTATCGGTAACTTTTACATTAATAGCACTTGCTGTTCCGGTATTTTGAAAACGAATGAGGTAATGTAGATATTCATTTAACTGATTAGGTAGTATCTCATTGCCTTCAAAAACTGTTTTGTCATTTGGATCATAAGAATTTACTACAGTTTGGGAAAGGACATTATTGTTATTAGTAGTATCAACATCTGCAATTGAAGATGTTATTTGAACATTGAAATCTAGAATTTCGCCACCTATTAAAGTAGGTGGTAAAGCCACATCATATTGTAGCTGAATAATTCTAGTTTCAAATAAGTTGAGGTTGTTATAGTTAAAGGTTATTAACCCAGCAGTTTGATTAATTGCAGTCACACTACTGCTGTTAAAAGTTAATTTAGTAGCGTCATAGTTAACGGTTACTACTCCAGATGAACTTTGTGTTCCTTCATTTTTTAAAATTAATCTATAGCGAGCTTCAAATCCAGGTCTTGCTGCATTAGTAGGAATAATTTGAACAGACACATCATTAAAAGCATTATTAACAGAGCCTTCAAAATTTCTATTTATATCTTGATTTCCTACACCACTAAATGTTGAACTGTGACTGGCTGGCGCAAAAGTAAAGTTGGAAACAGCATCTATAGTGGTGTTTATAGCGCCATCATCAGTGAAATTATCATAAGAGCCATTTTGACGAGTGTAAGTAGTAAAAGTTTCTGTTCCATTATCGCTAGTAATTTTAATGTTTTGAACAGGAAGATCGCTTGAATCAAAGATGTTATTACTGTTTAAATCATAATATGCGCTACCACTTATTACATTTAAATTACATCCTGCAGCGACTTCAAGAGGAGAATTACAACCTGGTGCATTATTCCTTATCTCAGCATTTGCATTATTAGAATTGAGATATTGACATATACTAGTTACGTTACAAGTTGAGAGAAGATCATTATCTGCGACTCTCAAGCTATTTAGTAATGTGAAGTCAGTATTTGTTATAGCGTTGATATTACTTAAAACGGGATGGTTAGAGATGTTTAAATATTGAAGTGGTCGTATGTTTTGAAATGTATTGAATTGCGTTAAAGCTAGGTTTGACGAAACGTTTACTGAATTTACGTTGATTAGATTATTAAACCCAGTGAAATTTTGAAGACTATTATTGTTAGTGAATGTGATGCTTTGAATGCTCGTTAGTGAATTAAAATCATCAAAAGAAGTCATGCTAAAATTATTACCTATTGTAAGTAGGCTGTTGATGGTAGTCAGACTAGAGAAAGCATTATTCATGCTTATCAAGCCATTATCGTATATTCTGAGTCTATTGGCTTGTATCAGATTACCGAAATCATTTATAGAAGATAGCGTAGGATTACTATTGATTTCTAAATTTGAGAGTACTTGCACATTTTGAAATGCATTTAAGCTGGTTAATACAAGGTTATCATCTATCTGAATGCTAGGTGTTGTAAAAGGAGGAACACCATTCAAATTTTGAAAAGCGTTAATACTCGTGAGTTGGCGGTTATTGTTTATATCAATAAAATTAATATTTGTAAAATGATCGAAACCACTTAAATCGACTAATACTTCATCAAAAGCGATTCTTAGTTGATTAAGAGATGTAAGATGATTTAAAGCTGTAAAATCACTCGTGTGATTATTGAATAACCTTAAATTTTCTAATGCGGTTAAGTTTTGTAAGCCATTTACACTAGACAAGTAACTCTGTGAAATCCATAAAGAATCTAAGCTGTTTAAGTTAATTAAATCACTTAAATCATTAAGTTGATCTACTTGAGAAATCTGAAGTCTACCTGCTACAGAAGTAATTCCGTTTAAAGTATTTAAATTGTTGATGTTGCTAAATGAGGATGTAGAATAACTACCAATGTATAAATCACCTAATATTTGAGTACAATTAGGATAGTTAGATTGAAATGCATCTACATCTGCCTGGGTTTCTAAAATGATATTGCCAGGTGGACATTGGGCCATCGCAACGGTAGCAATGCATCCTATTAAAATGAAGAGTAGTTTTTTGATCATGGCTTGTTTGATTGGTTATCAAATAGATGCCATATAACTTAATAGGTTGCGTGATTGAAGGTATAAAAACACAGTGTAAAAATTTATTAAAGCCATATGGATGTCACTATTAGGATGATTATATTGCGTGAATGCAAGCTCAATTTAAAAAATACACATTAGAATTTAGGCGTCCAGCCGGCACTTCTCGAGGTGTTTTACGTATTAAAGAAACCTATTTTCTATACCTTTCCAATGGCGATAAAAAAGGTATCGGAGAATGTAATTTATTTAAAGGATTATCTATAGATGATCGACCAGGATATGAAGATAAATTACAATGGTTATGTGATCATATTCATTTAAAACCTTCTGATATATGTGTAGCGTTAAAGGAATGGCCTTCTATTCTGTTTGGTTATGAAATGGCCATTAAATCCCTGCAATCATCTGATGTTTTCACACTTTTCCCATCTTTATTTACAGAAGGTATGGATACCATCAATATTAATGGATTGGTATGGATGGGCGATCAGGACTTTATGTTACGGGAACTTGAGGAAAAGCTAACTAACGGTTTTGATTGTATAAAGTTTAAGATAGGCGCCATAGACTTTCAGAAAGAATTAGAATTGCTAGATGCTGTAAGGTCTCGCTTTCGCGAAAGCGAAATAACCATAAGAGTAGATGCCAATGGAGCCTTTACTTCTCAAAATGCCATGAGTAAATTAGATGCGCTTGCTAAATACAAAGTACATAGCATAGAGCAACCTATTCAACAAGGACAATGGCAGGAGATGGCTGCGCTTTGTGAAAAATCACCCATAGACATAGCACTAGACGAAGAACTTATCGGGCTTTATGATGTTGAAGAAAAACAACGCTGCCTAGAAACCATTAAGCCACAATACATTATTTTAAAACCAGCGTTAGTTGGTGGTTTTCAAAGCTGTAGAGAATGGATTAATATTGCAGGAAATAATAATGCTGGCTGGTGGATGACTAGTGCACTAGAGTCTAATGTAGGTCTTAATGCAATTGCTCAATTTACCTACACGCTAGGAAATATGATGCCACAAGGATTAGGGACCGGCGGTTTATATACTAATAATATTGAGGCGCCATTAGAAATAAAAAATGGCACTTTAAAATGTAACGATATCTCAATATGGGATACTAAGAGTTTAAATTTATAAGAATGTATATAGAACAAGGATATAAAGGTAATCTAGGAGTGTGGAATTTCTTTTTAATTCCCGTAGGCTTCATGCTATTCATGGTTTTTAATTACTTTTCTACTCAAATGCTAGTAGAAGAACAAGGTCAATCTGTAGAAGAGATAATGGCGCAAATGATAGAGATGATGGGGGGGAAATGCCTTTTCTGATTGTAAATTTACTAGTATTTGTGGTTGGTCTAGCGTCCATATTTGTCTGGGTTAAATATATACATCAACAATCGATTACTTCATTAACAACTAGTAGAAAAAAAATAGATTGGAAACGAATCGGTTTCATGTTTGTTTTTTGGGCTGTAATCTCTATAGTTACCGTTTCATTGAGTGTTTATAGCGCACCAGAGAATTTTGAATATAATTTAAATTGGTCACAGTTTATACCGTTAGTAATTGTTTCTTTTTTACTATTTCCTTTTCAAACTAGTTTTGAAGAGTATTTATTTCGTGGTCAGCTTTTACAAGGTCTAGGGATACTAACTAAAACGAGATGGGTTCCATTTATACTTAGTTCTGTACTATTTGGTGTTATGCATGCCGCAAATCCAGAGGTAGAAAAATTAGGGATGGAAGTAATGGTGTTTTATATAGGTACAGGTTTATTACTAGGTGCCATGACATTAATGGATGAAGGCCTTGAGCTTGCCTTAGGTTTTCATGCTGCAAATAATATTCTTGGCGCACTTATGGTTACATCAACCTGGACGGCTATACAAACAGACTCTGTTTTCTTAGATGTTTCACAACCTAGTTTTGGTCTTGCAGATATGTTACCTATAGTTATAGGTTATCCAATAATTTTGTTGATTTTAGCTAAGATTTATAAATGGTCTAATTGGAAAGAAAAGCTTTTTGGTAAAGTGCTTTCTAAAGAAGAATTTGATAATTTAAACGCATCATAAATGATTCCTAAAATACATCCAACGTTTAAGCTCAATGGTCGTCATCTTGATCATCAAGGAGTCATGATTGTCGCTTATTCTTATGTAAAAGAAGGCACGGAATGGGAGAAAGAAGTAGGCGATTTTTTACTAAATTGGCTTGATGATTTTGATGTAATGACTGTTTTTACGAGTGGTTCTACAGGTTCACCTAGACAATATAAGTTGAACAAACAGCACATGATTAATAGTGCAATAATGACTGGTGAACATTTTGATCTAGGTCCAGGAACAGAGGCTTTATGTTGTTTGCCATTAAGCTATATAGCTGGCAAAATGATGATGGTTCGTGCATTAATGCTAGGATGGGAAATAGACTTAGTAAAGCCTAGTTCAAATCCTTTAAAAAAGGCAGAGAAGCGTTATGATTTTACGGCTATGACACCTATGCAGGTGACAAAATCATTAAAAAATATCCATAAAACAAAAATGGTTTTAATAGGTGGAGCCGCGATAAGAGCTCAGCTTATTGAGGACTTACAACACAAACATACTAAGGCTTACCATTCTTATGGAATGACAGAAACAGCTTCACATGTAGCGATTAAACAGTTGTATCCAAAATTTGAGAACGAATATACCGCAGTAGGTGATATTAGTTTTTCAAAAGATAAAAGGGATTGTTTAGTAATTAATGCACCGTCGTTAGGAACTAATGATTTGGGTACTAACGATATTGTTGAATTGATTGACGAGCATAGATTTAAAATACGAGCCGTATTGATGATGTCATCAATACTGGCGGAATAAAAATTCATCCAGATATGGTGGAGCAAAAGATGGCAGCGCACATCGCTCAACGCTTTTTTATCACTGGAATGAATGATGAAGATCTAGGTGAAAAAGTCATCTTGATAGTAGAAGGTAAGGAGTCTGATGTACAACAGGCTTTTACGGCATTAGATAAATATGAAATACCTAAAGAAGTCTATTTCATCAACTCTTTTGAAGAAACGCATACTAAAAAAGTGGATAAGCGATCTACGTTAGAGCGTTTGTTTAGGAAGTAAATTTTTGCAATTATCTAGGAATGAATTATTACAAACTAATACTGTTATTTCTTGTTTGGCCTTTTGTATCAGATTATTGTACTTGTCCGCCTCCAAAACATTGGGAAAAAGCAGCTTCTATGGAATTTGAATATTCAGAGGTAGTATTTGTTGGTGACGTGAAATCGTTTTCTAATGATAAAAACAAACTTACTATTGAAGTATGTGAAGTTTTCAAGGGAGATTTGAAGTCTGGACAAATAATTTTAGGTAAAAATTTAAGATCATGTTATCCTTATATAGATAGAGGTGGATCGTGGCTTTTATTTGGAAATCATTCTAAAATATTTGAGGTTAATGAATGTGGAATTTCTTCAAATATTGAAATGCCAAGACAACTCATGATTCCAATAAAACCACCAAGCGTTATCACTGAAAATAGAAGAATCCAAGAAAAAACACAAAGAGAAAAGGATGCTAAGGAAGCTATGCAAAATCTTTTAACGCAATTGCGAAATATTGTTCCTTAGAGGTTTGTTAAAGAATCTAACTTCTTAGCGATAACGTTACTCACATGATCTAGCATTCGGTACACGTTTTCAAATCCACTTTCGCCTCCATAATAGGGATCAGGAACATCGAGGTCTTCATCTGGAAAAGCCCAATCCATTATTTTATGAACTTTAGCACGTTGCTCATCGTTTTGTGCAAGTGCTATAACATCTCTGTAGTTAGAATTATCCATTACAAATATGTAGTCAAATTTTACTAAATCTTCAACCACTAATTTGCGACTGGCCTGGCTAGAAATGTCTAGTCCATTCTTCTTTGCAACGGCTATGGATCTTTTATCTGGAGCTTGTCCACGATGACTACCACTAGTTCCAGCGCTATCAATATCAAACTTAGTAAAGTTGAGCTTTGAACGCATGATACCTTCGGCAAGTGGAGACCTGCAAATGTTACCCAAGCATACCATTAAAATGGACGTCTTACTCATCACTAGTTTTTAATTAGTCAGTTTTTTACTCAAATCTTCAACATATTTGTTGAATTGCTTATCTGTTGAAGCAAGATTATCTACGGTTTTACAAGCGTGAAGTACTGTAGCGTGATCACGTTTCCCTATTTGAGAACCTATACTAGCTAGTGAAGCTTTGGTCATTTTCTTAGAGAAGTACATGGCAAGTTGTCTTGCTTGAACGATATGACGTTTACGGGTTTTAGACTGTAGCGTTTCAACATCCATCTGGAAATAATCACTTACAACTTGCTGGATTTGATCTATAGAAATCTCACGTTTAGTATTCTTAACATAGTTTTCTACAATCTTACGGGCAAGATCAATAGTAATATCCTTACGGTTAAAAGAAGAATGAGCAATTAATGAAATAATAGCACCTTCTAATTCACGTATGTTAGTTTTAATATTGTCAGCTAGGTAATGTATAATATCATCATCCATTTCTACGCCATCGCGATATAGTTTATTCTTAATGATAGAAACCCTAGTTTCATAATCCGGATGATTAAGTTCTGCGCTAAGTCCCCCCCATTTAAAACGAGAAAGTAAACGTTGCTCAATATCCTGCATGTCTACAGGCTTCTTATCACTAGTAAGAATAACTTGTTTACCATTTTGATGTAAATGGTTGAAAATATGGAAGAATACATCTTGTGTACTTGCTTTACCAGCAAAGAACTGTATGTCGTCAACGATAAGCACATCTACAATCTGATAGAAGTGTATGAAATCGTTTCTATTATTCTTACGTACAGATTCAATGTATTGTTGTGTGAACTTTTCGGCACTGATATAAAGAGCCGTTTTATCTGGATAGTTTTCTTTAATTCCTACACCTATTGCATGGGCAAGGTGAGTTTTACCTAATCCTACACCACCAAAAATAAGTAAAGGGTTAAAAGAGGTACCTCCAGGTTTATTTGCAACCGCCATACCAGCACTACGTGCAAGCCTGTTGGAGTCACCTTCTAGGAAACTATCAAAATTGTATGATGGATTTAATTGAGATTCTATTTTTACATTTCTTATTCCAGGAATAATAAATGGATTTTTTAATTCGGGACTTTTACTTCTTACTGGTGCGTCTACAGATTGGGAAGACTGTATAGAGCGATTACTACTTGGTATCTTTTCAGTAAATGGTTCCATACCTTTTAAGGTATTTTCCATTTTAATCGCATAAATTAATTTAGCGCCTTCACCTAGCTCACGTGTAAGAGCTGTTTTTAATAACTTAATATAATGTTCTTCTAACCATTCATAAAAAAAACGACTAGGAACTGTATACTTAATGCAGTCTCTGTTAATTTTACAGGTTTAATAGGTTCAAACCAGGTTTTGTAGGCTTGAGGATTTATATTATCTTTTATAAATAGTAGGCAATTTTCCCATACCGATGCTGCCGTCGATGCCATAAAATAAATTACTTTTAAAGATTAAGATTGTGGGATTAAAAAAGTGGAAAATGAGGACAAAATGCTTCTTTCTAATCGATGACAAATATGTGAATAAAAAACCTTAAAAAAAACTAGAAAAGTGTTTGATTTATCTAAAATATTGTTGCAAGTAAATCATCATTTTTTCAACTCACTTAATATACAAAAAATTAATTAGTAGAATGAAGAGTACACTTACAAAAATTACTACCAGATATGCAGAATCAGATCAAATGGGAATTATTCATCATTCTAACTATTTGATTTACATGGAGCAAGCAAGACTTGATTGGCTAGATACTCTAGGGTTCTCTTATAAACTAATGGAAGAAAATAAAGTCCTTTTACCGGTGTATCAAATCGATATTAAGTATAAAAGTCCGATGAAGTTTGGAGAGGAAATTACCGTCAAAACTACCCTTAAGAAACCTCCTACAACTAGAGTGGAATTTGGGTATGAAATTGTTAATCAACAAGGTGTGATTTGTGCTACCGCAGATTTAACTTTAGTATTTACAAATGCCGCTAATTTTAGACCTATGAAACCTCTTCCAGATTTTTTAGAAGCGTGTAAATTATTGTTTAATGATAAAGATTAGTATTAAAAAAAGAAGATTCATTATTCGTTACAATATATGCTATTGATATGTTAGATAATTTTTTTAAAGAAGTGAAAGCCGAATTTAAAAGCGCTCTTATAAAACGCAATCATCCATTTAAATACTTAACCTTATCAACAGTCGATGAAAAGGATATGCCTCAATCGCGCACTATAGTCCTTAGGGAAATTCACGATAATCTCGATTGTATCATTTTCACAGATTCCCGTACTAGTAAAGTACATCAATTAGCAAATAACTCTCAAGCCTGCTTACTTGCTTATCATCCTAAAAAAATGTTGCAACTTAAACTTAATGGTAATTTATATCCTATAGACGATCCCAGTGAAATTAAAAGATTATTTCAAATGGTTGGTGAAAAAGCTATGAAAGATTACACGACTTGTTCCATACCTGGAACTTCTATATCTAATCCGGATAATGTCAATTATACAGTACGCAATGAAAATCATTTTCTTCCTTTACAATTTGTTCCCGATCAATGGGAAGTGCTACAACTTAAACGTCCAAATCATTTAAGAGCATTATTTGAAAGAGAAAATAATTGGGAAGGTCAATGGATGGTGCCTTAATCCATTGCTTTTGCTTTAATAGGATACATTTTATTGATTACAGCAGTTATATGTTCTTGTTGTGACATAGGTACCGCAATAGTTATGATACAACTTGCCGTTAGATTTTGAGAGATTATGCTGTATTTACCATCGTCTATAAATCGCATGACTTGACTCATTTGTGGATATTCAAAACTAATTTCTATAGCCGCTGTAATGGTACGTAATCTTACATCTGCAGTTTCTAGAGCTAATTTTGCTGTATCTCGGTATGCACTAATCAATCCGCCTACACCTAGCTTTGTACCTCCAAAGATTCTTGAAACCACCACTAATATGTCGCTCAATTCATAAGAGTTGATTTGCCCTAATATAGGGTCACCTGCACTATGACTAGGTTCTCCATCATCATTTGCTCTATAATTGTGATCATCGGCACCTAGTTTCCATGCATAACAATGATGTCCAGCTTTAGGATGTCTATTGCGCAATGGAGCGATAAGATCATTCACTTCTTCGTCACTTTTTAAAGGGAATGCATATCCATAAAATTTGCTGCCTCTTTCCTTAAAAAGGATTTCGTCAGTTGGTTTGATAATGGTTTTGTAAGAATCTGCCAATGTTAAAGTTATGGTAAAGGATAGTTGAATGTTAGTTTTAACGTGATAATCTATTTCATTTGCAATGTAACCCAAAAATCAAAAAATGAAAAAGTTATTTACCATCTTAATTTCAATTATAGCCTTAACAAGTTGTGATACTGAGGCTCTTGATCCAGGATTAAATCCTGTTGCAGGTGGAACAGGTGGCGGCGGTAGTGTAGATGCTACATTAATAGTCGGTAACTGGTTATATACAGATGTAGAAACCAATACTACAACGACAACTACTGTTTCTGGGACACCAGTATCAATAACAGCATCGGTAGAATATGTAAGTTCAAATGCTATAATGACCTTCAATGTAGATGGGACATACGCTATAACCGGTGACCTAGAGTTTGAAGTGTTTAATCAAGGTGTCTCTCAAGGTAATCAAACAAATACTTTTAACGATTTAGGAACTTATACCGTTACAGGTGACATATTAAGATTCAATAGCGCATCACCTAGTAATGTGACACCTTTTGATGATACTACAACACTAACTATTACCACTTTAAATACTACAGATTTATCAATTGATATTAATGGGTTATCTACGCAAACCGCTGGAGGCGCTTCCATAGAAATTCTTATTGATGGGTTTGCAGATTTTGAAAGACAGTAAGTAATACAATATTTATTATTCCAAAAGCTTCTCTTAACAGGGAAGCTTTTTTTACGCTTTCGCGAAAGCAATCATCACAATAGCAACGATAGCCACAACAATTCCCACGTAGTTTTTAGGGATCAATTTTTCTTTGAATAAGACAATACCTAACAAAGAGGTGAAAAGTACAGTCCCGACATGATTGATAGGATATACCACACTACTTTCCATTCCATTTTTAAGAGTTTTTATAATAAAGTAGATAGAGAAGTAATTCGGAATCCCTAAAGCAATTCCTCCAATTATACTGCGCAAAGTCAATAATCTTCTTTGAGTAGTTTCATAGATTAATACGACTATTCCTATAAGAAATGCCATTGCAAAACACATCGCACTAAAAAGTGGTTCTTCACCAACTGGTACATGCATCTTTTCGGCATATTTAAGTGTGGTGTCTATTATACCGCTGCCTAGGAATAATATAATCGGAAATATAAGTAATCGTTTATCTAGCTGTATGCCATTCTTAGTTTTTATAGAAGTCAGGTAAACGGAGACTAGCGCTAGTAAAATTCCCGCAATCTTCATCCATCCAATAGACTCGTCATAGAGCCATATGCCTGCAATAACCGGTATAACCAGTGACATTTTACCTGCGACGGCAGCTACCGACAGTCCATTTTTTTGACTGGTAAGTGCCATAATATTGAAGATGAAGATAAACAGAGCTCCTAAAAATAGGGCATAATACAACCAGTCTGCTTTTATAATTTGCTCAAAATTTGGTACACTACCATAAGCAACAAAACCGGTAATACAAGCCACAATATAATTAATGATAATAGCGTGTAAGGTGTTGATTTTAAATACTTCAAAGTACTTGAAGATCACGTATAGAAAACTAGATGTGGTAATACTTAAAACAAGCCAAATCATTTTTTTCTGTATATTTTAAGCACATCGCTATCAATAATCTCTCGTGTTTTAATATCGTAGTCGCCTTTTAAGTTAGGTGCTTTTAAACCTTTGTGAAATAAAATACTTGTGCCCATAAATTGATAAGCTTCATCCCATGAACCAGCATCAATAAAAGATTGAATGGTTGTTGTTCCACCTTCAATAATTACAGACTGAATGTTATTCCTATAAAGCTCGTCTATAATTTCTAGGATATTAGAAGAGCTCAATGTAAGTTTTAAAGTAGGCGCAATAGCGTCCATAACTTGATAGTCAGATGTGATGCTATTTCTAGAATCCAAAACAACTCTAATGGGATGATCACCAGACCAGTCGCGACAGGTGAGCGATGGGTTGTCATCGACAACTGTTCTAGCGCCTACTAGAATCGCATTTTCCTGGGCTCTCAGTTGATGGGATAACTGTCTAGAATGGGCATTAGTAATCCACACTGGTTTTTGCTCGTTCTTATTTTTAGGTGCAATAAAACCATCAGAGGTTTCAGCCCATTTTAAGATGATGTAGGGACGTTGTTTTCTGTGAAATGTAAAGAATCGCTTGTTGAGTTCGTTACATTCATTTTCTAAGACGCCTACTACGACTTCAATTCCAGCTTCTTTTAATAAGGCGACACCTTTTCCGGCAACCTTATCATGTGGATCTAACGTTCCTACGACTACTTTTTTAAAGTCTTTTTGGACGATCATCGATGCACAAGGTGGTGTTTTACCGGTATGTGAACATGGTTCTAGATTGACGTATATTGTCGCTTTCGCGAAAGCGTCTTCATCATAACCCTTTTTCTCTGCATCACGTACAGCGTTTACCTCAGCATGCGGTTCTCCAGATTTGAGATGCCATCCTTCACCTATAATCTCATCATTTTCAGAAACAATTACACTTCCCACTAGCGGATTAGGATAAGTCGTTCCCAAACCATTTTGAGCTAGTTGCAAGCAGCGCTGCATGTATTTTTCTTCTATAGTCATCTCTAGCAAAGGTAAGTTGCTTTGAAAACTTAAACCTAAATCTAAATTGAAATTTAAAGCTAAGTCTTAAAAATTAAGATTGATTATAATGTTGTCACACTAAGCTTGTCGAAGTGCGGTCAAAGTTCAGTTTTGAAACTAAAATAAATTTGTTGATTAGACTTAGCACTTCGATTAACTCAGTATAAAGTTATCTAACTAAGTTTTGGGACTAAAATCTTTTAGAAATTATTAAACAAAATTGAAGCTCATATTTCTAAATTCGCTTCATGAAAATTCGCAAAATTCTTCCTGAAGATAATCAAGCTATCAAAGAGATTATCCAAGCCTCTATTTTAGAACATGGCGCACCCAAAATAGGAACCGCATACAGCGATGCGGCAACGCAAGCGATGTATGAGCAATATCAAAAACCTCGCAGAACTTATTATGTGGTAGAAATCGATGGAGTAGTGGTAGGTGGCGCAGGAATTGCGCCGCTAGATAATTATAATGGTAACGTGAGCGAACTTCAAAAAATGTACTTTAAACCTGAAGTACGTGGTAAAGGTTACGGTAAGAAATTGATGATGACTTGCCTAGAGCGCGCCAAAGAATTACAATTTGAAAGTGTTTACTTAGAGACCATGGATAATATGTACGATGCACAAGGATTGTACAAACACGTTGGTTTTAAATTACTCGATGGACCACTGGGTGATACAGGTCATTTCTCTTGTCCGGTGCAAATGCTTTTAAAATTCTGATATTCCGCACTTGATGCGGAATCTGCTTTTTTTATCACAATGTTTTTGCAAATGACATTCCTATCTTTACACAATGAGTTCGAGTTCAAATTCGAGTTCAATTTCAAATTCAAAGTATGACGCTTAACCAATTCAAGCTACTTTATCAAGAACAACTGGCTCCAATATATCCAGAAAATGAGATCCACAGCATTCTTCAAATCGTTTGTGAAGACTTATTGAACTGGTCACGCTCAGATTTTATGATCAAGGATCGAGAAGAACTGAGTCATCTTCAAGAAGAAATATTACAAAAGTCTTTAAGAGAACTGCGTACTTCAAAACCTGTTCAATACATCACAGGAAAAGCCCATTTCTACGGACACGAGTTTGCTGTAAATGAACATACGTTGATTCCGCGTCAGGAAACAGAAGAACTGGTTGATATGATCATCAAAGATCATAAAGCAGAAACTTATTTGAATATTATAGACATAGGAACAGGAACGGGTTGCATAGGTTTATCTCTTAAGTCTGCAAAGCCCAGTTACATCGTTTCACTTATGGATGTTTCAAAAGAAGCACTTGCCACTGCTCAATCAAATGCAAATCATTTAAAAACTCCAGTAAAGACAATTCTGCAAGATGTCTTGGCTTTAGATGAATTGCCTGAGAAATATGATGTTATCGTGAGCAATCCACCGTATGTGAGGAATTTAGAGAAGAAAGAGATACATGATAACGTATTAGAAAATGAACCACATCTAGCGCTTTTTGTAGAAGATGATAACGCATTAATTTTCTATCGTAAAATAATGGAGCTGTCTAAAAACGCTTTACAACCTAACGGAATACTATACTTTGAAATCAATCAATACTTACCTGAAGAAATGAAAGCGCTAGCTACAGAGCTAGGTTTTGAATCTGAAGTTTATAAAGATTTGAACGGTAATTATAGGATGATGAAGTGTATAAGAAGTTGATTTTTAATTTAAAATTATCCATTCTCACTGTTGTTAAAACAATTTCTATTCATTTAGTCAAGGTTTGATTTTTAAAATATTAATCTGTAGCATTTAACCAAATCATATCATTTAACGTCTTGTAAGTAAACTTCGGTTCAATATCACTATCTGTTTTAAATATGATGATTTTATCAATGTTAGGTTCTAAGCTAAAAAAATTATCATTTAAATGACCTTTAGTTTCTGTGTTAAGAAATACATCATTCACAAAATATTTTGTCCCTATAGTTAGTTTAAACCCTTCTGCTATTCGTTCTGATTTAATGGAAATCAGTGTAGGTTCTAACTTTAATTTTTTGCGTTTTTCTAAAAATGATATCACTTCTTTATCGCTATACCTAGTAACTACATAAACGTTGCTGTAATCAAGGTGTAATGTTTTTAAATCGGTAGTATTTATGATTTTACTAGATTCACCATCCACAAACGATGTGCTACTATCTTCAAATTTTCTATACAAGACCTTCCCATAAAAATCTTTAAAGAGTATTTCAAAGTCTCCAACCTCAGTTTCCATATTGTCATTTACGACATAAGTCTTCAACGTATCATTCTCCACGACATTACTAATCAACACATTCTCAAAATCACGTTTTACTTGATAATGCAAGGCTTTCCAGTTACCGAAATAATCGATACTGGACCAGCTTACCACAGGCCAGCAATCGTTGAGTTGCCAGTAGAGCGTTCCCATGTTATAAGTCTAGCTCGACGGTGCGCTTGGATACCTTTGGACATTCCATAAGCTTGTAATAGCTGACTTACATACACATAATCTCTATCATTTGTAGGAACTGGGAAATCGCGTTGCATGTATTCTCTTATCAATTCATTTCCACGAGCGTGTTTTTGATGTGAGGAATAATCATCTGACTTGATATTAATAGTTCCGTCATTATTGATATATCGTATCGCCTCATAAGATGGATGCGATTGAAAACCAAACTCACTCATAAATCGCGGTACGTGTTCTTCAAAATGCTCAAATGGATAAGCATCATGCCATACACGCCAGTCATGTGCATCGCCTTCAAATTCATATTTAGGATTTCCACGACCGTATTCTGGCGAGCTTTCCCAGTAGGTTCGTTGGTGAGTTCGCTCACGTATTTAGGCATTGCGATTTGAAATACGGCTCGATAATCTTCCCAGATACTATCGCGTTCGGCTTGGGATCTTCCTTCTTGCCAGCCCCCCCAATTATGCCACGCCTCACTAGTTTCATTATTTCCACACCACAAGGCAATACTGCTGTGATTTCTCAATCTAGTGATTTGTTGAGTAATTTCATTGGTTACGCTTTCGCGAAAGCGTGCATCTCCAGGATACATCGCGCAGGCAAACATAAAGTCTTGCCAGACTAAGATTCCTTTTTCATCGCATTTCTCATAAAAAATATCGTTCTCATAAATCCCGCCGCCCCAAACGCGTAGCATGTTCATGTTAGCTTCCTTGACATCACTCAGCAATTTTTCATAATGATCATCAGTAACCAGATCCTGCATCGAGTTTTGCGGAATGTAATTAGCACCTTTAATGTAAACAGGAACGTCGTTTACCTTAAAAAAGAAACTAGTTCCATGTTCGTCGGGCTCGTTCACAAGCTCTATGGTACGTATTCCAGTTTTCAATTTTTGAGAATCTATAAGTTTACCTTCTTTAGAAACCATCACTTCAATATCATACAAATAGGGCTCACCTATGTGGTGCGGCCACCACAGTTGCACTTGAGGAATTTCAAAATGAATTTCAAACTCATCTTCTTGAGCCTTGGGCTGGTAATCTTGGTCCCAGTAGAGGCTATCGTTAACTTTGATTTTATAATGTAGTAATTCTGTGCGCTTATCAGAGAGCTTGATTTGCGCCGTTAGATTTGCCGTGGAATCTTTTACATAATTCTGTTTGATGTAAACATCATCGATTTTAAAATCATCATAAGCCTCTAGATAAACCGGTTTCCATATTCCCATGGTGTTGAGTTTTGGTCCCCCCAATCCCAACCGTATTGATATTGCGCTTTACGCGTATAAACTCGGTTGCCTTCTGGTAAGGTATATGGATTTGCAGCGGCTTTTTGTTCTTCTATTTCTAAAGGTGATTTGATGGTTACATATAGTTCGTTTTCTTCTTCAAGAAATGGTTTAACATCTACTTGCCAGTTGAGAAAAGCGTTATTTGTTTCAAGAATTTCATGACCATTCAATTCTATACTGGCATAAGTGTCTATTCCTTCAAAATTCAAAATGATGTTTTCTTTGGCGAGTGTTTCTTTATTAACTGTGAAAACCGTTTCGTAAATCCAGTCTTCTTCTGTAATCCATTGTAAACTGTCTTCATTATTTCCTTGAAAAGGATGTTTGATAAAAGGCAACAACTCTTTATGAACTGTAGATGGAATTTGAACCGAATCTGATATCAAACTATAGTCGGCAGCTTTGTGAAGCAACCAATTGTTTTCTAAATACTGGCGCTCTACATTAGAACGTTCTTGTTTACAAGAGCTTATGAATATCACTAAAACTAATAATATACTAATCCTCATTTTTCAATTTTTTGAGTAAAGCAGCAATGTTGTTTTTACTAGAAACGACTTCGATATTTTCTTGAAGAAATTTTGGCGAATTCATGGGAACTTTTTCTTCGTTAGTTTGTTGGATGATTTCTGTTGCACTAGCGTGAATTTCTTTGAAATTCGCTTTCGCGAAAGCGGAACAATTACCAGCATTAATTCCACCACTAGGTAAGATGATTAGTTCATCTCCTGCTAGTTTCTGGTAGTGTTTTAGATTATCAATTCCATCAATAGCTTTAGAATGCTGTCCAGAAGTAAGGATACGTTTTGCGCCTAAATTCACTAAATCCACAACGGCTTGTTCTGGATTTATAATATGGTCAAAGGCTCTGTGAAAAGTAAACGATAATGGTCGTGCTAATTCAATGAGTTCGCTAGTACGCTTGATGTCAATTTTAAAATCTGCGGTCAATACACCAGAAACAATTCCTGCGCAACCTAATTCTTTAGATAGCTCTATATCACGTTTCATGATATCAAAATCGGCATTGCTGTACACAAAATTCCCAGATCGTGGACGAATCAATACCATTACGGGAATGGTGAGTTCTTCCATCACTTTTTTAAGCAATCCATAACTAGGTGTAATGCCACCAGTACCTAATTCACTACATAATTCTATGCGATGTGCACCAGCTTTTTGAGCGTTTACAGCACTTTGGTAGTTGGATGCGCAGATTTCTAGTAACATATTATTTGATGATGATTTCGTCTATAAAAGTCCACGCTTTATTTCCTGCACCTTGATTTCCGTCTGGGATGATGCCGTAATTTGGGATTTTAATTGTCATTTTTTTATATTTTGGTGTAAATGCCTTTGGAGTGAATAATTTATGATTCACTTCAAAAATGCTATTGGAATTATTTTTTACATCCATTCTGTCAATTACAGTTTCATCAAAATCTGTCTTCAAAACAATTTCATATCTTTCAGGTGAATAAATCCACTGACCAGGCGCATTATAAAATCGTAACTCAATTTCATCCAATTCAACTTCAGTTTCAAACTCGATTTCGATTTCAATATCTTCTCCCCAAAATCCCAACCATTCACTATCTCCATAACGGGAATTACTTCCTTTAATACCGTTAATCAATCCAGCGGCACCACTTCCAGGATAAGATTTATGTGGCTCTTTATTGATACTAATTGTTGCGCCTACACCTTTATGGTAGAGGAATTCTTGAGTGAATAAACGACCGAGTGGTTCATCATCATCAAAAACTTGAGCTTTTAAGGTCATGTCTGCCGTAAACGGAATAGGAGATTCATATGCTTTAGAGGATGAGTCAGGTTCATAGCCATCAGTTGTAAATCTGATTTCTTTTCCTAAGGTTTTGGTACTTAATTCATATTCTTGATTACTATTCAGCTTTCCTTCAATTTCATGTAAATGATTGGCATAATTAATATCCATCGCATCTAATCGTTTATGAAAATATTCCACGCGATTTATAAAACTGTCATAGTTTTTATTTTCGTCTGCACTCCATGCTACTTCGCTCATCGCCAGCATGCGAGGAAAAGCCATGTATTCCACCTGATCACTCGTTGTCATATATTCTGTCCATACATTTCCTTGAACGCCTAAAACATGAGTAGCTTCTTCATCGCTCAATTCTTCAGGAATAGGATTAAAATAATACACTTTCTCAAGCGGTAAAAATCCGCCTATCGCGAGTGGTTCATCATCATTTTCACTTTGATAGTAATCAAAATAAGCGTGCGAAGTAGGTGTCATGATTACATCGTGACCAGCTTTTGCAGCCTCGATAGCGCCTTCTAAACCACGCCAACTCATTACCGTTGCGTTAGGCGCCAATCCACCTTCCAGAATTTCATCCCAGCCTATGATGTTGCGACCTTTGGAATTCAAGTATTTTTCCATGCGCTGGATAAAATAGGATTGTAATTCATACTCGTCTTTCAATCCGTTTTCTTTAATGACTTGTTGAGCGATGGGACTGCTTTTCCATTGTGTTTTAGGTGCTTCATCGCCACCTATGTGAATGTATTTTGACGGGAATAATTCCACCACTTCGTCCAGTACGTTTTCTAGGAATGTAAAAGTTTCTTCGCTAGGGCAGTAGATGTCTTCAAAAACGCCCCCCCATTTCATAGCGACTTTGGCATTTTCTCCGGTACAACCCAATTCTGGATAGGCAGCGATAGCGGCTTGCGCATGACCTGGCATTTCTATTTCTGGGATGACGTTGATGTGTCTCGCTTTCGCGAAAGCGATCACCTCACGCACTTCTTCTTGTGTATAATAACCACCGTACTTTTTACTATCATACTGATGTGGAGTATCGTTATAATGACCCAATAAAGTACTGTCGCGATAAGCGGCTATTTCTTGTAATCGTGGATATTTCTTGATCTCGATGCGCCAGCCTTGATCATCTGTAAGATGCCAGTGAAAGTTGTTCATCTTGAGCATGGCCATTGCGTCGATGTATTTCTTGATAAACTCTACATCATACATATGACGTGACACATCGAGGTGCATACCACGATATTTAAAACGTGGTTCATCTTTTATCGTGACTGCTGGAATATGAATTTCGGTTATGTTATTTAGATCTACCGGCATTAATTGTATGAGAGATTGTACAGCATAGAAAGCACCTGCATCGCTACTGGCTTTTATGGTAATATTTTGCTCGTTATTTTCAATAGAATAACCTTCTTTTGATGAAATACTATCATCGTATTCCAGAATTATCGAGTTCGTCTCGCTGTATTCTGTTTTCCATGTGCGATCAGTGGCTCGTTCTAAAAACGTTGTGAGATAATCATGAGAAGCAGTAAAATCATCATTATTACTCAACGTAGTTTTCTCATTAATAGTGAAGTGTCCAGGATTTACTTGCAAAGATTGAGGCGCTGGTATAATGGACGGACTCAATAATTCTACCTGAGGCTCAGCACATGAAAACAGTGTTAATATCAAACTACAAAGAATTAGAAATCTAGCGCTCATTATCGTATTTTAGAATCTTAAAATTTGAGCAGAAGATAGCACATTTTCTATGAGTCCAAAAGAACAAATACAATCCTTGCGTGGTGAGTTGCGCGAGCACAATTATAATTACTACGTTAACGATAATCCTACTATTTCAGACTTTGAGTTTGATAAGAAACTGGAGCAATTAAAAACGCTAGAAGCTGCTCATCCTGAGTTCTATGACGCGACCAGTCCTTCAGTACGTGTAGGTGGTGAGGTGACTAAAAACTTCAATACGGTAAAGCATATCAACCGCATGTACTCGCTGGATAATTCTTATTCTATAGAGGATTTGCGCGATTGGGAAACGCGTATTAAGAAGATTATCGATGGCGATATCCAGTATACTTGTGAGCTTAAATATGATGGTGCCAGCATAAGTTTACATTATGCAAACGGCAAGTTTGTTCAAGCTGTCACTCGTGGAGATGGAAATCAAGGTGATGAGGTCACGGCAAATGTGCGTACTATAAAATCAGTGCCATTGCAATTAAAAGGCGATGATGTGCCTGACAAATTTGAAATACGTGGTGAAATCGTATTGCCTTGGGATGGATTTCATAAAATGAATGAAGAACGTGTAGAGCAAGGACTGGATTTATATCGCAATCCGCGTAATACGGCTAGTGGTAGTCTAAAGCTACAGGATAGTGCCGAGGTTGCCAAAAGACCATTAGATTGTTTGCTATATCAACTTGCTGGTGAAAATCTACCAGTAAAAAGTCAATTTGACTCTTTAACGCTTGCGCGAAAATGGGGGGGTTTTAAAGCACCTCAAGAAAGTAAATTAGTGAACTCTATAAAAGAAGTATTTGAGTACATCAATCACTGGGATGTAGCTCGCAAAGAGCTACCATATGAAACCGATGGTGTTGTGATAAAGGTGAATTCGCTCGATCAACAGGATGAGCTAGGGTTTACTGCCAAAGCTCCTAAATGGGCAATGGCTTATAAGTTTGCAGCA
Organism: Nonlabens ulvanivorans; assembly: GCF_000755285.1. Lineage (GTDB taxonomy): Bacteria > Bacteroidota > Bacteroidia > Flavobacteriales > Flavobacteriaceae > Nonlabens > Nonlabens ulvanivorans_A. The sequence goes on along the minus strand of NZ_BBMK01000006.1, from coordinate 86,185 downwards.
GAGCAAGTATCGACGAGACTCGAGGAAATTACCTATCAAGTAGGTCGTACTGGTTCTATCACGCCAGTGGCTAATCTGGAAGCTGTAGAAATATCAGGAACGACCGTAAGACGTGCAAGCCTTCACAATGCAGATCAAATAGAAAAACTAGACATAAGAGTAGGCGATGAGGTATATGTAGAAAAAGGTGGCGAGATCATCCCTAAAATAGTCGCTGTAGACTTATCTAAACGACCAGAAAATTCCACTCCTACAGTTTATGCTACACACTGCCCAGAATGTAATACAGCACTGGTACGCACTGAAGGAGATGCAAAGCATTATTGCCCTAACGATATGGCCTGTCCACCGCAAGTAAAAGGTAGAATCGAACATTTTATTTCTCGCAAAGCGATGGATATTGATGGAATAGGAGCAGAGACTGTAGGTCAATTAGTCGACGCAGGATTAATACATAACTATGCAGATTTGTACGATCTAACGGTAGAGCAGGTTTTACCGCTAGAACGCATGGCGCAGAAAAGTGCCGAGAATATGATTAATGGAATAAAGCTAGTAAACAAGTGCCTTTTGAACGTGTGCTGTTCGGATTAGGAATAAGATATGTAGGTGAAACGGTAGCTAAAAAACTAGCTAAACATTATAAGAATATCGACACGTTGTTAAAAATGCCAGCAGAGCCTGATAAGAGTTCTATCGATTTATTTGCAGATGTTTCTAGCGCGGCAGATAAGAAGATGGAAGAATTAACCGCCGTTCCAGAAATAGGGGGGAAAGTATCGCACAATCGCTCTTAGAATTTATTCAGAATGAAGATCAACTTAATATAGTAGAACGCTTAAAAAATGCTGGTCTACAATTTGCATTGAGTGAAGAGCAATTAGAAGGCCAGACCGATATGTTATCTGGTAAAAGTTTTGTGATTTCAGGTGTTTTTGAAATGTCTAGAAATGATTTAAAGAAACTGGTCGAAGATAATGGTGGTAAGAATTCGAGTTCTATTTCTAGTAAAACAGATTATCTGATCCGTGGTGATAAAATGGGGGGGCCATCTAAACTTGAAAAAGCAGAAAAATTAGGTGTTATGATGATTAGTGAACAAGAGTTTCTGGCAATGATTTAAAATATGAAAAAGGTGTTTTTATTATGGGTGTTGTTAAGTTTCGCTTTCGCGAAAGCGCAAACCTATTCTTCAAAAATTATCCCTAATAATACGATGTTATTACATGGTTCATCGATGAATACCCCATAACTATGTACGTGGAAAGTGTAGGTTATTGCGATTATGAACAGGAATTTACAGGCTGGTATAAATATGATAATAGCACAGAGTCTATTCCGATACTTTTCTATTATTCCGTCTATCCTGAAGAAGAGTCTTTTAAAATATATGCCAAATATGATGGTGATTTTGAAACAGAAGTTGATGAAGAGTATGCTTGTCAGGTATTAAATTATGATGAGGTCTTTGAAACTACTGCAGCGAACGGTATTTTCAATGATTTGAAATGGCATAAAAGCAATTCAAATACGATATTAAAAACTTGGTTTGAAGGTAATCCACAAGAACAATTCTGGGGGACTAGGTAGTCAAGAAGTTTACCTAACTAGAGATGAACAGATTATTTTAGATCTAGGAGCGTTAGATTTCTCGTATGCTTATGCTGTTGATGTTATAAGCCATAAAATAGTAGACGATGTCAATCATCTACTATTAGATATTTCTGTACCGTCTAAACCTGGTGGTAATGGCCGAGGAATGTGTGGTGGTGGTGAGGAAATTTACATTTTATACATCAGACTTGATGAGAATGATAAGTTGATTTATAGTGATCAAGCCAAGGTGATAAGTTGTTTTACAGAAATAGATGAATCTGCATTCATCTATGACGCTGCTTTTCCCGAAAAAGGTATCACTAGATCTAACTAACTTCTTCACCGTGCTGGCTAGCATCTAGTCCGCGTTCTTCCTGATCGTCTCTTACTCTTATAGGTATCAATATATCAACCAGTTTATAGAATAACAAGCTACCACCGAAGGTAAATACAGAAACGCCAATAAGCGCTATGATATGCCACATAAAGGTCTCTGTCTCACCATACACAAGTCCAACATCTTTTGCAAAAACAGCGGTCAGAATCATACCTACTATTCCGCCAACTCCATGGCTAGGAAAAACGTCTAACGTATCGTCAATTCCGGTTTTAGAAAATAATGAAATGGCGATATTACTAGTAATGGCTGTAGCAAATCCAATAAATATACTTTGTGAAATAGTAACAAATCCAGCTGCTGGTGTAATGGCAACCAGTCCGACGATAGCACCTATACAAGCGCCTACAGCGCTCATTTTACGATTTGAGAAACGTTCATAAAACATCCAGGTAATCATGGCGGTGGCACTAGCGATATTTGTATTGGCAAAGGCTATGGCGGCATCGGCATTTGCGGCTAGTGCACTACCAGCGTTAAAACCGAACCATCCAAACCAAAGCAATCCAGTTCCTAAAATGATATAGGGCACATTTGCTGGATCGTGTGTGATTTTTTTACGTTTTCCTAAATAAACTGCTCCTGCAAGAGCTGCAAATCCTGCACTCATGTGAACTACTGTTCCGCCTGCAAAATCAAGTACTCCTAGATTGCGCAACAATCCGTCTGGATGCCAAGTCATGTGAGCTAAAGGAGTGTATATGAAAATAGTAAACAATACCATAAATAGGATGTAGCTTCTAAAACGAACGCGCTCTGCAAAACTTCCTGTAATTAATGCTGGCGTGATGATGGCGAACTTAAGTTGGAAAAGAGCAAATACTAAAAAGGGAACGGTCCCGGCAAAGTCTGGGTTAGGAGCAAGACCAACATCTCTAAAATTGAAATATGTCATCGGATTTCCAATGATTCCATGCCAACTCTCGCCAAAGGCAAGTGAGAAGCCTACAATTACCCAAAGTGTACTTACCACGCCTAGCGCTACAAAACTTTGTAGCATGGTAGAAATCATCGATTTTTTGTTGACCATACCACCATAGAAAAAGGCAAGTCCTGGCGTCATTAATAATACAAATGCTGAAGCGATTAACATCCATGCCGTATCGCCACTATCGATGGCACTCATGTCACCGTTTTCTGTATATGGATTACTATACGTTAAACTGATAAGTACTAAAACAGCTAAAACTATAAAATTAATCTTCTTGCCCATTTGAAAAAATTTGGATTGTTTTTCAAATATAGGTAAGTGATTTAAAATACGTAAAATTTATTATTACACCCTGTAAAAAATAGGGTTATTGATTATTTAAATACAATAAACGGTATTATTACTATATTATTTTTGGGGTGTTGTGGTAAAAATATACTTTAATCTTTTAGTGGTTTTATTTGGATTTCATGAGTTTGATGAAAACATACCCAAAAAAGATCATAAAGATAAAGTCGTTTAAACCATATATAGAATAGAAAACGCCTGCTATGATATCTCTATCATAAACTTCTTGTAGGCTGTTATTTGAAAACCAATATCCATAGGCGATAACATAGCATAACTTTTCAAGAGCAAATACAGCAATAAGCCATTTCACTTTATCAAAAATTTTAGCTACAGCTATAAAAGCAAGGCCCCCCCAAACCATAATCATAATAAGTCCAAAATAGGACATTACTACAGTGTCTGTTTCCGGAATAACATCATTGGTAAAACCCTTTGTGAAAAAAAGAATACCTATGGTATTTATAATCCCTGAAAGTATGAGTCCATTGGTGATGGTTGATTTGGTCATTAGAATTTAGATGATATTAATTTAATTATAACTTGTCTCTTATTCCTGTATTAAGCGTACGCCTCCACAAAAACGACTGTCTTCTTCTATAATTAAGACATCATTTTCTGATGGTATTAATTGTACAATGTTATGATCAGTGGCGCTGATCTCATTTCTGGTCATAAATGTTGCGATTGCAGGTGCTCCTGTAGCATTTCCTACAACTGTACAATAACCATTAGGTAATGCTGTAAAATTGCTTAAATTACTAGTAAGGTCATTAGGAAACCAATCTGTTTGTGATCTTAAAGATGTAGATACATTAGCAGCTCCATAAGTAGCTGATAGGTTAGCTCTTAATGTTTGAAAATCTGCAAGTGTAGGAACGCGCCATCCTGCTGGGGCTAGTTTACCACTATTGATGGCACCACGACTATATACATAGCCATAAAAATCTTCTGGTAATGGGTCTGGATACATGTTACTTAAGTCACTTGTGCTAGGCTTAACATACATACTAGAAGTTCTAGAGTTGTCAAACCAATCGTTATCATTAGGTGTGAAATCAAATAACTCAATTGGTGTCCCATCATTAAGTTGCGTAGCCTTGAAATTTGTAGTAGTCCATACTTGTGCACCTATGGTAACAGTTTGATAATTATTGCCATTAACATCTGTAACTGTTATAGAGACTTCTGCGCTTGAGGAATCGTCATCATGGTTACAAGAATTTAATGATAAAGTCATCAAAGTTACTAATGACAATTTTAATAAGTTTTTCATGTTGCTTTCTACGTATTAATTTAGCTCAATTAAATCTCATAAATCACATCAACACCTTTATCGATCTTACCTTCTTTTAAGTAAAAGTCAATTCGACCTAGGTTGATTCCATAACAGCCCACTTGGTTAACCATCACATCTTTACCAGCGGCATTTTCAACAATCTCTGGTGCGTCTAGAAAAGTGTGTGTGTGACCACCTATGATAAGGTCTATACCTGATGTTGCTGCGGCAAGTGATAAGTCAGATACTCTATCACCTCTATAAGAATAGCCTAAATGGGACATGCAAATAACAATATCGCACTTTTCTGTTTCTCGCAAGGTTTTAATTTGGTCTTTTGCGACTTCTATAGGGTCATTGTAAACAGTTTCTTTATACATTTTAGGGTCTACTAATCCGTCTAGTTTTATTCCTAAACCAAATAGCCCGATGCGCACACCATCTTTAACCATTACCTTGTATGGTTTAGTGTGACCATCCATAATGGTATTTGAGAAATTATAGTTAGAAATAACAAAGTCAAAATCTGCATTAGGTAATTGCTTGTATAATCCTTCTATACTGTTATCAAAATCGTGATTCCCTATAGTCGCAGCATCATAACCCATCATAGACATTAACTTAATCTCAAGCTCACCGCCATAGAAGTTAAAATATGGTGTGCCTTGAAAGATATCACCACAATCTAGTAATAAAGTATTAGGATTTTCTGAGCGCACCTTGTTTATAATAGCAGCTCTACGAGCAACACCACCACGCCCATCATTACGACCACCAGAAATAGGTTCAATGTGTGAGTGTGTGTCATTAGTGTGTAAAATGGTGATTTTCTTAGTACCAGGTTCTAATTCTGGTCCTGTAAAAATTCCATTAGCAAGAGCATAGTTAGACCATAAAGCCGCACCTGCCACCATTCCAGCACTTGTATTGCGTATAAATTTTCTTCTTTCCATTTTCTTGCTTATTAATCGAGAACCTCAAATCGGTTATCACGTTCAAATTTAATTGTGTCCACTTTCTTAAAGTAATCGATAGTCGCATTACGTATTTTGTAATCTATTTTCACCATTGGCGCATCTTTAAAAAAGCTCATGTCATCACCACCGCTATACAAGTAATCGCTAGTTGCTACTGTGTATGTTTTATCCTTATCCAGCGGCTTGTTTTGTATAGAAACCTTATTAACGCTGTTGTCTGCGTTTAAAATAATTTGCATTCCGTCAATGGGATGAGCTCTTTTACGATCAATAAGGTAGTTGATTAATTCATTCATCTTCTCGCCAGTAAGTTCAACGATGGTTATTTCATTATCAAACGGCATTATTTCATAGGCACGACGCATAGTTACCGGTCCAGCGGGCATTCCTGATCTAATACCACCGTGATTAAGTAAAACCACATCTATGTCTTTTCCAGTACGAGACTTGTAAATAGGAGCTCCTTGTTCTCGTACGATTGCTGCAAGCATGTTACCGATAGGAGTGTTGTACTTATAATCGTTTTTATTCATTGATACTGGATTGAAGCTTAATTGTTCATCCATTTGAGCGTCCAGGGATTTTTTGAAAGGTGCGATATACTCATCTATTTGTGCAACGCTTTGTAGTGTGCTATCAATGTGAGTCTGCGAGCTCGATACTTTGGTGAGTTGTAAATGATCTGATTTACACGAGGTTGTGATTAATATCGCTTTCGCGAAAGCGATGTAGAAAAAAAGCCTTTCCTAGTCGCTTATAAATAGATGTTTTCATGTCCTATTGTGCTACATTTGTACAGTTAGTAAAAGTACATGATTTTTAACGGAATTAAGCGCCGCTGGTTGCGCAAAGAGCTACAGAAGTTGCAAAAGGAGCAAGATAGGCCATCTATAAAATGGCCTCAATCTCTTGTGGTGATTTATGACGGTCTGCAGGTTTCTGACTTAAGTCCCTTTTTAAAATGGCAGAAGAATTAAGTATTAAAAAGGAGGCTGTAACTTTTATAGCTTATGTAAATGACAAGAAAAAATCTACTATTACAGATGTTCATTTAATTGATCGCAAATTGATTAAGTGGTCTGGTGGTATTACTGATCCCGAAACAAAGAAATTGCTAAGTAAATCTTTTGATCTACAAATCAATCATTTCAACACAGAGAATGATTTGCTAGAATATGTGAGTCTAGCGATGCCGTCTAGTTTAAAGGTGGCTTATGGTAGTGATAATGAATCTCTTTTTGATCTTTCAATAAGTGTTGACCTCAATGATTATAAAGGATTAATAATAGAATTAAAAAAGTATTTAAAAATTTTAACTCAATAAAATGCAAGATTTAATAGGAACTGGTGTAGCGTTGATTACGCCTTTTACTGCGACTGGTGATGTGGATCACAGCGCACTAGAACAAGTGGTGAATTATCAAATAGATAATGGGATTGATTATTTAGTTGTATTAGGTACTACCGGTGAAAGCGCAACCTTAACTCTTGAAGAAAAAAAGGCTGTTAAATCAACTATTGCTAAAGCAAACGCAGGCAGGTTGCCGATGGTGCTAGGTATAGGAGGAAGTAATACAGCAGCAGTTGTTGATGAAATTAAAAGTACTGATTTAAGTGATTATATAGCGGTATTATCAGTGTCGCCTGCTTATAATAAACCTACACAAGAAGGTATTTATCAACACTTCAAAGCGGTAGCAACTGCGACAGACAAAGCGATTATTTTATATAATGTACCTGGTAGAACAGCGTCCAATATGGCTGTTGAAACTGTAGTGCGTCTTGCGCATGATTTTGACAACGTAATTGGAATAAAAGAGGCTGCTGGTGATATCGTACAAGCTATGAAATTGATACAGTATTCTCCTAAAGATTTTCTAGTGATATCTGGCGACGATATGATTACATTACCTATGGTACTTGCTGGTGGAGCTGGTGTTATATCGGTAATCGGTCAAGGATTGCCACAAGGCTTTAGTGATATGGTGCGTTATGGATTAAATGGCGATGTGGAAGAGGCTTATGAGTTACATTATAAAATTGCTGCAAGTATTGATATGATTTTTGAACAAGGGAATCCAGGCGGGATTAAATCTATGTTAGCTTCCTTGGGATTAATTAAAGAATATCTTAGATTACCACTGGTGCCTGTAAATGAGGATCTAAAATCTAGAATCGATACATTCTTAAAGCAGTATGAAGCTTAAAACTATTTAGATTTTCTTAGGTATTATACGACATTTCAATTTTATACGTTAGTTGCATAGACAACTAAGAAAATATGTATAAAAATTGTACTTTTGCAAACCATTTAAAATTGAGTATGAAAAACTATATTGTTTTGCTTCTTTTAGCAATTATGGCAGTAAGCTGTGGACCTTATCAGACTGCTTTAAAGTCTACGGATAATGAGGTGAAGCTAGCGATGATTGATACGCTTCTTAAAAGAGAGAAGTACAGCAAAGCTGTGAACATATTTGATCAAATCATTCCGCAATATAGAGGAACTGATAAAGCAGAGGCATTATCCATTAAATATGCACAAGCGCTTTATGAGACTAAAGACTACCCTAATAGCGCTTATCAATATGAACGTTTTGTGCAGTCACATCCGACTAGTGAAAATAGGGAATATGCTGCTTTTATGGGAGCAAAAAGTCACTATCATATGTCTGCTGTTTATTCAAAAAGTCAGATAAATACCGATAGAGGTCTAGCAAAATTACAAGACTATATTAACCTTTACCCAGATGGTAAGTATGCAGAAGAAGCAAATACTCTTGTGTCAGAGTTGAGGTTTAAGTTAGATCGTAAATCTTACGAAATAGCAAAGAATTATCATCATCGTAATAGATTTATACCAGCGATTAAGAGTTTTGAAAATTTCATTGTACAGCATCCAGGTTCTGAATTTATGGATGATGCACAGTTTTATCTTATAGATTCACAATATTTGTATGCTATGAAAAGTAGGGAGTCGCTTGTCCTAGAAAGATTAGAGCTTGCTACAAAATATTATAATACCTTTGTCTCTCGTTTTCCAACTAGTGAGTATCGTGAAGATGCAGATGAGATTATGGAAAACATCAACGATTTTAAATTAAAGAATAACATCTAATTTCAGTTATGGATACTAAAAACATAAAAGCGCCAGCAAGTACTATTACATATAATAGGGATAAATTAACTAATCCTACCGGTAATATGTACGAGGCTATTTCAATCATAGCAAAGCGTGCTGAACAAATTAATACCGATGTAAAGGAAGAGCTAATTGAGAAATTAGAGGAATTTGCTACTTATAACGATTCTCTAGAAGAAGTTTTTGAGAATAAAGAGCAAATTGAAGTTTCTAAATTCTATGAGCGTTTACCTAAGCCTCACCAGATAGCTGTTCAAGAATGGTTAGACGGTAAAATCTATTTTAGAGATACTTCTAAATCAGAAGAGTAATCTAATGATGTCGGTTTTAAGTGGTAAAAATATATTGCTAGGTATTACTGGTGGTATTGCTGCTTACAAAACAACTTACCTTGTGCGCCTGCTTATTAAAGCGGGCGCCACTGTTAGGGTCGTTATGACTCCATCTTCTAGAGAGTTTGTAACACCTTTAACTTTATCTACACTTTCGAAAAATCCTGTTTTGTCGTCTTTCACAAATGAAGATGATGAAAATGATACATGGAATAATCATGTTGAATTAGGTCTGTGGGCAGATTACATGATAATTGCTCCTGCGACTGCAAATACCATGAGTAAAATGGTGTCTGGAAATATTGATAATTTTCTATTGGCTGTTTATTGTAGTGCAAAATGTCCAGTTTACTTTGCTCCGGCAATGGATTTGGATATGTTCAAGCATCCGTCTACACAGTACAATTTTGATCAGTTAGCATCTTATGGTAATAAAATGATACCTGCTGGAACAGGTGAATTGGCTAGTGGTTTAAGTGGAGAAGGTCGTATGGCCGAGCCTGAGGAAATTGTTACCTTTATTGAGAGTGATATTGAGTCGCAATTGCCTTTAAGGGGAAAAATATCTCTTATTACAGCTGGTCCTACTTATGAGGCTATAGATCCTGTGCGATTTATAGGAAATCATAGTAGTGGTAAAATGGGTGCTGCGTTGGCTTTTGAAATGGCTTCTCAAGGTGCGCAGGTCATTCTAATTATGGGACCTAGCCACGTATTGACTGACCATCATTTAATTCATAGAGTTGACGTTAAGACTGCTCAAGAAATGTACGATCATGTACATGAAAATATAGATAAAGTAGATTATGCTATATTTAGTGCTGCTGTAGCTGATTATAAACCTATAAATCCTGCTAATCAGAAAATAAAAAAGAAGTCAGAAACGTTAACAATAGAATTGGTTAAAAATCCTGACATATTAGCTAGCGTTGGTTCATTGGATAAACGTCCTTATCTAGTTGGGTTTGCTCTAGAGACGGAAAATGAGCTGGAGCACGCTTTCGCGAAAGCGAAAAAGAAAAATACAGATTTGCTTGTATTGAATTCTACGCGCGATAAAGGTGCAGGATTTGGTAAAGACACAAATAAAATAACACTGATTGATAGGGATCAAAACACAATTGTTTTTGAAACAAAACCTAAAACTGAGGTGGCAAAAGATATCGTTAATGAAGTTATTAAAAGAACTCTTTAAAATAATACCGCTATTAGTCTTATTCATCATGGGGACGACTCATGCACAAGAATTTAATGCTGTGGTGCAAGTCAATGCGCAAAATGTAGCACAACCTAATCAGACCATTTTTAGAACTTTGGAGACTTCTATGCAGGAGTTTATCAATAATACTAAGTGGTCAGATCAAGATTATAGAGAAGAAGAAAAAATTAATTGTTCGATTGTTTTTGTAATTACAGATTATGATAATGATCGCTTTAAGGGTAATTTACAGATTTCGCTTTCTAGACCGGTATTTAATTCTTCTTATTCATCTCCTATTTTCAATTTTAAGGATTCTAATATTGAGTTTGAATATTTAGAATATGCGCCGTTTTTTTACAATGCAAATCAGTATGAAAATAATTTAACCTCATTGATTTCATTCTATATTTATACCATGTTAGGTATAGATGGAGATACGTTTTCTCTTAATGGTGGTCAAGAGCATCACATCGAGGCACAACGCATTGTTAGTTTAGCACAACAAAGTAATTCTGTAGGATGGAAGGCTACTGATGGTCAGGGAACGCGTTTTCAATTAAATGATGATATGCTTTCTCAAACTTTTAAAGAATATAGAGAAGTTTTGTATGGATATCACAGTAAAGGAATGGATTCATTTGCTGATGATCAGAAAAAAGCAAAGCTTTTAATAAGTGCTGAAATCTTAAAATTAAAAGCTCTTAATAGCCGCAGACCTAACAGTTTAATACAAAGGCTATTTTTGACGCCAAAGCAGATGAAATCATGAGTGTTTTTTCTGATGGACCAGCTGTCGATATTAGAGAGCTTAAGACTGCGTTACAACAACTGGCTCCTAATCAGTCCTCAAAATGGCGTAATATTAAGGTCTAGAGCTTTGGTAAGATGTTTTAAATTATCTAGATTTAAACATTATAATATAGTACAGTTCTTATGCTGTCTAATGCCTTAAAATCAATTGCTTAAACATATTCATATTGAGAATTTTGCTTTGATCGACAGCCTCGATCTGGCCTTGAACAATGGATTAACCATGATTACCGGTGAGACTGGTGCTGGTAAATCTATTTTACTGGGTGCATTAGGTCTAGTTCAAGGTAAAAGAGCAGATTTAAGCGCCGTAAGGGATACGACTCGCAAATGTGTTGTAGAGGCTCAAATAGAGATGTCTAGTCTTTCTCTTGATGAGTTGTTAGAGTCTCACGATCTAGATGTTGAGCCAGTTTGTTTTTTAAGACGCGAAATTTTACCGTCAGGTAAAAGCCGTGCTTTTATTAATGATACGCCAGTTACACTTGCTACCATGAGTGAAGTTGGTAATCGCTTAATTGATATTCATTCTCAACATCAAACTTTACAACTAGCTTCTGATGATTTTCAAATAGATGTTTTACAATCATTTGTCAATAAGCTGACTGAGAAGGCTAAAGAACCAGCTTCATTTCTATTAGACTCTTTTAGAATAGAATGGAGTCAGTACAAGGCTCTTAAAACACAGCTTAATAAATGGGTAGAAGAAGAGCAATCGTTATCTAAAGAAGCAGATTATAATAATTTTTTATTAGAAGAATTAGATAATGCTCAACTCGATCAGCTTGATATTACAGCTCTAGAGCAAGAAAACGAACAATTAAGTAATGTAGAGGAGATACAACTTGTATTACAGGAATTTCAATCTATGATGGATCAGGATGACAATGGTTTATTAGATCAGTTAAGATTACTAAGAAATAGATTTTCTCAAATCTCTAAATACGATACTAATTTTGAAAATGCTAATCAACGACTTAATACAACGCTATTAGAATTGGAAGATCTTAGTGAAGAGATCTCTCGGAAAGGTGATAATGTGGAAGCTAATCCGGAGAGATTAGAATTAATAAATCAACAACTTAATCTTATTGAACAGTTATTGAAGAAACACCAAAAAGAAGATGTTGCAGGACTTGTAGTATTGAGAGATGAGCTTGCTGATAAGGTTTTCACAACTCAAAATATTACTAAGAAAATCAAGCAAGCAGAAGCTCAATTACAAATAACTTATAAGAGCTTAGAAGAGCTTGGGGGGGATAAAATACATCAACAACGTGTCGACCAGTCTGCTTTGCTAGAAGAAGAGGTGCTTTTATCTATTAAGCAATTAGGGATGCCAGACGCATCTTTTAAAGTGAACATAGAGAAAAAGAATAGCTTTAATTCTTACGGTATGGATGAAGTAGAATTCAGGTTTACCGCAAATAAGGGAACTGCACTGTTACCATTAAATAAAGCAGCCTCTGGTGGTGAATTGTCTAGATTGATGCTGGCTATAAAGGCATTGTTGTCTAATTATAAGAATTTACCAACGATCATTTTTGATGAGATAGACACAGGAGTAAGTGGTGCTATTGCAGAGAAAATGGCGATTATCATGCAACAAATGAGTGCTAGCTTACAGGTGATTACTATCACACATTTACCTCAAATTGCAAGTGCAGGTAATGATCATCTAGTTGTTAGAAAAGCAGTTAAAGACGAACAAACAATTTCAAACATTTACAGATTAAATATAGAAGAAAGAGTAGAAGAAATAGCGCAAATGTTAAGCGGTGGAAAAATATCTGATGCCGCAAGAGAAAATGCACGTGTATTACTTCAATAAGAATTTTATATTTGTCACTTATATTTAAGATATGTCATACAACTTACTAAAAGGAAAAAGAGGAATTATATTTGGCGCACTAGATGAGAACTCTATTGCCTGGAAAACAGCAGAGCTTGCTCATGCCGAAGGTGCAGCCTTTGTACTTACTAATGCTCCAATCGCAATGCGCATGGGAACCATTAATGAGCTAGCAGAAAAAACTGGTAGTCAAATTATACCAGCTGACGCAACTAGTCTTGAAGATCTTGAAAACTTAGTATCTCAATCTGTTGAGATTCTAGGAGGGAAATTAGACTTTGTTTTACATTCTATAGGAATGTCTGTAAATGTTAGAAAAGGAAAAGCCTACACAGATCAAAATTATGACTGGACTCAAAAAGGTTGGGATGTAAGTGCTGTATCTTTTCATAAAGTAATGCAGACTTTATATAAACAAGACGCGATGAGTGAATGGGGGGGTAGTATCCTAGCTTTAACTTATATGGCTGCGCAAAGAACATTTCCAGATTATAATGATATGGCAGATAATAAAGCTTATCTAGAGTCAATCGCTAGAAGTTTTGGTTATTTCTTTGGTAAGGATAAAAAAGTGCGTGTTAACACCATTTCACAATCACCTACGCCTACTACAGCTGGACAAGGAGTTAAAGGGTTTGATGGTTTCATAAGCTATGCAGAAAAAATGAGTCCTTTAGGTAATGCTACAGCACAAGAATGTGCAGAGTACTCAATTACTTTATTCTCAGACTATACTAAAAAGGTGACAATGCAAAACCTCTTCCATGATGGTGGTTTCTCTAATACAGGAGTGAGCCAAGAAGTTATCGAGAAGTTCTAGAAATTTATATTTATCATTGATTTAAGCCTCTGTTTTTACAGGGGGGGCTTTTTTATTACGCTTCGCGAAAGCGTAGTAACAATTAAAAACATACTAATACACTTTCCTACAACATTAAAAATTTAACAGTGTTAATTGATTGTAAAATATTATATTCGACATTATAAATCAAACTACTAACTCATGTTTAAAAAACTACTTTCAATTGCATTGTTTTTTGCTGCCGCATTAGCTTCAGCACAATGTAATTACTCTCTTGAAATGAGAGACGCATTCGGTGACGGATGGGGGAAATGGTGCACAAATGACGGTTACCATTAATGGTACTCCTACTGTGTATACAGTCCCTAATCCTCCAGGTAATCAAAATACGGTATCTCTTACCGTAAATGATGGTGATACATTAGTTCTGGATTATATCGCAGATGCGGTTACGCCGGGAGATAATGAATTTACCCTTTTTGATTCTGAAGGAATAATTGTAATTGATTCTGGATTTTCACCAGCAACTGGTAATTACTTTAATGGAACAGCCTCTTGTCCTACATGTCCTGCGGTAACTAATATAACAGTTAATAATGTTGTTGCTGATGGTGCAGAAATCGGTTGGACGCAAGTAGGAACTGAAGTTGAATGGGAAATTGAAGTAGGTCCACCTGGATTTACTGTAGGAAGTGGAGTAACTAGTACAGCTACTACAAATCCAGCAACTGTTTCAGGTTTAAGTGCTATAACTGATTATGATGTGTATGTAAGAGCAAAATGCTCTGCAACTGATTTAAGTAATTCTCAAGGACCTGCTAGTTTTACAACTACAGAATCTTGTCCTACACCTTCAAATTTTGCGCCTGTAACTCAAACAGCTACAAGTGTTTCCTTTATATGGGATGCAAATGGAAATCCTAATACAATTGTAGATATTGAATACGGTCCTACTGGTTTTACTCAAGGTTCAGGTACAATAGTACAGCAATTCACAGCGCCTTTTGCAGATGTAACAGGTCTTGCGGCAAATACTACTTATGATTTTTATGTGCGTATTGATTGTGGGATGGGTGACTTGAGTCTTTGGGCTGGTCCTTATACCGCTACTACAGCACAATCATGTCCAGATATTTCAGGTATTACATTTTCTAACGTTAGTCAAACATCTGTTGATGTTGCCTGGACTGCAGGTGGAACAGAGACAGAATGGAGTGTAGAATATGGTCCTGCAGGATTTGTTGCTGGAACTGGTACTACCGTTACTTCTATGACTAATAATCCTTTCACTCTTACAGGATTATTATCAGGTGTAAATTATGACGTATGTGTAACTGCGGTTTGTGGTCCTATGGATTTATCAACTCCAGTATGTGCAAGTGTTTTAACTCCAGCTGATTATTGTGCAGGAGATTTATTAGTTGATACTGGTGGAGTAGCAGGTGATTATGGCGCAAGTGAGAATTTTACTTATACTGTTTGTCCAGATAATGCTGGCGATGTTGTTTATGTAGATTTTACAGCTTTTGAATTAGAAACGTCCTTTGCAGGATGTTGGGATAGTTTGACAGTATATGATGGACCAGACACATCTTCTCCTACTATCAATCCTCCTGGTGGTGGAACAGAATGGTGTTGGGACGCAGGTTCTGGAACTGGAGATTTAGTTCAGGAATTATTAATAGGTAAATTACCTTCTGGTTGTCTGACATTTGTGTTTGAATCAGATGGTGGTGGACAACGAGCTGGATTTGAAGCAGCAGTTACTTGTGCGGCTCCGCCTACATGTCCAGTAGTATTTGATCAAATGATTGATCTTTCTTCTGCAACATCTTTAGATCTTTCTTGGACTGCAGGTGGTACTGAAACAGAGTGGAGAGTTGAATATGGTGCTCCTGGATTTGTAATTGGTTCTGGTACAATAGTAACTCCTAACCCGACTGTGGCAAGTACATCTGTTACTGGTTTAACTAGTGATACAGCTTACGAATTTTATATTACAGCTTTATGTGGCCTGGTGATGAGTCTATCCCAGTTTCTTTAACTGGTTCTACTACAAAAGATTATTGTGCTGGAGATGCTTTTACTGATGCTGGTGGAACAACTGCTGGTTATAATCCTAGCGAAAATACAACGTATACAATATGTCCAGATAATGCTGGTGACGTAGTTTATGTTGATTTTACTGCTTTTGATACTGAAGAGAGAGGATTTTCTAATGATTGTTATGATGGTCTAACAGTATATGCTGGACCAGATGATACTTTTCCAGTAATCAGTCCTCCTAATGGGGTTGGAGATGTATGGTGTTGGGATCCTGCTAGTACGGCTGCATTCCAAGGTACTGGTGATTTAACGCAAGTCATGTTAATTGGAGCTCTTCCTTCTGGATGTATTACGTTTGTATTTACATCTGATGGTTCCGTTCAAGAATCTGGATGGGAAGCAGCTGTAACTTGTGCAGCTCCACCAGCTTGTCCAGTTCCTAGTGCCTTTGCAGTAGATTCTTCAACTAGTGATACTGTTAACTTATCATGGACGGTAGGGTCAACAGAAACAGAATGGGATATTGAATATGGTCCAGTAGGTTTCGTACCTGGTACTGGAACTGTGGTTACAGTAACAACTAATCCATATGCAGTTTCTGGTCTTACAGAAAATACAGAATATGATTTCTATATCACAGGTAATTGTAGTGCGACTAATGTAAGTGCGCAAGTAGGACCGCTAGCTGGACGAACTACATGTTTGGCCTTTGCCATTCCTTTTTCAGAAGGATTTAACTCAACGAGTACAACTCAAGATTGTTGGACTGTAGTTGATGCTAACGGTGATGGAGATGCGTGGGATATGAATTATGCATTTAACCCAAGTGAAGGTGATGAAGTAGCGGCTATTTCTACTGACTTTAATGGTGGAGCAGACGATGATTATTTGATCTCTCCAGCGATTACATTAACGGGTAATGAAAGAGTTCGTTATGACTACAGAGTACAAAGTGCAGGTGAGCCTAATGATATGGAAGTTCTGATCTCAACAGCTACAAATGCACCAGCAGATTTTACTACTCAATTGTTGCCAGTTACTAACTTTGCAAATGTTACCTATATGACAGAGTCAATTGACTTATCAGCTTATACTGGTGATGTTTATATAGCTTGGAGGATTCCGCCAGGAACAACTGATGGATGGAGAATGTATATTGATAATGTTAGGTTTGAAACAATACCTAATTGTGATGAACCATTGATGTTATCCACTTCAAACATTACAACGACAGATGTTGATGTTGCATGGACAGAGCAAGGAGCATCTACAGCATGGGAAATTGAATATGGAGCCGTTGGTTTTTTACCAGGAACTGGTGCTGGAACAATTGTTTCTGCAACTACTAATCCTTTTACATTAACTGGATTATCTCCTAATCAATGTTTTGATTACTATGTAAGGTCAGTATGTAGTACTACTGGTTTTAGCCCGTGGTCTACAACAGGAACTTTCTGTACGGCATGTGTCGCGTTTAATGTGCCATTCCAAGAAGGCTTTAATACTGCCAGTGCAACAGAGCAATGCTGGACAGTATTAGATGCAAATGGTGATGGAGATCAATGGAATATTGATTACAGTACTAATCCGTTTGAAGGTGATCAAGTTGCTGCAATAACAACAGACTTTAATGGTGGTGCAGATGATGATTATTTGATTTCTCCACAATTAAACTTAACTGGTGCACAACGTTTAAAATACCAGTATAGAGTACAAAGTGCTGGTGAGCCTAATAGTATGGAAGTGTTACTTTCTACAACAGGTTCAAATGCTGCAGATTTTACAAACACTTTACTTCCAGTTACACTGTTTAGTAATGTAACCTATATTGAAGAAATTATAGATTTATCTGCTTACACAGGTCCGGTTTATATCGCATTTAGAATTCCACCATCAACAACTGATGGATGGAGAATGTTTATTGATGATGTGGTTGTTGAAGATCAACCAACATGTCCTGATCCATTAATGGTTGCAATTGATTCATTTAGTAATGATTCTGCTACTATTTCTTGGACTACAGAGCCACTTGCAACAGCGGTAAATATAGAATATGGGCCTTGTGGATTTACACCAGGATCTGGAACTATAGTGGTCGCAACTGGTAATCCATATACTATTACTGGATTAACAGATAATACGTGTTATGATGTTTATGTAACTTTTGATTGTTCAGGTGCCGCTAGTGTTGCTTCTGATGTTAGAACATTTACAACGGTATGTAATCCTTTAACGGCTCCATATACAGAAGACTTTGAAACTTTTACAACGACTACTAGTGGTTTCCCTGGTGCTGCAGATTTCTTTAATATAGAGAACTGCTGGTCTGCTGTAAATACAGCTAGTTTAGGTTGGGTTGCTGCACCATCAACTTTAACAGCCTCTGGTGGAACAGGTCCTGCACCAGCAATAAATACTGGTAATTATATGTATGTAGAAACATCAAGTGGTAATCTTGGTGATATTGCAGAATTATACGCACCTATTGTGGATGTTTCTGCATTAACAAATCCGGCATTGACATTCTCTTATCATATGTTTGGTATTAATATGGGTAATTTACATGTAGATGTAAATGATGGTACAGGTTTCATCAATGATGTGCTTGTTATAAATGGACAACAGCAAACAGCAGAAGGTGATGCTTACTTAACTTCAACATTAGGATTAACGCCTTATGGTGGAGGAACAGTGCAGATTAGATTTAGAGGTGAACGTGGAGCTGGTTTTGAATCAGACATTGCTATTGATAATTTTGTTATTGAAGAGTTTAATGGATGTCTAGCACCTAATTCATTAGTTTTAAATTCAGTTACAGCAACTGGAGTTGATTTTGGATGGAATGCTGGTGGTACAGAAACAGCGTGGGAATATGTAGTTCAAGCTGCAGGTACTGGTGTGCCAACAGTAGCAGGAACGCCTGTAACTGTTACTAGTGCAGTAGAAGCAGGTTTAACAGCAATAACTTCGTATGAAGTCTATGTAAGAGCTGATTGTGGAATGGGTAACCTAAGTGATTGGGTTGGACCACTAAACTTTACTACTCCTTGTGATGTTTTACCAACTCCTTATGGTGCAATATCAGGTGCTGCAGGAAATGACTTTACTACTTTCCCAGGAGCATGTTGGGAAGAAGGTGATGATACTGCTGTAGCTGTAGGACCAAATGGAAGTGATGGAGCATGGCAAACAGATGATTATGCAAATGTTTTTGGCGGTTCTAATGGTGCTGCTGCAAAAATTAATATATGGGCTACTGGTGCAATTAACGATTGGTTAGTGACTCCTGATTTTGATTTAGGAGCTACAGGTCATAATATGAGTGCGTTGTTTGATATCGCTTTAACAGAATTTGGTGACGATACAGGGATTCAGGCTAGTTTAGGAACTGATGATGAAGTTCAGTTCTTAATTTCTGATGATGCAGGGCTTACTTGGACAGCACTTCAAGTATGGAACAATTCTTCTGTGATAGCGCCTACAGGTCAAAATATTGAAATCGATCTTTCAGCCTATTCAGGTGTAGTAAGATTAGCTTTCTGGGGTACTAACGGTGTTACACCTGATTCAGAGGATAATGATTTCTTTGTAGATAATTTTACAATTGATGCAACGGCTAGTAATGGAGACGCTTTCGCGAAAGCAGACCTTAAATTATTCCCCTAACCCTTCGACAGGTCTTGTGAATATTAATGGAACTGTGATTATCGATAGTGTAACTGTAATTAACTTATTAGGACAACAATTGAAAACAGTTCTTGTAAATGATGAGAACGCCGTAATTGATATTTCAGACCTATCGACTGGATTATATTTATTTGAAGTTCAATCTGGTTCAAACATCTCTACTATAAGAGTTGTGAAAAAATAAAATTTTAAATTCATTAATGTTAAAGAGCTGCCTTTCGGCAGCTCTTTTTTTGTCTAGATAATTATCAGTTTGTCGATTAAAAGCTTTTCTATTATTTTATGATAATATTAAGTGTTATTTTGAGCGTTAAATAACCTATAAATTTTACTATGAAACATTTTTACGCTACTCTTTTAGCTTTATTCACTGTTTCTATGATGGTTGCCCAGTGTAACTATTCATTAGAAATGCTGGATAACTTCGGTGATGGTTGGGGTAATGGTTCACAGATTTCTGTGACTATTAATGGTGGTACACCTCAGGTGTATACTGTTCCTAATCCTCCAGGAAACATTAACACAGTATCTATTACTGTAAACGATGGTGATACTATATCATTAGATTATGTCGCTGACGCAGTGACACCTGGTGATAATGAATTTACACTTTATGATTCTGAAGGAATTATTGTGGTAACTTCAGGTTTTTCACCAGCAACAGGTAACTTTTTTAGTGGTGCTGCTTCATGTCCTTCATGTCCAGCGGTTACTAATATCACCTCCAACAATGTCGTTGCAGATTCTGCTGAGATTGCTTGGGTGAATGGTGGTACTGAAACACAATGGATTATTGAGTATGGTGTTGCACCATATACTTGTGGTTCTGGTGGTACTCAGGTTACAGCAAGTTCAAATCCATTCACAATTACAGGTTTAAGTTCTATAACTACATATGATGTATACGTTATAGCTGTTTGTGGAGCAATGGATCAAAGTGCTTGTCAAGGTCCAGTTCAATTAACGACGACTGAATCTTGTCCGAGCCCATCTAATTTTGCGCCAGTAACACAGACTGCTAATAGTATTTCATTTGTATGGGATGCAAATGGAAATCCAAATCCTACTTTTGAAGTAGAGTATGGGCCTTCTCCTTATACTCAAGGCTCTGGTGGAACTACAGTTCAACAATTTACGGCACCTTTTGCAGATGTTACTGGGTTAGCTTCAGATACTAGTTATGATTTTTATATCCGCATAGATTGTGGAATGGGTGACTTTAGTTTATGGGTAGGTCCTTATACGGCTCAAACTCTTATATCTTGTTTTCCAGTTAGTGCTTTACAAGCTGATTTTGTAGGTTCTGATTTAGCTGACATTTCTTGGTTAGCAGGTCAAACGGAAACAGAATGGGAACTAGAGTGGGCGTTAGCAGGAACAATTACGACACCATTCTCTACGCCTTCTCAAGGTACGGTCGTAAATGTGATGACTAATCCATCTACACAACTTACAGGTTTAACGGACGATACTGCTTATGATATTTACGTAAGAGCAGTTTGTGATCCTGTAGCTCCAGATTATAGCTCTGTTCAAAATATTTCGATTGCGACACAATGTCTGCCACTAGCTGCAACGACAGCTATGCCTTATTCTGAGGATTTTGAGACTTTTACTACAAATACAGACTTTGAAAGAGAAAACTGTTGGTCTGCAACATTTATGGGAACTAATAACTTCAGTGAGTATGACTGGAATGTAACTACAACTGGTGTAACTCCATCTGGAGGTACAGGTCCTGATGCTGCAAATTCTGGTACAGGATACATGTATATAGAGACATTAGGTAATGATGGTGATACAGCAACTTTGTTTTCTCCAATTATTAATGTTGATGGCTTAACAGAGCCTTCGGTACAATTCTATTATCACTTATTTGGTCCTAACATGGGAGACTTAAGTGTTGATGTGTATGATGGTACAACATGGCAAACTGGCTTGTTTACAAGTTCTGGTCAAGTTCAAACGGCAGGTAATGATCCTTTTGAACAAGCGATTATTAATTTAGCTGGTTATACAGGTGATATTCAAGTACGTTTTGTTTCCACTAGAGTTGGTTTTACCTCTGGTGATATGGCTATTGATGATTTTAGTGTTGAAGAAGCACCAGCTTGTGCTCCAGTTTCTTTATTGAATACAGGTGTTCTTAACGCAAATGATGCCGAAATTACATGGCAAAGTCAAGGTTCTGAAACAACTTGGATTGTTGAATACGGTCCAACAGGTTTTGTTCCTGGTACTTCGGCTACTGATCCTGATGTATTTGAGGTTTCAGTAACAACCAATCCATACACAATTACAGGATTAGATGATACAACGACATATGATTTTTATGTAACTGCAGATTGCGGTATGAGTACATTAAGTACTCAAACAGGACCAGATACTTTTACTACAGCATTCTTACCACCGTCAGGTGTAAGTTGTCCTGGTATGGATAATGTCTTCGTATTCCAAGAAGAATTTGAAACTAATGATAATGGATGGACAGGAGATATTGGTGTAGGTACTACAACTGCTGCTTTATGGAACTTTAATAGAGCTATATCACCAACTTCAACTAATACAGGTCCAGATGCACCATTTAGTGGTGGTGGATTTGCTTATTTAGAGACATCGGGTACGGTAACAACACCTGCAGCTATTGTTTCTCCTGCTATTGATTTAAGTTTTGCGACGGATGGGGGGGCAGAATTAAGTTTTTATTACTTTGGCTTTGGAGCTGATATAGGGGGGGAAATCCGTGTGAATGTGGGAACATCACCTACTGGACCTTGGACTAATGAATTTTCTGCTATAGGTCAACTTCAAACTGCTGGAAATGATCCATGGGCTCCTGTAGGAGTTAATCTAGATGCTTATTTAGGTCAAGTGATTTATCTACAAATTACAGGTGATGAAGCTTCTAATAATGGGTTTGCAGGTGATATGGCTATAGATTTATTAAGAATTGAAACTTGTGGTGCTTTTTGTTCACCACCTAGTATGCTAGCTGCTTTGAATATTACAGATACAACGGTTGATGTAGATTTTGCAGATACGAATGCTACGGCTGCAACTAGTTATGAGGTTTTAGTACAACCAGCAGGTGATCCTGCTCCAGATGCTACAACAACTGGGATTCAACAAACGGCAACAGCTAATCCTTATAACTGGACAGGTTTAACAGCTTTCACTAATTATGATGTTTATGTAAGAACTGATTGTATGGGTGCTGCAGGATTCTCTGTGTGGTCTGGGCCAATTTCTTTCCAAACGGCTTGTGCTGTTTTTACAGCACCTTATTCCGATAACTTTGAGGCGTTTACTGCTTCGACAAATTTCTTAGAAGAGAATTGTTGGTCAGCTGATGCAGATGGAACATATGATTGGAATGTGGATAATAATGGTTCAACACCAAGTACGGGTACAGGTCCTTTAATGGCCTTTAGTGGAACGACTTATTTCTATACAGAGGCTTCATCTACTGGTGCAGAGGCTCGATTAGTTTCTCCAATTATTGATTACTCGACTTTAACGACTCCTTCTATTCAGTTTTATTATCACATGTTTGGTGCACAAATAGGAACTTTACATGTTGATGTTAATGATGGAACAGGTTGGATTAATGATGTAGATATGATTGTTGGTGCACAACAAACAGCGCAAGCTGATGATTGGATTCAGAGAATCGTTGATATTAGTGCTATAACTGGTTTAACAGGAACAGAGCTTTCTGTAAGATTAAGAGCAGAATCGAATGGTACGTTTGCGGGTGATATTTCAATTGACGATTTTAGAGTTGATGAAATACCAACTTGTCCAGCACCATCTGCTTTATTAGTGGATGATGCTTCAATCACGGTAACTGATGCGTCTGTTAGTTGGACTGAAAACGGAACTGCTACAACTTATGATGTAGAATGGGGGACCAATAGGTTATACGCAAGGTATGCCTCCAGCAGCGCCACTTGGTGGATCTGCAACGGGTGTTACTAATCCATTTACTATAACTGGATTACAAGGCAGCACACAATATGATTATTATGTGAGAGCAATTTGTGGTGCAACTGATACATCAGTATGGGTTGGACCATCTACTTTCCAAACTTTATGTGATGCTTTATCAGCTCCATATTTTGAAGACTTTGAAACATTTGCTCCAAATACTTCATTTGTAGAAGAATTGTGTTGGACAGCATCTTCAGTAGATGCTTATGATTGGAATGTTGACGGAGTAGGTAGTACACCTTCAACTGGAACTGGTCCTGCAAATGCAAATAGTGGTGTGAATTACTTCTATACTGAAGCTAGTTCTGGTACGTCCGGTACTAGTGTTGCTACTCTAGTCTCCCCATTAGTGGATCTTAGTCCATTGACAACTCCATCTGTAGAATTCTTCTACCATATGTTTGGTGGTCAAATAGGAACTTTAGATCTTGAAATAAATGATGGTACAGGTTGGGTTAATGTTATTACAATAGGTCCTGGACAAATACAAACAGCGCAGGCTGATCCGTGGGTATCTCAAATCAGTGACTTATCTGCTTATGCAGGTTCAACAGTTCAATTTAGATTTGTGGCTACTAGTGCAGGTACATTCGAAGGAGATATAAGTTTAGATGACTTTAGAGTAGATGAACTGCCAGCTTGTCCTAATCCTAGTTTCTTAAGTGCGTCTAACTTGACTGATACTACTGCTGATTTATCTTGGACTGAGAATGGTGGTTCAACCGTTTGGACAGTTGAAGTACAGCCTCAAGGTGTTGCTCAAGGAACTATGCCAGCTGCGTATTTAAATGCTGCAGCTACTAATGCGGAAACTGCATCTGGTCTTATGCCAGATACACTTTATGATTTCTATGTAACTTCAGATTGTGGCGCTGGTGCGTTTAGTAATACTGTAGGTCCATTATCATTTAAAACAGAATGTGCGCCATTAACAGCTCCTTATATTGAAGATTTTGAAACCTTTACTGCTAATCTTGACTTCACTGAAGAGAATTGTTGGAAAGGAAGTTTCGATTCTACTAGTTTTACAGCTTGGGATTGGAATCTTGATGATGCTGGTGGTACACCTACAACTAATACAGGTCCTAACTTGGCATTTAATGGCTCGTCTTACTTCTATATAGAAGGTAACGGAGGTGCTGCTGGTAATGAAGCAACATTATTATCTCCTTTAGTAGATGTGTCTGCATTAACAGCTCCATCAGTGCAGTTTAACTATCACATGTTTGGTGCTGTTACTGGTATATTACATGTTGATGTAAATGATGGTTCTGGTTTTGTTAATGATGTGGTGTTAATTTCAGGTCAGCAGCAAGCTGATGGTAATGCGCCATGGGAATTAGGTGTAATTGACTTAAGTACCTTTACAGGTTCTGTTGTACAGGTTAGGTTTAGAGCTGAACGTACAGATTCCGGTTTTACTGGAACCAGCGATATTGCTCTAGATAATGTTGTTTTTGATGAATTACCTGCTTGTGCACAACCATCAATTCTTTCATCGGCTAATGTTTCTGATGTAGATGCAGAATTTCTTGGAATGAGAATGGTTCAGCTACTTCATGGAACGTTGAATACGGACCTTGTGGCTTTACACCTGGAACTGGTACTAGTGTAGTAGCTACTTCTAATGTTGGATTTGCGATATCTGGTTTAACTTCAGAGACTTGTTATGAGTTTTATGTTACTGCAGATTGTGGAATGGGTACATTAAGTGGAACAGCAGGTCCAGCAACATTCACAACAGAGTGTGCTGCAGTTGTAGCTCCTTACAATGAAGGATTTGAAACATTTACAGTTTCAACAACTTTCACTGATGAGAATTGTTGGAGTACACCTCAAACTTCTGGTTATACATGGGATGTAAGTACTGGTGGAACAGGTTCTACAAATACAGGTCCTACAGCTGCGGCTTCAGGAGCTAATTATTTCTTTACTGAGGCTTCTAGTGGAGCTTTAGGTGATGAAGCAGAATTACTTTCTCCATTAATTGATATGTCTGCATTGACTAATCCGGCACTTTCATTCTCTTATCACATGTGGGGGGGACCAGACTTTGATACATTACATGTTGATATTAATGATGGTACAGGATGGACAGTAGATGTGTTTACTCTAGTAGGTCAACAACAAACCAATCAAGCAGATGCATGGCAAACCACAGTTGTAGGTTTAGGTGCTTACACTGGTGCAACGGTTCAGATTAGATTTAGAGGAACTCGTGGTACTTCTTTCGGAGGTGATATATCTTTAGATGATGTTATCGTTGATGACTTTAATGGTTGTTTAACTCCAACAAATGTTACAGCAGCTAACATCACTGCAACTTCTGTTGATATTTCTTGGTCTGCTGGTGGTTCTGAAACGGTATGGGAATATGCAGTATTGCCTAGTGGTTCTGGAGCTCCAACTGGAGCTGGTACTTCAACTATGAATACCATGGAATCTATTTCAGGTTTAGCTTCTTCTTCAAGCTTTGAAGTTTATGTAAGAGCTGATTGTGGAATGGGTAACTTTAGTTCATGGGTTGGTCCTATCAACTTTGCAACTGATTGTGCTCCTATATTAGCGCCTTACGGTGTTGCTACTGGTGCACCAGGAAATGACTTTACTACATATCCAGGAGTTTGCTGGTCAGAAGGTGATGATACTGCTACGACAGCTGGTCCTAATGGTGTAGATGGTGCGTGGGCATCGGATAATTTTGCTAATGATACGGCTAGTACTAATGGTCAAGCAGCAAAGATTAACATTTGGAATACTGCTGCTATCAATGATTGGTTAGTAACTCCAGAATTTGATTTAGGAACAGCTGGTAATTTTGATGCAATATTTGATATAGCTCATACTACATTTGCTGCAACTGGTGCAACTGCTTTTACTGGTGATCAACAAATACAATTGTTAATTACTGATGATGCAGGTTTAACTTGGACAGCTATTCAAACTTGGGATGCTACTTCACCTGCGATTTCAAACACGGGTCAATTAGAAACGGTAAGCTTGGTAGTTATACTGGAATTGTGCAATTAGCATTCTGGGGGTACTAATGGTGTTACTGGAGCTGGGACTGACTCAGAGTTCTTTGTAGATAACTTTACTATAGATGCAACACAAAGTAATGTGTCTATCGAGGAGTTAGGATTTACATTCTATCCTAATCCTGTTAAAGATGTATTGAATATTAATGGATTGCAAACTATCGTTAGCGCATCTGTTATGAATATGTTAGGACAACAGGTTATGAATGTTTCACCTGGTGTAACTAATGCTCAAATTGATATGTCTACTCTTAGTGCTGGTGTTTATCTAGTACAAGTAACTACCGACAGTCGTACTTCTACGATTCGAGTGGTGAAAGAGTAAATTTTATATAACTTTTTTAGAAAGGCTGTTCTTACTAAGAACAGCCTTTTTTTATTTCCTATTTTTACCATGTGAAAGAACCTGATTTTTCCTTTATAGTACCTGTTTATAATCGCCCAGATGAGGTTGAGAAATTATTGTTTAGTATTTCTCAATTAGATTACAATAAAGATTTTGAAGTTGTTATTGTTGAGGATGGCTCTAATGTAACCTGTGAGACAGTGTGTTCTCGCTTCCGCGAAAGCGTAAACATTTCATATTACTTTAAATCTAATTCTGGACCTGGAGAATCCCGTAATTATGGTATGAGAAAGGCGAGTGGTAATTACTTTATCATTTTAGATAGTGATTGTATTCTTCCGGATAGTTATTTGCAAGCGGCCGAAAGAGCATTAGAATTAGATTATGTTGATTGCTATGGCGGTCCTGATGCTGCTCATGATAGTTTTACACCTCTACAAAAGGCTATAAATTATAGTATGACATCTTTCTTTACGACCGGTGGAATTAGAGGAGGTAGTGAAAAACTTGATAAATTTCAACCTCGTAGCTTTAATATGGGTTTGAGTAAAGAAGCGTTTGAGGTTACTCAAGGTTTTGGAAAAATTCATCCTGGTGAAGATCCTGATTTAAGTATAAGGTTATGGAAAGCGGGATATCGTACAAGATTGATAAAAGATGCATTTGTTTATCATGAAAGACGTATTTCATGGAAGTTGTTTTTTAAACAGGTGAATAAGTTTGGAATGGTCAGAGTTATTCTAAATAAATGGTATCCTGATACAGCCAGAGTCATATATTGGCTGCCTAGTTTATTTGTAGTCGGTCTAACATTTTCTATGACATTTTTTTTGTTAGGTTATCCGTGGCTACTTTGTTTAGTAAGCTTTTATTTTTCTCTTATCTTTATAGATAGTTCTATAAAAAACGGATTAAAAATTGGACTTTTTTCTGTGTTTGCAGTTATTATACAGTTTGCAGGTTATGGTTATGGATTTTTAAAATCTTTCTTTTATGTGAATATTTTAGGGAGAGAAGAGAAGAGTCAATTTCCTCAATTATTTTTCAAATAAGATCACATGAGCTTAGAGTACAGAAAATGGCTGACCTTTTCCACATTTGTATTAATTGCTGGTTTGCTATGGTTTTTTTTTAAGTATAAAGAGATTTATACACAGCATGTAGCGATAGATATTTTATGGGTTAACGTACCAAGTAACTTAAAGTTAAAAGATGGTCTATCTTATCAATTAGATGTTGAGTTAACAGGTAATGGTTTTAATTTACTCAAAGCAAAGTATGTTGCTCCACAAGTCGAATTGGATTTTCAAAAGTATGTTTACAAAAATGAGAGTTATTTTTTTGATCCCAAATTAGTGATGGGAACGTTGAAAAGTCAATTAACTAAAGGTTATAAAGTTGGTTATGTTTCTCAAGATTTAATGACCATTGAATTAGATGAATACATTGCGAAAAAAGTAAATCTTAAACCAGATATTAAGGTAACCTATCAGGATAATTATTTACCAGTGACTAAGCCTTATTTCATTCCTGATTCTGTCACCATTACAGGGGATAATACTTTTATTAAAGAGATTAATGAACTAGTTGTTAATCAGTCTGATGTAGTAATTCAAGATACCTTAGTCATCAAGAGTATTAATTTTAATGAATTATATCCGGACATTAAGGTTGAGCCGTCCTCAGTTAATTATGTTATTAAAAGTGCAGTAATGACTGAAGGTTCATTCATGATATCTGTAGAAGTGATTAATAATAAAGATAATATTGCGGTTAAGGTTATACCATCAGAGATAGAGGTTGTTTTTAACTGTAAGTTGCAGGATTATGAAATGATAAATATTGCTGATTTTAAAGCGATTATTGATTATAATAAACTTACGGAGGATTATAATCTTATAGCTCCTAATATCAATATTCTCAATGATAAAGTATCTTCTATAAGGTACTCTCCTCAACAAGTTCAAATATTAGTGATGCGATGAAGGTCATAGGTCTTACAGGAGGAATAGGTAGTGGTAAAACTACCGTAGCTAAGGAGTTTGAGAAATTAAATGTCCCTATTTATATTGCAGATGAACGATCTAAGTATATTCTCTCAAATGATGCTGAAGTCATTAATCGGGTTAAAAATCTATTGGGAACTGAGGCTTATTCAAAAAATAACGGAAAGCTACATGCTAATAGACCTTTCATAGCAAAGAAAGTTTTCAATAATCAAGAATTATTAAAAGGGCTTAATCAAATATTGCATCCCGCGGTTTATTTAGATTTTGATAAATTTTGTCTTGAATATAACAGTGCCGCCTATGTGCTTTATGAAGCTGCTATTTTATTTGAAACCAAGGGAAATGAAAAGTGTGATGCGACAATATTAGTTACGGCATCATTACACGATCGCTTGCAAAGAGTCATGAAGAGAGACAATGTCAGTGAAGACGATGTTATTGCTAGAATGAAAAATCAGTGGTCGCAGAATGTCAAATTAGGACTAGCTGATTATGTAATAATTAACGATAGTATTGAATTATTAACTGATAAAGTAAAATTAATACATCGTTTTATGTTAAATAGTTAAATATCTTTAATAATATTATAGATGTTAACATTTGGTTAAACGCTTTTTAACACTTTACGATAGTGTTAAATTTGTATGTGCAACAGAAACTACTTTATACTTTAATCGCCCTAATGAGTCTGTCATTAGCTGGTATCATAGCTGTCCAGATTTATTGGATTGTTGATAGCATCAATGGTAGAAATGAGCAATTCTCATTTGCTGTAAGACAATCTTTAGTTAATGTGGCTAAAGAAATAGAGGATCAGGAAGTTGAATATTATTACAGGGCAGTAAATCGTGCTATTGATAGTTTAGATATAGCACCTAACTCAATGAACATGAGCTCTCTCTTAATGCGCATAAGAGACGCAAATGTAGATGAGTCGATCACATATTCCAATAGTATTCAAGGAGAGAGCTATAAGCTTAATGCTCCTATATTAGATATAGAAATGGATAGCGTGATGTTTACTAAATTATTAAATCGTCGTGTAAAAACCATTAAGCGCAACTCATCATTAGATGGTGCTCCTGTTAATTCTGAAGAGTCCTATGAGAAATTAAATCAATGGGACATATTAAGTAAAAAAATGTTTATGGAGTCTATAGCAGATCAGTCTGCGAGCTTACCCATAACCCAACGAGTTACTAATAAACAAGTTGAGGCGTTATTAAGTAAAGAATTAAAAGAGCGTCAGATAAACTCTAGTTTTGAATTTGCTATACATCAAGATGATTTCCCTACGAGAATTCAATCTGCTAATTTTGATGTAGATGATTACTTTACATGGGGAATTCCGGTTTTTAATTCGGATAGCTCAAATAATCAATCTTACAAATTATTAATCAACTTACCGGGAAGGCAAAAATTCATATTGTCATCAGTATTAGGTATGGCCGGTCTGTCTTTGATTTTTACTTTAATTATTGTAATAGCTTATTCCAGCGCAATATCACAACTTTTTCAGCAGCGACAGATATCGCAGATTAAAACTGACTTTATTAATAATATGACGCATGAGTTTAAAACTCCTATTGCGACCATAAATTTAGCATTAGATTCCTTAAAGCATCCTAAGATAAGTTCAGATCCAGAAAAGGTTGCTAATTATTTGAGGATGATTAGAGAAGAAAATAAAAGAATGCATTCACAAGTAGAGAATGTTTTGCGTATCTCTAAATTAGAAAAGAATGATTTAGATATTCAAAAAGAGAATTTAGATCTCAACGATGTCTTAGAGGATAGTATTTCACACATAGCTTTAATCCTAGAGCAAAGAGGTGGTTCTTTACATCGTCACTTTGGTGCATTGCGTACTACTGTACTCGCAAATGAAAGTCATCTCAGTAATGTATTTGTTAACGTACTTGAAAATGCGATTAAATATACTGATGAATCTGAAGCACCTGTCATAGATGTTTATACAGAAAACGTCAGAGATAAAATAGTCATAAAAGTAAGAGATCAAGGAATAGGGATGAGTAAGACTGCTCAACGCAAGGTATTCCAAAAATTCTTTAGAGAACATACCGGCAATATTCACAATGTAAAAGGACATGGATTAGGTCTAGCATATGCTCAACGTATTGTTGATGATCATCATGGGGGATATTTATGTTGAGAGTGAGAAAGGCCAAGGAAGCACATTTATAATTAATTTACCTTTAATAACTTAAACTTATGGAAACTGTAAACAAAAAGATTCTTCTTGTAGAAGACGATCCCAACTTTGGGACAGTATTAAAAGATTACCTGATGATGAACGACTTTGACGTGGTACACGCAAAGAACGGAATGGAAGGTTTTGAAAAATTTAAAAAAGACAACTATGATCTTTGTATCCTGGATGTAATGATGCCTTATAAGGACGGTTTTACACTAGCTAAAGAGATTAGAGAAAAAAATGAGGAAGTGCCTATTATCTTCTTAACTGCAAAAGCAATGAAAGAAGATGTGTTAAGAGGATACAAGGTAGGAGCAGACGACTATTTAAATAAACCATTTGATAGCGAAGTATTGCTGATGAAAATTAAAGCAATAATTCAACGTAAAGGCGCTGATAGTCTTGCAGATTCTAAAGAATTTGAATTTCAAATTGGAAATTTCCACTTAAATTCAAAACTTAGATTTTTAACTCTTAACGATAAAGAGCCTATCAAATTATCGCCTAAAGAGAATGAGTTATTGCGTTTACTAGCATTACACCTTAATGATTTAATGCCACGTGAACTAGCACTTACAAAAATATGGAGAGATGATAATTACTTCACCTCTCGTAGTATGGATGTTTATATTGCAAAATTACGTAAGTATTTAAAAACAGACGAGAATGTTGAGATCGTGAATATTCACGGAGAAGGATTCCGTTTATTAGTAAAGGATCAAGTAGATTTTTAAATATTAAAGTCCATAAGTTTTTCACTTACTCGCTGCACAATCTCTGTGTGGCGAGTTTTGTAGTGAAACCAAATGACGTCTTCATCTTTACGATACCAAGTTAATTGCCTTTTTGCAAACCTGCGTGAATTTCTTTTAATTAATCGTACACCTTCTTCTAGGTCGTAATTATTTTCAAAAACGCCCATTAGTTCTTGGTAACCAACCGTTTTTAAAGAAGTGAGTTTCTTAAAAGGAAATAAAGCTTCAGCTTCTTTAACTAATCCACTTTTGAGCATTATATCTACTCTAGAATTAATACGCTCATAAAGCTCTTGTCTTGGAGCTTCTAAACCTACTTTAATAATATTAAAATCTCGTTGCTGCTTATCGCCAGATCGATACTGAGTAAAAGTTTTCCCTGTCGCTCTACAAATTCCTAAGGCGCGTATTAATCTTCTCGGGTTTTGTAAATCAACCTGATTATAATATTCAGGATCTTTCATTTTCAATTCCTCTTGTAAAGCTTCAATACCATCTTCCTTATAAAGTAATTCGATAGCATCGTTGATTGTTTCAGGAACTTCTGGCAATTGATCTAGCCCGTGTGTTACTGCTTTTTCATATAATGCACTGCCACCTACCATGATTACTATGTCACGTGATTTGAATAAATCTTCTAGTAATTTAACAGCATCTCTTTCAAAATTTCCGACTGAATAGGAATCATGAATGCTTAAATTTTGAATAAATGATGATTAGCTTCCGCTAGTTCTTCTTTAGATGGAACAGCGGTGCCTATGGTCATTTCTTTAAAAAACTGCCTAGAGTCGCAGGAAATTATTTCTGTTTTATACGCTTTCGCGAAAGCAATACTTAAAGCAGTCTTTCCAACTGCGGTAGGCCCTACAATAACAATAAGAGTTTTTTTAGTCATGTAATGGATAGCCACATTTGTGACAGAATTGAGCAGCATCTTGATGCTTTTTGGCTAGACAATTTTGACAGACTTGTGTATTAACATGTCTATAGTTAGGGTCTTCAGATCCAAGGTTATCTTTTTTCTTCTTTAGATCTTGAGCATATTCTGCACTCACGATTCCTGTAGGTACGGCGATAATTCCATAACCCATGATCATGATTAAAGTTGCTAGAAATTGTCCTAAAGGTGTCTCGGGAGCAATATCACCAAAGCCTACGGTAGTCAATGTAACAATACACCAATAAATAGATTTAGGGATACTATCAAAACCATGTTCTGGTCCTTCAACAAGGTACATCAACGTTCCAAAAATGATTGAAACTACCATGACTGCAAATAGAAAGACAGCAATCTTAGGACCACTAGATTTTATAGCTTTACTTAATTTATCTGCTTCACCTATGTATCTAGTCACTTTTAAAATTCTGAAAACTCTTAAAAGTCTCAAAGATCTTACGGCAAGTAACGCACTGAAACCACCAAAGAAAAAAGTAAGATATAATGGTATCGTCGATAAGAAATCGATAATCCCATAAAAACTAAAAATATACTTTGTAGGTTTATTAATTGAGATGATTCTCAAAATGTACTCGATACTAAAAAAGATGGTCACAATCCACTCTGCAGTAATGAACTCAAAAGCATATTTTTCACCTAATCCAGGTATACTTTCTAGCATTACTAATACCAGACTTATAACAATAAGAACTAATAGTATAACATCAAACCACTTACCTGCAGGTGTGTCTGCTTCATAAATTATTTCATGAATCTTACGTTTCCAAGCTGGTGCAGATGTTGTGTTATGCATTAATAATTTTTAGGATATTTAGCTGGTTGAGCCTCATTCATGATGGCATACACTTTGTCAAAAATATCGTCTACACTAGGTTTAGAGAAGTAATCGCCATCTGTGCTATATGCTGGTCTATGCGCTTTTGCGGCTAGAGCTTGTGGCTTGCTATCTAAAAATCTCCATGCATTCTGGTCGTCTACAATTTTTTGCAATATAAAAGCACTGGCACCACCAGGTACATCCTCATCGATGACTAATAGACGATTTGTCTTAGCAACGCTTTCCTTTATTTCTTGATCTAGATCAAAAGGTAGTAAGGATTGTACATCAATAATTTCTATATCAATTCCGGCTCTTTCTAGTTCTACAGCTGCTTCTTCTATAAGTCTTAAGGTAGAACCGTAAGATACAACGGTAATATCTTTACCTTCTTTAAGAACTTCAATTTTTCCTATAGGTGTTTTAAATTCACCTAAGTTGACAGGTAATTTTTCTTTAAGTCTATAACCGTTGAGACACTCTACAATTAATGCAGGCTCGTCACTCGCTAACATGGTGTTATAAAAACCAGCTGCTTGCGTCATGTTACGTGGTACTAAAACGTGAATACCTCTAACAGAGTTGATGATTCCTCCCATAGGAGAACCACTGTGCCATATACCTTCTAATCGGTGGCCACGAGTTCTTATGATAAGTGGAGCTTTTTGTCTTCCTGCCGTTCTATATTGAACAGTGGCAAGATCATCACTCATAATTTGTAAACAATAGAGTAGGTAGTCTAAATACTGAATCTCGGCAATAGGTCGTAATCCACGCATGGCAAGACCTATTCCTTGTCCTAGAATAGTCGCTTCACGTATACCTGTGTCAGACACACGCAGCTCACCATACTTTTCTTGCATGCCTTCTAGCCCTTGATTTACATCACCTATCTCTCCAGCATCTTCACCAAAAATCATAGTGTCTGGACGAGAAGCAAAAATAGCGTCAAAGTTATCTCTCATGATCACACGAGCATCTACTTCTTCAGAGTCGTCATTATATTGAGGTGCAATAGCTT
Source organism: Nonlabens ulvanivorans (assembly GCF_000755285.1). Lineage (GTDB taxonomy): Bacteria > Bacteroidota > Bacteroidia > Flavobacteriales > Flavobacteriaceae > Nonlabens > Nonlabens ulvanivorans_A. Next base: position 51,636 of record NZ_BBMK01000006.1, on the reverse strand, counting down.
CAATTTTAGTAGCTGCTTGGGCAGATTCACTGAATAAGTGGCTACTGTATTTATTTTGAATTTCTTGACTATAACTATTCAACCATTGGTTGAGAGCAGTGATCGCTTCGTTATTTTCTTTTAAGGTATAGCGTAATGTTTTACGCACTGTTTCGAGAATTTCTTTACGTATAGGTTCTTTAGTAGATTTAAGGTTTTCTATCATTGGTTTGATAAAAACACCATCTGCAGACTGACTCGCTACATTTTCTAATAAAGGAAGTACGGCATCGCGCTCTTGTACAATAGGATTAATAAAAGCAGACCATGCGGCTTTTTTACCATCGCGTACTTGCTTTTTAATATCCTTTTCAATAGCTGATAACTCATCATCAGTCGCAAATTCATTATCTATTAACCATTTACGGAATTGTACATTACAATCATAAGTACGTTCCCATTCAAGACGTTCTTCATTCTTATAACGTTCATGAGAACCGCTAGTACTATGTCCTTGTGGCTGAGTTAATTCTTGAACATGTATTAGTACTGGTACATGTTCTTCGCGAGCAATTTTGCTTGCCTTTTCATAGGTTTCTACTAGTTCAACATAATCCCAACCTTTAACAGTCATTATTTCAAAACCAGCATCTTCATGATCACGCTGGAAACCAGCTTGTATTTTAGAAATACTTTCTTTTGTTGTCTGATGTCTAGCATGTACGGAGATACCGTATTCATCATCCCATACACTTATAACCATAGGCACTTGTAAAACACCTGCTGCGTTAAAGCTTTCCCAGAAATGTCCTTCACTAGTACTTGCGTTTCCTATCGTTCCCCAAGCTACTTCATTTCCTTTATTAGAAAAGCCATTATCTTCAGGGATTAAGTCATTATGCCTATATACTTTAGATGCTTGAGCAAGACCTAAAAGTCTAGGCATCTGTCCAGCAGTAGGAGAGATATCTGCACTTGAGTTTTTCTGGTCGATCAACCTTTTCCAACTTCCATCTTCATTTAAACTATGTGTTGCAAAGTGTCCGCCCATTTGACGACCGGCGCTCATAGGTTCTTCGTTGATATCTGTATTTGCATATAGGCCGGCAAAAAACTGTTCTATAGTTAATTCGCCTATTGCCATCATAAAAGTCTGATCACGATAATATCCACTACGGAAATCACCATTTTCAAAAGCACGTGCCCATGCCAATTGAGGAATTTCTTTTCCGTCACCAAAAATTCCAAATTTTGCTTTACCGGTAAGAACTTCACGACGTCCTAAAAGGCTACATTCACGGCTAGTTACCGCAATCTTGTAATCTTTTAATACTTCTTGTTTGAAGTCTGATTTTACTAGTTTTTGTTCTTGGATTTCTTCTGTTTGCATAGCGCTTTTTCTATAATTGCAAAGGTAGGGATTAAGCAGTCGAGATGCAATAGTCTTTCTAATACCAGCGACGAGTAAACAACCCAGTAAGTGTGTTTAAGTCGAGCGTAATTATAAATCTAATACGTTCATCATAATCGCCTTGTCCTACTTCCCAGCCATTACTGCTGTAAACAGGTAAATAGACTTCAAAATAATCTTGCAATAAGTTCAATCGCAATCCAGAGTCATAAACGCCTGCAAGTGGTGTGTTTTTATTCTTCACAAGACCTACGTCTGCATATGCAAATACATATTTCCAGATACTGTATGATGTATTAACCGTGCTTATAAACTGGTTTGCATAAGGTGTTTCTAGTTGTGATTTAAAACCACCTTCGGCAATGATAAGTTGTTGTGAGAAGAAGCCGCTTTCATCTGAACGACCATAGTAGTTGTAATCAAACAAATAATCAGTAGGTCTGTCTAGTGCAAATGAGAAAAAGTTTCCATCATTTTGAGTCTCGTTATGTAAAAATGCACCGGTAAAAAATCTGATGTTTAATTGTCTATTATCTTTAAACAGCTTTCTCCACTGTGTTCTGAAAGTCGCCTTACTAAATCTGCTAGAGACTTCAACACCTGCGTTATAGCTGAAATATCTCTTAAAGTTGCGATCTTGATTATTAAAATTGATAGAGAATACATTATAATCAGGTTCATTAACTGGATTTGCAGGATCTCTATCTCGATCAACGAGCACATTTCTGAAGGTAAGAAAGGATCTTTTGTTACTTCTCAAGTCCTTAGGTCTGAAACCTAAATTAAGCCAGGCACTGGCACGACGATAAAGTAAATCGTTTGCATAGGAAAAACGATTTGCAGACACACCATATCTCACAAAGTAGATACTCTCATCATGTTTTTCTAAATTATGAGTGTATGAAAGACCAATAGAGCCCACAATTTTATTAGAATTTAAACCATAAGTAGGTTTTATAGTATACCTGAATGGTTTAGGTAATAAAGTCCCATTTGAAAATCTTGCACCTGCAGTGACACCATCATAAACGTTAAATCCTATGTCAGGCATTAAAAACACTTGTGCCTTTTCTGCATCTTCTATGTCTTTAAAAAGTCTGATTTCAATGGGTCTATTTTGAGCAAATCCCTTTAAAGTCTTATAGTTATCATGCATAGTAAACTCTGGAATGAGTTTTTCATAATTGAGAGAGATTCTGTTAGCACGCTTTCGCGAAAGCGTAATTACAGTATCCTCGACAACATGATCAATCCATACTTTTTCAACAATACTATCTTTATCGAGACTATAAAGAGCTATCGGTAGATCTCTGTCTGATTTGTTTTTAAGAAATACTTTTACAGAATCGCCCACATTTTTTACACGCTTAATTTTCCAATCCATGCGTGTGTATTTAGTTATATAATCATCAAAAACCAGTCGATATCTTTAGAACTTTTGCTTTCTAGAATAGTTTTGAAATCACTGACGTGAGATAATTTCAACTTATTGTTTTGATAAAAGTCTTTAATCGTTTGGTCGACAGAATTATTACCAGAGTAATCTTGCAAATACTTTAAACCTATAGCAGCTTTATTGATGATTCCTAATTGTTGATTGTACTTTACCAGTGAGTCTGATCTAGTTGTGATACTTTGATCTAGATTCAATCGAGCAGTGTTTAAGTATAAAAAGTTATACTGGTCATTAAAATCTAATTGTGTGATGTTGAATCCTCTAATTCCCCCCCAAATATTACTAAGCTTACCTGCTATTTTTAAATCTGGGTAATAGGTCTCGTTATACTGTTGTAATAAATAGACCATCATACCATCTTGTAGCCAGTTTTCATCTCTGGGATGTAATCTAGCGCCGCTTTCTAACCATTTTCTAGTCATGGCTTTAATGACTTTTATTTCATAGGTAAAGCCAGCAGGAAAAGGATTAATAAAGTCGGGTAGTGAGCTCAAACCATATACAGGATCTTCTCTGTAATATCGGTTAGTAATAAGCATATTGGGATAAGCATATGATCCTAGTTTCTCATTTAAAAATCCAGAAATACGATCTATAAATAAAGCTTTTAATTCTGGTGGTACATCACCATCTTCAATATCTGTGGTAACATTTAACTTAGGAACACCAAAGTTTTTATAACGTTGAAGGTTTTGTTCAAGGTAAAGCTCTACATGGGCTAGTTGGTTGCCTTTTAATAAGTAACTGTTCTTGTAATCTGTTAATGCAGATGTGATGATGGGAGCATTAGTCACCACTTGATGTGAGGTAGGTAAGTGCAACGATATAGAGTAGTCGGCTAGCGCAGGATAGTAGTCATTAATTCCCTTATGTGAGAAATATTGCCATTTACCTTGATCAAATACCGCTGGTGTAATATACCAGTATCGCAATGCATAGTTACCTATACTGCTTTTACCATAGCCTGTAAAGTCATCTTCTGGTATCACAACATCATATTCCCAAGCAATCGTTTTTGAGGCTCCAGGTAACAATGGTTCATTAAGGAGCAACTCGATAATATCAACTTGTTGAGGTAGCCGTTTTATAGTAAAATCTAAATTTGTTGTAAAAGATTTGAAGACCGTTTTACCACGATCATCTTCTGGAGCAAATTGAAATTTATTTTTAAAGTCCTCAGCAAATCGATTCGCTAGCGGTGTATCTTTTGAACTAAAAGCATGTGCCCAATCCAGCATGACTATTTTATCCCAGCTTACATCACTATCGTTTTTTACAATCATAGAGTCCTTGATGTGTAAAACATCAGACTCTGATTCTAGAGTAGCGATCATATGGTGCGCATGCTGTGCTTGTGTCATACAAGACAGCATCAAAAGCAAAATAAACGTAAGTTTTCTCAAATCGTTATGGTATTTGCTTTGGTAGGTTAGCAGTGTACAGGATATTAACGAATAAAATACGTGATTAGTTTTAGGTACTAGAAGTTAGGACTTAAATCATACTTCTGGTAGAACTCATTAATGATGGCAACAGCCTCATCTGATGTATCTACAACATGTAATAAATCGATATCCTCAGGACTAATAGTAAAGAACTTCTTATCTATGTGCCTTTAATCCAATCTAGTAATCCACTCCAGAATTCAGTTCCTACAAGAATAATAGGGAATTTTCCAATCTTATTAGTTTGAATTAAAGTAATTGCTTCAAACAATTCATCCAAGGTGCCGAATCCACCTGGCATAACGACAAAACCTTGAGAATACTTAACAAACATTACTTTTCTTGCAAAAAAGTAGTCAAAGTCTAAACTCTTATCATGGTCAATATACGGATTATCATGTTGTTCAAATGGTAATGCTATATTTAAACCTACAGATGTACCACCGTTAAGATGTGCACCTTTATTACCAGCCTCCATAATACCAGGTCCACCACCAGTGATAACACCATAGCCATTATCTACAATTTTACCAGCAATTTCAGTGGCTAGTTGATAGTATTTATTATCTGGTTTTAAACGTGCACTACCAAAAATAGATACACAAGGCCCGATACGACTCATGCGCTCAAATCCCATTACAAATTCAGATAGTATTTTAAAAGTAGCCCAACTATCGTTGGTTTTTTTTCATTCCATCCTTTTTCTCTAGCTTCTTTTCTCATAATATTTTTAATTTCTTATATCATACTAGCTTTTTACAGCATGACAATTGTTATGTTATTACGTCATGCCTCTAACTAGCACAGACATATATTTTAAATTTTTAAAACTCATTACATCCCTAACTCTTTCTTTAAGAATCGTGCAGTATGGCTTGTTTTGTGTTTTGCGACCTTTTCTGGTGTTCCAGTAGCAAGAATTTCTCCGCCACCACGTCCACCTTCTGGGCCTACATCTATAATATGATCTGCAATTTTAATCACATCCATGTTATGCTCAATAATTAGTACCGTATTACCTTTCTCAACTAGTTTATTAAGAACTAGCAATAATACTCTAATATCTTCAAAATGCAATCCAGTAGTAGGTTCATCTAATATATAAAAAGTATTACCGGTATCTCTTTTAGATAATTCACTGGCTAATTTAATGCGTTGTGCTTCTCCACCAGATAGAGTAGTGGATTGTTGTCCTAACGTAATATATCCTAGACCTACATCCTTAATAGTTTTTAACTTGCGATAAATTTTTGGAATAGGTTCAAAGAAATCTGTCGCTTCATTAATAGTCATGTTAAGAACATCACTTATGGATTTTCCTTTATAACGTATCTCAAGAGTTTCTCTATTAAATCTTTTTCCCTGACACGTCTCACAGGTCACATAAACGTCTGGTAAAAAGTTCATCTCTATGACACGCAATCCACCACCTTTACAAGTTTCACAACGTCCACCTAGTACATTAAAACTAAACCTACCTGGTTTATAACCACGTATCAATGCCTCTGGAGTTTTTGCAAATAGACTTCTTATCTCGTCGAATGTTTTAGTATATGTTGCTGGATTAGAACGTGGTGTTCTACCTATAGGACTTTGATTAATATCTATGACTTTATCTACCGCATCTAGATTTTTAATGCTTTTATATGGCTTAGGTATTTTTACACCATTAAAAAAATGAGCATTCATAATAGGATAGAGCGTCTCATTAATCATGGTTGATTTACCACTGCCAGATACTCCAGTTACCACTATCATTTTACCTAACGGCAGATCTATCGATACATTCTTAAGGTTATTACCTGTACAACCTTTAAGAGATATTTTCTCGCCGTTACCTTTACGTCTTACTTTAGGTACCTCAATTTCTAGCTTACCATTCAGATATTGAGCGGTAAGTGTATCATGTTTAAGTATTTCGGCAGGTGTACCTTTTGATATGATTTCCCCCCCACCATATTTTCCTGCTCTTGGACCTATGTCAATTACATAGTCTGCACGCTCAATCATATCTTTATCATGTTCTACAACCACCACACTATTACCAGTGTCTCTTAAAGATTCTAGAGAATTGATTAATTTCTCATTATCTCGTTGATGTAGTCCAATACTAGGTTCATCAAGTATATATAAAACACCGACTAATTGAGAACCTATTTGAGTAGCAAGTCTTATACGTTGTGCCTCACCACCAGAAAGTGATTTTGCACTACGGTTAAGGGATAAATAATCCAATCCTACATCTAGCAGAAACTGTAATCTAACACGTATTTCTTTTAAGAGCTCTGTTGCTATTTGTTCTTGCTTTCGCGAAAGCGTGCTTCCCAAACCATCAAACCATTCTACAAGCTCTGCGATGTCCATATTTGCTAACTGCGCGATGTTCATTTCATTAACCTTGAAATAGAGCGATTCTTTGCGCAATCGTGCTCCTTCACAAGATGGACAATCGATATGGTCCATAAACTCTTTTGCCCAGCGTTGTAAAGAGGTGCTGTCGTTATTTGTAAACGTTTGATCTATAAAGTTTGCAATACCTTCAAAATCTATTTTATACTTGCGTTTTACACCTAAATCTTTAGAATTAACTTCCAAAGATTCATTTCCACCATAAAGAATCATTTGAATAGCCTCTTCTGGAATTTTATTTATGGAGTCCGTAAGTTTAAAATTAAACTTTTGAGCGATTAGATCCAGCTGCTTAAATATCCAATCCTTCTTCATGGTAGGATAGGGCGCGAGTCCACCTTTAGAGATTGAAATGCTGTGGTCTGGTAATATTTTATCTGGATTTACTTGATATAATTTCCCGATACCATTACACTTTGGCAGGCACCTTTAGGTGAATTAAATGAGAAATTATTAGGCTCAGGTTCTGGATAAGATATACCTGTTTCTGGACACATTAATGTTCTAGAGAAATAACGTCCTTCCTTATCGCCAGCTTTTACCAGCATAAGAATATCATTCCCATGGTACATTGCTGTATTTATGGAAGCATCCAATCTTTTAATATCTTCTTCATTATCGCCAGGTACAATACGATCTATAACTATTTCAATATCGTGTGTTTTATAACGGTCTAGCTTCATCCCTTTTTGAATGTCTAGAATAACACCATCCACACGTACTTTTACAAAACCTTGTTTTGCAATAGATTCAAACAGCTCGCGATAATGTCCTTTACGGGAATTGATTACTGGCGCAAGAATATTGATGCGATCGCCTTTATATTCTTCTATGATGAGGTCACGAATTTGCTCATCGCTGTAGCTTACCATTTTCTTACCTGTGTTATAAGAATAAGCATCACTAGCACGGGCAAAAAGGAGTCTTAAAAAGTCATAAATCTCTGTAATAGTTCCTACTGTACTACGTGGACTTTTACTAGTTGTTTTTTGTTCGATAGCAATAACTGGAGAAAGTCCGTCAATTTTATCCACATCTGGACGTTCTAATCCACCTAGGAACTGGCGTGCATAAGCACTGAATGTTTCAATATAACGGCGTTGCCCTTCAGCATATATGGTGTCAAAGGCAAGTGATGATTTACCTGAACCAGATAGACCAGTGATAACAACTAGTTGCTCACGTGGAATATCAATGTCTATATTTTTAAGATTATGTGCTCTTGCACCTTTTACTTCAATAAATTCTTGAGGTCTCGCCATAGTTTTTTGCAATCTTGCGAAGTTACTTAAAGCGCTTCAAATTAGAGTTTAAAGTCTACTTAAAGTTCTGTGTCATTGTTGTCAATAATATATTAGGATTTATCTATTAAAAAAGGCTGTTAATCGTTATTTGAGATATAGAATAAATACGTTTAACAGAAAAATTTGAACCTTGTCTAAATATTGACCGTTTTTAAAACCGCCAATGTTAAAAACACGTCTATAGTATCTATTAATCTTTAAAAGACGTTTTTATGAAGCATTTATACCAAACTCAAAATGACCAATTCTCTGTCGCTTATTTTTGTTTAAGAATAATTTTAGGCGCATACTTAATCTATCATGCTAGTTTAAATCTTTTTGATTTTGATGCTTTTTATCTAGATAGTATTAATTATTCTAATAAGACTGGTTTTCAAAATTTACTAGGTATAGTATCTCCATTCTTACCATTTGTTGAACTTTTTATAGGTGTCCTTATCTTAACCGGTCTATATACCTCTGTATGTTTACGCTGGTCTATTATTTTAGGGATTCTGGTAACAATTTTTCTGCATGTAAGTGGAGATTATCAAGCGGCACTATCGCATACTTACCTAATTGTTGCTAAAGTTATATTAGTCAGTAATTTATATTACAATAGATTATCTGTAGATTATTATCAACTGTGGCAGGTATATAATGAGACAGAATCTGAAGATGTTGAAGAGTACATCAAATATGAGACTATTGAATAAATAAAAAGATAATTTGTAAATCATGGTATTCTTTACAAAATGTAAAGTATGTTTGTCATTATAACTAATATACTTTACGCTATGAAAAATTCCATTTTAAAAAAATTATGTGAGTTTGATAAAAAGGGATTAGTATTTCCTTTATTACCAGCTTCCATTTTATGGATAGGTATAGGAGTATGTACTTTTTCTATTCTTACAATGACAATAGTAGCCGCACAGGCAGGTGATCATGCTCTTTTCTTTAAGGAGTTGTGTATGCATTTTATTTTAGTTGGTCTTTTTATGATGACACTAGCTAAAGATAAACATGAAGATGAACGTATTAAAAGATTAAGGTATCGAGCATTTGCTTTTGCATTTGTACTAGGGACATTTACCCTACTTATGATGAGAATTGTAGTTGTTACTATCAATAGTATCAAAGATGAGTTACCACAGGAATGGGAATATAATCAGAGTTTTTTCTTTATCATTTCTTCATATCTGTTTTACTATCTGATGTACTTTCAAGTTTTTAAAAAGCAGTTGTAATGAAAAATACAGTTCATGTGCAGCGCGCGATTCATCATATGAATCAAACAGAATTAGCTCAAGCTATTGGTGTATCTAGACAAACGATAAGTTCTATCGAGAAAAACAGATATGTTCCATCAACCGTACTTGCTTTAAAAATGTCAAGACTTTTTAAAGTACCCGTTGAAGATATTTTTATTCTTGAAGAAAGTGATGAGTGATTACCTTATCACTTTCACATCAGTAACAGGTATTTCTATACCATATAGACTACGTGTAGTTGGTAAAGGAAACCCACCATCAGTCATTTTCCAGTCGTTCCATTCTGCTTCTATACCATCTAGAGGAATGATACTCACCCACATTTTAAAAGCAATAGGGATGTTGTTTTCATCAACTTCCCATAAATAAACGTCTCCAGGAGTTGTTCCACCAGATTTATAACGTACGAGTAGTTTTCTTTTACCATCTTCTTCAATGAGCTCGCGTTCTGTCCCGATATCAAAAATTTTATGAGGCGCGATAACCCAGAAGCTATCATTATTAAAGTTTGTTGAAGCATAGGCAATGGCATCTTCAAGCTTTTTACCACTTAATTTTTGATCACCTTTCCATGCAAAACTTATTTGCGGATATTGAGTAGCATAAGCAACTTTATAATCATCCCAGTAAACATCAACCGCATTTTGCTGGACTTTCCATTCATATTTATTAACACCTCTAAAAGTCCAATGAATCTCTTTTACTTGTGTAAATTCTTTATTGTTTATAGACTCAAGGATAGCATATCCCAGCGCATCTGCAGCGGCACCTTTTTCTCCTTGAGGTATATCTTCATTAAAAACAACTTTTAGTATTATAAACGCGATTAAAAGTAATGCTAGTATCCCTAGAACGATTTTCAATAAAACTTTACCGATTTTTTTCAAAGCTGAATGTTTTTATGCAATTTCGGGTCAAAGATAACTGACATAATAATATAACAAATGAAATTACTAGGAATAGGCTCAAGAATTAATCATTCAACATATGGTTTTGGTGTAGTAACTAATGTTACTGCAAAACATTATTGGGTAACTTTTCAAAAGGACGGATTAGAGACATTAGATCTTGATGAAGAATTTGAGGTCATAGAAGCCTGCGAAGATGACGTAGATACGGTAAGTTTCTATGATGTAGAGAAAAGCTTAAGAGAGATATTAGAGCGATTCTCTGACGTGACACAAATCGTTCCTCTTGCTGATAAATATAGAAATGGAACTATGGTTCTTAAACCAGCAGACTCTAACCTAACGGAAAAAGAAATACCCATCAACACTTTCTGGCACAAAATTGTAATGTTGCGAGATAGATTGCGTGTAATGGAACAAAAAATCAACAGCTCAGAACTAGATGATCAATCTAAAGTTGATTTACAGCAATACATTACAAGAATATATGGTAGTTTAACAACATTCAATGTGTTGTTTGCCAGTAAAGACCAGCAGTTTAAAGGTAGCGGTAAGTAGTATCAAAATTTAATATATTGAAACTAGAATTAAGGATTTAAGTTTCAATTTTCATTATACTATAAAAAAATCCAGCTCAATATGAGCTGGATTTTTACTGCAATCTTTTTAATTGAGATTGTATACGATTGAATAAAACTAGTTCTTTGGGAACTTGATTTTATAGTCTTCTATAGATTGTTTTACGATTTCCATTGCTTTTTCACGACCTTGAAACTCTTCAACTTCTACAGTTTTGTTTTCTAATTTTTTATAATCTTGGAAGAAATTGCGCATTTCTTTTTTCCAAAACTCTGGTAATTCACTTACATCATTAAAGTGAGCAACAGACATGTCATTTGCAGCAACAGCGATAATCTTATCGTCCATCTCCCCCCCACCATCTAACATTTGCATTACACCTATAACCTTAGCCTCTACCAGACACATAGGTACAATCTCAATTTGAGATAATACTAGAATATCTAGTGGATCTTCATCATCACAATAGGTTTGTGGAATAAAGCCATAGTTGGTTGGGTAATACATAGAAGAATAGATAACTCTATCCAGTATCAACATACCAGAATCTTTATCTAATTCATATTTTGCTCTTGTATTCTTAGGGATTTCAATAATTCCCATTACTTTCTCTGGCGCATCTTCGCCATAACTTACATCATGCCATGGATGTTGTCTCATAGTTCTCTGTTTTTCAAGGCTGCAAAAGTAGTATGGTTTACGCTTTCGCGAAAGCATTTTCTGATTAACTTATCGGTAAAAGTGGTCAGTTTACACCTAAAACAGATTTTTTTACTCATTTCTAAACTTTAAACCCATGTTAAATTGAAACGAGAAGGAAGGAATTGCCATTTTTCACGACTATCTTTAACCTATGATGCAAGAAAGAGCAGGATATAAATTTGAATTCTTTAACCCTAAAGATGTTGATCCGTTTGATAAACTATTTGGGATTTTTAAAGAACTTATTACACACACCTCAGGTGATTTTGATGAGGCCATCGATTGGCTGCGTGAACTTGATAAAGAATATCAACTTACCACTCCAGATTATACCATAGATGATTTTATCAATGATCTATTAGAACGTGGTTTTATAAAGCAAGAAATAGATCCCAATGCCGGCGGTGATGGAAGTGGTGATGATGAAAACCCAGCCGGTTTTACAATCACTGCAAAGACAGAACAACTATTACGCAAGCATGCCCTAGAACAAATCTTTGGTAACATGCGTAAAGGAAATAGCGGGAACCATAAGACAGGTAAACTAGGCCAAGGTGATGAACACAGTGGAGATTATAGAGCTTATCGTTTTGGTGATGGACTGGACCGAATTTCTATGACAGAGAGTTTGCGCAATGCGCATATCAATCATGGTATGGGAAACTTTAACCTGACTGAAGATGATCTGGTAGTAGAAGACACGCAGTTTAAAGCGCAAATGTCTACCGTGTTGATGATTGATATCTCACACTCCATGATTTTGTATGGAGAAGATCGTATCACACCAGCAAAAAAAGTAGCGATGGCACTGGCCGAGTTAATAACGACTCGTTATCCTAAAGACACGCTGGATATAATCGTTTTTGGAAATGATGCGTGGCCTATTAAAATAGCCGATTTGCCTTACCTCAAAGTAGGTCCTTATCATACCAACACGGTCGCTGGTTTACAACTTGCCATGGATATACTGCGTCGCAAGCGTAATACCAATAAGCAAATCTTTATGATCACAGATGGGAAACCTAGTTGCTTGCGATTAAAAGATGGACGTTATTATAAAAATAGTAATGGACTCGATGAATACATCGTAGAGAAGTGTTACACCATGGCAGCACAAGCACGTAGATTACATATACCAATTACCACATTTATGATAGCCAACGATCCATATCTACAACGATTTGTAGATGAGTTCACTGAGGCTAATCAAGGAAAAGCTTTTTTACCGGACTAAAAGGACTAGGCGAAATGATTTTTACAGATTATGAAGCAAATAGGAAGAAACGTTTGAAGTAATAGAATAATATAAATGTCAGACTGATCTTGTAAAAGTTAAATTGAAAATCCAATCAAGACTCTCAAACCCATAAAATGAAAAACTACGATAAAGAAAAATATAAGATCTGGAACTGGAAACATCCTATGATGTTACATTGGATTATTAATCCTGGAGTAGCAGTTTCTGAATTTGTAGGTGTCGTCACTCCTAAGGTTCTGTTTATAGAGAAGGATAATAGCAAAGGACTTGCTGAGCGTACCTATATACCATGTCCACATTGCGATACAATACATTCTGGATTAAAATGGTCTAAGCAAAATAATACTCATAATAAAAACTGGTATGGTTACCACTGTGATAATTGCCAGGAAACAATCCCGCCATTGCGCAATTGGTTTTCGGCATTAGTTTTTGGAGCTTTAAAGCCGTTTAATAACAACAATAGAGAAAGATGGAAGGCAGCGCAGCCCGCGCGATTTGAGAATTTGAATATGACGTTTGAAGCAAAAAAAATAACGATTAAAAAGGGATTAAAAATAAGTCTGTTTTTTGGAGGATTTATGTTTGTCTTTATGACGTTATACTACTGGCTCTTAGGAGAATCTTTGAGTACTAATCTCATCATTATGAATGCTGTACTATGGTTGATTGGTGGACTTTGTTTTGGTTTTATAATGAGAGCCTTTGCAAACCGACAAATAGAAAAATCTATTAAGAGTAGACAGGGGGGGAAATTAGAGGCTGACTCATAAATAAGTCAATAATAAACATATAGTTAACGCTTTAAAAATGAGTCTGTAATTTTTACAAATGAGATTAAAAACTCGAAAATTTAAGACTCACATAACAATAAAAGATGAACATAGAAAAAATAAACACCTTAGGCCAACTTAAAAAATCAGGATGGGAATCGAGACCTATAAAAGATGAACTAAGAGATAACCTGAGAGAAAATATCAAAAATGGAGTCGATTCTTTTACAGGGATTCATGGTTATGAAAATACCGTAATTCCAGAATTAGAGCGAGCGATTTTATCAAGACACAATATCAATCTATTAGGACTGCGTGGTCAGGCAAAAACCCGACTTGCACGATTGATGACGGGTTTACTGGATGAATATATTCCTTATGTGACAGATAGTGAGATACATGACGATCCACTAGCGCCATTATCTAGAACTGCCATTGAGTTGATAGAAAAACATGGTGACAAAACACCCATCTCTTGGTTACACAGAGATGATCGGTTCTATGAAAAACTAGCAACTCCAGATGTAACCGTGGCAGATTTAATAGGTGATATAGATCCTATTAAAGCGGCAAACCTTAAACTAAGCTATGCAGACGACCGAGTGATCCACTATGGAATGATACCACGTGCCAACCGCTGTATTTTTGTCATCAATGAATTACCAGATTTACAAGCACGTATTCAAGTAGCATTATTCAATATTCTGCAAGAAGGCGATATTCAAATACGTGGTTTTAAGTTGCGATTAGAACTTGACATGCAATTTCTATTTACGGCAAATCCTGAGGATTATACCAATCGCGGTAGTATTGTTACACCACTTAAAGACCGTATAGGTTCACAAATCTTAACACATTATCCAGAAACTATAGAAATTGCCAAAACCATTACACAACAAGAAGCTCGTAAAGATGAACGTACTGAAAATACAGTAGTAGTTCCAGAACTAGCAAAAGACTTGCTAGAGCAAATAAGCTTTTGTGCACGTGATAGTGAATATGTAGATGAGAAAAGTGGTGTTAGTGCACGTATGAGTATCACAGCTTATGAAAACTTATTGAGTACTGCAGAGCGTCGTGCTTTAATGAATGGAGACGAGACGACAACATTACGCTTCTCAGACTTCACTGGTGTCATTCCTTCTATTACTGGTAAAATAGAGTTGGTCTATGAAGGCGAGCAAGAAGGTGCTGCCTTTGTTGCAAATGAATTGATAGGAGATGCGACAAAGAAATTGTTCCCAGAATATTTTCCTGAAATTAAAAAACTTCAAAAACCTGATGAAGAAACTCCATATGATAAATTAGTGGAGTGGTTCTTTAATAATGATGGATTAGAATTACTAGATGAGCTTAATGATGCAGACTATAAAGCATTGTTAGATCAGGTAACGCCATTAACAGATCTAGTTGAAAAATACCAGCCAGAGTACCCGATGGAAGATCGTTACTTTTTGAAAGAATTTATATTATGGTCACTAGTAGAGTTTGATAAATTGAGTAAAAAACGATTTACTGAAGGATATCAATTTAATGATTTATATAGTAGTTTTATCAAAGGGATATAATATAAACACTTTTGAAACGATTACTATTTTTAATACTACCGTTATTTCTATGGAGTTGTGCTGACGAGGTACAGCTTCAAGAAATGACAGAAAAAGAAAGGCTAAAAGCAGAAGAACTAGCAATGACTATTCAAGATGCTTATAACCATGACAAGGCAGCTATTTTATCGAACTATTTTGATGCTATTGAATTCTCAAAAAGAATAAAAATACCCCAATTGCGACCAGGTGAAAAACCACCTCAAGTATTATTAAAAATGATAGGTCAAATGTTTGAAATGTTTAATAATAATTTATTTCAACGTCTTGCTGTAAATGCCTCAAAATTAGATCTGTTACACATTCATAAAAAAGATGATGTCGTAAGGCTTACTTACATAATAGAGAATGAAGAATCTTTCTATAATTATTTAGTTTTCTATATTTCTCCTAATAGTCAAGAGGAATTTGAAATAGCAAACATATATAGCGTTTATGATGGATTAAGTCTAGGTCAGAATGTGAATCAATTTGCCAGTAGATATGGATCTAATTCTATGATTTTTTTAAATGGCCTCATGGAGGCAAATACTATTTATCTTGAAGCAGAATCATCTATGAATAAAGGAGATTATAAAAAAGCATATCAATTATTAGACTCCATCGATGATAAACATAAGAATGTTCAAAAATATGCAGCCTCTAGATTGAGATTGTCTGAGTATGTTGATATTGATACTTATAAGAAGGAGCTTGAAAATATGCAATCCATTTCGCCTAATCAACAAAGTAAACTATTTTATCAATGCATTATCGATGGGTTGGATAATGATGATGAAGAGCGATATATAGAATGTTTTATCGAGCTAGAAAACATGCTTTTTGAAACTTAAGCGTCTAATTTTGCAATCAATTCATCAATAATTCCGGTGAATTCATCATTCTTTTCGGCTCTTCTTTTTGCTTTTTTAGCGATTTTGAGAGCTTTTCTTTTCTCACCATTTTTAGCAAGTAAGTGCGCATAGGTCTCAAGGTTAGAAGTAAACTCTTCCAGCTCTATAGAACGTTGTATTAAAATTAGTGCGCAGGCTATATCTTGTGAATCAGTAAGTTTTTGATAAATTTTCCAAGATAGCGCATTAAGCTGGTGTGCATCATACCATATCGTTTCTAGATTCTCTACAGTTAATTTTGGATTTGCTCCTGCAATTAATTCGTGCTTTGAAGGCTTACCACGGTAGGCGAGTATATTACCTTCAATAGTCATGGCGTCATGTCTTTCTATCATATCAACATATCTTCACGTTTAACAGCACTACCTGTGCGACCTAACACACGACCATTTTTAATGAAAAAGTAGGCCGGAATGGAGTTTACTTTTAAAATATCGTCGGCAATATTGCTGTCGGTATCCATAAAATAAACTGTAGTATCTACAGTGTCATCATCATTTATGTCTTGCATGATAGGCTTCATATAGCGACATGGGCCACACCAGGAAGCGGTAAAATACAATACCTTAAGTTGGTCATCTTCTTGCATAACTGTTTCTTCCATACTTTCATCAGTGACCCAATTTTGGGCAAGAGCAGGAATGGTTATAACAAGTGCAAAAAAGCTTAAAAGTATCTGTCGCATATCGGGTTGTTTGATATATTAGGAACTAATTTTATGCCATCTTTATTGTGGCAGTTAGATGTGATTGATCATGCTTTCGCGGAAGCGTAACAAATATAATCCCTTGAACCCACAATTGAATAATAGAAAAAATCTTTACCATAGTCTTACATATAATGAATAATAGAAAAGAACAACTAGCAGCAATAGACAGATTATTAACTATAATGGACGAATTGCGTGAAGGTTGTCCATGGGATCGCAAGCAAACGCTACAATCTTTGCGTCATTTAACTATTGAAGAAACCTATGAGTTAGGTGATGCAATTTTAGATAACGATAGAGTCGAAATACCTAAAGAGTTGGGCGATTTGTTGTTGCACATCGTTTTTTACTCAAAAATAGGATCAGAGACCGATGAGTGGGATATAGGTACCGTAGCAAATGGTATCTGTGATAAATTAATTTCGAGACATCCACACATCTATGCAGATGTTGAGGTGGCAGATGAAGAAGAGGTTAAGAAAAACTGGGAAGCTCTTAAACTTAAGGAAGGTAAAAACAGTGTTCTAGAAGGTGTGCCTAAGTCCTTGCCAGCACTAGTTAAAAGCTCACGCATCCAAGACAAAGTAGCAGGTGTAGGTTTTGACTGGGAGAAACCAGAACAGGTAAAAGAAAAGCTAGAAGAAGAGCTTGAAGAATTGCAAGTTGAAATAGATAAAGGAGATCAGGATAAAATTGAGGCTGAGTTTGGTGATGTACTGTTCTCACTTGTTAATTATGGAAAACATCTAGGTGTTAATCCCGAAGATGCGCTAGAAAGAACAAATAAAAAGTTTATTAAACGTTTTCAATATCTAGAATCTAAAGCCAAAGAAATAGGGAAGCAGCTAAGTGATATGACACTAGCAGAGATGGATGTGTACTGGAATGAGGCTAAAAAAATATAATTAAAAAAAGCCAGCTTATTAAGAGCTGGCTTTACAATATATGTTTTAAATTTTTACTTTGCTGTTACGTAAAAGGCGTGAATGACACCTGGAATAAAGAATAAAAGAGTTAATATTAAATTGATTAAAAAATCTTTTCCGATTCCTTTAGAAAGTGCAACACCTACTGGCGGAATAAAAATGTTTAAAATGATGGTTAGAATACTCATGGTTAATGTTTTTGATTTATCCAAATTTATAAGATATTTAAAGAAATTTTCTTAAAAATTATCAAATTGATTGTTTTTTAACCTAATTAGTACACTTACTTATTTTTAGTTGTTAAGTGTATTAATATTGAATACGATTTTAAATAGGATCTTTTTTGATCAATTATCTCTATAATTCTCTATTTTAGTTGCTGTAAATTACGGATATGAAACATTTTATACTTTTTTGCTTTTTCAATGCAAGCTTATTTTTAAGTGCTCAAATAGTTATAACTCCCAATCCAGTTGATATTAATTCGGGGGGGATACTCACAATTACTTATGGTTCTCAAGGTGATTACTCCTTAATCGATCCTATGGGTGATCCTAATTTACTTCTTTATACAGGACTTCAAACAGATGCTGTTCCGTTAACATGGGATTATCACGATGACTTTAGTGATACAAGCACGTTTGTGATCTTTAATTATGATACTACTTTAAACGCTTATGTGGCGCAAATAGATGTTGCTGGAAGGATGTATCAAGAAGAACCAAGCTTAAATGTGGTGAATGTACCGGCAAATACAATTGTAAACGATTGGTATTTTATAATTACAACAACTGATTTATCAAGACAAAGTGCAGATTTAAAAGGATCTGATTATGGATGGCAAGTAGCTACGTTAAGTAATGAAGAAACTTTTAATGATTTAGGTATTAAAGCGGTTCAAAATCAGCTCTTTTTTAGCAAAAATGATAATTACCTTATAGAGCTATATGATTTAACAGGTAGTTTAATACATACAGTAACTAATGAGATAAATGTTGATAGACTTGAAATTGCGATAATGCAACCTAAAACGTTTTACATTATTAAAGTGATAAGTCCATCAGGGCAACAGGTTTTTAAACATTATTATTTATAATACTCTGTTTTTTTGCCTTGTAATATAGAAGGCATGTAAGATACCAGGAACAAAAAAGAATAAAGTCAATAGAATACTAATCGCAAAGTCATTATGAACGCCTCTTTTCATGAAGACACTTACTGGTGGCGCTAGAACGTTTAAGATTATAGTTAAAGTACTCATTGCTTTTTCCTACAAATGTAGAGTGTACATACTTCCTTACGTGTTAAAATTGATATAAAATAAATTTATTAAGTTGAGTGGTTTGATTAATACGTTTAATAGTGCTTTTTTATGTAGGATTTTAGTCTTAAGTATATTTAAAATCTCATTGGTTAAGCTCATTTTAAACATGACACTCCTGAATTTATGCTGAAATACCTAAGAAGTCTTGATTTATTTGCTGAGAAGCGTTATTTCTTATTGAAAGAGAAACAGCAATCGCCTGGCTACCTGTTTTTAAGTAGTATTATTTTGGTGGTTGGTTTAATAGTTCTGATTTATTGGGATTGGGAATCTATAGATTTCTTTAAAATTGTATTGATTTGGGTCGGTATTAAATCTTCATTTATGATTTATAATAAATTGAACTATGAAGAACCTCGTGATATTGACGAGTTTATAACCATAAATAATGTGTCTTTGAGTTGGTATGATAAATCGAAAAATATTTTCTGGATTGTAGTTTCAACATGTATCATTGGTTATTTTCTTTACAACGCAGTCCTGACTTGGATAAGTGAAGATTTTAATCCTTACGAAGGTCTTTATTATCTATTACCATTTATAATGATAATTGTAAACGCATTTACAACTCCTATACCATCAACGCAAATATATTTTCAAGGACCTCATTTAAAATTTGTAATCAATTCAGTTATTTATTATGAGACGAAAACTGATTTTCAAGAAATACGATTGAGTAAACAAATGATTAGTATGAAATCGATACATGGTAAGGTAGACCGACTTTATCAATACAATTGGACTGATGATCAGTTAGAATAACTTAAAAAGTTTTATAAATAAAAAAGCACCTCATATAGAAGTGCTTATTATAGATTGAGGCTTTTGAAATTATATACCAGTAAATGTAGCTGGTGTTATAGCTTTCATTTCGCTTTTAATAGTTTCACTTACGTCTAGGCCATCGATAAATCTAGCAATACTTTCACCCGTAATTTTTTCATTTGTACGTGTTAATTCTTTTAAGGCTTCATAAGGGTTTGGATAAGCCTCACGTCTCAGTATTGTCTGTATAGCTTCAGCAACTACGGCCCAATTGTTTTCTAGGTCTTGAGCAATCTTAGCTTCGTTTAATAACAGCTTACTTAAGCCTTTCATTGTTGCCTTTATAGCAATGATAGTATGCGCAAACGGCACACCTACATTTCTTAATACCGTAGAGTCTGTTAAGTCACGCTGTAATCTAGAGATCGGTAATTTTGCTGACAGGTGCTCAAAAATGGCATTTGCAAGTCCTAAGTTCCTTCACTGTTTTCAAAGTCGATAGGGTTTACTTTATGAGGCATAGCGCTAGAACCGACTTCACCTTTCTTAATTTTTTGCTTGAAGTAGTCCATGGATATATAAGTCCATATATCTCTGTCAAGATCTATTAAGATGGTGTTGATACGTTTAAGGGTATCAAATAGAGAAGCCATATGGTCATAGTGCTCTATTTGAGTAGTTGGAAAACTGTGCGTTAAACCTAATCTACTTTCTACAAAGTCTTCACCAAATTTTCTCCAATCTACTTCTGGAAAAGCAACATGATGGGCATTGTAGTTTCCTGTGGCACCGCCAAATTTTGCTGCATGTTGAACTTGATCTAGCATGTTTAATTGCTCATCTAGTCGTACTGCAAATACATAGAATTCTTTTCCTAATCGAGTAGGAGAAGCTGGCTGACCATGTGTGCGAGCTAGCATAGGAATATTTGCCCAATCTGCAGAAAGCTTTTCTAAGGTTTCTTTTAACGCTTCTATTTCTGGTCGGTAAATTTCTTCTACAGCATCTTTTATGGAAAGTGGTATGGCTGTATTATTAATATCTTGAGAAGTCAGTCCAAAATGGATGAATTCTTTATGAGCTTGTAAACCTAGTTTGTCGAACTGTTCTTTAATAAAATACTCTACGGCTTTTACATCGTGGTTGGTAACTTTCTCGATGTCTTTAATGGCTTGTGCATCTTCATCTGTAAAGTTGCGGTACAAGTTTCTTAACTGCTCTTGAGTTGTTTCAGGAAAAGGTTGGAGTTGTTTGATGCCGCTTTCGCTTAAAGCGATAAAATATTCAACCTCAACCAGGACACGATAACGTATCAAAGCAGATTCTGAAAAGAAAGGAGCAAGTGTGTCGACTTTTGAACGGTAACGACCGTCTATAGGAGAAATAGCTTGTAAAGCAGTAGGCATAATTATGTCTTTAAAGCGCGCTAAATTACGATTTTAAAAGCGCTTTCTCTTAGAATTAAGCTTCTAATTTTGCTATAATGCGACGTGCGCTAGACTTGAAACCATTGCCGTAATTTTCGTCTAGTTTTTGAAGTAAAATAGGTTTAAGCTCTGGATAGATCCAGTCAAATTCTTTTCCAAATTCAAATAGAGAATACACGGCATAGGCCATATTTGCGGTCTTGTCTGTAGTGATTAATACCTGAAAACAGCCTTCTACCATTTGCTCACGTATGGTTTGAGTCAATAATGATTTTACAATGCTTTCTTTTTTACTATAATGTGTTTTAGATAAGATGCTTGATATTTTACAAAGCGCTCGCATTCCCGAGGAGTTGATGGACATTTCATATAATGCTCCTATTTCCTTAAGGTAAGGATAACAAGATGCTTCGTGAAGTAAGAAAGATTGTTCCAGCGACCAGCAGGCTTGATGAGAAACGCCGCTTTCAGGTTTACATAAGTCGAGTAGTTGTAATAGTAAATTACTTTCTACTGCAGCGATACCTAATCTTACGCGCTCGTCTTTATAGGCTTTGAGTTTTTGAAGTTCTGTTTTAAGTTGGTTTGCGGTCAAGCTATTCTTCTTTATTTTTTTCAAACATAACAGCTGCGATCTCATTTTCCATTCCCATCATATAATGACCACTGGTTATAATATGATAGATGCGATTGTCTTTTAAAATCATGATAGCTGGGCATTTCCAATCTACTGCAATTTCCCAATCTTTAGGAAGGTCTTTTTTAACTTGCATAAGTTGATCATAAATGGAATGTGCAATAGAGTCATTTTTAAAAATATACTCAATCACTCTTCCACGAGGTCTAAAGTTTCCTCGCATTTTGAATTTACTATTTAAAAAGATGGCGTTTCTACCTGTAACAGATTTATCTAACTTTTTGAGTCGTTTTCTAATCTTATTAAAAGCTGTATTTGATTCGTCTTTAAAATAAGTAAATCCATTTTGAGTATTCTTATACCAGTAACTAGAATCAACTGTTACTTCATATTGATACTTAGAATTCTCTAATTTAACTTGATAAATCTCCATATGAGAAGCTGTATCCTGAAAAATAATATTGGAAACTACTGGTTCTTCTTCAATAACGGGTTTTATTTTTTGAATTACAGAATCGTTTTTCTTCTTTATAATCAAAGTGTCTTTTTTCAACTTGTTACAAGCTGTAAATAAAATGATTGATAATAAAAGGAGAATGTATTTCATATTGTTACAACTCCATATTTAATAAATCAGCCACTTTTTGAACGCCAGTACTTGCATTTTCAGCAATTACTTGAAGTCTACCATTGCTTGATAATGATGGATTAGGATCTACAAAGTAAATAGGGCAATCTTGTGGGGGGGCATAATCTTTTAATCCAGCAGCAGGATAAACCTGTAGCGATGTTCCTACTATAAGCAACACGTCTGCTTTTGCTGTGATTTCTATGGCTTGATCCATCGCTGGAACTTCCTCACCAAACCATACAATATGTGGCCGCAATGGTGAACCAGCATCGCAAAGATCTCCTAAATGTAAATCATCTTCCCAGTGTTGTTGGTCATGATAATTCTTGCTACTGCGCACTTTACGTAACTCTCCATGCAAGTGTATTATATTGCTAGAACCTGCGCGCTCATGCAAATCATCTACGTTTTGTGTAATCACGTGCACATTAAAATTACGTTCCATTCCGGCAATGCAATGATGGGCAAGATTAGGTTCCACTTCTTTTAATTGTGATCTACGCAAGTTGTAGAAGTTAAGCACTAACTCAGGATTTGCGGCAAATCTTCTGGCGATGCGACTTCCATAACGTCATGTCCTTCCCATAATCCACCAGAATCTCTAAAGGTAGAAATACCACTTTCTGCACTGACGCCAGCGCCAGTTAATACTACTAAATTTTTCATGGAGACAAGTTATAATTTCTTTGCTTGTATTACAACAGGTTTTCCCATGGCACTAGTAAAGAAAAGATAATCAGTCTCGTGTTCTTTGAGTTGGTATTTTGTACGCAGTTGCTGTACGCTTTCGCGAAAGTTTCTCGTCACGACAGCGCGATGACTTTTGGCGTATGAGCGTTTAATGTCTTTGGGTTTATATGCTTTAACCTCTTCTACAAGAAAGGTTCTGCCTGGGAAGTCCATGCTTTTTTTACCAGTAAAAAGATGTGCGTCTTGATCGATTTTTGAAAGTTCATACTTTTCACATAGGTGACCAAAAGCTTGTGATTTCATTACTGCAGCATTAGGTTCATAAAGATAATCCAGTGGTTCACTGAGTTCAATACTAGCGGTATCGTTATGATTCAATACTAAATTATGCTGGTGACTTTCTAAATTCACGCAATGGATAATGACCTCATTTACGTCTTTTTCTAGAATCCATAAAAGTTCTTTTACATCATTCTTTACAGCGACGATATGTATTGCACAAACGTTTTTAAGTTGCTTTAATCCAGCTGTTATATCTAGCATGGGTGATGTTTTAATCATCACTTTCTTTCCTTTAGAAAGTAGTAGGTCTAGATTTTCAATAACATTAGGCTCATAATCTTCTAACTGTATCGCTTTACTATTTGTGTCGGTTTTGCGACTAGGATCTATATAGATTAAATCATAGATAGATGTACTTTCAGTTAAGTATTGCAGCCCATCACCAGCATAACTTTTGGTGGTTAATTCTTGTGCAGTAAATAACTGTGCAGCAATTTTTTGTAAGTCTTTATTAAGTTCTATGTGTGTGGTGTTGGTATACGCTTTCGCGAAAGCGGATACATCAATACCAAATCCACCGGTAAGATCAATCATTTTCTCACCATTAAACAGATTTGCTTTATAGATTGCGGTAGACCAAGAACTGGTTTGTTCTAGGTTTAGCTTAGGCGGGAAAATTACTTGATCATTATTGAAAAGTGATTCAAATTTTAAACGTGCTTTTTGTAGTCCAATGAGCTGTTGTGTAAGTTCTTGCGGACTAATACCTTCAAAGGGATGAGACTTTAAAAGAAATGAAGCAGCATTAACATGGAGATGTTCCATTAAATAATCTCGCACTACAGGCTGTAACAGCTTTAAATTCATCTATAGGTTGCGTGTCAGTTTTTGAACAATTTTATACTCGCTTAAGAATTCTTTAGAAATCACTTTTAATGCGGTATATGTAGGGATAGCAAGCACTAATCCTATAATACCAAACAATAATCCAGCAATTAAAATAATAATGAAAATCTCTAAAGGATGTGATTTTACACTTTTACCAAATATAAGTGGCTGGTTAATAAAGTTATCAATCAATTGAACGATAGAGTATCCTATAGCTACTATGATCAATTTAGGTAATATGGTTTGTGTAAAATCTGCACCTAGATTATCACTGATCACAAATCCCATCATTAATATGGATCCTATAGCTGGACCCAAATAAGGAATTAAGTTTAATAACGCACAGAAGAAAGCTATGATTAAAGCATTTTCTATACCTACGATAAGCAATATGATACTGTAGAGAACAAATAGCACAAATACTTGAAATACCAATCCTATAAAGTATCTTGAAAGTAGTTTTTTTATTTTGTTGAAGGCTCTTAGGAATTGTCCTTCGGTTCCTTTCTTTGAGAAAACGAGTACTCCTTCAACAAGTAGTCTACTGTCTTTAAGTAAAAAGAAAGCAATAAAAACAACTGAAAATAGTCCAATCATGATGTTACCTAACGTGCCGAAAATTCCATTTACGAATTGCGGTATTAATTCTACATCAAAGTTTTGTACATATTCTAATCCTTGAATGCGTTCAAAAATATTTACTCGTTTAATACCGAAGTATTCACTTATTTCAATATTAAGTACCTCGAGGTTACCTTTTACTTCTTCAATATCAATGCGACTTAAATTCTCGCCTTGTTCTAGCATGATCGGAATGATCATATAAGTTACTCCGGCAAGAATAAGTAAAATGAAACAGATCGTGATTATGACTGCTAGGGTATTATGGAATTTTAAACGATCTCTTAAAAAGACTACAATAGGTCTACCGATTAAGGAAATAACGGCAGCGATTCCTATATAAAGTAAAACTGATTGTATTTTCCAAATAAACCATAATAGGACAAAGACACCACCTATGATAAGTAGTGCTCTTAAAATACCATAGGCTATGGATTTAGAATTAAGTAATGGTGTAGACATAGATTAGTTTGTGAAAACGTATTTTATAATATTAGCTCCCATGTCTAGCGCTTTCTTGCGCACAGCTGGTGGATCATTGTGAACTTCTGGACTTTCCCAGCCATCACCTAGATCTGATTCAAAGGTAAATAATAGGACCAATCGTCCTTCATGAAAAATGCCTAAAGCTTGTGGTCGTTCACCGTCATGTTCATGAATTTTGGGTAAGCCTTGTGGGAATTGAGCGTGATTATTAAATATCTCATGACTAGCCGGTAGTTCAATCAGTTCTTTATCTGGAAATAATTTAAGCAGCTCTTTTTCTAGATATGGTTTCATTCCATAATTATCATCGATATGCAGAAAACCGCCGCTTAGCAAGTAATTTTTAAGATTAGATAAATCATCTTCACTAAAAACCACATTTCCGTGACCAGTCATGTGTATGAAAGGATATTGAAAAATATCAATACTGTTTGCTTCAACAGTAGCGATGTCTTCAGAAAGTGTTGTTCCTATTTCTTGATTACAATATGTAACAAGGTTAGGAAGTGCAGTAGGGTTTGAATACCAATCACCACCGCATTATACTTGAGAACAGCGACGTCTTGTGCCATTGCAAGGTATGTAGAGCAAAAAAGGAGTAGTATAAAATTCTTCATATGTTCAAATATCTAACAATCTTAATAAGCAAGGATACATTATTAACAAATAATTGTTAGATAAAAGTGAAATTAAGGTTAAGTCGTTACGATTAATTATATATATTTAAATCCCCTTAAATCAATTATCATGCAAATTAACACTTCGCTAAGAATCATTATTCCCACTTGTTCTATGTTACTCGCATTAGGAACGGTTGCTTTTCAAAGCATTGAGGATTATTCAAAGAAAGAACAAAAAGAAAACATCAATCAATTAGAAATTCAGACTCAAGTCGAACAAGATGATGTTTTATTTATAGAACACGCACAATAGATTAAAAGTAAGATCTAATTGTTAATGATGTTTAGAGCCGCGGCTGTATATACACCTGCGGTTTCTGTACGCAATCTAGTTGCACCTAAACTAACAGGTTTAAAATTGTTTTTTAAAGCAAGTTCAATTTCTTGAGGTGTAAAATCGCCTTCTGGACCTATTAGAACTGTTACTGATTGGTTAGTAGATATAAGCTGTTTAAGATGGTTTTTATTTCCATCCTCACAATGTGCAATAAACTTATGACTGCTCAGGTTAAGATTGATGAATTCTTCATAGTTCATAAGCTCATCTAGTTTTGGCTTATGGAATTGTAGCGATTGTTTCATCGCACTAACGATAATGCGATCAAATCGGTCTAGATTAATTTTTTGACGTTCACTATGTTGACATAAAATAGGAGTGATTCTAGTAATTCCCATTTCCGTTGCTTTTTCAAGAAACCACTCCATGCGATCATTCATTTTAGTAGGAGCGATGGCTATATGTAATTGATATGGTAATGGTGGATACGCTTCCGCGAAAGCGATATCTAAATCACATCTATTACTAGTGATGTGATTGATAGTTCCATGATAAAGATTGCCCTTACCGTCAGTAAGATTAATGTTATCACCGATTTTCTTGCGTAAAACTTTAAATACATGTTTGCTTTCTTCTCGATCTAATGTGAAAGATGTGGATTCTGTATCTAACTGAGAATTATAAAATAATTGCATTACATATGTATTCTAGGTGAAGCAGTCGTGTCTAATCCTGCAAAATCATCTTCTAAAAATTTAAAATAACCTGCAATTCCTATCATGGCTGCATTATCTGTAGTATACTCAAATGGTGGGATAAAAGTTTTCCATCCCTTAGACTCCATCGATTTAAGATGTTCTCTAATACCAGAGTTAGCACTTACACCACCGCCTATTGCGACTTGTTTTATACCTGTTTGAATTACCGCTTTTTCTAACTTCTTAAATAAAATTTTTATTAAAGTATATTGAATACTGGCACAAATATCTTCTAAGTTTTCTTTTATAAAGTCTTCATTTTTTTTAGTCTCTCGTTGAAGAAAATATAAAACGGCAGTTTTAAAACCACTAAAGCTATAATTGAGATCTGGTGCTTTAGGCACAGGGAATTCAAATTTTCTAGGGTTTCCTAATTTAGCTAATCGATCAATTTGTGGTCCAGCTGGGTAACCTAGCCCTAGAATCTTACCCGATTTATCAAAAGCTTCACCAACCGCATCATCTTGAGTTGTTCCTAGTACAACTAGATTACTAGAGCTATTGACTTGAACTATTTGAGTGTGTCCACCACTTATTGTAAGTGCTAAAAAAGGATAGCTAGGTTTTTCTTGACCATCGTCTATAAAATGCGCGAGTATGTGACCATGCATGTGATGGACGTCTAGTAATGGTATATCTAGAGATAAGGATAGTGACTTTGCAAAACTGGTACCTACTAATAAACTGCCCATTAAACCTGGACCTTTAGTAAATGCAATGGCACTTAATTGTTTCTTGTCAATTTTTGCTTGTTTAAGAGCTTCATCAACAACGGGAATAATATTAGATTGATGTGCTCTAGAAGCGAGCTCTGGTACTACACCACCGTATTGTTCATGTATTTTTTGATTAGCGACGACATTAGATAAAACACGATCGTTTTCTAGAATTGCACAAGCAGTGTCATCACAAGAGGACTCAATTGCAAGAATGTATGTATTTTGTGTGGGCATTATGATACTAAGGCATAAAAATTGGTGACATTTGCAAAAGTAAATCATCTACTACTATTAAAAGGATTTTAAAAATATTACTAAGGATACTACTGGTGCTACTGGTGTTATTTATTATTCTAGTAATTGCATTCAGCTTTCCGTCAGTACAAACTAAGGCCGCACAATGGACGACCTCTTATCTTAACGATAGTTATGATACTGACATCTCTATTGAAAAAATTCATGTCAGTTATTCTGGTAATGTCTCCTTAGAGAATGCGTTAGCGCTGGATCACAGAAAAGACACTGTAATATTTGTAAAGAATTTAGAAACCTCTATTGTTAGTTTCAGCGATTTATTTAATGGACAGCCAGATTTGGGCTCTGTAGATTTAGATGGATTTTATTTAAATATACATAGATATAAAGAAGACGCTAGAGATAACCTAAGTCTGTTTATAGATAAATTTGGTAGTAGTGATAATTCTAGTAGTGCTCCATTTATTTTAGAAGCAAGTGAATTGAATGTTACTAATTCTCATATTATAGTATTTGATGAAACCATTAAGTATCCAGAATCTTTTAATGCTAGAGATCTTAATATGGTTGCTAGTGATTTTAAGATTGATGGTGGTGTGATAACGGCAAATATCGAAAACTCTAATTTCTTAATGCACACTGGCGTTATGAAAGAAGAAAATGGTGTCACTGACCTAATTGTAAAAAGTCTAAAATCTGATTTTACTTATACGAGTTCTCAAATACATATTGCAGATCTGTATATTGAAACAGCTGGGTCACGA
This sequence comes from Nonlabens ulvanivorans, assembly GCF_000755285.1. Lineage (GTDB taxonomy): Bacteria > Bacteroidota > Bacteroidia > Flavobacteriales > Flavobacteriaceae > Nonlabens > Nonlabens ulvanivorans_A. Next base: position 22,820 of record NZ_BBMK01000006.1, on the reverse strand, counting down.
TTGAATGGAGACTTAAAATTAAATTATGAGGATAATAATTTCTCTGATTTTACAAATAAAGTGAATTGGGACTTTCAAATTGATGAATCTATTATAGCGACTAATGAGTTGCGATTATTCTATAATGAGATTGTTAAAAATGAAACAGTAGAACTTAGTGGTCATATGACTGGTATTCTCAATGATTTTAAAGTAGATCAAATGAAAGCCACAACGCTTAATGATATCTCTATTGATGGAGATATGCATTTTGTAAATGTGGTCGATAACTTAGATGATTTTCAAATTGAAGGGAACTTTAATCAATTAAGAGTTAGTAATAAAGATTTAAAAGCCTTCTTGCCAAACATACTAGGTAAATCTTTGCCAGTAGAAGTTGACGCATTAGGTACCGTTAATGCACAAGGTTATGCATCTGTAAATGCAAATACTGTAGTGTCACGTTTAAAAGGTACTTCTCGTAAAGGATCTTTTGATACCGATTTAGTACTTACTAACATTCAAAGCGCACAACCAGGATATAAAGGAAAGATCAAGGTTACAAATCTTGATATAGGTTCTTTATTAGGAATTGCATCATTAGGTAAGACAACGCTTAATTTAATTGTGGACGGAAAAGGTTTTAATCCAGATCAGTTGAATACAAATATAAACGGTGGTGTTATCAACCTAGAGTATAACGGTTATGTTTATCGTAACATTAAAGTTAATGGAACACTTAAAAAGCCATTGTTTGATGGAAGCTTATCTATTAATGATCCCAATATAAAAATGACTTTTGATGGGTTAGCAGATCTGTCACAAGAAACTAATAAATATGACTTTAAGGCCAGTATAGAATATGCAGACCTAAATGCTATAAATATTTTTAAAAGAGATTCTACGGCTATTTTGAAAGGTGATATTGTAATGGCGATGCAAGGAACTACAATCAATGACGCGTATGGTTTTGTTGAGTTTAAAGATGCCAGCTATAAAAACGATAATAAAGAATATGTATTTGAAGATTTTAAAGTAGTATCCTCATTTGATGAAGACGTTCGCAAGATTACAATCAATAGCCCAGACATTATTGAGGGAGAATTGTCAGGTAAATTTAAACTAGAAGAAATACCTGAGCTTTTTAAAAACGCCATTGGTAATGTATACACCAACTATAGGTCAGAAACAGTGACCAAAGATCAATATCTAGATTATGAATTTCAGATATATGATAAAATAGTAGACCTTGTTTTTCCAGATATCGCTCTAGGCGAAAACACAACATTAAAAGGTCAAGTGGCATCAAATGAAGCCCAGTTTAAAATGACTTTTAGAACACCAGAGATTAAGCTTTTTGACGATATTAAATTAGATAAGGTTAATGTGCAAATCAATAACCAAAATCCTTTATTCAATACCTATATTAAGATCGACAACATAAAGAATGGTGTTTATGATGTTAATGATTTTAAACTAATTAATGTAACTAATAAGGATACGTTATTCTTTAGAACCGAATTTGCCAGTGAACAAAGGGAATCAGATAAATACAACCTTAGTTTTTATCATACCGTAAATGACAGTAGTCAGTCTGTGGTAGGAATAAGGAAGAGCGATATTAAATTTCAGGGCAAGAAATGGTTTTTAAATAATGATGATAAAGAAGTGCAACTCACTTTTGATCACGAGTTTAAAAAATTCAGTTTAGACACCTTAGTATTTAAACACTCAAAAGAGTTTATTACTCTAGCAGGTGATGTAAGTGGCAAGGACAATAAAGAACTTCATTTGGACTTTAAAGATGTGCGCATTTCAAGTTTAACGTCACCTATTGATAGTTTAAAAATGAAAGGCCTCATAAATGGCTCATTAGAACTCAATCAGAAAAATGGTAATTATGCACCTACAAGCGATTTTACGGTATCAGATTTTGAAGTTAATGATACTCCATTAGGGGGGGACTTTGAATTAGTGATTGCTGGTAATGAAGATTTAACTAAGTATAAAGTAAATGCCCAATTAAAAGATGACGTACAGCGCACACTTTGGGCAAATGGTACCGTTAATACTGCTGGTGAACAATCTAAAATTAACGTCGATTTTAATTTTAAGGACTTTAATTTAGTTGCTTTAAGCCGCTGGGTGGAGAGGTCCTCGATAATATAAGAGGATTTGCAACAGGTGAGATAGGCCTGACCGGTTTATTAGTCGAGCCTAACCTCAGTGGTGGATTAATTATAAAAGATGGTGGACTCAATATTCCATATCTTAATACAGATTTTGACTTAGCTCAAAATAGTGAAATTACCGTAAGTACTGATTTGTTTGACTTCAATACAATAGAGCTTACAGATACTAAGTATGGAACAAAAGGACAATTATCTGGTGTCATAAAACATAAGAATTTTGGGTTCTGGGAATTAGGATTAAACCTTAGTTCTAATAGATTACTAGTTTTAGACACAGGTTTAACACCAGAGTCCTTGTATTATGGGACAGCTTTCATAGACGGTACTGCCAGTATTACTGGCCCAACAGATAAATTATTTATAGATGTAAATGCCACTACTGGTGAGGACACGATATTTAAAGTTCCTTTAAATGATGCCGAGAGTATAGGCGATAATTCAGTTATCTACTTCTTAAGTCCAGAAGAGAAAGAAGCTCGTGTATCAGGTGAAGACATTCAAATAAAAGATATCTCAGGTTTAGAATTAAGGTTTAATCTCAAAGTAACTCCTGTTGCCGAGGTTGAAATTACTGTAGATCAAGAAAATGGTAGTTACTTAAGAGGAAGTGGTGCTGGTAATTTATTGCTGGAAATCAACACTTTGGGTAAATTTAATATGTATGGGGGACTTCATAGTGTATGACGGTATTTATAATTTTAAGTACGCAGGTATTGTAAATAAAGAATTTACTATTCAACCAGGTGGTACCGTTGACTGGAATGGTAGTCCCACAGAAGCTAATATAGATGTAAGTGCGACTTATAAAACACAAGCAAATCCAGCAATACTATTAGATAACCCTAATATTAATTCACAAATTCCAGTTGAGGTTATTACCAAGTTAGAAGGAAATTTATCTTACTTTGATCCAGAGTTTGAAATCAAATTCCCAAACGCAAACTCTGTAGTAAGCTCAGAGCTTCAATATCGATTAGAGGATAAAGCTCAACGATACCTACAGGCCATGTCATTGATAACGGGTGGTACTTTTTACAATCCTAATAGTATCGGTCAAAATGCTGTAACTGGTAACCTGGTAGAAAGCTTATCTGGTATAGTGAATGATCTGGTAGGTAATCGTGATGGCGACATTCAATTTGGTGTTAATTATGAAGCTTCAGAACGTAATCCTAATAGTGACTTACAGCGATCAGATCGTTTTGGTGTAACAGTTACTACTCAAATTACAGATCGCGTTTTGATAAATGGTAAATTAGGAGTACCAGTTGGAAGTACAAGTACTACAGAGCGCGCCGTTATAGGTAATGTAGAGATTGAATTTTTACTTAATGAAGATGGCTCGTTGAGGCTTAAAATCTTTAATAGAGAAGACAACCTACAACAAATAGGTGATCTAGGTGGATATGCTCAAGGAATTGGTTTATCATGGTCCGTAGACTTTGATACCTTAAAAGAGTTATATCAAAAAATCTTTAACAAGAAAATAGAAATTGAAAGACAACAGCCAAAACAATCTGCATCAACGACATTAAATAATGGACCTGTAAAATTCTAAGGTTGAGTTAAATTACGCTTTCGCAAAAGCAAAATTATAAACCTCTTATCTCAATACTAGCTTATCAATCATTTCACTACCTAAATGTCTATTCAGGTTTTCCATGATTTTAGTACGTCCGTAAAGTAATTCTTCTCTTAAAACAGACGAGGATAAGCTTATAAATAGGGTAGTGCCACTATATTTAATTTGCGTTGTGTAAGTCATGATACCATTGCCCATAACTTCTTTCCATGCCGTTTCTACATCAACACGAGCAAACCCTTTTTGAAGTTTATTTTGAGATTTAAAATCATTTAAAGCCTCGGTCATATTTAAGAAGTCGTCTTTTTTATTCTTGCGCATTCTCGTGTGCTTTATAAATGTATTCTGTCCCGTTATCGTGCAATAAGATAAGTGTTGATCCATCGCATTTTTTTAAAGTTTGTTGGTATCGACTTTCTCCATCCTTAAAAGTTAATACAACATCTTGGTCAACAACTTCCCATGTAAAGGCAGCAGGACTTCCATAATTAATAAAGCCACCATCATAAGTAGGACTTACTCTATTTTTAACACCATTAAAACCTTCAATTTCAAAATGATCCATATGATTAGAAAAAGGAAATTCTCTCTCGCTACCATCTGGTAAGGTGACGGTTTCTATATTCCAGTAACCTTCCATGGCATTTACCATTTCTTTACTATTATTACTGCAAGCAGTAACGCTGATTATTATAAATAATAAAATTAAATTTCTCATAATTTAAAAATCTTATAGGATTGGTGTATCTCTTTAACCACTTGTTCTGTACGTTCAGGATGCGTATCACTTATGAATAACTGACCGAACTGTTCATCATTCACCATATTTATAATTTGAGAAACGCGATTTTCATCTAGTTTGTCAAAAATATCATCAAGCAATAGAATAGGAACTGTACCACTTTGAGATTTAATAAACTCAAACTGGGCTAGCTTTAAAGCTGTGAGAAAACTTTTTTGTTGTCCTTGACTACCATATTTCTTAACAGCATGCCCATTGAGTAAAAAGTATAAATCGTCTTTATGTGTTCCAGTGCTGCTATATTGTAACTGCATGTCTTTTTGAAGTGCTTTTTCAAACACATCTTTTGCTACTGTATCATTAAGATCAGACTTATAGTAAATATTCACTTCTTCCTCACTTTGTGAAATGTAAGCATAATATTTCTTAAAAATAGGAGTGAATGACTCTAGAAACTCTACCCTAGTTTTATGTATAAACGTTGCAAGTAAGATTAATTGTTCATCATACACATCTAATCCGTCTCTATCAAAGGTCCGGTTTGCTTGAAAATATTTTAAGAGAGCATTACGCTGTTGAATCAGCTTATTATAGGTAACCAGTTGATTTAAGTAATCTTGATTATCTAAAGATATAACGCTATCCATAAAACGGCGTCTGGTATCACTACCTTCAATAATCAGGTCTCGGTCTGCTGGTGAAATAATGACTAGTGGTATCAGACCTATATGTTCACTTAATTTTTCATAAGCTTTGCCATTGCGTTTTACGACTCGTTTATGACCTCTTTTTGCACTAACGACTACTTTTTCTTGACGATCTTTTTTATTAAAATTTCCATTGATGACAAAAAAGTCCTCGTCATGTTTGATATTTTGAATCGTAATGGGATTAAAATAACTTTTTGCAAATGCAAGATGATAAATAGCGTCTAGAACGTTGGTTTTTCCTACACCATTGTTGCCTACAAAACAATTTATCTTCTCATCTAGCTCAAATTCTGCAGATGCGAAACTTTTATAATTTACTAAGCTCAAAAAATCGAGATGCATATGTGATTGATAATGTTTTGAATAGCAATATGTTGAGGTTATTTCGCTTTCGCGGAAGCGTTAATATTAACTCACTTTTTAACCTCTAGCAAAGGTATGGTTTGAAACTAAGAAGAATAAAGCTTTAAACACATTTTTAATTATGGATAAATATTATATTTTTGCGCGTTCAATAAAGAAACTATGGCAACCTATAATAAACGAGGCTACAAACCTAAAACTAAGAAAGAGAAAGAAGAAGTAGAAGAGATTCTAGATTCTGAATCCACTACAGCAGAAGTGTTTAGCACCTTAGATGAAGGAGCAAACAAAACTGAAGAATGGGTAACTAGAAATCAAAATACGATTCTCTATATTATAGGTGGACTTGCTGTCGTGTTTATACTATGGTGGGCTTACACGCAATTTATATTAGGTCCTAAGTCTGAAGAGGCTGTGGCAGAGATGACTCAAGCAAATATCTATTATAACGACGCTATTGTTGCTACAGGTGATGTTCAAGATTCCTTATACACTCTAGCTCTAGAAGGTGGAAATGGAAAATTTGGTCTTACAAGAATAATCGACGAGTACTCAGGTACTGACGCGGCTAATCTTGCAAACTATCAAGCAGGAATGGCATATTTAAACTTAGGTGGTAATAACTATCAAAAAGCAATTGATCATTTAACTGCTTATAAAGGTGGAGATTCTGTTTTAGAATCAATATCTCTTGCTGGAATAGGTGATGCACTTGTACAAGTTAATCAAACTGCAGATGCGGTTTCTTATTACATGCAAGCTGCAGAGACTAATCCTAATGAATTTACTTCTCCTAAATATTTATTGAAAGCTGCTAATGCTGCGCTAGCAACAGGTGATACATCTACTGCTATTAAGGCTCTAGAAAAAATTGAGACTACGTATGGTGACGCTGATGAAGCTAGCACTGCCAAAGTACTTCTAGGTCAAGCACAAGCATCTGCATCTGCTAACTAATTACATGGCAACGCAAGGAAAAAACTTATCACATTACGATAAAGACAACTTACCCGATGCTGCAGCAATGCGTATCGGGATTGTTGTTTCTGAATGGAATGATGATATTACAGAAAACCTTTATAAAGGTGCTGTAGAGACTTTAATAGATTGTGGTGTTGATGAGTTCAACATACACAGAATGAATGTTCCTGGATCATTTGAGTTGATTTATGGCTGTAAAACAATGCAGCACAGATCCTATCCAGTTGTTAATAGAAGGACTAAAAAGCCATTAGACGCTATAATCGCGGTAGGTAACGTGATACGTGGAGAAACGGCTCATTTTGACTTTGTTTGTCAAGGTGTTACTCAAGGAATTAAAGAACTTAATTTAAATAAAACACGTATACCTGTTATATTTTGTGTTTTAACAGATGATACCCATGCACAATCTGCTGCGCGCAGTGGTGGAATACATGGTAATAAAGGATCAGAAGCTGCAATAGCCGCAATAAAAATGGCCGCTATTAAAAACGACCATTAATTATATTCTGTTTTATTAATTTATATTTAAAAGCTGATTATTTAATAATCAGCTTTTTTGTTGTTTGTAATTCTCCCGTTTGAATCGTTACAAAGTATAATCCAGACTTATAATTACTAACATCTAGCTTTGTAGTCATTGAACTATTCACCTCATTAGCTTGATAAATCACCTGACCTAGACTATTCATCATTTGAATGTCTACTGTTTCAACTATGGAGCTGTCTATTTCTATAAACGCTGCGGTACTTGCTGGGTTAGGATATAATTTTACTGAACTCGCTAACTTGTTCTCTTCAGTTGATAAAGTGCTATTTAGTGATATGTTATCAATGTATGTGCTATTACTATAATCATTAAGATTTACAAACCTTAATATAATATCATTACCTATATAAGAACTTAAATCTATACTTTCTTGTCGCCAGTCTGCAGCAGTGCTAGGTGTCCAAGTACTATTAGTATAGGGTACCGTCGCAAGCGTTAAGCCATCTTTAAAGTAGATTTGATTGTATGTGTTACCACAATCTGTAGATAATTCTACTCTTAGTCCATCATTGTAGGTTGCAGACCATTGTGCTTTTGCTAGATCAAAAGTAAGAGTAGCCGTGCCATTAAAATTCAAATCATAATAGTTTGTAGTAAAAGAATCTGTTTGCCCACGTGTGATATAGTTTGCACCATCTACAAATGCTGCTGTCGTTGGGTTTCCATCACTACCTATAATATTCAACTCTTCAGTCCATGTCGTTGTACCATCTGGATTATCAAGTATCCATCCTGTAGGTAGTACACCATTTATATCAAAAGGTTCTACGATGTCTAATGATTCACTTGTTGCTGTAGCAAAATAATCAAGCGTTTTTTCATCGTTTACTAATTGTTCATCATTAGCTATACTTACCCAAACACGTAACCTGCTTGCACCATTTGCGGTGACAGTTGCTGGTGTACTGAAGTTATATAAAATAGAAGAGCCTGCATTAAGAGTGCCATTATAGGTTTCTTGTATGCTTGCGTTATTATCGATTTGATAAGATACTGTGAAGTTAGATTGGTCTTGTGATCCTAGATTCTCTATACTGGCCGATACTATGATAGATCCAGGATTACAAATGGTTTGAAAATCTGCAGTGGTGTTTATAATACTGACAACGGTTAAATCATTGCTCAAGGAGCAATTCAGTAATCCACCACCATCATATTCTATGGCATTGGTACGTAAACTAGTCCATCCGTTACCACCAGTAGCACTTACAGCGATCCATTGCGCATCACTTATATTTGTAATAGGTATACTATAACTTAAAGTGGAACTGCTACCATTTACTTCCATAAATTGTTGACCTAATGTGTACACATCATATGAAGTGGCACCAGGCACCGAGTTCCATGATACATTAATATATGTCGGGCAAACTTGCGTAATCGTAAGGCCTGTCACTCTTTGTGCAATAGAAAATGCAGCTTCACTAGTGTCTGTATTACCAATACTATCTGTTATTCTTACTAGACATTGACCAGAGACATCGTTAGGGACAGTCCATTCATATAATAAACTTGTATTACTTACAGTTGCGATTGCATTCCAACTCGTGCCATTATCAGAGCTATATTCTAGTGAGAGGTTACCGCTAGTATTAGTAGCATCCCATTGAATAAATTCTGTACTGCCAGGTGTTAAAAATTCACCACCATCAGGATATGTAATGGTCAGTTGATCTTCTATTATTTCATAAACCACATAGAATTTTTGAATACCCATAGGTATATTAAAACCAGTAATGTCCACAATATAATCGCCAGCTATAGGGTTATCTATAACAACCTGTTCCATGTTATTAAGTCGATCTATTCCAGTAGTAGCTGGAGCATTAAGAGTCACCGCATTTGGGCTGCTATTGAGAACCCATGGATTGTAAATAGAACCAGCTGGATCACTCACCACTAGATCTAAGTCGTTAACTAGAGCTGTTAAAACACCAGTAGCAGCTGCTGGATCATTCCAGTATAGCATTATTCTAACTTGTGAAGCATTTTGTGGTACAGGAACAACACGACTTTCTGATGTGCCTTGTGAAACCGTTCTGCTAAAAAAATTACGTCCTTCAATAGTTTTAACAGCTCTTAACCCATTTACAATTCCCCAGCCGTATTGAAAATCCGGACCAGTATTACCCACGTCATTTGCCGTATTAAGCATGATAGCCTTAATTAAAGCAGACTCTGGTAAAACGCCATTTGCTATGGTTTGATAAGCATCATATAATTGAGCCGCAACACCAGCAATTCCAGGTGCAGCACCTGAGGTTCCTCCAAAAGATAAATAACCGTTGTCTTCATCAGTTGATATGTGACCTTGCCCGTGAGCTGTAATATCTGGCTTGATACGGCCATCTGTAGCAGGTCCATTACTACTGCTACCGGCAAGAGTACCGTCATCATTTACATTTGCAGTTGCAATTACATTTTTACCTTGTTTGTGTCCACCCGTTATATTTCCCCATTGACCACCAGCACCATATCCGCAATCAGATCCATTAGAATTTCCTGCAGAAAATACATGTAATAAAGTAGGTGTACTATTAATTTGAGAATCTACTGTGTTTGCAGTTATAGTATAACCTGCGTTACATCCATTTCCATAAGAAGAGTTGGTAATCTGGACATCTCCACTTGCGATAAGTGAAGTAGTTGTCCCGTCTAGAAAAGATGACGCGTAATTAGAGACATAGACATTTGATCCAGCTGCCATTCCACGATTTTCTGGATTGAGGTTTCCAGCACCAGCTAGAATTCCTGCAACGCCATCACCATGTGTTTGTCCTGTACCGCTAGCCTGTGTGTTATCTATGCGGCCTTCAAAATCGATATGCGGTCCAACAATTCCATCATCTCTTACTAGAACACCAATGCCAGCACCAGTGTAGTTTCTTCCACCTACTTGTTGCGTGTCTAGATTATTAGACCTATGTAAACCTCTACCATCAGTATCTTCTTTAATGGATGGTGGTATGATAATGTCCATGTATTGTACATAGTTGTGTGAGGCAATAGCATTGATACGATCATTGTCGATCGCAACTATTACAATATGGCCAGTGGAGAATATTTCTAAAATTTCAATACTATCATTTTTTAAGTTTACACTAATTTCTTCTGGAGTAAGTGTTTTAAAATATTGAATTTGAATAAGCACTTTATCTCCACGAATGGCCCAATCACCAATGGTTTCATTTTTAAGATCATGTGATAATTTCATACGATTATCATAAGGTATAACTGTAATAACACCTTTTTGCTTTAAAAACAAAGGACTTATTTCTTGCGATGCTGTAAAAGCATAAGTTCTATGTGGTAGATAAGCTTCAAGTGTAATTCCTGCAGCTTTTAATTCTTGTTGAACTGTGTAAGTAGGTGTTTGTGCAAACTGTATCCATCCAGTAAATTTATTTTTTACTATACTACTTAATGGATATTCTGACCATTGAAAACTATCGATGTTAGAATCCATGGTAATTATATCTCCTTGAAAACCTATGGGATAAGAGTCTTGAGAAAAAGAGAACGTACTAAAGCAAATGATTAAAAATGAGAAAGTCGTTTTAACGATACTATTAAAAGGGCTGGTTAGAATCATATTATGAAAAACTTTTTTTTGGAATCCTTAAATATAATGCCTAAAAATCACAAAAAGATTACGCAAGTTTAGAATAGGTTGGTTTGTTGATGGTTACGCTTTCGCGAAAGCGTTATTATTAAACATAAATGGTCTTTAAACTACTGTTTTTTTAATTTTAATCAGATTGTTGATAGTCGGTATGGTGTTTGACGTATGTACTAGAGCATATTTATTAACTTTGTAATAAACCATAATTATGGGAATTCTAACACGTCGCAAAAATAAAAAGTATAGTTACGAGCCTCGCTTTTACAAGCAGGAGGAAGGAACACGACCGTTTGAAATTAAACATAAATTTGATGAACACCGATCAACTATTGATGCAGGTGGTTTAAAGAATAGGTTTAATACGGCCATGAGTGATTATAAGCAAGGTGTGGATGCTGGTGTTAAAAAGCGCTTATATATTATAATAGCTGTGCTTGTATTAGTCTTTCTATGGTTAATTGATTTTGATTTATCCATATTTAAATTTTAGAATGACTTCATGTCAGACATTATAAGATTATTGCCCGATCACGTGGCTAACCAGATCGCGGCTGGAGAAGTTGTGCAACGACCTGCCAGTGTTGTAAAGGAGTTGTTAGAAAACGCCATCGATGCCGGTGCGACGCAAATTTCTTTAATTGTTAAAGATGCTGGTAAAACACTCATACAGGTTATAGACGATGGTAAAGGCATGAGTATGACTGATGCTCGTATGGCATTTGAAAGACATGCTACTTCAAAAATCACTAATGCAAACGATCTTTTTGATTTACATACAAAAGGTTTCCGTGGTGAAGCGCTTGCTTCTGTAGCGGCTATTGCACATGTGTCTTTAAAAACCAAAAGAGAAGATGATGATCTAGGGACTATTCTTGAAATCGAAGGTAGTAAAGTTGTCAATCAAGAACCTGTTGTAACCACAAAGGGAACTATGATTAGCGTGCGCAATTTGTTTTACAATGTACCAGCACGTCGTAAATTTTTAAAATCTGATAATGTAGAGTTGCGCAACATTACTGATGAGTTTCATCGAGTTGCTATGGCGCATCCTCAAGTAGGACTTAAATTCTCTAGTAACGATACAGAGCTATTTAATTTACCAATTAGTAATTACAGACAGCGTATAGTAAATATTATGGGAGCAAAGACTAATGAAAAGTTGGTTCCTGTTGAAGAAGAAACAGAACTAGTTAAAATTTCTGGTTTTGTAGGTAAACCAGAGTTTGCTCGTAAAACTAAAGGTTTACAGTACTTCTTTGTTAACGACCGATTTATCAAGCATAATTATTTACATCACGCCGTGACCAGTGCTTTTGAAGGCTTGCTTAAAGAGAAAAACAATCCAACATATTTTTTATTTTTAGATGTACCTAAGGATAGTGTAGATATCAATATTCATCCTACAAAACTGAGGTTAAATTTGATGATGAGCATAGTTTATATGCCATTATTAGGGCAAGTGTAAAACATGCGCTAGGACAGTTCAGTATTAATGCGATTGATTTTGACAAAGAACCTCAATACGAAGTTCCTTATGAGTATACTAAGAAAAATACCAGTTCTCCTAAAATAGAAGTCAATCCAGATTTTAATCCATTTTCAAATACCGGCAGTTCTAGTTCTAGCACCAGTAAATCAACTCCATCTTATAGTAAACCTGTGCCGCAAGCATGGGAATCGCTATATGCTGGATTAGATGATGCTTCAACCTTACTAGATGAGACAGAAGAGGTGTCAATGACCACATCGATGTTTGAGGATGAGAAAGTAACGCGCAATATTTTTCAATTACAGCGCAAATTTATCATCAGCACTTTAAAGAGTGGTATGCTGGTCATTCATCAAAATCGTGCTCACGAACGTGTTTTGTATGAGCAATTATTAAAGCATATCACTGTACAAAGAGGTACAAGTCAACAATTGTTATTTCCGTTGAGACTTAATTTACCTGTTGATGAAGTGTCTATTTTAACACAATTACAAGAACAGCTAGAGCAGACAGGTTTTATCTTTAAAACTTTAGCAAATAATGTCGTTGAGATTGTTGGATTGCCTATCCAGTTGAAAGAAAAACACGTGCCTGAGGTTCTGGAAACTATCATCAGAGATAGTGAATTAGATTTACCTAAAGAAAGTTTTTCTCAATCAGATCGGCTAGCAGCTACCATGGCTAGAGGAATGGCTATCAGAAGTGGAGAATCTATGAGTCAAGAGGCTATGGAGAATCTTGTCGATGAATTATTTGCTTGTAAAGAGTCAGAACTTACCGCTCAAGGAAAAAAGGTGTTCATAAATATCACGGGCGAAAGCTAAATTTAAAGTTCAACTAGTATGTTTAGTAACATGACGCCTGTAGTAAAAGGCATTATTATTCTTAATGTCGTTTTTTATGTAGGGACTGTTTTTATTGCTCCAGGATTATATGACACATTTGCCCTTCATTTCTTTGAAGATCCAAGGTTTCAAATATGGCAACCGATATCGCACATGTTCATGCATGATTCTGCAAACTTTTTACATATTTTAATGAATATGTATGTGTTAGCTATTTTTGGTCCGCCACTAGAACGCTGGATGGGAAACAATAAGTTTATTTTCTTTTACTTAAGTTCTGGAATAGGAGCTTATTTATTAACTACAGGAATAGACTACTACGAGTATATAACATGGACTAGTGAGGCGATAGAAGCAGGCGCTACTCAAGCTATTGTAGATCAACAGCTTTTTGGTACCGCTAGTAATCCTAATTTTTGGGGTGTAATGGTAGGAGCAAGTGGATGCACCTTTGGTGTACTGGCAGGATTTGCTTTTTTATATCCTAATGTGAAATTACAAATTCTATTTATTCCTTTTCCTATTGCGGCAAAATGGTTGATAGGTGCCTACTTTGCATATGAGACCATAGCGACATTAGGTATTACAGGTGTACAAGATAATATCGGGCATGCAGCACACGTCGGTGGCGCTATAGTAGGCTTTATAATTACCTGGTACTGGAAAAGAAATAGCATGGACAAATACCGTTGGGATTAATGAATTTTATAGATGATTTAAAAAGTAAGTATGCACAGCAAACAGCATTAGGTCAATTAATTGTTGTCATTGTAGCCTTGACTTTAGTGTCGTGGTTACTACAATATGTATATGCGCCATCATACTACTGGTTCAGATTACCACCAGGTTTATGGGAGACTTTATTGCAACCGTGGTCCATTATAACCTATGCCTTTTTACATTCCGGTATTTTTCATTTATTTTGGAATATGTTGATACTGTTCAGTTTTGGACAGATGATGCTTAATTTTTTTAATAGTCGTCAACTAATCACTTTATTCTTTGCAGGTGTTTTAAGTGGAGCTGCTTTTTATTTATTAGGCGAAAGCTTGTTTTCTACCTATGTAAATTCAGCTGGATTAGTAGGAGCAAGTGCTGGTGTTTATGCAGTAGCCTTATTTGTATGCTCATATCAGCCAGATACAGAGGTGCGATTGATTTTCTTTAATTTAAAATTCAAGTATATAGGTTACTTTTTATTGGTGATGACGATTGCTGGTATTTTTGCTCGTGATAATGTCGGTGGAAACTTAGCACACTTAGGTGGTATCGCTATTGGATTTTATACCGCACATAAAATTCGTGATGGTATTGATATTTTGAAAGGACTCTCATCAGTTGGTGATTGGTTTCAATCAATGTTTAAATCGACTCCTAAAAAGGAAAAGAAGGCGCCCATGAAAACGGTTTATCGCAATAAGAAATCTACTAAAAGTACTTCTAAAGAGAAGTCTACACAGCAAGCGAAAATTGACGCTATTTTAGATAAAATATCTGCGAGCGGTTATGAAAGTCTAAGCAAAGCAGAAAAAGATTTTTTATTTAAAGCAGGTAAGGATTAAGCAACGATGTCTTTAAATGACGCTTTCGCGAAAGCGTAATCACTCCAACCAAAGCTCTATAATTTAATCAAGGTAAGGACGTGGTAACTGCCATTTAAATTTAACAGCCAGCATACGAATCACAATAACAGAAATACCCGATACGATGAAGGTAATGTTTTCTGGTGCATCAAATTTTCTAAGAATAAAATAAATCGCGCCACCAGCTATACAAGCTGTCGCATAGATGTTTTTACGAAAGATTACCGGAATTTCATTTACTAGTATATCCCTGATCACACCACCAAAACAGGCCGTAATACAACCTAGTGTTACACAAATAAACGGATGTAGTCCTGCAGTGATTCCCATTTCTAGACCTACAACGGTATATAATCCGATTCCTATAGTATCAAAAAAGAAAAGTGTCTTGCGCAGTTTTAACAACTTCTGACTAAAGATAAACGTGACTAATACACAAATCAATATGGTATAGACTAAATTCATATTAGTCATCCAAGAAACTGGACTAACACCTAGTAGTATATCTCTTAAGGTACCGCCACCGGCAGCAGTTACAAATGCTATGATGATGATCCCAAAAGCATCTAACTTCTTGTTATAAGCGGCAAGAGCACCAGAGATGGCAAACGCTACCGTTCCCATTAAATCAATTACTTGTATAAAATCCATCTAGCGTCCTTGTGTGAGGTATGTATAGTCTTTAAGGATCGTACGTATAAAAATACCATCTCTTAATTCTGAATTAGTCTGTAGTAGTAGTTCTACTTTATTGCGCAGTTGATGTAATGCTTTAAAGTCACGACTCTCTGCAGCAAGTCTATAAATTCTTTAATCTCATTGACATCATTATCACTTAGATTATTAACCATCATAAAGGTAGGTTCATAGCTTTGGTCTACTTCTTCTAATATGGTATGACTAATTTTAGTTGTTTTGCGAGCATCTATAACAATAGTGTCAGACGCAGAGTCTCCTAATCGCTGATTTTTCTCTGTAAAAATAATTGCTATGATACCTACACCACCATTTGTAGACCAGATATCTATTAGTCTTATGATCCAAGTGGTTAAATAGTCAGACCATCTAGCTGGTGATCCGTCTATTTTAACGACTCTCATTTTCATAATAAATTTACCAGGAGTACGACCACCAAATGCGATATTGAAGAATAAACTATAAAAAGCTACTGGGAGAAAAAGTAATTCTGAAATACCAAAATAGGTATTATTATCTACCATGTCTCTAAAACCTAAGCCGATATAATCAATTAAAATTAAGTATACTGCCATGACTAGCAGGTCAATAATAAATGCTACGATACGATATCCTAGACTAGAAACCTGATAGTTAATATTAACATTTTGAGCTGTATTTACATTTGTGTTGGACATGCTGAAATTAGTTTTTATCTTAGCCAAAAAACGTGCTATGCGTGAAGCAGCTTTTGTGAAGCAAAATAAGGAAAAATGGGTGGCTTTTGAAAAGGCTCTGGACTCAAATTCTAAAATTAATCCAGATTACCTTGCAGAGCTTTATATACAATTGACTAATGATTTATCATTTGCCCAAACTTATTACAAAAAAAGTAAAACTTTACTGTATTTAAACTCTTTAGCAAGTCAAGCACATCAAAAGATTTATATTAATAAAAAAGAAAGTGGTAATCGTATTGTAGATTTCTGGAAGACAGAGTTTCCTTTGTTTTTTGCAGATCATCAACGTACACTTTTTTATGCCTTTGCTATTTTTATGGTAGCAGTGGTATAGGAGCCATAAGTACTATTTATGACGACTCTTTTACTAGATTAATATTAGGTGATCGATATGTAAATGAAACTTTAGAAAATATAAGAAATGGCAATCCTACAGGTATATATCAAGATGATGGTGCGCTAGGTATGTTTTTATGGATTACTAAAAATAATATTCAAGTAGGAATGCTGTGCTTTGCAGCAGGACTTTTAACTTCTATAGGGTCGGGCTATATATTGTTTAATAACGGTATTATGGTAGGGACTTTTTTTGCGATGTTCTCTAATGAAGATGTCGCTGTAGAAGCGTGGAGTGTCATTATGTTGCATGGTACTATAGAGCTGTCTGTGATTGTAATTTGTGGTGCTGCTGGTATGATCATGGGGGGGAATTCTATATTATTTCCAGGCACTTATTCTAGACGGGTATCTTTTGTGAAAGGCGCAAAGAAGGGCCTTAAGGTATTGATCAGTACGATACCTCTTTTTATAGTTGCTGGATTTATAGAGGGATTTGTTACTAGATATGCATTTATGCCATCGATTATTAAATATGCAATTTTGTTATTGAGTTCTGTTATTATTGTAGGATATTACATTGTTTATCCTAATTACCTAAAAAGAAAAAATGAGGAAGTATATAGAGCCCAGATTACGTAGGGATTTTGGCGGAATAATATCTGCATATTTTGATTTTCTTAAAGGAAACTTTAAAGAAATCATCAATATGTTTGTGGGGGTATAATGGCATCTTTGTCATCTTTATATTGATCAGTGTTTATTTAATGATCACTGGTATCGTGGCTATTGCTATCGCACAAAACAGCTATTCTATAGGTGGATCAAATGCAGAAGAATCTGCAGCACTAATGACCGGTTTAGGAGTTATTCTATTAATAATCGTCTTGTTAATAGCAACCCTACTTAACTATACATTATCCAGTGCTTACGTCAGTTTATACGAGAAACGCAAGGTCAATAATATACCACGCAAGGATGCCTGGGAAAAAGCAAAACGTCATCTAGGCGGCATCTTTCTAGTAGCCTAGTAGCCATAGGATTATATATCGTTTACTTTATAGTTCAAGTTATACTAGCGTTTATCCCATTTCTAGGTTCTATAATAAGCATTTTTATAGGTTTAGGATTTAATGCTTGGATCAGTCTCACCATATTCAGTTATGTACATAACGAGGATTCTACCGTTTTTGGAGCATTTAGGGAAGCATGGGATTTACTTTTCAGTAATTTTTGGAAAGCGATAGGAGTGAATTTTGTGTTAGGCCTTATCATTCAAATAGCTTTAATGGCTTTAAACATATTACCTGCTATACTAGTAGGTGTTTATATTTTCCATACGGTAGAATCTGGGACTAGTCTGGATGAAAGTGTTTTTGGTCAAATATTGTTGGTTGTGGTTATCAGTCTGTTTTGTTTAATGTTGATGTTTATACAATTGTTGTCGCAAACCATTAACGCTTTTGTATATTTCAATTTACATGAATTTAAACACAATACTTATTTGCGTTCTCGTATTGAAAATATAGGGGGGGAGAACGTATGAGAAAATTAGTATTCTTATGGATTGTTTTGATATCCGCTTTCGCGAAAGCGCAATCACTACAAGATCTCATTCCTAAAATAGAGGAACGTCCTCGAGAAATTACGGACACCTTAAATCGAGACTACGATAACCGTATTCTGGACATTCCGGATATAGGTGATGACTTACGAGAGCAGTACACCGGAAATGATTTTTTCTACTATGAAGTGTCTGATGAAGGTGACAACTTTTTCACGAGATTTCTTAACGGTGTGTTTAACTGGATAGGTGATGTCTTTGGCATAAATATTAATCCTTTTTGGGCAGACGTTTTAAAGATTTTCATCTTTATTATAATGGCTGCTGTAGGGATTTATTTTTTGGTAAGATTACTCTCTAAAGAAAGTGCTCAGTCATTATTGACGCGCAATGCAAGAGTTGCAGCAACCGTTAATATGGAAGAAACTCATATAGAGCAAATCGATTTAAGTCAATTAATCAAAGACAGTGTTGCCACGGGTAGTTATAGAAATGCGGTCCGCTATTTATATCTAGATGCCTTAAAGTGGTTGAGTACTAATAAGAAGATTGATTGGGATTTTCAAAAAACAAATTCCGACTATTATCGCGAACTTAACGAGCCTATACTCAAAGAGCATTTTAAGAAAATATCCTACCTCTATGACTATGTTTGGTATGGAGAGTTTGAACTCAATGAACATACATTTAACGACGCCAGAACAGAATTTGAATCTCTTAAAAATCAGACATCATGATAGATAAGAGAGCAAAAACGATTCTTTACGTATTACTAGGTGTGGTGGTGATGCTTTTCTTTTTTGAAAGCAGTAGACCTAGACCATTAAACTGGCAAAAGAGTTTTACTAGTGGTGATAAAATACCATTTGGTGCATTTGTATTATATGATCAGTTAGATGAAATTTTTAATAGAGATGATATCATATCTGTTGATGAAGTGCCTGTTGACTTTTTACTAAAGAATGATTCTATAACAAATGCAAATTATATTTTTATAAATGATTATCTCAGTTTTGATAGTGTAGAGAGTGATTATTTAATGGATTTTGTTGCGCGAGGTAATAAAGTCTTTATTGCCAGTAATGGCGCTTATGGTTCTCTTGCAGACACATTGGGATTAGAGACCAACTCTTCTTCATTTTACTCTTACTCTAGAAGAGATACGGTTAGAACTCGATTAGTTAATAAGTCTTTAAAGGATAGAAGTTATATCTATGATAAAGGTGCAGATTATAAGTTTTTTGAAGTCTATGATACCTTAAATACTAAAGTGTTAGGTGAGGTACTAGCCTTTGAGCCTTCTAAGGGATATATTGCAGATTATCTTGAAGAAACCATTGAAGAATCTGCTGCTGAAAGCGATCAAGAATTTGATATTAACGAGGAAGATAAGGAAGAAAAAAGGCTGACGAGAGAAACGCCACAAGTTAATTTTGTTGAGGTAAAAGTAGGAGAAGGAGCTTTTTATTATAATCTTAATCCTATATCGTTTACCAATTATTATATGCTCAAGGATGGTAAACATCAGTATGCGGTAGAGTCTTTAAGTTATATGAACGATGGACCAGTATTCTTTGATGACTATGGTAAGTCTGGTCGCAAAGTTATTACCTCACCTATGCGTTTTGTGCTATCTCAACCTGCTTTAAAATGGGCTTATTATATAGCATTGTTAGGTGTGATTATCTATATGGTTTTTGCTAGTAAACGTAGACAGCGCATTATACCTATTGTAGAACCACTTAAAAATAGTTCGGTAGAATTTACAAAGACGATAGGTAGTTTGTATTATCAAACAGGTGATTATAGTGGTATCATCGATAAAAAGATTAATTACTTTTTAGAACGATTGCGTTCTAAATATTTTGTGGACACTCAAAGATTAGACGCTACTTTCATAAAGA
This sequence comes from Nonlabens ulvanivorans, assembly GCF_000755285.1. GTDB lineage: Bacteria > Bacteroidota > Bacteroidia > Flavobacteriales > Flavobacteriaceae > Nonlabens > Nonlabens ulvanivorans_A. Next base: position 2,963 of record NZ_BBMK01000006.1, on the reverse strand, counting down.
GACTAGCGGTCAAATCCGGTAGATCACAGAACTTTACAGAAGATGTAATTTTATACATCAATAAGTTGCGTGCTAAATCAGTACACAATGAATATGAATTAAAACAACTCAATAAAAGGATTGAAGCCTTTTTAAAGGAATAAATAACTATGGAAGAAAATAAAGACCAACTCCAGCCAGAAGATAACCAGCCACAATCAGATCAAGATACTAATTCTCAACCTGTACACGAGGCCGCACAAGAGCAGTTTGTTCAAATACCAGATCAAGAGTCTGGATCTTCTGCTTTTGTTCCAGATCAACCTGAAGTAGAAGAAGCTACTCAGTCAGATGGATTGGCTTTTAAAAATAGGCTTGATTTAACAGACTGTCTGCTGCAGTTGTTAAAATTAAAGAGCAATTAGGTAAAGTAATAGTAGGTCAAGAAGAGATGATTGACTTATTGATAGTTTCTATTCTAGCAAATGGACATTCTTTAATAGAAGGAGTTCCTGGTGTAGCAAAAACGGTAACAGCAAAATTACTTGCCAAAACCATGCAAATTGGTTTTTCACGTATTCAATTCACACCAGACTTAATGCCTAGTGACATATTAGGTACAAGCGTTTTTAGTATGAAGAACAATGAATTTGAATTTAAGGCAGGACCTATCTTTTCAAACATTATTCTTATTGACGAGATCAATCGAGCACCAGCAAAAACCCAGGCAGCACTATTTGAAGCGATGGCAGAGCGCCAGGTAACTATCGATGGACATGAATATAATTTAGATACACCATTCTTAGTGTTTGCAACTCAAAACCCAGTTGAACAAGAAGGAACCTATAGATTGCCAGAAGCGCAACTAGACCGTTTCTTATTTAAGATTAATGTTGATTATCCTAATCTTGATGAAGAAATTAAAATACTTGAAGGTAATCATGCTAGAAAAAATGAAGATCCAGAAACGCTGATTGAAGGAGTACTATCAGCAGCTGCAATTAAAAAATATCAAACTACTATTAAGGACATTATCATTGAAGATAATTTAATTAAATATATAGCAGAGATTGTTCTTAATACACGTAATAATGCCAATCTTTACTTAGGTGCATCACCACGTGCATCAATTGCTATAATGAATGGCTCTAAAGCATATGCAGCCCTTATGGGACGTGATTTTGTAACACCAGATGATATTAAATATATCGCAAAATCTGTTATGCGACACAGAATTATTTTAACTCCAGAAAGAGAAATGGAAGGCTTTACTGCAGATCGAGCAGTAGCACAAATCCTTGAAACCATAGAGATTCCTAGATAGTGAAAAAGAAACTCCATAAATTCTATAAGAGTATTTACTTCTCAAAGCGCTTTTTTCAAGTGCTTATTGGGCTTGTGATATTATTGATAGTCTCTTTCTTATTCCCAGCCATTTTTAGCTATTTAAAGTTTGCATTTTATCTGTTTATAGCACTTACAATTCTCGATGTTATATTAGTATATCGACTTCAAAAAGGAATTAAAGCAAAACGTAATATTCCAGATAAATTATCTAATGGAGACGATAACCCTATAAATATTGCGATTGCAAATCAATACCCTTATAAAATTGCAATTAAAATTATTGATGAATTACCTGTTCAGTTCCAGAAACGAGACTTTGTTATAGATGCAACTATTGAGTCAGGTACATCTAGAGAGTTTAATTATACAGTAAGACCAGTAGAGCGTGGTGAGTATCACTTTGGATCTTTAAATGTTTATGCATCCAGTTTTTTAGGTTTTATAGAACGGCGTTATCTTTTTGATGCAGACGCTATGGCGCCTACATATCCGTCTTTTTTACAAATGCGTAAGTATGAGTTGATGGCTTTTACCAATAAACTCAAAGACTACGGAATGAAAAAAATACGTAGGATAGGGCACACTATGGAATTTGAGCAAATTAAAGACTATGTGCCAGGTGATGATGTGCGCAATATCAACTGGAAAGCCAGTGCAAAACGTGGGCAATTAATGCTTAATCAGTATCAAGATGAAAAGTCGCAACCCGTTTACTCTGTTATTGATAAAGGTCGTGTAATGAAAATGCCTTTTGAAGGCATGAAATTGATTGATTATGCCATTAATGCGACTTTAGTGATCAGTAATATAGCCTTAAAAAAAGGTGATAAAGCTGGTATGTTTGGCTTTTCAGACCGCATATCTAATCAGGTGGTAGCTCAAAAAAGAGCCTCGCAAATGAATCTTATTCTCGAGACACTTTATAATGTTGATACTGATTTTAAAGAAAGTGATTTTTCTAGATTATATATAGACGTAAAACGCAAGATTACAAATCGTAGTTTACTCTTATTATATACAAACTTTGAAACACTTGATGCTTTACATAGACAATTACCATATTTACAAGCGATTGCTAAAAATCATCTATTAGTTATTATATTCTTTGAGAACACAGAACTTAAAGAGATGCTTATAGAAGAAGTAGATACGACTCGTGAGATATTTGATAAAACCATCGCAGAAAAATTTATCTATGAAAAGAAACTCATCGTTAATGAGTTAAACAAATATGGTATTCAAACCATTCTTACAGAACCGCAACACCTTACTGTAAATACGATTAATAAATATCTTGAGATTAAAGCAAGAGGTCTTTTATAAACTTATAAATGAAGATTGCTAAAAAGTTTTATTTTTTTAATACCGCGTGGCGTTCCTATCCTAGATGGGTACAATGGTGTCTTTCTATTGCTATTGGGATACTAATTGTATTTCCACAATTTATCTTTCCTGATCTTTGGTTTGGTATTCCAGGTGTGGTACTATATTTAATAGGATTAGCCTATTTAGGATGGTCAGCAACTCGCAAAAATGCTTTACACTGGAAAAGAGATGATCAAGTTAAACTTAAGATAGACGGTAAGACTTTAGAGCTGGACATGAAGTTTATATCACAGGTTTGGGTAGAAGATCAA
>NZ_BBMK01000007.1 GCF_000755285.1 Nonlabens ulvanivorans | reverse complement strand
TTATTGATTAATTTTCATAATTCTTTTATTCTTCTCAATTAGTAATATGATTATAAACCCTATGGTATAACACACCATATCCCACCATGAGAAACTAGTGCCTATGATAATTCTAGCCCATTTATTGTCACTTAACCCTAGTAGGTCAACTACTTGTGCATATTGTGCTAACTCTACCATATAGCTAAAAATTAATGTACCTATAGCTACCATTACCACTCGATATGATGTAATGGCCATTACTGCGCAATAAATCAACCCTACTACAAGCACATCGCCTAAAAAAGGTCTGATGAATGAGTCGTTTATATAAATTGCGATAACTACTTCTATTATAAAAAGGACTACCGTTAGGATAGCGTATTTGATTTTAAGACTTCGCTTCATATTGAAGAAATAGTTTATAGAGGACCATTAAAAATAGACTCATAGGTATAATTTGTAACCATGCCATTTGATGTGACCATGGATATATAAAAATAGATAAAGTGTCTGTAAAAAGCCTAGCTGGTTGCTGGATAATATCCCAACTATTCCACCTTAATTCACGACCCAAATATATACCGAGAGCACATAAAAAAAGTAATAAATAAGGCAGCGCTTTTTGCACAAAGGGACCTTTTATGTAGTGGATAGAGATTAAACTGTTAGTCATATGATAAATGCTCTTAAATCCTGCCCAAGAACCAGTAATAGCAAAGCATGCAATAAGAATGCTATCGAAAATAAGCCAAGTTCCACTCGCATTTCTGATGTGTATTAAGTCCGTTATGATGTAAGGTGCATTAGGTAAAATCAATAGCCAAATAGCAAATACTGGTACTGCAATCCATTTGATGTATCTATTAGTATAGCTGGTTGAGATACTGCTCTCGAACCACAGACTAATAGCATAAGGTAATAAAGCAAGAAAAAGATTCCAGACTAAAAATAACAAATAGAAATCATGAGTAATTTTCAAGCGTATCGCTAATAACGAAATACTCATTAAACTAAGGACAAATAGATTGCTAAGTTCTTTATAACGATGGATGACTAGTGTTTTCATATAGCTAATTCAAGGATTATTATAAAGTAGAGAAAGGCTATAGGGATATTAGCTAGCAATACGCCTATCGTATAAGCAGTTTCTTTAAATGATGTTTTCTGGCTTAAAGCTGCTATCATAATCATTACGAGAACAATGATGTTGCACACCACAGCTATGACGATGTAACCTAGGCCTACCTCTATTAAATCACTTTGTTTAAATATTAAATACGATAGGAATGATAGAGAGCCTAAACCAAAACTGACGATAGCTGTCCAATGTGCAAATCGATTGACAGGAGTTAGTTCTTTTAAATAGTTCATGAATAAAAATGTTGGTTTAAAAAGTCGTTGATAAATATGAGAAGGAACACCATCGGTATATTAAGAAGTAGAATGTAAATGGTAAATAGAGTTTCAATCGTCCGATTCACATTTCTTAATAGTTGAATTAAAACAGCTATCATCATGATTCCATTGATGATTATACCAATAAATATTCCCAATAACATAAAAGCGATAAAAAAGTCCAAATGGGTTAAGATATAACCAGTACCTATTACCATCATGTAAATAAAGGTTAGTAAGGCAGTCTTAATTCCATAAGAGTTTATTCTTTCACATAAAGCTAGCCTATTATGGATTGCTTTGAGCATCTTGATTATTTTCTTTCTTAATTTGATAAGCGATATAATTAAAATCTTGCCATTGACGATTTGTAAAATGTTCTTCCCAGTATCGTGCAGAACTATATCCTAAACTATTATTGAGCTGTTGTGCATCGTCATATAATCCATGCTTTTTAAGGATCAAAGCATTTTGTGGTAATAATCTTTCTAACTGTTTATGATCTACAAAATCATTATTGAGATTGTAATCTGTAACAATAGCAGACCAATTGAATAATGAAAATATGGAGATAATCACAAAGCTTACCGCTAGATTACGGCGCCATAAATAAACAAAGTTTAGTTGGTGTTGTACTTTCAAAAAAGTCGTGAACAGGCCTATTAAACATAAGATAAGATACACCACAACACCTATGCGCTTCATGGATAACCCATATTGATCGATGTATAAATAAGTCTTTGTAAATATACTGGCGATTAATAAGGAATTAAGTCCTATCCATATAAAAGTGAGCGTTTTAAGAGTTCCGTTTTCTCTTATGAAGTTGATGCTTCCGCGAAAAAATATAGCAATAATCACCACGGCTAGAATGATGCTTACAATGCTAGCATAAACACCAGAGTGAACCGCATCGCTTAATTCTGATGCTGCAAAATCCTTGATATTTAAAATAAACATCAGCTCTGTAATCAATACAATGACCAGTAGGATATTAAGAGCACTAATGGAGAACGTACCTAGTTGTAATTCATTTTTAGCTTTTTCAATTTCTGGATTTTCTAGTTCTTTATATTTTAAAAAGTTGTCAGTTTTGATATCATTTTCAGTTAAAGGATCAATCGCATTAGGCTGTGCAATATTCCCCCATGATAAAACCGCCTAGTATAGCTGTGAAAAACCATAATCCATCTATAAAGCTGAGATCTATAAATGCGAGCCACTCTGCAAAAACTGGATTAGCAAGACTATATAGATAAGAAAATAAAATAATCAATAGAATAGGAATGACAGTGATTTTAATAATCTGACTTACTGCATAAGTAGATGTAGGCTCTTCTTTAATTTTTTGGATATTGAAAATAAAGTCATGGAACATTCCAAAAAACAGATTGTATAATCCATTAAACCAGCTCGTGTAAATACTCGCTTGAGAGCTAGCAACCATTCCTATAAATAAAAACACAGATAAGAAGTAACACATTACAGCCATGCCAGATCCATGCATCATAATAGCAATGGAAGAGGCAATCATTCCAGCCGCACTGGCAATAATGGTAGGCTTAAGAAGTGATCTAGTATTCATTACAGCAAGCGCTATGATAAGAAATAGAGCATAAACTGCTGTATTTAACCCTAGAAAGTGGTTGTAAAATAGAGTGGCAAATGTGATGCCGCCTAAGATAATGACGATGGTCTTTTTCATGATGAGATAGTATTATAGTTAGTTTTAAAATTTGTAATAGGTGATGACAGATGTTGTCTGAAATCGATATGGTGTATAGCTTTAGAATATTGACCTTTTAAATAAGCTCTAGTAAAGCTGTCATAACAGTCCAGATAAAGTAGTAGACCTATGAGCATGGCAAGAGCTACAAAGGGACTACGCTTACCGTTACCCCCATAACCAAAACTGCATTGCAATTTCCTGTGCTGTGTCTACTTTATAACCAGTTAGAACATGAAAAACGTCATGATCCTCACAACGTGGTTGAGGTTCAAATTTGTGTTTTAATAAAAAGCAACCTAGATGAAATCCTAAACTATGCTTAGGGTAGGACAGTAGTTGAGTTGTCTGAAGATGCCATGATGTTCCCTTTTTAAAAAAGACATACATCTTACTTGATATAGTAAAGCCTAAACTCACTAAAAGTTCTCTTAGGTATTTTAAAGTACTTTGTATTTCAAAGTAAAAAGATAAAAAAATAGATTTCATAATATATAGGCTTAGAGCGAGCAATAAATTGACAGAGTGATTTTCATTTTCTTCATTTTTAGTTGTGTTATAGCGTTTATAGGATTTTAGGCAAGTATGTTATCCACCTAATAATTTTTCTAGGGCAGCGATATGTTTTTTAAACTCTAGTTTGCCTACATCTGTAGCGATATATTTAGTATTAGGCTTACGCCCTATGAAACTTTTTTCTACTCTTATATATTCTTCTTTTTCAAGAGCTTTGGCATGACTAGCAAGGTTACCATCTGTAACATCTAACAACTCTTTAAGCTCTTTAAAATCGGCATGATCGTTCACCACTAGAACAGACATAATGCCTAGTCTAATACGATGATCAAATGCTTTATTTAATTTATTAATAAGACTCATGAGTCTGTTTTGAGTTGAAGGTTAAATTTATAAATAGAAAATCTATATTATCGATCATATTTATAATACATCACAGTGCCATAAATGATATGACACAATCCAAATCCAGCAGCCCAAAAATACAGCCCATAGCCTATAAACTGCGTATTTACTAAGCCTAAAACTGCACAACTTAATCCTAGATATTTTACGGTGCCTAAGGTATATTTTGCTGCATTCATACAAGCTAACCCATAAAAGACTAGCATCGCTGGTGCGACTAAAAATAGCAATCCATATTGTAATAATGCCAGTGTAAATAATCCACCTATAGTTAGAGGTGCTAGAAAGTTAAGTACCAGTCTTATGGATTGTTTATTCCATATTTTTTGCTTGTATTTTGCCGCTTTAATTTTAGTTAAGAAAAAAGCAGTTACTACTGCTAGAAAAAGAATTACTGCTGCAATCACTAATATTTTAAGTGATGGATTGCATTCCCATGGTGTATTCAGTAAGCTATCTAATGTATCAGTATAACCACGTTGGCGTGCATCTTCTATCACAAAATAACCGACAACACTACCTATTAGCGCATAAATACCAGCCATGACACCACTCATACCGGAAAGCGATATAAAACGTGTCGACTTGTCCATGATGGATCTGATTTCTTTTAAGTCGTCTAGAACTTTATCTTTAGTCATAATTAAAGTACTTTGAAATACAAAGTAAATGTATTTTATTGAATTATTTATATTTTTTATTGATTATTTTTTTAGAGTAGAGAAGTGGTGTTGATTACGCTTTCGCGAAACGTAAAAAGAAATAGCTTTATAGCATGAATCCTGCACACAATTATATTAACCGTTCTCCAGAGCCTTATCGCTCGATAATGCTGCATCCACAATTACTGGTAGAGTCGACTATTCCTGAGGCGCAACTGAAATATAAATGGCATTTACCATTTTATTATCTTGACGATAAAACGATGTTTTGTTTTTTTAATTTCAGGAAAATATTTGTTGATCTAGGAATGTCATATGGTAATGAATTGACTAATCAACATGGTAAATTAATCGCCGGTGAAGGAAGAAAAATGTTGCGATCATTGCGATTTGAAACGTTAGAAGAAATCGATGATCAGATGGTTATTGAAACCTTATTAGAACTCAAAGAGATACGTATAAACCATAAAAAGAAGAAATGAATTATAAAAAATGGTGGTTCATACTCTTAATAATTGGTGTTATATCTATTTTATTATTCCAATATAAAAAGCCTATATATCGCTGGTATTACAATTTAAATAATTATAATGCCTCAATGGTTTATAAGAGTGATCACATCAAAAAATATGCAATACATGGTATAGATGTTTCTCATCATCAAGGTGCAATTGAATGGGACAACATTGAACATCCAGATAGTACAAAGCAAATAGATTTTGTATTTATAAGAGCAGTTGTAGGAATAGAAAAAGATAAAAGATTTAAAGAAAACTGGACTGGCGCCACAAAATCCCAAATTAAAAAAGGAGCCTATCATTATTATTGGAGTAATGTTAACAGTACAAAACAAGCTGCTATTTTCACAAGCCAAGTAGTGTTAAATAAAGGTGATTTACCACCAGTATTAGACATCGAGGATATATCTATTGTGCAGAATAAAGCTTCTTTAAGAAAAGGCCTTAAAAACTGGATTGCAATTATCGAGGATCATTATGGAGTGAAACCCATTATATATAGTGGTGAGGCTTTCTACAGGGATATCCTTATGCCAGATTCTTATTTTGATGAATATCCTAGAGTTTGGATTGCAAATTACAATCGAGTTAATGCGCCACGTATCGAGTGGGATTTCTGGCAGTACAGCGATCGTTTTCCAGTAGATGGAATTAAAACCTTAGTGGATGGAAATGTATTTCAAGGTTCACAACATGATTTTGAAGCATTACTTATTCCTTAAAATTTAATCTACAAAAGGATCACTCCATTTGGGATTAGTGTAAATATCATTTCCAGTCAGCGTTTTAAGAAAATTGATGAGTGCTGTTTTATCGCTTTCTGATAGTTGTAATTGTTGACCTATTGGACCATTAGGGCCAACGCTATCAAATAAAAGTGGATCTAATAATTGCTGGTTAGTCATATCTATCGAGTTGTAATGCTCTACCATTTCTAGCAAAGTATTAAAAGACCCATTATGCATTAATGGTCCATTGATAAACCCTTCGGGATTTTCAAGATCTCTTAAACTGGGCGACCTGGTATTATCGTGGTCAAAAACGTTAGGATCTGCGATAGTCGCAATAACACCATTGTTGTGAATGTTGTTTTTAATAGCAAATTCTGGCGGGACATGACAACTTACACAACCTGCGCCACCATTATCTGGAGTGGTCGTAAATAGAAATTTACCTCGATTCTCAGACATATTATAATTAGGAAAGGCTGGTCCTGGATCACCAGTTGCTAGTAATCCATCATCATATCTTGAGTCAAAGGATTGAATGCTTAAAACAAACTGGGATAAACATTCTTGTAATCGTTCTTCTGTTATCAACGCATCTCCATAAATATGATTGAATAATACTTGATAGTAATCTGTATCTGATAGTTTAAGCAATAAATCGTTAAATGTAGGTGCGCCGTTCTCACCACTAAAACCCATCTCTGAATGATCTTTTATGGGTTTAGTAACCTGATTTTCAAGAGAATTTGCTCGTTCGTTCCAAAAGAAATTAGTGCTAGGTTGAAAGCCTACATTAACTAATCTCATGCTGTGTCTTCCAGTAACACCGTTTACACCTGTGCTAGCTACATTAGTATGCTAAACGCGTGTTCTTGCTGGTGGCAACTAGCACAAGAGATACTATTATTAGTAGATAGTTTTGTGTCATAAAAAAGAATTCTACCTAAGGTAGCCTTGTCATTTTCTATCGCATTACCTTGATTAGCAAATCGTATGTAAGAAGGGACGTTTGTATTTTGATAGCTTTCTGGATTATCTAAATCAATTTTACTTCCAAAGGCGCTAGTGAGTATGGCCTGATTTGTAGGGACATAATCATCTTTTTCGTTTTGACAAGATACCATGATTATAGAAACAAAGAGTAGTAAGTAAAATTTGATCTTCATGATTTTTTCTTTATGACTACTAATGTATTACAAAGTTTAAGATAAATCGATTATTAACTAAAAGCTTTCTTTTAAAGAAAGCTTTTAGTTAATAATTAGAGCAAATAAATGTTATCCATTTACTACAAGTAAGGTCCCGTTGATGCTTTCTTTAACTTCTACTGCATTTTCATGAATAGCTTTACTGTTAGCATCTCTCGATATGATAAAGTTTTTAATCTTTGCCTCGCCAGTGTCTACAGTATAAGAACCTTTCATTGATAAATATAGATTCTCCATTTTAGTAAATTTTGTCAATGTAACATTACCTCTACCATTCACAGCCATACCTTTAAGTTGATTTGTGTAGATACGTATTTTTAGTCCAGCGATAGAAGCTCCATTTTGTTTAATGGTTAAAGAACCATTTTCTGATGAAATTGTAAAGTCTTTAAGTTGATTTTCATCAACATTGAAAATAACTTGATCTTTTGGTGAATACACAATTTCAATTTGTGCATCAGCATCAATCTTAATTTTTGAAAAGGATTCTACGTCCATGCTTGTTTGTGCAAATCCTATAAATGCCATAAAGAAAGTTGCGATAAAAATGTAATTTCTCATAATGTAAAGTTTTAGTTGTTAGATGTATATAAAATAGGACTCCACATTTTTTACAATGTTACAGAATGGGAAATGTTTAACACTATTGCTTCACATATGATAATTAATTAAACAAAAAAAAGCCTGCAAACACATATTTGCAGGCCTTGTCTTATATTAAAAATCTTGTTTTAAAAAGATTTAATAGTTTTTCTAATAGCTACTAATCGGGTTAGTAAACCTTCTAAGTATTGAATATCTAACATATTTGCTCCGTCACTTTTAGCATTTGCTGGATCAAAATGAGTTCAATGAATAAACCATCTACATGGTTTACTATTCCTGCGCGTGCAATAGTTTCTATCATATCTGGACGACCACCAGTGACACCACTTGTTTGATTAGGCTGTTGCAAGCTGTGAGTAACATCTAGTACCGTTGGAGCAAACTCGCGCATGGTCGGTATACCTCTAAAGTCTACAATCATATCTTGATAACCAAACATGGTCCCGCGATCAGTAATCCAAGCCTTATCGCTACCAGAATCTTTCACCTTTTGAACGGCATGTTTCATAGCTTCTGGCGACATAAATTGTCCTTTCTTAAGGTTTACTACTTTACCCGTTTGTGCAGCAGCAACTACTAAATCAGTTTGCCTTACTAAAAAAGCAGGGATTTGTAGAATGTCGACATACTCTGCAGCCATAGCTGCATCGTTAACTTCGTGAATATCTGTTACGGTAGGTACTCCAAAAGTTTCAGAAACTTTACGCAATATTTTCAACGCTTTCTCATCGCCTATACCCGTAAAACTATCTATACGGCTACGATTTGCTTTTTTAAAACTACCTTTAAATACGTAAGGGATTTTAAGGTCATCAGTGATTTTAACCACTTTTTCTGCGATGCGCAATGCCATGTCTTCACCTTCAATAGCACATGGGCCAGCAAGTAAAAAGAAATTGTCAGCATCTACATGCTTGATTTGTGGAATGTCAGATAATTGCATTAGTTATTCGTTAGTTTTTAAAACGATCTCTCTACCGCTAGTGGTCCATTTACTTAAACCACCGTCGAGATCAAATATTTTAATAAATCCTTTATCTTCTAAAATCTTTGCACATTGAGCGCTTTGTCGTCCACCGTTGCAGTAAACCAGAACAGGCTCCTTATCGTTAAGTCCAGCGATGATTTCATTTAGATTTTCACTGTCTACAGGAATGTTAATAGCACCGGCGATATGACCAGCATCATACTCATCTTTACTGCGCACATCAATTAATCGTGCAGATTGAGTCTTTATGATCGTTGCAGCTTCTTCAGAGCTTACTAGTTCAACGGTACCAGCTTTTGCTTCAAAACAACTTTGAGTAATGGCAGTGGTACAGATTAGGCTTAATAAAAGAATTAATTTTTTCATTGTTTTTTGGTTAGCTATATCGCCATCCCACTCGCTGAAACCGCCCATAAGGTTATAAGTAGTTTCAAATCCCATCTGATTCATAATTTGACAAGCCTGACCACTACGTCCACCACTACGACAGTAGATATAGTAATTCTTAGACTTATCCATGTTTTGAAGCGCAGCCATGAGTTCTTGTGGTTGGAAAATATCGTGGTGTAAAGCATTAGGAATCATACCTTCTGCAACTTCATCTGCAGTACGTACATCAATAATTACTGCATTCTCATCTGATGCGGTAAGTTCTTTCCATTCTTGTTTTGTAATGTCTTTCATATTAAAGTGAACAACTTGTTGTTTCTGTAATTTTTTGAGTTCCTAAATTAGTCTTTTTTATGGCTCCAAAGCCACCTTCAACGTTTACCACATTATTTATGCCATTTGCAGCTGCAATGCTAGCAAAAATAACAGAACGATATCCGCCACCACAGTAAACATGATATGTTTTGTTGGTATCCAGTATATTAACGTCCGTATGAATATTATCTAAGGTATATAAAGGCACACCATCTACATGAGCGGTATTATATTCTCCTGGCTTTCGAGCATCTATAGGATTTAATATATCGTTAGATAAACCATCAATAAATTGCTGCGCTGTGATATTCTCGATTTGCTGCGTCTCATAACCAGCTTCTTCCCATGCATTAATACCACCTTTAAGGTAACCTAAAGCATTATCATAACCGACGCGAGCTAGTCTAGTAACTGTTTCTTCTTCGCGTCCTTTAGGCGCAATAAAGATAATTTTCTGGTCAATGTTTTCAATTAATGCACCAATCCATGGGGGGGCAAATTGTCCATCCAGACCTATAAACCATGATCCTGGGACGCTGCTTGCAGTATACTCTTGAGGCGATCTTACATCTAATACTAAATATTCACTATCGTCAACTAGTGCTTTAAACGACACCGCATTCATAGGTGTATTACCTCTAGCAATAATCTCATCTATACTAGAATTGACTCCTTTATTCATCCATACATTCTTTGGAAAATATGCTGGTGGTGGAGCAATACCTGTGGTTAATTCTTTTATGAAGTCGCTTTTATTTAAATCTGTAGCAAGAGCATAATTAGTTTTCTTTTGATTTCCTAAAGTATCATAAGTTTCTTTACTCATGCTTTTACCACAAGCACTTCCCGCACCGTGCGCAGGATAAACAATAATATCATCAGGTAGCGGCATGATCTCAGTTCTTAAAGAGTCATATAAATGACCAGCTAGATCTTCTGTACTTAAATCTGATTTTGCAGCAAGGTCTGGTCGTCCCACGTCACCTATAAATAGGGTGTCACCAGTGAAAATGGCTTTAGCGATTCCTTCTTCATCCTTTAATAGGTAGCAAGAAGATTCCATTGTATGTCCTGGAGTGTGCAGAAGAGTAAAAGTAACGTCACCTACTTTAAAGACTTCTCCGTGTTCCGCTTTCGCGAAGCGTAACTAGTCTCAGCATTAGGTCCTAATACTATAGTGGCTCCAGTTTTGTCTGCTAGGTCTACATGACCAGAAACAAAATCTGCATGAAAATGAGTTAGAAACACATATTTTATGGTGACGTTATCTTGTGCCGCACGGTCGATATATTGTTGTACTTCTCTTAAAGGATCTATAATAACAGCCTCGCCAGCAGACGAAATGTAGTACGCACCTTGAGCTAGACATTTAGTATAATGTTGTTCTAAAATCATGTTGGGTAATCTATTCTTTTTGCAAAAATACAATTTTGACAGTTGACCAAATAAGAAAACCCATGCATAAACACGGGTTCTATATCAATAAAATTGATAGTGACTAACTTTTAATAGAACAGCCTATTGCGACTGTCTTAGTCATTTTAATTTCTTGACCCTTAATAAGGTTAGTGACAGCATCTCTTAAGTAGTCATTTTTAATAGCATTTGCATCTTTGTGATTATCATCAATTGCACCTATATATTTAACGATGTTGCTGGTTCCTTCTTTTTGTAGTAAGAAAACATGTGGTGTTTTAGTTGCGCCGTATTGCGGATATATTTTTTGGCCTGCATCAAAGAGATAAGGAAAAGTAAAACCTTTTTCTTTTGCTCTTATCTTCATGTTGTCATAACTGTCTTCTGGATAAGCCTCTGGATTATTAGGGTTAATAGCGATTACAGGATATCCTTGTTCTTTAAACTCTTTATCCAGCGCTATGATTCTATCTTCATAAGCTACTGAGTATGGGCAATGGTTACAAGTAAATATTACAATAAAACCTTTGGCATTGTCATAATCTTTGAGCGAGATCATCTTACCATCTATATTCATCAAACTGAAATCAGTTGCTTTATCACCTATTTCATAGCCTTTTTTAATAGGTGCTTGTTCATTAAGCTGTACATCATTTATGGCACTTTCAATTTCAGGATCCTCTTTAGTCATCGTACCAAAGTTTAGGATACCACTAGCTAGGATACCTACTAATGCAACAACGGCAACTGCAGTTAATATTTTAAGTGTTTTCATATAATTACGATTTTTCTAAAAGAGCAGAAATTTCTGAATCTAATTCTTTAAACTCAAAACTTTGATTAAAAAATTTATGTTCTTTTTTATATTTTATTAAGGTTACAGGAATGGCTCCATCCAGTGTGTATCTACCATAGGTATATATTCTGCAGCATAAGGATAATCAAGTAGTTTAACTTGAGACTGTATATTGTGCTTTTCTAGAAATGGATTCACTTTTGTCTCTAGGTTCTCTACGTCATCTAGTGATATTAAAATAACATCAATCTGATCACCATAGGTCGCTTTTAATTTTTCAAAAGCTGGTAACTCGTCTACACATGGTTTACACCATGTTGCCCAAAAGTTGATAACTTGAATTTTTTCAGGATAATCGCCAGTTAAAGAAGCAATGTCTTCAATACCAATTACCACCGCTTTTTGCGGCTCGGGCTTACTACACGCTGTGATAATAAGCAGTAAAATAAAAGGGAAATACTTTTTCATTAATTCAAATATATACAAGGTGCTTGAATTCTGTATTTATTTTAACTATGATTAGCATTTGCTTGTTAAAATCTGCCAATATAAAATTTACCTATTAACATGAAAGCCTCAATTCATCGGAATTGAGGCTTTCATTTTTTCCACTATTTTATAAGTGGCAGGACATATTGCGGTATTTTTTACGGTCAGATTTCCTATCTGGTAAATTTTACGTCGGTCTGTATGTGGATATTCTCGACATGCTTTAGGCCTCACTTCATAAATAGAGCAGTAATTATCTGCTCCTAAAAAATGGCATGGCACCTGTTTTAATACATAATCCTTATCTTCATCAATACGTAAAAACTGATCAATAAAGTCACTAGGCTTCATTCTAAAATGCTTTGCTATTCTATCAATGTCTTTATGAGTAAATAAAGGACCTGTAGTTTTACAACAGTTTGCACATTTAAGACAATCTACTTCTTCAAAAGTCTCATCATGCAAATCTTGCATACGACTGTCTAAATTTTTAGGAGCCTTTTTTTTAAGTTTTTTGAAATAAGCTTGATTCTCCTTTTTCTTTTGGGCAGCGAGTTGTGGAAGAGATTTTAAAAAATCTTCCATTAGTTACAACTTCCCATAGGCATGGAGCTGGTGTATCCCATTTCCTTTAATTCGCCAGTAACTTGACAAAATAATTCACGAGACCAGTAAACACTAGCTGTTTCTTTTGCTTTGTTAATACGGTCCATACGACCAAAGAGTTTAGTACCAGTATTAGATACCCTAAAAGCCTCATATGCAAGTTTGTCTTCTTCACTCATGGCGTTAGGATTAGATTTTAATTGCTTACCAGCTTTAGAGGTATAAAAATTAATCAAGTTGACTAAATCTTGTTTATCATCAAAAATGCTGCGGTATTCACTAGCTAGAATTCCCTTAAGCTTTGCCACAGATGCCGTTTTGTTTGTATCGTACTTTTGCCATACAGATGTTGGTACGTCTTGAGTTTGATAAGCGTCTTTAAACATTTGCATCATACCATCATAGGCTGCATTGTACTCTGTGTCTATGCCGCTTACTTCAAAATACTTCATCATTAAAGATTGATAAGATTCTCCAGATTGCGCTTTCGCGAAAGCGGAAAAAACAAGAAGCGTTAGGAACAGTTTAATAGAATGTTTCATTATTTAATTTTAATTTGGGTGAAAATATACGATATGGGAAACATATTTCAATTATTATGCCCTTTAATCATACATACTGGTTAAAATGCATGTAGATTAGATGAAGGTCAAAATAATCAAGTGAAATACCTGTAATAACAATAACTTATATCAACAAAAAAATCCTACTTATAAATTAAGTAGGATTTTTAATTTAAGTAGAGGCTTATCGGTTAGCGGCTCTATGTCTTTCTCTTGCCAGTAATGTGTTTTTAAGTAACATAGCAATAGTCATGGGTCCTACACCACCAGGAACTGGTGTGATATGGCTTGCCTTTTTTGAAACATTTTCATAATCTACATCTCCCGTTATATAGTAACCGCGCTCACGAGATTCATCTGGCACCCGTGTAATACCTACATCTATTATGACTACATCGTCTTTTACCATTTCTGCTTTTAAGAAACCTGGTACACCTAACGCTGTAATGATGATATCAGCTTGTGATGTGATTTGAGTAATATTTTTTGTGTGGCTATGTGTTAATGTTACTGTTGAGTTACCAGGAAAACCTTTTCTTCCCATTAGTATACTCATAGGTCTGCCTACAATATGAGAACGGCCTATAACTACAGTATGTTTACCTTGGGTATCAACATTATAACGATCTAATAATTCAAGAATCCCAAATGGTGTCGCTGGGATAAAAGTGCTCATGTCTAATGCCATTCTACCAAAGTTAGTAGGGTGGAAGCCATCTACATCTTTATCAGGATCTACAGCCATTAAAACTTTTTGAGTATCGATTTGTTTAGGAAGTGGTAATTGTACTATAAAACCATCAATATCTGGGTTACTATTAAGTTTTTCTATTTCTTTAAGTAGTTCGGTTTCGCTAGTCGTATTAGGCATACGTACCATAGTGCTTTCAAATCCTACTCGCTCACATGCGCGTACTTTAGAGCTACATAAGTAAGGCTGGCACCATCATTTCCTACGATTACTGCGGCTAGATGTGGTACTTTCTCACCGTTGCTTTTCATTTCTTGAACGATTTCTGTGATCTCGTTCTTGATATCATTACTGGTTTTTTTTCCGTCGAGAATAATCATAGTTATGTGTGATGGTTAATGATATTGTAAAATTCAATCATATGCAGCAAATTTTAAAATTTTAATGGATACACTTATTATCTACTTGTTAACGATAAGGATTGCGTACAAGTAAACGTGGAACAAAAAAAGTCCTAAGTTTATACTTAGGACTTTTAAAATATTTAAAATAGAAAAATGGTTATCTCATTTTTCCTAGAGCATTCATCATCGCTTTACCTTTACCACCTTGCATCATTTTCATCATTTTACTCATTTGGTCAAATTGCTTTAGTAATTGATTTACTTCGGTAACCGTTGTACCACTTCCTTTTGCAATTCTCTTTTTACGAGATCCATTAATGACTTGGGGGTTGTGTTCTTTCTTCAACCGTCATTGAATGTATAATTGCTTCAATACCTTTAAAGGCATCATCATCAATATCTACATCCTTAAGCATTTTTCCGGCTCCTGGGATCATACCCATTAAATCCTTCATATTACCCATCTTTTTGATTTGCTGTATCTGGGATAAAAAATCATCAAAGCCAAATTGATTTTTAGCAATTTTTTTACTCAGTTTGCGAGCTTGCTCTTCATCAAATTGTTCTTGGGCACGTTCTACAAGAGAAACAACATCACCCATTCCCAAAATACGATCTGCCATACGTGATGGATAGAAAACGTCAATGGCTTCCATCTTCTCACCGGTACCTATAAATTTAATAGGTTTATCAACTACAGACTTAATAGATAAAGCAGCACCACCGCGTGTGTCACCATCTAATTTCGTCAATATAACACCGTCAAAATTTAAACGCTCATTAAAAGCCTTGGCTGTATTAACAGCATCCTGACCTGTCATCGAGTCTACTACAAAAAGCGTTTCCTGTGGTTTAACAGCAGCATGCACATTTGCAATCTCTGTCATCATTTGTTCATCAACGGCAAGGCGACCTGCGGTGTCAATGATTACGACATTAAAGCCATTTTGTTTTGCATGTGAAATGGCAGCTTCAGAAATCTTTACAGGATCTTTTTCATCGCGATTAGAAAATACTTCTACACCGACACTTTCACCGACAACATGTAATTGATCAATCGCCGCTGGACGGTAAATATCACAAGCTACTAAAAGAGGTTTTTTACTCTTTTTAGTTTTTAAGAAGTTAGCTAGTTTCCCTGAAAATGTTGTTTTACCAGATCCTTGCAGACCAGACATTAAAATTACGGTTGGATTACCAGTTAAATTAAGGCCAGTCACATCACCACCCATTAACTCTGTAAGTTCATCTTTTACAATTTTAGTAAGAAGTTGACCTGGTTTAAGAGTGGTAAGTACACCTTGACCTAGTGCTTTTTCTTTTGCACGTGAGGTGAATTCTTTGGCTATTTTATAATTTACATCAGCATCCACGAGGGCGCGACGTATTTCTTTAAGAGTATCTGCAACGTTTACTTCGGTAATGCTTCCATGTCCTTTAAGGACGTGCATGGCTTTATCGAGTTTGTCAGTTAAATTATCAAACATATTCTTGACTCATTTTTTGAAGTTTGCAAAGATACCATTTAGGCGCATTAAGTTCAAGTTATTGTAAAGCTTTTGTTCTTAATGTTCTACCTTATTAAATATGATTTGTTCATTTTTAATAAAGTATGAAAACTAACCTTTAGTACTCCTAGAAATTTGTTTTAAATTGCACTAAACATAAACTTTACGACATGAATAAAATTTTAAAATCGATTAAATACCTCGCTGTTTTTTTATTTGCTTTATTTTTTATTCAATGCAGTTCTGAAGAGAATGATGATACAGGATCAAACGGTTCTGGAAATACGCCATCATTAACGGCCTCATTGAGTAGTCTGTCTTTTGAAGATACTCAAGTAGGTCAAAATTCACAATTGAAGTCCTTTACTTTAAGCCATACAAATTTAAGTAGTGACATCAATCTTACAACGACTAGTCCATTTGAATTGTCGGTGGACGGTTCTACATTTTCTACTCAATTAAGCTTGCCTGTCCTTACTACATCAAGTTTGATTTTTGTTAGATTCATTCCAGATGAAATAATTACGTTTCAAGAAAATATTGTAATTCAAAATGCCGACATAGCAGACGACATAGTAATTGCACTTAGTGGATCAGGTACACCAGTGATACACAACTATCAAACTTTTAACAGAACTAGAGTTGCTTTTGGTGGTGGATTTAATCAAACATCTGTTCAAACTTTTAATCTCCATAATGACCTAAGTAATGTAGAGGCAATAAAAATGTATGTAAAACTTACCTGTCCATCAGGAGGATGTGATGAGTGGGATGTTTTTGCAAATGTAAAAGTAACAGACCCTATGTCTGGAGAGCGTTATGAAATGGCTAGATTTATAACACCTTACTGGAATGATAATAGTCAGTTGCCTAGAGGATTTGAATTTGATGTCACTGATTTTAAATCAATGTTAACCGGTGACGTTGAATTGAGAATAAGAACTGAGTGCTGGAATGCAAAAGGCTATGAGGTTAGTGTGGATTTTGATTATGTAGAGGGAACACCAGATTATCAATATTATGGTATTACTAGAGTTCTAAATTATGATAATGGCTCACAAGCAGGTGTACCATACGGTGTCGCACATACCTTTGATATGACACGTTCAATTAACATTCCTGCAAATGCCCAAAGCACACATTTGCGTACCATAATATCTGGATGGGGACAAGCAGCATCTGGTGATCCAGATGGTCGTACCTGTGCTGAATGGTGCTATAGAATGCATATTGTGAGTATCAACGGCGCAAATATGTTTCAGCATAATTTGGGTCCTCTGGGATGTGCTTCTAATCCAGTTAGCAATCAAGCACCTGGAAACTGGACTCCAGATCGAGCTGGATGGTGTCCGGGAATGGAAGTGCCTACAAGAATAGACTCATTTACATCCAGTATGGCAGGTACGACTTTTACCTTTGAATATGGTTTTGAAAACTGGACTAATACGACTACAGATAATTCTTTTTACCCGATATCAACATTTGTTGTTGTGAAAAGTGATACTCCTATCTCTAGGGCAGTGGTAATGGATTAATTTGTCTGTTTACGCTTTTGCGAAAGCGTGTGCCACACAGTCTATGGTTTATGTATCCTGTGCATTACAAAGACATGTGGAAAGGTAATACCACCTAAAAAAGCAACTATAACAGATAGAAAAAAGGCTGTTTTTTCGTTTAAGAAATAATACAATAAGCCTAAAAACAACAACGCTACTAGCCAGAATAGTATGGAAGACTGGATATAATTTAAGATTGTTTTATTTGTAACAGATCCATGTAAATGCTGGATTTGATGATGAATGGAAGGTACACTGTGCCACAAAATAAAGTATATCGCAAATCCCCAAATCAAACTACTGCTCGCAAAGATGATATAGATAACAATTAAGTAGAGAATTTCTTTCAAGATACTATCTATGGCTGTTCTCCAGAGTTGAATAATTCCTAAAATAATAGTTATCGCGCTAAGTGTATATAATGTCCATCTTATATAGGGTGCGGTTAAGGTGCTATCAATTAAATCGTGTACTATAGGAAGACTGTAGTCAATATTTAAATGTAGTAAAGCGACAATAATAGAAAGACCATAACAGGTGATAAATAAGGTTTTAATTATGGAAGATGGGAATTTGTAACGCTCAAAATGTTCCTGACCAAAATGAAAGCCGCTTACTATTAAAAAGAGTGCAAGGATTAAATCTGGGATTATAAAAAAGGCCAGAAAACCCAATATCACAGCTCCCGCATAAATACAAATAAACTTAATTGAAGTTTTGAGTTTTAGATTTTGATTCTTAAAATAGATTTTGAGGTCGTTAGCTCCATGTCCTACACCTATTGATAACACTAAAAAATAACCTATGGTGTACTCCAAAGACTCATCGATTTGAACAGAGATCCATAAAGCTACGAAACTTAGAATAAGAATGATATCGTAAAGTCGTGTAGAAACCTTCATCAAAATTTTGTTTAAGATTAACATTGTAAAGTTAAACAATATTGTTTAATGTTTCGTAAGTTTACTTGAACAAAAAATCCAATTTTATGAAAAGTTTACTTTTAATTATCGATGTAGCTAGGCTTGCGGCAGACGATTACACTGGTTTTACATTCTTTGTAGGATGTATGGCTATGATGGCAGCGAGTGCTTTCTTTTTCTTATCAATGAGTAGTTTTGATAAAAAGTGGCGCACTTCTATTTTAGTATCAGGTTTAATAACCTTTATTGCCGCAGTACACTATTGGTACATGCGTGACTATTGGGCAGGATTTCAGGAGTCTCCAGTATTTTTCAGGTATGTAGATTGGGTACTTACTGTGCCATTAATGTGTGTAGAGTTTTATTTAATTCTTAAAGTAGCAGGAGCTAAAAAATCATTGATGTGGAGATTAATCTTCTTATCTGTAGTGATGCTCGTAACTGGGTACATAGGGGAAGCAGTGAACCGTGACATGGCAGCTTTATGGGGGGGTGCTATCTCTGGTGCAGCTTATTTTGTGATTGTTTATGATATATGGTTTGGACAGGCTAAAAAACTAGCAGTAGCGGCTGGAGGAGATGTACTTGCAGCTCATAAAATGCTATGCTGGTTTGTTTTAGTAGGATGGGCTATATACCCAATCGGTTATATGGCAGGAACACCGGGATGGTATGAAGGTATCTTTGGTGGATTAGACCTAGACGTCGTTTACAATATAGGTGATGCGATCAACAAAATTGGTTTTGGACTTGTAGTTTATAACCTTGCTGTGCAATCTTCTAAGAAGATTGAGGCTTAAAAGATCCTTTGGAATAATCTTAAAAAGGGCTCCTTTGTAGGAGCCCTTTTTTGTTGGTTAAGCTCGCCACACAACATTTTTAAAAACTATTCTACGCAAAAAGCCCATCAAGAATAATCCTGATGGGCTTTTTTCTATATGGAGTTAAAGATTTACTGAATCTCTAAAACTTCAAGTTCAAATACTAAATCCTGACCAGCTAGTGGATGGTTAGCATCAACGACGATGTGGTCTTCCTGAACCTCTGCAACGCGCAATTGTCTTTCTGTCCCATCAGGGTTTTGAGAGATCAATCCCATTCCTACTTCAGGTTGTACTTCTTGTGGTAATTGTGTTCTATCTACTTTATGAAAAAGTTCTTCCATTACCTCACCATAAGCTTCTTCTTTAGGGATTTCAATAGTTTTCTTTTCATTTACCTTCATGTCTATAAGGCCGTTCTCAAAACCTGGGATCAACATTCCTTGACCTAGTTGAGCTTCTAATGGCTCTCTGTCTGCAGATGTATCAAAGACCTGTCCTGTTGCTTTTAATTTACCTGTGTAATGCACCTTTACAGTGTCATTTGCTTTAACTTGACTCATAAAAATTGATATTTTTCTATCAGCGGCAAAGGTAGGATTTACAAATACCTAACAAAATGAAACGTCACTTTATTCCTAATGATTAAGAAAGACTTAACGATTAAGTCTAAAATACATCCTTTAGATGAATGAATAATAAACGTATATGCTTATATTGATTTGCTTTCGCGAAAGGGAAATATCAATTAGATTTAAGGCTATTGAAAATCAAGTATTTGAAAGAAGCTGTGCAAATATTTCAATAAACCGCTAAAAACCAATAAATAAGCCTATTTTTGCAGCCGCTAACAAGCGTTATTTTTATGAAAGACATTAGAAACATTGCGATTATTGCTCACGTAGACCACGGTAAGACTACGTTAGTAGACAAGATTTTACATCATTGTGAAATTTTCCGTGAGAACGAATCAACGGGAGAATTAATTCTTGATAACAATGACATTGAACGTGAACGTGGGATTACAATCCTTGCAAAGAACGTTTCTGTTATGTATAAAGGAACTAAGATTAATATCATTGACACACCTGGTCACGCCGATTTTGGTGGTGAGGTAGAACGTGTATTAAATATGGCAGATGGTGTTCTACTACTAGTAGATGCATTTGAAGGACCAATGCCACAAACTCGATTTGTACTACAGAAAGCAATAGACTTAGGTCTTAAGCCTTGTGTAGTTGTGAATAAAGTAGATAAAGAAAATTGTACACCTGATGAGGTACATGAGTCTGTATTTGACTTAATGTTTGAATTAGGAGCAGAAGAATGGCAGTTAGATTTCCCTACCGTATATGGTAGTGCAAAGAACAACTGGATGTCTGATGACTGGAAAGATGAAACTACTAACATCGAGCCATTATTAGATATGGTTATTGAGCATGTTCCTGCTCCAAAAATTGAAGAAGGAACTACTCAGTTATTAATTACTTCATTAGATTTCTCTAACTATACTGGTCGTATCGCGATAGGACGTATTAAAAGAGGATCTATTAAAGAAGGTCAAAACGTAACGTTATGTAAGCGTGACGGTTCTATGACTAAAACTAAAGTAAAAGAAGTCTACGTTTTTGATGGGATGGGTAAGGCCAAAGCTGAAGAGGTAATGGCTGGTGATATTTGTGCTATAGTAGGTTTAGAAGGTTTTGAAATTGGTGATAGTGTTGCTGATTTTGAAAATCCTGAAGCAATGGAAACTATTGCAATTGATGAGCCTACAATGAGTATGTTATTTACAATTAACGATTCACCTTTCTTTGGTAAAGATGGTAAGTTTGTAACGTCTCGTCACATTAATGATCGTTTAACTAAAGAACTAGAAAAGAACCTTGCATTACAAGTACATGATACCGGTAGTGCAGATAAGTTTATGGTTTTTGGTCGTGGTGTATTACACCTTTCTGTATTGATTGAAACGATGCGTCGTGAAGGTTATGAATTACAGATAGGTCAGCCGCAAGTTATCATTAAAGAAATAGATGGTGTTAAGTGTGAGCCTATTGAAGAGCTTACTATCGACTTACCAGAAGCGGTAAGTGGTAAAGCTGTTGAAATGGTAACAATGAGAAAAGGAGAAATGACTAGTATGGCGCCTAAAGGTGAGCGTATGGTTTGTGAATTTAAAATCCCTTCTCGTGGTATTATCGGACTACGTAATCAATTGATTACGGCTACTGCTGGTGAGGCAATTATGAATCACCGTTTTGTAGGTTTTGAACCTTATAAAGGTGAAATTGCGGGACGTATCAATGGTTCTATGATCTCTATGGAAAAAGGAACTTCTATTCCTTATTCTATGGATAAATTACAAGATCGTGGTAAATTCTTTATAGCACCTGGTGAAGAAATATATGGTGGTCAGGTAGTAGGAGAGAACTCTAGACCAGATGATCTTGCGATCAACCTTACTAAAACTAAGAAGCTTTCTAACGTGCGTAGTGCAGGTAATGATGATAAAGTAAAGATTGCTCCACCAGTGAAGTTTACACTAGAGGAAGCGCTTGAATACATCCAGAAAGATGAATATGTTGAAGTAACTCCTAATTTCTTGAGAATACGTAAAATTCTTCTTGATGAAGGTGAGCGCAAGCGTGCAGGAAAACAACTTTCATAATCAATATTGATTAAAAGTAATATTTAAAAGCAGATTCTTAAGAATCTGCTTTTTTATGCCTTGTCATGAAATTTCTAAATTTATCGCATTAAAAAAGGCAGGAAAAATTTCCTGCCTTCTTTTAAAAAATGGTCTCCCCAATTAATAGTAGAACCTAATAATCACCACCTTCTAATTTGTAACCGCAATTGAATGGCCTTTAATTATCCATCAATTACTTTATATTGTTATAATAACCAGTCCTGCTTATAGGGATAGACAGTGTCAATTAAAAATAAATTCTTAATGCGACTGTGACTGGTTTATTAGTATTTCTGGTTATTTCAAATATGAAAAGCCATTTAGGACTCCTTCACTATAGTGTTCCTTTTAAATTAGTTTTGTTACCCATCAAATTGAAAAAATATTATTTTTTTATTTCCTCACTCTGTGGCGCAAATTTTAATGATAAAAAAGGCAGAGGATTATTCTCTGCCTTTTTATTATCACGCTCCATATTAAGGAGATAGCTCACTCTTACTTAATAATTAACTTCTCAACTTTTTTACCGTCTATGGTTTCAAAACTGACAAAGTATATTCCTTTTTTTAGTATGTTACTAGCATCCCAGAGGTTGTTGTAGATAGAACCTTCGTAAACAGGAACTTTAATAGTCTCTATTTCAATACCATTTAAATCATAAATAATTATCGATTGAAGTTTAATATGATCAGATTCAAATGTCAATGTTGTTAAACCATTACTGGGATTTGGTGAAAGCTCCGTCTTTCCTATATTTTTAGGAACTATTCCTATACCACGACAACTTTGACATACTTTGGCAGTCCACCTAGGTTCTCTAAAACCAGGGCAAATTGTTCCCACTCGATAACTTATGCAATAAGCCGTTGTAGGTATCAGTATTTGCAAACTTGTACCGGTAACGTTTACTCTGTTAGTACTAGGACGTTGATTAGTAGGACAACAATCTGGATCATTATAAGTGTATTCAACGACGTAGTCATTAAATGATGGTGATCCTGTCCATGATATAATACCTCTATCACAATTAAAATTAGTGTTGGTAGGCGCTGCGCATAATGGCTGAATTATTATATCACATGATACACATTCTTTGGTGGTCCATTTAGGTAATCTAGAGTCTGCACACCTAGTTCCTATAGAATAGCTGAAACATCCGGACCTATTGATAGGAATTGACAATGTTGTAGTTCCAGGTCCTACTTCAAAGCGTTGACTAGTCGGTAGGGTAGTGGATCTAGGACAGCAGTCAGGATCATTATAATTAACTTCTATAACATAACCTAGTGCTCCAGGTACAGCAGCCCATTCTAGCATGTTTGTTTTACAACTATATTCGTGCTTCTCTGTAGCAGTACAGTTGACTGTGGTATTGTCAAAAAAGTCACAGTCTATTTCTCCTGCTATACTAGCGCTGCCACGATTTGCACAATTTCTGCAAATGTCTTGAACAAAACATACTTGGCCACAATCAGTTTGTACTTTGTGAAGAACAAAGTAATAGATGCCATCACTTATAGCACCATAACTATAATTAAGACCAGTTTGAGAGTCTACTAAAGTATAAGGACCACCAGTGGAATTAGGACTTGAGTACAATTCCCAGTTATGAGTTATTCCAGGATGATTGCTATAAGGATTAATAACATTTGTAGTTATTGTACCGTTGAAATCCACACCGACCTGAAAATCACCTGAAAGATTGCTAGTTTGACCTGGACCGTTTGCCCAAAACTGCAAAGCAAGACAACAATCTTGATTAGAACGATAATCTAATTCTTCACCACGTCTGCTTCCATTATTATAATAAAGAACTTTACTTTCACATATATCTGCACAGTCGTTAGACTTCATAATATGAATTACTGTGTAATATAATCCTGGTTGTGCGTTAGGGATTAAATTGATTGTGGCTGGCCCATTATCTAAAACACTATAAACTGGAGTGTAAGGTCCGCCTGAACTATTAGGGCTCGATAATACATACCATTCATGGGTTGGGTTAAAAGCGCTGTAGTCTGTAAAACTTGATATTGCTAGTAAGCCACCTGTATCTATAAATGCGTTAAAAGATGCATCTGTAGGGCAACAGTCTGGATTGTCAAAAATATAATCATTATTTTGACCTGGATTGGTTTGTGAATCGGTTGCTGGTTGTGTGCCGGTCCCTATATTGAAAACAATATTTGCCTGAAAATCGTAACCACCAGATTGACCTATCATATCTACATTATCTACGCTGAAACAGAAATTTCCTGCTCCATTAATAGAAGTAGTTAAGGTATTCACCACATTCCCGTTTTGTAGAATATCTAACTCTATAGAATTTACAGATCCTGTTGTACCATTAAGATTAGGTAATGTATAAGTACCGCAAACTTGTAATGGAGTGTTCTGACATGGGTCCATTGGTGTTAATTGAATAGATCCCTGACCGTTACCATTACAGCTTACTGCACATATGTCATCTATGTATGCATATCCAAAGTGAGCAGTTTGACCACAATCAGAAACAATAAACTCTAGAGTGATGACATCACCAGCCTTACCATTTACAGTTAAAGATCCACAGGTCCAGTCTTGCCATATTACCTGATTAGTTGCGCAGCCAGGATAGTCTGCAAAACTGTTTATAAAAGGATTCACCGTAGGGTCTGGATTAGACACGATACAAAAACGGTCTAAAGTATTATTGCTAGCATCTAATGCTCTAGCCATGAAAAAAGGATTTTCATTAGGATGGTTAGGATAGTCTGCCACTAAGGCGTAGCTGAAATTAACTTCTTGAACACCGTCATCTTGTAGAGTAATGGATTTGATTAATTTGTTGATGCCACCATTAGGGTTACCTGTACTAGTGTTGCATATTAATGGAGCATTGATGCGTACTGCATGATTTCCATTATTTACCATTTGTAGAGATCCACCACCATAAGCTACTATAGGATCTAACCTACGTTAGTGATGTCGAAGTGATTTGCATTACCAAAAGCCTCTGGATTAAAAATGATATTAGAAGCGCCTACTAATGGTATAGCATCACATTCTCCCAGGTTATAAATTCCAGTTTCACCAGCAAGTGAGGTGTCAAAAACCCCTGACTCAAAATCACCGTTAGTACAAACAGGAGCAGCGATAGCTTTGAAAACTATTGCGGCTTGAGGATTATTAGTAAAATAAAGACTTCTCAAATAATCTTTTTTATAGGCTGTCAGTAATTCCTCAAAAGGAATAGCCGTCAGCTCCTCTATGCTATGCTCATCTGCGGTTCTAAGCTTTTCTATGTAATTATAGAGGTGTTTTTCTGGTACGACATTATCTATGTTTTCTTGAATGAATGAAGTTATCTTTTTCTCAACTTTAAGCTGCTCTTGATAGCGGTCTTTCTCATTTAATTCTTGTGCATTTAAAAACACACAGCTACTCATAATTAGTATGAGTACTATTGAATATAGTTTTTTCATGATAATTGATTTGGTTAGTTCCTACTCTGTTAAATGGGTTTTCAGAAAGTCTCCCAGAATGCATTCGATAGGTTGTTCTATTAAAGAATCCTTTGTTACCCAGAACCTAGATTCTGAATAAATTTATTAGACAAGTGGTCGTGAAATGGTGAAATGAAGATGTTATTACACTTTCGCGAAAGCGTAATACGTAGGAAATAACGTGAATAATATTGATTATCCTTTACGTGTCTTTAAGAAAAAGAAGGTCAAAAGAATAAGAGCTAAAATACCTACAATCCAATAGTATAAAGTATAGCCACCTAAAGAAATGGTTGATCATCGCCCATGGCTTTTAATGAGGCCCAATAGTAAGGAGAAGCGTCAGAGAGGCTGTGTTCTTTAATGTATTTAAGTTTTGCATTATGTAAAGCTGTTGAAACACCTTTTTTCTCTTCTATATTTTTATAAAAGTCTTCTACTATATATGAGGTAGACTTATCGCTAGTCTTCCATAAAGAGGCCACTACTGCTTGCGATCCTGTGTAGAAAAAACCTCTTGCGAGTGTCAAGGTGCCTTCACCTTGAATGATTTCTCCGATAGAAGTATCGCAAGCACTTAAGAAAACAAGTTGAGCATTATTCTCTAGGGAATAAAGTTCTTTGATACTCAACTTGCTGTCATGAAAGGCTATAAAAGGATTCTCTCCAGAACTTGCGTGTGTGGCAAGATGTATAATTTTATAATCATTGATGTACTCTTTAAAATTACTTTTAGTAGCGTTATTATTTATGTAATTATCACCTTCAATGTATTTGTTTATAGAAGTTATCTCCTCATTTGTATTATATAATTTAGGTAAACCTATAAGGTTAAATGTGGTAGGAGAGAAGCTTATTAGGTTTTTTTCAGCCGTTCTATTTATGGCAGCATTGCTTTTAGAAAATGATAAGGAGTATGCATAGTTGACTTGACTTTTACTAATCAAATAAGTATGTTGATCGATGTCTGTTATTAAGGCGTCGAATGGGATATTTTGTAACTGTCCGTCTGCAATAATGGTTATTTTTTTTGCTGTTATTTGTGTCTGGATTTCTTCTGGAATAAGTCTGTTATATATAGAATGTGCTTTTATCGCATAATTTTTTATATCACGCTCTGTACTAAATGGCTGTGAGAGAAGCTGCAAGTATTGGGCTATTTCTATACTTAATTCACCTGCATTTTCTAGTTCAAATATTTGAGCATCTGTAGGTGTAATTAATAAGCACATAAGGTGGTCTTTAAAAAGTACTTCCTTATTCCAGACGTAAGAAATTATTATTTCATTACTCTTCAAACCTTTCTGGACGTCTGATAAATTAGTTAATTGATTAAGATACGTTCTATTGACTCCTTCAGAATAAGTTTTATTTATAGAGTCGTCATAGCTTTTTATTTGAAGGCGCTGATTAAGGATTGCTTTATTATAAAATTTTATGGAGCTGGAATCCTTTTTTTCTTCAAGTTTTTTTTCATATTCTAAAAGCTTGTTCTTTAAAAACTTCTTTCTGTTTTTAACGGTTGCAGGTATGTCAATAGAGTTTTGTATAATATTTTCAGTGAGTAGTACAGCTTTATTTTTCTCGCTATATGCAAATGCTAAAGTTGTGTTTTCAAGAATGAAAGAACAATAAACTGCATGATGATAGACTTTTGAGGCTTCCTTACGCCAATACATTTTTGAACTTTCTTCACTGTTTGAGTCTTGTATATAATCAATAAGTGAGTCTGCCGTTTGTAGATTTTTAAACGCTTCTATCACATACTCGTTTTGCTTAGATTCTTCATATTGTTGTAATAAAACTTCTGCTTTTTTAGAAAGCGAATTAATTACTCCTATTGGATCAATGGCATCTTTAAATTCAACTAGTGTGGGCTGTTTTAAATTTATATTACTATTTGTGTAATTTACATGAATGGCTTTATCTAGAAAAATTAAAGAATTTTCTAGATGGCCATTTTTTAATTCTAGGTCTGCGATATTTTTAAAAACACGGTCTTTTGATTCAATAGATAATGAATATTCTAAACTCTTATTTAGGTAGTATTTTGCACTATCGATGCCTTGTTTAATATAAAGGTTACCTAGATTACCATACCCTATGCCTATAGATGTGGAATCTGTATTTTTTATGGAATGATTGAGTAGTTTTTGGTAGTATTTTTTTGCCTGTTTAAAGTTATATGACTTTTCGTTGTTGTAGTAATTTGCTAGATTATTATATAAGATGGATAATCTACGATCATTGAGTTGATCCTTTCTATTTATTTCTAGAACTTTATTCAATGTTTTAAGTTCTTTTTCTTGGGACTCATCTGTATTTAAGGTGTGGTATACTCTTGATAAATTGAGATATTGAGATGCTAAAAAACCTGAAGCATTATAGTTGTCTAGATCTGATATAGCTTTTAGAAAGTAAATCTCGGCTTGATAATAGTCTCCTATTTTATAGTAGCAATCTCCCAATTTTCCATAGGATTGTATTGTTCTATAAGAATTAGGTTCTACAGAAATTATCTTACTATAGTATTGTATCGCTACTTCAAGTTGAGCTGTTTGCTCATAAAAATATCCTAGTTGGTAAAGGGCTTTAGTATATCTATCATTAATGATTTGTGCTTTCTCAAACGATTGAACTTCTATTAGTGCATATTTGATAGCTGCTTCATAATCTCTGAGTCTAAAGTATTTTACAGAGAAATCATGTGACATTTTTGAAAATGTAGTCTGGTCTGTCGTGATGCTTAAAACACTGTCTAGTTGAGGTTGTAATCCTTCAACACCTTTATTTTTTTCTAGCGAATCAAACAACTCGTAAAAATGGCTACTAGCAGTATTGCCTAAGCAAAGTACAAGTAGCCAAAAGATAATACGGTTAAAACTAGATTTCAAAACTTTATATTGTGAAATCTAATTTACACATTTATATTTTAAAAGGGTTCAAAGCTTGCAATGTCTATTACAGTTTCATCTTCTATCCATAATACTGGATCTGTAGATTCTGCTTCAGATTGTTGAAATGATAATTCCCATATCTCACCACTGTGAATGTTTTCATCAATAGTGTAGGAGTGAAGTATTAGGTAAGGATTAGAGTATTTTAACTCTTCTCTTAAATGAGTTTGTTGATCTTTTGTTGCGTTTGGTTCCCAGCTTACGTATAGTTTTAACTTAGCTGTATTACTTTTTAATTGTAGACTAGAATTCTGTAAAGTTAAATCATCTTCTTCAAGAGAATTTACACTACAAGAAGTGATAGTTAACGAGATAATTGAGCACAAAATTAGTTTTAAAAATAAATTTTTCATAAAAGTAGGGTTTTATAATTTAGGATGTTACCCTACTGTTACCAGGAGTTGTTTTTTGTTACCCATAAAAATAAACTCTTTATGATTTACTTATATATTTGTTCAAATGGCAGATGATTTAAAATACTTAAGAGCCTTATTAACGAGTGACTCTGCTGTGATTTCAGAACTCTATAAGGACACCTTGCCTAAGGTGAAAAAATTTGTGGTTCAAAATAAAGGTTCAGTTGAAGATGCAGAGGATGTATTCCAAAAAGCATTAGTTCAAATAGCCGTTAGATACAAAAAGAACCCGTTTTCAATTAATTCTAGTTTTAAGGCTTTTTTTATTTACCGCTTGTAAGAATTTATGGAGGAGAGAGCTAAATAAATCTTCACATTGGGTAACAAAAGATATAGAGGAGGAACAGTTCTATGTGAAAAATGAAGATGCACATGTTTTATTAGAACAAGAACGATTAGAATTATTTCAAGCAGCTTTGGACCTTAGTTCAAATAACTGTAAATCTATTCTTGAAATGTTTTTTAATGATGTATCCTATGCTGATATGGTGAAGGATTTAGCATATAGTTCTGAAACAGTCGCAAGACAACGTGTCTTTAAATGCAAAAAGAAACTGATAGAGCTTATCAAAGATAGCCCTAGATTTAATGCCCTAAAAGAATTATGATTACGCCAGACGACCTATTATTAGAAAAGTACTTTAAAAATTCCTTATCCAATGAGGAACATGTCCAGTTCGAAGTAAGAAAAAAAGACTCAAAATTTGTTGAACAGTTAATTATAGAAAAACAGCTTCATGATACATTTCATAAGGCAGGTTGGAGTTTTGCTAGTAATGTGAATAAATCTGTAATAATTGAATATCAAGACTTATTTAATGATGAAGACATTGTAAACCTTAAAGCTACTTTAAAGAACATCGATCACTCTGGTGAATCTCTCAAGTCAAGGTATGACTTCAGATGGAAGCATCTTATTTATGCAGCTGCTGCATCTGTTGTTATAATTATAAGTGTTTCTCAATTTAATGGGACAGATTCAAATCCAGAGCGTGTTTATGCTACATATTTAGATAAAAACCAACTCACATATTCTATAGTAAGAGATGGCGATACTCAAAGCGCCTTAGATGAGGCGACTACATTATTTATTGATGAAAAATACAATGAAGCACTGCCTCTTATTGAAAACTCTATAATTACATCGCAGGAAAACCTACCAGCGTTCTATCTTTTGAAGGGAATCTCTTTAATGGAAATGGGCGATTATGATGAAGCATAATCGCTTATGATCAATTGATATCTAGTAATTTCCTAGATGCAGAAAAAGGTTATTGGTATAAAGGACTTTTATACCTTAAAAAAGGTGACGAAAAGAACGCTCTTATGATTTTTAATAAAATAGAAAGGGAAAACTTATATAATGCTAATAAAGCGACTGAAATTATCGAGTTACTCAATTAAGCTTTTTAATGCTTACTACCTATGATATTACTTAAAATGGATTAATTATTCTGCTATCTTAGCACACTGAATATTTTCCATTGAACATTACCATTCAAAAATACTATCCAAAAAACGCATTACATGGAATGCTTTCATAAAGCAAACCTGTAATGGCACTTTTTTATTAAATAGGAGTTTCATGGATTATCATGAAGATCGTTTTGAAGACGCTAGCTTGATGGTCTATGATGATGATATACTGGTAGCTTGTATTCCAGGAAATAGAGTAGGAGATCAGTTTTATAGTCATCAAGGTTTAACCTATGGAGGTGTGTTTATGAAGTTAGAAACCTCTAAGAAATTAATGAATGCTATTTTAACTGAGGTCATTTTTTATCTTAAAGTTCATTACTTAACTGTTGAAATAAGATGGCAGCCAGTTATTTATAATCATCATCACATGGAGACTATTAAACAGTTTGAATTCCTAGATTTTATTACATTTCAAGCCTTGAATAATCTGTATGTAGACTTAAGAACTGAATATAATATCTCCTCAAAAAAAACGAGTGGTTACCGTAACGGTAAATTTGATAATTTGAGATTAGTTGTTAATAATGAATTTAGAATATTTTGGAATGATATATTGAAGCCTCAATTAAAAGCTAGACATCAATCTAGTCCAGTTCATACAGTTGCCGAGATGGAATTATTATCCTCTAGATTTCCTAACCATATTAAGCAGTTTTTGATCTATGAGAGAAATGAATTATTAGCAGGTGTAACCTTCTTTATAAAAGGAGCTATTGTAAAATCACAATACGCTGCCGCAACCATCGACGGCATGAAAAAAAGTGCCTTGGATTTTTTATATATTGAAGCTAGTAAAGATTTTAAAGATCACGATTATCATTTTATCGATTATGGACATGTGAACGATAGTGATGGAACTATAAATAGAGGTTTACAACGATTTAAAGAAGAATTAGGAGCCATTAATCAGCCAGTATATAGGTCAAAATGGAGTAAAATATAAGTATGAAATATAGTAAGCGTTCCCTGCATTTTGCATGGATTTCAATTGTTCTATTATCCCTTTTTTTAATCTTATCGCAATTAGATCGCAATGCAAGCACACAGTTTGATATGATTATAGCTTATTTAATTACTTTTCAATACATGAGTATTTTAATTGGTTTCACTTGTTCAGTCTTAAGTTTAAGAGAGGAGAAAACTAAAAAACAGAAATTCGCTTTATTGGTCAATGTATTGTTATTCATTGGTTTAGCTAGTTTTTTTATATTTAATTATTTTACAAAAACACTTTAGGGATTCAATTGCTAAATACTTTCTTACTTTTAAAAACGTTTAAATAATAACAGCCATAGAAAACTTGAAGATATCTTACCTACCGTTACGAGAGCTCAATGCGCGTTTTTATCATAAAGATCAGCAGTCTTTTGCATCTGTTTGCAAATCAGGTAGATACATTGGAGGTCCTTATGTGGAACAATTTGAAAAGCAATTTGCAGATTATTGTGGTGTTAATAAGGTTGTAAGTACAGGAAATGGTTTAGACGCTCTGACCTTAATATTATTGGCCGAAAAGGAATTAGGTAATCTTGTACAGAATGCTAAAATTCTTCTACCTGCCCATACATATATAGCAACATTTTTAAGTATTATCCACGCAGGAATGCAGCCTGTCCCGGTAGACGTTACAGATATATTACTGTCAGTTGATGATTTGAAGTCGCAAATAGATAGAGTAGATGCTATTATTACCGTTGATTTATATGGTAAATTAGTAAGTGATGAGGTTTACGCTTTTGCAGCAGCGCATCAAAAACCAGTATATTGTGACAGTGCACAATCTCACGGTGCAATAAATAACGATGGTCGACGATCAGGAAGCCTAGCTAGAGCAAGTGCTTTCTCTTTTTACCCTACAAAAAATTTAGGTGCTTTAGGTGATGGTGGTGCCATCACCACAAATGATCATTTACTAGCGGCTATGGCTCGTAAATTAGCAAATTATGGTAGGGATAATCGATTTCAGAACTCCGTGAAAGGAATGAATAGCAGGCTAGATCCATTGCAAGCTGCCTTTTTGTGTAATAGGTTAACATTGCTTGATGAGGATAATTTGCAACGTTCAAAAATTGCTCAATATTATTTTGACCATTTTAGAAATGATCATGTTATCACTACTAATGTGAACTTTTTAATACATAACGCTTGGCATGTCTTTCCTGTTTTTGTGACGGATCGGGATCATTTTCAAAACTATATGTTGGAGAATGGTATTGAGACCAATGTGCATTATCCAGTGCCACCACATCAACAAGAAGCTTTTAAAGAGTTGAATGATTTAAGTTTTCCACAAACTGAGATTTTACATCAAACAGAGGTAAGTCTACCATGTCATCCATTACTATCTCAATCAGAAATCGAAAAAGTAGTCCACGTTGTAAATAACTATTAATGAGATCTCTCTTAAGTTTTTTTACAAAAAATGTATTGCTTAAAGTAGCAAGTTTTAACGGTATATTCATTCTTATTAAAATAAGTATAGGAGCAATTATGTCACGCATCATTGCAGACTATGCTGGTCCCGCTGGAATGGCTATTATGGGTAATTTGCGCAATTTTACTCAAGGTATACAGACTTTTGCTATTTTGGGATTTGAACACGGACTAGTGACTTATGCAGCGACCTATCGCAAGGATTTTACTGAATTAAAAAATCATTATAAAACCGCATGGTCACTATCAATCATATCTAGTCTATTTCTTGCGATTGTAATATTTATAGTAGCTCCATGGCTAGATGATTATCTAATTGCAACAGATGTGTCTTTTATCACCGTATTTAGATTATTTGCTGTTTCGTTGCCGTTCTATGTTGTTTTTATATTCATGACTTCATTATTACAAGGTTTTGAAGTTTTTAAAAGATACATCGCTTTACAGGTTGTCATTAGTCTAGTGATTTTTATAATTTCAGCTTATTTGATTTATAATTTTAACCTTACTGGTGCATTATATGGAATTGTATTAGTCCCGTTTATTCAATGTATTATTGGATTTATTTTCCTTAAAAATGCAATTCATAATCAAATTTCTTTTTTTGAATTAATCGGTTTTCAATGGAATCAACAAGTTGCCAAAAAGTTCTTTTCATATAGCGTTATGGCTTTGGTAAGTGCCTTTTTATTACCTATGGTTGCTATACTCGTGCGTAATGAAGTGCGCACACAAGTTGGTGATGCAGAAGCTGGTTGGTGGGAAGGAATGATTAGGGTTTCTAGTTACTATTTACTTTTTGCAACTAGTTTAATAAGTATGTACGTGTTACCTAAACTAAGTAAAAATGATAGTGCAATCTATTTTAAAACTACAATAACACATTTTTATAAAACCATTTTACCTTTCCTACTGTTAGGTTTAATAGCAGTATATTTTTCTAAGGACCTTATTGTCCAATATTTATTTAATGCCGAGTTTGACGGAATGAAGCCGCTGTTTAAATGGCAATTGATAGGTGATTTTATTAAAATAGTCACTACAGTTCTAGCCTTTCAATTTATTGCTCGCAATGATATTAAAAAGTATTTGGTAGCTGAAATAGTAAGTGTATTAAGCTTTTATATCTTTAGTATGATTCTTCTACCATTATATGGTATAGAAGGAATAGTCATGGCACATGTTGCAAATTATATCGTGTACTTTATAGTAATCGTGATACTATTAAAAAAAGAATTATTTAATTCTGCTTCTTAGGATCTATTCGCATCACATCTTTTACAATAGTATCCGTTTTACGCAATTCAATATTATTTTCTTTTTTAGTAACTACAGCAATGTAAGTATGCGTGGTGTCCTTACCCGTTAAAGGGATTAAAGTAATGAGTGCTTTTTTCGTTTTAGCTGGTATAGTTTCAATCATAGGACGATCTGCACTGCGACGGAAACCAGTACTATTGACCTTAAAAAATAAATCAAGATCATTGTCAGTTACATTTTCGGCATAGTATGTAATCTTCTTATGACCTTTTTCTACGGTGATGTTTATGCCTTCTGGTTGCTGTTGTAAAGGGATCGCTATTATAAATAAAAATAAAGCGGTAAGTAATTTAAATCCGTTCATGTTCAAGTTTTATTGCAGCATTATAAATGCTTCAAATTGTTTTTATTAAATTCTTTTACAAATTCCATGCCTTGACATAGGTAGCTGCTATCTTTGTAAAAATAATAAAGTTTAAATATATCAATAAATGCTTTGGATTACGCTTTTGCGAAAGCGTGTGCCTCACAATTTTTACCTTATAAAATATATCACATGCAACTCAATTTACGTAGACCTATTTGTTTTTTTGATCTTGAAACCACAGGAGTTAATATTTCTAAGGATCGAATTGTTGAAATAGCGATACATAAAGTTTTGCCTGATGGAACAGAGAAGACTTATTCATATCGAGTGAACCCTACAGTTCTATCCCTGCAGAGACTACTGCTGTACATGGAATTACGGATGATATGGTAAAAGATAAGCCTACTTTCAAGGAGTTAGCCCATGAAATTCATAACATCATTAAAGATTCTGACTTAGCTGGTTTCAACTCAAATCGATTTGATATTCCTTTGCTAGCAGAAGAGATGCTGCGTGCTGATGTAGATTTTGACATGGGAAATCGTAACGCGATTGATGTACAAAACATATTTCATAAAATGGAGCAACGTACACTGGTTGCTGCCTATAAATTTTATTGTGATAAAGATCTTACAAATGCACATAGTGCAGAGGCTGATACTATCGCGACCTATGAGGTTCTTAAAGGGCAATTAGATCGTTATCCAGATCTTGAAAATGACATGAATTCCCTTGCCGATTTTTCTACACGTCGCAAGCCAGTTGATTTTGCGGGAATGCTTGCTTTTAATGATAAAGGAGAAGAGTGTTTCAATTTCGGAAAACATAAAGGAAAAAAGATTGTAGATGTGCTAGAGAAAGAACCAGGTTATTATAGCTGGATTCAAAACGCAGACTTTCCATTGTATACAAAAAAAAGTGCTTACCGCTATAAAGCTAAGGGGTTTTAATAAGTAGTATCGTATAGGTAGTAGGTTTGTTTAATTTATCGTTACTTATTGGTTTAAAGTGTTTTACGTTTTAAAGTGTGTAGTAGTGTAGCTTGTATGTTGAGTTTTTTTAATTACATTTGAGAAAACTGTAACTATTGAAAGCGATACATCTCTTATTGTTATTAACTCTATTTTATTTTAATGGTACCGCTCAAGAGCTACCACCACTAAACAATTATGAGCCTTCTCAATATCGTGCAGGTAATCAAAATTGGATGTTATCAGAGTCTGATAATCATTATATATATATAGCAAATAATAAAGGTCTGTTGGAGTATAATGGATCTCAATGGCGTCTCTATAAAACGCCTAATGAGAGTATTATGAGATCTGTAAAAGTAGCAGGCGATCGTATTTATACGGGATGTTACATGGATTTTGGGTACTGGCAGAAAGATGATCGTGGAGTTTTAAATTACACATCTATTATTGAATTGTCCAGTGTCGTTGTCGAAGAAGATGAGCAATTCTGGAATATTATAGTGAATGAGGAATATGTGTTATTTCAATCCTTATCTCACATATATTCGTACGATATCAGTAGTAGTAAAGTGTCACTTTTAGTCTCTAATGATAATATTAATAAATTTTTTAAAGTAGGAGGTAATTATTATTATCATTCTCTAGGAGAAGGATTGTTCACTATTTCTAATCAGCGACCTTTATCGATAAGCCAAAGTGATTTTTTTAAAGAAGAAACCGTAATTCTATTATTTGAACATGAATCTCAAGTTCATTTTTTAACTGAAAATGCAGATTTATATAGATTAGTAAACAATGAACCTGTTCTAGTTGCACGATCTGACTTGAATCTAGATCTTACTGTATACAATGCTCTCTTTTTAAGCAATGGTAGTTTAATGTTGGGAACAATTTCTAATGGAGTTGTTTCAATGAGCCTTGACGGTACTACTAATTATGTTATCAATCAAAGTGATGGTTTAATAAATAATACATGTCTAACAATTTTTGAAGACTCTAGTAAAAATGTGTGGTTAGGTCTTGATAATGGAATTAGTTCTGTGAATGTAGATTCTGCTTATAGCATTTATCGTGATAGAGATGGTGAGCTAGGTACGGTGTATGCCTCTTATAAGTCTGGTGATATTCTATATGTTGGAACTAACCAAGGTTTGTTTTATAAAAAGGATGATTCATTAGAATTTACTTTCATTGAAGGCACACAAGGACAGGTTTGGTCTATAACAAGTATTAATGGGCAATTATATTGTAATCATCATGCTGGAATATTTGAAGTAAACAATAATGAGGCAAAACGCATTCCTAGAACTATTGGAACGTGGCAGATTCATCAAATTAGCGATGATTCTAACTTGCTACTAGCTGGAACTTATAATGGATTGTATTTTTTATCTAAACAAGGCTTTACATGGAAAGTTAGAAATAAAATAAGAGGATTCAATATCAGTTCAAAAGATTTTGTGGTTGATAATGAAAAAAATATTTATGTAAATCATGAATATAAAGGCGTGTTTAAATTGTCCTTAAATGATTCCTTAACGTCTATTCAAAGAATTGACACGGTAAAAACCTTAGGAAAAGGAATAGGTTCAGATATGATAATGTTTAAGGATAATATTATCTATGCAAAACGAGACGCTGTTTATACAAAACCATATAATCAAAACACTTTTACTTTAAATGAAGAACTAAGTAAACTTGTAATAAAGGATGTTTATACATCTGGTACTTTGGTTAAAAGTAATGGCTATTTATGGCTTTTTAATAAAGATCATCTTTCTAAGATTAGTATTGAAGATATTGATGGAACCTATTCTATAGAAAAAGTGTTTTTAAGTAAAGAATTGAGAAATGAAAAAGTAGGGTATGAAAACTTAACGGATTTAGGTTTTAATGAATATTTGATTGGTTCATCATATGGCTACACTACCTTGAATCAGAATAAACAAACGGTTACCACAAATAAGATATTTATTAATAACGTCAAATCATTTCAAGACGATGAATATCAATTGCATGGGTTAAATGAAACACCTACGATACCCTATAAGGATAGCTTTTTACAAATTCAATATAGTGCGCCATCTTACAATTCATTAAATACTGTAATGTATCAATATAGAGTATTAGAGCTTAATGATTCATGGAGTAATTGGACTAAGAATACATCTGTAGAATTAAAAAATCTCTCTTATGGAAATTATAGTTTTGAGGTAAGATCTAGAATCAATGAATCCATATCTACTAACACAGGTACATATAGCTTCACTATTGCGAGACCATATTACTTAACTAATACTGCTATAGCTATTTACATAATTCTGTTGATTATATTAATAATATTGTTGAATGGATTTTATATATGGTACTTTAAAAGACAAAAAGAGAGAGCGCTTCTCAAACAACAAAAAGAATTAGAGCTTAAGAATCTTACCAATGAAAAGAATTTAATCGAATTGCGTAATGCAAAATTAAGAGGAGATATTGAACATAGAAATAAGGAACTTGCTATTTCTACTATGGCGATGATAAAGAAAAATGAAACTCTTAATGAATTAAAAGAGGAATTGAATAATCTCCCTAAAACTGTAGAGTCTAAATCGTTAAAAAAGATGCTAGATAAAAATCTTAACAGTAAACAAGATTGGTTAACCTTTGAAGAAGCCTTTAATAATGCTGATAAAGATTTTTTCAAAAAGATAAAAGAATTACATCCTTCACTAACATCTGGTGATTTAAGACTTTGTGTTTATCTAAGGTTAAATCTATCATCTAAAGAAATTGCTCCACTATTAAATATTTCTCCTAGAAGTGTTGAGATAAAACGATATCGTTTGCGTAAAAAATTAGATTTGTCCCGAGAGGATAGTCTTACGAGTTACATTGTTGAGATATAAGTTTTGTCGATTCACAGACATAATAACTCAACATTAATACAACATGTATTTAATTATTCATTTATTTATGGTTTACGATACTGATTAAGTGCTTGATTTAAAAGTGTTTAATTGTATTATCGGTGACTGACTTATTATCATGTGTTTTTTTGTAAAATGTATGCTTTTTGTTGTAGTTAGTTTCTTTTTTATATGAAATAACAAAGATATTTTAGCATATATAAATTTTAGGTTTTCACTTTTACGTTGAATAACGAAATCGATTTCTGAAAGCTTCCAAATTATTTAATATGAAGAATATCTATTTAAGCATCGCATGGTTGCTTTTTGGATTAGCAGCTTTTGCTCAAAATCCTGAAATTTCATTAAGATCTGATGAAAATGGTCATATCCTTTTAGTAGAGAATGAACTTTATCATTAATGGTATGAATTGGGATTACTTTCCTATTGGCACCAATTTTAATTACAGTTTATGGAAGCAATCAGATGAAGTTATTAAAGCGGCTCTAGATGCCGAAATGGGCCTGCTTCAAAATATGGGCGTTAATACTATTAGACAGTATACAGGAGTTCCATCGAAATGGATTACTTATATATATGATAACTATGGAATTTACACGATGCTTAATCATTCTTTTGGTAGATATGGTTTAAATGTAAATGGGTCATGGGTAGCTAATACAGAGTACAGTGATAAGGCTACGAGAGCACTTTTGCTTTCAGAAGCTACCGATATGGTTTCAACATATAAGGATACACGAGGTATTTTAATGTTCTTATTAGGTAATGAGAATAATTATGGTCTCTTCTGGGATGGTGCAGAAACAGAAGATATTCCTTTAGAGGATAGAAAATCTACTCAACGTGCTAGATCGTTGTATAAAATATTCAATGAAGCTGTAGTTCAAATGAAAGCTATTGACAGTAATCATCCTATGGCAATTTGTAATGGGGATTTGTTATTTATAGATGTTATTGCTGAAGAGTGCAAGGACATTGATATATTAGGTACTAACATGTACCGTGGTAAGACTTTTACAGATGCGTTTCAGACGGTGAAAGAGAAACTTAATAAGCCTTTAATGTTTACTGAGTTTGGAGCTGACGCTTTTAATGCTATAGAAAATCAAGAAGATCAAAAATCTCAGGCCTATTACATGCTTAATAATTGGAAAGATATCTACAAAAATGCTGCTGGTATGGGAATGGCAGGAAATTCAATCGGTGGATTTACGTTTCAATTTAGTGATGGCTGGTGGAAGTTTGGACAGACTAAGAATCTGGATGTACACGACAATAATGCATCGTGGTCAAACGGAGGATATGATCTTGATTTAGAGCCTGGAGAGAATAATATGAATGAGGAATGGTTTGGTATTTGCGCTAAAGGACCTACAAATCCTCGTGGACTTTACACATTATATCCTCGAGCAGCTTACTATACGCTTAAAGAGGTGCATAAATTAAATCCTTACGGGTCTAATATTGATTTAAATTTTGTAGATAACTATTTTAAGAATATTAATCTAATGGACGCCGTACTAAGAGCGCGCGGTGATAAAGCAGCAATGAGTGGTGGTGGTAACAGTGAAAAAATACGTATCAGTAATTTAAGTGCAAAATTTACAACGTTTAGCACGGGTGGTTCTTTGATTACAACACCTGAAGTAGCTGACCCGAATTCTGATGCTGTTCCTGATGAACAAGGTTTTGATCACATGCAGTCCTATTTTATTGGAGTTGAAGGAAATCCTGCTGCAAATATGAGAGCAGAGGTTAATGTCAATATATTAGGTAATGTTGCTGAGAATCCTATTAATGAAATCTTTTATGAGAATAGAGGTAGACAAATAACTGTTGACTCACAAGATGGTGCAATTGACCTTATTGATCAAAATAGAGTCCAAATTTATAATGCAAGTTATGAATGGAATGCAAAAGATTTTGATGCAAGAGGTTTTTATAGAACAGGACATTATCATTGGGGGGGTTATGAAGGAGATTTTTTCGGACTTTATCCAGAGGCAAATTATGGACCTAATTTAGATATTTACAATGGAGAGACTCTTGGGATGGAAGTGGATGGAAAAAGAGCACTTAAAGGTTTTAAAGCAGCTTTTGGTCCTCAACTTTGGTGGGGGGTGCAAATCCTGCGATACTTTTAAAATATAGTCGTCAAGTTGGTAAATATAATCTAACAGGTATCTACCACGAGGATCTTGATAATTTAGGTGGAGCAGTAAGTTCTATCGCTATTCCACAGCCTAAGACGAGAAGAGTAACGTTTCATGCCGCTCGTAAATTTGGAGATATTGGTCTAGAAGTAGGTGGTATTTGGGGGGGTGGATCACCGCTTAATGGACGAGAGTTTCAAGTAGCTGAAGGTACATCTGGGAATTATACGGTATTAACTGACAAGATTCAAGCTTCTGATAATTTTGGTGGTAAGATCAAAATGACTTACCAAAGTGGTAGAGTGAATGCATATGCACAAGCTGGAGCATTTGGCTTAGTTGCTAGTAATGGAGGTGATTATACACAAACGTTCACCGGATGGAGATTAAAAGAATCTGGAGGAGGAAATCAGACTAACGTTTTAGCTGGTTTCACTTACTCTGTTGGTGACTTCCAAATAGCACCTAACTTTTTATGGCAAAAACCAATAGTAGGTCCTATGCCTAACGATGTGGGAGCTCCTGGAAGACTTAGAAATATAATTCAAGATCCTTTCTCTGTAAGAAGCAACAGAGAAACTACAGCAGGTGAAATCTTATTGAGTTATGACCCAACTCCAGCAACATGGATGTATGAATGGGATAATGATAGGTCTGAAGATGCAAAATTTGCTATGAATATCGGTTTTGTTTATCGCAAGCATCCAACGGCGCAAGATGCAGCTATTGGATTTTCTGACACACGAGATTTCTTGATTTTTCCTAACTCTGCACCTGCAGAAGATTTGTGGGAAGCACATTCAAGAGTTGTTTCTAAGTTAACACCAGAATTAGGTTTAATTGCAAACATGTATTACGGTACCGCGCAAGCAAATGGTAGTGATGAAAGATTAATTAAACGTGGTGGTGGTGATGTAAGGTTCATTTATAAAAAAGTAAAAGTTACAGGAGCAGTAAAAGTTAATGATTGGGGGGGTCCTTTTGATTATCATAGAGATTTTAATCTTACTTATCCGCTGCAAATGTCTTTAGATATCTCTACATCTCTTGGTAAGCCAGATTGGTTTATCCTGCCAGATACCAGAATTGGTATCATGGGAACTTGGAGATCTCTTAATGAATTTTCACCTAGATATAGCCCTAATCAAGCAGAACCTTTTGCTAATCAACCAATCATAAGCCCAGTTGGATTCCCTAATGGATCTGAATGGGAAATAAGAACCTATGTTCATATTAATATAGGTAAATAAAAAGATAATAGAAATGAAAAATTCAAACATTAATTTTTTAAAAGTTTCTTTTTTACTATCGGTATTCTCATTAACCGTTAGTTGTGAAAGAGATTTGTCAGACGATGTTGTTG
Organism: Nonlabens ulvanivorans; assembly: GCF_000755285.1. Lineage (GTDB taxonomy): Bacteria > Bacteroidota > Bacteroidia > Flavobacteriales > Flavobacteriaceae > Nonlabens > Nonlabens ulvanivorans_A. The sequence continues at coordinate 129,407 of NZ_BBMK01000007.1, read as the reverse complement.
CTGCAACATTTCCTAAAACAGGAGAAATTTTTATCGATACACCGATTGGATTGGGAAGTGATTTTTATTTCCCATATGCAGATTCAAAGTTTACCGCTTTTTCTGTTGATAACTCTGAAGGATATCAAAGTGCCGCATCTATAAGAATAGATGTACCTAACGATAATGATCCAGAAGGTGCTTATGCCGGTGGAATTTTTAGAATAGATGGTGCTGGACGCGATCTAACAGGATACGACGCTTTAACATTCTGGGCAAAAGCATCGCAAGGTGTTATGATTGGTGAACTAGGTTTTGGAGAGGATTTTTTAGAAAATAGATTTGTTGCAACTAGAACTAATGTGAGTATTGGAACTAATTGGACTAAATATATCGTACCTATTCCAGATCCTTCAAAATTAACTCAAGAACGAGGTATGTTAAGATATGCTGCAGGAACTCAGGGAACTGGTGGTTCTGGGTATACCTTATGGATTGATGAACTGAAATTTGAAAAGTTAGGTACTATAGCTCAACCTAGGCCTTCCATTGTAAACGGACAAGACGTTACAGCAAGCTCTTTTACTGGCGTAACAACTCCAGTAACTGATTTAATGCAAACGTTCAATGTAGCTTCTGCTGGCGATATATCAGTAGTGGCAGCACCTGCTTATTTTGAGTTCAACTCTTCAGATACTAATGTTGCTACCGTTGATGCTACTGGTATTATAAGTGTAATCACTTCGGGTACTAGTGAGATTACAGCTTCTCTAGGTGGTAATGATGCATCTGGTTCTATAACTATTAATTCCTTAGGTAATTTTGTTTTGGCACCAGTACCTACAAGAAATCCTGCTAACGTGTCTTCAATATTTAGTGACACTTATACTAATGTTCCTGTAGATTTTTATAATGGCTTTTGGGAACCATTTCAAACTACATTATCTGCTGATTTTGTAGTTAATGGTGATAATATTTTAAACTATACAAACTTCAATTTTGTGGGGAATCAATTTGCAAACCCAACAGTTGATGCTACTGAAAAGTCCAACTTACATTTAAATATGTACATACCTGGTAGTGTTCCAGCAGGTCTCGATTTCTTAATATCTATAGTTGATTTTGGTCCTGATCAGGTTGATGGTGGTGGAGACGATACACGCCAACAAGTATTTTTTAATAGCTCTGATTTTACTGCAGATACGTGGGCAACACTTGAAATTCCAATTACTCTTACTCAAAGAAATAACATCGGCCTTATTATATACGAGACCGTTAATTTTTCTGTACTACCTAACTTTTATTTGGACAATATCTATTTCTATGGAGAACCTACATCACCTACCACGGCGGCTGCAATTCCATCAGATGCCGCATCTAATGTGATTTCACTCTACAGTGATGCCTATACAGATGTAGCCGTGGATACGTTTAGAACGCCATGGTCATCAACACCTACGGTACTCACTGATGAAGTAGTTGCAGGTGATAATATAAAGAAATATACTTCATTAGGATTTGCTGGCATTGAAACTATTTCAAGTACTGTAGACGCCAGTGCCATGACACATTTAAGAATAGACACTTGGTCTGCAAACTATTCATCCTTTGCTATTAAATTGGTTGACTTAGGAGCAGATAATACGATAGGTACACCAGATGATTCTGAACATGAGATTACCATTTCTAATCCAGCAACAGGACAATGGGTAAGCCATGATATACCACTGACAGATTTTACCGGATTGTTAAACACTTCAAATATAGGTCAGTATATAATTGTAGCTCAGCCTTTTGAAAGTGCAGATGTTTATATCGATAATTTATACTTCCGTAATTAATAGGAGAAAGACAAGAATTATGAAATTAAAAAAAATCACACCATGTATAAATTATCTGTTCTATCCATAGCTGTAAGTTTTATACTATTAGGTAGTAGCTGTTCTACAGATGAAAAGCAAACAGTGACTACGTTAAAAAACTTAGTCCTTTCAGATGAGTTTGATGTAGATGGAGCTCCAGACCCAACTTTATGGGGGGGATTTGATATCGGTAATGGTGCAGACCAAGGTATACCAGGATGGGGGGGAAATAACGAATTACAATATTATACCGATCGTACAGAAAACGTAAACGTTGAAAATGGTATGCTAAAAATAACAGCCCTTCAAGAAAATTTTCAAGGTGCTGGATTTACATCTGCTAGAATGCTAACCAAAGGAAAGTATCAAAGAAAATTTGGTCGTTTTGAAGCTAGAATTAAACTACCATGGGGGACATGGTATCTGGCCTGCCTTTTGGATGTTAGGAGATGATGCAAACGGGACGCAAATATGGCCTCAAATAGGGGAAATTGATATCATGGAATACCGTGGTCAGGATCCTACAATTGTTTTGGGTAGTGTACATGGACCAGGCTATTCTGGTGGTAATGCTGTTACTAAATCCTATGACCTCGTAAATGATCGATTTGATACAGACTTTCACATTTTTGGTATAGAATGGGGGACCAGATTACATTAACTATTATGTCGATGATGTGCTGTACAATCAGATTACGCCAGATGATGTGAATGGAGAATGGGTTTTTAATGATAACGACTTCTACATTATTATGAATCTTGCAGTAGGTGGTTCTTTTGTAGGAGCTCCAACTCAACAAACGGTTTTTCCTCAAACTATGTATGTGGATTATATACGCATCTACGAGTAAATAATAACATATTGATTTAAGATTTTGCATGACGCTTTCGCGAAAGCGGGATCATCAATAGCATCTTGCATTTTAATCAATTTCAAATTCTAATAGCAGTTTTACTATAATTTAAAATAATGACCAATAAAGAAATATATCTAGGAAATCTAAAAGCCACTTCTCAATATAATGAAGTAAAAGGAGAGCTAGTCGATTTTCAAAATGAGAAATATTATAAAATAAGTAATCATGATGCGATGCGACCATTTTTTATGAGCATTGTAAGCGATTCAAATCACTGGATGTTTATCTCTAGTAATGGTGGCCTTACTGCAGGTCGTAAAAACAGTGACGCTGCATTATTCCCATACTATACCGATGATAAAATTACAGAATCTAATGATATAACAGGAAGTAAAACGATTATTAGACTTCATAAAGAAGACCGCGATTTACTATGGGAACCTTTCTCAAATAGATATACTGGGATTTATAAAACCTCGCGTAATTTATATAAAAACGTATATGGTAATAAGTTGGTTTTTGAAGAGATCAACCATGATTTGAACTTAACCTATAGATATTCATGGAATTCAAGTGATATCTATGGTTTTGTGAAAAAGTCTGAAATCATTAATGGTAGTTCAGATAAAGTGAAAATGACTGTTCTAGATGGATTACAAAACTTATTACCTGCAACAGTAGGAGAGGATTTGCAAAAAGCTTCTAGCAATCTAGTTGATGCGTATAAACGTTCTGAACTTAAAGAAGAAACAGGAATAGGCATTATAGCGCTTAGTGCAGTAATTGTTGATAAAGCAGAGCCTAGTGAAGCGCTTAAGGCAAATATTGTATGGTCTTTAAATTTAGATAGTCCTACTTATTTATTATCCAGTCTTCAATTAGATAGGTTTAGAAAAGGTTTCAATGTTCTTGGAGAGACTGATATAAAGGCAGAGAAAGGCGCTTATTTCACAGTTTCAGAAATGGAAGTTGCTGGAAACAGTGGTAAGGAATGGTATTACATGGCAGACGTTAATAAGAATATCGTCTCTATTAATGATATTTCAAAACAGATTGAGACAGATGCACATCTCATCAACAAGATTAAAGAAAATATAGAATTAGGTTCGCAAAAACTTATCAATCTAATAGCAGCGTCAGACGGATTGCAATTAACTGCAGATCCATTGACTAATAACCGACACTTTGCAAACACGATGTTTAATATCATGCGAGGTGGGATTTTTGATAACAACTACGTTATTGAAAAAGATGATTTTGAAGAATATTTAAAAGCAGCAAATAGAAACGTTTATAATGACTGTATAGACTTGCTTAAAGAGCTACCAGATACATTTAATCACGATCTTATAACAAAAATTGCTTACTCAAGTAATCATGCAGATTTTAAAAGGTTAGTTATAGAGTATCTGCCACTTAAATTTAGTAGGAGACATGGAGATCCTAGTCGCCCATGGAATAAGTTTTCAATCAATACACGTAGTGAAGTAGATGGGTCAAAAATCTTGGACTATGAAGGTAACTGGCGTGATATTTTCCAGAATTGGGAAGCACTGGCACATTCCTATCCTGAGTTTATAGATGGAATGATTCATAAGTTCTTAAACGCAACCACGTTTGATGGATATAACCCATATAGAGTTACTAAAGGTGGATTTGATTGGGAAGTTATAGAAGAAGATGATCCGTGGTCTTATATAGGATATTGGGGGGGTGATCACCAGATCATTTATCTACTTAAATTCTTAGAGTTTATTAAAGATTACTATCCTGGTAAGTTGGATAGCTTCTTAAATGAAGATCTATTTGTTTATGCAAACGTTCCTTATAAAATTAAGGAGTATGCAGATATCTTAGAGAATCCTAAAGACACCATAGACTTCGATTATCGTTTACAAGAAGTCATAGAAGAAAGAAGAGAAGAAGTAGGAGCAGATGGTGCGTTATTAAGAGACACATCAGGTCATATTTATAGAGTAAATCTAGTTGAAAAATTACTAGCAACGGTTCTTGCTAAAGTTTCTAATCTTATCCCTGAAGCTGGTATATGGTTAAACACTCAACGTCCAGAATGGAACGATGCAAATAATGCGCTGGTAGGAAATGGAGTTTCCATGGTAACATTATACTACCTAAGACGTTTCTTAAACTACTTTAATGACTTCATTAAAAATGCTGATTTTGAAACTACTGCAGTTTCTCAGGAGTTAGAAGTATTTTTTGCAGGTGTAAGCAAGACCTTAAAGGATCATTATGGATTACTTGATGGTGCTATGAATGATACACAACGTAGAGCTGTTCTAGATGGCGTTTCTCAACCAGCAAGTAACTATAGAACTAGAATTTACAACAACAACTTCTCAGGCGATAAAAAAGATATTTCAAAAAGTAGCGTACTAGAATTCATAGAAACTACTTTAAAATACTTAGACCACAGTATAGACGCAAATAAACGTGCAGATGGCATGTACCATGCCTATAATCTGATGACCATAGAAGATAATGGAGACGTAAGTGTTTCATACTTATCTGAAATGTTAGAAGGTCAGGTAGCAGTTTTAAGTTCTGGTTACTTAAACTCTAAACAGGCACTTGAGGTAATGGATGGATTAAAATCCAGCGCACTATTTAGAGAAGACCAGTACAGCTATATCCTGTACCCTAATAAAGATTTACCTGGATTTGAGGAGAAGAATATAATACCTCAAGAACTGGTTGCAAAGTCACAATTACTGCAGCAACTTCTTAAAAACGGTAATCAACAAATAGTAGTTCAAGATAATACTGGAGACTATCACTTCAATGCTAACTTTAATAACGTTAACAGTCTTAAAAAAGCATTGAAGAATTTATCTAATGGCGATTATAAAGACTTAGTTCAAACCGAACAAAGACAACTAGAGAAAACTTTTGAAGCGGTTTTTAATCATAAAGCCTTTACCGGTAGGTCGGGTACATTCTTCGGCTATGAAGGATTAGGTTCTATATACTGGCATATGGTTTCTAAACTATTGCTTGCAGTACAAGAGTGCTGTTTAAAAGCAGTTAATGAAGGTGCTAACGATAAGATCATCGGGAAAATGTTTGATCACTATTTTGAGATTCAAGCAGGAATCGGAGCTCATAAATCACCAGAATTGTATGGTGCGGTACCTACAGATCCATATTCACATACGCCAGGTACAAAAGGTGCTCAACAACCAGGAATGACTGGGCAGGTTAAGGAAGATATCTTGAGCCGTTTTGGCGAGCTAGGTCTCGTGGTTACTAATGGTATGCTTTCATTTAAACCTAGCATGCTGCGCAAACTAGAGTTTTTAAAAACTAATCAAGACTTTAATTATGTAGATGTAAATCAAAAGAAGCAATCTATAAAAGTCAATAAAGGATCACTGGCATTTACATATTGTCAGGTGCCAGTTATCTATACCCAAAGCATCGCTGAAAATATACTAGTTATGTTCACTGATGGTGATCAAATAACTTTTGATGGACTGAGCTAGATAGAAAAACAAGTGAAATGTTATTTCAACGCGCACATAAAATTAAGGTTATAAAAGTAAATCTTAATAAGTAAAAATAAGATGGATGATTAGTTATCGCTTTCGCGAAAGCGATAACTAATCATCTTAATAATTAAAACGAGTTATGAAGTTTCATATCAAATCTTTATTTATCATGCTGTTGGTTTTAGTGACAGCATGCAAAGATGTTAATGAAAATAAACCTCTAGTAACAGAAGCAAATACAATGACAGCAAGTGCTATCTTATCTAACCCAGATTATCTAGCGATCTCATACGGTGGTTACCGCAGTACTTCTAGAGATATACAGCCATCCATAGGGCAAATCAAGAATGATATGAAAATTCTTGCAGCTATGAATGTAAAAATCCTGCGTACTTATAACATGCAATTACCTATGGCTACAAACGTGGTTAAAGCGATTGACGAGTTAAAAAGAGAGCAACCAGGTTTTGAAATGTATGTCATGCTGGGTGCATGGATAGATTGTAAAAATGCTTGGACGGCAATAGAGCCAGATCATAATATAGAAAGTGAAAATAATGCTGCAGAGATTGATCGTGCAGTACAATTAGCGCAACAGTATCCAGATATCATTAAAATTATCGCAGTAGGTAATGAGGCAATGGTAAAATGGGCGACAAGTTACTATGTGCAACCTGCCGTGATTCTTAAATGGGTAAGCCATCTTCAAAATCTTAAGAAAAAAGGAGAACTATCTAAGGATTTATGGATTACTAGCTCTGACAACTTTGCTTCATGGGGTGGTGGCGAAGACGTATATCATACGACAGAATTAAATCAATTAATTAAAGCCGTAGATTATATCTCGATGCATACTTACCCTATGCATGATACTCATTATAACCCAATATTTTGGGGGGAACTCTCCGGAAGAAAGTACACTTTCTAAGGAACAAAAAGTAGAGAAGTCAATGGAGCGATCTATAGGCTATGCGATGGATCAATACAATCGTGTTTATGAATACATGAAGTCAATAGGTGTCGATAAACCAATTCACATTGGTGAAACTGGATGGGCAACATATTCTAGTGGTTTATATGGTAATAATGGGTCAAAGGCTACAGATGAGTTTAAGTCTGGATTATACTATCAGGCCACTAGAGAATGGACTAGAAAGAATAAAATCTCTTGTTTCTATTTTGAGGCTTTTGATGAGCAATGGAAAGACGCGACAAATCCACAAGGTTCAGAAAATCATTTTGGACTATTTACTATTAACGGAAAAGTAAAATATGGACTATGGGATTTAGTTGATAAAAATGTATTTGAAGGTCTTACTAGAAATGGTCATTCAATTTCTAAAACTTATGATGGTAACAAAGTACAACTTATGAAGGCTGTGCATTTACCAGCAGTAAAATCAAATTTTAAAGGATATGAATAGATGGAAAAACTTACCGACCTGTTTATTACTAGTCATTATAATCAGTGTAATAATGAGCTGTAAAGAAGAACATAGTACGCTTGATGTTGAGGTTTACGAGACGTCTGCAGCAGGTAATAACTTAACTCGCGTTACACCATTTGAAGTAAAAGATAGCACCACTGTTATTACTATAAATGACAGTATCACTTACCAGAAAATTACTGGTTTCGGCGGCGCATTTACAGAAAGTTCTGCCTATTTACTAAATCGATTAAGTAAAAAAATAGAGACTCTATAATTGACGCCTATTTTTCTAATGAAGGTGCAAATTACTCACTAACACGCACGCATATGAACAGTTGTGATTTCTCATTGTCACAATATTCTTATTCGCCTGTTGTCGATGATATGGAGTTAGAGCACTTCACTATACAAGAAGATCGCGATGACTTAATTCCCATGATTAAGGATGCCATGGCTGCGTCTGATGATGGATTTAAAATATTTGCTTCTCCATGGACAGCAGCGCCGTGGATGAAAGATAATAATGCATGGGTAGGTGGTAAGTTACTACCTAAATATTATGATACATGGGCACTTTTCTTTTCAAAATATGTAGACGCTTATGAGGCCGAAGGTATTCCTATATGGGGCTTTACTGTGGAGAATGAACCACATGGCAATGGTGACAACTGGGAAAGTATGCATTACACACCACAAGAGATGACAGACTTTGTCCAGCATCATCTAGGTCCTAAATTAGAAAAGGATGGCCACGGTGATAAAATCATTTTGGGTTACGATCAGAATAGAGCAGGAATTAAAGAATGGGTAGACGTCATGTATAAAGATGAGGCTACTTCAAAATATTATGACGGTACAGCGATTCACTGGTATGAAAGTACATATGATTATTTTGCTGAAGATCTACAATATGCTCATTTTAAAGCACCAGATAAATATCTGATTGAGACTGAAGGTTGTGTAGATTCACAAGTACCAGAATGGAGAAATGATAAGTGGTATTGGTCTAAAGAGTCGACAGATTGGGGGGGCTGGGACTGGGCAAGAGAAGAAGATAAACATTTACATCCTAAATATGCTCCAGTAAATCGTTATGCCCGTGATATTATAGGTTGTATGAATAATTGGGTAGACGGTTGGGTCGACTGGAATATGGTTCTAGATCGTCAAGGTGGACCTAACTGGTTCAAGAACTGGTGTGTGGCACCTGTAATTGTAGATCCAGATAATGACGAGGTTTATTTTACTCCACTTTATTATACCATGGCACATTTCAGTAAGTACATACGACCTGGAGCAGAGGTAATAGATGTTCAAAATTCAGATAAAGATCTTATGGTTACCGCTGCAAAAAACCCTGATGGTACGATTGCTTTTGTGATTTTCAATGAAGGAATGAAAGATAAAAACTATGAATTACGCTTTCGCGAAAGCGTGGTTAATATCAACCTAGGTCCACAAAGCTTACAAACTGTGATTATACCAACTAAAAACTAAATTATATGTCTACCATTATAAACAAAGTTCCATTTGGTCAAAAATTAGCCTTTGGAGTAGGAATGTTTGCTAATCAAATGTTTCCTGCGATTTTAGGGATTTTTATGGTAGTGCTGGTTGAGGACTTGAAATTTACGGGATTGATGTGGGGAATGATATATTTATTTCCACGACTGTTAGATGCTATTACTGATCCTATAATGGGTTTTGTGTCTGATAATACAAAGTCTAGATGGGGAAGAAGACGTGTCTATGTTTTAATAGGATCAATTATAATGGGTGTTGCTTATATTTTTATGTGGCAACTATTTAAAGAAAATTCTTTAGAATATAACTTTTGGTATTTCTTTTTCTGGTCGATTATATTTTACTTAGGCCTTACATTATTTAGTGTACCATATGTAGCTATGGGATATGAAATGAGTGATGATTTTCATGAACGTACTAACATCATGGCTGTTGCTCAATGGATTGGGCAATGGGCTTGGGTTATTGCACCATTGTTTTGGTTAATAATGTACGATCCTGAGTGGTTCCCATCTGCAGATGTTGCCGCACGAGAACTTGCAATTTGGGTAGCCATTCCTTGTGCTGTTTGTGCAATGGTTCCTGCTATTTTTATCAAAAGTAAATCGACTCTCAATGAAGATTATGAGCCGTTAAATTTATCAAATATCGGTGGTAGCTTAACAAAAATAAGAGACAGTTTTAAAGAAGCTTTCAAGATTAAGGAATTTAGAAAGTTATGTTTATCGACGTTTTTTATTTTTAATGCTTTCAATACGGTTGCGTCACTTACGTTTTTTGTGATCGTTTACAAGCTGTTCAATGGAGACGCAGGGGCATCAGGTGTTTGGGTTTCACTATTTGGTTGTTTAGGTGCATTAGGAACAACTTTTATTGTGATTCCTATCGTGACAGCACTTTCTAAAAAATTAGGAAAGAAGAAAGCATTTATGATCTGCCAAAGCATATCAATCATAGGGTATGTAATGCTTTATTTCTTGTTCATACCTGGTAAACCATGGTTGTACATATTTGCACTTCCATTTTTCTCGTTTGGTATTGGTAGTTTGTTTACAATCATGATGTCTATGACTGCCGATGTGATAGATATTGATGAACTAAATACTGGTAAGAGAAGAGAAGGAACCTTTGGAGCAATTTATTGGTGGATGGTAAAGGTTGGTTATGCAATTGCAGGAGCATTGAGTGGTGGAATTATTTGGTTAGTAGGGTTTGATTCTGATTTGGCTACATTAGAGCAGCAAGGAGCGGTTGATGGGTTACATGCTTTTTTCTGCTTTTTTCCAATGTTAGGAACTTTGGCTGCAATGTTTATCATGCGCAACTATGATGTGACTGAAGAAAGAGCTAGTGAGATTCGATCACAATTAGATAAACGTAAAAGCTTAAATGCAGGATTAAATACTTCTTTTTATGGTTTAAATAAGTTAGAGTCTTTAATGTCTTTAAAAGGTAAAAGTACTTATTTAACTGATGTTAAAGATGATATTTCTTTAGACGAATTGAAATCAGCTTTCCAGAAATCTCTAAGCTCAAAGCTTCATGGTATATGTTTTAGTCCCTATAGAGAAGGACAAAATGTAAACCAGAGATTAAGTGGCACTCAAATCGATGAGCGAATGGAAGTTATAGCTCCATATACTTCTTGGATACGTTCATTTTCTAGTAGAAATGGAAATGAGTTAATTCCTCTTTCTGCTCGTTCAAAAGGTCTTAAATCAATGATAGGAGCATGGGTTAGTGGCAACGAGGCTCAAAATAATTTAGAAATCGAGAGTTTAATAGACCTAGCTAATAAAGGTCAAGTTGACATAGCGGTGGTAGGTAATGAGGTACTTCTAAGAGATGAATTACCCATGGAAGCCGTAATTGATTATCTTAAACGAGTTAAAAAAGCTCTTCCCAATATTCCTGTAGGGTATGTAGATGCCTACTATCAATTTGTGGATCACCCAGAACTTATAGAAATATGCGATGTCATATTGATCAATTGTTATCCATTCTGGGAAGGTTGCGCAATAGGGAAATCTACTGCTTATCTTAATGAGATGTATGAAATGGTGAAACAAGTTGCTGGAGAAAAACCAATTATTATTACAGAAACAGGTTGGCCTAATGAAGGATCAGAAAATCTAGAAGCAGTTCCATCTATGATTAATGCAATGAAGTATTTTGTAAATGTTACTAACTGGTCTAAAGATAAAGGAGTAGAAATGTTTTACTTCTCATCGTTTGATGAATCATGGAAAGTTCATCAAGAAGGTGATGTAGGAGCAAGATGGGGGAATATGGGATAAGGACGAAAATTTTAAATATTAAACAATGTCATTTAGAAAAGATCAATTTTTTAAAGAAAATGGAGTCAGTAATATTCATGTCAGTGGTATTGAGCTTTCTAATTATTCTGAATCTGAGTTGAAAAAACTATGGCGTGATACTCTTATGAACGGAATGCACGGCATTTGTTTTAGTATGTATGAGGATGGTCAAGAGCCTGGAGATAAAATTACCAAAGAACAAGTAGAGAGAAGAATAAAAATTATAAAGCCTTTTACTAAATGGGTCCGATCGTTTTCATGTATTGAAGGAAACGAATTTGTGCCTGAAATGGCACATAAACATGGTCTAAAGACAATGGTTGGAGCATGGTTAAGTGACGATTTAGAAAAAAATGAAGAAGAGATTATAGCTCTTATCAAGTTAGCAAAAGAAGGATTTGTAAATATCGCCGCAGTAGGTAATGAGGTGCTTTATCGTAATGACTTGACTCTTGAACAGCTTATAGTCTATATGCAAAGGGTAAAGGCTGCTGTTCCTCAAGTTAATGTAGGTTATGTAGATGCCTATTATGAGTTTTCTGTTCATCCAGATCTTATTAAAAATTCTGATGTGATTCTATCAAATTGTTATCCTTATTGGGAAGGCACATCTATTGGATATGCAAATAGTCATATGAAAGCTATGTTTGATCAGACTTTAAATGCTGCAGCTAGACATGGTAAGAAAGTTATTATAACAGAAACCGGATGGCCTAGTCGTGGAGAAAGTTTGAAGGCTGCAGATGCATCTACGATTAACGCGATGAAATATTTTATAGATACACAAAAATGGTCTCGAGATAATGGTGTAGATCTATTTTATTTTTCATCTTTTGATGAGTCTTGGAAAAAAGGTGATGAAGGTGAAGTAGGAGCCTATTGGGGGGGTCTATGGGATAAGAATGAATTATTAAAATTCTGAGAATAAAATGAATGTTGAGCATTTAATTAGGATATCTACAACGTTTTCGATTACTACAATTCAATAAATTAACTACAACATTGCCACAACATAACTTCATTTATTTTTTTTTAATTTAATTTTTTATAAATAAAATTAAATTTTATTTATTGATAATGTGTTACTTATGAATGAACGGTGGGATATTATTGATGATTCTCATTATGTTGAGATGATGTAGCGCTAATAATTTTAATTAACATAAACTTCACATTAATTTTAACCAACCAAATTTTAAAAGGATGAACAAATACTTTTTCTTTCTTCTTATTACAACGTTTTCGTTAATGGGATTTGCACAGCAATCTCAATTTTCTGGAGTGGTAATAGATGGATCAAATCAAGAACCATTGTTAGGTGCTTCAATTATTGTTAAAGGAACTAATGTTGGAACCACCACAGATCTTGATGGGAAATTCAATGTTATTGCTACTTCATCAGATATATTGATTATATCTTACCTAGGTTATCTTACTAAAGAAGTTCCTGTCAGTACTAACTTAAGAGTGGTCTTAGAGGAAGATGTAGCATCATTAGATCAAATTATTGTTGTTGGATATGGTACACAGGCTAAAAGGGAAATCACTGGTGCAATAACTGTAGTTAATGCAGAAACTATAGAGAGCTTAAAACCTACTCGAATCGAACAGGCATTACAAGGTCAGGTAGCTGGTGTCAATGTAACATCTACATCTGGTTCTCCTGGAGCTGCTTCTAATATTAGAATTAGAGGTATTTCTACAAATGGTGATAATAGACCTTTAATATTAGTAGATGGAAATGTAGTTGAGGACTTGAGTGTAATTAATCCTGGTGATATTGAAAGTTATACCGTTTTAAAAGATGCGACAGCTGGTATATATGGCGTGCGTGCGGCAAATGGTGTTATTTTAATTACAACTAAAGGTGGCCGTAAAAATCAAAAATTACAATATGAATATGATGCTTTTGTCGGTTTTCAACAAACAACTAGAAAATTACCAACTTTAAATTCAAAAGAATATGCTTTATTAGTAAATGAAGCATTTGCAAATAATGGTGAAACACCGCCATTTTCTACCATCGTTGGTTTAAATGATACAGATTGGCAAGGTGAAGTTTTTAGTAATGCACCAATTTTTAATAATAATATAGGACTAAGAGGTGGAACTGAAAAGGCTGCCTATGCTTTTGGCGCTGCTTTACTTACTCAAGATGGTATTGTAGGAGCAGGAAAAAGTAATTTTACCCGTTCTACTTTAAGATTCAATTTTGATTATGATCTTTTAAGCAATTTAAAGGTGAAAACTGGATTGTTCTACACAGGTACTTCCCGTAGTACGATATCCGAAACTGGTCTAGGTAGTGTTTTATTCAATGCGGTCAATAATGCTCCTACTTTTGCGGTTAGGGATACAAATGGAGATTTTACTCTTGCGGAAGGCTTAGGGAATGAGGTTATTAATCCTGTACATCAATTGGAGAACACATTCAATTCTAACAAAGTAGATAAAATTAGCGGAAATTTTGGACTGAATTATAAGTTTTGGGATGACTTCACCGTTGAAACCCGAATCCAATTTAATTATGCCGAAGCTTATGGCGATAATTTTGCACCAGAGGCAGACTATGGTTCAGGTAAAGTATTTAACTTAACTCGTAATGTTTATGGAGAATACAGTAATTACTTTAGGGATTACACTTATGATGCGTTCATTAATTATAAGCACACTTTCGCGCAAGCGCACAACTTAAATGCGACTTTAGGTATGTCTGCATTTAGAACTACTGGGAAGTTTAATGGTTTAACAGGTTTTGATATTCCAGATAATAGTTTTTCAAATGCTAATAGACAGAATGCATCTGACATAGTCGATAATTTTCAAAATGGTGGTGATGAGTATGATGCAAGATTATTATCACATTTTGCTAGAGTACAATATGATTATGATGGGAAGTATTTGTTCTCTGGTGTTATAAGACGTGATGGATCTACAAAATTTGGTCCTGAAAATAAGTTTGGAATTTTTCCATCAGCATCTGCTGGTTGGGTGCTTAGTAAGGAAAGTTTTCTTGAGGAGTCTAAATCCATAAATTTCTTGAAATTAAGAGGATCTTATGGTATCATCGGTAACGATAGGATACCTGATTATAGATTTATCTCTTTGCTTAATGGAGAAGGAGCTTACGTAATAGGTGATAACTTAATCTTTGGAACAGCAATTGGAGCGATATCTAATCCTGAAATCAAATGGGAAGAACAGTACACAGCAGATATCGGGTTGGAAGCTGAGTTTTTAGACTATAAATTAAACGTAACGATTGATTATTATACAAGACGAACTGAGGATTTACTGTTAGTGCCAGTAGTTTCTGGTACCTTAGGTGTTACTGCTCCTGGGTCAAGCGCACCAGTTATAAATGGTGGTGATATAGAAAACAGAGGATTAGAGTTTGCTATCAGTTATAAAGATAAGATTAATGATAATTTATCATTTACAGCGAGTTACAACTTTGCAACATTGAAAAATGAAGTACTTAAAGTTAATAACTCAGTAGGGTTTTTAGAAGGAGGATCTTTTGGTGTAGGGCAACCAGCACCATCTAGAATGGAAGTTGGCAAACCTATTGGATATTTCTATGGTTATCGTAGTAGCGGTATTTTTCAAACTGCAAATGAAGTAGCTTCACATCCTTCTCAACTAGCCTTGGGCGCAAACGCTCAACCTGGTGATATTAGATATGTAGATATTAATGAAGACGGTGTTATTAACTTAGAAGATAGAACAGATTTAGGAAACCCTATTCCAGATGTAACTATGGGATTAAACTTATCTGTAAATTACAAGAATTGGGATGTGCAGACTTATCTATATGCTTCTATAGGAAATGATGTAGTTCGTAATTATGAGCGTAATCAAAACTTAACAAACCTTACGACCAATTATTTAGATCGTTGGACAGGTCCAGGAACAAGCAATTCTACACCTAGAGTTACTACTGGAGCCACTGCAAATCAAGTTTTTTCTGATTTTTATGTAGAGGATGGTTCTTTTTTAAGAGCTCAAAATATGCAAGTCGGTTATACCATTACAGATGCTAAACTTGATACACTTAAAATTAAAGATATGAGATTTTATGTCTCTGTTAATAATTTATTCACGCTTACTAAATATAGAGGCTTTGATCCATCTGCATCAGATGGTGCACCTATCGGTGGTGGTATTGATTATGGATTCTATCCAGTGCCACGTACATTTCTAGCAGGTGTTAATGTTAAATTTTAATCTCATCATTATGAAAAAATAATAAACCTATTTCTTATTTTGAGTGTTGCAGTTGTTATTAACAGCTGTACCGATGACTATGTAGATGTAGCAAGTAGAGATGCAAACTCTGAAGACTTTTTCAACACTCCAGAAGATTATCAAAGTGCTTTAATAGGTGCTTATGATTTATTGCAAAGTACCTATATGAATGTGATGCTGGGCGAGATAGCTTCTAATAATACCGTCGCTGGTGGAGAAAGCGCGACAGATGTAATCGGAATACAGCAAATCGATGATATGACGCACACACCTGTAAATGATCAACTTAAAGATATTTGGGGGGGATGGATGTACGCTGGCGTTAATCGAGCTAATTATATAATGGAATTTCAAGATAAAATTGACTTTCCAGAAAAGCAACAAGTGTTAGCTGAAACCAGATTCCTTAGAGCTTATTATTATTTTGAATTAGTGAAGTTCTTTGGTGATGTACCGTTAGTTGTAGATAAAAGAATATTATTTGGAGATCAATTTGAAATTGATAGAACTCCCAAAGCAGACGTATACACGCAAATAGAATTGGATCTTATTTTTGCAGCAGATAACCTAAATTATACCACAACAGAAACTGGTAGAGTTACTAAAGGTGCAGCTCAAGCGTTATTAGGTAAGGTTTATCTATATCAAAATAAATTTGGAGATGCTGCTAGCGTCCTAGATGATGTAATTACCATGGGACCGTATGACCTTGTTGATGACTACGATACCATCTTTGAAAATGATAATGAGAACAACATTGAATCTGTCTTTGAAGTACAGTATACAGATGTAGAAGGAGCAGGATTTGGTTGTCTGCAGTGTAGTGAAGGGAACGTTGCTGTCGGTTTCAACGGTATACGTAACTATACAGGTCCGGTGTTCGACTCTGGCTTTAGTTTTAATTTACCTACTCAAGATGTTTACGATGAGTTTGAGCCTAATGATCTTAGATTACCAGTCGCCTTATTAGATATTGATGCTTGGTCTGCAGCAAATGGTGCTACCTTCAATACCGGATTTGAGCATACAGGATATTATAACAGAAAATATATAGCAAGACAAGGTGATTTAAATACAGGTGATCAAAACCTTACTAATCCTAACAATTATAGAGTCATCAGATTTGCAGATGTATACCTAATGGCAGCCGAGGCATATAACCGTGGTAACCTAGGAGATGATATTGCTAGGGATTACCTCAATGAGGTTAGAATGCGAGCTATGATGCCGTTAGTTACTGCAACTGGTGCGGCATTGACAGATGCTATTTATCATGAACGCAGAGTAGAGTTAGTTGGTGAAGGTCATCATTTCTTTGATTTAGTGCGCACTGGTAGAGCAGCAACTGAAATTAATGGCTTTATAACTGGCAAGAATGAAGTGTTTCCTATTCCTATAGATGAAATTATATTATCGGGCAATCGATGGGACCAAAACCCTAACTATTAATCATATCAACATGAAAAAGACATTCTATTTTTTAAGTGTTTTACTAATAACTTTCATGGCTGTAGTTAGCTGTGTAGAGGATGACCTTACAGGTCAAGTACAAAACTTAATTGCACCTCAAGAGCTAGATATAACATTCAATATTCTTCAAGATAACAGTGGAATGGTATCGATGACACCATCTGCTTCTGGAGCTGCTTTTTTTGAACTGTATTATGGTGATGGAACAGATGAGTCCATAGAATTACTTCCTGGCGAAAGTGCTGAGCGCATTTACACTGAAGGTAACTACCCGATTCGACTGGTAGCTACTTCATTAAATGGTAAAATATCTGAAGTAACTAAAGATCTAATGGTCTCATTCAGAGCACCAGAAAACCTAGTTATTGATATTATCGATGATCCTAATTCTAGTTTTGGAATAGTAGTATCGGCTACAGCAGATTTTGCAACCATGTTTGAAGTAACATTTGGTGAAGACCCGACTTTACCTGCACAAAGCCTTGCCACAGGTGGCGAGACAGGATACGTGTACACTTCAACAGGTGATTATATAGTAACGGTTACTGCATTTAGTGGTGGTGTTGCTACAACTATGGGAACTGAGACCGTATCTATTATCGATCCATTTTTACTACCTATCGATTTTGAATCTGCGACACTAGCTTATAGTTTTGTTGATTTTGGTGGAGCTGCTTCCGCGAAAGTTGCTAATCCAGACCCTACAGGTAACAGTAGTGCTTTTGTAGCTGAAACTACAAAGACAGCTGGAGCGCAAGTTTTTGCTGGGACTGTTATAGAACTAGATGAAGCAATAGACTTTACTACGCTTCAAAAGATAAAATTAGATTCATGGTCACCTTTGCCAGCAGGCGCTATTGTGAAGATGAAATTAGAAAATACTTTAGATTCAAATATCAGTACAGAACTTGATGTGCCTACAGCAGCTGCGAGCTCATGGGAGACTTTAATTTTTGATTTTTCTGCTGCAGATCTTACTCAGCAATATCAAAAGGTCATTGTATTTTATGATTTTGGGAATGCCGGTAATGCAGATACATTCTATTTTGATAACATCGAATTAACAGACCAAAGCCCTATTGCTCTTGAATTACCATTAGATTTTGAGTCTAATGTGCTTACTTATAGTTTTGACAACTTTGGTGGTGCCAATACATCAGTAGCGTCTAATCCAGATGTTTCAGGATTAAACACTTCGTCTATGGTAGGAAACCTCAATAAGTCAAATGGATCACAAGTGTGGGCAGGATCATTCATTGAATTGGATAACCCTATTGATTTCTCATCAATGCAAATGATTAATATAAAAACATGGTCGCCTCAATCAGGTATCACTGTAAAAATGAAATTGGAAAATCTAGCAGATCCTAATATTAATGTAGAGGTAGATGTTATCAATACAGTTGCAAATGCATGGGAAGAGCTTACATTCGATTTTACAGGAGTTACTAATGCTAATAACTACCAGCGTGTAGTCGTGTTTTTTGATTTTGGTAATGCAGGTACTGGTGCTGACTACTATTTTGATGATATCGCCTTAACTGATGGGATGGCAGCTTTAGAATTACCAGTAACTTTTGAAGACGCTACACTTAATTATAGTTTCACTGACTTTGGTGGTGCAGCTACGTCAGTAATAGCAAATCCGGATGCAACTGGAGCAAATACAACAGCTATGGTGGCAAACCTTAATAAATCTTCAGGTTCACAAGTCTGGGCAGGTTCGTTCATTGAATTAGATGCTCCTATTGATTTTACGAGTTTACAAAAAATCAAATTAAAGACTTGGTCTCCTCAATCTGGTATCGTTGTGAAAATGAAATTAGAGAACTCTGCAGATTCTAATATCAATGTAGAGGTTGACGTTACTAATACGGTAGCAAATGGCTGGGAGGAATTAACTTTTGACTTCACTGGAATAAACAGCTCAAATGATTATCAAAAAATAGTCGTGTTCTTCGATTTTGGAAACGCTGGAACTGGAGCTGATTACTACTTTGACGAAATTGAATTAACAAATTAATAAACGCATTATGAAACTTATTAATAAAGCATATTTTTTCGCCTTTCTAAGTCTGTTAGTTTTATCATGTCAGGAAGATGATTTGCAATTTGGAGATATTACAGCACCTACTAATCTTGAAGTTAGTTTTATTGTGCAAGGCCAGGATGCGATGAATCCTTTTGGGGGGGATGGTAGTGGTAAAGTAGATTTTACGGCAACAGCAGATAATGCGATTAACTTTACTTATGATTTTGGCGACATGCGCACGGGATCAGCTTATGATGGTACAATTACACATCAATTTGTTGAACCAGGAGTAAGTACTTATAGTGTTACCGTAATAGCGACTGGTACTGGTGGACTTTCAACTTCCAAAGTTGTTTTAGTAGAAGTGTTTAGTGCATTTAATGATGCAGAAGCAAAAACCTTTTTAACCGGTGGTGATGGTTTATCTAAAACATGGTATTGGGCAGCTGCAGAGCCTGGACATTTAGGAGTAGGTCCTAATGATCCAAATGCAGCTAATCCTGGAGAAAATAATTTCCCAGCATTTTACAGTGCTACACCATTTGAGAAGAATGGCGCACCAGAAAGTATGTGTCTTTACATGGATCAGTTAGTTTTTACTCAAAATGGAGATAATGTAACTTATGAATTGTTGAATGGTGGAGAGACCTATTTTAATGGTTCATTTGAAGGTGTTGCAGGTGGTTCTAATGGGTTTGATTACTGTTATGCTTACGATACCTCAGGCATTAAAAATGTTACTTTCCTACCTTCTGATTCAATTGTACCGGAAGATGAAAAAAGAGGTACATCAATGCAGTTTAGTGGAGATGGTTTTATGAGTTATTACATAAATTCATCGTTATATGATATTCTTGAAATTTCTGAGAACAGGTTAGTTGTACGTTCTATTATGAATGGTGACCTCGCCTGGTATCATATATTCTCTACAGATGATCCTAATGCGGCAAGTGGCGGTACTACCGGTTCTTTAGTTTGGTCAGATGAGTTTGATGTTGATGGTGCTCCAGATCCAGCAAACTGGACTTATGATCTTGGTGCTGGAACCAATGGATGGGGGGGAAATAACGAGTCACAAACTTATACGGATAGAGTCGATAATGTAAAAGTTGAAAATGGTGTTTTAAAAATTACAGCAAAAGCAGAAAATTTTAATGGTTCAAATTATACATCTGCGAGAATAAAGTCTGAAGGACTATATGACTTTACCTATGGTACTGTAGAAGTTAGAGCAAAACTGCCTACTGGAGGTGGTACATGGCCAGCAATATGGACTTTAGGTTCAGATTATCAAACTAACACTTGGCCAGCAGCTGGTGAAATGGATATTATGGAGCATGTTGGTAATAATCAAGATGTTATTTATGGTACAGTGCATCATCCTGGTGCTTTTGCGGGTAATGCTGATGGCGGTAATTTAAACGTTACCGGAGTTTCGACCGATTTTCATGTGTACAAGCTTGAATGGACAGCTACAGATATAAAGTTTTTTGTTGATGATCAACAATTCCATCAAGTTGCAAATGATTCAACATTGCCATTTGATAAGGACTTCTTCTTTATTATGAATATAGCCATGGGTGGTGATTTTGGTGGTGTAATAGACCCTTCGTTTGTCGAAAGTACTATGGAAGTAGATTACATAAGAGTTTATCAGTAGTTAGATAATTATTTATGTTGCTAAATGGTTCCTTAGGGAACCATTTTTTTTTGACCTCGTTCTAAAATATAATGGTATTTAAACTCTGAAAAATTAATCTATTTACCCAAATGATTTTTTAGACATTTAATATTAGTCGCTTTGAGCAGATCTATAGTTAATACAATATAATTTAAAAGTTTTAAAAGTGAACGAAAATCTAAATAAGATCTCTTCCACCTAATTATTAAATAAAGTGAGTTTTTAGTTATCTAATTGAGTCTGATTTTACTCAACATTACCACAACATTTTGTACTTAAAAAGCATGAAGTGTCGTTTTCGAAAACGTTGTAAATATTTTAACTAATTGAAAATCAATATTTTGTTTTCGGGTTTTGTTTTTTGCTCGTAAATTATTTAATGATGATTTATTGTATAGGCTTAATAAGTGTAACTACATCGTTATTGTTTTAAATTTAAGTACTCAAATTAAACTTTAAAAAATAATTAAATGAAAAAAATTACTTTATTGCTTTTCTTGTTTTCAATAGCAGGATTTTCACAGTCATTACCATTAGACTTTGAAGTACCAGAGGATAATAACTTTGGCGCTTTTAATGGAACCGCAGCAAGCGTAGTTGTAGATCCTACAGATGCAACTAATCAAGTGCTTGAAATGATTGGTGCAGGTGTAGATTTTGATGGTGCAGCTATGGGTTTAGATACCTATGTAGATCTTTCTAATGATGCAACAAACATTATTACCATGAGAATATGGGCGCCAGATGCAACTTTAAGAACGCACCTTTTGAAATTTGAAGGTGGAACTTCAGGAGCAACTGAATTAACGTTTACAACTAACATGATGGGTTGGCAAACTGTAAGTATTGATTTTGGAGCTGGTTTAGGTAACGAGTATCCTACTATTGTAATCTTTACAGATTCAACTCCAGGTAATACTGCTACAGGTACTTATTATATTGATGATATTACAGGACCTAATGGAGCTATGATTCCAGTTGATCCTATACCTGCAACAGCAGCTCCAGACCCTACAGCTCCAGCAGCTGAGGTTCTATCTATTTTTACAGATACAGGTGGATATACTAACTCATGGACACGCGATTATAATTTTGGTCAATCTAATATTGTAGATTTAGGAACTTCGGGTGTAAATAATACTTTTAAATTTAATCTAGCCGCTGCTGGTTATGGAGAAGGTAAAAATGGTGTTGTTGATATAAGCGCTTACAACTTCTTACAATTTGACTATTGGGCAGATAACATGTCAACAGAGATTAGATTTTATATCATTGATAATAATGGTGCTGTTGTTGAATACTGGTATGAGATCGGTGGTGCTGCACCACAAGAAGCTATTGTGTCAGAGGCTTGGACACATGTTGAAATTCCACTTTCTTTCTTTGAAAATACAGCTCCTAGAAGTACTGGTGGTACAGGAGGTTTCTCAAAAGCAAACTTCTTTCAGTGGAAGATAGATGCATCAAGTAATTTACAGTCCGATTTTATTTATGTTGATAATATCTATTTCTCTCAACAAACACTTAGCTCTGATTCTTTTAAACTTAATGTATTCAATGCTTACCCTAATCCTGCTCAAAGTAGTTGGACTATTCAATCAGCAAATACAATTATAGATACAGTAGAGATTTATGATCTTACCGGTAAATTAGTATTAACTCAAAAAGAAGGTAGTGCAACATCTATAAACCTTGATGCAACTAGTCTTTCACAAGGAATGTATATTGCAAAGATCTCTTCTGGAGATGGAGTGCAAAATATTAAATTGTCTAAAGAGTAATATTATAGCCAATTATTCTTTTCAAAAAGGCTACTTCTAGGAGTAGCCTTTTTTTTACGTTTAGGTTTTTGATGATTCGCTTTCGCGAAAGCGATTTACCAATTAAATTGCATGTCTAAAGCATCTTAAACTTGAGATTACCTTACATCTATTTAATCGTTCTATTTTTAGCCTTTAATATTTTAAATGGTCAAGGTGAAGCTAGTAATTGGTATTTTGGAGAAAACGCTGGATTAACTTTTAATAGCGGCATGCCTGTAGCTCTAGTTAACGGCAATTTAAATACTGCCGAAGGTTGCGCTGCTATCTCCGATTCTCAAGGTAATCTTAGATTCTATACAGATGGAAGAAGTGTTTATAATAGGAATCATCTAGTAATGCCTAATGGTTCACAATTACAAGGTAATTCATCGAGCACTCAATCTGGTCTGATTGTCCCGCATCCTGGGAATCAAAATCTATATTATATTTTTACTCTTCAATCGCTTGCAGCACCAGGTGGTCTCAGATACAGTGTTGTTGATATGTCATTAGATAATGGCTTAGGTGAAATTACTACTGATAAGAATATTTTGTTACATGATCCAACAACAGAAAAAATCACAGCAGTAAGTCATTCAAACGGTACGGATGTCTGGGTGATTGCGCATAAATACGATTCTAATGAGTTTACTTCTTATCTAATAGATATCAATGGTATCAATATTAATCCAGTTATTAGTGCAGTAGGTAATAACGTAAATGTTCTTGCAGACACCATAGGTCAAATGAAAGCGTCGCCTGATGGTACTAAGGTAGCAGTTGTTTATAATGAATCTGAGATTTTAGAGCTTTTAGATTTTGACTCTACAACTGGTGTTCTTAGTAATCCATTTCAAATCAATTCGTTTGGCACTAATATGGGGGGGACTAACTCTTCTAAAATTTATGGTGTTGAATTCAGTCCACGTAGTAGGTTTTTATATGTTACAGAAACCTTTGAAGGTGTTTATCAATTTGATTTGATTAATTATAATTCTGTAGATGTTGATAATTCAAAAGTATCTCTAGGGTCTCAATCTTCAAACACTGTTACCGGATCAAATAATTCTCTTCAATTAGCACAGGATGGTAAAATCTATATAGCGCAAGATGGTTTTGATAGACTAGGTGTAATTAATAACCCAGACGAACCAGGTTCCCTAGCTGGTTATACTTCAAACGGTGTAACATTAAATAATAAAGTATCTCGGTTAGGGTTGCCGCCATTTGTTCAATCATATTTTGATATAGGTTTTATTGTTGAGAATATTTGTTTGGGTGATATATCCCAGTTTACGGCTAATTTGTCTCAAGCATACTCATCGATTTCATGGGAATTTGGAGATGGGGCTACTTCGGGTTTAGAAAATCCAGTTCATACTTATGCGGTGGCAGGTAATTACAATGTTACTTTAAGTGTGGTAGAAGCTGTAACTGGTCAGGTGTTTATAGATAGTCGAGTGGTTACTATTTATGATAGTCCCATTGCAAACGCAGTAAATGACTTAATACAATGCGATACGTATGCAAATGGAACTGAGAGTTTTGACCTTACTAGTCAAAATGCTAATATTCTAAATGGTCAAGGACCTAATGGATTTAGAGTTGATTATTTTGAATCTACAACAGATTTAATTGCAGATACACCTATACTTAATCCTATAAGCTACATCAATACTTCAAACAATCAACAATTAATTGCTCGTGTGAGTGTTGTAGGTAGTGAAGCTTGTTTTGATACCACTACATTTAATCTTCAATTATTAGATAGTCCACAATTGTTGCTAGATCCAGAATACTTTCTTTGTGATAATCAACAAATTACTATTAATGCAGGTAATGGGTTTGATGAGTATTTATGGTCTACAGGAGCAACTTCTTCTGGGATAGTTATTGATACACCAGCAACTTATAGTGTAACCGTTTCTATTATTCAAGGTGCGACTAGATGTGAAACTGATTTTACTTTTGATGTTATAGCTACTGATGTGCAGATTACAGATGTAATTGTGGAAGACTGGACACTTAATAATAATGCCATTACAATAGAGGTAAGTGGTATCGGGAGTTTTGAATATTCTATCGACGGGTTTAATTATCAAATTTCAAATATATTTACAGATTTAACTATAGATCAATACACTGTATATGTGCGAGATATAGATGGATGTTCTACAGTCTCTAAAGATGTATTTATGTTATATCATCCGCGTTATTTCACACCTAATGGTGATGGGTTTCACGATTACTGGCAGATTATCAATAGTCGATATGAGCCTAATAGTAAAATCTATATCTATGATAGATATGGTAAGCTTATTAAACAAATCAGTGCAGATGGAATAGGATGGGATGGAACTTATAATGGTGCGCCATTACCATCTAGTGATTATTGGTTTGTGGTAGAACGTGAAAATGGTTTAGTTTACAATGGTCATTTTTCATTAATCAGATAATATAGTTTTAGAAAATGATTAATTAACTTCCCTTGATTACGACTGATAGGAAGAAGGTTAAAATTTATTCCGATATTTATAATTACTGTAGTATTAATTAATATAAATATTTTCAAAGAGTTAATAATAACTAAATTGTAAGTGTATGTTTCTGTTTAATTGGTTCAAGCGTTTTACAATTAGGACTCAAATGCTAGTTTTGAGTTTTTTATTCATAGCTTTTAATATTGTCGTTATTGCCATAGGTGATATAGAATATATAAGGCTAGCTAGAATTATTTCTACACTAGCGGTTACTTTGTATTTTATAATAGTAATAGGTCATTATAGTAAATGGCTTTATATTATTTATGTTTTACAGGTCTTATCTAGTATAGGTTTTTATTATTATGATTTCGGTTTTGGGAAATATCTCTTTTTAGCGGCTAGTACTTTAGTTTACATTATTATAATTTCTTGGGTCTTGAGAAGTATTCAATGGAATCAGATTAAACGTTATGAATATGTTACTTTTCTATTCATTTTTTTACGCACATCGGTTTTCATTTTTATAATGTCAATAATTTTGAAGATATGGTAAGTACAGACATGGAGTATCTTTTATTATTGCTTACCGGTATAGCTGGTATGACCACTTGTTTATTAGTAGGTTTTTCAAACGCTACAAGAAGTACTTTCAATTCTGCCTATTTGATGTATGCTACTTTTGCTTTTGTATTTGCAGATTTTGCTGCGATGGTAGCCTACTATTATGAATTATTTCCACTACGATTCTATTTTATAGAGCGAGGTAGTTATTTATTTGGATTATACATCTTAACACGATTCTGTTATATAGAAAATAACGAAAGTGTAACACAAAACTATATAGACTAGAAAATTTTACCGGGATTCAATATCCCTTTAGGATCCATCGTTAATTTAATAGACTTCATTAAAGCTATTTCTTCAGGTGTACGGCATAGATTGAGGTAGTCTTTTTTATGAGTCCCGATACCATGTTCTGCACTTACAGATCCACCTATTTTTTTGAGGCCATCATAAATGCAATGATCAATTTTCTTTTTTAAATCAAGGTTTAGATTAGTCTTGCCTATCATAAAATGAATATTGCCGTCTGCAACGTGGCCAAAGGCATAAATCTGCTCCACACCATCTATTTGATCAAGTGATTGATAACGATCAGCGATATAATCACCTATCAACGGTATAGGTAAGCTGATGTCAAAATGTTGATCGTGTTTCATAAAGTCGACTAGATTATTTACGTCTTCTCTAATTCTAAAAAACCACTCAACATCACTAGGTGATTGGGCCATCACAGCATCTAATATTCGTTCTTGCTCAATAGCATTTTCAAGCAATGTTTGAAATTCTGCGTGATCATTTTGTGGATGACTACCTAGCGCTTCAATAAGCACATAATAATTGTAGTTATATGGTAATGGTGGCCTTACAGCATGACTAACACTAGTCATTTGTTCATAACTGTTGCGCCATATAAGTTCAAAACCACTCAGTTTTCCAGCAAGATTGCTGTCCATGTGTTTAAGAAAGGAAACCACCTTTTCATAGTCATTAAATCCTACATAAGCAGCATTTCTACTACTAGGCGCTTCTTCTAATTTTAAAATTGCTTTAGTAACAATTCCTAAAGTACCTTCAGATCCTATAAAAAGTTGCTTTACATCATAAGCGCTATTGTCTTTTATTATTTTTTTCATTGATGATATGATAGTGCCATCTGCCATTACGGCTTCTAGACCTAGAACTAATTGTCTAGTCATACCATATTTCAGAACTCTCAACCACCGGCATTAGTAGAAATAACACCACCAATTTGTGCGCTTCCTCGGGCACCAAAATTAAGAGGGAACAATAAGTCAGCATTTGTAGCAGCTTCATGTATATGTTCTAAAATAACTCCAGACTGCACGGTCATTGTCCTACTGGAACTATCAACCTCTTCTATAGAATTTAAACGCTCTGTTGAAATGACGACCTCATTTCCATTGGTTTCTGTACTACCTACAAGATTAGTCAATCCGCCATGTACAACGACCGGTAGATTATTCTGATAACAAATCTTCAAAATACTACTTACTTCTTCAGTACTAGCAGGCATTAAAAGGCAAACAGCTTTTAACGACTGGTCCATGTGCCATATATGATGATAACGCGTCTTTAGACCTTCACCACTTATAATTTGTGAAGGTTCTAGAATTTTTTCAAAAAGTCTAAAGCTCATTATTCTAGTAAGGATTTAAGCATATTTAATAAATGCTTTTCCATGGAGTCAAACTCTCCATCAATTTTAAAAAGAGTTTTCACTTCTTTAAAGGTATCCGTAAGTTCTTTATGAGATAAATTATGATGCTTTACATACTCTTGCACTCTTTTAAGACTTTGGTAATCGGTATCATTATTAAAAACTTTATGAATAGTTCTAAAATCCGATTTCTGTACGTGCTCTTTAATAAAGTGTAATTCTTCTGCACCTTGAGAAAGGTCTGCACTTGCGCAGTAGAGCAGTAGATAGGTTTGAAATTCGTTTTTACTCCAGTTTAAATGATTCGTTTCCATGGCTGTAATTTAGTACTTAAAATTAAGCAATAAATAGAAATCGGTAAAGTTGTATACGGTTTTAAAGCTTGAATTTTAAGAGTTCTTTATTCCTCGCTTTCGCGAAAGCGTAACTAAACCATCCATAATTGTCCACGATGTGGTTTAAGCGCATCACGTACAGGTGGCATCGCAGCCTCTACAATACCCATAAAAGCAATAAAGTGGTTGTCATTGATTTTTTCTACTCCAGTGCCTAAAGAAGCAATTTTATCTCTCACGATAAACTCATCTAGATGAATAACGTGATGTTGTGCCGTGCGCTGTGCGTCTGGACCTTTAAAGTCCCAAATCAGTTTAAGTTGTCTATCCATGAAAATTACATTGTACTTGCAAAGGTCTTAAAATCTTCCATGTGCTGATGTGTTTGTGCAGTAAAAATTTGGGGGGGTCTGCCTTTTGCAATGATCCGCATCATACCAGAAAAAGTAAAAATTGCGGTACTGTCCCATATGGTAACTTTTTGAATATGGTCACCTTGTTTAATAACCTTTTCATGAAAGCGATTACTTTGTTTGTTTAAAACTCCATTAGTGCGATAAGTAGCTTCCCATAAATGAGGTAAGTCTATCGCGGTTATTTCTTCAAGCATGGTAATAGTGGTGCCAGCGGCTTTAATTTTCATACTTCGTTTACTACCTTGTTCTCCTGCAACCGTTGAAAGGTTCTTAAAACTTACTAGTCCTTTTTGCCAATCTTTAAAATATTCTTGATTTTTAAATAGTTCCATCACCTTATCGATAGGTTGTGGTATGGTCACTTGATGCGTGCTTTTAATCATGATTGATAGGTCGTCATGTGGTTCAAAAACTAACTGAATCACCATTAATGAATATATTGTTGTGATAGATGTTTAATTGATATACTAGGTATAGATGATAAGCGTTTTGTATGGGGTTAAAATATGGTTATTTTTGCTTGCCCTGAAAGAGAAAAAATATGATTTCTACAAAACGTTTTTTTACGATTCTATTACTTTTCATAAGTTCGATAGCGGTCGCTCAAGAACTTGAAGATAAAACATTACTCACCATCGATGGTAATTCCTATGACGCAGGAACCTTTATGAGAGTTTATCTCAAAAACCTTGATATTGTACAAGACGATTCTCAGAAAGATATTGATAATTACCTAGACTTATATATTGACTATAGACTTAAGTTAATGCAAGCTTATGAAATGGGTCTCCATAATAATGAGTCCTACAAAAAAGAGCTCAACAATTACAGGCAAAGTCTTGCGCAAGCTTACTTAACAGATACAGAAGTAACAGAGTCCTTAGTGAGAGAAGCTTATGATCGTAAAAAAAGAGAGGTGAATGCTAGTCATATACTAGTTAAAGTAGGACCTGGTGATACACCTGAGGATACTTTAAAAGCATGGAATAAAATTAATTCTATTAAGAATGAATTAGATCAAGGAGCAGATTTCTCACAATTAGCTCGTTCTAAAAGTGAAGGTCCTAGTGCTGGTAATGAAGGGAAACTGGGCTGGTTTAGTGTTTTTAGAATGGTTTATCCTTTTGAGAATGCTGCTTTTAATACTGCGGTAGGAAAACATTCTGAAATTTTCAGAACAGACTTTGGATATCATATTGTTAAGGTTTTTGAAGACAGACCTGCTAGAGGTGAAGTCACTGTGTCACACATCATGACCTTTGACGCTAGAGATGCCGATGAAAAAACCGCAGAGAAACGTATCAACGAGGTGTATAAACAGTTACAAGAAACCGGCAAATTTGAAGAACTAGCAAGAGAGTTCTCAGATGATATGAACTCTGCATCTCGTGGCGGTAAGTTAGATCGTTTTGGTACTGGTGGATTAAATGCAACTGCATTTGAGGATATCGCCTTCGGTTTAAAAGAAAAAGGTGAATACTCAGCTCCTTTCAAGTCAAAATTTGGGTGGCATATCGTTAAGTTAATAGAGAATCATCCTGTTGGTAGTTATGAAGAACTAGCGCCTTCACTAAAAGAGAAAATTAGAAAATCTCCACGTGCTCGTAAAATCACAGACTCCTTTAATAAAGGTCTTAGAGAAAAGTATAAAGTACAACGATCAGATCAGGTTCTTGTAACATTAAATGAAGTTATTACAGATTCTATTTTAAATAATAGCTGGCAATACGATCCTACTCTTAAAACAGCTGGTTTAAAAATGTTTTCTATAAACGATAAAGATTTTACTTATGATGATTTCTTTAAAGACGTTATGAGTCGTCAGAAAAAGGATTTTGCAAATTATGCAAGTAAGGAAGAAAAAGTTAAAAAAGTTCTACCATCAATTTATTGATAAATCTATCGCTGCATATTATGATAAGAATCTAGAGAATGAAAACAAAGATTTTGCCTTTATCTATGATGAGTATAAAGAAGGCTTATTGTTATTTGATTTGCTAGAAACTAAAATTTGGAATAAGGCTAAGGAAGACTCACTAGGTCAGCAAGAATATTATGATTCTCACAAAGAAAAATATCAGTGGAAACGTAGATTAGATATCATCTTAACTCAAAACACAACAGATGATGTAGCTCAAAATGTACAACAACTATTAGTGAATGGAGCATCCAGTGACGAGATTAAAAAGCAATTTAATATAGATGGGCGCACTAAGGTTATGATCTCTAATGGAGTCGTTGAAGAAACATATAATCGTCTTCCAGACAATTTTGAGGTTAAAGAAGGCGTTTCATCAATCTATTATGATGAAAAAACAGGATTCTATAAAGTGATTTTAGTAAATGAGATTTTAGAACCTACTCAAAAAACACTCGATGAAGCACGTGGTGCAGTCATTAACGACTACCAGCAACAATTAGAAAAAGACTGGATGTCAACATTAAGAAACGGTAGAGCTATTAATGTGAATAAAAAGACCTTTAAAAAAGTCAAAAAAGTGATTGCAAAAAATGCATAAACTATTCTATTACATAGCTTTTTTATTGCTACTCAATTCTTGTGAATATTTTCAACAAGCGCAACCTATAGATGCGGTGGTCATGGTGGGCGACGCATATCTCTCACAAGAAGATATTGAAAATCTATTGCCAGAACAATATACTAAAGAGGACAGTGCAATAATAGTATCGAGTTATATTAATAATTGGGCTACTGAGCGATTATTAATGCAAAATGCTCGTAAGAATATATCCCTATCCCAACAAGAACAACTAGATAAACTTATTGAAAAATATCGCTTTGAACTTTATTCGCAAGCATATAAGCAAGAACTCACAAAGCAAAATCTAGATACACTTATTAAATCTACTGCCGTAGAAAACTATTTTAAAGAGCATCAAAAGGATTTTAAACTCAACGAGGATTTAGTACAATTCCGTTACATACAATTAGATCCTTTATATGCAGATGTTGACATGGTTGATAAACTATTCAAT
Source organism: Nonlabens ulvanivorans (assembly GCF_000755285.1). GTDB lineage: Bacteria > Bacteroidota > Bacteroidia > Flavobacteriales > Flavobacteriaceae > Nonlabens > Nonlabens ulvanivorans_A. The sequence continues at coordinate 98,222 of NZ_BBMK01000007.1, read as the reverse complement.
AAAGGTACAGAAGACGCGTTTAATAAGTTAGACAGTTTATCCTTGGGATTCAAAAGTCATTTTTTAAATGATAGTATATGGGTTCAAAAGAATATTGTATTTAATAGAGTGACTACCATCACGCCTTCAAATGAAGAACGGTATATAAAAGATAATAAATATTGGAAATTAGAAGATAGCGTTGGCGTATATTTGGTGCGATTCAATAATGTACTGCGTCGCGGTGATAATGCACCATTATCTTACGTAAAACCTACTATAAAACAAGTATTGCTTAACAGGCGCAAACTTAATTACATTAAAAAATTAGAAAAAGATTTATTAGATGATGCTATCAAGAGTAAGAAATTTCAAATTAAGTCATAAATACCTGCTGGTTATTTTAGGTCTCGCTTTCGCGAAAGCTTCTATAGCACAAACAGATACCATTCAAATATCTGATGACCAGGTAAAAGAAGAAGTGCTGTTGGCTATGAGAAAAATAGACTCTGTTAAACCAGTACCTGTAGTTCAAGTAAGAGAGCTTATTGATGGAGTATCTGGTGTTGTAGGTGATTATGTTATCCTTAATTCAGATATTAAAAAACAACTTCTAGAAATTCAAGGAGATCAAGACTTAGGTGAGTTGTCAGACTGTCAATTGATCGAGAGTATATTACGTGAAAAGATGTTTGCTCACCATGCAGTACAAGACAGTATAACGGTAAGTGATCAAGAAGTTGAGGCAGAGACAGATCAACGTATAGCATATTTTAAAGGTATTCTAGGAAGTGAAGATGCGGTATTGAAGAAATATCAAAAAAGTAGCATGCCAGAACTAAGGTCTGCACTTAATCGTATCACAAGAGATATGAAGCTAGCGCAACGTATGCAACAACGCATTACTGAAGAAGTAGAAATTACACCTGAAGAGGTAAGAGCGTTTTTCTTTAGTCTACCAGAGGAAGAACGACCTTTATTTAATACGGAAGTTGAGATGGCTCAAATAGTAGTAAAGCCTAAACCTAGTGAAGATGCCGTAAAAGATGTGGTTGAAAAATTAAATGATTATCGTACTGATGTACTTGAAAATGGAGCAAGTTTTGCAGCAAAGGCAGCATTATTTTCTGAAGACATAGCTACAGAGCGTCAAGGTGGTATTATCTCATTAAAAAGAGGCGATCAATTTGTTAAAGAGTTTAAAGAAGCCGCCTTTTCTTTAACTGAAGGAGAAGTAAGTGAACCTTTTGAGACTGTTTTTGGATGGCATATTTTAAAAGTCGAAAAAATAAAAGGTCAGGTAAGAGATGTGCGCCACATATTATTATATCCATATATTTCTGTTGCTCAAGTAAATGATGCAAAACAGAAACTCGATGAGATGAGAGACAGAATAATTTTAAAGGAAATTACATTTGATCAGGCAGCACGCGAAATTAGTGATGAAAAAGAAACAGCAAAAAATGGAGGGAAACTAATAAATCCTAATACAGGAGAGGCGAGATTAGATCTTACAAGGTTGTCTGAAGACTTAACGAGACAGATTATCTTTCTTGAAAAAGGAGATGTGAGTGGTATAATAGATGAGAAAGATCAAATAGGTCGTGATACATTTAAAATCATTTATGTCATCAATAAAATTAAAGATCATAAGGCAGACTATGCTTTAGACTATCTTAAAATTAAAGATATTGCCTTAAGAGATAAACAAGTAAAAGCCATTAGGAAATGGCAATCAGAAAAACTCAAAGACACTTATATCAAAATTGGTGCAGAGTTTAAAGGTTGTGATTTTGAAAACGAATGGAATAAATAATAAACAGATCACATGTCAGATGTAACTGCTATCGATAACTTGGTAAAGAAACACCAAGAGCTTAAAAAAGAAATTGCAAAAATTATTATAGGACAAGATGAAGTCATAGACCAGATTCTTATATCTATTTTTGCCGGTGGGCACGCCTTGTTAGTAGGTGTTCCTGGTCTTGCTAAGACTTTAATGGTAAACACCATTTCACAAGCTCTAGGATTGCAATTCAAGCGTATACAGTTTACACCAGACTTAATGCCTAGCGATATATTAGGAAGTGAGATACTGGATGAAAATAGAACCTTTAAATTTATCAAAGGGCCTATTTTTTCTAACATTATTCTTGCCGATGAAATCAATCGTACACCGCCTAAAACTCAAGCAGCTTTATTAGAAGCAATGCAAGAGAAAACGGTTACTGTTGCAGGTCATAATTATAAATTAGATGCACCTTATTTTGTACTAGCAACGCAAAACCCTATAGAGCAAGAAGGTACTTATCCATTGCCAGAAGCGCAACTGGATCGATTTATGTTTGCTATCAATTTGGAATATCCATCTTTTGAAGAAGAAGTAAATGTGGTTAAGGCTACTACCAGTAATCATAAACCGCAAATTAATGCATTGTTTAATGCTCAGGAAATAATAGATTTTCAACAATTAGTACGTCGTATTCCTGTGGCAGATAATGTTATTGAATATGCCGTTACTTTAGTAGGCAAAACGAGACCAAAGTCAGACGCCGCTCCAGCAATTATTAAGGAGTATATCGATTGGGGGGGAGCTGGACCACGAGCTTCTCAAAATTTAATCCTAGCAGCTAAAACTCACGCAGCTGTAAATGGTAAATACAGTCCAGACATAGAGGATGTAAAGGCAGTTGCCACAGGAATTTTAAGACATCGAATTATTAAAAATTATAAGGCTGAAGCCGAAGGTTATACTGAAGATAGTATTATCGCAAAAATTCTCTAATAATGCACAAGTATGCTGCTAGTTTATATCTCTTTTTAATAGGAGGTATTTTAGTTGGTGCAGGAGCATTATACAAAGATGTTTATCCTATGTTCAGTTACAGTTTCATGGTTTTAGGATATGCGGCAGACATAGCTGCTGTTTATTTAATTATCAAAGCAGTGACTAAAAAGTAGATTTTATACTTTCTAGAGTCTTATATTTATTATCAGGAATTATATGTTTTACAATTCCTAGTGCTAAAATTATCAATTTGATAATTTAAACTGTTTAAATTATCAAATTGATAATTACTTCCTATTTCAATGCTCGCTATTTTGAGAATGTCTAAACTACTGTGGTAGCGCGGTTAGACTTTCATTTCACGTGTCATTTTTGTAACTTCGCAATCCTTAAAAATGACTAATTAAAATAAGATATATGGCTTTTGATATTGATATGATTAAAAAGGTGTATGCTGAGATGCCAGCTCGCGTAAATAAAGCGCGTGAGATTACTGGTAAACCTCTTACACTAGCTGAGAAGATTTTGTATTCTCACCTTTGGGATGGAACACCTGGTAAACCTTTTACTAGAGGTAAAGACTATGTAGATTTTGCACCAGATCGTATCGCCTGTCAAGATGCTACGGCTCAAATGGCTTTGCTACAATTTATGCAAGCTGGTAAAACAGAAGTAGCAGTACCTACAACGGTTCACTGTGATCACTTAATCCAAGCAAAAAATGGTGCTGATGCCGATCTTCAAAATGCTTTAAACACTTCCAATGAAGTTTTTAATTTTCTTGAATCTGTTTCTGATAAATATGGAATTGGCTTCTGGAAGCCAGGTGCTGGTATTATTCACCAGGTAGTTCTTGAAAACTATGCGTTCCCAGGTGGAATGATGATTGGTACGGATTCTCATACTGTAAATGCTGGTGGACTAGGAATGGTTGCTATAGGTGTAGGTGGAGCAGATGCTGTTGATGTAATGGCAGGTATGGCTTGGGAATTAAAATTCCCAAAACTTATTGGAGTTAAATTAACGGGTAAATTATCTGGTTGGACTGCTCCTAAAGATGTTATTCTTAAAGTAGCAGAAATTCTTACTGTTAAAGGTGGAACTGGAGCTATTGTAGAATATTTCGGTGATGGTGCTGCAAATCTTTCATGTACTGGAAAAGGAACTATTTGTAACATGGGTGCAGAGATAGGTGCAACGACATCTACTTTTGGATATGATGCTTCTATGGAGCGTTACTTACGCGCGACAGATCGTTCTGATATTGCAGATGCTGCAAACGAGGTGAAAGATTATCTTACTGGTGATGATGAGGTTTATGCAAATCCAGAACAATATTTTGATCAAGTAATTGAAATTAATTTAGATACTTTAATGCCTCACATAAATGGACCTTTTACTCCAGATCTTGCGACTGAGGTAGGTTCTATGAATGAAAAGGCAACTAAAAATGATTGGCCTCTTAAAGTAGAATGGGGACTTATAGGTTCATGTACTAACTCTTCTTATGAAGATTTATCTCGTGCAAGTTCTATCGCCCAACAAGCTATTGATAAAGGTCTTAAGACAAAGGCAGAATTTGGAATTAATCCAGGATCTGAAAAAGTGCGTTATACAACAGAGCGCGATGGTATCCTTGGAATTTTTGAAAAGTTAGATGCAAAAATCTTTACAAATGCTTGTGGACCATGTATTGGTCAATGGGCACGTTATGAAGATCCTAAAAACGCACCTAAAAACTCTATCATTCATTCGTTTAACAGAAACTTTGCTAAACGCGCAGACGGTAATCCTAATACACATGCATTTGTAGCTTCTCCAGAAATGGTTGCCGCTATTGCAATTGCTGGTAGATTAGACTTTAATCCTATTACTGATAAATTGATTAATGAAGATGGCGAAGAAGTAATGTTAGATGAACCGACAGGATGGGAATTACCTCCTAAAGGTTTTGAAGTTAAAGATGATGGTTACCTCGCTCCACAAGAAGATGGAAGTGGTGTGCAAATCAAGGTTGATGTAAACTCTGATCGTCTTCAATTATTAGAGCCTTTTACACCAATTGGTACCAATGTGAACAACGCAAAACTGTTGATTAAAGCATTTGGAAAATGTACTACAGATCATATTTCTATGGCAGGACCTTGGTTGCGCTATAGAGGTCACTTAGATAACATTTCAAATAACTGTTTAATCGGTGCTGTAAACGCTTATAATAAGCAAACTAACCTAGTTAAAAATCAGTTAGATGGTGAGTATGGTGCTGTTCCGGCAACAGCTAGAGCATATAAAGCTGCAGGTGTGCCTTCAGTAGTGGTTGGAGATCATAATTATGGTGAAGGTTCTTCACGTGAACATGCAGCAATGGAGCCACGTCATTTAGGCGTTGTAGCTGTAATTGTAAAATCATTTGCTCGTATTCATGAAACAAACCTTAAGAAACAAGGTATGTTAGGTCTTACATTTGCCAATGAAGCTGACTATGATTTAATTCAAGAAGATGACACGTTCAATTTTGTTGACCTTGCTAACTTCACTCCAGATGTACCATTGACTATTGAGATCACTCATGCAGATGGTTCTAAGGATACTATCAAAGCAAATCACACCTATAACGCTGCTCAAATCGAGTGGTTCCATAAAGGAAGTGCTTTAAATAAAATAAAAGAAGATAACGCTGCTTAATTAAAAGCGTTTTCGAATTATATTTAAAATGCCTCTTGAGATTTCAAGAGGCATTTTTATATATATTATTGTTTTAACGAATACTTAAACTAGTGCTCGAACGATATAGCATTGTTTTATGATTTTAAAATATAGAAGCAGCTATATTTGTAAGACATGTCGCAACAAATCACAACACTTACTTTTTTCAAATATCCCAGTTTTAAAGAAAAACTATGGGCTTTTGGGATGATGCAATTTGCGCACAGTCCGTTGAAGAAAGTAAAAGGATTACAGTTTTATAAATTGTTAGGTTCGGGAAAGGAAAACTTTGATCCTAAACCAGACTGGAGTGTTTATGGACTATTACAAGTCTGGGATAATGAAGAAATGGCCAAAGACTTTTTTGACCAATCCAAACTTCACCAGCGCTATCAAAACCACAGCGAGCGGCAACTTACGTTTTACATGAAAAGCATTAAAGCGCATGGTCAGTGGTCCAAACAAAATCCGTTTGAGCCCAGTGATTCATTAGATGAAAACAATGCCTTTATATCAGTAATAACCAGAGCAACCATAAAGTTTAGCATGTTGAAGAAGTTTTGGGATTATGTGCCTACTTCACAATTAGATCTAGTGGATAATCCTAACCTGTTATTCACAGCTGGTGTAGGAGAGCGACCGGTAACTCAAATGGCGACCTTTAGTTTATGGAACGACGCTAGAGCTTTAAAGAAATTTGCATATCGTAGTCAGAGCCATAGGCATGCTGTGCAACAAACACAAGCATTACAGTGGTATAAAGAAGAGATGTTTACTCGGTTTCAACCATATCACATCACTGGTTCGTGGCCTGATTTTAAAATACCAGTGAGTCTACGATAAACTTTTAAAAAAAGCTTTAATCATGCGCAGCGATGTCATGCTTTGCATAATGGAAATCTCTTCAGCAAGACTTGTCTCCTCATCTAGAAATTTAAATAACTTTTGAATATCGTTATTATCATATAAACGATGAAAAAAGGTAGGTCCATCATCATTGAAATCACGAAGGACAGACAGCATACTGCTATCATATATGCTAAACCGTTTTGTAAATAAATCTGTCAGTAATGGTAAGCCGTTCAAATAATTATGTACCAAAGTTGCTGCTTTTTTCTCTGTCATTTTAAAAGAATATCCAGTTGATGGCTTTACCCAGCCACCTGCGGTTCCTATCTTATAGATATGTTGAGAATGGTGACGGTCAAAATTATAAGTAGTCATTGGGATAATACCTTTCTCTATTTCTACAATTTTATAGTCCTTTATTTTTAAATGCTCATCAATATAGCGCTTGAGATAATCGTCATAGATATTATCCTCAACCAGTTCAGTCGAAAAATAAGTAAATTCTACAAGTGCTTTTCGAGAATTATAAGGAAGTATATATGTAAAACTAGTGGTATCACTATCTCTTAAACTATAGTCCATCATGGTAAAACAATCTGGGGTGAAATGATCATCTACAGTCTCGATAGTCCACCCTTTAAAATGCTGTTGTAAAGTGATCGCTTTCTGATCTTTAAAGAACTGGTCATCTATACGGCTGTCTAATATGAGTTTGGTGTGTATCGTTCCGTTAGTATGGTTTATAATTTTTATTTCCTCATTCTTTTCATCAACGTTCGTTACCGTTGCATTGATAAATGTGCTATGATTACTTTGTTGCAATTCCGCTTTCGCGAAAGCGATAAAATCAACACTATTAATGGTCTTATAAACATAAGGATACAGATCAAGTTCAATGCTTCCTTGATCTGTTTTAAAAACGCCATGGTTCCATTTTTTAAGAATCATATGATCCCATTTGCCAATACCCTTTTCCCAAAACGACCATTTTTTATGTAGGATTGAAGGAGCATTGTCAATCACTACTAGTTTAATATCTGGGTTTTGCTTTAATAGTTCTATGGCTATATGACTGCCCGCGCAACCTAAACCTATAATTGCTATATCGAAATAATCATCCATAATCCTAGTGCAAAAATAAGTTGTGCAGCATACAAATGTAACGAACTGTTGCGGTCACCTTGTAATTTATAATGGGCTAAAATGGTGTGAAGTATGGCAGCAATGATAAACCAGCAGACATAATTCCACCAGCCAGCGCCACCATTAAAATACCAAAAACCAGCATAATCACAAATATGTTCAAGAAAGAAATCTAAAACGACCATCATGCCTGCCGCACTGAATATTTGAGCAGTTATATTGTTGATAAATGACTGAACGATAGCGTGAGTTATAAACACCAATATTGCCCAATTAATACCTATTAAATACGGAATACCATCTATTTTAGGACCTAAATTATCGCCATAATAATAATCACCAAATAGACTTCCCGTATGAACACCTATCCATTCAACTCCTATTCCTACGGCAAAGCATAGTCCAAATAGGGCCATTTTTTTAATAGAGCGAATAGGGAAGCAAATCCATAAAACTATGGATAGATAAAGTAGGGTAAGAGGTGATTTAGTTACAAAGAAGTCTTGGTATCCCAATGCTATACCTATAAGTGCAGTTAAATGAAGTACCCACAAAAATATTACCAATGCTTTTTTTATCATGTCGCGTCAGGAATTAAATCTGCTGTGATTTGTGCGCTTAATAAACAAAGAGGAATTCCACCACCTGGATGAACAGATCCACCAACGTGATAAAGGTTTTTAAGTCCTTTATTAAAATTAGGATGTCTTAAAAACGCAGCAAATTTATCATTACTTGCGGCACCATATAATGCGCTCGATAACTACTTGTGTTTTTCTCAATGCCACGTGGATCTAAAATATGTTCTGTACTGATATGTTTAGAAATGTCTGTATTGAGGCACTTATTAATTTTAGTAATAATATTTTTTCTAGCTTCCGTGATCATCTCCTCCCAATTCTGACCATAATCACCAGGTGCATTTATCATAACAAACCAATTCTCACAACCTGCTGGTGCGTCGGCTTTAGTTTCTTTACTAGTAATGTTGATATATACCGTTGGATCGTTAAAAAGAGTTTTTTTATTAAATATATAATCAAACTCTGCAGGGTAGTCTTCACTAAAAAGAATATTGTGCAAGTCTAATTCTGAATATTCATTCTCTATACCCCCCCAATAAAAGATTAACGCACTACTGCTGCGTTCTTGCTCAAGTGTCTTTACCGGTTCAGGATAATCTTTTAATAGCTTTTTATAGGTGGGATAGATATCCATATTAGAAACGATAATGTCACCGTCATACACACCTAGAGGTGTGGTTATACCAATTGCTTTGTTGTGATTATAATTGATTTTGGTTACGCTTTCGCGAAAGCGGAATTCTACACCAACTTCAATAGCCAACTCATATAGTGATTGGGAAATACGATGCATACCATTTTGAGGGTAGAATGTTCCGATTCCCATCTCTAGATGAGGTATCATTGACATAATTCCTGGTGTTTGGTATGGTGAAGAGCCGTTATAAGTAGCGTAACGATTAAATAACTGTGTTAACTTAGGATTTCTAAATACTTTGTTTTCTTCATTAAGTGTATTAAATAATCCTAACAAAGGTGCATTAACAATTGCTTTAATAGTATCGAAGGAAAAGTAAGTGCTCCATTTATGAAGAGACTTTTCTAGAAAAAGAGATTTAGTAAGGTTATAACGTGATTTACTGGTATTCAGATAATTGTTGATCACAGCTTTGGACTCTGTAAAAGTATCGCTAGCATGAGTTACAAAATCTGCGTGATCACTGTGCGCTTTAAAAATGGTTCCATCTTCCCAGAAATAATGGCAACCTATATCCTTTTTAATATAAGAAAATGAACTGTTGTGATCTGGAAATAAGCTGTGTAGTTGATCTACTAAATGAGGTAGAGTGAATAGGGAAGGACCTAGATCAAATCTATATCCGTCCTTTTTAATAGCATGCAGTTTACCACCAGCATAGTCATTTTGTTCAAATACGGTGACTTTATATCCTTTATGTCGCAGTCTGAGTGCAGTCGCGATACCTCCTAACCCAGAGCCGATAACTATGGCAGTAGACATTTATTTAAAATATTTGAGAGGTACGATAAGCATTCCAAAATTTTCGCCTTCTTCTTTCCCTATATGTTTATGATGCATTTTGTGCGCTCGTCTTACACCACGTGCATAGACGTTGTTAGCTTTACGTAACCATTTAAAGCGTTGATGTATGAATATATCGTGTACAATAAAATATGCTACACCATATGCAAAAATTCCTGCACTCATCGGTAATGCCCACCATAGGTCAAACTCACTATGTGCAACTTTTAGACCTATACTTATAACAGCATAAAAAACAAAGAAGAAGTCATTTTTTTCAAACCAGCTATCGTGTTGTTTGTGATGATGATCTTCATGTAAATTCCATAAAAAACCATGCATTACATATTTGTGCATCCACCAGGCATTAAATTCCATGATGCAGAAAGTTGCCACAAAAATTAGAATCCAAAAAAGTATGTCCATTAAATTAAATTTAAGCGATAACTTACATATCCTTTTGCAAGTAAGCCTAATTTTTCATAATTAGGGACTCTAATACGTGCATTTCTTATTTCTTTTGACGGTGTGCGTTCTAATCTGGTAAGCAGTCTACGGTAATATACATATGCCGTATAAACACCGAGTTTAGCTTCAACCGGCAAACGTTGAATGCCTTTAAGTCCTGCATCAAAGTCTTCTTTAATTTCCTGTATAAGTCTTGCTTTATCATCTTCAGATAAATCTTGAAGATCAGTATTGGGAAAATAGCTTCTCTCCAATACGTCAAGATCAGCTTTTAAGTCACGCAAGAAGTTCACTTTTTGAAAAGCACTACCTAGCCTCATCGCGTCATCTTTAAGTTCGTCATATTTTGCTTCATCACCTTTTACAAAAACTTTTAAAGACATAAGGCCTACAACATCTGCACTACCATATATATAATTTTTATATTCTTCATCTGTGAGGTAAACAGATTTATCAAGATCTAATCTCATGCTATTAATAAAGGCTCCGTACATATCTGGTGTGATATTATACCTGTTTACGGTTTCTTGAAATGAATTTAATATAGGATTGAGACTTATTTTTTCTTCAATCGCATACTTAAGATCTAGTTCAAATCGATCCAGTAAGGTTCTTTTATCATAGTCATGAAATGAATCTACAATCTCATCTGCAAATCTTACAAATCCGTATATATTATGGATGTCCTGCCTAATTGTTGGGCCTAACATTTTACTAGCTAAAGAGAAAGAAGTACTATAATTATTAGTAACAGCCTTACTACACTGACGGGATACTTTATCGAATAAGCTTTTCATGATTATGAATATTTTTTAATAAGGTCTGCTGCTAATTTTCCAGAAATAAGAGATGGTGGTACTCCAGGTCCCGGAACGGTAAGTTGACCAGTGAAATATAGGTTTTTTACTTTTTTACTTTTTAGATTAGGTCGTAAGAAAGCAGTTTGTAATAAAGTGTTTGCCATACCATAGGCATTTCCTTTATAGCTATTGTATTCTGATTTAAAATCATTTACACAAAACGATTCTTTAAATATAATATGATTTGTAACGTTTTGTTGAGTTCTTTCTTCAAAACGTTTCATTATTATATTGAAGTATTTCTCCCTAAGCTCAGGTGTGTCCTCTAAGCCAGGTGCTAGTGGTATTAGAAAAAATCCATTTTCACAGCCATCTGGTGCGGTGCTACTGTCTGTTACTGATGTAAAGTTTGCATAAAACAATGGGTCTTCAGGCCATTGGGCATCTTCGTAGATTTCGTGCGCGTGTTTTTCAAAATCAGTATCAAAGAATAAATTGTGATGTTCAATATTTTTTAGTTTTTTGTCAAAACCAACATAGAAGATTAATGAGCTGGGTGCAAAAGTCTTCTTTTCCCAATAAGCTTCAGAGTATTGCCTGTTTTTTTGTGGTAGTAAGGTTTCTGAATGATGATAATCTGCGCCAGAAAGTATGATGTCAAAGAATAACTTCTCATTATTTACCTCAATACCGATGGCTTGATTCTTATTGTCTACTAATATTTCTGATACAGGTGAGTTGGTGTTAATTGTTACTCCTTGTTCTTTTGCCAACTGCTCCATTGCTAATATAACCTCATACATTCCTCCTTTAGGATGCCATGTTCCTAGTCCAAAATCTGCATAATTCATGAAATTGTAAAAGCTAGGTGTATTGCCCGGTGTTGCACCTAAAAAAGAACTGGGAATTCTAGAATAGAAACAAGTTTAGAATTTGTAAATTTTTTACGTACATCTCTTGAAACATTGCTTACGAATGCTCCTAGTTTTTTAACAGTCTGTGGCGTTACTAATTCTAGGGGGGAGATTCGCCAGGTCTATAGACAAGCTTTTTAATGGCTATGTCATAATTTTCTTTGGCATTATCTATAAAGTCTTGAAGGGATTCAGAGCTTCCTTCCTCGATGCGTTCAAATGTTTCTTTAATAGTACTTAGATTGTCTCCTATTTCAATGGATTCATCTTTAAATATGACTGTGTATGCAGGGCTCAATTTATCAAGATGATAGTAATCAGAAGGCTTTTTACCAAAGTCAGCAAAAAAGCGCTCAAAGATATCTGGCATCCAGTACCAAGAAGGTCCTATATCAAAAGAGAAACCATCTTTAACTAATCTTCTAGCCCTACCACCAACAGTGTTGTTTTTTTCATATATAGTAACATCGTTTCCTGCTTGAGCCAAGTAACTAGCGGCAGAAAGAGAAGCGAAACCAGATCCTATAATTGCTATTTTTTTACTCATGACTTTACTACTAATTCAGGGATTTTACCTATAACGTCAGATATACCTCTAAATACGAGTTGATTTGATTTAAGGTCCTTATCTTTTATTTTCTGAGCTAAATGTCCTAAAACCCATAGTTCAACATCGTCACCGTTTGAAACTTTCTTGTCAAATTGTTTCAAGAAAGAGGGAAGCTGTTTTTCGGTTGGCTGAACGGTGATATAAGTTATAAAAGTTGGTTTAGCTTCTTTATTTTTAAAGAATGGTAAAGATTCTAACATCATACTTGCTCCTAAATATATAGTGTTACATCCTTTTTTTAATAACTCATAATTTAAAAAGAGTAGTCCTAAGTCATGCATTTCGTTCTCTGGCAGAAATAATATGTAAACCTGTTCTTGATTATGCGGTTGCTGATATTGTAATTTCTCTAGATTAATCAAGACTTTTTGTTTTATCAAATGACTTATAAAGTGTTCATGAGCCAAATTGATTGTTTTCGATTGCCATAAGAAACCAAGTTCCTCTAAAAAAGGAACGAATAAATTATAAAAGACTCCTGAAAAACCGAATTCGTCTAAAGAACTTTGATAAATTCTTTGAAACATTTGCTGATCAAAATTGACCATCGCCAGTTTTAGTTCTTGGATTGCATGATCATTCTTATTATTACGTTCAGCAAAATTTCTTACTTGAATTTCTATATCCTCTGAACTCAGTTCAGCAATAGCTGATATTTTTATACCAGCATTACGTAAGTATGATATATTTAATATTTTTTGAAGAGCCTCTAAATCATAGGTCCTTATGTTAGTATTTGTTCTGTCTGGTGTAAGTAAACCATATCTCTTCTCCCAAATTCTTATGGTATGAGCTTTTATACCGCTGAGATTTTCTAAATCTTTTATACTAAACTTGCTTTTGATCAAAATATTTCTGTTTTACTTTTAGATGAGTAAAGTTAAACAAAATTAGAAAGTGTTTGAGTTTTTAAAGTAAAAGTTCTACAATTTGGATTTAATTTAACAATTGAGAGGTAATTAGTAGAACTTCTGTTATAGAAAAAATCAGGCTTAAACCTGATTTTTAACGTACCCGAGATGGGACTTGAACCCACACGTGACTAGCACACACGGCCCTCAACCGTGCCTGTCTACCAATTCCAGCACTCGGGTATAAAAAAGTCCTTAAAACTTAAGGACTTTTTTGAGATTAAATTAATCTAGTGATCTGGCTGGGGGCTCGAACCCAGGACCCTCTCCTTAAAAGGGAGATGCTCTGCCAACTGAGCTACCAGATCGGTATTGCTTAATTGCGGGTGCAAATATATAACCTCTTTTTAAATCTCAACAAGTTTTTTTAAATTAATTTTGATTTTTTTAATCAAAGCTTTTATAAGGCGCAAAATTGTATTTACATGTTAGTTTTTTTAGGATATATGGGGAGTGGTAAATCCTTTGTAGGACAGGTAATTAGTGAGATGATTGGTTTTGAGTTTGTAGATTTAGATAGTTATATTGAATTAAAAGAGGAAATGAATATATCTGAAATATTTCAAAAGCATGGAGTAATATATTTTAGAAAAAGAGAGAATTTTTATTTAAAAGAGTTAATTGATGCAGATCGAAATATAATTTTGAGTTTAGGCGGAGGTACTCCATGCTATTATAATAACATGGAGTTATTATTAAATAAAAGCTTTATTAAAACGTTTTATCTAGATGCCGGAATAAAAACCCTTGTAAAAAGGCTATGGAATGATAAAAAGAATCGACCAATAATCTCGGGAATTAATGATGAAGATGAGCTTTTAGAATTTATTGGTAAACATCTTTTTGAACGTAGGCCGTTTTATCAGCAAGCAAATTATAAAATTGCTGTTGATGATAAAAGTCCGAGGCAAATTGCAAATGAGATTATAAGTACATTATTTTAAGATAACGCTGTAGGGTTCTGCATTTATATGAACTTCTATATTTTCATGCATGGTTGTAGAAAGAGAGATGCCTTTAAAATCTGCTTTAACAGGATATTTTTTATGATTTCGATTAACTAATACTGCTGTTTTTAATCGATTTAATGGGACATTTAAAAAATGTTTTACACCATAAATAAGTGTAGTGCCACTATTTAATACATCATCGCAAAGTATAACTCCTTTATTTTTATATTCTTCCGATTTAAGAGATGTTTTAACTTCATTCAACGGGTTAGCTTTATCGATTTCTACTTTACATAGTGTAATCTCACTTGACACTATTTTAGATAATGATGTTTTAAGTTTTTTAGCAAACACATAGCCACCATCACTTATACCTGCTAAAATTATCTCATCATGATTTAAATATACTTCTGCGATTTCATAAGCTATTCTTCTAATTTTGTTTTTTACTTGATCGTGATCTAAAATTCTGGTTTCCATTACTTTTTTTGGTTAATTTAATAAACATCTCCTTGTTCTGTCTTTCAGATACAGAATTATAACAAGGTTCCATTGTATTTATATCAAAATATGGTTTGAAGAGATTTTTGTATTCAGTTACTTTACCGCCAAATGGTGGTCCGTTTAACTTATTTTCAAAATTAAATAATACACCAACTAATCTTCCTTTGTCTCTTAATAGCTGATAGGTTTTTTCAATGTAGCTTTCGCGAAAGCGTGGTTCTAAAGCACAAAAAAATGTGTGCTCTAAAATTAAATCATACTTACCGTTATGATTAAAAAAGTCTTGTTGTACAAAGTGATCATCAGGTAGACTTATCTTTTTTTTGGCAGACTCTAGTGGTGTTGATGCAATATCCAATATAGTAATATTTACAAAACCGCTGTTAAATAGATAAGCTGCTTCATAAGCGTTGCCTGCTCCTGGAATTAGAATTGATATGTTTTTATCTACTAACTGGTCTATATAATCTTTCAACGGAGTAGATACTTTCCCTAAGTCCCATCCTGTAGAGTTACTATGATATCTACCTTCCCAATATTGTTTATTTAATTTGATCATTCTTCCTCATCTTGTTGACCGAGTAAATCGCTTAAATCTCTACGATCTTTCTTTGTAGGTCTTCCTTCTCCTTTACGTCTGTAATAGTCTTGGTTCAACTCTATCATTTTGCGAGCATCAAAGTTTTCCTTTGGAGTACGGTCTAACCTATATAAGTTAACTAGTTTGTTACCTACTCGGCTATCTGGTAGGTCGATGACTTCTATTAAATAATCAATTTGATCTTTACGTAGCTTTATTATATCTCCAGGATATACATCTCTTGAAGGTTTTATAATAGAATCACCAATCCTGATTCTTCCTTTTTTGGCGGCATCTGTAGCCTTGCTTCTAGTTTTGAAGTATCTAGTAGCCCATAAATATTTATCTACTCGCATAACAGAAGCTTTAATTAAGCGTTATCTCAACAAAAGTACTAGAAAATAGTATCTTTGAGCGCTTAAAAAAATGAAGATGAAAAACCTTAAATACATTGTGACTAGTTGTCTATTTATATTTCTTGTAATTGCTTGTAATCCAGATGATGATTCAACAACAGTTGCGATTAGAGATCGACAAGAAGTTGATCTTGAAGATCAATTAGAGTTGCAAAATTACTTAGACACTCACTTTTGGAACTATGAAGATTATGCAAATAATCCCGTAGGTAGTGATTTTGAAATAAAATTAGATTCACTGGTAGGTGTTAACGCAAATAAAATCCCATTATCTCAACAAGTTACTACATCTATTCTAAGAAGAGAAGATATCGATTATACCGTGTATACTCTTAATGTAAGACAAGGTGCTGGAGCAAAATCTCCTTCATTTGCAGACAGTACTTTAGTAAGTTATAAAGGCTATCAACTTAATAAAGAAATGAATGACGATGGTTCTTATCAACAAATAGTTTTTGATTCATCTACAAATGCTATCTGGTTTGATTTACCGCAAGTCGTAAGTGGTTTTATGGAAGGTGTAACTCAATTCAATGAAGCTACAGCTATTACACCACAACCAGATGGAACGCTAGCTTATCAAGATGGAGGAATAGGAGCTGTGTTCATGCCATCAGGATTAGGGTATTTTTCTAGTTCTGTTTCTGGTATACCTTCATATTCACCTTTAATTTTTACTTTTCAGCTTAGGGCGGTTAAATTTACTGATCATGATGGTGATGGAATACTTTCTAAGTTTGAAGATTTAGATGGAGATCGCAACTTAAGATCATCTGATAATGCAGATAATACGGATGAAGATACTATAGGTGCTTTTAACTATATAGATGCTGATGATGATAATGATGGTGTAAATACTATAGATGAAAATGCAGATCCTAATGGTGATGGAGATCCTAGTGACGCTCTGGATACTGATGGTGATGGTGTGCCAGACTACTTAGATGCAGATACTGCTATTGCTGTAACAACATAAGTTTAATTGAGCCATTGATCGATTATAATAAAAGCCTCACTAGAGGCTTTTATTATAATTATAGGTTTGTGATTATCGCAATTATAAATCTAAAAATTCTTTAATAATGCAAATTTAATAGTGATTAACACAATAATATTGTCTTGAATATAAAAATCAAGATTATGAAATCTATTGCAATTTGTATCATCGCTTTATTTGTATCAATGTGTTGTTTGGCACAGAATAATGATACTACATCATCAAGTGAACTAAATATCAACCAGAACATACCTTATGTCAAGATAGGTGCTGGTTATTGGATTCCTACTAGCAACTTATCCCGTTTTTTAAACAATGCTCCTTTTTTTGAATTAGGAATTGTAATACCAGATGACTCTTATAGTAGGAGCTTTGAATTGGGTATTCAGCTAGTGATTCCACAACAAGAAAATTTCTTTCTACTAAGAGATGTTAATGAGGATTTTGAAATAGAAGCAACTACTATATTAAATGCCTATTTAAAGCTTAATAAGTATATATGGGAGAAGGATAGAAATCGATTAGAACTAACCTTTGGATTAGGGATGTCATCAATATTTCTAGATCCGGTGACTAGGGCAGGAGATGCTGTTTTGGACTACGATAATATCAATTCTTTCCTAGTAGCACCTGGGTTATCATATACATTTAGTTTTAAAGATAAATCGATAGTTCAACTATCATTTGAGATGCAGTACACACCATTCAAAATGGAGCGCGGCACTACTAAAGATCTTAACTCATTCTCGATGCTCCCTAAAATATCTTATCGATTTTAGGTGATTACCATAAGAATAGAAAACAAAAAAAATCCTTTAAGCCTAGCTTAAAGGATTTTTTAATTTATAACAAGATAAAAATTTACTTTCTACTTATTACTTTTTCAGCTTTCAATGCAATATTCTCTGCATTTAAGCCATATTTTTCTAATAATTGCGCTGGTGTTCCACTTTCACCAAAGGTGTCCTGTGTAGCAACAAATTCTTGTGCAGTTGGATGATGCATCGCTAGTGTGCGAGCAACACTTTCTCCTAATCCACCTAGATAATTGTGTTCTTCGGCAGTAACGACGCAACCTGTTTTCTTTGCTGATGCTATTATAGCAGCTTCATCAAGAGGCTTAATAGTGTGAATATTAATGACCTCTGCGCTGATTCCTTTTTCATTAAGAGTTTTAGCCGCTTCTAAAGCTTCCCAAACTAAATGACCAGTAGCTATGATAGTAACGTCAGTGCCTTCTTGTAGCATCACTGCTTTTCCTATTTCAAACGTTCCATTTTCAGGAGTGAAGTTAGCCACTTTAGGACGACCAAATCTTAAATAAACTGGTCCATGATGCTCAGCTATAGCTAGTGTAGCTGCTTTAGTTTGATTGTAATCACAAGTGTTGATCACAGTCATACCTGGTAACATTTTCATCAATCCTATGTCTTCTAAAATTTGGTGTGTAGCACCATCTTCTCCTAGAGTAAGGCCTGAGTGAGAAGCACATATCTTCACATTCTTGTCAGAGTAAGCGATACTTTGTCTGATTTGGTCATAAACACGACCTGTAGAAAAGTTTGCAAAAGTTCCCGTAAAAGGAATTTTACCACCTATAGTCATACCTGCCGCGATTCCCATCATGTTTGCCTCTGCAATACCAACTTGAAAGAAACGCTCTGGATGATTATCTGCAAAAGCATTCATTTTTAATGAGCCAGTTAAGTCCGCACACAGAGCGACAACGTTCTCATTCTTTTTTCCTAGTTCTGTAAGTCCGTCACCAAAACCTGATCTCGTATCCTTACTTCCTGTATTTTCGTAAATTTTCATATACTCATGCTGTTGATACAGCGTGTTTTAATTAATAATCACCTAAGGTTTCTGGATTCTGTCTCAATGCCTCAGCAAGTTGTTCATCATTAGGTGCGATACCATGCCATGCATGAGATCCCATCATAAAGTCAATACCGTTACCCATTTCAGTATGAAGAAGAATACAAACTGGTTTACCTTTTCTAGTAAGGTCCATTGCTTCTTTCATACCAGTAATAATCGCATCCACGTCATTTCCCTTATGAACAGTTATAACGTCCCATCCAAAGGCTTCAAACTTATTGCGCAAATCTCCTAGTGCTAGAACTTGATCTGTACTACCATCGATCTGTTGACCGTTCACATCTATTGTAGATATTAAATTGTCTACTTTATTTGCTGCTGCATACATGGCTGCTTCCCAGATCTGTCCTTCCTGTAATTCACCATCTCCATGAAGTGTGAAAACAGTTTTGTCATCTCCATTCAACTTTTTTACCTGTGCAGCACCTATAGCAACACTCATTCCTTGACCTAGTGATCCACTTGCGATACGCACACCTGGTAAACCTTCATGTGTCGTAGGGTGTCCTTGTAGTCTAGTATTAAGTTTTCTAAAAGTACTTAACTCAGATACTGGAAAATATCCAGCACGTGCAAGAACACTATAAAAAACAGGTGAGATGTGACCGTTAGAAAGAAAAAATAAATCTTCATTTAT
The DNA here is from genome assembly GCF_000755285.1 of Nonlabens ulvanivorans. Classification (GTDB taxonomy): domain Bacteria; phylum Bacteroidota; class Bacteroidia; order Flavobacteriales; family Flavobacteriaceae; genus Nonlabens; species Nonlabens ulvanivorans_A. Next base: position 79,025 of record NZ_BBMK01000007.1, on the reverse strand, counting down.
TCCATCCATATTAAAGCTAGGATCATGATCCATAACTTCATTATATAAGGTAACAAGAAATTCTGTACAACCTAGAGAGCCTCCAGGATGTCCACTACTTACTGCGTGTACTTGTCTGACGATATCGCGACGTACTTGCGTTACTAAATCTTTTAAGTGCTGTGTATCAGCCATTTTGGTTTTTTTTGATGATGGTTCAAAGTTAGAACGATTCTCATTTTTTTAAAGGGTCAAATACCTACCACTTATTAACTAAAAACCATGTTTTGTAAACAAATTAAAAAATAGTGGAGAACTAGTTTATTTATAAGTGCCGTTAGAGTTGTCATAATCACGCTTTCGCGAAAGCGTAATCATAACGATATACCCATAATTCACTACTTCAATCTGTCGCTATTCATTTTGAGATATTAAAATGGAGTACAAATTCAAGTTCATTAAAGTATCTTTGCGCCGCATGAAATTTGATTTATTACAAACTGATTCACAAAGCCAGGCGAGAGCTGGAGTTGTGCACACGGACCATGGAGCGATTGAGACTCCTATATTTATGCCTGTAGGTACGGTAGGTACTGTTAAAGGTGTACACCAACGCGAGCTAGAAAATGATGTCAATCCTGACATTATACTGGCAAATACTTATCATCTTTACCTACGACCTGGTATAGATGTGCTAGAAAAAGCTGGTGGATTACATAAATTTATGAATTGGAATCGCCCTATTCTTACGGATTCTGGTGGTTACCAAGTTTATTCTTTGAGTGCAAATCGTAAGATTAAGGAAGAAGGTGTGAAATTCAAATCTCACATCGATGGATCATACCACTTTTTTACTCCAGAGCGTGCTATGGATATCCAGCGCAGTATAGGTGCAGATATTATTATGGCGTTTGACGAGTGTACTCCATATCCATGTGAATATAATTATGCACGTCGCAGTATGCACATGACGCATCGCTGGTTAAAAAGGTGTATTGAACATTTTAATAATACTCCTAGTAAATATGGTTTCAATCAGACGTTATTTCCTATTATTCAAGGTAGTACTTATAAAGACTTAAGAGAGCAAAGTGCGGAGTTTATAGCAAATTGTGACATGCCTGCAAATGCAATAGGTGGACTTTCAGTAGGTGAACCAGCTGAGGAAATGTATGCGATGACAGATATCGTTACAGCTGTATTGCCTAAGGATAAACCTAGATATCTTATGGGTGTAGGAACACCTATCAATTTGCTAGAGAATGTAGCATTAGGTGTTGACATGTTTGACTGTGTGATGCCTACACGTAATGGTCGTAATGGGATGATTTTTACTGCCCATGGTACCATGAATATGAAGAATAAGAAATGGGAAACAGATTTCTCACCATTAGATCCAGGAGACTATGCTTGGGTAGATACCGCTTATTCTAAAGCATACGTACGACACCTGTTTACTGTTAACGAGATGTTGGGTAGACAAATTTGTACCATACACAATTTATCCTTCTATTTATGGTTAATGAGAGAAGCTCGCAAGCATATACTAGCAGGTGACTTTAGAACATGGAAGGATAAAATGGTTAAACAAATGGATAATAGACTCTAGTGCTTAAAATTCTAGATAGATACATATTAAAACAATACTTAGGAGCTTTTCTACTGCTTTTGTGCCTTTTCATACCTATTATGATCACTGTGCACATTGCAGAGAAGATAGGGAAGATATTAAGTAAAGATATCCCGTTTGCCGAGGTGATGATGTATCTACTGGACTTTACTATCTATTTTTCAAATTTCTTATTCCCTATTTTTCTCTTTATTTCTACCATGTTTTTTACATCAAAGCTGGCTAATAATACAGAGATTGTTGCTTTTTTAAGTTCTGGTGTGTCTTACAATAGATTTTTGCGTCCTTACATTATAGGTGCGGTATTAGTTTGTGTTACCGCTTTAGTATTTAGTACCGTGTTTGTTCCAGATGCTGCTGCAGGATTTAATGAGTTTCAGTTTAAATACTTTAAGTCAGAAAAAGAACGGCAAACCAATAATGTTTTCCGGCGTATATCAGATGACGATTATGTATATGTGAGTAATTACAATTCTGGAAGAAAAACAGGATATGATTTTACCTTAGAGCATTTTAATGGAAATGAGCTAGAGTATAAGATATATGCAGAACGTATTGCTTTTAAAGACAGCATTTACACACTAAGTCGTTATAAAAAACGTGTACTGCAAGAAAATGGAGAGATTTTAACCACTAAAGCAAAATTAGATACGATTCTTAATTTTGATATAGATGAGTTAACACCATCATCTTATGTGGCAGAAACTTTATCCTATCAAAAGCTTCTTGATTTTATAGAGACAGAAGAAAGTCGTGGTAATGGAAATATGAATGTCTATTATGTTGAGAAACATAAGCGTACATCTATACCTGTAAGTGCTTTGATATTTACCATTATAGCCGTTGCAGTATCGTCTGTTAAAAAGCGAGGTGGAATGGGTGTAAATCTTGCGATAGGTCTAGCCATCGCGATGAGTTACATGTTCTTGGATAAAGTATTCGGTACTATTGCAGAGAAAAGTACATCGTTTGAACCATGGATCGCCGTTTGGGCTCCTAATATATTCTTTGGTATAGTAGCTTTATTACTGATAAGAAATGCGCGACGATAGATTATTTAATTATCTCCATCTTCATTTTATAGTTTTCATTTGGGGTTTTACCGCAGTATTAGGTGCGCTTATTTCAATAGAATCTGTACCGCTAGTCTGGTGGCGCATGGTACTAGCCGTCCTTATGATTGTGATCTACATGAAGGTGAAAAAAATTCCGTTTCAATTTACGGGTGTTCATAAGCTACCACGCAAGCGTTTACTATCCATTTGTCTAGCAGGTATGGTTATCGCCTTGCACTGGATTACGTTTTTTGGAGCTATAAAAGCGTCTAATGTATCAGTCACTCTTGCGATGATGAGTACAGGAGCTTTCTTCACAGCCTTGCTTGAACCACTGTTCACACCTAAAAAATTAGTGTGGTATGAATTAATATTTGGCATGATGATTATAGGCGCTTTGTATTATATTTTTCAAGTAGAAACCGAATATATTATGGGAATGGTGCTGGGATTAACCAGTGCTTTTTTAAGCGCTACATTTTCTATTATGAATGTCGCGTTTGCAAAAGAACATCCACCATCAATGATATCGTTTTATGAATTGTTAAGTGGTGTAGTATTACTATCCTTATTTTTTGCGCTCCCACAATTTGACTTTGTTGGGCCACAACAATTGACTAGTGATGACTGGTTGTGGATAGGTATACTAGCATCTGTGTGTACCGCTTATGCATTTATCGCTAGTGTAAAAGTAATGAAGTATTTAAGTGCTTATACGGTCATGCTTACCACAAACCTTGAGCCAGTTTATGGGATTTTACTAGCGTTTTTCATATTAGGCGATGCAGAACAAATGACACCACAATTCTACATCGGTGCTATTGTTATTCTAGTAGTTATAGTACTTAATGGCTTTATAAAGACACGTTTACAACGCAAATAGTGGACGCTTTTATAGATCAACAATAGTCTTTAAAGTTAAAAGGCTGTTTTATCTCGCTTTCGCGAAAGCGAATAAAATTAAACCTCTTAATATCTTATACTATTGAGGTGCTATCGCATAAAAGAATCTATTATATTTGTCTTCCTAACAAGAACAACCCTAAGTTTATGGAATATCTTGATTTTGAATTACCTATCAAGGAACTTGAAGAAAAATACCAGCAAACGCTGGCCATAGGAAGTGATAGCGAAGTAGACGTTACCGCAACCTGTAAACAAATAGAGAAAAAATTAAAAGCGACTCGCAAAGAGATTTATGGCAATTTAACGCCATGGCAACGTGTGCAAATGTCACGTCATCCTGCTCGTCCTTATACACTTGATTATATCAAAGCAATTTGTGGTGACACATGGCTAGAGCTGCACGGTGATCGTGGAGTAAAGGATGATAAAGCGATGATAGGTGGACTAGGTAAAATAGGCGACCAGAGCTTTATGTTCATCGGTCAGCAAAAAGGTTTTAATACCAAAACACGTCAGTATCGCAATTTCGGTATGGCAAATCCTGAGGGATATCGTAAGGCTTTACGTCTTATGAAAAGTGCCGAGAAATTTGGTGTTCCCGTAGTATGTCTTATTGATACACCAGGTGCATATCCAGGACTTGAAGCTGAGGAACGTGGACAAGGTGAAGCTATTGCTCGCAACATTCTTGAAATGACTCGTTTAAAAGTACCTATCATTGTAATGATTATAGGTGAAGGAGCAAGTGGTGGAGCACTAGGTATAGGAGTAGGTGATCGAGTAATTATGCTTGAAAACACTTGGTACTCTGTGATTTCACCAGAATCTTGTTCTTCTATTTTGTGGCGCAGCTGGGAATTTAAAGAACAAGCTGCAGATGCCTTAAAGCTTACTGCAACTGATATGAAGAAAATGAAATTGGTTGATGAGATCCTCAAAGAACCAGTAGGTGGCGCGCATACCAATAGACCAGATACTTTTAAAGCAGTAAGCGCTTGTATCGTACGTCATTATGAAGAGTTAAAAGATCTTGAAGCTCAAAAGCTTGTAGAGCAACGTATGGATAAATATTGTAACATGGGTGTTTACAAAGAGTAAATCTATTATCATTTTATATTTAAAATCCCTAGACCTATCGGTCTAGGGATTTTTATCGTCGATAAAATACCAAGCCTTTAATTTGCATCTTGTTTATCCTCAAGCAACAAAGTATTTTCTTTAAAAAGTAGGAGAAATCGTGGTGTAAAACTTATCAACGACCTTATTTTTGTTTCAAATTTAGGCGCGATTTTTGTCGCCTATTGATTTACAATACAATCAAAAAAAACGGCAGTTATCAACAGGTTGTCATCATAACAAATAGTTAATTTGTTAACTATCGTATGACATCGTGATACTTAATAAACACCTTTAAAGCACTACTTTTGAACCTATGGAAAAAATTCAATCATTAGCCGTATCTAAAACAGACAATAGCATGGTCGTTCCTCTTGAGAGAGGAAAGATACCACCGCAAGCTATTGATTTAGAGAAAGTTGTTCTAGGAGCGTTGATGATTGATGGTAAAGGTGTGGATGAGGTTATTGACCTGTTAACACCTGAGGTTTTCTATCAAAAATCCCATCAATACATCTTTGATGCTATTGATAAACTGTTTAAAAGCGGTAGTCCAGTCGACTTATTAACCGTTAGTGCTCAATTACGTAAAGATGAGAAAAGTGAAGCTGCTGGTGGTGACCATTATCTAGTTCAATTATCACAGCTAGTAAGTTCAACAGCACACATTGAATTTCACGCTAGAATTATACAACAAAAGTTTATTCAGCGTAGTTTGATTAAACTATCTACAGAGATTATTTCGGACTCTTATGAAGAGTCTACAGACGTTTTTGATCTACTTGATAAGGCAGAATCTAAACTGTATGAGGTAACTCAAGGTAACATTAGAAAAAGTACAGAGTCTGCAATGGATCTGGTAAAACAGGCAAAGCAGCGTATTGAAGATATCGCAAACCGTGATGGATTAAGTGGTATCCCTACTGGATTTACAGATCTAGATCGTTTAACATCTGGATGGCAGCCTAGTGATTTAATTATTATCGCTGCACGTCCTGGTATGGGAAAAACGGCCTTTACACTTTCTATGGCACGTAATGTTGCGGTAGGATCTAATATACCAGTAGCATTCTTCTCATTAGAGATGAGTTCTGTACAATTGATCACTCGTTTGATCTCTTCAGAAACTGGATTGAGCAGTGAAAAGTTAAGAACAGGTAAGCTTGAGCCATTTGAATGGGAACAGCTTAACGTTAAAGTAAAAGATCTAGAGCGAGCTCCAATATTTATAGATGATACACCATCTCTATCCATTTTTGACTTGCGTGCAAAGTGTAGACGTCTGGCCTCACAACATGGTATTAAGTTAATCATGATTGATTACTTACAATTAATGACGGCACAAACAGGTGCAAAAGGTGGTAACCGTGAACAAGAAATCTCTACCATTTCTCGTAATCTTAAAGCACTGGCAAAAGAACTGAGTGTTCCTGTAATTGCACTATCACAGCTATCGCGTGCGGTAGAGACTCGTGGTGGTAGTAAAAGACCATTACTGTCTGACCTGCGTGAATCTGGAGCAATCGAGCAAGATGCAGATATTGTTTCCTTTATCTATAGACCAGAGTATTATAACCTTGAAGAATGGGATGATGATGACCGCAGCCCAACCGCAAATCAAGCCGAATTTATCGTTGCCAAACACCGTAATGGTGCGACAGATGCGATACGTCTTAAATTCCTTGGGCAGTTTGGTAAGTTTGATAATCTTGATGATTTCTCGACGCCATATGAATTTGGTTCAAAGATGAATGCGGCAAACGATGATACAAATAAACCAGATGGACTTGATCCTAGAAGTTTACCTAGTGCTCAAGACGCCTTTGGTGATTTCCCTGCGAGTCCAGATGATGAGGTTCCTTTCTAGGTCATCTTTAAAAAGCATATACTTTTTTCTATAACTACTGCGTTCTTTGCTATCTTAGCCATCGAGCCATAGTATGGCATTTTTTATGATGTAGATGATTGGGTTTACGCTTTCGCGAAAGCGTAATGAACCATCTCACAGCTCAAAAGAACACACGTTTATGTTTAAGAAATTTCTATTATACGCCTTTCTAGCACTATGGGCACCAATGGTAATGGGACAATACTTATTTGTTCCCATGGATGCCGACACGCAAAACGATCACTTAAAAGCCTATGGAGTTTCCTATTGGGTACTCAGTAAAGGGACCAAGGTAAAATGGCTATTGAACTATCGTGGTGGCTCTTTTTTAATGCCCAATGTTGATGAAATAAAGAAAGAATTAATCGTACGCGGCGTGAGTTATGAAGAAATGACTGAAAGTGAAGTGAGCGATATACTTGCTCTTATTGCTAGTCCTTCTCAAAACATGCAAGAAGTATTGCTAGAAAAAGCACCTAAAATAGCCGTGTATACACCTACAGGAAAGTTGCCATGGGATGATGCGGTAACGATGGTACTTACCTATGCAGAGATTCCTTATACGAAGGTCTATGATGAGGAAGTCCTGGCAGACGAGCTATTACTCTACGACTGGCTGCACTTGCACCACGAAGATTTTACCGGACAATACGGTAAATTTTATCGCAGTTTTAAAACAGCATCTTGGTACATTCAAGAAAAAAAGGAAGCCGAAGAACGCGCTGCTAAACTAGGATACGATAAAGTAAGTGAGGCAAAACGTGACGTAGCACTTAAAATACGAGATTATGTAGTCGGTGGTGGCTTTATGTTTGCGATGTGTAGCGCAACAGACAGCTTTGACATTGCCCTTGCTGCCGAAGGTGTTGATATCGCAGAGCCTATGTTTGACGGTGATGCTAGTGAAGCGGCATATCAAACTAAAATTGATTACACAAAGACCTTTGCCTTTACAGATTTTACCTTAGAACGATCACCTAATGTGTATGAATTCAGCTCTATAGACATGACGCAGAAGCGTGGTATTAAAAAAGAACTGGATTACTTTTCTTTAATGGATTTCAGCGCAAAATGGGATCCTATCCCAACAATGTTGAATCAAAATCACACCAGTCTTGTAAAAGGTTTTATGGGACAAACGACCAGTTATGATCGTGATGAGGTGAAGAAAAACGTTTTGGTTTTAGGAGAAAATAGGTCTAATAAAGAAGCAAAATATATTCATGGAATACGCGGTAAAGGATTTTTCACTTTCTACGGCGGTCATGACCCAGAAGATTACCAGCATAGAGTAGGAGATCCACCTACAGAGTTGAGCCTACATCCTAACTCGCCAGGATATCGCTTGATATTAAACAACGTATTATTCCCAGCAGCTAGAAAGAAGAAGCAGAAGACTTGATTAGATTTGCTAATAAAATTTCCAATTTGTAATTAATGAAAGATATTATTAAAAGTATTACTCAAAATTCCACAGAAAGAATAAAAAATCCTTTTGTTTACTCATTTGTAGTAGCTTGGATTGCAATGAATTGGGAGTCTTTTATATTAGTTTTATTTTCAGAATTAAAAATTGTTGAAAGAATTGAATTAGTGAAATCTTATTCTGATGAATTCTCGACAATTTATTATCCTTTAGTTATAGCAATTATTTATGTCTTAGTCTTGCCCTATTTTATGTGGGGAATTGAGCGAATAATTGGAAAAGCAAAAAGTGAAAGAAAACTTAATCATTTCAGTGAACAGAAGCAAGAGTGGATTGAAAAGCAGAAAATAGCCAAGGAAGAAAGAAAGTATGAATTAGTAAGAGCTGGTAATGCTGAGATATCCGAATTGAATTCTAAAATTGAAGGATTGCAAAATGAGATAATGACTAAATCTAAAGAATCAGATTTATTAAGAAAAAAACTCAGTGAATCTCAAGAAAATGTTAACTACTTAAAGTCAAGACTTACTGAGGATTTGAACGAGCCTAGAGAAAATTATGATTTCAATGAGAGGAAAAATTTAGATAATCAATTTGAAAAATTTAAAAAAAGTAAGTTATTCAATTTATTCGAAAATTTAGCGGTTTCTGTAAGTATGCGAAACAAGATTCCATTGGGATTTTCAGATCTAAATGTTGAAAAATTTGTTGCTAAAGATATATTACAGAGAAATGCCGCTCTGGATAATGGTTTTGCTTTTTATCAATTGACTAAGAAAGGTGAATATTTTTGGAAAAAATATGTTAACCTATTAGATGATGATGTAGCCCTAAATTTGGTTAAAAAACAAATAAAGGATTAAAGAACTCACTTCTTGGTTTTTAGTCTTTCCAAGTCGCGCTAGTCTGTGACTAGTGAGTCATAGTCTAACGTTTGCAACGCGATTTTAAAAACGACACACTTTTTCATTTCTTCATATCTTCCACGTCGCGCGTGTTTGTAACGCGTGTGTTTTAATCTAAGATTTAAAATGCGCACATGCCCTAATTTTTATAACTCCAGCAACTCCTTAGACCTCATCAATTCCTTATCAAATAATTCCTTAGTAACCTCAGTCTTATAAAATGGAATCATTTTTTGTAGTTTACTTAAGGTTTCAGGATTTTCTATGAGTTCAGGAAAAGCTTTTTCTATCACGTCTAGCATAATCTTTACCGCTGTAGAAGCTCCAGGAGAAGCGCCTAAAAGGCAAGTAATACTTCCATCTTTACTAGCTATGACTTCAGTGCCAAACTGCAGTTGTCCACCTTCAAATTCATCTTTTTTAATGATTTGAACGCGTTGTCCAGCAACTAGGTATTCCCAGTCTTCATTTTTGGCATTTTTATAGAACTTGCGCAAATCATCCATGCGGTCATCAAAGGACATGGTGACTTGGTTTACTAAGTATTGCGTTAATGGTAGATTATCCCAAAAGGTCTCCAGCATCGGTTTAATATTATCGGTCTTAATCGATTTAAAAAGATCCAGATAAGAACCTTCTTTTAAAAACTTAGGGCTAAAACCGGCAAAAGGACCAAATAGTAATTCGCGTTTCCCATTAATAAATCTCGTATCTAGATGTGGCGTGCTCATCGGTGGATCATTAGGTCCAGCTTTAGAATAAACCTTGCCGTAATGCTGGTTAATAATCTCTTGGTTTTTACAAACCAGCCACGCTCCACTTACGGGAAATCCGCCATAACCTTCTTTTTCGTCTATTTCTACTTTTTGTAATAGTAACAAACTACCGCCACCAGCACCTATAAAAACATGGTGTGCACTTAAAGTTCTAGTATCACCACTGATCCTGTTTTTTGTGATGACGTCCCATTCTATAGCCTTATCAGGATCTACATCTTGAACCTCTTCATTAAATGAAACGGTGACGTTATATTCTGTTTCTAGGATATGGAATAGCTGTTCTGTTAAAGATCCGAAGTTCATCTCGCTCCACGATTGATTCTAGAGCCAGCCATATGATCGCTCTTATCACGATCTTCCATGATTAATGGAAACCATTCCTTCATTTTCTCTATAGATCTTGTGAATTCGATAGATTCAAACATGAAATGTTCTTTCATTGCGTGAAAGCGTCGCTCTAGATAATCAACATTATCTGCTCCATAAACCCAACTATTATGAGGCACCGGATTTATAAAAGAGTTAGGTTCTTTGATCAGATTTTGAGCTACCAAGTAACTCCAGAATTGTTTAGACATTTCAAACTGTGTACAAATGTCTATTGCCTTACTAATATCAACCTGATCATTTTTTTGAGGGCAATAATTAAGTTCACACAAAGCACTATGACCAGTACCAGCATTATTCCATGCAGCACTACTTTCTTGAGCAACTTGATCTAATCGTTCTAAAATTAGAATGCGCATTTCTGGTTGAAGTATTTTAGTAATAAGGGCTAGAGTAGCGGTCATGATACCAGCGCCAACACATATAAGGTCGTAGTCTTTGTTTTCCATTCTCAATTTTAAGGATTATTAAATTAATGAGTAAGAAAAACGAGTTAAATGATATTGTATACATCATTTAATTAAACATAGGATAAAGTAATTAGTCGATAATGAGTCTGTTAAAGTGAGTATTTGTCGGTTATTGCTGCTGTTACGTCGATAAGATGTTTGTTTTTATCTTTAATATGATCATTGACTGGAAATGATAATATCTTTGTGGTCTATGAAGAATTTGTATATTTTAATGATTATATTACTATCAGCTTTAAGTGTTCAGGCACAAGTTGGTATCGGAACAGATACTCCTGATCCATCAAGTATTTTAGATATTGAATCTACTGACGGCGGAATTTTAATTCCGCGTATGGAAGAATCTGACAGAACCGCAATCGCAAGTCCTGTTCAAGGCCTTTTAGTTTATCAAACAAATAATGAAGATGGCTTTTATTACTATAATGGTACCATCTGGATTAGATTAATTTCTAGTAGTGAATTTATCAGTGAAAGTGGTGTTGTACATAATACAACTGATATTGCGCGAGACGATTTTGTTTTTGGAAGCACACAATTGAATAATATGACCGGTTCCAGTGACGATTACAGAATGTTTTTTGATAAAGGAAAAGGCGCTTTCAGAGTCGGATATAATGATAACTCAGATTGGGATAATACTAATTTAGGTTCTTTTAGTATGGCGATGGGTCGAGATAACTTAGCAACCTCTTCTTATGCTATAGCACTAGGATACGATAATGTAGTGTCTGGAACTGCAGCAACGGCTTTAGGATATATTAATAATTCTACTGGAGATTATTCTGTTGCTATGGGTAGAGGAACGACAGCAAGTGGAAATCATTCCGTATCTGCTGGTATCGCATCAAAGGCGACTGGTTTAAATAGTATATCCATAGGAAATACAAGTGATGCTATTGCAGAAAATGCTATTGCATTAGGAAGATTAAATGATGCCACAGCAATTAATGCAGCTGCAATAGGTTTTTCAAATGTTGCATCAGGTGAAAATAGCTTTTCATTGGGTAATAATAATTCAAGTACAGGTTTAGGTAGTTTTACATTAGGTAATAACCTTTCTAGTCCATCGGGAAGTGAGATGGTAGTAGGAACCTATAATGAGCGATATACACCTGTTAATGCAGCTGGATTTGATGCAGCAGATAGGTTATTTAGTGTTGGTAATGGATCTAGAGTAATTGGAACTACAACCTTTAGTAATGCCTTTACGATTCTTAAGAACTCCAATACTGGTATCAACACTTCATCACCACAATCATCTTTAGACATAAGAGCAGTCAATCATTTAGGAGCTGTTACAGCTACTGATGGTGTCTTAGTGCCTAGAGTTATTGATTTAACGCTAAATGGTTCTGAGAATGGACAGTTAGTGTTTCTTAATGCCGATTGGGTTAATACATTAGGTACACCAGCAACAACAGATGATATCAACTATAACGAAGGTTTTCATTACTGGAATAGTACAGCTACTGTCTGGTCACCGGTGAATACCGATGAGTCAGAATGGACGTATGATTCTGTTAATACAAGAACAACCGCTAACAGACCTGCCGATGCTGGTAATAATGTTGTGGTAACAGATGCTGGTGCTATTTACGCTAATACAGATCAACCGATGATAGCCAATGGTGATGTGTACACTAATGATAAGTTATTCGTAAATGGAGCTACTACTATCAACGAAGGTGCATTGCGTGTGATACGCACTAATGTCAATTCAAGTACCAACACATTTACCATGATAGACTTATCAAAACTAGCTGGTTATGGTCCTAAATTTACGTATCGTATGGCGGTAGAAAATTTTGCAGGCACACGTGAAATGGGTGCGATTGTAGCGCGATTAGTTGATAATGATGATGCGACTAGGTCTTCAAAAATGGATTTTGTCACTTATAACGTCGTAGGTCCTAGAGGTGGTTTTCAATCGGGTTTAATGATTAATAACCGTGGTTACTTAGCGCTTTTCAAAGAGAATTCGCAAGACATCGATAACGATGATGCAACACACAAGGTACACATTAAAGATGTAGATAATGACCCTTTAAGAATAGAAGGTTTACAAGCATCTACAGCGAGTACCGATAGGACCTTGATGATTACTGATACAGGTATCGTAAAACTTGCCTCTACAGCTGCTGATTTGAATAAGATCAGTTCATATGAAGAAACAGTTTCAGGAACAGCTTATACTGCTTCCTTGGATGATTACACGATTAGAATTATAAATGGCACGCCTAGTATTGATTTACCTGCTCCGGCCCCCCCAACAAATAAGGGTAAGATTTATATTCTTATAACTAAAAATGACATCGTAGGTTCTGTGTCAATTTTAAGTGGTGGATCGGTACTTAATATTACTGACGATTCGATATCAGGTGCTAACACTTTTAATACTCTAATAGCTTCTGATCGATATACTATCCAGAGTACAGGAACAGAATATATCGTCATCTCTCACTAATCTAGTATTTATCTCTTTTAATGATATAGTCCTATGAGGCTTATTGATTTACAGTGATTTATATCATAGTTTGCTCTTAATCTAACAATTACATTTGATTAGACTAAAAGCAATCATCATGAAGAATATTCTATTACTTACGGATTTTACTGATAAATCTGAAAATGCACACGATTATGCACTAAAGCTTTTTACAGGTCAATCTTGCAGTTTCCATCTATTGAGCGTGCAAAAGTTTTGGGAATACACAATGGATGATCTTATGGTTGCAAATCCTAAAGACGACATCGCAGCTGCGTTATTAAATGATAATAAAAGTGATTTAAAAAAAGTAAGTGAAGCTTTAAAAATTAAATCTAAAAATGAAGATTACAATTTTCACACCATGGTGGATTATGATGTCTTTACGAGTGCTGTAAATGATGCTGTAAAGAAATATCACATAGATTTAATTATATGCGGTACAGATGGTAAAAGTGGTATCATTGAATACATCTTTAGCTCACATACCTTAAGAATTATAAGAAATACAGATTGTCCTGTTCTAGCTATACCTATAGATTACAGCTATAAAGAGCTAAATGCGGTTCAATATATTTTAGATTATGATGACATATTTGAAGTGTGCGGCAAAGATGTTTTCCTAGAATTAGTTTCAAAATTTAGATCTACCATTAATGTCATTCGTTTTAATCATGGATTTCAAATAGATCCAATAAATTATAGAGAAGAACGAGAAGCTTTTATTAAGTTTTGTTTGCCTAGTCCGGTAATTTATGAGGTTCATAAAGATCAAGAACCATTAATGATTATTAAAAAATCTCTGAGCTCTAGAAATTATCAACTACAAGCAATATCTGTAAAGTCTCAATCTTTCCTAGAGCGCATGATATCAGAATCACATCTTTCAGAGATAGTGAATGCAGCTACTTTACCGCTACTAGTATTAAGAGATTGTAATTCTTAGATGCTTAGTCGATATCTACCTGTCTTTTTAATACTAGCTTTATTAGCAGAAGTGCTAGGAACCGTTGGTGGTTTTGGTTCTTCAGTATTTTTTGTGCCAGTAGCAAATTTCTATTTTGATTTTCAATCTGTTTTAGGAATTACAGCATTATTCCATTTATCTAGTAATGTGACTAAAATCGCATTCTTCAGAAAAGGTTTAGATAAAAGGCTGTTGTTCTATCTAGGTATACCAGCTATTATATTTGTTTCTATTGGCGCCTTTTTAAGTAAATATATTAATCCCAGTATGTTGGGACTCATATTAGGTGTATTCTTAATTATACTAAGTCTCATATTTTTAATTTTTAAGAATTTAGTGGTTAAAGACAGTAATAGAAATGCTATTACAGGTGGAGTATTATCTGGTCTTAGTGCTGGGTTATTAGGCACCGGTGGTGCGATAAGAGGAATTACTATGGCTGCTTTTAAAATGGATAAAGCTACCTTTATTGCAACATCAGCGGCTATTGATTTTGGTGTAGATGCGAGTAGAGCTGTTATTTATTATTATAATGGATACATGCATCAAGAGCATTTATATATAGCCGGGCTATTGTTGATAGTTGCTATCGTAGGTACATGGATAGGTAAACGCATACTGGCTTATTTTTCTCAAGAACAATTTAGGACTTTAGTGATCGTATTAATATTGATTATAGGTATAGCCAGTGTTTTTTCTGATTACATTAAAATGTAAATCACTCTAACGTGGCTAGTGCTATCTCAATCATTTTTTGAAATGTCGTTTCTCTTTCTTCAGACGTGGTGTGTTCTCCTGTAACTAGTGAATCTGATATAGTAAGTATAGAAAGTGCTTTTACACTATGTTTTGCCGCGATAGTATATAATCCAGCGGTTTCCATTTCTACACACAATACACCATAGTCTGCCCATTGTTTATAGTTTTCAAAGTCGTCTTCATAGAACTCATCTGCAGATAGAATGTTACCAGCTTTAATGTCAATATTATTTTCTCTTGCATATAGACACGCTTTTAAAAACAAATCAAAATTTGCAGTAGGCGAGTAGTCGGCATTTTTAAATCTTGAATTATTAATTCCAGACGTTGTACTGGCAGCCATAGCAATCACAATATCTCTTATCTCTACATCTTTTTGATAAGAACCTGCAGATCCTACTCGTATTAAATTTTTAACTCCATAATCTGAAATTAGTTCATGACAATATATAAGTGCAGACGGTATTCCCATGCCAGTTCCTTGCACAGAGACAGGCTTACCTTTATAATTTCCCGTATAGCCCAGCATGCCTCGCACATCATTATAGCAGGTTGGGTTATCCAGAAAGGTTTCAGCTATCCATTTTGCTCGCATAGGATCTCCAGGAAGTAGTACGGTGTCTGCAATTTGTCCTTTTTTGGCCTCTATATGTGTACTCATAATATGATTTTTATTTAATTATGCTTCTACTATTTTAATACCAGATGAAGTTCCGATTCTATCAACGCCCAACGCTATATATTTTAGAGCAGTTTCTTTATCTCTAATGCCACCAGAGGCTTTAATTTTAATTTGATTCCCTACTATGTTCTTCATTAATCTAACGTTTTCAATGGTCGCTCCACCAGTACCAAAACCAGTTGATGTTTTAATGAAATCTACCTTTACCTCTAGACATATCTCACAGGCATTTTTAATTTGACTATCAGTGAGGTAACAGTTCTCAAAGATGACCTTAAGTACTTTTCCTTTTGAAGCTTCTCGCACTGCAAGGATATCTTTTTTCACTGTTTCAAGATCATTATTTATTAAGGCTCCTATTTGAAGTACCATGTCAATCTCATCAGCACCATGACTTATAGCATCTTTAGTTTCAAAGACTTTAGATTCAGTGCTGGCCGCACCTAGAGGGAATCCCACAACGGTTGCTATTTTTATTGAGGTATTTTTTAATTGCGCTTTCGCGAAAGCGGTATAATAACCATTAACGCATACTGCATAAAGATTGTGCTCCATAGCTTCTTTACATAATATGGCTATATCGTCTAATGTAGATGTGGCTTTGAGTTGTGTATGGTCTATATAAGTATTGGTGGAAGTCATGTTGTTTAATATATTAATCTTGAGTAGGTGTTGTCACTTGAATGCTAGTGGTAGGCATTTTAATTATTTCAAAAGTAGTAGATGCTAATGAAACCAGTCCATCAGTCTCTAGTATAGCCAGTTGAATTTGCTGTTGTAACTCATGTTTTGTAATGCGTCTTTTTTTATAGTCTACAATATATCTCAAGTTAAGCTGTATCCAGTTATCAGTAAGTGTGATTGCTATAGTAGGTTCTACCATTGCATCTTCAATGTAGTATTTTGAAACTACATTTTGCCAGTGGCTTTTTGAGAGATTGACATAGTCAGATAAGACTTTTTGAGCAATGTCAATGACAATTTTTTTAGTGAGAGCCACATCTGATTTATAATGGATCGGTAAATTAAATTCATCCCAAATGAATGGGAAATCTTGAGAAAAATTATAAATGGGTCCTTTAAAAACAAAGGCATTACTTAATTTAACAATACGGCCACTATAATTATCTGTGCTTACCCATTCGCCTATTTCCATCATTGTAGTGTAGATACTGTCTATATCTATCACATCGCCTTTTATACCATTAATTTCTATACGGTCACCAGGTTTATAGACCTTCACAAAAAATATATATAATGAACCTGCGATACTCAAAAAAAGCTCTTGAAGAGTGATGGCTACACCAGCAGATAGTAGCCCGATAGCAATTGTAAAGTCTGTGATATTACCAGTAAAGTAAGTAATGGATAAAAAGATGATAAAAATATAACCTATGATTTCAACACCTTTTTGAGATTTATATCTAGTGACACTATCAGGCAACTTTTTCTTTAATAATCTTCTAAGAACTTGTACTGCAATTAATATAGCGATAACCCAAACTAAATATTTAAAGATACTTGCCGTGGTAGGATTTTGCGAGATCCATGTTTGTAATTGATTGATTAGTTCCATCATTTAATTAAATACGGTTCCATATTTAAGAATAATACCTATCTGACCTGCATGATAGGCTGTGTGTGAGATGATACGGCCTAGAGCTTGTGCTTTAGTCTTGACACCAAATTCTTTTGTCGTTATTTCTACTTCCCAGTCGGTGGCATCTTGTTTTTTAATAATATCCATCAATACATCTCTAGAGTTATCAAGCATTAATATCAATTTTTCTAGATCAGTCCATTCACCGGTGTCGTGTTGTGCAATGATGGTTTTAGCAATTATTTTTGTGTCTTTTGCGCCAAAAACATTTTTTGCAAATAATAATTCAACTTCAACAATGTGGCGCAACAAAAAACCTAAACTATTAGGTGAAGGCGCTAGTTTTTTCTTTAGATCAAATGTTGTTATGTCCATTAATTGATGCTCTAATCTAGTGCGCGATTCTGCCCATAGAGAAGTAAGATGATCAGTTTGTGTAGCCATTATGAGAATCTTTGTAATTTGTTTTCTAATTGAATAATATGTTGTTGCATAGACTCCATACGTTCTAGTAAGTCTATAATCGTTTCTACACCTTCTAGATTGATATTTAAATCTTTGTGGAAAACGATTATTTTTTCAAGTTTTTTTATTTGATGTTCGGGTATGAAATATGTTTCTTCAAGTTCTATAATATCTATTAAACCTTCTTCACCTAGCACTTGAATCATGTCTAGTTCAATGTGATGACCAATACAAAAGTCTATCGCAGGTATGAGTATATAATCTTCCATTAATCTTCTAATTTTAAAAGTTCTTGATATAGTTCTTTTTGTTTAGGCGTGAGTGATTCAGGAATCATCACTGTATAGGTTACATATAAATCACCATAAGAGCCTTCTTTTTTATAAATAGGAAAGCCTTTACCTTTAAGTTTTACTTTACTTCCGTTTTGAGTACCTTCTTTAATCGTGAGTTTTACCTTGCCATCTAAGGTTTTTACAAGTTGTGATCCTCCTAATATTGCAGTAAGTAATGGTATTTCTTGTGTGATAAATAAGTCGCCTTTTTCTCTTTTAAAAGGAGTGTCATTTATAATTGAAAAGGTGATGATTAAGTCTCCGTTTGGGCCATTACTAGGACTTGAGCCACCATGGTTTTTAATTTTAATACTTTGCCCATTAGTTACACCTGCAGGAATAGTAATTCTAATATTCTTACCATTAATGGTAAGTGTTCTCTTATGGGTTTTGTAAATATCCATAAGATTGAGTTGCAGTTCTGCATTTAAATCTTGACCTCTGTAAGTTGTACGTTGTTGCCTTCCATTGCCAAACATAGACTCAAAGTAATCTGAGAAATCTTCTTGATTATAGTCTTGTTGTCTAGTGTATGCGCTTTGTTGTGAGTTGTTTTGTTGTTGTTTAGCTTTTTCATAGGCCTCAGCATTTTCCCAATTCTCACCGTATTGATCATACTTTTTGCGATTTTCGGGATGGCTCAAAACCTCGTTTGCTTCATTTAATTCTTTAAATTTTGATTCTGCTTCCTTATCATTAGGATTGAGATCGGGATGATATTTACGAGCCATTTTACGATATGCTTTTTTGATATCGTTTTCACTAGCAGTTTTTGCTACGCCCAGTACTTTATAGTAGTCGATAAATTTCATTTGAGATATGCTATAGCCTATTTAATTCCATTTCTAATTTATTCAATATGATAAGTTCAGATTTATTGACTTGTGCAAAAGAATATGCAATTGCCCTAGCAGTTTCTAGGATAAGTCGACTCACTTGATCATTATATAAATGCGGTTGTTCATTTTTATAAGTAATGAAAGCATTGTACATATCGTCTGCACTTTCATCAAAAAAATGGACTCCTTCAAATACTACCTCTATCAGGTGAGCAGCATCACTTCCGAAAATATCCGTAAGGTCATCATATGGCAACCAATAACTCTCAACATATTCTTGTAATACTTTGAATTCTTCTGGAGATACTTTCTTATCACTAAATGCAATAGCATAAAAAAGCTTACCCAGATTATGATAAAAAGCTTGGGTGGTTTTTATATTTGGTTTCATAATCAGTTGATTTGATAATCAAATTTATGCGATGTTGTACATGATTACTATGATTTATATCATCATAATAAGATGATTATCTGAAATACATTATTGATGAAATAACCTAAGCTATATGTGATTTAAAAGCTTTGATAGTTTATCAAATAAAAGAGTTCTTTTAATTGTATTTTTGAGATATGAAGTTTTTTGAAGAGAGTGTAGAAGAGGCTTTCCGTATCTTATTTGAAGGTGCGTCAGAAGGTATTGTTGTTGTAAATTCAGAACAGTTTATTGTCGCTACAAATGCCTCAGCCAGAGGTATTTTTGGATATGATAAGGAAGAATTAGAAGGACAGCATCTTCATACCTTAATCCCTACGTCATACCATAAAGAACATCATTCTCACTTCAATGGTTTTATGAAGCACAGTCAGAAGCGAGAAATGGGAAAAGGTCGTGTACTCTATGGAATCCGTAAAGATGGTTCTCAGTTCCCAGTAGAAGCTGGTTTAAATCCTTTTTCTTTACATGAACATCATTATGTGATGGCGCTTGTGACAGACATTACAGTACGGAAAGCTCAAGAAAAACATATAGAAGACCTTAATAATCATCTAGAAGAGAAGATTGAAGAACGTACAGATTCTTTAAATAAAGCAATTGAATCTTTACAAGAAGAAGTTGTATTAAGAAAAGAGGCAGAGAGAAGTGCAAATGAAGCCTTGCAAAAAGAAAAAGAGTTAAATGAATTGAAAACTAAATTCTTATCACTTGTCTCTCACGAGTTTAAAACACCCATCAGCGGTATTTTAACATCGGCAACATTAGCTTCAAAATATACCAAAGAAGAACATCAAGAGAAAAGAGTTAAACATCTTAATACTATAAAAAGTAAGGTGAAATATCTCAATACCATAATCGATGACTTTTTGTCTATTGAGCGTTTAGATACAGGTAAGACTAATTATAAAGTTTCATCTTTTCCATTAAGTAAAGTACTTAATGAGGTAATTTATGATGCAAATGTGCATCTTAAGGATGGACAAAGTATTAGCTATCCCAAAAATGCAGACGATATCACGTTAGAGTTTGATGAGAAAATATTAGAATTGTCATTAAGTAACCTTATCCATAATGCTGTAAAGTATTCTGGTGAACAAACGATAGTTGATTTAAAAATTATTGAAAAAGTAAATCTTATAGAAATTCAAATTAAAGATCAAGGTATAGGGATACCTGAACACGAGCAGCGTTTTATATTTGATCGTTATTTCAGAGCTGAAAACGTATTACTTAATCCAGGTACTGGTATTGGTCTTAATATTGTTCAAAATCACTTAAAAAACTTAGGTAGTACCATTTCTTTTCAAAGTAAGGAAAATGAAGGTTCTATTTTTATTATAAGCATTCCAAGTAAATAATATTGTAATGAGAAAGATCTTAATTATAGAAGATGATACTGCGTTAAGAGAGAACACAGCAGAGCTGCTGGAACTAGCTGATTTTAATGTTATCACAGCAGCAAATGGTCGTATAGGAATAGAGCTGGCAAAAAAAAATAATCCAGATGTCATCGTTTGTGATATCATGATGCCAGAAATTGATGGTTATGGCGTTCTAGAAGCGTTATCATTAGATATAGAAACCAACCAAATCCCTTTTATTTTCTTGTCAGCTCGTACAGATCATAAAGAGGTGCGCAAAGGGATGGATCTAGGAGCAGATGATTATTTAACAAAGCCATTTGAAGAAGATGAACTTTTAAAGGCCATTGAAACCAGACTAGCCAAAGCTGAGGTTTTTAAGGCATTATTAAATAGCGCACCACAGATTTCAAATGATGAAGATCAACTACGCAACCTCAATGAATTAAAGAATTTTTTTGACGATAACGGTGAAGAACTTAGCTTCAAGAAAGGCGAGATAATTTACCAAGAAGGTACACGATCTTTCAGAATATATTTAATTACCAAAGGTGTCGTTAAAACTTTTCAAATTGATAAAAGTGGTAAGGAGTTAATTACTTCATTATTTAAGGAAGATGAATTTTTAGGATTTACTTCTATTCTAGATAATGTAGCATACGAAGAATCTGCTGAGGCTTTAGAAAATGTAAATTTAGTAGGCGTGTCAAAGTCAGTACTCAAAGATGTATTAGATAATAATAACAATCTATCCATGGAGTTGCTACAACTTTTATCACATAATGTAGCAAATGTAAAAACACAGTTGCTACAAATGGCTTATAGCTCTGTGCGCAAGAAAACAGCTCAAACCATATTGCAGTTTGCTAGTGTCTATAATAAACATGCTCAAGAGGATATCTGTATAACTCGTAATGATCTAGCAAGCGTTGCTGGAATAGCGACAGAGAGTTTAATACGAACACTGTCTGGATTTAAAAAAGAAGGGCTTATTGAAATAGAAGGTCGCAGCATAAGAATTATAGATTTAAATGGACTTGAAAAAGTAGAATAAATATTCTAAAACTGATTTTTATCATTATTTCTTAAAACCTAGCCAGATACATTTGTGAACTCAAAGTAGTTTGCAATGAAGCACATTCTTATACCGGTAGACCATTCAGACCCATCATGGGCTGCTGTGCATTGTGCTATATCCATGCATCGTGATGCTGGAATTTGTTTTTATCTATTACATAGAGAATCATTAAATCTTCAATTCGATGAAGAGGTAGTAAAATTAAAAACTGATTATAGCACCTTACAAGCTAGAATAGAGTCTACTAAAAAGTTATTATCACCACATCAAAAATTGATTAGCTTATCATCAGATGGTACATTTATAGCTCAAGTTAAAGAAGCTGTATATGAAAATGATATAGACTTAATAGTTTGTTCTGATCTGTATCCATTTGATCAAAAGGCAAAAGTTGATTTAACTTATACTAAAGCGATTATTACACGAGTAAAATGTCCTGTTCTTATTGTACCGCAAGGCTTTAAATGTAAGCCACTAGAACAAGTAGTTTTACTGTCAGATTTTAATTTTGCACATCGCTCAAAGGCAACAAATACTCTTACTAATTTTGTAAATCGTTCTCAAACCCATCTGGATATATTGCAGTTAAAAACTAGCAATTCAATTTTAACGCAAAATCAGGTAGAGAACAAGTCTTTTCTCAAAAGCGCGTTAGAACAGTTTTCGTTTAGTTTTCATTCAGTTATTGATAAAACAATGGATGATGCTCTACAGTTTTTTATCAATATTCATAAGGTTGAATTAGTAATCCTATTTGCAAAAAACATTAATTTTCTAGAAAATATTCTCTTCTTACCTGTTCAAGATTGTGTGCCAGATTATCGTAAAAAGCTACCTTTCTTAATTATACACGAATAGAGGTTAACTGATTAATGTCATAGTTTTTAAGTGTTGTAAATCATAGATTTATAACAATAAATACAACGCCATTATGAAAGTTATCATTGTTCCCACAGATTTTTCAGAGAATGCATTCAATGCATTACAATGTGCCATACAGTATTTCACTGAAGAAGAAACGCAGTTTGTAATACTGCATACGTATGATTTTCCTATGCAGGATATGCAGCAAGATTATGAAGATAAGTTAGATCATTTATTAGAGCGTGTAGAGTATTTAACTTATAATCATCATCATCGTTTTGAAACACGCGCAATAGCAGGAAATTTTATCACGCAACTTAATGATCAAGTCGATAATTTAAATGCTGATTTAATAGTAATGGGAACACAAGGTAAAACAGCAGATCGCAAGAGAAGCTTCGGTAGTAATACTTTACAAGTCATTAAAAATGTAAGCTGTCCTGTACTTGCTATACCGCTCGAGTTAGAGTATAAAAGTCCAGATAGTATTCTATTTCCTTCTGGCTGCAAGTGCCTTTTAAAGATAGAGAACTAGATTTAATAAGTAATCTGGCACTTCAACATCGTTCTTTGTTGCATTTGCTGTATATAGCACAGTTTGATAAATTATCTCAAAGACAAATTGAGGTAAAGGAGTTCTGGGAATCACGCTTTCGCGAAAGCGAGACAAAATATACTCGTCATGATCTAGGCGATGGAACTACCGTCATTAACAATTTTATAAATAAGAATGATATTGATTTATTGGTTTTGGTTAATTCCAAGCATTCTTTTCTAGAGTCTTTCTTAAAAACAACTACTATAGATGCTCTGGGATTAAATCTTAAAATTCCGTTTTTAATTCTTCAAAATCTAGCACGATAAAATAATTTATTATGAAAAAGATCCTTTTACCTACCGATTTTTCTGCAGCTTCCATCAACGCAATAGAATATGCTGTACAGCTTTTTAAAAATGAAGATTGTAATTTTTATGTACTCAATACGTATGAGCCTGTTGCACTTTATACTTCTACTACATATGGCAATGATCCTGGTTTAGATCTAGAAATAGGAGAGTTGTTTAAAAAGAAATCTAAGGAAAAAGTACAGAAGGTCATTGATGAGGTAAGTTCAAAATTTAATGATTCTCATCATGTTTATAAAGGAATCTCTACATTCAATATGTTGAGTCTAGAGATTAATGAATTAGTTGAGGATTATGGTATAGATCTTATCATTATGGGTACAAATGGAGCGTCTGGTCTAAAAGAAGTTTTCATAGGTTCTCAAACTATGCATGTAATCAAGAATGCCAATATACCTGTAATAGGTGTGCCACAAGGCTATCCTTATAAACAACCAAAGGATATCTTATTTATGACTAATTATATGACAGACGAGCATCATACAGGTATGACGCTACTAGAAGATATTTGCAGTAAAAACATTTCAAGATTAATTTTCTTAAATGCATATGAAGGGGATAATCTGACGGCAAATCAAGTTAAAAATATGGAGACGTTAGATCATTTTTTTAAACACGATGCTCATCTTACTCAAATAGCTAAAGGGATGGACGTGATAGAGGCTATGGAAGATTTTCAATCTAGACATGGTATCGATTTGCTCGTTCTAGTACACAATAAGCATAACTTTTTTGAGAATTTGTTGTTTAAACCTGTAGTTAAAAAAGTAGTTCATCATTCAGATGTACCTTTCTTTATTTTACCTAGTTAGAACTGATTTTTATCATAGGTAAGTGCAGTAGTAAACGATAGTTTTATCCACTAATATAATAACTATGGCATCCATAATTGTACCTACTGATTTTTCTGAAAATGCATATAACGCTTTGTTTTATGCTACACAATTATTTCCTGATGAGGAATGTAGTATTTATTTAGTTCACTCTTATGAAACGAGTTTAAATGATACTATAAGTAAAATGGATCCGGCGGCAAATGAAGAGATTATTGCAAAGTTAAGAGCAACAGTTCATAGTCAATTAGAACAGTTGTCACATCGTATACAATTAGATTGTGCAGGACAGAATTTAAAGGTCGAATTAATGTATGCTGCGCTACCTCTTAATGATATTATTAATGATTTAATAGAGAACCTAGATGTTCAATTAGTAGTTATGGGCACTAAAGGAGCATCAGGATTAAAAGAAATTTTTATAGGAAGTCAAGCGGTAGATACCATTAAGAATATCAGCCCGATCCCACTTTTTCTGATACCTAGAAATGCAAATTTCATGAATCCCAAAAACATAGCTTATGCTACTGATTTTAGAAGGATGATCACTCACAGAATATTGAGTTTTTGAAAATGATAATTAAAACAAATAATTCAAAATTACATCTGGTACATTTTCATAATCAATCAGAAATGAATCAAAAGGTTGAAGCACAATATAGCAATCTTAAACTTAAATTAAAGGATATTGATTTCACGACGCACTGGATTTCAAGTGATGACTCTATAGAAAAGAATCTTAAACAATTTTGCGATATGCAGAGTATTCATCTATTGACATTGTTGTATCATAAATACAGTTTTTTACAGAGCCTTGTCAAAACATCAACAGTGGAAAAGGTAAGCTTTCACACAAATGTGCCCGTACTTATCCTGCCTGACAGCATCTGATAAATATCATGGTTATTCTTCACTGATATATCTAGATTTAATAAGTAATCAAAAATAAAAGCTATGAAAAAGAAAATCTTAATACCTACTGACTTTTCAAAGAACGCATGGAACGCAATCACCTATGCCGCAGACCTTTTTAAAAATAAAGAGTGTAGTTTCTTCTTGCTCAATGCCTATAATGCTACAATGCACAGTAGAGGACATTTAATGAAGGATAAAGCAGAAATGCTTTCTTTTGAGACAGAAAAAAATAAGTCAGCTAGTGGTCTCGCAAATATATTAGAGATGTTAGACTTTAGAGGCCTTAATGAAAAGCATGAATATCATATAGTATCTGTAAAAGATGATCCATTAAGCGCTATTCAATCAACAATTGAAAAGAAAGATATAGAACTAGTTGTTATGGGGACAAAAGGGGGGGCTAGTAATTATGAGAATAAGCTCTTTGGTAGCAATACCATAAATGTGATGGAAAATTTACGTAGTTCTCCTATACTTGGAATCCCATTGGATGCTCGACTAGTACATGTTAAAGAGATTGTTTTTCCTACGAGTTTTAAAACACATTACAAGAGAAGAGAGCTCATTCATCTAGTGGAGATTGCAAAATTACAAGACGCAAACATTTGTGTTTTGCATGTCAATGATCATACAGAATTGACTGTAGAGCAACAAGAGAATAAACAATTGCTAGAAGAATGTCTCGAGGATGCATCTTTTAGTCTGCACCACATAGGCGGCTCAGATATCAATAGTGGTGTTAAACGATTTGTGGAAAGTCGAGGTAGTGATATGGTGTCTTTCATCAATAGAAAACACTCATTTTTAGATTCTATATTTTCTACTCCAATGGTAAAAGAATTAGGAATGTTTAGCAAGGTGCCATTATTAGTGATGCACGATACAAGTCATTAAAGAACATTTCGTTTTTCGATTTTGCGAATGTGTATTTCATTAATTTAATCATCGTAACTTACTTTAATTGATCAATAAGGATAATGAGATCGTTATTATATTAACACTACAACATGAAAAACTCACTTTATTTATTTGTTATACTAATATTTTTTGGACTCAATGGTTGTGCAGATTCTGAGTTAGTTGAGAACTGGAAAAATCCTGATATTGAATCTTTTCAAGCGCAAAAGGTACTAGTGCTAGCTATTTCTAATAATGTTGAAAACAGACAGTTTTTTGAGAATCGTGTTGTAAAACAATTAAGAGACAAAGGAGTAAATGCCATGAATAGCGATAATATTTTTGATGATAACTTTACAAAAAGACCTAAAACAGAGAATGAAGTAAATGCTCTTGAAGATATGTTATTACATAATGGTTATGATGCGATATTAGTTTCAAAAGTTATAGGAGCAGAGGATAAAGTTACCTTAATCAAATCCTATCAGAACTTTAATAAGCATTTTGAGACTTTTAATGAAGACTATTACTCTAACCAAGGATTGTTTGATCAGAATGAGCAATTAGAAAGTTATGTCGTCTATCACGCCGAAAGTGTATTGTATTGTATATGTCCAGAGAAAGAAAGACAAGTGATATGGCGAGCTTCCATAAATGTCACAAAGCTAGACAGTGAAAAGAAGGCGATAAAAGATTATTGTAAAATGTTAATGCAGACTTTAGAAGATCAAAATTTATTAATTACTAAAACAAAATCTTAATCAAACAGTAAATATCTTTTAATTAGACTCGCTTAAAGGTTAAAAAAAATAAAACCCTGACAATCAAAAGATTATCAGGGTTTATGCGGAGAAGAAGGGATTCGAACCCCCCCTGGAGGTGTGACCCTCGCTGGTTTTCAAGACCAGTGCATTCGACCACTCTGCCACTTCTCCAGTCGATAAACAAAATGTTTTGCTTAAGCGGTTGCAAATATATAATTATTCTTTGTTTAATTACAATTTGGGGGGGCAAAAATCTACTTTTTTAGTAGATTTTTTAATTCGTTAAGATTGTGTCCTAACATCATCTCTGGGTTGATGATGTTCTTTTTTATCTTTTACTTGATGATTGATTTTCTTACCATGTGTTTGTTCTAAATTAATGGCTTGTTCTCTTTTACTTGTCTTTTCTGGCTTCGGTGTTTCCATTTTTTTATTTTAAGATAAAGAATATTTTAATCCCTCACAAAAAACTTAACAAGCTTTAACTGTAATGCAGTCCTTTTATTGAAACTTTAAGAAAAAATATAACCTTAGTTTATTGTTTTATCGTGACTAGGACTGCTGCTACCTGTTATGGGGGGGATAGCTTTTCCGCTATAAGTAGGACTTTTTTCTATATTTAATTCTATCCAAGCCTTAATGTTTGCTAGCCATTCTCTTCGTGTGAAATGCGTGTTTCCAGGGTATTCTCTATTGTCTGCAACGTATCCCTGTAATTCTAGGCCCATTTTTTTACCTACATAGATGGCACGTGGTAAATGAAATTTTTGAGTTATAACTATAGCCTTATCTACTTGAAAAACTTCGCGAGCTCTATACATACTGTCGTAAGTATCAAAACCAGCATGGTCTAAAAAGATATCCTTGTTAGGTACACCTTTATCATTCAAGTAACGACGCATGGCATTCACTTCATCATAATCTTTCTGTCCATGATCACCACTTAGTAAGAACTTTTTGATTATACCTTTATGATATAATTCATAGGCTTTATCAACACGGTCTTGCAAGATAGGAGAGAGGCTTTTATCAGGTCTTACACTAGCACCGAGTACTAAACCTACATAAGTAGGCTCTAAGTCATTTGCGTTCTCAAAAATCAAATCGCGACTAGATCGATTAATATGAAACTGCAAGATAATTACAAGTAGTACGAGTGCTAATATTGTAAAAACGGTAAGATTTAGAAATTTACGCATCTAGCAAATAGGAGTTGGATTCTTATCATCATCTATGGCTACAAAGGTAAAGTTTCCTGTAACTACTTTTTCTCGTTTATAACTATACATATCTTCCATAAACATGCTTACTTCAACAGTACAACTAGTATTTCCTACACGACTAATACGTGCTATAAGCTCAACGATTGAACCTTGAGGAATAGGTTTTTTAAAATCTATCTGATCCGTACTTATTGTAACTACTTTCTTTCTTGAAAAACGAGTGGCACATATAAATGATGCTTCATCCATCATATGCAGCGCAGTTCCACCAAAAAGAGTATCGTAATGATTAGTAGTATTTGGAAAAACGGCTTTGAAAATTCTTGTTTCAGAGTCATTAATACGTTTTTCTATGTCGTTCATAAATTTCCTTTATTGAAATATTAACGTGCTAAAAGGTTGATGGTCTTACCTTTGTTTATGGAAGTTTTAAGCTTTGATTTTTCGCTTTCGCGAAAGCGAATCTATCATAGCTCGACTACCCAACAAAGATAACGTTTCCAACCTATGAAAAGTATAGAAAATTTGCAATGGCGCTATGCCACAAAGAAGTTTGATAATTATAAGACATTATCCACAGATCAGTTAGAGACTCTGGTACAGGCGTTTAATTTAACAGCAACCTCTTATGGCTTACAACCATGTAGATTGATTGTGGTACAAAATCAAGAAGTGAAAGATGCGATGGTTGAAAAGGCTTATGGACAAAGACAGGTGGCCGATGCTAGTGCTGTATTAGTCTTGTGCACAAAAAATGTGGATGTGGACTATGTTAATGAATATTTTGAACTTGTAAAAAAAATACGCAATACACCAGATGAAGTTTTAAAACCTTTTAAAAATCAACTAACGCAATCATTTTCACAAAAACAACAAGATGAAGTAGATCAGTGGTCAAAAAATCAGGCTTATATATCGTTAGGGAATTTAATGACAGTTTGCGCTCAAGAGCGTATAGACTCTTGTCCTATGGAAGGCTTTTTACCCGATCAAATCGATGAATTACTAGGTCTAAAAAAACAAGGCTTAAAATCAGTTCTATTATTGCCAGTCGGTTACCGTGCGCAGGATGATATGTTTTCTAAAATGGAAAAAGTAAGACGTCCACAACAAGAAATGGTACAATACGTTTAGATTATGGCAAGATTGTTGACCTAGTGTGAATAATCTTTTTATTTTTGATTTTATAAACCTGTTTATTATGAAAATGTATTCCCTTTTTTTGATTCTACTTTTTACTGGAATAGTGAATGCTCAAGAGTCTTTTGAAGAAAATGTTCAAGATATTGAAGAAGTTGAGGCTATTGAGGAAGTTGAGATCAACTGGTTTACAGATTTTAAAACTGCTAAAGCTGCTGCAAAAAAGCAAAATAAGCCTATGCTTGTTTATTTTACAGGTAGTGACTGGTGTAAGCCTTGTGTGAAACTTAAAAAAGATTTTTTTAATACGCCAGAATTTGCTGAGGCATCAGAGGATTATATAGTCGTGATGCTAGATATTCCATATAGAGATGATATTATCTCTTTAGAGCAAAAGATGATTAATAAAGAAATGCAAAAAAAATTAAGAGTTAGTAAGTTTCCAACTTTACTTGCAATGGATAAAAATGGACGTGAGCGCAACAGAATGGAGCGTTACAGCTTTCCGGATCCACAATATTATTGGGAATTTATGGATAACAATGAGAGACTTTTTGGTCTTTAATTAATATCCGTTTTACGGATTCTCGACAACAGTATATTCAATTTCAAATTTCTCAGAAACCCTGAAATATCCGTAAGGAAAATTTTCAGGGTTTGTTGTATTAATAATATTTCCTCTTACAGTTGCTGGTTGCGTGTCAAAAGGGCCACCACCGCCATCTGCGGTTTGTTGAATAAGTGTATCGTAAAATGTGAAGCCTCTACGGTCTATACCTTTTATAGTTAATGTAATCATAGTTCCTACCGGAAGATCTTCCATGAAAAAAGCTGTTAGCGCCTCATTACCATCCGAGAACTCATCATCTGATATGTCTACTTCAGTATTATAGGCATCGATGTATTCAAATAGATAATAATTATCTATGCCAGCTGGGTCATTAAAATAACCAGATATTTCTGTGAAATCTCCAAAACCTGTAATCTCTGATTGTTCTACTCTAGTATATGGCACCGTACTGATAAATTCTTGTGTTGCTGTATAAGTTTCAGTCCCGTCGATAATAGTTAAAGTATATGTTTCACCATCTAGAATATTTAAAGTGACATTTTTATATAGTCCAGAATCGGTAAGTGTGAAAACATGATTGGTTCCGGTTGGATCTGTAACTACTACACTAGCATTATCGACATAGTCAATTTCTTCTTGGTAAAATGAGCTACTACGAGTTAGTAAAACGGTTGCTTCTGTAAATCCGTCTTCTTGTAGTTCTAACGCAGCATCGATGACTAACTTAGGAGTAGAATTATTAAGGTCTAATTCAATAACATCTTCACAAGAAAGAAGACCGATTGATATCATTAAAAATGTAAATATGTTTTTCATCATCTTAGAATTTGAAGTTGTAGGTAACAGCTGGCACTAGTCCAAAAATAGATAGTCTAGTAGCTTCATTACGATTAGTATCCTCATTTTGTGCAAAGCTTATGCTTGCTGCATTTCTCCTATTGTAAGCGTTGTAAATGCTGAAAACCCAGCTGCCTTGCCAGCCCTTTGTTTTGTCAGGCTTTGGGATATAAGTAGCGCTTAAATCTAGTCGATGTACAATTGGTAATCGACTACTATTACGTGCTTCGTATGTAGGGATAAATAAACCGTCAAATTCATATTGACCGTTAGGATATGTGATAGGTTGTCCTGTTTGTAGAGTGAAGTTAGCACCGAAACTCCATTTGTTATTGAACTCATAATTACCCGTTATGGTAAGGTCATGTGTTTTGTCCCATGCCGCATTATACCATTCTCCATTGTTAATTCCAGTTTCTTCGGGCGTGCGACCTGGTGTGCGTTGTTCGCTACGTGATAAAGTATAGGCAATCCATCCTTGTAATTTACCTTTGTTTTTTCTGAAAAGAACTTCGAGACCATAAGCTCTAGCTTCGCCTTTTAACAATATTTGCTCTACGGCATCATTTGCGATTAGATCTGCACCATCTATATAATCCTGTCGATTATCAACTGTTTTATAAAAAACTTCTGTTTCTAGAGAATAGTTACCTATATTTTTAAAAAATCCGGCAGCAATTTGATCGCCTTTTTGAGGTTCTATAAAAGTGCCACTAGGTGCATAGAGGTCAAAAGGAGTAGGAGCATTGGTATTAGAAATAAGATGTATATATTGATTAATGCGCTGGTAGCTAGCTTTAAAGCTAGTATTACTATCTAAAGAGTATGCAATAGAGAATCGAGGCTCAAGATTTGCAAATGTTTTTAAAGTAGTGCCTCGACTTGCTGTAGTTGTTTCTATAGGGTCAACAGATTCATAAATCTGTAATTCTTCATTAAATATGATAGGTTGATTCTCTTCATAGATATTTATATTGTCCTGACCTAGACGATTAAAGGTGCTTAATCTCAAACCAGCATTAATATTGATATTCTCTGTGATTTCAAACTCTCCATCAACATAAACACCGTTCTCCCAAGCATACTTTTTTGTAAGCTGTCTCTCGTTTATTGGACTTGTAGCTGTTGTAGGTGTAATAAGTCCTGGATCAAATTCATAATAAATAGAATTAACACCGTACCTCATTTTAGTTTTATCATTAACATAGTGCGTCAAGTCATATTTGGCATTAAGATTAGTTATTCCGCTACTGAATTCAAACTCAACAAATTCTAGCTCAAGTCCATAATTGTAATCTGAATAGATCAGTGAGGTGTTTGCAAACCATTTGTTATTAAATGTATGATTCCATCTAGCATTTACAAATGAGTTTCCAAAGGTGTTACCAAAGAGATTATTAACCTTAAATACATCTCTACCAAAATAAGAGGATACATAAAGTCTATTATTATCGTTTAAAGTGAAGCTTAATTTTGCATTTAAATCATAAAAATAAGCGACGTTATCTATATCAAAAAGAGGTAAAAATAAATGAGCATAACTACTGCGGCCACCTATTAAAAATGAAGATTTCCCTTTCTCTATTGGACCTTCTAATAATAGTCTGCTAGCAACAAGACCTACACCACCAGTAGCACTTAATTTATTTTTATTACCATCTCGTTGATATATGTCCAGTACACTAGACACACGTCCACCATATCGAGCAGGTATTCCTCCTTTATATAATTTTAAATCCTTAATTGCATCTGGATTAAAAACGGAAAAGAAACCAAACAAGTGATCACTACCGTATAGTGTTGCCTCATCCAGTAATACAAGATTTTGATCAGCGGCACCACCGCGCACATTGAATCCAGAGGCACCTTCACCAGCATTAGTAACTCCTGGTAGTAGAACTAGTGACTTTACAATATCTGTCTCGCCCAGTACGACTGGAATTTTTTTAATAGTCTCAATGGATAGCGCATTAGTGCTCATCTGTGGCGATTTAGTACTCAATCTTTCTACATCTGCCTTGATAACTATCGCATCTAGTTGTTCGTCAGAGTCTGCCATCTCGATGTTAATTTGCATGTCACCATTTAAAACGACCTCTTTTAATATATTTTTATAACCTATAAAACTATAAACAACTTGATAGGTTCCAGCAGGTAGGGTAATGGAGTAAAAACCATATTCGTTACTAGATGTTCCAGCGCTCAATTCTGGGATAAGAATATTAACACCTATCATGGTCTCGCCGTTGCTTACCTCACTGATGGTACCTGATAGGGTGAATTTTTCTGATTGCGCTTTCGCAAAAGCGAAATTCAATAAAATTATTGCAATTAATAATCGTTTAATCATAAGAAATATTCTAGTCTGTCTAAGTAACGGGCAATAGATTAATTTGTTACAAATTTAAATGGAAACCATCTTGTAAGACTTTAATTAACGACA
The DNA here is from genome assembly GCF_000755285.1 of Nonlabens ulvanivorans. GTDB lineage: Bacteria > Bacteroidota > Bacteroidia > Flavobacteriales > Flavobacteriaceae > Nonlabens > Nonlabens ulvanivorans_A. The sequence continues at coordinate 46,081 of NZ_BBMK01000007.1, read as the reverse complement.
TCTTAACGGCTATTTTAATTTAAGTTCTTATGCGGTGATTTTGCGCTATAATTGTAAATTTGTAGTAAACCCAAGTAATGAATAATACTGAATTTTCTCAAAATATAAAGCTGCCAGTAGTAGCAGCACCTATGTTCTTAATATCTGGTCCAGAACTGGTAATAGCCTGTTGTAAAAACGGAATCGTAGGTACTTTTCCCGCTTTAAATCAGCGCACTACAGATGGCTTTGAAGAATGGGTGGTTCAAATTAAAATAGAGCTTGAGCAATGGGAAAAAGAAACCGGTAAAAAGGCGGCTCCTTTTGGTGTTAATCTTATCGTTCATGGCAGTAATCCACGTGTGCAGGCAGATTTAATGATTTGCATGAAGCATAAGGTGCCGTTAATCATAACCTCTTTAGGTGCTGTAAAGGATCTAGTGGATGCGGTACACTCTTATGGTGGTTTAGTCTTTCATGATGTAATTAAAAAACGTCATGCCGAAAAAGCTGCTGAGGCTGGTGTGGACGGACTGATACTGGTTTGTGCTGGTGCTGGTGGTCATGCAGGAACCTTAAATCCTATGCCGTTTATTAGAGAAGTACGCAGTTTCTTTGGCGGTACCATCTTACTTTCTGGGGCTATGAGTAGTGGTCAGGATGTTGCCAGTGCCTTACAAATGGGTGCAGATTATGCATACATGGGAACACGTTTTATTAATACAGATGAGTCTAAAGCCACAGATGAGTATCGAGATATGATTATCGATGCTGGATCAAGTGACATTGTTTATACTGCCGCCATATCTGGTGTAAGCGCAAACTTTTTAGGTGCTAGTTTAAATGCCGCAGGAATTACTGAAGAGCAACTTAAAGCTACCGGTAAGATTGATTTTGGTAAAGAAATGGATACCGAAGCAAAAGCTTGGAAAACCATATGGAGTGCAGGACAAGGATCTGCAACAATTAAGGATACCATACCAGCTTCAGATTTAATCAATCGTATGAAGACTGAATTTAAGGATGCAATCGAGATACAAAAGAAAAATCTAGAGCGTTACTCTTAATAATAATTACAAATAACTTCAATAGCCTTTTATCGTTTGGATAAGAGGCTTTTTACATCATAAGGATTTTTAAATATTTCGCTTTTGCGAAAGCGTTAACTATTTCATCCTACCGGTCAATAATATGGAAGTTTAATCATTAAAGACCTATTACCTTTGCCACCTATGAGTACACTGGTTCAAATTCAAGTTTTACCACATCATCTGGAAGATGACGATCATATACTGGAGAAAGTTTTCCAAAAGGTAGATTTTTCTATGAATGAAGTCTCTCAATGGTCCATTAGAAAGCGCAGCATTGATGCTAGACAACGTCGTGTGTTGTATAACTTACAAATTGAACTATGGTTGAATGGAGATAAAAAGCCTGTACGCGAGCCATATAAAATAAGTGATGTAAGCAATAAACCTGCAGTAGCGATCATAGGTGCTGGACCCGCTGGATTATATGCGGCATTGCGTGCTGTCGAAGGTGGATTAAAGCCTATTATCTATGAAAGAGGAAAAGATGTGCGCTCTAGACGTAGAGATCTAGCAGCAATAAATAAAGAGCATATCGTTAATCCAGAATCTAATTACTGTTATGGAGAAGGTGGTGCAGGAACTTACAGTGATGGTAAGCTTTATACTCGATCTAAAAAACGTGGTAATGTATTGAAAGCAATGGAATGGTTTGTCGACTTTGGTGCAACTCCAGACATTCTTGTTGATGCTCATCCACATATAGGAACTAATAAGTTGCCTCAAATTATTACCGCCATGCGCGAGGCTATTCTAGAGGCAGGTGGCGAAGTGAGGTTTAATGAGAAACTCACAGATATAAAACATGAAAACGGTCAGGTTACTTCAATTCAAATCAATGATGATAACTGGTATGATTATGATCATGTGATATTAGCAACTGGACATAGTGCTAGAGATATTTTTCACTTATTACATAATCGTGGTATTAAGGTAGAAGCAAAACCATTTGCAATAGGTGTGCGTATTGAGCATTCACAATCCTTAATTGATCAGATACAATATCATGGTGATGATCAAAATCCATATTTGCCACCTGCCAGTTATAGTCTAGTGGAACAGGTTGATGGATTAGGTGTTTATTCTTTTTGTATGTGTCCTGGTGGTATTATAGCGCCATGTGCGACTGATGTTGAAGAAGTTGTTACTAACGGATGGAGCCCTAGTAAACGCAACAATCCGTATTCTAATAGTGGTATTGTAGTAAGTGTATCACCTCAAGATTTACCTAATTATAAAGAGAACGATCCTTTTGTCTGTCTGGACTTTCAAAAGAAAGTAGAATACGATTGCTGGGTTGCTGCTGGTAAAACACAAAAAGTTCCTGCACAGCGCATGACCGATTTTATTGCAGGTAAGGTTTCTATAGATTTTCCTAAAACATCTTATCAGCCAGGCTTAACGGCTGTCGATTTAAATAAAGTCTTACCAGAAATGCTGGCGAGTAGATTGAGAAAGGCATTTGTAGCTTTTGGTCATAAAATGAAAGGATATCTAACAACAGAAGCGGTTTTACATGCTCCTGAAAGTAGAACGTCATCACCAGTTAAAATACCTAGAGATGATCTTTCACTAGAACATATTGAAATAAAAGGTCTATATCCTTGTGCTGAAGGTGCTGGCTATGCTGGTGGAATTATAAGTGCGGCGATAGATGGTATTAACTGTATGGATCGTATCATTGAAAAACATAACTAGTATTTATTGAAGAAAAGATTTATTTTCCATCCAACTGAAGTGTTTTTTAATAATTTCTATTTTGTTTTCTTTAACATATTGTGCTAAGGCTAGCGCTGCGGGCGACTGTTTTTTTGATGATAACCAGATAAGATTCCAGTTAGTTATTATAGGCAGATTTTTAATAGGGATAATATGTACCTCATTATTTTTGAGTTCGTTTTTAATACCTATAATAGGCATAATAGAATATCCTAGTCCTGCTATAACGGCTTGTTTCACAGCTTCATTAGAAACGAGTTCAATTTTTTTATGATTTGTAAATTTCTGTTGATCTACAAAGCTTTCCATTGCCTGTCTAGTAGCAGATCCTTTTTCTCTATAAATAAGTTTTAAATTTTTGAATTCTTTTGTGGTTAGTTGAGCACCGGATTTGCTAGGGTTATCTTTTCCTAGTAAAAAAAGTTCATTGCGCATGAGCTCTATACGGCTTATGTTAAGATGGGTAGGAAGTACGGATACCATTGCAAAGTCAACTGTATTCTCTTCTATACTTTTAATAACTTCACTTTTATTAGTTACGTTCATCGTTAAATCAATTCCTGGATATTTTTTCATAAAATCCGAAAGAAAATAGGGAATCACATATTTGCCTGTCGATACTACAGATATGTTAAGTTTACCAGCGACTTTACCTTCATAAGCTGCAGATTTATAAGAAATTGTAGCTACTTGTTCTAAGATGTTTTCTGCCGTATCAGCAATTTCTTTTCCAAATTCTGTAATATGAATTTTACGTCCTAAATACTCTGTGAGAGGTAATGGGAATTGTTCTTGAAATTTCTTTAGCTGTATAGAAACAGCAGGTTGAGTAAGGTTTAATTCTTCGGCAGCTTTAGTAATACTTTTTAACTGTGATATTTTAAAGAATATCTCTAATTGATGAAGTGTATAATGCATAAATATTACTTATGTATATGATAAAAATATAAATATAAATTTATATAAAAGATAATTCAACTTTGCAGTGGCTTTTTATTAAAAGTGATTTAAACCTTTAAATATTTAATAATGCAAGAATTACAAATTGACTTAATTAATGGAAATTTTACTGCAGCAGATGCTATGGAAATTATCACCTCAGTACTGGATAAGAAGATGAACTTTCATAAACTACAACGACTGGCAAAAACAGAAAGAGATCACGCAGATCCATGCATATTTGAAAACGATCGCATTGCTGCATTACAATTAGAAAAAGATAAAGCAATAGCCTTTTTAGGACCTATGATTAATAAAGGTGAAACTTTATCAATTAAAAGTAAAATCGATATTATTAAAAACTAATTAATTCTTTAGGAATATAATTATGGATTTACACCTGTTATTTGATAATTTAAGTAACCCGGCATTATTGTTTTTCTTTTTGGGAATTATAGCAGTTCAACTTAAGAGTGATCTTAAAATTCCCGAAAACTCTTCAAAATTTATATCTCTTTATTTATTGTTAGCCATCGGTTTTAAAGGTGGGCAAGAGCTGTCTCATAGTGAATTTGATATGGAGATTGTCTGGTCTTTACTCTTTGGCGTTTTACTCGCTATAGTTGTTCCGGTCTACGCTTACTTTATTTTGCGTCGCAAGATGAATGTGTATAACTCTGGAGCTATAGCAGCAGCATACGGATCTGTAAGTGCAGTAACCTTTGTAACAGCCATTTCTTTTTTAGAGATGGAACAAATGGATTTTAGTGGTCATATGGTTGCCGTTATGGCTCTTATGGAAGCGCCTTCCATTATGGTCGGACTGTTATTGATATCAATATTTAATAAAGATAAAACAGATAAGGTTTCTACGGGTACCGTGCTACATCATGCACTCACCAACGGTAGTGTACTACTTATCATAGGTAGTTTAATAATAGGCTTATTAGCAAGTGAAGCTCAAGCTGAAGGGATTAAACCATTTACGACAGATTTGTTTAAAGGATTTCTAGCAGTATTCTTACTCGATATGGGAATCACCAGTGGTAGAAAATTGTCAACTTTTCTTAAGAAGGATGGTTTGCAGTAGCTTTTGCAATCATTATACCTATTGTTAATGGGATTATCGTGGCGATAGTAAGTGGACTATTTGTTACAGAGACAGGTGATCGTTTATTGTTTTCTATTCTCGCCGCTAGCGCTTCTTACATTGCAGTTCCAGCAGCTATGAAATTAGCAGCACCTAAAGCTAATCCTAGTCTATACATACCTATGGCGCTGGCAATAACATTTCCTTTTAATATCACTTTGGGGGGGATGCCATTATACCTATATGTAATACAATCGTTTTAAATTATTAAGTAAGTAAAGAGGTGGAACTTATTCTGTCTCTTTACTTACTAACTTGTATATTAAAATACTAAGTCTAGCGAATATGCAGGTCGATTATTATCAGTTTCAAAAAGCCTCGAGTAATCAGTTATATCTTGTATCCCGTCTAATTTACATAAAACTGTAATGACAGCACACAATCCTTCAAATTGCACAGTCTTATCTGTAGGATTATGAGGTTTAAAATGATTGTGTTTTAATGGTAATTGATAACCGCAACCTTGCAAAAAAGCCTGTTCTATCTGCAAAAGTTCTGAAGGTGAATAGCCATTAAAACGTTTTCCTAGTTTCTCATTTACCTGACCTACATAATTAAGTTTTATTGAACCATGATCATCAGATAGATGTTTCCAGAAATCTTTATTATCGCAAATATTGCCTACTGCACATTGACATGCACATTCTGGATGTAAAGTGCCATTATGAAAAGCACGATATAATTTTGTGATACTCTTTTCAAGTCTATTATTACTCATAGTTCGATATAGTCTATAAATTAAGTAGGAGGTTTACCATTCACCTTACTAATATAATTCATTAGTATTAAAATCTTTTTAAATTTTAAAAATGCTGCTGTCCATGTATATTTATAGTGGCATTATCATTCCGAATAGGGTAAACGATAGTTCTATTATTTAGATTATAACCAGTATAGGCTTAAGTTTGTCTTAATTAAGTTTATCATTTATTACAATATGAAACAAAAGGTAGTTACTATAGGAGAAGTCTTGATGAGACTTACTGTTCCAGATTATAAAAGGTTATTTCAAACAGTAAATTTTGATGTTACTTTTGGTGGGTCAGAGGCAAATGTAGGAGTTTCTTTAGCTCATTTTGGTTTAGATAGCACTCATATTACAGCTTTACCAGATCATCATTTAGGAGAACGTGTAGAACGATTTTTAAAACTTAATGGAGTCAGTGGTGAAGGTATCGTGCGTAAAGAAGGTCGTCTAGGTGTTTACTATCTAGAAACAGGTGCTATGCAACGTCCTTCACGTATTGTTTATGATCGTTTTGATAGCACTTTTGTACATCTTAAAGAAGATGAGATTAATTGGGATGTCGTGTTTAAAGACGCGTCATGGTTTCACTACAGTGGTATCACACCAGCAATTTCTCAAAACGCTGCAGACATTACACTTAGAGCCTTAAAAGAAGCAAAAGAAAGAGGTGTAACCACTAGTGGAGATATTAATTATAGACGTAATTTGTGGCAATACGGTAAACAACCGCTAGATATAATGCCAGGATTAGTAGCGTTAACAGACGTGGTAATAGGTGGAAGAGTTGATCTAGAAAACTGTCTAGGGATTCAAGATGAGGACTGGCTGGTTAATTGTGATAAAGTTCAGGAAAAATATCCGCATATAAAGGCTTTTTCAAAAACAGTTCGTAATGCAATGACAGCTTCACGTAATGAACTATCTGGTTTACTTTATACAGATGGTAAGTTATATACCTCTAAGAATTATGACATGAAAAATATCGTCGATCGTATAGGTGGTGGAGATGCATTTATGGCAGGATTAATCTATGGCCTATTAAATTTAGACGCTCAAGAAACCGTTGAATTTGGTGTAGCAGCATCTGTTTTAAAACACAGTACAATAGGTGATGTTAATTTAAGTAGTAAGGAAGAAGTAGAAGAGCTAGTAAAAGGCAATAACGTTGGTAGACTATTAAGATAATGGATATTACTCAATTTATACAATTAACAAAATCGCACAAAATTGTACCGGTTTTCTTTCATCAAGACGCAGCCGTAGTTATAAATACAATTGAAGCCTCATATAAAGGCGGCGTTCGCATATTTGAATTTGTCAATCGCGGTCTTAATGGTCTTGAAACTTTCAAGACTATAATACCTCATTTTAATAAATATGAAGATTTGGTTATAGGTGTAGGAACTATTTATGACTCAAAAACAGCTGCTCAATTTGTCGAGGCTGGTGCTCAATTTATCGTTTCACCAGGTTTAGTACCTGAGTTAGCCAATTATTGTGTTCAAAATAATATAGCTTATATACCTGGAATTGCTACGATCACAGAGGCTACAACCGCAATGCATTTAGGTTGTGAGATGATTAAAATATTCCCTGCAAATGTTATAGGTTCCGCTTTCGCGAAAGCGGTTAAATCAGTCCTTCCTCAACTAGCTATTATGCCTACAGGTGGAATCAATCCTACAGAAAATGGCTTAAGTGAATGGTTCAATGCTGGAGTTAATTGCGTGGGAATGGGAAGTCAGTTATTTGATAAACTCAAAATCAATAATGGCGATTTTAAAGGATTGGAACTAGATATAGAGAAAGCCGTGAAAACAGCGTTAAAGATTCAATCTTAACCACCTTATTAACAAATTAGCATTTTAAGTTGTTAAAATTAGTCATTTTGAAAATTTAACAATCATATTATTTGGAAATATCTATGATATCACTTTAATTTGGGCAACCAGATTGGTGAACCAATTCGTTTAAGGATAGTTTTATGATAGAACATGGTCTCAAATTAGTAATTCCAGAGCAGGAATACGAAATCGATGTAGCTCCTGAAAGCGATGTGGTTAGTGAAATACGTGCGCTTATAAAAAAGCATAATTTAGGTGCTGGTGATAAATTGCCATCTGAGAGAAAATTATCAGAAAAGCTAGGTGTAAGTCGTAACCAGATTAGAGCTGGAATTCAAAAATTAGAATTTTATGGAATTATAGAAACACTTCCACAAAGTGGTTCTATAATCACAGGGATAGGAGTTCCTTCCATGAATACAATGATGACCGATGTTCTAGATTTAGAGACTCCAGATTTTAGTGCACTAGTTGAGACTCGAGTTATTATAGAATCTCAAGCAGTTCAACTAGCAGCTGCTAGGTGTTCTGATGAATCATTAAGAGAATTAGAAAAGGCTCATCAAAACTTTGTCGACTGTATTACAAATGGATTACCGTCATTAATTGAAGATATGAAGTTTCACTTAGCTATAGTAAAAGCGAGTGAAAACACAGTTTTATATGGTTTAATGAAAATCATTGTGCCAGATATCATAGGACATTTCAATAAAGAAGATATCTGTGACCGTACGCAAGCTATTAAACTAGTAAGCGAGCACACCGATATCGTAGAAGCTATTAAAAATAAAAAAAGTGATGATGCTCTTGAAGCTTTAAATATTCACTTTGCTGCATTGCGCAAATACACAAAAAAGTAATAAAAAATAGCACGAGCTGCCACTCGTGCTATTTACATAAAGTAATAATAATTAATAAAAGAGTAGAACTCTTTCACTTTGTAAAAATAGATAGTCTTAGGGGATTTTGCTCTTAAGTATTTGTCAAATTTGACTCTATTTGCATGCGTGAGGATTTCTGTGAAACAAAATGTTTTTATGAGAAAAATTCTTTTCATCATCTGTCTATTTATTTTACCAGCTATTTCTATAGCTCAAGACTTAAAAGAGGTTACTGGGACAGTGACTTCAGGTGCAGACTTAGAACCTATTCTGGGTGCTACCATTCAAATTTTGAATACAAATAGAGCATCTGTTACAGACTTGGACGGTAAGTTTACCATTCAGGCAAAACCAGATGATGTTCTAGTTGTAAGTTCTTTAGGTTTTAAAACAGTTAATGTTCTTGTAGGTGATAAGAACTTTTTTGAAGTCATTATGCAAGAAGATCAAGAGACGTTAGATCAAGTTATTGTTGTAGCTTATGGAAAATCTTCAAAGAGTAACTTAACAAATTCTGTTGCTCAACTTAAAAATGAAAACTTAGACGATCTCTCATACTCTGGTGTTGCAGATGCCTTAAAAGGTAAGCTTGCAGGTGTTCAAATAACAAATACATCTGGTCAAGTAGGTGAGGCACCACAAATTAGTATACGTGGGCTTTCTTCTATTACAGCTAGTAGTAGTCCTTTAATAGTGGTAGATGGTTTCCCGATTGAAGATGCGTTAGAGTTTATTAATCCTAGTTCTATTAAATCTATAGAGGTTCTTAAAGACGCTAGTTCTGCTGCTCTATATGGATCTCGTGGAGCTAATGGAGTTATTCTAGTAACTACAAAGGATGGTGATGGTGAACCTAGCTTTAGCTTTAAAGCGTTTACAGGTGTAAAATCTGTATTGCGTTTACCAGATTTATTAAATACGACTGAATTTACAGACTTTACACGCAATGAACGTCAACTGGCAGAAAATGCAAATGCGATTAACGAGAATCGTGATCCAGCGGTAATAGGTTATTCTAACTTAGAAATAGCTAGACGTATATTAGCTCAAAATACAAGTGCCAGTGGAAATGGTACGGACTGGTTAGAAGAGGCAAAAAGAGAAGATGTTACTATACAGAATTATCAATTTGATGTCGGTGGTGGTAGTAGACTTACCAAATACTATTTCTCAGGTCAGTTTGTACAGGATGAAGGATTAGTAAAAGATAATGAGTATCGAGCTTTGAATCTTCAAGCTAGATTCAATACTAAATTGAGTGATAAAGTAAAGTTAGGTTTGAATTTTAGACCTTCTTATTCAAGACAACGTCGTAGCGCTCAACAGTTTTCTGATTTTGCACGTAATTATGGATTCTTTGCTCCACGTCATAATCAATTTTCTAGTGACTTAACTGGAGAGCCAGTAGGTAGTTATGCACATGCTAGACATTTTAGAAATTTAGATTTCAGTTATATAGATGAAAATGGTGATCAACAAGATTTTACTCAATCTAGTATTTGGGGAACTAATAATAATAATCCACTTGCACGTTTAGAAAATGAGAAAAGAGTTCGATATGAGTATCGATTTGTGGCAGATGGTAAGCTAGATTGGAAAGTAGCAAAAAACCTTAATTATAAAGGTAGAATAGGAGCTTATTTAAGGATGAGAAATGATGAAGAGTTTAGAAACTCAATAGCGAGAAGAGATGGGCAGTCATTTTCTGAGGATGTAAACTCTATACGTAACAGAGTTATCACAGAGCATACTTTAGATTATAATTATTCTAAAGGAAAACATGACTTTAATGCATTAGCAGGAGGAACCTATGAATATACATTCTTAAAAACTTCATCTATTTTAGGCTCAAATTTCCCTACAGATTATATATCTACTATTAATGCTGCTACTATAATAGATGCAGACAACACTTTTACCCTTAAAGAAGAGATAGGGTTGTTATCTGGATTAGCGCGTGTAAACTATGGTTATGATAATAAATATTTATTATCCTTTGCGGCAAGAGTAGATGGTAGTTCACTTTTTGGGCCTAATAATAAATATGGTTTTTTCCCTTCGGCAAGTGCTGGATGGAATGTGCACAACGAGAAGTTCTTTAATGAAAACATCTCATTTTTAAATCAATTAAAATTAAGAGCTAGTTATGGTGTTGTAGGTAACAACAATATTGATAACTACTCTTTTACAAATCTTTTATTCCCTACTAATTATTCATTAGGTGAAGGTGCTGGATCGATTATATCCGGTCTTGCTGAAAATGGTGATGTTCTTGCAAATAGAAGCATCAGTTGGGAACAAACAGATTCTTATGACTTAGGTATAGATGCTTCTATACTAGATAAGAGAATCTCATTTACCGCAGATTATTATTATGCGTTAACTCAAGACTTATTACTTAATCAAAATGTGTCTTATGCTACAGGTCACGACAGCTTTATTAATAATGTAGGTAAGATTCAGAATCAAGGATTTGAATTTGTGGTAAGTACAAACTTTGACTTTGGTGAATTGAATTGGGTAGCATCTGCTAACATAAGTACAAATCAAAATAAATTGATTTCTCTAGGTGGTGAAGAGCAATTTATTAATAATGGTGAAAGAGAAGATCAATATATTTCTCGAGTTGGAGAAGAAGCGATACAATTTTATGGATATCGTTCTATAGGTGTATGGCAAAGTCAAGCAGAGATTGATGATCCATTGAATGCGAGTTCTGCAGAAGATGCGCCAGGAGGAATTAGAGTAGCAGATATTAATGGTGATGGTGTTATTACCACTGCAGATAGAACTACACTAGGAAGTCCTTTTCCAGACTTTACTTGGGGGGGAATAAGTAATACATTCAAATACAAAGGTTTTGACCTTTACTTCTTATGGCAAGGTAGCCATGGTGCTGAGGTATACTATGGAGATGGTTTTTATTTAGAAACAAGGACTCTTCAAAGCGACTTTTTACAAAATAGATGGGTGCATGAAGACATTCCTGCTTCTTTACCTACTGGTAGAAATGGTCGTGAATGGACCGCAACAGATTACTTAATCCAGGATGCTAGTTATATAGCATTAAGAGAAGCTGTTTTTGGTTACACTTTTAATGATAAGGTAACAGAAACTTTAGGTTTAGATTCAGTAAGAATCTTTGCATCAGCTCAAAATTTACTTTACTTCTTTGCAGATGATTACTATGGAAATAATCCAGAAGCATTACGTACTTCTAGTCAATACGCATCTCCATTAGTTTCAGGTTACCAAAGAGGTGCTGACCCATTAACAAGACAATTTGCAGCAGGAATCGATATTACTTTCTAAAAAAAACAATGATGAAGAATTATATAATTAAAATAACAGCAGTACTAGCCATTATTGTAGGTTTTCAATCTTGTGATGATCCTATTGATTTACAGCCCATATCAGATATAGGTGCAGATGGTTTTTATTCCAATTCTAATGAAGTAAATCTAGGAGTGATAGGAATCTATAACTCTTTACATCTTAAACAATTAGATGAATGGATAGTTACAGAATTACGTAGTGATAATACGCAGCTTAGCTTTGATAACTCAGTAAATGCAAATGTCCCTTATAGACAGTTAGATCGTTTTGTTTCTAATCCTTTGAATGAATTTACAGCTAGTTATTGGAGAGCTAGTTATAAGACTATAGGTCTAAGCAACCATGTTCTAGAGAATCTAGCGGTTGTTGATGATATAGACCTAGCAGCCCAATATGAAGGAGAAGCACGTTTCTTAAGAGCACATTCCTTATTTAATTTGGTAAGATTATATGGTGGTGTATTTGTAATTACAGAGACCATTGATGCATCAGATGCCAGAAATTTAGAACGTAAGAGTATAGAAGAAGCATATGAAGTGATTATTGAAGATTTAGAATTTGCTTACAATAACCTGCCAGAAGCATATGGAAGTAGTGAAGTAGGCCGAGCTACAAAATGGGCTGCCGGTGCTGAACTAGGTAAAGCACTTCTAACTGAAGGATCTGCAACTAGCGTTGCAAGAGCAGAAACTGTATTGAGAGATGTTGCTACCTTAAGTGGTAAAATGTTACTGGATAATTATGAAGATGTATTTGATTTTAATAATGAATACAATGATGAAATTTTATTTGCTGTACGTTATCAATCTGGATTACTAGGATTAGGTTCACCTTTTGCAAATCTATTTTCACCCTTACAAAGTGAAAATGCTGTCATCTTTGGTGGTGGTGATGAGTTAAATGTACCTACCGAAGGTATGGAAGCCTTATATGCGGCAAACGATCCTAGAGCAAGAACAAATTTTGCCGTATCATGGTAGATAACAGTGGCAATACAAACGTAGAAAGATTTGTAAGCAAGTATAACAGTACGTTTTCTAATGTAGATGATGCACCTAATGATTGGGTGATTTCTAGATATGCCGATGTTATTTTATTATTAGCTGAAGCTATTAATGAAAACAACGGTGGTCCTAATACTGAGGCTATAGGCTATGTTGATGATGTGAAATTAAGAGCAGGACAATCAGTACTTACTTCTAGTCAGACGAGTACTTATTTTGATTTTAAACTAGCATTAGAAGAAGAAAGACGTAAAGAATTTGCTTTCGAAAATCACAGATGGTTTGATCTTTTGCGTACAGATCGTGCAGTTACTGTTATGAACAATCACTTTGTAACAGATTTTCAGTATAATGATCCTAATGAGACTGCATTTAACACGCAGCCTATACAGCAGTTTCAAACACTGTTACCTATACCTCAATATGAGATAGATTTGAATCCATCAGTAGCACAAAATGTAGGTTATTAATGAAAATTAAAGTCAACATAGTCATTTGGTTTGTATTGAGCTTTGCTTTCGCGAAAGCGCAGACTATACCAGTGAATGACGCCAGTCAACTTTCTGAAGCTATTAAAAAGGCACAGCCAGGCGATACGATCGTTATGGTTAACAAGGAATGGAAAGATGTCGATATTAAATTTAAAGCGATAGGAACCGCACAAATGCCTATCGTATTAAAATCTGAAACAGCAGGAAGCGTAAAACTTACAGGAAATTCAACCTTGAGAATAGGTGGTGATTATTTAGAAGTACATGGATTATGGTTTGAAAATGGTAACGTAGGTAAAAATAACGTTGTACGTTTTGAGGCAGATAGTGATACCCCCCCAGCAACTAATTCTAGATTAACTAACTGTGCTATTATTAATGTAAATCCAGATTCTAGAGAAATTACCAACTATTACATTGCTTTACATGGTAAAAATAATAGAGTAGATCATTGTAGTCTTTTAGGTAAACTTAATAAAGGACCAGCCATAGCGGTGCGATTAAAGAATAGCATTGATAATAATCACAGAATAGATCACAATTATTTTGGTGAACGATTGCCGTTAGGTTTTAATGGTGGAGAAACGATTAGAATAGGCACATCTACCTATTCAAAACAGTCTTCTAGAACCGTTGTAGAAAACAATTTTTTTGAGAGATGTAGTGGTGAGATGGAGATTATCTCTATTAAATCAGCACACAACGTAGTGCGCAACAATTTGATTCTGGAAAGTGAAGGAACCATAACCTTAAGACACGGTGATAATAACATTATTGAAGGTAACGTAATTATCGGGAATAATTTGCCTAATACAGGTGGTATACGTATGATCAATAAGGGTAATATTGTGCGTAACAATATTATTATAGGAACTACAGGAAAAGATTTACGTGCTCCTATTTGTGTCATGAACGGAATTCCAAATTCTAAATTGAACGAATACGATCCTGTGGTAGATGGAATTATTCAAAACAATACGATCATTAATTGCTCACCGGTTACATTAAGTATAGGCTCTAGAAGTAATGCTACAGTCGCTCCCTTGAATACCAAATTTGAAAATAACTTGATTTACAATTCAAATCGTGGTTTAGCCATTTTTGCTGGCGACGATATAAGTGGTATTTCGTTAGCAGGAAATAAGGTAAACTCTTCATTAATTGAAGATTTTGATGGTGTAGATGTCGTTGATTTTAAGTTAGAAGCTGCAAATGGAATTTATATTCCTACTGCAGACAGTGATGAGTTATTGACAGCTGTGAAAACTAGTCCCAAGGTGAGAGTAGATGCTACCGGTGCATTAAGATCCCAACTTAGAGCTGGCGCAATTGTACCAGGTAATTTTAAGCCAGCTATCGCATTAACCTCACAAGCAGGTGTTAGTTTTATTAAAATAGATGAACTAAGAAACTTATCACAAGATATTGCTGTTACAGTTGTGGATGTCGCTCCAGGCGAGAAAACTCTTGAAAAAGCAATAAAAATATGTCTGGACCTACCATACTTAATTTGACAGCTGGAGATTACTTTATTACTAAAGCAATTAAAGTTTCTCAAGACCTTTCAATTGTAGGGCATGGAAATGATAAAACCTTTTTAAAAATTAGTGAAGAGGCAGATAAGACGCTCAATATATTTTTAGATTAAATGGTGCTAAAGAGGTAAAGATTAATGGAATTCATATTGACGGACACGCTTCGTCTGAAACGGTTAAATATGGTATTACTTCTTCTAATAGCTCCTCAAGCGATTTATACAACCTTTATTTAGATGATGTCACTTTTGTAAATTTTAAAAACTCTGATGGTGGTGCCATTTTTAAAGCATATGCAGGTACAAAGGCAGATACCCTTTCAATTAAGAATTCAACGTTTAAAGATTCTTATCGAGGACTTAACCTTTCCTATGAAAAAGATGAAGCTGGTAAATATAATGCCGAGCACATCATAATCCAGAACAGTCTATTCGTAGACATTGAGCAATTTGCAGTCAATTATACGAGATCAGGTATAGAACCTAGTACTAGCGGTGGTAATCTTTTAATAGATCACTGTGTTTTTTATAGAGTAGATGATTCAGAGAAAGGTAGAATTATTAAGGTAAACGGAATAAAGAATGTCCACATCAAAAATTCAGTTCTAGATAACTCAAGAGAGACCACTAGTATCGTTCAACTTAAGGGAAATCATCATATAATAGAAAATTGTGTGGTCTATAATAGTGGTAAGGTAAAATTAAGTGCTAATGCTCAAGAAATAAATTTAGAGCGTTTTAATCCCAAATGGGAAAACACAGAAAATTTTAAAGTTAGAGAAGGATCAGGTCTTATAAATGCAGGTACTGATCAAAAGAATATAGGATTAATAAATAACGATTAAAAAGTTCAATAATGAAAAATTTGTATAAAATATTGACAGTTTTATCTGTTATGGCTGTAGTACTCATAGCCTGTGATGCAGATGTAGAAATCGATCAAACTGTTGCAGAAATTAAAGCTGAACAGCCTACCATAACTGGTTTTTCTCCAGGTACTGCGGCGGTAAATGCTTTAGTGGATATCGATGGTACATTTTTAAATTTTGCTACAGAGGCTTACATAGGTGATGTAGAAGCAACAATTACCTCACGAATTACAGGTCAACGTTTGCAAATTCAGGTACCTAATAATGCGGTATCCGGAGTTATAAAAGTGGTGACTGAGCAAGGTAAAGAAGCAGTAAGTGCTCAATCTCTTACGGTAACCTATCCTGTGCCTACAGTAACTACCGCATTACCAGCAACTGCAGATGTTAATTCTATTATCAACATTATAGGGACAGATCTTGTAGGTGTTACAGGTATAACTTTTGGTGGAACAGCAGGAACCATTGAATTTCAAGAAGAACAGGCCTTGGTAGTAAGAGTCCCAAATAACGTTGGATTTGTAGATGTTGTTTTAACTTACCTTACTGCTTCAGGAGAAGCGTCCTTAGTTGCTGCAACTAATTTTGAAGTAATTTTACCACAGCCTACCATCGGTGGTTTTCCAGCGGTATTGACTCGTGATAATGAAGTCATTGTTACTGGACAAGATATGAACTTAATAACTGACGGTGATGTAGAAGGAACACCGATCACTATCAATAGTCAATCACCTACAGAAATTAGATTTGATGTGCCAGCTTCAGTGGTAACTGGCTATGTAGATGTTAACCTTAATTTTCAAGGTGGAGGAACAATAACAGAATCGGGCTTACCATATATTAATGGACAGTTTGAGCAGTTGTATGAATTTGATTCTGATCCTAGTTCAGTATTTGTTATCGATTTTAGTAAAGATCCAAATGCAGTAGCCTCTATTAATGGTAATGTATCACCACCACCATTTCCAGGTAATGATTATTATGCATTACAGATGAATACATCTACTAGCTCAACCGTTGCTAGAGCAAAAGTTCATCAAACCTCCACAAGCCCTACCGTAAATAATATTTTAGACTCTGGTAATTATGGTGATAATCCTGTTTTACATTTCTGGATGAACACTGAAAATACAGATATGGCATTTAAAATCTATATGGGTGGTACGAGCTCTTCTAATAGAAGAAGTCTACAAGGATCAAATGCAAACACTGGTGGAAATTGGAAATTACACGCAGTAAGGCTTAATGGTTTTATTCCGGGACAAACAAGTGTTAATAATGTCCTAGAATTAAGAATTACACCAGGAAGTAGTAGTGCTACAGTACCTGCATATTTCAATTTTGACTGGTTTATAGTTACAGATCGTGTGCTAACTGAGTTTGGTGCAGTAGACGTGACAGATGATTTTAATCCAGCAGGATAAGTAATATTGAAAACATAATGTGATTCAGTCTTTACATCTTGAAGATTGAATCATATCATAATCGAAAGTGATTATAATCATATTAAAATCACTTCTAATAATAATCAACTTAACCGTATAAATAACAATTATGAAAACAAAATTACCTTTAATAGCAATGTTTCTAGGAATGGTTGCTTTTGCTCAAAATCCAGGAGATCTTATCGTTTCTGAGATTATGATAGACCCTAATGGTACAGAAAGTGAACAAGAATGGTTTGAAGTATATAATACAACTAGTACAGCCATAGATATGAATGGGTGGATTATTAATGACGAGTCTAGTAGTGGACGTGCTCACGTAATCACATCTGCAGTACCAGTTATGGTTCCAGCAAATGGATATGCTGTACTTGTATCAAATGATGATCCTTTATTAAACGGCGGAATAACAAACTCTATTTATGAGTACGGTTATAATAGCCTATAGGTGGTCCAGCCACTCCAGGAGCAGGAACTAACTTTCCGACTTGGAATAATGAAAGTACATATGCAAATGGTTCTACAAACGATGATGGTATCCGTTTAGAAACAGCAACAGGAACTGTAATTGATCAAATTCTTTATGGGTTCGGTTATGCCGGATTGAATGCATGGCCAGCGATGGGAGCAGCTAGTGATGTTTCTTATCAACTAGATGCAGCTACATTAGATAGTGCATCAAATGATGTTGCCGCAAACTGGTTGCCTAGTACTGCAATTTACGGTACAGACATGATGGTAGGTACACCAGGAACTGCAAATAGTAATTCTGGTGGTACACCAGCATTAGGAGCAGGAGATATAGTGATAACTGAATTAATGATAGATCCTAACGGTTCTGAAGATGTAAGAGAATATTTTGAAGTTTACAATACAACTGCAGCAGCCATTGATTTAATGGGATGGACAATTGTTGATGCTTCTTCAAGTGGTAGAGCACATGAGATTACAACTAGCACTGTAGTTCCAGCAAATAGTTATGCAGTTCTTGCTGCTAGTGTTGATGCTACACTTAATGGAGGAATTCCAGCCGTTGCTTATGAATATGGATTTGATTCTCCTCCTGGTGGTACAGCAACACCTGGAGTAGGTTCTAACTTCCCTAGATTCAATAATGAATCTTCTTTTGATGATGGAACACCTAATGATAATGAAATTGATGGTATTGCTTTATTAACTGCTAGTGGTACTGAAATTGACCGTGTAGAATATGACTATGGCTATGGTACAGCACCTATTGGATTTCCTATGATGATGTTTTCTGGTGGTGGTAGTATTGAGTCTAATACTTTTGATGTAAATGCAAATGATCTTGCAGCCGCATGGACTGCAGCTACAGCAACTTTTGGTACAGCTAGTCAATTAGGTACACCTGGAACACAAAACACACTTTCAGTTTCTAGTAATGAGCTTGGTGCGGTTAAATTATATCCTAATCCAGCAACTAATTTCTTATCGATAGAGTTAGAAGATGAAAACTGGACCTCACTAACGATTTATAGCTTAACAGGTCAACAATTGATATCAGTTAAAGAATATACATCTAGAGTAGATTTAAGTAATCTTAATACTGGTACATATTTTGTAAAAGTTAATTCAAATCAAGGTTCTGAAACAATCCAGTTCCTAGTGAAGTAATATGAAACAAATATTTCTTTTAATCGCAGCCCTATCCATGCTTTTTAAGCAAGATAGGGCTGTTGATATAGTAACACAATTACAAGCTGATAGTTCAAAAAAGACTTATGAACTTATTAATAGTGTGCTATCTCCTGGTTATAATGTAGTTGAGGTAAGTGATTGTAGTCATCCTAGTTTTGGAGACCACATTACTCAACAATATGACGATATACTAGAGAAAGATGTGTTTGTTTTTCACGCTCATGTTGAAAAGGATACAGATAGATGTAAGAAATTTGATCGCTCGCGTACTGAAATTAAGACCTATGTGAAGTCCCCCCCAGAAGAGGTTTTGGAACGCCAGGTGAAACTCATGTTTATACCTGGTTATTTAAATTAGATAAAAATTTTAAAGCTTCATCTGGATTTACTCATATTCATCAAATTAAAGCTGTCGGTGGACCAGAAGATAAGATGCCTACATTGACTTACACTTTGAGAGATAAGAACGATAAAAAGAGTTTTGATATAAGGTTCTCTAAATTTCTAACTCAAGAATCAATCGTGAGTACTGATTTAGATCCATTTTTAGGTGAATGGATTACGGTAAAAGAAATAATCACTTATGGAGAAGAAGGGAAGTTAGAGGTTACGCTTTCGCGAAAGCGAGATCAAAAAGAACTCTTATCTTATAAAGGGAATTTGAGAATGTGGAAGACAAAAGCACAATTTTTAAGACCTAAATGGGGAATTTATCGCAGCTTAAAACACGCAGATGAATTAAGAGATGAGCAGGTGCTTTTTGCAGATTTTGAAATGACACAACTGTAGACAATACTTATAACTTGAGTTATTTAAGAATTATATTAAAGAAAAATACATGAAAAATATAGCATTACTATTACTCGCTATGATTCTTATTACATCATGTGATAGCGAGGAAGAATCACCAGAGCGCATTGAAATAGTTGTACCTAACGAGCCAGATCCCGTTGGATCTAATTTTGATTTCTCGGACTGGAAAGTGACCCTACCAGTTGATGTAAATAATGACGGTAGTCCAGATGAATATGCACCATGCAATTAGATAATGGCGGTTACCGTACTTTGAGTGCCCTAAATGGTTACATGTACGATGATCCAGTAGGAGAAGGTATTATTTTTTTCACACAATTTGACCCTAATGGTGCGACAACGGCAAACAGTTCTTATCCTAGAACTGAACTCAGAGAGCTTATCAATCCCTCTAATTCAAGAGATAACTGGAGTTTACAAGATGGAGGTGTTTTAAAGGTACGCATGCAAGCGTTGGACGTATCTGATAATACAGGTACCGGTAGTCTTAATAAAGATCGTTTTATAATGGCTCAAATTCATGGTATCATTACACCATCTGACGTGGCTAGACTTAATCTTTCTAGTGATTCAGCTCCACCATTATTAAAAATGCAATGGAGAGATGGTGACTTATATGCTTATAAAAAAACTCTTGAAAACGAATCCATGTCTGGTGACGCTATTATTAATAAAGATGATGCAGTATGGGGGTGATATATCGTATAATTTTGGTCAGGTAGGTTTTGAACCGTTTGATTTAGAAATAAGAGCCTCGACAGGTCGTCTAGAGGTCATTGTAGATGGTCAGTCCCATGTTTTTCAAGACATCAGTCTAGCAAAATGGCCTTTTGATAATTATTTCAAAGCAGGTAACTATATACAGACTACTGATCCAACTGGATATTCAAAGGTAAAATTGTACAGTATAGAAGTATCCCATTAGCACATGATTATCGTACATAAAAGGAATCTTTAAACACAATTCCAACCTCTTACAGGTTGGAATTGGTGTTTATAAAAGGCATATTTGTTTCTATAATTTACAGATCTATGAGCTCCTTTATTCATGATGATTTTTTATTGCAAAGTGATTTTGCAAAACGTCTCTATCACAATTTTGCAAAAGAATTACCTATTATAGATTATCATAATCATTTATCACCCAGGGATATTGCAACAAATCGACAATTTGAGAATTGTACACAAGTATGGCTAGCTGGTGACCATTATAAATGGCGTGCCATGCGAGCACTAGGGATTGAAGAGCGATATATTACTGGAAATGCAACTGACGAAGAGAAGTTTCATAAATGGGCAGGAGCTGTTCCGTATACTTTAAGAAATCCACTATACCACTGGACGCATATCGAATTGCAACGTTATTTTAGTATCAATGATTTATTGACCGATAACAATGCTGCATCAGTATATCAAAAAACGAATGATATACTACAACAATCATCTCATAGTACAATAGGCTTATTACAGCAACAAAACGTAAAATTATTGTGCACAACTGATGATCCAATAGATAGCCTAGAAGATCACATAAGCATCAAAAAACAAAACTTAAAACCTAAAGTGCTTCCTACTTTCAGACCCGATAAAGCTTTTGGAGTAGGAGATGCCGTGAGTTATAATGCTTACCTAAGTAAATTAGAAGAAGTAACTGGTAGCAGTATTGATGATTACGATGCATTATTAGTTGCGCTAGAAAACAGAGTAGATTATTTCCACCAGAATGGTTGCCGTCTTGCAGATTATGGTCTGGAACAAATCTACCACAGCACCACAGCAGATTTTAATCTTGATACGTTGTTTCAAGAAGTAAGAAACGGCAAGCAATTATCAGTTGCACAAGTACAATACTTTGCAGGTAAAGTGATGCTAGAATTAAGTAAAATGTATCATAATCGTGGTTGGTCCCAACAGTTTCATTTAGGTGCGATAAGAAACAATAACAAAAGATTGTTATCACAATTAGGTCCTGACACTGGATTTGATTCCATAGGTGATTTTTCTCATGCGGTGTCTATAAGTGGTTATTTGAACGAACTGGACAGTACTGATCAACTGGCTAAAACCATAATCTACAATCTCAATCCTGCAGACAATGAAATGATTGCAACCATGGTCGGCAATTTTAATGATGGTACTATACGAGGTAAGGTGCAATATGGTGCAGCATGGTGGTTTCTAGATCAAAAAGATGGTATGGAAAATCAATTGAATACACTATCTAGTTTAGGTATTTTAAGCATATTTGTCGGTATGTTGACAGATTCACGCAGCTTTTTAAGTTTTCCTCGTCATGAGTATTTTCGTCGCATCTTGTGCAATCTATTAGGTAATGATGTTGCCAATGGAGAACTTCCTGCAGATGAACAGTGGTTAGGGGAAAATTGTTAGTGATATATCTTATCACAATGCAGTGAATTATTTTGAGTTTGATAAATAATACGCTTTCGCGAAAGCGTAATTAATTTAAAAATTAAAAAATGAAAATGCTGTTAGAACAAATTTCTATTAAGGCTATTGAATTAGGGGGGGAATCTGATTTCAGTGAAAAACAAATCATTGAAAGTTGGTTAGGAAGAGAACCTGCTACACAAAGTGATATTAATCATCTAGAAAAAAGATTAGGTGTCGTGTTGCCAGATGATTACAAGTTGTTTTTAAAGATGTCAAATGGATTTAAGGCAACAACTCACGTAGATATCACATTTGAGTCTACGGATAGAGTCGACTATCTCAGTAATTTTGAGAATTATAATGGTTCTTTATCATTCTATGATGATATGGATGGATATGAAGAGATAAGCTTACAATTCAAGAAAAGTATCTTAATAGGTGGAATAGAAGAAGAACAAATATTCTTGTTACTTCCTCCTGTAGGTAACATTGAAAAGTGGCGATACTGGCAATTTGCTAACTGGATTCCAGGTGAGGAGGAATATGAAAATATAGAAGCTCATTTTATTGATGTCCTAGATCTACTAGAAGAATTAATAGAAGAGAAGGATATTTAATAATCATATGTGTCTAACAAAAAACCTGCTATCAATCGATAGCAGGTTTTTTATTCAATATTGAAATAGTCGATTAGTCCATTAAATCAAATGCTCTAGGTAACCATAAAGTAATATCTTCAAAATAAGTAACCATTACTAGTACGGCAATCATTGCTACAAATAATGGTAACATAGGACGTATGACTTTCTGTATTTTGAGATCTGCAACACTACAACCTACAAAGAGTACAGAGCCTACTGGTGGCGTACATAATCCTATACATAGGTTCATGATCATAATGACTCCAAAGTGAATAGGATCCATTCCCATAGCGGTTACGATAGGTAAGAAAATAGGAGTGAAGATGAGGACCGCAGGCGTCATGTCCATAAAAATCCCTACAAATAATAAGATAAGATTGATTAAGATCAAGATGATGATAGGATTATCACTAATTTCTAAAAGTGCATCACTAATTTCTTGTGGAATGTTCTCATAAGACATTACCCAACTCATCGCGATAGAAGTAGCAATTAATAGCAGTACAATTGAGCTAGTCTTAATGGTTTCTAATAAGATAGGAGATAAGTCTTTTAACTTAATTTCTTTATAGACAAAGCCTAGCACTAGTGTATAAATAACGGCAACTCCACTAGCTTCTGTAGCCGTGAATATACCGCCTACTATTCCACCTATAACCACTACAAGTAACATCAAACTGGGTAGTGCATCAAAAAATCTTTTAATAAACACCTTTACACTTACTAACTTATCTGTCGGGTATTTCTTAATAATAGAGTAAATCGCAGCAACAATCATTAATGCTAGACCTAATAGTAAACCTGGAACATATCCTGCGATAAATAATGCAGCGATAGAAACTCCACCACTAGCAAGAGAATAAACAATCAATACATTACTAGGTGGGATTATTAAACCAGTCGTTGCGCTGGTAATATTTACAGCAGCACTAAATGGTTTACTGTATCCATCTTTTTCCATCATAGGATTCATAAATCCACCTATGGCGCTTGCAGCAGCCACAGCACTACCTGATATCGCTCCAAAAAGCATACATGAGATGATATTCACAAAGGCAAGTCCACCAGGTAATGGACCTACAATAGCTTTGGCAAAATTAATAAGTCGTACGGCGATACCACCACGATTCATGATCTGACCAGCAAGAATAAAGAAAGGTATAGCACTTAATGTAAAACTATCTAACGAGGTCGCCATACGTTGCGCCATGGTCGTTACGGATGGTAAAAAAGGCATAGAATAAACAAGTGTAATAAAACCAGCAAGACCAATAGCATATGCAATAGGAACTCGTAAGGATAAAAACACTAAAAAGCTCAATACTAATATTAAAATTTCTGTATAATTCATAATTTAAGCTTTAGAAGTGATTACTTTTTTGAAAAATGTATCGATACTGAAATAGCAAATCAATATACCTGCCAGCGGCACTACTAGATAAACAAACCCGAGAGGTATACCTAGTGAAGCCGACTTTTGTTCAAATTGAAAACTAAGTTGACATAATCTCCAACCACCTATAATCATCACAAAAAAGCCAAAAGAAAAAACACATAAGTGAACAAAACCATCAAAAAGTTTAGAGTTTTTTTCAACTAACTTTTCAGGTATAAGGTCAATGGCTAGGTGTAAATGCTGACCAGTGGCATATGCAGCACCTAATAAACCTACCCAAATTAGTGAGTAGCTAGAAATTTCATCAGTTATTGTACTAGGAGATTGTAGTATGAACCTAGCAATTACTTGCCATACCACGGCAAATAGCATTATACTGAGCAGTAATAGGCATAATTTACCTAAAATAGAATCTATCGTTTTTCTCATGATTAGTTATTTTGTATCGATTGAATTAACGTACCTAATAAAGGATCTTTTTTAAACTCGTTGACTAGTTCAACTGTGGCATCTTGAAATGGTTTTTTATCCGGATAAATACTTGAACACCACTTTCAACTGCTTTTTCCAGACATTCTTTCTCAGATTGCTCCCATAATTTACGTTGTGCAATTTTAGATTCTTCAACAGCTTGGTTCAACCATTTTTTTCTTGATCGCTCAATCTTTTTAAAGTTTCTGTACCTATTACCAGCACGTCAGGTACAGAGGTATGCTCATCTAGACTTAGGAATTTACAAACTTCATAATGTTTAGACGTAAAATAACTAGGGATATTATTTTCTGCACCACTTACTACGCCTTGCTGTAATGCTGTATATAGTTCTCCATAAGAAATAGGGGTAGGAGCACCACCCAAATCGTTAATCATTGCAATAGCCATGTTACTTTTCATAACACGTATCTTCATGTCTTTAATGTCATCTGGTGAGTTGATAGGTGTCGATTTTGTATAAAAGCTACGGCTACCAGCGTCATAAAAGGTCAATCCTTCTAGATTGAATTTATTACCTTGGGATAAGATTCCTTTACCTACTTTACCGTCATAAATATCATGCATATGATCTTTATCTCTAAATAGATATGGAATACTGAATACTTTATATTCTGGAATAAAATTCTCAAGTACTCCGGCACTTACTTTGGCAATATCCAGACTGCCTATTTGAAGTAACTCAATACTCTCGCGCTCGCCACCTAGCTGACCATTTGGGTAAATTTGAACTTTTAATTTTCCTTCAGATATTCTTTCTAAGCTTTCACCTAATACCACCATACCGTTATGAACAGGATGTTGCGTGTCTACACTATGTGCTAGTCTTAAGGTTTTAGTAGACTTTATTTCGGCACAGCTATTTATAAGTAAGGCTGGTAGAAATAAGAAAACGATATGTCTAATTTTCATATAATTTTATTTATTGAATTGTAATCGGTGAATTAATCATTTTTGTGGATTGTTTAAGATTTTTTTCAAAACCTTCAATGGTATTGAATTGTTTATCACTGGCTTCCCAACCACTCATAAAGTAAAAGGTATGATTTTTTCCTTCTTTAAGGTCTAATAGATACGTATTAGTGATACCGTTACTGTCTGATGGCGCATCTAGATATGCCGTTAGTGACTGACTAGTGATTATAGCCATTCCCAGATGGTCGTCATTCTCAGATTGTTTACCAAATGAATACAACACATCAACACCGTCATCAGAGTTGTAAAATTTTAATCTATTCTCCTTTAAATTTACTATTCCAGTATAAAGTTTAATTCCATCAGTGATACCATGTAATTCTACATCACTTTTATAAAACCAGTCGCCTTTTTCTATAGTTACGGTATGAACGATATGGTAAGATTTATCTCCAATGTACTCATCTAAGTATGTCATTCTAAAAATAGCTCTTGCGGGACCTTCAGTAATCGCTTCAAAACGAGTACCATTCCAGCCGGTAAGTCTGTATAAAGAATCTTGATGTTTAAAAGCGATGGATCCAGCACCTAGAGAGTTTCCTACCTTGAGGATATCCATTCCCCAATCTGCTTTCTCGTGATAGTCGGTGCTTAATCCTTGTTTGTGCAATGTAGGCTCAGTTGTTGTTTTACCAAAAATATCTATTCCATTTCTAGGATCAAAATACATACGGAAGCCTACTTTGTCATTTTCCCAAGCTGGTCCTTCCATTTGAAAGAACAACGAGTCCTTTTCTCTTGGATCATAACTACGAGTATATTTTTGTACTTCGCTAGCCATAGGTTTTGCTGTTCCAACTCCAAAATGGACATCGGTCATTTTAGAGAATTGTGGTTGTTTTTGTCCTGCTTTCGCGGAAGCGGAAACTATAACTTTCTTCTCTTCATTAGGAGTAAAGTCTACTGCCATAGCTACTTCATCCCATATTCCGTCTTGATTCATATCGTCGAGCTGATAAGGAATAAGTGTTCCTGTAATATCTTTAAGAACCAGAACGTGACGTTCATCAAACTCTGGCAGTTTTTCTAAAAGCTGTTTTTTAGAGATGACCACAACCTCAGTTCTTGCGATATCGATTTCGTTTTGGAGCATGAAAAAAGCATCTTTCTTTTTCTCATCACAACTGACGAAAAGAACTGAAAATGCACTTAGAAGTATGGTTAAGTATCTCATTTAATCTTCGTTTGATGGTTTACCTATAGTGGCAAGAATACCACCATCTACATATAAAATATGACCATTTACAAAATCACTCGCTTTTGAAGAAAGGAAAATAGCTGCACCTGCAAGATCATCTGGGTCGCCCCCCCATTTTGCTGCTGGTGTGCGGTTTACTATAAAGTCATTAAATGGATGACCATCTACACGTATAGGTGCGGTTTGTGCTGTGGCAAAATATCCTGGACCTATTCCGTTTACTTGTATATTATGTTTTGCCCATTCTGTAGCCATGTTTTTAGTAAGCATAACGAGTCCACCTTTTGCAGCAGCATAAGCTCCAACGGTATTTCTACCCAGCTGGCTCATCATAGAACATATATTGATAATCTTACCAGCCTTGCGTTCCATCATTCCTTTTACAACGTGCTTAGAAACAATGAAAGGACTAACTAAATCAATATTGACGACTTGTTTGAATTCTTCCACATCCATATCTGCAAGTGGAACTCTTTTTATGATTCCTGCATTATTGATAAGGATATCGATGGGACCAACTTCAGATTCTATTTTTTGAATAGCCATGATAACAGCTGCTTCATCAGACACATCAAACTTGTAACCTACGGCATTAATTCCAGCGGCTTTATAATGCGCAACGGCATCATCTACTTTTTGTTGTGAGGAATTACCGTTTACCACTATAGTTGCGCCAGCTAGTCCTAGACCGTGCGCCATAGACATTCCTAGTCCGTGCGTACTACCAGTAACCAGTGCAACTTTACCTTTAATATCAAATAGATTCATTGAGGTTTATTTAAGGTCTGTGATTTTTGCAACGTCCATATCATTATAATCTAGATTCTCTCCAGCCATTCCCCCAAATAAAGGTATAGTTAGAAGTTCCAGAACCGGAATGAATAGACCATGGTGGCGATATTACCGCTTGGTGATTATGCATCCATATGTGACGTGTCTCTTGTGGTTGTCCCATAAAGTGACATACCGCTTGGTCTTGTGGTACGTCTAGGTAAAAGTAAACTTCCATTCTACGATCATGAACGTGAGCTGGCATGGTGTTCCACACACTACCTACTTTTAATTCTGTCATTCCCATTTGAAGTTGACAAGTGGTGATAATTCCACCTATAATCATTTGAGAAACGGTTCTATGATTTGCTGTTTCTAGACTACCTAATTCGATTTTATTAGCTTCGGCAAGGCTTGTTTTTTTGTAGGATAAGATTGATGTGCCGGAGCAGAATTGATATAGAACTTTGCTGGGTCACTATTGTTCACACTATGAAACACTACATTTTTTGCGCCCATTCCTATGTATAATGCGTCTTTATGAGCAAGCTCATAAGTAGTTCCATCTATTTCTATTTTACCAGCAGCACCTACATTAATAATTCCCATCTCACGACGGTCTAAAAAATGCTCAGCTTTTAATGGATCTATAGATTCTAGTTTAAGCGGTTTAGTAGGAACAGCTCCACCAGCAATATAACGATCATAATGAGTATAGACCAGATTGATCTCTCCATCAACCATAGGTTTATCAATTAAAAACTCATCTCTTAATTGAGTAGTGTTGTATGCTTTTACAGTTTCTGGACTGTTTGCGTATCGTGTTTCAAATTTTGTAGACATGATATTATTTTTTAAGCTTGAGTAAAAGTTCAAGCTATTAGTTTTTAAGTTATTAAGCCAGTGATCTTTTGATTCCTAGTTCTAGACCGCGCAGCTCTGCCAGTCCACGTAGGCGACCTATACCAGAGTAACCAGGATTGGTCTTTTTATTTAAATCGTCTAGCATTTTATGTCCGTGATCTGGACGGAAAGGCATGCGCAAATCTTTACGACCAGCTTTTTTACGTTTCTCTTGTTCTAGAATGAGTGCTTTCATTACAGCATACATATCTACATCGCCATCGAGATGATTTGCCTCGTGAAAGTTTCCATCTTCATCGCGCTTTGTAGCACGCAAGTGTATGAAATGTATACGATCTCCTAATCGTTCTACCATACCAGCGAGATCATTATCATCTCGCACACCGAAGGATCCTGTGCAAAAAGTCAAGCCATTATTAGGACTATCTACCGCAGCATATAAATCTACAATATCTTGTTCTGTACTTACCACACGTGGTAATCCTAGAATAGGAAACGGTGGATCATCTGGATGGATGCACATTAATACGCCAGCTTTCTCTGCAGCTGGAATAATTTGAGAAAGGAAAGAAAATAGATTTGCTTTCAACTCTGCTGGACCTATGTTTTTGTAAGTGGCAAGAATGGTATTGAACTCCTGTAGTGTATAACCTTCCTCAGCACCTGGTAATCCAGCGATTATATTACGCACTAGTTTTTCTTGATCTGCTGCGTTTGTGTTTTTTAAATAGTATGCAGCAGCTTCTTGCTGAGCGGTTGTATAATCGTTTTCGGCGCCTGGTCTTTTTAATAAGTACAATTCAAAAGCGGCAAATGCTGCTGCTTCAAATCTTAATGCTGTGGAACCGTCTGAAACTTCATAATCTAGATGAGTACGTGTCCAGTCTAGTACTGGCATAAAGTTGTAACAAACGATGTCTATACCACAACTTCCTAGATTAGTAAGTGTGTTTTTATAATTCTGTATGTATGTTTTATAGTCTCCAGACTTGGTTTTAATGTTCTCGTGAATGGGAACACTTTCTACTACAGACCAGGTTAAACCAGCGTCTTCAATAATCTTTTTACGTTCTAGGATATCTACAACGCTCCATTCTTCACCATTTGGAATTTGGTGCAAAGCACTAACTACTCCAGTAGCACCAGCTTGTTTGATATCGTTAAGAGAGACAGGATCATTAGGGCCGTACCATCTCCAGGTTTGTTCTAGACTCATTTTATGTTGTTATTACGCTTTCGCGAAAGCGAGATCAAATTAATTTATTTATACACCACTGTAAGCACTGAATCCACCATCTATAGGAACCACAATTCCTGTAATAAATGCTGCGCCGTCATCACATAACCAGTTTACGGTGCTTACCAAGTCGGCTGGCGTGCCGTAGCGTCCCATAGGCGTCTGACTTATGATTTGCTCACCACGTGGTGTTGCGCTACCGTCATCATTAGTTAATAAGGCACGATTCTGGTCGGTAAGAAAAAATCCTGGTGCGATCGCGTTTACACGTATTCCTACTTTAGAAAAGTGAACGGCGAGCCATTGCGTGAAGTTAGAAACGGCAGCTTTTGCACCGCTATAAGCTGGTATTTTAGTTAATGGAGTGAAGGCATTCATAGATGAAATATTGAGAACACTACATCCATCACGACCTACCATATCTGTTGCAAATACTTGCGTAGGGATTAATGTCCCCCCCAGAAAGTTGAGGTTGAATGTGAATTCGATTCCTTTAGGATCAAGATCAAAAAAGGTTTTAAAACCTTCTGCGGTATTGTTTAAATCTTCCATTTGAAAAAAAGGGTTGCTAGTTGTTCCAAGTGGATGATTCCCGCCAGCACCATTGATAAGGATATCCACCTTACCTAATTGATCATTAATTTCTTTTTTTGCAGTTTCAAGAGATTCTTTTTCTAAAACATTTGCTGCAACACCTATGGCTTTATCGCATTATCATTGATTTCAAGAGCTACCGCATCTGCAGCTTCTTTTCTTAAATCTAATACAGCAATCTGATGTCCTTGTTTTGCAAGTGCAATTGCCATGGTACTGCACAAAACACCGCCGGCTCCTGTTAAAACTATAGTTTTGCCATAATTAGGTTTGATTTTTTAGAATTCCTCAAAATTGGTTGACCAAATATGAGAAATTATCTTCTATTACTTTCTAATTATACAATGGGAATTATTCAGAATAGGGAGAATTGTGTACAAAACATTGTGATACAAGTAATTAATTGTGATTATGGCTTGTGTTAACAGTATGAATTTGCTAAAAAGAGTGAAATTGTCTAGAATTATTTTTATTAGAATTATAAGGTCAAACTGAATAATAGCAACCCATTTACTGTACTAGCTTTCTCTTTTACTTAGATATCTTTATAAAACATATAGGACTCAACGATACCATTATGAATTATTGCAACTATTCTATAATCCGTCTCTTTATAGCTTTATTAATTGGGATGATTACTTCTTGTAAGGCGCAGGATTTGCCCAGGATATTAACGGATGATCAAATAAAACAAGCTAATTATCTGCCTGATTATAGTTATGCAGGTTATAAGAATGGAGAGAAAACGATACCTGAGGATGGAATAGTTTATCTCGCTACAGATTATGGGGGTTATTGCTAATGATGGAAAAGACGATTCAAAAGCTTTAATTAATGCCATTTCTAAACTTAATGATGTTGATGACCAAGTGATTTTACAACTACCTGCAGGACAAATTATTTTAAGCGACATTATTTACATTGAGCGTAGTGATTTTATTTTGCGAGGATCAGGCTCTGGAGATAATGGAACGCAACTTTATTTTCCACGTCCTTTAATGTATGTGAAAGATCCAGCGCCTTTAACAGAACTAAGAGAGTATTTAATAGAATTTGATAAAAGGCAACGTGAGGAAGTAAATAATATAGATTTACCTTTTTCACAATACGCATGGTCTGGAGGCTTTATATGGACTAAAGTTCCTGGAGAACGTGTAAAATCTTATCTAAAGAAATATGAAAAACCTTTAAAGGTACTAGCTAAAGTATATTCTGGAGATCGAGGAGATTTTATGATAACTGTTGATAATAGCTCTAATTTAAATTTAGGTGATGTTATAGAGTTACAGTTATTCAATAAAGATGGTATTAATGGAAAAATAGTTCAAGAGCTCTATAAAAATACTAATGTCAAAGTAGGTACACATCACTTTGATTTTCCTGAATTACCTATAGTGAGGCAGCAGTTAGAAATAATTTCTATTGTTGATAATCAAGTTACTTTTAAATCACCATTGACTATAAGTATTGATACTACTTATGACGCTCAAATAGTCGAGTGGAAACATTTGGAAAATGTAGGTATTGAACATTTTTCTATAGAGTTTCCTATGACACTAAGAGTGGCGCATCACGTAGAACAAGGGTTTAATGGGATTAACTTAACTAGATTATATAATAGTTGGGTTAAAGATATTGTCATTGTAAATGCAGATAGCGGTATTTTAACAGAAGAAATAGCAAACGTTACCATTAAAGATATTACAACAAAGGAGAACACTATGCACATTATACGGTAGCCATGGCTGGTGTGCATAATGTTCTAGCTGAAAATATAATCGTTGAAAATACTGCAGAGCATCCTCTAAGCTTTAATACTTTTTCTACTAAAAATGTATATAAAGATTGTACGGTTTATAAAAAACCTATACTAGATCAACACAGCGGTGCAAATCACCAAAATTTGTTTGATAATATTACGGTACATATCAATGAATTAGAAGGTGATTCATATCCACTTTTTGCGGGTGGTGGTGCAGGATATTGGAAACCTTCACATGGTGCATACAGTACATTTTGGAATATTAATGTAGTTTTAAAATCACCTGATTTATTAAATAGGCCTTTATTGCTTAATGGTATGCTAGATGGACCACATGCTAGGGTAATTGGTATTCATGGTAATTCTAGTTATTTAGTGGGATATGAACCGCTGGCTTACATTAAAATGACAAATCAATCTTTACATGATGTGCCGTCACTATATGACTATCAATTAAATAGCAGATCTAATAAATAATAATAGGAGCATATCGACCTACTAGTAGCTCATAAAGTGGCTATAATCAATCATATTAACTACATTTAAGCCCAAATTTTGTTTTTGATACATGTATAGAATTACGGTCATACTTCTCTTTTTAATATCTATTACTGGGACAGCACAAGTCAATAGTTTTCAGTTCCAACATTTGTCTACTACTCATGGTCTATCTCAAAGTAGTGCTATAGCTATTGAGCAAGATGAATTAGGTCAAATGTGGATAGGGACACGTGATGGTTTAAATGTATACGATGGACATAGAATTACAGTATTTAAATCTGATGGAGAGAATGTCAATTCATTAAGTAGTAGTGATATACTGTCCTTAGAAAAAGACCAAAATGGTCAGATATGGATAGGAACTTATAATGGTCTTAATAGATATAATCCTAAAACAGATACTTTTACTCGTTTTTTAAAAACCAGTGACACTAATTCGTTAGCTAGTAATATCATTCAAGAGGTCTATGCTACCAGTGATGGTAAAATGTGGATAGGTACCTCAAAAGGTCTCTCTATATATAACCCTAGTGAAGATTCCTATTATAACGAGATATTTGAGGAAGTATATCAGGAAGTTGTCGTTTATAGCGTTATAGAGCTTTCACCTATTTCATATTTAATAGGTACTAATCTAGGTTTATGGTCAGTTGAAAAAGATGATCAAAATGGTACTTATGCTGTTTCTCGATTTAACTCCTATCAAAATGATGATATTACAGACATCGTACCTGCAGGGAAAAATAGATATTTTATAGGTACAAAATCTTCAGGTGTCCTAGTCTATGATAGTCTTTCTAAAGAGCTTAAGTCTTTTGTTATCAATGAGGATTTACACATCGATGATATACGCAAGTTGCGATTAGACAAGGATGAAAGACTATGGATAGGAAGTTATAACGGTATTTACATTTATAATAAAGGACAGGTAAGTCACCTTACTAACAATTTAAATGATCCTTACAGTCTTGAAAAAAACTCTGTTAAAGCACTTTATGAAGATGCAAGTGGTTCTATATGGGTAGGTACTTATTATGGTGGAGCAAATATCTGGAACGAAGCTAATAGTAACTTTCAGAATTATGTTCAAAACGGGACTAATAAAGGCCTTAACTATCCTGTAGTTAGTTCTTTGCAGTCTTCAGGCAATCGACTTTTTATAGGTACAGAACAAGGTGGTATAAATATTCTAGATCTCGATACCAAAGATTTTAAATATCTAACGAGTGAGAATAGTGAACTAGTTGAGAACAATATAAAAGCACTTTATCTAGAACAAAATACTCTGTACATAGGGACATTTAGTAACGGTGTTGAGGTTTATAATACAGATACTAATCAATTTACAAAAAGTCCATTAGATGACATACTTAAAGATATAGGAGTGTACTCCATTTTAAAATCTGGAAATCACTTTTATTATGGAACCTTCGGTAAAGGAGTTATCTCGCAAGATGCAACCAAAAAAATTACCACTTTAAATCGTGAAGATGGTCTTACGAGTGATTTGGTAAGATCCTTATTATTTGATAACAATGGGACACTATGGGTGGGAACTCAAAATGGACTTAATAGTGTTGATAAGAACGATAAGATCTTAAATTATTTATTTGATAAAGATCAGGATGCTGGTTTTGACGTATTACATCTTTATGAAGATAGTGATAAGGTAATATGGGCAGGAACTAAATCCCAAGGTCTCTTTAAGAGAGTTAATGACCAGTTTATAAAAGTTCCATTACAGTGGGCAGACAAAGAAATTACGACCATACATTCTATTATCGAGGATGGTAATGGCATGTTATGGATGAGTAGTAATCAAGGTATTTTAAAGCTCAATAAAGAAAACGAACAGATTTTATCACTCAACCAGCAAAAGGATGGGTTAGTAGGTAATGAATTTAGTGATAATGCCGTGTTAAGACTTCCACAAGATCAACTCGTTTTTGGAAGTGTGTCAGGTATATCCTCGTTTAATACTACAAAAATACGTACAGATAATTACGCTCCTGACGTGCTCATTACTAATTTTAGAACTACAGGCGATGATCCCTTAAAGTTCAATGATAATGATGATGAGGTTGAAAATATCGCTTTCGCGAAAGCGTTAAAAATCGATCATAATCAGCGCAATTTTACCATTGAGTTCACAATGCCTAGTTATCATAATTTAACAAGTAAAACTTATGAGTATAGATTAAATGGATTAGAAAAACAGTGGAATACAACGGTAGAGAATAAAGCTACCTATGCCATTCAAAATGCAGGAGATTATAATTTTGAAGTACGTGGCGTTAATGGCGATGGGATTAAAAGTGAGATTACAACTTTGATTATCAAGGCAAAACCTGCACCGTGGTATAGCTGGTGGGCATTTGTCTTGTATACTGCAGTGTTTATAGCAGTTGCTTATGTTTTATTAAGGATACTTAAATCTAGAACTAAATTGCAAGAAGAATTAAAATTTGAACAGATTCAATTGCAACGTAATAGAGATATTAACGAGGCTAAACTACAGTTTTTTACTAATATTTCTCATGAGTTTAGAACACCACTCACCTTGATATTAGGACCGTTGCAGCAATTGCTGGCTGACTATAAAGGGACTAATAAGATGTATAAAAAACTATTAGTAATTGAGAGCAACGGTAAACAATTACTACAACTTATTAATACACTAATGGATTTTAGAAAATTGGAAAAAAATCAATTTGAAATTCATGCGGCCGAAGGAACATCGTTAAGTTTTTAAAAGAGATATACTTTAGTTTTAAAGAACATGCAAAATTAGGAGAATATGATTATGACTTTAAAACCATTGATGAAGAAATCCTAGTCTACTATGATAGACAAAAGTTAGAACGTGTGTTTTTTAATCTCATTTCTAACGCATTTAAGTTTACACCTAAAGGTGGAAAAATTAAAATAAAGATATCTAGAGACAAAGAATATATTCACATTAAAGTCAAGGATAATGGTATAGGTATAGAACAAGAGAAGCAAGAAAAAGTCTTTGATCGCTTTTATGAAGTGGAGTCTCATAAAGAAAATGCTAGCATATATAATCAAGGAACCGGTATCGGTTTAAACATCGTTAAAAATATAGTTCAACTACATAAGGGACAAATTAAATTGCAGAGTGAGGTAAATCAAGGTTCGACATTTTTAATATCCCTTAAGCTAGGTAAAGAACATTTTTCTGAAGATCAGATAATTTCAGACTTTAAGTTTAGTGATGATGTAACACAATATACAAATCAATTAGAGAATACTAATCTAGTAACTGAGCCATCCAGTATAGATTTTACTAATGATGATGAAAAATCTACCGTACTTGTCGTTGAGGATAATGTTTCTTTAAGGTCATTTATGGCTCAATTGTTAAAGCAAAATTATAATGTACTAGAGGCTAGTAACGGAGAAGAAGCCTTTAAAATAGCAGTAAATAACAACCCAGATATCATTGTAAGTGATGTGGTGATGCCAGTTATGGCTGGAACAGAATTATGTTCAAAGATTAAAGAAGATGTGCGCACTAGTCATATACCTGTAGTACTCTTAACATCAAGATCATCTTTAATTTATAAACTGGAAGGTCTAGAAAGTGGTGCTGATGATTATTTAAGTAAGCCTTTTGATATTAATGAGCTACAATTGCGTGTAAAGAATCTACTTTCTTATAAATCTAGATTAAAAAAGAAATTTGGAAATGGAGACATGTTCACGCCCGATGAAGTAAGTGTTTCTTCAGTAGATGATGAGCTTATGAAAAAGGCAATCCAGATAGTAGAATATAATATACCTAATGATCATTTTGATATTCCTACATTTTGCTCAGATTTAGGAGTAAGTAGAACGATGTTATTTATTAAAGTTAAGGCTTGGACTAATTTTACTCCTAACGAATTTATACAACATTTCAGAATGAAAAGGGCTGCTCAATTATTAGAATTGGGAACCCTAAATATTTCTGAAGTAAGTTATAAAGTAGGTTTTAGAAACCCAAAATACTTTAGTAAATGCTTCCAAAAAGTCTATGGAGAGACACCATCAGTTTATTCTAAAAAATTCTCAGTGTAGAATTTGATTTTAACAAATAACCCTTTGAAACTCCCGATTTTAATGAAATCGGGATTTTTTTATACCCTTTTTTGAATTTTTAGTTGTGCTTGTTAAGCTAATTTTAACAATCTGAATTAATGATATAATCGTGTTTGGTTTTTCGAAAACGATTTAGCTGTTTTTTCAAATTAATAACTTTAAACTAATTATCTAATTTTTTACTCTTATGCAAAAAACTAACCCCAACAAGTTTTTAAATATCAGCACCTTTTTAGGCTGTATGTTATTTGCCATGTTTTCATATGCGCAAACGACAGTTACAGGTAAGGTTATTGATGAACAAACTGAGCCACTTTTAGGAGTGACCGTACTTATTAAAGGAAGCTCTAGTGCTACCACTACAGATATAGATGGTAACTACTCTATAAATGTTGCAGATGCAGCAGCTGCGACTATCGTATATAGTTATGTCGGTTATGCAACTATGGAGGTGCCAGTAAATAATCAGTCTGTTATTAATGTGACTTTAAAGGAAGACCTTGCTTTACTTGATCAAATTGTTGTTGTAGGTTATGGTGGTGTAAAGAAAAGCGATATTACAGGTTCTGTTTCTTCAGTAACTAGTAAGGAATTAAATGCATTTCCTGTACTAGATGCAGCACAAGCTTTACAAGGTAGAGCAGCTGGTGTTGTAGTACAATCTAATAATGGTGGAGAGCCAGGTGCTCCTATCAATATTCAAATTAGAGGAAATACTTCTATTGGTGCGAGTAGTTCTCCATTAATCGTTGTTGACGGTTTTATTGGAGCTTCTATGCCTCAGGCCAATGATATCGAATCAATGGAAATTTTAAAAGATGCTTCTGCAACGGCGATTTACGGTTCTAGAGGTGCTAATGGTGTAGTATTGGTAACTACTAAAAAAGGAAGAAATGGTAAAATGGTGGTTGAATACAATACAAATTACTCTATT
The DNA here is from genome assembly GCF_000755285.1 of Nonlabens ulvanivorans. Classification (GTDB taxonomy): domain Bacteria; phylum Bacteroidota; class Bacteroidia; order Flavobacteriales; family Flavobacteriaceae; genus Nonlabens; species Nonlabens ulvanivorans_A. Next base: position 8,719 of record NZ_BBMK01000007.1, on the reverse strand, counting down.
CAAAATACCACTAACGAATTAGATCTATTAAACGCAGATCAATTTGCAGCTTATCAAACACAGATCAGAGCAAATAATGGAAACACTATCGCTTATCCTCAGGGTCCTGCAAATACAAATTGGCAAGATTTAATTTATACTACTGGTAGTACTAAAACACATCAGTTTTCTTTTTCTGGTGGATCTGATAAAATTAACTTTTATGCATCTGCAAATTATTTTGATCAAGAAGGGATCATAATTAACTCAGATTTTGAACGAATTACATTTTTGTCCAATATTGATGCTCAAGTAAATGATAAATTGAAATTAGGTTTAAACCTATTTGGTAGTTTAGGTACTAAGAATGGTGTGTCAACTCAATCCACAGGTTTAGGTGGTATTGGTGGTGGTGGAGATGATGTTATCTCTCTAGCAATGCGTTATGCTCCAGATCAGCCGGTTTTTAATGATGATGGAACGTACAACTCTGGTAACACTGTAGGAGATTTAGTTGATAATCCATTTGCAATAGCAACAGAACGTGTAGATGAAACTAGAGAATCTGATTTCAGATCAAATTTTTATGCTAATTACGAGATTGTAAAAGGTCTAGAGTTTAAAACCACGTTAGGTTTAAGTAGTGAAACAACTAAGCAAGGTACTTATAGTCCTTCTTCTTTAGAAGTTACAGCAGGTGCTGTAGGAGGTAGAGCAGCGATTGTAAATACGAGACAAAGAGATGTTTTAAATGAAAACTACTTAACTTACAAAAGAGAAATTGGTAAAGGTAAATTAACTTTACTAGGAGGTTTGTCTTATCAAAAAACAACTACTGAGGTATTTGGAGCAGCTGCAAATGGTTTTCTTTCTGATTCATTTTCATTTTATAACTTAGGAAGTGCACAAACTTTACTGCCTGCAACTTCTGCGTTAAGTGTTGTTGAAATTCAATCTCAATTTGGTAGAGTAAACTTTGATTGGGATGATAAATATCTCTTTACCGCTACGGTAAGAAGAGATGGAGCTTCCAATTTTGCAAAAAATGAAAAGTACGCTATATTCCCATCGGCAGCGATAGGGTGGAAAATATCTAATGAGGACTTTATTAAGGACATCAATGCTATATCAAACTTAAAACTTAGAGCGAGTTATGGTGTGACAGGTAATCCAGCTATTAGACCATATCAATCACTAGCTAGATTTGCTTCATTATATGCTTCTAGTAACGGTGGTACAGTAGGAGCTGTTACGTCAGATCAACCTGCTAACCCAAATCTGAAATGGGAATCATCATATCAAACTAATATTGGACTAGATTTAGGATTACTTAAAAATAGATTTACCTTATCATTAGATTATTATAATATTGATACTAAAGATATCATTCTTAGTAATAATGGTATTCCGGAATACTTTGGTTATTTAAGCTCTGACATTTTAACTAATTTAGGGGGGGAAATAAATAATAAAGGTTTTGAATTAGCTTTGACTTCAAGAAACATAAGTAACGAGAACTTCTCTTGGACTACCAACTTTAATATTTCATTCAATAAGAATAAAGTTGTAGCATTAATTAACGATGCAGATGTATTTGACGACGGTACGCCTAGTTATTTCAGCCATGATCAAAGCACAATCTTAAGAGTAGGTGAAGAAGTAGGTCTTTTCTGGGGGGTTATGATTATGCAGGTGTTTATCAAGGAGGAGCTTTGCCTGCTGGTACAGCTACCTTAGCTGGTGGAGTAGCAGGAGATCCTTTATTTAGAGATATTGATAACAGTGGTGATATCACTGAAGATGATCGTACAACCATTGGTAACCCTAATCCAGATTATACTTTTGGATTCACAAATAACTTCAGTTATAAAGACTTTGATTTAAGCATTTTCTTCCAAGGCTCTCAAGGTGGTGAAATATTTAACTTAACCAATGTTCAACTTGTAAATGGTGATTCCAACACTACAGTTTCTAATTTTAACAATGCTTGGACTCCTACTAATACTAATACTAATGTACCACGTGTAGGTAACAATAGTAACAGAGAGATTTCTTCTCGTTTTGTAGAAGATGGAAGCTATATTAGACTTAAAAACGTTTCGCTAGGCTATAATGTGCCATCAGAATTATTAAGTAAAATCCGTTTAGAGCGACTAAGATTTTCAGTAAGTGCTCAAAACTTATTGACTATCACAGATTACTCTGGTTTAGATCCTGAAGCAAGTTATTTTGGTGGAGGTGGTTCGAGTAATGCAAAACAAAATACTATTAGAGGTTTTGATTTTGGAAATTACCCGACATCTAGAACAGTGACATTTAGTCTTAACGCAACATTTTAATCACAAATAATAATCGTAAATATATAATTATGAAAACATATAAATTATTACTGTTATTGATAGGTGTATCAATAATAGGATGTTCAGATTTAGAAGAAGATCCTGTAGGTAGATTATCACCTGATGGATTCTTTCAATCACCACAAGATATTCAGACGGCTGTTAACGGTGCTTATACTCATGCTATTAATGAAAAGTTTTGGGGTAGAAAGTTATCAGTAGCATTAATGTTACGCTCTGATATGGTAGATCTTGCTTCAAATGAAACAAGAAGAATGGAAATGAATGATCTGACTACCTTGGGTAACAATGGTATGATCAGTGAGTTCTGGCCTAAAACCTATCAAGGTATTGCAGCGGCTAACCAAGCTATTGCAGGAGCAGAATCTGTAGCTGCAGATGAGTCTATTAAAAATCCAGTTATTGCTCAAGCATATTTCATAAGAGCATTTTACTATTTTCACTTAGTAAGACAGTTCGGTGATGTTCCTTATATTGATGCGCCTATAACAGACGCTGATGCTGCTGCTGCAATTAGTAAAACACCTGCAGCTCAGGTATATGAAAATATTATCGCTGATTTAGAGTATGCCAAAGAATGGTTGCCTGATACACAAGTATCTCGTGCAATACCTTCTAAAGGAGCTGCTAGCTCTTACCTAGCTTTAGTTTATTTAACAATGGCTGGCACTAATGATACAGCTATGTTTCAAAAAGCTTTTGATGAGGCTTCAGAGGTAATTATGAATGAAGGTCTTTATGGTTATGATTTAGATTTAGATTTTCAAAACTTATTTAATGCAGATGAAATAGATGCGTCGGTAGAGCCAATATTTGCATTAGACTACAACAATTTTGAAGCACCTAATAATGCTTATGATCAAATCGCACCTATGACAGGTATTAGAGGAGATGATAGAAATTCTGGTGGAGGCTGGTCTGTTGCAGTACCTTCTTTTGCTGTATATGATACATGGGATCCTCTAGACTATAGACGTGCAGTAAGCATGGATGATGGTGCTAGTATTAATGGTAACCTTGAGTTCTATACTAATTTTACAACAAGTGGACATCAGTTTGCTAAAAACAGACCTTACATCGCAAAATATACTCGTTTTCCAGGAGCATTTGCTCGTGGTAACGCCAGAGCGACAAGTCATAACTACTCTATGCTACGATATGCAGAGTTACTTTTAATTGCTGCAGAAGCGGCAGTAGAGATAGGTGATAACACATCAGCCTTAACATACATGAATCGTGTTAGAGCTAGAGCTAGAATGGGTGGTTCTACATTAGTAGCTGGTGTAAGCACTACAGTTGCTCCTAGCGCTGAACCAGCAGAGTTGCCTATGAACTATATGGTTACAACAAATGATGTATTAGAAGAGCGTCGATTAGAACTAGCTTTTGAAGGTAAAAGATGGTACGATATCGCTAGAAGACAGTTAGGAGCAACTGCATTTGGACCTACGGGACTTGAAGGTGCTAAATCAGACTTTTCTGCAACAGATTATTTAATGCCATTACCGGCAGATGAGTTAGATAGAAATCCAAATTTATTGCCTCAGAATCCAGGATATTAAGAAGTTGAAATAGCCAACTGCTTTAATCCCAGTGACTTTATGTTGCTGGGATTTTTGTATACCTAAATTTGAATTTAGGGTTCTATTGATTGTAGTACTTTTAGTTAACAACAGAGCAGATTCTTAAAAAAGCATTATTAGAATGTTATAAACGACTGTTCAATTATTTTCAAATGCATTCATTTATGGCTATAATTAATCGATTTCTGTTTATTCTCGGACTTATTATTATCGTGTCGTCCTGTAAGCCATCCAGTAACGAAAAAACCTTTTCAATAGATCAATTACTTTTAAAACGGTATGACAAAGTCATTAATTACCCTATTGACTCTTTGTCCTTTCCTAGAAGTTATAATCTAGATAAGAATGAGATTTTAAAGAGACCGTCTAAAGACTGGACCAGTGGATTCTATGCAGGTAATCTTTGGATGTTATACGATATCACTGGTGAGTCTCGCTTTCGCGAAAGCGCAATTAAATGGACGGCTTTTATAGAAAAAGAAAAATATAATGATAGAACTCATGATATGGGTTTTAAAGTTTACAACAGTTTTGGATTAGGTTACCATCGTACAGGAAATGAACATTATAAAGATGTATTAATATCAAGTGCCCAAACGCTAGCGACACGTTTTAATCCTAATGTACAATCTATACGATCTTGGGACTTTAAAAGGGACCAATGGGAATTCCCTGTGATTATAGATAATATGATGAATTTAGAATTGCTTTTTGAAGCAACAAAACTATCTGGCGATTCTACTTTTCACAAGCTAGCCGTCGCACATGCTAATACAACTTTAAGAAATCATTTTAGACCAGATAATAGTACTGTACATGTGGTGGTATATGACACGATTAATGGTAATGTCAAAGAACGTGTAACTCACCAAGGCTACAGCAACGACTCTGCATGGGCACGTGGACAAGGTTGGGCCATTTATGGATACACGATGGCTTATAGATATACTAAAAACGAAGAATATTTAAAACAAGCGCAAGCAACTGCAAACTTTTTATCCATCATAAAAATTTACCAGCAGATGGTATACCATATTGGGATTTTGATGCTCCTAATATTCCAGATGAGCCTAAGGATGTATCTGCTGCAGCAATAGTAGCATCGGCTTTGGTAGAGCTTTATGGTTACACGGATAAGCAAGACTACATCAATTATAGCAGGAAAGTATTGAATAGTTTAAAGTCTGAGGAATATATTCTTGCAGCTGACCTAGAGGTTCCTTTTATACTTCAACACAGCTCTGGTGATTGGTCCAAACGGTCAGAAATGGATGAACCTATCATATATGGAGATTATTATTTCTTAGAACTAATGTTGCGCTTAACAGATCTTGATCAATAATCATCCTTTTAAAACCTATTTATGAATCACCTTCTGAAACTTTGGTTACTTGTCTTTGTGATTACAGCAGGCTGTAAGTCAGATAATTCAAACATTACTGTTAAAAGGTCAAAGACTAATATTAATCAAGATTGGCAATATTTAGAGCATCCAACATTAGATATAAATGAAGCTCTAGAAAAGCAAGATTGGGAATCTGTAAATCTACCACATACATGGAATGCGCTCGATGCAACAGATTTAGAGCCTGGCTATAGGCGTAATTCTAGCTGGTATAAAAAAGACCTAACCATAGAATCGGTAAACATAAATGCAGTTTACGAATTGTATTTTGAAGGAGTAAATATTGTGTCCGAAGTATATGTGAATGGGATTAAGGTAGGCGGTCATATAGGTGGATATATAGGTTTTACAGTGGATATTACTGATGAGGTAAAAACAGGAAATAACAAAATCTTAGTGAGAGCAGATAATAGTTATGATCCAGAAGTGATTCCTTCTCAAAAAAGTGATTTCTTTATTTATGGAGGTATTACAAGAGATGTATGGCTAGTGACTTTACCTGAAACACATATTGATAGAGTGAAAGTCTCTACACCGCAAGTTTCTAAAGAAAGTGCAACTGTAGATGTTAGTTTGGATATATCAAATTTTCAGGTGACTTAATAGTAGATGCCATATTTAAATCACCTACTGGTGAATCTATCGCAATTACTGAAATAGCAATGGCTGATGGGTATACTGGAATTTCAATTCAAAATATTACAGATCCGCAACTATGGAGTCCTAAAAGCCCAAATCTTTATACACTAACTATCATGGTTAAAGATGGAGATGAAATCATAGATCAAACCGAAGACAAAGTAGGTTTACGATGGTTTGAATTTAAAGATCATGGAGCGTTTTATTTAAATGGTGAGCGATTACTTTTAAGAGGTACTCACAGACATGAAGAACACGCAGGAGTAGGAGCGGCCATGAGTAATGAACAGCACCGTGCAGATATGGAACTCATAAAAAGCATGGGCACTAACTTTGTGCGGCTAGCACATTATCCACAAGATCCTGAAATTTACAAGGCCTGTGATGAGTTAGGATTAATTGTCTGGGATGAACTACCATGGTGTCGTGGCGGATTGGGTAATGATGTATGGCAAGAAAATACTACCGGCATGTTGAAGGAAATTATCAATCAGAATTATAATCATCCCAGTATTGTATTCTGGTCGTTAGGAAACGAGATGTATTGGTTGCCAGATTTTGAAGATGGTGATAATACAGTAAAGATGAACCAGTACTTACAATCACTGCATGATATAGCTCATGAAATGGATCCATCTAGAGTAACGGCTATTAGAAAATATTATGAAGGTGCAGATATCGTAGATGTCTTCTCTCCATCTATATGGTCTGGATGGTATTCTGGTAGTTATAAAAGCTATCAAAAAGCGATTAATCAATATAAAGCTCAGTACAACCATTTTATCCATACAGAATATGGTGGCAGCAGTCATCTAGGCCGACATACAGAAAATCCGATTACTGGAGAAGGAGCTATTCAAGCTGATGGATGGGAAGAGGCAATCGTACAAACAGACGTGGCTAATATTGCCCAAATAGGTGACTGGAGTGAAAACTATATGGTCGATCTTTTTGACTGGCATCTACGTATATCAGAAACTGATACAACATTTGTAGGCAATGCACAATGGGCGTTTAAAGATTTTGGGACGCCATTGCGACCAGAAAATGATATCCCGTATATTAATCAAAAAGGGTTGGTGGATAGAAATAATAACCCCCCCAAAGATTCCTATTATGTTTTTAAAAGCTACTGGAGTGATGAACCATTTGCATGGATAGAATCACACACCTGGACAGAGCGTCAAGGCCCTAAAGGATTAGAAAGAGAAATAAGCGTTTATTCTAATGCAGAAGAGGTGGAATTCTTTATGAATGGTAAATCTTTAGGTAAAAAGATTAAAGACATTAACAAGTTTCCTGCATCCGGTCTTACTTGGTTAGTAGATTTTAAGGAAGGTGAAAACGATATGCGTGCTACTGGAACAATGAATGATGGTGCTATAGTGAATGATGAACTTAGGGTGAATTATAGATTTACTAAAAACGGAAAGCCTAAGGCACTTACGTTAGATTCAAAGCAATTAGATAATGGTAATATTTTACTCATCGCCCAAGCTGTAGATGCAGATGGACTAAGATGTCTAGATTATGAAGAGCGAGTTTATTTCCAAGCCATGTCTGGCGGTAAGACTTTAAAAAGTCATGGAACACCTACTGGAAGCGAGTCCATAAAAATGGCAAACGGTAAAGCAACCATAGAAATAGAGCGCAACGACAATGGTGATAAGTTAGAGGTAATGGTTTTAAATCAAAGTTTTAAAGGCACTTTTCTAGTCATAGAATAATTATTAAAAATTAAATTATGGGTATTACGAAACCTAAAAAAGAGATGATTAAAGTCCTCTTAAAACGGAGCTGGTTAACCAATATAAACTCTTAAACTTGCACAGTCATAATTAATAGTTGACGATGAAGGATTTACAAAAGGCGATACTTTTCATGCTTTTCAGCACACTTGCGTTTGCGATAATGAACGGTGTTGTAAAATATCTATCTAATTTTAGCGCATTTCAATTAGTCTTTTTTAGATCTATTGGTTCCTTGATTATCACAATGGTTTACCTTAATTACAAGAAAATTTCGATTTTAGGTAATAAAAGATGGTTGTTAATTGCTCGTGGCGTCTTTGGTACTATATCGCTATTACTCTTCTTTTTGTCACTCAAATACTTACCGGTAGGTACAGCGGTAACTTTGAGATATTTATCACCCATATTTGCAGCTGTTTTTGCTGTAATATGGCTTAAAGAAAGAATAAAACCAATACAATGGTTGTTTTTCTTAATCGCATTTTCAGGAGTGTTTATTTTAAAAGGATATGAAGAAAACATATCCCTTATCGGTATAGGTCTGGTACTATTATCTGCGGTTGGTATGGGATTAGTATTTGTTGTTATTTCTAAAATCGGTAAACAAGATCATTCTATAGTTATCATTAATTACTTTATGGCGATAGGTGTTATAATTGGTGGTCTACTTAGTATTAATAACTGGATTCAACCAGTAGGAGTTGAATGGTTATTATTAGCCAGTCTAGGTGTTGTAGGGTTTATAGGGCAGCTTTTTATGACTCGTTCTTTTCAAATAGCATCCACATCTTTGGTAGCACCTCTTAAATATTTAGAAGTCATTTTTACGGTATTGATAGGTGCAATATGGTTTATGGAAATCTATACCTTATGGTCTGTTTTAGGGATCGCATTAGTCATAATTGGGTTAGTACTTAATATACTTTATAAATCTAAATGGAGTACTTAGAGTACTTCTATTTCGCTTACGCGTAAGCAGATTCTCAAAAAAGGCACCTTTTT
>NZ_BBMK01000008.1 GCF_000755285.1 Nonlabens ulvanivorans | reverse complement strand
TGATTACGCTTCGCGAAGCGTAATCATCATTATCATCTATGTTTGATATCTGGTCAATAACTTATTGAAAATATACTGCCGTTTTTCTCTAAAATTTAAGAAGAATATTTCAAATTTGTAATTCACAGCACAATCATTATGAATTTACCTAATACCATTACAGATATAGATTTCAATTTTGCTAACCAGACTAAGGTTTATAAAGCAAAGTGCGCCAGGTTTATAGCGTTAATGATGACCTATTGATCATGGTGGCTAGTGATAGACTAAGTGCTTTTGATGTAGTCATGCCACGAGGTATCCCTTATAAAGGTCAGATTCTTAATCAGATAGCAACACAAATGATGCGAGCTACAGAAGATATTGTGCCTAACTGGTTACTTGCAACTCCAGATCCCAATGTGGCTATAGGTTACCAGTGCGAACCATTCAAATTAGAAATGGTAATACGTGGTTATATGAGTGGTCACGCTGCCAGAGAATACAAAGCCGGACGTAGAATGATATGTGGTGTTGCCATGCCCGATGGAATGAAAGAAAATGACCAATTCCCAGAGGCTATTATTACTCCAGCTACTAAAGCAGAAATGGGTGATCATGATGAAGATATATCAAGAGAAGACATCATATCTCGCGGTATTGTAAGTGAGCACGATTATGAGATTTTAGAGAAATATACCCGTGATTTATATAAACGTGGTAGTCAACTTGCTAAAAAAAGAGGTTTAATTCTAGTAGATACTAAGTATGAATTTGGTAAAACTAAAGATGGAAAAATTGTTTTAATTGATGAGATCCATACTCCAGACTCTTCTAGATACTTTTATGCTGATGGTTATCAAGAACGTCAAGATAAGAATGAGCCTCAAAAACAATTGAGTAAAGAATTTGTGCGCCAGTGGTTAATATCTCACAATTTTCAAGGACTAGAAGGTCAAACATTACCTGTAATGGATGATGCTTATATTGAGTCTGTAAGTGAGCGCTATATAGAATTATATGAAAAAATCACCGGTAAAGAATTTGAAAAATCAGATACCAGTGATATTAAAAACCGTATTGAATCTAATGTTCAAGACTGGTTTGAAGCAAATTTCATGTAGAACAGCGATTATAGATTATTGAATTTAAAAGTCATCTTTAAATCAATCATTTATCTATATTCTGGGTTTTCAAATTCCCATCGCTTGCCGTCATCCCATTGAGCTCTAGAGTTTCCATAACTAGGATATCCTCCATTTGCTTTGAGCATTGCGGCTAGATGTAAAAGATTGTAAGTCATAAGTGTAGTATTTCGGTTAGTAAAATCACTTTTAAAACCTACTGGTGGATTGATTTTTTCTCCTTGCCATTCTGTATCACCATAACTAGGTCCAGGACCTACTTCACCTATCCATCCACAATCTGCCTGTGGTGGAATAGAGTAGCCTACATGTTGTAAAGAATAGAGTATTCCCATTGCACAATGTTTAACGCCATCTTCATTACCAGTGACCATACAGCCTCCTACTTTACCATAGAACTTATACTGTCCTTTATCATTAGTCTGACCACTCATTGCATATAATCGTTCGATAAGCTTTTGTGCTTCAGAGGATTTTTCTCCTAGCCATATAGGTGTTCCTACAATCAATATATCTGCGTCTATTATTTTTTTAAATATTGAAGGCCATTCATCCTTATCCCAGCCATGTTCTGTCATATCTGGATAGACGCCACTAGCAATATCGTGGTCGATAAACCTGATGGTTTCTACTTTTACATTTTCCTTTCTCATTATTTCTTGAGAAACATCAATTAAGGAGTCAGTATGACTATGTTGAGGAGATTTCTTTAAAGTACAGTTGACGTATACAACACTTAAGTTGCTGAAATCATGTTTTTCCATAAAACTATTTTGTGATTTAAATTTGGAACTGTTAAGCGATAAACGCTTAAATTATTAATAATCATTGATATATAGTCCTAATAAAAACTCAAAATATAAAATTTATTTTTATTACATGTTAGAATGATAGGGTTGTAGAGATTAAAAAAGCTATGTAGATAAGTATTTATAGACTTAACTCTTCAATGGTCGCTTTTTTATCATGCCTCCTTTGATATCTTTAATACTATTCATGATGATAAAAGCATTAGGTTCAATCTTTTCAATTTCAGTGTTAAGCTTGTTTAGTTCTAGACGCGTAATGACGGTATATATGATGTCCATATCTTTAGAGACACCGTTTTTTGCATATCCACCTTGTCCTTTATAAATAGTGACTCCACGACCTAGTTTACCTATTAACATCTCTTTAATGCGATTGCTTTGTGAAGAAATAATAGTGACACCTATATACTCTTCAATTCCTTCAATTACAAAGTCTAATGTTTTAGAGGCAGCTATGTAAGTGATCATTGAGTATAGGGCAATTTCTATGGATAGAAAATAAGCAGCTACAGAAAAGATGATAATATTTATAAGGATAATTATGTCACCTATGGTAGTAGAAAATTTTCTACTCAAAAATATGGCCAGTATTTCTGTTCCATCGATGACGGCACCACCACGTATGGATAACCCAATTCCTGCTCCTAAAAAGAAACCGCCAAAAATAGCAACTAATAAATCATCATCAGTAACATTAGGAAAAGGAACAACGGCAACACATAAAGCTAGACCTATTATAGCTAGAGCTGTTTTAACAGCAAAGCGTTTTCCCATGATCTTATAACCCAACACTACAAAGGGTAAATTGACACCTATGATTAAAATATACAAAGGTATACCAGTCACAGCTGCCACTAATAACGATATTCCAGTAGCGCCACCGTCTATAAAGTCATTGGTAAGTAAAAACCCTTTAAAACCAAACGAAAGCTGAAAAAATCCCAATGACAATAAGAATAAAATTTTTAAAATTACGCTTTAAAGAGATCACAAAATCATGATACTTTTTAGCGAGTCTATATTCAGAAGGTTTCCCTTTTGGATACTTCTTTTTATCTCTGAACTTTTTTGTAGACTGAACAATAAGGTTTGCTAAAAATGGATTCATTCTTTTGTGAAAATTAAATATTAGTTAGAAAATGTAATCTTTAAAAGAACTTAAGGTGCTCGTTTCTTAAAGTTCAACATAATTTAAAGATATCAATTAGAACCTAATAAGCTAGAGCTAGATTGCTAATTAAACTATAATATTACTGCCTTTTAAAAGTGTGTAATACTCATGTAATCAGTTGTTTATGGGTTTGGTCTAACAGTGAAGTTGTAGCTTTTGTAAAAGTTTGTTAGTTGTGTGTAAGCTAAGCAATCATATTCATGAATTTAAAAGGTTACACATGATCAATGTGGATAAAGTTCTTGAAATTAATGAACACTTTATAAGTGCTTACTTTTGCATCGAATTATAAAGAGTAACTCGATGTTGGATTATTTAGTAATTGGTGGCGCACAAGCAGGTTTGTCCATGGCATACCATTTACAAGAACAGGATAAAAAAATTTTAATAGTAGATGGAGAAGAAGAAATAGGTGCTTCTTGGTTAAATAGATGGGACTCACTCAAATTATTCACACCTACAGAATACAATCATTTGCCAGGATTAAAATTTAAAGCACCTAAAAATCATTATCCAACAAAATTTGAAGTAGCAAATTATTTTAAATCTTATGTCAAAAAATTTGATATACCGGTACAGTTAAACACCTTAATTACGTCTGTCCGCAAAAACAAGAAGACTTTTATAATAGAGCATAAAGATGGAATTATTGAAGCTAAAAATGTCGTAATAGCTACGGGACCTTTTCATATCCCTTACACACCGCCATGTCATACTAAAGCCTCTCAAGAAATACTTCAAATTCATAGTAATTATTATAAAAATGTAGACCAGTTGCAAGAAGGAGATGCTCTAGTTGTAGGTGGTGGAGATTCCGGATATCAGATTCTGAATGAGATTTCAAAAGATTCTTCTAGAACGGTTTACTTTTCTGGTGATACTACTGTTAAGTCCTTACCACAACAGTTTTCAGGCAAAACATTATGGTGGTGGTTTACGGTGACTGGTTTTTTAAAATATAGTAAGTATAGCTGGATAGGGAAGAAGATTAACTCATCTACACAACCAGTGATAGGTACAGATGTAAAAGAGATACTTTCTAGACAAAACGTAATTCCGGTAGGAAGAACAAAAGATGCATCAGATCACAAGATGTTCTTTGAAAATAAGAAAGTGTCAACGATTAAAAATATAATTTGGGCAACAGGTTACCGACCTAATTTTTCTTGGATAGAAGGACTAGAACTTGATGCTGATAACTACCCTAAAAATTATCGAGGTATTAGTAACATTAAAGGTTTATACTTCATGGGGTTACCATGGATGTATACTCGAGGATCTGCTACATTAGGTGGTGTATCTAAAGATGCTCATTTTCTAGCAAACCATATACATTCTAATAAGTAGTTATGTTTGAATAGTAAATAAAAATGCCGCTAAACCATAAATTTAGCGGCATTTTTAAAATTATGATATTCTTGAACTTTAGATACTATCTACAAATTCTTTAAAAACTTTTTTATGTAAATCTAGGTCTAGATCTGGCGATAGAGAAGCTCGCACTATGTAATCCTTATCTCCTTCTTTAGTCGTTCCTTGTGTAGATGTGGCAGGTATGGTCCAGTAACAACCTTTCAATTGTCCATAACTCACGCAAAATTTACTCTCGTTAGGGATTTCAGTGATCATTAGATTGATGAGCTTAAGGTTTAAAGCTCTTTTATAGGTTTCTTTCTCTGATTCTGTCCCACCTTTTGTAGGTAGATCTAGAGAGAATACAGATGGAGTAAATCCTTGTTCTGCAAGTTCTTCAGATACAAAATTGATTTTTGCATTAGGCAACGATTCTTGGACAAATGTCACAAACTCACGAGTGTTTTTATAGGCATCTTTGATACGTTGATTCATTGATGGCAATTGTGCTGCAAGAATTTCATATTGTAAATCAGTAGCTTCATTATCGCACAAGGTTAAGTGCAAATCTATCTTATCCATTAAAGCACTAGTCTTGTTATTACCTACACAGTATCCAGCAGTACATCTTCCGCCACTTGGGAACTTAGAACCACTAGCATAAGAAATAGTTCTCACAGTAGATAAGATTTTACCATCACCTAGAAAGTGTACATTAGGACAAAAGGTTTGATCTAGTATAAATACTGGATCTATCGCCGTTGTTCCATCGGGCGTTTTACGCTCTTTACTTAAAGCTTCTTTTAAAGCTACTAGATCAGGAACTTCAACTCTTGGGTTTGTTGGTATCTCAGCAATAATATATGGAACAGCATCTTGAGCAGCGATTTGATTTAAAACAATATCGACACTTTGTACCATATCATTATCACCATCTACTGGTAAATCAACAACTTCTACATTATTTAAGCAAGCAGCAACACGTCTGGCTTGATCATTAGTTCCACCATAACAATTAGGTGGCACTATAAACTTGATAGCTTTACCAGGATGGTTTTCTTGTGCATCGTGCACTAGTCCCATCATTATGGCATATTGAATAGATAAACCACTAGATGCTACTAGAGGCGATAACTGTGTTCCTGTTATCTGTTTAATAGAATTTAAAACACTTATTTTATCTGCAACTACATTATTCTCTGGTAGAATGATAGTTTTTTGATCTACTAGAGATTTTAACGCCACAAGTGAATTAGATGGCGTCATCGCAATAGTTTCTCTTCTACGTACATGCTGTATATCAGAAGTATAGCTGTTTTCAAGAGAACTGTTGATGACTAAAATACTACCTAAAGTGCCATGCAAACTAATGGCAAAGTCAATATTTGAATTGATGTCTAACGTATTTATTTCGTCATGTTCAGAGATGAAAATAGTGCTACCATTAAATCTTTCAATGTCAGATGGGTCGTTTACCTTTTGTAATTGAAAATGATATCCATAAACTTCTTTTAAAAGTTCTTCATTAAAAATGGATGGAAGCTCACCAGTGTAATTAATTTGAGTATTTCTATTTTCTAATAAATTTTTTCTCAATACTGCAAGTACTGGAATTGTCTTTGATGAAAAACTAATAACATTATCAGCATCGAGACTATGTATATGAGCAATACCCCCCCATTCTAGGACACTAGATAAAGGATGACCTAGTCTTATGTAGTCGTACGCTGTAGGCAATACAGCTAGAGCTCCAGTAGTAGCATTGTTTGTACTATAAAGAGTTTCTAACTGGTCTAAGAACTGAGTTTTGGCTAGCTTTTCATTATAAATATCCAATCTATGAGTGGTAAGACCTAACCAGTCTGATGGATGATTTTTAATGATTTCTTTTATATAATTGAGAACTTTATTGTCTTTCATAGGTATTAAAATAATGATACAAAAATATAGATTAATTAAGGGTCTAAAGAAGGTTTAACAAGATGTTTAATACCCTATAGTCTAGCCTTAAAAATTTATGCAAAATCTTGAGGATTATTTATAATATCATTCACCAAGCGAATTCAAAAACAATGCAAGAATTAGTCCTATGGTAGTGGCAATTCCAGTCCAATACTTATCTTTTTTAAATGATTTAGGAAACACTTCTAGGCTAGTGATGCTACTACAGCGCCACCAGCAAAACACTTTATATAATTCAAATATTCTTGCTTTACATCAGATAGTAAAAAATGTCCCGCCAAAGCCGCCATAGCCAGTATAGCTGCTGTAGCTATCCATAATAAAAGAACTTTCTTTTTAGAATGGTTTTCAGCCATTTCCTTAGCACCACCGGCTGCTTCGGGTAGATTAGATAATAGAATAGAACCAGATAATGCTGCTATAGATAATGGATTAGCGCCTATTAAAGCCACGCCCAGTGCAAGATTCTCAGGGATACCATCTAAAGTGATTGCAGCCAGTAAACCACCACCACTATTATTACCCCATTTATTCTTAACTAGATAATCTAAGCCTGTAAACATGGTAGCTCCTATAAAAACAACTGCAAGAGTAATGTAAACTGAATCATTTTCTAAAGCAGGATTGATAAGTTCTAGTAGGGCAGACACCAGTAAAGCTCCACCAGCAAGAGCTACTAGAAATCCCTCTGTTTTTTAGACAAGTTGCCATAAATTCCCCCATAATGCTCCAACAATCAACGCCGCCGAAACTACAAATACTACAATACTAGTCGTCATATTTCATCTAATTTAGATTCTATGTGAGTTTGATTTATTCGCTTTCGCGAAAGCGAGTATCACTCCACTTATCGTCCATAAATACCTGAACTATGGATATGAAAGCGTATCGATGACCATAGAAACAAGTTTCATTTTTTAAAAATACTTAATTTAAAAAGCCCAAAGAAACAACTTGAGAGTCTTTGAGCTTTGGGGGAAAGAAATACTTTTGTTTTTTCTATTTCTAGTCTAATGCTGCATTAAACCAATAGTCAATACGTACGGGTTCTTTTTGAGATGTTGGTCTTTCACCACGATTGCCTCTACCGCCACCAGATCCACCACGACCACCGCCACGTTGATTGCCTCCTCGCATACTAACGCCAGTATCTGATTGACCTTCACGATCTTTATTTTTTTCTGGCATGTTAGTAATAACACCTATGGTAAACTGTGACAAGTCAAGTTTCTCATCTTGAGTAATTCTATTCTTAGGGATCTTTATTGAATATTCTAGAGTATCTTGTTCTTCTCCGGTCATTTGATAGCCCAGTGAGATGTCAAAAGCGTTTAAATCTTTATGAAATTCTTGTTGATCGCCATAAAAAGCATATTCTGCTTCACCTGGAAGATTAGCGATGATTTCTTGATAATCGATGGAAGGAGCATCGTCTGTGTCAGTTTGTGGTCTAGAGGATCTGTTAGGACGTTGCGGTGTGTTGTTATAGGGATATCTTACAAATACATTTCTCTCTTTATTACCAGTTGCATCAAAGTAAACGGTAAGTCCGTGTCTAAGTATGGAGAGCGATGTTTCTTTATGTGAAGTGCTTATGGTTAAAAACACATAATTAGAATCCTTATTTACAGTATAACTAATATGATGGTCTGTGATATGTGTCGCGTCTGTAGGTTCTTGTATCATTGCTAATGCACTATTAGTGGTAAATGCCGCAATACATAACCATAAGAATCCTTTAAATCTCATAACTGTCCTTTTAAGTTGGCCATAAGACTACTGGAACTTAAAAAAGTTTAAAGAATAAAAAACCGCAATGACTAATTAGTCATTATAGATGTCAAATGATACGGCAACAGATTGCATTAAATCTTCATTTTCAAAATCTTGATCAGACATTTTAGAAAGTCGCTCTAAATATTTATCAAACTGTCCATTTTTAAAAATAGTAAGCATCTTACCACCATTTTTACAACGAGCCGCATGCCAGATGTTGACAGGTACGGTTATGGTATCTCCTTGTTTTAGAACGATGGTTTGATCATCAAATATCAAATCTACTTCACCTTCAAGAATGTAAAAGACCTCAGTCATCAATTTATGATGATGTCTAGGTAAATAAAATCCTGGCTTTAGAGTATCCTCAACGATACATAATTCACCGTTAGTTTGATCAGAAGATAGTTTTACAAAGCAGTGATCTTGTGAGTAGTTATAGTTTTTACCTTCGCCTTTTCTTATGGTTTCTACTTTATTCATGTTAATAATTGATTTTATTTCCACTTTTTCGCGCAAGCAAAAAAAAATAGTTTTGAGTATTGATACTTAAGCAATTGATTTAGGTATTAAAATAACTTCTTTCTTAGCGCCATTAACCCTAATACACAAACGATAAAGATTCCCATCAGTGTCCATCCCATCACAGCCTCTCCATAAAGAAATTTACCGATAGAGAATAAGAGACTATAGACACCTATAATCCCCCCCATAAAAAAGCCTAGTATTTTTACTGGGAAATTATGAAATTTTGATTCCTTACCAAATATGACATTATTGAAATGATCTAGAGTCTCTGCTTGTGTAGGTCTGGTGGTAAATGTGGCGATAAGCCATGCAACGGTAGTAACAACAACGTTGAAACATATTTTTTCATAACCAGCCCAGTTTGCAAATAGTTGCGTGTCTAATCGACTGTCTGCAAAAAATATCATAGCAATAATTAAAGAGCTTGCCATTGCGGTAATCTCACTCCATGGATTAATACGATGCCAAAACCATCGCATAATAAACAGCAAGCCTGATCCAGCACCTATTTGTATGACTAGGTCAAAAGCATCCTTTGCTTGTTCTAAAACTAATGATAATAGGCCAGCACAAGCCATCATGGCAACGATAGAAAGCCTTCCTACTATTATTTTTTGTTTTTCACTGGCATCCTTTTTTATAAACCTAGCATAGAAATCGTTCACTACATAACTAGAACCCCCCCAATTTAAATGAGTGGATATAGTGCTCATAAAAGCAGCTATTAAACTAGTAATAACTAGGCCTAATAGACCAGCAGGTAAGAACGTAAGCATCGCTGGGTAACTCAAATCGTCTTTAACAAACTTAGGATTTAGATTAGGAAAAGCAGTCGCTAGCGAGTCTAAATTAGGATAGATTATAAGAGATGCCAGTCCTATAATGATCCATGGCCATGGACGTAAGGCATAGTGTGCTAGATTAAAAAATAACACGGCCCAAGTGGCGTTTTTTCATCCTTTGCTGCAAGCATGCGTTGTGCAACATAGCCACCACCACCAGGCTCTGCACCAGGATACCAGGTACTCCACCATTGTACAGCAAGTGGGATTAAGAAAATACCCATCATCAACTCTGTATTAGAAAAGTCAGGCAGTAAATCAATCTTACCGGCAACATTAGGATGCGTGATGAGGTTTTGCATACCATTGATCTCAGGTAAGTCTAGAATGTACATAGTAGCCCATATAGATCCTACCATGGCAATTATAAACTGTATAAAATCTGTGATTAACACGCCTTTTAATCCACCTAATAAAGAATAAAGTACGGTAACAATAGAAGCAATCCACAATGTTTCACCTGCAGTAAAGCCAAACATCACATTACCTATTTTTATTGCTGCCAGGCATACGGTAGCCATAATAATGACATTAAATATAACGCCTAGATATATCGCTCTAAAACCTCTCAAAAACGCTGCACTTTTACCATGATATCTTAACTCATAAAACTCTAGATCTGTAGTAACTCCACTGCGGCGCCATAATCTAGCATAGAAAAAGACGGTTAACATACCGGTAAGTAAAAAAGCCCACCATTCCCAGTTACCGGCTACACCGGTATCGCGCACGATACCTGCGACCAGATTAGGCGTGTCTGCTGCAAAAGTGGTAGCGACCATAGAAACACCTAGAAGCCACCACGGCATATTACGACCTGATAGATAGAAAGAAGAAGCATTTTTAGAACTTTTCTTTGAGACAGCAATTCCTACAAATAGTGATACTAAAAAGAACGATATGATGATCAGAAAGTCAATGAGTTCTAGTGCCATAGATAAAAGTTATTAACGATAACGTTTGAATTATTAGAATTGGTTAAATATAGAATAAAACATGAGTTTCATTAAGGATTCTTTGCTAGATTAGCATGGATTATATGAAAAACGCAATGAATCAAACGATTAAGAAAATAGGTGTAATGACCTCTGGAGGCGATTCTCCAGGGATGAATGCTGCTTTGAGATCTGTAGTACGTACCTGTGCATTTCATGGTGTAGAATGTTTAGGTATTTATCGTGGTTATCAAGGATTGATAGAAGGTGACTTTAAAGAAATGACAGCACGTAGTGTCAATAATATTATCAATAAAGGTGGAACGATCCTTAAGAGTGCACGTTCTCAAGAATTCCGTACTGTAGAAGGAAGGAAGAAAGCTTATGAGCACGTTAAAGCATCTGGTATGGATGCGTTAGTAGTGATAGGTGGAGATGGTAGTTTTACCGGTGGTATGGTGTTTAATGAAGAGTTTAACTTTCCTGTAATGGGAATTCCCGGTACTATAGATAATGATATCTATGGGACCAGTTCAACGCTAGGTTTTGACACCGCATTAAATACGGTAGTAGAGTGTATCGATAAGATTAGGGATACGGCCAGTTCTCACAACAGATTATTCTTTGTAGAAGTTATGGGACGTGATGTAGGGCACATCGCTCTTAATGCTGGAGTAGGTGCTGGTGCAGAGGAAATTCTAATTCCTGAAGAAGATATGGGAAAAGATCGTCTGGTAGAGAGTTTAAAACGCAGTCGCGAGTCTGGTAAATCATCGAGCATCGTTGTAGTTGCAGAAGGTGATAAAACAGGTGATAACGTATTTGAGTTAAAAGATTATGTAGAGAAGAACATGCCAGAGTATGAGGTGCGTGTATCTGTACTAGGTCACATGCAACGCGGTGGCTCGCCATCATGTTGGGATCGCGTACTTGCGAGTCGCATGGGCGTTAAAGCGGTAGAAAGCCTTCTAGAAGGTAAGACGAATTATATGGTCGGTATCAATAATAATAAGATAGAGTTATGTCCATTGGACATGGCGGTAAAAGGTAAAACTGAAATTGACAAAGAGCTTTTAAGAGTCTCTGATATCATGACGGTATAATAGATTTTTTAAATACGCTTTCGCGAAAGCGTGCAAACAACAATTAATAAGAACTAACAATTAAATAAGATGAGTAAAAAACTGAAATTAGCAATCAACGGATTTGGTCGCATAGGACGTATCGTTTTTAGAGCAACTCTAGAACGTGCCAACGTAGAAGTAGTAGCAATTAATGATTTAGTAGATGTAGAGCAATTAGCTTACTTACTAGAGTATGATTCCGTACACGGACGTTATGGTGGATCTATTGAAATTAAAGATGGTAACTTAATCATTGATGGTGTACAAGTTCGTGTCACTGCAGAACGTGACCCAAAGAACTTAAAATGGGATGAAGTAGGAGTAGACGTTGTTGCAGACTGTACCGGTATTTTTACAGATCTAGATAGTGCACAGGCACATATCGATGCTGGAGCAAAGAAAGTAGTAATATCTGCACCATCAAAAACAGCACCTATGTTTGTAATGGGTGTTAATGATCATGAATTAACTGCAGATCATAAAATTGTATCTAACGCTTCATGTACTACGAACTGTCTAGCACCTATGGCAAAGATCCTTGATGATAACTTTGGTATTGCAGAAGCTTTAATGACAACTGTACACGCTGCAACGGCTACACAAGCAACTGTTGACGGTCCTAGCAAGAAGAATTATCGTTTAGGTCGTAGCGCTATGAATAATATTATCCCTGCAACAACTGGTGCCGCAGTAGCAGTTACTAAGGTGATTCCATCTTTAAAGGGTAAATTAACAGGTATGGCTTTCCGTGTGCCAACGGTTGATGTATCTGTAGTAGATTTAACGGTTAAGTTAAATAAAGAAACATCTCTAGAAGAAATTAATAAAGCGTTTAAAGATGCGTCTACAGGAGCTATGGCTGGTGTAGTAGGTTATACTGATGAAGCAGTGGTGTCACAGGATTTTGTAAGTGATGCTAGAACTAGTATCTATGACGCAGGTGCTGCTATCGAATTGAACTCTACGTTCTTTAAATTAGTAAGCTGGTATGATAACGAGTTTGGTTATTCAAACAAGTTGGTTGATCTAGCAGAGAAAGTACACTCGCTATAATTTTAAAAAGGCTATCGGTTCTACATCGATAGCCTTCTTTTTTCTATCCAGCCCAAGGATAGACTTTATTAAATAACTTTTTATGATTTTAATTACAGATAGTGGCTCTACTAAGTGCGACTGGATTGCTCTTGATAATAATGGAGAGCAATTGTTTAAAGTAAAAACGGGTGGTATGAATCCAGCGATTCTTACTATTGAAGAATTACCACTGCGCATTCTAGAAAGCGAAGAATTAGTAGCTCACAAAGATCAAGTGGAACAACTGTTTTTCTATGGTGCTGGTTGTGGTACTGAAAAGCCTAGACTAGCTCTTGAAAATTTATTAAAAAACTATTTCTCAAACGCTCAAGTAGTGGTGAAGGAAGATACGGCAGCAGCGGTATATGCTGCGGTAGGTGATGAGCCTGGTATCGTATGTATATTAGGAACTGGTTCTAATTGCTGTTTCAGCGATGGGAATACTATAGAGCAACGTGTAGTTTCTCTAGGATATACGCTTATGGATGAGGCCAGCGGGGAACTGGTATGGTAAGAATTTATTAAGAGATTATGGATTTAAAAATATGCCATCAGATTTAATGAGAAAATTTGAAGAGGCTTATAATATGGATCCAGATTATTTAAAATTTCATCTTTATAAGCAACCTAATCCTAATGCTTTTCTAGCGCATCACGCTGAATTTGTTTTTCAAAACCTTGATGAACGTTACATAAAAAAATTACTAAGAAAAGGATTGCGTAAGTTTTCTCGTAATATGATTTTACAATTTAGAGAGGAAATCAAATCATATGAAGTTCATTTTGTAGGTAGTATTGCTCACTTTGCTCAAGCTAGAATTAAGCAAGTCGCTGCAGAATTTGGCTATGAAGTGGGGGAATATTGTACGCAGACCTATTGAAGGTCTTGTAGATTATCACAGAAGTAAATTAAAGGCTTAAATAAATTTGATGTAGTCGATTTGTAATTCAAACGGACCTTCCTTTTTATCTAATAATATTATTCCCAATCGCAGGACATCGTCTAGTTGTGATTGGGATATTTTTTTCCAGTTTGTTGACCTACCTTATATTCTTTAAATTCAGTTAGAGGTAATTGAACGGTTATCCATTCGTTACTATCGCTAGAAAATTGATGTTTATAATTAGGATACCACCACGCACGATATGCATCTAACTGAAAATAAAAGGTACGCCCAGTACTTTTAAATTTTATTTCAACGGCTTTATAGTTCTTAAGATTATATTCTCCATAAGACTGCGATAACTCGCAAAGCCACCATTGTTTTTTAATGAGGTTGTGCCAGAGAACAATACATAATCTTCATAGTTAATAGCGGTACTTTGTGATAAACCACCCATAACACCATCGTTTACAATAACCCAATCATTAGTATTCCCATTTTTGCCAAAATCAATAATATCTATAGTATTCATACTGCTAATGGGAATTAATAATAAGATCAGAAGACGTATCATAACAAATAAGTCGGTTGATTAGGTAAAGCTTTCTGACCATAAGAAAACTTTATGATATTTTTAAATTAACTATTGGCGCTGTATAAATTGTTGAATTTCTTTACCATCTGTGAAGTAGTAGTGAACTACAGTATTGTTGACGTCCTCTATTTGAAACAAGAACTGCAACTCTTTTATTTTTCTAAAATCTATATCATTAACCATCCATTGCGGATATCCATATACTTGTTGTTTGATTTCTTTTTCACAAAGCACCTTTTTGGCTCTTTTATAAAGTGTCCAAGGATGACTAGGAGCTAGTTTAACAATCAGTTTATGGATTTCAGGATGCCTATGTATAATTTCTTCCCAGATAGGTAGAGAAACGATATCAGACTGCTCATATCTTTTATCAGCGATTAAATGTTGGTCTACAGGAGATAGTTCTTCAAGCTTATTCCATTGATCTTTTTTAAAATAGAAATATTGCAAATTAGTACTATCCTTTTGTATACCATCTTCATGCTGGAAAATCACTACTTTAAAATCTTTTGTAGTTAAAGAGCCTTGATAACTTAGTGGTTTATCTTTCTTATTGGTAGGCCACGTGTTTCCCTTAAGTAATAGCGGAAACTTATCGTTATCTACATTTGATTTTTCAATATGCATAGCCGGCAATAGGATAGGTCTTAATGCCTCGACAATCGTATTAATAGTCGATTGAAATAGTTCAACCTCTGGATCGCGACTATCCATTAAAGATCCGTAGTCACCTTTAGGCGTTTCAAAAAGGCGTTTCAAAAATTTGAGCATGAGCAACTTGTTTTATGAAAAATTAAAATAAAAAAAGCACCAGAATCAACTGGTGCTTTAAAGTTATGCTATTCAATAGAACTGAACTATTCTGTAGCCTCAGAAGATTCTTCATTTGTAGATTCTTCATCATCTGTTTTTTTCATTTGACGTTCTAGAATGTTGAGCTGTTTTTGTTTCTCTTTAATTAAATCTAGTTCTTTATCTAATGCTGCAGTGTTCTTTTTTAATTGTACTACAAAAGGATTTTTATCATCCTTAGTATTGATAAACTGCATGTTGTTTTCTAGCTGTCTTTTTTCATCTTGTATCTCATCACGACGTTTTCTTAAGTAAAAACGCTCGTTAGTAAAATCACGTTCGTCTCCAGATTCTAAACTAGAAAGCTTAGATTGATACTTAAGCATTTCTGCATCCACAGCGCTCATTCCAGCAGCTTTCAATTTAGCTTGTAACAATTTGTCAAACTTATCTTGAATATGACGTTTTGAATAAGGAACACGACCTATCGCAGCCCAATCTGCCATATGTTTTTCAACGTCAGCTTTCATAGCATTTTGATCATCTTGAGGCAACATTTCTTTTAAAGCATCATATACTTTCATCTTTGCTTCAAAGTTTGCGGTTTCCTCAGCATTCTCCTCTTTCTTTTGCGCGTTTTTCTTGTCAAAGAAACCGTTACATGCTGCCTGGAAACGTTTCCAGATTTTGTCACTTACCTTTCTAGGTACATGACCTATTTCTTTCCATTCACTTTGAATACGCTTCATCACTGGTAAAGAGCCATTAAAGTCATCGCTAGCTAGGTGCTGCTCAGCAATCTCAATAAGTTTCATTTTCTTATCTAGATTGTCTTGTTGATCTTTTTTAAGGTCTTTATAGAAGGCATTTTTAGCATGGTTAAACTCACGTCCCACAACTCTAAACTGTTCCCATAAGTGGTTGTTTAAAGCCTTAGTAGCAGGTCCTGTTTGTGTGAATAATTCTTTAAGAGCATTGATTTCTTCTAGGCGATCTTGCCACCCTTTATGATTCTTTGCACCAGACGCTGTTATCTTTTTGATTTCAGCGATAATATTTTGTTTAATCGTTTGGTTCTTATCAGCTAGTTTATCACGTTCTTCATAATAAGCTTGTCTCTTATCATGTATCACTTTTGTAGCTGCACTAAATTTATCCCAAATAGGATCTCTATGTTCTTTAGCAACCGGTCCAGCATCTTCTTTCCACATACGGTGGAGCTCTTGTAACTCGCGCAACGCTTTATGGATATCTGGTTCATTACCCAGCTCTTCAGCACGAGTAATAATTTTATTATGAAAATCTAAATTGCGTTCAAAATCTTTATCACGCAATTCTTTACTCAAGTCTATGTAGTCATAAAAATTTTGAGTGTGTAGACGGTAGTCATTCCATACGATATTATAAGCATCGTGAGGTATTTTACCAGTGTCCTTCCATTCTTGCTGTAAAGTATTAAACTTCTTGAAAGTAGTACCTATGTTTTCTTCTTCATCAATTAAGTTCTTAATAGACTCAATGATGTTTTTCCTTTTCTCAAGATTATCTTCTTGTTCCTTGCGTTGTTGACGTTGAAACTCGCCACGTTGCTTGCGATATAAGCTATGTAAATCGTTAAATTCTTTGCTAATAGGATTGTCGTATTCGAACTCTGGTGCAGGTGCTTCTTCTGTAGCAGGATTTGCTTTTACGAATTCTTCACGAGCCTCTTTTTCAGCATCTTGATCCTTAGCGTCAAATGCTTTTTTAATATCATCTACGTGAGTTTTAATCGTATTGATCGGGAAATCTTGAATAAGTTTCCTTAAAGAAGCCGCTAGAGCTGGCATCTCTAATGTGTTGTAATCGGTTTCAGGTAAAGTTTGAGCATCTACATCTTCTGCATGATCATCATTCTCATCATCATTTTCAGTGGTGCTTTCTTCTTCTTTTACAGCAACAACTGGCGTTTCTGTAGTTTCTTCACTAATTACAGTCTCTTCAGGTGTAACTGTGGTTTCCTCTATAGGAGTTTTAGGTTCTGTACTCATGTCCTTTTCTGGCATGTCTTGTGGGTTCTGGTCAGTGTTATTCACGTTTTCTAAATTTCCGTCTGCATCTTTATGCAGGTTGTCATTCGTATCCATATAATAGATTTAAAGGAGTGCAAGATAAAGAGAATCACTAGATATGGCAATCATTAGACAGGATTACTCGTTCCATAATTCCCAAGACTTCTCTGCTTGATGAACCAGCATCTGATAGCCATTAGTAACACGAGCACCTTTTACCTTTCCCATTTTCATAAACATGGTATTGCTAGGATTGTAGACTAGATCATATAAAATATGGTCTTTAGTCATATGGTCATAAGGTAAATTAGGTTTGTCCTCTACATCGGGAAAAGTCCCTACTGGAGTTGAATTAATAATCAATGAGATAATTTTAAGTACCTCACTATCAATCTTCTCATAGGAGATACTGTATTCGCCTTTTGGAATGCGAGAGACAAATAAATGTGGAACTTTAAGAGCATCTAGTGTATAAGAAATCGCCTTTGACGCACCACCGGTACCTAGAATTAATGCGTTTTGCTTAATAGGTAAAAAGGGCTCTAGACTTTTTGCAAATCCATATACATCGGTATTATGACCTATCCATTCGTTATCTTCGATAACAACTGTATTTACAGCACCTATAGTTTCAGCTTCAGGTGTCAGGCGATCACAAATTTTGAGCATCGATTCTTTATACGGGATTGTGACATTAAGTCCACGTATGATCTCGTTCTTACCGTTGGTGGTTTTAGTGATAGGGTTGTAGGTCACGCTTTCGCGAAAGCGTAATAAATCATCCTCATTTTCTATCTCAAAATTGCGGTATTCATGATCTTCTAATCCCAGTTTTTCAAACTTTTCTGTAAAATAAGCTCTTGAAAAACTATAGTCCAATCTCTGTCCTATAAGTCCAAAAACGCTATGCGGGATTTGTTTGTTGTCCATATTTATCAATAAGATATACGATTAAGAAACCTGCAAATATAAGGCCTATTGCTAGCCATGTATGTGCCGTCGTAAAGTCTGGCCAGTAACGGCTGTAATTTTCTAATATTGGGTTACCACTCGCGTCTGTCATATAATTTCCAGCAGTGTCTGTGGTGTAGATTTCTTTTTTCCATGGCCATACCACGCCTAAGGATCCTGTTATAAATCCTATAATCATCGCGTTAGTCTCATTGCGGTAATGTTTAAAAGTCCAGCCCAGTAGGTGCGATAAACTAATTAATCCCACAAAAGAACCTAGGAGAAAGACGCCTAGAATAGCCAGTAAATCCATGTGAATAGGATCGTACCACCACGAGAAGTCCCATTGAACGACGGCGACCATCGTATCAAAAAATGCATTTATACTGTCTACTAGAAGCAACACATAATTCCCTAATAAGATAAGTATGAAGCTGCCGCTCAGGCAGGTAAAGTCATACCAGATATACTAACCATACCACAGAAAAAGACAAAAAATAAGTTGGTATTATCGGTTGCCGGATCGAGTAATGATGTACCTACTCCTATGGTTGTACCTATGGCTAGTATCATAATATTCTTGCGTGTCCAGGCGTCATAATCTCTAGAAATGTAATAGACAGAACCCAAGATCATCCCAAAAAATGCTGACCACACCAGTATGGGGGGGTAGTTTTTTATAAGTACATCAAATCCTTTACTGACGGTAAAGTAACTGAGGACTTCTCCTAGGATAAGTAATGATAGAAAACGACCATTAACATATTCATAGAAAGTTTTAAACCTACCGTTAAATAATAGTTTAAGAGCTTTAAGGTTGAGCTTTTGAAAAGAGTAGATAAACTCTTCATAAAATCCGGCTACATATGCCACAACGCCACCGCTTACTCCAGGAACCTTATTTGCGGTTCCCATAGCAATACCTTTTAAAACTAAGTAGAATTTATCACTAAAACTACGGGTAGGTTGTCGCACTATTTAGGTTTTTTATGGGCTACTTTTTCTAACATAAGTATAAGCAAAAATCCTATAACCATTAGTATTACAGCATATAAAATAAGAGCATCGCCGGTAAAGTTTTGCGGTAAAATACTTTTTTCTAGAAAAGGAACTTCCTCACCGTGAGAATTGATCCTAGTTTTGAGAATCATTTTCCATGGCCATAATTTGTTGAGAGAACCTATCATAAATCCTGTAAGCAAGGCTAGTGTTAGATTTTTGTGGTTTTCAAATAACCAGGTAAGCGCTCTAGAAAATAGTTTAATTCCTAAAATAGCACCTATAGCTACCATTAACAAGTTAGTAAAGTAATCCCATGCCGCAATCCAATCACCAGCAAGTATAGATTCCATAAAACCAGTAATAGAACCTAGAACAGTTTCATAACTGCCTAATAATAGTAATAAAAAAGCACCGGATACACCAGGTAGTATCATAGCTATAATAGCTATAAATCCAGAAAATAATAAATACCACCAGCTTTCTGGTGAGGCAATAGGCTCTGCAATAGTTATCCAATAGGATAGGGCAGCACCTATGACCATAATGATGATGGCAACGGCGTTCCAACGAGTAATTTGCTTTGCGATGTACAAAATGCTGGCTAGTACTAATCCAAAGAAAAAGGACCAAACAAGAATGGGATGCGCACCTAATAAATAGGTAATTAGCTTAGACAGACTTAAAATACTGATTGCGATACCAGTGATCAATGATAATAAGAAGCCTAAATTATATTGTTTAAAAGTAGCAGCTATACCATTTTTAAAAAATGATTTTATAACACTAATATCGATTCCATCAATTGTTTTTATGAGCTCTTCATAAATACCAGTAATAAAAGCGATGGTTCCACCAGAAACGCCTGGTACAACGTCTGCAGCTCCCATAAGGATACCTTTAATTGCTGTTGCGATATATTTTTTCAAAAGTTGATTTTTTAATGGTATCAAAAAAAGCCTCAAAGAGGCTTTTTAAAATTTATCTATGGATAGTTTGTGTTCTATCTGGACCTACACTTACTACTTTGATAGGAATTTCTAATTCTTTTTCAAGGAAGTCGATATAGTTATTCAATTCTGCTGGGAATTGAGAAGGATTGTTCATTTTAGTTAAGTCCTCTTTCCAACAAGGAAACTCTGTGTAAATAGGAGTTACATTTTCTGGTTCGATATTATATGGTAAATGGTGGATTGTCTCACCTTTATATTTATAATCTGTACAAACTTGTAAACTATCAAATCCAGAAAGCACATCGCCTTTCATCATCATCAATTGTGTAACACCATTGATTTGACAAGTGTATTTAAGAGCTATGAGGTCTAGCCATCCACAACGACGTGGTCTACCTGTAACAGCACCAAATTCGTGGCCTACTTTAGCCATTTCAGCACCTACCTCATCAAATAATTCTGTAGGGAATGGACCACTACCTACACGAGTTGTGTAAGCTTTAAAGATTCCATATACTTCACCTATCTGATTAGGAGCAACACCTAATCCAGTACAGGCACCAGCGGCTGTAGTATTTGAAGAGGTGACAAATGGATAAGTACCAAAGTCAATGTCTAGTAAAGAACCTTGCGCACCTTCAGCAAGGATTGTTTTTCCATTGCGTTGAGCGTTTTGGAAATATTCTTCAGAATCTATAAAGGTTAATTCTTTTAAACGCTCTACTGCAGTAAAGAATTCCTTCTCTAACTCGGCAAGGTCATATTGAATTTGAACATCATGAAAACCTATCAGTGCTTCATGTTTATTTGCAAGATTACGATACTTTTCTTTCCAATTGTCTTGTTCTAGATCACCTATACGCAAGCCATTACGGCCTGTTTTATCCATATAAGTAGGACCTATACCTTTAAGAGTAGAGCCTATCTTAGCTTTACCTTTAGAAGTTTCAGATGCGGCATCTAATAAACGGTGAGTCGGTAAAATGATATGAGCTTTTCTAGAAATAATCAATTTACTCTTGTAATCAATCTTGAATTGTTCAAGGCCATCTAGTTCCTGTACAAAAACAACAGGATCTATAACAACACCATTACCTATGACGTTAATGGCTTTATCATGAAATATTCCAGAAGGAATCGTTCTTAAAACATGTTTAATTCCATCAAACTCTAAGGTATGTCCTGCATTAGGTCCACCTTGAAATCTCGCAATGATATCATAGTCTGCAGTTAATACATCTACTATTTTTCCTTTTCCCTCATCGCCCCATTGAAGCCGAGCAATAAATCTACTGCCATTAGTCTTGTTTTTCAGTTGTGTTTTTCAGGCCGTAAAAATATAAAGAATGATTGGTAATAGTGACATTAAAAATCTCTTCAATGGTCTTTTTTATTGACTCTATTCTTGGATCACAAAATTCAATTACTTCACCACTATCTGTGAGGATAACATGATCATGTTGTTTATCAAAAAATGACTTTTCATAATGCGATTGATTCTGACCAAATTGATGCCTTCTTACCAGGCCGCTCGCTAATAATAATTCTATAGTATTATAAAGCGTGGCGCGACTTACACGGTAGTTTTGATTCTTCATTTTTATGTATAAAGACTCCACATCAAAATGGTCTTCACTAGCATAAATTTCATTCAAAATAGCATAACGTTCTGGTGTCTTGCGATGCTTATTATCTGTCAGGAATTGAGTGAATACATTCTTCACTATTTCCTGTTCATTCTCTAAACTGTTAATAATTTTACTCATATTTTTTATACTCTCGTGACTTTATCAATCCCGTTAAGCTTATTTAAATTTTCCATTAATTTTATGAGCATATTTTTATGAGGAACCACAACAGTGATTTCACCTTTAAATATTCCATCATTACTTGTAAAACTAATATTTCTAATATTTACATGCATGTTTTCAGAAATGACTCTGGTCACTTCTTGAACTAATCCCATGCGATCAATTCCTGTAAGTATAACGTCTGCACGATACTCTTGTTGACTCGAGTCAATCCATTTTGCGCTCATAATACGATATGCAAATTTACTTTGCATACTAATAGCATTAGGACAATTATTTTTATGAACCTTAATCCCTTCTGTAACAGTAATAAATCCAAAAACAGAGTCACCTGGCAATGGGCTACAGCACTTTGAAAAAGAGTAATCTAGTTTTTGTTGATCTTTCCCAAAAACCAATTGGTCATAATTTTCTGTGACTTCCTCTTTATGAATGTCAGGATTTTCTTTGGGCTTTCTTATTTTGTTTTTGATAAAAGAATACAAGGCGTTACTACGACTATTTGCATATTCTTTAATCATCTTATTATCTATGGAACCTAAACCTACTCGATAAAATAAATCGTGACTGGTTTTTAACTTAAAGAAGTTAACCATTTGATTTATGGACTTCTCATCGAGCGGAATCTTTAAAGAACGTAGTTTCTATTTAATACAGCTTTACCTTCTAGAGCGAGATCTTTCTGATCGTCTTTTAAGGCAGACTTAATTTTTTGTCTTGCTCTTGCGGTTGTTGCATAATCCAACCAGTTCTTAGTCGGTTTTTGATTCTCTGAAGTGATAATATCTACCTGATCACCACTATTTAACTCATGTGATAGAGGTACTAACTTACCATTTACTCTTGCACCACGTGTTTTAAGACCTACCTCTGTATGAATGCTAAAAGCAAAATCTAATGGTGTAGCACCTTTAGGTAAAGATTTTAATTCACCCTTTGGAGTAAATACAAAAATCTCTTTACTGTATAAATTGAGCTTGAACTCTTCAACAAAATCAATCGCGCTAGAGTCTGCGTTTTCTAAAGCGTCTTGCAATCTGTTCAACCACACATCTAGTCCATCTTCTTGATTACCTTGTTTATATTTATAGTGCGCTGCATATCCTTTTTCTGCAATTTCATGCATGCGTTCACTACGTATTTGTACTTCAACCCAGCGTCCATCTGGTCCCATTACAGTTATGTGTAAAGCTTCATAACCAGTAGACTTAGGACTGCTTATCCAGTCTCGTAATCGCACAGGATTAGGTCTAAAGTGATCGGTGACAATGGAGTATATTTTCCAAGCGAGAAATTTCTCATTTGCTCTATCACTACGGAAAACAATACGTACTGCAAACTTATCATAGACCTCATCAAAGGTGACGTTTTGCTTTAACATCTTACGACGTATTGAAAAAACGGATTTAGGTCTACCTTTAATAGTGTATTCCAGTCCTTCTTTTTCTAAAGAGTCGTCTATAATAGCAGCAAAGTCTTCAATAAATTGGTCTTGCTCTTCTTTAGACTCTTTTATAGATTTCTGTATGTCATTAAAGACATCAGGTTCTGTATATTTTAATCCTAGATCTTCTAGTTCTGTCTTAATGTTATATAAACCTAGTCTATGCGCAATAGGAGCATAGATATACAAGGTCTCACTTGCAATTTTCACCTGTTTATAATCAGGCATGCTGTCCATAGTTTGCATATTGTGCAAACGGTCAGCTATTTTTATGATAATAACTCTAATATCTTCATTAAGAGTTAGTAACATCTTACGGAAATTCTCTGCCTGTTGCGATATGTCTGCATCTTTTTTAAGATGTGCAATCTTAGTAAGACCATCTACGATTTTTGCGATGGTCACACCAAATAGTCTCTCAATATCATCCAGTGTGTATTCTGTATCTTCCACCACATCGTGTAACAGGGCTGCAGCAATAGCACTAGCATCTAGCCAATTTGTTTTGCCACAATTTTTGCTACTGCAATAGGATGAAAAATATAAGCTTCTCCAGATTTACGACGTTGTGGTGAATGCGCTTCAACGGCAATATCAAAAGCTTTTCTTATCAGCTTTTTATCTTCGTCAGTTAGCGTTTGATAACTTATTTTAAGTAGATCTTTATAGCCTTGCGCGATGCGTTTATTCTCTTCTAGAATCTCTAGTTCTGTCATATAGTAAAGTTACACTTCTCTTTTTAAAAGACAATGGTTTTAAGAGCAGATTGTTAGGATTTTTGCCGCTTTCGCGAAAGCGTAACAGAAATACTTTTAAGTATCTTAAAACTAATAATTTTTTACACCGATCATCACGCCAAACCTTCCATCCATTTGCTCAATACCGTTTGCAGGATCATAGATGCGAGAAACAAAGCCATCTAGGTATAGCGCATTCTTGCAACCATGTTGTTTATAAAAACTAGCCAAATCATAGAAGTTCATCTTATCTCGAGTAATGACTAGCAATAAGCGTCCATCTGGTAAAATGCCCACCGCATTACGTATATGAACGTTCTTAGAACCTTCATTAAAAGCAGGATGAATCATTCCATCCATAACTAGCATGGGACCAGATTGTGTAGCATATTTGATATTACTCAAATCGGTAATCTCATTGGTTGATGTTACATATGCATCGCCATCTTCAGTTAGGTAAAAAACCCCCCCATTGGGCTGCAAGTAAAAATTACCATAGCCAATAGTTGTGGTGTCTATTTGTTTATGAATAATTCCATTTTCTATATAAAGACCTTGCGGTGAGTGATCTTTGAGATACATCCCAGCATTCATGGCATAGACTAGACGATCTCCATTCTGGTCTAGATGGTTTTTAAGTTCATTAAAGGTCTCTATAGTTTGTCCTTCATCATTTAACCAGTATAACGCTAGACTTTGCTCTTTGAGGTCTATTACCTTTATATGAAAACGATCATCTTCTATCGTTAAATCTTGAGCATTATGGCATGAAGAGACGAGTAGTGTCGGTAATAATATGAAAAGTAAGTGTCTATAATTCATAGATGAAAGATTTGAGTTTTAAAGGTATGTGATTGTCATAACAGATTCTTTAAATTGTTAATATTTGTTAACGTTTTCATAGCGTTTATGATAAGAACATCAAGATGATATATTTTGTAGTCCTAAATTTTACTTTATTATAATCATATGAAAAAATCAGGCTTACTCATTGCGATGATGTTCCTTTTTGCGTTCTCTACATCTTGTAAGACAGCACAAAAGGCAGTTGCTGCAAAAACTGACTCAGAAAAAACCAGCAAGAAAAAACCAAAATTCAAATCTTATAGCAAGGTCATCCCTACCGATGCTATTACCGATGATGGATTGTTTAAAACGCATCAAGTAGAAGAAGATTTTTTCTATGAGATACCTAATAATATGCTTGAGAAAGATATGTTATGGGTAACACGTATCGCGCAAATACCTTCTAATCTAGGTGGTGGATATATGAATGCTGGTAGTAAAACAAATCAACAAGTAGTTGCCTGGGAACGATTTCAAAATAAAATCTTACTTAAGATAAAGTCTTATTCTGAGGTAGCGTTAGACTCTACAGCAGCGATTGGAAACTCTGTAAAGGTTAACAATTATGAGCCTATCATGTATGCTTTTGATATCGAGGCTTTTAGTTCTGATTCTACTGCGGTAGTTATCAATGTAACTAAATTTTTAAGTACTGATGTTCCTTCCATAAGTGGATTAGGTTCAAGATTAAGAAAGCAGTATAAGGTAAGAAGCTTAGATAAAGACCGTAGTTTTATAAATTCTGTAAAGTCTTTTCCTGAAAACATAGAGGTAAAACAAGACTTCACCTTTACAGCGGCAGAGCCACCATCAAATAGTTCTGTAGGTTCTATAAGTATGCAGGTAAACCAATCTATGATTTTACTGCCAGAAGTCCCTATGCAACCTAGATTATTTGATTCTCGAGTAGGGTTTTTTACGGTAGATCAAATTGATTATTCTAGTAAAGCTTTAAAAGCAGATGAGAAAACATACATACGTCGATGGAGATTAGAGCCTAAAGATCCAGAGGCATATGCTAGAGGAGAATTAGTAGAACCTATAAAACCGATCATTTATTATCTAGATCCAGGTACTCCAGAAAATTTAAAAGAATACATCAAGCAAGGAATTGAAGACTGGCAAAAGCCATTTGAAACTGCTGGATTTAAAAACGCGATTATTGCAAGAGATGCGCCTACACCAGAAGAAGATCCAGAGTTTAGTCCAGAAGATATTAGGTACTCTGTGGTGAGATATGTAGCTAGTACAACACGTAATGCAGTAGGACCATCTGTTAGTGATCCACGTAGTGGAGAAATTATAGAAAGCGATATCATCTGGTATCACAATCACCTAAGATCATATAGAAATAGATATCTATTAGAAACTGGTGCGGCTAATCCTAGTGCACGTACTTTAGATACAGACACAGAAGAAATGGGTGAAATGATGCGTCAGGTAATCGCACATGAGGTAGGGCACGCTTTAGGTTTTCCTCACAATATGGCAGCTAGTTTTGCTTACAATGTTGAAGATTATAGAGATGGTACTTTTACTCAAGAAAATGGTATTGCAGCTAGTTTAATGGATTATGCCCGTTATAACTACATCGCACAACCTGGTGATGAGAACATTAGATTTGTGCGTCAGATGGGACCTTATGATCATTATGCTGCAAATTGGGGGGGTTATCGCGTTATCCCTGAAGCAACATCTCCAGAAGAAGAAGTCGCTACTTTAAACAGTTGGATCATGGAAAAGGCTGGTGATCCTGTTTATAAATTTGGTCGTCAGAGTAGTCGTTTTGATCCACAATCTCAAACCGAATCGATAGGTAACGATCCTATTAAAGCGAGTACTTATGGAATGAAAAACTTGAAATACGTAGCGCAAAATTTACCTTTATGGACGTCCAATCAAACAGATAATTATGACGATCTCCAAGAGTTATATGGCGAGTTACTAGGCGTGTATTCTAGATATGCAGGTCATGTAGTGACTAATGTCGGTGGCGTTAATGAAGATCTTAAAAAGCATCACAAGCAGGAACTGTTTATAGTACGGTAGATAAAAAGACCCAAAAAGAATCTGTTCAATGGGTTATAGATAACGTTTTTGATACACCTAGCTGGCTAGTTGATAAAAACATCGTTCAAAATATAGCACCTGAAGGTTACTTTGAAAGGTTAAGATCGATACAGGCACGTCAATTAAATAGTTTATTGAGCTTTGATCGCATCGGTAGATTGATCAATTCTGAAACTGTAGATACTAATTATTATGCGGCACTAGAAATGTTACAAGATGTTAGAAAGGGAATTTTTTCAAAATCTACTACAGACATCTATAAGAGAAATCTACAAAGAGTTTATATCGATAGGCTAGCTTATCTTATGACAGAAGATCCTACTCGCAGTTCTTATAATATCCCACAAAGTGATGTTAGAGCATTAGTGAGAGGTGAATTAAGCACCTTACAGTCTACCTTACGCAGTAAGAGAAACTCAGCATCTAATCAGGTCAATAAATACCATTATGAAGATTTGCTAGCTCGAGTTGATTTAATACTGAATCCTAGATAAAGAAAGTTGATTTCATATTTCAAAAAGCAGTCTGAGAAGGCTGCTTTTTTTGTTTACGCTTTCGCGAAAGCGGAATCATTACAGATCTTGCGGTAATTGCTTAGTGTTTAAACGATGAAAAAAATATGCGGCTATTAATCCTGCTATAGCAAATATAGCAAGCATTAGAAACACCTTTTGAAAACCTTGCGCGCCAGGTGAATTGTCTAAAAGTATTCCCATTGCCGGACCCATAAATATATCTGGCGTATAGCCTACTAATGATATAAGTCCTACTGCAGTACCGGTAACGGCCATAGGTATTTTTCCTTCTTGTATGGCAGAGAAGTACAGCGTTCTAAAAGCATATACTCCTGTGGCAACTGTTATTATTGTAAAACCAAAAAGTATCGTGGTATGAGCCTCTATAACACCTGATGCAAATATGAAAGCTCCTATGATGGTAATTGCAAAGCTGATGATCATCATTAATGAAGATCGAGTTTTGTCTGCCAGCAGTCCTATGATGATACCAATGATGATACGTATGCCCAGTAAATTACTGCCGATAGCGGCAGCATCTGTTTCATTATATCCCATAACTTCATTAGCATATTGAGAATAAATATCTGTGATTTTATAACCAGTATAAGCACATAATATAATGATCATCAATAACCAAACTGATGGTAATTGAAGTACTTTAAGATAATTGTTGAAGACCTGACGGGTAGATATTATTCTTGGACTACTAGTTTGCTGATTAGGATTATCTTTTAATACGATGATCAATAGTACGCCTATTAAAGTGATGATGATAGAACAAATAAGAACGACGTATCGATATGCTTCTTTACGTTCTAATAAGCTGGAAACTTCGATCTCACTTACTAATAGTATCGAAAAAATAAGAATACCTAACCATCCAAAGGCAAACGAAACTAAACCACGACCACCATCCAGTAGTCCAAAGGCAATACCTTGTCGGTGTTGTCCACCCCCAAACTCTGGTCGCTTTAATCATTGCTGCCCAGAATAAGAAAATAGTCGTAAAACCCCCAGTAACCATAAAGAATGCTTAGTCCTAAATATGATGGATATGTAGACATATATATTCCTCCTAATGCCGTGAGAAATAAAGAGAAAGCCATTAAGTAGCGAGGTTGAAACTTATCTGCCAGGCTACCGCCTAATAGGTATGAGATAAAAGCCACGATGCCATAAACTGAAAAACAAGCTCCTAATTCTAAATTGCTAAGTTCAAATAGGTCTAGTACCGTAGGTCTAAAGATACGAGCTAGTACAAAGGTAGAATGAAATTTGCTTCTCCAGCAAGAATGAGGAGAATGATATTGAATGATTTTTGTCTTTTACTTAAAATGCTACTACGATTTGAAGTAAATGTAATAAATAGATATCACAGAATATAGGTCATAAAAAAAGGCTGCCTATTAAAGCAGCCCTTTCATAAATTATGAAACGATTTAAATCGTGATAGACTTGTAAAAGGTCTTCCCAGCAGATTTCATGACAATGAAGTATTCTCCTTTTTTATCAGAAGATAATTGGTAGATTCTATTCAACACTGCAGCGTCTGAAATCTCATCTTCGTGGATTAAACTATCATTATAGTAAATCTGTACATCTAATACTTCATCGCTAGAAGCTAATTGTGATATTAGAATTTGATTATTTTTCTGCATTGCAATAGGTTTATAGAACACATTCTCTGTTCGGAAAGTTACAATACCATTGATAACATTAAATTGTTGACTTAATACCTGGCTGTCTTTATCTAGCTCAATACTATAAGTACCATTTTCTAGAGAGGTTAAATCAAACTGCTGTTTGTAATTACCATTTAATTGTATCGTCTCGCTATAAAGAGTAACCTCTGTAGCATCTTTAATGGTCAATAATTGACCTTTCTTCACATTGTTAAACTTTACTGTAGTTACATTTTTTGCAGGAACAGTGTTTGTCAATTTTGCCGCATAGCCTGTTAACGTGGTTAACATAAGGGCTATAATTATTAAATTTTTCATTGTTTTCATCTTTTTATATTTTAATGATGATTTACATGACAAATTTAAAGTGCTATGCACGCTTAGAAAACAACAGATTTGACTATGTTATATGCTATATTAACTTTATAGTTTAACCTATAACGTTTTCGTATTAAGATAACATATAATTAAGAAATTTTGACCGACCTTTGTGATGTTAAATAGAAGTCTTATGTTACTTAAAAAGCCCACTTTAAAGAAAGTCAATCCAGATTTTGGGAATTCTATTTTTGTTCAAAAAAGTACAACAGAACGTAGTGAACTCAAACCTTTCTGGCATTTTCATCCCGAGATTGAATTAGTATACGTCAATGAAGGTAAAGGGAAACGCCATATAGGAAATCATATGTCCTATTATAATGATAGTCAATTGTTATTGATAGGTTCTATGTTACCACATATAGGATATACAGATAGACCTAACCATGGATCTGAATTACTCGTGCAGTTCTTACCTAATTTTTTAGGGGATGGCTTTTTCAATGTTCCAGAGATGGAACCGATTAAACAACTATTTGAAAGAGCAAAGAATGGTTTGCTTTTTAAACAACAAACTCAAGAGCAGTTAGGAGAACAAATCCATAAGCTACATGAGTTGAAAGGATTTGCTAGAACATTGTTGTTGCTAGATATATTAAATGAACTGGCCATTACTGATGATTATGAAATCTTAAATGCAGAGAGTTTTACCTTTGAGACTGAATTGCAAGACAATTCTAAAACCGAAATCATTTATAAGTACATCAATCAAAATTTTCAAAACCACATACCATTAGAGGAAATTGCTAGTCAGGTAAGTATGACCGTACCGGCTTTTTGTCGCTATTTTAAAAAGACATCTGGTAAAACGTTTACTAAGATTGTAAATGAGTATAGGGTAGTGCATGCTACAAAGCTATTGTCAGAAACACAACTCAGTATAACAGACATCTGTTTTGATTGTGGATTTAATAACTTCTCACACTTTAATAAAATTTTTAAAGAGTTCACCGGTAAGAGTGCTAGTAAATATCGACAAGAGCTCAAGCAAATACTTCAATAACATGTAATATTGCTTTTAGTGATTCTATATTTAAATCATTTTAATTTTAACGATTAACAGGTTCAGTTGTTAATAGACCTATAATAGCTCGTTAATTTATTGCGTTTATTAGGACTATTCTCATTTATTTAACGGGAAAGCTTATTGTGCAGCTCTATATTTAAATAAAAAAACAATGAGCGATAAAATCACAACCATAAACCCAGCAACCGGAAAAGATATCAAGTCATATGATTTAATGACTGAAAAGCAAACCTTGCAAGCTGTAGAGAATTGCCATAAAGCTTTTAAAAACTGGAAAGCCACACCTATCGAAGAAAGAGGTAAGATTATAAAGAAAATAGGAGAGAAGTTTAAGGAACATCAAGAAGAGTTTGCCCAATTGATGACAGAAGAAATGGGGAAACTCTTCAAACATGGTAAGCAAGAATTAGATCTGTGTGCTGGTATTTGTGAATATACCGCTGCAACTGGAGCAAAAGAATTGGCAAATGAAGAAAAGGAGCTGCAAAATGGCGGAAAAGGAATTGTTTCTTATGACCCGATAGGTGTTATTTATGGAATACAACCATGGAATTATCCAGCATACCAGGTGGTACGATATTCGATTGTAAACCTGATGGCCGGTAATGGTATTTTATTAAAGCATGCTGGAAATGTAACGGGTAGTGCCTTAAAACTAAAAGAGATTTATGAAGAAGCCGGATTACCTAAAGATTTATTCACTGTATTGATTATCGATCATGATGTCAGTGAGAAAGTAATAGAGCACGATTTAGTACGTGGTGTCACTTTTACAGGTAGTTCAAGTGGTGGAAGCAAAATCGGTGAGCAAGCAGGTAAAAATATTAAAAAGACCGTATTAGAACTAGGTAGTAATGATGCTTACATCGTCCTTGAAGATGCAGATATTGAACTAGCTGTAAAACCTGTACTCGTGGTCGTATTTATAATAATGGTGAAACCTGTATCGCTGCAAAAAGATTTATAGTCGTTGATGCTGTTTATGAAGAATTCAAAAAAAGGCTTTGTAGAGCGCATGAGTAATATCAAACATGGAGATCCTATGGATGAAAATTCACAATTAGGACCTATGGCTAGAAAAGACTTGAGAGAGAAAATCCATAATCAAGTACAAGAAAGTATTCAAAATGGTGCTGAGGTATTGTGTGGTGGAGAAATACCAGATGGTGATGGTTATTATTATCCATCTACCGTATTAGGTAATGTAACGCCAGGACAACCGGCTTATGATGACGAGCTATTTGGACCAGTTGCGTCTTTAATAAAAGCAAAGGATCAAGACGATGCCATGCGTATTGCAAATGACAGTCGTTTTGGACTCGGTGGCGGAATCTTCTCTAAAGATGAAGATAAGGCCGTTAAATTAGCACAAAATCATTTTGATACAGGAATGGTATTCATCAACTCCTTTGGACTAGCTCAGGTAGATATGCCATTTGGTGGAGTAAAAGATTCTGGTTTTGGTAGGGAACATGGCGGCTTTGGTATTAAAGAATTTGTAAACGTAAAAGGAATCAGTATTTTAAAATAATGATTGAACATCAGTAATAGAAAAAACCACTGTGAGAGCAGTGGTTTTTTGTTTTAATTTTTTCGCTTTCGCGAACGTAATCACAGCTACTTCTTTGCAGTGACTAAGTAAAGTGCTAGCATAACAACAATGCTGAGGTCTCAAAATTCACATAAAGAAAGATGAAGCAATCAACCTATCTATACTTTGAACCCAGAATAATAATGGTTGTTATCAAGGAAGAATAGCGTTGTTTTTAACTCATTTGTTTGCTATAGACCGTTTTCTTTTTTCCAATCGGTTTTTAAATACTTCAAAGCATCTTCCAAAGCTTTTCTTGATGATTTTGGGTTGTAACCTAATTCTTTTCTAGATTTACTAATATCATAATCTTGATTTAAACCATAAAACATATCTAAATAATGTCTCTGTAATAAAGGTTCTTTACCTGAAAGTTTACTGCTAAATTCCATTAAACCAGCAACAGAGTACAATAAACATTTTGGTACTTTTTTAGGCATTTTTAATTTTAATTCAGGATATAATTCCGATGCTATTTTCACTGTTTCTTGTAACGTAGTGTGTTGCTCGTTTGATAAGATATAGCGTTCTCTATTTCTACCTTTTTGCATAGCACTATATAGACCAGAAGCTACATCTTTTACATCTACCCAGTTTAAAGTTACATTGGTGTCTACAGGTATTTCTCCATTTAAAACTTGCAATACCAAATTATTAGAATAACTTAATTTATATGCTTTATCACCAATCATAGCAGAAGGTAACACAAGAACAGTTCTAATATCATATTCTTCACCCAATTCTAATGCTAGCTTATCTGAATCATTTTTAGAGTTATAATACCAGTTTCTTCGGTCTTTATTATAACCATTATCAACATTTGCGGGCAATTTTGTAAAATCCAAGCTAGCTACTGAACTTACATAAACAATGTTTTTAACACCACATTCTTTTGCCATATCAAACACGTTTTGTGTTCCTTGCATGTTGTTGTCATAAATTTCCTCTTTTGGGTTTTTAGCCACATACTGAAGTTTGCGGCAACTGCATATAAGTTGGTAACTCCTTGAAATGCTTTTTTAAGTGATGTCCTATCCATAAGATCTGCCTGTACCACTTCACAGTCTAAACCTTTAAAAGGGTCAGTGTTATTGATGTTTCTTACAGTAGTTCTTACTTTTTGGTTGTTGGAAAGTAAAAGTCTAATTAGGTTGTTTCCTAAATGTCCATTACCACCAGTTACTAATGAAATTTCTTCGCTCATAATCTTAAATTTTGTTTGAGCAAATTTCAATACCTCTTATCAGATTAAAAATAACATTTGTTAGAAAGTGATTTGTTTTCTGATCCGACTTAAAGATTGTGGTTCCATTCCTAGAAAAGAAGCGATATTATCAATAGATACATTCAAAGCTAATTTAGGATACTGATTTACAAATTTCAGATAACGTTCTTTTGCTGATAAAGTTTGAAAATCTTTAACTCGTTCTAATTTGCAACTTAAATGTTCGTTGGTTACTTCTTTGACAAAGATTGCCCAAAAATTTGTTTCCTTTTGTAAAATGTCGAAATCAAGCTTCGATATTTTTATAACTCTGGACTCTGTGACTGTTTCATAATAATCTAATGATGGTGTTTCTGTCATAAAACTATCTAAGGATGTAAAAAAATCTTGTTCTGTTACAAGATGCTGCACAACAATTTTTCCGTCAATGTTTTGAAACCCTTTTACAATTCCGGTGTCTAAGAAATAAATATATCGTTCCACTTTTCCTGCTTCTAAAAGATTAGTTTGAGCAGGTATTTCTTCTGAAACAAAACATTTTTTGATTAGATCAATATCAGTTTGAGTTAAAAGAACCCTCGATTGTATGTAATTAATTAGATTTTCCATTTTGTTTTGTAATGGTATTTAACGGCAATAGCACAAAGTGAGTGAGTCGTTTTAGCCGTTACACGTAGACCTTTTGGGTAGTTCTTTAAAGAAGTAAAGTTACAGAAATTACCATACTTATAAGTAACGCTATAATTTCAAATCATTGATTTTAGAAAATTAAAACAGGTTTCAGGCTCAATGAATCGATTCTATAAGCTAGGATAAGAGTACATACTATAGATGAAGTGGCAGCATTGTTTTTAATCACAGTACATTGCTAGACTAACTTTAATTTTCAGCATTTAATTCATTATTTATTAATTCTATGATTTCATCTGTATAAGTCAGCATCTTCTTCTGTAGCATGAGTCTATTATTTTCCATTTGACTTCTTATTAAGACAAGGCTCAAAATATTTTGGTTTTCATATAATTTTAAAAGCGCATTATTTTGATATTCTACATCCATATTTTGAGGTTGTTTTAATCCGACTCGCTCTCTAATTTCTGTATTCATTAATGGTACGAGTATAGGGCTAACTTCAACATGTAGTAAATTCAAAAGACTCATGGAGCTTGATTCATCTTCAAAGCCTTGGGATATTTCAGAGTCAAATGCAGCTAACTTAGATTTTAATTCTGAATTTTGAATAAGACTTATATTTCCACTCGCATTAATGGATTGATAGGCTCCTATGACCGGTTCTGCTTTATAGTAGTTAAGTGGACCATAGATTATAAAAAAACCTATAGAGTCTCTCTTATAATTTAAATTTTTCTTTTCTAAGCAATCCATAAATGATTGACTAGACTTAATCGTAAATGTTTGTGCCTCTATTGTTTCTTTATACCTAATGGAGTTCTCTTCAAATTCTTTTTTAAGTTCTTTTAGTATGGCAACTTCTTTTTCCCGGTCATTGCTGTACTGGTTCCAATTATTAATAGATAATGCAATCAATATTCCAATCACGACAAGAACAATTTCGCCGATGGCATATTTAAAATACTTTCCAGTTTTACCTTCTGAAAGTAGTTTCAATCTGATTTTTCTAAAAAAAAATTGATCATTGGTTAGTTATTTCTATTCATCAAGCACAACTGTTTTGTGTGTGGTTATGTTATTTATTTTTCCAATTCAGAGTTTATCAATTCTAAAATTACATCAACTTCGTTGCTTAAAGGCTCATAGATCTGTCTGGTAGTCATTTCTGATGCAGATTTAAATACGATTAGATGGTTTAACAGCTCTATCGAATTAAACAACGATTTATTATTTACGGAATCTAAAGATGTTTCCCAATTAAAATCTG
Source organism: Nonlabens ulvanivorans (assembly GCF_000755285.1). GTDB lineage: Bacteria > Bacteroidota > Bacteroidia > Flavobacteriales > Flavobacteriaceae > Nonlabens > Nonlabens ulvanivorans_A. Next base: position 72,968 of record NZ_BBMK01000008.1, on the reverse strand, counting down.
AACTTCCTAATTCTGTTATTATTTTTTTGAAACTACCTGATTTTAGGATTTGAGTGGTAATGTCTTTTCTAAATTGATTAACTTCATTTTCTTGTTGCTCATTTCGTTCTATCCAACTTCCAAATCCAGCTAGATGATGTTTTAATTCTACATTTTGAATAAGTTTTAATTCTCCTGAGCTTAACATTTCAGAAAGCACACCTGAACTTTGAACAAAGTTTATTTCTCTAGAAAGAGCTCCAGATATATTCATAGCAATTGTGCGTTCAGAAATTGTATCTAGAGTGCTAACTTTAAATGTTTGAATGACTTTTTTTGTACCTGTAATTATTTGAGCATTTAATGCTATAACATTATTTAGTTCTTCTTTGTTTTTTTTAAATTCCTCTTTAAGTGCAATAAGATTTAATCTTTCAGCATTTCTTTCTTTGACTTTTATATTCCAATTATTAATAGATAATGCAATCAAAATTCCAATTACGACAAGAACAATTTCGCCGATGGCGTATTTAAAATATTTTCCAGTTTGACCTTCGGAAAGTAGTTTCAATCTGATTTTTCTAAAAAATTTTATCATTGGTTAGTGGTTGGTCCGCATAAAGGCAACAGGTCTAACGATTATTTCGCTAGGTAGTTATGTACTAAAGTTAGTAAATAAAAACGAATCTAAAATCTACAAGGTTAACCTAAGTAGTCTATAACCAATGGATTAATTAAAACTCTTAAATGTTTTCTCAAAAAGTTCACATACCAACTAGAGAGAATTAAAGCGAGCATTAATCTATTGCTATAACTTTATTAACTAATCCATATACAGAAACATAGGTTTCTGTTTTGCTTCAATAAATCATAAAAAAATGCACATAAAAAAAGGCTCTAAAATCAACAAATCGATTCTATGAGCCTAGAATATGAGTTTATAAAATTTATAAAGAGATAATGTTGTTTTTTACTTCAGTCCTTAGTTGGAAACTATAATTACAATAAACAAGACACTTAATTAACTTCAATTAGGTTCAAAGTAGGAACAATGTCCTTTTTAATTATACAATCAAAAGAATAATGTTTACCAATTATTTCAAGAGAATATATAGTCTCTTTGTATTCCATTTCTATGTATGGCTGTTTGGTTATATCATATTCTAATTTCTCATCGTATTTTCGAAACTTTAATTTTTGTCCGTCATATGCTCTAGCATTAATTTTAACAGAGTCAATATTGGCTCCACCGACTAATAAATTATTATAGTAGTAACTTAAAAATATACCTTTATCTAATATAGGTAAATTCTTTAAATATGGTAATTCAAGGCTATCAACAACAATTGGACTTGAGAGTTTTATAGTATCTAAAGGAATCTCATTTTTATAACCACTTTCAATTTGATTTTTATCAAAAGAACCATTTAACTTCTCTATGTTTTCTTTTGCTTTCGAAAACTCATTTAAGACTTTAGATCCAAGAAATAAAATGAATATAATAAATATAAGTATGGCTATTATTCTATTATTTTTAAAAAAGAAAACAATTTTATCGAATGTCGACTCAGGTTTAGTTTTTGAATCATTTAGAGATTTAAGAAACCCTTTTTTCGAGTCTTTTAATTCTATGCCTTTTTCAGTTAATTTTAGCCATCCGTTTTCGCCATTTTTTTGGAAATAGCCTCTTGAAATTCCAAAGGTTTTAATTTTGTCTGTTAATTCAAAAATGTATTCTTTTTCCTCTTTAGTGTCTATTCTAAGATGCTTATTGTCAATAATTATGTTATTTACACTGAAAAAAGATACATCTTCAAGCTCTTTGATTATAATATCAAAATATGTGATTATAGATTTTTCGTCAATCTTCATTTTTATATCGTTGCCAACTAGTTATTTGACTTCAAATGTACTCTTATCCAAACGGATAACCGGACAAGCCCTTACTTAAAAGCGACTTATCCGTTTACCAATAAATATAAAATATTACTTTTTACCCAACCACTCACGAGCATTTACAAATGCTTCTAGCCATGGTGTTACTTCGTCGTTCTTGCGGTCCGTAGGGTAGTGTGCCCAGTTCCATGAGAATGTAGATCGTTCTAAGTGTGGCATCATTACTAGGTGACGTCCATCTTCACTGTTTAACATCGCTGCGTTATAGTCCGATCCATTAGGGTTTGCAGGATAACTGTCATAACCATAAGTTGCTGGGATTTGATAAGCACTGCGGTCTTTAGGTAAATGGAATTTCCCTTCTCCGTGTGCCGCCCAAATTCCTAGTTTGCTGCCTACAAGTGACTCCAACATAATAGAATTGTTTTTGGCAATTTCTACACTGGTAAAATTACATTCAAACTTACCACTAGCGTTGTGCAACATTTTAGGCTTCTCATCATGGTCTGGATTGATTAATCCTAGCTCTACAAAGAGTTGGCAACCGTTACAAACACCTAAACTCATGGTGTCTGGTCTGGCAAAAAAGTTTTTCAATGCAGTATTTGCTTTCTCGTTATATAAGAAGGCACCAGCCCAACCTTTGGCACTTCCCAATACATCACTGTTGGAGAATCCACCTACTGCGGCTATAAACTGTACATCTTCTAGTGTCTCACGTCCAGCAATTAAGTCGGTCATGTGTACATCGATTACTTCAAAACCTGCGAGGTACATGGCGCGTGCCATTTCTCTTTCAGAATTACTTCCTTTTTCACGTATTACCGCTGCTTTGATGCGTTTTTGCGGCAATTCAGGCAGTTTTCCTGTAAAATGCGCTGGAAATTTAAATTCTAGTGGTTGCTCTACATAGTTCACCGCACGCTCATCGGCCATGCCGTTAAACGATTGTTGTTGATCTAGTAGTCGTGAGGTTTCATACCACACATCACGCATGTCATCTACATCAATGATATGATCGTTAATGTCTAGTACAGCCTCATCAATCGCGTGACCTATTTTATAGAAAGGTACTTCGGCTTTTAATAGCTCGCTTTCCACACTTTCATCAGTTACTTGTAATACGATCCCTGCGTTTTCTGCAAAAAGGACTTTTACCATATCATGGCCTACACCACTCAGGTCCAGATCCATTCCTACACCTAGTGATGGGAAACACATCTCTAGTAATGTGGTGATCAATCCACCACTAGCAACATCGTGTCCTGCGAGCACTTTGCCTTGTTTTATTAAATTTTGTATTGCGGTAAACGCTTTCGCGAAGCGTTACTATTCACAATCGTCGGACATTCATCACCTATCGTGTTGCGCGTTTGTGCAAAACTAGATCCACCTAATTTATGGTCATCACCACTCATGTTGATGTAGTAAATAGGTGCGTTTTCATCACGTTGTAGTACGGGCTCAACGACTTTAGAAATATCATCACAAGACCCAACGGTACTGATGATAACCGTTCCTGGAGCAAGCACATCCATATCTGGATATTTTTGCTTCATAGAAAGACTGTCCTTACCAGTAGGAATGTTGATTCCTAATTCAATGGCAAAATCACTAACGGCTTTTACAGCGCTGTATAAACGGGCATCTTCACCAGGATTGTTACAAGGCCACATCCAGTTAGCACTTAGACTCACGCCTTTAAGGCCTTTTTCTAATGGTGCAAATACTAGATTGGTAAGCGACTCTGCAATGGCATTGCGAGAACCAGCAGCTGGATCGATTAATGCGGCAACTGGTGCGTGACCTATGGTGGTCGCCACTCCATTTTTACCATTATAATCCATCGCCATAACACCGACGTTATTTAACGGTAGTTGTAGTTCTCCACAAGTTTGTTGTTTGGCCACACGACCAGTCACACAGCGATCTACTTTATTAGTCAACCAATCTTTACAGGCAACCGCTTCTAGTTGTAATACTTGATAGAGGTAAAGGTTAAAGTCTTTACCATCATAAGTTACTGGTGCATAGGTACGATGAATAGTTTTATCATCCATAATGGTTTTAGGACTAGAGCCGAACATGTCTTCTAGTGCTAGATCCATAGGACTGCGACCATCTTTTTCACTGAAGGTGAATTTATTATCTCCGGTAACTTTACCTACTTTATATAAAGGTGCACGCTCGCGAGCAGCAATTTCTTCTAGTATAGGCGTGTCTTTTGTATCCATCACTAATCCCATACGTTCTTGAGACTCGTTACCGATTAACTCTTTGCGAGATAGTGTAGGATCACCTACCGGTAAAGCATCTACATCGATGACACCACCAGTTTCTTCTACCAGTTCTGACAGACAGTTTAAGTGTCCACCAGCACCATGATCGTGAATCGATTTGATAGGATTATTATCACTTTCTACCAGTCCACGTATCGCGTTTGCAGCACGTTTTTGCATTTCAGGATTAGAGCGTTGCACGGCATTTAATTCTAGACCAGAATCTAGTGCGCCAGTGTCTGCACTACTTACGGCAGCACCACCCATTCCTATTCTATAATTATCTCCACCCATTACGATGATATCATCGCCTGCGGCCGGAGTTTTCTTTAAGGCTTGTTCGCGTTTTCCATAACCTATTCCACCAGCTTGCATGATGACTTTATCAAAACCTAAGTTTGATCACCTTCTTGATGTTCAAAAGTCAATACAGAACCTGTGATTAACGGTTGACCAAATTTGTTACCAAAATCACTCGCACCATTGGATGCTTTGATTAAGATATCCATAGGTGTTTGATACAACCACTTGCGCGCTTCAAAACCGTTTTCCCATGGTCGTTCGTCATTTAATCTCGAGTAGCTGGTCATGTAAACCGCTGTTCCTGCAAGTGGTAAAGAACCTTGTCCACCAGCAAGTCGATCACGTATTTCTCCACCAGAACCTGTTGCAGCGCCATTAAATGGCTCTACAGTAGTAGGGAAGTTATGTGTTTCTGCTTTCAATGATATTACCGAATCAAAAAGACTGGTCTGATACACGTCTGGCTTGTTTGCTGTTTTAGGAGCAAACTGCTCGGCTTGTGGTCCTTCAACAAATGCTACGTTATCAGAGTAAGCACTTACGATACCATTAGGCCAGCGTTTTGAAGTTTCTTTGATCAGTTTAAATAGGGAAGTAGGCATCTCTTCTCCATCGATAATAAAAGTACCATTGAAGATTTTATGACGACAGTGTTCACTATTTACTTGAGAGAAACCAAAAACTTCACTGTCGGTAAGCTTACGATCTAGTTTTTCAGAAAGAGTGATTAAATAATCAATTTCATCATCGCTTAAAGAAAGTCCTTCTTGCATGTTATAAGCAGCGATATCATCTATTTCTAGAACACCTACAGCCTCAATAGTTACGTCAAATTGTGACTGGTTAAGCCCATCAAATTTTTGTAACAACATTTTATCATATGGTGAGCTTTCTTCACAAGTATGGAATTCTTCTATTCTTAGAATTCCTTTAATTTCCATGTTTTGGGTGATTTCTACTGCATTTGTAGACCATGGAGTAATGGTGGTTGCACGTGGTCCCGTAAAGAATCCCGATAAAGCATCGGCTTCTAGTTTTGGAGCATCGGCAAAAAGCCATTGTAATTTTTGATCATCTTCTGCAGAGATCGGTGCTTGGGTTTGTACTGCGTAAACTGACTTGGACGGATTTCCGTAAAAATGAATCATTATGAGCGCTTTTATGGGCTATTGCAAAGATACTTTTTTAGGACTTTATTTTTAGGGTTTCCGCTTTCGCGAAAGCGGAATTATTAACGACTTGTTTACAATGAACTGATCAATTTTATTTAAATATCTTTGACCTCTATGAGGCTACTGAAACTGTACAATGTTTTCCGTTTATTATTGACGATTTCCCTATTAACCAGTTGTGGTTATAGCACTACAGAAGATGATAAATATCCCGATATGGCTGAATTTCCTGAGCTGGATGGTATAGGAATTGAACTGGAAAAATATCATATTGATTTTGAAGAGGTATATATCATCGGTGATGATCTCTTGGGAATTTCATTTAAAGAAAAAGAGATTTATGCCATACGAATGGATCAATCATTTCATAAACTCGATTCTGTAAAAATTAGTGAGTATTACTACGTGTCACCAGATGGGTTTGTTTATTTTAAAAAAGAAGATGATAGAATTGCTAAAGTGCACTATCTAGAAAAAAGGTATCAAGATCTAGAAGTACATCCTTTTTTTAAAGAAGGTTTTTATAAATCAAAGCTTGCAGAGCTAGCGCCGCAATACGATTTTGAAGTGATTGAAAGAGCTACTGAAAAAGAGAAAGATTCTATCAGAGATATTGCTGCCCAGCACCATTATGACCAGATTCAAAATCTAGTGATTCCAGATATGATAAGTTATCATATACTGGATAATAATGCTTACTTAAGTAACGGATATGTAAAACTAGGTGGCTTAATTATTCAAACGCAGGACGGAGATTTTTATATTCCTAAAGGTGTCCAAGCACATCGCTGGCATCAAGAGTTTAGATCAAGAATAGACTGGTTTAGATTGCTTGAGGATATTGATCAATTACCAGCGGTTGAAAGTTCAGCACTTTTAACCACACATCTGAAGATTATTTAACGCTATTTGATCAAGCGGTTATAGAAAATAGAGGTTCTGGTAATCACTATGTTTTTGGTTTTTATCCGGTGACCTATGATTATTATACTCTTGAGTTCAACGGTAAAACGGCAAAGTTTAAATCCTATGCTAGTGTGATGAGCGCATTTCATAGTCCAGATGGTCACACGGTGATTATAAATGATAAACAAAAAGGCTGGTATCGTGTGAGAACAAAGTAGCTTCTATATCGATAGCCATTAAAACATTGGATAGCAATATAGTTTATCCATAAAACAAAGAGCTTCAATTATCTTGAAGCTCTTTGTTATTGGATTTATAAAGTGATACTATTTCACGATAACTTTAAAGGTTTTGTTTTGTCCTTGAGACATCACATGAACAAAATAGATACCTGTATGATCGATAATTAAACCGTCGTTATTGGAATAGTTGCTTTTAATTCTTCTTCCTGAAACGTCATATACAGTTACTTCTTCTATTAAGTCATCATTATTAAAATGAAAGACACCAGTAGATGGATTAGGATAGATTGTTAAGTTGATGAATGCATTATCGTCAATACTAGCAGTACTTCCAAATGTGTGAGTACCTAAGTCGCTTGAATCATCTTGAGCAAATACGTCCCATTCACCTGCTTTATCAAATACAGTATTAGGACCAGTGACGCTAGATTTGCGTACTAGAGTTTGATCTTTTTCAGTATCGGCACTATTGTTAGGGTCACCTACTACATCTAGTAACACTCCAGCTCTAAATAATCCTACTGCATCGTTACCATTAAAGTTCATCGGAGCACTACTTGTATTATCATCTGCTTGAGCTGTAATGCTTGGGTTGGAACCACTGTTTATGATAACATATACATCTTGATCAGCAAGTGTTCCCGTTAATGCTCTAGGATTAGTCCATGAGCCACTACCATTAGTGCTTATCTGCAAGGTGTAATTAGATAAATCTACAGACGCACCTGTGAAGTTTGCAATTTCAATAGCTTTATTGTTACTGCTACCTTCTATATATTCTGAAATGAACAAGTCATTTGAAGCACCAGATCCACCATTAGGATAAGTAACTATGGTAAAATCATCTGGTAGATTGTCACCATCAGAATCATTGTTAGTAAAGTTATTAGGATCATCACTAGCTACATTTAAGGTACCATTTGTTCCTGCCGCATTATAATCTGCTGCGATTAACAGTTGATTGGTTATACAACCGCAGCTGTTAGAAGCATCTGCAGCGGTTAAAACATAGGTGAAAGTTCCAAAAGGATTATTTAAAGTCTGTCCAGCTGCAAGGCTAGTCACTTGATTTCCTGGATTAAACGTGCCTAATGGTGATGTTGCTCTTAAGTTGTAAAGCGTTGTACTACCAATATTTGCAACCGTATAAGTATATTGAATTTCATCACCAGCATCAACAATAGTATTTGAATTGGTATCTACATACATACCAGATAGAGTAGGGAACAAGCTTCCATTACCAGTGCTACCGGTACCACTCCATATCATCGTCACGTATTGTGGATTATCGATGTAAGGATTACGGTTGTTTTGATGCACGTATACATCATTATTACGATCTATTTCTTTTTGACTTACAGGATCTTGTGCATGCCATGATAGAAGTAAATTAACATACCACTGCTCATACCATTGATTCTGCGAGCCATCTCTTGGGTCATTTGCGTCATTAAAATCTTCCCAACTATTGTCGTTGTAATTGTCTTCATATCGTGTTGCAAAATAAAGCAACATACGGGCGATATCACCTTTAAATTCATCAATAGGTTCAAAGACCTGACCAGAATATCCTGGCGTACTAGAAGTACCTCTTTTACTACCATTCATATAAGTAGTCTGTACGCTTCCTACCGCTCCAAAGGGTAAATTTGATCGACCACCATTTACAAAACCATCTGATGGTATAACGTGGTGAGCATCACTACGCATAGGTTCTTGTTGATTAAAAAAGCCTTGTGGAAATACGTGTTCTCTATTGTAACAATCTGCTTCACTATTATAATTACCGCAATTTGAGCTAGAACCTATCACATAATTATAAGGATCTGCACCAGCAGGATTCTCAGAATACATATCTAGTATCGTGTTGGTTTGCGTTCCGTTATCATAATACTCATCATTATCTGATGTATTATATAAGGTTATTAAATCATTGTAAGTTTGACCGTTATAACCGTTTGTAATAATATTTTTCAATTCGGTTTTAAGTGAATATCCAGTTAAACCGTTTGCAGTATTATAATAACCAGTAGGAATCTGTCCTAAAGCCGTAAAGCTTATGAATAGGATAAAGAAAATAATGTTTTTCATATCATAGGGATTATAGTAGCGTTATGACGATACTTTAATAATAGTCGTAATTATTATTTTTTCTTCATCAATGCCATGTAGAAACCGTCAAAGCCGTCTCTATGAGCTAGTAATGATTGCTCTTCTACCAGTTCAAACGTTGCACCAGCTTCAGATTTTAAAAATTCTTGAACTTGATTTTCATTTTCTGACGCAAGAATAGAGCACGTGGCATATACCATCATTCCATCTGGCTTAACCACTGTACTGTATCGTTGTAAGATATCTTGTTGTGTTGCTCTTATCTCGTCTATGAATTCTGGTTGTAATTTCCATTTTGCATCAGGATTACGACGTAAAACACCTAGACCACTACATGGCGCATCTATAAGAAGACGATCCATTTTACCAGCTAGTTTCTTAATAACTTTAGTAGAGTCTATCAAACGAGTTTCGATATTATGAGCACCTGCACGACGAGCGCGACGCTTTAATTCGTTTAATTTACTTTGGTAAATATCGGTCGCAATAATCTGACCTTTATTTTCCATTAATGCAGCTAGTTGCAATGTTTTACCACCAGCACCAGCGCAGGCATCCATTATACGCATTCCAGGTTCTACCTGTAAAAATGGGGGCGATAGTTTGTGATCCAGCATCCTGCACTTCAAAAAGTCCATCTTTGAATGCTTGCGTCATAAAAAACGTTTGCTCTTTCTTTAAGGATTAACGCGTCTGGAAAGCGCTCTTGCTGACTTACAGCAATTTCTTCTGACTGAAGTTTTTCTTTAAGCTCTGCTGGCGTTGTCTTTAAACTATTTGCTCTTAAGACAACATCTGCTTGTTTATTTAATGCACTAGCTTCTTTTTCCCAGATACCACCCAATTCTTTAAGGCTAGCTCATCCATCCAGTCTGGTAAGGACTCTCTATAAACACGGTTTTTACTTAACTCATCAAAACGACCTTTAATACGACGTTCTGGAGTATTGTAATATTCTTCCCATGCAGGTACAGCATGTCCTTTAAGCACAATCCATACCGCAGTCATGCGCCATAGGTCGACAGGTTTAAAAGGTTCATGTACATTGGCAATCTCTGCATACAACCTTTTATATCTTACGATATCATAAGTGGTTTCTGCAATAAAGCCTCTATCACGAGAACCCCCCCAACGGGTATCACGTTTTAATATTTTTTGAATCGCTTGATCTGCATATTTACCATCGTTAAAAATGTTATGCAATGCGTCTACGGTAGCCTGAACTAAATTATGATGAAATCTCATTTTGCAAAAATACGTTTATTGCAGCTCATCTGTAAAAAATGAGAGCTCCTTTTTTAGTTGATAGATCTGTTTTGGGTTACGCTTTCGCGAAAGCGTGGAATTAAATAGCCAAAACAGTAAAAAGGTCATTATTTTTGTACCATGAAAAAAATAATTTATATCCTTGCTGCTATAGCGGTATTGTCGTGTAAAGAGTCTGAAAACAAGGCTCTTGAAAAAGAGGTTGTTCAAGTTATAGCTAAAGATGCTACTATTGAGATCACACCAGTATTAACGGATTCTATAAGCGTTAGAGCACTAGATTATGGAAATGGAAACTACTGGTATGCTGGTAGTAAAGGTAGTTATGGTAATATTGATGTTACTACTGGATCGCCTACGCGTGGCCTAATTAAACTTAATGAAGATGAAGATGTTGAGTTTAGATCTATTGCGACTACCTCTAACTACACATATATCTTAACGGCAGGTAATCCTGCGCTTATTTATAAAATAGCACACAAGATGGTGCTGTAGAGCATGTTTATACAGAGGTGGAAGAACGTGTCTTTTATGATTCTATGAAATTCTGGAACGATGATGAAGGAATTGCAATGGGAGATCCTATGGGCGGTTGTTTCTCTATTATTAAGACCTATGATGGTGGTAAAACATGGGGGAAAACTTCAATGTACAGAATTACCTGACTTTGTACCAGGTGAGGCAGCATTTGCTGCGAGTAATTCAAATATTAAAATCTTAGGCGATCAAGTGTGGTTAGTGACCGGTGGTGCGATGGCTCGTGTTATTTATAGCGATAATAGAGGTTCTAACTGGCAAATTTTTAATACTCCTATTATTGCTGGCGGAGAAATGACTGGAATTTATGCTGTAGATTTTTATGATAAAGATCTAGGTGTTATCATAGGTGGAGACTGGAATAAGAAAGAAGATAATAAGTATAACAAAGCGATAACTCGCAATGGTGGTAAATCATGGAATCTACTTGCTAATGACGCGGGACCTGGTTACTGTAGCGATATTATTTTTATCCCAGATACCAATGGACAGGAATTACTTGCAGTAGGAACACCTGGAATATGGTGGAGTGGTAATCAAGGTCAGGACTGGAAACAACTATCTGATAAAGGATTTTACACGGTGAAAATGATAGATTCGACTAACGGCTATCTAGCGGGCAATAATCGCATCTCAAGCTTTAAAATCGATAGAAAGCAAGGATAAAAGTCATTAATCCGTGTTAAAGTGTAAAAGCTTAATCGACGAAATGCATTTTTATTATTTGAATAAAATCATGTAAATCAATTAATTAGCTCTTTATCGATATTTAATTCGTTAAAAAACACTGTTTAAATACAGAATACTTAAACACTACTGTATATTTGACACGGTTTAAGTAAATAAGCAAAGTCTTTGAAATACAAACGTTGTTTATTAAAATAAAGCGGTGGAGATCGCTTAGAAAGAGAGGAGAAGTCCTCTCTTTTTTTTGCTCTAAATTCTAGGATGGGTTCTTTCCCAGTTTCTTGCGACCTGAGATTCCTTTTTTAAGTATTTAATATATTGAGAGATGATGATATTTGAAATCTTTTTAGGGTCGTATAAATTACGCTCGTTAAAATAAGTTTGAAAACGAGACCCTTCAATTATTCCCCAATTAGTTCTGATCCATATACCCAATCCACCTGCGTCAGAATTGTATTTGTCGGGTTGATTTTCTAACGACACTAAAATTTGACGTTCTTTTTCAGGCATAATCTTATCTAATTGAATAAAAGATTCTTCTAAAGATCGAGGAATAAAAAAGCCGTTGATGGTATCTAATCGTTCTCTTCTTATTCTTTCTTGTTGTACAGCTTTATCATAAGCTATCTTCTCATCTCGTGCGACATTATCGTTAGGATTGCGATACGTCATTGCATAATAACTGAAGTATTGTTTAGGCAAGGCATTATCAATTGTGGCTGGATCAAACCTGATATCATCTATGTATCTGATAAGGTCTTCTTTATCGAATTTTGAATCTACATTTAATGAGGTAAGTTCTAAAAAGCCAAATCGAGTCATGTATCCAGACATGGAAATGTTATATAACAGAAACTCTTTTGCAGCATTTTTATCATTTTTAGAAACAGATTTTAAATTAAATCGCTTTTCTAATAGTCTATTCAAGGTCTCACCTGATTTTTTTTCAATGAATTGATCAAGAGTCATTCTGGTTTTAGGAACGTTAAGAATGGTTGTCTTAGGACTAGGGAAGTCTTTAATAAAGGGAAAGAGTTTCTCAAAATCTACATTCTTTTCTAATACTAAATCATCTGTATGGAATACACTTATCTTTTTCTGACCACTAACGGTATAAATGATGTTGTCTTTGATAACAAGCATTTTGTTGTGAAGCCATTCTTCATCTTCATCCATACTGCGCAAGACTTTTTTATAGTCTGCTTTACCATAATCGCTTCTCTTGTAGTCTATAACAGCATCATAGTTATTATATAATACCGTACAGTCATTTTCTTTGCTACTACAGGCTGCATATTGATCTGTGGTAAAACTTCCGAATAGTACACCTTCTTTATAGACAACCACATTATCAAATTCTTTCTCGGGTCTGTATTTTTTATTATGATAATACACGACTATTTTTCCATCATTAGACATTACAGTGCGAGTGCTGTTGTCCAATAGCATGTCAAAAGATCGAGGTATTTGATACATCAATTGATCACCATTGTAGACATATGATATACCATCGATATTGCCTGGTGTGTTATTAAATGCAATAGATTTTATTTTATAAGAACCGTTTTCAGAAAAGGTCTCAGATACTGGTATGCTATTGAGTCCGTCTTGTGCGGTAGCTATTGATGTCCCTAACAACAATAGCATAAGTACGATGTACTTAAAATTAAATGCTCTCTTCATAGCCACAAAGTAAGCATAAAACTACTTTGATGTCAATGTTTTATAGGGTCAAAACTTTTAAGTGAGTGATTTATAAGATTAAAAACCCGTTAGCCTTAAGTTCTTCCATAGGTTCTGAAAACCAGAAGGTATCAAACTGTTCCCATTGAGATTCATAGCTGTTCTTCATGGCACCATAAGTCATCATTGTGCTGGCTGCTGGTGTAGATTTTTCTAATTGGTCCATTAACCAGTCTGCTCTTGATTCTTCAAGCTCAATCTCAAACCAATCAATTGCTTGGTGAAATTGAAGCTTTAAAGCACTGATTTCTAAACCTTTTTTAAAAATCCTAGAAGAACCTACTAATGGAGAGTTCCCTATCCATACGAGCTTATGATTTGACTTGGGTACACGATAAGAATCTTGATTTAGACAGTCTTCTATATAATGAGAATCAATTTGACTTTGAGGAATTCTAAAGTCAAACCAGTCTTGTAAATCAAGCTCAAAACCTATTCCGTGCATATAATTGAATAAAGATTTCTTCAATCCATAACTAAACTGCTCATGATTTACTCCAGTAGGATCATCAAACTGCACATCATTATTTGCAAATGATATAGGATTCAACTTCGGTGTAATACCAAATTCCTCAGGATTCAGACCTACAGGACTATGCGCTGTAAGCGCAAATTGATGCCAGTATCCACTTTGAATAATTCCTAATTCAAACAGCTGTCGCACCATTTCCAGACTGTCCACGGTTTCTTGAACCGTTTGGGTAGGATAACCGTACATTAAGTAAGCGTGTACCATGATACCAGATTCGGTTAAGTTTCTGGTGACTTGAGCTACTTGAGAAACGGTAACTCCTTTATCAATCAATTTCAATAAACGATCTGACGCTACTTCTAGTCCACCAGAAACGGCTATACAACCACTGGCTTTTAATAAATGACACAAATCTTGTGTGAAGTTCTTCTCAAACCTGATATTTGTCCACCAAGTGACGGATAGTTTTCTTTTTAAAATCTCTAGTGCTACAGCGCGCATTAATGCTGGTGGCGCCGCCTCATCTACAAAATGAAAACCGCTTTCTCCAGTTTGAGCAATAAGCTCTTGCATACGGTCTACTAAAATACCGGCAGCAACTGGTTCATAGAGCTTGATATAATCTAAGGAAACATCACAAAAAGTACATTTTCCCCCCAGTAACAACCGTGCGCCATAGTTAATTTATTCCAGCGTCCATCGCTCCATAAACTGTGCATAGGGTTTGCAATTTCTATGACAGATATATACTCATCCAGTAGTAAATCACTATAATCTGGTGTGCCTACCTGACTTTGTTTATAATCGCTGGTAGTGCTGTTATTTTTGTAAACGACTTGCTCATTTTCTAAAATAAAGGTGCGTTTAAAAACACGTTCTTCATCTGGATCCAGTACATCTTTTACAATTAATTCTAGCGGTAATTCTCCATCATCTAGCGCGATGTAGTCTATGAATTCAAACACGCGCACATCAGTTACAGAGCGCAGTTCTGTATTTGCAAATCCACCACCAAAGGCGATTTTAATATATGGATAATGCTTCTTGATATACTGACCACATCTCAATGAACTGTATAAATTTCCAGGAAATGGAACAGATAAACAAACCAGTTTTGGTTGTACTTCTTTAATTCGTTTTTCGAGAATATTTAGTGTGATTATATCAATAGGAGTAAGGTCACTCTCGAGATGCTCATAGATCTCATCAAAGCTATTGGCACTCATTCCTAAACGTTCTGCATAACGGCTGAATCCAAAATTTTCATCCACACATTCCTTTATGAAATCTGATAGGTCTTCTAAATATAAAGTAGCGAGATGCTTGGCTTTATCCTGCATTCCCATATTCCCAAAAGCCCATTCCATATCATCTAGTTGCTCAAATCGAGATGCTCTAGGTAAGTAGTTATGGGTGCAAATTTGTCTTGCAAGTGTTTCATTATGACCTTGTAAAAAGGAAATTACAGGCTCCAGTACCTGTAAATAGGGTTCTTGCAAGGCATAAATACGTTGGCTATTTTGAGATGTAATACGTCCATTATCAAATGCTTTTTCAAACATGGATTGCATACCATTTTTAGAAAATAACCCTAGAATTACTTCTATACCTAAATCCATCTGGAATGCACTCACATCTTTGGTATTTAAGAAACCTTTAATATAAGCCGTCGCTGGATACGGTGTATTCAGTTGCGTAAATGGCGGCGTTATCAGTAGTAAATCTCTTTGTTCCATATAGTAGATTACAAAGGTAGGTTTTTATGATTTCGCTTTCGCGGAAGCGTGATACAAACTATTTATTTACCGTCTTCAAATTATCATTCACCGCTTGATTATAAGCTCGTGGATTATTTGCTTTTTTAATGGCCTTGAAAGCCTTTTGCGGATTAGGAAAGGTTTGTGACCAGTATTCCCAGAAACCTTGCATTTTCATCTTGATGGGCGTTGGTCCTTGCAGGAAAGCATCATATTCTTGATAAATGGTGTCGTGAAATTCACGGAAGATTTCCCAACGGTTCTCAGGATAGATTTCCGTATCAGCCTTAATCATACTCGGTAAAAAAGGATCTGCTATGAGACCACGACCTAGCATCCAGTGTCTATGGTAGGGAATTGTTCTTGCATTTTTCTAAAACCAGCAACTGTGGTAATGTCACCATTGTAATACAACTTGTGTTTAGAAGTGTCCAGACAACGCTGGAACGATTCTAAATCCACGCCACCTTTATATAGTTGCTTACCTATACGTGCGTGAATCGCAATACTTTTAATAGGATATTTTTCTAGAATAGGAAAGGTGTCCAGTATTTCAGTAGGTTCTAGATAGCCCATTCTCATTTTCATAGAAACAATCACATCAGTCTCGGTATGCACTCGATCTAGTATTTCATCAATTTTAGATGGTTCACAAATCAAACCACTTCCCATACCTTTTTTAGTTACCATAGGATAAGGACAGCCTAGGTTCCAATTCAATTCCTTATAACCCAATGACCTAATATATTTAACAGCTATGATAAACTCGTCGGCACTATTAGTCATGACTTGCGGTATCAATTCTGGAACAATATTGTTTTCTAATTGTAAATCACGTTGGTATTTACTACTTATTTCGGGCTTGTTATTGAATCGGATGTATGGCGCATAAAAAGTGTCGATACCGCCAAAATATTTGTGAACCGCATTCCTAAAACGGAATTCTGTAAAGCCTTGTAGTGGTGATGAGAGTAAGGTGAAAGACATATTTAGAAAGGTGCTGGTGCTTTAAAAGAAACCGCTTTATGAGTTATGGGATGAATAAATTTTATAAACTCGGCATGTAAATGTAATCGATTCGTCGCCGTTCCATAAAGATCATCGCCCACAATAGGTGCATTTAATCCACTAGCATGTGCCGCGTGAACTCTCAATTGGTGTGTGCGACCGGTAATCGGATAGAAGTAAACCAGTGTTTCTTTTTCTCTACGTTCTAGTACTTGGTATTTAGTACGAGCAGATTTACCGTATTCATAACACACCAGTTGAGTAGGTCTGTTGTCTAGATCTACGCGCAATGGTAATTCAATCATTCCTTCGTTATTCTCTAAAACTCCACTGAGTAATGCAACATATCTTTTTGAAATCGTACGATTGATAAACTGCTCTTGAATAAAATGATAGTATTCTAGATTCTTAGTAGCTACTAAAATTCCAGATGTAGACATATCTAATCTATGAACCAGTATAGGTCCAGTCGCATCTGGATATAACTCCTTAAGTCTACTATAAACACTGTCTTTTATGGTTTTACCGGGAACAGATAAAAACTCTTCTGGCTTATTCACAATGATGATGGCCTCATCTTCATAGATCACTTCCATCGTTTTATTTAATCCTGGATTGATTAGTAGTGGATTGTCCTCTACATCTAGTCCTTGCAACATGTGTCCTAATATGGGTTCACATTTACTACGGCAAGCAGGATAAAATTGTTTGTGCTTTCTGATTTGCGATTTAGATGATTTTCCCCCCCACCAGAATTCTGCAAGAGCGATGGGTTGTAACGCTTTGCAAAAGCGTATTGCAATAGCTTAGGTGCCGCACAATCACCAGTAGATGCTGGTGGCGCTCCTAAATTCAGCTCATTGAAAATCTCCAAGACATTTTTGCGCTCGCCGTTTGCATTTAGAAGATCATACTGTTTAAAAATCCAATCTTGTAAATCTAGGGATTGTTGCCTGCGTTGTTGGGTAAGCGCTTCCATTTGCGATTGATATTGACCAACGATAACTTGAAACGGTTGCTGTTTTTCTAGTAAATAGATCTCGTATTCGCGATAGAGAAACTTTTGATTAAGATGCTGCTGGTGTTGTAGAGCTTTAAGGTTTTTTAATTCTTGTTCATTCAGCGTTTTAGAGCTTAGTCTAAGTTGCGCCTTAAGTTCTCGAGACTGAAGCTTATGTTTTTTGCGTTGTGTTTCAAGTAAAGTTGATGCCTCATCTTTGAGTTTTTGAAGATGATTTAAGGCGGTAATGTATTCTGGAGTTTGCTCTAGAGTGGTAACTTGATGGCTCAGTTTTGTAAATTCTTTAAACTGTCCATCACAATAACTTTTGTCAAAGTTCTCAACATAAGCAGCTGGGACAAAAGGATCTATATCCATAGTTCCATCTATCTGACCGCTAAAAGCAGATAGATAACCTAATTCTCCTTTTTCATTTTGAACAACGAGCACACCAAACATTTTTCCTGCTGCTTCTCCAGCACCTGTTTTTTCATTCCAGAAGTTGTGTCGCCAGTCTTGTGGTTGTTCTAAATATTCTTGCAATTCACGAGTTGCTATTAAGGACAACTCATGTGGCTCATAGAAAATAGGAAACGTAAACTTCTCCGGAATAGAAATTCCAGAAACGTCTGTTTTAAAAGGAATAAAGTAATTTTCTAATGAAGGCATTAAAGCTATTTATTATTTAAAAACCTCACAGGTTTTCAATACCAGTGAGGTTATATCTTGTTAAGATGTCCGTAGTTTTTAGAATCTACAAACTCTGCATGCCAACCAGACCGTTATACAAACCTTTCATTTCAATCAATTCGGCATGTGTGCCTTGCTCGGCAATTTCACCTTTATTCATGACTACAATGTTGTCCGCATTTTGAATGGTAGACAGTCTGTGTGCAATCACTATAGAAGTTCTGTTTTTCATCACTTTTTCTAGAGCATCTTGCACCAGTCGTTCACTTTCTGTATCTAGTGCGCTTGTCGCTTCATCAAGTACTAGGATAGGAGCGTTTTTAAGCACCGCTCGAGCTATGGAAAGTCTTTGTTTCTGTCCACCACTTAGTTTTCCACCACTATCACCTATGTTCGTATGGATCCCATCAGGAAGATCTTTTACAAATTCCCAGGCATTAGCAATTTTAAGAGCGTTAATGACTTCTTCATCACTCGCGTTTTTATTGGCTAAAGCCACGTTAATAGCAATCGTATCATTGAATAAGATAGAATCTTGTGTTACCAATGCCATTTGATTGCGTAAGCTTTTAAGACTTAAATCTTTTATATCGTGCCCATCCATGGAGATAGTACCTTCTTGCACGTCGTAGAATCGAGTGAGTAGATTTGCAATTGTACTCTTACCCGAACCACTTTGTCCTACTAGAGCCACACTTTTTCCTTTAGGTATATGAAGAGAAAAGTTCTTTAAAACGTTTTCATCTTCATAAGCAAATGTGACATTGTTGATATCAATGCCTTGCTTAAAGCTATCAATATTTATAGGGTTAGAAGGATCAACGATGGTGTTTTCAGTATGTAAAATTTGAAGAACACGTTCTGCTGCGGCATTCCCTTTTTTGACACCATAACTAGCTTTAGAAAGTGCTTTTGCTGGTGTAAGAATGGCATAAGCTAATCCCATAAAAGTAATAAAGGTAGATCCAGCGATGGTACCATCTACTAAAACCATACGTCCACCAAACCATAATAAAACACCTATGACCGCAATACCTAAAACTTCACTTACTGGGCTGGCAAAACTTTTACGTTTATCAAGGCTGTTGGTAAACCTACGGAATCTGCTTGTGGTTTTCTCAAAGCTATCCTGCATGCGTTCTTCGGCATTGAAACCTTTAATGACTTTAAGTCCACCAAGTGTTTCTTCTAGTTGAGAAAGAACAGCACCTTGTTCCTTTTGTACACGTTCTGATTTACTTTTTAATCGTTTACCTATGAGCGATATGATATAACCACTAATTGGAATAAACACTAATACAAATAAGGTCAGTTTAGGGCTAAACATCAACATTGCGGCAAGTGCAAAAATGATATTGAGCGGTTCTTTAACGATTAACTCTAGTATCGACAGAAAACTACTTTGAATCTCAATCACATCTGTCGTGGCGCGAGAAATCACATCACCTTTACGTTTTTCAGAGAAATAAGAAACGGGAAGATTCACTATTTTCTTGTACAAATCATCACGTAAGTCCTTCATGATTCCGGTTCTGAAAAAGGTTAGGAAATACATTCCTAGATAACCAAAAACATTCTTTAAAAAGAATAAACTCACAACCAATGCAATCATTAAAATTAACGCTTGTTCTTGATCGTTTTTTGCAACTTCAGATACGTAGTAATTGACATAGCCTTCTACAAACTCTTTTGTTTTTGTAAAATCAGTCCAGACAGGTTTGTTATAAACTTCTTCAGTTTCTTGAAATAATACCTGCAAAACAGGCATTAGGGAAACAAATGATAACGTACTAAAAAATGCAAAGAGTACATTACTTATGATATTGAGTACCGCCCATTTTTTATAAGGCTTTGCATACCCAAGAATCTCTTTGAAATAATTCATTAATTAAATATCAAAATCGGCTAGAATGCCGTTAATTTTTTCGTTAAGTCGTTCTTGCACTGCAGGATAATTAGCAACATCATCTAGTGGTGCTTTAACGCTGATGTAGAACTTAATTTTAGGTTCAGTTCCACTAGGTCTCGCTGCAATCTTTGAGCCATCTGCTAGATAAAAGATGAGAACGTTAGATTTAGGAACTTCTAGTGCTTCTGTTTTATTCAAATCCTTGTTAATTCTAGTACTCGCAGCATAGTCTTCTACAATAATGACATCTTGTCCTGCAATTTGTTTTGGTGTGTTTTCTCGCAGGTCAATCATCATTTGTTTGATTTCTTGAGCTCCCGAGATTCCTTTTTTGACTAGAGACACGAGTCTTTCTTGATAACAGCCGTGTTTTACGTAAAGTTTTAATAGTTCTTGATAGGTTGTGGATGAGTTCGCTTTCGCGTAAGCGTACATCTCACAAGCTAACAAAGCTGCAGTAACCGCATCTTTATCACGTACAAAGTCACCAACCATGTAGCCAAAGCTTTCCTCGCCACCACCAATAAAGTCTTGTTGAGGATGGTCTTTAATCATCTTTGCGA
Source organism: Nonlabens ulvanivorans (assembly GCF_000755285.1). Lineage (GTDB taxonomy): Bacteria > Bacteroidota > Bacteroidia > Flavobacteriales > Flavobacteriaceae > Nonlabens > Nonlabens ulvanivorans_A. The sequence continues at coordinate 52,447 of NZ_BBMK01000008.1, read as the reverse complement.
TCCACTTAAATCCGGTCAATCCTTCTTTGCATTCCACCTGATAAGCCATCGCTAGATCATGCATCATAGGTGTTGATACAATGGTAGAGCCTATGAATGGTTGCGTTGCGTTTTTTAAATCTGATTGTTGTAAAAGAAAGTCTGTCATGGCAATCATGGTTTGATTACCATTAAGCAATACCATTTTACCATCATTATCTCGTACAGCAACACCTAGACGATCACTGTCTGGATCTGTACCTATAACAATGTCTGCATGAATTTTATCTGCCAGTTCTACAGCCATTTTAAGAGCTTCTGGTTCTTCTGGATTAGGAGATGCTACCGTTGGGAAATTACCATCAGGAATCGCTTGTTCTTTAACGACGTGCAAATCTGTATAACCAGCTCTTTTTAAAGTCTCTGGAATCAATGTGATACTCGTACCATGTAAACTCGTAAAAACTATTTTTAATCGAGAGCGATCTACATCACCAGCAATTTTACCAGCTTTGATACTGTCCACGATGAATGCGTTATCATCCTCAGGCGTTAATAATTCAATTAGATCTGGATTACCATTAAAATTAATATCTTCAAAATGGAGAGAAGCGATAAGGTCTAGTATAGCTTTATCTTGTGGTGGTACTAACTGTCCGCCATCTTGCCAGTATACTTTATAACCATTATACTCTGGCGGATTATGACTGGCAGTAAGCACAATACCAGCATGGCAATCTTTGGCTTTTACGGTATAGGATAGTAATGGAGTAGGGCGCAGGTCTTCAAAGAGGTAAACATGTATACCATTTGCACTAAAAACGTCTGCCACTACTTGTGCTAGTTCTTTAGAATTATGACGACAATCAAAGGCGATAGCTACTTTAATTTGTTCATCTTTAAAGGTCTCTTTTAAATATTGAGAAAGTCCTTGTGTGTTTTTACCTAAAGTATATTTATTGATACGATTAGTCCCAACACCCATAATACCACGCATACCACCAGTTCCAAATTCTAAATCTTTATAGAAAGATTCTTGAAAATCGGCGTTATTTGCGCTTATTAAAGCAAGGGTTTTTGTAATTGTATCGGTATCAAATGGCGCTTGTGTCCATGATTGAGCATTTTTAAGAATAGCTTCTTTATCCATTTTTATAACGTATGAATGAATTACAAAGATAACAGAAAATAGTAGGTCGTAGGCAGGTTTGATTTGTGTGTCCAGCAATACAGGACATTCCTATTTAATAGGTAGTTTAAAGTGTTGATGACTTAATGATGTTGCCGCCTAAATTTTAAACTTCCTTTTCAATGCGGTAACGGTTCACTTGATTTCCGTTTCTAAGAATTAATTCTCCTAGAAAACCAGCGATAAAGAATAAAACGCCTAGTAGCATGGTGGTTAGTGCAATAAAGAACCACGGATTATCGGTGACTAATCCATAAGGAATATCATTGGCCATTTTATAAAGTTTTGAAAACCCTACATAACCAGCGGTTAGAAAACCTAGCATAAACATAATAACACCTAGTGCGCCGAAAAGGTGCATAGGTCGTTTACCGTATTTTGATATAAAAGCAATGGTAATCAAATCTAAAAAACCATTAATGAAACGTTCATAACCAAATTTAGTCGTTCCATATTTTCTAGCTTGATGGATCACTTCTTTTTGAGCGATGTCGCTAAAACCAGCATTTTTGGCCAGCACAGGTATATAGCGATGCATCTCGCCGTGAACATCTATATTTTTAATAACCGTTGCTTTATATGCTTTTAAACCACAGTTAAAATCATTTAATTGTACGCCGCTAGTTTTACGCGCTGCCCAATTGAATAGTTTACTAGGTAAATTTTTTGCAATAACGCTATCATACCTTTTTTTCTTCCAGCCGCTTACCAGATCATGATTTTGGTCGGCGATCATGTGGTATAACTCAGGAATCTCATCTGGACTGTCTTGCAAGTCTGCATCCATAGTAATCACGACCTCACCTTGGGCTTTATGAAAACCGGCATGTAAGGCTTGTGATTTCCCATAATTACTTAGAAATTTTATGGTATGTGTGGTGGCATGCTTATGCGAAAGCGTATCCAAAACATTCCAACTGCCATCTGTACTACCATCATCTATAAAAATAATCTCATAGCTGATGTCCATGGTCTCCATAACGCGTAGGATCCAAGCGTGTAATTCTGGAAGAGATTCTTCCTCATTTAACAACGGTATGACAATGGATAAATTCATGCAACGAGTTCTATTATAAATATGAAAATTAAGCTTGCTGTGGAGCTTCTTTTCTGAAAATCAAAGCTGATAAGATTCCAAAAATGGTGTAAAACAATAGTTTAGAAATAAAGCCAGTGAAGTAGCTGCCTAGACTATAAACGGGTTTTTTAAAAACATCTTGATTTGCAAGAGCATTTTCATTTTTTTGAGCAAATTCTTCAGTTGCCTTTTCTGCAATGGCTTGTGCGCCTGGATCAATTTGTACATAGATAAGGTAGTTTGCGATAAAATCTACTAGAAAAATGACAAGCATACACAAGAAAAAAGCGAGCACACCTTGCTTTAAGGATAAGTAACTGTTGAGACTAGACTTGCTCCACCATTGTGCAGCAATTCCAAAGGGTATGGGCAATATCATCATAATAATACCTAGCCTACACTGCTAAAAGCCTGATTTTGCCATATATAAACAACCAGAGCAAGATTTGCGATGGCACCTATAACACCTATGATGAAGGAGTTTTTCTTTACTATTTGATCCAAAATGTTCTTTTTTTTAAGAAATACAAATATAATGGTTTGCATTACGCCCGAAAGCTATAAATTGCACAGATATATTTAAGCAATCTATTTGTAGATTTAATTATAATGATTAAATTTGCAGCCGCAAAAGAATAAGATTAAGATCATGCAAAAAGGAATTCACCCAGAAGATTATAGACTAGTAGCTTTTAAAGACATGTCTAACGAACAAATATTTTTAACTAAATCGACAGCTCCTACTAAGGAAACGATTGAGTTTGAAGGTAACGAGTATCCACTTATTAAATTGGAAATCTCTCGTACTTCTCATCCATTCTATACTGGAGAGACTAAACTTTTAGATACAGCTGGTCGTATTGACAAGTTCAAAACTAAATATGCAAAATTCAAGAAGTAATTTTCTTAGAATTTTAACGATATTAAAAAGCTTCGCATTATGCGAGGCTTTTTTTGTTTTTTAAAAAGTACCTTTACTTTTAATTATTTCTCCTTTTTATGCCAGTATGCTCAGTTTTAATAGAGTTTATATGGTTTAAATGATGAAAATGAACTCTAGCAAGCAACTTAATGCCTGATTGCTGGTAAGTAATTATACTCACAGAATAGATTAATCACTCGCTTTGCTCTTCTCATTATTTGCAATTCGTTTCTACATAATATAAATTGATGAATACAGATATTAACGTCAATAAGCCTGCACCATTTGTAACAGGTAAACGATTAGAGATTTTTAATCTTTCTACAGAAATTAAGAAAACCATTCAAGCGTTAGAAGCTGGTAAACCTGTTCTTATTGCAGATTTTTATAGCAATGGAGTTCTACTACTTAAAGAACTACATCAGTATCTTAAAAGTAAGATGCCACATAAAACATTTCAAGAACAACGCGAGTATCGTGCTGCTTATCACAAGCTGTCTAATCTCATACTTCTAGAAATCATCAATTATAAAATCGATGTAAAAAAAGCACCTGGTATAGGCTGGCTTGAAAAATTATATACAGGTAACACTAATTTTTTACTCACTTTTCCGCAAGTTCAAGGATTAAATAGTTCCTGGCAGTGGTATCAAAATGGAATCTCTGTACCGACATTGAGAAATAAGATACATCCTTATTATGGTGTTTATTTTCCAACTAGATTTGACCATTTAACCGTTTTTGATAACTGGTTAAAGCGATATGAAGGTCCTAAGAAATCAGCTATTGAGGTAGGTGTAGGTAGTGGTGCGCTTTCTTTTCAATTAGTAGGTCATGGTTTTCAGAAAGTATTTGGGACAGATATAAATCCTAATGCTATCATAGGGCTTACTGAATTTATGGGCGATACAAAGCTTTCAAGAAAGATAGAGTTGGATCATGCTTCATTGTTTGGTAAATGGGATAAAGAGACAGAATTAATCGTGTTTAATCCACCATGGTTGCCTATTTCCTCTGATAATGATCGTACAGATGCAGCGATCTATTACCCAGAAGAATTATTCCCTGATTTTTTGCTGCTGCAAAAGAACGACTGGCTGTAGATGGAAAACTTGCAATTCTGTTTTCTAACCTGGCAAAAATAACTGATGTCACTAATGAACATCCTATTGAAAATGAGATTGCTCACCACGATAGATTTCAATTAGAACGTTGTTATAAAAAAGGGTTAAATCTGCTTCAGATAAAACCACTAGAGATCAAAATTGGCGTGGTAGTGAGGAAGTCGAGTTATGGGTTTTGGTTCATAAAAACATTGATTAATCGTCTTTCATGACTCATATCTTGTGTAATTATATTTATGTTTTTGTACTCTAAGTTATGAAGTGTTAGTCGTGGGCTTTTTGATGACGCTTTCGCGAAAGCGTGATATTAATTATCTTATAGAACGCAAAACACTATTTTGAAGACCATCCAAAGGCCTCATTTATCTCGTTGTAGACCACTTTACCAGATATGATATTAAGTCCTTTTTCTAGGCTTGGATTCTGGCTGCAAGCTTTTTCCCAACCATGACGAGCTAATTGAAGTGCATAAGGTAAGGTCACATTAGTAAGTGCCACGGTAGAAGTATAGGGTACTGCTCCAGGCATATTTGCAACGGTATAATGCACGACGTCATCGATGATGTAAATAGGATCTTCATGCGTGGTAGGTCTAGTAGTTTCTACACAACCACCTTGATCAACAGCGACATCTACAATCACGGTACCTGGACGCATTTCTTTAAGCATGTCACGTGTGATTAGGTTAGGAGCTTTGGCACCTTTTAATAAGACACCACCTATAATTAGGTCGTGCGTCTTGATGTGTTTCCTAATGTTGAATTCGTTAGAGAATTCTGTCACGACGTGCGGTGGCATCACATCATTTACATAGCGCAGTCGTTTCATATTAATATCCATAATGGTGACGTGTGCACCAAGACCTGCGGCCATTTTTGCGGCCTGAATTCCTACAACGCCAGCTCCTAAAACTAAAACCTTACCAGGAGCAACACCAGGAACACCACCTAATAGAACGCCTCTACCTTTTACGGGTTTTTCTAAATATTTTGCACCTTGCTGTATGGCGAGTCTACCAGCAACCTCAGACATAGGTGTTAGTAATGGTAAGGTGCTTTCTTGATCTTCTACGGTTTCATAAGCAATGCAAATGGCTTTGGCTTTTATCATAGCGGTAGTAAGAGGCTCGCTAGAAGCAAAGTGAAAATAGGTAAACAGCACTTGTCCTTCTCTCACTAGATCATATTCTAGCTCGATAGGTTCTTTTACTTTTACGATTAATTCTGCAATGGTATATACTTCTTCAATGGTGTTGACTATGATGGCACCGGCTTTTTTATAGTCGTTGTCAAAAAAGCCGCTTCCTTCACCAGCGGTGGATTGCACATAAACGGTGTGGTTGTTTTTTACCATTTCATAAACTCCGGCAGGTGTCATACTTACTCTACTTTCGTTATTCTTAATCTCTTTTGGAATCCCTACAATCATTTTTAAGCCATTTATATTAAAAAACCGAAGTTGTGACTTTTTATTGACTTATAAAAGTATAAATCATTAATTTATATAGGGTATGCTGATTTAAAAAGATGTTTTTAAATATTTGAACCCTATTTTTTATGGGGTATGTTGATTTTAATAAAAATTAAGTCTATAGTGAATTATTCGTTTTCAGTTCGTTTTTCTAAACGAATTAGACAATTCATTGAGTGAAGTTTATCCTAATTATATGAAATCAAAAATTCAAGTATATTTTGATAGAATTGGTCAGTTTCTGAAATCATGTATTGCTATAGCTAAATCGGGCAGGCGATATGATGAAACACAGATTTTCATCTGGCCTCGATAAATCAAGAAAAAGAACTTAAAAAAGGCTAATAAAAATCAATTGATTGATTTTATTAGCCTTGAACAATAATGTCTTAAATTAACGAAGAAAAGAGGTGTTTGTTACCTCAGTTCTTTGTTAGCCTTTCGTTATTAATTTCTTCTAATTAGTTTCAAGTTTACTTAAGTGAGCTCCCATTCCATTTTTCATAACAAATAAAGATGTAATTTCATTCAAACTATCTCTTACAAACTCTCCTTTAAGATAAATATCAGTCTGACCAAATATCTTATCTTTTGTTTCAAAATAGAAATAATCAATATCTCTAAGATCTCCATTCATAACGCCTACTAGGTTATTGTCTTGTATCTGAATTTTATAGTTTAATTCTGGCAATGGACCATCATAGCTTCAAACTTTACAACCTTATAAGTGCCTACATATTCATTTAGTTGTGCCTTTGTTAGATGAACTAAATTATGTGGTATAAAATCCGGAAGCGGTTCATTACTTTCAATAAGTAAGTTAATTTGTTTGTATGCATTAATTGCATTTTCTCTGAATACAGTAACATGATTTGTCAAGTTAGTCCAGCCAGCATTTTGGTATAGATCTACATCATTTTTATAGTAAGGATCATTTAGAAAAAAATCTATCATCTCATCTTCTAGTTGAGGCTGATCTAATCTGTAATACCATTCTTTACTTTTAGCCAACCCGTCCATGACTCTATCAGTTATCAAGTCCACGCGAGTATCGAACTTGTCTATTTCGTATTTGTTATAAATATAGATCTCGTTTAATGGCTCAATAACCGCTTTTAGCTTTTCTGGAACATTATCAACATTTTCTGTGAGGTTAGTATATCCATTTTTATGAATTTTCATATGAAAAGCGTTCATAATAGCATATCTTAAAGCATTTCGATTTTCATTTTTATAATCATCATAGGTTAGTTTATCGGTTTGTATTAAGTTGATGATTGAATCTTTTGTTTTATAATAGGCAATTAGCTCATCCGATTTTTGAATATCTAGTCCTAAATCATGTTGTACTTCTTTTAAAATTGAAACAATCTTATTTTCGGTTTTACGCTGTTCGTTTTTATTATTTATTTGAAGCGCGATAAGAATACCAATAATGACAAGTACAATTTCGCCTATAGCGTACAGAATGTATTTGCTAAATTTATTTTCTGAGAGAAGGTTTTCGCGAATTTTTCTAAAGAATTTTATCATTGGTTAGCGGTTTCTGTTAAAGAAGCACAATGGCAATAATATTAGGTGAGTAAAGCGTTTTAGCCGGTATGCCTGTACCATTTAATGTTGGTTAATGGTTGTTAAGTTACAGTTTATTAAGTAAATAGAGGTAGTTTTTAATCTAAGACTAGTGAAAAGTGAAAATATAAAAGGCTCCAGAATCAACTGATCGATTCTAAGAGCCCAGAATAATAATGTCTCAAATTAACGAAGAAGAGTGTTGTTTTTTACCTCAGTTCTTTGTTGTGCATAGTTAATTAACTCTTTCCATTGTTCTGTAATTTTTTCAGTCTTCAAGAATTCATTAACGTAGGATATCTTAGATTCTGATCTTTTCCAAAACTGCAATGGAAATGTAGCTGTTGTTCCAAGGTTTATTAATTCCTCGTTGTCTACTTCAATTTCTACTTTGGTTTTAAAAATTTTTAATCCTTTTGAGTAATCAGTAATTTTCTTTCTTTTGGTTAAAAGTAAAAAGAATGTATCAATAGCATCTTCCATTGAATCATAGTCAAAATTATAATGTGTGTGATTCAATCCAAAACCAATAATTAGTTCCTTATCGTCTAAAGAAATCCAGAATCCTGTGTCTCCAATAGTGAGATGACGTCCTTCATCGTATTCATTTATGGTTTGAGAGAATTCTTCATTCAATAGATTGCTGAATTTTTCAAATAGGTACTGATTTGGATTCATAGACTAATTACGAACAATGTGTTTGTATATGAAAAGTAGCAGATTTATATGTACTAATTTTCAGTTTAAAACAAAAATAGCAGTTAAGAACTAAACTTTAAATTTTGCTCTTAACTGCTATTTTTATATCCGTTGTTGACAACTGGCTTTTAATTATTCAGGCGGCATTTTTGTCGTCACGTAAATTAGTTCATCATATTTGTTAGATGTAAATTCCTTTATTGCGCTCTGTTCTGTTATTGTTACATACGTTTAGTATTAAGTTAGTTAGCGGTTAAAGCTACTTACTTTAAATGCATAAGATACTTTATTAATAGATTAATATCTAAACCGCTATTACTATTAAACTATGTTTAGCACTGTTATTTTTTCCGCAAATAAGTTTTATCTAAATCGTTTTCTTTTTGTTGTACTCTATAACTTTTCGCTAGGCCTTCGTCATTTGTAGCAAATTCAAAGGTTACTTGTGGTCTATAACCGATAACGACAAATTTAGTCTCTGAAATTGGTTTTAATTCATTTTGACCGTTATTAGCCCAAAGTCGTCCAAATTCAAAAATAATCTCTTTTTCCTCTTTGTCTCTAACGTATATGCCTACGTTCTTCTTAAGTACTTCTTCTGTCAGTGCAAAAGGTTTCTCTATAGGTTGATCATACAAAATCTTACGAGCGAATGTAGCCGGACTTGTTGTGATTTTATTTTCGACGTTTATAAGTTGAATGATTGTTTTGTCATTATCAATATGTCTTTCAAGAATTGTCAAGTAACCAGCCCAACGACCTGTATGAATAACTCGTTTACCATATAGACTATCGTTTCTAATGAACCAACCAAATCCATAACCAGTTTCTACACCACTATCTGTAGGATACGATGCGAAAATCAATTTTTTATCTTGCTTATTAACAAGAGTCGTATCGTAGAGTGCTCTATCCCACTTAAACAAGTCAATTAGGTTTGAATTTACCATCCATCACCTACAATACCGTCTAAATAAATGACATACTCTTCTTCAGGAGCATCATCTGGTACTATATTTCGCTTTAAGCTATCTGAATAAATGTATCCTTGTGCATAATTATCGATGTTCTTTGGATTAAACCGTCTCTGATAAACAAAGGTGTTTTCCATTTTAAGCGGTGTAAAAATCTTTTCATTCAAATATTCTTCAAATGATTTTCCGCTGACTCTTTCTATGATAGTACCTAGTAGTAGATATCCAGTATTACTGTAACTATATTTTTGATTTGGCTCAAATTCCTTTTCTGGAGACGCTTTCGCGAAAGCGTTAATCACATCTTCATTTGTGGCTATTTTAGATTTGTCCCAGTTATCATCCATAATACTCATATAATCAGGTAAACCACCAGTATGTATCAGTAAGTTCTTTATGGTAATTCCTTCGTAATCCTTAAGCTCTGGAACATATTTACTAACTAAGTCATCATAGGAAAGTTTTCCTTCTTTTTGAAGTTGTACAATTCCCATTGCCGTAAATTGTTTTGAGACAGATGCTAATTCAAAGGAAGTCTGAATATTTAATTTCTCATTAGTCTCTTCATTTGCAATTCCATAGCTTTTTTGAAATATGATTTTGCCGCCTTCGGCCACGAGTACATTTCCATTAAATTCATTTCTTTCAAAATGCGCTGCGTAAACGGAATCTAACCGCTGCGTTTTATCATTTTCTACAACTTCATACTTAGCTATAGTTGTATTTGTTTTTTCTTTATTATTACAGGCTACTATGAGAAATAGTGCCGTTAAGAGAATAATTATTTTTTTCATTTTTAGATGGTTTTATTGTTTTTGGTTTATTGGCTAGTTAAAAGAGAAGTTGTTTAGAAAACTACTTGTCCTTCAATATATCGCGTATAATCTTAAGGTGATGTTCCGTATGAATAGTAAGAAATTTAATGGTCTCGTCTCTATTCATAGTCCCAAGTATAGGATGATTAAAGTGTTTCTTTTCTGCAAGCGTAGGAAACTTTTCTACCGTAGCAAGCGCTTCTTCATAATGCATTTGTAACGTATTGATAGTTACATTTTCTGCTGGTCTTACGGACTCTGGCGCAGTAACTTTTCCTCTAGGCAGCGTATTAGAATTAAACACATAGTCGCGTGTCTGATTGGAATCTGCTTTATAAATACTTTCATCAGAATACTCGAGTGCTTTATGTAACTGATTTACCATTAAATAAATGTGATCCATATGCCACGCAACAGAAGCTTCTGACACCTCAAGGTTTATGGTATCCCTTACAGGAATATAGGATGCTACTTCATTAAGTTTTACTTTGAGTTCAGAATTTCTTTTGTCTGATCCCATACTTGCAGCGCTGCTTAGTAATAAGATTCCAGTCAGTAAGATTAAGATGATTTGAATACGATTTTTCATAAGTCTATATTTTAAAAATTGTTGAGTCCAAAAATAGTCTTGAAATCAGTACGTTATGAAAAAACGGGATGGATGTGCCACTTTTGTGACGAATGGGAACGCTAGTAAAAGTCAGCTTTTGAGAATGATCTAGAAACAGGAATACTAGTAGTAATCTTATCTAACTGTATAGTAAGTGATCTAGCATTACCATCAATAGATGTAATATGTTGCGTATTAATAAGGTAAGAGCGATGACAACGTTTTATTTGAGAAAGATTTTCTAATTGTATTTCAAGCTGTTTTAAAGAAAGCCTTATTAGTTTATGCATAAGCGTATTATCGTCCAAATAATATATCGTTATATAATTTCCTTCTGATTGTGCGTAGACAAACTCTGATAATGGCATTACAATAGGTAATTCTTTGACACTTTCTTCTTGTATTTTAATAGAACTAGTATCTACTACTGCTTCGGTGGGTAACTGATTAGAAAGTAAATGTGCTCTCTCGATATTGCGTTTTGAAAGTGTGCGCTCTTTAAAAAAGATTAAACCTATGATAGGAAAAATCCCTATCGAAATAGTGATTATAAGAAAATTTAAAAAGGTTTGATATAAATCAATATCGCGCCACCAATTGTAATTGTGCAGTGAATTAAAAGTACTTATGATCAAGATGCAACAAGATTGTAATATAATTTCCTTTGCTATGGTCCATTTTTCTGGGCGAAAAAACTCCCGAAATAGTATAGGAAGAATAAAATAGGTGGTAGCCACGCCCAGAAAAACTGCAACCCCAAAACCCGCTAAGAAAATATATTTATAAGCTATTGACTGTCCCGCGCCAAAAGGTTGAAAAAAAATCAAAAACAAAAAAACAAAAAGACCCGATAATAAGGCAAATAACCACTTGTATTTAGCTTTTTGTAATAATGGATATGGTGCGTTGAGCCACTTCATAAGGAACTACTATATTTTAGTTTGATTTAATTTTATTTTTTACTTGAGATTGTTTTTTCGCTTTTTGCTAATGGCAAAGGTATAAGGCGAGTGAGGCGTTTTAGCCGGTACGCGTAGACCTTTTGGTTGTTGTTTAATGGATGTGAAGTTACTGATTTTATGAATAATCACAGCCTCGCTATAAGCCTTTAAAACGTCTCAATCGCCATTATACAACGTTCTTGTTTGTTTCCTAGCGGCTGGCGGTAATTGGGTAAGTACAAGCTGACTATTGCTCAAGAGGTTTTACAGCTTTGCCATTATTGTCTCCGACGAGCACAGCGAGAGGAAGACAGTTGAGTAGGTTGGGAGACTTGTGATTTATAATTACTAAAGCTGGTTGATCTTTCGCAGCGTTATTGTAGTGCTATAGTTTCTAATCCCAAGTGAGTAATTATAAATTACAAAAGCGAAAACCTACGGCCGCAGGCAATGGACTAGAACGTTTTTGTATATGGCTCGTAGCGTGCAAACTAGCATTAACTATTCAGTTAAGCACGAGCCGAATTTTTTAATTTTCTTATTACCTTTTCTTTTCAATAAGCCAAATTGAAAATTTGGCGGACTTCCAAATATACCTTAAATTTGAATTAAGCAACTAACTAGCTGTGAGTTATATACGTTGTTACCTGCTGGCTTTATTTAGATTTCAATTATATCCCAAATGTCCCTATCAATATCAGCTAAACAAGAGTCAAATCTATCTTTATGTATTGCCACAGATAGTAAATGTGTTGGTCTTGAAAATCCGACATATGTCATTTTCGCTGATTTTTTTATTTTTTCTTTACTGGTTATATTAGTATTTAATGTTGTACTTACATTAACACCTAGAAACTGATTTCTTAATCTTTCAGATTCATAATTTCCATATCCTCTTTGAAAAAATGTTTCTAAATATAATGTTGCAGTATGTGTTTGACCTTTTGCTGAATGTACTGTTCCAACTTCTATTTCAACATCGTTGTGTATAAACTTGTTAGAATTATTTTCGATTTCATCTTGTTCAATAGCATTATTTCCGACTGAATTAATGAAGTCGTTAGACAAATTAATTACTTTTTGAAAGTAACCAAGTAAAATTGGTATGTATTCACGGATATTATTACAAACTGTTAAATCGTTTTTAATAATATTGAATGACCAAGTATAAATATTTAATTTAAAGTCTTCATACTCATTGTTGTTTAAATTCTTTAAATAGTTTATTAACTTTCGTTTTGTATATGGCTTATTGTTTTCATCAATAATATTTTCAAGTCTAAAAATTCTTAAAAATGAATTTAAAATATTTTTTCTGATAGCTTCAAAAGTTCGTTTTTCCTTATCGAAATGAATTAAATAATCCTCTAAACACTGATAATCTATTTTTGTTTTAAAAGATTTTTCATTGTATTGTACCCAATAGTCTTTTAATCCAATTTTGTTGGCATCTTGATGTTCTTTTCGCCAAGCAAGAGCTTTATACTTGTTAAGTTCCGATGATGGAATTAAATTATTGTTTATTAAATCTTCAATTTTTGAGGCAAAAGTGTTTAGTACATTTTCCTTACTATCATTATTATAAATTATCAATAATGGATTAATTTCAATTTCAGTATTATCTGGATTGATTTGTCTACCTTCAATTAAGTTTGGGGGTTAGAGCTAATTTTTCTACAATACTTGCAATTTTTGGATTTAACCTATGACTTCCCTGTAAATATTTAAGGTTCTCTCTAAACTCCCATACGTTTTCAGAATCAGAAAAGCCATTAAAAATAGCTTGATTAATATCTCCAATCCTTTGAATAATAGAATGTGAAACGTTATTATTATAAAATAGTAATTCTAGAAGATTGTATTGATGAATATCCATATCCTGCATTTCATCAACAAAAATGTATTCAAATCTAAATTGTAATAATTTTTTTGAAAGACTAAATTGTTTTAAATATAAGTTGCCTAAAAAGTATGCATCATCGAAATGAAGTACACCATCATTTTGTAATAGGTCTTTTTTTAATTCAAGTAACCAATTATATATTAATGTTTTTTCGACTTGAGTGTAATCTGTATAATTTTCTATTCTAGTTCTTCCTCTAGGTTTTTTAATTTCTAATTTTTCTCCGTTTATTTTATTTAATAAAATAATATTTCCATCATTATCAAAGCCACTCCTAAAATTATAAAATAATCCTTCATTCAAGTTTGATAGGTAACTAATTTTTCTTGCATCTTGTGCTGTTAAACCATATCTAAAGTGCCAGATAGTTGATAATTTTTTTTTAATTCTTTCATTGTAAATTTCATTATCAATTCTATAAGGTTTTGACTTATATAAGTTTGTAAAACACGGAATAGCTAGATGAATATCTACAAAACTTTGAATTGTACCTATAAAATTAGGGTAAGAAAATAGTTTAGGGCAATAATTTCCAATACGTTCTTTAATTTCATCAACAGCTGTGTTGGTATGGGAAATTACGAGAATACCTCGATTATCTTTTAGAGGTAAATACTTTTCTAAAATAATAAGTTTGGCAAGTAAAGCAGTTGTTTTTCCACTGCCAGGAACTGCCTGTAAATCTAATGAAGTGAAATCTCTAATAAATTCTAGCCTTTCATCATCAAAGTGATGGTTTTCAGGTAATAATATCTTTTCAGCATATTCTATGTCGCTATTGGTTATATTAATCATTGCAAGCATATTTTATTGCATCAACCAAATATTTAATATTATCATCTACTATAAACGCATCTTCATATTCACCTTCAAGCTTTTGCGCTAGTAAATATGCTATTTGAGTTTTATTTAGCCCTTTTTTAATTAATTTTTTAGCTAACTCTAATTCGAAATTATCAACCCAATTTGTTCTTGTGTGAATTTGTTTAACAACTTCTTGAAATTCTGAAGACATACTTGATGATTGGAAAAGAGAATATTCTAATGTCCATTTTGGTGCAACAAAGTATTTAACATTTTCTTCTGTTTTAGCTTCTAATGCTTTGGTTTTAATATTAGATTGTAATATATAAAAGAATTCATTTTTTTTTGTACCATCCTTTTCATATTCTCTTACATCATTGTCTGTTACTACTGAAACAGGAATTTTCATTTTAGGTTGTTCTTTTCTTAAAAAGATTTTAGAATAATTATCAAATCCTACATTCCCAATATTTATAACTGAAACGCCTTTTTCAGTTAAATTTATTCCAATTCTTTTTGCTAAACTTGGAACCAATATTTCTTCAGCCCAACCTTCAACTAAAATTAACCCTTTTGCAAAAAATAGATTTGATTTTGTAGTGTCTAAAAATTTTCAAGAAAAACATAATGACTTGGATTAAACTTAGTGTATTTACTTCCCATTGGAAAAGCATTCTTTTCATTACAAATTATTAAACTTTCAAGTTTAAGTTTTGATGCTAAATTTGGGCTATGAGTAGTTAAAATTAATTGAATTTTATCTTGTTTTTGCAATGATTCAATGACTTGCATTTGTGCTTGTGGATGCAAGTGTGCTTCTAATTCTTCAATTAAACCAAGTCTAATACCATTCCAATTTTTCTTATGCAAGTGTAATAACTCTGATGCCATTGACAATCGGTTAAGATTCCTAACCCTAAATTTATCTCGTCTTTTATTGTGAGTTCTAATTTTTCAAGAATACTTTTCAATGAGCCATTATTAACACTGAAATTCGACTCTTTTGAATCAGAGTAAAATGACTTTATGTATTTGTCAATTTCATCTTTTAATTCCTTTCCTTTTAAATTAGTTCCTGTTAAATCTTGGTCATTATTATCTTTTCCTTCAAAATAATTTTCTATCGAGATATTAAACTCTTTAAAAAGATTAACTAAAAGATGCGTGTTTTCTTGACCTTTGAATGCTTCGTGACCTTGCAAAATTTGAGCTAATCTTGAGTTTTTTCTCGGTATCAGTTCTGACTTTGCATCTCTTAAAGGTTTTAAATAAGTAGCTTTTAAATATTCTCTTGCTTCAGCTGTTAATTGATAACCAGTTTCATCAACTCCAGCTCGTATATCTGACGGAATAATATAATTATCTTCTAAATTCCTATTCACGTCATAAATCAAGCGCAAATAAGGTTTGGCATTTTCTCCTTCACCTGTCCATCCAATCCACTCAGTAAAGTTTTTTGCTTCTTGATTAGTTAAATCTTCAATTCTTATTTCAATTCTAAATCTGTTGGATGCCAAATGAAAATCTTCGTGTTTTACTTTTATCCAATCATAGCTATGAGTTTTAAGAACAAGTTTTATAGAATCTATTATCGCTGTTTTACCAGAATCATTTTGACCTATAAGAACATTTAACCCTTTCGAAAAATCGAGATTTAAATTAGGTTTATTTATATCAAAATTATCAGAGCTACCAAATTTTCTGAAATTCCATAGTTTTAAGTTGTTTATATACATTTATCGATTAGGTTTTTTCAGCTTGCAGGTAACGTTCAGTATAAGAAACGTAGGGCAGGTGATAAGCACTTTCGTTTCGGTTTATTACTTAGCTAAATATAAATATTTTGCTTTTATCTTTTCTACTATAAACGCCAAATTTTATATTTAGCGGACTTTATTAAAATGCACAGACCTTTGAATTTAGCACAAACGCCCTATGTTTTTTATACCTTGTTGGCAGTAGTGTTTTTATTCAAATCTAATCGGAAAATATTCCTCTCTAACTCCATTACCAAATCCAGCTCCACGATGTCTTCTAGTCTCCATAAACTTCCTCAAGCCTGGATAGTTTACAAAATCTCTGTCAGTTTTATGAAATTCGGCACGTACAGTTGTCCATTGAAAATTCATATTTGGTCCATACTCAATCAATAAAACACCTTCTTCTGTTCTAAAAGAATACATTAAATATTTCCTTATTTGGTCGCACAAGTAATTTGCTGAACGAGTCAATTCAAGTCCTAAATCCTGAACTAAATCCACTTGAAAATTAAATCTATCTAAAGCTTCTTGATATTGTTTTTGCTCAAGATATCCGTTTGTTTTATAAATTTTTTCTGTGTAGTAAGTTATATCGTCGTCAGAGCCAGTTTTTGCCTTATATTTCTCAAAAACATTGATAAAGTCAGTAAGTACAATTCGTAAATTGATAAAAGCAAATTCTAAATTTTCATAACGTTTAGGCCAAACTCTTGATAATAGATAAACATTTAATTCTTTCAATTTGTCAAGTTTGTTTTTTGAAATAGAAGGTTGTCCTCCAGCAAAAACTCCAGAAGTCCAAGCTTTCCAGTTATTAATATCAGCTAACTCAATCCATTTGTCGACATATAAAGCATATTTTTCTTCGTCCTTTTGTTTATCTGCATCAGGACTTAAATTTTTATTTACCCAATCTATATGGTCTTGCTTAATTTCTTGAAGATTACTTACTGTATATTTAAGTGGTTGGTCATCAATTAATTTGTGATGAACCTTACACATTAAAATTAGATTTTGGTATTTATCTCTTTGTTCAGGTGTTAATTCAGACTTTCCTCTCGGACCTTCTTCTTCACGAGCTACTATATGTGCTTCGTCTCCAACTATTGAAGCATCATCGGTCTCGCTTTCATCTTCAACAAGTTCTCTGCGACAAGTAGGTAGAGCACATCTATTTCCTGACCTGCCCCCATAACATTTTTCTTGTTTTTAGTCCAATTCCCATTAATTATTCGAGATTTTTTACATTACTGCCAACGTTAGTAAATACAAACCTAAGCAAAATCTTACAACATTACGTTACTGTATGTGACTTAAAGCAAACCTTTTAGCAGTATCGATCATAACTCAAAAAAGGTAGTAAATGCACAACTTTTTGTTTTAAACGTTTCATGTCGGCTTTATCAGCATCTTTAAGTTCGACCATTCGTTTTGGTATAAAGTCATAAGTTTATTAGTGCAATAGAATGATGCTTGTTACACTTTCGCGCAAGCGGTATATAAAAAAGATAGTGAGGTAAGAAACTGCAGTGTGTGCATAGATTAATTTTCTATAGCTCATTTTTATCGCATAAAAAAGCCCAACCTTGCGGTTGGACTTCTCTATGATATAACTGCAATGGCAGTATTCCCGATTTTAAACCAGTTCTTCTAGTGCTAGTTCTACAGGTACCTGATGTTTTAAAATATCCTCCATGGTCTCGCGTTCTCTTATTAAATACGCCTCGCCATTGTACCACAGCACCTCTGCCGGACGGTATCTAGAGTTATAGTTACTAGTCATAGAGTAGCAGTAGGCACCAGCGTTTGCAAATGCGAGTATGTCGCCTTCTGTAATCTCGCTGATCTGGCGGTTTTGTGCAAAGGTGTCGGTCTCACAGATATAACCTACCACACTGTAAAAACGATTGCGGCCAGTCTCGTTAGATATATTTTTAATGCCGTGGTACGATCCATATAACATAGGACGTATCAGGTGATTAAATCCACTATCGATACCTGCAAAAACGGTAGACGTGGTTTGTTTTACAACATTCACTTGGGCAAGAAAATATCCAGCCTCACTTACTAGAAACTTTCCAGGTTCAAAGGCTAGTGTGATATCACGTCCATAATCTTTACAAAATTTATTGAAACGCTCGCTTAATTGCTCACCTAGATCCTCGATGTCTGTAGAAACGTCACCTTCTTTATATGGTACTTTAAATCCACTACCAAAATCGATAAACTCCAGGTCCTTAAATTTTGCTGCGGTCTCAAAAAGAATTTCTGTCGCATATAAAAACACGCCTATGTCTAGAATGTCACTACCCGTATGCATGTGCACACCGTTAACGTTCATTTTAGTATTTTCTACAATGCGCAGTAAATGCGGTATCTGGTGGATAGAGATCCCAAATTTTGAATCGATGTGTCCTACAGATATGTTTGCATTACCACCAGCCATAACGTGTGGATTAATACGCACACATACAGGAATAGTAGGATGCTTAGAGCCAAATTGTTCAAGGATCGATAAATTATCAATATTGATTTGCACGCCCATGGCAGCGACTTGTTCAATTTCTTCTAGCGACACACCATTAGGCGTGTAAATGATCTTGTGCGGCTCTACACCAGCAGCAAGACCCAACTGTACTTCTTGTAGACTCACGGTATCGAGTCCAGCGCCTAACTGTTTAAACAGCTTCAAGATGGATAAGTTTGATAATGCTTTAACGGCATAATGTATTCTCAGTGATTTCGCTTGCGCGAAAGCCGAGGTCAAACGTTCATACTGCGACACGATACGATGCGCGTCGTACACATAGACAGGACTACCGTGTTCCTGTGCAATGTTCAATAAATCTTGTGATTGCATGCTTAAAAAATTAAGCCTACAAAATTACTAGGTTAGGACTAATAATTATTAAATAAATGATAAATCTTTTTCATGCGGTTTATATAATGATGGCACCATCGGTTTATGGGTAGCATCCATTTATAGAAATTGTGATACAAATAACCTTTCTATATAATAGAAAAGGCGTGCCTGTGGTAAAGCGTTAGTTATCTGGCTATGGCTTTTAAACACAACGGTTGTTATAGAATGATGTTCATAAGTTCAGTTCTGATTCTATGGAAGTGGGAACTATAAATTCATCACTTCAAGTCTAAATTTTTGGCTTACTCATAACCTGTTCTTAAAAAATATATTTTTATTTCAAATTCAAGGTTCACTTTCTTATTTTTGCTGTACTTAAAATTGAACCTTAAAGAACATTTATGAATCTTCACGAATATCAAGGAAAAGAAATATTAGCTAGTTATGGTGTTACCATACAGCGAGGTAAAGTAGCAACTACTGCTGCAGAAGCTGTAGCGGCTGCAAAAGAATTAACTGAAGAAACTGGTACTGGATGGCACGTTATAAAAGCCCAAGTACACGCCGGTGGACGTGGTAAAGGTGGTGGAGTAAAACTTGCCAAAAATCTTGAACAAGTTGAAGAAATAGCTGGACAGATCATAGGTATGGACTTAGTAACACCACAGACTAGTGCTGAGGGAAAACGTGTTCACCAAGTTCTAGTGGCCGAGGATGTATATGAGCCAGGTGAAGTAGAAGTAGAAGAATTCTACATGTCTGTACTTCTAGACCGTGCTCAAGGAAAAACATGATCATGTATTCTACAGAAGGTGGAATGGATATCGAAACTGTTGCAGAAGAGACGCCACATTTAATCTTTACAGAGACGATAGACGCAGCACATGGTTTACAAGGCTTTCAAGCAAGACGTATCGCGTTTAACTTAGGTTTAAGCGGTAAGGCATTTAAAGAAATGACAAAGTTTGTTGCTGCTTTATACAATGCATATGTAGGATCTGATTCTGCTTTATTTGAAATCAATCCAGTATTAAAAGCGAGTGATAACCGTATCATCGCAGTAGATTGTAAAATCACACTAGATGAAAACGCATTATTCCGTCACAAAGATCTTGAAGCAATGAGAGATACACGTGAGGAAAACGCTACTGAGGTAGAAGCAAAAGCGGTAGGATTAAACTATGTAGATCTAGATGGTAATGTAGGTTGTATGGTAAACGGTGCAGGACTTGCTATGGCAACAATGGATCTTATCAAGCAAGCTGGTGGAGAACCTGCTAACTTCCTAGATGTAGGTGGTACTGCCGATGCGAAGCGTGTTGAAGAAGCTTTTAAAATTATCCTTAAAGATAAAGGCGTGAAAGCAATTCTTGTAAATATCTTTGGTGGTATCGTACGTTGTGATCGTGTAGCACAAGGTATTATAGATGCTAAGAAAAGTATGGGTGATGCGATGAATGTACCATTGATCGTAAGATTACAAGGAACTAATGCAGAGATTGCAAAGGATCTTATCGACAACTCTGGAATGGATGTTCAAAGTGCTACAGAATTTCAAGAAGCTGCAGATAAAGTACAAGCGGTAATCGCTTAATACTGATCTAGAGAATAAATTCTCGATTAAATATATAAAACCACGTTGAAGTTTATCAGCGTGGTTTTTTATGTGTTGAAAGTTTCTATATCAAATCAGTTCATTAAATTTGAGTATAAACCAACACATTATGAAACACTTATACTCTTTTTTAATTTTTGCCATTTTTACTGTAACAGCCCAAGCTCAATATATCGAGTTTGATTTTGATAACGCGACCATTAATGGGAATACGGTGACACAAGACGTTACCGTTAATGGTATAGGTTATCGTTTAACAGCGGTACATGGTTCTAATAGTACGGCAGCGTTATTTGATGATGGAACAGGTGACCTGTCTTTAAGAGGTACCGGTGGCTCTAGACCAGAACAAAATTGGACGATATCGTTAATTAAAGCAGGATCTGCAGAGAATTTTGATTTTGTAAGTGTCGACTATTTTAATAATAGCGGTTCAACACATACTTTTATCGTAGGTGATAGTAATAATAATGCCATATCTGCACAGACTAACATACCGCCTAGCGATGCCGGGACAATACTAGTAGCCACACCAGCAAATGCAACCAACTTACCATCATGTTTGATATTTGGTTTGACGTTTTTTGCAACAACAGATACTTATTTTGATAATTTACGTATCAGACCGGTTTCTTTATTATCTAATGAAGATGAAACACTAGAAAGTGTACAGTACTTTCAAAATAGTAACCAAAACTTAGTCTTATCACATCGCGAGTTAGAAGGAGCAACGATAGAAATCATGAATCTTAACGGACAGCTATTAACCAGTTCAACGGCAGATGCGATAGATTATGAAGTTGATGTGACCAACTTATCGAGTGGATTGTATGTCGCACGAGTTATCTTAGGTAATCAAGTAGAAACGATTAAGTTTGTAAAATAATAATCAAACATCACATATAAAAGCTCTTTAAAAAGATGGACATTTTTTTATTTATGATATCATCGTTAATCTTCAGTAGCTTCTTCAGACTCTTCATCTTTAGGTTGTTCTAGATCCATGTCTGGTAAAGCATCTGGATCATTCATTTCCTTCTCATCATAGTCGTCTTCATCAAAGGCTTCCATTTGCATCGACAGGCGTTTAGATATTTTAACCAGGTACTTAGTATCTTCTGTTTTTACCTCTACAGCTTCAATCAATTCATTCTTATGGTTTTTAAATGATATGATATCATCGTCACCATAACCATCTGGATATCTTTCTACTAGAAGAGACAACACATCTGGTGTAAGTTTCTTATAATCTACAATTACATTTTTCATAATAACATTTAGAGATAAACTAAAGTATATAAAAAACTTAAATAACCCAATCTCTTTAAATAAACTATTGATTATTTTTTTAGCTCTTTAAAAGCCGCTAGAATATCTTCATTAGCAACGACTTGATTGGTCACAAAAGAACCGATGGTTTCTAGTAAAACAAATTTGATCTCACCATTGGTGTTCTTTTTATCGTATTTCATAAGGTCAATCATCTCCATCACTTCATCATCAGTAAATGAAAATGTGAAATTTAAAGAAGTGTACCAGTCTTTGATCTCTTGATAAGCATCCATCGATAAACTAGCATATTGAACACTTAAAAAAGATTCAACAACAATACCTGCTGCGATAGCCTCACCATGTAGAACAGCTTCTCGTTCCTCATGCTCCATTAAAAAAGATTCTATCGCGTGACCTGCAGTATGACCATAATTAAGAGCCTTGCGTGGTCCTTTTTCAAAAGGGTCCATGGTAACGATGTCACTTTTAATAATCGCACTTTGATAAATAAGCGAGTTAAAGGTGTCTGTCAGATAGTCTGTAACGTTAAGCATGTCTTTCCAATACACGCGATCACTAATTAAACCGTGTTTAAACATCTCAATACTACCATTAACTAAATGTTGCTGTGGTAATGTTTTTAAAAAAGCAGGATCTATAATAGTCATAATAGGTGGATTGATCACACCTATTTGATTTTTAAGATGGCCCAAGTCTACACCGTTTTTACCGCCTATAGCAGCATCAACCATACCTAGTAACTGGTAGGTATGTGTATAAATGGAATACCTCTTTTAATTGTCGAGGCTATAAAGCCTCCTAAATCAGTAATCACGCCACCACCTAGATTAATCATTAAGCTATTGCGGTCACATCCCAGTTCAACTAGCGCACTCCATACACCAGCACAGGTATCGATATTTTTGAATTCCTCGCCATGATCGATTTCTATCACCTCAATAATTGCCGTTGTTTCAATCATTGGCATTAAGTAAGGATAGCAGTTTTCCATCGTCTTATCGTCTACAAGAATAAAAATAGTAGATGGTTGTTTTTCTCTGATCCATTGGTTGATTGCCTCAAAGCCTTGGTTTTCAAAGTATATGGTGAAGTCTTTAATAGTAATAGGGTTCATGTTTTGTATGCTTTCGCGGAAGCGTTAAAAGTACAATCTATGTAGCTATTATTTAACTCCTTTGCTACTATATTTGCCACATGAATATGGAAAATCCTTTTAACAATACAGAGATTGCTTTTTCATTAAAGAGTAATCGCGAGCTGCGCAAAGCTCATTTTCTATTTAAGATGATGGGTTACCCGTCATTGATTAATTTTGGGTCTGTGGTGATGATGAAATCACTGCAGTGGAAATTGCCTGTAAAAGGATTGATTAAACACACCGTTTTTGAACACTTTTGCGGTGGTACTACAGAAGAGGAATGTGAGTCTGTAGTGGATAGTATGTATTTAAAAGGCGTGAGTAGTATCCTAGACTACTCTGTAGAAGGAAAAGAAGACGAGGCAGATTTTAATGCTGTTGTCGATAAGAAACTGAAGCTTATTAAACATGCTGCACACTCTGATGCGTTACCATTTGAAGTAGTGAAACCGACTGGTATTGGTAGATTTTATATCTGGCAAAAAGTTACTGAGAAAAAAGAACTCACCACAGCAGAGCAAGCGGAATGGCAGCGTATTAAAGATAGAGTATTACTACTATCGCAAACAGCATATGATAATGATATCGCTTTACTATTTGATGGTGAAGAAAGCTGGATGCAGGACGCAGCAGATGAGTTGATACGTGACATGATGTTTCAATTCAATAAGGAAAAGGCGATCATCTATAATACGTTACAATGTTATAGACATGACCGATTAGATTACATTAAAGAGCTATATAAAGACGCTGTAGAAAATAACTTTATAGTAGGAGTAAAGATCGTACGTGGTGCTTATATGGAGAAAGAGCGTGCACGCGCTGAAGAAATGGGATATGATTCACCAATCTGTGCCAATAAAATGGCCACAGATGAGATGTTTAACAGCGCCATGTTTTTTATTCTGGACCATCTAGACATCATTAAGCTATGTATAGGAACGCATAACGAGTCGAGTACCATGCAAGCCATGGAAATTCTTTCTAAGAAAGGAATTGAAGCAAATAATAAGGATGTGTGGTTTGGGCAGCTATATGGTATGAGTGATAATCTTACTTTTAACCTAGCGCAGATGAACTACAATACGTTTAAAATTTTGCCCTTTGGACCTATAAAAGATGTGATGCCTTATTTAATACGTAGAGCTCAAGAAAATACATCAGTCGCTGGACAAACAGGACGTGAATTGATATTGATCAGGCAAGAAATGAAAAGGCGCGGCCTTTAATCATTATCGGTATAGATAATTTTTTCAACCATAGCATAACGTTCGCAATTTCTTACCCATAGGGTAGTGTTGGATAATTCTTCACGACCAGAAATGTAATAAAACTTGCAAGGTGTTGCGTCTCTATCTGATTTTGAAAAATCAACATCTCCATATTTTAAGATAAGTTGTAAGCTTAAGGTGTCGATGTCTTTTTGCGCAAGATTTTCTCTTAATTCTGGAGATAGTCTAATGGATTTCTTACCGATGTCTGCAAGTACTCTAGATTCTGGAAACCAAGTGCACTGTGTTCTTTTTCCAGTTAGAAAGAAAACTAAAAATATTAAACCTATGGAAACACCACCTAGGTAAAAACTCAATCGTTGGATAAATTTCATTGCTGCTCTTTAAAAGATGAGCAAATTTACGTCGCTATAAGGTAAGTTATACCATGAACCTACAGATTTGTTTGTGATGATACCATGATACATATAGATACCACATTTAAGGCCTTTATCCATTCTTATGGCGTGTTCAATTCCGCCATCTTCAGCGATATTAAGCAAGTAAGGTGTGAAAATATTGCTTAAAGAAATAGACGCCGTTTTTGAGTAACGCGATGGTATGTTAGGGACACAATAGTGAGTAACGCCGTACTTTTCAAAAGTAGGTTTATCGTGTGTGGTTACCTCACTTGTTTCAAAACATCCACCCATGTCTATACTTATATCCATGATCACAGATCCTTGCTTCATGTTTTCTACCATCGTCTTAGTCACGACTACAGGAGCTCTATTGCTACCCGATAACGCGCCTACCACGACATCACATCTTCTCAAAGCCTTGAGTAAATATTTGGGTTGTAAGGTAGAGGTATATAACTGCTGACTTACTTTATCTTGTAGATTGCGCAGTTTTGTAATCGAATTATCAAATACCTTGACGTTTGCACCTAATCCCAAAGCAGTACGCGCTGCAAATTCTCCCACAACGCCAGCACCCATTATAACCACGTCTACAGGTGGAACTCCAGTAATATTACCAAAAAGCTGACCAGTACGGTTTGCACCACTACTTAATAATTCACTAGCGATAAGTATGGAAGCAATTCCCGATATTTCGCTCAATGCGCTGACTGCAGGATAATTACCACTGTCATCTTGAATGAACTCAAAAGCGAGTGCGGTTACTTTTTTTGCAGCTAATTTTTCAAAGTAGGTTTTGTTTCTTGTTTTTATCTGTAATGCAGATATTAAAACACTTTGCGGTTTGATAAGCTCTATCTCTTCTAAGGATGGTGGAGCAACTTTTAATATAGTAGGACAGGAGAATACTTTACTGCGGTCGGAAGTAAGTTCTGCTCCAGCCTCATTATATTGAGAGTCTGTAAAGTTAGAACCGTTTCCAGCTCCTTTCTCCATTAAAATACGATGACCATGTGCTGTAAGTGCAGCCACGGCATCTGGAGTTAAAACAATACGTTTTTCTTGATGTTGAGTTTCTTTAGGAATCCCTATAAGTAATTCTTGCTTAGAGCGTTGTATCTCTAGGCGTTCCTCTTGTGGTAAGAGTTGATCTTTAGTAAATGGAGATAGTTGTTGACTCATAAGAACTTATATAATCCCTAAAATTAGTCAATTTAACTGAAGAATCGATCACTAGGTTTTTTAATCCCTTCTTCAATTTCAGAGATGTCTATTCCGTGAATTTTATCAAATACTTTAATACGAGCTAGATAACTAGCAGAAAGCGACCCGATAACTACCGGAATAATAAAATAGATTTCATGATGATCTATATATTCTAAGTTTGGTAAGAACACCGATATTAATTGGAAAAAATACATAGAAAAAGGTATAATGATAACATGATACCACCAATGTTTGCAGGTTAAAAACCATAAAAAGAATAGAAGAGCTGGAAGTAGTTTTATCATTATTAACCAAGTAGTTACATAAGGATCTCCACCAAAACTTTCATTAACAGATTTCAAAGCTTCTAGTTCCCATAAGCTTTCGGGAACAGCCTCGTAACTATAAAATAAATAAGGTATAACAGCTAGGATGACAGCAACTATGGTACCGTATATCAGTGAACTTGAACTATTATTTGGCATTTATTTATTTAATCTATTATGTAACAAAAAAAATCTTCGTTTTCACGAAGATTTTTAAAGATAATAAAAACAATGGATTAACCTAATAGTCCGTTTGCTTTTGCAACTGCTAATTTCTTAGCTAGTGTTTTTTCTCAATTTTCTTCGATGTTGGCGCTTGTGGCGCAAATTGTACTGCAGCTCCTGCTATCGATACACTGAATATCGCTAACAAAGCCATTGCTTTGAGGGACTTGTTGTTCATAATAATTTGGTTTAAGTAAATAAGTGATACTAATGTATAGTGTTTATTCCTGTAAACCAATAAAAAAATAAAGAAAAAGATTAAGGAATTCGATAATCGGGCAAAACGTCAGTTATGTTAAAATGATTAACAATGTTTTTAACAACTGTTAAAATTAAACTTATTTAGTAATTATGTAAGGACTACTTTTCTTTGATTGACACTTAAATTTTCGATAGTTATTGTTGTAAAGCTCTCTAAATAAGGAATTAAGAGTTCTGGCCATTCTACAAATAAATAAGCTTCAGAATCAAGATATTCTTCTATTCCGATGTTTAAAAGCTCTTCTTTATCTTGTAATCTATAAAGATCAAAGTGATAAACGGTTACTTTATCGGTTTTATACTCGTTAACTATAGAAAAAGTAGGAGAAGAGGTTACTTCATTTATTCCCAATTGTTTACACATGGCATTTATAAGCGTTGTTTTACCAGCACCCATAGGTGCATTGAGTAAAATCACCTTTTCTGTAGTATGTGCTAATATTTGACGCGCTACTTGTTCAATATCGTCTATATGATATGTGATGTTCATCTATCTAGGATTAAAAACAGCAAATGGTATTAACATCTCTTCTAGGGAAACACCACCATGTTGATAGGTGTTTCTATAATAGCTTACATAATGATTGTAGTTGTTAGGATAAGCAAAAAACAAATCACCTTTTGCAAAAATGAAACTACTGCTCATATTTATTTTAGGCAGCTTTATAGTACTAGGATCTTTTGCCGCTAGGACATCTTTATCCTCATAACTTAAACTACGACCTGTTTTATACCTTAAATTAAGGCTGGTATCTCTATCACCTATAACTTTACTAGGATTAGTTACATTAATAGTTCCGTGATCTGTCGTTAATATTAATTTAAATCCTAAATCTTGTGCTCTTTGAATGATCTCTAATAAAGGAGAGTTTTTAAACCAACTCAACGTTAGTGAACGATAAGATTTATCATTACTCGCGAGATCTTTTATGACCTTCATTTCAGTTTTGGAATGAGAAAGCATATCCACAAAGTTGTAAACGACCACCGTTAAATCATTATCCTTTTGAGATTTAAAATTTTCTGCGAGTTTTCTTCCTTGTTGTTCACTCGTTATTTTATGATATTGATGAGTTAATCCTAAGCCCAATCTTTTAAGCTGTGCAGTTAGAAATGCATCTTCATGCATGTTTTTTCCTCCTTCATCTGTGTCATTTAACCATAAGTCAGGATGCCTTTTTGCCATATCTTCGGGCATCAGTCCTGAAAACAAGGCGTTTCTAGCATACTGTGTTGCTGTGGGAAGGATGGAGCAGTAAGTTTCTTCAGTTTCTTTTTTATAATGACTATTTATAATGTTCTCAAAAACTTTAAATTGATCATAACGCAGGTTATCTACGACAACTAAAAGTACTGGTTTATCTTTCTTTAGATGTGGAGCAATTCTTTTCTTGAATAAACTGTGTGACATTACCGGAGCCTCATCTTCATCTTCAAACCACTCTGGATAATTGCGATCTATAAATTTACAAAACTGATTATTGGCTTCATTTTTTTGAGTAGTCAGAATTTCAAGCATTCCGCTATCATCGATGTCTTCCAATTCTAATTCCCAATAAATCAACTTTTGATATAATTGTACCCATTCCTCATAAGAATTGATCATAGAAAGGTCCATAGAGATTTTTCTAAACTCTCTTTGATAGTCAGAAGTCGTTTTGTTAGATACTAATCTAGAATGATCTAGATTCTTTTTTAATGAAAGCAATATTTGGTTAGGGTTCACAGGTTTAATCAAGTAATCAGCGATTTTGGAACCTATCGCTTCTTCCATAATATACTCTTCTTCACTCTTAGTAATCATGATTACAGGTAGCTGAGCCTGTTTTTCTTTGATTTCATGTAGTGTTTCTAGACCAGTAAGTCCAGGCATATTTTCGTCTAGTAGCACAATATCATAGTTCACCTCTTCAATGGCTTCTAGCGCTTCTGTACCACTTACTCGAGTATCGATACTGTACCCTTTATTTTCTAAAAATATAATGTGTGGCTTTAATAAATCCACTTCATCATCTACCCAAAGGATTTTTATGTCTGTCATATCAGTATCTTTGTAATTAAATCGCTGTTCCTTTTGAATCAACAGAACAAACTTAAAATATTAAACGATCCCATTTATGGTTTTATTACCATTCCTAATGAGGACTTATTTACAATAATAGAACATCCTTTTTTTCAAAGGTTGCGTCGCATCACTCAAATGGGATTGAGCTATCTGGTTTATCCAGGTGCACATCACACTCGATTCCACCATGCGTTAGGTTGTTTACACTTAATGCAAAAAGCAGTCCAAGTACTTCGTTCTAAAGATGTTGAAATTTCTATTGAAGAAGAAGATGCTCTTTATAAGGCGATATTATTGCATGATATTGGACATGGTCCATTCTCACATGCTATGGAACATAGCTTTGTAAATAATGTTAGTCACGAAGATATTTCTATCCTTTTTATGGAAGCTCTTAATAAGGAGTTTAACGGTAGTTTAACGCTAGCCATTAAAATATTTAAGGGAGAATATCACCGTCCATTTATGATGCAGCTCATTTCTAGCCAGCTTGATATGGACAGACTAGACTATTTAAAGAGAGATAGTTTCTATACAGGTGTTGCTGAAGGTAATATCAATAGTCAGCGGTTAATCGCCATGCTTAATGTAAAAGAAGATGAATTAGTTGTTGAGCAAAAAGGAATATACTCTGTCGAGCATTTTTTAAGCAGTCGTAGATTAATGTACTGGCAGGTTTACCTTCATAAAACAGGAATAGGGGCAGAGCATTTATTACAGTCCGTTTTTGTTCGGATTAAAGAGTTGATTAAATTGGGTGAGACCATGGAGATTCCAGCAGATTTATTTTTCTTTTTACAAAATGAGGTTTTCTTGGGCGATTTTGATTTAGATACTTTAAAGAGATTCTCAAGATTAGATGATACCGATTTGATTACCACATTAAAATTTGGTTCACAACATAAAGATTTTGTGCTTAAAGAATTATGTCAGATGATTCTTAATCGACAGTTGCTCAAAATCAAGTTTACAAAACAACCAGTTACCGCTTCAAAGCTTGATAAAAAAATCAAAACTTTAAAGACCGTTTATGACCTTTCTGACCATGAGGCAAGATATTTTGTTTTCTCAGGTGCTGTTCATAATCTCGCTTACGCGAAAGCAAAACCCATAAAAATCCTTTTCAAAAACGGAAAATTAGTAGAGCTCATAAAGGCTGGCGAGGAAGCGAGCTTTAAAGCACTCACAAAACAAGTGACTAAATATTACTATTGCTATCCAAAGATTCAGGATTAACTAAAATTACTATTTTTGCGATAATGAAATTTACCGTACAACAAATTGCAGATATACTAGAAGGAACTATTGTAGGTGACTCTGAAACACAAGTTTCAAAGCTTTCTAAAATAGAAGAAGGTGAGGCTGGTAGTATCAGCTTTTTATCCAATACTAAGTATACTCCATTTATATATACCACCAAGGCAAGCGCAGTCATCGTAAATGCTGATTTTGTCCCAGATCAAAATGTATCCACAACTTTAATCCAAGTAAAGGATTCCTATAGTGCTTTTACTAAACTGCTTGAGTATTATCAAATGATCAAGCTCAATAAAAGTGGTATAGAACAGCCTAGTTATATGCATGAATCAGTGGTTAAAGGCGATGGTCTTTACCTAGCTGCATTTGCTTATATTTCTCAAAATGTCAAACTAGGTGATAACGTAAAAATATTTTCACAAGTTCATATTTCAGATAATGTTACTATAGGAGATAACTGTGTCATACATGCCGGCGCAAAAATTATGTCGGACACCATAATAGGTAATAATGTAACCATTCATGCAGGTGCTGTTGTAGGAGCAGATGGGTTTGGTTTTTCACTTAATCCAGATGGGACTTATAATAAAATTCCTCAAACCGGAATTGTTATTATTGAAGATAATGTTGATATAGGTGCTTTAACAACTATAGATAGAGCAACTTTGGGCGCTACTATTATTAAAAAAGGAGCTAAACTAGATAATCAGATACAAATAGGACATAATGTAGAGATAGGCGAGAACACTGTTATTGCTGCTCAAACAGGTGTCGCTGGATCATCAAAAGTAGGAAGTAACTGCCGTATAGGTGGTCAAGTAGGAATTGCGGGACATATAACTATAGGTGATAATGTAGGTATACAAGCTCAAAGTGGTGTAGGTAAAAACATTAAAAATGATATGGTGATACAAGGTTCTCCAGCATTTGACTATGGAGACTGGAGCCGCTCTTATGTATATTTCAAAAATTTAAAAAAGCTAGACAGCAGGATTGCTGATCTTGAAAAAAAAAATTCATAGATGACAACTACAGATTTTAAACAGACGACTATATCTAAAGATATTTCCTTAACAGGTGTAGGATTGCACACAGGAAACAATGTTACATTAGTCTTTAAAGCAGCACCAGCAAATCACGGCTATAAATTTCAACGTGTAGATTTAGAAGGTCAGCCAGTAATTGAAGCAGATGCAAACTATGTTACAGACACAAAACGTGGTACCACTTTAGATAAAAACGGCGTTCATATTAATACCTGTGAGCATGTTCTAGCTGCCTTAGTAGGTTTAGAAATAGATAATTGCCTAATTGAGATAGATAATAGTGAACCACCTATTATGGATGGATCATCAAAATTCTTTATCGAAGCATTAGAAAAAGCTGGTATCGATACTTTAGAGGTAAATCGTAAAGAATATGTTGTTAAAGATGTCATATCTTATCGTGATGAAGAGACCGGTAGTGAGATCATTCTTATGCCTTCAGACTCCTATCAGGTAACAACTATGGTAGATTTTGGCACAAAAGTTTTAGGTACTCAAAATGCTACTTTAGAAAAAATATCTGACTTTAAAGCTGAAATATCAGATTCAAGAACATTTAGTTTCTTACATGAGATTGAAATGTTATTAGAGCACGGCTTGATTAAAGGTGGAGATTTAAATAACGCGATAGTCTATGTAGATAAAGAGCTATCTACTAAAACTATGGAAAACCTTAAAAAGGCTTTTAATAAGGATAACGTATCTGTAAAGCCTAATGGGATTCTAGACAATCTAACATTGCATTATCCTAATGAAGCTGCACGTCACAAATTACTAGATGTGATTGGAGATCTAGCTTTAGTTGGTACCAGAATTAGAGGTAAGGTTATCGCAAATAAGCCTGGTCACTATGTGAATACTCAATTTGCAAAAAAGCTTTCCAAACTTATTAAGCTAGAAGCTCGAAATAATGTTCCTAAGGTAGACTTGAGTAAAGAGCCATTAATGGACGTGGTTAAAATCATGGAAGTTTTACCTCACAGGCCACCATTCCTATTAATTGATAAGATTTTTGAACTATCAGATAGTCATGTAATAGGATTGAAAAATGTGACAATGAATGAGCAGTTTTTCAATGGTCACTTTCCAGGAGCTCCTGTAATGCCAGGTGTTCTTATCGTAGAAGCAATGGCTCAAACAGGTGGTATATTAGTATTAAGTACCGTTCCAGATCCAGAAAATTATTTAACGTTCTTCATGAAAATGGATAATGTAAAGTTCAAGCGCAAGGTTTCTCCAGGAGACACGCTTATATTTAAATGTGATTTAATAACTCCTATTAGAAGAGGTATCTGTCACATGCAAGCTTATGCTTATGCAAACGGTGTACTATGTGCCGAGGCTGAGTTAATGGCACAAATCTCAAAAGTAAAATAATGAATCAACCATTAGCATACGTACATCCAGGAGCAAAAATTGCCAAGAATGTAGTCATTGAACCTTTTACAACTATTCACAATGATGTCATTATAGGTGAAGGAACATGGATAGGATCAAATGTTACCATCATGGAAGGCGCACGCATCGGTAAAAACGTAAGTATTTTTCCAGGTGCAGTAATAAGTGCCATACCACAAGATAAAAAGTTTGAAGATGAAGATACGACTACTGTAATAGGAGATAACACCACTATTAGAGAGTGTGTAACCATTAATCGTGGTACTTCAGACCGCATGAAAACGGTCATAGGTAAAAATTGCTGGATTATGGCATATTGCCATATTGCACACGATTGTGTAGTTGGAGACAATTGTATATTTTCAAACAATAGTACTCTAGCAGGACACATAACAGTAGGTGATCACGTTGTACTTGCTGGTATGGCGGCTGTTCAACAATTTTGTCAAATAGGTAGTCATGCATTTGTTACAGGTGGATCATTGGTCAGAAAAGACGTTCCACCGTTTGTAAAAGCAGGACGTGAACCGTTAAGTTATGTAGGGATTAATTCTGTCGGTTTAAGAAGAAGAGGTTTTGAATTAGAGAAAATCAGAGAAATTCAAGATATTTACCGAATTCTTTACCAAAAGAATTACAACGTTTCTCAAGCAGTTCAAATCATAGAAGCAGAAATGAGTGCGACTAATGAAAGAGATGAAATTATAGAATTTATAAAAAACTCAAAGCGAGGTATCATGAGAGGATACGTAGCTAGTAACTAATAAGATATGGCAAGTACAAGCGACATTAGAAAAGGATTGTGTATAAGATACAATCACGATATTTATAAGATTATTGAATTTTTACATGTTAAACCTGGTAAAGGACCAGCCTTTGTAAGAACAAAATTAAAAAGTGTTACTAATGGAAAAGTGATTGATAATACTTTTTCTGCAGGGCATAAAATTGAAGATATTAGAGTAGAAACTCAATCATTTCAATTCTTATATCAAGATCCTGAAGGTTATCATTTCATGAATACCGATAACTATGAGCAAATTCGTTTACAAGAATCAGTGTTAGACGCACCTGGTCTTTTAAAAGAAGGTGAAGTAGTTAAGATTCAAATTAATACTGAAGATGACTCTCCACTTTCTGTAGATATGCCACAATATGTGGTTCTAGAAGTTACAGCGACAGAGCCAGGTCTTAAAGGGAATACAGCCACAAACGCTAGTAAACCAGCCACTGTAGAAACCGGTGCTGAAGTTAATGTACCACTTTCATTAATGAAGGAGATAAAATACGTATTGATACTGAGAAAGGTTCGTATCAAGAACGAATGAAGGAATAAATGAAGTTCTCGCAAACACATCGTCTTAAGGATATCGCTGCACTCATAGATTGTGAGTATGTTGGTGATGATCAATTTCCGGTCACTGGTATGAATGAGATTCATGTGGTTACGCCTGGAGATATTGTGTTTGTAGATCATCCCAAATACTATGATAAGGCACTGCAAAGTGATGCAACCATTGTTTTAATCAATAAAAAGGTGGAAGCACCTTCAGGTAAAGCACTTTTGATATCAGATGATCCATTCAGAGATTTCAATAAATTAACACAGCACTTTGCTCCATTTCACGCTTTCGCGGAAGCGAATACCAATCCACCAATAGTAGGTAAAGGGTCCATAATACAACCCAATGTCTTTTTAGGTAATGATGTCGTTATTGGAAGAAATTGTGTCATACACAGTAATGTATCTATCAATGATCGTTGTGTTGTAGGTGATAATGTAACCATTCATTCTGGAACTGTGTTAGGAGCAGATGCGTTTTACTACAAACGTAGACCAGAAGGTTATGATAAATTATTAAGTAATGGACGCGTTATCATTGATAATGATGTAGAAATAGGTAGTTTATGTACGATCGATCGTGGCGTCAGTGGTGATACAACGATAGGTAGAGGTAGTAAACTAGATAATCAGGTTCATATAGGTCATGACACAGTAATTGGTCGACACGTCCTTATTGCAAGTCAAACAGGTATATCTGGTTGTGTGGTAATTGAAGATGAGGTTAAAATCTGGGGACAAGTAGGTATACGCAGTGATATACGATTAGGAAAAGGATGTGAAATAATGGCACAAAGTGGTGTCTCAAAAGATGTTAAACCAGGTGATGTATTATTCGGTTCACCAGCTTCAAATGCTAAAGAAAAGTTTAGAGAGCTGGCAGCTATAAGAATGTTACCTAACTTTATCAAAAATAAATAAATGTCAGCAGCAGCTAAAAAAATTATAAGATCATTTTTAGAATCAGATATGTTTATCAATCCTGATTTATTTAAAGATTTCATACACCCAGATTTTAGAACACACTGGCATGCTAGTTCTGGTTATAGAGAATACGATTATAATGAATATTACAGACTGACTGAGTCAACAGCGTCGTCATATGAAAGTATGAGAACAGAAATAACGCACATGATCAGTGAAAAGGATGAAGTAGCAGCGCGTTTTACAGTGTTTGTAAAAACCGTAGAAAATCCTCGAGAAGAAATACCTATAGGTTATTTTATTTCTATCTTTAAAGTCTCAGAAAATAAGATTATAGAGATTCATCAAACGAGTCACCCAAGCGAAAAGTAAAAAATAAAACTCAACTTAAATATATATAAATGAGCGTTTTAGTAAACAAAGATTCTAAAATTATAGTACAAGGTTTCACTGGTAGTGAAGGAACATTCCACGCTGGCCAGATGATAGAATATGGTACAAACGTAGTAGGTGGAGTAACACCAGGTAAAGGTGGACAAACTCACTTAGATAAGCCTGTTTTCAACACTGTTTCTGAAGCGGTTGAGAAAGTTGGAGCAAACGTTACTATCATTTTTGTACCGCCAGCATTTGCTGCAGATGCAATTATGGAAGCTGCAGACGCGGGAATCGAAGTAATTATTACGATTACTGAAGGTATTCCAGTAGCTGACATGGTAAAGGCTGCAGACTATATTAAAGATAAAAACTGTCGTCTAGTAGGTCCTAACTGTCCAGGTGTCATCACACCAGGAGAAGCAAAAGTAGGTATTATGCCAGGTTTTGTATTCAAAAAAGGAAAGGTAGGTATCGTTTCAAAATCTGGAACGCTTACTTATGAAGCATCTGACCAAGTTGTAAAACAAGGTTATGGAATTTCAACAGCTATCGGTATCGGTGGTGATCCTATCATAGGTACTACAACTAAAGAAGCTGTAGAATTATTTATGAATGATCCAGAAACTGAAGCTATCGTTATGATAGGAGAGATAGGTGGACAATTAGAAGCTGATGCAGCACAATGGATTAAAGCAACTGGTAATAAGAAACCGGTTATAGGCTTTATCGCAGGAGAAACTGCTCCAGCTGGTCGTACTATGGGTCACGCAGGTGCCATTGTAGGTGGATCTGAAGATACTGCACAAGCTAAAAAAGCTATCATGAGAGAATGTGGAATTCACGTTGTAGATTCTCCAGCAGAAATAGGTAAAAAAGTAGCTGAAGTAATAGGCTAATTTTTAAATCATATGGTCTAGACTTTTCTTTATTTAAGAGAAGTCTAGACTTTTTTAATTGAACCAACTATGAAATTACTTGAAGGTAAAACAGCTCTGATTACAGGAGCTAGTAGAGGTATAGGTAAAGGAATTGCGCAAGTTTATGCACAACATGGTGCAAATGTGGCATTCACATACAGCAGTTCTGAAGCGCCAGCCTTAGAATTAGAAAAAGAACTAACCGCTCTAGGCATTAAAGCCAAAGCTTATAAAAGTAACGCTGCCAGTTTTCAAGAATCTCAAGACCTAGTCGTACAGGTTGTTGAAGATTTTGGTACGGTTGATATATTAATCAACAATGCAGGTATCACAAAGGATAACCTTTTAATGCGTATTAGTGAGGAAGACTTTGATCAAGTAATAGAAGTGAACTTGAAATCTGTCTTTAATATGACCAAAGCTGTTCAACGTACGATGTTGAAACAACGCTCAGGTAGTATCATTAATATGAGCAGTGTAGTAGGTGTTAAAGGTAATGCTGGACAAACTAACTATGCAGCTAGTAAAGCAGGAATCATTGGTTTTTCAAAATCTGTAGCCCTAGAATTAGGATCTAGAAATATAAGATGTAACTCAATTGCTCCTGGTTTTATCGAGACAGAAATGACTGGTAAATTAAATGAAGACGTTGTTCAAGGATGGAGAGATGCAATTCCATTAAAGCGTGGTGGCTCTCCAGTAGATGTTGCAAATGCTTGTGTATTTTTAGGTAGTGACCTTTCAACTTATGTAACTGGTCAGACTCTCAACGTGGATGGCGGTATGCTTACCTAGTAAATAGATTGATTTTATGACTATATTATGGATTATTCTTGCGGCTATTGTTGCAGCCCTTGTAGCCTTATTCCAGTATGGTTATATATTTTCTACTAAAAAAAATAGTAAAAGAAAACCGTGGTTTGCCTTGTTGAGGTTTCTCACGGTTTTTGCTATTTTAATTCTTTTCTTAGACCTTAAGTTTGATAAGACAACCTATCAAACGATTAAACCATTATTGTTAGTAGAACTTGATAATTCTAGTTCCATAGCGCAACTAAATGCTAGTGAGGAATTAAAAGCAGATTACAATTCTCTAGTTAATCATCCATCAATAAAGAAAAATTTTGAGGTTCAAAGCTTTGGTTTTTCTAATATTATTCAACCGCTAGATAGTATTAAATTTACAGGTGCCGAGACTAACATTTTTAATGCTATACAACAGCCACAAAAACTATTCAAGGACCGCAATAAAGCCGTCATAATTCTTACAGACGGTAATCAAACTAGTGGTAATAGTTATAGCTATGCTTCTATTGATGCAAAATCTGCTATTTATCCAATTATTTATGGAGATACTACAAATTATCCAGACCTTAAGATAACCCAGCTCAATGTGAATCGGTATTCTTATTTGAATAATGAATTTCCTGTTGAGGTATTTACATCATATAGTGGATCAGATGCCATCGCAACTCAGTTCAAAATAACGAGTGGTAATACTACATTGCATCAAGAACAAATACGTTTCTCTAAAGAAAATTCTTCTAAGATTATCAACCTCAATTTAACGAGTAAAAAGGTAGGTACTCAATCTTTAAGAGCATTTCTTACACCATTAACTGCAGAAAAGAATACGAACAATAATTACCGCAATTTTGCTGTAGAAGTTATTGACCAACAGACAAAAATATTGATTTTAAGTAACGTCATGCATCCAGATCTAGCAGCTCTTAAAAAAGCGATAGCATCTAATCAGCAACGTGATGTTAGTATTCAAAATACGGGCGATAATCCAGACCTCAATGATTATAACATGGTTATTTTCTACAGTCCTGATAATGCTTTCGCGAAAGCGTATAACCAAGCTAAACAACTTAATAAAAATACATGGACTATTACAGGTCCTAGTACCGATTACGATTTTTTAAATGGTCAGATGTCTGCTTATAGTATTGAAGTAGATGAAGAAGTGGATGAGGTACAACCTATTTTAAATACGTCTTACACCACTTTTAACTTAGAAGGATTTAGTTATGAGGATTATCCTCCTGTACAAGTTCCATTTGGTGCAGTAAGAATGAACACAGCACCAGATGTTTTATTATATAAATCTATAGGTGATGTAGAAACTCAACAGCCTTTGTGGTTTACTTATGAAGAGAGTGATACAAGACACGCAGTGTTCCTAGCCGAAGGTTTCTGGAGATGGCGAGCACAAAGTTATCTAGACGAAAAAGATTTTAAAAACTGGGATGATTTAGTAGGTAGTCAGATTCAATATCTTGCTTCAAATAAAAGACGTAATCGATTAGAGCTGGACTATAAGACTTTTTATTATCAGAATCAAAAAATCATTGTCAATGCTCAATATCTGGATAAGAATTATGAGTTTGAAGATAATGGTATTCTCAATATGACATTAGTGCATACGGCAACTAATAATCGCACGGTAAGACCTTTTATTTTAGAAGGTAACAGCTATACGGTTGATTTAAGTGGTTTAGAAGCTGGTGATTACAGATTTACTGTTAAGGTTGAAAATGATCAATTAAGCCAGAGTGGCTCATTAAGTATCCTTGAATTTGATGTAGAAAAGCAATTTATCAGTGCGCAGGATCAAGGCATGAAACAACTGATAGGTGTTGATGATGTATATTATCAAGGTCAGATTGAACAGGTCGTTTCGCAACTAATGCAGAATCCACTCTTAAAACCTGTAGAACGATCTAGTACCAGTTATGCTAGTTTAGTAGATTGGCAATATTTACTGGGCTTAATTTTATTATTATTAGGTCTAGAATGGTTCTTAAGAAAATATAGCGGCCTTATATAAAAGGGCATTATACATGTTTGAATTTAGATTGTAGTTCTACAGCTTTTTAACTAGAGATTGCGATTGATTCATTTGTTGTGTCGTATTTTAACACTTCAAAACTAAATTTAAATTATAATGGAAAAATTACCCAAAGCAGGACTAGTAGCGATCATTGCGATTGTTATTTTAGTAATAATAGTATTTAAAAGTTCTGTAGTAATAGGTGCAGGACAAGCTGGTGTTTTATTTAAAACTTTAGGAAATGGTGTAGATCTAGAAAACACATATGGAGAAGGTTTTCACATCATCGCACCATGGAACGATATGATTGTTTATCCTACAAGACAACAATCAGTTTCGGATCAAATGCAAGTGCTTTCAGTTAATGGATTAGAAGTTAAGGTTGATGCAACGGTATGGTATATGCCAGAATATGACAAGTTACCTTTCTTACATCAAGAAAAAGGTATTGATTATAAATCTCAGATTCTTGCACCAGCGATAAGTGCGGCAGCACGTAGTGTAGTAGGTCGTTATACTCCTGAGCAATTATATTCTAGTAAAAGAGATGTCATCCAACAAGAAATTCTTGAAGAAGTGCAAAAAGAACTTGCTACCCAATACATCATTGTAAATAGAGTCCTAGTAAAAGATGTTACTCTACCGGCAAAGATTAAAGAAGCTATTGAGCGTAAATTAAAGCAAGAGCAAGAATCATTAGAATATGAATTCCGTTTAACAAAGGCAACTAAAGAAGCAGAACGTCAAAAAATTGATGCCGAAGGTAAAGCGGTTGCAAACCGTATTTTAAGTGCCTCACTTACAGATAAAATTCTTACTGAAAAAGGAATTGAAGCAACACTTATGCTGTCTCAATCTCCTAATTCTAAAGTAATCGTAATAGGTGGCGGCGAAAGCGGTGGATTACCTATTATACTAGGAAATCAGTAACCTCACGTATTATTTAAATAAAAAAGCGCAAATCGTGAGATTTGCGCTTTTTTATATCTTCTATTAAAGAAATAAATTATTTATTTATTCTTACTTTTTAATTTCAATAGAGCTGTTGCTTGACCTTTCCAGTCATCTCTGTGTATACGTCCTGGAAAAAACTCTATAAGCATTGTAATTGCCTCTGTATCCTGATCACGTAGTTTTGAGAGTTGTTCATAACTGTTTATCCCTATGCTCTTAAGTTTTTCCTCTACAAAAGGACCAATACCTACAATTTTTTGGAAATCATCCGGATTTGACGGGTTGCCTTTACCTATAAATTCTAGATCTAGAATGCTTTCTACAATCTCCGTTTTAGCATCGTCAGATAGTTTACCTGTTCTATCTCTAGTCTTCATAGCACGCACTTGACCAGGTTCACTTAAATCTGATATTTCGACACGTTTTTCTACTCGGTCTAACTTGCGCTCTACTTCTCGTACTTGTGCAACAACCTGTTTAACTTTATCATTAACAACTTGTTTCTCATCCTTTTGATTACCAAAAAGATATCCAATTAAAAAAGCACCTAGTAACATCAAAAAAAGAACTAAGTATATACCTATTGGGGGGGAATTTAAAAATGACTCCATATCTCTATTTTACGATAACTACTATACTGCGATTATTGCCAGTGGCACCAGATGATTCTTCTCCTTTTGAAATGGAAACGATTCGATTAGACGCAATACCATTTTGAATCAAAAGGCGTCTCGCTGTATTCACATTATCTTTCCCTATGTTAAAGTTGTCTGTTGCATTACCTACAGTATCCGTATATGCATATACATAGACTTTTTTACTAGGTTTTTCATTAAGGTAATTCTTTACCTCTTTTACATAAGCTGTAAAAGCCCTATTACCATAAAAGAAATCACCTTGATACCCTTTTGTAAATCTTTGATAAGCATATGGTCCTGATCCTGCAGCAACAGATGGTTTAACCACTGTTACTGAATTAGCTTTTTTAGAATTACTGTTTGATGAATCCTCATTTACGTTCAATACTTGAATATCTAAGCCACCTTGTGCAATACCAGATTTAAACGGAATATCTTTTGTATCACTTTTAAGTGCTATTTGATTATCGTTTACTCCTATATTAGTCAGTAACCTTTTAACATATTGAGCTCTCTTCATACCCATATCAGCGTCTTCAGCATTAGAAGAGTAACCATTTATTATAATTTCGGCTTTAGGGTTAGCACTTAGTATTTCCTTCAATTCATTACCATATGCTCTACATGGATATGGAATTTTAACTTTAGGGTTGTTTTTATAAATAGTAGTAAAGGTGCTACAACTGGTTATTTGATTCCCATTTTGATCCGTTATTACAAAGGTATTAGCTTCATAAACAGGTATTTCTTTACTACTACTTATAGCAGCGATGATTGCTTTATCGCTAGAATCTACCGGTGTAGTTTCAGGATCTAAAATCTCATTATTGGTATTGTCAAGCGAATCTTCACTCGTAGTTAGAATATTGGTAAGCGCTTTTGCAGCAGCTATTGAATCTAATTGTTGATCTAGAGTCGTGTTAATTGTAGGAGTAGTTTCGTTTTGATCTGATGTCAATTCATCGATAATC
This sequence comes from Nonlabens ulvanivorans, assembly GCF_000755285.1. Lineage (GTDB taxonomy): Bacteria > Bacteroidota > Bacteroidia > Flavobacteriales > Flavobacteriaceae > Nonlabens > Nonlabens ulvanivorans_A. Next base: position 11,321 of record NZ_BBMK01000008.1, on the reverse strand, counting down.
GGTTCTTCTTGTACAATATCATTATCTACAAAGCTCGTATCAGTACCTGATAGCTGTCCCATAAAGAAATAGCCAAATGCGGCTAAACATAAGCCTGCGTAGACTATAAAGCTAATGTGCCTGTAAAAAGTTTTTCACTAAATTAAATTTAGTGCTAAATATAAGAAACCTAGGCCTTTGATTAACAAATGATTCATCCTACTTATGAAGGAATTTATCACGCAGTTCATCAGTTGGGATCATACAGCTTTCTTGCTTTCCAAACCACTTATACCTACTACTGGCTATATAATCGTAAACAGCATTTGAGATAAACTTTGGAACAATTACAAATACATACAGTAGTGGCCACAAACCATTCATTTTTTGAGCAATACGTAATGCGGCACTTGATTTTGTAAAAGCACGTTCACCACGAATTAATACTATACTGTCAATTTCTGTGGGATCAATACGGTGTTTCTTAAGATATAAAGCACCAATATCGCTTTGTAACGCTGCAAATCTAAAATGATTTTTACAATCTCTTTTAATTATAAAGGTCACGGCGTTATTGCACAAATTGCAAACACCGTCAAAGAGAATCACTTCATTTTGCTTATTCTTCATTATACTTTCTCTAACTGTTCCACAGATACAATAGTAGTAAACATACCATAATTAACAGTCGCCTTACCTCTTTCAATTTGATCAATTGTACCTATAGATTTTGAATCTAATAAACGTACACGATCATTCTTTTTAAGAGTCACTTTAGGTTTAGGAGCAACAACTGGTTTTGGGTTTTTCTTTTTTTCTTCTCTAATTTTAGCAACCTTCTGAATGACTTCATTTTCTAGTTGCTTTTTCTTGCCTTGTTCTTGCTTGTGTTTTTTGGCTTCCACTTTTTTAGGTGGCGGCTGGCGTTTCACATTCTCAGTGATGACCATTTTCATAAGCTCATCGACCAGTAATTTTTTCTTTTTATTATTTGAAAAGTCTGTAGCCAGGCCATCAAATTTTTTACCTAACTGTATATAACGTTGATAACTATCATACATTTCTTGAAAGTCAAGTAACTTTTGCTGCACACGGTCCTGAGTGTCGTCTAGTTTATTAACCTTTTGAGTGGCCTTAATCTCACGTTCTCTTAAAGACTCATTGTTTTTACGCAAGTTTGATCGCTCTTTTTGCAGCGCAGCAATAGATTTATCAAACCTAATTTTACCACGTTCTACTTTCTTTTTGGCTTTATTAATCAGCGAGTAAGGTATACCATTCTTTTGTGCTACCTCAAAAGTAAAGGAACTACCAGCTTCACCTAATTGTAATTTATAAATTGGCTCTAATGATTGCGCATCAAAAAGCATATTTGCATTAGTCATTTCAGGCAATTCATTGGCCAGCATCTTTAAGTTCGTATAATGCGTGGTGATGATACCAAAACTTTTACGGCTATAGAGCTCTTCTAGCATACTTTCTGCCAGTGCGCCACCTAGTTCTGGATCTGATCCAGTACCGAATTCGTCAATTAGAAACAGCGTTTTATCATCGGCTTTTTTAAGAAAACCTCGCATATTTTTTAATCGATAGCTATAAGTGCTCAAATGGTTGTCAATACTTTGATTATCACCTATATCTGTAAGAACGTGCTTGAAAATGCTCATTCTACTTTTCTCATGAACTGGAATTAAAAATCCAGCTTGAATCATTAATTGTAGTAAACCTATCGTTTTTAAGGTGATTGATTTTCCACCAGCGTTAGGTCCAGAAATTACTATAATGCGATTGTCTGCTTTAAGACCTATCGTTTGTGGATAGGTTTTTTCATTACGCGCTCTATTAGAAACTAGTAATAAAGGGTGATAAGCATCAACTAGCTCTAGTTCTCGATGCTCGACCATAATAGGTAAAAGAGCTTCTATGGATTGTGCATAGCGAGCTTTTGCAGCAATGATATCTGTGTGCGTTAAATAATCTCTATAAATTTTAAATTCTTCAAGAAATGGGCGCAAGGTTTCCGTAAGTGTTTTGAGAATACGGTGGATTTCTTCTGCCTCTTCAACTTCTAGTTCAGCAAGCTTTCGCGAAAGCGTTAGTACACGTTCTGGTTCAATATAAGAGATGCTTCCGGTTTTAGAACTTCCCATTACCTTTCCTTTTACCTTTCTACGGTACATTGCTTTTACAGCGAGTACACGGCGGTTTTCAATCACCGTTTCACGGATTTCATCGAGGTAATCCATTTGAGAGTAATGACTAAGTGCTGCGCCAAAGCTACCATTGAGCTGGCCTTTAACACTATTCATTTCTCTTCTTAAGTTTTTAAGATCTGGTGACGCGTCATCTTTAACTTCACCAAAACGATCTAGAACAGCGTCTACAGCTTGTGGTACATATTCATTCTTTTCTATCTTCTCAAGTCTAGAAAATAGTTTAGGAAATAAAAGCTGCTGCTTTTTAAAGAAGGTAATATGTTCATTTACAGTGCGTGGTAAAATTGCGAGTTTACGGATACTATCCTTTTCTAAAGTCGAATTTTCTATACCTAACAGTTGCAATTCCTTCTCTATAGGATCAAACCCATGATTAGGTATGCGGTACTCACTAGAATAGGATTGTAAGTACTCGTTAGTATGTTGTAAAGAGTCTTTAACCGCACTGCGATAGGTAAGTGGCTCAAGTAAAAGCATGTTTTTCTTACCATCTGTAGTGGTACAAAAGGAAGATGCTTGATCCAACACAACGTTGAATTCTAAATCTTGAATGGTTTTATTGGAAATTTTACTCATAATTGTTATACAAAAATACACTAGGACAGTGTAGTAGTCGCAGGATTTAGAATTAATTATAAGTTAGTTTTATAAATATAACTTAAGGGCCTATTTTGATTTGAGATTTATAAATTGTTTTGTTTAGTAAACCTTTAATGAATCAGCTATTTTTTTAAATTTGAAACCATGGAAGTATCAATAGAAAACAGCTGGAAAACAGCACTACAAGATGAATTTAATAGTGATTACTTTAAAGAATTATCAGAATTTGTAAAAACTGAATATTCAAATCAAATCGTTTATCCTCCAGCGAGTAAAATTTTTGCGGCCTTTGATACTGCACCAATAGATCAAGTAAAAGTAGTGATTATAGGTCAAGATCCTTACCATGGTGCTGGACAGGCAAATGGTTTGTGTTTTTCTGTTGCTGATGGAATCGCACATCCACCATCACTAAAGAATATATTTAAAGAGATAGAGTCTGATCTTTCCTTACCTATTCCTGAAAGTGGAAATCTAGAACGATGGGCAGAACAAGGTGTACTATTATTAAACGCAGTTCTTACCGTAAGACAATCTGATGCTGGATCTCATGCAAAAAAAAGGTTGGGAACGCTTTACAGATGCCGTTATTAAAACTATTTCTCAAGAAAGAGAAGATGTTATTTTTCTACTTTGGGGCGGATTTGCAAAAGGAAAAGCAAAGCTTATCGATAAGAAAAAACATCACATCCTTACTAGCGGTCATCCATCACCATTAAGTGCAAATCGTGGTTACTGGTTTGGGAATAAACATTTTTCTAAGGTGAATGAGTTACTCCAAAAGATGGGTAAAGAGGCTATCCAATGGTAAATGAAGTCGTTTAACTATTCTTCTTCATCTGTTTTGGGAATATCATAAATCAATTCATCTAAAGCGACTTTTCTATCGATAATACCTACTGCACTAAACTCTTTATTAATTTTATCGACTGTAGAATTCCATAATTGGTCATCACTAAACTCTGTGCGTAATAGCCATTGTTGTACATCACCAACTTGTAAATCATAATGTGATGCTATCGTACGGTCTATGGAAGGTATTTGTTTGAAATCTGCTGTATAGCGATTTATGATTGCTAGCATTTTGCCTAGAGCTTCTTCTTTTTCTGAAATACAATCTTGTGTCGCAGCAATAACAAAACTAGGCCATGGTGTAGCGATTGTCTCTAACCTTTTAAATATGCCTTGATCGACTATAGGTTGTGTCATGTAACGTTCCCATAGAAAAAGTTGTGCTTTGTTTTGAGAGAGAGCATCAACAGCACCATCTAATGTGTTTACTAATTCAAAGCTTAGGTCTTCAATATCCCAACCATGTCTTTTGGCCAATAAATAGCTCATCAAATGAGAGCCACTGCCATATCTACTAATTGCAAACTTCCCGTCTTCTAGTTGTTGTGTCTTTTCGGCTTCAATAGTTCCTGGTGCATGAACGCCCCCATAATAGAGGAGATGCCACATAAACCTGTAGAATACGAGTTGGGTTTCCTGCAATAATATCTTTAACGATTCCGTCTGTAAGAATACACGCCACATCCAGTTCTTGAGTGCGCAGTAATTTACTCATGCGTCCAGTACCTTCTGGAACATCTTGCCACTGTAAATCAATTCCTTCTTTTTCAAAGGCTCCATCTTCTATAGCAAAATGCCATGGTAGATTAAAATGCTCTGGTACGCCGCCTATCTTTATTGTAGTCATAATGAGTAAAAGTCTAACAAAGATAGATTACTTCATCCTAATGTTTACTTAATAATTTGTTGGTACTTGTAATAGATAATCACATAATGTGAATAAATAGGTTCCTTGTTCTGTTCGTGTTTCGGTAAGTATGGTATGCTTGTTGAAGGTAATTACTTATAAATACTTTGAAAAATTAATCTTATGAAATCAATATTTATACTACTGACCATATGTTTTATCACTATTTCATGCACACCAGACGATAATTTTGAAACCTTAAGTGGAGAAGTTAATGTCACATTAAATATAGATGAGGAGTTTAAAACCTTACTTAATGGAGCTGCTTACCATGAGACATATGAAATTACACAACAAGCAAATATTTATAATATGAGTGAAATAACACTAGATAATAGTACAGGAACAGACCTATATTTTTATACGTTTAAACCAGCGATGTCGTATGAAGGATCACAGTCGGTGATTATTGTAACAAAGGAATTATCAGAAAACTCATCCAATGTGAGAAGAGTTTTAACGACCACCTATAATTTTACGATCCGATAACCATATCAGCTTGTCAATCTTATCTAGTGGTGTTTTTTTAAAAGATAAGAGTGTATTTCAAATTGTGATCTAATTTCTTTTTCTTGATTACGAACCATTAAATTATCTTCATTTATGGTATGAATACGTGCTTTTACGTTATCTGATAATTGAATGTTTAAAATATCGTCTAGTTCATTGAAGATGTCCTGATCATAGATAGGTGTTAGAACTTCAATTCTTCTATCTAGGTTGCGCGTCATCCAGTCTGCACTACCAGTATACATAGCTGGAGCTCCATTATTATGAAATTTATAAATACGACCATGTTCTAAAAACTGGTCTACAATACTAGTCATGTAAATGTGTTCACTTATTTTATCTAGACCTGGGATAAGTCTGGAAAATCCCCCCCTAACAATCAATCTTATAGGTACACCAGCTTGACTTGCTTTATAGAGTAGTTTGATCATCTTCTCATCTTCTAGCTGATTCATTTTTGCAGTGATACCACACGGTTTTCCAGCAATGGCAGCATCTATTTCATTTCTTATAAGATCTTCAAAAGTAGAACGAGTGGTAAATGGAGATATCAATAGATTTTTTGCTCTAGGAATAATCATATCACCTTGTAGTACTTTAAAAACTCTATGTAACTCTTTGGTAATTTTATTGTGAGCTGTAAATAGTCCATGATCACAGTAAACTTTGAAGTCTGTGCATTAAAATTACCAGTACCTATATATGCATATCGTTGTACTTTACCTTTCTCTTCTCGCAAGATTAGTAACACCTTACTATGTACCTTAATTTTGGGATAACTATAAATAACGTGAGCACCTTTTTCTTCAAAGATGCGTCCCCCCCATTTAATATTATTCTCTTCATCAAATCTAGCTTTAGCCTCAATAAAAACGGTTAGTTTTTTACCATTTTCTAGTGCCAGAAGTAAAGAATCTGTTAAGGCAGAATGATCTGCTACTCGATATAAGGATATTTTAATTTCTAAAACATCTTGATCTGTTGCAGCCTGGTTGATTAAATTTTGCACATAGTCAAAGGACATATATGGAAAATGTACTAGTTGATCTTTTTCTTTAATGACTTTAAAATAATCCTTAGATCCATGTAAAGACTTATGCTCAATAGGTTCCAGTTTTTTAGCTTTCAAGGATTTGTTACTTGTCAAATCCGGAAACTTAATGAAATCATCAAAGTTGTGATAATTACCACCGGCAACCATGTCTATTTTTCCTAAACCAAGACTTTTCCTTAAGTTTTTACGAACTTCTTTAGGAAGAGTACTGTCATATAGTAACCTAGTAGGTTGACCATTTAATCGCTGACTTAACGACTCATAAATTTGATCTGCTAGCGTTTGATCTACATCCACCTCTTGTTCTAAATACAACTCTGCATCGCGTGATAATTTGATTGAATAAGCTCTTAAAACATCTTGTTTTTGAAACAATGTTTGTAACTGAGATTTTACAATATCATCTATAAAAGCAATCACATGCGTGCCGTCTTTTACCTTTAATGTGATAAATCTTTTTAACTTATCTGACGGTATATTAACGATGCCATAGTGATGTTCAGACATAAAAGTGACGAGAAAATACAGCTCGCTATTTTCAAGAAACACGCCTGAATCTGTAGTCGCTTTTATGGTTATAGGCTTTATGTACTCTTTAATATGATCATTAAAATAGCTTTGGGCATCTTCACTATAATTCTCTATAAGCTCTTCATAAGATAGCAATTGAATACCATTTTCCTTTAATTCAGGCACGATAGATTCATAAAAGATAGAACCCAACTCTTCTTGCTGCTCATTTACTTTTAATAATATCTCTTTGAGAATTTTATTAGGTCTTAGGGCAAGTTTCTTTCTCAGTTTCTTTTTTACCTTTTTAATCTGGCGCAACTGAGAAACACGAACTCTAAAAAACTCATCAAGATTTGAAGAAAATATACTTATAAACTTTAATCGCTCGTATAACGGATTTGAAGAATCCTTTGCTTCTTGTAGCACACGATCATTAAAACTTAACCAGTTAAGGTCTCTATGTCTGATGGGATATTTAGTCTGTTCTTTCACTTGTGAAAAATACAACTCTGTTAAAGGATTTGCGTAAAAGCCTTGTTAATTATCAACGATTTGTTGTAAGGTAAAGGTTATTAATTTTTCAACGATTGACTTAGGGTTTTTAGAGAACTCTCCAGTCGCTCTATTAGCTAATATGGCATTTAAAGAAACGGCACGATGACCTAACATGCTAGACATAGCATAGATTCCGGCAGTTTCCATCTCGAGATTTGTTAATTTCTCGCCATTAAATTCAAATGATTCTATACTTGAATTCAATTGGTGATGAGCAGGCTTTAATCGCAACTGTCTACTTTGCGGACCATAAAATCCTACGTTAGTTATCGTGTTGCCTATAAAGACTTGATCACTTTTAAATATGTCTGCCAGTTGAGAGTTACATTTTACCGTGTATGGTCTCGCTGCTAATTCTGATAATTGCAATTGTTCTGCAACCGCTTTCGCGAAAGCGGAATCACCACCATCATTTTCATACCAGTGAAATAAAGAGTCAAAACCAATCCCGCGTTGTGATAATAAAAAAGAATCCACAGGAATGTGAGATTGTACAGCGCCAGATGTGCCCACACGTATAATATCTAATTGAGTCAATTGAGATTTAATACTTCGCGTTTTAAAGTCAATATTAACTAGCGCATCTAACTCGTTAAAAACGATATCTATATTATCTGTACCTATACCAGTTGATACGACACTAATGCGTTTACCTTTCAATGTACCCGTATGTGTATGAAATTCACGCTTGCCCACACGATGTTCTATCGTGTCAAAGTGTTTTGAAACTTCACCTACGCGATCTGGATCACCTACCGTAATGATGGTGTGCGCTAGTTGATGTGGTTGTAAGTTGAGATGGTAGATGCTACCATCATCGTTTAATATAAGTTCTGATGCTTCTAGAGACATAATTAAAAGGTCATTGCGATTACTGAAATCTCTACGTTTACGTACTTAGGTAAATTGGCCACTTCTACGGTTTCTCTAGCAGGTGCAGTAGCTTCATTAAAATAACTACCATAAACTTCATTAACCGTTGCAAAATTGCTCATATCACTTAAGAAAATGGACGTTTTAATCACATTTTCAAACGTCATATCGACTTGTTTCAATAAACTTTCTAGGTGTTTCATCACTAGATGAGTTTCTTCTTTAAGGTCATCTATTTTCAATTCTCCAGTTGCTGGATTGATAGCGATCTGTCCACTAGTATATAAAGTTTTTTGATGTGGTGTGTCTACGAGTACAGCTTGATTATAAGGTCCTATAGGGCTAGGAGCAAGGTCTGTGTATATGATTTTTTTCATAAGATAAAGATAGTTAAAAATAGGAGTAGAGGCGAGTTCTAGAACTGCGGATCTGGTTGCTTACGTTGATCCCACTTAATGTCACTTAATGCACCAGATTTAATACCAATAAAGAAGAACCAGCTGTTTTGCGGTCCTATAGGAGTCCAGTTAAAACTTAATCGCCAGCTTTCTAGGTCTCGGTTAAAACGCAATGTGGTAAAGGATACACCTTTATTTGCAAAATCATAACCTGTATTACCACCGACACTCCATCGTGGAGATAATTCGACATCACCTGATACCATTAAGGATTGATTATTGATTTCATTTTGTCTTTGCGCATTATTGTAAGTCATAGTATAGGCAAAGTTTAAATTCCATGGGATTTTAAAACGATATCTAGTCTTGTCTATATCAACGCTCTCTTTTTCTGGTTCTTGTTGATCATAGGTGGTGCCATCTGCATAGTCTATGGATGCTCCAAAAAGATCATCCTCACGACCACCATTTTGTAAATTTCTATTTTGTAAAGGATCGTCTGTTTTGTCGTCTTTTTTATTTACTTGTTTTTCAAAATCTGTATTGCTTAGTCTGAAATTAAATCGCGCACCAGCACGTGTTAACCGGAATAAACTACCACCATTATTGATATTGAATCGATCGATGCGTTGATTTGTATTATCTAATGCATATGGATCTAAATTTGCATCCAGATTTAAATCTATATTTTTATAAATAGGGATAACACCTCTCAATTGTAAAGGACTCCAGTTTAAAGAATCTCCTGCGAGATTGTAGGATGTGTTAACGTTAAATGATTTAATTAAAGATATCTTTTTAAGCTCTGTTTTAGTAGAGTCTCGGTCTCTTACTTTAGCCTCAAGTGTATTTTGAAGACCTATACCTAGACTACTAGAATACACTCTACCAGGTGCATTATAAAGCGTACCTTCAAAACGACTATAGAAACGTTCTTCTTCAGATACTTCTAGTCCTTGTTCATCTAATAATCGATCATAATACTGTTCAAAACTAGGATTTGCACTATAGGTTACACTAGGCCTCATAACGTGTCTTATAGCCTGTATCTTAGACTCCTTATTAGTCGATTTCCAGTTACCATAAACTGTAGTTCCTATACTTGCGCCATAATTATAGGTGCGATATGCGTCAAAACCGCTTACCGTATCACGCACTGTATCAAATCCACCAGATCCGTTGTCTTCGAGAAACTGTCTATAGGTTTCAAATACCCATGACTCATCATAACTAGCATTTAAACCTACAGAGAAGTAATTTGCTATTTTAAAATTTGTAGAAATAGGAATGGTATGACGTAAACCACTAATAGCACCGTCAAACATTTTACTGGTTAAAAAATCATCATCAGTAGTAGCAATACGATTTTCTCCTCTCAAATTGTATTGTAGGTTAATGTTATGGATTAACCCTTTTTTGCACCTTCCTTAGGTGCAAATGGGAAAACTCTAGACACACTAGCCTGTAAAGTTGGTAAGGTCAGGTTGACCACATCTGTATTGGTGTTCTGGTTATGAGAAACCGTGGTGGTAACGTTTACTTGAGGCTCACCAGGAAAAGTCTTTGAATACGAGATAGAAGAGCTTAAGTTGTTAACCAGAGTGGCACTTTGATTTACTTGATTAAATGATTGTCTAAAAAACTGACTACTTCCCAGGTTTACACTAGCGCTGAAACGGCTATTAGGGTTGCTTTTTGCGTCCTGACTGTGCTGCCAGTTAATATTATATCTATTAGTTTGTTGAAAATCAGAAAAACCGCGCTCACTTTGTATCTGGTTCTCATATAAAAAACGGAAACTACCATTAAAGGCATATCTTTTTCTATAACTACTTTCTATTCTAGAGCCCCCAACTACCATTTGTAAAATAATCTCCTAGAACGGTAAGATCTACATAGTCATTGATAGCAAAATAATATCCACCGTTTTGTAAAAAGTATCCTTGATTATTATTATTACCGAATGATGGAATAATCACACCACTACGACGGTCTGTAGTCATAGGGAAATAAGCAAACGGTAAACCTATAGGTGTAGGAACATCTGCAATGTACATGTTAACCAATCCTGTAACGATTTTCTTTCCAGGCACAAACTTAATCTTACGAGCTAGAAAATAATAATCTGGATTATTAGGATCCTTAGAGGTTGTAAAAATCGCTCGCTTCATAAAATAGACAGAATCGTTTACTCGTTTTGTTACTTCGGCCTTGATATTAAATTCACCTTGTGCTGTGACAGAATTATAGGTAAGAGCCTTGCGAGTGTCTTTATTAAATATAATAGAGTCTGGTTTCACGACGCTTTGTCCTTGAGTAAACACAGGTTTTTGTGTATAAACTCCAGCGGTATCAATAACTCCATAGGCAAATACGTCACCAGTATTCATATTCATTACTATTTTACCAGCTTCAAGAGTAATGTCACCATAAATAATTTTTGCCTCGTTATAAAGTGTGATAGTATTATTAATGCGGTCAATTTCTTTATAATCTGTAGCGCTAGAAATGAGCTTGTATTCTAGTATAGGTTTGCGTTTAGTAGAGTCGTTAGGTTTAGTAAGTTGTAAAGTGTCTGTATCTATTTCTATGGATTCTGCTACCGGTTGTTGTAGTTTTTCTGCTTCTTTTTCTGCTTCTTTTTCAGTAGTTTTTTCCGCAGGTATTGGGGGGGTACTGTTATTAGGCAGCTCTTGAGCATGACACATCAGGCTCGCTGTTAAAAAAACTATTGATAAAATAATGTACCTCTTCAAATAATGCAATCTTCAGTAAACTATATTCGTTAATAGAAATGGTCTGGTTTTTGAAACCTCAAAACTACGTATAATTTTTATTGCGTTTTTATTGTAATTAACTGCTTC
>NZ_BBMK01000009.1 GCF_000755285.1 Nonlabens ulvanivorans | reverse complement strand
TATACAGATTATGACTAAAAAACTATTTATACTATTTGTCTTACTGTCAAGTGTGACTTTTGGGCAAAAGGAAAAGGTGAAAGAATCTAATCAAGATTATAAAGACCTTGCTTATATTGATGCTCAAAAAATGTATTTGAGTATTGTTAAAAATGGATACGAAAACAAAGAGGTTTTTGAAAAATTAGGAGATACTTATTATTACAATAATGATTACACAAATGCTAATATTTGGTACGCCAAAGTATTTCAGTTTGATGCGGAATCTATAGATCGTAATTATTATTTCAAATATATCCAGACTTTAAAAGCAATCCGGGACTATGAAAAAGCTGATGAGATTTTGGACCTGTATGCAGATGTAAAGGGAGAAGATCAATACCTCGATAATTATCTTAATCAGCCTAACTATTTGGAGATGATTAAAAGACAATCTGGTAGATATGAGATAAAAAATCTTGAGATGAATAGTGAGATTCAAGATTTCGGAACATCTTATTTACCAAATTCAAATACTATCGTTTATGCAAGCTCTCAGGATACAGCATCTTTAGTTAAAAGACGTCACAAATGGAATGAAAGAGTATTTTTAAATCTATATAAAGCCACTGCAGATTCGACAACATTAGAATTAAACGATGAAGTAAAATTAAACAAGACACTTAATACAAAATTTCACGAGAGTAACGCTGTTTTTACAAGCATGGTAATACCATGTTCTTCACTAGAAATAATTATGTAAAACGTAGCTATAAAACAAGCTCTGATGAAATCAATAAGCTTAAAATTTTAAAAGCTACAAGAGTGAGCTCTTCAACTCCATGGGAGAATATTACAGAGCTACCTTTTAATAGTGATGAATTTTCAACGGCACATCCAGCTTTGAGCAAGGATGGGAAAAGATTATTTTTTGCTAGTGATCGCCCAGGTAGTATGACCGACGGAAATAATAGATTGACATCAGATATTTGGTATGTTACCATCGATGAAAATGGTGAATTCAGTGAGCCTGTTAATGTGAAGTCAGTGAATACAATTGGTAATGATTTATTTCCTTTTATAAGTGATAATGGCGATTTTTATTATTCATCAACAGGTCATCAAGGTTTAGGTGGTTTAGATGTTTATGTCGTGCAGACTAATGATAAAGGAATGCCAGGTAAAGAAGTGATCAACATAGGTAAGCCTGTCAATAGTTCTTATGATGATTTTGCATTTATAATTAAGGACAGTTTAAAGACTGGATATTTTAGTTCTAACAGGAAATCAGGTAAAGGGCTAGATGATATTTACAGTTTCAAACAAACTAAAGATCTGAAATGTGTTGTAGATATTAATGGAATAGTTACTAATGAAGAAAACGGTGAATTAATGCCGTTTGCAACAGTAACTCTATTTGATAAAGACAATAAGAAAATAAAATCTATCGTAGTAGGTGAGGATGCAGCTTATAGCTTTGTGCTAGAGTGTGGGCAGAATTATTCAATAAGAGCGCAAAAAGAAGATTTCTCTATTGCTGAAGAGTTTGTTCAAACACCTAAGGTTTCTACTACATTAGAGCAACCACTTGCTGTAGCAAAAGCAGTAGAAGATAAGGTTGTTGATATTAAGGTAGGTGATGATTTAAATGATATACTAGATCTTAATATGATCTATTTTGATTTTGATAAGCACAATATTAGGTATGATGCAGAGATTGAATTACAAAAGGTCCTTGCATTCATGAATGCTTATCCTAACTCGATTATTGACATAAGATCACATACAGACAGTCGCGCAACTGATGGTTATAATATTAAATTAAGTGATCGTAGAGCAAAAAGTACGAGAGCTTACCTGATTATGAAGGGTATTAAGGCAAATCGCTTAACGGCTAGAGGTTATGGAGAATATCAATTAGTGAATGAATGTTCTAATGGTGTGGATTGTACTGAAGAACAACATCAACTTAACAGACGTTCAGAATTCATAATTATGAAATTGAAATAATAAATTTCTGTTCAACAAAAAACCGTCAGACGATCTCTGACGGTTTTTTGTTAACATGGTGACTAGGAAAAGATATAACGTCATTTCGTAAATTTGAAACTATAATTAAAATAATGGATAATAAAGAGTACGTTATATTAGTAAATCCTGAGGATGAAAAAGTAGGCCTTATGGAAAAAATTGAGGCCCATGAAAAAGCACTTTTACATAGAGCGTTTTCAGTTTTCATTATTAATGACAAGGATGAGATTTTACTTCAACAAAGAGCACTAAGTAAATATCATTCACCTGGCTTATGGACTAATACATGTTGCAGTCACCAACGTGATGGAGAAAGTAATATTGAGGCTGGCAAGAGAAGACTCGTTGAAGAAATGGGTATGACCGCAGATCTTAAAGAATTATTCCATTTTATCTATATCGCTCCATTTGATAATGGACTTACAGAACATGAATTGGATCATGTAATGGTAGGCTACTCAAATGAAAATCCTGATATTAATCCAGATGAAGTTGCAAGTTACAAATGGATGACTGCAAACGACATTAAAGAGGATATGATAGCACAACCAGATCTTTATACAGCATGGTTTAAGATCATTTTTGATAAATATTATAATCACATATCATGAGAATAACGGCATATCGTAAAGCGCACTTTAATGCGGCGCACAGACTACATAGAGAAGACTGGAGTGATCAAAAAAATGCTGCTATCTTTGGTAAATGTAACAATCCTAATTTTCATGGTCATAATTATGATCTTGAAGTTGGCGTTACTGGAGAGGTTGATCCAGATACAGGATATCTTATAGATTTAAAAATCTTAAAAGATGTTATCAAATCCGAAGTAGAAGATGCCTTTGATCATAAAAATTTAAATATTGAAGTGCCAGACTTTAAAACATTAAATCCCACGGCAGAAAATATCGCTTATGTGATTTATAATAAAATAAAAGCAAAACTCGACTCAAAGTACGACATAGAAATAAAGCTCTATGAAACAGAACGTAATTTTGTAGTCTATAAAGGAGAATAATGAAATTATACCCGTTAAGTTTCGAGCCTATTTTAAAAGATAAAATATGGGGGGGTGGCGAAGAGCTCAATAAAATAAAAAATATAGAGCCGCCCATACCACAACTAGGTGAGAGCTGGGAGATTTCAGTCGTTGAAAATGACGTAAGCGTCATTAATACTGGTGCCTACAGCGGTCTTGATCTTAATGAGTTGATAGAAAAATTTCCGCAAGACTTACTGGGTAAAAAGGTGATTGAACTACACGGCAAACAGTTTCCACTACTTATCAAATATATCAACGCAGCACAGGATTTATCGATTCAGGTACATCCAGATGATGCGGTGGCTATGAAAAAGCATAATAGTTTTGGAAAGACTGAAATGTGGTATATCATGGATGCGCAACCAGACTCACGACTTATTTTAGGATTCAAGGAAGAAAGTAATAAAGACGCTTTCGCGAAAGCGATAACTGAAAACACCGTGATGGATTTATTTAATCAAATCGAGGTGACGGAAGGCGACTCTTTTTTTATTAAACCAGGTTTAATACATGCTATAGGAGCTGGTATTACCCTAGCTGAAATTCAACAATCCAGCGATATCACATATAGGGTTTATGATTTTGACAGAAAAGATCATCTAGGAAATGCCAGAGACTTACATATAAAAGACTCTATCGAGGTAAGTGATTATCAAGAGTCTCATGATCATGTAATTGATTATAATCCGGCACAACATGGAGATCAAAACCTAGCGACTAATCAATATTTTACAACAGATTACCTTTTCTTTAAAGGCTGTAAACGTATCGCTGTAAATGCTCACCAAAGCTTTATGGTATTAATGAATATAGGAGAATCCTGCTATGTTTTGTGTAATGGTGTAAATCATAAATTAGAGTCGGCACAAACAATTTTAATACCAGCGGCAGTACCTTATGTATTAGTGAAATCGAGTAATGAAGCAAAATTACTTAGCGTTCATCTATAGCGTTTAATTTTGGCGTATTTTTGCACAAAATAATTTACCATGGCAAGTATTAGAGACCTTAAACAAGATATCAACTTTGTAATAGGAGATATTATAGACGCAGCATTAATTCAACAAGATGCTAACCCAGATGCAGATGTAAAATCTACAGAAGCAATTGTAGATGATAGTATTGTTGTATTTGATGAGTTAATCGCAAAAGTTAACGACAAAAGTGTTGATAACCGTAAAGCTCACTTAAAGAGTGTGCGTAAAGACCTTGAAACTAAAGGAGGAGAACTTATTGAGCGCATCAATAAATTATAATTCCTCTTTTCTTTCTTTAATAAATTCAGACAGTTGTTTTCCATAACGACTGCTCTGAATTTTTTTGGCATCATGTTATAAGCACTATCTAGGTATACTGGATTTGCTTCATAGCCTTCTTTTAATAGTATAAATGGTGCTATTTCATAATCCTTATTGCGCATCGCAAAGTTTAAAGCATATCCTACCTTTCTCTTTAAGTGCTTATTAATGTCATTAGACAGTGCATTGATAGAGACTTGATCTCTTACATCTGCTTGACTTAAATTCATACTGCGTTTAAAAAGATCAGTATATCGTTCTGATAGTTGCTTGTTGATGTCATTAAACTCATTATACAATTCTTGATTTTTTGAGCCTGAAACAACTGCACCAGTTTCAAATTTATCAAGCGATGTATTTATAGTGATGATAGTATCTTCTGCAAAAAAGGTCAGTCTATCGTCATAGATAGTTCCATCTTTTTTATCTAGATATAGATACATTAACTGTGGCTCATCTATAGTCACACTCATTTGAAAAGGCGCCTCGCCATCAACAATGACCGAGTCTACATTTACTAATGTGGTGTCTTGTAATTGCTGTAAATATAATTTACCAATCTTAAGTCCATCTACGGTACCGTTAACAATCATGTTACCTCTTTTTTCCTCGCTGCAAGAAGTTAAAATGAATAATGTAATTAAGACTATAAATATGTTTTTCATGTGCTTTTTATTGGGCTGCAAATATGATATATAAGTTTGAATTATACCATAAAGTCATTTGAAATAGTTAAGAGAATATCTTTAAGATGTTGCTACAATTTGCATTAATACTGTACAGGCTATAGCACCTATAGTACCGACTACATAGCCAAAAACGGCTAGTAATACACCGACACTAGTCAGTGATGGATGAAACTCGGCAGCAACGATAGGAGCGCTGGCTGCACCACCTACATTGGCCTGTGATCCTACGGCAAGGAAAAAATATGGAGCTTTAATAAGTTTTGCCATAAGGATTAATAATCCAGCGTGGATAGCCATCCATACGATCCCAACTAATATCAATAAAGGGTTTTCTACGATTTGCGTTAAATCCATTTTCATTCCTATGGTCGCTACCAGTACATAAATAAAAATACTTCCTATACTACTAGCGCCAGTACCTTCATAGCTCTTTGCTGGTGTAAATGATAACAAGATTCCTATCATTGTCGCTATGGAGATCATCCAAAAGAATTGACTGGTTAAAAAACTTAAATAAATATTATTAGAAATCCCATCCATGCTACTCATTAAATCAGATAAATAATTTGCTCCAAAGTGAGCTATGGCGACAGCTCCAAAGCCAATACCTAACATCACCATCGTATCTGTAAAAGTAGCTTCTCGTTTAACGCTTGCGGTATAGTCCGACACTCGTTTTTTAGATCTTCTATCGCGCGACTGTCCGCACCAAACCATCGATCTATTTTTGCAGCTTTACCTATCCCCAAAAAGTAGAATACCCATCCATAAGTTTGCAACCACAATGTCTACCAGTACCATACCACCATATTTGGCTTGATTAAATTCATATACTTCAAGCATGGCTGTCTGATTTGCACCACCACCTATCCAACTACCAGCAAGAGTAGAAAGTCCACGCCATACTGCGTCAAAACCTTCGCCACCGACTGTCTCCGGAGAAAATGAGCCAATAACTAAAATAGCGATAGGTCCACCGATAACAATTCCTATCGTTCCTGTAAGAAACATAACAAGTGCCTTAGGACCTAGATTAAATACGGCCTTTAAGTCTATAGATAAGGTCATCAACACTAGTGCGGCAGGTAATAAATAACGCGACGCCATGTAATATAAAGATGAGCTATTCTCGGTAACCGTACCATCCTCAGCTATAGTAGTCCATTCTGGAGCAATAATTCCCAGGGAGCTTAAGATAGAAGGTAATAAATAACACATCAATAAAGCTGGAACAATCTTGTAAAATCCTGCCCAAAAGCCTTTTTTTAAAGAAGAAGAATAAAATACCAATGCGAGACATATCATCAATAAACCAAAAACGATGGTGTCTTTAGTGATGAAAGGAGTTGTGTCGATGGCCTTTTCTACTATCTCTTGAAAAATCATAAAGTCTATTTTGTAAATGATTGCAAAATACGACTTTATATATATTGTGTAGTTGAAATCACGCTTTCGCGGAAGCTTAGAATTAAAGAAATCACTCCTTAATAAAAGCGACCATTTTTTCTATTAAAACAGGATGAATAGGGAAGTTTACATCGGTATAACTTTTTGCCGCTTCGATGTCATCTTTGCCTACCTTTTTAAGTACATGATTCAATCCTTCAATGATTTCTAATTGACTAGAAGGTGCTGCTGTGTGAAGTATTTTTGCTTGTTCTATAGATACTTGAAAATCACGATCTCCATTAATAATCAAAATAGGTGTTCTTAATTTTGCGATTTCTATTGCTGGATCATACGCCATCCAGGACTCCATAAATGGTTGCATTTGCGGACCTTGTAATTGCATCAGATAAGGATTTACATCTTCTACAATTTCTTCTTGAGCACGCATTTTATCAAAAGTAGTTCTCGCGATGGTATCCAATCCGGGACTTTGTGCTGCTATTTGAGAGACAATTACGTTATCAATAACTTCTCCGGCACCAGCTAGTGAAATAAACCCGTCTATATTTTTATTAACGGCTAGCATGCTACTAATGAACCTTGACTATGACCGGCGATGTAAATCTTTGAAAAGCGTTTGTCTTTCTCAAAATATGCAACGATATCACGTGCATCAGTGATAAAATCGTCAAAGCTAGTATTAGGATCTACTTTTTTCTTTTTCATTTGTGTTACTACTCGCTTGTCATATCGATAGGTGGCAATGCCTTCCTTTTTTAAAGCAAGAGCGAGTTGTTTATGACTATCATTTTTAGTCATCACACTATTACCATCTCTATCATTTGGGCCACTACCAGTTAACATGATCACTAGTGGTGGATTAGATACACCATCTGGTAACCATAGTGTTCCTTGAACATTTTCTGTAATGTTTAATTCTGTAGGATCTTTTTCTGCCTCTTTATTGCCTTTATTAAATAGGTTTTGTGAAAAACCTATTAGAGGAAGTAGCGCGAATAAAATGATTGTTTTTTCATGATTACTGTAGTTTTTTATAAAGTGTGTAACTATAAATAAAGGTCCATGCTACTATGGCAAATGCTGTGCCAATGGTTGCATAGAAAGCGATTTGCATATCAAATAGCAATGATGTGATTAATATTATAATACCAGATGTAATAAATAAAATAGCACCTACACGATGTGTCTTGCGCCATACATTCTCATTTTCAAGCGTCCATGGTGTTCTTATGCCTACAAAATAGTTAGGTTTCATAGCTGGCATGTAATTCCCTAGCACAATAAATAATAATCCTATAATCATAAAAATCCACGTAGGTGAACTGGTATCACCATCCTTATAAGTGGTAGACATATATATAATACCTACTGCAAGTACAGTCTGAAATAAAGTGATGGCAACTCTTAAATGGCCAAATTTATTACCCATTTTTTTAATTTGACCTTTTGGATCTAGTTTAGGAACATATTTTAAAATAACATACATCAATCCAGTAAGTAAGATGGGTATTAACCACAACTCTTGTTTACTGCCCATGCGATCTATCTCGCCTTTTGCATTCCAATGCATCGGTAATGTGTCCGGTAAACTACTGTAAACGAACCCTAAATATATAAATGGTATAAGAGTAAGGATGATAATAACCGTTTCTTGTAAAGATGAATTTCTCATTTTTTTAGTCTTTAAGTTTCATAATCCATTGAACTAACTCATCCATAACTGTAGTGTTAATAGAGTAGGTGATGTACTGCCCATTTTTTATAGCCGTTACTAAACCAGCTTGCTTTAATAAATCAAGATGATGCGATATGCTAGGTTTAGAAATATGAAAATGATTTGCTATTTCTCCAGCGTTGAGGTCGTTTTCTTTGAGAAGCTCAAGAATGGCTCTTCTGGTATGATCATTTAATGCTTTAAAAAGGCTGTTCACTTAATTAGGTATTTAGACAAATTTCTAAATAAGTATCTTATAACACTAATTTGTTACAACTTATTTTAATAATTTTCTGAAAATAAACGTGTTGAAAAAAGTTGTCATTAAAAAAGGAGCAAACTAAGTTTGCTCCTTTTTTAAATTATAAAGAATTAAACTTATCGTTTTGATACTTTATTATTTGATATATGACGTTGTCTAGAGCAACGGAAACGATCCATCTCTGGATCACGTTGTGCGACATGTTTTGTAGATCGACCTTGAACACGAGCTCTCCACATACGGAAACTACTTTCCTTCATCTGGTTACGCATGATTTTAATTACTTGACTTTCTGTAACGCCAAACTGTGCCTCGATAGCATCAAATGGTGTACGATCTTCCCAGCCCATTTCTATAATACGGTCTATTGCTCTTTCATCTAGGTCTTGTAATATTTCTTTTGCTCTTGCCATAATTATATAGTCGTAAAATAAAGTAACAATTTACAATCACTATGTATTACTTAACGTTAACACTTATCTAAACTATGGTTTAACAATTTTCCTAAAAGTAAGGTTGATACGTTCACCAATTGTTTTTTGGTTTTAGCAATTTGATGTTTATAAGTGTGTTGCGTTTGACCAGCCATGGTTAATAAACTACCATGTTCTAGTAGAAATTTAAACCGCCAGTCCTTTTCATGATGATGTTTTAAATGAAAAAAACGTTCCTGTCCTAGGCTTATAGATGCGATTATGGGATTAATGCCTAGTTCTTTTTCATTATCTGCGTGCCAGCCGTTGGAGTCTTGCCCATCTCTATACCTGTTGATTAGACATATATTAAAAGTTGCTCCTGTAGCTTTTTCAACATCTTGTTTAATTTTTTGTAATGTTTCCGTCCATGGTAATGCATTATAAGAGATATTGCTGTATCCATATTTTATTTCTGGATCGCCATAGAGTTGCGTTAGTCTAGGTTCGTCGTGTTCTTTACCATAGACCGTAATCTTATTTTGTCTCCATGGTGTTTCTTTAAATAATTTGGATAGTAGTTGTTGCGCTTCCGCGAAAGCGTAAAAATTACCATCATAATGCACTTGAGCATCTGGTATATCCGGAAAATCTGATGGGAACAAATTGTTATGCATGCATATTAAATTAAGGAAAACTTCTAGTACCTTATGTAGAGTAGGTCTTATCTTGCGACCCTTACAAAGATAAATATGTATACTTCTCGCATTACCGGAATGGGAAAATATGTCCCAGAAAATATAGTTACTAACGATGACCTTTCCAAATTAATGGATACTAACGACGCCTGGATTCAGGAACGCACTGGTATTAAGGAAAGACGTCATATTAAAAAAGGTGACGGAAATTCTACTGCTGTCATGGGTGTTAAAGCTGCAGAAATGGCACTAGAACGTGCTAAAATCTCAAAAGAAGACATCGATATGATCGTGTTTGCCACCTTATCGCCAGATTATTATTTCCCTGGTTGTGGTGTACAAGTTCAGGAATTGATGGATATTCATACCTGTCCGGCAATTGACGTGCGCAACCAATGTAGTGGTTTTGTATATGCTCTGTCAGTTGCAGATCAATTTATTAAAACCGGTATGTATAAAAATGTACTCGTGATAGGATCAGAGAATCATAGTGGTGGATTAGATTTTACCACTCGCGGTAGATCTGTGTCAGTGATTTTTGGTGATGGTGCAGGAGCTGCAGTTCTTTCAAGAAGTGAAGTGGATGGTCACGGAATTCTTTCTACACATTTACATAGTGAAGGTAAACATGCTCTAGAGTTATCGCTTAAAGGTCCATCTACTAACCATTGGGTACCTCAATTAATTGAAGAAAACCCACAAGAAGATATTCCTTACTATCCATATATGAACGGTCAATTTGTGTTTAAAAATGCAGTTGTACGTTTTAGCGAGGTGATTATGGAAGGTTTAAAGGCAAACAATCTTGAGGTGAGTGATATAGATATGCTAGTTCCACACCAAGCGAACTTGCGTATTTCTCAATTTATTCAAAAGAAATTTCAGTTATCAGACGATCAGGTTTACAATAACATCCAGAGATATGGTAATACCACTGCGGCTTCCATTCCTATCGCTTTATGTGAGGCATGGGAAGAAGGTAAGGTTAAGGAAGGTGATACGGTTGTATTAGCAGCCTTTGGTAGTGGATTTACATGGGCTAGTGCTGTGATCAAATGGTAGTTTATTAGGTTTTTATTCTTTTCGATCATCTTCATGTTATTTATCTAATGGGTTGAATAACCTAGTGTTGTCAACTTTAATCGTTAATTGCGGTCAATTTATGGAGTATTTTAACTTACTGAGATACATTTAACCAGTAAGTTAGTTTACTACTTTAATATTGTAGTCCCAATTTAAGGTATTCATGAGATTAAACTTTTTTTGTAGACTTAATTTAGAGTTGTTTTTTACAATTGCTTTATTTTTTTCTTTTGCCATTAGTGCCTTAAGTCAGTCCCAAGCAAATTCTATACGCACTGACGTAACTTTTCAATGGTTGGATGTTCAGGCTAATAATAATCAGCCAGCTACTTTAGAATCAATAACTATTGGCACTGAGGTTTATGATATAATGGCCGTTCCTTCTGCTTATGAATTAACTCGTTTAGGGCCAGATGGGCATGGTAGAAATGAGATAAGACATGGAAATGTAATAATCAACAATAATAGTTCTAACGTCGATTGGAATGATGATGCTCTGAAATCATTTCAAGATAGAGATTTAACGCATTATTTTACTTCAAATCATAATGGTGATGATATATGTACTGATTTTGCTGCTGTAGCAACTACAGACTCACAAATTCAAACTTTAAGGTATAGTCCAGGTATACCGTCAAATGAAGGTGGGATAATTGCAATAACTGAGCGTAATGCTAACAACTGCTTTTACATTTCGTTTTATGGAGAACCTTCCGGTGGTGGTCCTGAGGTTTTTTTAGGGGATACGTTTGTATTACCTAATACTAATCAAAGTGGTCCTTTATTTAATGCTCCTCCAGGAGGTGTCGATTATTGGAACTCTGGTCGTGTAGTTCATAATAATGGAACGATTGGAATTGCAATTTTTACTTTAGAGGATTTAGCTCCTGTCGGTTCAGTAATTACAAGAGTTGATTTCACAGCATCTTCAAATGATCATGGAGATGGTAAAATGTTGATTTTACAACGATATGCATCATCAAAAAATGAAGAAGGATGTAGAAACGACACCTTTAATGGAACGGTAAAGGATAGTAGCAGTCCAGTAGGTTCTACATTTTCAGTGATCTCTCCACCAGATCCGTCGGGAGAAAGTTTTACTTTTTCAAGCAATGGTGATTATACATATACACCGAGTCCTGGATTTATAGGAGATGTTGTTTTTGAGTACGAGATTTGTTTACCAGCGCCTAATGACACTACATGTGATCGAGAGGTAGTTACTATTAATTTTCAAACAGGTGCAGCGTGTGTCTGTAGTTCAGGAAATGCCAATGCTCCATTGTTGGGCAATTAAAAATCATCAAATTTAAGAGTGCAATTATGAATAAATTAAATATTTTTCTAATTCTAGTATTATCTTTTACAACTATCGCTGTCGCGCAGGTTGGAATTGGGACTACAAATCCTCAAGAGACTCTTCATGTGTCTGGAGTAAATAGTACCGTACGTGTTGATGGTTTGAATAGTTCCAGTCATTCACGTAATTTGGGTGGTTCTTCAAATTATAATGTAATGGTCAATTCAGAAGGAACGTTGACTTTAGGGAAACAATCGGGAGAGCTACTTTCAGTTTCTAACCTATCATCGCCAGTGGTTGTGCAAACCCAACCTGACTCTGATTTAAATGCAGAAGAATTATATACGAGAAATTTTGTACTAGAAGAAAGAGCTCTTGTTATTATCACTTATTATGTAGCTATTGATTTTAAAACATATGATGGAACAAATATGATAGATGACGGTAGAGCAAAGGTGGCACACAATTACTTTTTTTTAGGAGATGGAACAAATGCAGATACTACAAAATCTTATGGGATGACTAGTGTTGTATATTCAAACGTAAATTGTGATACTGCCACTGGATATATTTATAATTCTAGATCTATGACAATCGCCTTAGAAGCAGGAACTCATAGTATTCATTTGCAAGGTGCTGTTTTTGGAGGAGGATTGAATACTGATGCAGCATTTAGTGCCTCTTTTGGTAATGGAGATCGCCTTGATATTCAGGCTATATACCTATAAAGCTTGATTACTGATTATTACGATAATCTCTTAAACTTTTACAAATCAAAAACCCGAGCCTGCAAGCTCGGGTTTTCTAAATCGTATAATAACACTAACCATTAATTATGAATCATACGATTATTATCTTGAATTTTTCTTTTTCATAAAATTCAATCTTTATCAAATAAATCAAAGGGTAATCAACCTCTTCATCTAAAAGACGATACATTTGTTTTATTGTTACAGCAATTATCTTAAAATATGTCTAAAAAAACATTAGTACTAGGAGCGTCACTTAAAGAAGAACGTTATTCAAATATCGCTATCTATAGATTGCGCAAGTTTAATATTGAGACTGTGGCCATAGGTATGCGCACAGGTATGGTGGACGATGTGAAAATTCATAAAGAACTATTGCCATTTATAGGTGTTGATACGGTGACGTTATATCTTAATGCACAACGTCAACCACAGTACTATGATTATATTATAAGCTTAAAGCCACAACGTGTAATTTTTAATCCTGGAACTGAAAACCCGGAATTTTATGAAAAACTGAATCAAGCTGGTATTAAATCTGAGGTAGCTTGTACGTTAGTGCTTTTAGGTACAGGACAATATTAGTTTTTTGTAAATAAGGATGCAGTTAGTAGTCCAATAAACGTAACTGATCCATTAAGTAGCAAGATAAAAAAGCCAAATTCAAACCCGAAAATTTCTAGAGCTAGCCAACTTAATAAATAAGCAACAAAAGGTGACGCTACTGCAATAAATGGCGTTGCGATATGATGCACTTTGAGTCTCGTCAAGATTCCAAAAGAAAATAATCCCAGCAGTGTCCATAGGTGTATCCAGCAAATGTAAATAGCTTGTTAATCACACTGGCGTCTTTTATCAAATACTCAAAACTTACAATTACTAGTATAAGTACAACTGAGAAGCTACATGTATAAATTTACGCAGTAGATTTTGCTTTTTTACTTCATAGCGTTCTTCTATTTTTAAGATGTCTATAGAAAATGAAGTGGTAAGTGATGTAAGTGCACTGTCTGCACTAGAATAAGCTGCAGCAATTAAACCTAGTATAAATACGAGGCCTAGACCGATGCCCATTTTAGTCTGTAATGCGATCGTTGGGAACAAGGCGTCTTTGTGAGCATCTATTCCAGTTGAAATAGCATACTCTGTTAACAGAACTCCTAATCCCAGAAAGACCAAGTTTACAAAGGTCAATACGATGGTAAACCAGAACATGTTCTTCTGTGCGTCTTTTAAACTACGACAGGTTAAGTTCTTTTGCATCATATCTTGATCTAGTCCTGTCATAACTATAGCAATAAAAGCACCAGCCATAAATTGTTTGACAAAATGTTGGCCGCTTTTCCAGTCATCCCAAAAGAATATTTGTGACATCTCACTATCACCAATAAAAGAGGTGATTTCTCCTATTCCATTTAAACCTAGTCCGTCCGACACAAAATAGATGGCAACTCCTACTGCGATAAGCATAAATAAAGTTTGTAACGTGTCAGTCCATACAATCGTTTTGATTCCAGATTTGAAGGTGTAAAGCCATATAAGTATAACCGTTAACGTTACCGTTTGCCAGAACTGGATTCCCATACTTTCAAAAACAAAATCCTGTAAAACTCCAGCAATTAGGTAAAGGCGGAAACTAGCACCTACGACTCTGGATAATAAAAAGAAACTAGAACCTGTGTATTGAGCGGCACTACCATAACGGTCATTCAAATAACTGTAAATAGAAGTTAGGTTCATACGATAGTACAGTGGTAGAAGTACTAATCCTATAACTACATAACCTAATATGTAGCCCAGTACCACTTGAAAATAATTCATCGCGCCCAGTTCTACCGCGCCAGGAACAGATATAAAAGTCACGCCACTTAATGAAGCGCCTATCATCCCAAAAGCTACTACATACCACGGCGAGCTGCGATTACCTCTAAAAAATGTAGCGCTATCGCCTTTACGACCTACAATGAAAGAAATCAAAATAAGCACGGCAAAGTATACCGCAATGGTTATAAGAATTTGAGTAGAAGACACAGATTGAATTTTAATGCTAAAATACTGATAGAATTTCTAATTTAAGAGACAAACGCTTTAGTGATTTAGTGATATTGCTGGTTTTATATATAAGTGTGTTTGATAACTACTTTTTTAATAATTACTAAGACGCAATCGATAGGTAAATTAAAATTGATCAATTCCTTACCACACAAGACTTATAGCTAATAACACATCTCTTATATTTGTAGCACATGAATTTTTCCTCAAAAATATTAGAAGAAGCTGTTAATCAAGTCTCGCAATTACCAGGTATAGGTAAGCGCACGGCCTTGAGATTAGTATTACATTTAATGCGGCAGCCCGCAAACCAGACAGACGTTTTATCACAAGCGCTTACTAATATGCGTCATGATTTAAAATTTTGTAAGAACTGTCATAATGTAAGTGATGTCGATATCTGTGAGATATGTGCCAGTCATAATAGAGATAAAACCATCGTTTGTGTGGTAGAAGATATACGCGATGTAATGGCGATAGAAAATACCAGCCAGTATAGAGGTTTATACCATGTTCTTGGTGGAAAAATAAGCCCGATGGACGGTATAGGTCCACAAGATTTAAATATTAAGTCTTTGATACAACGCATTCAGAATGATGGAGTTCAAGAACTTATTTTTGCGCTTAGTCCAACTATAGAAGGTGACACGACTAATTTTTATATATTTAAACAGCTCAATGGTTTAGAGGTGAACACATCTACCATAGCCAGAGGAATCGCTGTAGGTGATGAACTAGAATTTGCAGATGAGGTTACTCTAGGGCGCAGTATCTTACATCGTGTTCCTTATGAAAACTCGCTAAAAAACTAAATTTGGATTTATCCATTATCATACTTAATTATAATGCTGCAGCTTTTCTGGAGCTGTGTTTGTATAGTGTTTTTAAAGCAGTTAATAATATTGATGCAGAAGTGATAGTGGTTGATAACGATTCTACAGATCACAGTATTGAGATGTTGCAAAACATTTTTCCACAAGTTAAGTTGATTGCAAATCATGAAAATCTAGGGTTTTCAAAAGGGAACAATATAGGAGTGCAACACGCGCAAGGTGATTACCTGTGTATTCTTAATCCCGATACTGTTGTTGGAGAAACGGTGTTTGATGAGGTTCTCGCTTTCGCGAAAGCGAATCCACAAATAGCATTTACTACTACACAGCTTATAGATGGTACCGGAACCTACCTGCCAGAAAGCAAGCGCAACGTCCCAACTCCACAAATAGCTAGACAAAAGATTTTGGGTAATGATGCTAAGTATTATTCGAGTCATTTACCAAAGGATGAGAATGGCGAGATAGAAGTGCTGGTAGGAGCAATGATGGTTTGTAAAAAGTCGGTTTACGAGAAGTTAGGTGGTTTTGACCCAATGTATTTTATGTATGGTGAAGACATTGATCTTAGCTACACAGCGTTGCAACATGGCTATCAAAATTATTACTTAGGCAAGCTTAAAGTCATACATTTTAAAGGCGAAAGCACGGTCAAGGATAGAAAATACTTAGAGCGCTTTTATGGTGCTATGGGATTATTTTACAATAAACATTTTAAGAAATCTAAAATTGAAAAAGCGTTAGTAGATCTTGCTTTAAAAGGTATTATTGCTACTAAATCTGTTGAAAATGAAAGCGTTGTGAATTCAAGTAACCCATATAGAATTTTGGTTACCAATGATAACACGCTTCAAATAGGTCTTTGTGATAAGGTAGCTACTTATAAGCAGTTGTCTGATCTTAAGTGGAATTCTCAAACACAATTTATTTGGGATACGGCCACACTTTCCTTTGATGAAATAATCAATTTTATGGCCGGCAATACATCGTCACAATATACTTATCGTTTCTTAAATTTTAAACGTAATTTGATTATAGGAAGTGATAATAGTTCTTCTCGTGGAGAGGTTAAAGAACTGATACTTGAATAGCTGAAACTTAAAATAGTCCTAACGCGAGATAAATTGTGCTTTTCTTTCTTTAGAATTCTTACTTTTGCAACTTCTAAGAAAACGATATAGTTACTATACGATATGGCAAAATTTGAACTTAAATTACCTAAAATGGGTGAGTCTGTGGCTGAGGCTACAATTACTTCATGGCTTAAAAATGTAGGTGACACGATAGAGGCTGATGAGGCCATTCTTGAAATCGCAACAGATAAGGTAGATAGTGAAGTCCCTAGTGAAGTAGATGGAACGCTTATAGAAGTACTTTTTCAAGTAGATGATGTAGTTCAAGTAGGTCAGACCATAGCTATTATTGAGACAGATGGCGATAACGCATCTGCACCAGCACCAGCTGCAACAGAAACTACTTCACCAGCAGCGACAACTGTTGAGACAGCAAGTGCACAGGTAGAAAAAGGTATGGAAACTGCTGCACCAGTAGATTATACTGATTCAGATAGTTTTTATTCTCCATTAGTAAAAAACATTGCCAAAGAAGAAAATATTTCTCTTCAAGAACTAGAATCTATAAAAGGTACTGGTAGTAATGGTCGTGTGACTAAAAACGATATTCTTAGTTATGTAGCAGATAAGAAGGCTGGTAAAACAGCTGTTGCTGCACCACAAGCTAAAACAACTGCACCTGCTAGTGCGCCAGTTCAAAAAACAGCGGCGCCAGTTAGTGTAAATGGTGGTGATGAGATTATCGAAATGACGCGTATGGGAAAACTTATTTCTCATCACATGATTGCATCAGTGCAAACTAGTGCGCACGTTCAAAGTTTTATTGAATGTGATGTTACTAATATCTGGAACTGGAGAAAGAAACATAAAGACGCCTTTGCAAAAAGAGAAGGAGAGAACTTAACGTTCACGCCTATTTTTATGGAAGCCGTTGCTAAGGCTCTTAAAGAATTCCCGATGATGAACATTGCGTAGATGGAGATAACATTATCAAGCGCAAGAATATTAATCTTGGTATGGCAGCTGCTCTACCAGATGGTAATTTAATTGTACCAGTTATTAAAAATGCTGATCAATTAAATCTTATGGGAATGGCAAAAGCTGTAAATGATCTGGCTAGAAGATCTAGAGATGGTAAGTTAAAGCCAGATGATACACAAGGTGGAACTTATACGGTTACTAATGTGGGTACTTTTGGATCTGTTTTAGGAACTCCTATTATCAATCAACCGCAAGTAGGTATTCTTGCTCTAGGAGCAATCAGAAAAGTTCCTGCAGTCGTAGAAACACCACAAGGTGATTTTATAGGAATACGTATGAAGATGTTCTTATCACACAGTTATGATCACAGAGTAGTCAATGGAGCGCTAGGTGGACAGTTTGTTCAAAGAGTAGCACAGTTATTAGAAGGATTTGATGATAAACGTGAAATCTAGAATTAAATAATTACTTTATTATATTTTTATAGAAAAACCGCTTCAGTATTCTGAAGCGGTTTTTCAATTTACTTAGGTTTCATAACTCATGATTCATAAACAATTACTTAAAAACACCTTACCTTTGTCACATGGAAAAAGATATCTACTTACAGCAAATCGATTACTTTAAAGGTGCTAGGGTACTGCATTATTTTGAGTTTGTAGAGCCACAAGAAGTGAAGGATGAATATTTCAATGTTCATGAAATTCACGCTGTTGTTATCTGTGATTATGAAGGCGAAGAAACCATGTTGTTCTATTTAGACGATGGTCTAGAAGTAGTTCTAGAATTCGAATTTATGATTCCTAAACAGGCAAAAGAACAAGCTGCGACAGATTTTAATGGTATCGATATCCAATGGAAGAATAGATAATCCACTTATTTTTTGATTTCTTTTTTAAGCAATATATAAAGCCTGATACTTTCTAGCAGTGTCAATAGCATTATGATGTCTCTCTACAAATTCTCTAGCTTCTTTACCTAATTTAAAAATTTCATCAGGATGTTCGATGAGGTTAGATAGTTCTTGCACTAGATAATTAACATCTGGTTTTGCATCTATAAGTGGAGCCTTTTCAAGTTTATAAGCCTTTAAAAATGGCGTCCCAGCTCCTGCAAAAACAACTTTACCTTGTGCCATAGCTTCTAGCGCATTATAACCTTGATCATAACTAAGGGCTTGATCTAGTAAGATGTGACTTTTTCGATAGGATTTGATATATTCATCATAAGGCAGATTTTCGGCAATAGTGATGTTTACTTTTTGGCCATATTTAGATTTTAAAACCTCAAGGGCTTTTTCAAAATAAGGAATCCCTTTTTTAAAATAGTTACCTCTATTAATTCCCATAAAAATTTCTATAGGTTGCGCGATATGATTTTGATGCAATTCAAGTTGCTCCATAATCACTGCACTGGGAATCATATCAGCACATTTAGACTCGTCACTTAATGCCATTTGAAAATCAGTATGTGAAGGTATAATGGCCTTGCATTTGCTTAGTAATTGCTCATAATTCTCTCGATATCCTTTTTTAAGGTATTTAAAAGTATGGAGATAATGATCCTTTAGAGAAGTGTCTTCTAGATATGGCGTTAGTATACTGTAGCCCTGATGTTTTTCGGTTAGATACTGTGCATATGGATAATCATCTCCACAAGCTACTAAAAAAGCTTTGTTGTTATTTTTGAGAAGATAATCAATCATTTGCCACTCGATCGGTGGTTCACAACCCAGCGCATTTGAATTGATAAATTGAACGATATCATAACCTTTCATAAGATGCTCGCTTTCGCGGAAGCGTGCTAAACGGATATTATCTTCTAGATTATGACCGGTGAGTTTCCACCAGGCTACTTTAACTTTTTCTCGCAACCAGTCTCTTCTAAAATAATCACTACCTACTTCTATGTCTACAGGAAATTTTTTAAAACCATCACCATCGCCCACAAGGGTTACCTCGTGACCTAATTGTTGAAGTCCATATTTAAGAGAATTGTGAAAACCACTGTACTCGCCTATGAGCAAAATGCGCATAAAAGTTATCTTTGACGTAAAGATACACTGTTGAATTCATACACTAATCAAGATTTACAAATCCTTATCGCAACGATGAATAGAAGCGATTTGTCTTTTCTTGAGGCTATGTTTCAATGTCAGGTAAGTGAGATTAAGTACCACCTTATTGTTGTTAATCAGTCTAAAACCGCAAACCTTAGCTCAGAATACGACAACATTCAGGTTATTAATGATCACAGTTTTGGTCTTTCTCGCAGTCGCAACCTTGCTATTGAAAAGGCTTTTGCGTCTATTTGCTGGATATTAGATGATGACTGTATTCTTGTGGAAGATGCTGTCGATAAAATTATCGCAGCTCATAACAATTGTGAACACGAGATAATTACTTTTCAGACAGCGATTGAGAAAGGTTTACTTTTTAGAAACTATGATGTTGTTGAAGAAACGCTTTCGCGTAAGCGTGTAAGAGAAGTGCTTTCTCCAGAAATAACTTTTAAAAGAGAATCTATTCATGCCAGTTCAATTCAATTTGACACAAGGTTTGGATTAGGTGCTCAATTTGGAGATAGTGAGAATTATGTATTCTTGACTGATGCTATTGATAAGAATCTAAGAGTTCAATTTGTACCGCAAACCATTGTTAAACATGATGCTCATACCAGCAGTGATGAACCAGCAAATAATCGAGTGATTTATGCACGTGGTGCACTAGCGGCTAGAGAAAATTTATGGACAGCACAAATGAAGCAGTTTAAATATGTATTTTTCTTGTGGCGTAAAGGCTATGTGAAAGGTTGGCGCAATTTATATGATAAATACATGGTTTTTAATCACGGCATGAATGATTACTTGACTGGTTTTGAAGGTCATCGTATAGGTCATCCAGACTTATAGTTATATTTACCACATGGATGTAAAAATTATTGATATTCCTAAAATTACAGACCCAAGAGGAAATCTTGCGGTCATAGAAGGTGACACCATTCCTTTTAAAATGGAACGCGTCTACTATTTATACGATGTTCCTAGCTCGTCACAACGTGGTGGTCATGCGCATAAAGAGTTGAGACAGCTTATTGTAGCGTTAAGTGGTAGCTTTGATGTAGTCTTAGATGATGGTAAAGAGCAAAAAACCATCACGCTTAATAAGCCAGATAAAGGTCTATTGATACCTACAATGGTATGGCGAGAATTAGAGAATTTCTCTAGTGGCTCTGTATGTATGGTTGTCGCTTCTATGGAATTTAGTGAAGATGATTACATCAGAGACTATAATGACTTTAAGGCTTTAGCCAGTTCGTAAATCTAACCCTATTATTTCTAGAATTTTTTTGGTCTTGTGAAGCGCTTTAAGTTGTAAGCGACTCATATTTAATAATTGCTGCTGTTTACATGATAGATGGTCTAGGTCAATTTTTCTTTGATAATATACTGCTCTTTCTATAAGGCCATGCATTCTATAATTAACAGCAATAGAAAACCTGTTGATGTCTAGATATTTTTTTAATCCTTCAACGGCTCCATATTTCTCTTCATAACAGTCAAAGTTGGTTACCGTTCTTTTAAGAATGTGTATAGCATCAGATCTGTTATCTGCTTGTTTGTCAATAATTACAGTAGCTTTATTATTAAAAGCAACAGTTTTTGTTAACCCGACTTTTATTAAAAAATCAGTGTCCTCAGTGTGCGTCAGTTCTTCGTTATAATAAATAGGATCGTTTGCTATTAAACGCATGCAGTAACTAGAAGAGCTTAAAATAGAGTTGAGGTAGTTTGCCTTAAAAAAAGGTTTCACTATTTGAGATTCTTGATCTTTAAGGTTGCTGAATTTAGTTCGGTTCCATCGCGATTCACCTATTTTATGGTGATAGTTATTTGCAAATACAGAAGCTTCTGGAAATTTTTCAATCAGCAGTTCTATTTGCTCCATGTGATTATCTAACCAGTAATCGTCAGCGTCTAGAAATGCTATATATTCATAACCATTTTTTAGGGCAGTTTTAATTCCTCTATTTCTAGTGAAACTTACACCATGATTAGGCTGTGATATATAGGATAGTCTAGGATTGTTGATTTTTTCTATAACTGATGCGCTATAGTCTGTAGAACCGTCATTTATTACAAGTAAATCACAGGAAACAGTCTGTTCTATAACTGAATTTATAGCACGTTCAATAGTAGCCTGTTTATTGTATACAGGTATAATAACAAGTATGTTGGGGTTACTCATCGAGTTATTCTTGAAAACAATCCTTTAGTGATATTAAAAACAACTTTTAGTTACTGTTTCTGTTTATTGCGTTAAGATAATACATTGAAATTAAGTCCTTTCTAAATTGATGATCCTTTGTTCTAGAACTGTAACCACCATCTGTATAATGTGCAATAATTCTGTTGATATGCTGATTTGTTATATCTGGATTAAAAAACCAATTGATATTATGAGCCAATCTGCATGAGTTCTATATTTTAAATTGAAATAGCCGGTGAGTTCAAAAATTCTTCTGTGAAAAAAGATAGATTGATGCGCAATGTTTTTGTGAAATATCAATTGATCATCGCATTCACCCATGTAAATGGAGCCCAATGATGGGCTCTGTACATTACCATAAATAACATCTGTACTGGTTAAGATAAGTTGTTCGTGTATATCTTCAAGAACATTATCATCGATAAGATAATCGTCTGCTCCTAAAAAATAAAGGTATATACCACGTGTCTTTTTAATTCCATTATTCATGGCATCATATATTCCATTGTCTGATTGTGAAACAATAGAAATAGGGTGGTCAAGATTCAAAAAAGACTTAGCAATCTGTACAGTAGTATCATTAGATTTACCGTCCATGATTAAAATCTCGTAACCGGTATAAGTTTGGGCGAGAATACTTTTTATTGCTTTTGCAAGAGTTGAAGATGCGTTATAGGTAGGTATGATAATACTGAAAAACGGGCGACCTTCTTGCATGTGTACGTGCTTATAGCGTTTTTTGAACTACTTCAAATACTTCACCGCCATCGCATTTTAAAGTTTTTGAAGGATATTTTAAAAGCAATGCATAATCATGTGTCGCCATAAGAATGGTGTTCCCATTTTTATTGATTTGTTGTAGCACTTCCATAATCTCGACACTGGTTTGTGGATCTAGGTTTCCTGTAGGCTCGTCTGCAATGATAAGTTCTGGGTCATTTAAAAGAGCTCTCGCTATGGCAATGCGCTGTTGTTCTCCACCAGACAGCTCATGTGGATATTTAAATCCGGTCGTTTTCATACCTACTTTATCGAGTACTTGATCTATTTTTTCATCCATCTCTGCCTTTTTTTTCCAGCCAGTGGCCTTCAAGACAAATTTGAGATTATCCTTAATTGTACGGTCAGTTAAGAGTTTAAAATCTTGAAAAACCACACCTAGTTTACGTCGCAAAAACGGTATGTCGCGCTCTTTTAAGGTCGATAAATTATGTTCAACGATGGTTCCTTCGCCCTTTTTAAGAGGTATATCGCCATAAAGTGTCTTCATTAAAGAACTTTTACCACTACCTGTTTTACCTATAAGATAGACAAATTCACCTTTCTTAATACTTAAGTTAACGTCCTTAAGTATCAGGTTTTCTTGCTGGTAGATGTCTACATGGTTCAATGATAAAACGTGGTCTGACATAAGTATAGGTTTTGCTGTAAAGTTACACAATGCTGTGAATAAGATTATGAATAATTAAACAGACTTTATGACGTTATAGTATCGTAAGATTTTAACTTTACTTTCCTATAAATAACATAACCCGTTATGAAAAAAATCGTGCTTACTCTGTTGCTGGCTGCTACTTCTTTTATAGAGGTTAACGCACAACAGTCCAAAATATTTACAGATGACCTGCGTACCTATAATCAAGCGATTGATCTATATCAAGAGCAGCAATACATTGCAGCGCAACGTTTATTTGAAAAAGTAAAAAATCAAGTAGAAGATGACGCCATTCAAGGTAACGCTGCATACTACATCGCAAATTGTGCCGTGCGTTTGAACCAGCGCAATGCAGACGCGCTTATGGAGTCGTTCGTTGAAGAATATCCTACTTCTACAAAACGCAATACGGCTTTTATTGATGTGGCAGATTTCTATTTTGACAATGGCAAATACAGCCAGGCAGCAAAGTGGTATGAAAAGGTTGATGAGAGCACGCTTTCGCGAAAGCAAAAAAGCAGATACTATTTCAATACTGGATATACTCTTGTACAAAGCAAAAAGTATGAAGAGGCAAAACCTTATCTAAATCGAGTTAGTGATGATCCAGAATATGGATCGCAGGCTAAATATTATCTAGGATACATCGC
The DNA here is from genome assembly GCF_000755285.1 of Nonlabens ulvanivorans. Classification (GTDB taxonomy): domain Bacteria; phylum Bacteroidota; class Bacteroidia; order Flavobacteriales; family Flavobacteriaceae; genus Nonlabens; species Nonlabens ulvanivorans_A. The sequence continues at coordinate 72,622 of NZ_BBMK01000009.1, read as the reverse complement.
TTATGAAGGCGACGATTATCAAGAAGCTAGCGATTTATTTGATGAAGCTGGAGAATCACCTGATGAGGATGAAAAGCTTTCTTACTATCAGGCAGATTTAAATTATAAGTTAGGGAATTTTGATAAAGCTATTACTCTAGCAAATGAGCAGCTATCTCGCTCTACACCACAAGAACAGTCTGAACTAAATAGAATCATAGGGCAAAGTCTTTTTAATCAAGGTAAATATGATCAAGCACTACCTTATTTACAAGAATATAAAGGTGTGCGCGGCAGGTTGAATAATAACGATTATTACCAGTTAGGATATGCTTATTACAAACAAGGCGATTTTGAAAAAGCGGTAGAGACTTTTAATAAAATCGTAGATGGTGAGAATAAAACGGCACAAAATGCATACTACCATCTAGCGCAAAGCTATATTAAACTTAATAAAAGTGAAGATGCATTGAACGCTTTTAAGAAAGCGAGCGAGATGGATTTTGACGCTCAGATCCAGCAAGATGCGAGTTACAACTATGCTAAGATCAGTTATGAATACGGCAATCCATATGATAGTGTGCCTGCGGTAATACTGGCTTATTTAGAAAAATATCCAGACACCGATAAAAATGCAGAGATGAATGAATTCTTGATCGATTCATACTTCTCTTCAAAAAATTATACAGAAGCATTGCGTCTTATGGAAGATGGACGTATTGCTGGTAATGAAGATGTGTATGGTAAAGTGGCGCTGTATGAAGGTTTGAGTCAGTTTAAATCAGGAGATTATAAAAAATCTATTGAAAACCTAAATAAAACCATTCAATATGCGCAGTCTGCAGATTTAAAAAAGAAAGCAACTTTTTGGAAGGCAGAAAGTTATTATGAACTCAATGATTTTCCGGCAGCACTTACCGCTTTTAATGCTGTGAAGAAAATGAATAATAGTATTGAAGAAGATGATTTATTGAACTATGACCTGGCATATACACAGTTTAAACTTAAAGATTATGATAGTGCCATCAGTACATTTACTGCTTATACAAAGCAATCTGGTATTAATAATGAGCGGGCTAGATTGAATGATGCTTACCTGCGTATAGGTGATGCAAACTTTGTAAGTAAGCAATACTGGCCAGCAATGGAAGCTTATAATAAATCCATTTCAATGAATGGTTTTAATGCAGATTATGCGGCATTTCAAAAGGCAATTTCATACGGTTTTGTAGGTAAGAATGATCGTAAGATTGAAGACCTTAACGGGTTTTTAAATAAATTCAATAAATCTGCTTACCGCGATGACGTGTTATATGAATTAGGGAATACATACATCAATACAAATAATGTTGATAAAGGTATACAGACCTATGACCGATTAATTAATGAATTTCCACAAAGTAGTTACACCTCGCAAGCGATGATGCGTAAAGGGTTACAGCTTTATAACGATTCAAAACTAGATGATGCATTAGTAGTGTTTAAAGATGTTGTAGCAAGATATCCAGGCACACCACAAGCAAACGAAGCGGTAAGTAGTGCACGATTGATTTATGTGGATCAAAACCGTACTAATGACTATGCCGCATGGGTGCGCACACTGGACTTTGTAGATGTGAGCGATTCTGAGTTGGATGATACGGCTTATGAAAGTGCAGAACAGCCTTATCTACAAAATGATATGTCTGGGACAACACGTTCTATGAGAAAATATCTGGCAGAGTATCCTAATGGTAAACACGCATTACAAGCACATTTTTATCTAGCACAAGCATTATTTTCTCAAGATAAAAAACAAGAGTCTATCGCTAGTTATGAATATGTAATTAATAAAGAACGCAGTGAGTTTACAGAACAAGCTCTAGCACGTTTAAGTGAGATCTACTTGGGTGATAAAGCTTATGCAAAAGCGATCCCAGTACTGATACAATTAGAACAACTAGCAGATTTTCCTCAAAATGTGATTTATGCACAGTCTAACCTGATGAAAGCATATTATGAGCAAGAGAACTATGACCAGTCTGTGAGTTATGCAAATAAAGTATTGTCAGACGTTACTATAAGTGATAATGTAAGGTCAGATGCAAACGTGATTATTGCTCGCTCAAGTTGGAAAACAGGAAACGAAGCTGCTGCAAAAACAGCTTATGAAGCGGTAAGATTGAATGCAAGTGGTACACTAGCGGCAGAGGCTACTTACTTTAAAGCTTATTTTGAACATAAAGCAAGTAATTATGACGCTGCCATCGCTACTGTGCAAAGTCTTACTAAAAACTATGCTGGTTATAAATTATGGACCTCAAAAGGTTTAGTAATTATGGGTAAATGTTATAACGCACAAGGTCAAACATTAAATGCAACTACGATACTAGAATATGTCGTTGGTAACTTTGCTCAATACCCAGAAGTAGTCGCTAGCGCTCAAGCAGAATTAAATGCGATTAAAACTAACGCTGCCAAAACAAATTCATCAGTAGTTCCTGCAGGAAATTAATAAGAAGCATTATGAAATTATATCAATCATATATATCAGTAGTCATCGCATTAATAGCTTTTAGCAATGTGCAGGCACAAGTAGAAGAAGAAAGTGAATTGAATGGAGGAACCATTACGGTTGTAAAACCTTATGATCCTACCATTAGTGATGCGTTTAAAGTAAAAAGCACACCATCTGTAAATGATACGACCAAGGTTAAGAAAAAGCCAGTTACCTATAGCATTTTCTCTGTGCCGGTAGCATCTACTTTCACACCAGCCAAAGGAAAATTGTCTAGACGCAAAGCTCCTAAAAGAGCAAAATTCTTTGATAATTATGCACGATTAGGTGTTGGTAATTACGTGAACATCTTAGGAGAGTTTGCAGGGAATTTTGAGATAGATAGGGACTCAGACGTAGGCGTGTTTTTTAATCATAACTCATCGCAAGGTGGTATCGATGACATTGCTTTTGACGATGATTTTTCAGATACCTCTCTTGACATATCTTATGGAAAACGCAATCGCGATTCAAATTGGGGAATTACCGCTGGTGGTAGATATCAAACCGCAAATTGGTATGGTGTAGCACCAGTAGCATTATCTAGTGTTCCTATGGGGATTGAGGTAGATGCTGGAACTTCTTATTTAACCATAGGGCTGTCTGGTAAAGCACAGTTCTTTGATTCTGTTTTAGAAAAGGTTGAGGTAGGACTTTCTAATATAAGTTCTGGTAATGATGGTTCAGAAACTCGAGTAAGATTACAACCACAACTAGCATTTGAAGTACTTGAAGAAGAAATTGCATTAGGAGTTGAGGTAGATTACTTAACCGGTTCTTTTGATACACAAGGATCACTACCAGCGCCAGACGCTTATTCTTATTTAAACATAGGAGCAAATCCTAGTATCAATCTTTATGGCGATAAGTATAAAGTAGAATTAGGAGCTCGATTAAATTATATCACAGACAGTGAGAATTCTGAAAGTAACTTTTATGTCTATCCAGATATTAATGCCAGCTATATATTGATGGAAGAAAAAGTGATTGCTTATACGGTCATCGGTGGTGGATTAGATATGAATACATTACAAAATTTTGCAGATGAGAATGTATTTATCGCTCCAGCAATAACCGTAGCGCCTACTAATCGTCAGGTAGATGCACAATTAGGGATCAAAGGAAAGTTGTCTTCTAATTTTGGTTACAAGCTTTATGGAGGTTATAGCCTAGAAGAAAACAGATATTTCTATACTAAAGATAATAATGCCATTTTTACAGGAATCGGAGTTGAGCGACCATCCTACAATTATGCAAATACATTTGCGACTCAATATGGTGATTTAAACACATTGACTTTTGGAGGATCTGCAAGTATGGATTTAAATACTCAATTTAATCTTACCTTAAATACTCAGTTCATGAGTTATGATGTGACTAATGGCGACGATTTTGATAATGTAGCATCGCAGTTACCAACCTTTACGGCAGATATTGTAGGGAACTATGATATTAATGATAAATGGAACATCGGGACAACGCTATACTTCGTCGGAGAACGTGATGTTTTCAGAACCGGCAACACAACGGCAACAGAAACTTTAGATTCTTTTATAGACTTGAACTTAGATATCAATTATAAAATTAATCCTAAGTTGACCGCTTTCTTAAGAGGTCACAATCTTACTGGCGGCAACTACCAGTATTACTTAGATTATCCTGTACAGAATTTACAGATTTTAGGTGGTGCTGTATATAAGTTTGATTTTTAAAATTTCGCTTTCACGAAAGCGTATGACATATAATTAAGATGTTTTTATATAGTTAGTGGTATGAATGAAATATTTGAGTTAAGACATCAACCAGAATTGAAGTTCATTATAGGTGAAGATAGTTTTCAGATTATCGATGGTTATGATGTTGAAAACAATGGTAAATACTCGCACGATATTTTAAAGAGCGCTGTGTTGAAAGATGATACTACTAACTGGTGGATTTCTATCGCAAGCATATTTGTCGACCTATTTTCAGGAAGTGCTGTTGGTGGTAAGTTTAAGGATAAAGCAAACCTAGTTCTAGAAACAGAAAATCAAAAAATAGCTATCTATTTAAGGGATGCTGATTTGGAAAAAGCAAAACAAGTTACTGATCTTCTTAATTCTAAGATTAAAATTTAATCTGGTATTATGAGATTGCTGTTTGTTTTATTATGTTCTACTTTCTTTCTATTTTCTTGTGAGGAGAAAATAGAAGGGTCAGAAGAGATGAGTTCGTATCTACGGCAGAGCTTTGAGTTTAATAATAGGATTCTAAATAAATATAAAGCCGAATACTATCAATTAACTGAAAGTCAGCCTTCAAGGGAAATCGTAAGGTTAAATGAGTTGGATGTTAAGTTTAAGTCGCTCATTATTAAAATAGATGAAGCGATTTTAAATGACGCATACAATCTGAAAAATATAACTTCTGAATCTAAAGAAATTTTTAATGAACTTCCAAAAATTGTAGATAATAGAAAAGACTATTTGTTGAATCAATTAATAGAACCAAAAAACAATTCTCATGAATTGAGATTAAGGTATTTGAAGAATAGACTCGTGATTGCCATGGCTTATGCTTTTGAATATGGAAGTAGAAAAACACTCTCGGTAGACAGTTTTTATAAAGTAGAAATAGATAGTATCATTTCCAGAAAAATCGAAAATGGAATAAAACTAACCTTCACTTCTGAATATGGTCAAGCAATTAAAGAAAATAGACATATTATTATTAATCAAATAGAATTAAATGGTCAGCAAAAAATGATCGATTACAAATTGAAAGATAATTACTCTTTTGCCGATATTGAATTTCAATCGTTGCAAAAAGGCACATATGAAATCGACGGAGCTTTAAGGTTTTATGGAAGAGATGGACAAATAGATATTCCATTTCACAAAACGATGGAAGTGAAATAAGTTGAGTGGTAATAATATTTAACTTTTTGATGTTAGGCATAAGAGAACTCAAAACTTTCACAGCATTTTATATTTCTGTTAATTTTCTATGGCTTAATTTTCGGTCATGAAAAAATCTACCTACTCGCACTATCTATTATTTTAATTTCTTGTAATAAGGAGCAGCAAGCAACTGCCGATTTAGTTATTATCAATGCAAAAATTTATACCGTAGATAATGACTTCTCTGTGGCAACAGCAATGGCTGTAAAAGATGGTAAAATCCTCGCTACAGGAAATAATGCAGATATGGAAGCCTATCGCGCAACACAAACTATAGACGCACAAGGAAAAGCGATCGTTCCAGGATTGATAGATGGACACTGTCATTTCTATGGATTAGGACAACAATTACAGCGCGTGGATCTAGTAGGAACTAAAAGCTATGATGAGGTGCTAGAAAGAGTCTCTAGTTTCCAAAAAGAGAAAAATAAATCTTTTATCATAGGTCGTGGTTGGGATCAAAACGACTGGGAAATTCAAGAATTCCCGTCAAATCAAGAGCTTAATGAAATGTTTCCTGACACACCAGTCGCCATTACTCGTATAGACGGTCACGCCATGATAGCAAATCAAGCAGCACTAGATGCAGCAGGAATAACCACAATTACAGACGCATCTGGCGGAGCTATTGAAATTAAAGATGGCAAACTCACAGGGATTCTAGTTGATAACCCTATGGAATTAGTAGAGGCTGTTTTTCCTAAAGAAACAACTCAAGAATCTATCGCATCGTTAATGGCGGCACAAGACATTAATTTGAGCTATGGATTAACCACCGTTGATGATGCTGGATTATTTAAAGAAACGATAGAGTTAATAGATAGTTTGCAACAAGCTGGTGATTTAAAGGTTAAGATTTATGCAATGATCAGCAACACACCAGAAAACCTAGATTATTACCTCAATAAAGGAATCATAAAAACAGATCGTTTAAATGTAAGATCTGTTAAGTTTTATGCAGATGGTGCTCTGGGAAGTCGTGGTGCAGCGATGAAAGAGCCATATTCTGACAGACATGATCATTATGGAGCGCTACTTAGTCCTATCGCTACGATTAAAGAAACTGCAGCTCGTATAGCAGCAACAGAATACCAAATGAACACTCATGCTATTGGAGATAGCGCCAATTATGTGGTACTTAAAACTTATCAAGAATTATTAAAAGATAAAACAGACAGACGCTGGAGAATTGAGCATGCTCAAATTGTTGATCCTATAGATTTCAATCTTTTTGACGAAGAGAATATTCTGCCATCTGTGCAGCCTACACATGCGACCAGTGATATGTACTGGGCACAAGATCGAGTAGGAGCAGACCGCATTAAAGGAGCTTATGCCTATCAAACTCTTTTGAAACAATCGAAGAGAATTGCTTTAGGAACTGATTATCCAGTAGAACAAGTAAATCCATTCTTGACATTTTATGCTGCCGTAGCTCGTCAAGATACGAGCGGTTATCCAGATGGTGGCTTTTTACCAGAACAAGCACTGAGCAGAGAAGATGCTCTAAGAGGTATGACTATTTGGGCGGCTTTTTTCAATTTTGAAGAAACAGAAAAAGGAAGTTTAGAACCAGGAAAGGCTGCAGACTTTGTGATTCTTAATGCTAACATTATGGAGATTCCAGTAGCTCAACTTCCTAAAGCGACTGTGCAAACTACATTTATAAATGGTGAAATGGTTTATGAATCTAAGTAGCAAATACTTGACTCATATCCTTAAAGGCTTTGAATTCTAAGGCGTTTCCGCTTGGATCTTTAAAGAACATAGTGGCCTGCTCGCCTGGTAATCCTTCAAATCTTATGTACGGTTCTATGATGAACTCGATGCCTTTTTCTTGTACCGCTTTCGCGAAAGCGTGAAAAACATCCCACTCTAGCACCACACCAAAATGAGGAACTGGCACCGCTTTACCGTCCACTGCATTAGTTGCTGCTTCTGGAGCATTATCTGATATATGAATGACCAATTGATGACCAAAGAAATTGAAGTCAACCCAATGGTCTGAACTGCGCCCTTCTTGACAACCTAAGGTGTCGCGATAAAATGCTCGCGTTGTAGTGATTTCTTTTACAGGGATAGCGAGGTGAAAAGGTGTTAATTTCATAATTGCATAAATTTAAAAAGCCACCCTAAATATACCGTGGCTTTTTAAAATATCTAGAAATGTTTTATTAAACGATTCCGTCTACGATACCGTATTCCACAGCATCATCTGCGCCCATCCAGTAATCTCGATTAAAATCTTTCATTACTTTTTCAAAAGTCTGCCCACAATTATCTGCTAGAATTTGAGCGCTTAGTTCTTTAGTTTTAAGAATTTCGGCAGCTGTGATTTCTATATCAGCACTAGTTCCACGTGCGCCACCACTAGGTTGATGTATCATTACACGACCGTGTTTTTGAATAAAACGGCGTCCTTTTTCTCCACCTGAAAGTAAAAGAGATCCCATAGATGCGGCAAGACCCGAACACACCGTGCTCACTGGCTTTTAATTTGCTGCATAGTATCATAAATAGAAAAACCTGAAGTCACATAACCACCTGGGCTATTGATGAAAAATGTAATTTCTTCATGGCTTACTGAATCTAGATAAAGTAATCTATCGACACAATGCTTTGCAGTTTGATCATTAACCATTCCCCATATGAAAATTTTACGTTGTTCTATATGGACGTTATCTATCTTATCTTGAAGTTTAGATGTTTTGCTCATTCAATTTTATTTAAGTGTTAAAAATAAGGAATCTAAAAAAATAATTACCGATTTAACAAGACTATATGGTCTCACCTTCTTTACCGTATTCGTTTTTATAAATTTTAAGGAGTAGCAAAAATAAGCTAACTAAAAGTGGTCCAAAAATTAAACCTATGAATCCAAATAATGGCACACCTACAACGACACCTATCAATGTTACCAAAGGATGTACATCTGCTAGTCTTTTTTGAACAACTAGTCTGAACAGGTTGTCTGTAGAGCCTACGACAATCACGCCGTATATTAGTATACCGATTGCCGCTGCAGTTTCTCCTTGAGAAAATAATAATATAGTCACTGGTAAGATACCCAATGCTGTTCCTACAAATGGTATCATACTTCCTATAACTGTGATTACGAACCAGAAAAATGGGTTTTCAACTCCAAAAATGAAGTACCCAATCAGTGCGACTATACCTTGTAATAATGCCACTAATGGTATGCCTATAGCGTTAGATTTTACCAGGTCAATACTTTCTTTTCCAATGATTTTTAAATTCTTTTCTTTTAATGGCATATAAATTAATGCTGCTTCAAGCCATTTTTTACGATCTACCAGCATAAAGTATAATAAGAAAAACATGATACCTATAGAGATGGAAACGGTAAGACTAGAGTTGGCTAGATTTTGCACATTGCTAGATACCCAACTGCTCACTTCTTCTGTATTGATGTTTTCAGAAACATTTACTCCTAAAAGATTCTCTGTTTCTGCAACTTTAGATTTTATAGTTTCTGTTATTTGAGTGCTATTTTCAATTGCCGTTTTGACTTTAGAACTCATCATTAATCCTATACCTGCAATAGGAAGCAATATGATTACAAATGAAAATACAATTAGAAATGATGAAGCTACAGACGGTTTCCATTTTTTTGCTTCTAACCATTTTTGAATTGGTTCTAATAATACGTATAAAGTAATCGCTCCTAGCAAACCACCTAAATATGGTGCTAGCTCTTTACCAATAAGGTAAAGGATATACAGTATCACAATCAGAATAAATATCTGACGAATTTTAATAGTAGGGATTTGACGAGACATAAATTAGTTGTTGCGCAAGGCGTCTATAAGTTCTTGTTTATTCATATTGGACCTACCATCTATGTTTATTTCTTTAGCTTTCTGGTAGAGTTCATCTTTTGTTCTAGACTCATAGTAGCTAGCTTCTCCACCCTTTTTGCCAGCGTTTTTAGTATTAGCTATGCGAGCGGCTTTTTTCTTTAGAATATCCTTGATCGCGTAAAGCTTCATATTGATCTCTATTTTTAATTGAATCCATTTTTATTATTAAGATAATTCAATCTGAATAATAACTCTGTTAAAATGACTTTAATTAAGCTTTTACTAAGAAATCGAGGATGTGCTTAGTGTTTTCTTCAGTGTGTAGACTATGTCCGCCTGTTTGTGTCTCAATATAAGTAGCGTTTTTCATGCGTCCTGCAATGGCTTTACTCGCTGAGCAAGGAACTATTGCGTCTTGCTTAGCATGTAATAATAGAGTGTCAGCCTCTATATTTACAGCAAAATCTGCTGCATTAAATTTCTCTATTTCATAACCGAAATTCTCTTTGAGCGTTGCGTTTAACCCATTGTAAACGCGGTTATTAAAACTGAGTAGCCTTTGATAGTCTTGCATGATAGTCTCTAGTGAGTTAGGGCCACCTAATAAAATTAATTTTTTAAGACGTGGAGAAGGATGGTGGTATTCGTTATAAATGGTAGCCATCGCGCCCACACTATGAGAAATGATTATTTCTGGTTCATACAATTCAATTGTTGATTTGATAACCTTTGAGTACTTAATAGCCGTAAATAATTTACCGCTAGAATTACCATGAGCAGGTCCATCTACAGCAATAATATTTAAATCTAATTTCTTTAAATCATCAAATAAATATTTCCATCTAAAAGCATTTGATTCCCATCCATGATTTAATAACACAGTAGGACCATTACCTTTCCAATGATAAAGCATATAGAGACAATCTTCAGACGTGATACGCTGTTGACGTGCCGTGTTTAAAAATGTAGCCTGATGTTCTAGAATACGACCTCTACGTGGTGTACTGAAAACTTCTAGAGCTAATTGTGCTGCCTTTTTCTTTGAGAATAGGCTTATGAGGTTAAAATAAAAGCCATACAGTTTAGGTATGGCTTTTTGTAAAAATTGTTTCATGAAATAATTTTACCAGCTTACAAAAACATATTTAGGCGCGGCTGTATCCGGGATCATTGTTTTTTCGATAGGTGCCGTCATATCAAATCTAATTTCTGGCGGTAACAAATCTTTACTTATCGTAAAGTAAAAGTTTTGATCGTCTATTCTTACGACAGCATCTTTTATCATATTATCAATACTAGATACATTGTATGCAGAACTTATCGTCTTATAATCACTTTCAATCGTGATACCTTTTTCTGTAGTATAACGATTATCTCTTATACGTACATATTCGATTGTAGAAGTACTGTCCTCTTCTACTGGTGTAAGTGTTAGCAAATGTTTTCCACCTTTTTCATAAACTTCAATAGCGCTAGGTCCATTACTGAACTCATCACCTTTTATATTTTTTACTATACTATCATTTGAGTATAAGCTGTCTAGTTGATAAACCATCATCTCTTTAGTAAGATGTCCTACACGGTCCTTATTCCATTCAAATGGATTTTGTTTTTTAGTACAAGATGTTATAGCGATGACTAGTATGAGTAATAAGAAAATATTTTTCATATGATGTGTTTTATGAGGTTGCAAAACTACTTTTAGTTATGGTAACAAACGATTAAAATGGTTATAAATTTTACTTTAGGGCTTTTCCTAAAATCCCCCCCATCACACCTCTTATAAAACTTGCGCTAGTAAGAACTTTTATGATAGGATTTTGTCTAGTACTAGTGCGACGAGAAGTGCTTTTGCTGGCTTTAGCTTTTTCAGCCTTGGCTTTTTCTTTTATTTCATCTTCATTTGCCTTCTCTATTTTTTCTTGAAGAATCTCTTCGGCACTTTCCCGATTAATTTCTTCGTTGTATTTATCTGTTAGATCAGAGTCTGCAATTAAATCACTAAGTTCTCGATCGGTCAATATATCCATTCTACTTGCAGGAGCTCTTAAAAGTGTTGCTGCAAGTGGACTAGGTCTTCCTTTTTCATCTAGCGCAGATATTAACGCTTCACCTATACCTAAAGAAGTTAAAATCTCTGCAGTATCATAAAATTCTGTTTCTGGATAGTTTTGAGCAGTAAGTTTTATTGCCTTACGATCCTTTGCTGTAAATGCACGCAACGCATGCTGGATTTTTAAACCTAACTGACTTAAAACGCCTTCTGGAATGTCAGTCGGATTTTGAGTTACAAAATAAAGACCGATACCTTTTGAACGAATCAGTTTTACAATGCTTTCTATTTGATCTAATAATGCACCACTGGCTTGATCAAATATTAAATGGGCTTCATCAATAAACATGATGAGTTCTGGTTGATCTGCATCACCTTGTTCTGGGAACGTACTATAAATCTCGGCCAGTAGGCTCAACATAAATGTTGAGAATAATTTAGGTCTGTCCTGTATGTCTGTAAGTCTTATTACATTTACATATCCACGTCCTTCTCTATCTTTACGTACTAAGTCTTTTACATCAAAACTGCGTTCTCCAAAAAATTGATCAGCTCCTTGTTGTTCTAGTTCAATAATTTTTCTTAAAATCGCTCCAGTTGAAGAGGTTGATATACGCCATATTCCGCTTGAAACTCTTCTTTCCCTGCTCCTGTAGCATATTGCAATACCTTTTTAGATCGTCTAGATCTAAAAGAGGTAGCTTATTATCATCACAATATTTAAATACTACAGATATAATTCCTGCCTGAGTTTCTGTCACATCTAGAATTCGCGAAAGCAACACAGGTCCAAATTCACTAACGGTAGCTCTCATTCTGATTCCTTCCTGATCAGAAATGGTCATAATCTCTACAGGTGAATTATGTGAGACATATTCTAAGCCTATTTTTTCATGACGCTCATCAATCTTAGGATGACCATCACTAGCGGCTGCGATACCTGATAAATCACCTTTGATGTCCATTAATAAAGACGGTATTCCTTTTTGTGAAAGCTGCTCTGCAATTATCTGCAAGGTTTTGGTCTTACCAGTTCCTGTTGCCCCCCCAGCAATAAGCCCATGTCTATTCATGGTCTTAAGTGGTATTTTAACATGTGCGCCAGTTAATGTTTCACCATTAAGCATGGCTGCACCCATAATGATAGAGTCGCCTTTAGGGTTATAACCTTCAGTAATTATTTTATATAAAGAATCTTTATCAGACATACACTTACAATTTTGTGTAAAGTTAATTAAATCCTGTTGTCTTTAAATAACAGGAGTATTCTTGATTATGATTTTTAAAAAGTACCTTTGCCACATGTTAGAAAAATCAATTTCTCAAGCTGTTGAAAAAGGTGAAATGCTTCCATTAATGGAAGAGTTTTATACGATTCAAGGTGAAGGTAGTCATACAGGAAAAGCAGCATACTTTATAAGAGTAGGTGGTTGTGATGTAGGTTGTCACTGGTGTGATGTGAAGGAAAGCTGGGATCCAGAAAAACATCCACCTACAGCGGTTGAGGCTATTGTTGCTAATGCGGCAAAATACAGTAAGACTATTGTTGTTACTGGTGGTGAGCTTTAACATGGGATATGGGGCCGTTAACTACAGGTCTTAAAAATAAAGGTATGCAGGTGCATATTGAGACCAGTGGTGCTTATCCATTATCTGGTAGCTGGGATTGGATTTGTCTGTCTCCTAAAAAAATGAAAATGCCATTACCAGAAGTTTACGAGGCAGCTCACGAACTTAAGGTGATAATATTTAATAAGCATGATTTCGCTTTCGCGAAAGCGGAAGCTGAAAAAGTATCATCTACTTGCAAACTTTATTTACAACCAGAATGGTCTGTACGTGAAAAGATGATTCCGTTGATAACTGAATTCGTAATGGATAATCCAGAATGGCACGTCTCTTTACAAACGCATAAATATTTAAATATACCTTAAAGTTGAGCAACTTGTATAGGTAAGTTCACTAGCGTGTCATCCCATCCCATAAACAAAATAAGTCCATCTGGATCTTCAACAAAACTGATTGAGAATTCTTCTATGGTTTGCGGTGACGGCATGCTATCCATAGTAACTTTTAAAATATCTTTTGAAGGGTCATGTTTAGTTCCCCATTGGTTTGTCTGTGAGTTAAGAATGAAGGTCCATTCATCCTCACCAGGTATCGTATAAATGGAGTATGCGCCAGCTTTCACTAAATTACCGTTAATCGTTACATCATAAAAGAAGTCTATTTCTGTAGCTTCATTTGCGCTGTGCGCCATACTTCTCCATATTTTACTAATTCTCCAAAAATTGTACGATCTCTTTTTGCAGGCCTGCTGTATATCACACGAGCAATTGCTTGATTGTTATTATCTCTATGGATAACCACATCTAGTGGGCTTTTATCAATTTTAGAAAATGCGATTTCTTGAGCTTGAATAGCTTGAGTAGCTGCAAAAAAGGAGAGTATAATAACGAGGTATTTCATGTTATGGATTTTAAGTGCTTGTAAGTTATAAAATTCCACATTAAAAAAGTAACTTGATATTAATAATTTGTTAATAACTTAAGGCCATAAACAAGGCTCAAAAGCCTATAAACCTTGATGGTTCCTTATATTTGTTTGTTACGGAATTTAAGTAAAATTTACACTCAAAATATGAGCGAAGAAAACGATAAAAGTGGATATGGTGCTGATCAGATTCAGGCACTAGAAGGTATGGAGCACGTGCGTATGCGTCCATCGATGTATATCGGTGATGTAGGAGTGCGTGGATTGCACCATTTAGTGTATGAGGTTGTAGATAATTCTATTGATGAGGCGCTTGCTGGTCATTGTGATAATATCACGGTGGCAATTAATGAAAATAACAGTATTACTGTTACTGATGACGGTCGTGGTATTCCAGTAGGGATACATAAAAAAGAAGGTGTTTCTGCTTTACAGGTAGTAATGACTAAAATCGGTGCTGGTGGAAAATTTGATAAGGATTCTTATAAAGTCTCTGGTGGATTACACGGTGTAGGAGTTTCTTGTGTAAATGCGCTTTCTGATCATTTAAAGGCTACAGTATACCGCGATGGCAAAATATGGGAGCAAGAGTATGAGCGTGGTAAAGCCATGTATCCTGTAAAAGCTGTAGGAGATACTGATAAGAGAGGTACGGATGTCACTTTCTTGCCAGACCGTAGCATCTTTACTCAAACGACAGAGTTTGTTTATGAAACATTAGCAAATCGTTTGAGAGAGCTAGCCTTTCTTAATAAAGGGATTAAAATTATTCTTACCGATAAACGCAATAAGGATGAGGAAGGAAATGATGTAACCGAGGTTTTCCAGTCTGAAGAAGGATTGAAAGAATTTATACGTTTCTTAGATGACACACGTCAACCTATCATAGCAGATGTTATCTCTATGGAAGGTGAGAAGAATGGTATACCAGTAGAGGTTGCTATGATTTACAATGATAGTTATGCAGAGAATCTTCACTCTTATGTAAATAACATTAATACGCATGAAGGAGGAACACATTTAGCAGGTTTCCGTCGTGGATTAACTTCTACTCTTAAAAAATATGCAGATGCATCTGGACTTCTAGATAAGTTAAAGTTTGATATAGCAGGAGATGATTTCCGTGAAGGTTTAACAGCTATTATTTCTGTAAAAGTACAAGAGCCACAGTTTGAAGGGCAGACTAAAACTAAATTAGGTAATCGTGATGTAACTAGTGCGGTTTCTCAAGCGGTTTCTCAAATGTTGGAAGACTACTTAGAAGAAAACCCTAACGATGCAAAAACAATTGTACAAAAGGTTATTCTTGCTGCTACAGCACGTCATGCAGCTCGCAAGGCTCGTGAAATGGTACAACGTAAAACTGTAATGAGTGGTGGTGGTTTACCTGGTAAGCTATCGGATTGTTCAGAAACTGACCCTACTTTATGTGAAGTTTTTCTTGTTGAGGGAGATTCGGCAGGTGGAACCGCTAAACAAGGTCGTGATCGTGAATTTCAAGCAATTATGCCATTACGTGGTAAGATTCTGAATGTTGAGAAAGCCATGACTCATAAGGTCTTTGAAAATGAAGAAATTAGAAATATCTATACAGCGCTAGGTGTAACTATCGGAACTGAAGAAGATTCTAAGGCTTTGAATATGGATAAGCTTAGATATCATAAGGTAGTCATTATGTGTGATGCAGATATTGATGGTTCTCACATTGCTACTTTAATATTAACCTTCTTCTTCCGTTACATGCGTGAGATGATTGAGAATGGTTACATATATATTGCAACACCACCTTTATATCTTGTAAAAAAAGGTGCAAAGAAGCGTTATGCTTGGTCTGATAAAGAGCGTGATGAAATCGCAGAGAGTTTCGGTGGTGGAGTTAATATACAACGCTATAAAGGTCTAGGAGAGATGAATGCTGACCAATTATGGGGATACAACTATGAATCCTGAATTTAGAACTTTAAGACAAGTGACTATTGATAGTCTTGCAGAGGCTGATCGCATATTTTCTATGCTAATGGGTGATGAGGTGCCGCCACGTAGAGAGTTTATTGAAAAGAATGCTATCTATGCAAATATTGACGCATAGTAATCGTCTCTTATAATAATAGTGAAAAAAGGCCCTTTATATTAAAAGGGTCTTTTTTATTAATTGAACCATTAACTCTTTATTTTCGTAAGTGTTAAACAAAATTTGATTGTTATGAAAAAGTCCTTGTTATTATTTAGTGTTTTATTAAGTTCTATTGCTACAACTGCTCAAGATGGATTCTCAGACATACTAGCCGCTGGAGTAGAAGCTGGTGAACGATATTCAAATTCTTATATGACACCTGCTGGAGAAGCCTTAAGTTTTAATTTAAGCTCTGGATGGTATGATGATGCGCGTGTTTTAAAGCCAGGAAAGTTTAAAATTCAAATTAAAGCTCACGGTACATTTGCACCTGATAGTAAAAAGAATTTTTTTTAGATCCTGCAGAGTATGAAGCTATTATTCAAGACAGTTATGATAATACTAATAATCCGCCAGCAAATATCGAGGTAACATTTGGTGACGGTTCTACTTCACCACGTTCTATTGCATCAGCATTAGGAGAAAATGTAATGGATCAACAGTTAATAATAAGGAGTAGAGAAGCGACCTCTGGAATCTTACTGCAGGAAGATATCATTAATCTACCTAATGGGTTAGGTAATGAAGGCTTAGATTTAGTTCCATCTGCATTTTTACAGGCAGGTATAGGTTTGGGTGCGGGATTGGAGTTGAAGGCGAGATTAGTTCCTAAAATAACATTTGATGAGGCAGAGACTAGTTTGTATGGAGTAGGTATACAGTGGGAATTCACGAATCTTCTTCAATCTAGCGATGAATCATCACTACCTATTGCGGCATCATTACTTGCTGGTTATACACGTTTAAATGCTTCATATGATTTTGAGGATGGTGTTGTTGTTGATGGATCAAATCAATCCATTGAGACACAAATTAGTAGTTTAAATCTATCTGCAATTGTTAGTACAAATTATAAGGTTCTTAATTTTTATGGTGGTTTGAACTATAATAGAGGAACGACTCAAACGGACTTGTTAGGAGCATACACCTTTGCTTCTAATACGGTTATATTTCCTATAGCAGCAACTGTTGAAGACCCGATATCAGTCGATACTGATGTAAATGGTTTTTTAGGTACCGCAGGTTTGAAATTTACTTTGGGAGCATTTAATATAAATGCAGACTATACTTTTGGAGAATACAGTACTGCGACAGCTAGTATATTTTTTAGAATTTAATCTTGTTAATAATTCCTTTTTTCATAAGCTCTAATTCTAATATGTGGTTGCTGTTTTGTATTTTTACAATCTGCTGGAAGTCCAACAGATAGACCATATAATTCAATAAATTTAAAATATATTATAATGAAAGTAACCGTAGTAGGAGCAGGCGCAGTAGGCGCAAGTTGTGCAGAGTATATCGCTATTAAAGACTTTGCAAGTGAGGTAGTCATCTTAGATATTAAAGAAGGATTTGCAGAAGGTAAAGCCATGGATTTAATGCAGACGGCTTCTTTAAACGGTTTTGATACTAAGATTACTGGTTCTACTAGTGATTATTCTAAAACTGCCGGTAGTGATATCGCGGTGATCACATCTGGAATACCTCGCAAGCCAGGTATGACTCGTGAAGAATTAATCGGTATTAATGCAGGTATTGTTAAGTCAGTAGCTACTAGTTTAGTTGAGCACTCACCTAATGTAATCCTTATTGTAGTGTCTAACCCGATGGATACAATGACATACCTAGCTCATAAAGTAACAGGTTTGCCTAAACACCGCATCATAGGAATGGGTGGTGCTTTAGATAGTGCGCGTTTTAAGTATCGTCTTGCAGAAGCTCTTGAGGCTCCAATATCAGATGTAGATGGTATGGTAATCGGTGGTCACAGTGATAAAGGTATGGTGCCATTAACACGTCTTGCTACTCGCAATTCAGTTCCAGCTAGTGAATTTTTAAGTGAAGATCGACTTAATCAAGTATTAGAAGATACTAAAGTTGGTGGAGCAACACTTACAAAATTATTAGGTACTAGTGCATGGTATGCTCCTGGTGCAGCTGTATCTGGATTAGTACAAGCGATTGCATGTGACCAGAAAAAAATCTTCCCATGTAGTGTTATGTTAGATGGAGAATACGGACTTTCTGATCTTTGTATTGGAGTGCCAGTTGTGTTAGGTCGCAACGGTATTGAAAAAATCGTTGAAATTAACTTGAGTGATGCAGAAAAAGCAAAACTTCAAGAAAGTGCAGAAGGCGTTAAAGTAACTAACGGACTTATTTAGTACTTACTGTTCTAATAAAATTAAAACCGCTCTAGTTTTAGAGTGGTTTTTTTGTGCTTTATATTTTCTGTTTTAATTTGTGCTACGCTTTCGCGAAAGCGTATTTAAAATAAAGAGGTTTTTATAAAGTCAATAAAAGCTAATTAAGATTTTAGTGCTTCATTTCTAGAACATTCTATTTCATTATATTTGCCGCATGAGTTTTAAATGGTACATAGATATTAGTCAGCCTTATTTCAGTTTTTGTTGTCCAGCAGCAGGAATCTGTCGTGCCTAATCAGGAAATTGTATTACACTTTAATAGTGAAGCAATTTCTACAGAAGATGTACAATGTTCTATTAGTCTTTTAACCAATCAGCTAACAGACGCTGGTGTTGTTGATATTAAAACTGTTATACAGCCCGGTGGTGGTTATAAAATTAGTTACCATAGCGACCTTAGTGTTACTAGCATTAAAAACCGCATTGACGTTGAGGCATTTACTGACTTTGTAAATGAGCAATCACCTTTTTCTGATCTTCCTGTTCAAGATGATGAAGTAGTGTTGCTGATGGATGTATATGATATCCATCAAGATACCGGTGGATTTGCTGACACTGATAATGCACTGTTATTTGAGATTAAACAGGATTATCATCGAGGTTCTCAAGTTAGTCATCCGTTTCTTCCTAGAGAATTACACTCTAGACTGGATCTTGTTTTTATAGATACTATAAAAGAAGCAAATAACGTTTTGGGACTTGCTATAGCTAATCGTCCATATGCAGTTCCTGCTGTGAGAGCTGGCCCCCCCATTTTCTTATCGAGAGAATTATTCTTTCAATCATAAATGACCTTTATCTAGGTCTATTTTCTTTAGCTATTTCTTACAGTTAAAGAATTCAACTATTTATATCAAAAAAACATAAACAATCCTATGGCTCACTATATATTTGCCGGATTGAAAAATTTTATTAAAAACAACTAATTATGCAAAATAAAGGACTGATCAGAGTTTTTGCGATCGTTTTTGCATTGGTAAGTATTTACCAATTAACCTATACTTTTATTACAAATAAAGTAGAAGGAGACGCAGACACGTATGCAAATGCAATTGTAAACGCAGATGATCAAAATGCCGCTTCATTAAGAGATGAGGCTACAAAATCTTATTTAGATTCTATCGCGTCTAAAGACGTATGGGGTGGATATACAACTTACTCTGCTGCAAAAGAACAAGAGCTGCAAAAAGGTCTTGACCTTAAAGGAGGAATAAATGTAATTCTTCAAATCTCTGTAAAAGACCTATTAATAGGTATGGCAGATGGATCTAAAGATCCTGATTTCAGAACAGCTTTAGAGCGTGCAGATGAGCGTATAAAAGATGGACAGGCAGATTACTTTGATTATTTTCTTGAAGAATTTAATGCGATTGATGGTGCCAAGCTAGGTTCGCCAGATATTTTCTCTAATCAAGAAATGGATGGAGTTATAGACTTTAATATGTCTAACTCAGAAATTGAGCCTAAATTAAGAGTAAAGCTTAAGGAATATATGGTTAGTGCTTTTGAAGTACTAAGAAAGCGTATCGATAAATTTGGTGTGACTCAACCTAATATTCAACGTTTAGGTGATTCTGGACGTATTTTAATTGAATTGCCAGGTGCAAAAGATATTAAACGTGTTGAAGATATCTTAACAAGTACGGCTCAATTAGAATTCTGGCACGTATACAAAGCTTCAGAAGTTTCACAATTTGTGATTGAAGCAGATACTTACTGGGCAGAAAAACTAGCTGCAAAAAACCAAGTTTCTCCAACAGAAGAATCTACAGATACTGATTCGGTATCTGATGATGTTGCAGACGCTGCACAAGATGCTGCTGATCAAGCGGTAGACGCAGTAGGAGATATATTAGGAAATGATGCTACAGCAGATTCTGAAGGAGAAGATACAGAATTTAACTATGATCAAAACCCAATCTTATCTAGAATGCTTGCTCCAGGTAACGGTACAGGTCCAGTTATCGCAACTTTTAAAGCGTCAGATAAAGATGTTATTGTAAGCTACTTAAATGACGCGCAAGTACGTTCTAAGTTACCAGCAGAATTACGCCACGTAAAATTTGCATGGGGGGGAATTCCAGTATTGAATGATGAATTAGGGTATGAAATCGCAGATTTATATGCTATACGTTCTAACCGTGAAGGTGAAGCGCCACTAGGTGGAGCAGTAATTACTGATGCACGTCAAGATTTTGAATTAAGTGGTCAGGTAGTTGTTAGTATGTCTATGAACTCTGAAGGAGCAAAGGTTTGGGAAGATATGACGACTGAGGCTTATCAAAACGGTACTCAAATCGCTGTTGTGCTTGATGATACAGTATATAGTGCACCTGGTATTACTAATGGGCCTATTACAGGAGGAAGCAGCCAGATATCTGGAAACTTTACGGTTGCAGATGCTGAAGATTTAGCAAACGTTTTACGTGCTGGTAAACTACCTGCAGGAGCTGAGATAATTCAAAAAGCTGTCGTTGGTCCTTCATTAGGTAAGGAAGCAATTAGTAGTGGTTTGTGGTCTTTTGGTATTGCATTATTACTAGTTTTAGTATGGATGGTGTTCTATTATGGTAGAGCTGGTCTTTATGCAGATGTTGCGTTAGTGGTGAATATCTTGTTTATTTTTGGAGCTCTAGCTTCACTTAAAGCGGTATTAACTTTACCTGGTATAGCCGGTATCGTATTAACCATAGGTATATCGGTAGATGCAAACGTTCTGATTTTTGAACGTATTAGGGAAGAATTAGCAAAAGGTAAGTCTCAAGCAGATAGTATTAAAGATGGTTTTAATAATGCCTTGAGTTCTATTCTTGATGCAAACATTACAACCTTTCTTACAGCATTGATTCTTTTCATATTTGGTACAGGTCCAATTCAAGGATTTGCAACAACTTTAATGATTGGTATTCTTACTTCATTATTTACGGCAATTTTCATCACTAGATTATTTATTGATGGGTACGGTAAAAACGGTAAGTCACTTGCATTTTCAACACCTATTACTAAGAACTGGTTTAGAAACGTAAACATCGATTTCTTAAAGAAGAGAAAAGTAGCATACATGATATCTCTTGCTTTTGTATTGATTAGTGCTATCTCATTATTTACAAAGAGTTTGAACTTTGGTATTGACTTCTCTGGTGGACGTACGTATACAGTTCGTTTTGAACAACCAGTTAACGCTACTGAAGTAACTAAAATGTTGTCTGCAGAAGATGTTTTCGGTAGTGCAGAGGCTAAAACTTATGGTTCAGATAATCAATTAAAAATTAGTACAAAGTATGGTATTGATGGAGTAGATGCTGAGGTTACTAAAGAAATTGAAGATAAATTATTTGCAAATCTTAAACAATACATGCCAGCTGATATGGATATGGCTACGTTTGTAGATGTGAGTAAAGATGACAAGCAATATGGTATTATGTCTAACTTCCAGGTTGGGCCTACTATTGCAGATGATATCTTGACAGGATCGCTATATGCTATTTTTGGTTCTCTAATTGTAGTATTCCTTTATATCTTAATTCGTTTCCGTAAATGGCAGTTCTCTTTAGGAGCGGTTATCGCTGTATTCCATGATGTATTAATTGTATTAGGTATATTCTCTTTAACTTATGATATTCTACCATTCAATATGGAGATTGATCAAGCCTTTATTGCAGCAATACTAACGGTAATTGGTTACTCTCTGAATGATACCGTAGTTGTATTTGATAGGATTCGTGAGTTTATTAACGAGAGAACTAACTGGGAATTTGCACGTACCGTAAATGCGGCAATAAGCAGTACCATCTCTAGAACGTTAAATACATCTTTAACTACATTAATTGTACTTCTTGCTATTTTCACATTCGGTGGTGAGTCTATTCAAGGATTTATGTTAGCATTAATTATCGGTGTGATTGTAGGTACCTATTCATCTGTATTTATTGCAACTCCTATAATGTTTGACACCATGGAAAAATCAAATGGTAAATTACTTCCTAAAGAGCCTAAACCGGCTAAGGAAGAATTATAAGAACATTTTCCTTTAAATTTAAAACCGCTGTGATGTTTCACAGCGGTTTTTTTATACCCATTAATAGCTTTTTTTTACTTTTTATCTAAAACAAATGAGGTTTCTTAATAATAGGTTAATAGAATTATGCATGATATAGTGCGGTGTAATACTATTTTATTATTTTGCATGGTGTTTTAGCGAGAGCAAGAACACTCTATTACTAACTGAGATTAAACTCTAACCCATGAAAAAAATATTACTCTTAACCTTAAGCTTGTTGTTTACAGCCACGATAGCGACAGCTCAGGATTTTCCAATGGCTGATGGAAGTATAGTCACTTGTTCAGGAACTTTTTCTGATTCTGGTGGACCAACAGCAGATTATCAAAATAGCGAAAACTCCATATTTACAATCTGTTCTCCTTTTGATACTGATTTTATGTCTTTAAATTTTACTTTTTGGGATTTGGGTGTAGGAGATATTTTATTAGTTTATGATGGAGATATGGCAACAGGTAGTCCTCTTGCTGTATATAGCGCTACAAATGTTCCTGGTTTGATAACTTCTTCCGCAACTAACTGTTTGACATTTAGATTTATTTCAGGTGCTACTGGTGTTGCAGACGGCTGGCAAGCAGCTGTTTTATGTATTGATAATTGTCAAACAATAGCAAATACTGTGACATCCACTCCAGCAGCTGATGGTGATGGAATTACAAGAATTTGTCAAGGTGAAACGATAAATTTCTCAGCAACTACTGTATTTAGTGTAGATGGTACTGGTGCAACTAGTGAGTGGAGATTTGATGATGGAACTGTTGTTGCGGGTAATACAGCAGCTAAATCATATCCAAATGCTGGTATCTATAGAGCAGATTATGTAACATTTGATGTTAACGGTTGTAGAGATAGATTTTTTGATGACGTAGTGATCCAGGTATCAACGACTCCAGATTTTACTGGAACTCTTGCTGCCGATACTTCAATTTGTTTTGGAGAATCAACAATAATTACAGGAATGGTAGAAACAGTTGAGTTTGTTGCAGATGTAGCTCCACCTATTGCTGGTACCACTTTTTTACCAGATGGTAATGGAGTTTCCTATCAAACATGTATCGATGTAACTGGTTTTCCTGCAGGTTCAACTTTTCAAAATGCTTCTGATTTATTGAATTTCTTTATAAATATGGAGCATTCTTACTTAGGTGACTTAGATATATCATTAACAGCACCAGATGGTTCGAGTATTCAAATAATTACATATCCTAATGGTGGTGGAGGTACATTTTTGGGTGTGCCGATTGATGTAGATACAAATCTAAATCCTGGAACTGGATTCATATACACTTTTACTGAGGCAACAACAGCTACTCAAACTCTTGCTCAAGCCGCTGGAGGTTTTGGAACTACTTTGCCGGCAGGTGACTATAGAACAGAAGATCCTTTCTCTGCATTTATTGGAACACCTCTTAATGGGCTTTGGTGCCTTACAATTGTCGATAATATAGGAAGCGATAATGGTTTTATTTTTGAGTGGGGAATTAATTTTAATCCTGTGATTATACCAGCGGCTGGAAGATTTGAGCCCGGAGAAGTGACTGAACTATGGTTGACTAATCCAGACATAACTAATACAAGTGGTTCAGATATAACGGTAACACCGACTACAGCAGGACAAAATTGTTATGATTTTGAATTAACAGACAGTTTCGGTTGTACATATACTGAAACAGTTTGTATAGATGTGGCTCCAGAAATTACAAGTGTTCAACCAGCAGATATTATTGTTTGTCAAAACACAGGATCTGTTACGGTTGACTTAACAGCCAAAGATGATGAAATCAGAAATGGCCTAGTTGCTACAGATTATGATGTAACCTATTTCAATAGTGATGCAGATGCGCAAGCAAATATGAACCCTATTTTAACACCAGATACTTTTGCGGTTACTACTAGTACTACGGTTTGGGCAAGAGTATTTGATAACGTGAATTCTTGTTTTAAAACAGAACAAGTAAATGTTACTTTCCAAGAAGTGAATTATAATACCGTTGCAGATCTTGAACTTTGTGATGATTTATCTGCAGATCAAGTAGAGACATTTGACTTAACATCTCAAATTGCAGGCATATTAGGTTCACAGTCATCAGCAGACTTTAATATTGCCTTTTTCAATAGTCAGGCAGATGCAGATGCTAATACAGGAGCGATTACAACTCCAGCAGCATATGATAATGTTTCTAATCCAGAAACCATATATGTTCGTGTTTCAAACGCTCAAGATCAAGATTGTTACCAGACAGGACAATTTAATATAGAAGTATTAAGCGCTCCAGCGATAGGAGTCGTGTCTGACGTGTCTGATTGTGCTACTAATCCTATCACAAATCAATTAGATCTAGTACTTGCAGACTATGACGCAGCAGTATTAAATGGACAGAGCGCAGCAGCCTACACGATTACTTACTATAACAGTGAGGCAAATGCACAAAGTGGAGCAAGTGCATTAAGCTCGCCTTATGCATCAACAGATCAAGAAACAATCTATGCACGTATTACAGACAACGCTACAGGATGTTTTGACTACACCTCATTCAACATTACTGTTGAAGTATGTGAAGTAGTGATACCAGAAGGATTCTCACCTAATAATGATGGAATTAACGACACGTTCTCTATTCCTAATTTACAGCAATATCCCAATTTTGAATTAACTGTATTTAATAGAAACGGTAGTATTGTTTATGAAACTAAAGCATCTAATTATGAAGAGTTTGCCGGTGTACCTAATAAAGGAGCATTAGCAGGCGATGGACTTCTTCCGGTAGGAACGTATTTCTATGTAATTAAGTACAACGATGCCGAAACAGAAGATGTAGCTAGTTGGGTTTATATCAATTATTAATAATGTAGTAATTACGCTTTCGCGAAAGCGTATCAAAGACATCTGAATTTATAAAAAGAGCCTTTCATTTGAGAGGCTCTTTTATTTTGCATTTTAAGATTAAAGAAATTTCATGAGTAAAATGGCGTCTATATTTTTTACTTTCTTAATGCTATTAAGTTGTTTTGAAAAATCTGTGCCATGTGATCGTTTAGATGAAGTTAGTGAGCAGGCAAGAGGTCTAGTTGCTGCTGAAGGTTTAGATGATAATTTAAAATCACAATTTAATAGTAGCCTTCAGTACAGTTTAGAAATTCTGAATGAACAAGAGTATATAAGCTCTTCTTTGAACGATCAGTTCTGTTTTACACAACTCGTTTATGTTGTTGAAAGTGGAGAGGTTGTAACTGAGTTTATGTATTACTTTTATGAAAAGGATGAAGAATATCTCGCATTCTTTATTGTGCTCTCGCAGGATTGGGAAGTGAAAGAATTTAGAGATTTAGAAGAGCCAAAGTTGTTTTTGAAAGCCATTAAAACTCATCGTCAATTAGAATCAAATTGGTCATCTGACTATAGTATGATTATTGATTTGGAAAAAAATAGCGTGGTGGTTTATGAGAATATGTTTTTCTAGTAAGATCTTTTTTTCAAATATTGAAACACATCCATTTAAAAATTAAAGACCTTGCAGGTTGGGTTTATCGGATGCCATTCTAGTATCGCTTTCGCGAAAGCATACTACAGACATCTGAATATAAAAAAGAGCTTCTCATTTGAGAGGCTCTTTTATGTGGATAAAATATAAGAATGAATTACTACTGCATATAATATGCTGTATTCAAACATCTTTGGGAATTAATTATTTGTATTAAACTCATGTGCCGTAATGAATGAAATGTTCGTTCCGTTTTGGGTCGCTCCATTAACGGTAAGGTCGAAGTTTAATATGCTGCCAGTTATAATTACAATACCACTAATTAAATTGGTCTCATTAACAATCACCCCCATTGGAGTCAATATCGGTGATATAGACTATTGCTGTATTTGCGCTAGGGATCAAAGAGTCTATGATTGGGTATGTGCCAGGAACAACATCTGAGTCAAATGTGATTATGAAAATACTTCTTGCAGAACAATCACTTTTAACTGCATCTATGGTGTATTTTTTTTTGACATCTCCTTCATAGCCAACTGATCTTAGAAAGTAATCTGTATCGCCATTAAGTACGGCGGTAGATGATAAGTGACTACAGGTTACTTGTTGTTCTATTACATTATCATTGTCTGAGCTACAAGCGCAGAGCGCTAATAAGGCTAGAATCAAAAAGGTGTTTACAGTTTTTTTAAGGTGCTCCATTTGTTATAAAAGGCATAGGTTAATTAAAACTAGATCTATAAATAGGATTATTTTTGAGAGATTGTTTGATATAATTACAACCACAGTGCCATATCATCACTAGAAACTAGTACTATTGCAAATTTATGTAAAAACAGTCAAGATGCTTAAATTTTAATAAACAACGTTCATGAGTCTGGTGAAGATAATGGTATGTATTAGACATTGTTGAGTATAATTTTTCGCAATAGCTTACAAAAAAGGTCTGCGTGATAGCATACCTTTTAAACTTCTGTAATACTCTATAATCTATTCCCAAACAAAAACATCACCTACATCCAGTCCCCATTTTTCTGCAAGGCCAGCTTTTATTTCTAAGGCATATTGTGCAGGTCCAGCACTAGGTAACAGTGTTTCGTCCATAGGTTTTGCGTTCTCAACAAAGCTTACAATTGTACCATCTGCTTTAAGATAGATAATGTCAAGAGCGATTTGCGTATTCTTCATGTAAAAAGAAAGTTCTTGTTCTTCTTTAAAAACAAATAACATCGCTTGATCATTATTCATGCTGGTGCGGTACATCAATCCTGTTTGAATATCATAATCCGTATCGGCAATTTCAACCTCTAGAGTTTGTATAGTATCTCGAGTAGCTTTTTTGATCAAGTAACCTGTAGCTTCTTTGGAGAAAGAGATTTCGTCAGTACTTAAGGAAGCAGATTTTTCATCGCGACAACCTGTAAGTGCTATAGCAGCAATAAGAATAGTAAAGATGGAATTACGCATGGGCTTTAGGTTCTGGGTTTTTGAATAGCCCTTTAGGACTAAACATTAAAAAGAGTCCGACCAGTATAAACGGAATACTCAATAATTGTCCTGTATTGAAATGCATGCCTATTAAGGTAAAGCTATCAGTCTCGGTCTGAGGTTCTTTGATAAACTCAATAAAGAAACGCACCGTAAATAGTAAGACAAAAAATAATCCTAATAAGTAACCTAATTTATGACGTTTCTCAGTTTTCCAATAAACCAGAAATAAAATCACAAATACACCGACATAACATATGGCTTCATACAACTGTGCAGGATGTTTAAAAGGTATAGACTCTAGAACTTCCGTAAATTGCGGATTATTTACAACTGTATCAATTGCTTTATCCGTATCGGTATAGCCCGTTTTTTGTAAAGCGGCAGCCACATGTGGATCTGATGTATCTCTTACAAATTTAAATCCAGCCCAGAAATCTCCACTTTCCTTTCCGTTAATCTCACTATTGAATAGGTTTCCTAATCGTACAAAAGTTCCTCCTATTGCGGTAGGGATTACAATACGGTCCAATACCCAAAACATATGTTTTTTTAAATGTTTTCTACTGTAAAAAAACATGGCTATGATGATTCCTAATGCTGCACCATGCTAGCCATACCAGCAAATCCAGTCCATTCAAATGGATCTAATGAAAAAGGTAGTAAAACGTGTAATGGGTCATTAAAAAGTACTTTTGTCTCATAAAAAAGATAATGCCCGATACGCGCACCAGCAAGGCAACCTATAACGGTATACATAAACAATGGATCTAACTTATCCATTCCTACACCATCACGTTTAAAAATTGGTTTAATGATATACCAGCCCAGTACAAAGGCAATGACATAAGATAAACTGTAAAAATGAATGGTAAAAAATCCTAGATCAATCCCTTCTAATGGGTTCCAGATAACTTTTAATGAATACATATGCTTTTATTGAGTGGCTAAATTAAGGATTTTAGTCGTGAGGTTTTAGTTTTTGAGTAGTGAGTTTGTCTAGCAGTAAGAATGAAAATGTGAGCTAAGATATTTTCGGTTTTTAAAATTGTTATATCATATGATTATTTTAAAAGTAAAACCTGTGTCTGGTTTAGCGACATTCGAGACCTAGATATATTTCTATTTTATGGTGTAATAACTTGTAGGTGAGTAAAAAGAAAATCTGTAGCTTTTAAACTTAAACTTAAACTTAAACTTAAACTTAAATCAGGGAACCGGATCATAACCACTGCCACCCCCCCATGGATGACAGCTCAGTATTCTTTTAAGGGCTAGCCAGCCACCTTTAAAAGCACCATGTTTTTTTAAGGCACCGACAGCATAATGAGAGCAAGTAGGCGAGTACCGGCAACTCGCTGGTGTGAAAGGAGATATCGCAACTTGATAAAACCTTACAATCCACAATAACGGATATGCCAGTATCGAATACTTCATTTTTATTTTACGGTATAAGTGGTACCATCTGCACCATCCTTTAATTGAATACCTGCAGCAACTAATTGATCTCTTATCTGGTCACTAGTGGCCCAATCTTTATTAGCTCTTGCTTGTGTTCTTAAATCTATAATTAATTGCATCGCACCATCCAGGTGTTTAGAGTCTGTAGAGCCCGTTTTTGAATTGGTTTCTAGACCCAGCACATCATAGAAAAAGGCATTAAATGTCTCTTTAATCAATTCTATATCAGCAGCTGTAGCTGTTTGTTTACCTTCTTTAACCGCATGAATCATCTTAGCGCCTTCAAAAAGCTCGGCGATAAGAATAGGCGAATTAAAATCATCATTCATGGCTGCATAACAACGCTCTACCCATGCAGGCGCGTCTATGCTGCTTTCTTTACTTGACGTTAGATCAGCGATAGTTTTAATGGCTTCACTAAGTCTGTTGAATCCTTTTTCTGCCGCTACAATAGCATCATTACTAAAGTCTAAAACACTTCTATAATGCGCTTGCATCATAAAGAAACGTACAACACTAGGTGAAAATGCCTTTTCCATAAAGTCGTTATCGCCAGTAAAGAGCTCTTCTGGTAAAATAGAATTACCAGTAGATTTAGACATCTTTTTACCGTTAAGCGTTAACATGTTAGCATGCAGCCAGTAATTAACTGGACTGTGACCATGCGCTGCCTCACCTTGTGCGATCTCACACTCATGATGTGGGAATTTTAAATCCATTCCGCCACCATGTATATCAAAAGTCTCTCCTAGATATTTTGAACTCATCACCGTACACTCAAGGTGCCATCCTGGAAAACCATCGCCCCCCCATGGACTAGGCCATCGCATAATGTGTGCTGGACTTGCTTTTTTCCACAATGCAAAATCCTGTGGATTATCTTTTTCACTCTGCGCATCTAGCGCTCGAGTGTTTGCAATCATGTCTTCTAATTTACGGCCGCTCAGTTTTCCGTACTCGTGGTCCTCATTGAATTTAAGAACATTAAAATAGATGGATCCATTACGTTCATAAGCATATCCGTTATCAATAATTGTTTTGATAATTTCTATTTGTTCAACGATATGACCTGTTGCTGTAGGTTCAATATTAGGTGGTAAGTTATTGAACTTATTAAGAACGTTATGAAAATCTAGCGTGTACTGCTGTACGATTTCCATAGGTTCTAGTTTTTCTACACGAGCCTTTTTGGAAATCTTATCTTCACCTTCATCAGCATCATCAGTTAGGTGACCAGCATCTGTAATATTACGTACATAACGTACTTTATAACCTAGATGCTGTAAATAACGATAAATCATGTCAAAAGAAATGAACGTACGACAGTTTCCTAAATGTACATTACTATATACTGTAGGACCGCAGACATACATACCTACTAGACCTTCGTTTATAGATTTAAAAATTTCTTTTTCTCCCGTAAGAGAGTTGTACAATTGGAGCTTTTGATCTTGATATCGCACCATGATTTATATATTGTTTGAAGTCGTTTTGGGTAACTGTTCTTTAAAGTTACGCTTTCGCGAAAGCGTAATATAAAAACTTTTTGCCCAGTATATTCTATTGGGTAAAACTATCTACAGACTTACGATTCTCTACTTATTAAAATTTTGTTTCCATCTTAATGTAATCGAGGAATTCTCGACGTACAATAGGATCCTTAAACGCACCGCCAAATTCACCAGTCACAGTACTGCTTTCAATATCGCGTATACCACGACTATTAACACATAGGTGTTTTGCATCGATAACGCAGGCTACATCTTCTGTATTCATGACCTGTTGTAGCTCTCGTACAATTTGTATGTTTAAACGTTCTTGAACCTGTGGACGTTTTGCATAATAGTCTACAATACGATTCATTTTAGAGAGTCCAACGACAGATCCGTTTGAAATATAAGCGACGTGTGCTCTTCCTACAATAGGTAATAAGTGGTGCTCACAGGTAGAATAAAGAACTATATTCTTTTCTACTAACATCTCGCCGTATTTATACTTATTTTCAAAAGTAGATGCGTTAGGTTTTGCATCTGGACGTAAACCGCCAAAAATTTCCTTTACAAACATCTTTGCAACACGGTTAGGCGTGCCTTTTAAGCTATCATCTGTCATGTCCATTCCTAGTGTTTCAAGGATATGGTGGACGTCTTTTTTGATGATTTCTATCTTATCTGCATCACTTTTTTCAAAAGCGTCAGGTCTTAAAGGTGTTTGTTCATTTGATGATAAATGATCGTGATCATCTACATTATTCATTAAGTCTTCTATTTTCATGTGCACATTTGCTCTAAAAGGAGCCATAAATATTAAAAAGCAAAGGTATGGAATACGGATGTAATACGAGTGTTTTAAGGGATTTAGACTAAAGAAAAGTGCTTTTGCGTTAAGATGATGTTAAGGATTTTCTGCATATTTGTAGAAGCAGATGAAAAAGTGAAAAAAGCAAATTTAAAACGATGAAAAATTTATTAACAATTGCGATAATCTTTATAGGATTATTTGCCACTGGTCAAGGAATTATCAATATGCCCGATAATAATGGTGTCCCGACCAGGTTCGTAACCTGTAGTGGATCCTTTAATGATGATGGCCAGAATGGAGATTATAGTAATAACATAAATGGTTATGCTGTTTTTTGTCCAGGGATTCAGACCGATAGGATGCAGCTCAACTTTATACAGATGATCATCCAAACCGGAGATGTGTTAACCATCTATGATGGGGGATTCTACAGCAGCACCGCAATTAGGAACTTTTACTAATACGACTACCGCACCAGGATTATTTCAGGCTAGCGCAGGAAATCCTACGGGTTGTTTAACCGTAACTTTTACTTCTAATGGTAGTGGTACTGGTGCAGGATGGAGAGCTGGGATAAGTTGTTTTGATCCTTGTCAAGCGATTAGCACTACTATTTTAACAACACCAGCACCCGATGCAGATGGTATTGTTCGTATTTGTCAAGGTGATACTGTAAACTTTGATGGATCTGCAACCTTTGGTGTCGACGGAACTGGTGCTACCTATGAATGGGATTTAGGTAACGGTGGAGGATTAAATGCTGGAGCAATTCAAAGTGAAACTTATACCGCTTCCGGTATTTATTTAATAGATTTTGTAGTTACTGATGCAACCGGTTGTTCTGATCGAGAATCTAGAGATGTCGTTGTTCATGTATCTACAGATCCGGATTTTACAGGAACTGCAGCGGTAGATAATACCATCTGTTATGGAGAGTCTACTGATATTAACGGTAATGTAACGCCTATTGAATTTGCTATAACGCCATCGCCACCTATTACTGGTAGAACATTTTTACCAGATGACAATGGAACAACAAGTTATCAAACTTGTGTAAGCGTTGATCTATTTCCACCTGGAGCGACGATGACTAACGCATCTGATCTAGTAGATATCTTCTTAAATATGGAGCATTCTTATCTAGGTGATTTAGATATATCAGTTACTGCGCCTAATGGAGCAACAGTTTCATTACACACCTATGGAAGTGGTGGTGGAGGGACTTTTTTAGGAGTTCCGATTGATGTTGATACTGATTTAAATCCAGGTACCGGATTTGATTATGTTTTTACAGAAAGTGCAACGCAAACTTGGGCGCAAGCTCAGGCTGGTGTAACTACTTTGCCAGCAGGTGATTATTTGCCCGTTGATCCTTATAGTACCTTTGTGGGTACACCGCTTAATGGACAATGGTGTATTAATATTACAGATAATTTGTCGTCTGATAATGGTTATATATTTTATTGGGGGGGACTTAATTTTAATCCAGCAATTATCCCAGCAGATTTATCATTTACACCTAACGCGACTAGTGAGCAATGGCTAGCAGATGCCTCTATTACTAATACGGTAGGAAGTACGATAACAGTAACTCCTACTATCGAAGGTGTGAATTGTTATACTTATGAATTTATTGATAATTTTGGATGTACCTATACTGATACGGTTTGTATTACTGTGCTTCCAGAAATAACTAATGGTGTTCCATCTGGATTTGTCATTTGTGACCCTACAGGAACAGCTGCTACGGTAGATTTAACGACACGTGATGTTGAGATATTAAATGGTCTCGCAGCAATAGATTTTCCTATTACTTACCACTTAACACAGTCGGATGCAGAGAATGGAGTAGGAGCAATAACAACACCTACAGCTTATACAAATACATCAAATCCACAAACTATATATGCGGCAATTACAGATAGCACAACTATGTGTGTGGTTGTAGAGTCGTTTGATATCTCTGTAGGTAGCGCGACCTATAATACCGTGCCTGATATAGATTTATGTGACGATCCTAGTAATGATGGGTTTGAGACTTTTGATTTAACATCGCAAGAGGCCGGAATATTGGGTAGTCAATCTGCTATGGATTTTACGGTTACTTATCATACAAGTCAGTTAGATGCTGATGCAGGAGTCAATGAAATACCTAATCCTACTAGTTATGTAAATGTGCAGACACCAGCAGAAACCATTTATGTACGCATAGAAAGTGTTACAGATGCCACATGTAATGATACAGGAAGTTTTGATATCACTGTTTCACCTACACCTGTGGCGAATATGCCTATGGATATGATTTCTTGTGATGACATTTCTAATGATGGTATAGCAAATTTTATACTTTCTTCTAGAAATAGTATGGTGCTAGGCACACAAAGCCTTGCAGATTTTAATATTTCCTATCATATTTCACAATCTGATGCAGATGCTGATACTGGTGCTTTAACAAGTAGTGGTTATATGAACGCTGGTACTGGACCAGAAACTATATACGTTCGTGTTGAGAGTATTCTTAACGATACATGTTATAACACAACTTCATTTTTAATTAGAGTAGATCCTCAAGCGGTATTTAATACAGCTCAGACAATAATGCTTTGTGATGATCCAAATAATGATGGTTTTGAAACTTTTAATATAACAAGCAATGAAACTGATATTTTAGGCACTCAAAATCCAGCAGATTTCACGATTACTTATCATAATACTCAGATGGATGCAGATATGAATACGGCGTCCATTCCTAATCCTGCTAGTTATACCAATGTATTAACTCCTGTTGAAACAATTTACGTTAGGATTTCTCCTAATGGAAATATGAATTGTTATGCAACGGGTACCTTTGATATTGAAGTGAGTCCTACGGCTGTTGCAAATCCGGTTACTGATATGACATTGTGTGATGATTCTTCAAATGATGGTACTGAGCTATTCGACTTATCTGCACAAACAGCAACAGTTTTAGGAACACAATTACCTGCTGATGTTGAAGTGACTTATCATGCATCACAAGCAGATGCTGATGCGGACACTGGTTCTTTAGCTTTAAGCTATGGAAATACTTCAAGTCCACAAACAATTTATGTTCGTGCAGAAAATGTTAATAATACTGATTGTTATACGACGACTAGTTTTGATTTAATATTAAACCCAGCACCTACTATTGCTACAGCTGGAGATTTACAATTATGTGACGACCCTAGTGGTGATGGTGTAGAGAATTTTGACTTGACTCTTAATGAGGCTGCAATTCTTAATGGTCTTGTACCAGCAGATTTTATATTTACCTATCATACAAGTCAGGCAAATGCAGATGCTGATACACCATCAATTGCGACGCTTATGATAATACAACTTCGCCAGAAACTATTTATGTAAGAGTAGAAAACATTAATACAGGATGTTATAACACAACTAGTTTTGATTTAATAGTAGATGCTATTCCAGCTATAGCAACAGTTTCTAATCTTGAGGAATGTGATGAAGATGGTGATACGGTGGCGATTTTCTCTTTAAGTGATCGTGAGTCTGAAATTATAAATGGCCAGACCGGTGTGACCGTATTATATTATGCTTCTGATGCAGATGCTTTAAATAATAACAATGCTTTAGATGAAAACTCTTACTCTAATACGGCAAATCCTCAAACTATAAGTTATAGACTTACTAATGCTTCTGGTTGTTATGCAATAGGTGATTTTATCATAGATGCGGTTGCTGCGCCAGTGGTTGTAATGCCTTTAGATGTAACAACTGTGATGACGGTACTGGAAATGCTATTGCAGATTTAGTGCCAGTTACTACACAGGTTATCGGTACTCAAACAGGAGTTACTGTGAGTTATCATGAATCACAAGCCGATGCCGATAATAATTCAAACGCAGTAGCATCCACTTATACATACAGTTCAGATACTACTTTATTCATAAGAGTAGAAGACGATAATACAGATTGTGTAAGTTTTACCACTGTAAATTTAATTATCGATTCATTACCACAACCTAGCTTGTTATCTCAATACGTTTTATGTATTGATAATAATGGAGTTTTATTAAATGGTCCAGAGGTTCTAGATACTGGTTTGAACAACACGGATTATACCTTTGAGTGGTTTTTAAATGGAGCTGTTATTTCAGGATCTAGTAGCGCATCACACGATGCAATTGAGCCTGGTGATTATGAAGTAGTCGTTACTAACATTGCGACTGGTTGTGATAATTCAACTACGACTAATGTGAGGCAATCAGGTATTCCTACAGCATATAGTGTTGACGTAACAACAGAAACCTATGCAGTAGATCATCAGATAATTGCTACTGCTACAGGACCAGATGAATATTGGTTCAGATTGGATGATGGTCCTTATGTCAATAACGGTATATTTAATAACGTATCACCAGGATTACATAATGTAACTATTGCAGAGCGTTCTGGTTGTGGTGAAATAATAGTTGAGGTCTTTGTTTTCGGTTATCCAGACTACTTTACACCTAACAATGATGGTTATCATGATACGTGGAATATTATAGGTGCTGATCGCTTACCTGTAACAACACTGTATATATTTGATCGATATGGTAAGTTATTAAAACAACTAGACACAACTGGTCCAGGATGGGATGGGAATTATAATGGACAACCATTACCTAGTTCAGATTACTGGTTTAAAATAGAGTATGAGCAAGATGGTAGAAAAGGCATCGCTACCGGTCATTTTGCTATGAAGCGATAATCATGCTATGGTTAATGTTATTACGCTTTCGCGAAAGCGTAATAAAAATATCTAATCAGACTCAATATATATTAAAATTAAAAAAGCCTTTGAGATATTTCTCAAAGCTTTTTTAATAAGGCTTGTAATCTTAGAAGTTAAAGCCTATAGTAGCAATAATATTATTTTGTACGTTGTTTATAGCTGCGCTAGATGTTAAACCAGATTGAAATAGTTGCTGGCTGTAGTCTCTTTCTGCACGATCATAAGAGATATCTAGAGACGTTTGTCCCCCATGTATATCCCAAACCTAGACTATATCCAGTAAGGTCATCCATAATGTCCTTATTTTTATAAGGAGATTGCTCATTGCGATAACCAGCTCTTAAGGACCAGTTGCTAACTCTGTATTCTCCACCAATACGTAATGTGCCAGCATTAGTTAAATCTTGGTCGATTTGTTGATTGTTTTCGGCAAAAAGAGGTTCGTTTGATGGTTTGAACTTTAAACTAGAATAATTTCTAGAACTGTAGTCTATGCTTATTAACCCTTTCTTTCCAAAAATATAGGCAAGACTTCCACTTATACTACCAGGTGTTCTTAAATCGTATGGTGCAAAAATATTGACTACATTAGGGTCTATAATTTCGGTTATAGTGCCGCCACTTCCATCAGAACGTCGCGCAGATACAGATTGTGTTATTGATTCTTCAACGTCATACCAAGTAGGAGATTCATATGCTGCACCTACTCTAATAGCATCGGTTACTTTTGCTATAGCACCTACTTGAAGAGAAATACCAGAAGCTTGAACATCTAGAAAATTGTTAAACCTTACGGCATCTACTAAAGCTCCATTATTATTATGTTCTGAAAATGATGTAGAACGCTGATAGTCTATATAGTGAGTATTGATGTTAAGACCTAAACTTAATCTGTTTTTAATTTCTAATGCCCCCCCATTAAAAGATAATTTACTTTGATATCCAGAAGTATTTTGAGATAGTTGTTGATCAAACGTACCTGATCCAGTATTAGAAACATAAGCGGTATTAAATTCATCGTTATTATCAACGGCATCTATGACAAATGACTGATAACCTAAGAAGCCCTGTTGTACACCAAATCCTTGGTCTTCACCCAAAAATCGATAAAGGCCAGAAACTGTTTCGTCGGGCTTAATTGAAAATTGTCTAATTCAACTCCGTTTGCAAAGCTTAAAAAATATTCAGAAATAGAAATGTTATTAGTGCCAGCTATAAAAACATTATTATCATAATTACGAGTGTCGTCATAATTAAGTCCAAAAGAGAACTTGGTCACAGCAGCATTTTCATTTTGATTTTTATAAACTAACACTGCACCAGCTTGGTTTAGGGTAAAGTCGTTATCATTATTTACTGCAAATGAGCTGTTAAAATTACTATCTGTTTGATTACCTGTGTAACCAAGCGATACACTAGCATAATGATTAGTAAATATTACAGATCCCGCTGGGTTACTACCTATTGCTGTAAGATCTCCTCCTAGAGCGCCAAAGGCTCCACTCATACTACGATAGCGAGCTGTCCCATAAGAACCTTGTTGACCGTATAATAATCCGTCTGCTACAGTTTGTCCATAACTGCTTAATGCGCCTAAAAGGCAAGCGCATAATAATATTGATTTTTTCATAATAAAATAATGGGTTTAAAACTATCCTCTACGACCACTAGATCTTGTTCCGCTAGATGATCTTCCAGATGAGCTACTAGATGATCTCGTAGAGCTAGAAGAGCTTCTCGTGCTTGAGCTAGAACGTCCTGTCGTACTACTTCTTGATGAACGGCTCGATGAATTACTTCTTGCTGTTGTGTTGCTAGATCTTGTAGAGCTATGTCTTGATACTCCTGTGCTGTTTCTACTTGTACTGCGAGAGTTGGTTGCAGTAGTTGATCTACCTCTACTTACGCCATTTGTACCTCTACCTACGTTGCGTCTGGTGGTGTTTCTATTGTTAACAGACGTTGTTCCTCTTGAATTTCTTGACGAATTCCCAATGGTATTTCTACCATAGTAATTTCTATTTCCATTTACGAAAGCATAATTATTTCTATTGTAATAATTACCCCATCCGTTGTTCCAACCACCGTAGAATCCATTCCATCCTCCATAAAATCCATTCCATCCAAAGCCTGAATTCCAGCCGTAAGCTCTTAGCCATGGATTTCCCCAAGCGTATCCCCGTGTTCCAGCCCCCCCAAGGTCTATTCCATCCAAAAGGTCGGTTCCAGCTATTCCATCCTATTCCTGGTTGCCATCCCCATGCAAATCCGGTGTTATAACCCCCCCAATTATTCCAACCATTATCGTAATAGTTAATCACAACAGAATTTGGATTTTCTCCAAAGCCGCTCTCTCCACCACCATAATTGGATGTATAATCTGGATTAGATTGGTCATAACTTTGAGAAGAATAATTATCTACATCTGTAAAAACGCTGTCTTGACTAAAGTTTTGTCCGTATTGTTCTGCTTTTTCCGCAAATAAATTTTTGTAATAGGAGCCGCTATTCTCCTCATAGCTTACTTCTTCTATTTCTTCCTCTTCATAGCTATCACCGTAGATTCCATCATTATAGGATACCGCATCAAAAGAGCCACAAGATGTTATGGTAATCATCAATGCCAATAGGGCATAAATGCTCGTTGATTTCGAAAATTTTAAAGTAGATGTTCTCATAGCGTAATAATTTATGATGATAGTATAAAAATAAGTAGTTTTGAGGGCTAAATAAACCTTTTAACAAAACTTAATTATAATTATCAAGTTTTGTGCCAAAATAAAGTACATGGGAAAGAACTTAACCAGTAGAAGTGAAGACTATTCAAAATGGTATAATGAGCTAGTTGTAAAAGCAGATCTAGCTGAAAATAGTGCGGTTAGAGGATGTATGGTTATCAAGCCGTATGGTTATGCTATATGGGAAAAGATGCAGGCAGAATTAGATCGTATGTTTAAAGAGACAGGTCATCAAAATGCTTATTTTCCGCTTTTTGTTCCTAAAAGTCTTTTTGAAGCTGAAGAGAAAAATGCAGAAGGATTTGCAAAAGAATGTGCTGTTGTAACACATTATAGATTGCAAAACGATCCTGACAACCCAGGTAAGTTAAGGGTAGATCCTGATGCTAAATTAGAGGAAGAACTTGTTGTTAGACCTACTAGTGAAGCTATAATTTGGAATACCTATAAAGGGTGGATTCAATCTTATAGAGATTTACCATTATTGATCAATCAATGGGCCAATGTAGTGAGATGGGAAATGCGTACTAGATTATTTTTGCGTACAGCAGAATTTTTGTGGCAAGAAGGACATACTGCTCATTCAACCAAAGAGGAAGCTATTGCAGAGGCAGAACAGATGAATGATATCTATGCAGAGTTTGCTCAAAATTTTATGGCAATACCTGTAGTTAAAGGACTTAAGACAGAGAGCGAGCGTTTTGCAGGCGCAGACGAAACTTATTGTATAGAAGCTTTAATGCAAGATGGTAAAGCATTGCAAGCTGGGACATCGCACTTTCTAGGTCAGAACTTCGCTAAAGCTTTTGATGTTAAGTTTACTTCAAAAGAAGGGAAGCAAGAATATGTTTGGGCAACTTCATGGGGCGTTTCCACACGTCTAATGGGTGCACTTATTATGACTCATAGTGATGATAAGGGATTGGTTTTGCCTCCAAACTTAGCGCCTAATCAAATTGTCATAGTGCCTATTTTTAAAACAGATGAGCAATTTGAAGAGATTACAAATGTTGTTAACCATCTGATGAAGTCTTTAAGATCAAAAGGTGTTACCGTTAAATATGACAAGAGAGATACCTTAAGACCAGGTGCAAAATTTGCTCAGCATGAATTACAAGGTGTTCCATTAAGGATTGCGATAGGGACTAGGGACCTTGAGAACGGAACAGTAGAGTTAGCTAGAAGGGATACTCTTTCTAAAGAGACAACTACAATCGATGGAATTGAAGATAAAGTGGTCGTGCTATTAGAAGAGATACAGTCTTCTTTATATAATAGAGCGTTAGATTATAAAAACACGCATACTACAAAAGTGGATACTTTTGAAGAGTTTAAAGATGTGCTTGAAAATAAAGGAGGATTCATTTCTGCGCATTGGGATGGTACAATTGAAACTGAGGATAAAATAAAAGAGATTACTAAGGCTACTATTAGATGTGTTCCGTTAGACTCTGTAAATGAGGATGGTAAGTGTGTTTTTAGCGGTAATAAATCCTCAAAAAGAGTGTTATTTGCAAAGGCTTATTAATTTTTTTTTAAAAAAAGTTGCCCTTGATGTTTGCGGGATTGAAAAAAGTGTTTATTTTTGCATCCGCTAAACGAGCAAAACATTAATGGCCCGTTCGTCTATCGGCTAGGACGCATGGTTTTCATCCATGTAAGAGGGGGGGTTCGATTCCCTACGGGCTACAACAAATTAGGTTTTAATAAACCACATTTAGAAAGTATATGGCAAATCATAAAAGTGCTTTAAAGAGAATTAGAAGAAACGAAGTTGCTCGACTTAGAAATAAGTATCAACACAAAACAACTCGTAACGCTATCAAGAAATTACGTGAGACTGAAGATAAGTCTGAAGCTCAAAAGCTTTATGTAGAAGTTACGTCTATGATAGATAAGCTTGCTAAGCGTAATATCATTCATGATAACAAGGCTTCAAATATTAAATCAAAGCTTGCTAAGTTTGTAAATGCTTTATAGTGTTTGACATCAGTACAAATTAAAAGCCTTTCATTTATGAGAGGCTTTTTTTATTCTTCAAATTTAATATTTTATAAATTCTAAATAGTGAATAATATCATGCTTTAGAATGACTATCCAATAACGGTTTTATCATGTATTTTAAAAAACGGGATGTCTCATTTTAAATAAAAAGGTCTTTCTGCAACGCAAAAGACCTTTTTATGTTTTTAATAAGTGTTAATCTATAAATTATTGTTAGGGTTTTTTTTGCGCTCATCCATTAATTGTCTACTTAATTGTTGCTCCTTTTCTAAGGATCTACGTTTATAACTTTCAAGTTCTTCTTCAGCAAGTTTTAAATTGGTTTGTGAAACATTGGTGATTTCGTTGCTACTACGATATTTAAATATAAAAATCGTGAGGGTTAGCAGCAATACACCAATAATAGACCATAGGATTAAATTATAGGTAACCTTATCAAGCATGATCCCAAATAGAGAAATAGAATCCTTTTCTTGATCAACTTTTTCCAAAGCAGCGTCTTTTAATGTAATTTGCTCTTCTAGATCTATGGTGTTTTTGTCTTTCGTGATTATCTGTTCTTCTAATACCTTAATAGAATCTTTAAGGCCATCAATGCGCTCTACAGTTTCTTTTTTAAGTTCTTGAAGTTTACTTTGTTTTATTACTTTAAAATCTTGATAGCGATTTGCTTCCTCAATTGTTTGTTCAAATTTTGCTTTGATAGTAGTCTCTTGCGCGGGTTCATTTTCTTGTGCAAGGGCGTTTAAACATAATAAAGAGCTGATTATTAATATGGTGTGTTTCAAAGTTTTGATTTTTAGGGTAAAATATCTTTAAAAATAGTGATTATTTATTTTTAATATCAATTCTATTAGTGCTAATCCATTAGTTTATAAGTGAACCATTTTCACCAAAGCACAAAAAAAGAGCTTATAATGATATAAGCTCTTTTAAATTGATATTTACTTTATTGTTAACTATTCATAGTTGCAAGAAATTCTTCGTTATTACGAGTTTGTTTCATTCGTTGAGAGATAAATTCCATAGCTTCTACTGCGTTCATGTCTGCAAGATATTTTCTTAAAATCCACATATGCTTAATGGCTTGTTCATCTAATAATAGGTCATCACGTCTTGTGGAGGAAGAGGTAAGGTCTATGGCAGGGAAAATACGTCTATTTGATATGTTACGATCTAGTTGTAATTCCATGTTACCAGTTCCTTTGAATTCTTCAAAAATCACTTCATCCATTTTAGAACCAGTTTCTGTTAGTGCTGTAGCTATAATAGTTAAAGACCCACCACCTTCTATATTACGTGCGGCTCCAAAGAATCTTTTAGGTTTATGTAATGCATTTGCATCTACACCACCAGATAAAACTTTACCACTTGCAGGTTGCACTGTATTATAAGCTCTGGCAAGACGTGTAATAGAGTCTAGAAGTATTACAACATCGTGTCCACATTCTACCATGCGCTTTGCTTTCTCTAAAACAATGTTAGCCACTTTCACGTGATCATGAGCTTCTTTGTCAAAAGTAGATGCGATAACCTCACCATCAACATTACGTTGCATGTCGGTTACTTCTTCTGGACGTTCATCAATAAGTAGAACGAGCTGGTAAACCTCTGGATGGTTTGCTGCAATTGCATTTGCGATGTCTTTTAATAACATCGTTTTACCAGTTTTAGGTTGTGCTACAATCATTCCACGTTGACCTTTACCAATAGGGGCAAAAAGATCCATTATTCGTGTTGATAGAGATGATTGACGTTCTGCTATATTGAATTTCTCATCAGGAAATAGTGGTGTCAAGTGTTCAAAAGAAACGCGATCTCTTACCACGCTAGGGTCTAAGCCATTAATTTTAATAATTTTAATTAATGGAAAGTATTTTTCACCTTCTTTAGGTGGGCGCACCATACCTAAAACGGTGTCACCTGTTTTAAGTCCAAATAGGCGTACTTGCGATTGTGATACATAGATGTCATCTGGTGAAGCTAGGTAGTTATAGTCACTACTGCGCAAGAATCCATATCCATCAGGCATCATGTCTAGACAGCCTTCACTTTCAATAATTCCATCAAATTCAAAATCAGGATCACGGTAGCGATTACGGGTGTCCTTATTTCCTTTAGGAACATTGTTTTGATTATTGTTCCGCTGATTTTTATTACGGTTGTTACGATCGTTTCTATCGTTACGATCACCGTTTTGATCAGTGCGTTTATCGCTTTTATCGTTTTGCGAGTTTTTAGGCTTTTTGTCATTTGAGCGATCAGACTTCTCATTGCGATTGTCATTTTGCTTAGGACGTGGCGTGCGAGCCTCTTTTTTTGGAGCGACTTCCTTTTTATTATTTTCCTCTTTATTAGAGTTTGTGTTGCTCTCTTTAGGTTCTTCTTTCTTATCCACCGTTTTTCTAGGTCTTGGATTCGGCTTGCGCTGTTGCTTAGGAGCTTCTTTTTTCTCAGCAACAGGTGCTTTTTCTACTGGAGTAGGTGTAGCTTCAACATCTAGCTTTTTTACCACATCTGGATTTGCGGCTTGGAGATCTAGTATTTTATATACGAGGTCTAATTTTCTGAGCTGCTTGTATTTAGGTACGTTAAGTCCTTTAGCTATTTCCTGTAATTCAGGTAGCTTTTTTGATTTTAAATCAGCGATTTGAAACATAAATTATAATGTGTGTGATATATCATTCTATAGATGAACCGAAAGAATAAGAAATTATTTTGGGGTTAGTTAACCTAGTAAGAGATGGTTAACCAATCGGTGATACAATAATACATATAAATATTAATATGGGCTATGCTTTTTTCAGGATATATATTATTTTTGGCAATAGTTAAGTAAAGCAAATAGCCTACTTTTATTTTATGATACAACGTATTCAGACCATTTATTTAATACTAGCTGCTGCTATTTCTGGCGGTCTTATTTTTGTAGTAAGTTTATGGATTGATGGAGAAGGTAATGAAGTTGTAGCCATGGATGAGTCTAGTTATTTTGGCGCTTTTGTTGCTAGTGCATTGTTATCAGTAGCGGCTATATTTATTTATAATAATAGAAAGTTACAAACGGTTGTAAACCGTCTTAATATTTTATTGAACCTTATTTTGCTAGGAGTTTTCGTTTATCGATCGCTAACTATGTCTGGAGAAACGGCGGTTTCTGAGAAAGGCATTGGGATGCTTTTACCTATCATATCTATCGTTTTTTTAGTTCTGGCTAACAGAGCTATTCGTAGGGATGAGCAACTCGTAAAATCTGCAGATCGTTTTCGTTAAACACTGTATCTTAGTTTATTTAGTGAAAAACCTG
Organism: Nonlabens ulvanivorans; assembly: GCF_000755285.1. GTDB lineage: Bacteria > Bacteroidota > Bacteroidia > Flavobacteriales > Flavobacteriaceae > Nonlabens > Nonlabens ulvanivorans_A. The sequence continues at coordinate 28,818 of NZ_BBMK01000009.1, read as the reverse complement.
CGAGGCGCCACCTTGCAGGTTTTTGTTTTTACGCTTTCGCGAAAGCGTAATTCTTTACATCATTACATTTAAGCTCTAGCGATCTTTCTCAATTAACTCTAAATTTGAAATCTTACCTGCATTAATTTCAAATCGCAACATGGTACGTTTTTGATGAAAACCATGTAGGCCTATAGCGCCAGGATTCATATGTAGACAATTGATTTTTTATCGTTGATTACTTTAAGAATGTGTGAATGGCCACAAATAAATAGATCTGGTGGATTATTATAAATCTCTGGTCTTACTCGCTGGTTGTACCTGCCAGGATAACCACCTATATGTGTGATCCATACGTCCATCTCTTCACATATAAAACGATTGTTTTCAGGAAACTGCATTCTTGCTTTATCATCATCTATATTGCCCCCCCATACGGCTCGTAGTGGTTTTATAGCAGCAATTTGATCTGTAACCTTTAAATCACCTATGTCACCAGCGTGCCATACCTCATCTACTTGCTTAACATATTTAATGATAAAATCGTCTATATGGCTGTGTGTGTCTGAAAGCAGTAATATTTTCATATTTCAAAGATAGTGTGTGAATCTGTGTTGATGGAATTTTACCGTGGTTTATACTTCTTATCTTTTCTCAATTTCTACTAGCAACAAATCTGGTTCAATATCCGGCATATCCACTTATCTTTGTATGGATGCAAGACAAAAGACGTTATTTTATTGAGCTCGCTTATGATGGTACAGCTTATCATGGATGGCAACGACAACCACAAAGTATATCTGTACAAGAAGTTGTAGAGGATGGATTGAATAAAATGCTGAGAGAAAAAATAGCGATTCAAGGTGCTGGAAGGACTGATGCTGGTGTACATGCGGCATTTATGGTAGCCCATTTTGATTATGTAGGAGAAATAGATCTGGAACATCTAGTTTATCGATTAAATAGGTGGTTGCCTAAGGATATTGCTGTTTTCGAAGTGAAACCTGTTGTAGAAAATGCACATGCGCGATTCCATGCTTATAAAAGATCCTATGAATATCATTTTTTATTAAGACCGGATCCTTTTCAGGTAATGCAGGCATATGTTCTTTTTAGAAAGCCTGATTTTAAATTAATGCAGGAAGCTGCTGCAATTTTACCAGAGTATAAAGATTTTGAATGTTTCTCAAGGTCTAATACTGATGTAAAGACTTATATATGTGATCTAACAGAGGCTTATTTTGAATTTAAAGATCATAAAGTGATTTTTCATATCACTGCAAATAGATTTTTACGTAATATGGTTAGGGCAGTAGTGGGAACATTATTAGATATCGGGTATGGTAAAAAAACAATTGAAGATTTGCGAGAAATAATTGCTTCTAAAAATCGTAGTAATGCTGGCGCAAGTGCTCCTGCAGGAGGATTGTTTCTTACTAAAATTCATTATCCAGAGGAGCTGTTTTTATGAAAAGTAAAATTATCTTTCAAGAAACGCAACGTTTTACGCAGTGGTGGTTGTGGCTTATAATTATAGGTTTAGTAGTAGTCATATTGTTCCAATTTAATTGGGATGAAGATCTTCTAGATCAACTCACTATTGATAAAGTTATGCCAAGTGTTATTATAGGTCTTATTTTGGTTTTATTTTTATCACTCAGGTTGACAACGACAATAACGGACGATGAAATTACCGTTAGATATATTCCTTTTATTAAAAAGGTCTTTAAATGGTCTGAATTGTCAGAAGCACAAGTAATTGATTATGGTTTTGTAGGTGGATGGGGAATAAGGCTATGGACTAATTATGGAACCGTTTACAATGTGAGTGGCTCAAAAGGACTTCATATCAAAATGGCTGGTCGTCAATATGTAATCGGTACACAAAAAGAAAAAGAATTGCAATCTAGTATTGCACATTTATTATAATAATTATGGCATCTACTACAGGTAATGCATTTAACTTTAAATTGTTCAAGAGGCTGATCTCTTATACAAAACCTTATAAGACTACATATTATTTTGTAGCTGTTTCTGCTATTTTACTTTCAGGTCTTGCTATTGCAATGCCATATTTAATTAAAGTTTTAATAGATGATTACATAATCCCACAAGAATTAAGTGGTATTTATATAGTGATTTGTGTAATGGTCGCTGCACTGTTATTAGAGGTGTTATTACAATTTTCATTTATATTTTATGCAAACTGGTTAGGGCAACAGGTGATTAGAGATTTGAGGTTAAAACTTTTCAGCCACATGCTCAGTTTTAAAATGAAGTACTTTGATAAAAGTGCTGTAGGTAAACTGGTCACTAGAGCTGTAAGTGATATAGAGACTATTGCAAGTATCTTTTCACAAGGGTTGTTTGTTATTATATCTGATTTATTAAAAATGCTAGTGGTCCTTGTATTTATGGGTATTTCTAGTTGGCAATTGACTTTAGTTTCTCTGATTGTAATGCCATTTATATTATATGCAACTCGAGTATTTCAAAAAGCTATGAAAACGGCATTTGAAGACGTACGTAATCAGGTGAGTAATTTAAATTCTTTTGTTCAAGAACGAGTTACAGGAATGAAAATAGTTCAAATCTTTAACCGTGAAAAGGTAGAGTATAATCAGTTTAAAGAAATAAATGATAAGCATCGTAACGCATGGGTTAAGACGGTGTGGTATAATTCTATATTCTTTCCTATTGCTGAAATGGCTTCAAGTATAACCATTGCCTTAATTGTGTTTTTAGGTTTTAAGTTAATGGTATCTAGTGATACGTTAGAAGAGGCTAGTTTACAAATAGGTACGATAGTTATGTTTATACAGCTAGCTCAAATGCTCTTCAGACCGTTACGACAGATAGCAGATAAATTCAATACCCTACAGATGGGTATGGTAGCCGCAAATAGAGTTTTTGGGATATTAGATACCGATTCAACTATTGAGAATACTGGTAATGTAAAGGCAGACCATCTTAAAGGCGAGATTGTATTTGAAGACGTAAAATTTAGTTATGTAGACGATGAGCTTGTGCTCAAGGGTATTAGTTTCAAAGTAGATCCAGGTAATACAGTTGCCATTGTAGGAGCAACAGGTGCTGGTAAATCAACAATTATTAATTTATTATCTAGGTTCTATGAGATAGATGCTGGAGATATCTTAATTGATGGTGTAAACACAAAGGACTATGATTTATACAGCTTGCGATCAGAAATTGCAGTTGTTCTTCAAGATGTTTTCCTATTTGCAGATACTATACTTAATAACATAACGCTCAACGATATCAATATTACAGAGGATGACGTTGTAAAGGCTGCAAAAGAAATAGGTGTCCATAAATTTATTACCTCTTTGCCTGGTGGTTATCACTATAATGTTAAGGAGCGTGGTGTCATGTTAAGCTCTGGCCAGCGACAGTTAATAGCCTTTTTAAGAGCATATGTTTCAAATCCTAGTATTCTAGTGTTAGATGAGGCTACAAGCTCTGTAGATGGTTATAGTGAGCAATTGATACAAGACGCTACAGAAAAAATTACAAAAAATCGCACTTCTATAGTAATAGCTCATAGGCTTGCTACTATTAAAAAAGCCGATAAAATTATTGTAATGGACTCTGGTCAGATTGTTGAAATAGGATCGCATTTAGAACTTCTTCAAAAAGAAGATGGTTATTACAAGAATCTTTATGAGGTTCAATTTGCTCAAGAAGAGGTCGCATAATTTTAAATAGCTTGTTGTGAGTTCGCTTTCGCGAAAGCGTATTTGTAAATCTATTCTTAAGCTGGACTTATATATTTTTTATAAATAACAACAACTATTATAGTAATTATTATGCCTGCTAAAAATGTAATTATTGCAAGGGCAACCGATATCATAATAGCGATAAATGCTTTAAGTATAGCTTCTTGCCAGTTTAAATACATGCATTTTTATAGCAATAAGTATTGTATATGAATAGCATTGGGTAGGCCATCATGGACCACGCCATTAAAATATCTACATTAATAAAACTTAATAATATTGATACGGGAGTTGTTACAATTACAAAATGGCTGTAAGTGTACATATGAAATACCAGATGCTCTGTAAAGTTATATTTCTTGTTTTTCCAGAAAGTAATACGTCCTATAAACGCAAGTATAGGTAAGGTCATGAAAATGATTAAGCCTTGATACTTAGTGACAAAATCAAAAATTTTACCATTCATTACATTAGTTTCGGCTATTCTTTCTTCGGTATAACCTAATGATCTGTAAAATTCATCGTTATTGGCAAGGCCTGCGGTTATGTCGATATTAAAAGTTTTCACAACAAACATATAGATACCACTCATAAAAATAGCAATAAAGACATATCGTATGGCGTCCACATAGTTCATGCGGGCACCTTTTATATATCCATTAATGACGTGGTGTGGTTTAGTGAATAGGTCTATAAAATTACGTCCAAATTTAGTATCTATTCCCAGATACATATCTGCGACATCGATACCTACATTGCGCATAGTGATACGCTTTTCAATCCATTTTGCACCACAGTCTGCACAGTATGATTTACCAGCATATACGAGACTTCCACAGTTTTTACAGTTGCGTTCCATTTAGTTTGATATTAAGCCCTTCTAATAAATCAGGATAAAAAATGACTATTACTGCAATAATAATCATACCTATAATTAAAGTGATGATGAATTGGGTGATAAAATAGAGAATGGTCATTAAAATAGTTTTCCAAACCGTTTTCCAAAATGATAATTTAAAAATCCTTTTATAGTACCAACCTATCAATAAAAAAGAGAATACAGATAGAATTGAAGTCATCTGAAAATAATTCAGAGATGTAAGGATGATTACAGGCGTTAATAATACCGTTATCAGATTTATTAATCCAAAAACATAGCCGAATAGCACGAGATGCTCTACAAAATTGTATGACTTTTTATAAAATGTCACCCAGCCAGTTAAAGCATAAAAAGGAATGAATATCGAGGTTAAAAGCCCCCATGTAATCATAAAAATAGGATAGGTATTCTTCTGTGTTTTTTTCATTTGAAGATATGGCGTCAAATCCTAATAATTCTGGGTAAAAGTTTTTAAGCACAAATATGTGAATTCCGAATAGCGTTAAACTAATAAAGAAGAAATTAATCACATTGACATACTTCTTGCGTTGTCCAGTTATATATCCATTTATCACATCCTCTGGATATTTAAAAAGCGTGATGCAAGTTTTGATAAAAACATTCTCAGTTCCTAAATAGCGATCGGTAAATTCAGCTGTGATTTTACGAGGTGTAAGTCTGTAGTCCAACCATTGTGCACCGCAATGTGGGCAATAATTAAATTTACTAGTGTATCTGGTGGTGCAATTTTTACAGGTTTTCACTCGAGATGTTTTTTGATCCTCACAGATAGGTCTTCTAAATTCTCAAATGTTTCAAATTCAGCGTTATTAATTAGAGAAATTTGACCAGTTTCTTCACTTACAGCAATAGCGATGGCGTTACTTCTCTCCGTAACACCTACAGCTGCACGATGTCTAAGTCCAAAACGTTGAGGAATACTTCTATTATCTGATACAGGTAAAATCACACGAGTAGCCGTTATACGGTTACCTTCAATGATCATGGCACCATCATGTAAAGGTGAGTTCTTAAAAAAGATACTTTTAATAATAGATGTATTTACAACAATGTCTTGCTCATCACCAGAGTTTTTTACAAAGTCTAACGATCCATCTCGCTTAATGACAATTAATGCACCAGTAAATGTTTTAGACATTTCATCACAAGCCTTTACTATTTGATCTATGGCAGTATGGTCAGTGTCTATATCGTCTTTAAAGAAATGTAATTGCCTTAAAAAACCTTTACGAGAAGTAAAGTTAGTAGATCCGAGCATTAATAAAAACTTTCGGATTTCTTGTTGAAATACAACAATTAATGCAAAAACACCTGCGCCGGTAAAAGCACCCAATGCCCGACTAAGTAGTTCCATTTTAAGCGTTTCAGTAATGCTATAAATGATATAAATGATTACGATTCCTATAAAAATATTAATAGCAGGTGTGCCTTTTACCAGTCTATACAAATAGAAGGTTAGCGCTGCCACTAACAATATATCTATAACGTCGAGAATTCTTAAATCTGGTAATTCCAAAGGGATCGGTTTTTGTAAAAATAGAATTTAATTTGTTTCTAACATATGATAAAGCTTTATCACTTCCATCGCTTCCTTAACATCATGCACTCGTAATAAGGAAGCGCCTTTTTGTAAGCACAGCATATGTAAGGCACTAGTGCCATTAAGTGCTTGTGAAGCTTCAATGTCTAGAGTTTTGTAAATCATTGACTTACGAGAGATTCCAGAGAGTACAGGTACATTGTGAACGTTTAATAGGTCTTGGTTTTTAAGTAATTGAAAATTTTGATTAATTGTTTTTGCAAACCCATAACCTGGATCGATTATTATATCATTAATTCCTGCAGCTCTGGCTGTAGCAATACGCTCCGAAAAATAGAAATTAATATCTTTTATCAGGTTGTCATAATTAGTTAAGCACTTCATAGTTTGTGGTGTGCCACGCATATGCATCATGATATAGGGTACTTGATGTAGCGCTACTGTCTCTATGACTTTTTCATCTATCGTTCCAGCACTTATATCATTAACTATATTGGCACCATGCTGTACTGCTTGATCTATTACACTAGCTCGGAAACTATCTATACTTAGATTAAGATTTTTAAATTCCCTACACAACACCTCTATCATGGGAATAACGCGGTTCAACTCGTAATCAACAGATATATCAACTCCATCTGGTCTGGAGCTGTAACCACCTATGTCTATAAATGTAGCGCCATCAGTCAACATTTTAGTGACCTGATGTAATAGATCTGAGTCTGATTTTAATTTACCACCATCATAAAAAGAATCTGGTGTGACATTAACGATACCCATCACGCGTGGTGTGGACAGGTCTATTAATCTACCGCTACAATTGATGGTCTGCATTAAATTATGGTTATTTGAAATTTAAAGCCGAAATTTACACAAAATATTATCCGTTTATGTCCCAGACCAGTCAGCAATATGATGCAGTAGTAACCACCTGTAGAGATCTTTTCTCAAAGAAGATGAAAGATTATGGTAGTGCATGGCGCATATTAAGATTACCATCGCTTACAGATCAGATATTTATTAAAGCACAACGCATAAGAGGACTTCAAACACTTGCAGAATCTAAAGTTGATGAAGGTCAGGAAAGTGAGTTTATAGGGATAATCAATTATTCTATAATGGCACTGGTACAGCTAGAAAAAGGTGTGGTAGAGCAACCTGATTTAACGTTAGAGCAATCCCTAGAATTATACGACCATCATGTTGCAGTTACTAAGCAGTTGATGATGGATAAAAATCATGATTATGGCGAGGCATGGCGAGATATGAGAGTGAGCTCGCTTACAGACTTAATTCTTCAAAAGCTTTTAAGAGTAAAACAAATTGAAGATAATAAAGGGAAAACCATCGTCTCTGAAGGACTAGATGCAAATTATCAGGACATGATAAACTATGCCATTTTTGCGATGATTCATTTAGGACAATAATTTAAAACTTAAAGTTTGTATGTGAGATGTCATCAACTTTAGAACAGGAATCCTTAATTAGATCCACTTAATACCACAACCCATACTTGGTTTTTGAAGCGTAGGGACTTTTTTATTTCCCATTATAGCATCCATGGCCTCACGTAATGAACGTCCCGTTAATGGAATGCCATTACCTGGTCTAGAATCATCTAGTTGACCTCGATAGATAAGATAGTCCTCGCTATCAAAAAGATAAAAATCTGGAGTGCACGCCGCATCATATGCTTTTGCAACTTCTTGACTTTGGTCGTATAAATATGGAAAAGTATAATCGTTTTCCATAGCCGTTTTATACATCATATCTGGTGAATCTTGTGGATATCTTTCAATATCATTACTAGATATCGCTACAAAGCCAAAACCAAGGATTCTGTAATCATTTGCCATTCTTACAATTTCTTCATTAACATGAATAACAAATGGACAGTGATTACATATAAACATGACTACAGTTCCTTTTTTACCTTTAATTTGATTAAAAGACAAAATATCACCACTAATAGTATCCAGTAATTGAAATTGAGGTGCCTTGGTGTTTAAGGGCAGCATAGTAGAAGGAGTCAGTGCCATTTAGTTTTTTATTATTAGTAGCATAAAAGTGGTTTTTGTTACGCTTTCGCGGAAGCGTATCCAGAAAACATCGCGATAAATAGATTACTTAAAGTTTTTTTAAAGCTGTAAGGAATGTTTTTATTTTTTTAAATTTAAAATAAAAACATGAAAAAGGGATATGACACAGTAACAGAGGCCGTAGAGGATTTGCAATCTAAAGGGTATACCATAGATTTTGACCTGGTAGAAGATGGTGTACATTCTAAACATTTAAAAAAAGAATGGAAAGCAGGAGAAATAGAGGTCGTACAATTCTATAGATTTGAAGGGATGACTAATCCTGGAGACAATATGATATTATATGCTTGAGTGTGCAGATGGTGAAAAAGGATTGTTGCTTGACGCTTATGGAGCAGATGTTGCTATTTCTCGTGAAATGATTGAGAAATTAAGAATGCATTAATGGAGATTTCTTGGAGCGATTTTGAAAAGATAGACATCCGAGTAGGAACTGTGCTTACGGTAAGTGATTTTCCAGAGGCTAGAAATCCAGCTTATCAAATACAAATTGACTTTGGTCCTTTAGGTATCAGGAAGACCAGTGCGCAAATCACAAAACGGTATGATAAAAAGGAACTGGTAGGAAAACAAGTCGTTGCTGTAGTAAATTTCCCCAAAAACAAATTGCAAATTTCATGAGTGAATGTCTTGTGTTAGGTGTCGTAGGAGATGATAAAGATGTAATTCTTTTACAGCCCAGTGCGGCTGCAAACAATGGTCATAGAGTAGGTTAGTGTCGTGAATTAACTAATAGCATTCATAAAAAAAGCAGCTCATCATTAATGAGCTGCTTTTTTATGCTATTTAATGACTTACTAATTCACCGTGTATCGGAAACGTTCAATCTCACCTTTTGAGTTTTTCATTTGTATAAGCAATGTTTCATTAGGTACTACATCTCTTAACACAGCTTGTATATCATCGATATCGGTCACATCAGTATCATTTACTTTTGTAACGATGTAATCACTTAAATTGTAACGTGATAGTTTACCTATCGTTTTTGTGATTTTAACACCATCTTTTACATCAAAAATCTTTTTTTCTTCACCAGTTAAGTTTCGCAATTCCATTTCTATTTGTGGAATAGTTACCGTGTTATTCTTTGAGATAGTAATAGGTATAGTGATCAGATTATTTTTCCTGATTACTTCGGCATTTACTATATCACCAGGATTTTTTGTTTTTATATAACCAGATAATTCAGAGAACTTACTGATCTTAACGCCATCTAGAGAAGTGATTACATCACCTTTCTTTAAATCACTTTTTTCGGCACCACTATCTTCTACAATTTCTGCAACATAGATTCCTTCCGTAGAGTTAAGGCCAAATTCTTTAGAGTTTGTTCCATTTAAGTCAGTTCCTCTGATTCCTAACATACCTTTTTGTACAAAACCAAATTCCATAAAATCCTCGATGATTTTACGAGCATTATTAGATGGTACAGCAAATGAATATCCTATATAAGAACCAGTTTGTGATTTAATTGCTGTGTTAATTCCTATAAGTTCACCACGTGTATTTACAAGCGCACCACCAGAGTTCCCTGGATTAACTGCTGCGTCTGTTTGAATAAACGATTGGACTTTTGAGTCTCTAGATTCAAGGTCACGACCTTTTGCGCTTATAATTCCTGCGGTTACTGTACTCGTAAGATTAAAAGGGTTTCCTACTGCTAGTACCCATTCACCAATTTTAGCATTATTAGAATCGCCAAAAGGAACAAACGGTAAATCTTCATCGGTATCAATTTTAATTAATGCGATATCACTTTCTTCGTCTGCTCCTACAAGTTCTGCCTTATAAGTTTGATTATTGTTTAACGTCACTTGTAAATGGTTAGAGTTTTTGATCACATGATTATTAGTGATTATATAACCATCTGGTGTGATAATAACACCGCTACCTGTTCCTATAGCCTCACGATATGGAGTGCGTCCTGCCCATACATCTGCCATAGACATAGGTGCTCTAGCGACTGTTTTATTAATTACATGTACTACAGAATGTACGGTCTTCTCAGCCGCTTCTGTAAAATCTACACCAGCAATAGAAGTATTGCCTGTGTAAGAAACAGGTGTTACCGGTAAAGGGCTTTCTATGATAGATGATTGAGTGATGGCATCACCAGATTCTTCATTTTGTACCAGTTGGTAACCGCCTAATGCGACTATTCCACCTAGAATAGCCATTCCTAGAGATTTAATAAATGTTTTCATTTGCTTTCTTTTTCTATTATGACTTAATAACTTAAAATTAGTTTAGTGATTGTACAATACAAATTAGTTTAACCTTATTTAACAGTTGAGAATAAGCTTTTTAAGAAATAAATTTATTCTTTAAGATCACAGCAACTGTTTTATCAATATTTTTTGATATCAATATTCTTAAGAAATTGCACCCATAAGAGCTAGAAAAAAGTTTTCGCTTTACCTTTGCAATTATGAGCCACATACACTTCTATAAATATCAAGGAACCGGTAACGACTTTGTCATGATTGATAATCGTGATCAATTATTTTCCAAAAACGATACCAAACTCATAGAATTATTATGCGACCGAAAATTTGGCATAGGTGCAGACGGACTTATCTTATTAGAAAATCACCCTACGGCAGATTTTAAAATGGTCTATTATAATGCAGATGGGCAAGAAAGTACCATGTGTGGTAATGGAGGAAGATGCCTTGTACGATTTGCGCAATTTCTAGATATTATTAAAGAAACGGCAACCTTTGAAGCTATAGATGGCATGCATCACGCTAGAGTTGTGGATGATATATCTATCAGTTTGCAAATGAGTGATGTGACAGAAATGAGATTAGAAAATAACTACGTATTTACAGATACAGGATCACCACATCATGTTCAACTTACTGAAAATTTGACAGAACTAGATGTTTATAAAGAAGGAAAGTACTTGCGAGATAATGTATATGGAAAAGCTGGTGCAAATATTAATTTTGTTCAGTTTCAAGATAGCAACACCTTTAAAGTACGTACTTATGAGCGTGGAGTAGAGGATGAAACACTAAGTTGCGGTACTGGCGTCACGGCTGTTGCCATTGCTATGCACAGGACTAATCACACATCTTCTAATGAGGTAACCTTAGAAACACCTGGTGGTGTTTTAAAAGTATCTTTTGAAGCTTGTGATACTGGATATGAAAACATATGGCTCACAGGACCAGCGCTGCAAGTTTTTAAAGGAACCTTTACCGCATGATGCTACAATCTCAACATTGCTTTTTAAGAGCAGTAGATCCTGAAGACATGGAGTTTATCTATAGACTAGAAAACAATTCCGAGTTATGGGAAGTAGGAAATACTTGGACGCCTTTTTCAAAATATACGATTAGAGAATACCTAGAAAATGCACATCGCGATATCTATGAGGTCAAGCAATTGAGACTTGCCATATGTAATTTAAAAGAAGAAATAATAGGCATTGTTGATCTCTATGATTTTGATCCTTATCATAAACGTGCTGGTGTAGGAATCGTGATATCTCAGCATGCAGATCGTCAAAAAGGTTATGCCTCAGAAGGACTGCAGTTAATGATTGATTATGCCTTCAAGCATCTTAGATTACACCAGTTATATGCTGGTATTACAGAGGATAATGCCGCTAGCAGGAAGTTGTTTGAGAAATTACGCTTTCGCGAAAGCGGAATAAAAAAAGACTGGATAGCCACAGAAACTTCCTATAAAAACGAAATCACCTACCAACTTATTAATGAATAAATATAAAAACGTCATCGTAGGAGTAGCCCTAGTAGGCTTAATCGCAATGTCTTTATTTGCCTATAAAGTTTATAGCACATTTTTTAGTGCAAATACCAACTTTGAGGCGCAAACCTATGAGGTTTTCATTCCATCTACAGCAGACTATAATGCCGCTTTTATGCTGGTAGCAGATGCTGTTGAAGATAGAGACGCCTTCCATGAAACTGCGGTGCGTAAAGGTTATAATTCAAATGTAAAACCTGGTCATTACATCCTTAAAAAAGGAATGAGTAATAATGATATTATCAATACCATACGTATTCAGAACCAACCTGTTAAGGTTCGATTTAATAATCAAGAACGATTAGAAGACCTTGCAGGTCGATTAGCACAGCAGGTTGAACCAGATAGTCTCACTCTATTAAAAGTGATGAAAGATCCAGCATTTTTAAAAGAACATGGGTTTACAGAAGAAACTGCACTGACCATGTATTTGTCCAATTCTTATGACTGTTACTGGAATACTAGTGCCGTAAAACTGAGAGATAAGATGTTAAGTGCTTATAAAAATTTCTGGAATGAAGACAGACTCGCAAAAGCAAAAAAGATCGATCTTACACCTCAAGAAGTATATACACTTGCCAGTATTGTGCAAAAAGAAACTGCTAAGGCTGATGAACGTCCTAGAGTTGCTGGTGTTTACATGAATAGATTGAATAGAGGAATTAAACTCGATGCAGACCCAACGGTAATTTATGCAAAAAAGCTAAAGGAAAAAAGATTTTAATCAGGTTATCAAACGTGTATTGTATGTTGATTTGACTATCGATTCTCCTTATAATACTTACAAATATTCTAGTTTACCACCTGGACCTATAGTAACACCAGACCTGAACGCTATCGACGCAGTTCTTAATTATGAGAAGCATGGTTATTATTATTTTGTAGCCAATGTTGAAAATTTTGGGTATCATAAATTTGCTAAGACCTTAAGTCAACATAATGCAAATGCAGCTGCTTATCGCAGATGGGTGAGTAGGCAAGGAATAAATAGGTAAGTTGTTTCTTCATGAAAAGCCATTTCATTAACTGGTTTCTATTCAAAACATATAAAATTATCTTTAGTTAAGTTTTTTAAAATCTATATGAGATATTGTGTATGATTTTGGTTTTCAAATATTTATGAGTCTGTTAGGACTAATTTAACATCTTAAAAATCCACAACCGTTAATTAGTCGTAAATTTGCGCCGCGTTAAAGAAAGGGTGACAGTAACTTTCGAAAACAAAATTTATGAAATCACGTCATGTGTATTTGGTTGTTTTACCATTAGTGTTAATCTTTTGGTCTTTTAGTAATAACCACTTGAAATTAGATTCTGGTGTTTTTAAAACCAGTGTTAATAATATCAATGAAGAGTTCTATGATGCAGATGCTTTTATAGGTCCTGTGACAAGCTCTAATTTATTTGATGTACGCTATTACTCCTTAGCGATTACACCACCAGATTCATTTTTAACCTTTAGAGAAGCTTTAGCTTTTAAAGAATCCCAAGGGAAATTTTGGAAAGTGAATAGTCTAGGTTATATGGGGGAAATATCAATTTGGTATGACCACATTAGAAACTTTAGGTGTTAGAGATTCCTTGCAATTTTTAAGATCTCCTAGATTACAAGAACGCGTGTTTATTAAAAATTTACGTTACAATCACGAGATTTTAGAGCCATATATTAAACAATATGCTGGCAAAAAGATAGGTGGTATACATGTAACCGAAAGCGGCATTCTTGCTGCAGCACACCTATCTGGTCCTGGTGGTGTAAAACGTTTCTTTAAAACTAAAGGTCGTAAGTCTAATCGTGATGCTTACGGTAGTTCTGTAAAGACTTATATGAAACGTTTTGGAGGTTATGACTTAAGTGAAGTTATCGATTATTAAGATTTTTTTAAGATTTGATTAAACCTTTACATGAAATTAAAGTCTAACCTGAAAAATAAGACTTTAATCATGAAAAAACTTTACTACTCTTTTTGCTATTAGTTCAGGTAGCAACGGTCTATTCTCAGACTCTTTATGACATGAATACCATCCAAGACATTAGAATTGTCTTTGCGCAAAGTAATTGGGACGCTTTACTAGATGCCGAAAAAGCTGGGGCAGATGGTTATATAGCGGCCACTTCAGTAACTATCAATGGTACAGTATTTAATAATGTAGGTGTTAAGTATAAGGGAAATAGCTCTTATAGTGCAAATCAAACTAAAAACCCTTTTCACATCGAGCTAGATACCTATGTTGATCAAGATTATGAAGGCTACACAGATCTTAAACTAGCCAATGTTTATTTTGATCCATCATTTGTTAGAGAAACAGTTTCTTATAATATTGTCAATAAATACATGGATGCGCCACAAGCAAACTATGCTAATGTATACGTTAATGGAACATTGATTGGGTTGTATACTAATGTAGAGTCAATTTCTAAGAAATTCGTCAATAAGCACTTTAACTCAAATGATAATGCATTCTTTAGTTGTAGTCCACCAGCAGGCGCAGGACCTCAAGGAAATGATTTTCCTAGTTTACAATATCTAGGAACCAATTACACAAGTTATGAAGATGCTTATGAAATAAAGTCAGATGTGACAGGTACTGGGTGGGATGATTTAATAGAATTAACTAGAATATTAAATACGGATATTAATAATATAGAAACTGTGCTAGACGTAGATGCTGCATTATGGATGCTTGCCTTTGATAATGTGATGGTAAATTTAGACAGTTATCTAGGTCAGTTTAAACAAAACTATTATTTATATAAAGATGATAACGGTAGATTTAGACCAGTAGTTTGGGATTTGAACATGTCTTTCGGAACTTTTGGTCAGACTGGATCTGGAGGATCTTTGAATAGTACTACGCAGAAAAGTCAGTTAACTCATTTGTTACATGAAAATGACGCTGCGTGGCCATTGATGAGTAAGTTAATGGCAGTACCACGTTATAAAAAAATGTATCTAGCTCATTTTAAAACGATTTTAACTGAAAATATATCGAACTCGGATTATTTAACTAGCGCAAATGCTTATCAAAATATTATTGACCTTGCCGTACAAGCAGATAATAATAAGTTTTACAGCTACGCACAGTTCAATAGTAATATCAATTCAGATGTAAATGCACAAATGAATACTGCTAGTGGATTAACAAATTTAATGAGTGCGAGAAGCACATATTTATTAGCACAGTCCGACTTTACTGCCATACAGCCTTCTATTACCGCTGTAGCTCCATCTGTAGCTACACCAATCATAGGCAATACGATAACTGTTACTGCACAAGTAACTAATACGAATACAACGGCTGTATATTTAGGATATCGTGAAGGCGATTTTGTACCATTTACTAAGATTTTAATGTATGATGATGGAGCACATAATGATGGGACTGCTGGTGATAATGTTTATGGTATTGACTTACCAATTACCAATTCATTGACCCAATACTATATTTATGCAGAAAATAACAATATAGGGGCATTTTCACCAGCAAGAGCTGAGTATGAATATCACTCTATAGTTGCAACTTACACAACAATTACTCCTGGAGATTTAGTTATTAATGAAATAATGGCGTCTAACAGTACAACTGCTGTAGATGATGATGGTGAGTATGAAGATTGGGTAGAGCTTTATAATAACTCTTCTTCAACTTTGAGTCTAGATAACTTATACCTATCTGATGATGCTACCGATCCTTTAATGTGGCAATTTCCTAGTGGAACAACCATAGCTCCAGATAGCTATCTAATTGTATGGTGCGATAAAGATTTAACTCAAACAGGTCTTCATGCCGACTTAAAATTTTCATCAAATGGAGAGGATGCTGTATTGTCATATGATAATGGAACCGTAATAGAGTCCATCACATTTGGTGCACAAACCACTGATATGGGATATGCTCGTGTACCTAATGGTACTGGTAACTTTGTGATTCAAGCACCTACTTTTGGTACTAATAATGAAACATTAAGTAATAGTGACTTTGAACTTAATACAGATTATTCTATTTATCCTAATCCGGTTAACGATGTGATAAACATCAAAACTAATAATGGAAGTATTAATCAAATATCGCTGTATAATTTACAAGGACAACAGTTGATGAGTCTCAAATTTAATGGAGAACAACAAAGTCAATTAGACTTAACAAATTATACGCAAGGAATCTATTTATTGACCATTAATAATCAACAAACGGTTAAGGTGATTAAGCAATAAGTTCATAATTATTGGCAACAAAAAAACCTGCAAAGCTCGCTTTGTAGGTTTTTTACGTTTAATTAATTTCTATTTCTTCTCTATACTTTCCAGTTGGATTGATAGTGCTTTAGTAGATAACTGCACCTCTATAAGTGACAGAATAAGTGATATCATTAAAGCCAGTAAACTGATTCCAAAAACTAGATTTGCCCAAAAATTCAATTCTATATAAATTAAGAACATCGTGATTACCGCAAGTAAGAAACTTAAAATAGCAACGGCTTGCATATTTTTAATGATGGTCAGTCGCTTTCTTAATTTTTGAACTTGAATACGTATTTTATCTGATGGATTTTCTTCGTACTTAGCATATAGATTTCTTATTAACGCTGCAATCGCTAGATAACGTGCGTTATAAGCCAGCATGGTTAATGATATGGCTGGGAAGAGTAGGGCTGGTATGCTTAGAGATAATTCCAAAATTTGATTTTTAGTTAACTATTGATTTCATTATAGGTATTGAAAGTTTTATATCTACAGAAAACGAAGTCTTTTAATAAACGCCGCGGTTAAGCTCTACTCCCAAAAATCGCACTACCTATCCTCACCATCGTGCTGCCTTCTTCTATCGCGATTTTATAATCGCCTGTCATTCCCATAGAAAGTGTTTTCAAATCGTGTGAATCACTAATCAGCTTATTATTGTTAATATAATCGAGTAGTGTTTTAAGACTTTTGAACTCTTTACGTACTTGTTTTTTATTATCTGTAAAAGTGGCCATGCCCATTAGTCCTGTGATGCGCACGTTTTTATAACCTGCAAAGGCATCACTACTTAATAACTCGAGCAGTTCATTTTGATCAAAACCAAATTTTGTTTCTTCTTCAGCAATATGAATCTGTAAAAGACAATCGATGATTCTTTCGTTTTTCTCCGCTTGTTTGTTGATTTCCTTGAGTAATCGTGGTGAATCCACACTGTGAATTAAATGAACATAAGGCGCCATATATTTCACTTTATTGCGCTGCGTGTGACCTATCATGTGCCAGTAAATGTCCTTAGGTAGCGTTTCCCATTTTTCGGTCATCTCCTGGATTTTATTCTCGCCAAAGTGTCTTTGTCCAGCATCATAAGCCTCTTGCAGGTCGCTTATAGGTTTGGTTTTGCTTACGGCAACTAGAGTCGCTTTGGGTTCTATGCTTTCGCGAAAGCGTAATAAATGATCTTTTATGCTCATGATTCAAATTCGTAAATGGTAAGACCGCTAGGTAACTTAGGTCTGATGTAAGTGCTCTTAGGTGGCATGATTAGAGACTCGTCTGCGATGGATTTCATTTGCTCTACTGTCGCTGGGAATAAACCAAAACCAACGGCAAATTCATTTTTATCTACTCGATCTTTAATGCGCAATAAATCTGTCTGTCCATAACTGTAGGCGATACGAGAATCGTTGCGCAAGTCCTCTATTCCTAAGATAGGATTTAAGACCAAATCAAATAACATTTGAGTGTCCAGATCATCGAGTGGCGTTTCAATGTTATAAATGTCTTTACGTAAATACAAACTGTAAAACTCGCCATCTAGATACATAGAGAAATGGTGTTTTTTGATGGCTTATACATCTCTAGACCACGATTCTGTATACGGAATTTCATATCCAGTTGCATGAGAAAAGCTTCTTTACTCAAACCGTTTAGATCTTTAACGAGTCTATTAAATTCATAGATGCGCAACTGACTTTGAGCGATGAGGTAACTCATAAAATGATTATAGCTGTCGTGCTTTTCTCCCATTTCACTAGCGAGTAGGGAAGAGCTGGCGCTACGATGGTGACCATCTGCAATATAGATGTGTGGCATCGCTGCAAATTGCTGTTGCAATGACTGTATATGATGGATGTCTTTTATTACCCATAGTTTATGACAACTGCGATCTGTGGTAACAAAATCATAGACAGGCCTGTGCTTTTTTTCTTGGTCGATCACTTCATCAATGACGTGATCATCTGGATAGGTGAGTAGTACAGGCTCTGCATTAAAGCCTACTGTTTTTAAATAGTCTTTAAATAGTTTTTCTCGTTTTTCTAAGGTGTCTTCATGCTTTTTAATCTTACCGTTATCATAGTCTGATGTAGCAGTTCCGGCTATGATGCCTGTGTAAGAGTGTACTGCATCTGATCTTTCATAGATGTAAAATACAGGCGACTCATCTTGAACAAGGTATTGTTCTTCCTTAAATTCTAGATACCGATTGCGCACTAGATTAAATCGCTCTTCTCCTTTAAGACTATTGCTAAATTTATAACCAGGATTAAGGATGTGCAAAAAGCTAAAAGGATTATATTTTAAAATCGCCTCTAGCTCTGTGTCACTATAATCTTGATAGGTGCGCGATATGACGTGTGACGCCATATGCGGTGCTGCTCTTACTCCTTTAAAAGGTTTTATAATGGGCATTTAATTTACTTTCAAAGTTATTTGCGTTTCTTTACGAATGGTAAGTTGATCGTTTTTAGTTAAAGTATAGAATTTTATGTTTACTTTTTCAAATTCATTTAGATTGATAATCTCATTTTCTAATATGTTGAAAATTACTCTGGAAAGATCTTCAGCAATAGCATCATTTGAGATGCTAGCGTCGGGATTTTTGACCTTTACGTCAATGAAGCCTATCGCTTCGTCTCCATTTTCATAACTATAGCCGTTACTTATAGATATGTTTTCAATATCGTTTCTAATAAATTTAGCGATTTCAATATAAACCTGTTGTCGATCTTGTAAGTATTCAATTTCTACAAAATTGTTTTCTTTTTCAGGTTTTAATTCTTTGATAATTTCATTACAAGAAATAAAAGATAAACTCACTAACAATAAAACTATAACTCTTTTCATCACTTCTTACTTAAAACTAGCACTCACTTTCTCTGCTTTTCTGGATTCTGAATAGTCATAAAAACCTTCTCCAGATTTCACACCTTTTTTACCAGCCATGACCATATTTACTAATAATGGACATGGAGCATATTTAGGGTTTTTAAACCCATCGTGCATGACGTTAAGAATAGAAAGACAAACGTCTAGTCCTATAAAATCTGCTAGTTGTAATGGTCCCATAGGATGTGCCATACCTAATTTCATTACCGTGTCGATTTCTTCTACACCAGCAACTCCATTATAAAGTGTTTCAATAGCCTCGTTAATCATAGGCATTAAAATACGGTTTGCTACAAATCCTGGATAGTCATTCACTTCAGTAGGTGTTTTACCTAGTTGTTTTGATAACTCCATGATGGTTGTAGTCACCTCATCACTTGTAGAATAACCTCTTATGATTTCTACCAGTTTCATAATAGGTACTGGATTCATAAAATGCATCCCTATAACTTTTTCTGGACGATTAGTAACCGCAGCGATTTGAGTAATAGAAATAGATGAGGTGTTGGTCGATAGAATACAGTTTGCTGGTGCAAACTCGTCCATCTCACTAAATATTTTCAGTTTTAAATCTACGTTTTCAGTTGCTGCTTCTACAACTAAATCTGCTTGAGCGACTCCAGTTTTTAAGTCTAGAAATGAAGTAATATTTCCTAGAGTAGCTGATTTATCAGCTTCAGTAATACGTTCTTTGGCAATCATGCGGTCTAGATTCTTAGAAATAGTTCCTAAACCTCGATCGATAGCTTCTTGTGTGCGTTCTACTAGAGCTACTTTAAATCCTTTTTGAGCAAATGTATGTGCGATACCATTTCCCATGGTTCCTGCGCCTATTACGGTTATATTTTTCATTGTTATAGCTGTTTATTTTTTTAATAATTTAATTCCATATTCTTTTAAAAGGGAATCGATAGCAATAAAACTATCATATGCTTCCTGACTATTAAAATCAGTATTTAAGAAAGTGATTTGACCTATACTTGTTTTAGGATTAAAATACATTAACGTGGAGACACCTGGATCACCACCAGAGTGACCTATGCCATCTCTTTCGTAGGTAATAAACATTCCTTTATTAAAACCTTTCTGAAAGTCGGCTAGCGATTTTTCTGTTTTAAACATCGATTCATTCAGTTGCTTTTTATAGAACTGTACATAAGTGGACGTTTTTAATAAAGTTCCCTTACCATTATATCCATTAATAAGTTCAGTAAGAATTATTCCTAGATCGTTAGGTGTGGTGTATAAACCGCCATCTGCAAATGTGATCAATCGATAAACTGGATAGCGCAGTTCTAGTGTGCTGTATAAAGTACTGCGTTGACGCGAGTCTAGGTCTGCAACATTCCAAGAGGTGTTTTTTAAACCTAAAGGGTCAATGATATGCTTTTTAGAATATTCTTTAAAAGAAGTTTTAGTGGCTTTTTCAATAATCAATGCTGTAAGTCCAGCACCTATGTTTGAGTATGAATATGCAGTACCTGGTGCAAATTGATGAAAGATATAGGAAGTCTGTGTGGAGTCCACTGTCTGCAAACCTTCTTTTAAATAGGCCTCAAGACATGGAGCCGTTTTCTGAGAATGAAAATAAGCAAGTTCTTCTTGATCTATTTTAGGATTATCTACAGCGTCATCTTCAAGGTTGATATAGCTTAAGTCATAATAATCACCGTCTAGAATACTACTTGTGTGTGAGGTTAAATGTCTTACTAAAATAGGGTTATTTGGATGTAGAGGATTGCGTACGTTAAAATCAAGATAATTGTTAATATCATCATCCAGTTTGATGTGTCCATCTTCTACTGCTTTAGCAAGAGTTAACCCTAAGATTACTTTTGAGATAGAAGCGATGTTTTGAATAGTGTTTTCTGTATAGTCTGCCCTAATTTTGCGATCTAAATAGCCATAGCCTTTTTGAAAAACAGGTCCTTTTTCATTAACTATAGCAACACCTATACCATGAAATTGTTTAAGTTGGTGTATGCTATCTAATTTTTTATCCAGTTCTACTTCAACAGCTTTTACAATGATGTTTTCATCCGTAGCGGTAGTATCAGTATTTTTGCAGCTGCTCAAACCACATAAGATTAATAAGCTAACCAGAAGTTTATAATTCATTACAATGATTTAAATTCCTTAATGATTTTTAAGGCCACATCTAGTGCCGCTGTTCCATCCTCTAGATTTACTACTGGTCTGGTGTCATTTTCTATAGCGTCTGCAAAGGTCTCTAGTTCATCGAGTATGGCATTGTTATCTGCAACATCAGGATTGTCAAAATAGATTTGTTTTTTCTCACCTTCAGCATTTTTAAGAATCATATCAAAATCTCCTGGAACTTCAGGAGCATCTTTCATGCGCACCACTTCTACAGCCTTAGTTAAAAAATCAACAGATATGTAAGCATCACGCTGAAAAAAACGTGCCTTACGCATTTTCTTAAGACTGATACGACTAGCTGTTAGATTTGCAACACAACCATTTTCAAATTCTATACGAGCATTGGCAATGTCCGGAGTTTTAGAAATTACAGAAACACCACTTGCGCTTACAGATTTTACAGGACTTTTTACCACACTTAAAATGGCATCAATATCGTGTATCATTAAATCCAGGACCACACTTACATCCGTACCACGTGGATTAAACTCTGCCAGGCGATGAGTTTCTATAAACATAGGATTATCAAATCGATCCACTACTGATCTAAATGCAGGATTGAAACGTTCTACCTGACCTACTTGACCTTTTACATTACGCTTTCGCGAAAGCGCAATTAAATCATTTGCCTCTTCTACAGTAACCGTTATAGGCTTCTCAACAAATAAGTGCTTGCCAGCCTCGAGAACTTTCATTCCACTCTCGTGGTGGTAAGAAGTAGGAGTAACTACGTCTATCATGTCACAGGCCGCGATAAGTGCGTCGATGTCTGAAAAATATTTGTAACCAAACTCTGCTTCAATAGATGCGGCATACTCGGGATTTGCATCATAAAATCCTATTAATTCATAACGCTCACTTTGTTCAAGAAGTCTTAAGTGAATTTTTCCGAGGTGTCCAGCACCTAGCACGCCAGCTTTAAGCATAGTTTATGGGTTTTCCACAAAAATAAGGATTAGCGAGCAGAAAATTATCTTAAATCTTTTTGATAAAAAGTGCTGTACTTTTTAAGCAGTCATTATAAATTAGCGGTATCAAAGACGACTTCATACATAAAGGAAAAAGACGCCAGCTGGTAGAGTTGATGCGTGAGAAAGGAATCAAGGACCAGCGTGTGTTGGACGCCATGAATAAAGTGCCACGCCATGTTTTTTTAGACAGTTCTTTTTTAGAACATGCTTATCAAAATAAAGCATTTCCTATAGGTGCTGATCAGACTATATCGCATCCTTATACCGTTGCTTTTCAAAGCGAACTTTTACAAGTTAAGCCTAATGATAAGATTCTAGAGATAGGAACCGGTAGTGGTTATCAATGCGCAGTGCTATTAGAAATGGGAGCGCAAGTTTATACCATTGAACGTCAAAACGAATTGTATAAAAAGACCAATCTGATCTTCAGAAAATTAAATTATAGGCCTAAAAGATATTTCTTTGGTGATGGATACAAAGGTATGCCAGAAGATGCGCCTTTTGATTCTATTATCGTTACTTGTGGCGCACCTCAAATACCTCAAACTTTATTAAGTCAGCTTAAAATAGGTGGTCGCATGGTCATACCGGTCGGTGATGATCCACAAATTATGACCTTATTGATTAGAGAATCTGCGACACAGTTCTCTAAAGAGACTTTTGGAGAGTTTAGGTTTGTTCCATTTTTAGATGGGAAACAATAGAGGTTATGGACACATAATTATTCTCAAGTAGTTTTATCAAAAGTGTTACCTTTTTTAATAAAACATTTTTCTAATCCCTACAAGGATAAATACCATCACGGTATAACATAAAAAGAAGGGAAGAATGAAAGCTTTAAATCCTAGAATGAGCATTACTGAAATTATCAGTAATTGAAATCCTAAACCAAAGGTGGATACACTGGTCATAAACCATTTAGGTAATGGTTTGCCATAACCTGCTCTGGGATCTAATACATATATCGCCTTATCAAAGGCGCCATATAGAAATTTATAAAGCTTAAAGAGCACATCAACATGTTGTTGTTTTTCACCTTCTAGTGCTACCGGAGTTTTGTTTTCAAACACACGACTGGTTCTATCACCATTAAACTTATTGCGCAGGATGACATAATAGTAATTATATAAGGTGCCTTGTAATTGAAGCCCTATAAAAGCTGTGATACAAATCCATAAGTTAGTATCTGTGACGTACCATATGGCTAGAAAGATGATAGCGTTGAGCAAGATGTCTGCGACAGAATCTAGATAACGACCAGTGTACGATGGCTTTTGTTTAACTCGAGCCAGCTCACCATCTGCGGCGTCTAATATAGACTTAAGAATAAGAAAGAAACCTGCAAACCAGTAATAGCCTGTTAAAATGCAGTAAACACCTATAAGGCCAGATATTATAAAACCTATCGTTACATGGACTGGTGTAGCTGCGGTATGTTTTAAAGAATGAGCTATGATTTTTGCTATCGGTCGTCCATAATCGGACAGGTCGATAAATTTATGCTCTTGAGGAAGTTTGGACATGTAATGTCATAGAAAACGGTAATGTGGAATATACCAAATGTAATAAGCGCAAATATACGACCTAAACAGCGTTGTCTATCACTACCACTAAAGCTTTGGTGTTTATAGTCTTTATTAGGTATGATAGTAACCTACACAATGTAGTAGAAAGCAATTCATCACTACTTAAATATCCTTACTTTTATACATTACATTCTTAAGATATGAGGCATCTATTTTTCTTACTACTAAGTTTACTTTTTCTTAGTTCTTGTAAAAGCCTACAGTATCGGTTACCTGATGATGCTATATATTCCGCTTTCGCGAAAGCGGACTTACAGACCACCATATCGTATGTTAAGGTAGATAGTATGGATTTGAATGTACGTGTGCAAAGTGTCACGCAAGCAAAAACCAATTATAATATAGTTTTCTTACATGGATCGCCTAGTTCCTTAACAGCATGGCAAGCTTATCTTAAAGACAGCTTACTGCATGGTACAGTCAACCTACATGCCGTAGATCGACCAGGATATGGTTATTCAGATTTTGGGAAACAAATGACCTCTATTGATACTCAAACTAAGGTTATAAGTGAGGTTATTGATCAATTAAATTTAGAAAATGTTATTGCCGTAGGTACATCTTATGGCGGTCCGGTAGCTGCTAGATTACCCATAGAAAATAATCAAATTAAAGCCGTTGTTATGGTGTCGCCAGCCATAGATCCAGATCATGAAAAACGAGTATGGCAATCTGACTTTACACAATGGTGGTTAACGCGCTGGCTAGTTCCTACAGGTTATCGAGTGGCTGGAGATGAGAAAACCGTACATGCACAAGAACTGGCGTCTATACAAAATGACTGGTCAAAGGTCAACGTTCCTGTAATGCATATTCATGGTGATCGTGATGAATTGGTGCCTTATATCAATGTGATTTATAGTAAGGCTGTTTTTTCAAATGTTGAGGTGATTACTATTCCAAATCTAGGTCACGAGATCGCCTGGAAAAGACCAGATCTAGTTATACCTTATTTACTAGAAATGGTTGAGCGATTAAAA
The DNA here is from genome assembly GCF_000755285.1 of Nonlabens ulvanivorans. Classification (GTDB taxonomy): domain Bacteria; phylum Bacteroidota; class Bacteroidia; order Flavobacteriales; family Flavobacteriaceae; genus Nonlabens; species Nonlabens ulvanivorans_A. The sequence goes on along the minus strand of NZ_BBMK01000009.1, from coordinate 3,958 downwards.
AAAGCAGAGTAGATGATAGTATCATTGCTTTAAAATAATGGACCTATTTAAGGTTGTTTTTTTAGGCTAAACTATATGCCCATTTGATACCGCTCAATCGATCGTGGTATTCAATGGCTTCATTGGTACGTACCTGACCAATTTCTTTTACCAGATGACAACTAGAAGTTCGTTGGGATTTCACTTCATATTCGTTAAGCCAGTTCGTTAGTTCTTGTTGCTGTACGGCAGTCCTATTTGGAAAAATTACTTTAATCTTTTTTAAATTAATGCGATGCGGTTTAGGCGTTAATCTTGCACGATAACAATTTTGTTTTCTACACAACCAACGGTATAAATGATCTGCATTAAAATCTCTCATCATGCGCTTTGATTCATAACTTCTAGGATCAAAATCTTTATTAGTCACTAATACACGATAACCTTTTGCGGTCTCGTATATTCTGAATCCAAGTTGATGATAATCCTTTTTTTGTGCTGTTTTCTCAATCTTGCGCAGCATTAACTGTTTTTGAGAATACGATCTTCTAAAGATAAGGTCGCTTATAGAGGAAGAATATTCGTCAATATCTATAAACATTAATTTTTTAGAATTTAATACGAGTGCACCATATCTATTTCTTGTGATAATATTGTCTTTATCGATGATTTCAATAATTTCTTCTATGATGTCAGCTTCATAATCTCTGTTTGTTCCTAGCTCGCCGTTGATTCTTTTTTGGGCGTTGTTAAGTTTGAGAAGGGCATCTTTAATGGCTTCATCTTCAGAAATATTAGAACCTCCATAGGTAGTAGAGATTTGTTTAAATCCATCTATTGAGAGTTCTTTGGAATATGCAATCCAATATTTGAAAATTCTCATAATTAAAAATTCAAGTCACCCAATAAATAAGCGAGAAGTAGCGATAACCCAACGATAGTTGCTATTCCTACTATTACCGAAACCCAAGACGTGCCACCTTTCTTTATGATAAGTTCTTTTAATGCAGTAGGGTCTTGAAATTGCTCATTCAACTTCTGAATTTCTCTTTCGGCATGTTTGAGGTAAAAGTAATTTGCTGTAAAACCAATGGCTAGTGAATAGAAGATTCTAATAGCTATATCCACCGCGCCATTATCACCGACAAGATTAAAAGTAACCTCTGACTCAATAAGAATGATGGCAAATAAAATACCTGCTTCACGATACATTTTTCTATAAAGAAGCCAGGCGATACCAAATAAAAATGCATAGAAATTAAAAGATAAAACACTACCGTTTTTTAAGCTTTCCCATTTCTCTAAATAATAAGCTCGATTCTCACCTACAAAGGCGGCTAATTCCCAGTTGGTTTCTGTGTCTGTATTTAAAGAGTCGTTCATAATTTTAATCTATTAATTTTATGGATGGTCGTATGATTTAGTTTCAATAATAATCCCTTGCTGGTTGTATGTTTTCCAAACGCCAGTTTTTTTAAAGTTGGTTTTAGTGCCTTCTTTATATAGGCTACCGTTTTCATAATACTGTTTGTATACACCTTCTTCAATACCTATTTTAAATTCTTTCTCACATTGTAGTACGCCAGTATCATAGTAATAATTCCATATACCATGGTTTTTACCATTAATCAGTTTTCCAGTACTACTTATTTGACCATTTTTAAAGTATTGTGTTTGCAATCCATGAGCTTGATTGTTAGCATAATTTTCAATCAAAGATAATTCGCCGCTGTCGTAATAACTTTCCCATTTACCAGTACTGTTGCCCTTATTATCAAAATGTTTGAGATACTTAAGCTGGTGGTTGTCTTTAAAGTAACTTTTCCAAGTGCCAACTTTGACACCTTGCTTAAATTTGCCTTCCATGTATAGTTCTTGCGAATACAGTATTTTTTGAAAACCATCCAGAACATCATTTTTATAATTTTGAATTGACTTTTCGTCTCCATTTTCAAAATAAGAAATCCATGTACCCGTTTTTATATCGTGCAGCAATTGCCCTTTTATTTTAATATTTCCTGAAGGATAATAATCAGCAAAAGCGATAGGAGTAATAGTTTCTACTGTTTTTAATTCTTGAGGTTCTTTTAATATTGAATTGGAATCTTTACACTGTACAAACATTACACATATTAAAACACATTTTAGTATTGATACAATGCTTTTTATAGAGCGCATAGGTGAGTGGTTGATGTTTTTAAATCTAATGACTAGATTTAAATTATAATATTGCTAAGATACTGTCGTCACCTAAAATAAAAGAACCTCATCAAAGAAAGTTCCTCTAACCGTTAAAAACTCATTAAAAAAAGCTCTAAAATCCTGTGATGGATTCTTAGAGCTTTAAAGGATTGGGTATGACGAGAAGTCAACTTTTTTAAGTTCACTTCTATGTGTAATAGGGCATTATTTTTTAATGACTAGTTTGTGTGTGCTTTTTTGATTTCTAGTTTCTAACGAAATCAAATAAACACTATCGTGATTTAATTGCTGTACTTCTTTCTCAAAGATATTCTCACCTATCATTAGATTAGTTAATAAGGTAGTATCAACAACAGATCCTTTTAAATCTTGTATAGTTAAGGTAGCGTCGTCTAATGTTTTTAAGTTAAAGGCTATTTTTAATTGACCATTATTAGGATTAGGATAAATTCTCAAGTTCAAAGGGTTGATACTTGATTCATTTAAATCATCAAGAGATAAAGAACTTGATTTCTTAATTTTGACTTTAAAGATTTGATGGTTTGCACTGCTTTGCGTGCCGTCATTGATAAAGAAAATATTAGGTTGCGTACTACTGATTCCACCATATATATATCCTACTAAAGTACTGGTTGTCGTTAGTTGATCGAGTTTTAATACTTCGTTGTTAAAACGCGGAAAACTTAAGTCTGGAATAAACTCTGCACCAGCACCTAGAAGTGATGGCATTACTATAGGTAATTTATACTCGGCCATATTGCCGGTTTGATCTCTTGTGACTCTGGCAATAGTGTTTACAAAAGGGACATTGTCATCTTGCACTAAAGTGCCTGCGTTATCATAGAACTGTGCGATACCACCAAAGAATACCGTATGCATCTCATTATCTGTAGCAGAATAAATAGGTAATACTGGACAATGATAATGATTGTAGTATTGTTGGAAGGTATTATTTACAGTGTAGTTATTGGCGTCTACAGTAACTGAATTTAAAAAAGGTAGGTTTGCAGTAGGCTGAAAAACACCCGAGAACATCGTAATTCCTTCGCTACCATTAGGCAAAATTTGAGACTCTGCATTATAATCTCTTCGGTGCAAGTTGGCGCTATCGATATATGGTACAAAATGTGTTATGGTAATGGTTGTGCCATCATCTGTAAGATTAAATTTTCTAATCGCATTGGTATATTCTTGTATAAAACCAGGTCCATTGTTAGGTCCCATAGGATTATATCGCCCGATAAATTTTTGGCCACCTAAGAGATAAAAAGTATTATTAATTTTTTTGAGGCGTCCACCAGTAACTTGAAACTGCGTATCTGTAATTTGTCTAAAATAACTAGTAAAGCTGGTGTTATTTATAATCGCATTAATGACATCAGGTACTTTAATCGCAGTAAGTTTATCAAAAGTAGTATGATCATTTGCTGTAGGGCTGTAGCCATAGCCGCCTAGACAATACAGGTAATCGTTTTCCTGATAAAACTCCATATTAGTAGCACTTAACTGCTCTTGAATACTGGATGGTAAAGACGTTAATGGAGCACTCCATTTTTGCAGTGATACAGGATCTACGACGATCAGTTCATTATTATGTCCTGCTACATCAAAAGATGCCCATGGTTGCCTGCGATGTAGTCCATCTAAACGACCACCTAGAATCAACCACTTTCCATTTGCCTGACCAAATGCATAGGATTGCAAGCCACCTAATTGAGGAATTGTAATAGGTTCTAGGGTGATTTCAAAAGGTGCTACTTGTGCCTGAGTTGCATTA
>NZ_BBMK01000010.1 GCF_000755285.1 Nonlabens ulvanivorans | reverse complement strand
AAGGTGCTACTTGTGCCTGAGTTGCATTAAAAAGCAATACACTAGCAATAGTAAAAAGAGCTGTTTTTATATAATTTTTCATAAGGTACACATTGTCATACTCAAATGTAAAGGCATCTTTTAATTTGTTGAGTAACAATGGCTACACTAAGGCGTTTTTATTTAATAGTACATAACTTCTGCGATAAGTTTATCGGCACCTATAAAAAAAAAATCTATAAAATCCTGTCTTGCAATCTTTTAGCTTTGGAGTTTTGGTTATTCGTATGTAAATGAAATTCTATTTATCTTCTTAGTAGAAGATCCATAAAGAAATTATAAAAATAAATAGTAGAATTAATTTAGCTAGTATATTTTTAAAGCTCACATATTTATATTCTTCATTTTCTCTAACGAATGGATTAAATAAACTAATAATTTGAATTGTTATAAGAAAAGCTAAAATTTGTTTAAGCCAATGTAATTCAAAATAGGTATCATATATTCCAATATTAATACTATCGGCTTTAAAAATAAATATAGGAATGATTAATAAAGAAATCAGGCCAAAGGTATTTTCTATATAGTTTGGGATTTTAGAATCTAAAATACTTTTAGATTCTTCATATATATACGTTAGATTGATATTCTTCATTGTTGAACAATCAACAACTAATAAATTTCCAGATATTTCGACGGGAACATTTTTATCATTTCTTAAACTATATCGCTCTGCATTTTGCAGCATAATTTTACTTAACGTGTCACATTCATTCTCTTGTAATTCATAGTCAACAATAATTCCAGAATACAAATGTGTTTTACTGTTCGAATCAATTAATATATCAGCCTTAGTAAAAACATGTTTTTATTAATTCTTTTCAAATGCTTCATTTTTTTGAAGCTAGTATGTTGTCCATTAAATAAGTAGAACCAATAGTTTTTAAATCTTAATAATTTAAACTTAGTGTCAATTTTGGTTATTCTAATAAACCTACCTGAGACAGCTCCTATAAGTATAATTGATAAATATAAAAAACTAATAAAAGGCGCTGCTTTAGTATTTAGAAGTTCTTTAATTGGAGTTTCGTTCGATTGTTTAAACCTGAAATCCTCACTGTTCAAGTCTTTAAATTTATCTATAATTTCCCCCCTAAGTCTATATCATTAAAGAACGTATCGTAAAAAAAGAAAACGCAAATAAAATTTACAATTCCAGGGATTATTGAAATAGCGATTAAGCTAATTAAGTTATAACGTGATTTAAACTCTTTAGAAAATTCTCCATAGAAGTAAAGACGTCGGAAAATTAGACCTGGAAAAATTAATAAAATTAAGACAACTATAAAGCCTAACGAAAAATCCATTTATAAGATTAAATATAACTTCACTATACTCATTATTAGATTCCGACTCGTTAATTTTATCATTAATATCGCTCATCTTTTTTGTGTCAGAAAGTATTTTTCTCCCTTTATTGGAAACAATTTTACTATTGTCATTTTCAAAAATAGATTTAATAGCTAACAATGCAATTGCACCTATTAGAATTCCAATCCAAGCATCGATATTTTTGTTGTTTTTTAGAGTCATTCTAGTGTGAAAATCATATACAAATATAACTTATTTAAAACAATCTTCAAGGTTGTGATATTGCAATTTCAACTTATATATAATTAAGCGGCTTAGTTATTTAGATAATTATAAAAAGTTAATTTATGCTAAATAGGGCTGTAAAATGCAATAAACTTTCGGTATTCTATTTATTTAAATATATATTTTTGGTATACGACATTTCAACGATTTGATCTTGTAGGTTTAAAATAATGACCTTGTTAATTCAATAAATTTTATAACTGTAAATTTATTTCAATATCTAAAACTTCCTTAAATCGTGTGTTTATTAATTTTCTAGCATCAGATAAATCTTCATCCTTTCTATAAATACTTAATACTTTTTCAAAAAGATTGATTTCATTTTCGAGATTTTCATCTAAAATACTGTCGATGTATATTATGTAAAATATTTTTTGATCAGAAACTTTGTATGTACCCATTGATTCATAAAATATCTTTATATCAAAATACTTTCTTACAAGATTAGCAGAAGTGGATAAATCAAAGTTTTCACCTTTAAATGTCTGATCGTAATATTTGTCAAATATTTGTTTTTTTGATTCGAAGCCTTTTCAGGATATCCTTGCACTGAGAATAATATTTGTCCGAACTTCTCCATACTTATTTTATGAGTATAAGATTTGTTTGGCGTTATCCCGGTATCTCCAACTTTTCGAGCATAAATTATGTCTTCTGCATCAAGAAATTGTTCTATCAAAATTTGCTCCTCATTTAATGATTTTAAATCAATATTTGAAATTGCATTTTGGCTATTTGTGTATTGGGCTATTTTGTTACGGTCATTATTTATGCTCGAAGTTTTAAATACTCTCAATAAAATTTGACATTCAGAAAGGTACTTCGTTATATTTTGTTCATCTAATTGATTAAAGCGGTGTATAGTCCTCAAAGACTGACCTCCATTCACTACTTGAAAATCTCTTATCGTGATTTTCACTTTCTTGTTAGCATTTGTATCTTCTGAAACTATATCTGTTGCAGTCAAGGTTAGTCCATTATTATACATAAAAAACTTAGAAGGTTCTTCTTTTAGAGTGGTAAAAATATTTTCATTAAACTTAGACTTAACAATTAGACCTCTAACGTTGTCAAATAATAAGTTGTATTCCATTTTTGTCTCTGCTAACGATGAGAAATCTTCCATTTTATAGTCTTCCCTATAACCCTTATCATTGCAAGAAATACGAATTAAATCAGAAGCCGTAATACGAATAATGTAAGATTTAGAAGATGATAAACTGTTCTCCGAAAATGGAAGTATTGAATCTTTGTTTATATGGATAGTTGCATTAACAGATTCTGGTCGAATAGACATAAATTCGGAGATTGTTCCTAGACCAATTGCAACCGTTTCAAAATCATATAGCGATTTCAATTGCTCAATCTCCATGGATTTTACATTTAACTCCTTTGCCTCATTACTTATTACATATAATCTCAATTTCCAAATTTCATTACCGTTCAACTTATCTATTACTTCTTGAGCTAACTTCTTTGTTTTGCCTGAAAGTTGGCTTACGTCACCAACCATTATAGCATTAGTTAATTTAGTAGATAAGAAAGTTTCATTAACACTTTGCTCTTTATTTGGATTAAAGTCTTTTCTGAATTTGAAATTAAAAAAATTAATATAGTTTTCATCTAAATCTATATGGATAGCATCAACTCCAAAATCATCTTCAGTTTTTTTATAGACTACTTGATTAAACTCTTGGTCAGTAATCATGTCAAGTAGTTCTGTAGTGTCTTTAATGTTTAGTATTGATTCAAGCATTAAAAGATAAAAACCAAATCTCTCTTTATGTTTTTCTGATGGGACGGTTATAGTTTTTCCCAATTGAGTTTCTAAAATATTAAAGTATGATTTACATTTTATATTTAATAATTTGAAGTCATTTATATTGGCCATATTCTTTTGGTTGTGAGTAATACTTAAAAACAAACCTAACCTTTTTCTTACAAAGAATTAGTTCATTAATCTATTAAAAACAAAGCTCTTAACTCCAGATGAAAAAAAGACCCATATACAGATATGAGTCTTTTACTTAGAAGTTAATTATTACCACAAGGTGTTAGCGTCTAACTTTTCGCGCAAGCGGTATGTGTGTCTTGTTTTAGAGGCCAAAGTTAATACCGACCACAAAAGCGCCATAACTGCGGCCGCTGGTGATGCTGTGTACATAGTCCACACGGAAAGGTCTGAACTTACCGAATCCTATATTATCGATTCCGGCACTGGCCTCAAAATAGGGTTTACGCTCTGTAAACAGCGCTTTACCACTTAAGATAAGGTCATAGTTAAGTTTATTTAATCCTGGAATTTTACCTAGTATAAAGCCTTTAAAATCGTGTTGTAAGTGTACCTGTGCATAGTCGTTGTTTGTACTGTAATCATAGTAGTTTAACAGACCAAAACCATAAGGGTTTAAGGCTTGTAATTTATAGCGCAATCTATTCCCATTAAAGTGCTGGTAGTCTAAAAATGAGATGCCATCGCCATTAATAAAAGTGCCACCGTTTACCCAGTAACTGCTGCGTCCTACATTACCCATGTCAAAGGATTGATAAAGGCTTGCCCTAAACTGGTGATAGTCATAATTACTATTGTCAGACGCGAGAGCACCTTCATAGTTAAGAGTAATGGTTGGGTATTTTTCGTTATTGATGTTATACTTCTGATCTGGATAGCTCTGGAATTTCTGTCCAGGTCGTATGGTCAGTCCTAGGCCTACTTTTACCATCTCGTGCTCATCGATTAAGGCAAGTCTGCTGTTGTCCAGCTGTAATGGATTATTGCTTGTATAGTCTACGTCTGATTGTGAGAAGAAAACCTGGTCAGTGGTGTTGTTAAGCGGCTGGCGCCTTTCATAACCTACATAAGCGTTTGCAAATAGTCCATTGATGAGTTCCTCACTATAGCTAGCTCTGGCATAATCAACTTCATAGAATTTGGCAAAATTGCGTTCAAACAGTAAGCTGGACAACGTGTTTTCCATAGTCGATATAGGATTGCTGTTATTGATTTGCTGTACAGCGGTACCACCAGAAAGTCGCAGCTACGCCTGTTTGTTCTATTAAATCGATAATAGATGGATGCGTTGTAACGCACGCGATCATCAGAGAATCCGTAGTCTGCATCTACACTGGCATATAGGTATTTGTTATAATCCTCATCATAACCTTTTGAATAAAAAGTCCGGTACCTAGTACATAACCTTGCACCGTATTAAAACCTTTAAAGTCTGTGACACCTTTATAACCTATCGAACTGCGGTTATTTGAATTGCGATAAGTATAACCGGTCAGTACTTCCAGCAGGTCTAGTTTATTATTTACGGCATCAACACTATCTTTATATTTTGGGTCGTTGCGCACGGCAGATATGCTGTCTTTCTTAATGTATTCATCTGTTTCTGCAACGGTAAGTGGTGTAGGACGTTTTGCATTCCAGTAGGTGCTGTCCTTTTTGTTAGCACCATCTGCAAAGCTCAAAACTTCTGGGCCAAAATACTTTTTATCAAATTGTGGTTTAAAGTCATAGTTGGTATAGTTTGCTATAAAACGACCGTAACCTTTAAAGCCAAAAAAGGCAAATTGAAAATCGATAGACTGCGATCTTTTAATCCAGTCACCACTTGCCTTTTCATAGGTAAAAGATTGATTAAAGACCAATTCTTCAATGATAGGTACGTTGATGTTCTCGCCACGTGTGGTCAACTCTAGACCATAAATGGTCCACACATCCTCTACAATATAAATCGTACCGTTAAAGGTATTATCCTTAGGTCTACGAGAGCTCACCTGTATTTTATTGATTAAAAAATTATTATCGTCATAAAAGGTACCTAGCAATTTGTACTCATAGTATCCTAGTGCATAGTCTGCGATAGGCGATACGATACGATTATTTAAATCGATATTATTGTTATAGAAGTCAAAGTTGGCGCTCTCGGCACTGTTTACAGAAAAGCCATTATCATCACCACTGACTTTACTGGCCACGATGCGTTCTTTAAAATTATCTGGTGCGTCATAAGCGATTTCGCTCACGGTTTCAGACAGGTAAACGATACCGCTGCGCGTTAAAGAGTCTAGTGATCCATCTATGTCACCTATCTCTTCACCTAGAAATTTCTCTGGGACATCATCCATATACCAGAAACCACGCGAGTAAAAATCTGCCGTATAGCTCGAGAATTTCTTACGGTTAGCTTCTCTATTGTTAATCGCTTCACGTATGATGCGGTAAGCAGGATCCTCACCATTAGTAATGACTACGGCATCTAGTGTGGTCAACTCTTCGGTAAGCGTAATATCTTTAGTAACCGCAGCACCGTTAAGCACTATTTCTACTACTTGTGTTTTATAACCTAGCGATTTAAAAACGACATTATAGGTTCCGTTTTCTGGAAATGTAAGTGTGTATTGACCACTATTATTAGTCGTTGTTCCTATGTAAGTACCTTCAACGTATATAGAAGCAAAGGCGATAGGTTCTTTTTGATCGTCATATAAAGTACCAGATAATTGCGCTTGCGCGAAAGCAAAACATAAAAGCATTACGGTACATAGAACATTTTTCATAGAAGAGTTAGTTTGGTGGTTCACCTACAAACGAATTTACGGCTCGTTTTGTATATAGACGAAACATTTTTGAAATGGTTGTCTGAGATTTAAGATTAGTGGGTGAGATATGTGTAAAATAATGTCAATGAGTCTTTGTTTAAGATGTTTTATCAAATAAAAGAATTTACTCATTCCTGCTTTTCTTTTGATAAATTCTAGCGGCAAGTGCGGTTTTCCTTTTTATTCTTTGACGTAAGTTTCTTGGTTTAAGGACTTCTATCGACTCGCCGAAACCTAGAATTAATCGCTCTAATTCAAAGTTTAAATTTACAAATATTTGAAAAGTCATACTACCGTCTTCCTGCAAAGAGATAATTTCTTGAGAATGGTGAAACGGTTTAGTGACAACATAAGGAGCATTTGTCTTATTAACCTTAAAGACTACATGAGCCGTATGATGATGGTCTAAAACGGTAACGCCTACCGTATTTTTATAATAATCTTTGGGGGGGTTGATTTGAGCATACTGATAGTCGGTTTTTAGATCATAATCTATTTCTATAATTCTGTCTAGAGCTAGCGTTTTAATACCATCCTCATTTTGCACTAGTCCTATGACAAACCATCGGTTATTATATTCTCTTAAGAACTGTGGATGAAAAGTGATATGTTGAGGTTGTCTGGCCTTAAATGATTGATAGGTTAGAATAATGACTACTTCTTTTAAAATCGCCTGGTATAATTCGTCTAGGTAATCCAGACCTTTTAAATTCTCATTTTTTTCTAAATAGATGATGGATGGTTTCTCACTATTCTCAGTGTGAATTTTATCTTGAAGTTTATTAATGATAACTTTCAATTCATCAAAGAATGAAAAATCCTTGAACTGACGCAGCATTTCCATGGTTTCTGTTAATACAGACATGTCAGCTTCTGTAACCGGAATATCTGTAATAGTGTAATTAGGATCACTATATCTATAATACTTACGATCATACACCTCAATAGGCGCATTATAACCTAGTTTGTCACTACGCATCATTTGAATATCAAGCTGGACTGTTCTAGTACTTACAGAAACATCTCGCCCTTCATAATCATATAAAGTTTGCGAACAGTATGCTACTAAATCTGCTAGTGTTCATGTGCGATATGTGTTTTGTAAACATTTATCAATGGTTTTATACCTGAGTAATGCATTTTTATTTACAGCCATGATTTTTAAAATATTGATTATTAGGTATCTATTAGGTTTTTGAATGGGTCTACATGCAATGATAGATAATTAAATTTTAACTACGCAAAAAGACTGCGCAGTAAGGTGCGCATATTTGTATCATAGTTAAACAAAGGGTATGAACCCGTAATGAGGTGCTGCGTCATACAGAGGATATGGCGCAGCTTATTAAAAGAGAAGATGGAAATAAAAATTAAAATAACAGGAAAAGAGATAGTTGCATTGGGTTACCCTAGCGCACACTGGTTTAAAGATGCGATAGCTTTTATCAACCAAAATCAATTAAATCAACAAGATATGGAGGCTTATTTAGAGCAATTTAGATTGCCACCAGAGATGGAATTATTTGAGAAGCCTATTTCTTATAGCTTAAACATTAAAGCCGAAAATGAACAGGAGCAGGATAATGTAGATAAAGTGATAGTAACAATGGATGCTGTAATGAGAACTCCAACGGTAGTTAGTGGTGCCGTCATGCCAGACGCTTGTCCAGCAGGTCCGGTAGGGACGATTCCAGTTGGAGGAATAGTTGCGACTAAGAATGCTATTCATCCAGGTATGCATAGTGCAGATATTTGTTGCTCAGTTATGCTTACGGATTTGGGAGACATAGATCCTAAAATCGTCTTAGATATGGCTCATCAAACTACTCATTTTGGTCCTGGTGGCAGACCTAGAGGAAAACAGTTTGCCTTGCCTACAGAATTGAAAGAAGAGTTTAAAAACAATTTCTTTTTACATTCTGAGAGAGGTTTGTCTCTTGCTCAAGAACATCTGGGAACTCAAGGTGATGGTAATCATTTTCTATTTGTTGGTAAAAGTTCATTGACAGGTCATACAATGCTTGTGACTCATCATGGTTCAAGAGCGCCTGGTGCAAGACTTTATTCTCAAGGTATGAAAGTCGCAGAGAAATTCAGGCAACTAATTTCTCCACAAACTTTAAAACAGAACGCGTGGATACCATTTGAAACTCGTGAAGGCAAGGAATATTGGAAAGCTCTTCAAATAATTAGAAAGTGGACTAAATTAAATCATGAATTAATCCATGATACGATAGCTCAAAAAGCTGGTGCCGTGATTGAGAATAGGTTTTGGAATGAACATAACTTTGTTTTTAAAGATGAAGATATTTTTTATCATGCTAAAGGTGCGACACCGTTGAATCCTAAGTTTATGCCCGATATTACAGGTCCTCGATTGATACCGTTAAATATGTCAGAGCCTATACTAATTGTCGAAGGAGATACTACAGATGATAATTTAGGATTTGCTCCTCATGGTGCAGGTAGAAATATGAGTCGATCACAACATAAAAGAAACTTAGCTCATAAAACAAATGAACAAATTTTTGAAGAGGAGACAGAAGGATTAGACATTAGGTTTTATTCAAATGAAATTGATATTTCTGAATTACCAAGTGCTTATAAAGATGCTGATTCTGTTAGAAGTCAAATGAGTGAATTTGGTTTAGGTAAAGTGATAGAGAAAGTGATGCCGTATGGTTGTATCATGGCAGGCGATGTCGATAAGAATGCCCCCCCATGGAGAGTGAAAAGACGTCGTAAACAAAAAACAAAATAATGTTTGAAAAGAAAGCTCTAACTATGGTTAGAGCTTTTTTAATTCATCTACTTAATACGCATAGTTGATGATTTTAAACTTCTATAAATGGTATTGCCATAGATTCTATAGTTTTTGAAGTATTGTACTTTTATATATTCTTGATTTGAATTTATTGTGAAATTAATTGAAATAGCCTGATAGTCAATTCCCATTATAAGACCGGTATGAGATAAAGTTGCTATGCGAGGTTGATGCTTTTTTGAATTATAACTTATGACATTCAAATCACTGAACCAGTTATCTTCAATAGATATCTTTATGTTACTAGAATTTAGAGGTTTTACATTAAATGATTGTAATTCTTCTTGTTGTTTTTTAGATACTTGGAATATGGTTAGAACTAATATAATAATGCTAAGAGCTTTGTTTCTATGTTCAAATACATTTTTTCTATATTTAATCAATCCACCGATCACATGAATTAAATACCCAAAACAAACCAGATTCAAAATAGCTATTAATACATGTATAATATTGTCTAACATTATTTATTTTTAATTAACCCAGCATCCTAAAAGCCCAGAAATCTAAAACATAAAATAAAACCTACATCTCCTCAGCAAAGAAAATAGCATTCATCAACAACTTATTTGTTCCATACCAAAATGCTCTGAACTGTGTGTTGTCAGTAAAGCCTATGACATCACCACGCCCATAATTATTGTGTTGAAAAGGAACCGTGTTTTTCAACGCTTCTAAATTGAGGTCTGAGATATAACCACTCATTAAAGGGTTATCTGTATAACGAATCGGGTTTCTAAAAGAGTCTGAATGAGGTTCAATAAATAGTCTTGTGTTTCTAAACATAGGTAATTGATCATCTTTAAATCCAAATGCGATTGGATGTGAACGATCTAGTTGAGTTTCAAATATGGCGCCACCTATATTTTGTGCTCCGTAAAAATCAGAACGTTGTTCAAAGGTGATGTTGTTTGCTGTATTATCGATGCTTTTAAAAGTAAGCGGTAACAATTTAGAACTGCTCATCCATCTTAACGCACTGCGATAACCTATTAAAGTTCCACCAGCACGTGTCCATTCTTTAAGTTGATCCACAACTTCATTTTCTGGGCTACCATAGGTTGCCGGAACGATAATGGTGTTGTAACGCGATAAATCTTTACGATTAATGTCGTTGATATCAATTTTTGTCACCATCATGTCATAACGCTGGTCTAGTAAATGCCAGATCTCGCCAGCATCATAAGGATTAACGCCATCGCCTATTAATAAGGCAACTTTAGGTAAGGTTAATGCTCTAAACTGTCGAGAACCTAGATCGATACCTTTAGTAAGTCCAGATTGAACACCATAAAATTCAACTCCATGATGTAAATATATATCACCTAAATAGTCTGCAAATTCCCCCAGAATCCCATTTTTGATTCTGAACTGGGATAAGAATAGTACCATAATCATAATCCTTGCCTTCAATAGAGAAATTTTCCATTGCTACTTTTGCTCTAATTCCTTCAGAAAGCAATAGGTTAAGTATCATAGGTGTTTTATACTCATTCCACGGCATGAGATAAGCATAGTCCGATGTTGTAGAAGAGTGAGAATCTAGTCTCTTAGACCTGTCAAAAGTAGAGCCATCGCTCAAACTAGCATTTTCATCATAATCCATATCAAAGGCTAGTGGGAATGTCCACGCACTGATATCATAGAACAAACTGTCTTGAAAAGTAGTGCGCTTTTCAAACATTGCTTTAATCAATCTAGAATTCTTTTGATTTTTTGGAACGATGTAAGCATAGTCCTTTTTATAAGTTTTACCGTTTTTAGTGACATCATTTTTTAAAGAACGAACTTCTATTTTGTGCCTCATTAAAATATCTGCAAGTGCATCAGTTCTACTAGCATCAGTATAGTCACCAAAGATGATGGCACCACTATTATCCTCTTTGCGAGCATCGGCATAGAACTTTTTGTGGTAATCTAGGATTTCTTGACGCATACTTACCGCGGCTTTTAGGGTAGAAATTCCTGCCGTAAACTGGTTGCGTATCGTAAATGGAAACGTCAACACTCCATTTTCAGAATTTTGTGCATGTCCTCTAGAACTAGCTTGCTCAAAAAGAATTCCAATGGAGCCATTTACATCTGGAAACGTAGATCCTTTACCATAATAGAAATCGTCATAGCTTTCTTCGGTATAATAAAGCGAACCGATTTTATTTAATTCGGTCGCATGAAAATTTCCTATTTCACGAGTCAGCTGTTGATTCATTGCTGGCGTTAAGGGATGTGTTCTAGATGGTATACCAGGCTGGAAAAAGAAGGTTGCATTAGTACCCATCTCGTGATGATCTGTTAGAATATTAGGCATCCAGTTATGAAAAGTCTCGATGCGTGCCTGAGATTCTGGTAATTGTACTGGCAACCAGTCTCTATTCATATCAAACCAATAGTGATTAGTACGTCCACCAGGCCATGCCTCGCTATACTCACGATCATATGAGTCTGGATTAACGTTATCACTTTTATGTTGATTTACCCAACCGGCAAATCGTTGTAATCCATCTGGATTAAACTAGGATCAAATAAGATCACTGTGTTATTAAGAAGATTTTCAATCTCTTCGCCTTGTGCAGCAGCGAGATGATAGGCAAGTAGCAAGGCTGCATTAGATCCACTAGGCTCATTACCATGTATAGAAAATCCTTGATAAACGACGATAGGCATATTTGCAGTTAATGCATTACTGCCATTAGATAGGGCAATATGATCTGACTGGATTTGATCAATATTTGTATGATTTTGAGGAGATGTGATCGTTAGTAATAACAATGGCCTGCCTTCATAAGTCGTACCGCGATTCTCAAGTGTAATGCGGTCAGACTCGTTTGCTAGCACACGCATATATTCTGCAAGTTTATCGTGTGTTACATGCCATTTTCCTGGTACATATCCTAGGATTTCTTGTGGTGTAGAAATCTCACTATTGTACGTGGTTGATGGATTTGGTAAATAATAGGTTAATGTAGGATCGACTAGTGTTTGTGCTGTTACCGCTTTCGCGAAAGCGAGACACGCCACTATCAGTATTGCTTTATACATAGTAGGTTGTTAAAGTTTAAAAATAAAAAAAGCCTTTCTAAATGAAAGGCTTTAAGAAATCTTTGTGATGTAACTTATATGTCATCAAAGCTTACATCTGTAAAGCTTTGTGCTGTTTCTGTAAGTTCTGTCTTTACGTTCTCAGTAGTGTGGTCTGCAGGATTATAATCTGCTTGATGTCTATCTGAAATAACAGTATCACCTTTTTCTTTAATGATGAATTGGGTCATTTCTGCGAGCGTACTTTCAAACTCTGCAAAATCTTCTTTATAAAGATATATTTTGTGTTTTTTAAAATGAAAGCTTCCATCATCATTAGTGAACTTTTTGCTCTCAGTGATGGTTAGATAATAATCATCTGCTTTAGTTGACCTCACGTCAAAGAAATAAGTGCGTCTTCCTGCACGTACTACTTTTGAAAAAATATCTTCTTGATCTTTGTAATCTCTATCGCTCATTATGCTATTTCAAGGTTGTCAATAAGCCCAAAAATATAAAAAAATGTTAAATGGAAAAGCTATTATCGATTTATTGTGGTAAATCACTGATAATGTAGGGTCTAAAATAGTCGTTTAAAGCTGCTTAGCGAAGTAAAGTATAGATCTAGATTAAAATGAATAAACGATGAGATGTCTAGCTATCGTCTTCCATCATCTGATTTGTATACAATTCTGCATAGTAGCCATTGTTATTAATTAAAGAGTCGTGGTTACCATTTTCAACGACACGACCTTCATCTAATACGATTATTTGATCTGCATTTTTTGCACTACTTACTCGATGACTTACAATAATAGTGGTGGTGTTTTTAGTCACCTTTTTGAGATTATTCAGAATTTTCTCTTCTGTTTCTGTATCTACGGCGCTTAAACAATCGTCAAATAATAAGATTTGAGGCTTCTTTATAATAGCACGTGCGATAGAAACGCGTTGTTTTTGTCCACCACTTAGTGTAATACCGCGTTCACCTAGTACAGTGTCATAATCCTTAGTGAAATCAACAATATTTTTATGTACCACTGCATTTTTTGCAGCTTCAATAATCTCATCCTTACTAGCATCTTTTTTACCGAATGCAATGTTATTACCTATCGTGTCAGAGAATAAGAATGCATCTTGAGGTACATATCCTATAGCCTGTCGCAACATGTCTAGATTAAGTTCTTTAATAGGATAGCCGTCTATTATAATAGTACCATCAGTAACATCATATAATCTGCCTATTAATTCTAGTACGGTAGATTTACCACTACCTGTTTTACCTAAAATGGCTAGTGTTTTACCAGCTTCAATAGTAAAGCTTACGTCTTTGAGTGCATGTATATTAGTGTCTTCATAAACAAAATTTACATGGTCAAAGGTGATGTTACCGGTAACAGGTGTGTCTGTTTCAACTAGATTTTGAATTGCAGGATTGATGTCTAGAAACTCGTTTATGCGTTTTTGAGATGCTGCGGCTTGTTGCACCATGTTAGTCACCCAACCAACAACGGCTACTGGCCAGGTCAACATATTGACATAAATTAAAAACTCTGGAATCACACCTACTTCAATAATACCTTCTGCTGCTTGCTTTCCTCCTATATATAATACGAGAATATTACTGAGTCCTATTAATAAAACCATTAATGGAAAAAATAGGGCTTGAATACGAGCTAGGTCTATGTTTTTTCTTTACTATCATTTGCTACAACAGTGAATTGCTCATTCATTTGCTGTGATAAATTGTATGCTTTTATTACAGATATACCACTAAAAGATTCTTGGGCAATCGTATTTAAACTAGATAACTGTTCTTGAACAAGTTTTGAACGTTTCTGGATCTCACGACTTACTAGATAAATCGCTACTGATAGAAAAGGTAGCGGTATGATTGTGTAAATCGCTAGAGTAGGAGCTGTATAAACCATTGCTGGTATCACTACCGCAAATAATGTAATCATATTTACACTATACATTAAAGCTGGTCCCATGTACATACGTACCTTAGAAACATCTTCACTAATACGGTTCATTAAATCACCAGTACGATTTTGCTTATAGAACCCTAGTGATAATCTTTGATACTGATTATAAATAATGTTTTTAAGATCATACTCCAGATGTCGAGATACAACTATAATTAATTGACGCATCACAAAAGTAAGTCCGGCAGAAAGTAATGTGGTACCTAGAATAATACCAATGTACAACAGCAATTGGTCATTGAGAAATGACTCATCTGTGATTTCACCATTACCCCCCCAATCATTAAGTAAATTGATGATTTTACCTATGTATTTAGGTAAAAAGATGGAGAGTACTCGTGCAATTATGGTGACCAGGAATCCACCTAGTAGTTGCCACTTATATTTTGCAAAAAGTTTATTGAGCTTTTTAAGTTCCTTCATAATAGGTAAAAATCCTTCAAAGAATTTACTTTATAAATTCTAAATGCGAATTTAGGTCAGTGTTATTGTTAAGTTGCTAAAATGAAGTTATTTTTGCACGCTTTTTAAATGTATTTTAAATAGTCTATAAAAACTCATTCATGTCTCAACATACCACATTGGAAAAGATAATTAACCAAGATCCTGTTTTCGGACAGCTGTCTTTTGACGATCACGAACAAGTCGTTTTCTGTAATGACAAAGATACAGGTTTAAAAGCCATCATAGGAATACACAATACTGTTCTTGGGCCAGCATTAGGTGGAACACGTATGTGGCAATATGATAATGAATGGGCAGCCTTAAATGATGCTTTACGTCTTTCTCGTGGGATGACATTTAAAAGTGCTATTACTGGATTAAATCTAGGTGGAGGAAAAGCCGTTATTATAGGTGATGCCAAAACACAAAAAACTCCAGAGATGATGCGTCGTTTTGGAGAATTTGTACATTCTTTAAGTGGTAAGTATATCACTGCAGAAGATGTTGGGATGACTACAGGTGATATGGATACGGTACGTGAGGTAACACCTTATGTAACTGGTATTTCTCAAGAAAAAGGTGGAGCAGGTAATCCATCTCCTATCACTGCATATGGTGTGTTTATGGGAATGAAAGCTGCTGCAAAGTTTAAATATGGAAGCGATGTCCTAGAAGATAAAGTCGTTTATGTAGAAGGAATAGGGAACGTAGGAGAAACTCTTGTAGAATATCTTACACAAGAAGGTGCCCAAGTCCATATTGCAGACATCAATCAAGAACGTCTAGAGGAAGTAAGTGGAAAGTATGGAGCAAAAATCTATACAGGTGCTGATTTACATGCCGAAAAGATGGATATCTATGCGCCTTGTGCATTGGGAGCAACGATAAATGATAATACAATTCAAAAATTACAAGCTGAAATTGTTGCCGGTGCAGCAAATAATCAATTAGCTGATGAAGGAAAACATGGTATGTTACTGCAACAACGCGGTATTGTTTATGCGCCAGATTTCTTAATCAATGCAGGTGGGATTATTAATGTTTATGCAGAGTTAGAAGGTTATGACCGTTCTGAAATCATGCGTAAAACAGAAAATATCTATACTACGACAATCGAGATTTTGAACAAAGCGCAACAAAATGGTGTGACTACTCATACTGCAGCATTGCAAATCGCACAAGCTCGTATCGATGCTCGTCGTCAGGAAAATCGTGGGTAAGTTGCTAGTAAAGTAGTAACTTTGTCCTTTCAATTATGGTTCTTTGGACCTTATTAATATTTAAATAACGCTTCCGCGAAAGCGTATACTTAAAAAACGTTCTTATGCTTACCCGTCGACAACTACGTATCAAAGTGATGCAAGCCATTTTTGCCTTTCAAAAGCAAGAGAATGCAGAGATTAAAGAATTTGAAACTTTTTTAAATCAAAGTATGACAAAAACATATTCTCTGTTTTTGTATATGACACAATTACTAGTAGAAATACACAAACTAGCAGAGGATAAAGTTATAAAAGGACAGCAACGTCACCTAGCAACAGATTCTGACCTTAATCCGACTCGTAATTTTATAGATAATAAAATACTGACTAAACTGCGAGAAAGTCAGGTACTTGTAGATGCTCTTAAACAGCGCAATCTAAAACCATGGCATCTTAATGTTAGATATGTAGAAAATCTGTATAATCAGATTACAACCAGTAAAACATACGTTATTTATATGAGTGAACCAGATCAGTCGTTAAAGGCAGATCTTAAGTTCTTAACTCAAATATATACAGACATTATCGCTCCTAATGATGAAATTCTTGATTTTTTAGAAGATGAAAATATCACATGGACAGACGATTATCCATTAGTAAACTCTGCTATAATAATGTTCTTGCGCAAGGTGAAACCTGGGAAAGAAATTAAATTACCAGAGCTTATTAAAGATGAGGATGACGTAAAGTTCACAATGGATCTTTTTAGAAAAACATTATTTAACAGAGAAGAGTTTCTAGAACGTATTGAGGGAAAAACACCAAACTGGGAACAAGACCGTATTGCACAAATTGATTTAGTATTAATTATGATGGCGCAATGTGAGTTTCTTAAATTTAATAGCATCCCAGTTAAAGTAAGCCTTAATGAATATTTAGAAATATCAAAGGATTATTCTACTCCTAAAAGCAGCTTTTTTATCAATGGTATCCTGGATAACCTGTCAAAAGAATATGAAACAGAAGGTATCCTTAATAAATCTGGCCGTGGCTTGATGTAAATCGTTCTTTTAGTTACATTTGCAATACTCTAAAAAAGAATTTAAAAATTATATTATGAAAAAATTGGTTTTAATGGTAGCTGCTATAGCTATAATGGCTATTACAGGTTGTAATGAGAAAGCTGCTGCAACGATTGATGAAGCAAACTTAACTGCCGCTGCAGAGCGTGAGTCAGTTGCTGGAGATTTTCCTGCAATGACATTTGAGCAAGTAGAGTATGATTTTGGTACTGTTGACGAAGGTACTGTTGTAGAGCATGAATATAAGTTTAAGAATACAGGTAGTGCACCACTTATCGTTGTTAACGCAAAAGGTAGCTGTGGATGTACAGTTCCTACTTGGTCTAAAGAGCTATCGCTCCAGGTGAAGAAGGATCTATGTTAGTTAAATTTAATACTAACGGAAAGCCTAACAACCAGACTAAAACGGTTACAATAAAGGCTAACACTGAATCTGGTACTGAGTCTATCCGTATCAAAGGATTTGTTACTCCTAAGGCTAAGCCTGCTGCTCCAAACGCATAATTGATGAATCAAGATTTGATCATGCAATGGGGACCTATTGCACTTATGGTGGTGATTTTTTATTTTCTCATCTTAAGACCTCAGGCCCGACGCAGAAAAGAAGAAAAAGAGTTTGCAGAAACTCTTAAAGTAGGTGATAAGGTTATTATGTCTAGTGGTATACACGGAAAAATAAGCCAGATTAATGCAGATAAAGCTACTGTTCAAGTGGAAACTGGAGCAGGAAAAATAACGTTTGAGAGATCAGCGATTTCTACTGAGTTATCTAAAAAGCTGACTGCAGCACCTAAAGAAAATTAAGAAGTAATGCTTCATAAATGAAAAACCCTTGAGAAATCAAGGGTTTTTTATATTTAAAATGGAGATTATTAAAAGTTGAGCTTTATTACAATTAAGAACAGATCATAAGTTTATAAGTGCTTTTCCATACCTGGCAACTCTTTCCATCTACCATCTTCAGCGACCTGTTTGAGTGTCAAATTGCGTTGCTCTAATAATTTAGTCATGTAGTTTTCTAAGAAAAGCTTATCTGCGATAATGCCTAAAATCCCTAGTGGTGATGTATAAGAAAATAGATCTTTCATAAAGGTGTCGCCATTTTCTAACTTTTCAAAATGATGCTCGTGTCTAAAGTTTTTAAATGCTCCACTTACCATTTTATCTGCAAAAAAGTGATGAGGTTCTACGTCTGTGATATGACTGGTAAGCATTTGTGTGATTCCTAGATGTTTTGCACGCCAGGTTACCGTTTCGTCTTTCTTTACCAGTCCAGTTGTTCTTCCTGCTATTGCCTTCTCATTGGTGTGTTCTAGAGATAGCATGTGTAAATCGATGCTTCTAGCTAGATCAAAAACTATTTCAATAGGCGCTTTTATATAAGTCTTTAAATGTAAATCTGGCATTATGTATTATTTTTTTCTATCCCTATAGCTTCTTGAATATAGACTTCAAGCAGTTTTATATCAACGACATCATTCTCATTATAGCGCAATTGTCTCAATAGTTGTGTTTTACCAGGTTGTGCGTTTATAAGAACATCGTTATCATCTAGTAAAAGGGCTCCTTTATGAAACCACACAGCACAATGATATTTAAATCCTATCATTCCTATTAAGTTCCTTCCATCATAGGTATAGCAGGGCGCGCCCCCATTTTATAGTTTCCTCCAATTCTGTGTTTTGTAAAACTTTGTGAATAGCATTAAAATGAGATTTCCATTTAGGAAAAAAAGAGATATACTCTGTGGTATTTTGAGCTTTTGGATTTGCCATTATCAAAAATTTTGATAAAAGAAAGGTAAAAAAAATACGAGCCGAAAGGCTCGTATTGATGTTTTATTTAAATCTTAATCTAGAATCTCCATCCAAAGTTGACACCACCACGGCCAGTAACGGCAGGTAGTTCATAATCTCTAGGATCACTGGCAATGCCTAAATTACGACCTACTCCAAAACCTACATCAATTAAGAAACCGCTGTCGCTCACCCATTTCCATCCTATTCCAACACCAATTGCTGCTTCAGTATATGAGTCAGTCCTATAACTTCCTGGGCCAAAAGGATCTCCTACAAAATAACCATCATCAAACGTGAAAACTTTTACAAAGCCTTCTCCATAAAAGCCTTTAGCACCATAATCTTCTTTTGAAAAAAAGTACTGTCTGTAATATGGCGTTAAACTAAATGTTTCTATATATTCAAAATTATCATCGTTATCAAAAATCCCGATATTAAGATCAACTCCTACACCAGAATACCTTCCTAAAACATACTCATATCTTGGGTTGATACCTAGACCACCTATAGCTGCAATAACATCTAGACTAACTTCATGTTTCTTTACAGAATTGAATTCATCCATTCTTTCTTGCGAGTCTGTAAGTTCTTGTTCTTGACCCATAGCAATGCTCAATGTACAAAGTGCAATCGCTGTTATAAGTATTTTTTTCATAGTTTAGTTTGTAGTTACTAGATGTAATAATAGGAATATCGTTGCGTCGATATCTAAATTAAATTTTATTGTTTATCAATAGTGTCCATAGCGACTAACTCTGCTATTTTCACTATAACTTCTGTAGCCTTCATCATGCTTTCAACAGGTACGTACTCATAAGGTCCATGAAAATTATGGCCACCTGCAAAAATATTAGGGCATGGTAATCCCATATAACTTAATTGAGAGCCGTCTGTTCCACCACGTATAGGTTTGATAAGTGGTTCTATGCCCAGTTCACGCATAGCTTTCTCTGCCACATCAACAATATGCATTACTGGCTCAACTTTCTCACGCATGTTGAAATACTGATCTTTAATTTCAATGGTTACAGCCTCACGATCATATTGTGCATTTAGATCAGTAACAAGTTTATTCATGACTTCTTTGCGTGCCTCAAAATGGCCGCGATCATGGTCTCTAATGATATATTGTAGTTCTGTTTTTTCAACAGCACCTTTCATATTGTGTAAATGAAAAAAACCTTGGTAATCTTCAGTATGCTCTGGTGTTTCCATTCTAGGAAGAGATTCTATAAACTCTTGCGCGATATACATAGAGTTGATCATCTTTCCTTTGGCATATCCAGGATGTACAATTTTACCATGGAATGTCACCACAGCGCCAGCAGCGTTAAAGTTTTCATATTCTAGCTCACCTATTTGACTGCCGTCCATCGTGTAAGCCCAGTCAGCACCAAATTTCTCAACATCAAATTTATGTGCGCCACGTCCTATTTCTTCATCTGGTGTAAAACCTACTTTAATGGTTCCATGCTTTAAAGATGGATTGTCAATCATTACCTTCATCGCTGTCATTATTTCTGTAATACCGGCTTTGTCATCTGCAGCAAGTAGGGTAGTACCATCGGTTGTTATTATAGTTTGCCCTTTATATTGCGTTAAAGATTCAAAATAGTCTGGTGTTAAAACCAGGTCACTACCTTTAAGTGGTATATCGCCACCATCATAATCGTGTATGATTTGTGGCTTGATGTCTTTTCCTGTAAAGTCTGGTGTACTATCAAAATGTGATATAAAACCTATAACTGGCGTATCATGATCTACGTTAGATGGTAATGTAGCCATGACATAAGCATTTTTATCAATGCTCACATCACTCATTCCCATGTCAATTAATTCTTGATGAAGCTTGCGAGCGAGATCCCATTGCTTTTCGGTACTAGGTGTAGTTTCGCTATTAGGGTCAGATTCTGTATCAATAGTAATGTAACTTATGAATCTGTCTGTAATTTCTTGTTTATTGATCATTTAATATCTGTAAATAGGTCTGTATAATTGATTGAAATAACTTTGTCGGCGCAATTGTTGAAAAGCAAAATTTGAATTACTGTAGTATGGGTTTTGTACGCTAAGACTTGATGGTCTAGATAAGGTGTTTTGTTGCTGCTGTTGTTGTCTCTTAAGTTCAAAGTGAGCAACGACATATGGCGTGTATTCTTTTTCTTCTAGATCTTCTTTTTCTCTATAGATGGCCATCATATCAATACCTTCACGTCCTGGAGTTACTGAAAAAGCTCTAGGATCGTTACGTAGTATCCTGCTGTCAAAACTTAGTTTCACTTCAATTTGTGCCTGTGGTAATACATATAAGTTGAATTGTTCTAGGTCACTACCATTATCTATTTGTGAGCTAGCGTTCCAACTTATAAGATATAATAGAATAATAAATAGCACATTATTTTTCATAGGTTAAAGATAACAATTGTGTTTCGCTTTTACTAAAATGAAACTATCAAAATATCACATAAAAAAACGAGCCGCTTATATTATAAAGCGACTCGTTTACCCTAGCTTTCATAAGGAATTGCTCTTTCTATAACTGCTCTAAATTACTGTAAAAAGCAGTCATGTTCATCTTCACTTTATTTTTTAATAAACTGCTGTGTGGCTGTTGTTCCATTTGTAGTTTCTATCTTAATAATATACATTCCAGCTGTTAAATCAGATATTTGAATGCTTGACTCTTGCGATGAGGCTATTAATTGACCTTGTAGGTTGTAGATGTTAGCTTTCGCGAAAGCGTTATGGTCAATAGCAACGGTGATCATATCAATCGCAGGATTAGGATAGAGACTGAAATCTAGTTTGCTGTTTTCTTCAATTCCTGCGGTTGCTCCGAACTCGTATGCACCCATGTCTACGGTTGTATTAGCAATGCGGTCATTGCCTAATAAGTCGTATAAATTTGTTGCGGGCACCTCATTGTTATCTCCAGCGTTGATTGCTTGAGAGCTAGCGGCTAACGTGAAATCATTGTTCGCTGCGTCGTTGAACATTGCAGTACCGGTTATATTATTAAATAGCAAAAAAGATCCTGAGGATTGAATGCTTGAGCTCGTGAGATTATTAATTAAACGTGTATCATTAGGATAGTTGAAATTTCCTGAAGGAACTGCAATTGCCTGTAGGTTCATGGCTCCATTTGTATTCCCTACGATAATGTTGTTAGTGACATCAATGTTAGAAAAACCCTGAATACGCGTAAGCCACAAAACACCTCTATTTGACGAACTTGGTTGATTTGTTGAATTTCCAGTTATGGTGTTGTTTGTAATGGTTCCATCGAACTGTCCTAAACCTATATCGCTTCTAAACCAAATCATATTCCCAGTTTGACTTCCTGTGGATACGTCTATGGTACTGTTATCATAAATTAAGCTATTGCTTAGTGTAAGGTCTAAAGTGATATTTGACGTTTGTATGGAGCCATAAATTACCGGCGCCAGTTGCGCTACATTTTTTGTAAATACACAGCGGTCTATAATCATGGTAGCACTACTACCGGTAAGCGGCACGTGAAATGCACCAGCAGCTAAGGAGAAATTAGACTTGAATGTGCAATTTGTAACAAGAAGACCATTACCGTTTCCTGGCGTCACCTTAATAGCAGAACCACTTCTGTCATCACCTATTGTGCCGTTTGCATGACCACCTGTAATCGTTATTCCATCTATAGTGATGTTATCGCCGGCTACTTTAATAACGGTGTAAATATTATCGCTGCGATCTGTTGAGGATTCATTCAAGCCAGTAGCAATATCGTCATTAGATTGGTCACCAGTAATAATGGTTTCGTTTGCAACAGGATCACGGTCAGCGAGTAGCGATTCTGTGCCGTTAAAACCTCCGTATACATTTGTATTATCTGTTATTATAAAGGATGAAGATTTACCAGCTATAGTTCCATCAGCGATGGTATAAGTTCCAGCGGCTACCCAAAAATCTTTCCCTGGGTGGTTGTCTAGTGCTAATCTTAGATTAGTATATGCATTTGTCCAGTCTGCTCCTGTACCTGTTCCAGTTGCACTGGTATTAACATAGACTTCACTTCCTATAGTTGGAGGCGCGTTGTCGTTTGCAAGTGCTGTAACCTCAGCACTTGTTAAAGTGCGTTGATAATATTTGATATCGTCTATAGAACCAGGGAAACCACCTTGTGGTGCTACAACCATTCTAGGATCTGATAAAAACAACGGCGCGCTTCCTGAATTAGGGTTGCTAAGTGCAAATTGTTGAAAGTTAGTTTCTTCGACTCCATCTACATAGGTTGTGAAATTTATAGTACTTCCTGTTACCGCAGTAGTAATACCAATGTGATGCCACTGGCCATCTAGCAAAGAAGGAATGCTTTTTCTTCCACTAGCAAAACGATCGCCACTAGTAGTGCTGCCTCTAGAATAGAATGATAATTTTTTTCCATCGGCAGGAACGCTGTTATCGATTCTAATATTAAAATATCCATTAGGGCTATCTATTAAAAGTAACTGGGTAAGTGTAGCGGTTATGTCAGAATCGTTTGCTCTCATCCAGAAACTTATACTTACTTCTTTTTGATCACTAGTATTACCTTGTCGGGTATTTATAAAGTTATCGGTATTCATTCTGTAAGCATCATTTGAACTTCCTGTGCGATCTGCAACTAGTTGGGCGCTCTGATTGTTATCGGTAAGATCTGCAGTTCCAGGTGATGCTTGATTAACTAGACTTCCATTAGTAAATGTGAAGTCGTAAAGTGCGCCTGCAGGTAATTGAGCATTAGCGCCTAATGAAAATAGAAAAGCGATAATTAAAAAAGGTAATGTTTTTTTCATGATTGTATTAATTAGTTTACAACCACAAAAGTGCGGTAAGAGGAATACTGATTTTTATAAGAACTTATGAAAGTACATTCTCAACTTATAAAGGTTTTATTCAACTTATTGAGTTAAAGACGATATATACAAAATTGTTATGAAATTACCTTTGAAGTATGTTAACAATGAATTTTTATGATATAGAATCTACCGTTGAGAATTAATTTTGTTGTACAATTATTCTCTATTTTGAATTTAAGTTAATACTCTTAATGCCATAATAGGTATTATATTTTACCTAACTATATACTCTGTACTATTGTTAAAAATTCTTCTCTTTTATCTTTAGATATCAATACGTCAATATCGTTTTCCATAAGGATATAACCACCATCTTTACGCACGTATTCTTTAATATGTCTCAAATTGATGAGGTAAGAGCGGTGTGGTTTATAAAATGTTTTTAAGCTGTCGAGTATATCTGTAAAGTGTTTGAGTGGTTTACTTACTATTATTTTTTCTTTTCCGATGATATGAAATTCTGTATACATCCCATCTGCTTTTATAGCGATGATATTATCAAATTCAACAAATTTTATTCCATCAGAATAGGGAAGTGCAATTTTAGAAAAATTAGCTTCCTTAAAGCTGTTTTTTAATTCTAGAAGTCGTTCAGTAAGTTGTGTTTTACCTCTTAATTCAATCACTTTTTTAAGGGCCTGTTTTAATTTCTCTGGGCTTAGTGGTTTCAATAAATAATCTATCGCATTTAATTGAAATGCTTGTATAGCATAATCACTGTAGGCAGTTGTGAAAATGATTTCAAAGTTAAAATGATTTTTATCTATAAATTCTGTGATTTCTAGACCACTATGTCTCGGCATCTCTATATCTAAAAATACGAGATCAGGTGATTCATTTTTTATAAGCTCAACACCTTGAAGTAAATTTGGTGCTGTTATAATAGTGTGTACTTCTGGGCAGTGATCTTCCAGTAATATTTTAAGTACTTCTCTTGCCTTAGGCTCATCATCTATGATCAGTGCTTTCATCCTTCTGTGGTATATGGTATCTTAATGGTTACTAGTGTTCCTGTAGCTTGAGTGCCATTGTGCTTATCGGTAATTTCTATACTGGCTTCTTTTTCCAGTACATAATTGAGTAAAGAAATGCGATCATCAGTAGCTTTTGTGGCAAACGATTTGTGATGTCTTAATCTTTTGGCCTGTATCTCTCTTGCCTTTTCTCGACCTATTCCATTGTCATCAACAGTACAAATAATAAGATGTTGTGCCGCATCTAGTGAGAATGTAACGTTAAGTAATCGTTCTCCTTCTATATGTAGCAGTCCATGTTTAAGGGCATTCTCTACATAAGGTTGGATTAACATGGTAGGAATAAAGAAATGATCTGGATTTTGTTCTATATCTATCTTTATTTCATATTGCAATCGTTCTTCAAAACGCAGTTGTTCTAACTCTAGATACATGTTTAAACTGTCTATTTCTTCTTGAACTGTGATGCGACCTTTAACACTATGATCGAGATAAGTTCTTATTAAATCGGCAAATTTCCCCCCCAAATAATCTCCTGCCTGTACTCGCTGATTTTTCATGATGTATTCTTGGATAGAATTCAATGCATTAAATACAAAATGCGGATTCATCTGCGAGCGTAGGTTTTCTAATTTAAGATTTATCATTTCCTTCTCCTTTTGTAGAGAAAGAAGTTGTTTGTTTTTCTCGCTTTCGCGAAAGCGTAATTGCCACCTATAGTAGATAACTAAACCAGCAATTAAAATAGACATGACTATAATCCAAAACCAGTTCTTTTTATAAAAAGGAATGGTTACTTGAATTCTAATTTCTTCTAGATCACTGGTTGTTCCATCGGTATCTACTGCACGTAATTGTAAGGTGTATCTACCTTGTGGGATAGATGGGAATATGATATTGTTACTTCCTGTAGGGATACTGTTCCATTCATTAAAAAGACCATGAAGTCGGTACTCATAATTGCCACTGGTCATAGCTCGTAAGCCATTTGAATTAAAGCTGACCTGAAATTGACTCTCATCTTGTTTTAAAAAATATTGAGATTTTAGTTCTGCTTTTTTGTAGTTTATCTCAACGTCGGTAAAATAGATTTCAATAGGTTTAAAGTTTTTAAAAGTAAATTCTTTATCGATACAGAAAACGCCTGAGTTACTTGCAAAAAACACTTTTTCATTCAATACTTCTATATCATTAATAGAGTAGGATGGAATCCCATCTTGTTTAGTCAGGTTTTTAAAAGTATTTGTTTTTAAGCATAATCGCTGGATTCCTTGATCTGTTGTAATCCATAAAAAATTGGTATCTACTTTAATTTTATTAATGTTATTAGATAGCAAGCCATTTTCTGTGGACCACTTTTTAATCATTTGATCATTATAGAACTCATAAAGTCCTTCATTATAAGTGCCGATCCATAAATGGTTTCTAGAATCCATGTCTATCGATCCTGTTAATATGTTATCACCGTTATTTTTTAATAAAATATTTGAATCTCCGTCTTTAGAAACTTTAATCAACTCGTCGACTAGAGCAAAATAGCGGTCTCCACTTATGGAATCGTAGAAACAAGTGTAGCCCCCCTTTTAGGATAATTGATTTTAAATTTTTTCATTTCTACTTCTATTGATTTAAAATCAACAACAGCGGCCTTGTTTGAGCTCACTACCAGAAGACTGTCGGCAGATATAAACAAAGCCCTTTTTACGGTACCGTAGTCCAATGATTTTTCAACAGGCTCGTTCTTTGCATTGAGTGTGGTGACTACTATATCTTGTAGAAATGTCTTTTGATCTCTATAAGGGTCATAAATAATTTCACTTACTGATCTATCACCTTCTATGTTTAATTTCTCTAATGATTTAGTACTAGAGTTGAACTGAAACGCAGCTCCTGTTGATGTACCTATATATAGAGTTTGATTTGCGTTTGATTCTAGGACTTTGGAATCTCCTGTTTTTTCTGGAAGATCAACCTTTTCTATATGGATATTAGGAAATACAAATATCCCATGAGATGTGGTTGTTACCCAGTAATTATCATCACGATCTTTTATAATGTCTGACGTGAAAATATCATTTAGTATGGTTTTTTTATAAATCAGTTCATCACGATTATCCAAGTGCATTATAAAAACCCCTTTTGAGGTACAAATCCATATATCATTTTCTATTTTTTTAATTTGAGTTATTCTCACCTCATTTAATTTATGAGATGTTGATGGTTTTTTCCATATTCCGTTATCTAATAATTCTATGAATGTCTCTTTTAAATTATTTTGATAAATAAAGAGCGTTCTATTATTTCCTAAGTAACCTACGATTTCTTTGATTCCTCGCTTATTTTTAAAAGCGGTGAGGTTTTTAGGTAGTTTTTCCCATAATACTGGCTTGTTATTTTCTAAAGTATAAAGATCATTTTTAAAAGTAAACACAACTTTATGATCTATAATAAAGGGATTTAAGATTATCTCGTTTTCATTCTTTTCAAACTCAGAATATTCTAATCCAGATTTCAAATCATATACCTTAACAAATAGATGACAGCTTATCACCAGTTGGTGATCATAGATGGCCAGTTCGGGTAACATTCCGTTAGATCTTTTTTTAAATCCTTAAAAAGTATTAATTCATCATTTTCTACATAAAAAATTTGGCCAGAAATATTTATACACCAGATACGATCTTGTTGATCCACATTAATTTCAAAAACGGAAAGCCCACGTTTTTTTGGATGTGAATACGTTTTATAGTTTTTACCATCAAATCTGGTTAAACCTTTATTGCCGGCGATCCATATAAATCCCTTACTGTCTTCAGCAATTCCATAGAATTCTTTGTCGGGTAATCCATCTTGCTCTGTTAAGTGTATGGAAACCGGTTGCTGTGCCGTGATTAAGTTACACAGTAGAAAATAAAAGCAGATAAAAACTCTCAATATTGGTTTTTAGGTTATGGTAAAACTAATATTTTCAAGTGTTTTTATTCAATCCGATTGCTGAAACTTCATTTTCAGTTTATGGAGTTATAAAATAAGCGCTGTAATGACTAAGATATTTGCACATTAATAATGATATTTCGCTTTCGCGAAAGCAATACTCTTAAAGTTCTTCTACTTGTGTAAGGCCTAGTTTTATACCTTTTTCAATCATAAAAGCATAGGCTGCATCATGTTCATTTGGGATATCGCCATCGAGGATGGAGTTTTTAATAGCGCTTTTAATCATACCAATCTCGCGACATGGTTGTAAGTTAAAAGCTTTCATTATCTCTTCTCCACTTACTGGTGGCTGAAAGTTGCGCACATGATCACGTTCTTCAACTTCTACAATTTTATCCCTTACTTTCTTAAAATTGTTATGATATTTCTTAAAGCGGTATGGGTTTTTAGTAGTGATATCTGCCTCGCACAATATCATTAAATCTTCAATGTAGTCGCCTGCGTCATGCACTAGTCTGCGCACAGCGCTATCTGTAGCACTCTCATCAATAACGGCGATAGGTCTAGAAGACATGCGCACCATTAATTGCACAAATTTCATCTTATCGTTAAGGGGGGGCATTTTCAAACGTTTGAAAAGATGATATACCATCTTTGCACCTTTAAATTCGTGACCATGGAAGGTCCATCCTACTTTTTTACTAAATTTCTTTGTCGGTGCCTTACCTATATCATGTAATAAAGCAGCCCATCGCAGCCATAAGTTGTCTGTATTGCGAGAGATGTTATCGACTACTTCTAGTGTGTGGTAAAAGTTATCTTTATGCTTTTGACCTTCTACTTCTTCAATACCTTTAAGGGCTGTAAGTTCTGGTAAAAAGTAGGCAAGAGGCCTGTCTTTTCTAATAAAATAAAGCCATGTGATGGTTCATCACACATCATAATTTTATTTAATTCTGTGATGATGCGTTCATTAGTGATAATTTTAATGCGGCTTGCATTATTCTTTATACTATGAAATGAATCATCGTTAATCCTAAAGTTTAATTGAGCAGCAAATCTAATGGCTCGCATCATGCGCAATGGGTCATCACTATAGGTGACGTCTGGTTCTAATGGGGGTTTTAATAATCTTTTTTTCAAGATCTACCATACCGTTAAAAGGGTCTATTAATTCCCCATAGTTATCTGGGTTTAATGAGAACGCCATAGCGTTAATGGTAAAGTCTCTACGGTTTTGATCATCTTCTAGAGTGCCATCTTCTACAATCGGATTGCGACTATCTCTAGTGTAACTTTCCTTGCGAGCACCTACAAATTCAAGTTCAAAATCATCTGTCTTTACCATGGCAGTACCGTAGGTTTTAAAGACAGATACTTTAGTGCTTTGCGGTAACAATTCTGCTACTTTTTGAGCTAGTTCAATACCGCTGCCTACTGCGACGATGTCTATATCTTGTTTTGCACCACGTTTGAGAAAATAGTCTCTCACAAATCCACCAATCACATAGGCGTCAACACCTAATGATGCAGCAGCTTCACTAATGGTTTTAAATACTGGATGTGAGATTGCATCTTTAAATAGCAGTTGCTCCATGATATTACTTTCTCAATATTTTCATTGTTCCATCATTTGATATTTTAATAATGGATGATGGTGGGACATTAGTTTTGGCAAGTGGTAAATCTAGGATGTGATCTATTCTACTTTTTAATTCTTCACTAATGTCTATAAATCCTACAGGAGTTTTTTCACCACTTAAGTTTGCGCTAGTTGAAACTATCGGCTTTCTTAATCCTCTGATCAATGCACGACATACTGAATCGTTAGTCACTCTTATGGCTAGTGTATTGTCTGTTGCGATTAGATTTTCTGCAACAGCTTTAGGTCTGTCATAGATTATGGTAAGTGGCTTTTTATTTAATTTTAAAACTTGCCATGCCATTTCTGGTACTTCTTCAATGTAACGGTCTAGCATGTCAAAACTATCTACTAAAATAATTAGTGATTTTGCAGGATCTCTTTCTTTAATTTTATAAAGCTCTTCTACAGCATCATAGTTAGTAGCATCACAGCCTATACCATAAATAGTGTCAGTAGGATAAAGAATGATTTTACCTTTCTTTAAAGCAGTTACTGCTTCTCTTACATCTTCCATAGGTAAGTCTACTACTTCTTGCTTTTTCTGGCTAGGAGTGCGTCCTCTTACTTGATCTCTTCTATTTTTATCGCGTTCACTGCGTCGTGGCATAATCTACTGTATTATTAGACTTCTAGGTATTCAAAAGCTCTTTTGACAAAATTACGATTAAGCTCACGACATTCCTCTAACAATCCGTCCTTTATCGATGCTTTTTAAATTTACTAATAATTTACATTATTAAAAATATTTAGTAATAGGTAAAGTCCTACGATTCATTTAAAAGTTATAGTTTTGACAAACTAACAAATTCAAAATATTATGAAAAAATTATTTTTACTGGCGTTTACTTGTCTAGCAATTATTTCTTGTGAGAAAGAAGAAATATTACATGATAAATCGGCTGAGTCGATGATGACATTTAAGGATTTAGAAGATTTTACTAAAACTTTATCAAATCTAAATAAAATAACTGACAACAATGAAATCTTAAATTGGGTCAATAACAATAATCCCAATGCACTCTATTTTTCCAATGATAGCGATATAAAAAACAATGTACCTAGATTAATGCAACTTTATTTGAATAAAAATAAAAAATGCTTAATAGGAAATAAAATTTTAATTTTAACTGGAAATGAACTTAGGTTAAGTTTAAAAAATTCTCTGAGTGATTATGAAATAATTGGCTCTATTACGGAAGAAACAACAGATATTAATGAGCCTTCATTAAAATCAACGAATATTTCTGAACTTCGTAAGGAATATGAACAATACAATAGAGTCTATTACAGAAACGGTTGCAATCCAAGATTCAACAAATCGCTGAAATATAGATTGGTTCATGAACTTAAAATAAAAAAACACGAATAAATAATATTAATGCTGATCAAATTTTTGTAGAAATTTATACTGTACTACGTATGAACTATAAAAGTGGTTCGAAATGGAGAGATGCTAATCAAACAGAAAGATTACTAAATTATAGTTTTAACGGTGATATTCGTGTTGTTGGTGGATTTAATAGTCCTAACAGTCAGATTGCCTATTTTACTGTAAATAATAGTGGTTTTTATAATTGTCAGAATCCAGCAAAAAGTAATATTATCGATATTTTAGCAAATTATGATTATATTGAATTTGGATCGACACCAACTCCTATTATTAGAATGAGCGGTAATCTAACTCATCAAGTTAATGGAGATGATTCTAACATCTGGAATCATAACCCTATATGGAATGTAAATTAATTTTTTTTAAATTATCAATTATAAGGGTTGTCAATTGACAACCCTTTTTTATTTTAAAAAGTTGAATATTTGTATTTAAAGTACAATTATGAAAATTCTTCACCTTAACGGTCACAGGCCTTATGGCGGTAATGAGCAACAATTAATTGATATTGCTCATGCAATGAATAGTCTGGATGTAGAGAATCACGTCTATTTATTACCTCATGGTATTCTAAATGAAAAATTAAATGAATTCCCAGATTTTACTATTCATCAAAGTCCTAGGAAATATAAAAACCGCAGTTCGCAGAAGATTTTAAGAAATTTAGTAACTCAAATAAAACCAGACATAATTCATTTACATACTAGTAATGCAATAACACTTTTTTATTTTGCTTATTTATTTCATAAGCTAGAAATTCCAGTGGTAATGTCTAAAAAAGGAATGAGTTCTAGCATGAGTATATTAAGTAAGTACAAATATAATTTTCATAAGATCAATGTGATTTCTTGTATTTCTACTTTTATAAAAGAGGCAATGGAAAAAGAAGTGATGTTTAAAAAGAATCATCATAAATTACACATTATCACTGATGGTATTTTAAGAGAACGATGTGAATCACAATCTGCGCGAGTTGAGGATATAATCGTAAAAAATAGTTCTTCTATTCATGTAGTGAATATTGCAAATCATAACGCTGCAAAGGATCTAGAAACTTTAGTAAAGGCTATTGATTATACAGTAAATCATTTAGGATATAAGGATTTCAAAGTGCACCAGTTTGGCTACCGTAGTAAATTAACAGAGCAATTAAACCGTCAAGTTGTAGCGTATAAAATTGAGGATTACATTCAATTTTATGGTTTTATGGACAATGCTAGTGGATACCTGCCATCATTTGATATATTTATGATGAGTTCCGAACGTGAAGGTGGACCATCTGCCGTGCTAGAAGCCATGTGTCATGGTTTACCGGTTATAAGTACTAACGTAGGTGTTATTCCTGATGCGGTAAAGAATGGAATTAATGGGTATGTGGTTCCTGTAAAAGATTTTAAAAAAATGGCAATCTCTTTAGTAGAACTTGCAAATAATTCAAAACTACGAGAACAATTTTCTGAAAACACTTTAGATATCTTTAATTCCAATTTTACAGCACAGCAAGTTGCACAACAAACCTATGACCTTTATAAATCTATTTTATAATTGAAGATAAATGAAAACAAAGGATGTGTATTTATCAACTTCTCGTAGTTTTGACACATGAAAAGTGTTTATCAAGACTCATATCAATTTTTAAGACCTTCTATAGAAGGCGTGATTACTCGTTTTGACCAGATAGGAAGGTCATTACATGACGGGCGTAATGTGGTAAAAGTAATTGATGTAGATGGTGAATCTCTTAATTTTAAGAGATTTAGAAAGCCTAATGCTATTAATAAAATAGTATATAAATTTTTTAGAAAATCAAAAGCACAACGTTCTTTTGAGTATGCTACAATCCTTATGGAAAAAGGAATAGGTACACCAGATCCTATCGCTTATCTAGAACAAAAATCCTTGTTTAATTTTGGTACTAGTTTCTATATTTCAAAGCAATTAAATTGCGATTTTACCTATCGAGAGCTTATTAATGACGATTCGATAGAAGATAAAGAACAAATTTTAAAAGAGTTCACTAGATTTATTTATCATATGCACGAGTCCGGTGTTTACTTCCTAGATAATTCACCAGGAAACACCTTAATCACTAAGGTAGGTGATCATTATGAATTTGCTTTGGTCGATTTGAACCGCATGAAGTTTTATGACATTCCGTGGGATGACCGTCTTAAAAATTTTGAAAGACTGTCACCTCATAAATGGATGTATGACGTAATGGGGGGGCTAGAATATGCTACGCTTTCGCGAAAGCGTCCTGAGGAAACCATCTCACAAATGTGGAAGTACACACAGGACTTTCAAGAGGCTTTTCATCGGAAGAAGCGTTTGAAAAAAAAGTTTAAATCTATTTTTAAAGGAAACAAATAGCTATGAAGTTAAGTGAAATACCAGGTTCCATTTATCATAGCGCTAGGATGTTATGTATTTCTAGAAAGAAGTTAGGGAAGAATCCGGTGAAACGTATTCCGGTAATCGTATCTCTTACTTCAATCCCTACGAGACTTAAAACATTATCAATCACCATACGCAGTATGATGATGCAAGAATACCAACCAGAGAAAATCATTCTATGGCTCAAGGAAGATTTGAAAGATGAAATCCCGGCTTCATTGCGCAAATTAGAAGGTGATTTATTTGAGATTAGATTTTCTAAATATGGTTTTTCACACCGCAAGTTGATTCATAGCCTAGAGGCATTTCCAGATAAAGCTATCATTACCTGTGATGATGATGTAATTTACCATCCATCTACGTTAAGGATCACTTATGAAGAGTATCTTAAGTATCCACAAAGCGTCATAGGAAATCGCTGTCGTAATATTACCTATAAAGATGGCAAGTTATTGTCCTATGGAAAGTGGCCTTTCATAAATCAAATGCCACCAGATCCTCAACTGGTAATGCCAGTAGGTGCTTTTTGTGTGTTGTATCCAGCAGGTAGTCTAGATAGTAGAGTGCAGGATGTAGAATTGTTTATGAAACTAGCTCCTAAGGCAGACGATCTATGGTTTAAAATGATGGCTGTGTTAAATGGCACTTTATCAATTAAGAACAGTTCAAAGATCATCGATCCAGTACCTATTATGGGAACACAATTTGTAGCTCTTAAAACGGTAAATAAAGGTCAAGATCTTAATAGGGTACAATGGAACGCCTTGATGGATTATTTTAAACTCACACCTGAAAAATTAAAAGAAAAGATAGGGTAGTTTACTCCAGATCGCGACGATAAAGCCACAACTTCACATAACGCATAAAGATCCCATAGCTTCTTAAGTAAGCAATAGAGAAGCCTACAAAACCGTCCAAAAATCCTAGTTGTACAAAGTAGTGCTTTATAAAACCCCCCCACATCGGTTTAATAACTACGTGGAAAGCAGTTATTTTACCTACTTTTTTATCAAAATCACGAGCTTGTAAACCAGCATATCGTTGCAGCTTATCCACGTGGTGATCGATACTGATGTATTTGTAGTGTAATAGTTTATTTTCTAGCCAGCCTACTTTACCATCAGCTTCAATTTCTGAATGCACATGCTTATCGACATATTTACATTTAGATTTTTTGAATAGACGAATAACGCGATCATTCTTCCATCCACTATGGCGTATTTGCTTTCCCATAAAGAAGTTGCGACGCTTCATCCAGTAGCCTACTTCTTCATGATCATCAATGGTCTCAAGTAAGGTAAGGATTTCTTCTCTTAATGCAGGCGTTACTCGCTCATCTGCATCTACTAATAGAATCCATTCATGCTTTGCCTGCGGTATGGCCCAGTTTTTTTGAGAAGCACTATGTACATACTCTCTAGTTAATAGTTTTGTGATATGTGGTTGTGCTAGTTCTATAGTGTTGTCAGTACTATTACTGTCTACTAAAATGACTTCGTCACAAAAATCAACACTCTTTAAAACTTCAACAATATTGTGTGCCTCATTGTATGCAGGTACTATAGCAGATAATGAAACTTTGGACATATGGCAGGTAGGTTCTTGGGTTTAATATGAGCAAAAATAAACTTGTAATTCATATAACCGCTTATGAATCACTAAATTTGTCGAAATTTACAGTATTATTCTTTTTTATGATAGAAAATCCGTCTATATCTGTTGTCATTAGTACATATAACTCAGTAGAGTGGTTAGAGAAAACCTTGTGGAGTTATGAGCATCAAATCTTTAGAGAATTTGAAATCGTAATTGCAGATGATGGAAGTGGTCAGGAAACTAAAGATTTTATAGATCATTATAGAACCATTTCTTCAAAACCTATTATACACGTCTGGCATGAGGATAATGGTTTTCAAAAAAGTGAGATTCTTAACAAGGCATTGATGGCTTGTACTTCTCCATATGTGGTAATGACTGATGGAGACTGTATTGCTAGAGAAGATTTTTTGCAGATTCATTATGAGCGCCGTTCTCCAGGATATTTTTTATCTGGTGGATACTATAAATTACCTCTAGATTTATCTCAATCAATTACTAAGGAAGATATTGCAACACAAAAATGTTTTGATTTAAAATGGTTAAAAGAAAATGGGTTGCCATCTTCATATAAAAATCAAAAGCTTACTTCAGGATTTGTGCAGGCAGGTGTGATGGAACGATTAACGCCTACTAACGCTAGCTGGAATGGTCATAACTCTAGTGGCTGGTTAAAGGATTTAAAAGCTGTAAATGGTTTTGATGAGCGTATGCAATATGGTGGACAAGATCGCGAGCTGGGAGAACGATTATTTAATCATGGTATTAAATCTAAACAGATTAGATATAGTGCTATATGTCTTCATTTAGATCATGCACGTGGCTATAAGAATCAAGAGTCTATTGATAAAAACCTAGCCATAAGAAAAGCAACACGTACTGAAAAGAAAGATTTCACACCTTTTGGAATTGTGAAGAATTCTTAATTACCACAGTAAAACCTAATAATTCCCATCCACAAACTTGTTCAGTTCTTCAAAAATCAACTCTGGCCTGAAATCTTGATATAGTTCTTGCGCTTGTTTTTTAAAAGCACTTGCTTTTTTAGTACCGTACAGTTCTGGTTTAACATCCTTAAGATGAACAGAAATGTGTTTTTTACCATCTTCGCCAGCATTCCATGATCGCTTATTGATCCATGGGCTGAAAATAGCAAAACTAGGTATATCCAGTGCCTTACCCATATTGATAGCGCCACCTTCATTACCTATTACGGTAGTACAGTGGTGAAGAACTTTTAGATAGTCACGTAAACTAGGAGTAATTGCGTCTATAAAAATATGTTTTTGCGTTTCAGGAAGACAGGCATTGTAAATTTTATACGCTTGTTCCTTTTGCGCCGGTAAATAATTGAATAGTATCTGGCTACTGGTTATTTTAACCATTTGGTCTACCACCTGTGCCATAAAAGTTAATGGTAAGGTTTTGTCTACACTGGATCCTAAAGCACTCACCATAGTGATAGGTAAGTTCAAATCAAGTCCGTTTTCTGACAACCATTTTTTGCCATCCAGCTTTTCAGTATCGGTAAGATAGATTTTAGGTAGTAAATTCCATTTTACTTCATTTGTCAATGGTGTTGTAAGTAGCATACGACTACCTAGGGATAATCCTGTTTTATAAATTGCAGGATCAGGACTATTTTTGATAGCAGTTGTATAAGTCCATGGTGCAAACCACTTTTTATATCCTATTCTTTGAACAGCGCCTACTAGTCTAGATAGTAATGCGCTGTTATTTTTCCCATAGGCATCAATGGAAATAGAATAGTTATTTTTTTTGAGCTTTCGCGCAAGCATGATAATACCTCTCCAGCTATCAAACTCATTGTTATTTACACAGATAAATTTATC
The DNA here is from genome assembly GCF_000755285.1 of Nonlabens ulvanivorans. GTDB lineage: Bacteria > Bacteroidota > Bacteroidia > Flavobacteriales > Flavobacteriaceae > Nonlabens > Nonlabens ulvanivorans_A. Next base: position 44,790 of record NZ_BBMK01000010.1, on the reverse strand, counting down.
AATAGCTGTGTTACCTTCTACAACAGCAAGAGCTGTTTTAGAAATAAGATAATGAATTTGAGCGTCTGGATAAATGATTTTTAACTGCTCTGCGATGATGGTACTGGTCAGTACATCACCTATCATTTTATATTGAATGAGCAGTATATTCACTATACTGCTACATTATACTCACGCAGTGCGTCGTTCAAGGAAGTCTTTTTATTAGTACTTTCTTTGCGTTTACCTATGATTAAAGCACATGGTACATTATAAGTTCCAGAAGGAAACTCTTTTGCATAACTACCAGGAATCACTACAGATCTTTCAGGGACACGACCTTTCATTTCGACAGGCTCATCTCCGGTAACATCGATAATCTTTGTACTCATTGTAAGTACAACGTTTGCACCTAGTACGGCTTCTTTTTCTACATGCACTCCTTCTACAACGATGCATCTAGATCCTATAAACGCGCCATCTTCTATAATTACTGGTGCGGCTTGTAAAGGCTCTAAAACACCACCGATACCTACGCCACCACTCAAGTGTACATTTTTTCCTATTTGAGCACAACTACCTACTGTTGCCCAAGTATCAACCATAGTACCTTCATCTACATAGGCACCTATGTTGATATAACTAGGCATCATTATCACACCTTTTGAAATATAAGCACCATGTCTAGCAACGGCATGTGGTACAACACGTATTCCTTTATCTGCATATCCAGTTTTAAGCGGAATTTTATCGTGAAATTCTAATGGGCCACATTCAATAGTTTCCATTTTCTGTATAGGGAAATAAAGGACTACTGCTTTTTTAATCCATTCGTTTACGACCCATCCATCGTCAGTAGGTTCTGCTACTCGCAAGGTACCGCGATCTAGCATTTCTACAACTTCTCTAATAGCAGATTGTGTCACTGCATTTTCTAGCTGGGAACGATCATCCCATGCTGCTTCTATAACGTTTTGTAATTGATCCAAAGCTTATGATTTTTTACAAATATAAATGGAAACATTTATAGGTTTTCACGCCTTGGCTCGATTTTAGCAACTAGTTCACAAATAACCTTATTTTTGCAGTCCTTATGAGTAGAATACTGGCAATAGATTATGGTAAAAAGCGAACTGGCATTGCGGTAACAGATCCTATGCAAATCATAGCATCTGGTCTTACCACAGTTGCCACACACGAGTTATCAGCCTTTATAGAAAAGTATTTAAGTACTGAAGCTGTCGATACCATTGTCATAGGTGAGCCTAAACAGATGGACTATACAGATAGTGAGTTGGGTGGTGTTATTCACGCTTTCGCGAAAGCGTTACAAGAAAAATATCCTCATATAATTATTGAAAGAGTGGATGAACGGTTTACTTCAAAAATGGCATTTCAAACCATGATAGATAGTGGATTAAGTAAGTCTAAACGTAGAAATAAGGCGCTAGTAGATGAAATAGCAGCTACTATCATATTGCAAACATTTATGGACAAGAAAAGTCCTTTTAATTAAGAATAAAAATTAATCATTCAGAACACATGATTTATCCTATAGTCGCTTATGGCGATCCAGTATTAAGAAAAGTAGCAAAGGATATCACACCTGACTATCCTAATCTAGAAAAGGTTCTAGAAAATATGTGGGAAACCATGTATGGCGCCAGTGGAGTAGGCCTGGCAGCACCGCAGGTAGGCATGCCTATTCGTATATTTTTGGTAGATACATCACCTTTTGGCGATGATCCAGATCTTACTCCAGAAGAGCAAAAACAACTGGGTTCTTTCAAGAAAGCGTTTATAAACGCGCATATCGTAGAAGAAAATGGAGAAGAATGGGCTTTTAATGAGGGATGTTTAAGCATTCCTAATGTAAGAGAAGATGTTTTTAGACCAGAAGAGGTGACCATAAGATACAGTGATGAGAATTTTAATGAAGTAACTGAAACTTATACTGGATTAATGGCTCGTGTTATTCAACATGAATATGATCATATTGAAGGAATTTTATTTACAGATAAAATATCTTCTCTAAAAAAGCGATTAATAAAGGGAAAACTTGCTAATATTTCTAAAGGAAAAGTGAGTATCGATTACCGCATGCGTTTTCCAGAAGTGAAAGGAAGAAAATAATCACCATTTTAAAGTTGAGGTTTAATATATTTGCCGTCCTCAGAAAAAGAAGAATATGAGTTTAGAAAACATTTTATCAGTTACAGGTAAGCCAGGTTTATATCAATTAAAGACTAAGACACGTAATGGTTTTGTGGTCGAATCTTTAATCGATAAGAAAACAGCTATTATAGGAATCAATCATAACGTGAGTGTTCTTAAAGATATCTCTATTTACACTTATGAAACTGAAGTGCCACTTAAAGAGGTGTTTCAAAAGATTGCTGAAAAAGAAAATCAAGGTCCTTCAATTAATCATAAGGTAAGTAAGAATGAGCTGCAGTCTTATTTTAGTGAGGTATTGCCTAACTATGATGAGGAGCGCGTTTATGCTAGTGATATTAAAAAGGTAGTGCAGTGGTATAATCTACTTCAATCTAATGATTTATTAACTTCTCTTAATCAAGAAGAAGAATAGACTGAGCAGGATATAAAACTTAAAAAGCTTTCTGAAAAGAAAGGCTTTTTTTATAAGTGATTATTTAATGTTTTTATTTCTTAAAAAATGGAATGCGATACATGATACCGTAGGTATAACCGACACCTATCTCACTGGTGTCATAAGTTTTGCCAAATCCAGGTACGTATAAGTTGTCAAAATTATCAGGTGTTTTTTCTGTAATCATTCTCTTTAATTGCACATTTGCCACCATATATAAATTAGGTAATACTTCAACCTTAATACCCAGTTGTATTTCTAGCCATACAGCAGTAAGTCCTTTAAATTCTCTGTCTACGACGTTAGTAAATACAGGGAAATAGCTGTTGTCTTGAGCATAATCATATCTCAATAGATTTTGCGAAAAGTTTGCTGCACCTAGTCGTGCGCCAAAATAGATCATGTTATCCATGTCTAACCAATTTTGATAAAGGTTATAATCGATACCTGCCTTAAAATATGAACCGCTAGTTTTAAAGTCTATTCTATCAGAATTACGATCTATGTTTTCATTACCTAATTCACCAGCAATGTATAGTTTATCTTTAATTCTATAATCTCCTAAAATTTGAAACCCATTATATTCTGGATCAATACCGGTGCGTATTAAGCTAGCAGCATCTATCCCTAATCGCAATCCATAAGTACGCTTGTATTGTACACTGTCAATTGCGGCTGTTTCTCGCGTCTGTGAAAACGCCATAAAGCCAAAGAATAGAAATAATATTTTAGTGACGTATCTCAATGTGAATATCATTATTAGATGTTACTTCAGGAGTGACTACTTGAATATTAATGATCCATTCATCACCGGCAGGTTCTGGTAATCTGAAAGCGCCTAGCTCGTTATACACGACTTTAAAACCACATGCTCTATTAATGTAAATTTCATCTAGATTATAATTAAAGTCTATACTATCTATATTAGTGCCGTCATCATCGTCTAAGAAAAATTCATAGCTCGTATTATTACTATCGGTTCTTAATGGTATAGCTATTGAGTCAACAGCGGTAAGCAAGGTTGAACCATCACTATCTAAAGGAGCAAATTCTGTAAAGCCTATTTCCCTTATTTGTAATTGATCTACCTCTTTAGACTCTTCTGGATTTCCTATATCTGTGAATTTAATAATTAAACGTGGTGTCACGCTTAATGATGGGTCACATAAGTCATCCTTTTCACAACTGGATAATCCAGTCATTAAAAGGACAATACTTAATAATAAAGTGTAGTTATATTTCTTCATTAATTAGTCCTGTAAGAATCTCTGAAGTTTTAGCATAACTAGGTCTGTGAATGTAGTCAGATAAAACGATGTCTCCATTTTTATTGATTATCGTATAAGTAGGGAAACCTTCTAAATTAATTTGTTTGAAAATAGGTCTAGATTGATCTTCCTTTAGAAAGTAATGCTTTCCAGCGATTTTGAATTTAGAAATAGAAGGTAAATAACCAGTTTCTTTACTTTGGTGACATAAATACACAAATTCAACATCATCTTTAAATTTCTCATGCAATGCTGGTGAGGCATTTTTAAACTCACTTTTACACGGTCCACACCATGTTGCCCAATTATCGATATAGATCACTTTACCATTAGCATTTGCTATAATTTCATTTATGAATTGAGTAGCGTCTTCAGATTTAAAAGTTAAAAGCTCTGCGTCTACAGGTAATTCTGGGTTATTAAGTAATTTTTTTACTTCGTCATATTTTTGTGACACTGTTGCTAGAATAGAAGTATCCTTAAATACTTGGTTAATTTCATCTTTATGGTTTTCATAAAAAGAAACATTGTTGTCTTCTAGCTTATTCATTACCTTGCTCTGCAAGATTTTCTTTTTAAGATAATCGTTATTTTCTAAAGACATTAAACGGTTCATGAAAGCTATTTCTCTTTCCTCTGCATTATCTTCTAACGCTTCTCTTTCCCATACATAGCCTAAATAGTTTGCAATCATTGCTGGGTTATTGGTGTTTATATCATAGGTGTTTTTATACTCTGATAAACTATTGAAGCTATTCATAAACGCACTATCACTTAAAGCGGCTGCACCTTGAGGTGTATAAAGGGCATAGGCTAATTTTTTTGCTGGTATTAGAAAAGCCTCTTCTGAAGTAACATAATCTTTTAATATTTGTTGGTCATTATTAAATAAAAAATTCTTGTTGTAAGATTGAACTTCAATAAAAACACTATCTAATAACGATGCATAATCTTGCGGAGATAAGGACTCTTTTGATTGCAATAATTCCTCTGTAGGATTGTTGTCTTTATAAGTGATAAGCGCCGTGTTAACATCGCCACCTTTTCCATCATAAGTTACATTTTCAAATCTAGCGTCTGTGTTCATGAAAATCGAATCACCAGGACTAGTCAGTAATTGAACACCATAATCTCCATATATGGAAATACTCATAGGTCTATCTACTGGTAGAGTAGATGCAAAAGTTCCATCTTTCCCTACTTCAATTTCTATCTGGTCATAATCTGCTTTAGTTTCATTATATAGATAAGCAACCAGTTTTTCTGGAATGACTATTGAGTCAACAGCAGTGATCTTACCTGATACTTGAGCCTCTTTAAGTATTGATTCATTATTTTGTTTATCATCACACGCGATAAAGCTAGCGATGATAAGTGCGATAAAGAGTATTTTTTTCATAATAGAATTATTTTATTATTTCTAAAAGTACAACACTTTCAACATGGTGCGTTTGTGGAAACATGTCAACAGGTTGATATTTTACTACCTTATATTGTTCTTTTAATAACGCTAGATCTCTAGCTTGTGTTGCGCTGTTACAACTTACATAAACGATACGAGGTGCTGCAAGAGCTAGTAATTGCGCTACAACATCTTTATGCATACCATCTCGAGGTGGATCAGTAATTACAACATCTGGGGGGGCACCATGCTCAGCGATGAAATCTGCAGTAAAAACATCTCTCATATCACCGGCAAAAAAGGTGGTGTTATCTATATTGTTGTGTGCAGCATTTGCCTTTGCATCTTCAATTGCTACCGGTACAGACTCAATTCCTACTACATGTTTAGCCTTCTTTGCTACAAATTGTGCAATAGTTCCAGTACCTGTGTATAAGTCATAAACTAATTCTTCGCCTGTTAATCCTGCAAAGTCACGAGTGATTTTATATAATTCATAGGCTTGCTGTGAGTTAGTTTGATAGAAAGATTTTGCATTAATTTTAAACTGTAATCCTTCCATCTCTTCAAAGATATGATTGCGGCCATCATAGCATATAACGTCCTGATCATAAATAGTATCGTTTGCCTTTTCATTTATAATGTATTGCAACGATTTAATTTGAGGAAAAGTAGTTTTCAAATGCTCCAATAGGGCGATTCTAGCTTTTTCATCTTCCTTAAAGAACTGTATCACGACCATGGTTTCTCCTGTGGATGACATGCGCAGCATTAAAGTTCTTAAAACACCAGTTTTTTCTCTAGGATTAAAGTATTCTATATGTTCCGCTTCCGCGAAAGCGTGAACACTCAACCTTATCTGCTCTCCAATGGCAGGATGCAAATGACATTCATCTAGGTGCAATATTTTATCCCACATCCCAGGAATGTGAAAGCCTAACGCTTTTTTGTCTTCGATTTGAATATCACTCTGGATTTCTTCTAAGGTCAACCATCTACTGGCTGAAAAGCTGAATTCCATTTTATTACGATAATAATATTGATCTGCAGATCCTGCTATAGGAGTAACCTCTGGTAGGTCTAAATGACCTATTCTAGTAAGGTTTTCAACAACTTCTTTCTGTTTGAAAAACAGCTGGCTATCATAACCCATATGTTGCCACTTACAACCACCACAGGTTCCAAAGTGTTTACAGACTGGCGTTGTACGTCGATCTGAAAGGGTATGAAAAACAGTCGCTTCTCCTTCATAAAAAGATTTTCTTTTCTTGAAAGTTTTGATGTCTACCACATCACCTGGCACTGCATTTTTTAAAAATATAACGGCGCCATCCTCAGTTTTGGCTACGCTTTTCCCTTTTGCTCCGGCATCTACTACAGGAACATTTTCAAAGGTTTTATTTGCTCGATTTCTTCTTTTTGACATGAGTCCAAATTTAAGAGAATAGACTGAGGTGTAGCTCATAATTTCTATAAAATTTAAGCTATAGCTTCATGTCTTGGACAGCTCTTTTTGTAAATTGCGACTTAGATAAAAAACAACTTATGAGCACAGCGACTAAAAACGGAAGTCAATATTATATAGATCTAGAAGATGAACATGGAGCGCATAACTATCATCCATTACCAGTAGTACTTGAAAAAGGTGATGGTGTATATGTATGGGATGTTGAAGGAAAACGTTATTATGATTTTTTAAGTGCTTACTCTGCAGTTAATCAAGGACATTGTCATCCAGCAATTGTTGATGCCATGAACCAGCAAGCGCAGACACTAACTTTAACATCACGTGCTTTTCATAACGATAAATTAGGCGTTTATGAGAAATACATGACTGAGTATTTTGGTTTTGATAAAGTATTACCAATGAATACTGGTGCTGAGGCTGTGGAAACTGCCATAAAAATCGCTCGTAAATGCTTATGAGAAAAAAGGAGTTGCAGAGCATGAAGCGAAAATTATTGTAGCTGAGAATAATTTTCATGGTCGTACCACTACTATTATATCTTTTTCAAATGATGAAGGTGCACGTAAGAACTTTGGTCCATATACACCTGGTTTTATTAAAATCCCTTATGATGACACGGCTGCTCTAGAAGAAGCATTACAACAAGATAATGTGGCAGGTTTTCTAGTAGAGCCTATTCAAGGTGAAGCTGGTGTTTACACTCCAGATGATAATTACATGAGGACCTCACAAGAACTTTGTAAAAAGTACAACGCTCTTTTTATTGCAGATGAAATACAGACTGGTATCGCTAGAACGGGTGCTTTACTTGCGGTTTGTGGTAAATGTGATTGTGCTGCCCATTGTGAAAAGCAAGCTGCAACTTATGCACAGCCTGATGTTTTAATATTAGGAAAAGCGTTGTCTGGTGGAGCTTATCCAGTAAGTGCAGTTCTTGCAAATAATGAGATAATGAATGTCATTAAACCAGGACAGCATGGGAGTACCTTTGGTGGTAATCCTGTAGCAGCGGTAGTAGGGATGGCAGCTCTTGATGTTGTGAAAGATGAAAAGTTAGCCCAAAACGCACGCGAGTTAGGTAATCACTTTAGATCTCGAATTAACGAATACATAGAAACTACTGATACAGTAACTTTAGTTAGAGGTCGTGGTTTATTAAACGCGATTGTGATTAATGATACTGAAGAAGGTGATACAGCTTGGAACATATGTTTAAAGCTTCGTGATAACGGATTGCTAGCAAAACCTACGCATGGTAATATCATTAGATTTGCACCACCATTGGTAATGACTCAAGATCAACTTGATGAATGTATAGATATCATTATTAAAACTCTTAAGAGTTTTGAATAAAACATATTAGTTGAAATAAAAAAGGCTCGCAATTGCGAGCCTTTTTTATTTTAAAATATTGTCGTGATATTATCTACATCCTGCCTCTTCCATGGCATCGTATAATGGAGCTAGTTGCTCTTCAGTAACGCCTGGATTATTTAAAGCAAATTCTATATACCACTCATAAAATGCACACTGGTTGAAATAGAACCAAATTATAAAGGCTAATCCGATAAGTGAAATCACTAGTGATACTATAGCTAGTGTTTTTGCTGTTTTCATTGCTTTTCCGTTACTATAAAGCTCAGGATCTGCATTGTATTTAGCAAGTTCTTTGTTAGCGAGCACTATAGCTATGATAGCTGCAATAGTACCGATTCCATAAAAGCAACAACATAAGAAACCGACAACAGAGAGAATGTATATCGCAGTAGTATTTAATTTTTGCATAATAAGTTTTTAAATTGAAATGTAAAAATAATAAAAAAGGGAACGCATTGCGTTCCCTTTTAAAATTTATGAAAAGTCCTGATTAATATCCAGCGTCTTCCATCATTTCTGGATCCATACCAAATTGCTCTAGCATTTCACGTTGTTGTTGAGCTCTTTCTTCTGGAGTTGTAGAAGCAAAGTTGTAAATGCTATAAAGAGCCATTAGTCCAGCGATCACAGTAACAACTAAAGAAACTGTTTTTGCTGTTTTCATAGCTGGTCCGTTAGAGTATGCCTCTGGATTAGCTTCATATTCTTTAACTCCTTTGTTAGCTAGGTAGAATGCTATTCCCGCTGGTATCACTCCGACACCGCTAAAGCAACAGCATATAAAACCTACTACAGATAGTATGTAAACTAGGGTTGTGTTTAATTTTTGCATAATGATTGATTGGTTAAAAGATTAATTTAATGATATAGTTGATTAAAATAGTTCCTATGGTAAGTATGGCAAGCGTTAGCTTGATTTTCTCTCCATGTTTAATTTTAAAGAACCAGTCAAATGTAAGAAAAACAAAAAGAAAAAACATAGGGTAAATTCCTGGATACATAAAGAATGCATCAACGACTTCACCTTGCATTAAAAGAGAAAAGGACCGCTGGATACCACATCCAGGACAGTCCATTCCAGTCATTTTTTTACTCATGCATGGTAGCATCCAGCTATCATCGGCACTTAGTATACTCATATTAGTTACTGATACTCACTTTTACAGCAGCTTCTCTTTGGTCAGCAGTAATCACTCTTACGATGTAGATTCCTGTACTAAAGTTGCTTGTTTCAAAAGTGTAAGCATTATTAGAGGTTCCTTCTTTACTAGAGATTAGTTCCTTTCCAGAAAGATCAAATAAAGAGATGTTGCTTACTTCGATACCATTAGGATTGAAGATTGTTAATTCTTGGCGACTATTGTTTTGTACTATATCAAATTCTTTTTCAGCGTTAACAATTTCATCGTTAGAAAGTGTTGTTGGGTCTTGGAAAATAATTTCAAAACGATCATCAATTGTTCCTGCTGTTAAAGAAATAGTAGATGTGCCATTCTTTAAGTCATAGGTAGTATTAGTTTGCTTATCATGTAATAGGATAAATGGAGTGTCAAAGTTTTCTAGTGTTTTGATACTGAAATCAAATGAGCTATTGCTAGCAAGATCAAAACTTAATGGCACTTTTTTATCTGTAGAAAAAGGAATAGAATTGATAATCAGTCCTTGATTTGCAACTGGCATATATACGTCATTTGCTTGCTGATTTTGTGAAACAGGAGCTTCCCAACCTATATCTCTTCCCATAGTTGTTGAAGAGTGGAATTGAAGTACTAATTCACGTACATATAAATCATTAACTGCAACATTAATTCTTATCTTAGGTAAAACATGTGCTGGTGTGCTGTTAATAGGATTGTTATTGTTACTACCTGGAGCAGCTGCAAAAAATGAAAGACTACCATCAGATTCTTTGTAAAATGCTCTCTGTGTATTATTAAATTCAACTGATCCTAATCCGTCTGCTACAAGGAAGCCACTTGGGTTTGTGCCGCTAAATAATGATCTTGTAACTACAAAACCTTGACCAATTGGCGCGTATCTTCTACTTAAGGTTCCGATAGGTCCTGTTAAACCGTCAATACCACCTGCCGTGCTACCTGCAGAAGGTGTTCCATCTGTATTATATCTACTATAAGCTGCTTGAACGTATGTACCGTTGTTATCATATCCATCTTCCGTACCTGGATCAAAACCGTTAGGTACATATGAACCATAACCACCGATGTAATCTGTCAGTTGATGACTTGTACTTTTTGATTCCCAGAAATAAACTACTGCATCAATCTGTGACATACTGGTGTCAAAAGCACCCATTCCATCATAAGCTATATTGTCTTCTAAAAAGCTTTTTAAGTCTAATGCAGAAGGATAAGGATTACCTACTACAGCAACATTATCAACGTTAACGTTAACATTAATAGTTCCATTATTAGGTCGACCTCTAAAGTCATAACGCTGCCCAAAGAATGTACTATATGCACCAACATTTACTAGGTTAGGACCAGAAGACTGTACCACACCTTTCATAGTGAAACCTACACCAGGCTCTACATCAGTAGCGCCTTGTACGCTTCTCCAAGCTCCATAAGATGCAGTTGATCCACTAGTATCATATTTATACAGCCATCTTCCCGAAATTTTTAAAGCATTAGTTACTGGACTACCAGGTAGTAGACTAGCATCTTGCGTATCCGTTGTTCCTGTAGCATCTGACGTACCAGAAATAGTAGCTAAACTTGCATCAATAACTAGGTTAGTTCTCAAGTCTGCGTTAGGAGCAGTTGAACTAAAACCCGTTTCAGTAAATCCTTCTTGTAATGTAGGAAAATATATTTGCGAGTTTAAATCAAAATCTTGATTACCAATACTGGTAGCTTCTCCAACAGGTGAGCCCCAATAATTATAGGTATACTCATTTGATGTACCTTCTTGAAATACAGATAAAACACCAGCTCCTTCATTATCTACATCATCACCTTGAATTAACTGAGCTTCATTTCTTAAATATAACTTCCCGTTTGTAGAAAGATTTATTTTCCCTTTAGCATATAGATTAGTTCCTTTTGAATAAATAAATCCATCACCTACATATACTTGTGCAGATAATGAACTGATAAAAAGAACCGCGATAATGCTTAAAATAAAATTTTTCATATAAATACTATTAACTAGCGACTACAAAATAAAAGCTTTTCATACCTATACCGTAAAAGTTTCATGTAAATATTAATTAAGTACACTTAAATTAGATGTATGGTGTAAATTTGACGATGAATATGATAAATATAAAACAATTTAACGGGATTGCACTTATCGCAGGTATACTACTTTTGATATGTTCTATGTATTTTGATAAAGGTGTTTTGTTCTTTCAAATCACTGGAATCGTTTTACTTATGATTGCTGCTTATCTTTATAGTCGCAATCGAGAAGATGATAATTTTGAAGAAAATGAGTAAATTTCAAAAAGGAGATCGAGTCTTGGTTTTAGACGATGAGTTTGGTGGAGTGGTAGCTTTCGCGAAAGCGGAACAAATAACGATCATTACAGATGACGATATTGAAATTGAATACAATGAATCAGAGCTTATTCTAGATCAAAGGTTTAAAGTTGATCGTGTTGTTGTTAAGGAAGAGGTTGCTATTCAGAAAGGAAAAAAGCGACAGGTTTCACGTAAAAAAGCTAAGGAAATTCCAGCTGTAGAAATTGATCTGCATATTCATCAATTAGTGAAAAGTGAACGCGGTATGGATGCATATGATAAGCTCAATACACAAATGGATACTGCTCGATATAAACTAGAATGGGCTCGTAAAGAACGCATTCCTAAACTCGTTTTTATTCATGGTGTAGGTGAAGGTGTACTCAAAAAAGAACTAGAATATTTATTTGATCGTTATAGTGATATTACCTACTATGATGCAGATTTTCAGAAATATGGAAGAGGCGCCACAGAAGTATACATTTATCAGAATCCTAAATAGTCTTAAGGAACAAAATTTGGTGTTATCGTCTTTGTGACCGTTCTTACAAAAGTTCCAAATTCATAAAAAGCAATTATAATTTCTCTACTATCGCTAGTTGCATTTAAGTCTTCTATGGCTATATCTAGACTTGCGGTGTTAGAATATTCATGAGGTATAAAAGAATCTATCGCTGGACTAGCTGTTTGTGTGGAGTTGATTAGGTAATATGGTTGTAAGTCTGTCCCTACTAATAGCCGATCATTTGCAGGGCTTAAATCACGGTTAAGATCTTCTTGTATGGTTAGGATGCCATCACCATCGTCATCATTATCTAGATAATCTGGTGTTCCATCACCATCTGTGTCTTGACTCAAAGAAAGGTCGGTAAGGTTAATACCTTCATTAATGGTTAATACATTATCACCATCATCATCTTCATCGATGTAATCTGGTAAGCCGTCCATATCTGTGTCTTGTAACGTGGCTATTCCTTCGTCCACAGCACTGATTCCATCATTATCTTCTTCTTCTATACTGGTTGTAATATAGACATCACCATCTTCTCCTATAAAAGTTTGTAATGTAGTAGGGCTTGACGGTGGTATATCATTACAATAATAATCACTACCAGCTGCGTCACTAAGTTTACGGTACTCCAAATCATTAGTAATTAAAGAGTATGGGCCATAAGTTGCTTGAGTACTTAAAATATTATCTGTTGTAGATAGTTGTAATGATATCGTTTCGGTATCATTAATCATATAAAAAAGATAGTCTGATATGTCGTCATCTTCTGGGATGTCACATGCTTGAACAGTTGAGCTTTCAAAATCTAGATCTTCTAAAATTAAGTCGCCATCATCACAGCCTATTAAAGCTATAGGGATTATAAGGTAAAGCAGTTTTTTCATATCTTCAAAAATAAGGATTACTATTCGAGCTTTAAAGTTAATTTTTAAGGTCATTTCTTTTACTTTTGCCGGCATGAGACAAGTATATTTAGATAGTGCCGCTACCACACAAATGAGAACTGAAGTAATCGACGAGATGACTCGAGTAATGCAGGACGTTTATGGTAACCCTAGTAGCACACATAGTTATGGTCGCAGTGCAAAATCGTTAATAGAAAATGCTCGTAAAAACATTGCAGCCCAATTAGGTGTTACAGCAGCAGAAATCATTTTCACATCTGGTGGTACTGAAGCAGATAATCTAGCCATTCACAGTTGTGTTCGTGATCTAGGAGTACAACGTATCATTACCACAAAAATTGAGCACCATGCTGTTCTTTATATTGTAGACTACTGTAAAGAGAAATATGGAACTCATGTTGAGTATCTAGATTTACAAGATTGTGGAACGCCTAGTTATGATCACCTACAAGAGTTACTTAAAGATGAGTCTCAAAAAACTCTTGTGAGCTTGATGCATATTAATAATGAGATAGGTAATAAATTAGATATCGATCGAGTGGGGAATATGTGTAAAAAATACAATACACTTTTTCATAGTGATTGTGTGCAATCTATCGGTCATTATGAAATGGATTTCTCCACACTACCTGTTGATTTTACAGCGGTGAGTGCTCATAAATTCCATGGTCCTAAAGGTGTAGGATTTGCTTTTATTAGGAAAGGTACCGGTTTGAAACCACTGATTTTAGGTGGTGCACAAGAACGTGGTTACCGTGCTGGTACAGAAAGTGTGCATAATATCGTAGGTATGGATAAGTCTTTATCTATGGCTTATGAAAATCTAGAAAAAGAACGTGAATACGTTAAAGGTCTAAAAGATTATTTTAAAGCTCAGCTTTTAGAAAAAATACCAGGTGTCAAGTTCAACGGGAATTGTGGTGATCATGAAAACAGTACGTTTACCTTATTAAATGTCTGTCTTCCTTGTCCTGCAGATAAGGCAGCGATGTTGCTTTTCACAATGGATTTGAAAGGGATTGCTTGTTCTAAAGGTAGTGCTTGCCAAAGTGGTTCTCAAAAAGGATCTCACGTATTAACTAATGTGCTAGCAGATGAAGACTTAAATAAGCCTAGTCTGCGATTTAGTTTCTCTATCTTTAATACCAAAGAAGAGCTGGATTACGTGGTGGATGTTTTAGTAGAGTATCTAAAGTCTATTTAAAACGCTTTCGCGAAAGCGTTATTTCAAAGCTATACTTTTACAATCTCGCTACCAGTCTAACGTTAAATACTCGTGGTGTTAACTCATTAGGAATAGCAAATTGCTGCTGGCTAGAAACGTCTCGTACCCAAATGTTAGTAATAGAGTTGCTTTCATCAAAGATGTTATAAATCTCTGCACCAATTGTCACCTCAGCAAAATTGCTGAATAATTTACTAGACTTTTTATCGTCTTTTAATACTAAATTAATACCTATATCTGCTCTACGATAATCCTGTAGACGGAACTGGAAATCGTATGGGTCTGCATAATTAGGTGATCCGCCAGGTAAGCCTGTATTATATACTAAGTTTAAATACATTTTTAAATGCGGCATGTTGGGAACGTAGTCTTGAAACAATGCAGCAAATTTCAATCGTTGATCTGTTGGTCTCGCGATATATCCTCTTCCATTTAAATTCTCTTCTGTTTTTAAATATCCAGCACTAAACCAGCTTTCCGTACCTGGTACAAATTCACCATTAATACGCAAGTCTACACCATAGGCATAAGCAACGGCATCATTATTTGCTCTATATCTGATGCGTACGTTTTCTAATGTATACGTATTTACGTCTGTCAGATCTTTGTAGTAGACTTCAGTTGTTAATTTAAAAGGTCGCTTTTTACCATCGCTAGATATCCAGTTAAAACTCCAGTCGTTTCCTATTACAGCATGAATGGATTTTTGTGCTTTTACAGCAGGATTTACCACACCTTGCTGGTCTCGCAATTCTCTATAAAATGGCGGCTGGTAATACAGTCCACCAGAGATACGGAAGAGCATATCAGTATTAGTCCATGCTGGTTTTATAGCGAGTTGACCACGTGGCGAGACTACCATTTGCGTTGTGCTTTCAATTCCATCACCACTTACATTCCACGTATGAGAACGTATTCCAGCATTCCAAAAAACCTCTGTGTCCTTAATATAGCCACGGCTACTGTACTGACCGAACACCTGATAACGTGCCACCTGCACATCATTATCTGCACTCGTAGATTCAAATGGGACTAGTGGTCCTGTGAAAGGCTCATAAGGTTGGTCATTACTTAAATTAGGTAATGGTGGTCTTATATTAAAGCCTGCACTGTCGATAACATTATACTCGCGTACACGATCTCTTATATCTTCTTTAGAATATTTAATTCCCCAATCGAGGCGATCGTTTTCTTTTTTATCACTTGGAAATTCTAGTGTTCCTCGATGTTCTGCAGTAACAATAAGAGCATCTAGATCATTACGGCCATGCTCGAGTTCAGATCCTATAGCTGTCGTGAAATCAACCTGACCTAAGTCTGCGCCACCTATATCCGTGTTTGGTCTTCCAAGACCATAGTTAGCTAAAATATCATAATGCTCTTGTTCTTGAGTATGATAAACACTAGTAATAAACCTTAGGCTTAAATTTTCTGTTGCATCATAACTAGCTTTAAGGGCTCCAAAATAAGTTTCATATTGATCATCTTCACGACCTTGATAACGTATCACGATAGCTTGTGGATCTTGTAGTGTCCCAAAATTAGTTTGTCTAAATCGTGGCTCAAACTCATAACTGTTAATCGCAATGTTACCTAAAAAGCCCAGTTCTAATTTTGAATTAACCTTGTAAGTTAGATAGGTCTGTGCGTCAAAGAACCTTGGTATAGCGTTAGCTTCAGTTTCTCGAGAGTTTACTAGTAAACTATTGTCTCTGTAACGAACTCCTAGGATTCCTGTAAACGCTTTCGCGAAAGCGTCTCCTTCAACAAACGCATTCACACCTAGTAAGCTAGCATCTATTCCTGCACCAAAATCTGTAGGACGACGATAGTCAATGTCTAATACAGAGCTTAACTTATCACCATATTTAGATTGAAAACCACCTGCGCTAAAGTCTACACTGCGCACCATGTCTGAATTCACAAAACTCAATCCTTCTTGCTGACCACTACGTATTAAAAAAGGTCTGTAGACCTCTATCTCATTAATATAAACAAGGTTCTCATCAAAATTTCCACCACGAGCGCGATATTGTGTACTTAACTCATTACTACCACTGACACCTGGTAAAGATTTTAAAATGTTTTCTACACCAGGTTGAGCACCAGGGATTTTACGAATCACTTTTGCACTTATGGTTGTAATTCCTTCTAGATCCTCACGTGTGGTAGTGTTTAAAACAACAGTATCAATAATTTCTATACTAGAAACCATCACTGGATTTAATTCATAAACCTGAAGGTTTTTGAGGATTAATTCTTTTTGTCCACCTTTATAACTTATGGCAGTAAATGTGATGACCACTTTTTGATTTGCAGGAACCTTTAATTGATAGAATCCATTTTCATTAGATGCTGTTCCTATAGTTGTACCTTGTACAGATACATTGACATCTTTAACGGGTTCATTAAATTCGTCTAGGATAACACCTTGTACAGTGGCTTGTTGTGCCAAAGCGATAAGGCTTAAAAGAAATGCAGCGAGGAAAAGGTAGGTCTTCAAATGTCTTTTTTAAATCTTGCGGAAAAACGTAGCTTCAAATGTAGTGCTATTTCCAGCATTGTCCGTTACGATTACTTTAAGGTGGTTTTCACTATCAGTAACGGCGTTATCTGAAAAATCGTGTTTTATGATACCAGTTTTATAGTCATATTCCATAAGAATGAACTTACCATTTACTGTTGCTCGATATCCATCTATTCCGCTTTCTTTATCTGCAATCGATAGTCTTAAACTTTTATTATTGCTTATCCATTGTTTATTTTTAAAATTGATAGGTTGATAGTTGGTTTTTTATCATCCTTAGTAATGGCATAAGTACCCATTATTTTACTATAAGCGGTCAATTTATTTCCATTACGTTTTGTGTTGACATGATAGGCTGCGCCCCCCCATGAGGTAATACGAGCAATATAGTACTGGTCTAGATTATCACCAGCTTTTGAGCTTATATCATATTCTAGAATAAAGTTTTTATGTAATGGTATGATATCTCTATGTATCGTGATGGTGTCTAAGTTTTCTTTAATTTCTAAAAGTGCATCTTCATATAAAGCGCCTTTAGGTATTGTGAGGTTAAATTTCCCCATTTTACTATTGAATGTTGTTGAATGACCTACGTATTCTAATCCTTCATTATCAGGTGCTAGTAATTCAGTAGGTGGTTGATCGTTAATAATGTCAACAACAATCTTACTTGTGTTGTTTTGGTAATCTTTAATTTCTATGTTATAACTACTATTTGATCCAGGTTCATAAAGGGATAGTTTACCATCATTAATAGAATTGCCATAAAGACTTAAAGGGCTTCCTGGTGGAATAAATAATTTTGAAATGCGACTTTTCTTTTCTTTGAAAAACTCATAATCAATCATTTGATTTAAATATCTCGTCTCACTAAAGGCATAAGTGTCAAAACAGATTTCAAAGTTAGGTGTGCCGTTAAAGCTAGTTTTGATTTGGTAAACACCATTCTGATTATTACCACCATTTTGACGGTCGCTGGTATTAACACCTATACCTATACTGCCATATGCGTTTAGCTTTTCTGTTTTAAAGCCACCATTTTTTAAAGGAATAAGCCTTAAAAGCGCAGGCTCATTCTTTCCATTTATCGTTGCGTTTTCATCTAGCGGATAGGCCATTATTTGCTTCACCAATGGTTTTTTACTATCTGGCACATTAATACCCATCATCATAGTTTATAGGTCTTGCGGCACTGTCTCTTATTTCAAAATGTAGGTGAGGTCCACCGCTACCACCACTATTACCACTATAAGCAACTACTTCACCTTGGTCTACTCTTAATTCTAGGTCACTAGGGAAAAGTTGGATTTCATAAGTTTCATTCTCATATTGTCGTTGCTTCAAATATTCTTCAATCCTAGGTGATAATTTATCTAGATGTGCATATACACTTGTATACCCATTGGGATGTGTGATATAAATGGCTTTACCGTATCCATAGCGTTCAATTTTTATACGGCTTACATAACCAGATGCGGTTGCATAAACTTTAAGACCAGTACGCTGGTTTGTTTTAATGTCTAGGCCACTGTGGAAATGATTGGAGCGCAATTCTCCAAAAGTTCCAGAAAGTTTTAATTCAATATCCAACGGATTCTTGAAATAACCTTCAGGAATATTCTTTTGGTTTTGGCTTGCGCCAAAATGTGATGCAACTAGCAAAGAGAAGAAGAAAATTATTTTTTTATGTAACATAGGCTAAATATAATAGGCTTGCGCCAACTTGCAAAGAGATTTCTTACTGGTCTTTCAAACTTTGTTCCAATAATGTTTGATAAGTCTCGCGGTAATCCTAATTTTGTAAGAACAGTATAAAATTTGCTCAAGTGCCAACACTTTCTTCTCAAATAGCAACCATAGAGCTTAAAATCAAAGCTTTAATTGAAGAAAATGTGCGATTAAAAACGCAGAATGAACAGCAAAAGGCTGAAATGTCCTTGCTAGAAGACGATAATAAAGAGCTCGTTGAGGCGTTAAAAGTTAGTGAAGAGAGAATTGTGGCCCTTAAAACCGCAAATGCTATGCTGGGTAGTGACGATTATAAAACAAAAACCAAGCTCAAAATAAACGCATTGATTCGTGAACTCGATCAGTGTATAGATCAAATAGCTTCATAGTGGCAGATAAACTAAAAATAAAGATTTCAATTGCAGATCGTGTTTATCCACTAACCATAGATCCTTCTCGTGAAGAAGGTTTGCGTAAAGCAGCAAAAAATATTGAGGCAATGATTAAACAGCTTGAAAGCAGTTATGCCGTAAGAGATAAGCAAGACGTTCTAGCAATGTGTGCTCTTCAATTTGCAGCAAAAGCTGAACAAATAAATATAGATAGTAGTGAAGATGTAGCCCAGGCGCAAGAACAATTAGAAGTCTTGAACCAGTTATTGTCTCAACAACTACCTTAGTCGTTCTTTAAACATAAACAGTTACTACCTGACTTGTTTCATTTTTTGGTGAACTCAACACGTAATTCTTTAAAAAAGGTGAGTCGTGGTTGTAAAAGCAAGCCGGACCTATGAGCCGGATCCTTGATCAACCAGTTAACCTTAAACTTTATTTAAGGAGTTCATTCAAAACCCAACTTGTGCAGGTTTTTTATATATAATAACCAATGGAAACATCAGCAATGACACCAATCATATATGCTATCGTAGCATTAGTAGTAGGTCTAGCAATAGGCTACTTCATAGCAAAATCAATAGTTGAAAAAGGCAAGGCCTCTCAACTTATAGCCGATGCACAGAAAGAAGCAAAGTCTTTAATTAAAGAAGCCCAAGTAGAAGGCGAAAAAATTAAAAACGAAAAAAACGTTTAAGGCAAAAGAAAAATTTATAGAGCTTAAATCGCAACATGAGAAAGAAATCATGAATCGCGAAAAGAAAATGAGCGACGCCGAAAAGCGTACAAGGGATAAGGAGTCTAAAGCGTCTAGTGAACTGGCTAAAACTAAACAATTAGAACAGAAACTATCTAGTAAAATAGAAGACTTAGATTCCAAAAGAGAATCGATTCTAAAAAAACAAGCCGAAGTTGAAAAAATGCACGAGTCTCAAGTAAAGCAACTTGAGGTAATCAGCGGTATGTCCGGTGAAGATGCTAAAAAACAATTAGTAGAGTCTCTCAAAGATAAGGCAAAGACCGAAGCGATGAGTATAGTGCAAAGTACTATCGAAGAGGCAAAACTTACAGCAACACAAGAAGCACGTAAAGTTATTATTAATACAATACAGCGCATAGGTACTGAAGAAGCTGTGGAAAACTGTGTATCTGTATTCAATCTTGAGTCAGATGATGTAAAAGGTCGTATAATAGGACGTGAAGGTCGCAATATTAGAGCTATTGAAGCTGCGACTGGTGTGGAGATTATAGTTGATGACACACCAGACGCAATTATTCTTTCTTGTTTTGACTCAGTACGTAGAGAGGTAGCTCGTTTGTCATTACATAAATTAGTGACAGATGGACGTATTCACCCAGCTAGAATTGAAGAGGTAGTTGCAAAAACTAGAAAACAAATTGATCAAGAAATTGCTGAGGTTGGAAAACGTACCGTGATTGATTTAGGAATACATGGTCTACATCCAGAGTTGATTAAAATGGTAGGTAGAATGAAATATCGTTCTTCTTATGGACAAAACTTGTTACAGCATAGTAGAGAGGTAGCAAAATTATGTGGTACCATGGCGGCAGAGTTAGGGTTGAATCCTAAACTTGCAAAACGTGCCGGACTATTACACGATATAGGTAAGGTGCCAGAAACAGAAGATGAAACACCTCACGCAATTTTAGGTATGAACCTGGCTGAGAAGCATGGTGAAAAACCTGAAGTTTGTAATGCGATAGGTGCTCACCACGATGAAATTGAGATGACATCATTACTTTCTCCTATCGTACAGGTATGTGATGCTATAAGCGGTGCACGTCCAGGAGCTAGACGCCAGGTACTAGATTCATATATACAACGACTAAAAGATCTTGAAGAAATTGCATTTGGATTTAATGGAGTAGAAAAAGCATATGCAATTCAAGCAGGTCGCGAATTGCGTGTAATTGTAGAAAGTGAAAAAGTAAGCGATGATAAGGCTGCACAATTATCTTTTGAAATCTCACAAAAGATTCAAACAGATATGACCTATCCAGGTCAAGTTAAAGTAACTGTGATTAGAGAGACAAGAGCAGTTAATATTGCAAAATAATTATATTATTTTCTTAAACTAAAAAGAGCGCTGCATAATGCAGCGCTCTTTTATTATAAAGTAAAACTCTAGTCGCCCCCCCTACACGTCTAGAGTTTTCTTTTTGATCACCTTTTTACAGGTTTTCATATTCATAATAATTAGTGGGATGATTAATAATAAACCTCTCACAGCTTTTTAATTAATGCGTACTTAAAAAGTTTTGCTTAATTACTACGGTATAAAGTTAAGAAAATCTAGCTCATAAAAATACCCTTTATAGGGTATTTTATGTAACATGTTTGTTTACATTAAATTAAACATTTGTTTATTCGTCATAAATGTTTTTGTAACCTTTCTCTTCAACCTCAAAAAATTTACCGGTTACATACCTGTAATGTTCGTCTAGTTGCGCTAGATCTTTTAGATCATCCTTATCTAGTTGCAATTGGGCAGCTTCGAGATTTTGCTTGATTCTTCCAGGATTTGTAGATTTTGGAATTACTGCAGTTCCACGTTGTGCTGACCAGTTGATTAAGACTTGTGCTGGAGATACATTATGCTTACTAGCTATCTTTTGAACTTCTGTTTTTTCAAACATATTAGGCTCGTTCTCTTGTTTCATGCCATCAGATCTGTCTCCACTACCTAGAGGAGAATAACCTGTAAGATGGATTCCTTTATTACTGCAATATTCAAAAAGTTCATTTTGTTGTAGTAATGGATGAAGTTCAACTTGATTCATTTCTGGGACCTCATCAGTATTTGCGATAAGCGCTTCTAATTTTTGTTTGCTGAAATTAGAGACTCCTATATGCTTTGCAAGGCCTTTTTGTTTTAATTTACTCATGGCATTCCATGTGTCTGTAATAGGCGCTTCTTGCGGTGTTAAGTAATCTTCAGGACCTTCGGCTGATTGCACACTAGGTTTAAAAGCTACTGGCCAGTGTATAAGATATAGATCCAGATAATCTAATTGTAAATCTTTAAGTGTTTGCTGCATTGCAGGTTCAACATCATTA
Source organism: Nonlabens ulvanivorans (assembly GCF_000755285.1). Lineage (GTDB taxonomy): Bacteria > Bacteroidota > Bacteroidia > Flavobacteriales > Flavobacteriaceae > Nonlabens > Nonlabens ulvanivorans_A. The sequence goes on along the minus strand of NZ_BBMK01000010.1, from coordinate 22,836 downwards.
GGTAGATGTGCATTGTTCCACAGTTTTGAGGTAATCCATACATCTTCTCTTTTGATTTCTCCTTTTGAGAATACCTCGTTAAATGCTTCTCCTATTTCTTTTTCATTACCGTATATAGACGCACAATCGATGTGTTTATAACCTGACTCTAGTGCGCTGATTACGGCACTTTTAACTTCACCTGGTTTTGACTTCCATGTTCCTAAACCTATTGGGAATAGCTCATCGCCATTTTTAAATTTTAAAGATTTCATATGTTTTAGTTTTTTTATAAAGTTAGCTTTCGCGAAAGCGAGATAAAAGCAATTTCATCACTTTGACATAACTTTAATAGAAACTAATTATGCTCTAGGATGGTGTTTTTCCATGACCTTAGCGAGGTGTGCTCGATCGACATGCATATAAATTTCAGTGGTGGTAATGCTTTCATGTCCTAGCATCATTTGAATAGACCTAAGATCAGCACCATTTTCTAACAAGTGAGTTGCAAATGAATGACGGAAGGTATGCGGACTGATTTTTTTTGTAATACCAGCTTTAATTTTAAGCTCTTTTATGATGTGAAAGATCATAGCACGCGTAAGTCCAGCGCCACGCCTATTAAGAAATAATGTATCTGTATGCTGTGGTTTTATAGGTTTATGGCATCTTATCTCATTTCTGTATAGGTTGATTACTTTTATAGTAAAGTCACCTATGGGTACAAATCGTTGCTTGTCTCCTTTACCAGTCACTTTTATAAAACCTTCGTCAAAAAATAGATCACTAATTTTAAGTGTTGTGAGCTCACTGACACGCAATCCACAGCCGTATAATGTCTCAAGAATAGCGCGATTGCGCTCGCCTTGTGGAGTAGAACGATCTATGGAATTGATAAGCGCATCGATCTCGCTAGTACTTAAGGTGTCTGGTAACTTACGTCCTATTTTAGGTGATTCAATTAATTCTAATGGATTGTCTTTTCTATAATCTTCTAACATCAAATAATTGAAAAAGGCCTTGAGACTGCTTAAAGCACGCGCTTGAGATCGAGCAGACACGTTTTTTGCGAGTTCATAAATGTAATCTCTTACTGTATTTGTGGTGATGTGAATAGGTGATTGGGTTATTTCATTATCTGATAACCATTTAATGAGTTTTTCTAGATCTCGACGGTATGCTTTTAAGGTATTGTCTGCTAGACTGCGTTCTAGTCTAGAGTATGTCATGAAGTCTTTAATGCCGTGTTCCCATTTCATAAATGTAAAGGTAGAAGTATTACTGTTTTTGTAAAGGATATAATTTAGGTTGTGTTAAATATAATTTAAAGGAATTATTTAAGTGACTGAATATTAAAAAGCAACATTTTTCAATTAACATCCTTTAAGAGTCCTTATCATTTTTTTAATACATGATGGTTTTTAGTGCAATTATATTTGCATCGAACTAATAAAAATCAAAATATTATGAAAAAAAATTGCATTAAGTTTAATTTTAGGAGTGTTTGCTTTTGGACTGTCATCAGCTCAAGAAATTGATTTTGGAGTTAAAGGTGGTGTTAACTTTGCAAAATTAACAGGAGATAATGTTGAAGACGCAGATGGAAGAACTGGTTTTCATGTAGGTCTTACTGGAGAATATATGTTTAATGAAACTTTTGGACTTCAAGGTGAAGTTGTATACTCTACGCAAGGGTTACAATCAGAAGATGAGATTTTAGGGCAGAATGTTGAACAAGTATTAAAATTAGACTACATCAACGTACCAGTATTAGCTAAATTTTATATCGCTGATTCTGGATTCTCTATTGATGCAGGACCACAAATAGGTTTCTTAGTAAGTGATAAGTATGAAGTTAACGGTGAAAATGTTGATGAAGAACTTAATGCAGAAACTATCGATCTAAGTGTAGGTGGTGGACTAGCTTATAAATTTAAAGAAGGTACTTCTCTAGAAGGATTTAACGTTAGCGCACGTTATATGATAGGATTGAGTAATGTGTATAAGGATAATGACACCTTCGGTGATGACATTACTAATTCAAATTTACAGATATCATTAGGATACAAATTCTAAGGAGATTATAATCGACGATTTAAAAAGCAGCCGCAGGGCTGCTTTTTTTGTTTAATGATGGTACTTAATTCCAAATGTTTATGTTGTGTATTAGGTTTTAAGATATGAATTCCTACATTTAACTTACCTTTATTAATAGCTTATTTGATTATGAAAAATACACTACTAATTGCTGTTTTGATAATACTAGGAATGGGAAAATCTAATGCTCAAGATGGTGAGCTAGCCTTAGGTCTAAAATCTGCTTTTCCTATCAGCGATTTTTCCAGATATTCTTCTTTAGGTATAGGTGCTGAGTTGATGTATTTGAATTCTGTGTCAGATCAATTTTTAGTAGGAGGATCTTTGGGGTATACTACTTATATTATTGATGATTTAAAAATATTAGGTCAGACGATCGAAACTGAAAATATTTCTTTTCTTCCTATTAACTTTAAGGCAATGTACCTTTTACAAGGCTCAAAATTTGCTCTAGGTGCTGACCTTGGATATGCCGTTGGTGTAAATGATGGAAATGAAGGTGGTTTATTATATGAACCTAAATTAATATTTAATAATAATACTCTTTTATTGTCTGTAGGCTATCAAGGTATTACAAATGATGGAGATAAAATAAATTCTGTTCAAGTAGGAGCAGCGTTCAAGTTTTAGTAAAACTTTGTTATCATTCAAAATGTTACTTTTCTAAGTAGTTGTTTTTCTATTTCACGCTTTCGCGAAAGCGTAATTACTAATATCTTTAAACCATGAAAATACACATCATTAATGGTCCTAATTTAAATCTATTAGGGAAGAGAGAACCAGAAACGTATGGTTCTAAAAGTTTTGAGGAATATTTTAGAGAGCTACAATTCTCTTTTAAAGATATTGAGCTTTCATATTACCAGTCAAATGTTGAAGGAGAACTAATTAATGAATTACATGCTGCTCAAGAAAATGGAGTAGATGGTGTGATCTTTAATGCTGGTGGCTACACGCATACCTCTGTAGCGATAGGAGATGCCGTTGCAGGTATAAGCGTTCCTGTAATTGAGGTCCATATCTCAAATGTGATGGATCGAGAAGAGTTTAGACATGTTTCCTATATCTCAAAAAATGCCGCTGGGATCATTAGTGGTTTTGGACTCAAAGGCTATGAACTAGCCATTAAAAGTTTTAAGTTATAAAAAAGGCCACTAGAAATAGTGGCCTTTTAATAATGTCTAGAACTGATTTCTACCAGTTGTCAGAAAGTATTTGAATACCATCAACTAGCCACCATATACCTATACCACCTAAAGTGATAATGAAAAGTACATTCCAGTACCATGGGCTACCTAAGTACCATCTGTGAGCAGCAAATCCTCCTAAGAAGAACCATAAAGCAGCTGCAATCCACATTTCTTCATCAAGTGCCGCAGCAGCTGGAGAAGAAAGAGTAACAGTTGTAGTAGATTCTTCAACAGTTGTTGCCGTGTTAACTGTAGTAACAACGTTGCGTTCTACTGGGAAAGAAGCAAAACTTAATGTGCTTACCAGCATGAAAATGCTCATAAGAGCTAGAGTCAATTTAGTTTTCATATTAGAAAATTTAGTTAGTTATATTTACCAAATATATAATTTATAATGAATAAGCACCTTCTTATTGTAGTAATCTTCTTCTCAATATTCTCTAATGCACAGGAACATGAATACCTAGGTTTTTTGAAATTACCAGACAGTACCTTTATATCTTATAAAGTTAATTTTACTGAGAAAGAAGGTCTTATTAAAGGATATTCTTATACAGATATGAATGGAGATCACGAGACTAAATCTTCTATTGTTGGGCGATTTAATGATCGTAAGAATACTTTAGAATTTAGAGAGGTTTCAACTATTTATACCAAGTCTGATATTACCGAACTTGATTTTTGTTACGTGTACTTTACTGGTAAAACTAGAAAACTTAACGGTAAGGCTGCAGTAGAAGGAACTTTTAAAAGCTATTATGATGACTTAACGAGTTGCATTGATGGTGAGTTGAGTCTTAACGCTGCTGATAAAATTGAAAAGCGAACTGAACGATTTGAGAGAATGGTCGCAAAGTCTAATAAAATTGCAGATAGTACTAAGCAAAAAATAGACATGAATCAATTCATGAGTCGTTTTGAAGATAATAGATTGAAAGGTGGAGAAAAGGTTAATATTATATGGAACCAAGATTATTTAAAATTGATGATTTGGGATCCTGGCACTGTAGATGGTGATATCATTAAAATCACTTTAAATGGTAAAGATATTTTGTCTTCATATAGTACGGTAAAGAAGCAAAAAGAAATAGAACTGCAACTTACAGAAGATGTCAATACAATTATTGTCACAGCTTTAAATGAAGGTAAAGAGGCACCTAATACCGCAAAAATCAAATTATCTGATGGAAAAGGAGAGACCATCGATTTATTATCAAGTCTTGTTGTAGGTGAAGAAGTGACTCTAGTTTTTTATAAAGAAAAGCCACAGATCAATAAAAATAAAAAGCTCTAAAATATTATTTTAGAGCTTTTTTTATTTTTTAAAATGTTTTTAAAGACTAAACACAATTCCTGCATTTATACTACTGCGGCCATTTCTAGCTGCTTCACCGTTATTCTCCTTAAACACATCGTTTAATCCTGATTGTGCATCATATTCAAAGAATATTTTTGCTTGATCTGAAATAGGAATGCGAACACCTATACCTGTATTAAATCCAAAATCGGTACTACTAAATGCTTCAGAAACATCAGAGTCATTTGCAAGAGCTGTTGCATCATTTAGAAAACCTACATAACCTCCAAAGTGTAAATACCAATTATCACTTCTTCCAAAATGTAAAACACCAGTTACAGGAATTGTCGTGTAGCTGAGTCTGAAGTCTGTTATTAAAGTACCGAATTCATCAGAGATAAAACCATCTGCCCAGCCTTTTTGATCTAGTATAATTTTAGCTTTAATTCCCCATCGATCACTAAAATAATATTCTGCACCTACAGCTGCGTTAAAGTTGAAATCAGATTTAGTATTGTCAAATGCATTAGAGACGTTAGAGATGTTTAATCCTGCACTTCCCATCACTTCAATAAGCTTTTTCTTGTGCCTGTCCAGTTAAGCTTAATGATACACAGGTGATTAAAGTTAATATTAGTTTTTTCATGTTATAAATTAGGTTAGTTAAGGCCCTAAAGTATCTAATTTATTAAATAAAAGTTCAATTTATAGGAAAATACTTTGGTCAAGATATTCATTTGTCAATTGGGAGCATTTAACAATTTGATTAACAAATAATTATATTTTATATGCCGTTATCTTCTGAACTAAAAAACTAAATGATGAAAAACAAACTTTTTGCAGCCATGCTGCTCGCATTTTCTTGTGCCTTACTTACAAACGCGCAAAAAGAGAGATCGACAGATTTATCCTATTTATTCCCAGAACCCAAGTCATGGAATTTTGGATTGCAAGTGAATCAAGGATTAGAGCGAAGTTCTTATTCTAATTTTCAGGGCACAGGTGGTTTTTCTCAAACTGATGGAATTACCAGACTAGCATTTTTTGCACAGTATCAAATCAATAAGAATTCCAATCTTAAAATGGAATTAAGTGCTGGTTTATACTACAGATTAGCTCCTACCATATCTATACAATACGGTTATCAATTTGCGCCTCGTTGGACTGCTTACGGTGGTCTGGCAGTTGAGTATGCTGGCAGTTATAATTTCTATGACGGTAGAGAAAATAATCCTCAATACAGATCCGTAATGCTAGATTTCAACTAGGTGCGCGGTACCAAGCAAGTAAAAGTATTTTTATAGATTTAAGGTATGAAGGAGATATTCTTAAAAGAACTCAGCTTCAAAATTTATCTACATCTAGAGGTAGGATAAATACCGTCACTTTGGGATTAGGTATTAAGTTTTAAGTAAAAATGTTGTACTAAAAAGTTCAATATTATTGATGAAAGAATTTTTAATCAGTCTTAAAAATGAATGTTTTAAACTCTTCGGAAAAATTGTAGTTGAAAATGTTTTGAATTAATTTAAATAGTTGTAAGATTATAGCCTCATAAACTATAAATAATGAAAAAAATACTATTAAGTGCTGCAATAGCAGTTTTTGGAATTGGAGCGGTACAGGCTCAAGATAATTTTGGACTTAAAGGAGGCGTGAATTTTGCCGATTTAGGTGGTGATGATAATGATGTAGAGACATTAACAGCATTTCATATTGGTGGTTTTGCTCAATTTGAGATTTCTGATACTTTCATGATTCAACCCGAACTATTGTACTCCTCACAAGGAGCACAAAGTGAAGAGGATAGCGAGTTAAAATTTAGACTTAATTATATAAACGTTCCTATAATGGCTAAATTATTAGTTGCCGATGGTTTAAGTGCTGAGATCGGTCCTCAATTCGGTTTTGCTGTGAGTAAGAAATTAACTTACGACGGAGATAGCGAAGACTTAGAAGATATTTTCAAATCTTTTGATTATGGCGTAGGACTAGGTGCTAGTTATGAGTTTAGTGGTGGTTTAATGCTTTCTCTAAGATATAACCTAGGATTGGCAAATATTGCAGGTGATGAATTTGAAGATATAAGAATTAGTAATAATGTAGGACAGATATCAATAGGCTATACATTTAATTAGTAACAAGAATTTATGTCCGTTTAATATAGAATTGATTAGTTCTATTGTTTAAATAATTGTTTATACAAAAAGCCTCAATTTCAATAAGAAATTGAGGCTTTTGATTTATTATTAATCTTACTTTATAAGTGAATCACCTCACCATATGCGTCTGCTACAGCTTCCATTACCGCTTCACTCATTGTAGGGTGTGGATGTATCGCTTTTAATACTTCGTGACCAGTAGTTTCTAGTTTACGACCTAGAACTGCCTCGGCAATCATGTCAGTAACACCAGCACCTATCATGTGACATCCTAACCACTCACCATATTTAGCATCAAAAATTACTTTTACAAAGCCATCCTTTGCACCAGATGCACTTGCTTTTCCAGATGCGCTGAATGGGAATTTACCAACCTTTAATTCATAACCAGCTTCTTTAGCTTGTGCTTCTGTCATACCTACACTCGCAATTTCTGGAGTAGAGTATGTACAGCCAGGTATGTTTCCATAATCAAGTGGTTCTACATGCATATCTGCAATTTTCTCAACACACAAAATACCTTCGGCACTTGCCACGTGAGCTAGAGCTGGACCAGCTGTAATATCACCTATGGCATAATATCCAGGTATGTTAGTTTGATACCAGTCATTAACTAGTACTTTACCACGATCTGTAGAGATTCCTACTTCTTCTAGACCTATGTTAGATAAGTTAGTCTCAATTCCTACCGCACTTAATACGATATCAGCTTCAAGAACTTCTTCTCCTTTTTTAGTTTTAACCGTTGCTTTAACACCATTACCAGATGTATCTACACCAGTAACTTCACTAGACGTCATGATTTTAATACCTGCTTTTTTAAAGCTGCGTTCCATTTGCTTTGAAACATCAATATCTTCAACAGGTACAATACGATCTACATACTCTACAATAGTAACCTCAGTTCCCATTGAGTTATAGAAATATGCAAACTCAACACCTATCGCTCCAGATCCTACTACGATCATCTTCTTAGGTTGCTTTTCTAGTGTCATTGCTTCACGATAACCTATTACTTTTTTACCATCCTGTGGTAAGTTAGGAAGTACACGAGACTTTGCACCAGTAGCGATAATGATATGGTTACCTTCAACAGTTGAAGTAGATCCATCATCGGCCTTTACTTCGATTTTCTTTCCTTTTTTCACGGTACCATAACCCATGATGACATCTATCTTATTCTTTTTCAATAAGAACTGTACACCTTTACTCATTCCGTCAGCAACATCACGAGAACGTTTTACAACCGCGTTAAAATCTTTATCTACACCAGTAACTTTAAGACCATAATCTTCGGCATGGTTGAGGTAATTGAAAACATCAGCACTTTTAATCAGTGCTTTTGTAGGGATACAACCCCCCCAATTCAAACATACTCCACCTAGAGATTCCTTCTCTACAATAGCAGTTTTCAAACCTAATTGAGACGCGCGTATTGCAGTTACATATCCACCAGGTCCACTACCTAAAACGATTACATCATATTTACTCATATCTGTCAATTTTTAAGAGTCACAAAAATATGGAATAAAGTCCAACGGATTGTAAATTTGCACAACCTTATTCTTATGTATAAATCTATAGTACGACCGTTACTTTTCTCCTTTGATCCAGAGGCAGTTCATCATTTTTCTTTTAAAAGCATCAAATTATTGAGCAAAGTGCCTGGTTTTAGTGCGCTTTCGCGAAAGCGTTACAAGCAAAATCATCCTGCTTTAAAAAGAGAACTCTTTGGTTTACAGTTTGAGAATCCAGTAGGAATGGCAGCTGGATTTGATAAAGATGCTAAAGCATTTAAAGAATTTTCAAATCTTGGTTTTGGATTTATAGAAATAGGAACGCTGACACCAAAGCCGCAAGATGGAAATCCTAAGCAACGATTGTTCAGATTAAAGAAAGACCAAGCGATTGTAAACAGAATGGGATTTAATAACGGTGGAGTAGATGCTGCTGTAGAACGATTGAAAAAGAATCCTAAATTAGGGAAACCTCATCACGTCTTGATAGGTGGAAATATTGGGAAGAACAAACTCACACCTAATGAGGATGCGGTAAACGATTATATCATCTGTTTTGAAAAATTATTTGATCACGTTGACTATTTTACTGTAAATGTTAGTTCTCCTAACACACCAGGATTGCGCGAACTTCAAGATAGAAAGCCTTTAACGCACATACTTCAAACACTTCAAGACTTAAATAATAAGAAGGCTAACAGAAAGCCTATACTTCTTAAAATTGCTCCAGATTTGACTGACGATCAGTTACTAGATATCATAGGAATAGTAGAAGATACTCAAATTGATGGAGTCATATCTAGTAATACAACCATTTCTAGAGAAGGATTGCAATCAGAAGAAAGTCTAGTAAAACAAGCTGGCGGATTGAGTGGTGCGCCACTTACTCAAAGAGCCACAGAAGTAATTGCCTTTTTGCATCAAAAAAGCAACGGTGCTTTCCCAATCATAGGAGTAGGTGGCATCATGTCCGCACAAGATGCCATTGATAAACTAAATGCTGGAGCTAGTCTAGTGCAGTTGTACACTGGTTTTGTTTATGAAGGACCTAAGTTGATTAAAGATATTAATGATGCTATAGTTGCTCGAGGATTGTGATAGAGTCACTGGTATCTTTTGCATTTGCAACCTTACTACTTGCCATTTCTCCAGGACCAGATAATATTTTTGTCCTTACACAATCGGTAGCTCGTGGTTCTAAATATGGAATTGCCATTGCTAGTGGATTGATTACAGGTTGCATAGTTCATACATCTGTAGTTGCATTTGGTTTTGCCATTGTCATAAGAGATAACGAGTGGTTGTTATATGCTATAAAAATAGCTGGAGCCATTTACTTGCTTTATCTGGCGTTTAAAATTTTCAAATCAGATGCGAGTATTGAATTTGGAGCTGAAAAAGCATCTAATAGAAGTCTATGGAAACTCTACAAAGTCGGCATCACCATGAATTTGCTAAATCCTAAAGTAACCTTATTCTTTCTAGCTTTATTACCACAGTTTGTAATCGCAAACTCTTATCCAGATTGGATTCAAATCTATATGCTAGGTGGCGTTTTTATGCTCGTTTCTTTATTGACCTTTTACACGATTGCTTTGCTAGCAGGAAAAGCTGCAAGTTTCATAAAATCTTCAAAATGGTTTGCCCCCCCAGCTATGAAATGGGCGCAGATCGTAGTTTTTATAGGAATTGCAGTGGCGATACTGATTCCTTAAAAGGAACGCTTTTCTAGGGTTTCATAGGTTTGTGATATTTATGTGATTCTTATCATTCATATTTGAACTCAGATTTGATAGAAAAGAAATTACAATTAAAAATTAAACTTCCCCCTTAATTTTTGCTTGAACCTTAAGGCCTCTTAGTTTTTAAGAGGCTTTTTGCGATAAAAATAAGAAGTTGAAATCGTTTTCGTAAATCTTAAATCCACGTTATCTTTACACACTGATGGAAAAGGTGAAAATCATAGAATGTCCGCGTGACGCAATGCAAGGAATTAAAGAAATGATTCCTACAGATTTGAAGGTTCAATATCTTCAGTCCTTATTGCGCTGTGGATTTGATACGATAGATTTTGGTAGTTTTGTTTCTCCTAAGGCAATACCACAACTAGTGGATACGGCTGAGGTTCTTTCAAAACTAGATCTTTCTAAAACAGAATCTAAACTGCTTGCTATTATTGCAAACTTGCGTGGTGCAAAAGCTGCTTGTGAGCATCCAGAGATTCAATATTTGGGTTATCCGTTCTCTATTTCAGAGAATTTCCAGATGCGTAATACCCATAAAACGATTGCTCAAAGTGTAGCGTTGCTTCAAGAGGTTATTGATCTCGCACAAAAGCATGATAAAGAGTTGGTGGTTTATATCTCGATGGGCTTTGGTAATCCTTATGGAGATCCATGGAATGTAGAGATCGTAGGAGAGTGGACAGAGAAATTATACAAGATGGGCGTTAAGATTTTATCGCTTTCTGATACCATAGGTAGCTCAGATCCCGAGACGATTACCTATTTGTTTTCTAACTTGATTCCTAAATATCCTGAATTAGAATTTGGTGCTCACTTACATACCACACCTACCACGTGGCATGAAAAAGTAGATGCCGCTTATAAAGCTGGTTGTCGTCGTTTTGATGGTGCGATTCAAGGTTTTGGCGGTTGTCCTATGGCAAAGGATGAGCTTACAGGTAATATGCCTACAGAGAAAATGGTAAGTTATTTTAATGCCGTAAAAGCAGATTCTAATGTAAACGCGATGTCCTTTGAAAGCAGTTATAACGAGGCTACAAAGATCTTTACTAAATATCATTAGGCTATCATTATTTTAGCAGTCCAGTTCCTTGAGTCATTAGGATAAACATGCAAATTTACTCGTACTTAAAATCTTATCAGAACCTTAACCTAGCACAAGCGTACGAAGAGTTATTTTTGGTATAAACCACTATACCATGGCACTTTTAGGTCCTATAATTAAGACAGCATTAAATCTACACGAGAGTATTACCGCGACATCAGATCATGTGGTTGCACAGCGCAAAGTCTTGGAGTATTTATTGAAGACCGCAAAGAATACCTCTTTTGGTCTTTATTATGACTTCCGTAATATTATAGAAAATGATGATATGGAGCATGCTTTCGCGGAAGCGGTACCATTTTACGACTATCATAAAATGGATGAGCAATGGTGGTCTCGCATGAAAGAAGGGAAACCTGATATCACATGGCCAGGTGTGCCAAAATTTCTTGCTAGATCAAGTGGTACTACAGGTAAAAAATCTAAAACAATTCCAGTCACAGATGAAATGATTGCGGCGATAAAAGCTGCAGGAACCAGACAGGTAAGCGCGTTGACTAATTTTGATTTACCTACCGATGTATTTGAGAGTGAAGTCCTAGCATTAGGTAGTTCTACAGATTTAAATGTAGAAGATGGTTTTACGATAGGTGAGATAAGTGGAATATCTGCCAGTAACATACCAGAATTTTTAGATTCATTTTACAGACCTGGAAAAGAAATATCTTCCATAGACGACTGGGACGAGCGCGTTCAAAAAATAGCCGAAGAAGCTAAGAATTGGGATATAGGGATGTTGAGTGGTATTCCATCGTGGTTAGAAATGATGCTTAGAAAAGTAATGGATTATCACAAGGTAGATTCCATCCATGAAATATGGCCTAATTTGTCGGTTTATACTTCTGGTGGTGTGGCTTTTGAACCCTATCGTTCTATCTTTGAAAAGCTTTTTACAAAACCGGTGCAGATCGTAGATACGTATCTAGCCAGTGAAGGTTTTATAGCGTGTCAACAACGTCCAGAAACAAGTTCAATGCAATTGATTACTGATGGTGGTATTTATTTTGAATTCGTTCCTTTTAAACCAGAATATGTAGAACAAGATGGTAGTATTTCAGATGATGCGCCAGTTCTAACCATGGCTGAGGTAGAAGAACAAGTGGACTATGCTCTAATTATATCAACTGTGTCTGGCGCATGGCGTTACTTAATAGGTGATACAATAAAATTTACAGACGTAGAAAAAGCCGAAATTAAAATAACCGGTCGAACGAAGTTTTTCTTAAACGTAGTTGGTAGCCAGTTATCTGTGCTTAAGATGGAAACCGCAATAACAGAATTACAAGAAAAATTCAATACAAGCATCAAAGAATTTACAGTTAGTGCCAAAAAGATAGACGGAGAATTTTACCATGTATGGTACTTAGGTACAGAAACAGAAACTTCAGAAACAGAAATTGCTGAGGCACTAGATCTATCCTTACAAGAAGCCAATAAGAATTACAAAGTCGCTAGAACTAAAGCACTAAAAGGTGTTCAAGTCCATAAAATACAACCAGAAACGTTTGCAAAATGGAATGATCACAATAAGAAAAAAGGTGGTCAGGTAAAAATGGAAAAAGTAATGGATGAAGAGAAGTTTCAGGCTTGGGAAGAGTTTGTGAGTAGTCTGTAAAACTCAGCGAGTGTTGTAGCAAATAATTTTAACTAGTCAAGCCGTCGTAGGACAGCTTCGCTTCATGGTAATCAAAAAGTTTTTTAGTTTAATGACTATGCGCCTGCGGCGCCAGCTCTTCTTTACTAGGCTTTTCTCCAGTTTCCCCATAGCGATTGATCAATTCTAGAATCTCTTCAGGAGATAGATAGAACTTACGCATGTGTTTTTTATATTTCTCAGACAGGCTCGTGTGATTTAAAATAAATTCTTTTGTCTTTAGAATATATTCTCCCATTCCATGACGTACGGCATAATCGTCTGCGGCGCGTTCTACTTCTTGGATATGTGCATGTGAGTATAAATATTTTAATCCAAAGAAAATCATATCTATAGTGGAGCGTGATCTGTAATCCATGACATGTCCTAGCTCGTGACCTAACCAACCTATCAATACATCATTAGGAACCTCTTTAATAGTAAAGATTTCGTTTTCTACTTTAAACTCTTTACTTATTAATATGATGTAACTTCTATTCTTACGCGATTTAAAAATACTTTTCCAGGTAGGTTGCGCTTGCATAAAGTTTTTGCGCACCATGTCATTAAACTTAAATTCTATTTTAGTTTCTTTTAAAGCTGGATAAAAAGACATCGCTTTTTCTGCTTGATTTAGAATAGAATCTGGTGCTGTAATAAAAGGATACTTCATATATAGCAATATACAAGACTAAGTTATCTATCGTCGTGAAAATGGCGTTAAAGGTTAATTAACAATACCATAAAATACACACCTAAAAAAGATACTTGCTTTCCAAACTAACAAGTGTTAGTTTTGTGTAAACTTAACGACCTAATATCTGTGAGCAACTTTCATAACATAACATTATCTCAAGTCTATAAAGAGACAAATGATACCACGGTAATCGCCTTTGACGTTCCACAAGAGCTTAAAGAAGAATTTAAGTATCGTCCAGGTCAGTTTTTGACCTTGCGCGCTATGATTAATGGAGAAGACCTGCGTCGCAGTTATTCTTTGTGTAGCAGTCCGCTGGATAACGAGTGGAAAGTAGCCATTAAAGAAATCTTTGAAGGTAAGTTTTCTACTTATGTAAATCGCGAGTTAAAGACTGGTGATGTGTTGCAAGTTGCTGCACCTAGTGGAGATTTTGGTATTGAAGTATCAGAAGAGTATGATACCAAAAACTATATAGCATTTGCCGCTGGTAGTGGAATTACTCCTATGTTGAGTATCATTAAAACGCACCTTGCTAGTGAACCTAATGCTAAATTCAAGTTATTCTACCTTAATAGAACCGTAAAATCAATTATATTTAAGGAAGAGATAGAAGCGCTTAAAAACAAGTATTTAAGCCGTTTTGAAGTGTTTTATTTCTTAAGTCGTGAGCATAGAGATATTCCATTGTTTAATGGACGTTTTGACCAAGAAAAATTACAAACGCTTACTAAAACTTTAATAAACGCACCGAATACAGACCATGCCTTTATTTGTGGTCCAGAAGAGATGATTTTCTTAATAAGAGATGAATTAGTCACTGCAGGAATGAAGAAAGAAAATGTTCATTTTGAATTGTTCGTAAGTGGATTAAGTGATGCAGATAAGGCTCGTGCCGCAGCAGCGTTAGAGAAAAAAGTAGATGGAGTAGACGTGACTATTATAGATGGTAGTCGCGAGTTTAAATTTGTCCTAGGTGATGACTTTGATAATGTGCTAGATGGCGCGATAGGTGCTGGAGCAGACTTACCATATGCTTGTAAAGGTGGTGTTTGTAGTACATGTAAGTGTAAGGTTCTAGAAGGATCTGTAGCCATGAAAGTGAATTATGCACTGACTGATGAAGAGGTGGAAAAAGGCTTCGTTTTAAGTTGTGTGAGTGTGCCTACTAGTAAGAAACTGGTGGTGAGTTATGATGTGTAAAGGATAGAATAAAAATATTGTTATATCGCTTTCGCGAAAGCGAAACATCAATAAATTTTAAGAAAGAATAAAATAGCGTTGAAGATGCGACACGGAGTATGTCCAAGTGTTGTTTAAGGCGTTTTAAAAATAGAAACCATGAGTGAAGCAGAAATCAAAAATTTAGAAGCGCAATTTGATGCCAAAATTGCTAGAGATGAAAAGATTGAGCCTAAGGACTGGATGCCTGAGAAGTATCGCAAGACACATATCAGACAGATTTCCCAACATGCCCATTCTGAAATCGTAGGAATGTTACCAGAAGGTAACTGGATTACTCGTGCACCATCACTGCGACGTAAAGTAGCTTTACTTGCAAAAGTGCAGGATGAGGCTGGACATGGACTATATCTATATAGCGCTTGTGAAACTTTGGGTATCACTCGTGAGCAACTTTATGAAGATTTACATTCCGGTAAAGCAAAATATTCTTCCATTTTTAATTACCCAACAATGACTTGGGCAGATATGGGAGCGATAGGATGGCTAGTTGACGGTGCTGCGATTATTAATCAAGTGCCGCTTTGTAGTACTTCTTTTGGACCTTATGCTCGTGCTATGGTACGTGTATGTAAGGAAGAAAGTTTTCACCAACGTCAAGGATACGAAATCATGTTATCGCTATGTAATGGTAGTGAAGAGCAAAAAGAAATGGCACAAGATGCGTTGAATCGCTGGTGGTGGCCATCTTTAATGATGTTAGGTCCTACAGATGCCGCAAGTACGCATACAGAGCAATCCATGAAATGGAAGTTAAAGCGTAAGACGAACGATGAATTGCGTCAGCAATTTATAGATCAAACAGTACCGCAAGCAGAACTTTTAGGACTTACTATTCCAGATGCAGATTTAAAATGGAATGATGAGAAAGGAAGTTATGATTTTGGTGAGATTAACTGGGACGAATTTTGGCAAGTGGTAAAAGGCCATGGACCTATGAATAAAAAACGTCTAGATGACCGTCGCAATGCGTGGAATAATGGAGCTTGGGTACGTGAAGCGGCTACTGCTTATGCGGCTAAACAAAAAGTAAGAAAAGAAGAAACTGCGCAAGCGGTTTAAAGCCTGTAAAAAATCTCTTGTGAAATGTCTGCAGAATAATGAGGTCAGCGCAATAGTAACCTTTAAACTAAACTTAAGTTTAAACTTAAATTTAAATATATATGAGTCAAGAAATTCCACTTTGGGAAGTTTTTATAAGATCTAAAAACGGATTAGAACACAGACATTGCGGTAGCTTGCATGCCGAAGATGCTGAAATGGCAATGAATAACGCACGCGACGTCTACACACGTAGAAATGAAGGCGTGAGTATTTGGGTAGTAGAGTCTAATAATATTACGGCCAGCAGTCCAGAGGCAAGTGGCGAGTTATTTGAACCGGCTACAGATAAAGTGTACAGACATCCTACTTTTTATGAGTTACCTGAAGAATTAAAACACATGTAATTCATTGAGTATAAACTTAAGTTTAGGATCAACTTTAAATATGGATGGAAAGAAATACGATTTAGAGGATAGGTTAATCAAGTTTGCCGTAGATATGGTGAAAGTTTCACGTAAAGCGGACTGGACTGATTATGCCTCTCGGTATTATCAATAACAAATCATTCGTTCTTCAGGATCTGTAGCATTAAACTTTGGTGAATTCTTAGGCGCAAGTAGTCAAAAAGGCAATTTAAATAAGCTCAACATTGCTCATAAAGAGATAAAAGAATGTCGAAACAATCTTTTAATCCAAATAGGAGCCGAGTTAAATTATAAAACTGAGCTTGAGAAATTATCGCAAGAGTCTTTAAAACTAATAAAAATTTTACGAGCAATAATCAAATCTAAGTCATAGAGTTAAATGAGGCTGAATTAAGCTTTATCTTAAACTTCAACTTCAACTTAAACTTTTATATGAAACCCATAAAAGAATTAAACCCACAATTCCTTGAATCAAAGGAAAACAAGCAACACTTAATCAACTACCTTTTAGGAGTAGCAGATAACTATTTGATTCTTGGTCAGCGTCTAGGAGAACTTTGTGGTCACGGTCCTAATCTAGAGCCAGATATTGCACTTACTAATATCTCACTAGATATGTTAGGTCAAGTGCGTAGTTATTACCAATATATAGCGCAATTAAGAGGTGATAAGTCTACTGAAGATGACATCGCATTTTTAAGAAAGGAACGAGAATATAAAAGTGTATTACTGGTAGAGCAGCCTAATATTGATTTCGGTTACGTGATTGTACGTCAGTTTTTCTTTGATGTATATAATAGAATGTTCTTAGGTGCTTTACAACAAAGTGCAGACGAGACTTTAAGAGCGTTAGCCTTTAAAGGAATCAAAGAAGCAAGTTACCACGAGCGTTTTTCTGGTGACTGGTTAAAACGTTTAGGCGACGGAACCGAGGAGAGTAAAACACGTGTACAACAAGCTGTAAATGATCTTTGGATTTATACAGATGAGTTGTTTCACACCACAAAGGCAGATGATGCTATGATTGCTGCTGGTGTAGCGCCAGATATGTTGCAATTAAAAGAATACTACTATGAAAAAGTAGGTGAATTACTTTCTATAGCAACACTTGATATTCCAGAAGTAGAATATTTTCAAAAAGGCGGCAAAGAAGGTTTACACAGTGAACACATGGGTTACATTCTTGCAGATATGCAGTATATGCAGCGTGCTTATCCTGATAGTAAGTGGTAATTTAATCGATATTCGATATTCAATATGATCCAAAACTATAACATATCTCAAGAATTATTAGATGTTTTAGAATCTGTGAAAGATCCTGAAATACCTGTATTAAACGTGGTCGACCTTGGGGTAATCCGAGAAGTTATAGTTGAAGGAAAAGAGATTACTATAAAACTAACGCCTACTTACAGCGGTTGTCCGGCGATGGATGTTATAGGCGATGATCTAGAGCGAGCATTTGCAGTTCACGGATACACAACTCACATACAATTAATTATGAGTCCGCCGTGGACGACTGACTGGATTACCGAGCGTGGTCGTAAAGCGCTAGAAGAATACGGTATCGCCGCTCCACTAGAAGAAACAGCAGATAAAGATGTGCTTCTCAATGAGAAGAAACTCGTGAAATGTACCAACTGCGGTTCACAAAACACCAAGTTGGTCAGCCAGTTTGGTTCTACGGCCTGTAAGGCTATGTTCCAGTGTGAGGTTTGCTTAGAGCCATTTGATTATTTTAAGTGTTTGAAGTAATCTCGCTTTCGCGAAAGTATGACAACCACTACCTTTATAATAAATTTCTAAAACTAAAATATCAGTCTGAGCCTGTCGAAGACGATATTTAAATATAAATAAATTCATGTCAGATTCTATCCTAATGCAAGTCGATAACGGCGTTGCAACCATAACTTTAAATAGACCACAAGTATTCAATTCTTTTAATCGCGAGATGGCATTTGCTATGCAAGATGCACTGGATCAATGTGCTTCAAATGAAGAGGTGAGAGCGGTGATTATCGTAGGAGAAGGAAAAGCCTTCTGTGCTGGTCAGGATATTCAAGAAATTACCGATCCAGAATTGAACCCAGGTTTTAAAGCCATTCTAGACGATCATTATAACCCTATAGTGCTTAAAATAAGAAATCTTGCAAAACCAGTAGTTGCTGCCGTAAATGGTGTTGCCGCTGGTGCAGGTGCAAACATAGCTCTATGTTGTGATGTAGTTATCGCAACAGAAAGTGCTGCTTTTATACAAGCTTTTTCTAAAATAGGTTTGATTCCAGATAGTGCTGGAACGTTCTTTTTACCTAGATTAATAGGTTTTGGAAAAGCAAGTGCTGCGATGATGCTTGCCGATAAAATTACAGCTCCAGAAGCTGACCAAATGGGAATGATCTATAAATCTATTCCTGATGCAGATTTTCTAGCGACCGCTCAAAAAACAGCACAAAAGTTAGCCGCATTACCTACAGTAGCGTTAGCTAATACTAAAAAAGCACTGAATCAATCGTTTTACAATACGGTAGAAGAGCAACTAACGCTTGAGTCTAAACTACAAATAGAAAGCGCTTCTACAGAAGATTATGCCGAAGGTGTTGCTAGTTTTATGGAGAAACGTAAGCCTGTTTTTAAGGGAAAATAGAACCGTTTTTATAATTTAAAATGATTTTTTAAGTACTCAAAGGCCTCTTCTATAGTTGCAAAAGTCTCAGACTCACTTACCAAATCTGGTATGATATCAATCGATTCTAATTTATCTTTAGGTTGTTCTTGTAAACCGGTAAGAACTACCCTTACATCACGTTTTTCTAAATCTAGAACCGCATTTTCTAAAGCATACAAACCAGATTGATCTATGTAAGGAACTCGATCCAGACGAATTATCAACGCTTTTACTTCTGGAGAAAGAGCTTTAATGGTTTCTTGAAAGTGTGACGTGAAACCGAAGAACAGCGGTCCATAGAGGTGCTTTATATAAATTTGATCCTTAAAAGTATTATATAACTCTTGCTCGTCTTTCCAAGGTTGTTCACCGTCAAATCCTGCAAGAGTTCCTACTTCTAGTCCTTTTTCTCCTAGATCGCTTGCGCGTTTCATAAATAGTAAGGATGCCAGTATAACTCCGATACCTACCGCTTGTATTAGACTACCAAATGTAGTCATCAACAGTACGATAATTAATACTACGGCATCTGCACGTGGTACCGCAAGTAAATGCTTAAGTCCTTTTGTATCTATAATTTTAAAACCGATAGGAATCAAGATTCCGGCAAGAACCGCTAGTGGAATATGCGCTGCAAGACCACTTAAACCTAGTAAAACTGCTGCAAGAAATAATCCATGTAACACACCTGATAAGCGTGTTTTTCCACCAGAATTTATATTTACAACCGTTCCCTTTGTAGCTCCTGCTCCAGGAATACCACCAAATATCGCAGCAACCATGTTCCCAATTCCTTGACCTATTAACTCTCTGTTGCTATTATGTTTAGTTTTGGTCATATTATCTGCAATGACTGATGTGAGCAAAGAATCTATAGATCCTAAAACAGCTAGAACTAATGCATATTCGGCCACAAGTGCATAGGCACTCGAGTCAATATCTAAAATCCCATTTAGCTTTAAAGAAGGTAATCCAGATGGAATATCACCTATGATAGGCACTTGCCATGGTAAGAAATAAGCAACAACAGAAACAACAATCAATGCAACAAGTGCGCTAGGTATCGCTTTAGTAATTTTAGGAAATGTATAATAAATGAATACGGTTAGTGCGCCTAATACTAGTGCTTGCCAATTAAACCCTTCTATTAATAACGGCATGTCACCTAGAACTTTCAATGTGTTTTTAGGCGATACCATTCCAAAAAGCGGGAATATTTGAAGTAAAATAATGATTAAACCTACACCGCTCATAAAGCCAGAAACCACAGGATAAGGGAAGTATTTAATGTATCCAGCTATGTTGATAAAGCCAAAAAGCATTTGAATAATCCCACCAGTTAAAAACGTAAGTATGATTATAGGCATCGCGGCTTCTACGCTGCCGGTAAGTTCAATAGCTTTTACCACTAAAGCAGCAGATACTACCGTCATAGGTCCAGTAGGTCCACTAGCTTGAGTTGCAGTACCACCAAAGATAGCTGCAAAAATCCCAACCGCGATAGCACCATATAGTCCAGCAATAGCTCCTAAACCAGATTGAACACCAAATGCTAGTGCAAGAGGTAGTGCAACAACACCAGCGACTAGACCACCAGTGAGATCACCTTTTAAATTTTTAGTATCATAAAAAGAAGAAAGCATAGTACAATGTTTTTTAGTTGGCCAGTTATAAAAGTAACTTAATGCCTTGAGCTTATAAACAAATCTAGGTCCTATTGCCCAATAGTTCAAAACAATTTATTTGTAAGGGCAAATAATCAACGTGTTTATATTGTGTATCCGGTCAAGACTTATGAGTTTATTAGATAACTTCACTAACTAACTTATTATATTTGGTGAGCAAAAGAAACTAATAATAGCGAAAAATTAAAGGTGAATTATTAAATCTATGGATATAAATAAAGTAGGAGTAATAGGAGCAGGAACCATGGGTAGTGGTATTGCTCAAGTAGCTGCCACGGCTGGTTGTCAAGTAAAACTGTTTGATGTAAATCAAGCGCAACTGGACAAAGCGCAAGCGGCTCTTGAAAAGATAATGAACCGACTTATTGAGAAAGGTAGAATAGATGCTGCTGAGAAAACTCGCATACAATCCAATATCTTTTATGTTAGTACGGTAAAGGATCTACCGACTCTGATCTTACCATCGAGGCGATTATTGAAAACCTTGATATAAAGAAAAAGGTGTTTCAAGAATTAGAAGCTCACGTGTCTGACAACTGTATTATTGCTTCTAACACTTCTAGTTTAAGTATCGCGAGTATTGCAGCATCACTCAATAAACCAGAGCGTTGTATAGGGATCCACTTCTTTAATCCAGCGCCATTAATGAAACTTGTTGAGGTGATTCCTGCGGTACAAACGTCTCAAAATGTCACAGATACTTGTGTTACCACCATTGAGAACTGGAAGAAAGTAGTTGCTGTAGCAAAGGATACGCCTGGTTTTATAGTAAATCGTGTGGCGCGACCTTTTTACAGTGAATCGCTGCGTATTTATGAAGAAGGAATGGCGAGTTTTGCACTATAGACTATGCATTGAAAGGATTGGGTTTTAAAATGGGGCCTTTTGAATTGATGGATTATATAGGTCACGATGTGAATTATGTGGTGACGGAGACTGTTTTTGCAGCCTTTTACTTTGATCCACGTTACAAGCCTGCGTTGACTCAAAAACGATTGGTTGAGGCTGGCTGGTTAGGTCGTAAATCTGGAAGAGGTTTTTATGATTATGTGAATGTGGATAGTGAGCACGCTTTCGCGAAAGCGGACCCAGTAAAATCTCCTGAACTTATAAAAGAAATTCAAGATCGAGTACTCATAATGCTTATCAATGAGGCAGCAGATGCCTTGTTTTTAAACATCGCAACGGCACAAGGAATAGATAGTGCTATGACCAAAGGTGTGAATTATCCAAAAGGATTACTCGCCTGGGCAAACGAAAAAGGAATCGATTGGTGCGTGAATGAACTGGACGCGATGTATGATTTATACCGAGAAGATCGTTATAGATGCTCACCGTTATTGCGCAAGATGAATACTGCTGGAACTAAATTCTCACTGTAATGAGATATGTAGCACTATTGCGAGGCGTTAACGTAGGCGGTAAGAACAAACTACCCATGGCGCTGTTGCGTGATGCACTTGGGAAAACCTCTTTTTATGGTGTGACAACTTATATACAATCTGGGAATATTATTTTTAATAGCGATTTATTGAAATCTGATTTTGACATGGACATTCCTGTAATTGTGAAAAAGCAATCTCAGTTTAAGGAAATACTACAAGTAAATCCATTTAAGACGAGAACGATGGATGATGCAAAATTTATGAGTTTTGGCTTTTTAAGTGAGATTCCAGAACAAGATAAAGTGGAAGAGGTGATGTCATTCTCAACTGAATTAGAAACTTTTAAAATTGTAAATAATGTGATTTATTTCTATTGCGGAGTCGGTTTTGGGAAAACTAAAATGACTAATGCGTGGTTTGAGAAGAAACTAGATGTTGTTTCTACTATGCGGAATTATAATACTACTTTGAAACTTACGGAGCTGTGAGTCTTTGAGTCAGTGAGTCTTTGAGTTTAATTTTAATTATAAAAATGTTTAAGAGTGACTATCATTTTAAATTTGAAGATCTTCTGGTCTATCAAAAGGCTATGGCATTTGGCGAGAAAATCAATACGATTACAGAAGGTTTTCCTAAGAAAGAAATGTATCGTTTAAGTTCCCAGTACGCTCGTGCAGCAGACTCAATAGCCGCAAATATTTCAGAAGGTTATGGAAGTACAGATGCAAATTTCAATAGGTACTTAAAAATGGCTTGGGATAGTAGCCACGAATGTGTAACTTGGAATTCTAAAGCATTTTTGAGGAAATATATTAGTCATAAAGAATTTGAAGAAAACCGTAAATTGTTAACTGAAATCGGAAAAATGATTTCAGCACTAAGACGAAGCCTCAAAAATAAATAACACATTTAATCACCAAATCACCAAATCACCAAATCACCAAATCACCAAATCACCAAATCACCAA
>NZ_BBMK01000011.1 GCF_000755285.1 Nonlabens ulvanivorans | reverse complement strand
TTTAATAACGAAATGGTACTGGTTTTTGAAACCTCAAAAACTTACGTATAATTTTTTATGCGTTTTTATGAATTACGCTTTCGCGAAGCGTAGTTATCAAAAGCACCTTAACACCTATGAACACTATAATGAAAACGTATATACTTTTAATTATTGCATTAATCACTTTTCCTGTTGTAATTCAGGCAAATACGCCTTTAGATTCTACAATTGTTGGTAGTAAAAAGTTTACTATAGTGCTAGATGCTGGGCATGGTGGAACTGATCCAGGTAAGAAAGTAGGAAGCGTCAATGAGAAGGATATCGCACTTAAAGTCGTTAAAAAGATAGGAGCTCTATTAGCAAAAAATCCAGAGATTAAAGTTGTTTACACGCGTACTACAGATAAATTTCTAGAATTACATGAGCGCGCATCTATTGCAAATAAAGCAAAGGCAGATCTTTTTGTGTCGGTACATTGTAATGCTGCAGCTAATAAAAGCGCCAAAGGAAACGAAACATGGGTACTAGGTCTGCATCGCAGTGATGATAATCTAGAAGTAGTTCAAAGAGAGAATTCTGTAATTCTATTAGAAGATAATTATGAAGAGAAGTATGCAGGATTTGATCCTAATGATCCTTCATCATTTGCAGCAAGCCTTTTAACGCAAGAAGATTTTTTAGATAATAGTATAGAAATGGCGGCAAATGTGCAGACTAAATTTGAAGAAGCTTTAAAAAGAAAAAATCGTGGAGTAAAACAAGCTGGATTTGCAGTGTTACGATTATCCTACATGCCTAGTGTTTTAATTGAAACTGGGTTTATAACAAATACCGAAGAGCGTAATTTTCTAAATAGCAACGCTGGCCAGGATAAAGTAGCACAGTCTATTTTTAAGGCTATTCTTAATTATCAAAAAAATAGAGACATTAATAATTTTGAAGTAGAACCTATTAATATTGAAGAAGGAAGTAATTCTCAAATCATTGTGCCTAATGGTGATGTTGAGAATTCATCAATGATTTACATGGTTCAAATAGCTGCAAGTTCTAATGAAGTGGCTGCAAAATCTTATAATTTTAAAAAGCTTCCTGAAATCTCTAGAGAGAAATCAGGAGGTATTTATCGATATTACACCGGTAAATTAAGCAATCTTGAAGCTGCAGTTGAGCTTAAGAAAAGAGCAAATAAATCTGGATATGATGGTGCTTTTATAGTCGTTGTTGAGAATGGTGTGACTAGACGATTATAATGTATTGCTAAATATGTTGAGATTAGGCTACAAAATAGGTAGCTTTATTTAAATTTGTCAAAAACACCGTATCTGTGAAATTATCCAAAGAAGTTAAAGTAGGTATTCTTACCGTTGTAGCGATAGCGCTGTTTATTTTTGGTTATTCTTATTTAAAAGGTAGTAACCTTTTAGAGGATAATAGAATCTATTATGCCGTTTATGATAATGTTGAAGGGCTTACCAAGTCAGCTCCTGTAACGATTAATGGTTTAAGAGTAGGTAATATAGATGACATCAAATTTTTAGATGATAGTGGTAGGCTTATTGTAAAATTTCATGTGAATGGAGAATTCTCTTTTTCATCAGAAAGTACAGCAAGTGTATACAGTACTAGCCTAATAGGAGGAAAGGCGCTAGCATAGTTCCTAATTTTGAGTCTACAGCAATTGCCGCAAAATCTGGAGATACACTACAGTCTAAGCTTGATAAAGGTTTACAAGGTGAAGTGATGGATCAATTTATTCCCTTAAAAGATAAAATTGAACATATGGTAGTGAGTGCAGATAGTGTACTGGTTGCAGTTAATAAAACACTTAATCCAGATGCACGAGCAGCAATCACTTCCTCATTAGAAGAATTAAATAAAACGCTTGTAGAATTTAAGGCATTATCACGCAATGCAAATACATTGCTTGCAGACAATAAGGAAACTCTAGGTAGAACATTAAAAAACTTAGATGTAACTACAGAAAATTTTGCTAAAATATCTGATACTCTTGCACAAGTAGAAATAGCTGGTACAGTAAAACAATTAGAGCAAACAATAGGAAAGTTCAATTCTGTACTAGATAAAGTAAGTAACGGAGAAGGCTCGTTAGGGAAGCTAATGACCGACGACAAACTCTATACAAATTTGGAAAGAGCAACAGAACAAGCAGCGGATTTATTGCAGGATATGAAGCTCAATCCTAAACGTTATGTCCATTTCTCTGTCTTTGGAAAGAGACCAGGACCATATGAAGAACCAGAAGACCCAACTAAATAATTTTTATACATGGAATACATTCCACAAATCATTTTTGCCCTTTTACTAATTGCTGGTGTAGGTTACTTTACAAGTAACATACGCAAGATGATACGCAATATTAAACTAGGTAGGGCAGTAGATCGCTCAGACAATAAAAAGGAACGATGGGCACAAATGGCTCGTATCGCCTTAGGACAATCTAAGATGGTACGTAGACCTATTGCTGGTTTCTTGCATGTTGTTGTATACGTAGGTTTTGTAATTATTAATATTGAAGTACTAGAAATCATCATCGATGGACTGTTTGGTACGCATCGCATATTTGCTCCATATTTAGGTGGTGTTTATGACTTCTTGATAGGAACTTTCGAAATATTAGCCTTACTCGTTCTGGTTACAGTTGTTGTATTTTGGATTAGAAGAAATGCCATGAATATCAAACGATTCACAATGGGTGAATTAAAAGGATGGCCTAAAAATGATGCCAACTACATTCTGTATTTTGAAGTAGTATTAATGAGTTTATTTTTAATAATGAACGCTACGGACTTCATTCTTCAAACTCGTGGTGTGGATGGATATGCTCATGCAGGCGAGATCTTTGGATCGTTTCCAGTTTCTCAATTTGTAGCTGTATTTTTTGAAAATATGACTGATACTACTCTTATCGTTATAGAAAGAGCAGCATGGTGGATTCACATCGTTGGAATTCTAATTTTCTTAAACTACCTATATTGGTCTAAGCATTTACACATCATGCTTGCTTTCCCTAATGTTTACTTTGCTAAATTGACTCCTAAAGGTCAGTTTACAAATATGGAAGCTGTGACTGCAGAAGTTAAGTTGATGATGGATCCAGATGCTGACCCATTTGCTGCACCAGATCCAGATGCTATGGATGAAGAGCCAGCTTCATTAGGAGCTAGCGATATCTTTGACCTTGATCAAGTTCAGCTTTTAAACGCATATACCTGTACAGAGTGTGGTCGATGTACATCAGAATGTCCAGCAAATATTACGGGTAAGAAATTAAGCCCACGTGCTATAATGATGAAAACACGTGATCGACTAGAAGAAGTAGGATCTGTCATTAATAAAGAAGGTGAATGGAAAGATGATGGGAAAAAGCTATTAAATGATCATATCACAACAGAAGAATTATGGGCGTGTACTACGTGTAATGCATGTGTTGAAGCTTGTCCTATAGGAATTGATCCTTTAAGTATCATTATGGACATGAGAAGATACTTAGTGCTAGAAAATAGTGCAGCACCTACAGATTTAAATAATGCTTTGACAAATATCGAGAATAACGGTGCACCATGGCCATATAACCAGATGGATCGATTAAACTGGGCAGACGAATTATAGTATGAAAGAAGAAAACGAATACCTAGAAGCAAAAAACGATGATGGTTCTTTAGCGAGTCCTATCTTGCCAGAAGGCGTTAAGAATTATTTAATCGATATTGACGGGACTATTACTGATGATGTGCCTAATGAAGAACCTGAGCGCATGGCAACTTGCGCTCCTTTTCCAGACGCATTAAAAACGCTCAATGAGTGGTTTGATACAGGTCACGTGATTTGTTTTTTCACTTCGAGAACAGAAGAACATAGAGAAGTTACAGAAATGTGGTTGAAGAAGCATGGATTTAAGTATCACAGCTTATTAATGGGTAAACCTAGAGGTGGTAACTACCACTGGATTGATAACCATATGGTGCGTGCAACTAGATATAAGGGTAAATTTACCCATCTAGTTGAGCAAGAAGTAACAATAGAAGTATTTAAAAAATAGAAAGATGATGAATTCGCTTTTGCGAAAGCGTAACATACACATCTCAACATAACAATTATGAGTGAATTGATAAAAGTACCTACAGCAGCAGAATTTATAGCTCAAGGAAAGACTCCAGAGGTTTTATTTTGGGTAGGATGTAGTGGAAGTTTTGATGACCGTTCAAAGAAGATTACAAAAGCGTTTGTAAAGTTGTTGAATAAGGCTGGTGTTGAATTTGCTGTTTTAGGGGCAGAAGAAAGTTGTACAGGTGATCCAGCAAAAAGAGCTGGAAATGAATTCCTTTTTCAAATGCAGGCCATGATGAACATAGAGGTTCTTAACGGTTATGAAATCAAAAAGATAGTAACAGCATGTCCACACTGCTTTAATACACTTAAAAATGAATATCCAGAATTAGGTGGGAATTATGAAGTTATTCATCATACCTCATTCTTAAAAGACCTTATTGCAAATGGTAAATTAACTATATCAGGCGGGAAATTTAAAGGAAAAAAATCACCTATCATGATCCGTGTTATTTAGGACGTGCAAACGAGATTTATGAGGCACCACGTGAGCTTATAGAAAAATTAGATGCTGCACTAGTAGAAATGAAACGCAGTAAGCGTAACGGGTTATGTTGTGGAGCTGGTGGAGCACAAATGTTCAAAGAACCTGAACCAGGTAATAAAGAGATCAATATAGAACGCACAGATGAGGCGTTAGATACAGGTGCAGATATTATCGCAGCAGCATGTCCTTTCTGTAACACGATGATGAGTGATGGAATAAAAGCCGCAGAGAAAGAAGGGAAAATAGAGGTATTAGACATTGCAGAGATGATTGCAAGTGCCGAAGATCTTTAAAATGAAAAATAATGAACCCGATAAAATACCTTGGAAAAACCGTATTGTACTAGGCCTATTTTCTGGTTTAGTTTACGCAGGGATAATGGCAGCATTTGATTATGCTAGTGAATTACCTTTTCATGAAGTAAAGTTCGTTTTTAGTACTCTAATTTTTGGAACATTTATGGCCATTGCTACACGGTGGATGGTGAAAAAAAAGAAAATGTAAAATCATATGAAATTTAAAATTACAATCTTACTATTATTGGTTACTATATTTTCCAATGCACAAAAATTAGAAGATGAAGTGCTAGATAAATTATCTAACAGTATTTGTGCGCATCTAGAGGAAGAAGGTGATATCGATAACTTGACCAGTATTGAAGCTTTAAAAGTTTTCACAGAAAGTATGTTTAAAGCATATGCAACTGATCCAGAATATTATAAAGAAAATGGATTAGACTTTACTGCAGGTGATGAGGTGCTAGAGGCATATGGAGAACAATTGGGTATGCACATGGTGGTTAATTGCCCATCATCTATATCCTTATTTCTATCTATGGCTGGTGATGAAGATTTTGAAGAAATGGGTTATACTGCAGATAGCGCACCTATGTCTTTTACATTGACAGGTAAGGTTATAGACTTTTCTAATGAACAATTTATACCATTAGTATAAAAGATGATACCGGAAGAGTGCGTAAGTTTCTATGGTTAGAATATGTAGAAAATGATAATCTGTTAGAAACAGCAATGAAAAAAAAGAAGAAGTACACATTTACTTATGTAGAAAAAAACATGTACGATCTTAGGATACAAGAATATAGAAACATGTTAGTACTTACTAAAATTGAAGAATAACTATGCACGCAAATTTTAAAGATTTACCAGAAGAAGCTAGAGTATGGATCTATCAAGCAAATAGACCATTTACTACAGATGAGCTTAATGAGTTAAAGCCTCAAATGGATAACTTTTTACAGCAATGGACAGCCATGGTAAAGATTTAAAAGCTGGTGTAGAGTATCCATATAATAGATTTATAGTCATAGGTTTAGATCAGACTACAGCAGGCGCTACAGGTTGTTCTATAGATGCTAGTGTCCGCTTTATTCAATCAATAGAAAAATCTTTCAGGATTGATCTTATGGATAAAATGAATGTCACCTTTAAAAATGGTCAATATGTGGCACATAAAGAATTAAGTGACTTTAAAAAAATGGCCAAAGCAAAGTCGGTTTCTCCTAACACAATCGTTTTTAATAACCTTGTTACAAACGTAGGTGAGTATCGCGAGCACTGGGAAGTTCCTGCTAGTGAGAGCTGGCATTCGCGCTTTTTCTAGTTGATAAACTAGTTTAAAAGTCCGTTATTATTTTCTCTTTATTAACTTAAGATGAAGCGTTAAGTTTCTATCTTGTTGCTTTAGGAATGGTTCTTGAAACCCTTTCCTTAAATGCTATTGTATATTATGAATAGGACTTTATTACAAGGATTACTTTTGATATTCGCTTTCGCCAAAGCATATACTTCACAGGCACAATTCTCTTCTCATGACCCATTAATTACTAATGACTCTATCGCTCAAATAAAATGGGTAGATAGTGTTTATAATAGTCTGAATCAAAGAGAAAAAGTGGGTCAACTGTTTATGGTTGATTTGTTTTCTAATAAAGGAAAGGCTCATGTGGCTGCTGTTAGAAAATTAGTTGAAGAACAGAAAATAGGAGGTATTATTTTTTCTAAAGGTGGACCACTACAACAAGCTCATCTAACTAATGAGTTACAAAGTAAATCAAAAACGCCCATGCTTATTGCAATGGATGCAGAATGGGGGTTTAAGCATGCGATTAGACAGCACTTATGCTTTTCCATGGAATATGACACTAGGAGCAACACCTAGCACACGTTCTAGCTATGATGTAGGTAGACGTATAGGTCAACATTGCAAGAGATTAGGAGTACATATCAATTTTGCGCCCGATGTAGATATTAACACAAATCCAGATAACCCGATTATAGGTAATCGTAGCTTTGGTGAGGATATGTATAATGTGACAGATAAGTCACAAGCTTTTATGAAAGGAATGCAAAGCACAGGAACACTGGCTTGTGCAAAGCATTTTCCTGGGCATGGAGACACAGATCAAGATAGTCATAAAACATTACCTACCGTAGAGTTTAGTGCAGAGCGTATCGATAGTGTAGAGTTGTATCCGTATCGTAAACTTTTTCAAGAAGGAATGGCAAGTGTGATGGTTGCCCATTTAAATATACCAAGTTTAGAACCTAGACCAGGTTACCCAACCAGTATTAGTGAAAAAGTAGTTACAGATTTATTAAAAAATAGAATGGGCTTTAGAGGTCTCATATTTACAGATGCTTTAAATATGAAAGGAGCGTCTAATTTTAGTGAGCCTGGACAGATTGATTTACAAGCTTTTAAGGCAGGTAATGATGTGCTGCTTATTTCTGAAAATGTTCCTAAGGCGATTGATAAAATAATTGCAGCTTGGGCTAGTGGTGATATTACTGATGAACGTATAGAACATTCAGTTAAAAAGATTTTAAAAGCTAAATACGCATCTGGTTTACATAAATATCGTCCCATAAGCACTTTTAATCTTATTAACGATTTAAATACAGAAAGTGATGATGTAGTATATGAGCGAGCTATTTCTGAGGCAGTAACAGTCTTGCGCAATAAAGATTCTATTTTACCTCTTAAAAATTTAGAGCTTAAAAAAATCGCATATGTTGAATTAGGTGATGATAGCGGTGCTGTTTTTCTAAAAGAATTAAATAAATACTCTAAGGTGACTCAGGTAAAAGCAACTCAACTAAATGAATTACTTATGAAGTTAGAGTCCTATAATACTGTTATTGTAGGCTTGCACCGCAGTAATGATAGTCCGTGGAAAGGATATCAAATAAAATCTACACAACTTACGTGGCTTTATGAAATTGCAAGAACGCATGATGTTGTTTTTGATGCTTTTGTAAGACCTTATATGCTTGCCCAACTTAATACTGTTGAAAATTTTGAAGGTATTTTGATGAGTTATCAAAACAGTGAGTGGAGCCAGAAAATCAGTGCTCAAATAATCTTTGGAGCTCGACCAGCGGTGGGAAGATTACCAGTGAGTGCAGGTAACCAGTTTAAAGTAAATGATGGTGTAGATACACCTTACTTACGTCGTTTAGCTTATGGAAATACACCTAGTAGTGTAGGTTTAGATTCTTACAAACTTTCTAAAATTGACAGTATTGCAAATTATACGGTAAACAGCTTAGGTGCTCCAGGTATGCAGATCCTAGTGGCTCGTCGTGGTAAAGTTGTGTATCAAAAGAACTTTGGCTATCATACTTATTCAAAAGAGGTGGCTGTTAATGATGAAGATGTCTATGATATAGCCTCATTAACTAAAATAATGGGGACTTTACCATTAGTAATGGAGCTTGAAGAAGAAGGCGTAATTGATTTAGAAGACTCTATAGGGACATTAATCCCCGAATTATCGACCACAAATAAAAAGGATATTACCATTAAATCAATGTTGTCTCATTATGCGAGATTACAAGCCTGGATTCCTTTTTATAGATATACTCTAGATAGCATTACCTCGAGACCAATGTCGCAATATTATAGAAACTCAAAGTCGTCTATATATAATGTAGAAGTCGCACAGAATTTATTTGCAAATGGAATCATTCAAGATACTATATTTAATCGAATCGCAAATAGTGAATTAAGAAGCCGTCAGGAATATAAGTATAGCGATTTACCATATTACTTACTCAAAAAATATATTGAGGATAGATCTAAAAAAACCTTACATGAGTTAACAACTAGTCATTTTTATAAAAGAATGGGAATGAATTATATGGGGTATTTACCATTAGATAGATTCTCTAAAGATGAAATAGTGCCTACTGAAAACGACATGACCTATCGTGGTCAATTAATACATGGGTTTGTACATGACCAAGGTGCTGCAATGCAAGGTGGAATAGGTGGTCACGCTGGATTATTCTCTAATGCAAATGATGTTGCAAAAATGATGCAAATGTATTTGCAGAATGGTAGTTATGGAGATGTTACTTATTTTAAGCCAGAAACGATATCTAAATTTAACACCTGCTATTACTGTGATCAAGAAGTAAGACGTGGTGTAGGTTT
Organism: Nonlabens ulvanivorans; assembly: GCF_000755285.1. Lineage (GTDB taxonomy): Bacteria > Bacteroidota > Bacteroidia > Flavobacteriales > Flavobacteriaceae > Nonlabens > Nonlabens ulvanivorans_A. Next base: position 52,320 of record NZ_BBMK01000011.1, on the reverse strand, counting down.
TGATAAACCACAACTTGATGAAGTTGGACCTACATGTGGTTGCGTTAGTATGACTAGTTTTGGTCATAGCGGCTTTACGGGCGCCTACACTTGGGCAGATCCAGACTCTGAAATAGTGTATGTTTTTCTATCCAACCGTATTTTTCCCAGTGCAGAGAATAGATTTCTCTTATCAGAGAATATAAGAACTAACATCCAGCAAATCATATATGATGCGATAATTGATTAATTTTAAAAACCAATTACAAAATAAATTCTAATGAAAATTGCAATAGTATGTTATCCTACCTATGGCGGTAGTGGAGTAGTGGCTACAATGTTGGGGGACTGCGCTAGCTCAACGAGGACACGAGATTCATTTTGTGACTTATAAACAGCCCGTACGATTAGAACTACTTGCAAAAAATATTTTCTTTCATGAAGTTAATGTAGAGGAGTATCCTTTATTTCATTATCAACCATATGATCTTGCTTTATCTAGTAAATTAGTTAATGTCGTTCAAGAATATGGTATTGAACTGCTACACGTACATTATGCTATTCCACATGCATATGCAGGCTACATGGCGCAACAAATGTTGAAGGATTTAGGTATTAAATTACCTATGGTAACTACATTGCATGGTACAGACATTACTTTAGTAGGTAATCATCCTGTATATAAGCCTAGTGTAACCTTTAGTATTAATAATAGTGACGTAGTCACGTCAGTTTCTGACAGTCTTAAAAGAGACACCTTAGAATTGTTTGATATTACAAAGCATATTGATGTGGTGCCTAACTTCATCGATATGTCTAACTATAAAACAGAGTTTACAGACTGTGATCGTACGGTAATGGCTTTTCCAGAAGAACGCATTATTACTCATGTAAGTAATATGAGGCCTGTTAAACGAATTATGGACGTGGTTAAAATTTTTGAAAAGATTCAAGAAAAAATACCGGCTATTTTGATTATGGTAGGCGATGGTCCAGAGCGATTTGAGGCAGAAGAATATGCCAAGTCTAAAAAGTTACAATTACAAATCAAATGGGTAGGTAATAGTACTGAGATAGATCGTATTCTTTGTTTCACAGATTTATTTTTACTACCATCTGAGAAAGAAAGTTTTGGGCTAGCAGCTCTAGAAGCTATGGCAAACAAAACTCCTGTTATATCTTCAAATACAGGTGGATTACCAGAGGTTAATGAAGATGGAGTTACAGGTTTTACTAGCAAAGTAGGAGATATTGATGAAATGGCACAAAATGCAATTCATATTTTAGAAGATGATGCTAGACTATTACAATTTAAGAATAACGTTTCGCGAAAGCGAAACAATTTGACATTCAGTTAATAATACCACAATATGAAAAATTATATAAAGACATTCTCTCTACTGTTTCTAGTAATAAGTAGTATCACGTTAACTAGTAGCTGTAAAGGTAAAAAAATGGATACTCCAGAAAAGGTTTTTGGACTTACTTCCTATTATGAAGTAATACTAGAAGGTAACAATAGTAATCACGAATTACAAGAAACGATTGTTGTCCAGTCAGAAGAATCTATGCAAGAATTAATGGGGGGGCAAATTAACAGTACCCGTAAACCAGGTTTGAAAATCCCGAGTGTTAACTTTAAAAAAGAAGCCTTAGTCTTTGCCTATGGCGGTCAGAAATCAACTGGCGGATACTCTGTAGAGGTCACTGAAGTGCGTAATGAGAAGAATTTATTGCACTTTAATTTTGAGCTTATTAAGGCAGAAGGTGATATGGCTACTATGAGTCTTACGACACCTTTTCAAATTATTAAGGTGACGCATGATGATAAAAAATAACGGCTTCTTTTTAGGAAGCGTTATTAATTAAAAATGTTCTTATTTTTTAAAATTGATATCTCAACCCTAATGCGATATCTAAATCATTACCATCCCTAAAGTCTCCAAAATAAAATTCTGGTCTTACATCAAGAGATATCAATAGTGGGATATCAAAGTTGTATTCTATACCTACTTGTGCGGCACCGAAAAGAAACGTTTCAGAATCATCTTCAAAATTACCTCTACCTGGGAAATCGTCATCTAGACTTACGTTTCCTAAACCACCACCAGCACCTGCATACCAGTTAAATCCACCTTCGATATTCCATAACCATTGGTATAATCCTGTTGCTTTAAAACCGTCAAAGTTTTCTCCATCTTCATAACCTAGGTCTATCTCTAGTCGGTTATTATCACCTAAGGCTCTTTGATATGATATTTCAGTACCAAAACCATCACCATCACCAGCTCTAATACCTATAGCATTTTCAGATACTGTTTGCGCATTTGAAATAAATGCTGTGCTTAACGCAATTCCTAGAATCAAAAGTGTTTTTTTCATAATTGTTTATTTTGATTCAAAATTAAGAGAGTATATCCATTAATAGTTTTATATTTTGTTAATAATTTTGAGAATAACTTAAAAATTTAAGATTATCCCTCAAATTCATAATCTTCACCATCACCACCGCCATCACCGCGACTATTTTTCTTCTTTTGATTAAATCGGTAAACAAAACTTAGATTAACTTGTCTTTCTCTCCATTGAAACTCACTATCTGTTATAAAATCATCAGTTATCGTAGTGCTTTGTCTTTTACGACTATTAAACAAGTCACTTACATTTAATGAAATGGTTGCGTCATCGCCCATAATATCTTTACTTGCAGCAAGATTCATGGTTAATATACCATCATTAGTGCTTTGTGCGTTCTCTGATGCGCCACGATAGTTCAATCTTGTTTGAAAATCGATACCCGATGGGATGCTGAATTTTTGATTCAATCTTGCAAAGTAAGAAGTATTCTCATTATCAAAATTAGTCCCGTTAAAATCACCATCTGTAGTTGCATGGAATAAATTGAAGTCAGTATTTATAGTCCACCATTTAAAAGGTCTGTAGGTAAGTGTTAGTTCATACCCTATACGTTCTTGCGTAGATAGGTTTACTGGTGTACGTCTGATGATAGGGTCTCCATTATCTGTTATCTCACCTGTATCTTCTTGTATGAATTCCCAGTTATCATCACTACGGTTGTAATATATAGAAGTGCTTAAGGTTACTTTTTTCCATCTTCTTAAATATCCTAAATCTAAAGAGTTTGTAAAAGTAGGATCTAAATCTACATTACCTTGAAACACATTAGATTCACTAGATCTACTAGGGAATGGGTTTAAGAAACGACCACGTGGTCTTCTTACACGTCTATTGTATCCTAAAGTAATATTTTCACCATCTTGGATTTCATAACCTAAGTTAAGAGTAGGGAAGAGGCTGCTATAATTTTTCTTCTCTTCAGTATCAACTGTTTCTTGTCTTATGGTTACATTGGTTTGCTCAAACCTTAAACCAGCAAGGAATGAGAATTTACCATATTCTTTACCGTATTGACCATAAACAGCATTTACTAATTCTTCATAATCAAAGGTGTTATTAAGACCAGCATCTGGCACAAGAGGACCAGTAGGGAAAGTTAATTGTTCTTCTAAGTAAAAGGAGTTACTAATATCGCGGTAATTTCCTCTATAACCAGCCTCAAATTGAGTATCTTCTCCTATAGGTAATACATAGTCAAATTGTGCCGTGGCATTTTGCTCATCTTCCTCACTTAGTGTTCTCTCCACATCATTAATCGTATTTGTGGTTGTTTCAGTCTCTAAGATATTTGCATTTTGATCTTCCACTGACGTTGAGTATTGAATACTAGCTGTAATCTTCTGGCCGTTATCATCAAGATCATTTTTGTAATCTAATGAATACTGTATTCTCGTATCATCTTCTGATTCTGCTTCTACACGAGAGGTTGCTTCATTTACATTACCGTTAACGTCTAGACGGTCTATAATGTTACTGTTCAAGTCATCATCATTACCTAATCGATAAACAATGTTTGCAACAATACTAGATTGATCATTAATAAAATACTCTGCACCTAGACTGGTAAAGAAATTTCTACCTACTCGGTCAAAAACACGCTCTTCATTTACAAAGCGATTTTGTGCAGTAGAGGATAAATATTCTGTACTCGTACTACTATTACCAGGTGTTTCTCTATATCTGAATCCTGTATTGGTAAATAGGTTCCATTTTTCACTTCGTAGGTTACCATTAAAAGACAGTCCTAATTGTGGATTATAGCCCGTGTCTAATTGCATGGTACCATTAAACCCTAGTAGTTTGTTTTTTCTAAGGATGATATTTAAAATCCCAGCTGTACCTTCTGCATCATAGCGCGCACTAGGAGAAGTTATAACTTCTATCTTTTCAATCGCGTCTGAAGGAATTTGTCTTAAAGCTTCGGCTCCATTAAAACCGACTAATGCACTAGGTCTACCGTCAATAAGAATAGTGACATTATCATTACCTCTTAAGGCTACATTACCTTCTACATCTACAGATACTGAAGGGACGTTGTCCAGTACGTCACTAGCGCTACCGCCTCGTACAGTCAGATCTTTACCTATATTGTATATTTTTTTATCTAACCTTATGTCTACCGTTGTTTTCTCTGCAATAACAATTGCTGCATCTAATTCTGCAACATCAATTTCAAGTTCTATTGTACCATAATCCTTATCGGCAGTTAGAACTTCTGCTTTTTTAATTAAGGTCTTAAATGTGATGTATTCCCACTTCACATCATAAGTTCCAGGAGTTACTTGAATATTGTATTTTCCATCGATGTCAGTTATTCCACCTTGAGGAGTTGATCCTGGTTTAGTGCTTAGTAAAGATACGGTTGCAAATTCTAGAGGGCTTTTAGTAGACTGATCAACTAGAGTACCAGAAATGGTTATCATACCATCGGAATCTGGTTTTTGTGCTATCGCAAGAATAGGAAGGATTAAAATTGCGAGAAATAAGTATTGTAGTTTCATTGTAGTTAATTTAGTTTCTACTAGGACTACAAATCTATCAGACGGTTTAAGCCGTCATTACTAAAGTTAAGTTAACTTAATGTTGTTTTTTTTACAAATTTAAATTGACTATTTACACTTAACTACCATGTGACTAGGCTTATAACTCATCGGACGGTTTTTCTTGACCACTTTCCATTAAGAAGGCTTTAAGAAACGCATCGATATCACCGTTCATAACGGCATCAACATTACCGGTTTCGTGACCAGTTCTCACATCTTTAACTAACTTATAAGGATGCATTACATAATTACGTATTTGCGAGCCCCATTCTATCTTCATCTTTCCAGATTCTATCTCATCTCTCGCGGCATTACGTTTTTGTAGCTCAATTTCAAAAAGTTGAGATTTCAACATTTGCATTGCTTTTTCACGATTTTCTAATTGAGATCTGGTTTCAGAATTATGAATAACGATACCAGATGGATGGTGCGTCAGTATTGCTTTAGTCTCTACTTTGTTAACGTTTTGTCCACCAGCACCACTTGATCTTGCAAAATCCCATTTAATATCTGCTGGATTGATATCTATTTCTATAGTATCATCTGCAAGAGGATAAACGTAAACAGAGGCAAATGAAGTGTGACGTTTTGCATTAGAATCAAATGGAGATATACGTACTAATCGATGTACACCGTTTTCTCCTTTTAACCACCCAAAACTATAATCGCCCTCAATTTCTAAGGTTACCGTTTTAATACCTGCAACATCACCAGCTTGAAAATTGAGCTCTTTTACTTTATAATTATTTTTTTGCGCCCACATCATGTACATTCTCATCAACATCTCTGCCCAGTCGCAGGATTCTGTTCCACCAGCGCCAGCAGTTATTTGTAAAACAGCACTCATGTCATCACCTTCATTAGAAAGCATATTTTTAAACTCTAACTTTTCTGTGATGTCAATCGCGGCATTATATTTAACCATGACTTCTTCTTCAGTAGCGTCACCTTCTTTAAAGAATTCATAAAGAACTTCTGCATCTTCGGCTAGAGTTGTGGCAGTGTCATAATCTGTAGTCCATTGTTTCTTATTACGCAATTCTTTCATGATCAGTTCTGCGGCCTTTGCGTCATTCCAGAAGTCAGGAGAAAAAGTCTTCTCTTCAAGATTGGTAATCTCGATTTCCTTAGCATCTATTTGTAGATAATCTTTTAAAGCGATAACACGTTCTTGTAACGTTTTGAGCTGATCTGTTGTGATCATATATGGACTATGTTTAATTACAAAAATAGGATTATTATCTGTCTTCTCAGCTATAGCAATAGGTCTATAATATATGAGAACTTACTAGGATGATATGTATGGCAGTTGTTATTTTTATCTCGCTTTCGCGGAAGCGTAATTAATACAGACATGAAAATAGATTTAAGGAGTGATACAGTAACAAAACCTACTGCTGCCATGATGCAGGCTATAATAAATGCTAATGTGGGCGATGACGTTTATAAGGAAGATCCAACAGTGAACCTGCTAGAGCAACGTATTGCAGAAATGTTTGGTATGGAAACAGCTTTATACTTTCCTACAGGTAGTATGGCAAATCAGGCAGCTATAAAGCTACATACGCAACCTGGTGAGCAATTGATATGTGATAAGTATGCCCATGTTTATAATTATGAAGGTGGTGGTGTTTCATTTAATAGCGGTGTTTCTTGTAAATTGGTTGATGGTCATCGCGGTATGATTACCGCCCAACAGGTAGAGGATCATATTAATCCGCCAGATTTTTATCATAGTCCTTTAACGACATTAGTATGTTTAGAAAACACTACAAATAAAGGTGGTGGCGCTTGTTATTCCCTAGATACTTTTAGAGAGATAAAAGCAGTAACAGATAAACATCAACTGGGACTACATCTAGATGGTGCACGTTTATGGAATGCACTGGTTGCCACCAATCAAGATCCTAAGTCGTATGGTGAGATCTTTGACACGATATCTGTTTGCTTATCTAAAGGAATGGGAGCACCTATGGGAACTGTTTTAATAGGGAAAAATGAAATAATGAAAAATGCCATAAGAGTACGTAAGGTTCTAGGTGGTGGAATGAGACAAGTAGGTTTATGGCAGCAGCAGGATTACATGCATTAGATCATCATTTCCCACTATTGAGAGAAGATCATAATAGGGCAAAGCAACTAGCGATAGCTTTATCTGAATTGAGTGCCGTTACCAAGGTAGAGCCAGTAGAAACCAACATTGTTATTTTTAATGTGAATATTGAAGATACATTCACAGAATACCTAGACAAGCACGATATTATTTACAGCGATATGGGGGGCAAGGTAAGTTAAGATTAGTTACCCATTATGATTACACTGCAGAAATGCATGAACAAATGTTGGCTGTTTTAAGAAAATTTTAATATATTTATAGTTGTAGAGTCCTGTTTTTATGTAGTTGGTCGATGATAGTGGTCATTTTAACAAACTGTTGTCATTTAGTAGAGAAAATATTCTAGTAAAACTTCTTATTGACTGACCTTTGCAACTCAAATTAATTATTAAAACAAATTAACACCTCAAAAATGAAAAGACTAATACTTTCTTTAGTAGCTGTAGCTACTGCGACTGTAGGTTTTGCACAAGACTTACCTTCTAATCCAGAGCCAGGAAAATGTTACGTTCGTTGTACTACACCAGATGTGTATGAAAACGAAACTGTATCAATCCAATCTACACCTTCTTACAAGAAATTAAGTGTAGTACCTGCAACTTATGAAACTGTAACTGAAAGAGTTCTTGTAAAAGAAGCTTCTAAACAATTACGTGTTATACCTGCAACTTATAAGACTGAAACTCGTACTTATGTAAAGAAACAAGCGGGATCTACTATTACTATTTCTCCAGCTTCTTTTGGTAAGTCTACTGAGACTATCGAGATTAAGCCAGCTTATGCACAATGGGAAATGAGTTCTGTACCACCAGCAGAGTGTACTTCTTCTAACCCAGATGACTGTCGTTACTGGTGTTACAAAGGTTACCCAGCTGAGTATACTACAGTTTCTGTAACCACTCTTGCAAATGACGCTAGCTTTAACAGAGTTCCTGTTGCTGAGCAATCAGGTACTTATACAGTACGTGTAGTTGATCAACCAGCACGTGTTGAAGAAATCGCTATCCCTGAAGAATATGCAAATATTACTCGTACAATCCTTAAGTCTGATGCAGCTACTACTGAGTCTGTAGTTCCTTCAACTCAACAAACTATTACTCGTGAGAAATTAGTTTCTAAAGGTGGTCTTACTGTATGGTCTGAGGTTGATTGTGCTCTTGTTGAAGAGAACAACCTTCAAATCAACTGGGCAACTGGAAGTTCTACATTAACTGGTGCTGATAAAGCTGAGATTGATGCAAAATTACTTTCTGTTCTTAACAACACTCCAGGTTCTAAAGTAGAAGTTGCTTCTCATACTGACTCTAGAGGTTCTAAGACTTCTAACCAAGCTTTATCTGAAAGACGTGCACAGTCTGTTGCTAACTACCTTATTTCTAAAGGTATCAACAACTCTCGTATCGTTGCAAATGGTTACGGTGAAAACCGTCTTAAAAACCGTTGTGCTGATGGAGTTTCTTGTACTGAGCGTGAGCACAAAGCAAACCGTCGTACTACATTCCGTTTAATTAACAACTAATCTTTGATTAGTAGTCGATAGACAATTAAGTATAAAAAATCCCATCTAGTTATCTAGATGGGATTTTTGCTTTTATATAATTTAATAAACGATTAAATTTTAAATGCTACTTAAACATATCCATTCCTGGTATATTAGGCATTCCGTCCTTTGCAACCGCTGCTACTTCATTTTCATAGATGTCTTCTGCTTTATTTAATGCTTTATTGATCACTAGAATTAAATAATCCTCTAATTGTTCTTTGTCCTCTAGTAGGGCATTTTCGATTGCGATACTCTTAATCACACGACTTGCGGTAACAGTTACTTTTAATAAATCATCAGATGATTTTTCATCAATAAGAACGGTATCCATTCTTTTTTTAGTCTCTTCAACCTTCTGTTGGGTTTCTTTTAATTTCCCCCATCATACCCATCATATCTCCTAACATAATTTTTAAGTTTTAATTGTTTGCAACAAAATTATAACATCCGTTAAACCTCACCTAAATAAGAGGTCTGTTTTATATATTGCAACGTTTTTTAATAAGCACTAATGAAAGAGTACCTAGCACCGATTGCAAAAAAAATACCTCACGTACACGAGGCTCATGGACATCAACGTATTGATAATTACCACTGGATGACACAGCGAGATGCTCCAGAAGTTATTGATTATCTTAATCAAGAGAACGATTATTATGAAAAGATGTCAGCGCATACTAAGCAATTAAAAGATGATCTTTTTGAAGAAATCAAAAGTAGGATTAATGAAGATGATGAATCGGTACCCTATTTTTGGAATGGCTACTGGTATTATACTAAAATGAAAAAAGGAGAAAGTTATCCTTTTTATTATCGTAAAAAAGAATCTCTTTCTAATGAAGAAGAACTCCTATTTAATGTAAATGAAATGGCGTTAGGGCATGATTTTTATCAATTGACAGGTATGAGTGTCTCACCAGATAACAATATGATATCTTATGGTGTTGATATTGTAGGTAGACGTCAATATACCATATATGTTAAAGATCTGCTCACTCAAGAGGTTATGCCTCAATCATTAGAGTTAACTACTGGTGGAGCAGTTTGGGACGCAGATAATAAAACACTGTTTTTTGTTAGAAAAGATGAACAGACTTTAAGAGCCAATCAAATTTTCAAATACAAATTAGGAGCTCAACCTGAAAGTGCAACTATAGTATATCAAGAGGATGATGAGATTTATAACTGTTACGTCTATAAATCAAAGTCTAGAGAATACATCATGATTAAATCATCATCGACGTTAACAGATGAGGTACGATTTATAAGGCAGATCAGCCAGATAGTGAGTTTAAAATAGTACAACCACGCACAGATCAGATAGAATATAGTGTGCTACATTATGGTGATCATTTTTATATCATGACAAATAAAGATGAAGCTACTAATTTCAAAATCATGAAGACAGAAGTGTCTAAACCAGAAATGGAGAATTGGGTTGATGTCATAGCCCATCATCCCGATGTTTTGCTAGAAGATTTTGAAATATTCCAAAAGTATTTAGTGATCTCAGATCGTTTCAATGGTCTTAATAGAATCCGTATTAAGTCATGGGATGACACTGTCGATTACTTTCTACCTTTTGATAATGAGACTTACACCGCATTTACCGGTGGTAATTATGATTTTGATACCGTAAAATTAAGATATCAATATAATTCATTAACTACTCCACCTTCTGTAATTGAATTTGACATGGATAGTAGGGAAGAAGCAGTACTTAAAATCCAAAAGGTACAAGACCCTAATTTCACACCTGATGACTATGCATCAGAGAGAGTTTGGGCAACAGCAAAAGATGGCGTTAAAGTACCAATAAGTCTCGTTTATAAAAAAAGCTTGAAAAAGAGTTCTGGTAATCCCTTACTATTATACGGTTATGGTAGTTATGGGTCAACAATAGATCCTTACTTTTCAATCTCTAGATTAAGTTTATTAGACCGTGGTTTTATATATGCTATTGCACACGTACGCGGTAGTGAGTACCTAGGTAGGCCATGGTATGAAGACGGTAAAATGTTTGCAAAGCGCAATACTTTTAGTGACTTTATAGCTTGTAGTGAACACCTTATAAATAACAACTACACATCGCCATCACATTTATATGCAAGTGGTGGTTCTGCAGGAGGATTATTAATGGGTGCGATAATGAATATGGCTCCACAATTATATAACGGTATTTTGAGCGCTGTTCCATTTGTAGATGTGGTAACTACGATGCTTGATGACTCAATACCTTTAACAACTGGTGAATATGACGAATGGGGAAATCCCAACCATAAAGATAGCTATGATTATATGTTGAGTTATTCACCATATGATCAAGTGAGAGAACAAGGTTATCCAAATGTACTGGTCACCACGGGTTATCATGATTCTCAAGTTCAATACTGGGAACCATCTAAATGGGTTGCAAGGTTAAGAGAACTCAAGACAGACAACAATATATTGTTATTCAAAACAGACATGACTAGTGGTCATAGTGGTGCGTCCGGACGATATGATGCTTTAAAAGAAGTGGCAATTGACTATGCTTTTTGCTAGATTTAGAACAAATAGATAGCTAGCAAAATTTTATGTAAATTTGCTAAGTTTTTGGAATGTTCTGAACGTTCAAAAAATTAAACCCTATTTATGAATAAAGACATAAAAGCTTACGACAGTGTGCTAGATCTTATAGGTGATACTCCACTTATTAAACTATCAACTACAACAGCTAATTATACTGGAGAATTTTTTGCAAAAGTAGAAGCATTCAATCCAGGACACTCCTCAAAGGATAGAATCGCACTTCATATTATTGAAGAAGCAGAACGTAAAGGAATATTAAAGCCTGGTGATACTATAATTGAAACGACTTCTGGTAATACAGGTTTCAGTATTGCTATGGTAAGCCGTATTAAAGGATATGACTGTATACTTGCAGTAAGTTCAAAATCAAGCGCAGATAAAATAGACATGCTTAAGTCTATGGGAGCAAAGGTTTACGTATGTCCTGCTCATGTAAGTGCAGATGATCCTCGCAGTTATTATGAGGTTGCAAAACGACTGCATGAAGAGATTAAAGATAGTATTTACATTAACCAATATTTTAATGAGCTCAACATAGAGGCCCATTATAGAAGTACAGGACCAGAAATATGGGAACAAACTGGTGGACAGATTACACACCTAGTAGCCTGTAGTGGAACTGGTGGAACAATATCTGGTACAGCACGTTTCCTTAAGGAGCAAAATCCTAATATTGAAATTTTGGGAGTAGATGCTTATGGTAGTGTACTTAAAAAATATCATGAGACTAAAGAATTTGATTCTGAAGAAATCTATCCATATCGTATAGAAGGATAGGTAAAAATTTAATCCCTACGGCAACTGATTTTGATAGTATCGATTATTTTGTAAAGGTTAAAGATGAAGATGCAGCACATATGCTCGTAAAATCTCTCAAACAGAAGGACTTTTTGTGGGCTACACTAGTGGTGCTGCTATGCAAGCTGTAAAACTTCTGAATGAAGAAGGACGATTTGATGAGAATTCTAAGGTTGTGGTCATTTTTCCTGATCACGGTTCTCGATACATGAGTAAAATTTACAATGACCAGTGGATGCAAGATCAAGGCTTTTTTGACTCTAAATCGACTGCGACAGAGCAGCACATTGAGTACATTAAGTAATCTTAGTATATTTTTCACATAACTTAAGCCGCTGTCTATTAATTAGATAGCGGCTTTTTTTACGCTTTCGCGAAAGCGTAAAAACTAACACTTGTTAACTATCTATTTATCAACAGTTTATTGTTACAAACTTATTTGCTATGCATGCATAATGAATGGTCAATTTGCAATTAGATTTGTATCTTTGCATGTTTAAAATATTCTTATGAAGGATTTATTTGATAAAATATACAAGGATAAAGGACCACTAGGTAAATGGGCGTCTGTAGCTGAAGGTTATTTTGTGTTTCCAAAGCTAGAAGGGCCTATTGCAAATCGCATGCGTTTTAAAGGTAGAGAAGTAATTACCTGGAGTGTGAACGATTACCTAGGTCTAGCAAATCATCCTGAAGTGCGTAAAGTAGATGCAGAGGCTGGTGCTCAATTCGGTAGTGCTTATCCAATGGGTGCTCGTATGATGAGTGGTCACACAGATTTACATGAACAACTACAAAATGAACTTGCAGCTTTTGTAAATAAAGAAGCTTCTTATTTGTTAAACTTCGGTTACCAAGGTATGGTTTCTACGGTAGATGCTCTTGTATCTAAAGATGATGTTATTGTATATGATGTCGATGCACACGCTTGTATTATCGATGGTGTAAGGTTACACCACGGTAAACGTTTTACTTATAAGCACAACGATATTGAAAGTATTGAGAAAAACCTACAACGTGCTACTAAAATAGCCGATCAGACTGGTGGAGGAATACTAGTGATTTCTGAAGGTGTTTTTGGAATGCGTGGTGAGCAAGGTAGATTAAAAGAGATTGTTGCACTTAAGAAAAAGTATAACTTCCGTTTATTTGTAGATGATGCACACGGTTTTGGTACCTTAGGTAAAACAGGTGCTGGAGCAGGAGAAGAGCAAGGTGTACAGGATGATATTGATGTTTACTTTGCAACTTTTGCAAAGTCATTAGCGAGTACAGGTGCATTTATTGCAGCTGATAAAGAAATTATTGACTACTTAAAGTATAATTTAAGATCTCAGATGTTTGCAAAATCACTACAATCACAATTGGTTGTAGGTGCTTTGAAGCGTCTAGATATGTTACGTACTATGCCAGAACTTAAAGAGAAGTTATGGGAGAATGTAAATGCTTTACAAAACGGTCTTAAAGATCGTGGTTTTGATATAGGTACGACACAATCTTGTGTTACACCAGTATATCTTAAAGGTAGTATTCCAGAAGCAATGGCGCTGGTTAAGGATTTAAGAGAGAACTTTGGTGTTTTCTGTTCGATAGTTGTTTATCCAGTAATTCCTAAAGGATTGATACTATTAAGATTAATCCCAACGGCTTCACATACATTAGATGATGTAAATGAGACGCTTGATGCATTTTCTGCTATACGCGATCGATTAGAAGGTGGAGTTTATAAAAGGTTAAGCGCATCAGTAGCTGCTGCATTTGAATAGATAGATTAGTTTTTCGCTTTTGCGAATAAGAATCATAAAAAGCTCTAGGAAACTAGAGCTTTTTTTGTGGTTTATAATGACATTACTTTAGATTGATATACATTTTTAATTCATGAATATTAGAAAAACTAATAGATAATCGTAAACCGAAAAAGCTTTTAAGATGTGATTCAACATACTACTCTTTGAACAACACAGCCTTTTGCATTACAGAAAGCGGATAGTTTTTTACAATTGCACTTTCTTCATTGCCAGTCATAGATGTGTCTTGAACACGAGCCATGGTAATCATAAACTCCATATAATCATCGTGGAATACCTCTGTACAGTTTAAAAGGTTGCCCATCACTTCATAGGTGCTGAACAAGGTTTGATCTGCATATGCCGTCTCTAAAACAATACCATTGTTTTCATCGACTAGATATAAATTAGGATTATGGGTTTTCTTTAAATTATAAGCTCTTTCTGAACGCTCTGCACCATAGAAGATTTTGTATTGATAGTTTAAGCTGTCAGTCGTTTCTAATAAGTGAAACTCCATGGGAATTGATTCTTTTCCTCTACTTGTGGTAATGTTGAGTTTACCTTTATAAGCACCTAGAAAATCTTGCGGAAATATTTTATCTGTTGATAGTATGTTTTTATCGGCGGTTAATTGCAATTCTAGCTTATCGTCATTGACAGTATTGCTAGTCTCTTGCGCCTCTTTACAGGCAACGCTAGAAAGTACAAGTAATAATAGGAATAGTTGTTTCATGCTATAAAAATAGGTATAAATGAGGAAATCCCGAGTTGTCTTTACGACTTCTCAGGATTTCCTACTAACCAACCAAAAAACTTTATGAATGTAAATTACTCTAATAATTACCTTCATTTATTATAATTCAAATTGCGTGCCAAACTACTATGCATGCATAATTAATTTATATTCTGACAGGTCTATAAAAGAAGAATTCTCAAGAGCAAAATGCATCTTGAGAATTCTCACTAACCAACCAAAAACTTTATGAAAGAAACTACTCTTACATTTTCTCTTTCAATTATTACAATTCAATTTGCGTGCCATAAATGGTGAAAATGAGTTTATGTTTAAGGATTCATTAGTCTGATATGGGCTGCATACCTTACAATAAGAAGGTGATCTTTAATGTCTATTATCGCATTGTAAATAAACGCTGGGATCAGTAGTGCTTAAGAAGTCTATAAATGGACAGCCAAAACTAGTGTAGTACAAACCAAAGATTACTGGCGGTTTATTTTTAAATAAACTTCCCGTAAAATGAATAGATTGTTTCATATCGTTGATGTTATCATTTAGATAAATGGAAGGACTTGAGCTTTCAGTATCTTTTATTTGTGTTAGAAATAGCAGCTTATCATCTTTAGACATTACAAAAATATAATCCACTATAAATTGTCCATTCTCAAAACTATTGCGTGTGTAATAATAGTTTCTGCCATTTTGGTAATATTGATATGCCAGTTCTACTTCATAGTTAGAAGTTTTGTAAAAGCTTCCATAACTTAATTGAATTGTAGGGATTTGATTTACGTTAAAAGATTGCCATCGTATAGTTTGAACCTTACCAGTTTCAAAAGGGTTTTCCTTACCTATCGATGCAAAAGAATTGTAAAAAGAGTTATCAGATGTGTCAATGATTCCTTTAACATCAAATCCAGTGAGATAATCTGGACCACCATAAATACTTTCATGAGATAATAGAGGTATGTCAATAACCTTAGTTATTATTAATTTATCTATTTCATAATTATATAAATAAAGATTATCGGATTCTTTAATCTCGCGATTTGCTAGAAATTGTGCTCTTTCTCTACCTTTTAAATAATAAACTTTCAGCTGATTTTTCTTTACATCCTCGGATTGTGTTTTTGGAAATTTATTATTCCAGTATCCATCAGTTAATGATATAAATGCAGTTATCGCCTGATCGCCTATTTCATAACCGTTAATAGTCAAAATGCTTAAATCATTAATACGATTATTATAGTCTATATCAATCGCTTCATTTGATAAAAATCCGTCAAAAACAAATCCTTCGGTGTTGCCCATTGAGACTTGCACCCATTCACCCTTAATTAATAATCCTTTGTCTTTAATAGTCTTTTCAATACCAGTGTTGACTATGATCTTCAAGCGTAAATTGTTAGGAAAAGTGCCTAGTATTTCTCCATTTGGTTTATCTCTAAAATTGAGTCCCGATGGTGCGTTGACGAATTTATAAACTTCCAGTACTTCATCTTTATTTACAGTTATAATTTCACTTTTAATAACTGCATCATTTTTAGATCTCGTAGAGTCTATTTTTATTTCAATTGGTTGATCAGATAGTGAGGTGGATTTCAAATTCTCTTTACAGCTGTAAAACGATAGAAGAGCTATAAGCAATAGCAATGTTTGATAATGTTTTCTCACATTGATAGAAATGGCTACAGCCATTTCTTCCATTTAAAAAAGACAAGTAGAACTACAAAAATGAATCCGCTCATAATCCAGAAATACTGATAACCATCTTCCCAGCTTAGTTCTGGTATATGTTCAAAATTCATCCCATATATACCAGCTAGAAAAGTGAGTGGTATGAAAATAGAAGACATTATGGTTAACACCTGCATGATCTGGTTCATCTTGTGGCTTACACTAGATAAATACATATCTTTCAGGCCAGTATTTATCTCTCTATACGATTCAATAGTTTCTGTAATTTGAATACAGTGATCATAAGCATCGTGAAAATAAGTGACAATTTTAGGATCTATTAAATCACTTTGTTCTTTTAATAACTTACTTATGGATTCTCTAAGTGGATATATCGCGCGTCTTAAGCTCAGTAATAGCCTCTTATTGCGTTGTACTTTATTAAGAGACTCTTTATCAGGTTCTTCAAAAATTTCGTCTTCTAGGTCATTTAAATATTCACCTATTTGTTCTACAGCGATAAAATAGTGGTCAATTATACTATCAATTAATGCATAGAAGAGATAATCATTTTTGCTGGACCTTATTCTGCCACGGCTAGTTTCTATGCGTTCCCTAATGTTTTCAAATACATCACCTGTTTTTTCTTGAAAGGTGATTACCGCATTATTTTTTAGAACAATGGATACTTGTTCTTCATTAAGTTCATGCTGCGCAGCATCGTATGATATCATTTTAATACATTGATAGATACAGTTGTCAAAAAACTCAGTCTTAGGACGTTGAGTCGTATTTGCAATGTCTTCTACTAGTAAATGATGTAGGTCAAAGTCTTTCCCTAACTGTTCTAGTAGCTCAATATCGTGCACACCTTCTATATTAAACCAGTTAACCTGTTCGCTTTCATCACTTACTAGATGAATGTTCTCATACTTTTGATAAAAGGTTTCATCATAACATATGGTTTCAGTAGCTACATTTCCCTCTCGTTCTAGTCCCACATATGATATAGTACCAGGTGGTTGAAATACAGAGTTTCTAGACTTGGGTGTAGCTTTACGTTTACGTCTGCGCGCCATAGTTGTTTGAATGATGAATAGTAAACTTACTAAAAGTTAATGGAATTATATGATTTAAAAATCTCGTTTAGAACTATGTAAATATTGTAGGTACGCTTTCGCGAAGCTACCTACAACATCACATTAACTTTTAAGCGTTATGCGAGTTTTTCCGCAATGTGCGGTGCCGTAATGCTTTTCTTAATCTGTGCAACTTCTTCTGGTGTGCCAGCTGCCGTTAAATAACCACCATTCATACCACCATCAGGACCCAAGTCAATAATATAATCTGCACATTTCACTAAGTCCATATTGTGCTCGATTACAATTACGGAATGTCCTTTCTCAATGAGTGCATTAAAGCTATCGAGTAGCTTGTTTACATCGTGAAAATGCAGTCCTGTTGTAGGTTCATCAAATATAAAAAGAGTCTTATCTGCAGTAGTTCCCTTTACTAAAAAGCTGGCTAGTTTGATACGTTGTGCCTCGCCACCAGATAGGGTAGAAGAGCTTTGTCCTAAGGTCACATAGCCTAGGCCTACATCTTGTAGTGGTTTCAATTTTCTAGTAATCTTAGAGATTTCAGCTTCTTCAAAAAAGGCAATTGCATCATCAATGGTCATATTTAAAAGGTCATCAATATTTTTTTCTCTGAATTGAACCTCTAGAACATCTTTTTTAAATCGTTTACCATTACAGGTCTCACAGGTTAATGTCACGTCTGCCATAAACTGCATTTCTATGGTAACCTCTCCATCTCCTTTACAGGTTTCACATCTTCCACCTTCTACATTAAAAGAGAAGTGTTTGGGTTTGTAGTTTCTTATTTTAGCAACTTTTTGATCTGCATATAGATTACGGATGTCATCATATGCTTTTATATAAGTCACTGGATTAGATCTAGAACTGCGTCCTATAGGATTTTGATCAACAAATTCTACCGTTTTTATGTTTTCAAATTTACCATAAATACTGGTAAACTGTCCTGCTTTTTTACCGTAGCCGCCTAGCTTTTTGAGAATTGCTGGATATAAAATTTGCTTTACTAGTGTGCTTTTTCCACTACCAGAAACTCCAGTAACCATTGTTAAAACCCCCCCTAGTGGAAAACGTACATCTATATTCTTTAAATTGTTTTGTCTTGCGCCTTTAATGTCTATATAATGTTTGTATTTTCTTCTTTTCTTAGGTAATGGTATTTCTAGACTACCATTTAAATATCGAGCTGTAAGGCTAGTAGATTTTAAAATTTCCTTCAAAGTACCTGCGGCAACAACTTCACCACCATGTGTTCCAGCTTCTGGACCTATGTCTATAATCATGTCTGCTGCTTGCATGATTTCTTCATCATGTTCTACAACGATAACAGTATTGCCCAGATTACGAAGGTTTTTAAGAACCTTTATTAATCTGGCAGTATCTCTAGGATGTAGCCCTATACTAGGCTCATCAAGAATATACATGCTACCTACAAGACTACTACCTAAAGATGTTGCAAGGTTGATACGTTGTGATTCTCCACCAGATAAAGAATTAGACTTTCTATTAAGTGTCAGGTAATTTAAACCTACATCAGATAAAAAGTTAAGTCTACTTTGAATTTCTTCCAGTAATCGTTTTGCTATGTCTAGTTCGGTTTGGGATAATTTGACCGTTTCAAAAAAGTCTTTTAAATCTTTAATGGGTTGATTTACTAAATCAGATATTGAAACATCTGCAACTTTTACATAACTTGCTTCTATACGCAGTCTTTTACCTTTACAAACGCTGCACTTTGTCTTACCTCTATAGCGAGAAAGCATGACGCGATTTTGAATTTTATAGCTTTAGCCTCAAGCTCTGCAAAGAAATCATTGATTCCTTCAAAATGTTTATTACCAGACCAAACGAGATCTTTTTGAGCATCTGTAAGTTCAAACCAAGGTCTATGGATAGGAAAGTCAAATTTACTAGCGTTTTTAATAAGCTGATCTTTATACCAGCTCATGTTATCACCACGCCATGGGAAGACTGCATTTTCATAAACCGAAAGGGCTGTATTAGGAATCACTAACTCTTCATCTATGCCTATCACGTCTCCATAACCTTCACAATTAGGACAGGCACCATATGGATTATTAAAACTGAACAAGTGCGGATTAGGTTCTAGAAACTCCATGCCGTCTAATTCAAACTTATTGCTAAATTCACGACTTGCACTGCCATCCATATGTTCTATCATACAAATACCTTTACCTTCAAAAAAGGCGGTATCAATAGCATCTGCAAGACGATTATAGAAATCTTCATCATCTCTTTTAATAATACGATCGATGACTATAGAGACTTTATCGGATTTTTTAAAAGCATAGTCTAATCCTTCTATACGCTCAACAGTTTCATTTATTTTAATACGAGTAAAACCTTGTTGGAGTAACACGTCCAGTTGGTCTTGTACCTCACGTTTACCTTTTACTATGAGTCTAGTAAGTAGTAAAAGTTTAGTACCTTCTTCTTGTTTTTTTATGTAATTGACAACGTCAGTAACGGTATCTTTTTTTACCTCGTTACCAGAGATGGGCGAGTAGGTGCGTCCTACACGTGCAAAAAATAATTTGAGATAGTCATAAATTTCTGTGGTAGTTCCTACTGTACTGCGTGGATTTGTAGAATTCACTTTTTGTTCTATAGCAATCGCAGGAGCAATTCCTTTTATATATTCCACCTTAGGCTTATTAAGACGGCCTAAAAATTGTCTAGCATATGAAGAAAGACTTTCTACATAGCGTCGTTGACCTTCTGCATATAGTGTATCAAAAGCAAGGGATGACTTACCACTACCAGATAGTCCTGTTATTACAACAAGCTTATTGCGTGGTATTACAGCGTTTAAATCTTTTAAGTTATGAAGTCCAGCTCCTTTAATAAGGATATTGTCCTTAGGGCTGAGCTCATCAATGTTTGCAAATAAGGTATCGTGCGTCATATGCACAAAGATAAAACGCTCAACGGCCAATAAAACAATGTATTTCATATAATATGTTAAATTGTTGGGTAGTATTTTGTTGGTTTGGAACAAATGTTGTTATATTTAACCCGTTACTAATTTCAAAACAGACTGCGTATAGCTATATAATTACTTTAAATCAGAGATCTTGAACCTTAATTAAGGTCTTAAAGTTTGTTATAGTTATGAAGTTAGAAAACACTACCACAGATGCGGTTCTAGTAACCCAGTACCTTAAAGGCGACGAAAGCGGTTTAGAGGTGCTTATCACAAGACATAAGCAAAGAATTTACAGTTTTATCTATTCCAAAGTATTGGATCGCGATGTGACGGAAGATATTTTTCAAGATACCTTCATAAAAGTAATCCGTACCCTTAAAAGAGGTAAGTATAATGAAGAAGGTAAATTTCTTCCATGGGTCATGCGTATCGCGCATAATCTGGTAATCGACCATTTCCGTAGAAATAAACGTATGCCTAAGTTTTCTTCTAGCAATAGCGACTTTGATATTTTTGATGTGATTAGTAATGGTCAGGAAAGTACAGAGAATGAAATGATATCTCTGCAAGTACAACAGGACGTTAAGAAACTAATTGAAGAATTACCAGATGATCAAAAAGAGGTATTGATCATGCGCATGTATAAGGACATGTCATTTAAAGAAATAGCAGAATGTACTGATGTAAGCATCAATACAGCATTAGGTAGAATGCGTTATGCACTTATTAACTTACGTAAGGTGATTGATAAGCACAATATCATATTGACAAATTAATGGCTTGATTTTATAATAAAGTTTAATATGCCTCGTTTATATTGAAAATAAACGCAACACATGGCAAAACTTTACAATGAATCAATTCCTGAAAGAGTGACTCCACTAGGACCAAAAGATGACACGGTGAAATTCCTGCTCAACTTTTCAAAAGCATTGAGTGTTATGAAAATACAGAACATGACGTTTGAGACACTTAACAATTAATTTTTGTTTTCAGCTTTAAAAACCCATCTAAATCATTGATTTAGATGGGTTTTTTGATAAATCAAATGTAGAAGTCAGATATTTCATTACTTCTTCAACTTCTTATAATATTCATCTAATACCGTTTTTCTACCTATAGTTTTAGTAATGATATCCTTTTCTAGATCCCAACCACGCGCAGGACTGTACTCACGACCGTACCAAATGATTTGTAGGTGTAAGTCGTTCCATGTTTCTTCTGGGAAAAGACGTTTTGCATCTTTCTCCGTTTGAACCACGTTCTTACCGTTAGTAAGATTCCAGCGGTACATTAATCGATGTATGTGCGTGTCTACAGGAAATGTAGGTATACCAAATGATTGCGCCATTACAACCGCAGCCGTTTTATGACCTACACCTGGAAAAGCTTCTAATTCCTCATAGGTCTGTGGTACAACACCATCATGCAAATCGATCAGCATGTGAGATAATCCATGGATACCTTTTGCCTTCATAGGTGATAGGCCTACTGGTTTTATAATTTCACGTATTTCCTCAATAGACATTTTAATCATATCATAAGGATTATCGGCACGTTCAAAAAGCAATGGTGTGATTTGATTAACGCGCACATCAGTACTTTGGGCACTCATTAAAACGGCTATTAATAAAGTATAAGGATCTTTATGATCTAGAGGTATTGGAATTTCTGGATAAAGTTCTTCCAGTTTATTTATGATAAAATTGACCTTTTCCTCTTTATTCATTTTTTAAATTTATGCTTTCAACAAAAATACAACTATGACTACATTAAAAGCAGGAGATAAAGCTCCAGATTTTTCAGTACTTAATCAAGACGGTAATACGGTTTCATTATCTGATTTCAACGGTAAAAAGTTAGTGTTGTTTTTCTATCCAAAAGCAAGTACACCTGGTTGCACGGCCGAAGCTTGTAACCTAAGAGATAATGTGTTACGCTTTCGCGAAAGCGGATACGAAATCTTAGGTGCTAGTGCAGATAGTCCTAAAAGACAATTGAATTTTAAAAATAAATATGAACTTCCTTACGACCTTCTAGCAGACGAGGATCATGCATTACTAAATGCTTTTCAAGTTTGGGGTCCTAAAAAGTTTATGGGTAAAGAGTATGACGGAATTCATAGAACCACATTTGTAATTGATGAAAATGGTGTCATTGATGATGTTATTACTAAGGTGAAAACTAAAGATCACGCAGCTCAAATTTTGTAATTGAGTAGATTTACTACTTCATAAAAAAAGACCGCTTTAATGGCGGTCTTTTTTTATTATTATAATCTTAAGGTTTGTTATGATGTACCTAATAAATCAACAGTATTACATCCAAATAGATTTTGCTCATCGATAAGGTCAGCAATTCCTGGAGGTAACATTTCTCTCCATCCTTCTTCACCATCTGCAATCATGCGCAATACTTCTCTTGAGATATATGCATGACTTCTTTATTATAATCCTCTATATCAATAACACGGCCATTGTACTTAAAGAACTTATAAAGCTCTTTCATACGCGGATGTACCTTTATGTTATCGCTGGTTGTTAATTCACCTGTTTCTGCATCAATCATTGGATATAGATAAACTCTTAAGTCTTTAAAGAATAACTTTCCAAAGGCCTCTAAAATTCCGCCACTTAAATGGGTATAATACTTTGTATCAAAAATATCTACTAGATTGTTAACACCCATAACTAGTCCTATACGCTCTTTGGTATAGTTATTAAAATATTCGACTAGTCTATAGTATTCTTTAAAGTTAGAAATCATAACTGTTTGTCCTAGAGAGCACAATAGTTCTGCACGATGCATGAAATCCTCTTCATCAATCTCTCCTTGAGCTTTAAGATTAGAAAGCGTTATCTCAAATATAGTTTCAAGTTTATCTTCTTTAACCTTACCAGACTTGATGAACATGGCCTTTGCCGTTTCATACATGTCCATATTTACTTTTGTAACTGGTCTAAAGCTACCTCTTAATGCCAGGACATTCTTCTTATATAGAATGCGTGCGCTTAATATATTTTTACCATCTGGACCGAACATTACGGCCTCTGTCATGTCATTACGTAATAATTGTAAAGACATAAGACGATTATCCACTTGTTTAAAACGTGGTCCGTCAAAGTTGATCATATCTATTTCAATCTTATCCTTATCGATATGATCGTATAAATATTTTAATAGTTTTTTAGGTTGATCATGCTTATAAAATGCCCCATAAATCAAGTTAACACCTAGCGTCCCTAAAGTGATTTGTTGTAAACGAGCATCAGTCTCCTTAAATCGTACGTGCAGTATGATTTCTGAATACTCTTCTAATGGAGCGGCTTGAAATTTAATTCCTACCCAACCATGACCTTTATATTTTTTTGCAAAATCAATAGTAGCTACTGTATTAGCATAAGTGAAGAACATTTTTTCGGGATGTTTATCACGTGCGATACGCTCTTCGATAAGATTAGACTCGTGCTGTAGCATGCGTCTTAAACGTGCTTCAGTCACATAACGGCCATCATCCTGCACTCCATAAACGGCATCAGAGAAGTCTTTGTCATAAGCACTCATGGCTTTGGCAATCGTTCCAGATGCTCCACCAGCTCTAAAGAAGTGACGTACCGTTTCCTGTCCTGCGCCTATCTCGGCAAAGGTTCCGTAAATATTACGATTCAGGTTAATTCTTAGTGCTTTGCTTTTTAAGGATGGAACTGATTCAAAATCATTA
Source organism: Nonlabens ulvanivorans (assembly GCF_000755285.1). GTDB lineage: Bacteria > Bacteroidota > Bacteroidia > Flavobacteriales > Flavobacteriaceae > Nonlabens > Nonlabens ulvanivorans_A. The sequence goes on along the minus strand of NZ_BBMK01000011.1, from coordinate 28,384 downwards.
TCTCCTGGTAAGGTAACTCCCATTATGGTGTGCTATTATATCGTTCACACAAAGGTAGCAAACCGCAACGTAGAACAAAAAAATATGGCTATTTTTAACCTAAAATAGTTTAAGTGAAAATTACCATTTTAGGAACAGGAACTTCACAAGGCATTCCTGTTATAGGAAGTGACCATCCCGTTTGTAAAAGTACGGACTCTCGTGATAAAAGATTAAGAGTAAGTGCTATGATAGAATATCAAGGTAAAAGACTTGTAATCGATTGTGGACCAGATTTTAGACAACAGATGTTGCGACATGATGTAAGTCATTTAGATGGTGTTCTTTTTACACATGAGCATGCAGATCATACCGCTGGACTAGATGATTTGCGCCCGTTCTTTTTTAGACAAGGAGAGATTAATTGTCACATGACATCTCGTGTTCATCAAGCATTGCAAGATCGTTTCAGCTACATGTTTGCTACAGTTAACAAATATCCTGGCGTTGCAGACCTTACAGTACACGAATTTGAGAATTCGTCTTTCAAAGCATCCGGTATTGAAATTATACCAGTGCTTGCAGATCATGGTTTTATACCTGTACACGGTTTTAGAATTAATAATTTTGCATACATGACTGATGTGAAAACCATTAATGATACTGAAAAGCTTAAACTTAAAGATCTAGATGTACTAGTGCTTAATATGTTGCGAGAACAAGAGCATCACACTCATCTTAATCTAGAAGAAGCACTTGAATTAGTAAGGGAATTACAACCACAACGTACTTACTTTACACACATAAGTCATCACCTAGGATTCCATAAAGAAGTGCAGAAAAACCTACCAGATGGAGTCTTTTTAGCCTACGATAATTTAGAAATCAATTTATAATATGAAACGTAACCTTTATTTATACCTATTTATTTTTGCCTCTTTAATTGCATTAATACTATATGTAAATGGTAGAAATATACAAGAGTCACAAGATAGGGCTTATAGAACACTAGAGGAAAAATTAGAGTCTACACAACAGCAACTTAATAATGCTCAAGCTGCAAAAGAAGACGCTACTGTTTTCTCTCTAGAAAATAATGAAGAGGCTTATAATTATTTTGAATCTACAGGTCTAGACCGCAATAAAATTGAAGCTGTTTTACAAGACTATCTTTTAGAACAAAATCTTAAAGAAGGAGGAAACCCATTGGTGGATTTCATAGGTGAAGGACGTGGATATCAAATTAATGATATGCAAGTCTTGAATCACAAATGGTTGATTGCAAATTTTACCGATAATACTAATTGGGGGGGAGAAGTATTGATACAGTACAACTTTAGCGGGGGGGATAATAAATTATCGATGCAAACTTTAAAATCTGTACTTTATAATAAGTACCGATAGTTAAAGATCTTTTTCTAGCCATTCTTTCATGTCATAAAAATTATCTCTAGCCACGCCGTGACCTATTGGATAATCTTTAAATAAGTAATTTATATTTAAATTACTTAGAAATTCTGGTGCCATTTTTGCCCACGCATATGGTACGACTTGATCTACAGTTCCGTGAGAGATAAAGTAGGATGGTTGGTTATCGCTTTCGCTAAAGCGAGATTCAAGAGCTTCTGGCTGTTCAATCATTTCTTTATTTAAATAACCACTCATACACACCACTTTATTGAATAATGCTGGATGAGAAAGGGATAAACCGTAAGAAAGAATAGCTCCTTGACTAAAACCTAGAATATTAATCTTTTCTTTTGAAATAGGATATTGAGCCTTTAATTCTTCAATAAATTTAAGGAGTAAAGTCATACTTCTTTTAGCCTGATCTACATCGCTAAATTTCCCGCCTGTAGCGTCAAAGTTGATAGCATACCACGCTGCGCCTTGCGGTACCATATCATATGGTGCACGAGCAGATACGATAAAAAAGTCTTGAGAAATTTCTGGTGCAAAAGAAAAAAGATCGTCTTCACTACTGCCATAGCCATGAAGGAGTAGAAGTAATGGTGCATTTTCTTTATTTGCAGGTCTTATGACATGCTTAAGGGATAAGTCTGTTATAGCTTTCATTACTTAATAAAATTAAACCATTTCTGGAATAGTGGACCTACAATTGGTAATTCGTCAGTTTGATTTCTTAAAGCACTAACAAGTCCTAAGATTGCTAGTAGAACAAAAAAGCATATCATTAATAAAGGAATAATTCCGGTAGGGATGACGCTTGAAAAAACACTTACGATAACTGCCGCTGCAATAATTCCAAACATTTGTCTTAAATGAAAGGCTGCAAAGTTGATTTTTGCCATTATTTAATATAATCGCTACACCAAAGATTGCTATACAAACAATTAAATGAAAAAACAGAAATAAAGCACTAGCATATGCTATAATAGCTATCGATTTACCTGCAGGTTCTTTATCCATTCCAAATTATTTTTTTATTATTAATAATGCCTAGTGCTTTACCTTTTAGTTTATTTCCTAGGATGGCGCTGTTTTTAGAAAATGACAAAACATCCTTTTTTTCAAATGTATATTTTTCGCTTGGTACAAAAAGACTCAAATTAGCTAGCTCACCTACCTTAATTTGTGGCCTTTGCATTCCAAAAATTAGGTAACCAGAGGTCAGCGCTTTAATAGCGGTTTCTGTATCTAGCAATGATTGTAGAATTCCATAACTACTTTCCAATCCAGTACTACCGTAACTTGCTTGATCAAATTCAACTGCTTTGTGCTCTATGTTAAGTGGTATGTGATCTGAAGTTACAGTGTCGATAATGCCGCTTTTTAAGCCATTAATTAAGGCATTTTTTTGTTTCTCATCACGCAATGGTGGTTCCATTTTGAAATGCGTATTAAAGTCTGATAGACTTTTAGTGTCTAGCATTAAATGATTAGTGGAAACACTACATGAGATATTTGAATATTTCTTTTTTGCTTCTTTGATAAGTTGTACGCTAGCAGCGGTTGTAATGGTAGGAATATGTAGTCTAGCACCAGTATATGCAGCTACTTGAATATCGCGCGCAATTTGAACTTCCTCTGCGATAGCAGGTGTTGTTTTAATACCTAGGTGAATCGTGGTTTCATCTTCATTTACCATTCCTTTCCCAGCAAGATGATTGTCTTGTGGATAGGATTGAATAATACCTCCAAAAGATTTTACATATTGCAATCCAACTTTAAGAAGATTGGTATTGGATATTGATTTTTTAAAGTCATAAAAAGAGACAGCACCAGCTTGTTGCATATCATATAACTCTGCCAGGTGTTCTCCCTTTTGATGTATAGTAAAACTTCCAACAGGTAAAAGGGTAACAGCATCTCCGTCTGCTTTGCCTTTCAAATAATTAATGCCTGATTCATCTTGTGGATTAGGATGATTATTAGGATTTAACATCACCGTTGTGAAACCACTTTTTGCAGCAGTTTCTAATCCATTTTTTAACGTTTGCCTTTCTTCAAAACCTGGTTCTCCAAAACTTACACTACTATCAAACCAACCTATGGATATGTGAAGGTCTTTTTTCTCAATGATTCGAGCTTCTTTGTTTTCAATACTTGTCCCTATTTGAGTAAATTTTCCATTTTTAATGAGAAGATCTCTTTCCTTAAGATGTAAAGCATTGCTTGCATCAACGATAGTAACGTTCTTTAATAATATCATTTCAAAAACTTTAAAATCAATAATTCACATATTAAAAAGAAGAGAGCACCTATTACAAAATACCTCCAGAGGCTTAAAACCCCCATCTTCTTTACTTAATTTATATACTAAATCCTCTACAGAATATGCGATGTTATTATTTCCTAATTCAGTTGCTGTAAAGTAATTAAGTTCATTTTCATTACGGCTGTTATTAAAGCTCAGTGTAGTTATACTCTCATCATCTTTTATGACATTATAATTCCCTGAGTTATTTAATTCATCCTCAATTTCTATTAGTACGAAAGATTCAAACGCACGTTGCTTTGGGATAATAGCATTACTCTTATTTCTTAATTCTAGGATTTCGTCACTTACTATTGTCTCTGGTATGGCAATAGAGTTTCTTTCCCCCTATAGTATAATATAATTGTTGGACAGGTAAACTATTGCGCCCCATATTATATAAAACAGGAACTATTAAAGGAGAATTCTTAAAATTGGAATTTTGATTATTTAAAGGAGCTGTAAAGTTAAATACGTTACCCTTTTGCAATAGAAAGCTATTACCATCTTCGAATTTAAGAATTGGATTTAATGCGCCTATAATGTTAGTTGTAGCATTGACCTTAGGATACTGGAAATTTGAAATTTGCTTATTAAACACGCCTTTCAATAAGGGATGATTGTAATTAATTTCTGTGATGCGTTTTTCTTTTTCACTAATATTATCGGAACTTACAACATTATTAATAGAGCCATATCCAGATTGATCTAAAGACGGTATCACCACAAGATATCCACCATTTCTCAGGTAGTTATTTAGTTCTTTTGCAAGGTTAACAGATATACTCTTTAATTCGTTTAAAACTATTAAATTTTGTTCCTTTAAAAGATTGAAATTAAGATCTCTAGCCCTTACTGCTTTAAAGTCAAATTCATCTTCTGTATAAATTCTTTTCAGAAAGTCGCCATCTACATCATTAACTGCTAGGACTTTAATTTTACGATCAATATTATTACTAATAAAAAGCTCATTGTCAAATGAAAGACTTTTGTCATCGAGATAAATACGACCTTGTAGCGGTTGACTCGTTTCAAAATTAAAAATACCTATATCTTTTAAATTAGTGAGGTCAACACTAGTTTTAGCTACTAGAACGCCATTGTTTTCTAAGCTTAAAGTTACCGGATTACTGATGGCTGTATCACTAGTTACGGTAACACTGATATCTATTGAGTTCGTTTCTCTTCTACTGATGTATGCAGTGTCAATGGATACATTATTAGAGACTTCGGCTTCAAGAAAGACTAATTCTCTTTTTAATCCTGCAATAGTATCAGGAAAATTTTCACTAGTCTTTTGAAAATCAGAGATGATAACCAGTTCATTTCTTTTATTGTTATCACTTAATAAAGCATTAGCCTTTAATTGTATTTGTTCGTAGCTTAATGAATTTGATTGATATTGCGACTGTAGTAAATCGTTTGCGATATCTTTTTTGTGGTATTACTATAGGTGTTATCGTTAGTAAAAAGAGTGAATTTTTGATCGTTAGGTAGTCGTTCTAACAGATCTGTGACTGCCGTTTTATAGAGTTCACCTTTAGATCCACTAGACTGCATAGAGTAGGAGTTGTCTAAGTATATTGCTGTCTCTTTCTCTTGTGTAGCAACATCACTACCTGGTATAAATGGTTGGGCAAAGGCAATAACTATACATGCTATAGCTGCCATACGTGCTAGTAGCGTCAACCATTTTTTAAGCTGTCTACTTTTACGTGTTTGAGTAATGAGCGGCTTTAAAAAAGCAACGTTTGTAAAAGGCACTTTTGTAAATCGCCTTAATTGAAATAAATGAACAATAATAGGGACGATAAGAAAAAGAAGTCCGTAAAGTATTAAAGGGTTTTTAAATATCATTTAAATCTAGGATTAGTCAAAGATAATATCTTATCTCAGATTCACCTACTTTATTTTGATAGAGTAATGACGAATTCTGTACCCAATCCTAGTTCTGAGTTAACGGTGATCATACCGTTTAATTTATTTACTAGTTTTTGTACGGTGCTCAAACCTATTCCATTTCCACGTTTTCCATTACGATCTGGTTGGTTAAGCGTTTGAAACATCTTGAAAATTTCTTCTTTCTTATCTTCTGCGATACCTATACCGTTGTCTGCCACCTTAATAATGTAGTAATCCTTCTTTTCAATGATATCGGTTTTTACCTCAACAGTCTTTTTATCATTATACTTTAAAGCATTACCTATGAGGTTGATCAATATTTGTTCTAAAGCGCTTTTATTTATTTTTAATTCTATATTATCCTCAGGCATGATATAATCAATATCATCTGGTATAGCAAGAATCTCATGGATGTGTTCTAATAAAGTATAAGCGTCAAATGTTTCTTTCTCTTCTACTAGAAAAGATTCACTTTCATAGTGAGCGAGAATTTGACTAACGTAATCAGATAGACCAAAAGCAGCATCTTTAATATAATTCAAATAATTTTTTCCAGCCTCGTCTATATTACTACCATACTTTTTTGCAACGATGTCAGTCGTTAAAACCATGTTTGCTAGAGGCATTTTCATATCATGTGATACGGTATGAGCAAAACTTTTCAACATCTCGTTATTCTCTTCGAGAATAGCGGTTTGCTTCAATAACTCAGTATTTTTTTTATGTAATTCTAATTGTCTTTTAGCTAGATCTGCAACCATTAATAGAGAAGCTCTTTCTTCCTCAGTTAATTTGTGTGGTTTGTTATCTAGCACACATAAAGTACCTAATGGTAAACCTTCTTCACTTTCAAGTTTTACACCAGCGTAAAAAATTAAAGGATCTGGCGCGTTCACAAAAGGATGATCTTTAAACTCTTCTAACTTACGAGCATCTTCAATTAAGTAAATATCCTCTTCAGAATTAATTGCATGACTACAAAATGATAATTCTCGAGTGCTAGAGTTAAGTTCTAAACCTCTTTGGGACTTAAACCATACCTCTTCTTTATCAACAATACTTATTAGAGATCTAGGAATTGAGGTAAGACGACATACTAATTCTGTCAAATCATCAAATACTTTTTCTCGCTCCTTAGAAATACCGTAGTCTTTCAAGACCTTAAGTCGTTGATTTTCATTTTGGTGTGCTATCGCGTTCATTCATGTCTTGGTTAACGATGGCAAAGGTAAACGAAACGTTTACTGTTTATACTATATTCCTACAAATCATTAAAGACTCCTACACCAAATAATGCAAAATCATACTTAACAGGATCGTTAGGGTCTAGTTTGCGCAGGTAATTATCTAATTCAGCAACGGCTTTACCGTCATTTTGCTTTCTTTTAAGCATTTTCAATTTGCGAGCAATATTACCGGTATGAACATCTAGCGGTAGAGAAAGTGCACTCATTGGGATTTGATTCCATATTCCAAAATCTACTCCAGCATTATCCTGACGTACCATCCATCTTAAAAACATATTGATACGTTTTGCACTACTATTTTTTAATGGATCACTGACGTGTTTTTGGGTGCGTGGTAAATGCTCAATTTCAAAGAACATTTCTTTAAATCTAGAGATAGCTTGTTGAAGATGGCCTTTTTCTGTATACGCTTTCGCGAAAGCGTTTTCTAAACCACCGTATCCTAATTCTATATTTTTTAATGATCGTATAAATGTCTTACAGTCTTCACTGTTAAAGGTACGATGCACAAATCCATTAAATCGATCAAGATCTTCAGGCTCGTGATTGAGTATAAAATCTGCTGGAGCATGGTCCATTAAATCCATTAACTTGTTAGAGTTATTAATAATGGATTTGCGATTGCCCCCCCAGGATATGGTAGCCACTAAAAACCCTGCTAATTCAATGTCTTTTTTTTCTGTAAAAAGATGCGGGATTTGAATGGGATCGTGAGGTATAAAGTCGGGTACATTATATTGCTCAACCTTGGCATCTAGATATTCTTTGAGCTGTGCTCTAGTCATGTGATAAAAATCTCCCGTCTTGCATGACTAATTTTCTATCTGCAAGATTAGCCAGTTCATCATTGTGCGTTACAATGACAAAGGTCTGATTAAACTCTGCTCGCAGTTTAAAGATCAACTCGTGTAAATCATTTGCAGTATTACTATCTAGATTTCCTGTTGGTTCATCTGCATAAATGACCTTTGGGTTATTAATAAGTGCTCTAGCCACGGCGACTCTTTGTTGTTCACCACCGCTCAAGGCGCCTGGTTTATGGTCAAAACGATCAGAAAGTTTAAGGTAATCTAGTAATTCTTTGGCCCTTTTAATGGCTACATCCTTAGGTGTATTTTTAATAAAGGCCGGCAGGCATACATTTTCTAAGGCACTGAACTCTGGTAACAATTGATGAAATTGAAATATAAAGCCTAAGGATTCATTACGGAAACGGCTCAACATTTTTGAGTTGAGTTTAGTTACATCGGTACCATCTATAATTAAAGATGTGCCAGCATGAACGTCTGGACGTTCTAGAGTTCCTAATATATGTAGTAATGTGGTTTTACCTGCACCAGAACTACCTACAACGCTTACAATCTCACCGGTGTTAATAGTAAGATCTACATCTTTAAGAACTTGTAAATCACCAAAACTTTTATGAATATGTTGTGCTTGTATCATGTAAGACAAATGTAGCGAGTTTTAAGCTTTAAACCATTTTCTTGCAGCATTGACATCTAAAAAATAAGTGATGCGCAAGGATAGATTGTGTCTTACCGGTTCCATAAAAAGATTGTCTAGACTTTCTTCAAATTGTATATTTCCTTGATTATCAAAGTTTGAAATTGAATTGCGATATAATAAGGAAGCCTCACTACCTGGTGCAAATCGCCATCGGTATGATAAATCTAAATTCCATACATTAAAATTGGCATCGGGATTAAAATCTTCTTCTAGTACATAATCACTATCTTCAAGAGAGCCGTCTAATTGCAGTTCTTTAAAATCACGACTAAAGATGGCTCGTGACCAGAAATTTCTAAACGAGATGCTCAAAGCCTGTCTGTTATTAAAATTATAGGTTCCCGTTAATCGATTCTCAACACTATGTGTATCTCGTTCACTAAGTATTGAAGTCGTATTGTCATCAGTGAGAGTTACATAACTCATTCTATCATTATTCTTATCCCAGTCTAAACTATAGATAAGCAAGAATTGGTCAGAAAAACGGTAACGAGGTGCGACCCTAAAATCATAATTATGCTCTTTCTCATCCAATCTTTTAAATCGACCAGCTCTCATGTCTATCGCAAACTTTTTGCGATAGTCACTAGATATAAAACCGCCAGTAAAAATTCCTTGACCGTATCTTACTACTTGATCTTCAATTCTAGATTCAAATTGATCTTTACGGTCTGTGTAATAATTAAAATCTGCACCAAAGGCAAAACGTTCTTTAGTAATAAAAAATGGATTTAAGTTTATTTCTGACCCAGTATGGAAACCTGGTGAAGCTGCACGTCTATGTCTAGTGCGCAGACTAATTTCGTATCTATTAAAAATACCTTTTTGAGTTAATTGAACATAATCCAAATCTGCCGCAAAAGTGTGAAAATTAGTTTGAAAGTTTCTCCCTAGATCATTTGGATTATAATTACGGTCTTTAAAAAAGTGACCTAATCTCGGACGCCATTTACCGCTCGTTTTTCTCCAATTTGCTTCAGTGGCAAAACCTGTTTCTGTCCCATCTGGTGTAAAGCGATTGGTCATTTTAACCTCTGCACTTATATTATCAGTTGCCGCTTTATTATTGTGATTTAAAACAATAGCGTTAGAATTTGCATCTGTAAAAGAGCCGTTGCGCAAGGTGCTAGCATTGACTAGTGCGATAGAAGAGTTGTTACCATATTGCTGGTCTAGGACTAACATATTATAGTTAGTTAAAGGTTCTGTCTCAATTTCACGCCTTGTACCATCGACACTATTTTGTATGGTGGCATTAGTCTTTTCTGTAAGTGCGTTGAGAATTCCTATTCCTAGTCCTTTTTCTGTACGACCAGTTACTTTAATAGCGTTTAATAATTGTGCACTTCTAGGATTGTCTATAATATCTTCATCATCGAGCACCTCGAGATTTCTAGATCCGCTAGGTCGTTGTCCTATACGTCTTGAGAAAAACAAATCACCTTTTCTAAAAAGATCTGTTCCTTCTGTAAAGAAGGCTCTATTTTCATTAAAGGTTTGTTCAAATGGTCCTAAATTAAGTACCACTTGATCAAAAGCTACCTGACCAAAGTCTGGAATTAATGTAGCATCTAGTGTAAAGGCATCATTGATACCATATTTTAAATCCATACCTGCATTAAAGCTAGTAGATTCTATCCCATCAAATCGATCGTGTATGACAGATACGTAAGGATATAAATTTAAACGCAATGGTGGATCAATATTTTCAATTCCTGTCAATAAAGCGTCATACTGCGTGTCTGTTCCCGTAGTTACGTCTAGGTAATTATAAGTGTACTCTTCATTAAGTGATTTAATAACACGTAATATTTGAAAACTCCAGTCTTGCACGTCTTGTTCTGGAAATCGCAATGTTCTATATGGAATCTTCATTTCAACATACCAGCCACGTTCATCAAATGAAACCTCAGATAAGAAAACGACGTTGTAACTAAAATCTTGACTGTTTCCTTCGGCAATGGCGTCTCCTAGCGCATTTGCACTAGTGGCATAGAACCGTGTTTGATTGATCTGGTTGTTGTAAGTATTTATAAAAAAGCCAAAGAGATCTGCTTGTTCAAAAACCTGATCACGCTGCGAGAACTGGCGTAGAACAGATTCTGGATCACTATCATACATAAAACCTGCTACATATATAGCGGCATCATCATAGGCTACTTTAAATTCTGTCTTATGTGTGTCTCTTTCGGCATCACCGTTATTAGGTTGTGCCATTACAAAATCACCACCAGTAGTAACTCGATCCCAAATTTGTTCAAATGGTTTACCGTCAATTTTTGGCGGTGTTGATATGCGCGTGGCGCGATAAACTTTCCTGGCAATATTAGTTGTGTCTTGTTGTAATGTATTCGTACTCGCTTTCGCGAAAGCGTAACTAAAAAATAACAATGTGAAAACAATAATTCTGAGCATGACTTTTTATGAATTCTCAAAACTAAAAGCTAAAAACTATAGATTCATTAAACCCATGTTAATTTAACATATGATTTACAATCTGTAATCTAACTTGCTTAAAAAGTAATAATGGAAATAGCAATTCTTGCAGGTGGATGTTTCTGGTGTACAGAAGCCGTCTTTCAAAGAGTTAAAGGAGTAGAAGATGTAAAATCTGGTTTCTGTGGTGGACATATTAAAAATCCAGCTTATAGAGAAGTGGTTACACAACGCACCGGTCATGCCGAAGCGGTTAAAATAACTTATGATCCTAAAATTATTAGTTACAAAGAGCTGCTAATGGTATTTATGGCCACACATGATCCTACCACGCTCAATAGACAAGGACATGATGTAGGAACACATTATCGTAGTGCTATTTTATACTTGAGCGATTTACAGCATGAAATCGCAGTGGATTATATTAATGAACTCACTGATCAAGGTGTTTTTGAAAATGCGATTGTTACAGAAGTAGCACCAGCGACGCCTTTTTATGATGCAGACGATATACATGACGACTACTATAATAATAATCGTTTACAAGGTTACTGCCAGTATGTAATAGATCCTAAAGTGCGTAAATTAATGACGCAGTTTGCAGATCTTGCCAAGTAATTAAGACTCTACATCAATCACTTGTTTAGGGTCTTCTTTTTAATGACATACGTATATATCCACGTAATTGTAAACGTAGGGATGATGTCTAGTCCTGGGACTAATTCTTCAATAGTTGTAATGATACCAGCTGTTACACCCGTTTTACCTGGATAAAGCTTTGTCATTAAATAACCAGCAACTGGTGCCCAACCTATATCGGTAAACTCTCCTATACCAGGAATGATATAGGAGGCCATACCGACTAAGTCAAAGATGATTCCGAAAATAAGTTTAGAGCGTTTTGATTCAAACATGTAATTATAATTTAACTACTTAAAGGTAGTCAAATAACGTTCCATAAATAAATCTAGTGTAGTTTTGATGTAATCAGTTTTAAGAACTCGTTGCGAGTTTCTACTTTTTCAAACTGTCCACGGAAACCGCTGGTTGTAGTTACGCTATTTTGTTTCTGTACGCCACGCATCATCATACACATATGTGACGCTTCTATTACAACCGCGACACCTTGAGGCTGTAAGGTGTTGTGAATACATTCTAATATATCGTGTGTAAGTCGTTCTTGTACTTGCAGTCTGCGTGCAAATACATCTACTATACGAGGAATTTTAGAGAGACCTACGATATGACCATTAGGGATATAAGCGATATGCGCTTTTCCAAAGAAAGGTAACATATGGTGTTCACATAAGGAATAAAGTTCTATATCTTTTATGATTACCATGTCATTGTAATCTTCAGCAAACATGGCGCCTTTTAAAATCTCTGCTGGATCTTTATCATAACCAGATGTTAAGAATTGCATAGCTTTTGCTGCACGTTCTGGGGTTTTAATTAAACCTTCACGTTCAACGTCTTCACCTATGTTTTGTATTACTCCTTTATATTGATTTTTAATATCTTCAGTTACTTCGATATTGTACTCTTCAAAAACTCTGTAGGGCATTATTTAATATTTTTAGTAAAGTTACGTCATATTTGTTTAAGTAAATCAATATTTTGTTAAACATTACATTTGATATCTTCAATTTTTTGAGCTCATTAATAGAACGAAAAAACATTGAAATATAGGGTAGTGGAGTAGCGTTTGTAAAAAGTGATAAAAAAGCTTTTAATTTTTTAAATAAAATAGATACAGAGGTTGTAAATTATATATATATTTGCAACCGCTTAGAAATTAAGCGGGATTAGGTCGCGTAGCTCAGCTGGATAGAGCATCTGCCTTCTAAGCAGACGGTCACAGGTTCGAATCCTGTCGCGATCACAAGTTCACAAAGGTATTGTGAGAATATTTTAAAAATCCTGATCAATTTATTGATCAGGATTTTTAGTTTCAATACGACTTAGTAATAGTATATTATCAGAAATAATATTGTAATCAAAATAGCCTTAACAAAATGATCATCATTTTGTTAAGGCTATTTTGTTGTTAATGTGTTCTAGTATATGGTATTAGGATTTGCAGCGGTTTTAGGAACTTGTTGAATAGCGTCCCAGTGTTCACATATTTTACCTTCCTTATCAAATCTAAAAAAGTCCATGGTCACATATTGATCATTATCGGGCCATGTTTGATGCGTGTGTAGTGCTACTAAATCATCTTGGGCGATGGCTCTTACAAACTCAATAGATTTTTCTGGATATTCAATTTTCATTCTTTCAAAATAATCAATAAATCCAGCTGTGCCGTCTGCTACATCTGGATTGTGCTGTATATATTGCTTACCGACATACCTTGCGATAGCTTCTTTAGGATTTCCTTCATAAGCCATTTTATAAAAAGCGATGGCATTATTTTTATTAAGTTCTAATGACATTACATCACAATTTAAGTCCAAATCTAGCTAACATTTTCTTTTCAAAAGCCCAAAAGAAATCAAATTGACCAAATAGCCATCCCATAGCTACTAGTAGTATTTGATAGATAGGAAAGATGATAATAAGCCTTAATGGCCAGAAAAACCATCCAGACATAGATTCTCGATCAATACCAATGAGGTCTAGCAAAGGAGCAGATAATCGAGCCGATGCTGATCCTGTGATTGCAAATACAATAAAGATTGCAATCATTTCCCATCGATTTATGATATTCCATTTTTTAATAAGTTTTGGGAAAACCCACATACAAAACCTATAAAAGGCATAGGCCAATACTAGAGTTGTACCATAAATAAACAAATATTCATAAATCACGTCTTCAAAAGTGGAAGGCATGATGCGAGAAGCTACAAAATAGCCACAAGCTAATAAGCCTATGATACCTAAAATTGGAAAAATGAGTTGCCAGTTACGGGTAATATCCCAGTTATCTTTGAGTGTTTGCATAGTGCAAAAATACACTACCGCAACTTCTGTCCATATCGTTTTTCAAAGAAAAGAAAATAATTATACAGTAGATAATTGACTTCATAACCATAATCTACATTTCGATCATAGTCGATGCGCCATACATATAGATCAGGATGATAGTTAATAGGATTGTTAACTCTTAAGTTGTATTCCCTAACTGAGAAGTTGTTGCGCAATTCAAGCGTGCTTTGTGAATAGAAACCTCGTGGTGGTTGTGTGACCAGCCATGAATTAAATCCAGGTTCTATGATAATAATCTCATACTCTAGACTATCATTTGCAATACGCAAAGTGTCAGTTACTGATCCAGTAGCATTATTATTGTTCACAGCAGGCTGGTATGAGTTGCAGCTGATAATAATTGTGAGCAATGCTATAAATAAAAAGGTTGTTTTCATGTGGTAAAAGTACCTACACAAAAACAACCTTGCACGCCATAACTCGTCTATACTATATATGGATGAGTCTATGACCTGTTTCATTTAGTTAAGAATTATTTTCCAAATAAACCTCCTAGAAGTCCACCTAGTCCACCTTTTTTCTTGTCTCCACCTAGTACCATTCCCGCTACATCATCGATGATGCTACCATCACCATCTGCATCTAGAATTTGCTCTATGAAAGATTGATCATGCGTTCCAGATTGTCCAAGAACAGAACCTAGTAAATCACCGATACCATTTTGGTCTACGTTTGAAGTTTGTTTTTGCTTTCCTAAAACACCCATAAGGATAGGAGCAGCTATTTTGATAATTTGACTTACAGAATCCATATCCATACCACTAGACTTAGAAAGAGCACTCTCTACTTGTGGTTGCTTTGTACCAAGAACATGTCCTAAGATACCAGCACCATCATTTAAAAGATCATCTGGACTACCAGCACCATCACCAAAAAGACCACCTAGCATATCTAAAACACCACCGCTGTGACGTTGATCGCTCAATGCATTATTTAAAGAACTAGCACCTTCTGGTGTAGAAGCATTGCGTTGCATTGCACCTAGAATCAAAGGCATTGCTTGAGAAAGTACGTTTGCAGTTTTATCTGCAGGTTGTCCGGTTTTCTGTGCAGCACCATTAATAAGAGTTTGTCCTAAGTCTGATTGTAATAAGTCTAATATTGAAGCCATTGTTGTTTAATTAATTTAGGTTAATAATAGGTAAATTACGATATAATAAAATCTTTATCCCTTTTTGGTAGGTCTATTTGATTTCGCTTTCGCGAAAGCGTAATTAAAAGCCGATGAAAAGCAACTTTTTATCGATAAATACAATTTTAGTATTTCTATATATTATATCAGACGTATAATCCTACTAAAATTAAAGAAATCGAAATACTATTACGTGATGTTGAAGGGTAACCTAAACTTAAACGTACTACCTTTATTAACAACGCTTTCTACCCATAAGGTGCCATGCATTTTTTCTACAAACTCTTTGCAAAGAATTAGACCTAGTCCAGATCCTTGTTCTCCTGCGGTACCTGGCTGTGATTTGTGAGTAGTTAAATTAAAGAGATCTGTCATATCTTCTGTAGACATTCCTATGCCGGTATCAATCACGGCTATTTCTAGAAATTTATCTTTCTGTAGTGCAGTGATATTAATACATCCATTAGGATTTGTAACTTGATGGCGTTAGAAATTAAGTTGCGTAGAACGGTCTTTAATAGATTGCTGTCGGTATAAAGTTCGATGTCTTGTACAGCATTATATTTTATTGTTATGTCTTTGGCATAAGCTATTGATTTTTTAAAATCTACCACTTCAGTAATAACTCTAGATATATTAATATTCTCAGGTCGATATCTTAGTTTGCCAGTCTCTGTATAAGCCCAATTTAATAGGTTGTCTAAGAGGTTAAGCGTGTTTTTTGCCGTAGAATTTATAATCTTGATGCAATCACTATCTTGAGAATGATCTTTATTTGAACTATTTTCAAGCATTAGTTCAGAAAAACCTATGATATGATTAAAAGGGCTTCTCAAATCATGTGCTATGATTGAAAAGATTTTATCCTTGGTGGCATTAAGGTGTTTTAATTGTAGTTGTTTTTCTTTTATAGATTCTTCAGTAATCTTGCGATAAGTAATGTCAGTTGATACACCGCATAAGCCTATAACTTTATTTTGGTATTTATCGTCATAAATAGGTGTTTTGATTTCCCAATACACCTTGCGATTACCATTATGGTCAGTAGTGTCTACTTCGTTTTCAGCGTCTTTCCCATACTTAATAACCTCAGATTCAATTATTTTAATTTGATCGCATGTCGCCGGTGGAAAAAAGTCTGCATCACTTAAAGATGATAGTTCGTTAGCGCTGCAATTAAATAGTGTAAGACATTTTTTATTAGCATATAAATATCTGCCGTTCATATCCTTAATATATACGTAGGTATTTAAATTATCTAAAGCAGTATTTAAATGAGCTAGTTTTAAATCAGCTTTGAGTACTTCGAGTTGAATTTCCTCACATTTTTTTTGATCAGTGGTATTCTCTAATTTAAGTTGTTTTAACTCCTTGGATAGCTCTACATTTTGTTTTAGTAACTCTTCATATGTAGGTTTTCTTAACATCTGTTATGTTATATAGCGGAAAAGTAAAAAAAAGTAATCAATGTAAGATTCATTTTTTATGAAAAATTCAAGAAAATTCTTATCCTTTTATTAAATTCAGTGGTATAAAGATAGAAATAAAAGCCTTGTGGTAAATGTCTGTTTTAAAGATTAAGTTTTTGATCGATAATACGTTATGAATTATACTAATAAGTTGTCGTGAAGCCTATGGTTTTATGGCTGTATGAATTAAAAGTAATAATTACTGTCGAGTCAATAAATCTTGAACGATTTTCAAATCCAATTCTTTCGAATATTTAAAAAAATAGTTGAGTTGCCATTTTTGAGTTTTAATGGCTTGTGTGTTGGTGGTCTTGTCCCAACTCGGATATACTCTGAAACCTCTTTTTCCATCTTTATAATCTGTTGAAAAGATTCCTTTTGCAATCAACACCGATTTAGGAAAAATAAATTGTCCGTGTTCATGGTCTTTTTTCACATGAATAAATACATAATCTATGATATCATCTTGATGATACGGTTCAATAGGACCCAACTCACTACGTTTCCATATGGTAACAAATTGGCCTGTTTTTGTTGGAGTAATTTTGGCTGTTCTAAAGGCAATGTGTAAATCGTTTAATTTAAATGTACAAGCCTCATACTTTACACTTTCACTATCAACTTGAATTGAGTTTATGTTAAAGCCTAGTTGGGTGTAAATTTTATCGTCGATATAAGCTAGATTGGTATACATGCCATTTATGGATAAGTTAAAAAGTTCTAATCACTGATTTTATTAGATTTTGAAAAAAAAGTTTTTAATCATTGATACATTGGAAAATAATGCAGAAAACCCAAAACTTGTCAATAATGCTATACCTGCTAATGTTCCTAGAGCACCACCATAACCACTAAACACACCGCCCTTATGCATGTAGATCAAACTAAATAAAAAGCCTGCTAGTACAAGTTGAAAATACTTCACATTGGTTTTAGTAGATACCATACCTATGAAAGAAGTGCCTATGAATACCAGAGGAATGTGGGTAGTTAAGTAAGAATTTAATATTAAAGGGAAAATATAAAAGAACATTGCCACAATCAAGGATAGTAGAGCAGATGCTCTTACAGCGCCTTGTTTTAATTGAGTGCTTACGTAAAAGGTAAGTACACTACCCATAACTCCTATTAACACTATCACTAGATCATTCATGCGGTTATCCAGTTTAAAAAAGTGATGAATACGACGCTAGCAAATGCGATTGTTCCTAATTTTCCTCCTATTCCTAAAAATAAATTTTTGGACAGCATCAGAAATAGAGCTGCTAATATACCTGTGATGATAACAAAACTTAAAGAAGGTATAATTAACGCACTAGACATTCCTACAAATGTACCGCAGTAAATAGGCACAGGTAATTGTTTTAAATAGGTTGAACTATTATTGAATGATGGTATAAAAGAAGCTGCAGTACCTATAATACCTGCTGCAATGACAGGACCTAGATTCAAATGAATATTAATATAGTAACAAAGCACAGCACCTATTGGAACCCATATCACTACGACTACTTTTTCGTACTCATAATCTTCATGATGTAAATCCAAATATTTATACCCAAATAGTAGTAGTATAGCGATACAACTTATAGTCATTAACGCTATAAAATTGCTGATTTCATATTTCTCTTTTATGATCCATGCTAGAAATAGAAGCTGTAACAGCATTACTATTATCACCATAAAAAACGAATCGCTTTATGCCTTTTCATTAAGGTATTTTATAAGAAGGCAAATATAAAGCGATTAGTAGGAAAATGTGCTTTATTAAATCAAAGGGCTATCTATTAGTTAGAATAAGCACCTGAAGAATATGTCAATTCATAACTGTGTGTATAGATTTCAAATACAATCCCAAAAGGATCTTCTACATAACACATCTTAAATGGCTTATCATCTGGATAATATGCTCTTATAGGCATTCTTTGTTTCCCACCATGCGTAACTATTTGCTCTATTAATTCTTCAATATTTGGATCTTGAACAGAAAAGTGAAATAAACCAGTATTAAAGGGATGAAAAGCTGGAGCTTCCTTTACACCATGAGGAAAAGAAAATAACTCAATACCTATACCATCTGAAGTTGCTAGATGTGCTATTTCAAATTCTTCCCAATCATCGCCAAAAACATCGATACACATTTGCCCGATGGCAGTTTCTTTTTCTTTTTTAACTTTTGAAGGTTCCATTATTACATACCATCCCATAACTTCAGAATAGAATTGAACCGCTTGATGAATATCAGGTACTGTTAGTCCTATATGTGAGAAGGCTTTAGGATATTTTTTATCAGTTTTCATAAATCTATATTTTATTCAAAATTAATTTATATTTGCATTATAGGCAATAACTTACTTAAAAGTAATATACCTAACTAAAAGAGTTAATTACTCATTTTCAGTAATATAAATATTTATTTTGAACAAAGAAATTACCTGTCCTTTACATTATACCATGACATTAATAGGCACTAAATGGAAGCCTTTAATTTTATTTCATTTGTTAGAAGGACCTTTGAGGTCTGGTGTTTTACAAAAACATATTCCAGAAATTTCTAATAAGATGTTTACCCAATCTGTAAGAGAGCTAGAGAAAGATGGATTAATAAGTCGAAAAATATATCCAGTAGTTCCTCCTAAAGTAGAGTATCAATTAACTAAGAAAGGTTGCTCACTAGAATCCATTTTAAGAAGTCTAGATCTATGGGGGGGTAATGAGAATTTTAATTCTTAGCGCATACATAAACCTTGTACTTAAAAAAAAGATACCGCTTCTAGAGGCCTTGGCTATCCAGATGCGGTATTTATGTACCTGAGTAATCAAAACGATTATATTTTAGGCTCGCCTTTAATCAATCTTGCGGCAACTAATACTCCTATTAAGACAGCGATAATAAGACCTGTATAAGGACTTTGATTTGCTTCCCAACTTAAATCGTTAAAGTTCATACGAGAGACGTGCACGCCTATAAGAACGACAACAACGACTAGTAATACATATGCAAAATTCTTTTTCATGATTTTTACTTTTTCTCTTCGCGATTGAAATATACTAGATAATAATACATCTGTTTTTCTTCATCCCAACCTTTTTCAAGATATTTTTCTGCACTTTCTGGATTTGTAAAGTCCATTTTAATCTGTACATGGGTATCTAGATTGATAACGCTTTTTATCCCTTTACGAGCAGCACTTACAGCGGTATTTGAAATAGGAAAGTTAGATACATCTTCAATACTGTACTTAGGTCCTTTCTCAACCTTGTAGTTTTAAACTCTGGTATTAACTCTGGATTGTCCAGTGTTTCATTTAAAAAAGCAGTTTCTTCAAAGTCATCATTCTTTGCAAAATAGTTCATGGAACGATTCATAAACATGACTTCTTCCTTTTTATCTTCGGCAGGTAAAACAACTTCTTTTGCAAAATCCTGACAGAATTTTAGGTACTTCTTTGTGAAGAAATTCTCATCCTCAAATACATCAACACCTAGGAAACTCTCCAGCCAGTATTTTGCATCATAGCGATTAGAATCTACAGATAGAATTTTATAACCGGTCTCTTCTTCAGTATTAAAAATAATAGCACCTTTATCGAGTTTGTTTAAGTTGACACCTTGTTGCAATAGGATTCTTAAATCATCCTCGCCTTCTTCAAACTGCAAGAAATCTTGTTTCAATTCACTTTTAAAGATACCTATGGCGTCTACTTTGTTATTATCTAACATGACGTTATCAAGATAACAAACGTATAACTCACCACTTCTTATATGTGGATGCACGCTTTGCTCATATAATTGTTTTGCAATCTTTTTAGAATTATCTAATAGGGAAGCAGGCGTGTTAAAGATTGACTTTGCAAATGCATACAATTCGTGGAACTCTAGATCTTGCTCGTGCGTGAAGCTGTAGTAAGTTTCTTCTTTTGAGCGAAAAGGCTTTAAGAAAAATTCTTTCAATAAGGCATGTAGTTCATCATCTAGTGGAGTGGTCGCAGCAGATGTTAAAAGCAACTCGCCTTTATTTTTATTACCTACACGGTGCAGTGCTAGTTGTTCAATACGTGTGTTGAAAAGGTTGATCATAGTATTTTAGTATAGGTCGTAATCGTCAAAAGTTTGTTCGTCATAAAAATCATCATCTCCATCATCTATATCGCCACGGTATTCCTCATCGCCATCCGTCTCGTCTGCAAATCGTGGATCTGCCTCAAATTCTTTATCTGGTGCACTATCAGGCAATTCACCTATAGAGAAGATCACCTGTGGATAAGCTGTGCCATCCTGTGGTCCAGCAACTTCTGCCAGTTCGATTAAGAAGGTCCACATACTTAAAAAATCGTAGATATAAACTAGTTGCGGTTGTGACTTGCTCACCACTTCTTCTATAGTAGTAGTTGCCATGGTACGAGAAGCACTACTGCCTTCACTCATGTCAAAAAGGCTGAACTCTTCATTCTGATTCCATTCCTCATCACTAGCATAAAAACTAGCCATCTCATCTCCTGGTAATTGAAAACTCTGTGTAAGCACATTGTGAAAGTCTTCTAAACTAGCGCTACCTTCAATTTCTATATCACGGAAAACATCTTGTGTCGCATCTAGAATAGCTCTAAATCTATAAATCATTTTTTACTTTTTAAGGTGGGCAAAGATACGTTTATCCTACTGTATGTGGAAAATGATGTTTGGTAAATATAGATGTTTTTTATACGCTTTCGCGAAAGCGAATCCGTCACTATTTAATAGGTTAATTTCAAAATTAATGGTCTAAGATTTATACTTTGACTGCATTTTTTAAACGCATCATCAGATAAAACTGAAGACCTAAAATGATTGAAGCTAGCACTAAGTGCGCTGCTTGAGAACCAAATGGGAAATCTAGATAGTTCATTAATACACCTGTGAAAATAGTGATAAGTAACAAGGCAATTAACCAACTATAATAGGATCGTGGATGTCCTAATACTTTTATTGCTTTATATACAAACCAGGCATGTATCGCTATTAACAAAATTGAAAAAGACCTATGAATTAAAAATACCACTGGCGCGCTTTCTTCTAGCCATATCGATAGAAATGGGTATCCCATTTCATCTATCATATGGTCTAGATACTGTCTGACTTGTGTTCCTAATGCGACCTGCACTAGCGTTAAGATAATAAGTAGTATTGATATTTTGTAAAATGATTTACTGGATTGATATCTATGATCTGTAGGTTGTACCTCATGCAGTAAATAAATCAAAAGACCTACTATCAACAACGCAACAATCATGTGAATGGTAATGAGCACAGGAGATAATAAGGTGTCTACAACTATTTTACCTATGACCGCTTGAATTAACATAGCTAGTAAAGCGACGATACTTAAAATGGTAATCTTTTTGCGGTCTTTCCAGTATTTTAAAGAGAAAACACACATGATAAGAACTACTAATCCTCCTAGAGCACCTATCAGTCTGTTGACATATTCTGTCCAGGTGTGGTAGACGTTAAATACGGCATAGTTGTGTTTAGTATACGGTTTCCAGTCTGCATCGTTATAGGTGCTTTGTGCCATAAAATCTGCCACAGCAACTCTTAATTCTTCTTTATGTATAATCACCATACCTTTTTTATATGGTGTATCTGGTGAGAACTCGAGTTGGCTTTCTTCAGTAGGTGGTATGTAATAGCCAAAACACTTCGGCCAGTCTGGACATCCCATTCCGGATCCAGTCATGCGCACCACAGCACCAGCAATGATAATAAGATATATAACGGCAATGCTCCAGCGCAATGCGACACGGTAATTTCTATCTGAAAAAAAGGAAGTTGTACTCAATTTTTTATGTATTCTATTATTATGGTCGCTTGGTATTTAAAACCTTTCGTTTTTATGACTTGATTCAAATGCCTAGGTGTCTAATTCATTTTAATGCAGTCGATCACCACGCACTTCTAGGTCACCTATAAAGCTAGCTTCATAATCAAGCCAGTAGTTCCATCGTTCCATTACTTCATCTTCTGGGAAGTGTGTTTTAGCAAGTTGTAGAAATAGTTTGTAGTGAGAAGCCTCTGCCACCATAAATTTATAATAGAACTCTTGTAGCTCTTCATCATCTAGATTTTGCCATAAGGTTTTAAAACGTTCACAACTACGAGCTTCTATCATCGCACATATTAATAACTGATCTAGGAAGTATCCATCACGGCTTTGACCTTTTTTCTTTCCTTTAACGAGTTTCTTTACATATTCATCCTGACGTTGTAGGCCTAGCTCAAGCCCACGTTTTTTAAGCATGGCAATAACCATTCTAAAATGTCCCCCCCATTCTTCAGTCACTACAGGAGATAGGTGTTCTACAATACCTTCACGTTCAGAATATTGCTGTATTAAGGAAATAATATTACTGGTCGCTTTTGTTCACAAAAAGCATGATCGGTAAGTATATCTTGTAAGCTGATGGTAGAAATGTCTGCCCATCGTGGATCAGTAGGTAGTTTAAGACCTAAAGTAAATTTCTTTTCGGCTGTCATTTTCATATCACAAAGGTCGGTCATGCGGTCTAGATGAGCAAGAATCCTTTAATGATTTCATAACCTACACGATAGAATTTATATCATGAAATTTTATAACTTTAAGCAATCAACCAAATTATTAAATTATGACTACAGAGCAAGTTGCAAATCAGCTAGTGGCTTATTGCCGCAATAACGAAGAATCTAAAGCTTATCAAGAATTATACAGCCCAGAAATTACCAGCATAGAAATGGTAGAACCTATGAAGGAAGTGCAAGGTTTTGAAGGTCTTGCAAAAAAAGGCGAGTGGTGGAACGAGAACTTTGAAGTACATGCCAACAAGGTTTCAGAACCTCTTATTGCAGATAATCACTTTACGGTTCGTTTCTGGATGGATACGACGCATAAACCTAGCGGACAACGCACTCAAATGAATGAGTTAGCCGTTTATGAGGTTAGAGATGGTAAAATATGGAGAGAACAGTTTTTCTATAATACTGGAGAGTAAATACGTTGTAATATAGTTCTAGAGTTTTGAAAGAAATTCTAGAACTTGTTTTACTTGATTTTCATCAAGATTATCAATTAAGGATAATTCTCTTGCATCGATATCAGCATCTAGATTCTCTAGGACTTGAAGACCTTTGTCAGTTATCGTGAGTTCGATCTGTCTGCGGTCAGATGGACATTGCTTGCGCTGTACGTATTGCTTACCTATTAATTTATCAATGACTCTAGTGGTATTACTGTTAGAGTGAATCATCTTGCGACTTACATCTTGTAGGTTTGCTGCTTTTCCTTTGCGACCTCTTAAAATACGTAAAACATTAAACTGTTGTATAGTAAGACCTTCTTTCTTAACAATCTCGCTTACAGACTCTGTCATTTCTGTACCTTTTTTTATTAATGTGGTTACTAAACGTCTTGCAATCGGCATCTCAGAATCTTTCATACACGTACAATATTAATATGGGGAATAATTGTCTTAACAAACTTAAGGTTGTAGGACTTAAATTGTGTTAAGGTCTTACAAAAAAGTACACTTTTGTTAACTATAACTTCAACTGTAACAATGAAGAGAATAAAGTATCTTTATTATGCGTTTTAATAGAAGAGTTTCAACTTAAAAAGTAGAATTATGAAAAAGGTATTTATTGCAATTATGTTTTTAACAGCTGCCATGGTGCAGGCTCAAGAGGATGGTGGTTTTGGTATTAAGGCAGGATTAAATTATGGTTCTAACGGCGATTTATCTCAAAACGGTCAGACGATTATCGATAATCCAGATGAGAATTTTGGGTATCACTTTGGTGTTTTTGGTAAATTTGATTTAGGACCTATTTACTTAAGACCAGAGTTATCTTATACGGTACTTAATAGTGATTATGACAGTAGTGCGCTAGAGGTTAAAAAACTAGACGCACCAATACTCGTTGGTTTTCAAGTGATAGGCCCGTTACATGTGTTTGCTGGTCCATCATTTCAATACATTCTAGACACAGAATTAGATGATGTCGATTTACAAGACGTGCAAGAAGAATTTAGTATCGGATTACAAATAGGTGTAGGTGTTAATATCGGTAATCTCG
Organism: Nonlabens ulvanivorans; assembly: GCF_000755285.1. Taxonomy (GTDB): domain Bacteria; phylum Bacteroidota; class Bacteroidia; order Flavobacteriales; family Flavobacteriaceae; genus Nonlabens; species Nonlabens ulvanivorans_A. The sequence continues at coordinate 3,916 of NZ_BBMK01000011.1, read as the reverse complement.
GAATTGATGTACGTTATGAAAGAGGCCTTTCAGAAAATGAAGCCGAATTTTCTAATCTAGGTCAATTGGGGGGACTTTAGACACAAGACCGCAGCAAATTATTGTAGGCCTGAGTTTAAATTTATAGATAAAATTGATGTCTCATTACGCTTTCGCGAAAGCGTAATGAGAATCATTCATTGAGCCAGTATAACTTTATAGGTTCACTAAAATATCTTACCAGATGTGGTGAGAAGTAATTTTAAGCAACGTCTGATCCTAACGAGGCTGTATAAATATCAAACCATTGTTCAAGATTTAAACGGATATCTGATGCCGAAACAGCCGCTTTTAAACGCTAAATCTTACCGGTACCGATCACTGGTATGATGTGTGAAGGATGCATTAAGGTCCAGGCATAGATAACTTTGGATAAATTGGTTTCTTCTATCCGTGCAGCAACTCGTGCTATAGCATCATGTATTCTCAGTGATTTTTCATCTTGCGGATTCAATAAGGATCCACCACCTAGCGGCGACCATGCCATAGGTGAAACTCGTTTTTCTATTAAATAATCTAGATTGCCATTTTCAAAATGCTCCAGTTGTCCAGGTGAGATTTCGATCTGGTTGGTGACTAGTGGTTCCTTAATATAAGATTGTAGAGACTCAAATTGTACTGGTGTAAAATTAGAAACGCCTAAGTGATTTACTTTACCACTTGTTTTTAATTCATCAAAAGCCGCAGCAACTTCGTTAGGATTAAAAAATGGTGATGGTCTATGCAGTAATAGAACGTCTATATAATCTGTGTTTAAATTTTGAAGAGATTGTTCTGCCTGCTGTATGATATACTCCTTACTATAGTCATAGTATTTAACACTGCGATCTGGGAATTTTGAGCTTTTCAACTTGATACCGCATTTAGTAATAAGTTGCATTTGGGAACGTAAAGAAGGTTCTAATTGCAACGCCTTCCCAAAACCGGCCTCACATTCATAATCTCCATAAATATCTGCATGATCAAAGGTGGTCACGCCAGCTTCCATCGATTGTTTTATGTAAGTCAATAGTTGCTGGTCTGTCATGTTCCAATCCAGCAATCTCCATATCCCTAAAACGATTCTAGAAATTTCTAACTGCGGTGCTATTTTAATGGTATTCATCAATGGCTATTTTTAAGATTTACAAAGATAAGAAGTAGTTCCAGTAGGCCGCGTAGGATAAGGTCTTATAAAGCCTTGTTAATTACTACTAAACTAGAGTTAAACGACCTTAAAAGCTTTGTACAGGCTTAAAACAGTAGTAAATTGAAGCATGGAAAATATATTAATAGCAGGTGCACATGGTACCACAGGAAAGAAAATAGTAAACCTTTTAAATCAATCTTCTCAATACAATCCTATCGCAATGGTAAGGAAACAAGAGCAAGTAGATTATTTTAAATCGCAAGGTATCGATACGGTATTGGCAGATTTAGAAAAGGACGTTTCTCCAGCTTTTGATAATTCAATAGATAAAGTATTATTTGCCGCAGGATCTGGCGGAAAAAAAGTTGTTGAAGTAGATCAAGAAGGTGCAAAAAAACTAGTTGACGCTTCAAAAAATAATGGAGTCAAGAAATTTGTTATGCTTAGTTCGCTAGGAGCAGAAAACCCAGAAGAAGCGACAGAACTAAAAGAATATTTAAAAGCAAAACATAATGCAGATGAGTATTTGAAAAATAGTGGTCTTAATTATACGATTGTAAGACCAGGATCATTGACCAACGACTCATTAACAAATCATATTACTTTAGAAAAAAGCTTAGGGAAACAAGGAGAGATCAGTCGCAACGATGTCGCAATGACATTAACCACTTGTCTAACTGATAACCTAGCAAGCAATGAGACCTTTGAAATCATCAACGGTGATACACTCATTAATGAGGCTTTAGATAGTATATCTGCGACACACGCATAGTAAGTCTTGTATATCAATTATTGAAATCCAGTTGTTATTTAAAACAGCTGGATTTTTTTATGCTCTATTTTTGTACAATCTGCCGCCTTTTAAAATCGAAAATCTAGCTTAAATCATCGATATTTACATAAGATAAAACGCATAGGAGCGTCTATTAGTAAAGTGAGAAATTATGCAAGATCAAGATAGAATAGCCGAGTTTAAAAAATCAGTTCAAAACAAGTTCAATATTTATAACAGCCTGTTTTTAAACTTGCCTTACAGTAATATTGAAAATGTAGGTATGTTGATACCATTATTGATGGAGCAATCTCAAAAAGGCTTGAAAGAAGGACTAAATCCTAAAGAGATCATAGAAGCATTCTTTAATGGATTTGCAGACTTGCATACAGAGCAAGACCGCATCGATTTTATGTTTAGAATCATTCAGTATGTAGAGCGACAAGTGGTTTTATATGATAGTGTAGAAGATGCCGCCTTTCCTAAATTACAACAACACAGCAGTTCTTTATCTCTTAAGGACTATTTTCAATTAGTTGAAAAAAATAACTCTTGGGACGCGATAGAAAAGCAGCTCAATAACTTTAGTGCACGTATTGTATTAACCGCACATCCTACACAATTTTATACACCAGCGGTTTTAGATATCATCACTAATCTTAGAACGCTTATCAATGATAATAATATAGATGAGATTGATGTCTCATTACAACAGCTAGGACTTACATCTTTAGTCAATTCTAAAAAGCCTACACCACTAGACGAGGCAAAAAATATCATTCACACCTTAAGACACGTCTATTATGATGCGATAGGCGAGATGTATACCCATATAAAATCTAGTGTTGGAAATGCACAATTTGATAATCACGACATTGTAAAACTAGGTTTCTGGCCAGGTGGTGATCGTGATGGAAACCCATTTGTCACCGCATCGATTACAAAAGAGGTCATGAATGAACTGCGCGTGACACTTATGAAATGCTATTATAACGAGCTTAAAGAATTACAACGCAAGCTCAGTTTAAAGAAATACTAGATCCTATATCAAATTTAAAAAACAAGTTATATGAAGCCATGTTTGATGCAAACGTGCATGTGGCTTATCAAGATATTATAGAACCTTTAATACATATTAGGCAACTATTAGTAGCAAATTATCACGGGCTTTATTTAAAAGATCTAGACCTGTTTATAGATAAAGTAAAGATTTTTAAAACCCATTTTGCAACCATAGACATACGTCAGGATCACAGTATGCATACGGTAGTGATGCAAGCCGTACTTAAAAAGTATGGATACATTAAAGAATCTATAGAAGAACTTACCCAGCAACAGTTGATTGATATCTTACTGCAAGAATCAATTTCACTAGAGCCTAATGATTTTGATGAAGACATCGTAAAAGATACCATTGTCAATATCTCGCAGCTGTCCACCATTCAAGAAAATAATGGAGAACAAGGTTGTAACCGCTATATCATCAGTAATTCTGAAGATGTGTATAGCGTTCTATATGTGTTTGCACTTTTCAGATGGTGTGGATGGGAAAATAGAGACATCACCTTTGACATTATTCCATTATTTGAGACCATGAAAGGAATGGATGATTCTCGAGCAACTATGGAGCAGTTATTTGAACTAGAAGCCTATAGAAAGCATGTTGCTTTTAGAAACAATAAACAAACCATCATGTTGGGATTCTCTGATGGTACTAAAGATGGTGGTTATTTAAAAGCAAACTGGTCTATTTTAAAAACTAAAGAAACCCTATCAGAAGTATGCGATGAGCATGGAGTAGCGGCTATATTTTTTGATGGTAGAGGTGGACCACCAGCACGTGGTGGTGGTAAAACACATCGCTTCTATGCCGCACAAACCAGTAAGGTGGCAAATAACGAGATACAACTTACCATACAAGGGCAAACCATCACCAGTACCTATGGAACAAGAGACAATTTAAACACAAACAGCGA
>NZ_BBMK01000012.1 GCF_000755285.1 Nonlabens ulvanivorans | reverse complement strand
AAAAATTCTTAACTAACAATTCCATATTTTTATAGATGTGAAAAAGAATCTACTCTATATCTGTTTTCTTATACTATCTATAAGTTCCTATAGCCAGAATCAAGCAAACTGGTGGTTTTTTGGGAATAACGCAGGATTAGACTTTAATACCGGTACACCTATTCCCAATGATCTAGGACAATTGAGCACCAATGAAGGTTGTGCATCCATTGCCGATGCTTGTGGTGCCCTACTCTTTTATACCGATGGTATTACCGTATGGAATCAAAATCATATGGTCATGCCTAATGGTATGAACTTATTAGGCGATCCATCTAGTTCACAATCTGCGTTAATAATACCACAGCCAGATACACCAGATTTGTATTACATCTTTACGGTAGGTGATTTTAATCCTAGAAATGGACTTAATTATAGTGTGGTGGATATGACACTTAACGGTGGACTAGGTGATATCGTTCCCACTCAAAAAAACATAAATTTAATAGCAGACAGTACTGAAAAAGTAGCTGCTGCCGTAACTAATAATGGTGATGCATGGATTGTTACTTTTGCAGAAGATGTTATAGGTTCTGACATCTTTAATACCTTTTATGCATTTAGATTAACAACTAGCGGCATAGATTTAAGTGCTACCGTTACCTCTACTTTTAATAATGTACAAGCAGACGATCGTCGAGGTTATTTGAGAATCTCACCAGATGGATCAAAATTAGCTATGATGACTCAATTGCCAGTAACTTCAGGAACTGTTGGCCAGACCGGTCGTGGTGCGTGGTTATTTGACTTTGACAATAGTACTGGATTGGTTAGTAATTCAGTAAGACTGAATTTTTCTTTAACTCATCAAGCTTACGGTGCTGAATTTTCTCCTGACTCTAGAAAAATTTATGTGGATATCAATACTCAAAGCAATGGAAATGATGGAGATCGTATTTTACTGCAATACAATTTGGACGCTCCTAATTTTGAAGACAGCCCTTTAACAATTTATAACACAGATCCTACAGATTTTACAGATGATGTCGCACGCGGCGCTTTACAAATAGGCCCAGATAATAAAATTTACTATTCCCGTAAATCCACACAATGGCTAAGTGTCATTAATGATCCTGATCAATTAGGTGCAGCAAGTAACTTTATACTTGACGGCGTTCAAGTAACCACAGGAACACAAGTCAATGAAGGATTACCTCCATTTTATAATGCCTTTTTTAATCCGTCTTTCTCTTTTATAGAAGCATGTGAGACCGAAAACAGTCAGTTTTTTGCAGATGATATAGCTAATTGTCCTGGCAGCAGTGTCCTTTGGGATTTTGATGATCCTGCAAGTGGTCTCAATAACACATCAACCCTACCGGACCCAACACATATCTATAATACTGCTGGTACTTTTAATGTAACACTTAGCATCAATACAATAAGAGGTATTTATACCACAAGTAAACAAATCACTATTGTCCCACAACCTATAGCAAACCCAGTCAATGATATCATAATCTGTGATGACGTGAGTAATGACGGCATGGCACCTGTAGATTTTACCTCTATTAGATCTTCTGTATTAGGCTCTCAATCCAGTACAAATTTTCAAGTTACTATACACGAATCTCTCATAGACGCTCAAAACGATTTTAACACTTTACCAGACTCTTATGACGCTATAAGCGGTACATATTATGCTAGAATAGATAGTAGTGTCTCAAATGGTTGCTATGCTACAACAGCTTTTGATATCATTATTAATCCACTACCTATTATTAATAGTATAGATGATTTGTATTTATGTGATCTTAATAATAATGGAATTGAAAACTTTGACCTTAATAATGCAGGTTTACAAGCTCTAGGAACTCAAGACCCTATAGTATTTGATATTTCATATCACCATAGTATGGGCGACGCAATGACTAATTCAAGTCCTATTAACTCATTTTATGATAACAACACGTTCAACGAATTGATATGGATAAGAATTGAGAACATAGAAAATACAGACTGTTATAAGATTGATAACTTTACCATTAACTTGATACAACAGCCAGAAATTAATCTCCTCAGTAATTATGAATTATGTGACGATGATAGTAACGACGGTATTGAAAATTTTGACTTATCAACCATCGACGCTCAAGTGTTAGGCAATCAACCATCAACATTTAACATAAGCTATCATAATAGTATGATGGAGGCAGAACAAAATATCAATACTCTACCTAATAATATCGATTCTGGGACAACCATAATATGGGCCCGATTAGAAAATAATCAACAACAAGTTTGTTATGCTATCGAACCATTGCAAATCACTGTTTTTCCACATCCAGTTGTTGAATTACCTGCAAACATTATTAAGTGCGTCGATGAAATTGCTACAATTACTGCAACTGCTGGATTTGATCAATACAGCTGGATTAATGGAGAAACAACACGCAGTATCGACGTTCAAACCGTAGGTGATTATACAGTCACCGTGACAGACATTAATGGATGTACAGATACAGAAACCATAACTGTCTCAAATTATGAAACCACAATCATCACAGATATTGAAGTAAGACAATTTACTGTAAGAGACAACCGAATAGAAGTTAGTGTTACCGGTAGCGGCCCATGGGAATATAGTATTGATAATTTCTACTATCAGTCTTCACCAGTGTTCAGTGATCTATTACCTGGTTATTATGATGTGTATGTTCGTTCTTTAAATGGATGTGATTTTGTAACCGAACCAGCAACTATAATCGCAGCACCTAATTATTTTACTCCTAACCAAGATGGGTTTCATGATTACTGGCAAGTCATCGCTATAGAAACAGAACCCGATGCCCAGATCTATATATTTGACCGATTTGGTAAATTATTAAAACAGCTCTCTCCTACTGGTATTGGCTGGGATGGAACTTACAATGGAAACCCGATGCCCAGTACCGATTATTGGTTTAAAGTGGTGCTTAATGATGGTCAATCTTTTAAAGGCCATTTTAGTTTAAAGAGGTAAGTTTTTAACTTCGCTTTCGCGAAAGCGGAATTCAAAAAATCTTATTTTTACAACTCATGAAATTTAAGATACAGTCAGAATTTAAGCCTACAGGTGATCAACCTAAAGCGATTAAATCATTAGTCGAAGGAATTAATAGTGGTGAGCAATATCAAACACTGTTAGGTGTTACTGGTAGTGGTAAAACATTTACTGCAGCAAATGTAATTCAAGAAACACAACGTCCTACATTAATCTTATCACATAATAAAACGCTTGCGGCACAACTCTATTCTGAAATGAAAGCCTTCTTTCCAGATAATGCTGTAGAATATTTTGTGTCTTACTATGATTATTACCAGCCAGAAGCATTTATACCTAGTAGCGGTACGTATATTGAGAAAGATCTCTCTATTAACGAGGATATTGAAAAGATGCGATTGAGTACCACGTCTGCCCTATTATCTGGTCGTCGTGATGTGATTGTAGTCGCTTCTGTATCTTGTTTATATGGTATAGGAAATCCTGTAGAGTTTCAGAAAAACGTGATTAGATTAAAACGTGATGAAGTTATAGCTCGCACGCAATTATTACATAAACTAGTTCAAAGCCTTTATTCTAGAACCACAGCAGATTTTAATCGAGGAAATTTCAGAATCAATGGAGATACGATTGATGTGTATCCTAGTTATGCAGATTATGCTTTTAAAATTCATTTTTTTGGCGATGAGATTGAGTTGATAGAAACCTTTAATCCAGTAGATGGAAGGTTAATGGAACAGTGGAAAGAGGTTACCATTTATCCTGCAAACATGTTTGTAACATCACCTGACGTATTGCAAAATGCTATACACAGCATACAAGAAGATCTTGTAAAGCAGGTAGATTATTTTAAAGAAATAGGAAAACCTCTTGAGGCTAAGCGACTTCAAGAGCGCACAGAGTTTGATCTAGAAATGATAAGAGAACTAGGTTACTGTTCTGGTATTGAGAATTATAGCAGATATTTAGATGGTAGATTACCTGGTACACGACCTTTTTGTCTACTTGATTATTTCCCTGAAGATTTTTTAATGGTTATTGATGAGAGTCATGTCACCGTACCACAAGTCAGTGCTATGTATGGTGGTGATCGCTCTCGTAAAGAAAATTTAGTAGACTATGGTTTCCGTCTGCCAGCAGCAATGGATAATAGACCATTAAAATTTGAAGAGTTTGAAATGCTTCAAAATCAAGTGTTGTATGTGAGTGCGACACCTGCAGATTATGAACTAGCAAAGACTGAAGGTGTTTATACAGAACAAATTATAAGACCTACAGGACTGTTGGATCCGATTATTGAGGTAAGGCCTAGTCAAAATCAAATTGATGATCTTGTAGAAGAAATCCATAAACGTGTTGACCTTGATGAACGTGTTTTAGTAACAACGCTTACTAAAAGAATGGCTGAAGAATTAACGAAATACATGTCGCGTATATCCATAAGATGTCGATACATCCATAGTGACGTAGACACCTTAGAACGAGTTGCAATCATGCACGATTTACGTAGTGGTATTTTTGATGTACTGATCGGTGTTAACTTATTGAGAGAAGGATTAGATCTACCAGAAGTTTCTTTAGTAGCAATCTTGGACGCAGATAAAGAAGGATTTTTAAGAAATAATAGATCATTAACACAAACTATAGGTCGTGCAGCACGTAATGTGAATGGACTAGCTATTCTTTATGCAGATAAGATTACCAACAGCATGCAGTTGACTATGGATCAAACTGATTATCGACGATCTAAACAGATCGCTTATAATGATGCCCATGGCCTTAAACCTATGGCGATCAAAAAGACTTTAGAAACAGCTCTCACTAAAAAGCGTGAAGCTACTTACACCATAGAAAAATCTCTTAACCTAGCAGCAGCAGAAGAGGAAGCTACTTATTTAAGTAAAGAAAAATTAGAGCAAAAAATAAGAGATACTCGAAAACAAATGGAAAAAGCAGCAAAGGAATTAGATTTTATGGAAGCTGCAAGACTGCGAGATCAGATTAAAATGCTTCAGGAAAAAGTAAAAGAGGCTTAAAGTGCAATAATTCATTAAAAACACTTCATTTTTTCAACGAATTTAATTGGTTTTTAACGTTTTAATTCGACATATCGATATTAATAACGATTAAGGACATGAATGTCTAATAGCTGGATAATAGAGCTCATGTAAACTGATAGTTTTCAAGTATATTGAGATACTTAAAAACGCTCATCATGCTCAAACCGAATATATTAATATTAGCTTTACTAGTTTCATTTCTAGGTCTTGCTCAAGTCGGTATAGGTACTGTTGCTCCAACTGCAGATTTAGAAATTATCGCTAGAACTAGCTTACCAGTTGGAGAACATAATGGAATTATAATTCCTAAAGTAACCGCATTACCTGCCACTGTAGCTCCATCTGGTACGATATTATATCTTGAAGGTGGCGCAAATGCAGGATTCTATTTTAGTAATGGAAGCTCTTTTCAAAATGTAACCGATATTCTAAGTGCCAGTGGTAATGGTGCATTTTATGATCGAGGTACAACAACTGATGTTACTATTGATACATCTTCTGATGCTTATAGAATTGGACGTACGGCATTTGGGCAAGACTCATCAAATGCTGCAATTGTATCTATTGAAAACGAAACACCTGCTGGAGGAGATAAAAGGTTGTTGGACCTTGAAAATAGAAATTCGAGTACAGCAACGGGAACTAACACTTCTTTAATCAACGGAAGCAATACTAGTACACCAGGCGGACAGAAAGCTGGCGCTCTATTAAGTATCAGTAGCACGGGAACAGGTAGTCATGTTGGTATCGAAAATAATGTATTAGTTAACAACAGCAGTGTCGTAGAAAATTACGGAATTCATAATATCGTTGATGGAAACTCGACAGCAATGGGAACTACTTACGGTATAAAATCTGAAGTAGGAAATACTAATAGTACTGGAATTCGATATGGAGTACATAGTACAGTTGTTAACGACGGTACTCAAAATTCTTATTCTGGATGGTTTCAAGGTAGAAGTTTTGCTATCAGAAATCAAGATGCTACCGACGGATATGACATGCTACTACATCTGGAACCACAGGTCAAGTATTAACCACAGACGGATCTGGATCAGCAAGTTGGAGTGATGTAAATTCTGCAGCTCCTGTTCAATACAGTTTATGGCAAGCTGGATCTGAATATGTTATTCCACAAGGAAACACTGGTGATTTCAATTTATCAAATTGTGAAACAGTACTAAACCCTACATTAATCAATCCATCAGCAAATCTTCAAATAAAAGTTATTGTTCGTGTAACATCTGGACAAGGAAATGCCAATTTTCAATTGACTACAAATAATGTAACAGATGGAATTAATTACACTATAACTAATACAAGTTTTGTTTCAACTCCTCTTCCTTTTGGAGCTTTATTTGAAAGTAATTGGATTAACTGGAATCCAAGCACAGACCCTAGTTTAATCCAATTAACAGGATTTACATCAAGCAATACAGGAGGAGATGTTAGATTTAACAGTGCTTATATTTTAGTTAAATCTCAATAAGAGATAACTAATAGAAAGATTCAATCAACAAAAAATCCCAGCCTATCGGCTGGGATTTTTGCCTCACGTTAATTATAAAGATTTGTAACTAACCAAAAAAAACTCTTAACTTTCAATTGTACAGGATTTATGATTTCACAATCTCTATCTGTTATTACTTCAATGTAATCATACGCTTAGGCTGTGGTAATGCTTCTTCCTTTTTAGGTAATGTAAGATTTAAAATACCATCTTTATACTCAGCGGCAATGTGATCTTGGTTTACAGAATCTGGTAAATTAAAGCTGCGTTTGAAAGAGCTTAAAGAAAACTCTCTGCGTGTAAACTGCTCAGTTTTCTCCTCATATTCGTCTTTTACTTCGCTCGAGATTGTTAATACATCCTGATCTACCTCTATGGATACATCTTCTTTCTTAAATCCTGGGATTACTAGTTCTAATTCAAATTGAGTGTCACCTTCAGAAATATTTACAGATGGACTCCATGCTTTTACTGGCGCAGTACCGCCCATATAATCATTAGTAAACATTTCATCAATTAAAGATGGTAACCAGTTGTTTGTTGTTGTTCTATGTGCAAGTTTCATAATTATTATTTTTAAAGTTGAACTTGCTTTCTAATAGACAAAACTAATACCAACAGAAAAACCACGTCATAATGTCGTGTTTTTTCAATTAAACCATGACGTTATGTCAATTAATTATGATTTCGTTGATGAATGGACATCAATTCAGAAGGTGGAATCTCTCCATGTGGATATTTTTCCATGGTATTGAGTAAGGTATCTACAGTTGATTTACGAATCCCATATCTTAAAGCTGTTTGATATAATAACTGTAATTCAGCAGTATCTACATGACCATCGATGTGCATCATCAACATAAGTCTATGAAAATGCACTACTCTTTTTACAAATAGCTTGGGTACTATAGTTTTTAACTCTTCAGGATGTTCTACCATATGCGATAATTCATCTTCATTTAACTCTAGTCGCTTACCTATCGCATGAATAAAGGCTATTTCCTCTTTTTTAATGTGTTGATCGGCATGTGCATAATAATAAGTTCACTCAATATGGCTTTCTTTTCTTCTAGAGTATAAGTCATTCTTCAGATTTTCAGTAAGCAATTTAATAGATTTATTTGAGTCTATATTTGTAACAGTCCATATTTAATCAGATTAATCTATGAAACCTTTACTAATCTTTTGTTTTTTAATTACTCAACTTATTTCTGCTCAACAGGTAGTTGTTGATTCTGTTCAATATAAAGAAGGATATCGCAAAGTCAGGTTATACCTTCCTGCTAATTATCAAACAAGTCAACTACCCTTGCTAGTTATGCTGGATGGACAAAATCTTTTTGATGAACAGACAAGCTATTCTGGAGAATGGAATGTAGATGAAAGTATTGCTTCTTTTCCAGAAGATAAACAAGCTATCGTAATCGCAATAGATCACGGTAATGAGCTGCGCATGGCGGAACTAACACCATTTGAAAATGAAAAATATGGTGGTGGCGAGGCACAAGCTTTTCTATCATGGATTATTGAAAAGGCATTACCAGAAGTTCATGAAAAGTTTGATTTGAAGATCGATAATGATAAAGTAGCCATAGCCGGCAGTTCTTTAGGTGGTCTATTTGCTTACTATGCAGCTATCCAACATCCTAATTTATTTCAATCGGCTGGCGTTTTTTCTCCATCGTTTTGGTGGAGTGAAAAGTCCTTTCAACTAATAGATCAACGTGAAAATTTAGAAAATCAACATTATTTTTTTGCTGCTGGAACAGAAGAAGGCGATGATATGCTTTTAGACATGAAACGCATGCACGATTTAACCCTTAATAAAGGTGCGACAGTAACATATCTTGAAGAGAATGGAGCACAACATAATGAGGCTCAATGGAGAGCTACTTTTCTAACTTTTTATCATGTATGGATGAATAATCTATAAGACTAAATATTGATAGTTGTGATTATTTTAACCAGTAGATTTGTTTTCTAGCCCTAAATTGATATAATGAAATTTATTTATTTAAGAATTAAATCCTTTTTTAATTCAATAACGGGAAGCATTGCCTTCTACCCTACACTTTATGCTGTTCTCGCATTAGGATTTGCCTTTATAATGAAATGGTTAGAATCAATTGGTATCTCCAGATATTTACAGGATTCATTTTCTCCTTTAGTAGTTAATGACATTGAAACAGCTAGAAATATTCTGACAACACTTATCGCTGGTGGCATTAGTATATTAGTTTTTTCATTCTCAATGGTAATGCTTTTATTAAGTCAGGCTGCTACAAATTACTCTCCTAGAGTATTACCCAGTTTGATATCTAACAAAACCCATCAGGTAATCTTAGGTGCTTTTTTATCTAGTATTATCTATAATATCATTACCATAATAGGTATCGAGCCTACAGGAAAGGATTATCAAATACCAGGATTCTCTGTTCTTATAGGAATCATTACCGCATTAATAGCCTTAGGAGCATTTGTCTATTTTATACATAGCATTTCTTCAAGTATACAGATCAATAATATTCTTAAGAATATTTACCAGAACTCAAAAGATCAATTAGAGACCGAAATTAATAACGATAATAATACAACCGACTTTCCAAATACGACTGATTGGGACATTTACAACTCTTACGAATCTGGAACTATACAAAACATAAGTTCTACCAGTCTTAAAAGCTATTGTCTAGACCAAAGCATACAAATAGAAGTATTGTTTCATAAGGGCGAGTATCTCATTACAGACAGTCCTTTATTTAAATCCAATAAGAAACTCAACGATGATCAGGTTAAGGAAATATTGAAAAATTTTTTATATCAAGAATCAGAAATCGTCAAGGATAACTACACATTAGGTTTTAAGCAAATTACAGAAATCGGAATTAAGGCAATGTCCCCCCCTGGAATTAATGATCCAGGAACCGCAATTAATACTATTAACTTTCTAACTGATCTATTTGCTATAAGATTAAAAAGATCTGATCACTCCATTATTATTGAAGGTAATAAGCCTATTATAAAATTGTCTATAACTCCTTTTAATCATTTCATACACAATATACTTGCACCATATAGAAATTATTGTAATCATGACTTCACAGTAATGATGTCGTTAATTCAAATGATTAACCGTTTGAAAAAATGCAATAATATCAGTAATGACTATGTACAGACTTTAGATCATCAACTAGAGTTGATGATGCATGATGCAGAAAATGGAATCAAAAACCCAATTGATTTAAAGATTCTTAAAAGTACTATTGATTAATTAATACTGCTCTTTATCATTAGGGAAATCAACATCCTTCACATCTTTCACATATTGACCAACGGCATTACCCATTTCTTCATAAAGATTTAAATAGCGTCTTAAAAAACGAGGATTAAACTCATGTGTCATACCGAACATGTCGTGAGAAACAAGTACCTGACCATCTACACCACTACCAGCTCCTATTCCTATAACCGGAATCGTCAGACTTGCTGCAACTTCTTGAGCAAGTGCCGCAGGAACCTTTTCTAAAACAATTGCAAAGCAGCCCCCCCAACGTTGCAAAGCAAGAGCATCTTCTTTAAGCTTTTCAGCTTCTGCTTTTTCTTTTGCTCTCACCGTGTAAGTTCCAAATTTATAAATAGATTGAGGAGTTAAGCCTAAATGCCCCATAACAGGTATACCAGCATGCAATATGCGTTTAATAGAGTCTTTCACCTCACTACCACCTTCTAATTTCACAGAATGTCCACCGCTTTCTTTCATAATACGTATAGCACTGCGTAAAGCCTCTTTGGGATCACTTTGATAACTACCAAAAGGTAAATCGACAACAACCAGTGATCGCTCTACAGCTCTCACCACACTACTAGCATGATAAATCATTTGATCAAGCGTTATAGGTAAAGTCGTCTCATGACCGGCCATTACATTACTAGCACTATCACCTACAAGAATAACATCCACACCAGCATTATCTATAATTCGCGCCATGGTATAATCGTATGCAGTAAGCATCGATATTTTCTCATTATTGCGTTTCATCTCAGTAAGTGATTTTACTGTGATTCTCTTGTACTCTTTTTTTGCAGTTGACATAATTTTGGCAATATATATTTAGTAAAAATACTAATATTACCACATTAAATCAGACTACATGAGAAGCTCTTTATTATTGATAGGTTTTATGGTTATCGCTTTCGCGAAAGCGATTGCACAACAACCTACTGTCACAGACAGCATTACAGCGACCGTAAGCCTAGAAGAAAAGGTTAAACCTGCTGAAGCGGTTAAAGAGTTTTTTGAATATTTTCATCAAAAAGACACACTGTCATTAAGAATGATGATGGTAGAGCATGCGACAATTAATTCGCTAATTATATCAGAAAGCATGGGAAGAAAAGTGAATCATACTTCTATCGATGATTTCCTCAAAGGTATCGCTCAAATCCCTGACAGTGTAAGCTTTGAGGAGCGATTAATTCAAATTAAAACTACCAATAGCATTGATATAGCAACCGTTAGTACCAGTTACGAGTTTTATATGAATGATGGCTTTACACATAATGGAACTAATGTTTTTACATTAATTTACATTGATGATAAATGGATGGTTGCAGGAATTACGGACACTAGACAGTATCCTTAATTTTTACATCCAGCTTTTATTAGATTGAATGACTTGATTATTAATATCATTTTGCATGGTATTGATCTCTTTATCCTTTAGATATTTGAGTTGTCTAGAACCGCCAGCTGTATGTACTTTGAGGTGAGCTTCTCCTCTACGTTTGATAAAAATACTACGCCATTTCTCAACAGCTTGTGTTTTGTAAACTGGTGATATAATGATGGTATTAAATAACCATCCTTTATAAAAAACAATAAAATCATCATCTCTAGTAAGCTTACTATACTTACCATATTGATATGCTATAGTTCCTACTATTCCTATAAATACAACAGGTATAAGAATAGCCCAGTAAAACTCAAAAAATACAGCAACGCCTATAAGCGGTAAACCAAAAACACTAGCTATATACATGTCCAATCTCGCATGTGACCATGGATTGGTTAGTAATTCCTTCTCTGGCTGTTCTAACGTTTCTTTAAAAATAAGATGTTGTAATTGAGACTGTAAATCTGATTGGCATGCTGGCACTTCTACACTGGATATTTGATTATTTTGTGACTGCGCTTGATAAATACGAGCCGTTTTAAAATCAAGAAGCTTACGTAATGGATTGGAATGAAATTCTAATATTTGAATTTTAGAAATTGGAATCTTAATTTCTTTTTTACTAAGCAGGCCCATTTTTACTTCTAGGTAATCATCTTTTAATTCCATTTTATAATCATAGAACTTATTAATCGACATCACTAAACTCACGACAACAGAGGCGATAATAAATATGATAACAGCACCTAATACAACAAATAAAATTGATGAACCAAAGGCGTCTGGCTGCTTTACCGCTTGTTCAATATCAACATCTACAGATTCAAAAATGTCTCCGAAAAAGTTCTCTACAACATCCTTAATTTTATACCAAAAACCTATAATCACACCTATAGCAAGTCCACCACTGCGCAAATGATTTTGAGTTATACCAACTTTTAATAGATCTATAAAACTCAATTGTAAAATAATTTTAGAATCATTTTTTACTATCTGAGTATCTTCCTCATCAGAAGAATTGATTTTTTCTATAAGACTAGCCTCTACAGATACCTTTTGCTTCTTATTGCCCAGCAATGCCTTAAGTTGTTCTGCAAAATGGCGATCTAGGCTGGTATTTCTAACTCTTTTGTTTTAGAACCTGCGGTATCAATTTCAACTGCGACGAGACCTAATGAACGTTGAGCGATATTTTGTGTAATATTAATGGACTGTATCCGTTCTATAGGAATTGCTTTACGTTTTTTAAAAAGCCATCCTTTCTGAATAATGAGTTCATCGTTTTCTACATGAAATTTGAAAAACCAATATTGAACAATTGGACCTACTAAAGTCGCCATTATAACTAGTACAGAAACCGCAGCTATACCCATAGAACTATTCCATGAACGCATGGAAAAGGCCGCAAAAAAAACAAACGCAATGAGACCTTTTACACCTTTAAAAAGGTAAAATAATATGGAAAGCTTGCTTTGTCTAGTAGGTTGTGAAATATCAAGCATGCTGTGCCGTCTTTTCAGAAACATATTCTTTAATAGCAACTGCCTTCTCTGGGTCTAATCCAGATATGCTAAGATCACTACTAGATCCACCTGCAGTAAAAATATCTAACTCACATAACTTGAAATATCTATCAATAGGTCCATGATTAATCTCTGTATGTTGTATACGATTAAATGGTATGGTAATTTGATGATGGAATAACCATCCGTGCCTATAGGTTATATCATTTTCACGCAGTACATAGCCTCGAACAAAAAACTCTTTATAGGATATAAAAACGCTAAGTATGAGAAGTACCAACCAGGCACTACCTGTTGCCTTCCATACCCAAGGATATTCTTCTACCATAAAGAATACAATAATTACTCCAGCAAGTGCAGGAATAAAAAAGAATAGCTTTGCTACTAATTTTTTATTTAAAAATCGTCTGGGATGTTTCTCAAAATTGCTTTGTTCTATAGCGGGAAGTTGATCAGATAAGAGTTGTTCATTAGTCATATTAATTCATAGGTCTAATAAATTAAAAAAAAGTTACAAAGTGATTACATGCTTCTCAACAAATGAAATCACCTTAATCATTGCCATACAAGTTTAACAGTCAGACAGTGCTACATTTACAGCGAGTCCACCTTCACTAGTTTCCTTATACTTAGTGTTCATATCTTGTGCTGTCTGCCACATCGTCTCAATAACTTTATCTAGAGGCACTTTAGCATTTGCAGCGTCTGCATCTAGCGCCATTTCACAAGCGTTGATAGCTTTTATCGCACCCATGGCATTACGTTCTATACATGGTACTTGTACTAATCCACCTATAGGGTCACAAGTCATACCTAGATGATGTTCCATAGCTATTTCACTAGCCATAAGAACTTGTGCAGGCGTTCCACCCATCAACTCTGTTAACGCTCCAGCAGCCATAGCACTACTTACACCTATTTCTGCCTGACAACCGCCCATTGCAGCACTTATCGTTGCTCCTTTTTTAAATAACGACCCGATAGCGCCAGCAACCAGTAAATACTTTTTAATGTCTTCAAAACCAGCATTGTGATTTTCTATCACCATGTAATACATCATTACTGCTGGGATAACTCCAGCGCTACCATTGGTAGGTGCTGTTACTACACGACCTAAAGAAGCATTGACTTCATTAACGGCAAGTGCAAAACAAGAAACCCATTTTAAAATCTCACGAAATTTTACTTCAGTAGCTCTAATGGCATCAATCCATTCATACTTATTAGAATATTCTGCTCCTTTCTTAAGTTTAAGATGTGTATCATAAGCACGACGTCTTACATTTAATCCTCCTGGTAGAGTACCTTCTGTGTGACAACCTATGTACATGGAATCTAGCATCACGTCCCATATTTCTTTAAAACGCTTATCTATTTCTTCCTCAGTATGAAGATATAATTCATTCTCCAAAACTATATCAGATACTTGACGACCTTCTCTATCACAATAATCTTGTAAATCTTTTGCCTTTTCTATAGGACGAGGAAAACATTCAAAATCTAGTCTTTTTTGTTTTGCTCGTTTGCGCTCTTCTTGAACTACAAAACCACCACCAATTGAATAATACTTTTCTGCAACGGTTTTACCATTATCTAAAAATGCTCTGAAACGCATTCCATTAGGATGATAAGGTAAAAACTTCCTATGAAAATGAATATGAGCACTAGGATCAAAATCAACAAGATGAACACCATCAATCTGTAGTTTCTTATGCTCTTTTAAATAATCAACTTCAACAGGTATTTGATCAATCTCGCAGGTCTCAGGATCTGCATCTAACAATCCCATTATAACGGCAATATCTGTAGCATGTCCAATTCCAGTAAGGGATAACGAACCATATAAATCAACTTCAATACTTTTTACTAAACCTATTTTATTAGTGTCTTGAAGTTTTTTAATAAAACGTCGTGCTGCACGCCATGGCCCTAAAGTATGTGAGCTTGATGGCCCTACACCTATTTTAAGCATATCAAATACACTTATGGATTCTATCTTTTTAGCGGTCTCTATCATATCTTAAAACATTGCTATTTCATTAGTACTACAACGTTATTACTAGCGTCAAATATAGGAGATATTACACGATATAGCAGGATGATTTTAATATAGAAAACAACCACAATCAAGCATATCATATTACTATTAATTATTAGAAATAAAAAGGTAAGTATCAAATAGAAGTGCCGACTGCAAATTCAAATCTTTAAATAGTATAAATTTGATATATGAAGATAGAAATATTAAGACTTGCTGTAGATTTTGGTTTGGTTGTACTTATCTGGATGGTTCAACTATTAATATATCCAGGATTTAAGTACTTTGGGAGCAACGGTTTATCAACCTGGCATCGTATTTACACACGCAACATTACCTTTATTGTTGCTCCTATGATGATTGGACAGCTAGTAATAATGATTTATTTCTGGATCTACTATCCTGCTATGCTGGCACCTAATATTCTATATACCATTTTAGTATGCCTGACTTGGATTACTACCGTAGTCTTTTTTATACCTATGCATGCCGGCATCGATAAAGATCCTACAGATTTAAATTTATTGAAAAAGTTGGCACATTGGAACTGGATGCGAGTACTGTTATGGACCGCAATTATTATTCTTGATCTATTCTTGTTGTTCTAGATCTTTTGAAAAACACTTAACACTAATTGACCCTTTTTAGTAGAAGGACTGAACTCATGCATATATCCTGCTTGAAACTTAAACTTACTATTTAGTTTATAACCTAGACCAGCATATGACCAGTTTCTATCAAAATATTGTACACTTCCTAAACCTGTGCTGGTCTGACCATTAATAAAGGTCTCATTCCATAAAGCTAGATAATAAGTGTCATCAACAATATCTCTATTATTAAAAGGTATATTTATAAATAACATATACCTAAAACGAGTACGGAAGTCTTGACCTTCAACAAATCTCTCTTCGATTCTTATACGATGTTTAATTTCAAAAAAGTTTGACACCACACTATCCCACCATACATCTTGATGTAAACGGTGCTCATGACTATTGGACTCACTATTACCACGTGTACCACTATTAAAATAGCCATATCCAGCATACAAATTAATCTGAGTTCCTCGAGGTTGATAACCTATCGATGCGCGTCCTATAAATTGTTGAAAATCGCCTGAGATCTCATAAGTTCGATATTGAAAATCCGTAGCTAGTTTTAATCGTTTACTAATATCAGTAGTTATGAAATATTGGTTCCATAATCCTGTTTCATCAATGGACTCTTGTCCTGTCATAAATAAACATGACACTGACATCAATAAAAGACCAATAGCTTGTCGCATAATTAAAATTTAACGAACAAATAAAGGACACTAATCTCACAAACAGCGTATTATTAACCCGATTCTAACATAATAA
This sequence comes from Nonlabens ulvanivorans, assembly GCF_000755285.1. Taxonomy (GTDB): domain Bacteria; phylum Bacteroidota; class Bacteroidia; order Flavobacteriales; family Flavobacteriaceae; genus Nonlabens; species Nonlabens ulvanivorans_A. Next base: position 44,455 of record NZ_BBMK01000012.1, on the reverse strand, counting down.
AAATATTTTTATTCAATTGTGAAGTCGGTATATACCTGGCGCTGTTGATGTTTACGCTTTCGCGAAAGCGTAATATTAAAACAATATATGTAACAAAAACCACGTTATAACGACTAATGAATTGTAGCGTATCTCGCACTATTACTGGTCTGAATAAGTGTCAGAGAAAGTTGTTTTGGTATGATTATTGCTACTATATTCTTGCATGACAAAAGCTGTCATGCACTATTTAACTTTTTAATCTTTATACATTAAATGAGACAACTCAAAATCACCAAGCAGGTTACTAACCGTGAGTCTAAATCGCTAGATAAGTACCTACAAGACATCTCTAAAATTGATCTAATCACAGCAGAGGAAGAAGTGGAACTTGCACAGCTTATTAAAAAAGGTGATCAGAGAGCTCTTGAGAAATTAACTACAGCAAACTTACGTTTTGTGGTTTCTGTGGCTAAGCAGTATCAAAATCAAGGGCTTAAACTTCCAGATCTTATTAATGAAGGTAATGCAGGTCTTGTAAAGGCTGCCAAAAGATTTGATGAAACTCGTGGATTTAAATTCATCTCATACGCAGTATGGTGGATCCGTCAGTCGATTCTTCAGGCACTAGCAGAGCAGTCCCGTATCGTGCGTTTACCTTTGAACAAAATTGGATCTATAAACAAGATTAATAAGGCATTTTCACATCTTGAGCAATTGCACGAGCGTCCACCATCACCAGAAGAACTAGCTAAAGAGCTAGACATGACGGTAAGTGACGTAAAGCAGTCTCTTAAAAATGCAGGTCGTCACGTATCGATGGATGCACCTCTTAAAGAAGGAGAAACTTCTAACCTTTACGACGTAGTACGTAGTGGTGAGTCGCCTAATCCTGATAGAGATTGATGCATGAATCTCTTACACTTGAGATTACTCGCGCATTAGAGACACTATCGCAAAAAGAGGCAGATGTTATTTCGCTATACTTCGGTATAGGAAATCAGCAGCCTATGAGCCTAGAGGAAATCGGTGAGACTTTTGATTTAACTCGTGAGCGCGTGCGCCAGATTAAAGAAAAAGGAATCAAAAGATTGCGTCAAAACTCAAGAAGTAAAATCCTTAAGTCATATTTAGGGTAGTCAGTCCCTACATAATTTACTAAAAGCGCCTCTTGGGCGCTTTTTTATGGGGGGGTGTTTTTTTAATGTAAATATAATTTATCTATACCTATGCATCTTTAAAAACAAGTGTGAGAAACGGAATTATATTGTAGATTCATGTTGTGAAAAAACAGACTTTAAAATATTCCTCGCTCTATTTATAATTGCCACCATTATTATTGATTTATTTCCTTCCTATCAAAGTCCATATTTTAGATATTACGGCTCTGACCCATCGCACGATGTTTTGAATCTAGGAACTCCTATTTCATCGATGATTATTGATATTGATCATTCACCTTATTTATTCTTATCTCCTGAGAGTTATGTTATCATGCCTTTGCAACTAATAATAATTTTAGGATTAGTGTTTTGGCTGCAGTTATTGCCTAAAATCAGTTAAAATCTATGCCGATAACCACAAATAAAATCGAAGAACGTTTATTCAAAGTATGGATGAATGAATCGTTGATAGCAGAATTCGAACAATGGGTTTATCAATCTGAAGAACTAAAGGAGTATTTATCTGCAGATGCTTATTTTGATTTTTTAGACTTGAATTATAAAAGTGAAACAGCTTATCAAGATTTAAAGAATCTCATTTCTAAAGAAATATCGATAAGTCAGCTTGAAACTTGGTCATTATTACATCAATTAGATTGTGTAAAGCAGCGTAAAGGTGATTATTATAAGTTCATTGAAAATTTTTATAATCTAGATTATTATGGATATACGTTTATGAGCAAACTTGCTTATGATTACTCTTTTCATATGAACTATCCATTTGGGAAATATGGAACCTATGATTTTAACGAATTAACTACGTTTAAGCAAAATCAACTTATTAATGAATTTTATCCTTCCATAATAGAAGCTGTTAACGAAGTCGAACAGTGGTTATTAAATGAAAATGTTATCCTTTTAGGTGGCAAGAAATACTTTAATGATTTAAAATTTATTGACCATAGAGCACCATCAGAAACCAAAAAAAATCATATTGAAAAAGCAGAAAAAAAAGTGGTGGAGATTTTGGAAATGAAAAAGTTTGTATTAAAATATAGCTTTATGTTTTTAGGTGCTGTTTTGATGTTTGTTCTCAATTACAGCTGGCTACACAATGTCCTCATTCCAGATCCGTGCTATTATCATTTCCATAATCCTAATGTCGTGATGGAACTGTTTTATGACTTTGGCTCGAGCTCTAACAATCATCCAGAACCTAGCCTTATTAATTTACTAGTCACAATATCTTTTGGGCTAATTATAGGTTATTATACTTTTAAATTTTTAAACGTTCGTTAATGGTTTAATGATTATAATCTAATCATCTCAAATAATTTATCAAGCTCTTACACTTCTCATTTTTGTATCTTTAAATATTCTATGCAACTAAAGCCTTTACATTATGAAACATCTTATTATCATAGCATTTACCCTATTAAGCATTACATGTCATGGTCAGAAGAAAAAGATGTGGGCAAAATCATTTCTTCATAAACCTGCTCCGCAATTGGTAGTTGAAGAATGGGTTTCTAACCAACCAGAAACTGAAGGTAAATTTATATTAGTTGATTTTTGGGCTACTTGGTGTGCACCATGTAAAAGAGCGATACCAGATTTAAATGAATTTCAAACAGAATTTAAGGATGACTTAGTAGTTATTGGCATTAGTGATGAATCGAAAGAAAAAGTACTGAGACAGCGTAATCCAAAAATAGAATACTACAGCGCACTCGATTCTCAACAACGCATGAAAACAGCATTAGAAGTAAAAGCGATTCCTCATGCGATATTGATTGACCCAGATGGTATAGTAGTATGGGAAGGTTATCCATTATTAGCAGGAAATGAACTTACCTCTGAGGTTATCGCAAAGCATATAGTAGATTATAAAAAGAAGAAAAAGAATTAATGATACATCTTATTGTAGGCAATACTGGATCTGGTAAAACGACTTATTCCTATCAATTAAAAAAGAAACATAAAGCGATTATATTTTCAATTGATAAATGGAACAAAGAATTATACCTAGCAGATAAAAAACCTCAGGATGGCCTAGATTGGTTTCTCGAACGAATCGATAGATCCGAAGTAATTATCCTAGATTTAATTGAGCAATTAGAATCTTGTAACGTTGATTCAATATTGGATTTAGGGTTATCAAAATTAGAACATCGTAATAAATTTAGAGCTTTTGCTTTATCTCAAGGTTTTGAAATTAAAACACATTTTTTAGATATACCTAAGGAAATCCGATGGTCTCGAGTGTCTAATCGTAATATTGAAAAAGGAATTACCTATGAATTTGAAGTTACTAAAGATAACTTTGAGTTTATGGAAGGATGGTTTGAAGCGCCCAATACTATTGAAATGTCAAATGGAATATTGATTAAGCAATAGCATTTGCTAATTATCGATATCAATTACAAATCGGAATGATCTTGTGAAACAGTATTTCCCCAATCAGCGATAGATTTAATTAACGGTATGAGAGTTTTACCAAATTCTGTTAGAGAATACTCTACTTTCAATGGTGCTTTAGTCGTGTAAACTTTGCGTTCTACAATACCATCTTTCTCAAGAGTTTTAAGCTGTAAGCTCAGTGTACGCTCTGTTACCGTAGGCATTTCTTTTCTTAACTCATTATATCTCAACGGGCCTTCAATAAGATGATATATAATAACTGTTTTCCATTTTCCTCCTATAATTCCCATTGTAAGACTAGCACAACAAGGATACTCTTTACCTTTAAATGAATACATAAACTTTTCTAAAAATTACATTATCCTATCTGATTAACATTGTAAAGATAGAATACTATACATACTTTTGTAACTATACTTAATATAGTTACAAAAATAAAGAAAATATGAGTTTTATAAATGCAATGCAAGAACGATATACCACTAAGCAGTATGATAGTTCAAAAAAAATAGATAGTGAGAAAATAGAACAATTAAAAGAGATTTTAAGATTGAGTCCTTCTTCTATCAACAGTCAACCATGGAAATTTACATTTGTTTCTGAGCAAGATACTAAGGAACAATTATCTAAAGTATCATGGATCAACACAAGTAAAGTTGTGGATTGTGATACACTTGTAGTTTTTAGTAGAATTGATAATCTAGATCTTTTTGAAAAGCAAATCGAGGCAGAACTGCCTAAAGGTGCTGTCGATTACTATAAAGAAAACGTAAAGCCACAACCGGTAGAAGCCACTAAAGCTTGGTTTGATAAACAAGTATATTTGGCATTAGGTGTTTTTCTTAGTGCCTGTGCAGACATGGGAATAGACGCCACACCTATGGAAGGTCTTGAACCTCAAAATTATGATAAGATCTTAGGACAAAGTGATTATGCTACTCTTGTAGCAGTTGCTATAGGTTACAGAGATCAAGATGATTTTAATCAACCTAGTAAAAATCCTAAAACTAGAATTGCACTCGATAAAGTTATTGAAAACGTTTAGTATTCTAACTAGTTCAGCTATACAGCCCAAATTATCTTATTGGATAGTTTGGGCTTTTTAATAACTTCTTCTTCTTTCATTTTAAAGCTCTATACTTCCTTTTTACCTTTACATAAATCAATTTATTTATGTCTTCAGAGCTGTCTGTTTTATTATTTGTTTTGCTTGGTATCGTTTTAGGTGCTTTAGTAACTTGGTTATTTATGAAAACTCGCTTTTTGGGTTCCTTAAACCTTCTTGAATCTGAAAAATCTCAATTACATTCTCAATTACAGCAGCAACAAAGTGCTATTTTAGAACGTGATCAATTAAGACTAGAGTCAGGTAACCTTAAAGCACAATTAAACTCTAAGATTGAAACACAGCAAGACTTGAATCAAAGAATTGATAAACTTGAAAAACAATATATAGAAGTTAATCGTGAAAAAAATAACCTAGATATACTCCTTGCAGAACAGCGTACGTCATTTGAAAAAGCTAATGAGAAACATGCCGAAGCTCAACAAGAAATTGAAAAGCTAAATGAAAAATTTACAAAAGAATTTGAAAACTTAGCTAACAAAATACTAGACGAGAAAAGCACCAAGTTCACAGACCAGAATAAAAAAAATATCGAGCAAATATTAAATCCTCTACAAGAAAAGATTTTGATGTTTGAAAAACGTGTTGAAGACACCCATAAAGATACTATCGAAAGACAAAGTATTCTCAAGCAGCAAATCATTGGACTTAAAGAGCTTAATGAACAAATGAGTAAGGAAACAACTAACCTTACTAAAGCTTTAAAAGGAGACGCTAAAATGCGAGGTAATTGGGGGGGTGAACTTGTATTAGAAAGAGTTCTTGAAAAATCTGGCCTTGAAAAAGGTTCTGAATATGAAGTGCAGCAAAGTTTTAAAACTGAAGAAGGTAAAACTGTTTCCCTGATGTGGTCATCAATCTTCCCGGTGGCAAAAAAATGATTATTGATTCAAAAGTATCCCTTAATGCTTATGAGCGTTATGTAAATGAAGAAGTTGAAGAGTTACAAGATCGTCACTTAAAAGAGCATGTGAATGCACTCAAAAAACACGTAAGTGATTTATCTAGTAAAAATTATCATGAGTTATATCAGATTGAAAGTCCTGATTTTGTATTGCTTTTTGTGCCTATAGAGCCTGCATTTGCAATGGCACTTAATGCAGATAGTAATTTATATAGTGAAGCATTTGACAAGAATATAGTTATTGTAACTCCTACTACTCTACTGGCCACTTTGCGTACCATAGATACAATGTGGCAAAATGAAAAACAACAAAAAAATGCTTTAGATATTGCAAGTGCCGCTGGCGGATTGTATGACAAATTTGTACTTCTTACTGAAGATCTTATTAAAGTTGGTAGTCAATTAGATACCGTTAAGAAAAGCTACTCTTCAAGTATGAATAAATTAACCGAAGGGTCAGGTAACCTTATAGGCCGTGTAGAACGATTGAAAAAACTAGGAGCAAAAGCAAATAAAAATCTTAATGAAAAATTACTCAATCGAGCTATAGATAATGATCCTGACTTTTTAGAAGGTAGTGATGAAGAGCCTCGTCTAAATTAACTTATTACCTATATATGTAATACTAGTTAATTATTACACTTTTATGTAATATTATTAAATATTACGTAATAATGTAATATATTTGAATTATTACTTAATCAGGTAATAATGTAAATAAAATAATATGGAAGTAGTCATTGCAGGTGATATCATAGGCTCTAAAAAAAATATACCAGATGATTACCTTAGTGTTATAGAGCCTATTCTTAAACACTATTGTAAAGTAGGCATGTATCAAATATATAGAGGCGATAGTTTTCAAGGATGGATTAGTTCACCACAGCAAGCACTGTATGCCAGCTTACATATAAAAGCAGCACTTAAAGTAAAAGATACACTAGATGTACGTATTGCAATAGGAATAGGAGACATAAATCTAATTGATAAAAACATTGCTTTATCCACCGGCAGTGCATTAACTCGATCTGGAGAACTGCTAGACTCCTTAAAAGAAAAAAATCAAAACTTAATGGTTAACAGTGGTAAATCGTTAGATTTATATATGAATACCGCATTAAAAATGGCGCTTTTATCACTAGATCATTGGACCGCAAATGGCGCAGCGGTAATTAATGAAATACTTAGAAAACCTAATATCACACAAGAAGAACTAGGTCATAAATTAGGTATTAAACAAGCTACTGCCAGTAGAAGATTAGATAGAGCACACTGGAAAGAGACTCAAGAACTACTTCATTTATTTGATCAATATTATAAAGACATCAACGATGATACTACTCCTTAAACTACTTATAGCTCATTTTCTAGGTGACTTTGTGTTGCAAACCAACTCTTTTACAAAAAAGAAAGAAAAGCATCAACTCAAATCTCCTCATTTATATATTCATGCCATCATACATGGACTACTAGCCCTACTCTTTTTGAATGATATAAAATTATGGTGGGCTGCAGTAATAATTACCATTACTCATCTCATAATTGATGCTGGTAAATTGAAGCTAACCACAAAAAAGAATAGTCGATGGTTATTTCTTATCGATCAACTATTACATATCCTAGTAATCTGTGTCCTTTATACCTTTATAGAAGAAATCGACATACTAGAGGATTTTATTATAACAGAGAACACGTGGTTATTTATATTATGCTCCATATTCCTTGCCAGTCCAGTAGGAATAATGCTTAAAGTATTTTTTACAAGATGGAAACTAGATGAGAAAGACACTGGTATTGACTCTTTAAAAAATGCTGGTAAATGGATAGGTATGATAGAAAGGCTACTAGTATTCGTTTTTATAATCTCTGGTAATTTTAGTGCTGTAGGCTTCTTATTAACTGCAAAATCAGTTTTTAGATTTGGAGATTTGAGTAAAGCAAAAAATATGAAGCTGACAGAGTACGTTTTAATAGGCACATTGCTTAGTTTTGGAATCGCAATCCTCGTAGGTTTGCTCTTTAATAGTTTAATGATATGAAAAAGATTTTAGGTGTAATACTCGCAACCATTCTTATAATGGCCGTTTTATGGTACAGCTTTCTATATTTTGCTAGTTATTCAGATGGGTACAGGTCTGGCGAATTAATTAAATTTTCTAGTAAAGGATATCTAGTTAAAACTTGGGAAGGCGAAATTTCTCAAGGAATCAGCGGTGCTCAAATCTTCTCGTTTTCTGTTATGGACAGTGAACCTGAAGTGATTGAAAAATTACAAGAGTATCAAGGTAAATATGTGAAACTAAAATACGAAGAGAAATTTGGAACCTTTTTCTTTTGGGGGGGAGATACAAAGTATTTTATTACTGAAGCTACCTTAGAAAACTCTCCTCATTTTAATAAATAAAACTATTTAGATTCCGCTTTCGCGAAAGCGTAAACCATAAACCTAACCACTATGAAAGATCTTTTCAAATCACCAGAGCAATCTAGAGTGATGTTGTCCATATTGATGTTACCATCCAATGCTAATTTTTCGGGTAAGATTCACGGTGGTTATGTACTTTCACTAATTGATCAAATTGCATTTGCGTGTGCCTCTAAACACAGTGGTGTATATTGTGTAACAGCTAGTGTTGATGTAGTTGATTTTAAAGCTCCTATCGAGGTAGGCGAAATGGTAACGTTGAAGGCATCAGTGAATTATGTAGGTAAATCGTCAATGGTCGTAGGGATACGAGTCGATGCAGAAAATATTCAAACAGGTGAATCTAAACACTGTAACTCTTCTTTTTTAACCATGGTGGCCAAAGATGAAGAAGGAAATACCGTCGCCGTTCCAGGTCTTAAAATAAGTAGTGAAACTCATGTGCGTAGATTTGCCAGAGCGATTAAAAGAAAACAAATTAAAAAGAAAAGCGCCATAGAAATTGCACAAGCAAATTTCTCTGACGCTAGTTACAAAGAGGAATTAAAAAATTATAACGTGCAGATATCTCTTTAAAAGAATAGCTACTTAATTACTATTTTTCATGTGTTCTTCTTTTTTTAATTAATAAGCAACAGCTTTTTCATGTTGGAATTCAAACACATAGCCCTGTAATTTTTGTAAAGTATTTAATTTTTGATCTGTATTGATCAATAATGAAATATTATTATTACTACCTCCATAAGAGATCATGCGCACAGGTACATCTTGTAATACCTGAAATAAATGTGGCGTGTCTTCATGATAAATAATATTATTACCTACCAGACATACGATACTCATACCTTGATCTACATCTACACTAGCTACCTTCTCTAGTTCTTCTACTATAGCATCTAGATGTAATGGGTTATCTATGGTAAGCGAAACAGCTATTTCTGATGTGGTGATCATATCTATAGAAGTCTCATATTTCTCAAAAATTTCAAATACTTTTTTAAGAAAACCATGCGCCTGTAACATTCTTGCAGATTTTATCTTAATAGCATAAATACCGTCTTTTGCCGCGATAGCTTGATTCCTTCTCCATGAACATGATGTGTTATTAAAGTACCATAAGAATCTGGAGACATGGTATTTTTTAAACGTACAGGAATATTGAGATCTTTTACAGGTATAACCGTTTGAGGATGTAAAATTTTAGCACCAAAATAAGCAAGCTCTGCCGCTTCATCAAAAGATATATTTGAAATAGCAGTCGTGTTTTCTACAAAACGAGGATCATTATTATGAAAACCATCAATGTCTGTCCATATTTGCACTTCGTCTGCCTCAATGGCTGCTCCTACTATAGAAGCTGTATAATCACTACCGCCACGTTGTAAATTAGATATATTACCCTGAACGTCTAGACATATAAAACCTTGAGTAATATAAATATCTGCCTCATTATTTTCATATAAAATTCTATTCAAGTTTTGTTTGATATAAAAAGAATCTGGCTCGTCATTATTATCAATACGCATAAAGTCTAACGCAGGTAATAAAGCTGCGTTTATACCTTCTTGCATTAAAAACCTACTGAATAGAAATGTAGACAGCAATTCTCCTTGAGCAACTACTTTACTGTAAGTCAACTCTGTATGCTCTAGATCTACAAGTTCTATTAAACCTTTAAAAACTTGATGAACATACTCTTGAGATTCGTTGATAAGCGCACTATCATTTAATAACTCTTCTATTGTATTTTGATATCTATTAGCTAGTTGCTGTATAAGAACTAGAGCAGATTCACTATCTTTTAATCGTATCTGTTCAGATATTTCAACCAAAGCATTTGTAGTACCAGACATGGCAGATAGTACCACCACTTTCTTAGTACAATCATTAATGATATTTTTTACATGAGTCATGTTTTCTACAGAACCTACTGAAGTACCACCAAATTTTAGAACTAGCATTTTATTTAATTTTAGGCAAAAATACATCTGGTCCTATCCTAATATAAAAAATATAACAAAATTAGTTTAATTTTACACAAGCTGTTAAATAGTTAACAATATGAAAACCGTAGCAGATTGTGTAGAAGAGATTTTAGTCACTCAACCATTTCTAGAAGAAGCATTATCTAGACGCATCATTAATTTCTCTGCCCTAGCAGAAGAGTTACAAGAGACTATAAGTGGCATGCTTAGAAAACCGGTGAAAACCGGTGCCATTATGATGGCGTTGAGACGTTACAATCCGCCCAAAGATTTGAGGCATTCTAATAACTTAAAGTCTATTTTAAAAAATCTAGGCGATATAACGGTACGATCTAATCTTGTAGATTTTACTTTTAAAAATTCTAGCACTTTATTCTTAAGTCATAGTAAGATTTTAGAGTCGATAAACACCACTATTTTTTATGGATTTTCTAAAGGGATTCATGAAAGTAACCTAGTCATATCCATGAGTGAGAAGGAAAAAATAAAATCTCAATTTGCCGATGAGATTATGACAAGCACAAAAGATAATTTAAGCGCCATAAGCATCGCTTTACCAGAAAACAATACCCAAGTCCCTGGATTATATTATCAAATATTTAAACGTTTTGCATGGGAAGGCATCTCATTGCATGAGGTTATTTCTACCACAAACGAGTTCAGTGTACTTGTAGAAAACGATACGGTAGATAAGGCTTTTTCGGCAATTAAAAAGTTGGGGGGGCAGTAATGATTAAATAATACTAAAATAAGTCACCATATATAGTATTTTGATGACCATTAAGCTTTGGCAAAAGTAAAAACAACAACAAATACTTTTTTTTTAAAATACACGTACAAGATTAAATCCAAAGAAGAATCTACCATCTGTCCAGTCTCCGGTTCCCTGACTTAAAAAACCATTAGTTAACATAGGTTGAGAATTTGTAAAATGTAATTGAAAAACATGGCCACCAGTCTCTAGATCAAACCCAATGCTCAATGGGTTCACAAAAGGACTACCGTCTGCCCTATTTAAGTGATAACCGTAGTCTGCATTAATGGACCATCGATTAGTTAATTTATATCGTGCACCTAATCCTAACGCATATTGTGTATTGTCTTGAGAATCAAAATTCACAAAGTTTCATGAAAGAATGTAGGACTTAATTGCGCAGATAATTTCTTAGATATCTTACGAGCAATAATCACTTGCGCTGTATAGCCCAATCTATTTTCAAATTCAATTTTAGGCAACACTTCTTTATCTAATCCCGTATTAATATCAACGGCTGTAAAAGCAGATATACTAAAAGGAAAACCCGTTGTTTCTTGCTCTTTAAGTTTAAATTTACTGGCTAATTGATAGGTTTTATTAAAAGAACTACGGCTGGCTTCTATATGCATCCAGTCTGTCAGACCATATACAAATTGAAAACGGGTCACTGCTTGATCCAGTCCAAAGAGATCATCAAAACCATTCTCTACACTACCGAAACGATGTGAAATGATTAATTGAAATTCATTTTTTGCTACGAGTTTAGTGGTTTCAAAATTGACCACTTTAAGAGATTTCCAGGTAGATGTGACCGTAGTACTTTGATCTGGCTCAAGTCCATCTAGTAAATCATCCTGAGCATAGAAAAGAATAGGTAGTAAATAGAAAAGGTAGGTTAGGTTTTTCATAACGGTAAAAAGCCGCTTTTTATCAATAAAAAAGCGGCTCGGATTAAAAGGGAAGAATTATTTTTTTATAAATCGCTCTGTTGTAACAGCGCCATTTACTATAACATTAGCTAAATAGATACCTGATGTTAAACTGGTTACATCCAATTGATTTTCTTGAGTTAAATTCACTTGCTTCACAAGTAACCCATTCATGTTATAAATTTCTAATTGACCATGTTCTAATTGATTAAGGTCAATATTTAAAATATTTTCTGCCTCAGTAGGATACATGCTAAAACTAGATATCGTCAAGTCTGTGCCGTTAGAAAGAACCGGCATAGAGTTGCCGGATACCATTTGATCTCCACCATTTCCAGATGCGTTATTTGCTTGTATTGTTGCATAATAAAAGGTTACAGGTCCGGCGCTCATACTAGGTGCTCTCCATGAAAAAGTCCATGTAGAACTATTAGTTGCGGCGTGTGTTAATCCATCTGTAGTTCCACCATTGCGCAATTGACTGCCTGTTCCCGCAGTCCAGTTACCTACTTTAGCACCGTTTTGATCTTCGGCAGTGATATTAAAACCAAACTTGCTAACAGAAGAACCATTAATAGCTAAAGTTAAATTATAAGTTGTACCAGCAGTATAACTCATGGGCACACCAGATAGTACAGGAGTACCACCGTGGTTTGCTCCTGGCGCGTGGCATGATGTACAATTTGCATTTGCATCTCCTGGTGAACCAGAAAAATTACCTCCTTGACCACTTGTAAAACCTACTAATACAAGTAGAGCTATTGGTAATGCGCTTAAAAGACTGTAAAATGAGTAATTTTTTTTTCATCGCTTTTTTAATTTAGTTCATCAGTACTGCTTGATCTATTTTGACCTCTTCTAAAAGATCATCATAGCCTAAACATCTACCTTTAATTATTATTGATTGGTTTTCTTTAAGTTTAATATCAGCTGACAGTTCAATAAAAATCTGCTCATCTAGTAGGATAGTATTCTTGTCTACATTAGTTACTTTACCTTCTACTTCTATTATTTGATCTAAAGCTCGCTGATCATTTTGTAAATTCTGATCGGTAAATAGCTCTTGTAATTCTGTTGCTGTAAAAGAGGCCACTGCTTTACTTTGGTTGACATCAACATGATCTTGATACAAATAATTATATCCGATAATGGCGATAAAACCAATTAATAAGAGTCCAATAAGTAGTTTTTTCATCATTTGTTGAAACAAATATTGTTTAAATTTATAACAATTAAATCACAAGAGTATATATTTAGCTCAAAATTTAACTGCATGAAATACAATCTGTTATACATTATTCCCGCTTTTATACTTATTTCTTGTACAAATACAAGTACAGACGATCTTACAGATAATGAACCCATTACAGAATTAGTAACCTATAATGACAACATCGCTGCTATCATACAGAATCAATGTACACAGTGTCATAATACAACAAGTCCATCTGGCGGATTAGTATTAGAAAACTATGATGATGTACGTATGAGTACAGAGACTGGCTCATTAATTGATAGAATTACAAGAAACGTGGGCGATCCATTGCTTATGCCGCAAAATGGTCAATTACCTCCATCAAGTATTAACCTTATCACTCAGTGGCAAACTGATGGTTATTTAGAAAATTAATATGAAAATTTTTGCTATAAGCTTGTTAGCTCTAATGAGTATATCATCAATTAATACAACCCAAACTGAGCGATATCAAACGCGTACAGGAACTATAAGTTTTGAAGCGTCTGTACCTACCTTTGAGCCTATCCAAGCAGTTAACAAGAGTACTACAGTCGTGTTAGATATGAAAACGGGTAATATTGCCGCACTAGCTCTTATAAAAGGTTTTAGATTCCCTATTGCTTTAATGCAAGAACATTTTAATGAAAATTATATAGAAAGTGATGATTATCCTCAAGCCGTTCTTAGAGGAACTCTTTCTGATTTTGATTCAAATAGATTTTCGCAAAATACTTCAACGACATTCATTCTTAATGGAACCCTTGAATTACATGGGCAGAAAAAAATAATTTCCGTTCCGGTTTTACTGAGTCAATCGGGTGATAACATACAATTAGAATCTAATTTTGATCTGAAACCAGCAGATTTTAATATTGAAATCCCTTCTGTGGTTTCTAATAAAATAGCACAAGAGGTTCAGATATCAGTAAAGGCGATTTTAAACAAAAAGTAAATACTATCGGTTTAAAAAAAGGACTAGCAAACATTTGTTTGCTAGTCCTTTTTCAATTCTAATTTAATGAAAATTACTCTACTTTTTTAGCATTCATTTCATAGAAGAAAAAGTCGTCATTAGGTACGTCAAAAGAAATACCAGTCACTGTACCATAAGCATCTTTCTCAAAGGTTACAGTTCCAAAAGAATACCAAGCTTGCGGCTCGTCCCAATTGATTTCATAGGAATCATAATTAAAATGAGTTAGATGGCTATTCAATAGCGGCGTGTGTTCCCATTCTAATACAAGACCTTTTCCTTTTTGCTTTACATAAAAGTTTCCATAAATATCAGCATGATAAGTTCCTAGTATTTCAGATCTTTCTAAAGTAGGCTGCGTTCCTTTTATTTGTTTTACTTTACGATCTGCAATTCGAGTATCTGATTTTTTCCAGTTGTCATAACCTTCTAGCATCTCAGTGCTCCAGTCTTTCTTATCTCTACTTAAAAAACGATCAAAAACAGCATATGCAATAGCATTAGTAGGCGCTTTAGGACCATTAGTTAATACTACTACTCCTAGCTTTTCATCAGGCAACATTTGTACTGTAGAAATCATTCCATCATATCCACCACCATGTCGTACTCTGAAATGACCATGATAATCTCCTAGAAACCATCCCAGACCATATCCTGCATACTGAGAACCAGTACTATTCCTCTCAACCTGATTGACACCAAAACTATTATGCAAGTTCCACATATTATTACGGTTTTGAAAAGTGAATAAAGTATCGTTTGATGCAGTGACGCCATGATTCATATTAGTAATCATCCATTTACTCATGTCGTGTACACTAGAGATAATTCCACCAGTAGATTGTACGTTATCCCAGGCTACCCATGGGATGACATAGTTCTCATTTTTATCATTCATAGCATGTGGACTAGCAACGTTTTTATTATTACCAAAATCTTGAACACTAACCACCGTATCCTCCATACCTACAGGATTCAATAAGCGTTCGGTCACATTTTCTTTAAAACTCTTTCCCGTAATTTTTTCTATTAAATCACCAGCAGTGATAAACATTAAATTTGAATAACCATATCCATCTCTAAACTCATAAGCCTGTGGTACAAACTTAATACGACGTACCACTTCTTCGGTACTCAACTCAGACTTATACCATATGCCATCACCAGAAAAGGTTCCCAGACCAACGTTGTGGCTCAATAAATCTTCGACAGTTATCATACCACTTATGGTACGGTCATAAACTTCAAAATAGGGTAAATGACGCTGTACTTTATCATCCAATTCAGCTTTCCTTCTTCTACTAATTGAGCGATGATTGCCGCTGTAAATGCCTTAGTATTACTGGCGATGGCATATAAAGTATGCTCATCTGGTGACTTGCCTTTTCCTATTTCCATGACTCCATATCCCTTCTCAAATACAATTTCGCCGTCTTTTACAATTCCTACACTCACGCCAGGTATTCCCCAATCGTTAACTGTTTTTGATATGTAGGCATCAAGTTCTTTTAAGTCTACCTCTTGGGCAATAGTAGACATGGTTCCAACAAATAGAAATATTAGAAAGAATACTTTTTTCATTTTAATTATTTTAATGTGATAGAAAGATAGTGGATGTTACGCTTTCGCGAAAGCGTAACATAAAAAAGCCTCCTTAATTACTGGAGGCTATATATTAAGACTCTAAATTAAATTTAGAATTTTGGCGTTAAGTCTATTGATGAGTCTCTTTTCACGTGGATAAGTCATCCACATACCAATAACGCCAAAAAATAATAATCCTAAAACCTTATTAGTTTTGTTTTGTTCTCTATTGGGCGCCATATTGAAGACATACCATATAGCGTATGCTTTTATCGGTAGGCCTAAAACCAATATATGATAAATTTTTAATTCGAAATTAGTAGAAAAAAAGTCCTTCAAATATATGTCCCAAACAGCAAACACCAAGTATACTAAACTGTAAAGAATAATTAAAATCCTTAGGTTTCTAGCGTGCTTTAAAACGTTGTTTACTTTTTCTATTTCCATAATCTTCAACAATTATTCTAAAATAAAAAACCTTGCTCCATAAAGCAAGGTTTTTAAAATTTTTTAAGAATCTAGTATCTATTTACTCAAGTACATTCTTCTACGAGCATACAGTTCATAAAAGTCATCATCTTTTAAACTATCTATAAACAAGATACTTTCACCTGTAGACTTCATCTCTGGTCCTAAACGTTTATCTACATTAGGGAACTTATTAAACGAAAAAACAGGTTGTTTAATTGCATATCCATCTAGTTGAGGATTGAAATCAAAATCTGTCACTTTATTGTGTCCTAACATGACCTTAGTAGCATAGTTTACGTAAGGTTCTCCATAAGCTTTTGCGATAAAAGGAACCGTACGTGATGCACGTGGATTAGCCTCAATGATATAAACTTTATCATCTTTAATAGCAAATTGAATATTGATCAAACCTACAGTCTCTAGGGCTAGTGCTATTTTCTTAGTATGATCCTTAATTTGTTGCATGACTAGATCACCTAATGTAAATGGTGGTAATAACGCATTTGAGTCTCCAGAATGCACACCACAAGGTTCAATATGCTCCATGATACCGATGATGTAAACATTCTCACCATCACAAATCGCATCAGCCTCTGCCTCTATGGCACCATCTAGATAATGATCTAGCAGTAGTACGTTATTAGGAATCTTGCGCAGAATATCTACAACGTGTTCTTCTAGCTCTTCTTTATTAATAACGATTTTCATTCCTTGCCCACCAAGTACATAAGATGGTCTCACTAGTATAGGAAAGTCTAGATGTTCTGCCGCGGTAAGTGCCTCGGCAGGTGTAGTAGCCGTTGCAAACTCTGGATAAGGAATATCGTTTTCTTGTAACATTTTTGAGAACAGCCCACGATCCTCTGCTAGGTCTAGTGCTTTATAACTGGTACCCATAATTTTAATACCGTATCGATCTAGTTTCTCTGCAAGCTTTAATGCGGTCTGACCTCCTAATTGAACGATAACACCTTCTGGTTTTTCATGACGTATAATATCATAAATATGTTCCCAGAATACCGGTTCAAAATACAGCTTATCTGCTGTATCAAAATCTGTAGAAACCGTCTCTGGATTACAGTTAATCATAATGGTTTCATAACCACATTCTTGTGCGGCATACACACCATGCACACAACAGTAGTCAAATTCAATACCTTGCCCTATACGGTTAGGTCCTGAACCTAGAACGATTACTTTTTTCTTATCAGATACAATACTTTCATTTTCTGCATATCGTTTACCATCTGCGGTTTCCATTTCTGCCTCAAAAGTCGAGTAATAATATGGTGTTTTTGCAGGAAACTCTGCAGCACAGGTATCAACCAGTTTATAAACACGGTTGATGTTTAACTCATCACGTTTTGTGTAAACTTCACTTTCTAAACAGCCCAGCATGTGTGCTATCTGGCGATCTGCAAATCCTTTTTGTTTAGCTTCTAGAAGTAGCTTTCGCGAAAGCGTATTGATATCAAATTTAGAGATTTCAATTTCTAGCGAGTGTAATTCTTCAAACTGCTTGAGGTACCACATATCGATCTTTGTGATCTCATGAATACGATCTAGGGAAATTCCCATAGCAATGGCATCGTATAGAGCAAATACTCTATCCCAGCTAGCGTGTGTTAGTTTGTCAATAACCTGATTATAATCTTTATAACCTTTACCGTCTGCTCCTAGTCCGTTACGCTTGATTTCAAGGGACTGAGTTGCTTTGTGCAATGCTTCTTGAAAAGAACGACCTATTCCCATCACTTCTCCAACAGACTTCATCTGTAGGCCTAGTGTGCGGTCTGCACCTTCAAACTTATCAAAGTTCCAACGTGGTATTTTAACAATGACATAATCTAATGTAGGTTCAAAAAGAGCGCTAGTAGATTTTGTAATTTGATTATCTAGTTCATCTAGTGTGTAACCAATCGCTAGTTTTGCAGCAATTTTTGCAATAGGATAACCAGTTGCTTTTGATGCTAGTGCACTAGAACGACTCACACGTGGATTGATTTCAATTGCGATAATATCTTCTTTCTCATCTGGACTAACCGCAAATTGCACGTTACATCCACCAGCAAAGGCACCGATACTGCGCATCATGTGAATGGCCATATCACGCATTTTTTGATACGTGCGGTCTGATAGTGTCATGGCTGGCGCTACTGTAATAGAATCACCAGTATGGATTCCCATAGGATCCATATTTTCTATACTACATATAATAACAACGTTATCATTATCATCACGCAGTAATTCTAGTTCATATTCTTTCCAACCTAGTAATGCTTTATCGATCATTACTTCATGGATAGGAGAAGCTTCTAAACCACGAGTTAATAACTCATCATAATCTTCTTCTTTATAAACGATGGCTGCACCAGCACCACCTAATGTAAATGAAGAACGTATACATAATGGAAAACCGAACTCTTGTGCAATCTCTTTACCTTTCAAAAACGAAGTAGCAGTGGCTTGTGGAGCCATCCCTACTCCTATTTTTTCCATTAATTCTCTAAATTTCTCTCGATCTTCAGTGACATTAATAGCGTCTATATTAACTCCTATTAAATCGACATTATGATCTTCCCAAATTCCTTTTTCTTGAGCTTCAATACACAAGTTAAGAGCCGTCTGACCACCCATAGTAGGTAATACCGCATCTATTTGTGGATGTTCTTTTAAAATCTTGCGTATGGAATTAGTGTTTAAGGGTAATAGATAAACATGATCTGCCATGCTAGGATCTGTCATGATCGTAGCAGGATTTGAATTAATCAAAATAGTTTCTATTCCATCTTCTCTTAAGGAACGTAAGGCTTGTGTTCCAGAATAATCAAACTCACAGGCTTGACCTATAACAATAGGTCCACTTCCTATGATAAGTATGGATTTGAGATCGGTTCTTTTAGGCATGATAAAGGTGCTTTTTTAGGTGGCTTAAATATCGTTGATAAATTTTAGTTTTACTTCTGGTTATGCTGTAAGATATGAGAAGTAATAAACAGGTTTTCTACTAATTACTCAGGTGTTACTCATTTCCCAACGAGACATAAAAAAGGCGTTACTTCTATAAAAAGTAACGCCTTATATATATTAATTAGAGAATCATTATCTCTTGTGTCTTAATTCAGTAGATACAGATAGTTTCTTACGTCCTTTTGCTCTACGACGTGCAAGAACCTTACGACCGTTTGCAGAAGCCATACGCTCTCTGAAACCATGTTTGTTTCTTCTTTTTCTCTTTGACGGTTGGTATGTTCTTTTTTGTGCCATAGCTTATATTCTGTATGCTCTATATAGTAATGAGGTATTAACCTCCATTTTTAATCGGGTGCAAATATAAGAAGTCTTTTTACTCAGGCAATAGGTGTTCAAGTTTTTTTTGAAAAATTTTTTGAAAATAAAATTCATGATTTTACCTTTCACTATACCTAAGGAATTATCAAAATCTCTAATCTTCAGATTCCCCCATTTGCTCTTTAAATCTATATCTTTGCAAGCCTAAATAAATAACAAACATGTTTAATAAAAACATCAAAATCGTCATCGCTGTATTAATCGTAGCGTTTGCCGTATATCAATTTACTTTAAACGAAATCATGAACGGTATCTTCTTGATACTACTTGCTGGAATATTCATCTTCTTATATTTTAAAAATGAGATGATTCTTTTAGCCTTTTTGAAATTGCGTAAACAAGATTTTCCTGGCGCTATGAAATGGCTAGAAAAGATTAAAGATCCTGAGGCTGCACTAGTTACTAAGCAACAAGGTTACTATAACTATTTGCAAGGCTTAATGATCTCACAAACAAACATGACCAAAGCAGAGAAGTATTTTAAGAAGGCCATAAGTCTTGGGCTTAGTATGGATCAAGATCTTGCAGTAGCAAAACTTAATCTGGCAGGTATCGCTATGACCAAGCGTAGAAAACGTGAAGCTACTACCCTACTTACTGAGGCTAAAAAATTAGATAAACACAACATGCTGGGTGATCAAATCAAAATGATGAAACAGCAAATGAAGAAAATTTAAGTTTATAACCTTAAATTTATAACAAAGCCCAATCTTGAGATTGGGCTTTGTTGTTTATATAACGGTATATTATTTTAAGAACTAACTCTTAAAACATAGATCACATTTAATTTACTGTATTTAAATCATTAAAACTCAAATACCTTACCATCTGCTGCGAGTTCTACAGTTGGAAAAATCTCTTGCGCTTCTTTTCTAAACAACTCATAGTCGCCATAGCGTGTAGAATAGTGACCTAGAATAAGAGTTCCTACATTTGCTTGTTTTGCAATGTCTGCTGCTTGTGCTGCTGTACTGTGTTTAGTACGTTCACAAAGGTTCTCATGTGATTTTAAAAAAGTAGATTCGTGATATAACACTGTTGCATTTTTAATAATCGGTACAATATCTGGCTTGTACATCGTATCACTACAGAACGCATAACTTTTTGCCGCTACAGGATTCAAGGTTAATAAATCGTTAGATATCACCTCTCCATTGGATAATTCGATATCGTGACCTTGTTTAACCTTGCGATAATAGGCATGATCCACACCATATTCTTCACAAGCCACAATATCTAATTTACGACCTAGTGGTTTCTCTTCAAACAGATAACCATTGGTATAAACACGATGATCCAGCGGTATGGTGGTCACGGTTACCTTATCGTCTTCATAGATGAGTTGGGATTCTTTTGACTCGCTTTCGCGAAAGCGTAAATCAAAAGTCGTATAACTCTTAGTAAGCTTAAGTTGTAACAGAATAATTTCTCTGATTCCTTTAGGACCATAAATCGTCAATGGCGTATCTCTACCTAATAAGCAAAAGGTAGATATCATACCTATTAATCCAAAAAAATGATCACCATGCAGGTGTGATATGAAGATGTTTTTAATGCGTGAGAACTTTACCCGACTAGTGCGCATCGCCATTTGTGTACCTTCACCACAATCTATTAAGAATAGATTACCTCTTATCTCAAGCACTTGAGACGTAGGTCGGTTGATGCGGTAGGTGTTGCACTATGACAACCTAGAATGGTTAACTTCAATAGATAAGGTTCTTTATATTTAGATGCTTAAAATCCTAAATCACGTTCAATTTCTTCCATCTCAATCACGTCTTGTGCTTCTTGCAACGTAGGCACCACCATTAATTCTTCTGGAATCTCGTCAATTGACAATGCCGCATTCACCATCACAAACGATTGTTTTGTAGATCTATGTTGATTACTTAAAGCCAGAAATTGTAATAAGTCTGCTAAAGTAGCATCCGTATATTGTATCAAATCTACAATTACATTTTTACCTTCAAACTGATCAAATATCGTTGGTAAAAACTGAGCAAATCCATTGATGTTATCGTACTCATCTCTCAGTAATATATAATTATCGTGCGTTTCACTAATCATTGCGTTGAATTTTTGAAGCAATTAAGTACAGTACAGCCATACGCACGGCTACACCATTTTCTACTTGATTTAATATTATAGCCTGATCAGAATCTGCTACATCACTAGTAATCTCCACACCTCTATTTATAGGACCTGGATGCATGATTACTATTTTCTTTTTAAGACTGTCCAGCAATTCCATATTCACTCCATACTGTTGTACATACTCGCGTACACTAGGGAAATAAGATATGTCCATACGTTCATTTTGAACACGTAACATGTTTGCCACATCACACCATTCTAGCGCCTTGCGTAGATTATACTCTACCTTAACGCCTAGCGAGGCAATGTGCGTAGGGATTAAAGTGGCAGGACCACATACCATAACCTCGGCACCTAGTTTTTGAAGACAGTAAATATTAGAAAGGGCTACACGACTGTGTAAAATATCACCTACGATCACAACCTTCTTACCTTCTAACGTGCCTAACTTTTCTCTTATACTATAAGAATCAAGTAAGGCTTGTGTAGGGTGCTCATGGGCACCATCACCAGCGTTTACAATACGTGCATCGACGTGTTTTGATAAAAATACACCTGCACCAGGATTAGGATGACGCATTACGACGATATCCACCTTCATGGCTAGAATATTATTAACGGTATCCACCAGCGTTTCTCCTTTCTTAACAGAGCTTTGCGCTGCGCTAAAGTTGATCACATCTGCACTGAGACGTTTTTCTGCTAGCTCAAAAGAGAGCTTAGTTCTTGTAGAGTTTTCAAAAAATAAATTGGCAATTGTGATATCTCTAAGTGATGGCACCTTTTTAATAGGTCTATTAATCACTTCTTTAAACTGATCTGCAGTGGTATGAATGAGTTGGATATCCTCTTTAGTGAGGTCTTTTATTCCTAATAAATGGTCCACACTTAATTCACTCATTAGCTTTCATTTTTTAATAGGTAAACGGCATCTTCACCAGTATTTTCTGTCCACATTACTTTTACCTTTTGATCACCTATCGCATCTACTTGTCTACCATTATAGTCTGGTTGAATAGGTAAATGTCTTGAAAATCTGCGATCGATAAGAGTTAGTAATTCAATAGATGCTGGTCTACCAAAAGACTGTAATGCAGTAAGTGCAGCTCTTATACTGCGTCCAGTGTACAATACATCATCAACAATGACCACTTTTTTATCTTCTACCAGGAATTGTATATCTGTAGAGTTTGCTATAAGAGGTTCTTCACCACGACGGAAATCATCTCTATAAAATGTGATATCCAGTAAGCCCGTTTTTAATTCTTTGATCCCATAATGCTCTTGTAGCATCACGGATAATCTATTTAATAAAAACCTACCTCTAGGTTGTAGACCTATAAGTGCGGTATTTTCAAAACGATTATGATTTTCAATTAATTGGCAAGCCAGTCTGTGAAGAATAATATCCAGTTCTTGCGCGTTGAGAAGTAATTTTTGACTCATTAATTGCTGCTACTTAAGGACAAAGATACACTTAAAAAGAAAAACTAGGAACATAAAATGATCCTATTGATGAAGTCAATAAAACAGAATTTTAAATGTAGCATTTTGAGCATAAAAAAATCCCTTGTCTAACAGACAAGGGATTTATTAAATATACTAGAAGTAAAAGATTACTCTTCTTCAGTAGACGCTGCTGGAGCTGCTACTTTACCTTCCATACGATCTTTAAGAGCTTGAAGCTTAGAGTTTGCATCACCTAATGTAGGCTTATCAGTTGACTCTTGAGATTTTGCAGCTGCCTGCTTAACAATCTTAGCTTCTTCTTCTTTATGGATAACCATGTGAGAAGCAACTACTCTCTTAAATTCTTTATTGAATTCGATGATCTGGATTTGAGCAGACTCACCTTTCTTCAATTTAGTACCATCTTCTTTTTCTAAGTGACGAGTTGGAATGAAAGCAGTGATGTCTTCATTAAATTCAACTACTGCACCTTTATCAACCATATCAGTAATAGTAACGTCGTGAGTTGTTCCTATTCCAAATTCAGCCTCATACTTATCCCATGGGTTATCCATAGTTTGTTTGTGACCTAGTGATAATTTACGTCCTTCTACATCTAGTTCAAGAACAACTATATCTAGTTTATCTCCAACTGCGCAGAATTCGCTTGGATGCTTGATCTTCTTAGTCCATGATAAGTCAGAGATATAGATTAATCCATCTACTCCTTCTTCTAACTCAACAAATACACCAAAGTTTGTGAAGTTTCTTACCACACCAGTGTGACGAGAACCTACAGGATACTTAGTAGTAATGTCTGTCCATGGATCTGGGTGAAGTTGCTTCATACCTAGAGACATCTTACGATCTTCTCTATCAATAGTAAGAACTTGTGCATCAACCGTATCTCCTACTTTTACAAAGTCACCAGCACTTCTTAAGTGTGTAGACCATGACATTTCAGAAACGTGGATTAATCCTTCAACACCTTCTTCGATTTCAACAAAAGCACCATAGTCAGCAATAACGACTACTTTACCTTTTACGTTGTCACCTGGCTTGATCTTGTCAGATAGAGCTTCCCATGGGTGTGGCTCTAATTGCTTAAGACCTAACTGGATACGAGACTTATCTTCATCAAAGTCTAGGATTACTACGTTAAGTGTTTGATCTAGTTCTACAACCTCATTAGGATGGTTGATACGTGACCAAGAAAGGTCTGTAATGTGAACTAATCCATCTACACCACCTAGATCTACAAATACACCATAAGAAGTAATGTTTTTCACAACACCTTCTAGTACTTGTCCCTTTTCTAGACGAGAGATAATTTCTTTTTTCTGCTCTTCAATATCTGCTTCAATAAGAGCTTTGTGAGATACTACTACGTTTTTAAATTCGTGGTTGATTTTTACAACCTTAAATTCCATAGTCTTATCAACATAAGCATCATAATCACGGATAGGCTTCACATCAATTTGTGAACCTGGTAAGAATGCCTCGATACCGAATACGTCTACAATCATACCACCTTTAGTACGACATTTTACGTAACCGTTAACGATTTCTCCTGTATCGTGTGCATTGTTAACGCGTTCCCAAGCCTTGATAAGACGTGCCTTACGGTGAGAAAGAACTAATTGTCCTGTCGCATCTTCACGTACATCTACAAGAACCTCAACTTTATCACCTTCTTTAAGGTTTGGGTTGTAACGGAACTCATTTAAAGAGATAACACCTTCAGACTTTGCGTTAATGTCAATAATTGCATCGCGATCTGTGATCTTGATTACAACTCCAGTCATTACATCATTATCGATAGTGTCTACAAAGTTATCTTCTACAAGCTTTTCAAAAGCTTTCAATTGATCTTCATCAACTTTTTCGATTCCTTCGCTGTAACGTTCCCAATCAAACGTATCTAAAAATTCAGTTGGGTTAGTTTGTTGTGCTGTAGCGGTTGGTGCAGTGTGCGCCTGTGTTTCTTCAGTAGAAACGTCTGCTACTTTTTTGTTGTCTTCAGCCATGTTTTGTTTGCTGATTAAAATTTGTATTCTAAAAAGGCGTGGAAACTAATAGAACTTTTTTAGAAGAATTATTTATAAAGTTTTGATTCCCAATCGGTTTCCTTATTCTCGATTTGGGTTTGCAAAAATACAATACTTTTTTATAAATTCATAGTCCTTTTTAGATCTAATTATCTGGCAGTGATGCTGATTGTTATCGCTTTCGCGAAAGCGTAAATTACTTCTGTAGACTAGATAGTTAACTAATGTAGACTCAATCAGGGATATCTTTTACTCATTACTGTTTGAAATTACAGAAATTCAACCTTACATTCGTCCACCCAAATATTTAAAATTCATAATCATCAATGTCATTAAATACATATTTAACGACAGATACTCAGTAACCTCGCAGATTGGACCATGAGAAGACTTATAAGCCAAAAGTACTTTTCATTATCTGCGAGGTTTTTTTA
This sequence comes from Nonlabens ulvanivorans, assembly GCF_000755285.1. GTDB lineage: Bacteria > Bacteroidota > Bacteroidia > Flavobacteriales > Flavobacteriaceae > Nonlabens > Nonlabens ulvanivorans_A. The sequence goes on along the minus strand of NZ_BBMK01000012.1, from coordinate 19,122 downwards.
TAATTCTTAAATAATCGTATTATTGGTAAGACCATTGCTACGGATTATGATCTCAAAAGCTACAACACCACAAGAATATATCGATCAGCTTCCTGAAGATCGTAAAAAGCCTATCACAGATTTAAGAAATGTTATTCTTAAGAATATGCCGGCAGAATTAGAAGAAGGAATGTTATACGGCATGTTAGGTTATTATGTTCCTAAACCTATATATGAACCAGGTTATCATGTAGGTAAAGATTATACACCACTACCTTTTATTAATATCGCTTCACAGAAGAATTTTATAGCACTGTATCACTCTGGAATTTATGCTCATCCACCTCTAATGGAATGGTTCAAAGAGCAATACCCAAAATATTCTAAGTACAAGCTGGATATGGGAAAAAGCTGTATCCGTTTTAAAAAGGTAGATGATATTCCGCTAGAATTGATCGGTGAGCTATGTACTAAAATGAGTGTAAAGGAATGGATTGGGATTTATGAAGAGAATATAAAAAAGTAAGAAGTGAAAAACGAAGAAGATCATATTCCAAAATCCTTACTTGTTATTAATAATTTTATCCTAGTTATAGGTAGTATCGCTGTTATAATTGGCTTGATATTCTTTATCAAGTATATGATTGAATTAGATCTAAAATATGAAAACAAATCTAGCTCGGTTGAACATGCTGAATTAACCAATTATAAACTCTTTTCAAATTGCCAATTTCCAAACGGAACTTACAAGACTATCTATGACAAACAATTTTACAATTATCCAGAATTTGTGTTTAAGATTACAGATGATAGTTTATTTACTAAAGATCAAAGATTAAAAATAGAGCGGTTTTCAAATTCTAGTTTTAGAATTGAGTTTCCAGAAATCAATCAAGATTCACTTACTGATTTTCAGAAAAAAATTGCTGATGACTTCAAATTCTCCTATTATGAAATTTTAGAATGTAAAAAAGACACCTTTAAGTTTCTTAATACTCACAATTTACACATCACTATTTCGTCCGGTATTTTTGTAAAGCTGGAATAAATATCTTTGAGGATTCATTAGCAGATTCCGCATCACTTCGACCAGCTCAGCGCAAGCAAGTGCGGAATGACAAGATTTTAATAATCTAATCGGTTACACAAAGCAGATCCCTTCGTTGCTCTCGGAATGACGTTCAGAAAAAGGATGACAGATTTTAAACTACTTCATAGCCTCTTCAGCCCATTGAACGAGTTGTTCAAACTGCTGTGCTCTGGTCATCTCGCTAGTGTCTAGTAATTTTGCGTCTGCTGTTTGCGTTAACGGACTGTCTTCTCTGGTAGAATCGATATGATCACGTTCTATGACATTTTTAAGGACTTCTTCATAAACAACCTCATCTCCACGACCTATTAATTCATCATAACGTCGTTGCGCACGCACTTCTGGTGCTGCGGTCATAAATACTTTAAGTTCGGCATCTGGGAAAACTACGGTTCCTATATCACGACCATCCATCACTACGCCTTTTTCTTTTCCCATTTCTTGTTGTTGTGCAACAAGCTTTGCTCTTACTGCAGATACCTCGGCCACTAGACTTACAATACTGCTTACCTCGAGTGTGCGTATTTGCTTTTCAATGTTTTTACCATTTAAATAAACATCTGCGCGATCTGTTTCTTCATTGCGTTGGAATGATACCTTAATTTTATCTAAGGAATCGATAAGTTCTTGTGCATGCAGTTGATTATCTCGGTAGATGTTTTCGCTTAAAGCATAATAAGAAATAGCTCTATACATGGCACCTGTATCTACATAAATGTACTTTAATCGCTGCGCAAGTTGTTTTGCAGCAGTACTCTTACCGGTACTGGAATGTCCATCTATCGCTATCGTAATCTTATCACTCATTATTGTAAATTTATATTAACCCCAAAAAGGCTGGTATGTGATGCCAGTGTATATCGCGCATGTGTATAACTGAATCGCATTTTATTAATTTTTAAAGAGAATCCTGCACTTACACCAGAAAATGCTCTGGTGTCTTGAATACTCAACTCTTGTGCCCTGCGAAAATTATACCCAAGTCGCACTTGAAAGGCTTGTTCTGGAAAAATTTCTACTCCAAATACTGTATGACGCAGTGCATTATTGAAAAATCCAGGTTTATCTTCAATGACATTACCGTCTAGATCTGTTTGAGCATTAGCATCATTTGAGAAAGCAATATTCCATTGCTGTAAATTTTCTAAAGTCACGTGTAGACGTAGTGGTAGGTTTCTCATGTTATTTGAAAATCCTAAAGCAACCTCTAATGGTAGTTTTTCATAAACCTCATTATAAGGTGTAAACTGCGTACCGATGTTGCGCACGACTAAAGCAATCCTAATATCTTTATCTTCATTATAGTAAAGTGCACCAAAGTCAATCGCGCCACCTAATGAGGTATATTGCTCTAGCTTTGAAGAGATGACTTTTACATTTGCACCTAGATAAATATCTGAAAACGGAATATTATAAGCATATCCAGCAGATATCGCTACTTCATTACCGCCAAATTCACCTGTAGAAACTCCTTGCTCGTTGTAGCCATCAAAAGTTCCATAATCTAAATAAGTTACACCTACATGAAAAGTCTGTACATGTCGATCCCATGTATAAGCATATGCCGCAGTACCATAATTAACATCACCTAGATAGTTGGCATAATTCACTTGTAACTGATTATCCATTTTAGGATTAATCGTCGCTGGATTAAATATTCCAGAGGTAGGATCATAATCTACACCTGTAAGAACCCGACCACCTAGAGCAGCTTGTTTTGTACCAGCTGGTAGGTTGAGAAATTGGTACGTAGTTCTTCCTCCTATTTGCGCTTGCGCGAAAGCAGCAGATAAAATCAGCACCAATAAAATCGATATATGGGATTGAGATCTTTTCACTTCTATTCTAACGACTGCAAGTTTAATTTATTTTTAAGCGTGTTGCTAGTTATTGAATAAGGAATTTTAGGAATAGTGCTCTTTTTAGATAGGTCGAGTTCTAAAGGTATTGAACAGATTTACTGAATTTTAACCTTTCCGACCATTGATCGCTGTCACTCGCTTTGCACACCTTTCCTCTTCCTAGGAAAAGAGCTTGTTTTATTATTTATAAAAGTTCGAATGTCAGGCTGAGCTTGTCGAAGTCGTTTTCCATAGCGTAAAGCCAACTACGACAAGATCTGATTGACAATTGAAACCAAAAAATCCCCCCCAGCGCAAACTGAGGATTTTTAAATTTAAAATACTAAAACAAATTAACTCAACTTCTTAGCATTTTTAACCTTTTGCTTAGTAAGCGCTAGTTCTAGCACGTCACTCATATCACTAACGTAATGGAAAGTCAGACCTTTTAGGTATTCCGGTTTGATCTCGTCGATATCACGACGGTTTTGCTCACAAAGCAGAATCTCTTTAATACGCGCACGTTTTGCCGCAAGAATCTTTTCTTTGATTCCGCCTACAGGTAGTACTTTACCACGTAGTGTAATTTCTCCAGTCATGGCGATGCTTTTCTTCACTTTGCGTTGTGTAAATAAAGAAACTAGCGAAGTTAACATGGTGATACCAGCACTAGGACCATCTTTAGGAGTTGCGCCTTCCGGCACGTGAATGTGGACGTTATATTTTTCAAACACTTCTGTAGGTATCCCTAATTCTTCTGCATTTGCTTTAATGTACTCCATAGCTATGGTAGCACTTTCCTTCATGACTTTACCTAGGTTACCTGTGATGGTTAAGTTCCCTTTTCCTTTAGAAAGAATAGATTCTATAAAAAGAATATCACCACCTACACGAGTCCATGCTAGTCCGGTTACTACACCAGCCACATCATTATTCTCATACTTATCACGTTCCATACGTGGTGCGCCTAAAACTTCTACAACCGTTTCATTAGTCACCTTAAGATCATAAGGCTCTTCCATGGCAATACTTTTTGCTGCATAACGCACCATTTTTGCCATTTGCTTATCTAGCGAACGCACACCACTCTCGCGAGTATAACCTTCTACTATTTTTTCTATCTGTGGCTTAGCTATTTTTAAATGCTCTTTAGTTAGACCATGTTCTTTCAACTGCTTAGGCAATAAATGTTGTTTCCCTATCTCTACTTTTTCTTCTATGGTGTAACCGGTCACATTGATAATCTCCATACGATCGCGCAATGCTGGCTGAATCGTATTTAAGGAGTTACACGTCGCTACAAACATGACTTTACTTAAGTCAAAGCCCATTTCTAGGAAGTTATCATAGAACGCATTATTCTGCTCTGGATCTAGTACTTCTAGCATCGCACTTGATGGGTCTCCGTTATGTGATGAACTAAGCTTATCAATCTCATCCAGTACAAAAACTGGATTAGACGTTTTTGCCTTTTTAATACTTTGTATAATACGACCTGGCATCGCACCTATATAGGTTTTACGATGTCCACGGATCTCTGCCTCATCACGCAATCCACCTAGCGAGATACGTACATATTCACGTCCTAGTGCCTCGGCCATAGATTTTCCTAGAGAGGTCTTCCCTACTCCTGGTGGTCCATAAAGACATAGAATAGGTGATTTCATATCATTCCGCAGTTTTAAAACCGCTAGATATTCTATAATACGTTTCTTTACTTCATCTAGACCGTAGTGATCACGATCTAAGATCTTTTTAGCACGTTTAAGGTCAAAATTATCTTTTGAAAACACATTCCACGGTAGATCTAGAAATAAATCTAGATAGTTGCGTTGTATAGAATATTCTGCCACCTGCGGATTCATGCGTTGCATTTTTGCAAGCTCTTTCTCAAAGTGTTCTTTTACCTTATCGTCCCATTTCTTAGACTTGGCACGTGTGCGCATTTCATCCAGCTCTTGATGAGAAGACACGCCACCACCTAATTCATCCTGTATAGTTTTCATTTGCTGGTGCAAGAAATACTCACGCTGCTGTTTATTAATGTCTGAGTGCACCTTAGACTGAATATCATTTTTAAGCTCCAGTTTTTGTTGCTCGATATTCATAAAACGTAAGGTCTCTAATGCGCGATCTTTCAGGTCATTCATTTCTAGCAACTGTTGCTTTTCTGACACCTTAAGGTTCATGTTAGACGACACAAAATTTACTAAGAAAGAGTTGGACTCTATATTCTTAATTGCAAAACTCGCTTCACTTGGAATATTAGGACTTTGCTTTATAATCTCTAGAGACAGTTCTTTAATAGAATCTATGATGGCATTAAACTCTGTATGATCTGGTAATGGTCTTGCCTCTGGTATGTCTGTCGTTTTAGCGGTGATATAAGGCTGCTCAGTCAGGATTTCGCCCATCTGGAAACGCTTCTTACCTTGTATGATCACTGTCGTATTTCCATCAGGCATTTTTAAAATGCGCAAGATGCGTGCTACCACACCAGTTTTATGCAAGTCATTTGCACCAGGTTCTTCAATAGATTCATCTTTTTGAGCGACGACACCTATGACCTTATTGGCTGCGTTTGCCTCTTGTAATAATTTAATAGAGCGATCCCTACCAGCAGTGATAGGAATAACCACACCTGGGAAAAGTACCATGTTGCGCAATGGTAAAATGGGCAACTCTTCAGGAACAGACTCATTATTCATCTCTTCCTCATCTTCTGTACTTAATAATGGAATCAACTCTGCCTCGTGATCTAAATCACCTAGTGACAAGTTGTCTATTTTAATCTTCTTTGGATTGAACATATGCTTTCTTCTCGCCACTATGTCACAAACACAGTAGCTTTTCAATTATTTTATTTTTATTTTATAGCAATAAATTGTTGTTGTTACGCTTTCGCGAAAGCGGAATAACCAGCATTAAAACACTTTAAATCAATATTTTAAACACCTTACCACACAAGGCTATGGTACTGGTCTACTTTAAACAAAGTATATTGCTATCATTAGTTTTTCAAATTCAGTGCCAGTCCACTGTAACAAGTTGAAAAAGCTGCATCTTTAAGACGTAACACTAACCAAGTGACATTAACAGAAACTGAAATATCCGTATACGACTTGTGCGAGCAAGGCGATCAAAGGGCACAAATGAAAGTGTATGACAGCTACTCACGTGGCATGTATCACGTGGCATTGCGCATCCTTAAAGACAGTGGCGAGGCAGAAGACGTCATGCAAGAAAGCATGATTGCGGCTTTTCATAAAATGAGCCAGTGGAATAGAGAGGCGACCTTTGGCAGCTGGTTAAAACGCATTGTGATTAATAACAGTCTATCGCGATTGCGCAAGACTAAAAAAATGGAAACCGTATCCTTTGATGATGTAGCCTATCATCTAGAATCGCAAGCAGATGACCAACAAATCGATATGGAAAATGCTGGAATGACAGCAAAAAAAGTACTGCTGGTCATGAACGAATTAAAAGATAATTACAAGCAGATTTTAACGCTGCATCTTATAGAAGGTATGGATAATGAAGAAATATGTGAGATCATGAAGATATCAAATGCGATGTGTCGCACGACGATCTCACGTGCCAAGGAAAGTTTAAGAACTAAAATTAAAGCTCATGAGTAAATCAATGGAAGACTGGTTTAAAGAGCAAGACTTTAATACCACAGAGTTACCTAGCGGTCACCGCAATAGATTTCTAGAACGTTTACAAGCGGCTCAAGAAGATGAAAAAGTGATCTCTATAGATCGAGATGGCCAGGCAGAAGGTCATGCAGATGCAAGGAAAAACCCATGGTTTAAATGGTCTCTAGTCGCAGGACTAGCGCTATTAATGGGACTGGCTGGTTTTAACCTGGGATCTAGTAATGATACAGACCTGGCTAGTGTATCACCAGAAATGGCAAATGCTCAAGACTTTTTCTCGAGCACCATTGCCGAAGAGTTGAAACAACTAGAGTCTGAAAGCAGTCCAGAGACAGAACGATTGATCGCTGATACTAAAGTACAGTTACTAGAACTAGAAAATGATTATCAACAATTGAAACTAGACCTAGATAATAGCGGTAACAGTCGCAAGGTAATTGCAGCGATGATACAGAATTTTCAAAACAGAATAGCATTGCTGGAAGCAGCACTAGAACATATAGAATCTCTTAAACAACTTAAACTGAATACAGATGCAACCATATTATAAAATACTATTACTAGCTTTTTTATTGCCACTGGCAGTAGTCGCTGGTCCTGTAAAAGGTAAATACACTAAAAAGAAAAGTCTCAAAAAGTCCTACACGGTCAATAAAGACGCCATGCTTTTACTAGATAATAAATATGGTAGCATGACCATTACCACATGGGATCAACCTACGGTATCCATTGAGGTTTATGTAGAGGTTACTGGTGATGATCAAGAAGATGTAGAAGAAAAACTGCGTGAGATCGACGTTAACTTTGAATCTAGCGCAAGCCGTGTGAGTGCAAAAACGATGGTAGATGCTAGACGCAAAAACTGGAGCTGGAGCAGCTGGTTTGGCTCTAGTAACAATGTGAGTGTAGAAATTAACTATGTGGTTAAAATGCCCGTGACTAACGACCTCGATGCTCGTAATGATTATGGTACACTATCCCTAGATAAACTACTAGGTCATGCACGATTGAATTGCGATTATGGTAGAATGGATATCGGTGAGTTATGGCATGCAGATAACTACATTAAAATGGATTATACCAATAAGTCGACTTTAGACTATGTAAAATCTGCCAGTATCAATGCAGATTACAGCAGCTTTACACTGGGCGAATCTGAAAAGATTGAGTTAAAAGCAGACTACTCACACAGCGAGTTTAAGAAAGTTACAGATCTTAATATCAATACAGATTATGGTAGCATTACCATAGGTGAAGCGGCAGACTTTGTAGGTCGTGGTGATTATGTAAGCTTTAAGATAGGTACCATTACCCATATGCTCGATTTAAATACGGATTATGGATCTATAAGTGTCGCACGTCTACAGGCAGGATTTAAAGAAGTCACCATACGTAGTGATTTTACAGGAGTGAACCTTAGGTATGATGCTAGTGCCCGTTTTGACTTTACCATAGACACAGAGTTTGCAGGTATCTCTATAAGTGATGCGGCAACTATTACTAGATCAGACAGTGATTATACTGATAAGTTAAAGTCTGGATATAACGGTACAGAAAACAGTGGTAATACCATCAACATACGCACCTCTTATGGTGGTGTAAAGTTGAGAGCAATAGATTAAACAATCAAACAAGTACATCATTATAGAAGTTTAAGGCTTTAAAAACATTAATGATTGTACACGACACAATCACAGATAACGACAACTCAGTCACACCATATTTTATAAAAATCAATAATCGGTCATATTTGAACCATCAAGAAACAAGCTAAAACAAAAATTATGAAAAAGATACTTCTATTATGCATTGTGATATGCAGCACACAAATGGCCACAGCACAATGGTTTGGCAATAAATCTGTAAAAGGTAACGGTGATTTAACTACAAAGACTTTTAACACCAGCGACTATGATGGTGTTGCAGTTGCAGGCTCTATGGATGTGGTATTGGTACCAGGAACTGAAGGTAAGATAAAAGTAGAGGCAGAATCTAACATCATGGAACATCTTAAGGTTGAAGTAAGTGGTGGCAAACTAATCATAGGTACTAAAAATAATACCAACATCAACCCTAGAAAACCTATAACGGTGACCGTACCTGTAAAGTCCATAGACTATGCTAGTGTGTCTGGTAGTGGTGAGATTAAAAGCGACATGACACTTAAAGCACGCAACATGCGCTTAAAAGTATCTGGATCTGGAGATATGAATTTAACCATCGAGGCCGAAAATCTAAAAGCTTCTGTTACTGGTAGCGGCGATATGAACATCGCTGGTCGTGCCGAAAATCTAGATGTGAGCGTTACAGGTAGTGGTGATTTAAATACTTATAAATTAAAAGCTAACCATGTAGAAGCGTCAGTAACTGGTAGTGGCGATCTAGCCGTTTATATTAACGGTGGTGATCTTAAAGCACGTGTAACCGGTAGTGGCGACATACGTTATAAGGGAACGACTAGAAATGTAGATAAAAAAGTAACTGGTAGCGGCGACATTGATAAAATGTAAACACCTACTCTATTCTATAAGAACAAGCCTTGATATGTATCAGGGCTTTTTTTATACGCTTCTGCGAAAGCGAATACACGACTAACCTTACACTTATAGAAAATCTAAAGGTGACGACACATTTTGCATGGTGCACTTATCTATAACTAACCACTTTATCTCTATAAATCAACAGCCTATGGAACCAAGCATAAGGACTAGAACATCACACTGGCCTTATGCCACATTGCACGATGAGTTAATGCATTTAGAAACTATACATTAAAATAAACAATAGTATATTTGATAATATCAAATGATAGTATCATAAATGAAACCACCGTACGAAATAACATCTTCTATTTTAACATTAATTACCTCGATTTCAGAAAAAATAGGAGAAGTAAATGCTCATTTATTAAATAAACCTTCACCTCAATTAAGAAAGCAGAATAGAATCAAAACTATTCATTCCTCGTTACAAATAGAAGGTAATACACTTACAGAAAAACAGATAACAGCGCTTGTAGAAAATAAGAGAGTTATAGGTCCTCAAAAAGATGTTCTTGAAGTTTTAAACGCCATTAAGATCTATGAGATTATAGAGGAATACAAACCTTCTGATGAAAAATCCTTTTTAAAAGCGCACCAACATTTAATGCAAGGATTAATTGAAGATTCTGGAAAATATAGAATTCAAAGTGTAGGGATTGTAAAAGACTCAAAAGTCGAGCATCTCGCTCCACCTTTTAAAAATGTGCCTTATTTAATGAAAGACCTTTTTGAATATTTAAAAAAGTCTGATGAAATTGAATTAATTAAAAGTTGTGTTTTTCATTATGAAATGGAGTTCATACATCCATTTGTGGATGGCAATGGCAGAATGGGAAGGTTATGGCAAACATTAATTTTAATGGAAAAATATCCAATCTTTGAGTTTTTACCCTTTGAAACATTAATTAGTAGAGATCAAGAGAAGTATTATAAAGCATTGGCAGAATCTGATAAATCAGGGAAATCAACTAAGTTTATTGAATACATGCTAGAGGTCATTGACATTTCAATGAGTGAATTATTAGATTTTAATAATCGAACGTTAACTGAAAAAGATCGATTATCTTATTTTGTTTCCTTAAAGATCCATGACTTTACAAGGAAAGATTATATGAATGTTTTTAAAGATATCTCTACTGCGACGGCAAGTAGAGATTTAAAAAAAGGAGCAGAACTAGGTTTTTTTGAAAAAACAGGAGAGAAAAACAAAACCAAGTATCGATTAAAATAAACGAATCTCAGCACCTTGTATAATGGCGATTGAGACGTTTTAAAGCCTTATAGCGAGGCTGTGATTATTCATAAAATCAGTAACTTCACAACCATTAAACAACAAACAAAAGGTCTACGCGTACCGGCTAAAACGCCTCACTCGCCTTATACCTTTGCCATTGGCAGTAATTTAATGAACCATCTCACCTCCATAAAAAACTTAATACAAGATTATCAAAAATCTGTGGATGAAGTGGTAGCGATATTTCAAAAAAGATATGGTGTAGAAAACCTTTTGGACGGTTGGCATTCTGGACTCTACGAACAGACTGGTAAATTGAAAGAATATGGAATAAAGTTTTACGCATTTCACGGTATTGGACTTTCAACTCATTTTGAAGATAAACTTGTGGATTTTGATTTTGCATTCTTTCCCGAACCTAAATGGAATGGATTTGACCTTTGGCGACTCAAAAGTTTTGTGAAAAATCAGCCTGAAAAATATGAAGAGTTTTTGGACGACAAAAAATTGGAATTGGATTTTGCAAGTCTCATAAAGTCGGGCGCTATCAAAAAACCAAAGCTTGATTTTTCTACAACACTTTACTTCTGGACAAATGAATTACCGCAGAATTTAATTGATAAAAAGAAGAGTTGGTGGAGAAGATAAAAACTACTGCCAACACAACCTATAAACAATACGGGCTTCGTATTTAATCGCAGGGTTTATGTATTTTTATAAAGTCCGCAAAATCTTTGGGATTTTGCTTTTTAGCGGGACAAAGAAAAAAAGAAAACAAAAAGATTTCGCTACGTGCGTGGCGGAAAGCAAACGCTAGTTTGCTCCCGTACTGTTCATAGCTCAACCGTTCTAGTCCATTGCCTGCGGCCGTAGGTTTTCGCTTTTGTAATTTATAATTACACTCTTGGGATTAGAAACTATAGCACTACAATAACGCTGCGAAAGATCAACCAGCTTTAGTAATTATAAATCACAAGTCTCCCAACCTACTCAATTGTCTTCCTCTCGCTGCGCTCGTCGGAGACAATAATGGCAAAGCTGTAAAACCTCTTGAGCAATAGTCAGCTTGTACTTACACAATACACGCCAGCCGCTAGGAAACAAACAAGAACGTTGTATAATGGCGATTGAGACGTTTTAAAGGCTTATAGCGAGGCTGTGATTATTCCAAAAATCAGTAACTTCACATACAATAACCAACAACCAAATGGTCAACGCGTACCGGCTAAAACGCCTCACTCGCCTTATACCTTTGCCATTGTATGCAATTTAAGAAACACCAGAACTGAAATGAATATTTGGAAACCAATAACCGAAAAAGAACTCTACTCTGAAATTTGGAAAACGGAATCTGAATTAGAAGAAAAGTATCTGAATTTTTGGAATTTAATAAACATAAGTCCTGAAAAATGGAGTGAACCGACTTTCGGAAATGAAGGCGGCGGATTTTGGGTTGTTGCAATTTGCGGACGAAAAATAATTTGGTATAATGATATTGAGGAAGGATTTAATACTTCGGACTATACTGAATACGGAAAAATAAACGGATATTATTGCAATCAAGATGAATTGAATATTGCGGTTTTAAGACTATTTGAATTAATAAATTTTGGTGGAGAAATTATCGGACAAGCTGGACCACCAATAAAATTATAAAAACTGCATACAACACAGTATATAAAAAATTGCTGGATTGGTGCTTAAATAAAGGTCGTTGCACGTTTGCTACGTCTGAATTTCCTTCGGAAATTCCTCGCACGCAAACCCGCAACTTTCCATATACATAAACGTTACCACACATTTGAGAAAAAATGAAACCTGAATTAAAATATATAGAATTGAAAAGTGGATTTGGAGATACTAGACCTGCGTGGATTGGAATGGCGGAATTTTCAAAATCTGGTAGAACTGTTTACTTTAACGGAAAAGCTCTTAAAAACTCAAATGCACAAGGAATCGCTGGAAATTATTACGACATAGAAAGCGGAGACGAATATTGGGTTTCTGGAATAAAGAAAAATGGAACTGACCGACATTGGGCTGGAGGCGGAAAAGTAATGATTGACAGAAATGTTGTTGACCTTTATTTAAGTCTGGTTGATTTTAGTTTATTGGATAAAAATCGATTTGAATTAGTGGGTATATTGCCAACTGACAAACAAAAGTTTGCGGAATTAGAAAATCAGAAATTAGATTAAAACACAGAATTGAAAAAGAAAATTAATATTGTTTTAGGTTTAATTCAGATTATACTATCTATATTCTGGCTATATCAAATGGCAACTCTTTACTACTATTATCATTTTACGGATATTCTGTTTGCTTTTATGTATCCTGATTGGGTTTTGTTTATTAATATACTCTTGTGTTTAGCGAATGTATTTTATGTAATAAAACTAATTCGGAATAAAATATCGATTAAGAAAAGTTACAGTTTATTCGGAATTTTTTAATAATTGGAATATTAATTAATAACTTTTATTATCTGATTTAGAATAAAAACGTGTGGTAACAATGTATATAAAAAATAGCGAAAGTTGTTGCTAACACAATGGTTTGGGCATTTTTGGGAAGTCGCCAAATTTTTAAATTTAACAATTTCCAATAAAAAAGATAAATAGTAAAATTTAAAAATTCGGCTTGTGTTTATCCGAAAAGAAACCGCTTATTTTCAGCGCTACTTTTCATATACGAGACGTTCTAGTCCATTGCCTGCGGCCGTAGGTTTTCGCTTTTGTAATTTATAATTACTCACTTGGGATTAGAAACTATAGAACTGCAATAACGCTGCAAAAGATCAACCAGCTTTAGTAATTATAAATCACAAGTCTCCCAACCTACTCAACTGTCTTCCTCTCGCTGCGCTCGTCGGAGACAATAATGGCAAAGCTGTAAAACCTCTTGAACAATTGGCGTCTTGTACTTACACAATACACGCCAGCCGCTAGGAAACAAACAAGAACGTTGTATAATGGCGATTGAGACGTTTTAAAGGCTTATAGCGAGGCTTTGATTATTCCAAAAATCAGTAACTTCACAACCAATAACCAACAACCAAAAGGTCTACGCGTACCGGCTAAAACGCCTCACTCGCCTTATACCTTTGCCATTGTGTGCCATTTGAACAAACCTTAATAGAACTAAATAATTGAAAAAAATAAACGCAAAAAAAGGAACTCTTTTACAACAAAAAGGAGAGATAAGTTCTAAGGTTTATCTTGTTGAGAATGGTTTGTTACGCAGCTATACAATCGATGAAAAAGGGAAAGAACATATTTATATGTTTGGTCCTGAAAACTGGTTAGTAGCTGATAATTGTGAACCCAATACACCTTGTCAATTATTTATAGATGCTGTTGAAGACTCAATAATAAATGTAGCTACAAAAGAAGAATTATTAAAAGAAGACCCAGACCTAAATGCCTTATTAAGGCGTTTAGAAACAATGCAAAATAGGATTATAATGTTAATGAGTTCAAATGCAAAAGAAAGGTATGAGCATTTTGTTAAAACGTATCCAAACATTACTCAAAGAGTTCCACTAAAAATGGTAGCCTCTTATTTAGGAATTACGCCTGAAGCTTTAAGTCGTGTTCGACATGAACTTTCTCAAAAAAAATAATCTAATGTCATTTCTTGATGTACATCAATGCATAGGCTTTCTAAAACTATGATTTTTGTGCCATAAAATAAAAACAAAGTAAAATGACAAATCAAAAAAGCAACAAAGCAATCAATATAGCATTATGGATTGCACAAGGACTATTAGCTGTCATGTTTATAATGGCAGGTATTATGAAAGTTACTCAATCAATAGAGGCATTAGCAGAATCACTTCCATGGGTAACATCGACACCATTAGGATTGGTAAGGTTTATTGGTATTAGTGAATTATTAGGAGGATTAGGTTTATTAATTCCATCTATTTTCCGGTTCAAACCTTTTTTAACTGTTTGGGCAGCTTTGGGCCTTGCATTGATAATGGTTTTAGCAGCAGGATTTCATGCATCACGAGGTGAATTTACAAATATAGGAATGAATGTTGTTCTAATTGGTATTGCGCTTTTTATTGTCTGGGGGGGAAGAAATAAAAAAGCACCTATACTTCCTAAAAGTTAGTGGTTAATTAATAGCTGAATAAAAACGGCACACAACAACGTATATAAAAAATAGCAGAAAAGAACTAAATTAAAAGTTTAGTTCTTTTCTGCTATCTTTGTTTTAAACCTAAAATTAGTACAGATAAATCTGCTACTTTTCATATACAAACACGTTTTAGTCCATTGCCTGCGGCCGTAGGTTTTCGCTTTTGTAATTTATAATTACTCACTTGGGATTAGAAACTATAGCACTGCAACAACGCTGCAAAAGATCAAACAGCTTTAGTAATTATAAATCACAAGTCTCCCAACCTACTCAATTGTCTTCCTCTCGCTGCGCTCGTCGGAGACAATAATGGCAAAGCTGTAAAACCTCTTGACCAAATGTATTCTTGTACTTACACAATAAACGCCAGCCGCTAGGAAACAAACAAGAACGTTGTATAATGGCGATTGAGACGTTTTAAAGGCTTATAGCGAGGCTGTGATTATTCCAAAAATCAGTAACTTCACATCCATTAAACAACAAACAAAAGGTCAAAGCGTACCGGCTAAAACGCCTCACTCGCCTTATACCTTTGCCATTACCACCAATTAGAGAAATGACGAAAGAAGAAATTTACGAAAAAGCAAATAGCGTAATTGGAATTGGAGGAATGACAGGAAATGAACGCCTTTCTGCGAGTGGATTAATGACATTGTTTGATAAAGCAAAAAAAAACAATAAGTATTTAGCAAGAACAATATTACAAGCATTAAAATTTGATGAACTTTCAATAAGCCGAATTATTGGCTATTCAATAGACGCTTTGAAATATCCAAACGCTTGGGATTTTCCGAATCAAAACTCAAACGGAATTGAAAATGAAAATAACGCAACTTTGGAATATTCAGACCTAAACGAAATTGGAATGGGAGCACCTTTGAGCGGAATATGCAAACTCAAAACGAATGATTCAAAATTAATTTTAATAAGCGAGAAATGTGGTGGACCTGCAATTTGGACAAGAAATGGACAGAAAACCGCAATTCCGATTTGGGACAAATCCTTTTTTGGTGGAACATTTCAAAGAATTGGACTTTTAGACTTGGAAAAACAAACGCTGACTAAATACAAGAAAAAGTTTCGAGTTTTAGATTTAAGGTCATTTAGCGAAAATTTAATTATAGGATTTGACAGCCCAATTCACAGAATGAAGAAAGTTGAATTTGATTATAAAAACGAACCGATTGAAACAGTTGTCGGAATAAAATAACTAATGCCAACAACGTGTATAATTAATTGCTTTGGTCGTTGCTTATTTGGAAAATTCCTTCGGAATTTTCTCGCGTTAGTATTTGTTTACTAAATCCATAATTAAACCACGTAACTAACCATACACAACCACGTTTGCAGCAATTTGAGAAAACATCGTGACTAAATTGAAAAACATAAATAATACAACATCAAAAGAATGGTTGGATTCCATTTCTGAACTATTATCAAATGGAAATACTCAATCAACAAGAACCATTTCTAATTTATTTGGCATTGAAAATCCAAAATATAAAAGAGCACAACGAACCTCAAAATTCTTAATTCCAAGAAATAAAAATCTGAATTATATCGCTATCAATCCTGACTTAGAAGATAATGAAACTGACAAGCCAATTAGTTACATTGCATTTAGCGGAAAAAATCTGAACCTAAAATTAGAATATCTAACGGACTTATTCCCAAACGTTGAATTAAGGGATAATACATATGATGGAGGAATTCAATTATTTTTCTATCCGGTGGATAATAAATTTGATTTTACAACTGTCTCTTGCTTAATTTTTACAGATCATAAAAAACTTGATGATTTAACCGATTTAAACATTAACGGAATTTCATTTATGTTTGAACCATTGAAATTGAAAACAAAGGCTGGATTCACAGCGGCTGGATAAAATACGGTAGCTAACAACGTTGTGTGCAATCAAAAAAGAAGTAAATGAAAAAAACAATTGTATTAATACTAATGGTATGTCTTGCACAAATAATTTACAAATGTTCTCAATCTGAACCGGCAGCGATTAAAGAAGCAACAACAATTGAACTAAAAGACAATTGGTACTATATTAATGGAGAGAAGTTTTTTATTAAAGCTATAGGCTATGAAATAGGTGCACGTCCAGGGCAACATCCTTATGAAGATGAAAAGAAAGATCATTTGGAATTAATGAAGTTTGATCTCGAGAACATTAAAAAAGGCGGTTATAACACCATAAGAACTTGGAGTCAATTTTCTGAAGCTCAACTACAATTGGTGCAAGAATCAGGTTTAAAACTTATTATGGGATTAGAAGTTAATCCAGAAGAAGATTATGGAGATCCTAAATTTATAAATCATTGCAAGACACAGCTTGAAAATATATTGAAATATGCGCCTAAATATGATTGCATCATTACATATCTAGTCATCAATGAACCTCAAACAGATCACATTCATGAAGTTTCTGCCACGGCGTTTAAAAACCTGATGAAAATGATGATAGATATGATTCATGAAGGTCATTCTAATGTACCTGTAACACTTTCTGCAAATGCGATGATTAGCGATTGGATGGATGAAAGTATGTATGATGTATACGCTTACAATTGTTATGGCTACAATGAAGGGCAAACGGCTACAATGGGATTTAGAGATTATATTAAAGGTTTAAATGAATTAAATGGATTAGATAAACCATTTATAATTACAGAATTTGGACATTCCGTCTCACCAAAAGGAGGCTTCGGTAGTTTTGGTTCACGAACGTTAAAAGAACAAAGTGAAGGACTGGTCTCTAATTACCGAGATCTTATCGATGCTGGAGCTGTAGGTATGTGCCCATTTTATTATGCTGACGGTTGGTGGAAAGGTGGCGAAAAAGGCATCCACAACAAAGAGCAACCAGAAGAGTGGTTTGGTTTCTGGGGGGGTTATAAAGATGTAAACGACAAATACGGTTCACCAAGACCGGTTTGGTTTGCCATGCGAGATTATATGAAAGGTCTTATTATAAGTCCTAAAAACAAAACAATACACACCAACACAACGACGATACCATTAGAGTTATATAATAATGAGACTATTAAAAAAGTAATAGTTAAAAATCGTGATGAAGTTATCTATTCTAAGAACATAACAAGCACAGGATATTTTGCAGACCAATTAACAATTAATCCAGTTGGTATGGAAGCTATGGAACTTGCTTTTGAGTTTTTTGATGCAGAAGATAAGCTTGTTAAAAATGAATCTATTATAATTCTGGCTTCTAAAACAGCCATAGAATTGCCCAAATTGACTATAGAAGTTACACCTGGAAATGATTTAAACGAGAGCAAAAATGCCAGTATAAAAACCGAAATTGTAACTAATGAAAATTTTAAATTGATTAGTGATTTAATTGTAAGCTATAATACACACCTAGGATGGGATGTAGGTCAACAAGTTTCGGTTCCAGTAAAAGATCAATTAGATAAAAAAATAATTACATCAGAAAATTCCTTTTTTATCCCAGATAATAGCTGGGTTGTTAATGCATCGGCAGGAATATCTGTTAGGTATGGAAAATTCACCTTTAAAATTCATGACCAAAAAATAATTTATAGAGCGATTGGGCCAAAGAAATAAGTCGCTAAATAAACAAGGAACTGAGGTGAAAAACTACGATGTCTTTTCATTAATTTGAAACACTATTATTCTGTGCTCCTAGAATTGATTATTAAATTCCCGACCGTTCTTTACCTCATCATGTTAGCAGGCATTTGTAAATAGTATTTAAGTAATATCTGCCACTTACTCCATGATGAGCAATTGTATTTTTTTATTTTAGCTTTCGCGAAAGCGTATCCATAACCATCTATCCTACCCTTTTAAGCAGAGTTTCTACTCGCGTTGATATTACCATAAAGAGAACGCGTTACAATTTTTTCATATTGCGGTTGATGCTCGTTGTGCTGTGCAATCATCTGTAATGCATACTGTTGAATGACCAATAGTGGCAAGACAATATTTTCTCTTATTTTAATGGACTCTCTAGAAATGGTCTCTTTTTCCATAAGGATTTCCATACCAGATAGTTCTAGCAACATGCGTTTAGATAGTAGATATTCATCTTCTAGGATTTGCCAGAACGTACCATATTCTTCATTTTCTTTCATATAACTGGTCAGTTCAAAATAGCATTTTGATAAACTCATCATACTATTTAACATCAGTGCTTTAAAGAATGGTACGTCATTATAGAGTTGTTTTACCTCATCAAACGACCTTGTTGTTGCATGGTTTGTAGTGCCGTACCGATACCGAAATATCCTGGTACATTTTGTTTTAACTGGCTCCAGGATCCTACAAATGATATGGCTCTAAGGTCTGTTAATTCTAGTTTTGCCTTATGACCACGTTTACCAGGTCGACTGCCTATGTTTGCCTTTGTATAATATTTAAGCGTGCTCATATTTTCTAGATATGGCATGAACTTATCGTGATGCTTAAGTGCGTCGTATTTTTCAAAGCTTAAGTCTGATAGCTCTTCTATTAATGATCTAGAATCCGGTGATATGGTGATTTCTTTATCGAGTATAGAATTAGACAATCCTGCGGTTAATAATTGCTCGCTGTTGTGTTTAAATTGCTCTTTAGTTCCATAGGTACTGGTGATGG
>NZ_BBMK01000013.1 GCF_000755285.1 Nonlabens ulvanivorans | reverse complement strand
CTTATATTTCAAATTCTAATAGCGATCTATTCTAGTGTTAGGGGAATAGTAGTTGATCATTTTCTCAAATGATTCAATATTGTAGTTGATAGAGTTCACCAAAAAGCTATAGGAATTTTTTGACCGGTCCTCATTTTGATAAGTGATCATATAATCGTGATAAGGAATGCCCATCAGTTTTACTTTGGGTTTAGAAAGTCTAACACTAATGATGTCTTGTAATTTTATTTTGATAGTCCCACTTTTATAGGTGAGGTATAAAAAATTCAGAATCATAAAAGGCATTAGCATGTTCATTATAAGATCGTCTTGCAAATAAATAACCTATAATCACGCTTATTAGAATTACAGGTCCCAAGAAAAATAAGTGGTTTTTAAGAGCAGCAATGAATATTAAACAACCTATAAATGTTATGATGATAGGTAGGAAAGTTTTATTGAGTCTATGATTGGGTGCAAGATCTTTCATAATCTTATCTGATAGGAATATTTCTGTACTTAGAACTTAGAATTAAGAACAGACCATAGAAAAGAACACCGCTGGAGACTAGTCCCATGATTACAGCTCCATACTGGACATGCATAAATGCAAAGGCAGCGTCTGCGCCTTTAGGTAAGTTTTGCATATTGTAATATGCAGACCGCGCTAGAATATATGCAAAAACAGCAAATACAATTCCGCGACAGAATCTACCTATGCGACCTAAAAGCATGAGGTATTTGTATTGATGATCAGTAAGGTTTTCTTTATGCGTCATTTTATCCATCATGGTTGAAAAAGAGATCCACCATTCATTAATAGCACTTACAGCCAGTCCAGTAGCAATTATAAATACAATGATTTTTCCCCCCATACCGATTGTAGTATTTTGATTTTCCATCCAGATTGCCATCATCGTCTGGCATACCGAACAGTAATTTTAAACAAGTAAATAAAAGTAGACAGTATCCTATACCATTGATAAAATATGCCGCTCTACGGAAAGTTGGTTTTCCAGAATCACTGTTATAATCTTGCATATTAAAAGTTAGAAAGAATCTGGAGAAAATATAACCAGCTAGACCTATACTCATCAATAAAATTAAGAACCATCCAAAGCTTAAATGAGAGATCCATTTTAAAACGTCATCACCACTTTTAAGCGCATAGGTGAGCTGAAACGCTGTAATTAGTGCGGTTATTCCCATCAATAAAAAAACGGCACCTTTTGTAGCGATTCCTATTCTTGCAAATCTTCTGTAATTTTTCAATCGTTATTTTTAATTCCTTCAAAAATAATATCCGATAGATTGCGTCTTATTGTATGTAACAAAACTTTAGTTGTTTAATTTATCGTTTCTACGATTTTTTCCCACATCTCATCATGTAATATAACGGGTACTAAACTACCAGATGGCTCGTTACCCATTCTTATAACCACCATATTTAAGCTAGGTACGACATCTATAAACTGTCCATTTTTACCTAAGGCGCTAATCATATCCACTGGTCCAGATGGCGTTAGGGATGACGGGATAGTTGCTGTAGATCCAGGAAATCTTAAGGTGCTTTTACCATTTAACCACCATAGATAACCATATGCTTCGTTAATGGATTGAGAGGTGTTCGTCATAGCATTAAAATAAGTACTATCACCTAATACGGTTGTTCCATCCCAATTCCCTTCGGCAAGTGTTAGTAAACCAAATCTTGCGGCACTTCTAGCGTTACTAAAAAATACGTTGGTAAATAATGCTGTATTCGTCCATTGTCCTGTCATACCTGTTTTACTAAGTATAGAACTATTGGTGTACTGATTATTAGTGACACCAGTCGCGGCTTCTAGGATATCATGGGTGATAAGGTACGTACCGTTATGGTAGTACCATTCATTTCCAGCGTCTACTAGATAATTTAAACATGTCGGATCATAACATTGTTCATCTGTTACATTATAGTCGATTCCGGTCGTAAAAGTTAAGTGATTCTTTATAGTAATTAAGTCTTCTTTATCTTGTGACATGTTGGTCCAGCCATTGCCTAGATAGTCAGATGTCTTATCATTAATATTTAAATAACCTTCTTCTTGTGCGATACCTACCACAGTACTAGCGAGAGATTTACCAGCACTTGCCCAATACCAGATGCTATTACTATCAAATGGCTGACCTAGTAAGTCATTGTTCCAGTATTCTTCAACGACGATTTTACCATCTACTAAAATGATAAATGCACGCGTTTCATTTTGCTCTAGAAAAGTGTTAAGGTCAGTAAGCTTTTGATTATCCCATTGTAAATCTGTTGGAGAAGTTGCCTCCCATGTGTCGCCGGTTATTGGTGGAAAATAATTTATTTCTATCGGGTCTACAGTGATATCGTCATCATTATTATTATTATTATTTGAACTACAAGAGGTTACTATAAAAATGATTAGTAAAAATATAGATAAAGAAACTTTCATGATAACTGGCTGTTTTATAATGAATGAATAACAAGAATAAGAATAAAATTAAGACTATAAATAAATGTAAAAGTTTAATTACAATATATCATACTACGCTATCGATTTCGTAATTTTGCTTTTATAAATTGAGAATATCATAATGCAAGATCAAACTCCATATATCCCAGTAAATAAAGTACGTATCGTTACTGCTGCTAGTCTTTTTGACGGTCACGATGCCGCTATTAATATCATGCGTCGTATCATTCAATCTACCGGTTGTGAAGTAATTCATTTAGGTCACGATAGAAGTGTAGAAGAAGTAGTAAACACTGCTATTCAAGAAGATGCAAATGGTATCGCTATGACTTCATATCAAGGTGGTCATAATGAGTACTTCAAGTACATGCGTGATTTATTAGTAGAAAAAGGAGCAGAGCATATCAAGATTTTTGGTGGTGGTGGTGGAGTTATCTTACCATCTGAGATTCAGGAATTGATGGATTATGGAATCACTCGCATTTATTCTCCGGATGATGGTCGTGCGATGGGCTTACAAGGAATGATCAATGATTTGGTACAACGATGTGATAATGAGGTTCCCGCTTTCGCGAAAGCGAAACAAGGAAAAACTCTTTCTACAAAAGAATTACTCGTTGAGAAACATGTGCCTACTATAGCAAGATTAATATCACTTGCAGAGAACAGACATGAAGAATTCCAAGAAGAATTTAAATTCAACGCAGAAGAACTTGCTGGAACACCAGTTCTAGGAATTACAGGAACGGGTGGATCTGGTAAATCATCTCTTGTAGATGAATTGATACGTAGATTCTTAATCGATTTCCCTGAAAAAAATATAGGTGTTATCTCTGTAGATCCATCAAAGCGTAAAACAGGTGGTGCTTTATTAGGAGATAGAATACGTATGAATGCGATCAATAACGACCGTGTTTATATGAGGTCTCTTGCAACAAGACAGTCTAACCTTGCACTTTCTAAGCATGTACAAGAAGCGGTAGATGTGTTGAAAGCAGCAAAATATGACTTAATCATTCTAGAAACGAGTGGAATAGGACAAAGTGATACAGAAATACTAGAACACAGCGATGTGTCTTTATATGTAATGACACCAGAATTTGGTGCAGCAACACAGCTGGAAAAAATCGACATGCTTGATTTTGCAGACGTAGTGGCAATCAACAAATTTGATAAACGTGGTTCACTAGATGCCTTACGTGATGTGAAAAAACAATACCAACGCAACCATAATCTGTGGCACGATGATCCAGATACGTTACCAGTACATGGAACGATAGCAAGCCAATTCAACGATCCAGGAATGAATGCGTTGTATGAAGCGCTAATGGCTGAGGTTACAGAAAAAACAGGTGTGGACTTAAGTTCTAAAAATGAACTCAATAAAGCGCAAAGCGAAAAGATATTTGTTATTCCACCATCAAGAACACGTTACTTAAGTGAGATAGCCGAAAGCAATAGATCCTATGATCATACTGCTGCTACACAGTCTACCGTAGCACAGAAATTATATGGCGTTTTTCAAACGGTCAATACTTTATTAGATCAAAATGAAAACGCACCTGCATTAGAAAACAGAGAGCGTTTAATTACCGATAAGGGATTAAATGAAGAGTACATTTTATCTCTCGTTCTAACAGAAGATGTAGATTTTATGAATCTTCTAATCGCACAATTCAACAAATCATTAAAAGACCTTGATCCATATAACTGGGAAGTAATTACCGGTTGGGATGAAAAAGTAAATAAGTACAAGCAACCTATTTATGAGTTTCAAGTACGTGACAAAGTCATTAAAATTGAAACACATACAGAGTCACTATCTCATAAAATGATTCCTAAAGTAGCGTTACCAAAGTATAGCGCATGGGGCGATATTTTGAAATGGTGTTTGCAAGAAAATGTACCAGGAGAATTTCCATATACCGCAGGATTATATCCGTTTAAAAGAACAGGTGAAGATCCTACAAGAATGTTTGCAGGAGAAGGTGGACCAGAACGTACTAATAAGCGTTTCCATTATGTAAGTCTTGGAATGCCTGCAAAACGTTTAAGTACTGCTTTTGATAGTGTGACCTTATACGGTAATGATCCAGGATTGCGACCAGATATTTATGGAAAGATTGGTAATGCAGGAGTAAGTATTTGCTGTCTAGATGACGCAAAGAAACTATATTCTGGATTTGATTTGTCTCACGCGATGACATCAGTATCGATGACTATTAACGGTCCAGCACCTATGTTATTAGGATTCTTTATGAATGCCGCTATTGACCAGAACTGTGAACGATTCATTACAGAAAACGCACTAGGCGATAAAGTAGAGGCAAAGCTTAAAGAAGTATATGACGATAACAATGTAGAACGTCCTTCTTATTTAAACGCTCAAGGCAATAAAGTATATTCTAAAAACGGACAGGTAGATGTAAGCAAACTACCAGAAGGAAATGACGGTCTTGGTTTAATGCTTTTAGGTCTTACAGGAGATCAAATACTAGAACCAGCAGATATAACCGTATTAAAATAGAAACTCTTGCACAAGTACGTGGAACCGTTCAGGCGGATATTCTTAAAGAAGATCAGGCTCAAAACACCTGTATTTTCTCTACAGAATTTGCGTTGCGTTTAATGGGTGATGTACAACAGTATTTCATTGAAGAAAAAGTACGTAATTTCTATAGTGTATCGATTTCAGGATACCACATTGCCGAGGCTGGAGCTAATCCTATTACGCAACTAGCCTTTACGCTTGCCAATGGATTCACTTATGTTGAATACTACTTAAGTCGCGGAATGGATATCAATAAATTTGGTCCTAACCTAAGTTTCTTCTTCTCAAACGGTGTAGATCCTGAGTATTCTGTGATCGGTCGTGTAGCGCGTAAGATTTGGTCTAAAGCCATGAAGAATAAATACGGTGCAAATTCTCGTGCACAAATGTTGAAATACCACATTCAGACTAGTGGTCGTTCCCTACACGCACAAGAGATAGATTTTAACGATATACGTACCACGTTACAAGCGTTGTATGCGATTAACGACAACTGTAACTCACTGCATACCAACGCTTATGACGAGGCGATCACCACACCTACAGAAGAATCTGTAAGACGTGCGATGGCGATTCAGTTGATTATCAATAAAGAATTAGGACTTGCCAAAAACGAGAACCCTATCCAAGGTGCCTTCATTATAGAAGAGCTGACAGACTTAGTAGAAGCAGCTGTTTTAGAAGAATTTGATAGAATTACAGAGCGTGGTGGCGTGCTAGGAGCAATGGAAACCATGTACCAGCGCAGCAAGATTCAAGAAGAATCTATGCACTACGAGATGTTGAAACATACAGGCGAGTTCCCAATCATAGGAGTAAATACATTCCTAAGTTCTAAAGGTAGCCCAACCGTTCTACCAGCTGAGGTAATCCGTGCAACTGAAGAAGAGAAACAAGCTCAAATTGCTACAAAGGATAATTTACATTCCGCTTTCGCGAAAGCACAACAAGAACAATTATCTAACATACAACAAGCCGCTGTGAAACAAGACAACATCTTTGAACACTTAATGGAAGCAACAAAGATTTGTACACTAGGACAGATTACTGAGGCGTTATTTGAAGTAGGAGGACAGTATAGGAGAATATGTAAGCAAGTCGCACGCAGCTTTGCTGCGTTGCAGACTGCTTACACTGAG
Source organism: Nonlabens ulvanivorans (assembly GCF_000755285.1). Lineage (GTDB taxonomy): Bacteria > Bacteroidota > Bacteroidia > Flavobacteriales > Flavobacteriaceae > Nonlabens > Nonlabens ulvanivorans_A. Next base: position 17,857 of record NZ_BBMK01000013.1, on the reverse strand, counting down.
CTTGTCGAAGTGTTTTCGTTCACTGTGCTCGTAAATTTATATTTTCAAAAAGCGCAAACCGAGAGGTTTGCGCTTTTTTTGTTTAAGCTCAAAATGTTAATATTTTCTAAAAAATAAGTTCATTCAATCTCAATTCAAATAATCTTCTTTAATTGTAGGAAATATTTGATTATGAGAAGATTAATACTATTGACATTTCTGTTTTCAGGGTTTTCAATATTCGCTCAAAACGAAGGCAATGTTTGGTATTTTGGAGAGAATGCTGGATTGGACTTTTCAACTTCTCCACCTACAGCATTAAGTAATGGCCAAATTGATTCTCTGGAAGGTTGTTCTGCTATTAGTGATAATTTGGGTAATTTGTTATTCTATACGGATGGAGTGACCATTTATAATCGGAATCATTCCCCAATGCCTAATGGAACTGGTTTAAATGGCAATACATCGAGTGCTCAATCAGCTATAATAGTTAAAGACCCATCAATTCAAAATACATATTTTATAATAACCGTTAGAGGAAGTTAGGTGTTTCTTATTCTATGGTTAATATGAATTATGATAACGGTTTAGGTGATATTATACCAGGTCGTAAAAACATTCAAATACGTTCTAGTGCTCACGAAAAAGTTGTAATTGTTCCTCATTCAAATGGATCCCAGTACTGGGTTATTTTATTTGATCAAGGGACTTATTATAGTTATAAATTGACTTCGGGTTTAATTCTCACTAATGGTGTTGTAACTTCACAATTATCTTTAACTAATATTCTCTCTGATCGCCGAGGAATATTGAAAAGTTCGCCAGATGGGTCAAAGCTAATCAACACTTCTGCAGGAGGAGCTAATAGAGCGTTTTTAACTTCATTCGATAATACTACTGGTGCTGTATCTAACCCAATTAACTTAACTACTAATTCAATTTTTAATCGTTTTTTTGGTGCAGAGTTTTCACCTAGTTCCAATTTGGTTTATTTAAATGGAAATTCTACAGCGTCTGGAAATACATGTGGAACGAGTAATCAAAGAGAAATTTTGCAATATGAGATTTTAGGTTTCTCTGGATGGGAAGATAACCCAATACTGATTGGTGGATCAATAGGTGCTAATTCTGGAAGAGGTCAATTGCAACTCGGCCCGAATGGTAAAATATATTTTGCAAGAACATGTCAACAATGGTTAGGAGTCATTAACTCTCCCAATACTATTGGTATAAATTCATTTTATGTGGATGATGGAGTTCAACTTGCCTTAAATACTAGAAGTAGGGAAGGATTACCTTACTTAAGTAATTCTATTTTACCTCTTTTAAAAAATGAAGTGAACGGATTAATTAAATTTGATTCTGATGGAAATGGTTGTAGTCAGAATGATTTGAATTTTCAAAATGTGATAATCAGAGCTGCGTCAGGAGGAGCAATAAATTATGATTTCACAGATTCCGATGGTAATTATAAGATAAATTTGACAGATGCATCTCACATTATTGAACCTTTGCCTGAAAATCCAACCTATTGGAGTTTCTCTCCACAAAATGTAGTGGTAGACTTTCCAACTCAAGCTAGTCCTTTAATACAGGACTTTTGCGTCACTGCAAATGGATTAGTTGAAGATTTAGAATTAATTGTTGTGCCATTAGAACAAGCCCGACCAGGATTTGAAACAGACTATAAAGTAGTTATTAAAAACAAAGGTAATCAGACAGCAAGTGGTTCTGTTAAACTAGAATTTGAAGAAGACTTTATGACTTTGCTATCCACCAATCCTAATGCTGGAAATACACCTAGTAATCAGTTGAGTTGGTCTTTTAGTAATCTACAACCTTTTCAAATGGAAGAGTTTGAATACACTATGACATTAAATGCGCCTACGCAAGCCACAAATCCATTAAATGGTGGCGATATACTAACCTTTACAGGAACTGTTACTGGTGCTGGAACAGATGTTATGCCAGCAGATAATATGATGGTATTTGATCAAACGGTAGTCAATAGTTATGATCCTAATGATAAAACCTGTCTAGAAGGAGACACTGTAGAACTTACTATGGTAGGTGAGTATGTGCATTACATGATTCGATTTGAGAATACAGGAACGGCAAGTGCTATAAATGTAATTGTACAAGATTTTATTGATCGAACAAAGTTTGATATAACTACTTTGGTACCTATAAGTGCAAGTCACACTTTCTTCACAAGAATTCGAGAAAGGCAATTAGTAGAATTTATTTTTGAAGACATCAACCTAGACTTTAATGACGCCACTAATGATGGTTATGTATTGTTTAAGCTTAAAACGCTAAATACGTTAAGTGCAGGAGATACTTTTGATAATACAGCAGATATTTTCTTTGACTTCAACGCTCCAATTGTTACCAATACGGCATCTGTAACGGTAATGAGCACGGCCAGCGTAGGAGAAACGACAGATTCTAGTATTAAAGTTTATCCTAATCCTGCGAAAAGCTTTATCAATTTATCTGCTTCAAATAGCCTTGAAAGCGTGACAATTATAGATATAAACGGTAGAACTTTATCACAAACCAACTTTACTGGAAATTCAACTAATCAACGTGTTTCTTTAGAAAATCTTAGCTCTGGAATTTACTTTGTAACTATCCAAAGTGAAGTAGGACAAAAGGTAGAGAAGTTGATTGTTGAATAACTTACAGTCTTTATTTAAATTTGAAGAGCCTCTCGTTAAGAAGAGGCTTTTTTATATTTTGATTTTCGCAAAACATGGTTTATAAAACTTAAAGAAAACTTAAAATATTAATGATGACATGCTTAAGAATATAGGATTAATATATTTGTTTTTTACCCTTAAAATTATAGTTTGAAGTCTATTTTATTATTCCTTTTATTTCTATCCATAAGTTCTCTAGCTACTGCTCAAGATAGTATTCCTGAGGTCAAAACTACTAATTGGGCATCCTGGGGGGGAAGAGTTAGTTTTTTATTTAATCAAAGTGCTTTTAATGACGACTGGCAAGGTGGTGGTGTTACTAATGTATCAGGTAACCTAGGGATCAGTTATGACATACAATATAAGCGTAAGAAGCTGTCGTGGGATACTAAACTGATTAGTGATTTTGGACTTTCTCAGGTAAAAGATCAGCGCTACTTGCGCAAGACGACTGATCGTCTAGAATTGAATAGTATCCTAGGAAATCAAATTAATCAAAGCTACTGGAATTATAGTACCATTTTCAACTTTAGATCACAATTTATATCTGGATATGAGTTCTTTACAGAAGAAGAAACAGGTGCTGATGGTGTTACCAGAACTATTCAAAAACGTCGCGAGACATCAGGTGGTTTTTCACCTTCATATTTTCAATTAGGTCTAGGTTTTTTATGGAAAAAATCTAAAAATTTTAATTTTAACATAGCACCTGCAACAACTAGATTGATAACCGTATCATCTAGCTTCACTGACGTCGACTTCAATGATCCAGATGCGGTTGATGACTATACACCATTTTTTGGGGGGGTCGAGGCAAATAAAACATCGCGTTGGGAAGTAGGAGCATCTTTCCGCGGTTACACAAAATTTGAGGTTGCCAAAAATATACAAATGGAAAATGTAATAAGTTTATATAGCGACTATCTAGCAGATCCAGAGAATATTGATATAGACTATAACCTTAATTTATTTCTAAAAGTCAATAAATACATCAGTGGTAACTTTGAGTTTCAGGCGATATATGATGATAATACAACCAGAGGATTTCAAATTAGACAGGTCATCGGTCTTGGTTTTAAATATGATCTAGGAGAACGTCCTACTAAAAAAGCTTAGTTTATATTTTATATATTCAGAATAGCTTTTCTCATATACGCTTTCGCGAAAGCATACTTATAAAACCTTACCGCTTTTTTTAAATCAATTACTTATAAAAAACGTTTTTAGCCTAATTTTTTATCTGATTATACATTCTTAACAGAAATTTACCGTGGCCAATTATGTTAAATCATTGAACTTTTATCAATTTGCATTCTATTAAGAACTTAAGGTCTTATACCGTCAATAAGTGCAAGAAAAAGAATTAAAATCCACAAATAAACCACGATACAGATGGCTGCGCAGATTTGCGCGCACCATGTTAGGAATAATCGTTTTCATCTTTTTATTGCTGCTGTTCATACGCAGTCCATGGGGACAAAGTATCATCGTCGGTCAGGCCATTGATTATGTAAAAGGCAAAACAGGTACAGAGATTCAGTTAGAAAGCGCTTTTATAACCTTTGACGGTAATATTCAAATTGATGGATTATATCTGGGCGATCTTAAAAATGACACACTCGTTTATACTCGTAGTCTAGAGGCAGATTTAGCGTTATGGCCACTCATTAATGGTACAGGTATCGATATTTATAATCTTAAATGGGATGGACTTACTGCCAGAGTCATTAGGAAAGACTCTTTAGAAGGATTTAATTATCAATTTTAATGGATGCGTTTGCTACGGCACCAGACACCACAGCTAGTCAACCATTAAACTTAATATAGGGAATATCGTTCTTACAAATTTTGATGTTATTTATAAGGATCAAGTAGGTGAGATGGATGCAACTGCAACCTTTGATGAGTTAATTCTAGAAATGAATGAACTAGATCTAGAGAGCATGGTTGTTGACATTGAAAATCTGTCACTTAAAAATGCCATTATCAATTATGAGCAAGATGTAGTTACCTCATTTGCTAAAGCTGAAACAGATGATTTCCCTGACCAAGACACGAACCTAGCAGAGGCCATTACGGATGATGCAAATGACTCGCCACTACCTTTACTGATTGCAAAAAATATAAGTCTTCATAACGTCAAACTCAATTATAGTTCTGAGCCTGATGGTATAGAATTACGTAGTGATTTCAGTATCTAGAGTCATCTATTCCCAAGGCAGACGTTCAAAATAATCAATATGTTGTAGATGATGTGAAATTGCAGGATAGTCATATAGAATTATCCATGATTGAAATAGCAGATTCATCTCTACAATCAAACAATGAACCTACAGTAATTGAATGGCCAGAATTAAACGTTTCTCTAAATCAGTTAAGTTTTAAAAACGATAGCTTTTTATATAGCCTAAATGGTGCGCAGCCATCAACTACTCAATTATCGCCAGACGCAATTTTGTTGACAGATATCAATGTTGATTTACACAATTTTAACCTTGTCGATAAAAGTGCGCGTGTAGTGTTAGACAATACTTCACTTAAGGAGTACTCTGGATTGACGGTTAATCAATTAAGCGGTGATATTAATGTGACAGATAATGATTTGAGTATAAAAAACTTAATAGCAAGAGTTAATAATAGTTCCATTGATGGATCTATTGGTTTAGCTTACAATGGTATTGATCAGCTTGTTAATAATCCAGAATTATTGAAAGTAAATGCCACGATACCGTCGTATAGTTTTGACTTAAATGATCTTATTCAGTTCCAGCCCGATTTATCTAGTAATGAATATATAAAACAATTATCAAAACAACCTTTAACTGGATCATTAACAGCAAGTGGTAGTACTAAAGATTTACAGATCAATCGTTTTAACTTAAAATGGGGTTGTAATTCTGTAAATGCAAGCGGTTCATTAACAGAGGTGACAGATATAGATAAACTTACGTTTAACTTATCTAATATTAAGGTTATTACCGACAGAACTTCTTTTTTACCCTTCTTAAATGAAAAAGACCTAGGAATTACTTTACCACAACAAGCGCAATTAACAGCAAATGTATCGGGTACTGTCAATAATGTACAAGGAAAAGCAAATCTTGCGACCAGCTATGGTTCGATGACAATCGATGGCGATTTCAAAAATGGTGAAAAAATCGAATTTAATTCAAGCGTAAACATTGATAAGTTGGAATTAGCAACAATGCTTTCTATGCCAGAGTTAGGTGATTTAAGTCTGCAATTAAAAGCAAGTGGTAATGGCAATGATATTAGCAATCTAGATGGTATTGTGAATGGTACGGTACAAGAATTTGCTTACAATGATTATTCACTGACAGATATACCTATTAAAGGTCGTATGAATAATGGAGTAGGAACAATCACTTCAAACTTTAAGGATGATAATATCAATATAGCGTTAGACGCAAATCTTAAATTGAACCAAGATGCAAATGATGTAGATGCCATTATTGATATCGCTGGAATAGATTTGAGAGCTTTTGGTATTACCTCCCAAAATGTAAAAGCCGCTGGTAAAGTAGAAATGTCTTATTCTGGTAATGAAGCTAGTTATAAAATTAAGTCCACAGTAGAAGATGGAATTGCTGTATTTGATGAACAGTCTTATTTACTCGGTACCTTAAGTGTGGATGCCTTTGTAACTAACGATTCTACCTCATTAAATGTGAAGAACAAAATGCTAGATCTAGAATTAAGATCCAATGCAGATCCAGCAAATATAACCGCAGCATTAGAACGCCATATAGATAGATATCTCACCACTAATAAAGATATGGATTCTATCAGGCCTGTAGTTATGAGTATTAAAGGGAACGTAAGGCCAGCACCCATTTTGAGGGATGTTATTTTACCACAGTTACAATCATTAGACACTATCAATATTGCAGTGGATTTTAATGAAAAAGAACGTAAACTTAATAGTGATATTAAGGTAGATTATGTAAAATACGCAGATAGTGAGATAGATAGTTTAATCATTTCATCTCAGTCAGACGCTCAAGACTTACAATTTCAATTAGGTTTTAAAAATATCGCTGCTGGACCTATTAATATAAAACGTACAGCATTAACTGCTGTGGTAGCAGAGAATATTCTTAATGTTGATTTTACTTCTTATGATGACGAGGAACGATTGATTCATTTTGCGAGCACGCTTTCGCGAAAGCGTGATATCGATGGTATAGAGAATCTAATTTTTAATCTTTCCATTGATGATTTAATTCTCAATAAACAACCATGGACCATACCTGACTCTAATGAGATAGCGGTAGGTGAACAGCGACTTTTGTTTAGTGATTTCCGATTAACTAATGGCAGCCAAAGTATAGAATTAAGAAGTGATCGACCTAAAACGGATAAGGATCATATTGCTTTATTACTTGAAAACTTTAAACTTCAAGGATTACTAAGTTATTTTAATTCTGATGAAAAGCTGGCCACTGGAATTGTAAATGGCGAGTTTATACTAAATGATATTTATGGTGCTACAGGTATTCTAGCAGACTTGCAAATCAAGGATTTACATGCTATGGAAGTTCCTTTAGGTCAATTGAACCTAGATGCAAAATCGTTAGATGGGTCACGCTATGATATGAATCTTGATATAAAAGGAGCAGATGTAGACCTTGAACTTAAGGGCGATTATGAAGCAACAGATACAGTAGCAAACCTTAATCTAGATTTAAATATTAATAAAGTTAATGTATCAACAATAGCAGGTCTATCAGATGATTTACTTAAGGAAGGTAGTGGTTCAATTAACGGAAAGTTTAAAGTAACAGGAACTACTATAGATCCTGATTATATTGGAGAATTGAGATTTAATGAGGCCAGTATAAATGTAGCCATGTTAGATACTAATTTTACTTTAAAGGATGAAACAATCGCTGTAGATAATGCAGGTATTACTTTAAACAAGTTGCGTATAGCAGATGCTCAAGGTGATATATTTACCGTAGATGGAAGTATAGGAACTAAGAGTTTATTAGTGCCTACTTTTAATTTAAAATTAAAAGCAAAAGATTTTACAGCCTTAAATAGTACCGCAAAGGATAATGATCTTTACTATGGTAAAGCAACCTTTGACGCAAGTGCAACCATAACAGGTAATCTGACCATACCGGTTATTAATTTAGATCTAACTGTTAAGGACGTGACAGATGTAACTTATGTGGTTCCTGCAACAGAGTTAGATGTAGTGCAACGTGATGGTATAGTCCAGTTTGTGAATAAACAAAATCCTGATGCTATTTTAACTCAGACAGAAGAGGCATCTGCGACACTTACAGGATTTGATGTTACAGCACATTTTAAGATTAGAGATGACGCAAAATTGAAAATTATCATTGACCCTAGCACAGGCGATAATCTACAAGTGGCTGGTAGTGGAGATCTTAAATACAGAATGACACCTAATGGTAGAATGACGCTGACGGGACGATATGAAATCGATAGTGGTTACTATCAACTAAATCTATATGAAATAGTCTCGAGGCGATTTGATCTAGCTAAAGGTGGTAGCGTTACCTGGTCTGGTGATCCATTTGATGCAAATCTAGATGTAAGTGCCATATACAAGGTAGAAACCAGTGCCAGTGCTTTAATGGCTAGTCAAACTAGTGGTGCAGATCTAAGTACTAAAAATAGCTTCCGCCAGCAATTACCTTTTCTAGTTTATTTAAATGTTGATGGTGAGTTAATGCAGCCAGAGATCAGCTTTAAAATTGATCTACCTAATGATGAACAAGGTGCTGTAGGTGGTCAGGTTTATGGTAGACTGCAACAGCTTAATAATCAAGATCAAGAATTGAATAAGCAAGTTTTTTCTCTTCTAGTACTTAATCGCTTTTTTCCTACTTCTGGGACAGATGGAAGCAATGGTGGTACAGCAACCATAGCAAGAGATAACTTAAATCAAGCGTTAAGTGATCAATTAAATCAGTATGGTGGTAAACTACTGGGTAAGACCGGTATTGATTTAAGTTTTGGTGTGGATAGTTATACAGATTATCAAGGTACAAGTACACAAGAGCGCACACAGCTAGATGTAACGGCTAGTAAAAAGTTACTGAATGATCGTCTAGTGGTAAGTGTAGGTAGTGAGGTCGATATACAAGGATCTGCACAAGAAGGTGAAGAAACTCCAGTGATAGGTAATGTAAGCATTGAGTACTTACTTTCTCAAACTGGTCAATGGCGCTTAAAGGTTTCCGTAGAAATCAGTATGATAATGTCATCGACGGTCAGTTGATAGTGAGTGGTATATCATTGATATTTACAAAAGAGTTTAATGAGTTTAAAAACTTATTTGCTAAAACAGTACTAGAAGAAAATCAAAAAGCTCGTAAAGAGGAAGAAGAGGAACAAGAAGAGAAAAAACAATCAGAATTAAATAAAAAGTAAATCAGCCATTGAAAGCAAATAATTATATACACGGTGTAATAACCTTGAGTTTATTCTTGATCATAACTTCATGTGCTGTTAAAAAATATGTACCTGAAGATGAATTGCTTCTCAATGACACACATGTTGATATTAAGCTAGATTCACTTACTGATGTAAAAGATGTAGCCGCATTAAAAGCTCAGTTAGATCTCACTATATCACCACAACCTAATAGTACATTTTTAGGTATGCGACCAGGTTTGCATTACTACTATAAAGTAAAAAGAGATAGTGGTGGCTTTATAGCACGCTTTATGAATCGGAAAATAGGAGAAAAGCCGGTCTATTTATCTGATGTAGAGCAAGAAGCCACAAAGGATTTACTGCGCAATAGATTAGAGAATAGAGGTTTTTTCTTTAGTAATATAACATCTAGAACTATTAAAAACGAAAAGCAAAAAGAAGGCAATGTTACCTATGAAGTCACTTTACCTAATCCGTATAGATTAAAAACCTATCAAGTTGATAATGATTCTATACCATTTTATAAAGTTTTAGAAAATCAATTAACAGATTCTCCAATTCAAGTAGGATCACGATTTGATTTGTCTGCATTAACACAAGAGCGAGAGCGAATAGATAGCAATTTAAAAAGCAAAGGATACTATAATTTTAATTCTGGTTTTTTAATATTTCAAGCAGATACTAATCAGTACGATAATAGAAAGTTTGATCTATTTCTTAAACTTAAAAAAGATGTACCTACTAAAGCTATTAAGCCCTATCAAATAAAGACTGTAAAAGTTTACCCATATAATGTAACCAGTAATAATATCACTGTGATGGATAGTGTGAATTATGCTGGTAAGGATTACATACAAGAATCTGATTTTTTTAGACCAGATCGATTAGATCCTTTCATTTTATTAGAACCAGGTGATTTATACAATCCTACTAAGTCTAGAGCAACTAGTCGACGACTAGGATCAATAGGTGCTTATAAATTTGTCAATATAGAATATAAAGAATTAGAAGAATCTAACGACAGTCTTAATTATCTAGAGGCTAGTATTTATCTATCACCCTTGAATAAAAGAGCTATAAGAGCAGAAATACAAGCTGTTACTAAATCTAACGATTTTACTGGACCTAGTCTGGGGCTTACATTCTCTAATCGTAATCTTTTTAATGGTGGTGAAGTCCTTAATATAAAAGCAACAGGTACTTATGAAGTACAAATAGCAGGAAATAGTGATGCTGGTCAGACCAGTACAGAGTTCAGTCTAGGAGCAGATTTAATTTTTCCACGCATGCTGGCGCCTATAAATGTAGATAGTGATTATTTTGAGTATGCGATACCCAAAACTAAAACCAGTCTCAGCGCAACTATTTTAAATAGAAGTCAATTATATAGCTTATTGACCTTTTCAGGTAGTTTTGGATATACCTGGCAGGCAAATCGATATGTAACGCACGAGTTTAACCCTATATCTATTAACTATGTGAACCTCTTGAATACGTCAACAGAATTTGAAGAAATACTTGATGAAAATACTTTTTTACAAAATAGTTTTGAGCAGCAATTCATTTCTGGATTAACCTATTCTTTTACTTATAATGAGCTTATAGATGAACGTAAAAAAGCGTTGTTTTATATAAATAGTACAGTAGACATAGCTGGTAATAGCATCAGCTTGTTAAGCAAAGAAAATGAAGAAGGAAAGAATGAATTTTTAGGACTAGAATATGCACAATATGCAAAGGCAGATGTAGATTTCAGGTTTCACTATTTATTGAATAAAGATTCTCGTATTGCCACTCGATTTTTTGCTGGTTATGGCTTACCATATGGTAACAGCGATGTATTACCATTTAGTAAACAATATTTTTCAGGTGGAGCTTATAGTGTTCGCGCTTTTAGAACTAGATCATTAGGGCCAGGAGTTTATAGTCCAGAGGACGATGACGACCGTTCCTTTTTGATCAATCTGGTAATGTACGATTAGAAGCAAACATTGAATATCGTTTCCCTATTTACAGTTATTTTAAAGGAGCACTATTTATCGATGCTGGTAATGTATGGACCACGGCAGGTAATGGATTACAAGGTGGAGAGTTTACTAGTGACTTCTATAATGAATTCGGTATAGGAGCTGGACTAGGAATGCGAGTTGACGTGCAGGGATTTGTAATACGATTTGATCTTGCTGCTCCATGGCATGACCCATCTATGCCCTCTGGTGAGCGATGGAATTTTGACATAGAAAACCCAGTGTTTAATTTTGCTATTGGTTATCCATTCTAATATTAGAGCTGTTTTCGTAACGCTTCCGCGAAAGCGTAGTAAAAAAAATCTTACATTTCACTATTAGATTTAAGAAAATAAGTGCTTAAATTGCCTCCTTAAATTTAACATATGGAAACCAATAACCAACCCCCCCAAAACACAGAAGTACGCTCACGTCGTGAGAGAGAACCTTTTATGCCAGAATCTAATGGAATGACCATGATGGAAGCAGTAAAATCGGTTTTTAATAAATATACTGACTTTACAGGTCGTGCAAGAAGATCAGAATACTGGTACTGGCAGTTATTTAATTTTATTGTATTTATGATTTTATATGTACCTATGATTATAGGAGCAGCTACAGAAAATGAGGCAATAGCAATTCCATTTGGAATTCTTATGTTATTATATGTTCTAGCTACTATCATTCCATCACTAGCTGTCATCGTAAGAAGATTACATGATACTGGTCGTAGTGGTTGGTTTTACTTTATGGGACTTATTCCTTTTATAGGTGGTATTATTCTACTTATTTTTTGCGTTGAGGATAGTAAACACGGTGCTAATCAATGGGGGACCTAATCCTAAAGGAATAGGTAATGATGAATTCAATAGGAATGAATTTTAAGTAATTCTTAAAATTTAACAAACAAACTTAAATTTTCCTCAATATAAAGCGGTTACTGGATAACACTGTTTATCTTTAACAATAAAAGTTTTATGTGGAGGAAAATTTTTCAGGTTTTAGGTCTAATAGCTGCGTTATTAAGTCTGGTACCTTTAATTGCTGCAGATTATTGGTGGATACGCATCTTTGATTTTCCACACCTGCAGCTTACGGCTTTTACTTTTTTAGCTATTCTGCTTTATTTCTTCACTTTCAAGCCCAAATGGGTAAATGATTATGCCTATATAAGCATATTGCTGGGCTGTTTTATTTTTCAATTTGTAAAGCTTATAGATTACACGCCATTTGTTAATGTAGAGGTTAAAGACAGTTCTGCGCATGTAAATGAAGATTCAATAATAGCTATTTATACGGCTAATGTTCTACAAAAAAATGATAACGGTGACAATCTCTATAAAGAAATCCAGGAGAAACAACCGGACTTAATTGTCTTTACAGAAACCAATCAACGCTGGAGTACAGAGATAAGGGATCAAATAGGTAAGGATTATCCCTATAAAGTACAACAACCACAGGATAATACTTATGGTATGTTGGTTTATTCAAAATTAGAACTTAGAGATACTAAAATTAGATTTAAAGTCGATTCAAATATACCTTCTATAGAGGCTAAAGTGGTTATGAAAAATGGTGAACTGTTTCAGTTATATGCTATTCACCCAACTCCACCTATGCCACAACATAACCCTATGAGTACAGATCGAGATAAAGAATTGATCTTAACGGCAATGGCAAGTAATGAATCTGATTTACCTGTGATTGTTTTAGGTGATTTTAATGATGTAGCTTGGTCTGATAGTACGCAACTTACTAAAACAATCGGTAAGCTATTAGACTTAAGAATAGGTAGAGGTTTTTATAACACCTACCATGCACAGTACCCATTAATGCGCTGGTCTTTAGACCACATCCTTATATCTCCAGAATTTAGATTAAAAGATGCAGGGACTGGTGTCAATTTTGAAAGCGATCATTTTCCTTCTTGGGCAGTTTTAACCTTTGAGCCTGATCTAGCATCGCAGCAGCAACCGAAAGAACCATCTAAAGACGACTGGCAAAAGGTAAAAAAACAGATGAAAAAATCGGGAATAGAAAGTCTGATAGACTTGCCAGATGCTGTAAAAAATGCAGGAGAAGAACTAGTAGATTAATTATCTTTTTCTTGATCTATAATCAGGTGTGGATAGTTAGATAGATTATATTCTAGCACTAATCCACCGGCGAGATCATTTGTTACCTCTGAACCATACAAGATATCACATAAGTACATAGCAGCCTCAAAAGAACGTGCGCCACCAGCACTTGTAATCATCTTACCATCATGTACAAACCAGACATTTTCTCTGATGTCTAAGCTGGGAAATCTGTCTCTCATCTTGTTGATGTCACTAGGGAAAGTGGTTGACACCACTTGGTTTAATAAACCTGCTTGAGCAAGTATAAAAGCACCGTGCAATGCGATGTCACATAAGTGGCTTTGTTGCCGGTTTTTTTAACCCATTTAATTAATTCTTCATTTTCTAAATCACTGTCGAGGTGATGCTCTGCACTAGGTACAACAAGAATATCGATATGTGGTACATTATCAAAACTATAATCTGGTTGCAATCGCAAACCTTCAAAAGTAGTGATCATACTGGTAGACTGTGCAACGGTAAAAGTGTTCATAGGTTTTACGCTTTCGCGAAAGCGAGTATGCTGAAATATATCATAAGGAGCAGTTAATTCAGTATTAAAAGTACCATCCATTATTAGGAAGCCTACATTATAAGCGTCTTTCAATAGAGTAGGAGCGTGATGTTGATTTGAGCTATTAGTGTCTAAGGAAGACTTCATTTTTTGCTTGCATGATAAAAACAGGGAAAAGCACAGTAAGATGGTCAATAACTTTGTCATCAATTTATTTGTTTCCCTAGATAATAGGCACTGTAAACGGCTGTATATCCCAGTATAATAGTTAGAAACAAATAAATAAAGGCACCGCTATAATTAGACTCGTTTGTGAGTTTAAAAACATCTACAGAAAAGGTAGAAAAGGTCGTTAGACACCGCAAAAGCCTATACCTAATAAAATGTATCCATGACTATCTAGTATATTTTTATGAGAAAGAGATAGAAATAATCCTAACAAAAAACAGCCTAAAATATTTGCGATGATAGTCGGTATCCATTTGATTTGATCAGTATTGATCCATACAGAAAATAAAAAACGTAAAACACAACCCAAGCCTCCGCCGACAAATACTAAAAGAAGTTGCTTAATCATTTTCTACAACGGGTAAATATATTTCAGTAATATTATCTGCAGGATTAGGAGTCAAAGCAGGATCTGTTTTATAAATCTCAAATGGTGCTTGTAATCCAGGTATGTATCCTTGCTGAGCCATAAATAATTGCCCTTTATTCCATGTTTCTTGTAGATGATCATATGTACCTGTTAAAGTAACTTTAACGCTCTAGTAGGCTCTATGTAGGTGCATAATACAGATGCATCTGTTGCAGGTATTACTCGATCTCTTACTGGTACTGCTGCAGAAAAAATAACGCTGTTATTGTTGTAGTCAAATTTTTCATAAATGCTCATAGGCATTCCATACATAGATATATTTTCTTCTTTCATATACTTCATGATATCTTGTAACATGACTGCCATTTCCTCAGAGAATTTATCCATACTGGTAGATGTTGTTTTGTATAGTATATAGCCACCGCCATAATCTACTAATCCTGGATTACTGATTTCATATTTTTTCATTTCCACTAACAAATACTGCTCAATATTATCAAGGCCTTTTTTGTATTTAGGTCTGATCTCTTCTTCAAGATTTAATCCAAAGATAAAATTCATCACTTTATTTTTGAGATCATCTTCACCTTTGATATTCCAAGTGACTTCTGTGCCTTCTGGTACTGGGTTTAATGTCATGGTTACCACACTTTTTGAATCAGAAAGACTCGTATGATACTCCATTTCAGACTCGATACTTTTGTTGGGCTCTAAAGCAGTTATAGTCATTGAGCCGTTACCGTATTCATCTGTAAAACTGTAGTTGCCATTTATGCCTGTAGTTACTTCACCTAATGTATTTGTAACATTTGGAGAGTTAGTCCACGGGTTCCAGTGATCCCAATTTTTAAAATCTGAAATTTCTTCATAAATCATCTCTGGAGCGCTTTGATTACTTTCTTTTCTGTGATATAATAAGAACCATCTTGTAAAGAAAAGTAAACTGCAGCACCTACGATAATTACTAGTATAAAGAGAAAGAGATATTTAAGGACTTTCATTTAGGGGGGATTTTAATTTATCAAATATACGATTATGCATAAAAAACGGTCGGAAAAGAATTCCGACCGTAAATGAGAAAGTCTTATCAGGACTTCCTTCCCCCTAAAATTATTGTAAATGGAAATGAATCCTATTCAATCTTGTTTAACAATTCAAATTTAAAGTAGTTTGGGTTTTTAAAAAATACCCTTTACTGGGTATATTTCATATTATTTAAAGTAAAAACAATCATTTCATTTAACAAATGTGAATCACTTGTAATATTGATGTTTTTGTAAAGCATATCTCAACAATTCTCCTTTCCCTTGTAGGCCCAATTTTTGAATGATGTTTTTACGATGTTTGATTATAGTACTAACGGCTGTAAAACGTATTTCGGCAATTTCGGATGATGTTTTACCTTGAGCAATTAACTTTAAAATTTTTGTTTCACTGGGTGATAGTATTGTTTTATTATTAGAGATCTCATTGTTTTCTATTTCATTGATATTTATAGAAGCATCAAAGTATCGTTGTCCTCTGCTGGCCTTAATGACTGCCGTTTTAACTTCTTCTAGACTACTCGTTTTTAAGATGTAACCATGAGCGCCTGCTTTAATCATTTCTCGAATAGCGTCTTCATTATTAAACATCGAGAAGGCAATCACTTTTAAGGTAGGACGTATTTTTAATGCTTTTTTACATAATTCAACACCATTCATACGCGGCATGCTTATGTCAGTGAGTAGGACATCGGGCTTTTTGAATTCTAATTTTTCAAGTAATTCCTTACCATCCTTTGCAGTACCTATGACTTCAATCTCTTCATGCTCCTTAAATAGTAGTATAAGACCATCTATGAGCGATTGATGATCTTCTGCTATTAGTAATCTTATCATTTTAAGGGAATATCTAAATTAACTGTAGTTCCATGGTTTAGATGAGAATCGATTTCTATGGAGCCATCCAAATCTTCAATTCTTTTTTCAATATTATGTAAGCCTATACCAGTCTTTTCTTGATTTGATTCTTTTTTAAATCCTATTCCATCATCTTCGACCATAATATTAATACTGTCTTCATATGCAGTAAGGCTGATTACGGCATTTGTAGCTTGTGCATGTTTAATGATATTACTTAATAATTCTTGCAATATTCTAAAGATAGTAAGTTCTAAACTATTTTCTAGAGCTTTATCTAATCCATGATGAATGATGACTACTTGTAATTTCCCACTATCGGTAACTTTCTGAGCTAGAGACTCCAGTGTTGGTACGAGTCCTTTACTGGCTAATACGCCACTGTTTCTGGTATGAGACATGTTTCGTATTTTTTCGTAAGCCTCATCTAATAATTTCTCTGTTCGATTAAAAACTAGTTCGGATTTTTCTTCACTGAATTGTTCTTTTAAGTTTTCAAAGTATAGTCGGACAGTGGTTAATGTGCTTCCTAGATCATCATGTAATTCTTCTGCGAGTCTTTTACGCTCTTTTTCTTGTCCCGTAATCATAGCATCTATGGTTGCTAATTCTTGATTTTTAAGAATGGTATCGGCACGACTTTTTTGGATTATTTGCTCTTTCTGAGCAATTAATTTTTTCTTTCGTTGGTTGTTGTAGATGAGGCCACCAGATAGTAACAAAATTATTGCTGCACCTGAGAGTGCATAAATTTGATTGCGTTGTTTTTCTTTATCAGCTTTAAGTTCTAGATTTTCTTTTTCTTTTTGAGTGGTTTGATATTTTGCTTCAAGTTCTTCTAAGGATCTGGCTGCAGCGACGGTTTTAAGAGAATCTGAAATTCTTATTTTATCACGATAGAGTGTAGCGCTTTGTTCAAAATCTTGATTGAGATAATAAGCTTCGGCTAGGTTTCTTGTTACCATTACCATTTTCTCCTGATTATCAATAGGATAGTGGTCATTTAAAGATTTATTGTAGTAATAAATAGCTTCATCGTATCTTTTAGATTGCTTTAAAGTTTGAGCCTTGCTATTGTATAAATCTTTAAGTGTTTCAAAATCTTCTTGCTTTTCATAGTAAGGGATTAATGAATTAAAATAATATAAAGCAGAGTCTTTGCGATTGGCGAGGTCGTGTACAATTCCTAGATTTAATTCTATGCTTTTAACCATATCTATTAAATCATTTTCTTCAGCTATATATTTTGAATGGTGCAATCTACTTATCGAACGCTCGATACTTGCTTTAGTCTCATAATCTTCATTATATATATAATAAAAGTCACAATTCACCAGCATTTTAGGATCTTGTGTGAGGTGGGCAATATCACAATTTTCTTTGACTAGATCTTCAAATGGCAGCGCGTTTTCAATAGTTGAAAGATAGGTGTAGATAAGTTCGTCATTAATCTTAAACCTCAGATGTAGAGAGTCTTCAGGAACATATTTTTTTGCTGTTAGTAACAGTTTGTAAGAATGCATTAAATCAGACGATGTATTAGATTCTATTATAGCATTTTCATAATAATACCTTGCTTTTTCAGTATTTGAAACAAGAGTATCA
>NZ_BBMK01000014.1 GCF_000755285.1 Nonlabens ulvanivorans | reverse complement strand
TTAATTAATACTTATTAAATACCGATACCGAATATACATCAACACACTAGAGACACTTAAACCTAGTAATAATCCAATCCAAATACCTTGACCACCATATTCAAGTACTATTCCCAAATAATAAGAAATGGGAAATCCAACCAACCAATATGCAATAAAACATATCAAACTAGGCACCCATACATCTTGTAATCCTCGCAATGCACCTAAAAACACAACTTGAAGACCATCACTGACTTGAAAAAAAGCTGCAACAACTAATAAACTAGAAGCAATTTGAACAACTTCTACATCTTGAATATAAATCCAAGGCAGCTGATCTTTAAATGCGTAAAATATTATAGCGAAAACAATATCAAAAATAAATGTCAGCAAGAATATAGATCTCGCAATTCTTTTTAATTCCTTCATGTTACCATACCCCAATTGATTCCCTACTCTTATTGTAGCTGTAACACTAAAACCAACTCCTACCATAAAGGTCATTGCAGATAAATTAAGAGCAATCTGGTTAGCTGCTTGACTTTTTGTTCCCAATACACCACTAAGTATTATAGCAGCTGTAAAGAGACTTACCTCAAAAAACATTTGAAGGGCTGTAGGAAACCCCAAATTAATTAGCTTTTTAAGTATTTGAATAGAGAAAGATTCTATTGAGGTAAAGTATCTTTTTAGTTCAACTTTTCGCGAAAGCAGAAACATTAATATAGGTACCATTAAAATCCTAGCCACTAAAGTACCATAAGCGGCTCCTTCCACCTCTAATCTTGGAAAGCCGAACTCACCATAAATCAACAAATAGTTTAAAATAATATTCACAATGTTTGCGATTATTGTAGCCTGCATAGCAAACACTGTCCTTGATAGACCATCTGCAAATTGTTTAAAAGCTTGGAAAATCATCAAAGGAATCATGGATAGTGCAACAATTCTCATATAGGGAATGGCCAATACAATCACCTCATCTGGTTGATCGAGGAGATATAGTATGGGCTCTGAGAGAAATAAAAGAGCACAGAGTATCACTCCATTAATTGTAGAGACTAAAACTCCATTATGAAATATGCTTTTAACTTTTTGGAAATCTCCTTTAGCATCAGCCTCAGCAACTAGAGGTGTAATGGCAAAAGAAAAACCTATCCCTATACTAAGTGCGATAAAGATTAAAGTATTTCCTAAGGATACCGCAGCTAACTGTGCATCACCCAACTTACCTACCATTACATTATCTGCAAATGCCACGAGAAGATGAGCAATCTGTCCAGCCATAATGGGGTAAGCAATATTTAAGTTCTTACCAAATTCACGTGTATAATCCTGTAATGCCATGCTGATCTAAAAGAGACCAAAGATAATAACAAAGGTTAGTTCAATTTCCTGTAGGGAAATCTTTAAAATTGCGAATTGAAATATTTTTTTGAGTAATTAACTACTCATTTTCTAATAGCTTTATGTACCCTTCAATTTTTCCAACTGCATTATCATCTAATTGTGGCATAACAATATGACTTT
Source organism: Nonlabens ulvanivorans (assembly GCF_000755285.1). Taxonomy (GTDB): domain Bacteria; phylum Bacteroidota; class Bacteroidia; order Flavobacteriales; family Flavobacteriaceae; genus Nonlabens; species Nonlabens ulvanivorans_A. The sequence goes on along the minus strand of NZ_BBMK01000014.1, from coordinate 10,537 downwards.
TGGATTCTAGTGATTGTAATAAAATATCACAAACAATCTTGCGCGCCGTTGGTTTATCGTCAGAAGGAATTATATACCAAGGAGCTACATCTGTTGAAGTATTAGAAATAGCTTCTTCATAAGAGCTCATGTATTTATCCCAAAGAGCTCTTTCTTTTAAATCGCCTCCTGAAAATTTCCAGTTTTTTTCAGGAAGATGAAGTCTTCTTAATAATCTATTCTTTTGTTCTTCTTTAGATATATTCAAAAAAAACTTAAATATATAAGTCCCATTTTGAGTAAGTTCTTTTTCAAAATTATTGATTTGCTCAAAACGCATATCCCAAAACTCTTGACTTAAATCAGATGGACTATCAATTTCTGGTAAATTTTCAGCTATTAAGTATTCTGGATGTACACGTGTTACTAATACGTTCTCATAATGAGTACGATTAAAAATTCCAAAATGACCTTTTGAAGGTAAAGCTATGTAATGTCTCCACAGATACCCGTGAGATAATTCGAGTTCTGTAGGGACTTTAAAACTGTGTTGAACCACACCGCGAACATTAAAATCTTTAAAAACTTCTCTTATTAAACTATCCTTTCCTGAGGTATCCATTCCCTGAAAACAAACTAATACTGCATGCTTGTCATGAGCATATAGTCTTTCTTGAAATTGCGCTAAGGATCTACGAGATTTTTCAAGTGCAGCCTTTGCCTCTTTCTTACTCAATAGTTTCTTAGGTAAAGTATCAAAGTTACTTAACTTAATATCTCCAGAAGCCAGATAATTCAAAGGATTAATCTTCATACTTTTTTATTTACTAGCAAATGAATTAACATCTGCTTCACTTATTTCTTCACTACCTAAAATAATTAGTCGTTCTACGACATTACGCAGCTCTCTAATATTACCTGTCCAGTCATAGTTTTGAAGTTTCCCAACTGCTTTATTAGAAAATTCCTTGGTTGTACCACCATGCTCTTTAGCAATTTTTGCCGCAAAGTGTTTTATCAATAATGGAATATCTTCACGTCTATCATTAAGAGATGGTACATTAATAAGAATAACCGCTAACCTGTGATATAAATCCTCTCTAAATCTATTTTCTGAAATCTCTTTTTTAAGATCCTTATTTGTAGCTGCCACAATGCGTACATCTACTTTAATATCCTTATCACTACCTACCCTTTGTATTTTGTTTTCCTGTAAAGCTCTCAATACTTTAGCTTGAGCTTTAAGGCTCATATCTCCTATCTCATCTAGGAAAATAGTTCCTCCATTTGCAGCTTCAAATTTACCTGCACGGTCTTTATTTGCTCCAGTGAAACTCCCCTTTACATGACCAAATAATTCACTTTCAATCAATTCACCAGGTATTGCGGCACAATTAACTTCTATAAACGGTGCTGCTGATCGATGACTTTTTTCATGCAACCAATGTGCTACCAATTCCTTTCCAGTACCATTCCCACCAGTGATGAGAACACGGGCGTCTGTAGGAGCTACCTTTTCAATAATGTTTTTGATAATAAAGATCAACTCACTATCTCCAACCATTTCATAATTCTTACTAACTTTCTTTTTCAGACGCTTATTCTCTACTACAAGACTTTTACGATCTAACGCATTACGAACTGTATTAAGTAATCTATTTAAATCTGGTGGCTTAGAAATATAATCAAAAGCCCCTAAACGCATCGTATTGACAGCCGTATCTAAATCTCCATGACCTGATATCATAACAACTGGTATCTCTGGTTTGATTTTTTTAATTGCCTCAAGCACCTCAACTCCATCCATCTTAGGCATTTTAATATCACATAGAACTAGATCATAATCTTCTTTCTTAATGAGTTCAATTCCCTCTAGCCCGTCTACTGCCTCTGTAACAGTATAGCTATTATTCTCTTCAGACAGTATTTTACTTAATACACGTCTTATTGCCGCTTCATCCTCTATTAATAGAATATTTGCCATTTATATTTTAAATTTTATACCTGCTCTAGAATAGAACGTATTACTGTCATTTACATTTTTTACATCATCGCCACCTGCATCTCTTAATCTTATATCGTTAAAGATAGTATATCCAGTATACACATATACACTAATATGCTTAGTGAAGTTATACTGATAGCCTGGACCAGCCATAGCTGTAGTCATTGAAACATTGTCTGCAATGCCATTAGTAGTGCTTACATTATTTTGAATATTTCCATAAAAGCCATCTAATCTTGCATACAGCTGTACCATATTCTTATCATTAAAACGGTACACGAGATTCATTTTTGGAGCTCCTAAAGTAAAACTCCACTTGGGAGCAAATTCTCTATAGTAGTTCAGATATGGTAATGGGAATGGTCGACCAGCGGTTGTAGAATATTGCACTCCTACCACCAGACGCCATGGTTTACCACCGTCATCACGTTTGGTCATACTTTTAATAAAGTAAGCACTTGCTGTTAGAAAATAGTCATCGCTTATTGCCTTACCTGCATCAAAATTTGACGCGGCTAATACACCTAATCGAGAACCGAATCTCCAATTATTTTTCATAGGTGTTGTGTAACCTAATGCAACTTCATAACTTTCATAACGATCAGTACCAAATTGTCTGAAATCTTCAGAATCTTTTACTACAAAGTGAACATTCCTGTATTCAAGATATGGAACGAGATAAGTGCCTTCTCCAATCTTAAGAGGAACATTAACAAATGTTCTAAATCTTCTGAAACTATTGTCTGAATTGCGTTGCGGGAAATAGGTATACTCTGTACGAAACAAATCTGTACCTTGTGAATACGCTTTCGCGAAAGCGAGTATAAAAAAACAAATAAGAAGTCTATTAAACATTAAATGGTTTTATCGTTTGATTGAAAAATATGAACATCCCTTTGAGGAAAAGGAATAGTAACATTTTGAGCCCTAAATGATTTGTCAATTGCAAATCTCAATTCACTTTTAATACGTGGATCCACAAAACTATCTCGCACAAAAAAGTAAAGTGCAAACTCTAACGCACTATCTCCAAAATTATTGAACAATACAAATGGTTGTGGACTTTTAAGCACACCACTTTGATTAGTTGCACACTCAAGCAAGAGTCTTTTCACCAACTCTGTATCACTTCCATAAGCGACACCAACTTGTATGTTTTCTCTAGTTTTTGGGTGATTTTGAGTGTAATTATAAATAGTTTGTTGCAAAAATAGATGATTAGGTATAACTAAAACTTTATCATCTCTAGTAATCGCTCGAGTGGTGCGCAGTCGTATCTCAAATACACGACCTACCTTACCTTCCATTTCTATAATGTCATTAACTAATAAAGATTTATCTACTAATATGGTAATACCAGCTATTATATCTTTGAAAAAGTCTTGTAAGGCAAAACCTATACCTACAAATAATGCTGCACTGGCCGTTAATATGGCTGTTAAGTCTACACCAGAACTATTAAGAACTATAATGATTACTATAATATAAACTATGTAATTGAAAAACTTAAAGATGCTATCAAATTTGAGTTTATCTGTTTCATCCATCTTACGAGTAAGAAGTCTTTTGATACCTCTTAAAGCGAGCGATGCAACAACAACAGCTAGAACAGCCAAGATGATATGTCCAGCGTCTAGATGAAAATCACCAGGCTTATCTGGACTGATGATTTCATAATCAAAGAATTCTTTAACCTTTTTCCAAAGTTCTTTCATTAGTACTTAAGCCATTTATACAGTTCTTTCCAATTCGTCTTTTTACCATACATCAATATACCTACTCTATATATTTTTGCTGCAAACCACGCTACACCAAATATACTTACATATAATAATAACATGCTCAGTCCTATTTCCCAATAAGCAATATCTCCAAAAGGAATACGCATTAACATCACTATAGGAGAAGTTAATGGTATATACGAGAATATTACTGCTACAGTTCCATGTGGATTATCCATGACAGAAAAGAACCCAACATAAATTGATAGTATTAGTGGTAATATAACTGGAAGCATGAATTGCTGTGTATCCGTTTCATTATCTACAGCAGCACCTATCGCAGTATATATTGCGGCATATAAAAAGTATCCACCGATAAAGTAAATAAAGAAGCAAATTACCAATTTAAGTAAAGGCAGTTGCATGATATCATTAATAATAAGCTGCATCTTATCCATATTCTCTAATTGAGACATGGCCATGTCGTTGCCAGGACTTTGTACGGCTTCAGGTCCTAAAAATGTACTCGCAACGGTAAAGAGTATTCCTCCTAGTATAACCCAAATTACGAACTGAGTAATCCCTGCTAGTGACGTACCTGTAATCTTACCAATCATTAAATAAATAGGTTTTACAGAGCTTATGATTATTTCTATAATACGATTAGTCTTTTCTTCAATAACCGATCTCATCACCATATTACCATAGATGATGATAAACATCATAAGTAAATATCCGGCACCACCACCGAAAGCCATTTTTATCCATCCGTTTGCTTTGCTCGTTTGGACGCCTGTATAACTTTGTAACTTTAAATCTGTGGTAATTTTAGAATCTTTAATAGTTTCTAGATTAATACCTCTGGCCACTAATTGGTCTTCTGTAGCCTTTTTACTTATCTTATCCTCTATCTCATTTATGAAACCTAAGGATGGAGAGTCATCAGAATATAGAGTAACCTCATCTAACTGATTGTTCTGTCTACTAATATGTATTAATCCATAATAATCTGCTGCCTTACTGGCATCTATAGCTGCCTGCAAATTATTATTTTCAATAATTATATAATCCGTACGTTCTGAGTCTTCAAAAAGTGGAGCATATATACTCGTATCATCTAGTATAGCAATTTTTCTAGTAGTGTCATTATTAAGACTAGTTAAAAAACCGACTAGCAATGCAACACCTACAAATATCATAGGACTTACAAAGGTCATGATGATAAAAGTTTTGTTTCTGACCTTATTAAGGTATTCTCTTTTAATTATAAGCCACAACTTATCCATCTTGCTTCACTGTTTTAATAAAGATATCATTCACACTAGGTATTATTTCACTAAAATGAGTCAACTCGCCTAGACTTGTTAAATCGCTTAATGATTGGGCAATAGTAATATCTTCTGGTAATCTAATTTTAAAATCTAATGTATTATCTAAACCAGATAACTCAATATCTTCTGCCTTATAAAAGTCTGGTATCGCTTGTAACGTTTGAGCGTTATCTTTAGTAATCAGTGAAACTGCATATTCTCTATTACGGAATTGTTGCTTCACCTCATTAAGCTTACCACTTAAAACTACATTAGATTTATTGATAAGCGCTATGTGATCACACATTTCTTCTACACTTTCCATACGGTGAGTAGAAAATATTATAGTAGCTCCTTGATCTCTCAACTGTAATATTTCATCTTTTATTAAATTAGCATTAACAGGATCAAAACCAGAAAATGGTTCATCAAAGATTAATAAATCTGGCTCGTGCATTACTGTGACAATAAATTGCACTTTTTGGGCCATACCTTTTGATAGCTCTTGTAATTTTTTATTCCACCAGCCTTGCATTCCTAAACGATCAAACCAGTATTCTAACTTTGCCTTAGCTTCAGACTTTGAAAGACCTTTAAGCATGGCAAGATAGATACATTGCTCTCCTACCTTCATGGATTTATACAGACCTCTTTCCTCTGGCATATAACCAATTTGTGAGATATGCTTAGGCTCAAGCGGTTCTCCGTTTAGAAGAATCTCGCCACCGTCTGGCATTGTAATTTGATTAATAATTCTGATTAAGGATGTCTTACCTGCACCATTGGGACCCAGTAATCCATAAACACTTCCTTTAGGAACTGCAATATTGACATCATTGAGCGCAGTAAAGTCTCCATAACGTTTTACAATGTGTCTTGCTTCAAGCGTGTTCTTCATATTATATCTAAAGCTTGCTAATTTAAAAATATCTCGCACCATCTAGCGAGCATTTACATTTATTTAGGTTACAAATAACAAAAACCCACCTTCCTAATTAATAGAAAGGTGGGAAAAATTGCTATGAAAAAGAAAAATAACATTTGGTTGGTTAACCAATTGTTAAACCAAATATATAATTAAATTTTCAATTATTTAAGATTCTTTTAAGAAAACATATCCTTCACTTTCTCAAAGAAAGATTTGTCTCCTTTTTCAGGTGCTGGTTCAAAATGTGAGTCTGCCATCATAGATTCAAAAAACTCTTTTTGATCTCTAGATAGATTACGTGGTGTCCATACATTAACATGTACTAATAAATCACCCGTTGCATACCCATTGACATTAGGCATACCTTTACCGCGCAGTCTCAAAATTTTACCGCTTTGTATTCCTGCTTCTATAGGAATACGAACCTTGCCTGTTACGGTCTGTATTTCCTTAGTTGTTCCTAGAACCGCTTCTGGCACACTTACATAAAGGTCATAATGTAGATTATTACCTTCACGTTGCAGCTCAGCGTGCTCCTTAACTTCTATGTCTACTAATAAATCACCAGATATTCCATTACCTGGTGCCTCATTACCTTTTCCGCTTACTTTCAACCTCATGTCGGATTCCACTCCAGCAGGTATTTTTATAGAAACCGTTTCCTCATCTATTACCAATCCTTGTGCATCTGCTCCAGCTGGTTTTTTATCCATCGTTTGTCCTGCTCCACCACACACATTACATGGTGCACTGGTTTGCATACGACCTAAAATGGTATTCTGGATACGTGTAACCTGTCCAGATCCACCACAAGTAGGGCATGTTTTATAAGTAACGCCAGGTGCTTGCTTTTTACGCTTTACCTTAACTTCTTCTCAACTCCTACAGCTGCTTCTTCTAGCGTTAAAGATACTCTGATCCGTAAATCTTTTCCTTTAACTCTACGACGTCCACCGCCGCCAAAACCGCCGCCGCCGCCGAAACCAGAGAATCCTCCACCACCGAAAATGTCTCCAAACTGGCTGAATATGTCGTCCATATCCATGCCGCCGAAACCACCGCCGCCGCCAAAACCACCTGCACCACCTGATGTGTATGCTTGATGACCTAACTGATCATAACGTGCTTTTTTCTGTTGGTCACTTAAGGTTTCATAAGCCTCTGCAGCTTTTTTGAAATTCTCTTCTGCCGTTTCATCACCTGGATTTTTATCTGGGTGAAATTCTATGGCTTTCTTACGATAAGCTTTTTTAATCTCTGCTGCCGTGGCACTTTTTGAAATGCCTAATATGTCATAAAAATCTGCCATGTTATTGTCCTATAACTACTTTAGGGTAACGTATAATCTTGTCGCCCAGTTTATAACCTTGTTCAATTACGTCAATTATTTTACCTTTCATCTCATCGCTAGGCGCTGGTATTTGTGTTATCGCCTCATGATAGTCTGCATTGAAAGCGTCTCCAGATCTTACTTCCATTTGCTCAAGTCCTTTACTATTTAAGGTATTACGCAATTTGTTAGAAATAAGAGTCACACCTTCAATAAGGTTTTTATCTTCTGACTTATTGATCTCGATCATTGCTCTGTCAAAATCGTCTATAACTGGCAACATGTCTTTTAAAACACCTTCTCCGGCTGTTTTAAATAGCTCGATACGTTCTTTTGCAGTACGTCTTTTAAAATTTTCAAACTCTGCAAACAGTCTCAAGAACTTGTCTTTTTCTTGTTGCAATTGCTCTTCTAATTCTACTATAGGATCTTTTTGCTCTTGTTCCTCATCGACAGTGTTATCATTCACACCATCTTGTTGATCAGCAGTTTGCGCTTCTAGATCTTTTAATTCTTGTTCTTCGTTTTTATTCTTTGCCATAACTGGTCTCCTAGTTTTGTTAGGAATTAATGGTTAACATATTGCTGTTATTTGTTTCAATCATGCTTTCGCGAAAGCGTAATCATAACAGCCTTTTTGCTCATTCTAAATCCTATATTCAAAAGTACTGCCATATAAAAATCAATGTCAAAATGTCACTGAAATATTTAATATAGTTTTAACGGCTTTATTTGTAGGTACATTTAATTTTACAATTCAAATTTTAAAAACATATACAATGAACACAACATCAATAAAATTAATGGGAATGGCTGCCGTGGTAGCGTTTACAATGTCTTGTAAAGATGCACAAAATGAAGTAGAAGCTACTGCTGCTGAGGCTGAAGCACAAGCTACTGTAGAATCTGTAACTTATAAAGTGGATACAGCTGCATCTAATATCGCATGGGTAGGTTCTAAGCCTACTGCAGACCACACTGGGAACATTTCTTTAACTAGCGGTATGGTAACTGTTAATGGTGAGTCACTAGAAAGTGGTGAATTTACTATAGACATGAAATCTATCGAAGTAACTGATATAGAAGGTGAAGGAGCTATGAAATTAAAAAATCATTTATCAGGTACTGTGGAAGGAACTGAAACAGATTTCTTTAATGTAAACAAATATCCAACTGCAAAGTTTGTAGTAACTGGAATTGAAGGAAACATGTTATCTGGAAACCTTACTCTTAAAGAGGTTACTAAAAATGTAACATTTCCTGTAACTGTTGCTTATGATGGTGATAAAATGATGTTAGATAGTGAGGCATTCACTATTAACCGTACTGACTGGGGGAATTAAATATGGTTCTCAAACCTTCAGTGATAAAGTATTAGATAGTGCTATCGCAGACGATATTAAATTAACTGTAAATCTTGTTGCTACTAAGTAATTAAGATTTGAGTGTAGATTGAAAAAATCCCTGAGCTTTTGCTCAGGGATTTTTATTTAAAGCATATTGATATAAACTGCTTTCTTAATTTAAATACTGTTTTAGAGCTTGATTGAGTTGAGGATATTGAAATTGAAATCCTGCCTCTTCTATTCTAGCGCTACTTACATGCTGACTCGATAACACTACAGCAGCCATTTCACCTAGCATTAATTTCATTACAAATTTAGGCACGTTAGGTAAAAATACCGGTTTACCCATTGCTTTACCTATGGCTTCCATCATTGGTCTGTTGCGCACTGGATGTGGAGCTACTCCATTATAAACGCCTTCTAATCTATTCTCTGACAGGTAGTGAAAAATTCCTACTAGATCATCGATGGCAATCCAGCTTTGCCACATTTTACCATTACCAAATCCTGCGCCTGCATAAAACTTAACAGGTTGTGCCATTTGTTCTAATGCGCCACCTTGAGCAGCTAGAACAATCCCTATTCTTACTATTGACAGCTTTACTCCAGTTTCTCTAAATTGTTGTGCTATACTTTCCCAAGCGATACAAACGTCTGCCAGATAATTATCTGCATATGGCGGAATGTCGTTTTCTTTAAAAGCCTCGGCATCTTGATCATCTGGATAAATACCTATCGCACTAGCTGTTATTACTTGCTGTACTTGATGTTCATTATCCTTCAATAAATCTACTAATAGCTGTGTACTATCAATACGGCTGGACATAATACTTTCTTTTGCTGCTGCTGTCCATCGTTGAAAAACAGATTCTCCTGCGAGATGAATTATCGTATCGACACCATCAATACAGCTAGAATCTATGGTCATGTTTTTAACATTCCACAAGAAACCCTTGTAATTTTCTTCTGTTTTAATCGCGCTGGAACGAGTGGTCAGATAATGAACTGTATGACCTTTTGAGATAAATAAATCTGCTATTTGCGAGCCTACTAGACCTGTCGCACCTGTTATTAATACATTCATATAGGTAAAGTTAATCGCTAGCGACTAGTATGTAAAATGCTTTTGTATAGAATTAACTTTTAAGATGTTAGAATCTAGATGAATGAAGCCTTCTTTTATGTATCTAATTGAACTAAAAAAACCCATTACTAGAGAAAGTAATGGGTTTTTAAAAAAGGTATTAAGTTTAAAGTCTGATACTCATTTCTGTATCTTCTTTTAAGGTAAATTTTGCATCTCCAAAAACTGGTGGTCCAAAACTCATCTGTCCTCCACTTACGTTATAATTTTCGGCAGGCATACCATCTTTAAAGTCCATTCTTTGATTACCATTTAGATCATGCAATACTATAATAGCATATTCTCCTGGAGCAACATTTTCAAAAGTTACAGTCGCTACTCCATCTTCTATTTTTACAGCAGCGCTTTGCACAGGTGCTGCTACCATAAATGTTTCTTTAGTATTAAGTGCAAACACCATTTCACCTTCATCGCTAGTCGCGTTAGGAACGGTAACTTTTAAAGTGTGTGTTGTTTCTTGAGCAAAACTTAATAGAGAAATAAATAATGCGATTGTTGTGATGATAGTTTTCATAATTGTGTAGTTTTTGTTGTTTGATGAGACAAATATGCATCACGCTTTCGCGAAAGCGAACTTTAAACGACCCAACTGTCATAAATAACTACCGAGTTGTGTTCTTAAGCAAGTTGTTACTCATATTCCTTTAGTATAACTACTAATTTATCTAAATCTGCAGGACGTAATTGATGTATAGGAAATGAGTCCACACGGTTGATACGACGTATTAGTAAATGTTGATCTTCTACAAACCTGTGATATAAACTTCATGTCAC
>NZ_BBMK01000015.1 GCF_000755285.1 Nonlabens ulvanivorans | reverse complement strand
GAAATATAAAACATTAAAATCTGCTGGATTTTGAGCACCTAGTACTTCAATATCTTTAGTAGATAAATCAAATACCTCAGATCCATTGTTAGAAACATCATCACATAAACGATATTCTGTAACCGCATTTGCTACTGGTTGTGCGTCCAAGGTAACCGTGAATGATGAAGTATCATAACAAGGCTCATTATTAGAGTTATCAATACGTACATAGAATGTAGTCGTTCCTACCATACTGTATGGAGAAGTAAGAGCTCCTGTGTCTGCATCAGCATCTGCTTGTGTTAAATGGTAAGTGATTACATAGTTTGTATTAGTTTGTGCTAATAAAACGTCTGCATCAAAAGAGGTTAAAGTAACATCTTCAGTGTTATCATTTCCTGTATCACAAAGAGATGAATCAGGAACAACGTTTGCTGTAGGAGTATCAAATACTGAAATATCAAAATCGGTAGTAGAATTACATCCACCTGGATTCATGTCTTCTAATCTTACAAATATTGTTTCTGGTCCATTTGCTATAGTATTCACATAACTAGCAGGATTAGGGATGTCAGCTGTACCATTTTGGGCATCTATTAAAGTAGTATGGTAAGTAATAGTGAACTGTGCTGCTGGCAGACCGTTCAATACTTCAGTTTCTACAGATGTTAAGTCAAAAGTAAAGAAACCATCATTATCATCATCACAGACTACTAAATCTGCCGGTGCAGTTGCACCAGATCCATTTGCTACAATAACGTCAAAAGAAGTCGTTTGATAACATTCTCTAGAAGCCGCATTAAGATCATTTGTAATTCTAGCATAAATTGTTGTTGTACCTACGTTGAATGTGTAAGGTAGAGCAATGGCACCTGTATTGTTATCTGCGTTGTTTTGCGTTAGGTAATAAGTAACGGCAAAATTAGGATTAGTTTGAGCACCTATCACTTGTGCTGTTTCTGATGTAGATAAATCTCTATCTTCAGTACCGTCCATGTCAGAATCACATAGGAATACATTATTTACTGGATTAGCTACTGGGATCTCATAAATACTGATAACATCAACAGCTGTATTAGAATAGAAGCCACTAGTTACAGTAAGTGTTACCGTATAATCACCAGGAGCTGGGAATGTGTGAACTGGATTAAAGGTATTATCTGTAGTACCATCACCAAAATCCCAATTTACCGTCGCTGTAGCACAAAGACCACTACCACTAGAGTCAAATTGAATAGGTGTGCCATCACAAAAATCTGTTTCTGGGTTATTGTTTCCACCACCAGATCCCATGTTAGCATCCGTAGCTAAAAAAGAAGGTTCAAAGAAGGAAGTAATAAATGGAGGTAAACCTTCTCTGGATGTTGTTCCTGCTGCAAGGGCAACACCATCATCCACATAATTAGCACCAGTACCTAAAGAGTTAGGATCTCTAATAACTCCTAGCCAAGGTAAACATGTTCGTGCTTGATAAATTTTACCATCTATTCCTAATTGCAAAGCACCACGACCAGATGCTGTACCAGTTACGTTACCTAAAGCAACTGGCGAAGATTGCCATCCTGCTGGACCATTTATATTAAATTGGATCACCTCTCTAACATTAGAAGTACCACAACCATTACCTGAATCTTGACTATTTGCATTTAAATATAATAGTTGTGAATTAGGAGAAAATTCAGCACCATAAAATCTATTTGAAGCACTCGAGCCATTAGATAAAGTTACTGGGTTACTAACTACACCAGTAGAATTGTCAAAATCACATAAAAAAGCACTACCAGCACTACCTATGGAAGTATTTGCAATTTTAGATCCGTCAGGTGATAATCTAATATAACCTCGGGCATCTGTTAAAGCACTTGTTACCGGAATAGTAGAACTTACTACACGAGCTGGATTGGTATCAATTAGTCCACCACCAGCTTGATAAGCAGTGTAAGTCGGATCATCAAATGTTACAATCCAGTATCGATCACCATTGGCATTAAGTGACGCAGTTACTTTTTCTTGTGTATTTTGTTGAATCTGGATGTTTTTACGACCTGGGACAACATCTCCAAGACCAGCATCTAAATTCATATTAACAATACTATATTGTAAACCTGCACCGGCACTAATCGTAACAACGAAATAAACATTGCTAACTTGTAAATCAGGAATGATAATAGCAGACTGTGCACTACTGGAATTTCCAGATAGGCCAGTACCATTAGGCATAGAAACGTGATTTCTATTCCAAACAGTAGAACCATCAGAGTACATCAATAAGTTTCCACATTCATCTGATATTGTTGAACAACCTTCAAATGTGAATAACGCACCTGATCCGTTACCTAGTGGTACACCAGAATTAAAATCTACACCACCATTATGACCAAAAAACCACCACGAGGCTTCACCTTGGGCGTTTGATAAAAGCGGTAGAATAAATAAAAAAGCGAGTAAAATCTTTTTCATAAGAGTAAGTTTTGAGGTTGGGAAATTAAGTTAATTTTATGAGTTCTATGAACCTGTAAATTCATCGTTTAAAGGTATTGTCACTACCTTATTAACATTTTTAATTATCCCGTTTTTAATCAGTTAGTTAGTGTTTTATTTGATAGATAGATGTATTAATTGTTAAAAGGTTGCGTCATCAATCTTATTTTTTTAGTTCTTTTTATGAATCATAAAGATAGTAGGCCTTTTGTGCAAATCAGGCACCTGTTTTTTCCATAAATTCACAGACATTGTTTTAATGAATTCTGTAGGTAAGGTAATATCACAAGCGATACAAACCTCAGTACTAGGATGAAGCTGTAATAGTAATTCTTCCATCATTTTATTATTTCGGTATGGCGTTTCTATAAACAATTGTGATTGTTGTTCATTAAAAGAACGACTTTCTAGTTCTTTTATTCTTTTACGTCGCTCCATATTATCAATAGGTAGGTAACCGCAAAATGCAAAATTTTGGCCATTTAGTCCACTAGCCATTACTGCCATTAATATAGAGCTAGGACCTACTAGTGGTACGACTTGAATCCCTTTTTGATGTGCTATTTTAATAACATCTGCTCCAGGATCTGCGACGCCTGGCACACCAGCTTCACTCATTACACCCATATCGTGTCCTTGTAAACATGGTTCAAGAAAACTAGGGATTTCTGCTGCATCCGTATATTTATTTATAGAAAATAGAACGAGTTCTGGCTGTGGTTTTGATGGTACGACACTTTTTATAAATCGACGTGCGGTTTTTTCATTTTCTACCACGTAATGGTTAATATTTTCTACCACTTTTTTAATAGATAGAGGTAGTACTTCAAAAGGATTGATGTCTCCTAAGGTTACAGGAATAAGGTATAATTTTCCTTTGTTATCCATGATGATATTTTTCAAATACGCTTCGCGAAAGCGTAATATTAATACTCTATTATTCTTTTAACTCTCTTATGTCTTAAATAGCTTTGCACTATATGTCTCGCATCGAGATCGTCTGCAAGTGGAGTAATAACTTTCTTAAGAATTTGTGGATGTGCCACTTGAAATTGCAAGTCAACAAAGCCATAACCTAAAACGACTCCTTCTTCTACCATAATAGCACTGCGCTCTGTACCTCGCGGCCATTGTCTACGATAATAATGTTCTTATTTACAAAACTGTTTTGATCAATAATCTCTTGAACTCTGTTGTTATAAGATTCTTTGTCTTCTTTTCTTGTACAAGCACCTAAGCATTTTTCAATAGAATAATTTTCACAATTTGAATCAGTTTTTTCAAGTCCCACCAATTTCTTGCATAGTTGATGTTCAGAAACCATTTTTTCTAGAAAGTTCTTACCAGATTTCAAAGAACTAAAACTAGTAATGTAGCCCATATCTTTACCTATGTTTTTGACATTAAAGTTGATATAGCCGTTGTCATCAATGAAAGAGTAGAGGCCATGAGAGAAGTTCTTTTTTCTTAGAGCTTTATTGAATTTAGGTTTATTCTTTTTGATTTCAACATTCTCTTTAAGTAATGCGATAAGCTCATTACCTGTTTTTTCAAACGAAATATCGGCAACAAGTTTTTGGATTTTTTTCTGTTTGGGCTGGGAGCTCGTGAAAAGTTGTGTGATTCTTTTCTTAATGTTTTTACTTTTACCTAAGTAAATTAGTTCATTATCCTGATTATAGAAGTAATAAACACCAGTTGTTGATACAGATTTCTCTATTAATTTTTTAAGATTAGGTTCTACTTTTTTACGAGTTTCTGACTTAAGGCTAGTAGAGATAATTGTTTTATCAGTATCTTTTGCCATTAACATCTTAAGTAACTTAACCGTTGCGAGTGCATCACCGGTTGCTCTATGTCTGTCTGTGATAGGTATACCTAGTGAACGTGTTAATTTACCAAGGCTATAACTGTCTTCTTCGGGCATTAATTTTTGTGCCAGTTTCAACCGTACATAAAGTTTGTGTTTGAAATTCATAGCCCAATCGTTCAAACTCTATACGCAACATACGGTAATCAAAGTTTGCATTATGAGCGACTAAAACGGCACCGTCCATTATCTCAATCACACGTTTTGCAACTTCATAAAATTTAGGAGCACGTACTAACATTTTGTTATTAATACCTGTTAGTTTAACAACAAAAGGTTGAATTTCTTTTTCAGGATTTACAAGACTAGCAAATTGATCTACAATTTCATGCCCATCAAATTTATAGATGGCAATTTCTGTAATGCCTTCTTCATTAAATTTTCCTCCTGTAGTTTCTACATCTACTATTGCGTACAAATGGATATAATGTTTGTGAATTGAAAGTAAAAGAGCTGCACTCATGGCGCAGCTCTTAGGTTTTAAATGTGACTGTTATATTTTTGAATTACCATAAATCTGGTCGTACAATTCTTTATAACGTGCTTTTATAATACGTCTTTTAAGTTTTAAAGTAGGAGTGAGGTGTCCTTCTTCAATGGTCCATTCTTCTGGAGTTAACTCAAATTTCTTAATGCGTTCCCAGTTACCAAACTTTGTATTATATAAATCGATTTCTTTTTGAAACCTATTAATGATACGTTCTTGAGAACATAGATCTTTCCAATCGTCATAGACTATTCCTTTGCGATGCGCCCAGTCTGCAAGAAATTCAAAGTTAGGTTGTATAAATGCTGCTGGCATCTTTTCACCTTCACCTATAACCATAATTTGCTCTATGAAACGACTTTGCTTCATAGTGTTTTCTATTAATTGTGGAGCGATATATTTACCACCAGATGTTTTGAACATCTCTTTCTTACGATCTGTAATTTTAAGGAAACCTTCGCTGTCTATTTCACCTATGTCTCCAGTATGAAAGTATCCATTTTCATCAATGGCCTCGGCAGTTTTCTCAGGATCTTTATAGTATCCCATCATGCGCTGTGGTCCATTGATTATGATCTCACCATCTTCGGCAATTTGAACATCAGTATTCGGTAATATTTTACCAACACTACCTATTTTAAATCCACCGTTACGTAAATCATTTACAGATATTACAGGTGAGGTCTCTGTAAGACCATAACCTTCCATTACAGGAACACCTGCGGCATTAAAAACTCTTGCCAGTCGTGGTTGCAGTGCTGCGCTACCACTAGCTATAGCTTTAAGGTTACCACCTAGAGCTTCTTGCCATTTTGAAAAGATTAGTTTTTTAGCTAGACCTAACTTTTTCTCATACCACCAGCCATTTGCTCCATAAGGTTCCCATTCTAGTCCCAATTCTACTGCCCAAAAGAATAATTTCTTTTTAACGCCAGTTAGGTCAGCTCCTTTTGCAATAATTTTATCGTACACTTTTTCGAGTAATCGAGGCACTGCACTCATTACTTCAGGCTGTATTTCTTTTAAATTATCAGAAATCGTTTCAATAGACTCTGCAAAGTAAATTCCCGTACCAGTATAGGTGTACATGTATTGTAGCATGCGCTCATAGATATGACATACTGGTAAGAAGCTTAACGCCTTTGATTTCCCTAAATCGATAGGTAATCTAGAAGCACTAGTAATCGCGTTGCTAGATATGTTTTTATGAGATAGCATAACACCTTTAGGTCTTCCTGTGGTACCAGAGGTGTATATTAGTGTGGCTAGATCATCTTCAGTGATTACTGCCATTCTTTTCTCTAGTTCTGCTTGATGATTTTGAGAAGCACCCAATTGTTTTACTTCGTCCCAGTTTTTACAGCCCGAGATACTATCAAAACTATAAACTTCAATTAGAGAAGGAACTTGATCTTTAATGCTTAATACTTTATTTCTTACTTCATCATCAGAAACAAATACATACTTTGACTCACTGTGGTTAAGTACATATTGATAATCTTCTTCAGAAATAGTAGGGTATACAGGTACATCTTGTGCACCAGTTTGCATGATACCTATATCTACGATATTCCATTCACTTCTATTTACAGAAGAGATAATAGCTACTTTATCATTAGGTTGTACACCTAGTTCAATTAAACCTCTTGATATCTCGTTTGCTTGATCTATAAAAGATTGGGTGGATGTTTTTTTCCATTCACCGTTATATTTTGTAACCAGCGAATCTTCTCTAGGGAAATTTTTAAGCTGATATAGGGGGGGAAAGTCAAATAATCTTTTTACCTGCATGTTGTCCATTTATATTTAATCTGGCTAAATATAAGGAATAGGGCGGTTATTAAAATGACAATTTTTAAAATTAAATTAACGATTAATGTAAAAATATCCTGCCAAATCTGCTTGTTCTGGCAATTTAAGCACATAATAATAGGTTCCAGCAGCAAGTTCTTTATCACCTTTTACAGTAGCATTTGCATTTGCAATACCATTAAAAGAGTTATCATAGTTATCTTTTTGGTAGACTAGTCGTCCCCCCCATCGATTATAAATATAAAGTTGATTACCAGGCAAGCCTTCTATACCTCTTATGATTAAAGTATCGTTTAAACCATCACCATCAGGTGTCATACCGTTATAAACCACGACTTCATTTCCTGCTTTAAGAATAGAGGCTATAGTATATATTTTATAATCATTGGTATTGGGAATTCTTGAGGTAATAGTTCCGTTATTTAAATCTCCTGTTGTACCTGTATTACCGAGATTCACCCAAATTTTTTGAATATCATCCCATCCCGCAATTCTTAAATCAGTTAAATTGTTTGCCGTTAAGGAAACGTTACTAGAACTAGTCCATGTAAGTGTTAGATCTAAGTCTTTAAATCCATCAAAGTACCAAACTCTACTGAAGATATTACATCTAACTAGGTTGAAAGCTACTGGTGTCAAAAGAGTTTGTAAATGTCGTAGGTACATTAGGGTCTTCTTTAAAATAAGCAGCAGCATAGGTAATAGAATTATTGTAATTGTTAATGATAAGCGGTTTTATTTCAAAATCATCGCCGATAGGGAAGCTGAATTCAAAATCACCGTTAAATTGAGCATATCCATCTACATGCTCATTATTACCTTCACCACTATAAATATTATCGTCAAGAAATTTGAATTTAACATCAGGATTGATTCTAGGAGTATTAATCCTTCCATTCGTAAAAAACACTTCGTCGTTAACACCTATAGAAGTAAATAGATTGAGATCATCTTGAACATCAACTTCAAAGTTTTCAAAATTCATTTGATTCAACACTAAAGCTGAGAGGATTATTTTGATTATAAAAACCAGCAAAGCCTTCATTTTCTACTGAATCACCATCATTAATGACATCGATATGAAAACCTATCTGACCATTATTATGGACTTTTAAATTCCCATAATTTGTAAGTGCTGTTTGTGCTTTCGCGAAAGCGAAAAATTAAAAACATACTTATAAAAATGATAGTTCTCTTTTTCATAATCTATTTGTAAGCTGTGAATATTATTAAAAGAGCCTCAGCATTAACATCAGTAGGCTGTACGTTTATTAAAGGGTTAGCATTGTTATCTGTGACAACACCATTAGTATAATTTACAGTTATGTTAAACCCATCTGGAGTGAAAGAGCCAAAAGCTCCTTCAATCTTTCCTAAACTAGATCCATCTTGATTTCCATATCGTACACCGATACAATTGCTACTACTAGCATATCTTGAGTTATCGTTTATGGAGTTTGCATGTCCACCAGAATACATTGCTTGTTGTACTAGCGTTCCATCTGTATTTCTTGCAAAGCCATTCATAGTTCCAAATGAATTGTCGATACCTCTATCATTGTTACCGACACCATTATCTGAATCGATATTTAAGCTTTCAACGTTTGCATTTGCTATAAATGTAACTTGTGATGGTTCAAAAGGAATACCTGTTATGGTTACTACACCTTCTGCAGAGATTATAAATGTACCGGTATAAACTGTTGGTCCTAGATAAGCACCACCATTAGATCCAACTTCAATTTGATTATCGGCTTCATTACTTACTATTTGAGCAGTAAAAGAAGTTCCTTCCTCATCAGTATATGTAATTTCACCAGTGGCTGCTGAATCTGTAGCTGTCGTAGTATCATCTTGCTCAAATGTTGTTATAGTTTCTAAAATATTAGTAATTGTACCTGATGCAGCTGTATGAGAAGCGATAGTGTTTCCTGCTGTCACTACTTGTGTAACATCTGAATCTATGTCGGTTAACGGTAAATTGAGAGTTCCTGCATTATCAGTAAGTGCAATATTTCCAGCAACTATTGCAAATGTTTGATTAACTTCATTATTGGCATCTGCATCTGCATCTTGAATATTAATATTTGTATTTCCACCATCCTCTAATGAAATGTTCACTAAAGTAAGTGGAGTTGTAACTGTAGAAGTAATCACTTGATTATCGGTACCGTTGATACTGGTTATCGTATTATCTTCTGAAGTATAGGTAAATGTACCATCACCATTATTAACGAGTGAAGTAATAGTTTCATTAACGTCGTTTGTGGTTAATATTTGTGTAAAGCCATTATTTGTATATTCAAATATTCTATTTACATCTGTATTATAGACTAGCATTCCTATTTCTAGATCAGCAGTGTTGTATAAATTAATTTCGCTTTGTGAAGCTTTCTGAATATTTACGAGCAGCCCAGGATTTGTTGTTTGCGCTTTCGCGAAATAACTCAAACTTAAAAAGCTTACTAAGAGGATATATTTATTCATTTTAGTGATATTATTTGTTTTCTAGTTTGTAAAGAATGATATACAAGAACATTGTCCTGAATTCTGTGTTCCAGCGCCTCCACCAGTTGCTCCACCTGATATAGTTACACCTGGATTAAATGCCGGTAGTGGAGTAGAACTAGAAATTAAATGATTAAAAGTGCCGTCTCCGTTATCTTCGCTAACAAAGGTAATAGGTACTACGGTGCCATTAACAGTTGCCGATAAATCTGACGGAAGTGTTGAATATGGCCTATTTGTTATCAATGTTTCCCAAGTAGAGCCACCGTTATTACCTGCGTTGAATGATAACTGAAAATTACCAGCATCTCCAAAATTATTAAGATTAAAGCCAGTTCCTGGGTTACCTGTCGGTGTTGCTGAACCTGTAGAAGTTCCTCCACCGTCAGTGCTACCACCATTTCCGAAACCAGGTAAACATATTACACTAAACATAAATTCTGAATTAAAGTCAGCTCTATCGCTTCCTCCATTATCATTATCTCCTACGTTAACTTTAAAACCATCCGATTGTTGATCGTAATAGCTAATATTAGGATCATCATTTCCTACACCTAATAAGTCGGTTATCGTAAGTTGAATAACATAGCTAGTTGTTCCCAAATCATTATCAAATGTGATTTGATAATCACCTGTATTAATTAAGCTAGCGGTAGCATTAAAGCCAGCGGCTGCTGTACCAGTGCTTAAAATTTTACCTGCTGCACAAATAGTAGGACCTGCAAGAAAAGCACCACCATCTGATCCAACAGTTATATTATTATTAGTGTCTGCACTAACTACTTGTGCAGTTGATGGATTTCCAGCTTCATCAGTATAAGTAATCTCTCCTGTTGCGCTAGTGTCATCTTGTACT
>NZ_BBMK01000016.1 GCF_000755285.1 Nonlabens ulvanivorans | reverse complement strand
CACAATCATAATGATGAAAAATATACTTATTACTTTTATTTGCTTTATATCCATTTTAAGTTATGGACAAGTAAAAGATGTAAAAAAGGCCAATAAAGACTTTGAAAAATTTGCTTTTATAGACGCACAACAGATTTACTTAAAAGTTGTTGAAAAAGGTTATAAAAATGTTGAAATACTATCAAAGCTTGGAGATACATATTACTTCAATGATGAGTTAACTGAGTCTTATAAATGGTACAAAGAGTTATTTGATTTAGATTCTGAATCACTTGCTCCAGAGTATTATTTTAGATACGCTCAATCTTTAAAAGCGGTAAAACGATATGCTGAAGCTGACGAATTAATGGCTAAATTCAATTCGTTTAAAGGCTTTGACTCTCGATCTAAGTCTTATAGCGATCAACCAGACTATCTACAGATTATTGATTTTCAATCTGGACGTTTTGAAATTGAAAATACAGTAGCAATCAACTCTACAACAGCAGATTTCGGACCTTCATTTTATGGCGGTGCAGAACAAGTCGTTTATGCTACAGCTAGAGATACTAACTCTTTTGTAAAGAGAACACACAGTTGGAATGATCAAGCATTTCTGCAATTATATGTTGCAGACGCTGACGAAGAAGGTAAACTGTCTAACGAAGAGAGGTTTTCGAAGGTTCTTAATACCCGATATCACGAGAGTACACCAACATTTACAAGCGATGGTAATACAATATATTTTACTAGAAACAATTATAATGCTGGAGTGTATAGACAGGATATTGATGGTATTAATAAATTGAAAATTTATAAATCCACTAAAAAAGGAAAGTCTTGGTCAGCGCCTGTTGAGTTGCCTTTTAATAATGATGAATATTCAGTAGCGCATCCTGCATTATCACCAGACGGTAAATTTCTTTATTTTACTAGTGATATGCCTGGTAGTATGGGTTATGAGGCAAATGATGAATTTACGAAATCCGACCTTTGGGTTGTTGCGATTAATGAAGATGGTAGTTTTGGAGAAATCAGAAATCTTACAGAGATCAATACAGAAGGTAGAGAGACGTTTCCATTCGTATCTAAAAAAGGAATTTTATACTTCGCATCTACTGGTCACCAAGGACTAGGTGGTCTAGACATATTTGCGAGCTCTATCAATCCTGATGGAACTTTAAGTTTACCTATTAATATTGGTAAGCCTGCAAACACAGAAGACGATGATTTTGCATTTATCATAAACGATGATACTAATATGGGTTACTTTTCTTCTAACAGACCAGGTGGTCAAGGAGACGATGATATCTATCGATTTGTTCAGTTAGAAGATCTTAAAGACGCTTGTGAAATTATATTAACGGGTACCGTTACAGATGAAAAAACAGGCTTGCCTATGGATAAAGCGACGGTTATGGTAATGGATGCAAATAATAATAAAGTAGACCAATTAGTAACCAAAGCAAACGGTAAATACGTATTCAAATTAGAATGTGGTAAACAATACTTTGTGAGAACTGAAAAGGAGGACTATTCATCAGATGAAGATCTTTTTACAACTCCTACACAAAGTGATTTCCTAGATGTGCCACTTGCTATGGTGAATGAAAAAATTCAGATTGTAGATTGTGATGATATTGCACCATTATTAAATATTAAAGATATTTACTTTGATTTTGATAGATTCAATATTAGACAAGATGCAGCATTAGAACTATCTAAGATACTAGCGTTTATGGAGTTATATCCACAAACATCTGTAGAGATTAGATCACATACGGATAGTAGAGCTCCCGATGCTTATAATGATGTTTTATCAGAAAAAAGAGCACAAAGTACTAGAAAATGGTTGATAGAAAAAGGTATCAACGCTTCTAGACTTACTGCAAAAGGTTATGGTGAACGACAGTTAGTTAATAATTGTTCTAATGGAGTAGACTGTACACCAGAAGAACACCAATTAAATAGACGTTCAGAATTTATCGTGACAGGTCTAGGTCAATACAGTGATTGCGACTAGTATTCTTTAAATATCAATAAACAAAAAAGCCTACATTATTGTAGGCCTTTTTTGTTTAATATGTTGAATTGCAGTCGGCTATGCTTTCATAGGTTCAAACTCAGACACAAAATGAAACTTAATGCTAGGGTATTTTTGTTGCGTCATTTGTAATGAGAATGATGAATCTGCTAGAAAAACTAGTTGATCTCTCTTATCATGAGCGAGAAACTTAGCTTTCACTCTTTTAAAATCTTTAAATTCAGCGCTGTTAACGTCATTTGTTTCTATCCAGCAGGCCTTGTATACATTTAAGTTTTCATAGCTACAGGATGCGCCATATTCGTGTTCTAGACGGTATTGTATAACCTCAAACTGCAGTGCACCTACAGTACCTATTATTTTTCGGCCATTAAGTTCTAGAGTAAAAAGTTGTGCAACACCTTCATCCATTAATTGATCGATACCTTTTGCAAGCTGTTTAGACTTCATAGGATCAGAGTTGTTAATGTATCTAAAGTGTTCTGGAGAAAAGGATGGTATACCTTTATAATGCAACAGTTCACCAGAGGTCAGTGTATCACCTATCTTAAAGTTACCAGTATCATGTAAGCCTACAATGTCACCAGGGAAAGACTCATCAACAATTTCTTTTTTCTCTGCAAAAAAAGCATTAGGGCTAGAGAACTTAAGATTCTTATCCAATCTTATGTGTTTATAGGCTTTATTCCTTTCAAAAACACCGCTTACTATTTTAATAAAAGCTAGACGATCCCTATGCTTAGGTCCATATTAGCATGTATTTTAAAAACAAAACCGCTGAAGTCTGACTCATTAGGTTGTACTAATCGCTCTTCGGCCTTTTTAGGTCTTGGTGCAGGTGCAATCTCTATAAAGCCATCGAGTAATTCTTTAACACCAAAATTGTGTAATGCACTACCAAAAAAGACAGGTTGTAGGTCACCAGCTAGATATTCTTGTCTGTCAAATTCTGGATAAATCCCAGTAACTAGCTCTAGCTCATCTCTTAAAATTCTAGCGGCTTTATCACCTACCAGTTGATCCAGTAACTTGTCGTCTAAGTTCTCAATAGCAGTAGTACTGTGAATGTCTTTAGAAGATGCGCCAGTGAATAGATTAATGTTCTGTTTATGAATGTTATAGATCCCTTTTAAGTCATAACCCATTCCTATGGGAAAACTTAAAGGAGTAACTCTCAATCCTAGCTTTTGTTCTATCTCATCCATAAGGTCAAAAGCATCCTTACCTTCACGATCCATTTTATTAATAAAAACAATCATAGGTATGTTGCGCATTCTACATACCTCTACCAGTTTTACGGTTTGTTCCTCAACACCTTTTGCTACATCGATTACTACAATGACACTATCTACAGCAGTTAGCGTTCTAAAAGTGTCTTCAGCAAAGTCTTTGTGGCCAGGCGTGTCTAGTATATTGATTTTAATATTTTTATATTCAAATGCAAGTACAGACGTCGCAACAGATATACCTCTCTGTCTCTCGATTTCCATAAAATCACTTGTAGCACCTTTTTTGATTTTATTGTTTTTAACGGCACCAGCCTCTTGTATGGCTCCACCATACAACAACAGTTTTTCCGTTAAGGTCGTCTTACCAGCATCTGGGTGAGATATAATTCCAAAAGTCCTGCGTCTAGCGACTTCTTTCTCAAATTGTTTCTTATTCATAAGACCGCAAAAATAGAGAATACTTAAACTTTAAAATAATTTTTTTGTCACGCTTTCGCGAAAGCGTAATAAGATTAACTCCAGTTAATCGGATTAGTTAAAGAACAAAATTTACATATCATCGATACTTAACTCCTGTTAAACGATTAATGTTTTCTTAATGTTTCTTTTAAGGATATGTTTGCGATATTAATTTAGATTTACGAGTTATATATTCTTACAAAAGAATGTATTCTGATTTTAAATATCTGTTTATGGGAGTTTTTACATTATTCAATTACTTTTTTAAAGTTGCTTTACAAAAGAGTAACCTTAGATTTTTCTCTTTATTATTATTGATGTTAATTGGCTTTACTCAAGCCGCAGTTGCGCAGTGTGATATCACTAGTGTATCAACATCTATGATATCTGCGTGTAACGATAACGGTACGACTCCAGATGCTAGCGATGATTTTTTCACAGCAGATGTTACCATACTTTTCCAGGCTACTCCTGCTTCTGGTTTCTTGCAAATTACAGGTGATAATACTGTCGTTCAATCTGTAGATGTAACTACATTACCATCAGGAGCTACATCATATACTTTTCCCGCAGTGTCCTTTACAGCAGATGGTACTCCTATAAGTATAACAGCTTCATTTATTGGCGATCCTACATGTACGTTTTCTTTGGCAGAGCCATCTGCAGGTCTTGCACCTGCATCTTGTAGTCCTGATTGTGTAGTTTCTAATATAACAGTAAGTGATATTACTTCTTGTAATAATGGCGGTACTCAAGGGGGGGATCCTTCAGACGATACTTTTACCGCAGATGTTACAGTTACTTTTTCAAATCCTCCATCAGCAGGGACTTTAGCGTTAACAGGTGACGGTACTAATACAGTCGGTGTTGGGCACTTAACTCTACTACTTCTCACACTTTTCAAGATATATTGATGAGTCTGATGGTGGCGCAATTGATTTAACAGCAACATTTATAAATGGTACACCAGCATGTTCCTTAAATGTACCTATGGCAGGGACCGCTCCAGCAAGTTGTAGTACAGAGTGTATAATTACTAACATAGTAGAAAGTAATGTGTCCATATGTAATGATGGTGGCACTTCTGGAGTAGGTCAAGAAGGTGATGATACTTTTACGGCAGACATAACGGTTACATTTGATTTTGTTCCGGCTTCTGGGACATTAGATTTAACAGGAGATGGATCAGACTCAGTTGGTGTAGCAGGTTTAGACTCTGCAACATCACATACATTTGTCGGTGTTGAATTTCCAGCAGATGGTGGACCAGTTAGTTTGTCGGCAGATTTTTCTGATGCATTTACTTCTTGTATTTTTAGTTTACCAAATGTTTTTACAGCACAGTCGCAATGTAGTGCGCCAGTAGGTCCAGGAGGTCTAGAACTTAATAAAACTCATTGTGATTGGGGTTATACTACTACAGATACTTATAAGATTAGATATTTTGGTGTTTTAACTAATAACGGAACTGATCCAGTATATAATATCAATTTAACAGATGATTTAGGAACACCTTTTTTAGGTAATGCAATTACTATAATTTCTGCCTCAGCAGATGGGCCTATTCCTTTAGGAGTCAGTCAAAATGCTAATTTTAATGGTACTTCCATACAAGAGTTAATTAATGTGCCTACATTAAGTGAGCTGGGACCTGGAGAGAGTATTAATTATGGTTTTTGTATAGAAGTAGCTGCTGGAGCAAATCTAGATCAGGTTACTGTTACAAATCAAATTATAGCAACAGCAAATGATGCAGCTACAGGTGCTGCATATGAGGTTACTGCTTCTGATTCGCAGCGCTTTGAAGAAAACACGATTATATTAAGTGCAGGTTTTGAGGTTAGTGATCCTAACCCAACAATTAATACAGACGGTACTTATGATTTTTCATATACCATAACTTTAAGGAATTCTGGTTCTAACACGGCAACTAATATTCAGTATTCTGATGTATTTGATCATCTAGTTGCATCAGGTGTTCCTGTTAATTCATTTAGTCTTAACTCTAAGACAGGAGTTCTTATGGAAAACGCAGGGTTTGATGGGGCTTCTGGTACGCTTGGAGGTTCAACGTCAGATCTTCTAATGTCTGGTCAAAGTATGGCACCCAATACATCTGCCAATGGACTTTTGATTTAAATGTCGGACCTACTACAGTTACCTCCGTTAGAGAGTCACAAGGTGTTTTTAGTGGAATTGATAACTCATATGCAACTGCTAGAGCGGTAAGCGATGTTTCTAGAAGAAATTTAGATGCCGCTCACGATAGAGAGCAATGTAATTGTGATCAAACTCCTGTTACTTTTACATCGACTCCTTTACCTTTAATTACAAAAACAGTATTAAATAATGATCCAGCGGGTACTTTAGGGAATAGAGATATTACATTTCAAATAGAAATAGAGAATGGTCCATTGTCACCAATTGATTTAAGTAATCTGCAAATTACTGATAATATTGGAGCAATGTGTCCGGGTAATATTGTGAGCGTCTCAGCTCCTGTAATCACGACATCAACAGCGCTTACAGATCCAGTGTTAGATCCTACTTTTACAGGATTAGGTTCTAACGATATTTTTCAAAACAATACGGGTATATTAAGACCTGGTGAAAGAGTAATAGTGCAATACGAAGTGGAAATCACATTGCCATGTACAGGTGATAATACCGCAATATTTAATGCAACAGATCCAGGTAATAATCCAGTGGCTTCTGTGTCATCATCTGTAGGTATTAATAATCCGCCAGAAGCTATAGATGATAATGACACCACTCAAGTCGATACACCAATTATAATTGATGTATTAAATAATGATTCTGATCCTGATATGGATCCTATCATGATAACAGAAGTTGATGGAATAGCTATATCTGATGGAGGATCACCAGTATTGCTTAGTGATGGTACCATTGTTCAGATTGTTTCTGGAGAGTTGGTCATTACACCACCACCTGGTAGTAGCGCTCCGGTTTCTTTCCCTTATATCGTAGAAGATTCATTAGGAAATCAAGGTACGGCAAATGTTTTCATAACAATAGTGCCATGTACGGTTGCTGTGATTTCTTTAGATAATATTTCAGCCTGTAATTCAAATGGTACCTCGGGAGATCCAACGGATGATACTTTTACAGCAGATGTAGTTGTTCAATTCACAAATGCGCCTGGTTCAGGAAATTTAGATTTAACAGGTGCTGGAATTAACACTTTTGTTCCAGTAACGGGATTAGATAGTGCAACACAACATAGATTTACCAATTTAACATTCTCTGCAGATGGCGGTCCTGTTAATTTAACGGCAACGTTTGATAATCCTAGTGGATGTACCGATACTCAAAATGCAGGAACTGCTCCAGACTCTTGTAGTGTGGCACAATCTGACATGAGTATTACTAAAACTTTAAATCAATCAGGTCCTTTTGCACCTGGTGATACAGTTTCATGGAACATTGTAGTTAGTAACTTAGGTACAGACTTAGCAACAAATGTTTTTGTAACTGATACTCCAACGAATGTTACAATAACAAATATAAATGGAGGTGGCTGTACTACTTTTCCTTGTAATTTAGGATCCATAACAGCTAACACGCCATTTAGTGACGTGACTATTATTGTTACCGGTATTATAGACGGACCTGGGGGGGCATTTACAAATATAACTGCAGTATCTGCAGATCAGGTAGATAGCGTTCCTGCTAACGATACGGACGATGGTAGTGATGGAAATAATGATGGGATTGCAGTTGGTAATGCAAACTTGGTGACAGTTAAAACTTTAATGAGTGGAGACAGTACGCCAGCGGAAGGTGATACTGTAGCCTTTGCAATAACGGTAACTAATAATGGTCCTGATGACGCAACAAATGTTTCGTTAGTAGATGCTATTCCAGCTGGCCTTACGGCTACAATAAACAATGGAAATACTGGTGGAGATCAACCTTCTACTTATACAGATCCTAACTGGACAATTCCATTTATCGCTAGTGGACAATTTGTAACATTGAATATTGAAGGAGTAGTAGATGCTGGTGAGGATGGAAATACGATTACGAACAGCACAACTGCAGCTGCAACACCTGATCAAACAGACCCAACGACAGCTGGTGATGATTTAAATGAAAGCATTACTGTAGATGGCGCAATACCTGATCCTTGTGATGCTCTTGCTTCAGGAAATTCAGATAGTGATGGTGATGGGGGGGTAAGTGATATTTGTGATGTAGATGATGATAATGATGGTATCTTAGATACGGAAGAATGTGAAGCTCCTATTGGATCAATTACAATGGGTGATGGTACTACTGTTTTAGATGGAGATTATAGCAATTCAACTGGTACTTCTGCACCAATTACTATTACAAGTGACCACAATACTTCGGAGTTTACAAGTGGCGTTTCGAGTGGTCTTCAATTAGTTTGGGATCAAGGCACCGACGTAATACATAATATGTCATTGTCTATTGAACAACCAGTTTTAGGAGCTCTAGGTAGTATAGTCGTGGCTAACAATGCTCCAGGTTCTAACTATGGAGCGGCAAATGCGACAAAAGAGGTGAATATAACGTGGCCTGGAGGTGGCTCTGCAATTCTAAGTGATCCTAATAATGAAATTTCTGGATATAGTACAGGAGATGTTATTACTTCTGGGGGAAGTATTTGTCGTAAATACTGGCTCACTGGTGAGAGATTCAAGATGGACATTGTCTATTGATTTAACTGGATTAAATACTTATCCTGTTGTTATAGCTTATAATTCAGATGCTTCAATCGCTACGACGGGTATCGTTAATGAAGGTTTTGCTTTTAATTTGTTATTGGATTGTGATTTTGATTTAGATGGGATACCAAATAGAGAAGATTTAGATAGTGATAATGATGGTTGTAATGATGTATTGGAATCAGGAGGAACAGACAATGATGATGATGGTGTGTTAGGGGGATACTGCTACGACAGTTGACTCAAACGGTCAAGTGATAAATGGTAGTGGAGACATTGCTGGTGGTTATGATGGTGCAAACGGTAATGAAATATTAGCTACCGAAGTTATTGTAGATCAAGCCCCCCCGATGGATCAAATAGTAAATAGTGGTTCTGATGCAACTTTTACAGCTGCGGTTACAGCAATAAATTCAACAAGTTATTCAGGTGGTGCTCCTAGTACCATGCCTGATTATACAACAGGTACTCCAGCGCCAGGAACGATATACCAATGGTATTTAGGAGATCCTACAGTTCCAGCAAATGCAATAGCTGGAGAGACTAATGCCTCTCTTACCTTGACAAGCGTGGACAGCAGTCAAGATGGTAATGAATATTGTGTGGTGATTACACATCCAGACAATGTATGTTTTACACAAACTGAATGCGCTATATTAACTGTAATAACAACAGATTGTTCCCAAGTTATTGATGGAACAGTAGACGTTTGTGCTCTATTAGCTGCTAATCCGGCAGATCCTATAGGTCTAGAAGATTGTGATGGTGATGGAGAAACAAATTTAGACGAATGTAATGCAGGTTCTGATCCTACAGATCCTTGCTCGATTCCTTCAGGAAGTTCAGCAACGGCAGACACGAGTAATCCAATCTGGCAAGCCGCCGATTGTGATGGTGACGGAGAGACCAATGGAACAGAAGACATGAACGGATCC
>NZ_BBMK01000017.1 GCF_000755285.1 Nonlabens ulvanivorans | reverse complement strand
TTTATTATTAAACGACAAAATGTCCAAAAACTCCTAAGAGTGTTTGGACATTTTTTATGAATCAATGTTAACCTTAATAAGTTAAAATTATTAAATAAGCAGCTTTCTTTCTAATCTCACACTAGCAACAAAACTAATTAATCTAGCATATCACCTAAGTTTACAGATAATAATTAAAATAAAGCATAAAAAAAGTCCCTACTAATTACTTAGTAAGGACTTAAAAGAAGGCGGCGACATACTCTCCCACAATAAAGCAGTACCATCTGCGCAAATGGCTTAACTTCTCTGTTCGGAATGGTAAGAGGTGAGCCCCCCCATCGCTATAACCACCTTAATGGTTCAGCTGAGTTAATCAACTGTAAAAGTTGACATATTGAAATTAAAAACGATAATAATAAATATTATATATAAAAGCTAAAGGGTAGAATACCTAAGCTTACGGGTAATTAGTATCACTCGGCTATGACATTACTGCCTTTACACCTATGACCTATCAACGTGGTAGTCTCCCACGACCCTTTAAAGAAATCTCATCTTGTGATGGGTTTCGCGCTTATATGCTTTCAGCGCTTATCCCTTCCCGACGTAGCTACCCAGCAGTGCTCCTGGCGGAACAACTGGTACACCAGCGGTCAGTCCAACTCGGTCCTCTCGTACTAAAGTCAGATTCACTCAAATTTCTTGCGCCCACTACAGATAGAGACCGAACTGTCTCACGACGTTCTGAACCCAGCTCGCGTGCCACTTTAATGGGCGAACAGCCCAACCCTTGGGACCTTCTCCAGCCCCAGGATGTGACGAGCCGACATCGAGGTGCCAAACCCCCCGTCGATGTGAGCTCTTGGGGGGGGAGATCAGCCTGTTATCCCCCCCGGCGTACCTTTTATCCTTTGAGCGATGGCCCTTCCATACGGAACCACCGGATCACTATGCTCTTGTTTCCAACCTGGTCGACTTGTAAGTCTCTCAGTCAAGCACCTTATGCCATTACACTCTACGCACGGTTACCAAGCGTGCTGAGGGTACCTTTAGAAGCCTCCGTTACTCTTTTGGAGGCG
Source organism: Nonlabens ulvanivorans (assembly GCF_000755285.1). Lineage (GTDB taxonomy): Bacteria > Bacteroidota > Bacteroidia > Flavobacteriales > Flavobacteriaceae > Nonlabens > Nonlabens ulvanivorans_A. The sequence continues at coordinate 4,673 of NZ_BBMK01000017.1, read as the reverse complement.
ACCACCCCCAGTCAAACTACCCACCAAGCAATGTCCCCCCCCGTTAGGTTAGGTCTCAAATAAGCAAAGGGTGGTATTTCAACAATGACTCCACAACGCCTGGCGACGCCACTTCATAGTCTCCCACCTATCCTACACATTACTTATCCAAGATCAATACTAAGCTATAGTAAAGGTGCACGGGGGTCTTTTCGTCCCGTAGCGGGTAATCGGCATCTTCACCGATACTACAATTTCACCGAGCTCATGGCTGAGACAGTATCCAAATCGTTACACCATTCGTGCAGGTCGGAACTTACCCGACAAGGAATTTCGCTACCTTAGGACCGTTATAGTTACGGCCGCCGTTTACCGGGGCTTCAATTCAGATCTTCGCCGAAGCTAAACCCTCCTCTTAACCTTCCGGCACCGGGCAGGTGTCAGGCCCTATACATCATCTTTCGATTTAGCAGAGCCCTGTGTTTTTGATAAACAGTCGCTTGGATCTTTTCACTGCGCCCCACATTACTGCAGGGGGGACCTTTCTCCCGAAGTTACAGGTCAATTTTGCCTAGTTCCTTAGCCATGAATCTCTCGAGCACCTTAGAATTCTCATCCCAACCACCTGTGTCGGTTTGCGGTACGGGCTGCTTCACTTGCTTTTCTTGGAAGTTGCTCCTCTGGATTATCCATGCAGCCGTAGCTTTATGGTACTATCCTGACCTTAAAAGTCAGTTCAACGTACTATTCCGTCAGTACGCACCAGATTTACACCTCCGTCACTTTTAGCGTGAGCAGGTACAGGAATATTAACCTGTTGTCCATCCACTTCCCCCCTTCGGGTACGCGTTAGGACCCGACTAACCCTCAGCTGATTAGCATAGCTGAGGAAACCTTGGTCTTTCGGTGAGGGAGTTTCTCGCTCCCTTTATCGTTACTTATGCCTACATTTTCGTTTCTATACGCTCCAGAAAACTTCACAATTCTCCTTCGACGCCCATAGAATGCTCCCCTACCACTCCGTAGAGTCCATAGCTTCGGTAATATGTTTATGCCCGATTATTATCCATGCCGTACCGCTCGACTAGTGAGCTGTTACGCACTCTTTAAATGAATGGCTGCTTCCAAGCCAACATCCTAGCTGTCAATGCAGTACAACCTCGTTTATTCAACTTAACATATATTTGGGGGACCTTAGCTGATGGTCCGGGTTCTTTCCCTTTCGGACATGGACCTTAGCACCCATGCCCTCACTGCTGATCATCATTTTATAGCATTCGGAGTTTGTCAGGAATTGGTAGGCGGTGAAGCCCCCCGCATCCAATCAGTAGCTCTACCTCTATAAAACTAAATCAACGCTGCACCTAAATGCATTTCGGGGAGTACGAGCTATTTCCGAGTTTGATTGGCCTTTCACCCCCCCTACCCACAGGTCATCCGAAGACTTTTCAACGTCAACCGGTTCGGGCCTCCACTGTGTGTTACCACAGCTTCACCCTGCCCATGGGTAGATCACACGGTTTCGCGTCTACCACTGCTAACTATACGCCCTATTCAGACTCGCTTTCGCTACGGCTACGTACCTGAAGTACTTAACCTTGCTAACAACGGTAACTCGTAGGCTCATTATGCAAAAGGCACGCCGTCACCCCCCCAAAGGGGGGGCTCCGACCGCTTGTAAGCGTATGGTTTCAGGATCTATTTCACTCCCTTATTCAGGTTCTTTTCACCTTTCCCTCACGGTACTGGTTCACTATCGGTCTCTCAGGAGTATTTAGCCTTAGCGGATGGTCCCGCTTGATTCATACAGGGTTTCACGTGCCCCCCCGCACTACTCAGGATACCACTATCAATAACATTCTTTACCTATACAGGGCTATCACCTTCTATGGCTCCTTTTTCCAAAGGATTCTAATTCATTATGCATCAAATGTCGTGGTCCTACAACCCCCCCAATTAGGCCTTGACCTAATTGGTTTGGGCTATTCCGCGTTCGCTCGCCACTACTAGCGGAATCACTTTTGTTTTCTCTTCCTCCGGCTACTTAGATGTTTCAGTTCACCGGGTTTGCTTCTTTACAGATGACATATCTTCAATATGCCGGGTTGCCCCATTCGGAAATCTGCGGATCAAATTGCATGTGCAATCCCCACAGCTTATCGCAGCTTATCACGTCCTTCATCGCCTCTGAGAGCCTAGGCATTCCCCCATACGCCCTTAATTTGCTTATGGTATTCTTATTTATCTTGCAACGATACAAAATAAACGCCTTGCTTTTAATATTTAATATTTACTATAATAAATACAAATTAATGTACCTATTCGTTTCTCGTTTAATCTTTTCAATATGTCAATGAACGTTATAAATCTTACGATTTAATAAAGTGGAGAATATCGGAGTCGAACCGATGACCTCCTGCGTGCAAGGCAGCGCTCTAGCCAGCTGAGCTAATCCCCCCCCATTATAAAATTCAGAATGTTGTATTCAGAATTAGCAATGTTGAACAACCAACCTCTAGAATTTCCTTTAAGTATTTTAATGAACTATTGTATAGCGAACTATACATTGTAGTCTCAGGCAGACTCGAACTGCCGACCTCTACATTATCAGTGTAGCGCTCTAACCAGCTGAGCTATGAGACTGTTTAATTAAACAGTCATAACTATCTAATTAAAAGTCTTTTCGACTTAATATATTAAGATTGACAACTTTAAAAATATAAATAAACACGCTAACTAAATAGCTTAACCATACAAATCTATTGTTGTTCCATTATTTCAGGAACTCCAGAAAGGAGGTGTTCCAGCCGCACCTTCCGGTACGGCTACCTTGTTACGACTTAGCCCCCCCAGTTACCGGTTTTACCCTAGGCAGCTCCTTGCGGTCACCGACTTCAGGTACCCCCCCCAGCTTCCATGGCTTGACGGGCGGTGTGTACAAGGCCCGGAACGTATTCACCGCATCATGGCTGATATGCGATTACTAGCGATTCCAGCTTCACGTAGTCGAGTTGCAGACTACGATCCGAACTGTGATAGGGTTTATAGATTCGCTCCCACTCGCGTGGTGGCTGCTCTCTGTCCCTACCATTGTAGCACGTGTGTGGCCCAGGACGTAAGGGCCGTGATGATTTGACGTCATCCCCACCTTCCTCACGGTTTGCACCGGCAGTCTCGCTAGAGTCCCCCGACATGACTCGCTGGCAACTAGCAATAGGGGGGGTTGCGCTCGTTATAGGACTTAACCTGACACCTCACGGCACGAGCTGACGACAACCATGCAGCACCTTGTAATATGTCCGAAGAAAAATCTGTTTCCAAATCTGTCATACTACATTTAAGCCCTGGTAAGGTTCCTCGCGTATCATCGAATTAAACCACATGCTCCACCGCTTGTGCGGGCCCCCCGTCAATTCCTTTGAGTTTCATTCTTGCGAACGTACTCCCCCCAGGTGGGTTACTTATCACTTTCGCTTGGCCACTCAGACGTCAATTCGTCCAAACAGCTAGTAACCATCGTTTACGGCGTGGACTACCAGGGTATCTAATCCTGTTCGCTACCCACGCTTTCGTCCATCAGCGTCAATATATTGTTAGTGATCTGCCTTCGCAATCGGTATTCTATGTAATATCTAAGCATTTCACCGCTACACTACATATTCTAACCACTTCACAATAATTCAAGACTAACAGTATCAATGGCAGTGCCGGAGTTGAGCCCCCCCTGCATTTCACCACTGACTTATTAGCCCGCCTACGGACCCTTTAAACCCAATGATTCCGGATAACGCTTGCACCCTCCGTATTACCGCGGCTGCTGGCACGGAGTTAGCCGGTGCTTATTCTTACGGTACCGTCAGCTATCCTCACGAGGATAGGTTTCTTCCCGTATAAAAGTAGTTTACAACCCATAGGGCCGTCTTCCTACACGCGGCATGGCTGGATCAGGCTTGCGCCCATTGTCCAATATTCCTCACTGCTGCCTCCCGTAGGAGTCTGGTCCGTGTCTCAGTACCAGTGTGGGGGGATCTCCCTCTCAGGACCCCCCCTACCTATCGTAGCCATGGGGGGGAGCCTTTACCTCTCCATCTAGCTAATAGGACGCATACTCATCTATCACCGTAACCTTTAATTACAAAACCATGCGGCTCTATAATACTATGAGGTATTAATCCAAATTTCTTCGGGCTATCCCTCAGTGATAGGTAGATTGTATACGCGTTACGCACCCGTGCGCCGGTCGTCAGCAGAAAGCAAGCTCTCCCTGTTACCCCCCTCGACTTGCATGTGTTAGGCCTGCCGCTAGCGTTCATCCTGAGCCAGGATCAAACTCTTCATCGTAGAATCTTTTTAAAGATCGTTTTGTGATCCATATAATCAATACTACTTAATTAGCGTAATTGTGTTTATTTACATTAAATCTTACCAGAAAATATTTAAAATATTTCTTTATTATTTTTGTGCTGTCAATCAAAATCTCAATGAACTACTTCAAATTATAAAATCAAAACTTTGCCAATCCTCTCCCGATTCTTGAACTAGTATTTTAACCTTCTCTGAAGAACTAACGCTCTACTTTTGACATCATGTCTGCTGCAAAGCGGGTGCAAATATACTCATGTTTTTCTCTACCAACCAAACTTTTTATCCAAATAAATTAAAATAATTCGTAACCACCCCATAAACAATTAATT
>NZ_BBMK01000018.1 GCF_000755285.1 Nonlabens ulvanivorans | reverse complement strand
CAATTAATGTATCCCAATAAGTTAAAACGAATCGGGATACGTGAAATTATTTATCGTACGTAAAGGTATCCTGCTATTTGTTGAACACCACCAAAGTCATCTATATACTCAACCACGTAGTAGTAAGTACCTGTAGGTAATTTATCTCCTTGACCTATAGTAGTCCTTCCATCTGATACTCCTACAAAACGCTTAGTAGAGTTATCATAATTATCTGCATTGAAAACTTCAATTCCCCCAACGATTAAATATTCTAACCGTGTTTTCAAAGTTCTCAATACCTTGTATGAAGAAGAAATCATTCTGACCATCTCCATCTGGAGTAACTGCGTTCCATACTCTAACTCTTCTAGCATCCTGATCTAAGTAATCTGGGATACCATCTCCATCAATATCACTAGTATCACCAGTGTTAGGATTAAGATCGCCATCTGGATTAGCTCCTTCATCTGCAGTAGCAAGACCATCACCGTCATCATCAACATCTAAGTAATCTGGAATACCGTCTCCGTCAGAATCTTGATTAGTCGGATCGTTATCACCATCATAGTCTTCGTAAATCGTAGCAACACCGTCACCATCATCATCAATATCGAACACATCTGGTATACCATCACCATCAGTATCTCCTTGACCTAGCTCATCTCCATTTGAAACATTATCCATGTCACAATCTGCATCTAACCATGCTTGATCAGGCGTCATATTTTGATTATCAAGATCAACATTACAAGGATCTTGAGGATCTGTAGGAATACCTCCATTTGGTGGTAATAGCTCATCAATATTGCTTACTCCATCACCATCACAATCTAGACTATCCCATTCTCCTGTTGCAGAAACTAAATCTTGAGAGATTGCTTCATAACTACATGGATCTTGAGGATCTGTTCCGTCGATTTCCTCTTGTCTATTGGATACTCCATCACCATCACAGTCTAATTGACCATATTCATCTGATGTATCTACTGTCTGACTAGTTGTTAAGAAATCACATGGATCATTTGGATCAGTTCCATCTATAATTTCATTACCGTTTGTCACACCATCGCCATCACAATCTGCATCATCAAAGTCTCCACCAACTGGTGTTGTTTGACTAGCAACAACAAAGTCACAAGGGTCAGTTGGATTAGTACCATCTGCAACTTCATCTGCATTAGTAACTCCATCACCATCACAGTCTAGAAGTTGCCAATCAGCACTTGGAGTTAAGTCTTGACTACTAACGTTCAGGTCACATTGATCTAAAGGATCTGTTCCATCTACAACCTCTACTCCATTACTAACTCCATCACCGTCACAATCTAATGCTTCCCATGCCATTGTCTGAGGCACTGTTACATTTTCAAGCATGAAATCACAAGGATCAATAGGATTTGTTCCATCTATAACTTCATCACCATTTGTTACACCATCACCATCACAATCGGAGTTAGTCCAAACCGTTGTAGGAATAGTATCTTGACTGGTGTACACTAAATCACAAGGATCTTGCGTATCTGTACCATCCATTATCTCAACACCATTACTTACACCATCACCATCACAATCTAAAGCTTCCCATGCTAATGAAGGTATTAATGTTTGACTAGCTAAAACATAATCACATGGATCTTGTGGATCTGTCATATCTATCACTTCGTCACCATTGGTTACACCATCACCATCACAATCTAAACTATTCCATGCGCTAGTAACATTTGCAATTACTTGACTATTCACATTAAAATCACATGGATCTTGTGGATCTGTACCGTCACCAATTTCAGTTCCATTAGATACACCATCACCATCACAATCTCCACCTAACCAAAGTGTCGAAACATCATTGATATTCTGTGCTGAAGCATCATAATCACATGGATCATTTGGATCTGTTCCTTGCGCAAGTTCATTACCATTTGAAATACCATCACCATCACAATCAGCGGCTAAATAATCTCCTGTTTGTGCAACAGTTACACTAGCTGCATTGAAATCACATGGGTCTTGTGGATCCGTACCATCTGCTATTTCATCGGCATCTGTTACTCCATCACCGTCACAATCTACTGTGCTTGTTACTGGCACACTTATACTACCTACATCATAACTACATGGGTCGTTTGGATTTGTTCCGTCAGGAGTTGTTGGGTCGCCATCTGGACCATTGATCTCATCTGCATCTGTCACACCATCACCGTCACAATCTACTGTACTAGTTACTGGTAAAGTTATATCACCGAAATTATAATCACATGAATCATTTGGATCAGTCCCAGCTGCTATCTCATCTGCATCTGTTACACCGTCACCATCACAATCTACACTGCTTGTTACTGGTACACTAATGCTTCCTACCATGTATGAACAAGAATCATTTGGATCGGTTCCGTCTGCTATTTCATCTGCATCGGTTACTCCATCTCCATCACAATCTACTATGCTTGTTACTGGAACTGTTACATCTGCTACATTATAATCACAAGCATCATTTGGATCTGTTCCTGCTGCTATTTCATCTGCATCGGTTACTCCATCTCCATCACAATCTACTGTGCTTGTTACTACTACGGTTACATCTGCTACGTTATAGTCACAAGGGTCGTTTGGATCTGTTCCTGCTGCTATCTCATCGGCATCGGTTACTCCATCTCCATCACAATCTACTGTACTGGTTACAGCTAAGCTTACACTTGCCACGTCATAGTCACATGGATCATTCGGATCTGTACCGTCTGCTGTAGCTGGATCACCATCTGGTCCATTGATCTCATCGGCATCGGTTACACCATCACCATCACAATCTACTGTGCTTGTTACTGGAACTGTAATATCTATTACGTTATAAT
>NZ_BBMK01000019.1 GCF_000755285.1 Nonlabens ulvanivorans | reverse complement strand
GTCTCACAAGCAGACGCTGATGCTGGTATCGCTGGTGGAGCTTCACCGGTAATGCCTAGTTATAGTAGTGCTGGACAGACCATGTATGTGCGTATTGAAAACGCAACTAATGCTTCTTGTTATGAGACAACAACTTTTGACTTAATAGTAGATGATATCCCAGTTGCTGCAGCACCGATGACTTTAGTCCTGTGTGACGATACTACCAATGACGGTATAGAAGATATCACATTATCTCAATTTGATGCAGATGTGTTAAATGGCCAGACACAAACTACTTTTGTCGTAAGCTATCACGCTTCTCAAGCAGATGCTGATAATGACGCGAGTCCACTACCAGCTGTTTATCAAGTAAGCCTAGGTACCACAACCGTTTATGCACGTATTGACAACTCTGACAATGAGACTTGTGCATCAGTAGTGTCCTTTGATATAATCTTGAATGAGCAAGCTATTGCAAATGCAGTAACTGAATATAGAATTTGTGATGACGCTTCAAATGATGGATTAGAAGACTTTGATCTTTCTACTAAAGATGTAGAAGTATTAGGAGCTCAAACAGCAGCTAACTTTAATATAGAATACTTCACCTCTCAAGCAGACGCTGACTTAGGTTCTGTTGGTGGTGCGACACCACTAGCTATTCCTTACAACAGTGGAGACGATACCATCTTTGTAAGAATCGAGACTATTGCAAACGCAGACTGTTATAACACCACAAGCTTTGACATCTTTGTAGATGAATTACCTATAGCAGGAACACCAGCAAATGTGATTGTCTGTGATGATCCTTCAAATGATGGTGTAGAAGACGTGAACCTAGCTCAGTTTGATGCAGATATTCTTAACGGACAGACTAATCCTAGTTTTGTCGTTTCTTATCACGCATCACAAGCAGACGCTGATGGTGATGTTGCTGCACTAGCAAGTCCTTTTACAGTAAGTACTACGACACCTAACCTATTTGCAAGAATAGATAATGGAGATAACAACAGTTGTTATACAACGACTAGCTTCCAGTTTGTAATCAGTCCTACACCTACTGCAAATGCCGTTCAAAATATGATTGCCTGTGATGACGCTGGTAACGATGGTTCAGAAATATTTGATCTATCCATGGCAGATGCACAAGTACTTAATGGACAAAATGCAGCTAGCTTTAATATTACCTATCACCCATCTCAAGCAGATGCAGATGCTAATACAGCAGCACTAGCTACTTCTTACCCAAGTAGTACTACGACACCAGAAACGGTATTTGTAAGAATAGAAAGTAATACAAACACGCAATGTTATGACACGACTAGCTTTACACTTACAGTAAGTGTACAACCTACCGCTGGAGTAGCATTAGATCAACGTGGTTGTGATGATGTGAGCAATGATGGAATTGAGCAATTTGATTTCAGTAATGTAGATGTAGATATTTTAAATGGACAGTCTGCGGCAGACTTTACAGTAACTTATCACACCTCTCAAGCAAATGCAGATAGTGGTGCAAGTCCACTTAGCTTCCCATACACTAACGTATCTCAATCTCAAACTATCTATGCAAGAATCGAGAACAATGTAAATACAGACTGTTATGATACTTCAAGCTTTGGAATTGAAGTATTTGCTAGACCAGTCATCGCAAATCAAGGACCTATCACGATATGTGCCGGTATTGATGAAGTACTTGATGCAGGTGCAGGATACAGCAGTTACTTATGGTCTACAGGAGAAACGACACAAACCATTACCGTTAATCAAGGTGGTGATTATGACGTGACTGTTTTCAATGCAGACGGTTGCGACTCTACAGCAACGATTACCGTAATAGAATCTGACGTAGCCGTGATAGAGCGTATCGACATCGGACAGTTTGAAGTAAACACAAATCAACTAACAGCTATCGTTACCGGTAGTGGTGATTATGAATATTCACTAGATGATTTTGTATACCAAGACAGTCCTAGATTCAACAATCTGTATCCTGGATACTACACGATTTATGTAAAAGATAAAAACGGTTGTGGAACCGTATCCATGGATGCTGTAATTATAGGTGGACCGCCATACTTTACTCCTAACCAAGATGGATATCACGACACATGGCAAGTAATTGCTATAGAAACCGTTCCAGATGCTAATATTTACATCTTTGATCGTTATGGAAAACTGATCAAGCAAATCGATGCACAAGGAATCGGTTGGGACGGAACATATAATGGTAACCCAATGCCATCTAGCGACTACTGGTATTTAGTAGAACTAAGCGATGGACGTAGCTTTAAAGGACACTTTGCCCTGAAGAGATAATCCAATAATCTATATAAAAAGCGAGCTTAGGCTCGCTTTTTTATGAATATAGGTTTTAAACACGCTTTCGCGAAAGCG
>NZ_BBMK01000020.1 GCF_000755285.1 Nonlabens ulvanivorans | reverse complement strand
GGTTTCCTAACTGATAATCCTGTAGAAGATACTGATGGTGATGGTGATCCAACCAACGATGATGATGATATGGATGGCACACCTAACTACCTTGAAGTGTTTAATCCTGCAATGGTCTTAGTTAAGGATGGTGTCTATGAGGATACAAATATGGATGGTTTAGTAAATCTAGGTGACTCTATATTATATACGTTTACAGTTACTAATACAGGAAACACAGTTCTTAGTGGTTTAACAATTGATGATGCAACTATTGGAGCTATGGCATTAGCTATTACTCCAGATCCGTTGCTTCCAGGTAGTGTTACTACAGTGAATTATACTTATGCTTTAACTCAGCCTAATATTAATTTAGGTGGAGTTACTAACAGTGCAATTGTAAATGCAACAGATGATGGCTCAGGTGATCCGTTATCAGATGTGTCTGATTCTGCAAATCCAATTGATGAAGACAATGATATGGATGGTGATTTAACAAATGATCCAACTATAACACCACTAACTCCTACGGCTGAAATTACTCTAGTTAAAACCGGAGTATATATTGATGTTAATATGAATGGAATGGTTGATGTAAATGATATGATTACATATACATTCACTGTAACTAATTCTGGTACGATTCAAGTAAATTCATTAGTTGTTAATGATGCAACTGTAGGCGCGGTTAATCTCGCTGTATCTCCAGCAATTCTAAACCCAAGTGAAATGGGTGTAGCAACATTTGATTATACTCTTACACAGGCTGACATTGATAATGGTACAGTTGTAAATACAGCTACAGCTTCTGGTTTTGATTCTATTGGTGATCCGGTAAGTGATGTTTCTGATTCAGGTAATCCTACCGATGAAACAGGTTCTCCAGATGATGATACAACTACGACTCTTCCAGTTGAAGATAGTATGTCTTTAACTAAAACAGCTCTCTATACAGATGTAAACGGTGATGGTATCGTTAATCTAGGTGATACGGTTACTTATGACTTTGAGGTAACTAATACAGGAGATACGACAATTGATAGTATAGTAATTGACGATACTGTTATTGGAGTTACTGCGCTTGCTCTAACACCTGATACTTTAGCTCCAGGAGCTATGGGTACTGCACAAGTAATTTATCTTATAACAGCTTTAGATATTGCTGCAGGACAGATCGATAACAGTGCAACAGTTACTGGAGATGATCCTCAAGATAATCCCGTGACTGACACTTCAGATGATCCTATGGAAGGGGGGGCAAATATTGATCCTAATGGAGATGGTGAGCCTGATGATAGAACGGTTATTGATTTAAGTGAACCTAATCTCGCTTTCGCGAAAGCAGATTCATATACAGATACAAATGGAAATGGAGTTGTAGATGCTGGAGACATTTTGACTTACACGTTTACAGTTACAAACACAGGAAATACAGTTGTATCTAATCTTACTATAGATGATACAGTTATAGGAGTTACAAATTTACCAGTGACACCAGCAGATTTGAATCCTGGTCAAATTGGTACAGCAACTTCTATGTATATGATAACACAGGCAGATGTTGATGCAGGAAATGTTACCAACTCAGCAATTGTGACTGGTGATACTATTGATAGTAACGGAGATCCGTTACCATCTGTAATTGATGTTTCTGATGATCCAGCAGATCTTGCCGATCTTGACACTGATATGGATGGTGATGCAGAGGACCCTACAGTATTTGTGATAACTCCACTTTCTGAAATTGAATTAACTAAAGTTGGTTTATATGTAGATGTGAATATGGATGGCGTTATAAATGTTGGTGATAGAATTGACTATACGTTTACTGTTAACAATACAGGGAATTTAGTTGTTTCAGGAACCGTTATTGATGATACTACAATTGGCATTACAGGACTCCTTGTTACACCAGACCCTATTGATCCAGGAATGTCAGGTACCGCAACTTCATCATATGTGTTCACTCAAATAGATATTGACAACGGTGGTGTTACCAATACGGCAATAGCAATGGGAACTACTATTG
>NZ_BBMK01000021.1 GCF_000755285.1 Nonlabens ulvanivorans | reverse complement strand
GCTACTCCAGGTAATGTGACAGGATTTGTATATATCGACTTTGATGGTGATGGTATGTATGATCCAGCGGTAGATATGCTATTCCCAGCAGGTACTTTAGTAGAATTAACAGATGCGGCAGGTACGGTGTTTACGGCAACTGTTGATGCAGCAGGTAATTGGACAGCTACTGTTCCAGTAGGAGACTATACTGTTGAAGTTATTGAAACAACCCTGCCAGCAGGTTATACATTGACGACTACCGGTTCTAATCCAGAATCAATGGTTACTGTTGTAGCTGGTGCTACAACGACTACCGTAGATGATGGTTATCAAGGAAGTGGCGATCTTGCTGGATTTGTATATGAAGATGTAGATGGTGATGGTATGTATGATGCCGCTGTAGATATGTTATTCCCTGCAGGTACAGTGATTGATGTGACTGATGAATTTGGAAACGTTACGTCTACAACTGTTGATGCCTTAGGTAACTGGGTAGTAACAGTTCCAGCAGGTAATTATACAGTAGATGTAGATGAAGACTCACTACCAGATGGATATGACTTGACAACTGTTGGTTCTGATCCAGAGGCTCTTGTAGTAGTAACTGTAGGTTCTACGACAACTACCATAAGTGATGGTTATATGCTACTCGCAGATAATGATGGTGATGGTATACCAGATGTTGATGATATTGATGATGATAATGATGGTATCTTAGATGTGTTAGAAGGTGGTGGTGACTCTGACGGAGACGGTATTCCTGATTGGTTTGACCAAGATTCTGATAATGATGGTATCCCAGATAACGTAGAAGCACAATTAACTGATGGTTATATTAATCCTAGTGGAGTTGATGCAGATGGTAATGGTTTAGATGATGCTTATGAATCTGCTCCAGGTGCTGGGGGGGAAGGTATTACTCCAGTAAATACAGACGGTACAGATAATCCTGATTATCTAGATGATGATTCTGATAATGACGGTGTGCCTGATAGCACTGAAGGATTCGATTTTGATAACGATGGTTTCCCAGACATTACTCCATCAGGTGTCGATGCTGATATGGATGGTCTAGATGATGCTTTTGATGGTGATTTAGGAGGTTATGAAGATCCTAATGGTTTAGTAGTTGGTACAGATCCATTTACAGATTTAAACAATACTGATGGAATGGATGACGTTGATTATCGAGATACAGATGATGATAACGATATGATTGTTACCGGACCAGATGCTATCGATGAGGATAATGATAACGATGGTATACCTGATTATTTAGATCAAGACCCAAGAGGTATTAATATTTATAATGCTGTTACACCAGATGGAGATATGCAAAATGATTTCTTCCTTATTCAAGGAATTGAGAATTTTGATAATAATGTAAGTATCTTTAATCGTTGGGGGGGTGTAGAAGTTTATAATGTTGATAATTATAACAACGCTAATCGTGCATTTAGAGGTATCTCTGAAGGTAGAGTAACTATCGGACAAGGAGATGCACTTCCAGAAGGGACTTACTTCTACGTTATTGAATATATCAATGACCAGAATGAGACGAAGCAATTAGCTGGATATCTATATATTAATCGATAAATGTTATTGAACTCACTTATTTGTTAATAGGTGAGTTCAATTATTTAT
>NZ_BBMK01000022.1 GCF_000755285.1 Nonlabens ulvanivorans | reverse complement strand
ACAAACCTTATTTAACTAAATTAAGTCTAACCTAATGTCATTTATTAATGAATTACTATCAATATTTACTTAATTAAAAAATTCTTTTGCTAAAATTGGTAATATATTAAGCATAAAATGCATTTAAGAAAAATCTTCAATTAAAATAAATTATGGAACTAAACAACACTATAATATTAAGACCTCGTTTTATTATAACCTTAGATTGTAATATTTCTATAGTGAATAGCCAATTTGAAAAAGCCAAATTTAATAGAAAAGGCTACAAGGTTTCTTTTAGTGACCAGCATATCTTCATTAGAATCCCAAAACAGCAACAGCATTTCTGGTCACCACAATTACATTTGGAATTACAGAAAAACGATATGACAACGGAAATACGAGGCTTATATGGACCTAACCCTACTGTATGGACTATGTTTATGTTTTTACATTTTGTTGTGGCAATACTTTTATTGGGAACCATCATTTGGGGGGGATATACGATGGTAGCAACTCACAATAGTATTAATTCAGCTCTTGTATCAGCCTTATTACTTATCTTTATATGGTTATCCTTTTATATTGCTGGTCGATTTGGAAAGAAAAAGGCTAACAAACAAATGCTTCAACTAAATGCGTTTTTCCATTCCATAATTAAGCCTATTGAAAAACCATAGGCACTTCAATTAATAATAATTCCGCGTCTTGTTGCGAATGGACAGTAAATGAACTAGCATCCTCAATAGCAATAGCATCTCTAGAAGAGAGAAATTTATTGTTAATGTTAACCTTACCACTAATCACCATTATAAAAACTCCATTCCCTTTCTTATTGACTGTGTATTTAATTTCTTTATCCTTATAAAGATTACTCATAAACATCCAAGCGTCTTGATGAATCCATACGCCTTCATCCTCTGGGAATGGCGACAATATTTGTTGAAATCTATTTTCTCTATCTTTTATGTTTAATTTAAGCTCATCGTATCTAGGAGCTACGTTTTGCTTATTAGGAAAAATCCAAATTTGAAACAGCTTCAATTCTTCATTCTGTAAAGCATTATATTCAGAATGTGTTACGCCTGTTCCGGCACTCATTACTTGAACTTCTCCTGCAGCAATCTGTGACTTATTCCCGATACTATCTTCATGCTCTAATTTACCACTCAACGGAATTGTAATTATTTCCATATTATTATGAGGATGTTTTGGAAATCCTGCTCCGCCAGCAATCCGATCGTCATTCAATACACGTAAAGCACCAAAATTAATTTTCTTAGGATCATACCAACTCGCAAAACTGAAACTGTGATTTGCTTCTAACCATCCGTGGTTAGCATATCCTCTATCCTCCGACCTATGTACTATTGACTTCATAATTATGTGTGTAAGGTCTAAAAGAAAACAATACTTGTACCAACAAACAAATTGGCGCCAATTTGTCATTTTAGAATATTGCTTTCGCGAAAGTCAAAATCACACTAAGCCACTGGAAGATTAA
>NZ_BBMK01000023.1 GCF_000755285.1 Nonlabens ulvanivorans | reverse complement strand
TTTAAAAGAATCGCGGCGTTATTATTCTATCGTAACTATTGAAAAGCTCAAACCTTACAAAGAGTTCATAACTTCCATCATTGTATAAAGCGTTACCTAGCTCTGTGGTTTCACGATCATATGCAAATCCTATCATCATTTGATCACTTAACTGAAACCCAACTAATCCACTTATTGCAGCACTCCAGCGATAAGCTGCTCCTAGAGTTAATTTCTCATTGAATAAAAAGTTTGCCGTTAAATCTACCTGTAAAGGCGAACCATTTACCATCTTAACTAGTGTTGCTGGCTTAAACTTAATATCATCATTCAAATCAAATACATATCCTGCAGTTGCAAAATAATGGATGCGCTCTTCTGCTATAAAGGTCGTTGCACTTGTATCGTTGCTATCATCAAAGTGATTTGTCTGCAATACATTTGGTGTACTTAAACCTATATAAAAACGATCTGTGTGATAATATAATCCTAGACCTACGGTAGGTGATAATTTATTATCAATGTTCTCCTGTAACCTAGGATCTGATGTATTAAAGATATTAAGCTTTGTGAAATCTACATTCAAAAGATGTACTCCACCCTTTAATCCAAAACTTAAACGGGCCTCATCACCTACTGGTAAAGTATAACTGAAGTCTGCAGCTATATAAGTCTCATCACTAGGTCCTATCTCATCGTTTACAACGCTTAAACCTAGTCCTACACGACTATTCTCTATAGGTGTATGTAGTGATAAGCTTTGTGTGCGTGGTGCGCCATCTAGACCTACCCATTGACTCCTATGCAAACCTACAATACTCATCACACCACGATTTCCTGCATATGCCGGATTTATCGTTATTGGGTTATACATATACTGAGTGTATTGTGGATCCTGTTGTGCAGTTACCGCTTTCGCGAAAGCGAACAATAATATAATAGTTAATAATTTATTCATCATTTCTTATGTTT
>NZ_BBMK01000024.1 GCF_000755285.1 Nonlabens ulvanivorans | reverse complement strand
AATACCAACAGCAGATGAGATTCCAGATGCTGATATGAATGGAACACCAGATTACTTGGAGATTCCAGACAATGATGGAGATGGTATCAATGACTTAGTAGATATCGATGATGATAATGACGGTATCTTAGATACGGTAGAGAATGGTGGAGTAGATCCACTAGGCGATGCTGACAATGATGGTATCTTAAACTACCAAGATGTTACACCGGCCAATGACTTAAATGGCGATGGCGTAGTAGACAGTTTTGATAGTGATAATGATGGTCTTATCGATCAGTTTGATCAAGATGCTGACAATGATGGTATTCCAGATAACGTAGAAGCACAAACAACACCAGGTTACACAGCCCCCAGATGGTGTAGATAGTGACTTGAATGGATTGGATGATGCCTATGAGACGACTCCAGGAAGTGGCGAAGGAATCACACCAGAGAACACAGATGGAACAGATGCTCCAGATTACTTAGATGATGACAGTGATAATGATGGCGTAAGCGATCGTATTGAAGGAGATGATTTAGATAATGATGGAATCGCAGATACTACTGAAGTAGGCGATACTGATGGCGATGGTATTGATGATGCTTTTGATGCTGTAGACGCAGGAGCGCCA
>NZ_BBMK01000025.1 GCF_000755285.1 Nonlabens ulvanivorans | reverse complement strand
GATCCAACAGATCCATGTGATGTAAGTGGAACAGCAACAGTACCAGATGTAAGTGATGCGAACTATGCCGTATGGGCAGCCGCAGACTGTGATGGTGATGGCGAGACTAACGGAGAAGAAGTGATGAATGGTACAGAGCCATTTGATCCATGTAGTGTAACAAATGCTACGATACCAACAAATCCAATGATGGCAGGAACTCCAGCTCAAAATGCATATGATGTATGGGCAGCAGCAGACTGTGATGGCGATGGAGACTCCAATGGAACGGATGCAGATCCAACAGATCCATGTGTGTTTACAGCCGGAAGTGTAGCAGATACAAGTAATCCAATTTGGCAAGCAGCAGATTGTGATGGTGATGGAGATTCCAACGGAACCGATCCAGCACCAAATGATCCATGTGTGTTTACAGCAGGAAGTACAGCAGATACGAGTAATGCAATCTGGCAAGCCGCCGATTGTGATGGAGATGGAGATTCTAACGGAACCGATCCAGACCCAACAAATCCATGTGTGTTTACAGCAGGAAGTACAGCCGACACGAGTAATGCAATCTGGCAAGC